>JAUXZS010000002.1 GCA_030692515.1 Bacteroidota bacterium
CGGTGGTAGTCAAATAACAAACTCTGTGAGTATTTCTCCTAGTACGACTTACACTAATCCTGGAACGTATACAGTAACTATGTACGCTATTAAAGGTTCTTGTAAAGACACAACAGTGAAAATAATTACTGTAGAGATTCCTTCTAAATTAGAAGTACCTAATGTGTTTACACCAAATGGTGACGGAAGCAATGATGTGTTTTTCTTAAAAGTGGCAAACATATCTGAGATTAACGCTGTTATCTTTGACCGTTGGGGTAATAAAGTTTATGAAAGTACAAGTACAACAGGAAACATTGCTTGGGATGGTAAAAACATGTCGGGTAAAGAATTACCAGTTGGAACTTATTTCTACATCATTAAAGGAAAAGGAAAAGATGGTACAGAATACGATACAAAAGGTAACGTAAGTTTATACCGATAAATAAATTTAGTCTTTAAATAAAAATCCCCCGTTTAATTTAAACGGGGGATTTTTTATTTTATTAATTTTTTTCTTTAAATTAGAGCATGAAAAAATTAAGCCTAATATTTTTGTTCAGCATTTTCGCGATGTTTTTAAATGCGCAGTCGGATGTTTATTTGAAAGTTAAAAAAGCTATTCAGGAAAACTATCCAGAAATTAGTTTAGAAAATAAATTGATTGCCATTAATAATTGGTCTTCGAATAATCAAGAGTCGAGAGAAGCTAATAAGGAGTTTAATAGAATTTATAAAATTTATGAATTTGCAAAATTAAAAGGCGGCTTAAAAGGACTTGTTTGTGTATCCATCAATAACGAAGGAGATGCGGCTTCTATTATTTTGAATAAAGACGGCGCTTCAAAATTACTTCAATTAAATAAAATTGAAATTTCTACGCCAAACTCAAATGTTGTTTTTGATGATAAGGGCAATGAAGTCTATAAAAATATATCTTCAGATAAAATATTTGAATCTATTAATAAATTAATAACCCGATAATATTAAAAACATGAAAAAAATTATTTTAAGTATTTTTTTATTTATTGGTATTATCAAAGGATATTCCCAAGCAAATATTAATGCAGATTGTGCTCAGTCAATTCCGTTATGTACAACTCCTAACTTTACGTTTAATGCTACGTCTGGTGTTGGAGCAGTACAAGATATTCCTAATCCCAGTAATATTAGTAACCCTTCAACAAATCCAGCGTCAGCCAATGCAGGATGTTTATTATCAGGAGAGCTAAAACCTCAATGGTTATTAATTACTATTTCAAACCCAGGAAATTTAGAATTTGTTTTTGGTGCCGGAAATAGTGCGAATCCGCAGGCCGGGTTTTATGATTGGGCTATGTGGCCTTATTCTGGAAGTGCTTGTAATAATATTGCAAACAATACTCTGCCTCCGGTAAGGTGTAATTGGAATGCTACATCTTCAGGTGGGACAGGAATAGCGTCACCAGCAAATATTCCTCCAGGCGGTAACCCCGGAAACTATGAGCCACCATTAGCGGTTAATGCCTGTCAACAATTTATCATCTGCATTTCAAATTATAGTGGAGTAAATACTTTAGTGAGTTTTCAGACGTTAGGAACTTCTAGCTTAACTTGTAATCCTAATTGTAATCCTAATTATACTATTTGTGCAACTTCAAGCGCAACAATAGTGCCAGTAAATTTTTCTAATTTAACCAATCCAACTTATTCTTTAAATCCGGGGGCTTTATCAAACACTACGGGTAGTTTTGTGGTTTCTCCTTTGGTTACTACAACTTACACAACTTATATTACAGGTTTAAATGGCTTAAATGCTATGCAAACTATTACTGCTACATCAGTAGTTTATGTAAACCCTCAGCCTAATGCTATTCCAACTACTACACAATCAACTTGTACAAATTCGGTTAACGCATTTAATTTAGGTTTAACATTTTCACCAGCCCTTCCTGTGCCTAATTATACGGTAACATGGGCACCAATTCCGTTTAGCGTTGTTAGCCCAACTCAAACTTCGGGAAGTGGAGGTATAGCTGCTGGTCAATATAACGCAACTATTACAGCTGCTGGCGGCTGTTCTACAACTGTTGGGTTTAATATTAATCCTCCTCCATCACCGATTTCTTTTAACATAATACCTGGCGGAAGTAGCTTTACGGTTACTTGCTCTCAGCCAACTCTTGTTTTAACTTTAAATCCATCAAGTAATAATTATACTTGGACAAATGGTGTATCTGCTCCACAAACAGGAACAGTTGCTTATTTCACAAATTTAAACATGGGCACTTGGTCTGTAACTGGCGTTAACGCAGGTGGTTGTACATCAACTCAAACTTTTGTGGTTTCGCAAAATATTAGCGTTCCATCATCAACCGTAACACCTATTTTTCAAAACATTACATGCCCTATTGGTGCAC
Organism: Bacteroidota bacterium; assembly: GCA_030692515.1. Taxonomy (GTDB): domain Bacteria; phylum Bacteroidota; class Bacteroidia; order B-17B0; family Aurantibacillaceae; genus Aurantibacillus. Next base: position 2,379 of record JAUXZS010000002.1, read on the forward strand.
CGGCCACGTTTACAGGAATAACAACTTCAACACTAACAAATGTTACACACTCTTGGTATTCTCCGTTTTCTCCTGGTGCTGCCACTAATGGAGGAACGGTGTCTATTTATAATTCGAGTGCGCCGGGAACTTACACCTATTGTGTTACTAATAATTTAAACGGATGTAGCGTCTGTAAAACTGTTACAATAACTTCTTCAAATGGATTTCCAACATATACAGTTACTAGTCCGCAACAATTTACTATTGGTTGTAGCACAACTAGTTTGGCAACTATAAATATTTCGAATGTTACAACTTTTCCTACCCCGGGTGGACCAGTATCATATACGATATTACCACCAAGTTTTGTAGGACCAACATATACGGTTGGTGCGGTAAGTATTTACACGGCTAACGTACCTGGGCAATACACTGTAATTGTTCATGACAACACCAATAATTGCGAAACAAAAATTCCAATTTCTATAATACAAAATACGTTTCAGCCGCAACTAACTGCTTCCGCAATGAATCCAACTTTAACTTGCGATGTTCCTAAAACAAAATTACTGGGAACAAGTGGAACTCCAAATGTAAGTTTTAACTGGTCGTTTCCTGGAGCACCTGGGAATGTGCCAAGTGATACATTGACTGTGTTCACAACAACTAATACAACCAATACAGTTGTGGCAACTTATACATTAAGTGTTACGGATAATATTAATAAATGTATTAGTACACAAACTTTAACCATTTATCAGAATACTGCTAGACCTACTGCTTTAATTACTGGTGGAAATGTTATAAGCTGTATAACAGAAACTCTTAATTTAACTAACAGCAGTACAAGTAATATTCCTGCAATATTTTTTCCAACATTGCCAGTAATAGGTTATATATGGAGTGGCCCTTCTCCTCAGCAAGTTCAGCAAGTATCATCTACATATTTGGCTTATACACCTGCTGGGCCAGGTAATACATATACCTTAGTAGCAAAAGATTTAAATAATGGTTGTACCGCTATTGCAACAAAAACTATTGCTGATAATAGAATTTATCCGATAGTAAATACGCCAACTGGCCCCGGTTCATTTATTTTAGATTGCGCTGCGCCAGGTGCAACCATTTATCCAATATTAAGTGGTACAACTACTGGTTATACTTATTCTTGGTTAGCTGTTCCAACAACATCGTTTAGTAGTTATACATCATCTATAACAATTGTAAATAAACCTGGTATTTACAGAATTTTTGTTACAAATCCTTCAAATGGCTGTGTTTCGAGCGGAAATGTGGACGTTATTAACGGAGGAATTAATGGAGATTTTTTACCAAGTACAGTTACAGGATTTGCTCCGTTAACAGTAAATTTCACTAACTTATCTACATCAAGTTCAACAACAACTGGTACATCAAGTATAACATCAGTTTGGAGTTTTGGAAACGGATCGAGTCAGATTACAACTTCTGCCAGCATTTCTCCAACTACAATTTATACCCAGCCAGGAACGTATTCGGTAACGTTATATGTTAGCAAAGGAAGTTGCTTAGATACTGTTGTAAAGGTTATTAAAGTAGAACTGCCATCAAAACTAGAAGTGCCAAATGTATTTACGCCAAATGGTGATGGAAGTAATGATGTGTTTTTCTTAAAAGTGGCCAACTTATCAGAAATTAATGCTTTAATTTTTGACAGATGGGGAAATAAAATATTTGAAAGTACTAGTTCAACCGGCAACATTCAATGGGATGGTAAAAACCAAGCAGGTAAAGAGTTACCAACAGGAACTTATTTTTACATAATCAAAGCCACCGGAAAAGATGGTGCAGGATATGAGCAAAAAGGTAATGTAAGTCTCTTTAGATAACATTCTAAATTCATAAAAATTCCGATTAATTTAATTTAATCGGGATTTTTTATTTTTAACACAATTTGGTAAGGTATTTGTACATTTGTAATTAGAAACAGATTGCTATGAAAAAAATTATTATACTTCTATTTATGTTTGTTGGTTTGTATTCAAACTCACAAACTAATTGTTCTAACGCCCAACCATTTTGCGCTGGTGGCAATTCTGGTGTTACTTTTCCTGCAACTGTAAATGGGCCTCCTGCACAAGCAGGACCTAATTATGGATGTTTAGGCTCTCAACCAAATCCAGCCTGGTATTATTTACAGGTTTCAAATAGTGGAAACATCAATTTATATATTGCAGGATCAGCTAATCAAGATGTTGATTTTATTTGTTGGGGGCCATTTACTAATTTATCTACGGCCTGCAATAGTTTAACGGCGGGCAACACAGTTGATTGTAGTTATTCTTCAAGTCCAACTGAAACTTGTGTTATTCCCACAGCCATTGCAGGACAATATTACATGGTATTAATTACAAATTTTTCCAATGTTTCCCAGAACATAATATTCAATCAGCTTAGTGGAACTGGAAGCACAAACTGTGGTTTATTAGCTAGTAATTCATCAATTTGTGCGGGAAACTCCGCAACTATTACAGCGAATAATAATTCCAATCTTTCAAACCCAAGTTACTCTCTTAATCCTGGCGCTTTAACATCGCCAACCCCAACATTTATTGTAAGTCCAACCACCACCACAAATTATACTATTTATGTTACTGGTTTAAATACTTTGAGTGTATCTGTTACACAAACTGCTGTATCAACTGTAACCGTAAAGCCGCAGCCAAGTGTTGTACCAACTACAACTCAGGCAAGTTGCACAAGCAGCGTTAACGCATTTAATTTGGGTCTTACCTTTCTTCCCAGTCTTCCAGTACCAAGTTATACCATCAATTGGTCGCCTATACCGTTTAGTGTAGTAAGTCCTACTCAAACTTCTGGTACCGGTGGCATTGCTGCTGGGCAATATAATGCAACAGTTACTGCTGCAGGTGGATGTTCTACAACAGTGGGTTTCAACATAAGTCCAACCCCAGCACCATCAGTATTTAATTTAGTTCCTGGTGGTACAAATTTCACAGTAACCTGTGCGCAGCCAACAATTACTATAAATTTAAATCCAGCAACCTATAATTACACATGGACAAATGGTTTTTCAACTCCACAAACAGGTCCAGTAGGTAATTTTAGTTCTTCTAATTTAGGTACATGGTCTGTAACAGGTGTTAACCCGGCATCAGGCTGTGTTAGTACACAAGTATTTACTGTAACACAAAATGTTACTGTTCCAACATCAACAGTTAATCCAGTTTCTCAATTAATTACGTGTAATGTTGCATCAATTATTACCGTTACCGGCACTGGAACGCCAACAACTAATGTAACTCATTTATGGATTTCTCCATCTGGAGGTACGCTCACAGTGCCATCTCCTACAGCTATATTTTTACCCGGAGGCCCAGGAACATATACCCATTGTATTGTAAATAATATAAATGGATGTTCTAGTTGTTCAAATTTTTCGGTAACCTCAAATGCAGGCTTTCCAACTTTTGATATTGTTAGTCCGCAGCAGTTCACCCTTGGTTGTGGTACTACAAGTATAGCCAGTATTAATATAGTTAATGGTCAAACCCAGCCAGTAGCCGGAGGACCACTTTCATACACTATATTAGGCCCACCAACAAGTACAAACTACACACCTGGAAGTTCGGCTAGTTATACTGTAAATGTACCAGGTACGTGGACGGTTATTACAAAAGACAATACTAATTTTTGCGAAACTAAAGTTCAAGTTTCAGTTATTTTAAATACTGCGGCACCAAATCTTACTGCTACAACAATCAATCCTACATTATCGTGTTATGTACCAAGTACTGTTTTACATGGCTTAAGTGGAACGCCAAATGTAAGCTTTAACTGGGCTTTCCCTGGTCTTCCTGGAAATGTGCCAAGCGATACTTTAACAGTGTATACAACAACTAATACAACCAATACAGTTGTAGCAACTTATACATTAAGTGTTACAGATAATATTAATAAATGTAAGAGTACACAAACTTTAACAATTTATCAGAATACCGCAAAACCAACAGCCTTAATCACTGGTGGAAATTCAATAACATGTACTACACCAACGATAAATTTAACCAACAGTAGTACAAGTAATATTCCAGCAATATTTTTCCCAACATTACCCGTAATAGGTTTTATATGGAGTGGGCCTTCTCCTCAACAAGAACAACAAGTAACATCAACTTATATAGCCTATACACCCGCTGGACCAGGTAACACTTATACTTTAGTAGCAAAAGATTTAAATAATGGTTGCACTGCTATTGCAACAAAAACTATTGCTGACAATAGAATTTATCCAATTGTAAATACACCAAACGGGCCAGCACCATTTATTTTAGATTGCGCTGCACCTGGAGCAACTATTTCGCCTATTTTAAGTGGGACTACAACTGGTTTTACCTATTCTTGGGTTGCTGTTCCTACAACTTCTTTTAGCAGTTATACATCTTCGGTTACAATTGTAAATCAAGTTGGTTTTTATAAAATAATAGTTACAAACCCCGCAAACGGTTGTGTATCCTATGGTGTTGTAGACGTAATCAATGGTTCAATTAATGGAGATTTTTTACCAAGTACTTACACTGGATTCTCTCCTTTAACTGTCAACTTTACTAATTTATCCTCTTCAAGTTCACCTGTCTCCGGTACATCAAGTATAACATCAGTTTGGAGTTTTGGAAACGGATCGAGTCAGATTGCTACTTCTGCAAGCATTTCACCAACTACAATTTATACACAGCCAGGAACTTATTCGGTAACGTTATATGTTAGCAAAGGAAGCTGTTTAGATACCGTTGTAAAAGTTATTAAAGTAGAACTGCCATCAAAACTAGAAGTACCAAATGTATTTACGCCAAATGGTGATGGAAGTAATGATGTGTTTTTCTTAAAAGTGGCCAACTTATCAGAAATCAACGCTTTAATTTTTGACAGATGGGGAAATAAAATATTTGAAAGCACAAGTTCAACAGGTAATATTGAATGGGATGGTAAAAATCAAGCAGGTAAAGAGTTACCATCTGGCACCTATTTCTATATTATAAAAGCCACCGGAAAAGATGGGTCAGGGTATGAGCAAAAAGGCAATGTAAGTCTATTTAGATAATATTCTAAATTCAAAAAAATCCCGGTAAATTAATTTATCGGGATTTTTTTATTTCAAACTTTTCTATTTCAAATAAAACCTTAAATTTGAAGCACATTAACTAAGTGAAAGAATCTGTTTATTAAGCAATTCAGAATCAAAAAAATAAAAATAAATCTAATATGAACATTCACGAATATCAAGGTAAAAGTATTTTAAAAAGTTTTGGAGTTGCAATTCAAGAAGGAATAGTAGCTGAAACTGCAGAGCAAGCTGTAGAAGCTGCAAAGGAACTAAAAGCAAAATACAATAGCGATTGGGTTGTTGTAAAAGCTCAAATTCATGCTGGTGGTCGTGGCAAAGGTGGTGGAGTTAAATTAGCGAAAAGTTTAGATGAGGTAAAAGAAAAAGCTTCTGCAATACTTGGCATGCATTTAATTACTCCTCAAACTAGCGCTACAGGTAAATTAGTAAGCAAAGTTTTAATTACCCAAGATGTTTATTATCCGGGTGCATCCGAAACCAAAGAGTTTTACATGAGTGTTTTATTAGACCGTGCTAAGAGCAGAAACACAATTATTTATAGTACTGAAGGAGGAATGGATATAGAGCACGTTGCCGAACATACTCCAGAAAAAATATGGAAAGAAGAAATCGATCCACGTGTTGGTATACAAGCTTTTCAAGCACGTAAAATTGCTTTTAATTTAGGGCTTAGTGGTAATGCATTTAAGGAAATGGTGAAATTTGTTTTATCATTATATAAGGCTTACGAAAGTATTGACGCTTCTTTATTTGAAATTAATCCTGTTTTAAAAACTAGCGATGATAAAATAATTGCAGTAGATAGTAAAGTTTCTTTTGATGATAACGCATTATACCGTCACCCTTCTTATGAAGCAATGCGTGATATTACCGAAGAGGATCCAACAGATGTTGAAGCTAGAATTGCGGAATTAAATTATGTGAAGTTGGAAGGGAATGTTGGTTGTATGGTTAACGGTGCAGGTTTGGCAATGGCCACAATGGATATTATTAAATTAAGTGGTGGAGAGCCTGCAAACTTTTTAGATGTTGGTGGAACTGCAAATGCTGAACGTGTTGAAAAGGCTTTTAGAATAATATTAAAAGACCCTAATGTTAAAGCAATTTTAGTTAATATTTTTGGCGGAATTGTTCGTTGTGACCGTGTTGCGCAAGGAATTGTTGACGCTTACAAAAACATGGGTACTATTAATGTGCCAATAATTGTTCGTTTACAAGGTACAAATGCCGAAGCTGCTAAGAAAATCATTGATGAATCCGGATTAAAAGTTTATTCAGCAATTGAATTTCATGAAGCGGCTACATTAGTAAATAAATTATTAAAAAACTAAAAAAAATAATATCTTTAAAAAATATAAAAAGAACAGATGAACAAATCAACTCTATTATTTTTTTCTGCAATTACGGCGTTTACGTTTAGCAATTGTGGAGGCGGAGAAAAGTCCGAAGAAATTGAAACAGGAGATTCTGTAAAAACAGAAGAACCAATAATTAACCCGGTATCTGAAACATTTTTTCAAGTGCCTTCTCCAGGAGAAATGCTAACTTTTATTAAAATGGTTGGCGGTAAGAATAATAAAAACACTTCGTTTTTAAATCCTCCTTCAAATGAAAAAAATTATACTGATAATAAATCCAAATCTTTAAATTTTGGTATTTATAGTTGCGATTTAAGTTATTGCAGTATTTTTGGGATTGGTTCGGAATCATTAAAATATTTTAAAACAGTAAAAACAATGGGCGACCAAATTGGAGTTTCTACTGCAATTAAACCAGAAGTTTTAAAACGTTTAGAAAATAATATTGGAACTTCAGATTCATTAGCTGTAATCACAGACGATGTTTATTTTTCTTCTTTTGAGGCTTTGGAAGATAGTAAACAGGGGCCGACTTTAGCACTTGTGGTTGCTGGTGGTTGGTTAGAAAGTATTTATATTGCAACTAACTTAGCAAAATTCGAAGAAAAAAGTCCTGTTATCGAACGTTTAGCTGATCAAAAATACACATTAGAAAACTTAGTTGAGTTTTTGAAGAAACATGAATCAGATCCTAATGTGGCTTCCGTTAAAGTTGATTTTGAAGGTTTATTAGCGGAGTTTAATAAAATTAGCGAAAAAGATGTTGCTTCGACTGCAACAAAAGAAACAAGTAAAACAGCAATGTTAGGTGGTGGTAAACAATTATTCATTACTAAAGATGTTTACGATGTAATCGTTTCAAAAATTAAAACGCTTCGTAATTCTTATACATTAACTAAATAATATTTTTATCATGAAATACTTTATAACCATATTAATTGTTGCTGTAATAAGCTCATCGTCATTTTCTCAAGCCGGGGTTTGTGGAAATTTTCATAAAAAATATTGTTCACTAGGTAGCGGCGGAAAAGGCGAAAAATGGCTTTATAATGCTCAAAGTAAAAGTGGATTATTTAATCAGGGAATGGTTTCTAAATTGCGTTGTGTAATCTATAAAGGAATGGATTATAGAATTTCAGTTTGTTGCGAAACTGTTTTAGGTGATAAGGTAAGCTATAAGATTTTTGATTCTCGTACTAACGAATTATTGTTTGATAATGGTGCAGCTGAAGATACTCAAGTTTTCGAATTTCAAAGCGTAAGTACCCGTCAGTTAATTATCGAAGTAGTTGTACCACAGGGAGCAACTGAAAAAGAAAAACATAAATCTACAGATGCTGCATGTGTAGGATTATTAATTGAGCATAAAATAACAGATAGGTCAGGATTTTCTACTTACTAATTTTAACTAAAAATTTATTTAAACCCAATCTAATTTAGGTTGGGTTTTTTAATTTCATCCATTTTAATATTATGCCAACTCGTAAAGAAATAAAAAAAGTAACCACTCACGTTTTACAAGAAATGAAACGTAGAGGCGAAAAAATTGCTATGCTAACAGCATATGATTATACAATGGCTAAGATTATTGACAGTGCAGGAATTGATGTAATACTTGTTGGCGATAGTGCTAGTAATGTTATGGCTGGCCATGAAACAACACTTCCAATTACTTTAGATCAAATGATTTATCACGCAGGAAGTGTTGTGAGAGGAATTGATAGAGCGCTTGTTGTTGTTGATTTACCTTTTGGATCTTATCAAGCTAATTCTAAAGAAGCATTGAACTCTGCAATACGAATTATGAAAGAAAGCGGTGCGCATGCTGTAAAACTCGAAGGAGGCCGTGAAATAAAAGAAAGTATAGAGAGGATTTTAACAGCAGGCATACCAGTAATGGGCCATTTAGGTTTAACGCCTCAAAGCATATATAAATTTGGAACATATACCGTAAGAGCAAAAGAAACTGATGAAGCCGACCGTTTATTAGAAGATGCTAAATTATTAGAGCAATACGGTTGTTTTGCTTTGGTAGTAGAAAAAATTCCTGCAACATTAGCAACTAAAGTTTCAGAAAGTATTTCTATTCCTGTTATTGGAATTGGCGCTGGAGCAGGAACAGACGGACAGGTTTTAGTTACTCATGATATGTTAGGGATGACACATGAGTTTAGCCCTCGTTTTTTACGTCGCTATTTAAATTTGTATGAAAGTATGGGTAATGCTTTTCAGCAATATATTAAGGATGTAAAAAGTAAAGATTTCCCGAGTGATAAAGAGCAATATTAAGTTATCTTATCTTTACACTTTCTACTTGTAATACTTCTCTAGTAATTGAATTATATACAAAAACTACAACAGAAACATTTTTATCATTTACTGTATAGGGCTTTACGGCTGGTGGACTGATACTGGTATACTTTAAATCTTTAAGGTTAAAATCATTAAACGAAACTTTAACCGTGTCGTTAATTACTTTAGCTGAGGTGGTTAAGGGCGTACCCCAAGCTCCATTTACGGCGCCACGAAGCATATGCTCAAATTCATAATCATCAATTTCAACACCCTGGTTATCTTGTTTTCCTATTATATGGTCTTCAGTTAGTACAACAGAAATATGCGTATTAGGAGCATAGGCAGCTTTAAAAATTGCATTTACAGAAGTGTTAAGTGCGCCAATAAGTGTGTCGTAATTAGTTGTCACATCTAATTTAACAACTAACGGGTCGTTCTGTGCCATAGGGATTATAGACCCCCATGTTGTATGATAAACAATTAAGCCGTTTGGTGCGTAAGCTTTTCTGTTTATGATTCCATTTGGATTTGAGGTTATTCCAAACCCAGAAGTGCCATTCCATGCGTCTCCAGCGTCTGTTCTATAGTCCGCAGTGTAAACGCCAAATGGTTTCGCGAAATTACCAGCATGTACTGCTATTACAACTAAACTAGGAGTATACTGCGTATACAAAACAGAGGCAGTTGTTGCAGCTGCTGGGCAATTCGGACACTTCATGCCAGTATAATCTTCTAGTAATGTTTTTTTAGAGCTACTTACTAAAAAATTATTTTTTGTAATAAAATTACTTCCAACAACTGTAGATTTTTTTATAATTGGGTCTTTAATTCTATCGCAAGAGACAAAATAAAAAACTACTAAAACAGTAAGTATCGAAATTATCTTTTTCATGTTTATATTTTATTATTATAAAGATACTAAAAACTACTGGTAATTGAAATAGCAAATCCATTTGATGCTGGTACGGTTCTACAAACACCCCCCACGCAAAAAATACCGGCACGCTGTTTACCATAACTTAATGCTATTCGATGTGGCCCACTTGTATAGCCAGTACTAAAGTAAAAATAATGTAGCCTTAAACTCTCCACAGGATTGCCATAGTTATATTGATCAATGGCGGCAACGAATATATGTGAGTTTGGTGTCCACTCAATTAAGCCAACTGCCCAGCTACCTAAATTTAAAGTGTCTTTATTATCTCTTTGCATGCCTTGTAACTCTACACGAATCGCTGAATTCGATTTATATTTATAGGTTAAATCAATTACTTCAATATGTGCCAATACATTTTTATATGGACCTCTTGGAGTATTATGTTGAACTATATTAATATTATTAAATTGGTTGGAGTACATAAAAGTTCCTTTAAATTTTTTGGTAAACTTTTTAGTAATTTCCACAAAAAAATCATGATATAAAGCACTGCCGATTTCTGAGTAATTTGTTCTGTATAATTTAGATGTAGTAGTGCTATCATCAATATTTATTTGTTTTAACGAACTAGCTTGAGAGTAATTTATTGTAATATCCATTCCATATTTACCTCCCAATGGAGACCCTTTTTTTAATTTAAATTGCATTTCTGCTAAGCCTCCAACTTCGCCGGTGGGCTGCGTTGCATAGGGGCTATATGCAGGCATTAAGTAGGTATGTTGTTTAGTTGTTGCTGGTAAATAATTAACTAAAAGATTTTGTAATGAGGCGTCTCTATCACTTCTAAAACTCATATTATCAATACGTTTTGCTTGTAATAAAAATGAAAAACCTTTAGTTGCAAAAGACGAAGAAACAAAAATTGCTTCACCTTTCTGATAGCTATAATACGTTTTTCCTCCAACAATGCTAGTATTTGCGAGACTTGGATCATTTTCTTTTTGGGCATACTCTCCAAAAAAATTAAATCCTTCTCTTATTATATTTATTCTTCCACTATAAGCACCAACATTTTCAGGTAGTTTAAAATCTGGATTTTGATCTGCTTGATATATGCTCATAAAACTTCCACCAATTATTACTTTGGTTTTAATGTTTTTTGCAATTGTATCTAAAGCTTCGTTAATATTTAACTCCCCATCAAAACCTCTTACTATTCCTGGCCCAACAGTAAAAAAAGTACGTTGTTTTCCAACTACGCCTTTAAAAGTTAAGCCTTTAACGGGATTTGAAATAACACGAATGCCATCTAAAGAATTATCAAACAATAATCCTGGTTCATAATAAGTTCTAAAAATTAAACCGCTACCAAATTGCTCATAAATATTACCAACTGTAATATCCAATAATTGATCTTGATATCTTACAAAACGGTTTGTTATTCCTTGTCCTTTATAACGAGAGTCAAAACCTTGCATTACGTTGTTGTATGCTTCGTAGCGAATCCCGGCAGAAAATTTTCCTTTGGAATAATTAATATTTCCAAAAGCGTTTGACAGCATTTTTTCAGGGACATCCGGAGCTCCAATTAAACTATCTGCTTTATAATATTGGGCGTCAATTTGAAAATATCCAGTAACAGAACCAGCGTCATTATGTGTAGATTGAGCTTTTGCGTTAAAAGCATTTAGTAGGCAAATCAATAAAAAAGTAGCAGAAATGCTACTTTTGAAAGAGTATTTTAACATGCGGTAAAATAAGGAATTTTTTGTGTTAAAAACAAAAATTATCCCCCTTTTTAGTGTTTTAAAGGTTCACCCTTTATTAGTTTTTTTACATTTTCATACAAAGCTTCTTCATCCCCCTCTGTATATGAATTATGGCTCCAAACTATTTTTCCAGCACTATCAACTAAAAAAGTGTGAGGTACATTGTTTACGTTCATCGCGCGTTTAAAATCAGAATTTTCATCAATATAAACTTCAAAATCCCAACCTTTAGATTTAACATCTGTAACCACTTTACCCGCACTACGCGCATCATCAATGCTAATAGCTATTAATTTAACGCCTGTTTCTTTTGTCCATTCCGAATAATTTTCTTGAATAGCATCTAATTCTTTTTTACAAGGCTTGCACCATGTAGCCCAAAAACTAATAATTATGGGTTTTCCATTATTTGAAAACGTGTTAGTGTTAACTTTGCTTCCATCTAATTTTTTTACTATTGAAGTTGGAATTTTATCACCATCACCTCGAGAAGAAGTAAATGCAAAAGCGGTAACTAATAAAAGTGCTAAAATAATTTTTTTCATAATTGTTTGTTTAGGTTAAAATTACCAATAATTGAACCACAATGATAAAAAAAATATTTTAAATGGATTGTTTAACAGTTTTTAATAAAGTTTAGATTTTAGATTTATTTTTTGACAATTATACATGAGAATATACTAGGTCGTCTTTATTTCTGTTAATCTGAGCAATCCGTGACATATTACTTTAATTAATTTAACTAATTTTGGAAAAATTTTTCTAATGGATACAAGTAAGTCTGCAGCGCTTTTCGAAAAAGCAAAAATATATTTTCCAGGTGGTGTAAATTCCCCAGTTCGTGCTTTTAGAAGCGTAGGTGGAAATCCACTATTTATTGAAAAAGGTAAAGGCTCGCAAATTTGGGATGCAGATGGCAATCAATACACTGATTATTGCTGTAGCTGGGGACCGTTAATTTTAGGCCACGCAAACGATAACGTTTTAAATGCTGTTGATAAAACAATGCGCAACGGAACTTCTTTTGGCGCACCAACAAAATTAGAAAATCAATTAGCGGAATTAATTTTATCAAATAATAAATATATTCAAAAAATACGTTTTGTGAGTAGTGGTACCGAAGCTGTTATGAGTGCCATTCGTTTAGCTCGTGGTTTTACAAAACGTAATAAAATTTTAAAGTTCGAAGGTTGTTATCACGGACATGTAGATTCGCTTTTAGTAAAAGCAGGTAGTGGCTTAGTTACTTTTGGTAATTCAAGCAGTGCAGGTGTACCCGAAAGTTTTGTGAAAGAAACAATAGTTGTGCCTTTGCATAATAGAGAAGCCGTTAAAGAAGCATTTGAAAAATTTAAAAACGAAATTGCTTGTATTATTATTGAGCCTGTACCGGCCAACAATGGCTTGCTTTTGCAAGGAAAAGAGTTTTTAGAATTTTTACGAGAAATTTGTTCTGCTAATAAAACCTTATTAATTTTTGATGAAGTAATTAGTGGTTTTAGAATGGGTTTTTGTGGTGTTGCTGGTTTATATAATATTCAACCGGATATTATTACATACGGAAAAATTATTGGAGGCGGTTTTCCGGTTGGCGCTTATGGTGCGAGCAAAGAAATTATGAATTTTATTTCGCCCGATGGCCCAGTTTACCAAGCAGGCACATTAAGCGGCAATCCTGTTGCTATGACTGCGGGTATTGCGCAATTAACTGAATGTTTAGCACCAAATTTTTATCAAGATTTAGAAACAAAAACAAGATATCTTGTAAGTGGTATCAATAAAATAAATCCATTTAACTTATTTAAGTTATTTAGTTTGGGTTCTATTTTTTGGATTGCTTTTACCGAAAAAGAAACCATTGATAATGCAGATGATATTGATGCAAACAGCATGAGCTATTTTAAAACCTTATATCATGCCTTATTAGAAAATGGTGTTTATCTTGGCCCTAGCGGTTATGAAGTTGGCTTTGTTAGTCAGGCTCACTCTTACGAGGATTTAGATAAAACAATAATTGCTTTTGAAAAAAGTTTAAAAAAATTAGTTTAATTTTAAAGTAAATAAATGAAAACAGTCGATTCTATAAATTTCTCAAATAAACGCGCCGTTGTTCGTGTTGATTTTAATGTGCCTCTAAACGACAAATTTGAAGTTACTGATGCAACTCGCATCAAAGCAGCAATTTCTACTTTAAAAAAGATTTTAAAAGATGGTGGCAGTCTGGTTTTAATGAGCCATTTGGGTAGACCAAAAGATGGACCAACCGATAAGTTTTCTTTAAAACACATAGTTGCCGAATTAAGCAAACAATTGGGAACACCGGTTTTATTTGCAGATGATTGTATTAGTGAAAAAGCTTTTGCACAATCTGCTTCTTTAAAAAGTGGCGAAGTTTTATTATTAGAAAATTTACGTTTTTATAAGGAAGAAGAAAAAGGAAATGAAGCTTTTGCCGAAAAATTAAGTAAGCATGGCGATATATATGTGAATGATGCTTTTGGTACAGCGCATCGCACCCACGCTTCTACAGCTGTAATTGCAAAGTATTTTAAAGCAGATGCTAAATGTTTTGGTTATGTTATGGCCAACGAAGTTGCAAGTATTGATAAAGTTTTAAATCAAACACAAAAACCTTTTACTGCAATTGTTGGCGGAGCAAAAGTGAGCGATAAAATTTTAATTATTGAACAGTTAATGAGTAAAGCCAATAATATTTTAATTGGCGGTGGCATGGCATTCACCTTTGTAAAAGCGATGGGTGGGCAGATTGGAAAATCGCTTTGCGAAGATAATAGATTAGATATTGCAAAAGAATTAATAAGTAAAGCAAAAACAAAAGGCGTAAATTTATGTATACCTGTTGATGCAATTATTGCTGATAATTTTTCGAATGATGCGAATATAAAAGAAGTAGATATTGATAAAATACCTGATGGTTGGATGGGTTTAGATATTGGTCCAAAAACTATAAAATCGTTTGGCGAAATAATTAAAAACTCTAAAACTATTTTATGGAATGGTCCTATGGGCGTTTTTGAAATGAGTAATTTTGAAAATGGAACTAAACAAGCCGCTTTTGATATTGTGGAAGCAACAAAAAATGGTGCTTACAGTTTAATTGGCGGAGGAGATAGTGTAGCTGCAATTAATAAATATAGCTTAGCAGATAAAGTAAGTTACGTTAGCACAGGTGGCGGCGCTTTGTTAGAGTATATTGAACAAGGTACTTTGCCCGGCGTGGATGCAATTAAAGAATGATGAAAATAACAGTTTATATATTCTTGTTTTCTGCAATTGGTTTTACTTCTTGTAAGAAAAATTATGTATGCGAATGTAAAAATGCAAACACAACATATATTGCAGGAGAAACAGAAAGTACAAGAAGTAAAGCAAAAAAAAATTGTCAAGATTTGTCTACGTCAGACACTAAATGTAACATACAACAGTAAAATGAATATACGAGTAGGATTTGGTTATGATGTACATCCTTTAGGTGAAGGAAGAGAGTTGTGGTTGGGTGGCATTAAATTAGAATTTGATAAAGGTTGTGTTGGCCATAGCGACGCTGATGTTTTATTACATGCTATTTGTGATGCTTTATTAGGCGCAGCCAATTTGCGCGATATTGGTTTTCATTTTCCTAACACCGATCCAAAATACAGAGGTGCCGATAGTAAATTATTATTGGCTGAGGTAATTAAACTTCTAAAAGAAAATAATTATTATGTAGGTAATATTGATGCGACTTTAAGTTTAGAGGATCCAAAAATAAATCCACACATAAAAAAAATGCAAGAAATTTTAGCGCCAATTTGCGAAGTAACTCCCAATGAAATTTCTATTAAAGCTACTACCAACGAAAAATTAGGTTATGTTGGTAAAGGAGAAGGCGTAAATGCTTATGCAGTTGCGTTGATTTATAAAAAATAAGTTAGTGTTTAACTAAATGTAATTTCTTTTTAAAATGAAATTAATACTAAAAATAATTTTCTTTACTACAGTTTTTTTTGGTGTTTTTTTTGCTTGTCAAAATGAAATTAAAAACGAAAATCAGATTATTAAAAAAGACACAACTCACTTATGTCAAGTTCAACTATCAAATGATGAATTATGGCAAGCGCCTGATACGAGCGAAATTAAAGACGATGAGGAAGGAAAGGCTATAAAGTATGGCAAGCAGTTAGTACTTAATACGGCTTTTTACATTGGGCCAAATGGAATTGTAGGAAAATATACTGGCAATTTTATGAATTGCACCAATTGTCATTTAAAAGCTGGAACTGTTTTATACGGCTTTAACTTTTCAAGCACTCATGCAAGATATCCGCAGTATCGTTCGCGCGAAAATAAAATTTTATCGCTAGCTCAGCGCGTTAATAATTGTATAGAGCGACCACATATTGGTAAGCCATTACCAATTGAGAGTAAAGAAATGACAGCCATAATTTGTTATATAAAATGGGTTGGTCAAAATTCAAAAGTTAATCAACATATAAAAGGTGATAGTCCTATCGAATTAGAATTTCCTGATGTTGCAGCCGACCCATTAAATGGTGAGAAAATATATAAAAGAGAATGCCAATCTTGTCATGGCCCTGATGGAGAGGGTAAAATACGTAAGGACAATGTGTGTTATGAATATCCACCATTATGGGGTTTAAAAAGCTATCCACCGGGTAGTAGTATTCATAGGTTAGTTAAAGCCGCAACTTTTATTTATTGTAACATGCCTTATGAGAAAGCAACATATAATAAGCCCGTTTTAACTAGGGAAGAGGCTTTTGATGTAGCTGCTTTTATTAATGATGATAGAATTCATAAACGTCCGCAAAATAAGGGCACAATTAATTATCCAAATATAAGAACTAAGCCTATCGATTACGGTTTTGGACCATACATTGACACTTTTCCTGAAGTGCAGCACAAATTTGGCCCCTTTAAACCCATTGTTGAATGGCGGATTAAAAGAGGTTTGCCAACTAAGTTTTAATTGTTTATTAAAACATTTGGAAATTGAGCAAAAGAAAAAATGTACAATAAGCCATAAAGCAGGTAAAATTATTTTTTCATTTCTATAATTTGTTTACTCTTTCGAAGTACTAAATTTTTTTAGGCTTTTTTTTGTTTAATAAATCTGCATTAAATTGTTAAATATAAACTTGTCTGATTTTTAAGAATTTTATTTCTTACCTTTAGTAAATGAGGTTTATTATGATTTTGGCGGGTTTTTTTCTATTAGCAAATAATGCTAAATCACAAACTTATAATTATTATTTTGGAAACTTACACTCACATACAGCTTTAAGTGATGGTAATAAAGATTCTGCAACTAGCGGTGTAAATAATCCAACCGGGGCTTATGCTTACGCTAAATTAAGTCAGAACTTTAATTTTTTAGGAGTGTCGGAGCATAATCATTATTCAAATTCAAAAAATCCAGGTTTTAGAAAACAAAGTTATGCTCCAGGTTTAACCATGGCAGACAACGCAAATCAAGATGGAATATTTTTGAGTTTGTTTGGTATGGAATGGGGTGTATCTTCAAGTTATAATGGACATTTGGTAATTTATGGTTTTAATCAATTAATAGGTTGGGAAACTTCAGCGCCTGGTGTTATTGGAAATAACTACGACATCTTTAATGCAAAAACAGATTATGATGGAATATTTAAAAAGATAAAAGATAATCCAAATGCATTTTGCTATTTAGCACACCCAGGTTTTTCTGATTATACAACTAACGGCGCTTCAGCTACATCCTTAGCCTACGCTCCCTATAACGCTACTTATGATAGTGCAGTTGTTGGAACTCCATTAAGAAGCGGTTTAGCCTTTAGTACTTTTACAGATTATAGTGATTATCCAACTGGTGATTATTTTGCCTATTATACAAAACTATTATCTGTTGGCTATCATCTTGGAATTGGATACGATCATGATAACCATTACACTACTTTTGGAAGAAGCAACGGCGGGCGTTTAGTGGTATTAATGCCCTCCTTAACACGAGCAAATTTAACAACAGCGATGCAACAAATGCATTTTTATGGAAGCGATGATTGGAACGCCAAAATTGATTTTAATATGCAAGGAAATATTATGGGCTCTATACTTAGTGGAAGTATAAATCCTGTTTTTAATGTCGTACACAATGATATGGATGGTGAGCAAGCGCAATCAATAAAAATTTGGAAAGGAACTAATGATCATACAAACACATTGCCTGTTGTTGTTTATTCTAATACTAACAATAATACTTTAACTTATAATGACCAAAGTGGAATGATTCAAAACATGGAGTATTATTATTTTGCTGAAATAAAACAAGCAGATGGTAATTGGATTGTTACTTCTCCAATATGGTATACTAACACTTCTCCTACACCTATTGGTATTGGATTTGAAGAATATAAAAAAGATTTTGAATTTAATTTTTTTCCAAACCCGGTTAATCAAAATTTAAATATAAGTATGACCGACTGCGATGAGTATTCAATTTCTTTAATTGATGTAACAGGTAGATTAGTATTGGAAAACTTTTTTTACGACGATCACATCAGTTTAAATTTATCTGACATTACTCCTGGAATTTATACTTTAGAAATAAAAAGTAAATCAGCAACGAAATTTAAAAAGCTAATAGTTGAATAAATTTTTAAACTGCCGAGGCCCTTTTTAATCTATCGTTAATCGCTCTTCCTAAACCTTCGTTTGGTAATTTTTCGCAAAGCACAACATCTGCATCACTTTCATCAGCTAGTCTTATATATTTAAATAAATTTAGTGCCGCCTCTTGTAAGTTTTTTGTTTTCGATAAATTAAAAATTGTGTAATTATTGTTTGAAAAATTTTCTTCTCCAAAACAAATTATGGCAATTTTTTTTGATGAATTTAGTTTGATTAAATCATCAAAGTTTCCGATATATAATGGTTTTTTTGGAGCATAATGACTTTTTAACTGACCAGGCGCTTTTGGATTACTCGAATCGTTTATTCGCAACTCAACTCTGCCAACAACGTTTTCAATTTCTTCAAGGGCTAAGCCTCCAAGTCTAAATACACAAACTTTATCATCTTCAATGCCAATAATTGTAGATTCTAAGCCAATGGAGCAAATGCCACCATCCAAAATATATTCTATTTTATCTCCTAATTGCTTATTTACATGAATAGGTTCGGTTGGACTAACATAACCAAACGGATTAGCGCTTGGTGCAGCTAAAGGAAAATTTATTTTTTTGAGCAACTCAAGGGTAAAAGGGTGATTGGGGACCCTCACTGCCACTTGCTCTAAGCCCGACGTTACTACGTCTGGAATAATTTCTTTTTTTGGCAGTAACAAGGTTAAAGGTCCGGGCCAAAATATTTTTGCCAGTTTTTGTAGGCGGACATCCTTTAAATCGGCGTATTTATCAATGCTTTCAATACTAGGTAAATGAATTATTAAAGGATCAAAAAAAGGTCTGTCTTTTGCCACAAAGATGGAAAGAACCGCCTTTTCGTTAAGAGCATTGGCTGCAAGCCCATAAACCGTTTCGGTTGGAATAGCTACTAATTTACCTTTAAAAAGTAAATCAGCCGTAAAATCAATATTTTTTCCTATTTCCGCCACAAATGCAAATATACAAATATCAAAAAACCTTATATTTGTTCAGGTTATGAGTAAAATCGTTACAATAAAAGATAAGCAATTTAAGCCATATATTTCTCAACAACAAATATCTGATGCGGTTAAGAATATTGCCAGTGAAATAAATAAAGATTTAAAAAACGATTTACCACTTTTTTTAGTAGTTTTAAATGGTTCTTTTATGTTTGCAGCAGATCTTTTAAAAGAAGTTTCAATACCTTGCGAAATTTCTTTTATTAAAGTTGCAAGTTACCATGGTACAACAAGTAGTGGAACAGTAACAGAATTAATTGGTTTAACTGAAGACATAACAGATAGAACAGTTGTAATAGTTGAAGATATTGTGGACACAGGCGTTACACTTGAGAAATTAATTACAGTTTTAGAAAGAAAAAATGTGAAACAAATTAAAGTGGCTACTGTATTATTAAAACCAGATTCTTATAAGAAAGAATTTAAGATTAATTATTTTGGCATGAAAATTCCAAACGATTTTGTTGTAGGATACGGATTGGATTATGATGGTCTTGGAAGAAATTTAAAAGAAATATACGTTCTAGCATAAAAATTTAAAACTAATAAAATGAAGAAAATGTTAAACCTAGTGTTATTTGGCCCTCCTGGTGCGGGTAAAGGTACTCAATCCGAAAATCTAATTAGTAAATATAATTTAGTGCACTTAAGCACCGGAGATATTTTACGCAGCGAAATTGATAGAGGAACTTCCTTAGGAAAAAGAGCTAAAGAAATTATGGATAAGGGTGAGTTAGTTGGAGATGATATTGTTATTGGGATGATTGAGACAAAATTAGACGAAAACCCAAATGCTAACGGTTTTATCTTTGACGGATTTCCTAGAACCACTGCACAAGCAATTGCATTAGATGATCTTTTACAAAAAAAAGGAACTGGCATTAGCGGCATGCTAGCATTAGAAGTTGATGATGAAGAACTAGTTAAGCGTTTATTAAATCGTGGTCAAGTAAGCGGACGTGCTGATGATAGAAGCGAAGATGTGGTTCGTCGCCGTATTTTAGAGTATAATACTAAAACATTACCGCTAAAAAGATACTATAGTGAGCAAGCAAAGTTTCATTCTATAAAAGGAATTGGAACCATTGATGAAATATTTAGTTCGTTAGTTGATCGTATCACTTTTTTAAATGCAGAAATGGATCTTACCGCTTTAGAAAGCGATTTGGAACATTTAGACTTAACCATTCAGGATTTTGAAGTAGCTAGCGAAATTGCACCAGAATTGTTATTAGAAATTGATGCTATAAAAAGAATAGAAGCCGAAGAGGCTCAAGAGGAAAAAGAAAAATTAAAACAAATTTCCAAAACTAAAAAGCCCGTTGCACCTGCAAAAAGTATAGTTGTAAAAAAAGCAATTACGAAACCAAAGGCAAAAAAAGCTGCAGCGCCAGCTAAAAAAGCAAAAGCCGCTGTTAAAAAACCCGCTAAAAAGATAAAAGTTGCTGCAAAGAAAAAAGTGGTAAAAAAGAAAGCTGCAAAAAAACCCTTAGCAAAAAAAATAATTAAAAAAGCCCCAAAGAAAATTATTGCTAAAGCAAAAAAGACTGTTAAAAAAATTGCGAAAAAGGTGGTAAAAAAGAAGGTGGTTGCAAAAAAATCTGTAACAAAAAAACCTGCTGTTAAAAAACCGATCAAAAAGGCAGTAAAAAAAGTAGCCAAAAAAATAGTTGCTAAATCAAAAGCAAAAAAAAGAAAATAAAAATAAAATCATAATTAAGCCTGATGCGTTTTTGCGTTAGGCTTTTTTATTTGTACAAAGAGAAGATGGATAATAATTTTGTTGATTTCGTTAAAGTATGTTGTCGTAGTGGAAAAGGTGGTGCAGGTTCTGTGCATTTTCATCGCGATAAGTTAACCGCGTTTGGTGGCCCCGATGGCGGTAACGGTGGAAGAGGTGGCCACATTATTTTAAAAGGCAATAAACAACTCTGGACTTTAATCCACTTAAAATATAGAAAACATATAATTTCTGAAGCGGGAGTAAATGGTTCTAGTGGAAATAAATCTGGTAAAGAAGGTAAAGACGAATACTTAGAAGTGCCATTAGGTACAATAGCTCGCGATGAAGAAACCGGAGAAATAGAATGCGAAATAACCGAAGATGGACAAGAAATAATTTTGGTTCATGGCGGAAGAGGTGGAATGGGTAACGCTAATTTTAAAAATAGCGTGCAGCAAAATCCACAATATGCTCAGCCGGGTGAAAGTGGAAAAACAGAATGGAAAATTTTAGAATTAAAAGTATTAGCAGATGTTGGTTTGGTTGGATTTCCGAATGCCGGAAAATCTACGTTACTCTCAGTTGTGAGTGCCGCAAAACCAGAAATTGCTAATTATCCTTTTACTACGCTTGTTCCAAATTTGGGAATTGTAAATTACCGCGACTATAAAAGTTTTGTAATGGCCGACATTCCCGGAATTATTGAAGGGGCTCATGAAGGAAAAGGACTTGGATTACGTTTTTTAAGACATATTGAAAGAAACTCTTCTTTATTATTTTTAGTTAGTTGCGATAGTAAAGATATTGTTGACGAGTATAAAGTGTTACTTAATGAGTTAAAAAAATTCAATCCAGAATTATTAACTAAAAAAAGAATTTTGGCAATTAGTAAGGCTGATATGTTGGATGAGGAGTTAGAGAAAGAGATGACAGCTGATATAAAAAAGCGATTAGTCGGAAAAAATAAAGTACCGTTTATTTTCTTTTCATCTGCCAGCCAAAAAAATCTTATACAGCTAAAAGATATGCTTTGGGAACAGTTAAATTCTTAATTTAAATATTTTATAATCATAAAAAACGCAGAATTTATTTTGCGTTTTTTTTATGGCTTATCATTTATTCTTTGGAGCATTTAAATAAAATGCCGAGTCAATAATCTAGCTTATTCCGTAAATTTTTATTGGATTTAGGTAAAATATCATAAATCCCCCTTTTGGCGTTATTTGAATACCTAAAAATTATATTAATTTTATACAAACAAAAAAACTATAAAAATGAAGAGCCTATTTAAAGTTGCAGCAATCTTAACTATTGGATTAATGAGTGTTAATTCTTATGGTCAAAAACAAGAAGAAATTATTTCAAAGCATATTGAAGCTATTGGTGGAAAAGATAATTGGAGTAAAGTAAAATCAATTAGATCTGAAGCTACTATGAAAGCGCAAGGTGCCGAAATTAAAATGGTTTTTCTTCAAGTGGATAAAAAAGCAATGAGACAAAATATTAGTCTAATGGGAATGGAGGGCTATTCTATTATTACCGAAAAAGAAGGTTGGTCGTTTATGCCATTTCAGGGCCAAACTAAACCGGAGCCTATGACAGCTGATGACGTAAAAAATTCACAAGATGATTTATATCTACAAGATAAATTCTTAACCTATAAAGAATTGGGTTGTAAGTTAGAATATATTGGAACCGATGATATGGATGGCACAGAGTGCTTCAAATTTAAAATGACTGATAAAAACGGAGAAGAAACAACTTATTTTTTAGACGCTTCATCTTATTTAACTATAAAACAAACTAATAAAATAAAAGCAGATGGTAAGGAAATGGAAAACTCTACCATGTTTAGTAATTATAAAAAACTGCCTGAAGGAATCGTTTATCCTATGACGGTTGCTAGTGGATGGGGCGATGCTGAATTTACAAAAGTGGAAATAAATCCAGTTATCGACGAAAAAGAATTTAAATTACCTAAGTAATTTTTTACACCAGTTATTTTACCTCAATATTTTTTTATGAAAAAACTAATCGTATTAAGTTTACTGAGCACTACTTTATTGTATAAAGCTCAAAACAATATTAATTCAGGAATGATAAGTGTTTTAGAAGCACGTCAATTAGGTCCAGGCACAATGAGTGGGCGTATTTCTGCTATTGAAGGTGTGAATAATGATGAAGGTAAAACAATTTATGTAGGAACTGCTGGTGGTGGTGTTTGGAAATCAACGAACTCTGGAGCTTCATATAAATCTATTTTTGATAAATATTGTCAGTCAATCGGTGCAATAGCAATCAATCAAAAAGATCCAAAAATAGTATATGTTGGCACCGGGGAAAGTAACATGCGCAATTCAGTTTCGTATGGTAATGGTATGTATAAGTCTACCGACGCTGGCGATAACTGGAAAAAAATTGGTTTAGATAGTACTGAGCACATTTCGAAAATAGTTATTCATCCAGAAAATTCTGAGATTGTATTTGCTGCAGTTCCAGGAGCGTTATGGAGTAAAAGTAAACACAGAGGTTTGTATAAATCTAGTAACGGAGGCGAAACCTGGGATAAAATATTTTATATAGATGAAAATACCGGTTGCGCTGATTTGTTAATTGACCCTTCTAATCCTAATATTATGTTTATTTCTATGTGGCAATTTAGAAGGCAACCCTATAGTTTTAATTCTGGTGGAAATGGAAGTGGGTTTTATAAAAGTACCGATGGAGGAAAAACATTTAAAGAAATAAAAAACGGATTACCTGCAAAACCTTTCGGTAGAATCGCAATGACACTTGCACCAAGTAACCCAAAACAAATGTTAGCGATTGTAGAAAGCAATCAAACCGGTTTATATATTTCTGAAGATGGCGGAGAAACATGGAAAAGTCAAAGCGCTTCATTAAATGTAACGGCTCGTCCTTTTTATTTTAGCACCATTGTTTTTGATCCTAAAGATCCTAAAAGAGTTTATAGACCAGCATTTACTTTTGCCTATAGCAGCGATGGTGGATATTCATTTACCGAAGCAAGTTCAGAAGGCGGATGGGTGCATAGTGATATGCATGCCTTGTGGATTAATCCTTCAAATACAAACATTATGTATGTAGGAACCGATGGTGGTGTTTATATGAGTATTGATAAAGGAGTAACCTGGCAATTTAATCACGGTTTACCAGTAGGACAATTTTACCATGTTAGTTATGATTTAAAAGAACCCTATAATGTATACGGTGGCTTGCAAGATAATGGAAGTTGGATGGCTCCAAGCGCTGCCCCTGGAGGAATAGGTAACGGCAATTGGGATAGAGTTAATGGTGGAGATGGCTTTTGGACAATTCCAGATATTGATGGTAAAACTGTTTATTCTGAATACCAAGGCGGTAATATGTTTCGCGCAGATTTAACTACTATGAAGTCTGAATTTATTCAACCACAAAAAACTGCTAAGGACGAAAAATTAAGATGGAATTGGAATACACCTTTGATAACAGGAAACAAAAATCCAAAAAATTTATATACTGGAGCTCAATACCTTTATAAATCTACCGACCAAGGAAGAAACTGGAAAAGAATTTCTAGCGATTTAACTACCAACGATAAAAAGAAACAAGAGCAGGAAGAGAGTGGCGGATTAAGTGCTGATAATACTTCTGCAGAAAATCATTGTACTATTTTTACAATTGCCGAATCTTCTTTGGATGAAAACATTATTTGGGTTGGTACTGATGATGGAAATTTACAATACACAAGTGATGGTGGAACAACATGGACAAATGTTTCAATGAATGTTCCCAAGTGTGGTATTGCTTCACAGGCTTGGGTGAGTAGTATTCAGCCTTCTCAATTTGATAAAAATACTGTTTATGCTACATTTGAAAATCATATGTATGGCGACTTCAATACCTATCTCGCAAAAAGCACAGATATGGGTAAAACATGGCTGAGGCTTAATAGCAAAGACTTTACAGGCTTTGCGCATAAAATTAAAGAAGATTTAATAAATAAAAATTTATTGTTTTTAGGAACTGAAATGGGATTGTTTGCAACCTTAGATGGAGGCGAAAATTGGTTTAGAATGAAAAATAATATTCCGGAATACGCTTTAGTAAGAGATTTACAAATTCATCCTAAAACAAACGATTTAATTGTTGGAACTCATGGTAGAGGAATTTTTATTTTAGATGATATTAGAGTTTTAAGAAATCTCACAAAAGAAATTTGGGATCAGGACTTTTATTTATTTCCTATTGAAGATATGGTATTAAATAATGGTAAATATGGATGGGGTGGCCCTGAAACTTCTGGTGGTTGGAGCGCTGGCAATCCTTCCGAGCATCCTTCAATAAATTATTATCTAAAAAATCGTCTTACTTCTGGTAAAATAATAATTGAAATTTATGATGAAAATAATAATCTAATACAAACTATGCCTGGTACAATTAGAAAAGGTATAAATCAAGTTTCTTGGAATTTAAGAAGCACTCCTCCAACAGTTGCAAAAGGAAGTACTAAAATGGATTTCGCGGGTTTTACTGCTCCCATGGTTTTGCCAGGGAAATACAAGGTGAAAATAAAAGTTAAGGATAAAGATTATGAAGGGGTAGTAAATTGCATTCATGATGTTGAGAATAAAGACCAAAACGAAAATGATAGAAAGATAGTTTATGAAAAAGCAACTCTTCTTAAATCTTTGTATGTTGATTTAAATAATATGGTTGATACAATTAACCTCTATCAAACTAAATTAAAATCAGATTCAATTGCCTATAAGAAAAATAAGAATGCGCAAGCATTTTATACTGATTTGCAGAAGGTAAAAGCAGAATTAATGGCAACTAAAAAAACCTCCATTTTTGCAGACGAAGAGCGTTTACGTGAAAAAGTATCGAAATTATATAGTACTTTTTGTGGTATGGAGTCAAGGCCTAACTCAACTCAACTCGAATCAATTGATGATTTGGTAATGGAGTATGGGAAACAAAAAACTGAATTTGTAAAAGTAAAAACTAAACATTTTCCAAAAAATACAGAAATAAAAAATCCTCGAAATATAAAGTAGAGATTTTGTAATGTCTATGTGAAATAATTTTTAATCAATTTGTCATTCCGACAAAGGAGGAATCTCGACTAGAATGGATTCAACCTTTGTCATCATTACAATTCTTCAAACTATTTTATTTCACTTTGATGTAAATTAATTTCATCAAAATAAATCGTTTATAATTTTTACTGATATATGCTTTAGCTTTTTTTTGAGTTAAGATAGGAAAATTTATATACCGATGATGAACATCAATTATTTCCTCAATTGCGATTATAACAATTTTTTTGAGAGGAATTTTTTTAATTAAAATTTAAGTCAATTAAAAGCCTACTAGGTTTAAATTAGTATAGGATTTTAGATGAAAAAATTAGTTATTTAGTGCTCCTTGCTTTATCCAACTTTCAAGTTTGCTTATTTGACAATCAGTTAGAGGCGGCCCTGTTGAATATGAAGGAGGCATGCCGCCACCCGGCTTAAAACGACTAACGAAATTCGACGTATTGTCAATTACACTTTTTAATGAGTTATGATCCGAAAAACTTTTATAACCACCTGTAACATGGCAACCAGAAAGAGCGCAAGATTGATTAATAAGTGGAACAATTTGTTTAGTGTAAGATATGTCTGTTGTACAGCTATCAATTTGTACAATAGGCGTTGGTTTACCTAAATCCTTTGTGCAAGAACTAAAAACGGCAAGCGTAATTATAACTCCTAAAATTTTTTTCACAACTTTGATATTAAAAGAGATGGTACGTATTTATAACATACCATCTCTTTTATTAATTTTTTAATCAATTATTAATTTTTTAGTAATGCTGTTATCACCATTGTCTAGTTTAACAAAATACATTCCTTTAAAATTTTCCGTTAAGTTAATATTAATATTATTACTACCAATTTTGGAAGTAAAATTAGATGAATAAACTATCTTACCTAAAATATCATAAACAGTTACAGATATTTTATTTTCTGAATTAGTTGTTAATGACATATTAAAATTGCCGGTTGTTGAAGGATTTGGGAAAATAGAAACACTATTGTTTGATAAGTTATCAATTGATTCAATGCCAGTTAATAAACTATAGCATTTAAATCCACGTGTAACTTGGCCTCTAATTTCACCACCTGCATTAGCTGTTGTATGTAAATTTATATAAATACTATCTTTATTAAACTGAGCTGAGTTTGATAATAAGAATGGAGTTGCATCATTACTTTTCCAATAACCAAAAGCACCATTGTTTGTATATATTGTAGAAAGATCATAAGCTACTCCTCCAGATTGTCCAACTAATCCTTTATGAAAATGTATTCCTGCTGAAGTAACACCAGATGTAACTAACATATAATGCGCGTTATCTTGATCACGGTCTATTGATACCATTCCAGATCCACGTCCAGCAGTTGAAACGCTTGGAACTTGCTGCGTACCATCCATAGAGAAGGTATATCCTTCGCGCATAACACGGTAAACTTGTCCACGAATTTCGCCACCTGGATTTGCGGTAGTATGAATGTTTAAATAAACACCTCCACTTAACATACTATTAATAAACGAAGTAGAAACTGCAGTACCTGTTACAATACCTGTAATTTTATTACCACTAATACCTGAAGAAATATCAACCGCAACGCCACCACTAATACCATATGCACCTAAATGGAAATGAGCAGAGTTAATTGCACCGCTTAACCCATTAGTGTAAACATTATAAAATAAGGTGTCAAATGTTGTATTTACTTTCACACTTGCAACACCTTTTGCACTTGTTGTAATTGCAGGAGTTTGTTGTGCTCCATCTATCCAAGCGTCAAACGCAATTTTATCATCCATTTTTAATTGAGCACGTATTTCACCACCTGGGTTAGCAGTTGTATGCACGTTTAAATAAATGTTGCCTGCCATTAATGACGAAATAACACCTGCAGATGGAGTAAATACACCAACAATCGTATTTCCTACAATATAAGTAGCAAGGTCTTGCGCAACTGGTCCATTAACACCAACCGCACCTGTATGCAAGTGTGCCGAAGTAATTGCACCACTTAATCCATTTGTAACAACATAAAATCTTACTTGTCCTTGATGTTTTGAAACATTAAAAACTGCCCAGCCATTTGCTGATGTAGTAACCGCGGGTACCGACTGTGCACCATCAATTAATCCTGTAAATGCCATGTCAGACTCAAGGCTTATTTGTCCTCTTATTTCTCCACCTGGATTTGCAGTAGTATGCACATTAATGTAGGTTAGTCCCTTTAATAAACTAGACTTTAACGCAGACGTAAGAACAGTACCAGTTAAAGTAGCGCTTACTCTATTGCCAATAATAAAAGGCGTAAGATCAAATAAAACACCACCATTTACGCCAATTGCTCCACTATGAATATGCATTGCTGTTGGGGCCGAAGTTAATCCATTAAAAGACATATTTATACAAAGTGTATCACGAGTGGAATTTAGCAATAAACTTGCTACTCCAGTTCCTGAATTTGTAAGTGCCGGCACTTGCTGTGCACCATCTAATCTTGCAGAAAGCAACATATGACTTCTAAGATGAGACGAAAAACCGCTAAAACTTGCAAGAGTTAAAGCAATCATCATAATTTTTCGAGTAATTTTTTTCATTTTTTTATAATTTATTGATTAGTATATTAAAGTATACGAGGTAAAATTAAGTTTGGATTTTATTATTAAAATATTTTTTTAAATTAAATGAACTGTAAATCAATATTTTGAATTTTAATTTGATGTTGTCAATAACAAAGCTGAGCTTTCCTGTTTTTCAAAGATTTCTTTCAAAAAATCACTAATAACCTATAATTGAATAAGGTGTGTTATTTGATATTGCGAATATTACTTCACTTTAACATATCCCGACTGAAAAATTCACATAAATTTTAAAATATTATTAATTAGTAAATCTATTTATTTTCTAACTTCGTATATATTTTATAAATAAAAAATTAAGGTATTTTAAATTATGAATGTTTCAGACTACATACAATCTGGTATTTTAGAGATGTATCTTTTGGGCATTACTTCTTCTGCTGAAACAACAGAAGTTGAAGAAATGGCAAATAAATATCCGATGATCCGTGCTGAAATTGATGCGTTAAGTAAGGATATTGAGTTGTATGCAAGTTTTCACGCTGTAAATCCTAGCCCAACTATTAAACCATTTTTAATGGCTTCTATCGATTATTCTGAAAGAATAAAAAATGGAGAGACACCAAGTTTTCCTCCAATGTTAAATATTAATTCTAAAGTTGAAGATTTTGGCGAATGGTTAAATAGAAAAGATATTGTTCTACCTGATGACTTTACTGATTTTTATGCGAAAATAATCGGACACACTCAACAAATGGTAACCGCAGTGGTTTGGATTGGAAAAATGGCTCCAGAAGAAATTCACGATGATGAGCATGAGAAATTTTTAATACTTGAAGGAACTTGCGATATAATCGTAGAAAATAATGTTCACCATTTAAAAGCAGGAGATTTTTTCGAAATCCCACTTCATAAAACACATACAGTAAAAATAACATCAGACGTTCCGTGTAAAACTATTTTGCAAAGAATGGCTGCTTAACTAACCTGTAGTTATTAATCTTTTTCTTAAAGTAATTAAAGCATTTCTATACTTTGTTTTTACAGTTCCAAGTGGGATTTGAAGTTTTTTAGATATTTCATCTTGTGTATAACCTTCAAAAAAAGCAAGATTTATTATTTCTAGTTGATCAACCTTTAATTCCGAAACAATTTTCTTTAACCCTATATTTTCGTAATTTGATTCTATTAAGAGCCCTGGCGTTTCTATTAGTAGATTTGAATCAAATGATAGGCTTTTCTTTTCAATTTTTCCATGTTTAGATCGTAAATAATCAATTGCCGTATTCCGCATAATATTTAACATCCACGTAAATAGTCTTGATTTTTGAGCTTCGTAAAATTTAGATTTATTCCAAATCTTCATAAAACCATCTTGTAATATATCTTCAGCTAGCTCATCATGTTTGACTATCTTTTTTATAACACCAAAAAGAGAAGGCGAAAAATAATCGTAAATTATTTCAAACTGCGTGGCATTGCCAGATAGTAGATGAGATACAAGTTCCTCTTCGGTATATTTTTTATTGGGCTTCAAATTCAATGTTAAATTTAAGTATAAAAAAATAATAATATGACAAGATGAAATACTTTTTGTTTAAAATAAATCAATTTTAAATGATGACTAAGAATCTTTTTAAAACCCATTTTTACAAAAAAAAGTATAAATCCTTGGAATTTGCATTGTCCTGTAATATAATGAAATAGGTCTTTTTTATATTATTTAAATTTTTTTATGGAATTTATAAAAACTAGTCATCTAAATATAAAACCAAACATTTAAAATTACTTATATCATGAATATTAAATCAATCACCTCAAAAACAACTCGCGTGGCAGCTTTAGGTTTAATTACCTTATCGCTAGCTGCCTGGGTGACACCAACTAGTGTGTATAAAATGGCTATGGATAACGAAGTTATTACCATGATTAAAAAGAAACTAACTAAATACAATGATGCTTTACCTGAGGATAGAGTTTATTTGCATTTTGACAAGCCCTTTTACGAACCGGGTGAAAGTATTTGGTTTAGCGCCTATGTAAGAGATGGCCAAACTTTAAAACCCTCCAATAAAAGTGATATTGTTTATGTTGAATTATTAAACCCAAAAGGTGGCATAGAAAAAAAGTTAACGATTGTTTCCAAAAATGGAAAGGCAGCTGGCGATTTTTTATTAGATAATGAAGCGCTTGGTGGCATGTATAAAATTCGCGCTTATACTAATTGGATGAAAAATGAAGGCGAAGAAAATTCGTTTGAAAGAGATTTGCAAGTGCAAGATATTATCCTTCCTAATTTAAAAATGAAATTAAATTTCGAGAAAAAAGCTTTTGGCGCTGGCGATCAAGTAGTCGCCAAATTGGAATTAAACACAAACGAAAATAAACCCCTATCAGATTATAAAATCAGATTTGTGGCTAATTTAAACGGAAAGAAAATAATTGAAAAAGCTGAGGTTACCGATGAAGAAGGGATTAAATTTATAAAGTTTAATTTACCCTCTAAATTAGAAACTAGCGATGGTTTATTAAATGTTTTAATAGATTATAATGGTAGCACTGAAAGTGTTTCTCGTTCAATTCCAATTATTTTAAATGATATCGATTTTACTGCTTTCCCTGAAGGCGGAGATCTTTTATGTGGTTTTGATAACACGGTTGCTTTTCGCGCATTGAATGAATTTGGCAAGCCTGCTGATATTGAAGGAGTTGTTTTAGATGAAAAAGGTGTTGCCATAACTTCTTTCAGTAGTTTCCATCAAGGCATGGGTGCTTTTAAAATTAATCCATTAAACAAAGAAAACTATACTATAAAAATTACAAAACCAGAAGGTATTAAAGAAACGTTTAAATTACCTGAGGCTTTAAAGCGTGGTTATTCAATGAGTGTTGATAATTCAAAAGAAGAGGAAATTGCTGTTAATATTAATTCTACAGAAAATGAAGAATTATCTTTAGTGGCACAAGTTCGTGGAAAATCTTTTTACACAACTATTATTCATGCTAAAAAAGGAAGTAATAAAATAACTTTCCCAACTTCAAATTTCCCTATTGGAGTTTCTCAAATTACTTTATTCGATTCTCACTCTATTCCACGTTCAGAAAGATTAGTGTTTGTTAATAAGGACAAGCACTTAAGTATTTCTGTAACTACCGATAAAGATAAATACTTACCAAGAGAAAAAGTAAAAATGACCTTGTTCGTAAAAGACGAGCGTGGTTTACCAATGCCTGCGAATCTTTCTATGGCAGTAGTTAACGATCAACTTTTGTCTTTTGCTGATGATAAATCAGGCAATATGCTTTCGCAATTTTTATTACAACAAGACATTAAAGATAAAGTTGAAGAGCCTGCATTTTATTTTGATGATAAAGAAAAGAAAGCGGATAAAGCATTAGATTATCTTTTAATGACTTCAGGTTGGAGACGCTTTACTTGGGAAAAATTAATTGAAAATGAATTACCAATAGCAACTTTTAAAGAAGAAAAAGCTATTGTTTCAGGAAAAGTTGTAGATGCGTATACAGGAAAAGTGATTGCTAATTCTGCCTTAAAAATTAATAACGGATTAGAGTTTGCCGGTGATTGGGAAGGTAAATTTTTTGTAAAAAATTTAGATTTATCAAATACGCAAACAATTACATTTAAAGCACCGGGCTATTCAGATCAAGCGCAATACATTCAAAATTATAAACAAGATATGGTGGTTTATTTATACCCATATCAAACTTATAAGTATCCAAGTTCAAAAACAACACGTTCTAAAAGCGCAAAGGGTAGGGTAGTTGCATCTCAAATTGATGTTGAGGAAATGGTTCCAGGTAACGCTGCTATGATGGGTGCTGGTATTGCAGAATTGAAAATGGCTGGTCCGGTTGATTTTAAAAACATCCGACAAGATGTGGCTAAAAAAGCGAAAGAAAATCAAGCCGATAAAAAAGCGGAAAATAAAAAGGATGAAGCAGTAAATAATATTAATGGTGGTAAAATTTTGAAAGCGATGGATATGGAAGCTGAAAAAATGTTGGAATCTGAAGTGGATGATCAAAGAGAAGCAAGATTTGCTAAACCTGCGCGTGTAAATAAGAATATTGGTAACAACGAAAACTTAGTGCAGTATTATAGAGCTCGTCAGTTTGCTGCACCGGTTTATAAAAATGAGGAAACAGTTGAAACTCGCACAGATTTTAGGAACACTATTTATTGGAACCCAAATGTGGAAGTTGGTTATTCAGGAAAGAAAACAATAGAGTTTTATACTTCAGATGATATTACCTCATTCCGCACAACAGTTGAAGGTGTTGGAACTGATGGAACAATCGGAAGAGCTGAGAAAAACTTTTTTTCACAATTGCCTTTTGCAATGACAACAAAAATTCCGGTTGAAGTTGCAACTGAAGATATTGTATCTATTCCTTTAACTTTAAAAAATAACACCAACAAACCATTAGGTGGCTTATTAGCAATCACTGCTCCTGCTGCATTGCAAGCGATTGTTGCTACTCCATCTATTCAAACAATTATGCCAGGTCAAGCAAAAACAATTTATTTAGATTTTAAAGTGTTAGATAAAATTGGATATGGTGAATTTACAATCGGTTTTAAGGCTTGTGGTTTAGGCGACGCATTCACTCAAAAAATAAAAATTGCTTCTAAAGGTTTTCCCGTAACATCTTCTTTTTCTGGACAAGATGTTGAAAAGGAGTTTTCGTTTACTATGAATAAAGTAATTAATGGTTCGGCAAAAGCCATATTTACTGCTTATCCAAGTGTTGTAAACGATCTTATGAAAGGTGTAGAAGGAATTCTTCGTGAGCCGGGTGGATGTTTTGAACAAACTTCAATGAGTGCATATCCAAATGCAATGGTGTTAGACTATTTAAAAGCAACTGAAAGCAAAGATGATAAAACATTGGCGTACGCAGGTACTTTATTAGATAGAGGATATAAACGCCTTGTTACTTTCGAAACAAAAGAAAAGGGATACGAATGGTTTGGAGCATCTCCTGGCCATGAAGGACTTACTGCTTTTGGTTTGATGGAATTTGTTGATATGAAAAAAGCTGGAGGAAATGTTGATCAAAAAATGATAGACCGCACCGCAGAATGGATCATGAAACATAAAGATTCTAAAGGTGGTTTTTCAAGAAATACAAATGCCTATCATGATTTTGGCAGAATTAGCGAAGATGTTATGAATGCTTACATTGTTTATGCTGTTGCAGAAGCTGGTTATACAGATATAAAAAATGAATTTAATGCGTCATGCAAAAAAGCGTTAGACACTAAGGATACCTATTTAATTGCGATGATGGCGAACGCTGCTTATTCATTGAAGGATACAAAGAAAGGCGATGAACTATTAAACGCCCTTATGGTATTGCAAAGTAAGGATGGAAGCTGGACAGGCGCAACGCATTCAATCACTTATTCTCAAGGTAAATCTTTAACGATTGAAACTACCGCTATATCAATTATGGCAATTCTTAAATCTGGTAAAAATGCGGCTGAACTAAACAATGCGATTCAGTTTTTGGTAAGTGCGCGTAGTGGTTATGGGGTTTTTAGTACCACTCAAGGAACAGTGCTCGCTTTAAAGGCATTAACTGAGTTTGCAAAAGCAAGTAAAAAAACTTCCGAAGATGGTACCATTGAATTATTTGTAGATGGTAAAAAAGTAAGAACCAAATCTTACAAGGCTGGAGATAAAGGCGCTATTGTATTAGATAGTTTAGAGAATTTTATTTCTGGTGATGGAAAACATTCTTTAAAAGTAAAATATGTAGGAGTAAAAACGCCTTTACCTTATTCAGTTGCAGTAAGCTGGAATACCTCTTTACCAAATAGTAATATAGAATGCGCTGTAGATTTAAAAACTAAATTAGCTGAAAAATCTACAAATGTTGGCGAAACAGTTCGTTTAACTGCAACTGTTACTAATAAAAAGAACGATGGTATCCCAAGTACGATGGTTTTGTTAGGAATTCCTGCTGGATTTAGTGTTCAACCATGGCAGTTAAAAGAAATGCAAGAAAAACATGTGTTTGATTATTATGAAATCTCTGGGAATAATATCGCTATCTATTATAGAGGAATGGCTCCGTTATCTGTAAAAGAAATAAATTTGGATCTAAAAGCAGAAATGCCAGGAGAGTATGATGCCCCGGCTTCTTCAGCATACTTGTATTATACTAATGAATACAAAACATGGAGTTCAACAGAAAAAATTACCATTAAAAAAACAAATAGTTAATTAGAAAACCGCCTTCAATTTTGATAGGGCAGGAGCGAAGGCGGTTTATTTTAAAATCAAGTATTTATGAAAAAGTTTAAAACTAAAATAGATTTTGTAGGCGTAAAGTTTTTCAACACAATGTTATTTTGGTCTTTTGCAGAGATAGCTGCTTTCTAAGCTCAGCGGTTTGTAGATTAGGCATGCAGACAAAAGCTTAGACAGGCAGCGGTTTCTCTTTCGCTGTATCTAAGTTGCGAAAGAGAAAATCTCCTATCAAAAGACCAAAAGCGTTTTGGTTACTTTTGCGCGTCAAAAGTGACAAAAGAAAATTAGTCATTAAGTGGTATTTAAAAATTAGAACTCATGGTTTCTATAAAAAACATAATTCATTTTCAAAACAAAAAAGTTTTATTCTTTATTTTACTGTATTTTCAATTTAGTTTTGCAAATGCTTTTATCGTAAAAGAAGATTCCTTAATAAGTAAGTTTCCACTTAACGATCCTCGCAACCCACATTGTCCTTGCCATAAATACCAAAAATTAGCCGATGAGGAATTTAAAAAATTACTGGGCCAAGAAATAGTCATTAAAAAAGATAATGATACATCTGATTTTAATTCTACTTTTTTGGGAGGGCATAATTTGAGTTCTAAAATTAGTTCTTCTACTAAAAAATACTATTCAAAAAAATGGCGATTGAAATTTTTAGACTTTAAAAAGAAAAAAGGAACAAAAAGAAAACGGGTAAAAAAATTAAGGAAGGATAATACTGCTTGTTTTCACTTTTAAAAAAAAATAAAGTTTCGGTTTAGGCCGGGATTTTTATTATGAATATTTTTTATTGATATACATTCCGTGTATCGTAAATATTTATTCAGGAACAGCGGAGAAATAGAAATATTAATGAAGAGTCTGCCTTATATACTAGGCCAAATTGTTCTGAACCAAACAACCCCAGAACCAAAACTAAACTTAAATGATAAAAAAGCAGGGGTTTATTTTGTGAATGTAAAAGGTAATTTGATTAATGGAAGTTTTAAAATAATAAAAGATTAAATATTATTTAGGCACTTGATTCTCATTTAATAAACTACTATAAAGGTGTACTTACTTTGCAGTGCCTTAAAAGGTGAATTAGGGTAATCTAATTTAATTATGTATCGTTTATTTGCCTCAATGTTTTTTACAATATATTTCAATTCATCCGGATAGTCTTCTGCAAAGTAAATATCCTTTTTTATGTTTAATAAATAAATTGAACATACTTTTTTATCAGGAAACTTAGTTTTTACTTTATATGCTAAAGGTGACCATTTTTTATTTTTTATTCTTTTATCCTTAAACTTTGGATCGAGGCAAATATGTGAATGCCCATTAATCGAAATCACATTTTTATGTATTTCTTTTTCTACCATTTTATACATAAAATCCTCCCTAAAGTTGGAAAGATCTATACTTGCATTAGGATCACAAGCACTTTCGATTGAAGCTTTTAAGGATTCAAAATATTCGACAATTTTTATTGAGTCTGCCCCTAGGTATTTCATGTGTAATGCTTGGTTTTTTCTGTAATTTTCCAAAAAATGATCGTATTTATTCATATTCTTTACCACATGCGGCGATCGCATCATTCCAATTTCTGAAAACTCTTTAATATCATTCTTTACTTGAATTGGCGTTTCTTTTGTCGAATAGGCTTTTAATACCAGTTCCTTACTAAAATTTTCTTTCGTTAAAATATCTATCGCTTTTGGCGTTATTTTTAAATTATATAAAACGCCTGATAAGGCCGAACCGGAAACATTAGGAGAAAGTAAATTAATAGTAGTTGTGTCTTTTTTAGTAAAAAAATTATTTAGTACATAATTTTGATCATATCCAAGTTCTAATAACACTTTTGTGGCGTTTGAAGCAAGTTTTAAAGTTAAAAATGCTTCTATGCTATCATTAGAAGCTATATTATGTTGCTCGCCAATAAATATAATGTCATACTTTCCGAAAATTGAATCGTTAATTAAATTTAATTCAATAGTTTGAGATTTCAATTCGAAATTACTGAACGAAAAAAAACATAAAGCAATAAATAATAAATTTTTGATAAAATGCATGACTGAATCAATATAAAAGTACTTTTTGTTAAAACAATGATAACATTAAAATTTTATCTCAACTAATAATTCATCTCATTATATAATGGTCTGGATTATCTAATTCATCATTATCTTCATATGACCATCTATTAAACGGCACCACTCAGAATCGAACCTCTATCTAATTTAATTATAAATATACATTTTTTTCCCGCCTTTTCTGGATGCTTAACTTCGGTGTACCTTAGATAGTAACCATTAGTTTATATTTCGTCCCTATGGGACTTATTTTTAAAATGTTTATATTTTCTATGAATATTTTGTCCCTAACGGGACGTTTAAAAATGTACTACCTAAATATATTAGGACTCCGTAGGAGTCTAATGTTTTAGAAAAAATAATTTGCAAAGTTTTAAGTCCCGTAGGGACGAAATAATTTCATTATTTTCATTTTTGATGAAATAAAAAGTCCCCGAGGTGCAGGGCCATTTTTGTTTTAATATTAAGAATTTAACGTTTGGTTTTTCGTTATTGCGAGCCCGCCTGACCGGACGGGCAGGGAGTAACAACGAAGCAATCTCAAACCACAGTGTGTTAGATTGCTTCGCTATCGCTCTAAATGGCGAAAGAAATTAACTCACAATATTAAAATTAAATGCCCCGCTTTTTTTAGCGCCATAAATTCGTAACCAAACTGGTAATACTGCTTCTGTACCTCTTGCTGCGCTTAAGTCTCCAAGATCAATTATATTGCTGTCCTTCCATCCGAATTTATTCAACAACAATTTCACTTCTGTTTTTGCAGCTTCATCATTACTGCAAATGTAATTTATATGATCCCCTTTAATTAAATCCGGATTTACCATAATGCCACACCACATAGTGTTTAATGTTTTTACAACCTTAGTTTTTGGAAATGTTTTTTGAATTTCCTCGGCTAGAGAATTTGTATTACTAAGTTCTGGAACTAAACAAGGCGGCATTCCTTTGCTAAAATCTAAGGGATTAGCAATGTCTACTAAAATTTTACCCTCTAAATTTTTTTCTGTTGCTAATTTTAAAGCATTTAATGAGCTTGTGCCCTGTGTGGTATTTAATACTATTTCACCAAAGGCTGCGGCTTCTTCAAAAGTTCCAAATTTTGTTTTATTGTTTTCTTCATGCCAGATTGCAAATGCATTTTTTGCAGCGCCATCTTTTCCAGGTGCCGATAATTTTTCAGAAACATTTCTTGTTCCAATCATTACATCATAGCCAAGCTCATTTAATCTTGTTGCAAAAGTTTGCCCAACAGTTCCTGTACCGAGTATTGCTATTTTTTTCATTGTTTTTTATTTTTTAATTATTATTTGTGAATTAAAACCGAAGTCATTGTTAATGAGCCAGCAATTGCTTTATCATTAAAAAAAGTTGCTTGTTCATCTTTTTCTTGAAGAGCCAGAGAATATAATAAAGGTAAATAATGTTCGCTAGTTGGAATGGCCAGTTTTGCTGATTTACTTAAAGATTCATAATTAATCAATGCACGATGATCACGTTCAATGATTTTATTTTTAAAAATGGCATTCATTTCTAATGCCCAATCAAATCCAAATTCTTTATCTAAATCTTCCATGGATGTAGCTTTTACCATACCTAAATTATGTACCATATTTCCGCTTCCGATAATTAAAACCCCTTTTTTACGAAGTGATGCTAATTCTTTTGCTAATTCATAATGATATTGTGGAGGTTTATTATAATCTAAACTTAATTGGAAAACTGGAATATCTGCTTTTGGATACATTGGTTTTAACACACTCCAAGTGCCGTGATCTAAACCCCACATTTCATCTAAACCAACTGTTGTTTTTTTAATGGTTTGTTTTGTTTCAATTGCAAATTCAGGACTTCCAGGAGCAGGA
The DNA here is from genome assembly GCA_030692515.1 of Bacteroidota bacterium. GTDB lineage: Bacteria > Bacteroidota > Bacteroidia > B-17B0 > Aurantibacillaceae > Aurantibacillus. The sequence goes on from JAUXZS010000002.1 coordinate 41,060, forward strand.
TATTGTGTTTCAAATAATTCTTTAGGAAACCCACCAAAATCATGAATCGTTCTTGGGGTTTTCATGGCAGTTACAAAAGTACCGTTTGTTTCCCAGTGGGCAGAAATGCAAAGTATTGCTTTTGGTTTTGGTAATTTTTCAGCAACAGTTTTCCAAGTATTTACAAATTCGTTGTTGTTAATAGCGTTCATTGGATTGCCATGCCCAATAAAAAGCACCGGCATTTGGTCGGTTATACCAAAAGTTTCTGTTAGTTTATTTAAATGATTTAGTTTCATTGTCGATCCATATAAGGGTATTAAAGCCAATAGTTTTAAGAAATCTTTTCTATCCATTTTGTTTTAATCCTCAACTAGTAAAATTAAAGAATTATCCCATTTTTGGTTTAAGAATCATGTTAATAAATTGATTTTTTTTAGTTGTGTAAAAAATTTGTTACTTAGTATTTGAAAACTCACACTATGAAATATTCTAAATCTATAATTATTTTTTCTGTTCTTGTATTAATGACAGTTGTTGCCTGTAAATCAAAAAAAGTTGCGCCAGATGCAATGGAAACAAAAGCGTGTGATGAAAAAGTAACTTTTGCAACTTTGCAACCATTATTATCTAAAAATTGTACAACAAGTGGTTGCCATGATGAAAGTAAAAAGCGTATGAATTTTAAAATATATGCTCAACTCAAGAATTTTGGAGAAAAGGGAGAAATTAAAGAGCATGTTTTAATTGAAAAGAATATGCCTCCAGAAAGCAAACTAAGTGGCGCTGAATTAAGGCAGGTTCGTTGCTGGATTGAAGGCGGAATGTTAGAAAACTAAACGTATCCTTCTTAAATTTAAATAAAGTATCTTTGTGTAAAATAAAAAAACAACAATGATTACTTTTGGTGACCTTAACCTCTCTAAACCACTTTTAAAAGCACTTGATGACATAGGGTTTAAAAATCCCACACCAATTCAAGAAAAATCATATCCGATTATTTCGTCTGGTACTGATGCAGTTGGTATTGCTCAAACGGGTACCGGTAAAACATTTGCATATTTACTACCAATACTAAAACAATTAACTTATTCTGAACAACGTCAGCCGAGAGTGCTAATTGTTGTGCCAACTCGCGAGCTAGTTGCTCAAGTTGTAAGCGAAATAGAAAAGCTTGCAAAATATATGAGTGTGAGATGTTATGGTGTGTACGGTGGCGCTAATATTAATACTCAAAAACAAAAAGTTTATGATGGTTTAGATATTTTGGTTGCAACGCCAGGTAGATTGATAGATTTAACATTAAGTAGAACACTTCAATTAGGTTCTGTGAAAAAATTGGTAATAGATGAAGTTGACGAAATGCTTAATTTAGGTTTTAGGGCTCAGCTGACTCAAATTTTAGACACATTACCACCTAAACGTCAAACGCTATTATTTTCAGCAACGTTAAATGAAGATGTTGAATTAATGATTTCAAAATATTTTAATAAGCCAGAATATATTGAACTTATTTCTCGCGGTACTCCCTTAGAAAAAATTATTCAACATGCTTATTTTGTTCCGAATTTTTACACAAAAATAAATTTATTAAAATGGCTACTTCAAAAAGAAAAAGGTTTTAGTAAGGTTTTATTGTTTGTTAAAAACAAAAAAATGGCGGACGATATTTATTTAGCCTTGGAACACGAGTTTCCAACTGAAATTGGCGTTATTCATTCCAACAAATCGCAACCACAGCGTTTTGCCGCAGTTAAATATTTTGATGAAGGAGTTCATAGATTATTAATTGCCACCGACATCATTGCTCGTGGATTGGATATTCCTAATGTTACCCATGTTGTTAATTTTGATATTCCGAAAGAAGCCAGTGCATATATTCATAGAATAGGAAGAACTGGTAGAGCGGATAAGGCCGGGGTTTCAATTAGTTTTATTACTGATTTGGAGAAACCATTTCAAATAGCAATTGAAAAATTAATGAATAAAAAAATTCCGATTCTTAAATTACCTAAAGGATTAGAAATTAATGAAGAGTTAACCAAAGATGAAATTCCGGTTACTCGTGATAAAAATTTAGGCAAAGCAAAAAAAATGGTTGTGCCCACCGGTGCTTTTCATGAAAAGAAAGACAAAAATAAAAAAGAACAATTAGGCGGAAAAAGAAGACAAGAAAAAATGCGACGCTTAACTGCAAAATATGTTAGCAAAAGAAAATTTTAAAAAAAAAGCCTCGAGATTATCGAGGCTTTTTTTATGATGTTTTTAATAATAATATTTAGTGATTACCTTTTACTAGAAACCACCAAAGTGCTACATAAACAGCCTCAGGTTTTGCGCCTTTTATTGAATTAGTTACGTCACTCATTTTAGCGATTGTGCTATTGCTTGAATTACGAATATCATTACCATCCACTTTTAAAACAGTTGAGTTACTTGAGTTGCGAATTGTTTTACCATCACTATCTACTTTGCCTACCGAACTATTACTTGAATTACGAATTGTTTTTCCATCACTGTCAATTTTTCCAATAGAGCTATTACTTGAATTACGAAGTGTTTTACCATCACTATCCATTTTAAATTGTGCTGATGCCGCTGATGATATTAGGGTAAATGCAACTACTGCAAAAAATGTTTTTATTGTGTTTTTCATATTATTTAATTTTTATTTATTTAAAAATAAATAAAAAAATGAAAAAAGCAAAAACTATTTATCTTAATAAATAGTTTTTGCGTGGTAGCCTGACCTTATTGCTTGTTTGAAATTGTGCGCAAGCGTTTTTAGTTAACCGACTACTTTAATATATTTAATTAACGAATTGTAACTTTTGGATTAACTCGTTCAATAATATCAAAAACTTGTTGTTGTTTATTTAATGCAACTACTTCCTGATCTTCTGCGTTAGTGAGGTTGCCAAGTTTTGATATAATGTTTGGTTGTGCGTTAGCTTCTTCACGCATTTCCTTAGCCATTCTAATAAATTTTTCCGCCTCAGAATTGAGAGTGCTCGCTAAATTGGTTGTGTAATCATCACTTTTAATGGTTTTTAACAACACATTAATGTAATTTCTATTTTGATCTAACTTCTGATATGTTTGGGTAGCTATAAACTCTGATATTTCAATTTGTTTGATGACAAATTGTTTTTCGAAAAAAAGTGCTTCTTTGATTAGTTCCTTTTTTTCATCGCCGCGTTTTGTTTTAGCTGCGTTTTTAAAAGATAAGGAGGTGTTATTTAAATCTACCGCTTGTTTCATCAAGTCTGATAGATGTATAGTGCTTGATTTCATACTGTAGGTTACGTTCACCACAGAGCTTTCAGTTGAAATCAACGTTTTTCTAATCTGAGTAATTTGGTTGTCTGCTGTTTGGCCGATTACCATTACCTGAATGATAACTGCCAACAATGTTGGGAGATAATAATTTGTTTTCATAACACATAGGTTTTAGATAGTTTGATTTTTTCATTTGAATAAAAGTTTTTAAATTTTTAAAAATTGATTTGTTATATTTCCTTCTTTCTTTTTTTTACCAGCCCTCTATATTTATTGATATATAAGGGTTTTGGGTATGTTTAAGTTTATTACCTTTTTGTACGAGAGTTATTTTAAAAGGTTCGTTTTTTAAGACGATAAGTTTTAAACTTTTATTTGGTTAATAAGTAACAAGGCAAAAGCAATTAGAAATAGAGCAGGTGTGGATGACACCAATTATGAGATGGAGAGTTTTAATACTAATCAATTATTTAAAATCAAAAAAGACTTTGTAGTAATTTTTTGACTTAGATATTTTTTAAATTTTCTTTTGTGAATTCATTACGCGTGTTACCGGTATTAAGAGTTTCTATAGGTTCAAACAACATAATAGAAACCTCATTTTCTGCTACTGGTCTGTGCTCAACTCCTTTTGGAACAATTAAAAATTCGTTTGGGTTTAATTCAATAGTTTTATCTCTAAACTCCATTTTAAAACAACCTTCTATTACATAAAATAATTCATCTTCATTATCATGTTTGTGCCAAACAAATTCTCCTTTAAATTTTACTAGTTTAACGTGTTGATTATTTAATTCCCCAACTATTCTTGGATTCCAATAATCACTAATTAGCGCTAGTTTATTTGAAATATTAATTTTTTCCATTTTTTTGAATTTATGATTTTGCGATTTCTATTAAAGCGTTTACAAACTTGTCTAACTCTTGTGTTGTAGTAAAAATTTGCGGCGTAACTCTCACACCATGTACATTAGCCGAGTCAATGGCAACTGTCCATATTTTATATTTATCCAATAATACTTTCGCTAGTTCGCCAGGTTTAATCCCTTCAATACCAACATTTGCAATTGCGCAACTTCGGTTTGGGTCTGTAGGAGTATTTAGATAAATTTTTTTTACGTCTTTTATTTTGTTTGTCCAATAGTTTTGTAAAAAACGCAAACGTTCTTCTTTTCGTTTTATGCCTATAGCATTATTATAATCTATCGCGTGATTTATGGCAATGTCAGAAGCTACAGATATTGTTCCTGTATGATTAAGTTTTCTGATGTCCTCTTCGTTAAAATTATACTCTCCAAAAAGCGGCCATAGTGTTTTAATTTTTTCTTTTTTTACATAAAGGATGCCAACACCTAGCGGTACTCCTAACCATTTATGCAAGCTGCTTCCGTAATAATCGCAATTTAGATCACTAATTTTAAAATCGAAATGAGAAACAGCGTGTGCTCCATCTACCATCACTTCAACTCCTTTGCTATGTGCCATATCGCATATTTTTTTTATCGGAAGTATTTGTCCGGTGATATTTACCATATGGCAAACCATTATTAATTTTGTTTTTGAAGTAATTGCATTTTCATAAAGCTTAATTATTTCTTCATCGTTTTTTGGAATTAAGGGTAACGAAATTATTTTGTTTATCATCCCATATCGTTTGGCTTGCTGTTTAAACATATCTAACATACTGCCATAATCCTGCTCAGCCATTATTGCTTCGTCACCTTGCTTCCAATCAATGCCAGAAATTACTGTATCTAAAGATTCGGTTGTGTTGCGGGTAATTATTAATTCTTCAGGCCTGCAACCAACTAATTCCGCTAAACGTTCTTTACTTTTTTGTTTATTATCAAATTGAACAGTGCGCATGTAATACGAGCCTTCTAAATTTATCTTTTGTAAATCTTTTAAATAACCTTCAAGCACTGGTTGCGCCATAATGCCATAATAACCATTTTCTAAATTAATATAATCTGGTTTTAATTTATAATCGTTTCTAACAGTTTGCCAATAATCGTTGGGCTCCTCCTTTGTCCATTCTTCAGGTAGTTCTTGCATAATATTTTTTGCTTTAGCAGTTAACGGTATTGTTGCTGTTAGAAGTAGTGATTTTAAAAAATTTCGTTTACTGTTCATGTAATTAATAGAATAAGTGAATTAATTGAGCAATGATTTGTAATACTAATATAAGGATTGATTGTGATAGCTGAAAATTTGAATTAGAGTGATTAAAAAACAAAGAGAATTTTTGTTAATATTTAACTTGGTATATACTTTTACAAGTATATTTATATAAAATTTAAAAAAATGAAAAAAGGATTAATTATCGGTGGAGTTTTAGTGTTTTTGACACTTATTATTTTTATGATGTATAGAAGTTCTTATAACACAGCTGTAAATTTACAGGAAAATGTGGATGAGAAATGGGGAGATGTTGGAGCAACCTATCAACGAAGAGCAGATTTGGTTCCGCAATTAGTTGCAACTGTTAAAGGAGCTGCCGCAAATGAAAGAGGTATTTTAACTCAAGTTACTGAGGCTCGTGCAGGAATTGTAAATGCAAAAACGCCAGAGGACATGGAGATAATGGGGAAAAAGATTAATACAGCAATTAATTTAGCATTTGAAGCTTATCCACAAATTCGTTCAACTCAAAATTTTAGTGATTTGCAAACGCAATTAGAAGGGACAGAAAATAGAATTTCTGTAGCTCGTCAAAATTACAACCAAGCTGTTAAGGAATTTAACTCTCACATCAGAGGTTTTTTTAATAGTATGTTTTTAAACAAAGAAACTTTCGCTAAGAAAGATCCCTTTAAAGAATCTGCAGGTTCGGAAAACGCACCTAAAGTAGAATTCTAATCTATAGCCCCAATAATTTTGGGGCTATTTTATTATTATAAATCTTAAATTCTAATTTTTAATATGCCAAGCGCACGTAATTTTTTTAATAAGCAAGAACAACAAGCTATTGTAAACGCAATAACTCAGGCTGAATTAAAAACATCGGGCGAAATACGTTTGCATCTTGCAAATTTTTGTTTTGGCAATGAAATAAAAGCAGCTGAAAAAATATTTACTAAATTAAAAATGCAACACACAAACGAAAGAAATGGCGTTTTAATTTATATAGCAACTTACAGTAAAAAAATTGCAATTGTTGGCGACCAAGGTATTCATCAAAAGCTTGGCGATTTATTTTGGGAGAATTTAATTACTAAATTAATAAAGCAATTTAAAGAAAATAAAAAAGCTGAGGCTTTAGCAGATTGTATTATTGAATGTGGCGAACAACTAGGAAATTTTTTCCCGAGAAAAGCTGATGATAAAAATGAATTAACCAACGACATTTCCTATTAAAATGCGTAAAATTTTAAGTTTCATATTTTTATTTTTTATTGTTTTTGCATATTCGCAAATAGCAGAACGACCAAGTCCGCAAAAATTATATAATAATCTTTCCAAAGAATTCCCGGACTTTTTAAATTCGCAAGAAGCACAATTAATTGAAGAGAAATTAGAGCAATTCAGTAATCAAACCTCTAATCAAATTTGTATTGTAATAGTTGATGATTTTAATGGGACTGATGCCGCTGATTATGCTACAAAAATTATTAATCAATGGGGTGTTGGTAAAAAAGAATCTAATAATGGTATTGTTATTTTGGTAAAGCCTACCGGCGGCTCTGGTGGAAGAGATTTATTTATTGCAATTGGTTATGGTTTAGAAGGAGCAATTCCTGACCTAACAACAAAGCGTATTCGTGAAAACGAAATGTACCCTTATTTAAAAGCCGGCGAAAATTATACCGCCTTAGATAAAGCTACCGATGTATTAATGAAGTTGGCAAAAGGTGAAATTAATCAGGCGGATTATAATCGGCAGAATGGTAGAGAAAAAATAAAGCCAGGAACAATAATTATCATCATCATCATTATTATTTTTCTTTTAAGAAGGTTTTTTGGAGGCGGAGGTGGAAGAACATTTTCTAGAGGTGGCAGTACTATATTTTGGGGTGGGGGATTTGGTGGCGGAGGTTTTGGAGGGAGAAGCTCTGGTGGGGGAGGTGGCTTTGGCGGATTTGGCGGCGGTAGTTCCGGCGGCGGCGGATCTGGAGGAAGTTGGTAGTTAGTTTAAATTTTCCAGCCTTAGAATTTGTCTAAAGAAATGTCTAGTCAAATTTAATTTAAATACTTTAATTAATCATTAATATCATCTTCTTCAAATAACGAATCACCATTGTTCCATTCTGTGGTTATACTGTTCCAAACCTTTTCCGATTTGCCTTTTAAATCATCGGCAGAGAAGTAAATAATACTTAATGCAGCATATTGTTGTGGATAAGGCCTAACTAATTCCATATTAGCAATTGCTTCTTCCAAAGTAGTTTCTTCATTTAAAATTATGTTTTGTGCCGTTTCCAAAATTATTTTTCTTAATGGATGGTCAAATTTTTTGTCTATCGTTTTTAATAAATTAACTAAGGCCTCTTCAGAAGCGTTTTCTTCTCCCGCCTCTTTACAAATTTCTTCTACTATAGCAAACACAGAGTTGGGTGAAATTTTTATTGCCTCATCTATTAATTTTACACTTTCAAAATAGTTTTCAAAAGGAAAGTTATCTTCTATTTTATTAATGAATTCAAGTTCTTTTAATGCTTCCATGTTTTATATTTTAAAAGAGGTTTATTTTATTTTTGTTTTCCAAAAGTTAATAGTAGCTTTTAAATACTCGGGTTCAATATACAAATTGTATTCGCCATTATTTTTTGTTTCGCTAATTATTAATCCCTCTCCTTTTTCCTGGCCTAAAAAATATCTGGAAACATGTTGGTCATTTACAGTGCTAACTTTTGGACCGGCAAAGGTGGCCACGTTAAAATAAATATGGCATAGAACCAAGTGCGCCATAATATTTTTACTAGAGTCTTCTAACGCGATTAACAATTTTTTAGAAGCACGCTTGCCAATTTTTATTAGCTTGAAAGCGGCCTTACTATTCATTTCAAAGGTTGATTTATCTCCATGAATAATTTTAAACTGACTATTATTTAATTTTTTAATGTTAGCATCAACACTCGCTAATTGTGCAAAATTTTTTGTTGTAAATAGTAGTAATGTAATAAATACTAGGATTGTTTTCATCTATTTATACTTGCAAATTTCATGCCTTTTATTCGCTAGGTTCAATGTGTATCAGCACGTGTCCGAGCTCAAATATTTCTTTTCTTAAGCTATCCTTAAGTTTGTGGGATAGCTCATGTCCCTCTTTAACCGTGATGTTTGCATCTACAATAGCATGTAAGTCTACATGGTATTTCATCCCTGCTTTTCTAATAAAACATTTTTCTGTTCCTTTTATCCCTTCAACTTTAAGAGACACTTTTCTAATTTCTTCTACTAAGTCATCGTATAAATGCTCATCCATAATTTCACCAAGAGCAGGCCTAAATATCAAATAACAATTGTAAAGAATAAATCCTGAAGCAAATAATGCGGCCCAGTCATCTGCTGATTCATAGCCATCTCCTAAAATTAATGCGATAGAAATTCCAATAAAAGCTGCAACAGATGTTATGGCGTCGCTTCTATGATGCCAAGCATCAGCTTTTAGAGATGAACTATTTGTCTCCCTACTTTTTTTTAAGACTAATCGGAAAGATATTTCTTTCCAAATAATAATTGCACCCAAAACAAAAAGTGTCCATGGTTTCGGTAAATCATGTTTTGTGCCAATGTTATTAATACTTTTATAAGCAATAATTGTTGCAGAGGTAATTAAAAATCCAACTACTAAAAATGTGATTAAGGGTTCTGCACGTCCATGACCGTATGGATGATTCTTATCTGCAGGCTTGTTTGAATATTTTATTCCAAATAAAACTAAGAAGGAGGTGAAAATATCGGTGGTTGATTCTATAGCATCTGCAATTAAAGCATAAGAGTTTCCGAAATAACCTGCAAGAGCTTTAATAATAGCTAAACTTGTATTTCCAAGTATGCTAAAATAAGTTGTTTTTATGGCCGTTTGCGCCTTAGTCATTATGGATATTTATTTTTTAGAATTTATTTCCAGAAGATAAAATTTCTAAACAAAGCAAATAGTTTTAGTTATTAAAAAAATTATTTTAAATTTTTTAACCACTCTGTTATTTTAGTTACGCCTTCAATTACTTTAGGGCAATTTGCATTACTATAGCCCTCATCTAAAGGAGTGTTTAAGGTTACCATACGGGCAGCGTTTAAAGCAGAGGCGCCATCAAAATCAACATAGGCCATTCGGGCTGTAAATTCGTCTTCTGCTCTGCTAAATGAACTTCCGTGAAGTACAGCAACACCGGTTTCTTCTAAAAGTCTAGCGCAAAACTCTTTTGAAGTAGTGATGTTGTTTGCATTGAGTTTTTGTTTGAAATTGCTAAAATCTAAGAACAGGTAAAAACCACCAACAGGATCATGAACTTTTACATTTGCTTGTCGCAATATTTTTACACAATCAGAGGCAAGTCTAGAAAGTATTTTACGAACATTACTGAGATAATCTTCAATTTGCGCACCGCCCTTAAAAGCTTCTATTGCCGCATATTGAATAGGAGCACTAACGGATGTATAGGTTTCGCTTGCAACTACTGCAATTTTATCTGCGAGCCATTCTAAATTTTTTGGAAAGCAAAATGTTCCTAATCTCCAGCCGCCGGCGCCACACCATTTAGAAAGTCCAGAACTAATAACGGTTCCTTCCGGATAAAATTTACCAATAGAAACGTGTTCTCCCTTATGGTGCAGTTGTCCATAAATCTCGTCTGATAAAATAAATACATTATGTTCTCTTGCAAGAGCAGCAATTTCTATCAAATCCTCGGTTTTAAAGGAAACACCATCAGGATTTCCAGGATAATTTAAAATCATAAAGGCAGGTTTAGAGATGTTTTCTGGGCTTCTATTTTTTAAAAATTCCTTAAATAATTTTGGTGTTAAATGCCATTTGTTTTCAAACGAACTATGAATAATAGATATTTTTTTTCCTAAAATTTTTGCTTGTGGGATGTACGAAACCCAACAAGGACTTACAATTATTATTTCTCCTTCAAAAACTAATTGAAGAAGAAAAACTAATTCTTTTGAACCTGGTCCAATTAATATACATTCTGGGCGTACATCAATACCATTTTTTCTTCTATAAAAATCAGCAACAACTTCACGAAGTTGAGGCAAGCCTTTAACGGGAAGGTAATCTTTTTGCGGAGCATTTAAACGTAAGGCTTCTACCACGTTATCTGGAACAGGAAATGGGGATTGCCCCAAACCGAATTTATAAACTTTTTTGCCTTGAGCTATTAACTGTTTCGAAAGTTCATTTATTGCCAGCGTATCTGATTCTTGTAAATCTTGAACAAGGGGATTGATTAATTCTGTTGGGTTAAGTTCTAATTTTTCCATAGTTTAATTTTGTTTGTTAATTAATACGGCAGATAATTGACACTAACTTTTTTGAGCTTTAAGCTCTTTGAAATTTATATAAAGTAAATTTTATTTGTCAATTATTTACAATATAAAAATTTGTTTGGAATTTTGCAAAAAAATAAATAAAAATTTTTAATAAAGGTTTGTTTTTTATGAAGTTTAATTTATTTATTAAATCATTAAATTTTAGGTAAGTGTTATTAGAATTGATGTTTTAAATTTGCTTGAGAACTTAATTTTATTTAGAATTATTTCATCAATTATTTTTAGAAGTTTTTTGTAGAAATATCTGAAGACCGATTGATTTTTCTAACTCTGTTGTTAATCTTATTTCCTCGTCGGCGTTTTTTGGGAAAGGGTGAATAGTAATAATTACTGCCGTACCTTGTATTGTAAGTTTTTTAATATTTGGAGAATTATTAGCCTGATTGAAAATTTTACCTGCTTTGGCATAAATAGAACTTTGAAATTTTGGCATTGAATTAAATTTCGTAAAATTTAATGCTAACGGAAAAATTATAGATATGCCCATAATAACTACAACAATTGTTCCGATATAAAACCATCTACGATTACGATGATACCTCATTCCTAATAAAAAAAAGACAAGTATTGCCGCAAAGGCAATTCCAATAAAATTGGTAATAAATAATAACAAACTACCATTTGCCAAAATATAATGACCAGCTTGAAGCATTAATCCGAAAACACAAAGAGGAGGGACGAGTGCAACGGCTATTGCAACTCCGGCAAGTACAGTTGAATATTCGCTGCGGTAATATCCATAGGCACCTGCGGCACCAGCAAACAAAGCTATTCCAAGATCGCGTAAATCAGGAGACGTTCTTATTAACATTTGCTGATTAGGAGTTCCATCGTTTAATATTGCCCCAAAAAGAAATGAAATTGCAACTGCGCTAACTGAACCAATTATTATGACAATTAGCATTTGGAAAGTTTCTTTCCGCCAGCCTAAGGCGATAGCACCGCCAAGGGCAATAATTGGCTGACCTAGGGGCGCAATTATCATAGCTCCTATAATAGTTGCCGCTGAATCTTCTGACAGGCCTAGAGAAGCAATGCCAACGCTTAAAGTTAGCATAAGACCAAAAGAAATTTTCCAATTATCTTTAAAATTGAAAAATAAATTATTAAAGGCAGCGGCTCTGCCCTCAAAAGGAATTTCTTGAGAAAAGAAATTCTTTTCTACAAATATATCTTTAGGGTTTGGGTCTAAATCCATAATTGTTTAATTTCTGAAACAAAAGTAAAATTTTGAACTATTTTTTTCCCAGCTCAGAAAAGAAAGGGATATTGTTTTAGCTTCAAAAATACTATTGATTATACAAATCAACAATGATTTATATTACAATAAAAGAAAAGTAAAAAATGTAATTTCTTATTTTGATTATTATACAATCAAGGCAACTCTAATTGCATTTAAGCCTTTTTGACCCATCTCAACTTCAAAAGTTACTTTATCTTTTTCTTTTACAGGCCCTAGTAATCCGTTAACGTGAAAGAAAATACTTTCTTGTGATTTTTCGTCACGAATAAAACCGTAACCTTTTTCTTCATTAAAGAAACTAATGTTTCCTTTTCTGATTAAATCTGCGGGGTCTACTGCTTCTTCTTTACGAGCACCTAATTGAATGTCTTCTAGGTTTAATATTTTTTTCTTTTTTGGATCTGGTGGAGTGGATGATAAATTTCCATTTTCATCTACATAGGCTAACATTTCTTCAAAACTTTTGCCTTTATTGTTATTGGCTTTTCGCTCGAGCTTTTTCTCTTCTTTTTCTTTTCTCTTCTTTAATTTTTTGCTCTCTTTTTCTTTTTTACTGTAGGTTTCTTGCGACTTAGCCATTTTTTTCTTTTAAATATTTATCTCCTTTATTGGGAGTTGTTAGATACAAATATACGAAAAATCGTGCTGTTTTGCTACAAAAGGCTTTTTAAGCAAAATAATTCTTAATGGGATATTTTTCATGTTTCATTCTGGTATTATTTCAGTTCGAATTGTAGAGCGGATGACGAGTTTATCATGAACCATTTCTAAAGCCACTTCTCGATACGTCTTGCGAAGAGCAAGCCTACTCGAAGAGACAGCGACCTTATGATTTTAGCTTTTTTATTCAGAATGATTTGTATTTTTTATTTTTTTAAGATTCTTCCATCTTCCATTTCAATAATACGGTGTGTTTTTTCAGCAAACTCAGTGTCGTGTGTAACAATCAATAAGGTTTGATTAAATTCTTCGGTTAACTCTTTAAAAATATTAAATACTATATCGCCATTTTTTTTATCAAGATTACCTGTTGGCTCATCACCCATTATTATGAGAGGGTCATTTATTAACGCTCTTGCAATGGCAACTCTTTGCTTTTCGCCTCCAGATAATTGATAGGCATTTTTTAAGGCTATTTTTTCGATATTCATTTTCTTGATATGTTGCATTGCTTTATACTCAATCTCCTCGTCGCTGTATTTTCCTAATTTTAAACCTGGCAACATAACGTTTTGAAGCGCAGAAAATTCATTTAACAAGTAGTGAAATTGAAAAACAAAGCCAATTTTTTCATTTCTTATTTTTGCTAATTCCCCCTCCTTTTTATTTTTCATGGATTGGCCATCAATTAGGAGTTCTCCTTCAAAATCGGTGTCCATAGTAGATAAAATGTAAAGTAGGGTAGATTTTCCGCAACCCGAACGGCCAATAACTGAAACAAACTCACCTTTGTTAATTGTGAAATTAATATCTTTTAAAACATGGATGATAATTGGATCTTTAAAATCCTTAAATATTTTTCGCGCTTCTAAAACTACTTCGCTCATTTATTTTCCTCTTATAATTTCTACCGGATCTATTTTACTTGCTTTTTTAGCCGGGAAATATCCAGCTAAATAAGTTGTTATCAATGAAAAAATTCCACCAATAATATAAAATACGGCACTATAATTTATTGGGTAGGTTTTTACCGTTGGTAAGGATGCTGTTTTAAAAGGAATTTGGTCAATGCCCAACGACAGAAAAAATCCAAACAATAAACCAAATAATCCTCCAACTATTCCAATACTTAAAGCAATAACTGTAAAAATTTGCTTTACATCTTTGCCGGAAAAGCCTGTTGCTTTTAAAATGGCAATAGAATCCATTTTTTCAAATATCATCATGTTTAAAATATTATAAATTCCAAATCCTGCAACAACTAATAAAGTAATGCCAACAGCGTATGAAATAATATTTCTTACGTTACTGCCAGTTTCAAACTGCGCATTGGCTGTTTGAATATCTTCTGCGTCGACTTGAAAAATGTTCGCGTATTCTTTTGCAACCGCAGGCGCCCTCTCAATATTTTTTAATTTAATTTGAATGTCTGTGATGTAATTATTACTCTTTCCTAATAATTTTTGAGTGGTTGCAATAGAGGCATAACTTTGCACTTTATCTAATTCCATTATTCCTGATTGAAAATAACCAACAACCTTTAAAGAAAACCTTTCTCCTTGCGCTGTAGTTACCACTACCACATCACCAATATTTGCAAGTAATTTATCGGCAAGTCCTTTACCTAAGATAATACTATTCGAAACATTTTTGAGCGAGGCAGATTTTCCAGAAGTAATGTAATCATCAAAAAAAAACAATTTACTTTCTACATCTACATCAATTCCGTTAATTGATCCATTTATTTCTATAGCGCCATCGTTAAAAAAAACAGGCGCAATTATTTTTGGGCCAACTCCTAAAACCCTATTGTCTTTTTTGATGGCATTTATTATTGGGCCGCTATTAAATATTTCTTTTCTGTTGCTTCCAGATTTTACTGAGCTTACAAAATTATAAGAGGCTAAATATTTTTTTGAAATATCTATTGGTTGATTTTCACTTGGTTTTATTTCTTTAAACAACCTTACATGAGCTGTTCGGTTTAAAATTAAACCATCCAATAGATCGTTAAGCCCGGTCATAAAACCTAGTAAGGCAATAAACATGGTAATGCTGAAAGTAACGCCAATTGCAGCTACCGTGGTTTGTTTTAAACGCGCCAACAATAATGATTTTGCAATTTTAAATATTAATTTCATTTTTCTGGCTTCAAAATAAAATCAGATGAAGATATACCGTTTAACACCTCTACTTTTTTATAATCCATTAATCCTATCGCTATTTTTATTTTTTCATTTTTTTCATTTAAAACAAACGAATCGTTTACCAAATAATTTCGGGGAATAGTTAAGGCATTATCTTTACTTTGAATTACAATATTCGCCTCAACAGAAAGGTTTGGGTATATAACCGGCGGTTTAATTGAAAACTCCGCCATTATTAAAAATGAGCGAGTTCTTTCATTCATGATAGTATTTATTTTTGTTACTTCTGCTTCAAATGTTTGTCCTTTATAACTATCAAGACTAACAATAATTTTTTGACCTAATTTTATTTTTGTGATATCATATTCATCAACTTGTAATTCTAAAATAAAATTATTTTCGTCTCCTATTACTGCTATTGGAGTTTGAGGCGTTAACATCTCTCCTTTTTCTTTTAATAAACTGTATAGTCTTCCGTTAGTTTCACTTCTTACAATAAAATCACTTTTTATTGAATTGCTAATGGATAAATTATTTTTTGCTTGTTGAGCAGAAAAATCTAATTGTTTTTTTGAATCGTTATATCTTAAAATTGCTGTTTTGTAATTAGCTAAAGAATTTTTATAGGCCAGCTCTCGTTGCTCAAATTCGTTTTTTGTGCCTATCTGTTGTGCCCAAAGATTTTTTTGTCTTTCAAATAAAATGGAATCATTCTTGAGTTTAGTTTTAGCGAAATCAATATTGGTTTTTAATTCGTTTAATCTGTCTCCGTTTGTATTAAAACTTGCCAAATCAGCCGCTAATTTTGCATTTGCTGCATTTAATTCGGACGAAAGATTTTGTATTCTTAAAATAGAGTCGCCTGTTTTTACAAGTCCCCCTTCTTTTATAAAAATCTCTTCAATTAAACCATTAACTGTTGCAAAAACCTGATATTGATTTTTACTTTTTATAATACCCGAAGCGTAAACAGATTCGGTGATTTTTTCTACAGTTGGATTTAATTTTTCCTGTTTTGAACCGCAGGAAGCAAAGAGTACAATTATTATTGAAAGCAAACTGATTTTTTTCATTGAATAGCCTTGGTTTTTAGCAATAGTTAAAATTACATGGAACAATTTTTGAAAAATATGATAATTATCAAGTAAAAAGTGATTTTTATCACCGTAAAAATCATGTAGCGGATAATATTTTTTGAGGAGAGTAGCATATAAAAAGCCCCTTGCGAAAAACAAGGGGCTGAATTAAATTTTATTTTTTTCCCTCATTTTTAGGATTTTGGTCTTTTTTTTCGGATTCTTCTTTTTTAGAATTTCTATCCATAATTCCATCTAGTAATTGGAGTCCAAGCAAACCGTTTATTGGTCCATTTTGTCCCTCGCCTCCACCGGTAATTAAAACTTCAGGAATTATTTTGATGCGTTCTTTTCCTATCTGTTCAGTTACTTTTAATTTCGTGAAATTATCTCCGCCCATTGCATCAACAGAAAGTTTATAAGATTCTGCATTTGATTTACCAATAGCTAGTATTTTTTCTGCTTCTGCTTTACCAGTTACGCTGATCTTTTCAGCTTCTGCATTTGCTAAAGCTTTAATTTTTTCTGCTTCGGCGTTAGCGGTTACTTTTGTTTTTTCCGCATCTGCATTCGCAATAATTTTTAATCTATCCGCTTCGGCAACAGATGAAATTTTTACGCCACTTGCCTCACCGGTTGCTTTTTTTACAGCGGCATCTGCAATACGCTCTGCAATTAAAACTCCTTGGTCTGCTTTTACAATTTCTTTTTGCATATCTGCAACGGCAGTTTCTTTTTCTAAAGTTTGGCGAGTAATCTCTGCACGTTTTTGAGTTTCAAAAGTGGTGTTTTGTTCTTCCGCAATTTTACGATCGGTTAATGTCTTCATTAAACTTTCTGGAGGAACAATATCACCAATTAATGTGTCAACCCCATTAACGTTATACTGGTCTAATACTTCGCTTATACGTTTTTTCGCCGCATCCTGTCTTTCTTTACGTGTACTTAAGAAGGCAATTACGTCGCTATCTTGAGCAGAGTTTCTGAAATAGTTACCAATAGTTGGTTCTAGAACTTGATCAACCAAGTTTACCATGTTACCGAAACGCGCAATTACTTTTGGAGCTTCGGTTGTAGGAATGTGAATAATTTGACTTACGTCTAGATTAAATGGGAAACCATCTTTACTTCTAACTGTAATTGTAGATAAGTGTTTGTCTAATTGATGCGCCTCGCTTCTTGCGTTTGCCCAATTTAAAACCAAATTGGTTGTAGGCACTAATTCTATACGCATGATAAAAGTATTGATAGGATATTTTCCAGGACCTAATGGCTCAGCCCAAACACCTTTCTCTCCTTTACTTACGATGTTACCATGTTTAAATTCAGCGCCACTTAAATCTCTTCCTTCAGAGCCAACATATGAAATTACAACACCAACATAACCAATTGGTATTTCTGTCATTTTTATTTGTTCAACCACCGCAAACCAGGGATTTAGATAATAGGAACCCGCTAAAATTACCTGTGGTTGTAAACCTTTATTTCCACCTGTTGCCAAAAATGCATCGCTATCTTGAAAATTATTATGTCCGTTTATATTTTTACCAGCTATACTACCTTCCTCAATTGGCGAACCATCTAAGGTAGTAACAACCCCAACCATATTTTCGTTAACAGTAAACATATCAACGGTAAATATTTCAAACAAAAAAGTATTAATACGATATGTACCCGCAGTTATGTAAGCACTTTGACGACCCTTACTACCACCTTTAGTTAAAAAACCTACTGTATCTTGAAAACCGTCGCACTCCACTTTACGAGCTAAAATATGTCCGGTTTCTAATTCTTTTCCATCTTTTGCAACTAATAATCCAATTTTACCTTGAGGAATAATTGTTAGTGCTTGTAAAGTAATCTCGAATTGCCAAATCCATTTCCAAAAATAAATTCCTGGTGCTAAGGTTTGCGCTTGATATCCTGCTTCACCTTCAACGGCAAGAATTCTTCCTGGAGGCAATTCTGACTTGCCAAACAAAACAAACTTTTTAGTCACTAAACCAATCTTATCTTCGGGTACAATAATTACTCCAAATAATCTAAAAATAAGTTTGTAAAAAATAAGCAACAATACAGGGATTACAATCCACCAAAATTTAATAATATACTCCATAATTTTTATTTTAAGTAAATGTAACATGTAGCCATGTATTACTATTTCTATTTTATAAACATTTGTTAGTGCTTTTTAACATTGACTAGTATATAAACAGTTTATTTCTTAGTAAATTAGTATTGCAAAGCATTTAAATTTGGGTATATTCTTTTGGATATAAATTACTATGAAAAAACTCTTAATTATACTTCCATTAGTTGGTTTATCATTTTCTGTTTTATCACAAGACGATGATAAAGGTCCAACTAAATTTTGTAAAGACGATATTGATAAAAAAGCAATGAAACTTTATGAAAAGGCCATTGACAAAAAGAAATATAAAAAACCTGAACGTATTAGTTTTTTAATGGAATGTTTGCA
The DNA here is from genome assembly GCA_030692515.1 of Bacteroidota bacterium. Lineage (GTDB taxonomy): Bacteria > Bacteroidota > Bacteroidia > B-17B0 > Aurantibacillaceae > Aurantibacillus. Next base: position 59,426 of record JAUXZS010000002.1, read on the forward strand.
AATTGAACCAGATTTTGCTGAGGCTAATTTGTTTATGGGTCTTGAAATGATTGTTCGTGCTAAACTAGAAAGTTTACCGTTTTCACCTATGACACCATATTTTATGAAGGCTATTGCAAGTTGTCCGCAAATACATAGCGAGCCATACTACTATATAGGTTTTGATTATTATGAGCGAAGTAAGAATGATTCTGCCGTAAAATATTTAGAAAAATTTATTGCTTTTAAAGATGATGATGATAAAAAATTTGCGAAAGATTATGAAGCAGAAATATATCAATCTAAAATGATGATTAAATCTATTAAGAAAGAAAATGCTTTAAAAAAGAATGTGCCATTCGATCCAAAAGTTGTAAAAGGTGTTTCAACCGAAAGAGATGAATACCTAGCTTATATTTCGCCGGACGACAAAAACTGTTATTACGTTCGCAAAATGCCTGCTAATAGTAAAAATACAGTTTACACAAGCGACAAGGAGGTTGAAGTTTTTATGTATTCTGTTCGCGATAAAACTGGCGTATTTGATAAAGGTGAGGAAATGCCTTATCCATTTAATGAAAGGGGCGATAATCAAGGTGGTTGTAGTATTTCTATCGACAATAAACATTTATATTTTGCGATGCAACGTGATGAAGGCGGCAACCAGCCAAACGTTGATATTTATATTAGCGATAATCAAAACGACGAATGGAAACCAATTCGTAAATTAAGTAACAATGTAAATCATCCAGTATATTGGGATAGTCAGCCCACAATAGCTGCTGATGGTGTTACTTTGTATTTTGCAAGTGATAGGCCTGGTGGATATGGCGGCATTGATTTGTATGTTACAGTTAGAGACCCAAAAACAAATATTTGGAGCACTCCAAAAAATTTAGGTCCTAAAATAAATACAAAAGGAAATGAGAAAACACCATTTATTCATAGTGATAGCGAGACTTTGTATTTTAGTAGCGATGGTCATTTTGGATTCGGCGGCCTAGATATTTTTTATGTACGTAAAGATGAAAAGGGCGAGTGGGCAGAACCTGAAAATATTGGCTCACCAATTAACGGGAGCTCAGATGATGCCGGCTTTTTTGTTAGTACTGATACTAAAATGGGATACTTTTTTAGTTTTGATGAGGGTAAGGTAAGAGGAAAGGGAGTTGGCCGATTTGATCTTTATAATTTTGATTTGTACAAAGAGGCACGTCCGCAAGCGGTTGCTTTTATTAAAGGCGATGTTAAAGATAATGTTGGTAACGAAGTTACAGGTGCTGTTGTTGAACTTAAAAATATAAGAACAGAAGAAAAGACCTTTGCCGTAGTTGATAGTGTTAACGGACAGTGGATGGCGGCGGTTAATTTAAAACAGAAGGATGATATTTTAGTTACAGTTATAAAAGAAGAGCAGGCTTTTTTATCTAAGGTAGTAAGTGTAAAAGATCTTACGTTTGAGGCTCCTGCAAAAGAAATAAAAATGGTGGTGCAGGAAGCGTTACCCGGAAAAACTTTTGTAATAAACAATATTTTTTATACCACTAATAGTGCTGAGTTAACTAAAGAAAGTAAAGTTGTTTTAAAATCGTTTGCAGGTTACTTAAAAGAAAATCCAACAATAAAAATTGAGATACAGGGTCATACAGATAATGTAGGTAATCCAAAAGCTAACGAAGCATTAAGTTCTAACCGTGCATTTTCTGTTAAGGGTGCATTAGAAGAATTAGGTATAAGTGGTGGTAGAATAAATGCGAAAGGTTTTGGCTCGAGTAAAGCTATTGCGTCTAATGCAACAGAGGAGGGCAGAGCTAAAAATCGTAGAACAGAATTTATGATTATGGAGAAATAAAAAAATCCCTCGTTTAGGAGGGATTTTTTTATTTCTTAATTTTGTATTTAAATTTCTATTCAAAATAATCTTTCATTCTTTCAAAAAATCCTTTTTCTTTTTTGTTTGGATTCGGAATAAAATTTTTCGAACTTTTTAATTGCTCTAATGTTTTCTTTTCATCAGCGCTTAAAGTAGTTGGTGTAAAAACACTTATTTCCACTAATAGATCGCCCTTGCCGTATGAATTAACGTCGGGTAAACCTTTTCCTTTTAAGCGTAATACTTTTCCACTTTGAGTGCCAGGCTCAATTTTAATTTTTGCTTTAGCATCTATCGTTGGTATTTCAACACTTGTTCCAATTGCAGCATCTGGAAAACTAATATTTAAACTATAAATTAAATGATTTCCTTCGCGTTTTAAATCAGGGTGTTCTTCTTCTTCAATTACAATTAATAAATCTCCGTTTATTCCTCCACGTGGAGCGGCATTGCCTTTTCCACTCATACTCAATTGCATACCTTCTGCAACACCGGCCGGCATATTAATTGTAATTACTTCTTCCTCTCTCACAATTCCATCTCCATTGCAGGTATTACATTTGTCTTTTACTATTCTTCCTTCGCCACTACAAACATTGCAAGTGGTTTGGGTTTGCATAGCACCTAATATTGTTTGTTGCACACGTGTAACAACTCCGCTACCGTTACATTGTTTACAAGTGTCAAACTGGCCATTTTTTGCGCCACTACCACTACAGGTTTTACAACCTACAAACTTATTTACTTTAATTTTTTTCTCAGCACCGTTGGCGATTTCTTTTAAAGTTAACTTTACTTTAACGCGTAAATTACTTCCTCGGGTTACTCTTCTTCCACCTCTAGAGCCACCATTTCCACCACCAAAACCAAATCCACCACCAAAAATATCACCAAACTGACTGAATATATCATCCATATTCATACCGCCATGACCATGACCACCACCAGATGCACCACCAACTCCGGCATGTCCGTATTGGTTATAACGTTGTCGTTTTTCTTGGTGACTTAAAATCTCATAGGCTTCAGCTGCTTCTTTAAATTTATCTTCGGCGGATTTATCATCTGGGTTTTTATCAGGATGAAACTTAATGGCAAGTTTTCGATAAGCTTTTTTAATTTCTTCTTCGCTTGCATTTTTGGTAATTCCAAGAACTTCGTAGTAATCTCTTTTGGCCATAATATTTTTTATTGAGCTATAACAACTTTTGCGAAGCGTATAACTTTATCTCCTAATTTGTATCCTTTTTCAACTTCATCAATTACTTTTCCTTTTTGAGCCTCGTTGGCTGCCGGGATATGAGTAATTGCTTCCATTATATCAGCATCAAAGGTTTCTCCAATACTCTCAAAAGCAATTAAGCCTTTGTTTTGTGTTATATTTTTAAATTTGTGTGAAATAAGTTCAAAGCCTTCTTTAACTGTATTAATATCATCAACGTTTTCGTTTGCTTTAATTGCTCTATCTAAATCGTCGATTAAAGGTAAAATTGCTTTAAAAACATCTTCGGCGGCTGTTTTTATTATTTCTGATTTTTCTTTTACAGTTCTCTTTCGATAATTATCAAATTCAGAATATAGACGTAAATATCTTTCATTTAATTCCTTTATTTTAGCCTCACTTCCTTCAAGCGTATTTAAATTAGAAGTTTCGTCAGTTTTTGCTGAGTTTTCGGTCTTATTGTCAGATTCCATATCGGCTTCGATATTCTCTAAATTTTCTTCCGGTAGGCTATTTTCGTTATCCTGCATAGTATTTTTAAATTTAAAAGAGTTTTTCAATAGATGTATTTCAATTATTTTGCCACATTTTTTTATAAGAAGTTTTGTCAGTTTTTATAAACTAAAAACTCCACTCTTCTATTTTGTTTATGGTCTGCATCAGAGCAATCTGTATTTGCCTTGCAAACCTTTCTTGGCTGGCTTTTTCCTTTAGGATTTGTTTGAATTCTTGAAGCAATAATACCTTTTTTTATAAAATAATCTTTTATAGTTTTGGCTTGTTTTGAAGTAAGGGTTAAGGCTTCTTTATCGTCAGCTTTTGAGTCAGAATGTGTAGTAATATTTAGTTTTAAATCTTCGTTTTTCTGTAACATTAGTAAAATAGGTTGCAATTCTTTTTCATCTTTTGGAGTAAGTGCAGTCCCATTATTTAGAAAAATTAAATTTTTGACAACATTTACTTTGCTTATTGATCCATTTAAGGATTCATCAGCATTCTCATCAGTTAATTTATAGGCCAAGTTTGAATGCACATAAAACGTAACGCCATCATCTGTTTGCTTTCCGTTTACTATGTGTTCGCCTCTAGAACTAAATAAGGCTATAGTATCTGAAATTAAGTTGTTGTTTTGATTGCCAATTTTGATGATGAAGTCTTGATTTAATTTTACGTCATAAAATGTAAATGAATTTTTTGTGTTTGAAAGCGTGGTAGCTAATGTATCGTAATAAGCATCAAATAAATAAAGTTTTTCTTGTTTAAAGATTTCGATAGGCTTTTGTAAATAATTGATAGATCCAATAACATCTTTTTTTATTGGTAAAAAATTCTTCTTTTCATCAAGAAGTTCTTCAATTAACGCAAGTTTTGGATTTATTGCCAAAACGATTCCTTTTTCATCAATTAAAATATCTGCGGGGAGTGAAGTTACCCCGTATTTTTTACAGATATCATCGTTATATCCTCTTTGAGCAATACCATTAATAAAATTATTCAAGGAGTCGTTTTTTATACTCTCCACCCACGCTTTTTTATCACTTTGCACTGCTATAGCAATTAATTCAAAGCCGTCTGCGGTTTTATACATCACGTTTTTATAACGTTCTGTTAAACGATTTAAAGATTTATTTTTTGTTTTGGATGTTGAAATAGAGGTGCTCCAAAAATGTAATAAAACAACACGGTTTAAATATGGAAATGAAAAGCTTTGTATTGAATTTTGTTGGAGGTTTAATACAAAGCCGGGAGCTTGGATTCCCGGTTTAATCAACGATAGTTCTTGCGCATTTATTTTTGATAAAATTAAAATTAAAATTATGGCATTTAATTTTTTCACTGATTGACTATCAATTTTTCTAAAGCTAAAATTAAGTTTTCTCCTTTTAAATTTTTATCAATAATTACTCCTTTGTCGTTTATTAATACATTGTATGGAATTCCTTGCACACCATATCTCTGTGACGCCTCATTGTTCCAAACTTTTAAGTCGCTCACATGATATGGCCATATTAAGCCATCTTTTACAATTGCTTTCTGCCAAAGTGTTTTATCGCCATCGAGTGAAACACTAAAAACAGTAAAACCATTTCCATTTTTAAATTTTTGGTCTTTAAATTTTGTGTAAGCTTTTACTACATAAGGATTTTCGTGTCGACAAGGGCCACACCAACTCGCCCAAAAATCAATTAAAACTAATTTACCTCTTAATGAAGAAAGTTTTAGTATGCTATCTGATGGATTATTTTGTGAAATTTCAGGAGCAGTATTGCCTAAATTTAAACCTATTACTGGTTCGATGTTTTCTCCGGGTAAAGGAGCTACAGATCCAGATGGTTTAACCGGCACATTGGAAACGGTAGCTTCTTTCTTGCTTTTACAAGAAGCAAATGTGATTAATAATACGCTTAAAAAAAATATTAAATATTTCATTCTTTTCTGATTATTTGTGCACCAATTGCATTCAAACGTGTGTCAATATTTTGGTAACCTCTATCAATTTGGTTGATATTAAATATCACACTTTTTCCTTTAGCGCTCATTGCAGCAATAAGTAAAGCTACACCAGCTCTAATATCAGGACTAGCCATTTGAATAGCGCGTAATTGTACTTTTCTATCTAAGCCCATTACTGTTGCTCTGTGAGGATCGCACAATATTATTTTCGCACCCATATCAATTAATTTATCTACAAAAAACAATCGGCTTTCAAACATTTTTTGATGAATAAGAACATTGCCTCTTGCTTGAATGGCAGTAACTAAAGCAATGCTAATTAAATCGGGAGTAAAGCCTGGCCAAATAGCGTCGCTTATAGTTAAAATTGACCCATCAATATAAGATTCTATTTCGTAATGTTCTTGTTCAGGAATAAAAATATCATCACCTCTACGTTCCATTTTAATTCCAAGTCTCCCAAAAATTGTTGGTATAATTCCTAAATTATCGTAACTAACATTTTTAATTGTTATTTCAGATTGGGTTACAGCAGCCATTCCAATAAACGACCCAATTTCAATCATATCTGGCAATATGCGATGCGTGGTGCCTTTTAATTCTTTAACGCCATTAATGGTTAATAAGTTTGAGCCAATACCGGATATTTTTGCACCCATGCTGTTAAGCATTTTGCAAAGTTGTTGTAAATATGGCTCACATGCGGCGTTATAAATTGTTGTAGTGCCTTCAGCTAATACAGCAGCCATTACTATGTTTGCAGTACCTGTTACCGAAGCCTCATCAAGCAACATGTAAGTTCCTTTTAAATTTTTACCTTCAACTTCATAAATTTCACTTTCATCATGGTAATGAAATTTTGCGCCTAACGCTTCAAAACCAATAAAATGGGTGTCCACACGCCTTCTACCAATTTTATCCCCGCCTGGTTTTGGCATATAAGCCTTTCCAAATCTGGTAAGCATGGGCCCAACAATCATCATGCTTCCTCTTAAGCTGCCACCTTTCTTTTTAAATTCAGGCGATACGAGGTAATCAATATTTACATCATCAGCTTGAAATGTGAATTCTTCATGTCCGGTTTTTTCAACCTTCACGCCTAATTCAGAAAGCAGCTCAATTAATTTATTAATATCAACAATATTTGGAATGTTACTAATAGTTACTTTTTCCTTAGTTAATAATACTGCACAAAGAATTTGGAGAGCCTCATTTTTAGCTCCCTGCGGAATTATATCCCCCTTTAATTTATGCCCACCGTGTACTTCAAAAATTGCCATAAAAAAGTATTAAAATTTTCTGGGATTTTTATGTTTATGATTACTGCTTTTGTGTTTTGGATTTTTATGAAAGAATTTTTTCGCCCCTCTTAAATCTTGGTGCGAACTTAAAACTGTATTATCATCAAGTTTTAATTCTCCTTCTGATAGATCCGCTAAATTTTTAAAAATTACATCGTCGGTTATCGAATCCTTATTCCAATTAAAATATGATTTTTTTAAATGGTTTGCGATTTGACGTGTTAGTTCTTTTCTTTCAGGACCATCAGGCATTGCCCTTGCTTTTTTAATTATCTCCTCTATAGTTTTGCCGTAATGTTTAAAACGTATTTTACCTTTTGGATAATCTAAAATCTTAGGCTTTTCTTTAAAAGTTTCGGGACTAGGTATTGTGTATGGACTATCTACATCCAATTTAAACTGCGAGATGATAAACAAATGATCCCATAATTTATGGCTGTAATCTGAAATGTCTCTAAGATGTGGATTTAATTGCCCCATTACTTGTATTATTGCTCTTGCACATAAATTACGTTCTTCACGATCCTTTAATTTGCAACAATACTCTATCATTCCTTGAATATTCCTGCCATATTCTGGAATTATTAATCTGTCTAATTGTGTGTTATATTCCATGTTTATATAAAGTTTAAAGGTACTTAAAAATAGGGCTTATTCGAAATTTATGTGATTTTTATTAAGTAGTTCTATGTTAGTAACAATTATTTTTAGGTAATCTGTTGTTTTTTTTAGACTAAAACAAAAATTAAACTGCCGAATTAAGTAATTTATTTGGCAAAATATTTGTTGAATAAGAAAGAAGTGTTACCTTTGCCCTCCGTTTTTTGACCAAATAAGAAATACTGATTAGAAGGGATTAAAAAATCTTTTAAAAAAGTGATATTTTTATTTAAAATAATTAGGAAGTAACAAAAAGGATATGTACTTTTGCAGCCCCTAAAAGAGAAGAAAGTTGAAAAGGCAGGGAAAACACGTTTTAGATTGACATTTTAATAAGGAGTACAAGAGTCTCAACGTAAGAG
>JAUXZS010000068.1 GCA_030692515.1 Bacteroidota bacterium
GTTGTTGGATCACAAAACTCATGTACAGCGCAAGCAGTCTATCAGGTATCGGTAATTATAGTACCCAATTTATTAACTTCAGTATCAAAAGATATTATTTGTAGAGGAGGCACTTCCAACTTTAATGTTAATGGAGCAAGTGGCTACAATTGGTCACCAACAGCAGGCTTAAGTTCACCTGTAGGTGCCTTTGTGGTTGCATCACCAGCGGTTAGTACAATTTATACAGTAACGGGCTTTAACGGTGTTTGTGCAGCATCAGCAACTATTCCGATTGAAGTAGTGCCATTACCAAACTTAAGTATCAGTTCTCCAGAATATCAAATATGTTACGGTAAATCAACACCAATATTTGCATCAGGGGCACAAAATTATACATGGTCACCAGCAACGGGTTTATCAAGTACCACTAACTCAAATGTAATAGCAGCACCACTAAGTAATGTTAATTATACTGTTGTAGGTTATAACCAAAGCGGTACAGTTGTTTGTCCACAACAAATGAGTTATTCTATAATTGTTGTTCCTATAGCAGTGCCAGCAATATCAAATAGTATAGCAATATGTGAGGGAGCAAAAACGATGTTAATAGCAAGTGGGGCCAATACAATTATATGGACACCAACAGTTGGCTTAAATGCTGGTACTGGTGGGGCAGTAATTGCCAGTCCAAGTGTATCAACACTTTATGAAGTAGATATATCTCATGATGGTTTTTGCGGTGCATCAACAAGTGTGTATGTACAAGTAAATCCAAATCCAACAGTAAAAGCTGGTAGAGATACCATCATTAATTTAGATCAACCCATGTTTTTAAGTGCAACAGGCACAGGAACCATGACTTGGATAGATGGTGATGCAATTATCTGTCGTGATTGTCCAAACAGTCAGGTAATGGCAACCAGAAACAGTTGTTATGTAATACAAACAGTAAATGAATTTGGTTGTAAAGCAACAGATGACATGTGCATAGAAGTAACAACAGAATATGGGGTGTATATACCCAATGCATTTACACCAAATGGCGATGGTATAAATGATGAATTTTTAATAAAGGGTTATAATATTACAGATATAACCATGGATATATTTGACCGTTGGGGAGAAAAATTATTCTCATCAAAAGAGTTAGCTAACGGTTGGAAAGGAACATTTAAAAATGCAGATTGTGAGCAAGGAGTTTATATTTACAAAATAACTTATAAAGGCTTAGATGG
>JAUXZS010000003.1 GCA_030692515.1 Bacteroidota bacterium
ATGATTGCTACTTCAGAGATAAAAGTATCCGTTGTTGTCGATGAAAGTATATGGAACTCGCTGTCAGAGTGCTGCACAAAGCATTCGATCTTGAACAGGCACTTTAACAAGATTAATCGTCTTCATCGAGAATTAGCTTGTCGCAATAAATAACGGAGAGATGGCCGAGTGGTCGAAGGCGCTCCCCTGCTAAGGGAGTATAGGCACAAAAAGCTTATCGAGGGTTCGAATCCCTCTCTCTCCGCCACAGATGTTCCTAGCAACACCCAGAAACACCAACAAGACCCGCATAAATTATAAGTTTAGCGGGTTTTTTGTTAACCGTTGTCATTCATGTGAAATGTGAGTAACAAGATAAATTTGTGAGTAAGATCGTGAGTAACTATAATACTCATGAAAATGTTACTCACATATTTTGGTAAGTTACTGGTAGAGGGTGTTTTCACATGAAACTGACAGACCCGGAAATTAAAGCAGCGAAACCTAAAGAGAAGCCTTACTCACTTCCTGATGGTCATGGACTTGTATTACTGGTTCAACCTTCCGGCGCTAAATGGTGGCGATATCGGTATCGCTTCAATGCCACAGCGAAAATGCTCTCTATGGGTGTTTACCCTGATGTAACATTGAAAGAAGCACGTAATCAGCAAGTACACTTCAAAGAATTACTGTTACAGGGCACTGATCCTTCACAGCATCGTCAAGAACAAAAGCTACTGGAAGCAATAGCGGCTGAAAATAGTTTTGAATCCATTGCCCGCTTATGGTGGACACAATGGAGCGCAGCACGCAATCAACGCCACGCAGATTATGTTATTCGTAGACTGGAAGCTGATATTTTTCCTGTTATCGGTAGAAAGCCTGTCACTGAGTTATCAGCACCAATGCTGCTAATGGCTATCAAGAAGATTGAAGCCAGGGGCGCACTAGATATTGCCAAGCGGGCATTAACCACTTGCAATCAGATCATGCGCTATGCCGTGGCACATGGACTAGCAGAACGCAATCCTGCGGCAGATATCAAGCCTTCCGATGTACTGAAGCCCACCAATAAAACCAACTATGCCCGGTTGGATCAAAAAGAATTACCTGAACTACTCCGTAAGATTGACGAATACGATGGACAGCCATTAACCAAGCTGGCCTTGCAACTGATGGCATTAACGTTTGTCCGTACCAGTGAGTTAATCGGTGC
>JAUXZS010000027.1 GCA_030692515.1 Bacteroidota bacterium
TTGGAAACACTCAAAAATCAACAAAGAAATACCCATAGCAAACCACGGCTTCGTTCAACACAGTTTTAAACGCAATCTGGGATACCGTCTTACCAAGGTCCCTCTTTTTTGGCCAGATTGCGTCTAAAACTCTTTACGTTACAAGCAAGTGTAGGACGACCGACAACACGACAAGAAACAGAAATTAAAAACGTAAATTTACGACCAAAACGAATAGAAAAAATAAATGGCAAATAGCAATCTGACAAATGCAAGAAATGCAAAAAATGATGAATTTTATACGCAGTACCACGATATTCAAAAAGAAATCGAAGCGTATTTAGAGTACAATCAAAATGCTTTTCAAGGTAAGACAGTACTTATGCCTTGTGACGACCCAGAGTGGAGTAATTTCACGAAATTCTTCGCACAAAATTTTGAACGATTTGGACTTAAAAAGTTGATAAGTACAAGCTACGCACCTGACAGCAAAAACTATAAAACAGTTTATCAACCTACTCTCTTTGAAGTCAACGACCCACAATTTGACGAATACAAAACTGTTAAAAACGGAAAAATATTTACTCTAACCCGAGACAAATCAGGTGACGGAAAAATAGATGTGAATGATTTAGAATGGCAATATTTAAAAGGTGATGGCGATTTCAATAGCAAGGAAATAAAAAAATTAAGGGACGAATCAGATATAATTATCACAAATCCACCTTTTTCATTATTTCGTGATTTTTTGGCGTGGGTTGTAGAAGCCGAAAAGCAATTTTTAATAATTGGCAATATGAATGCCATAACTTACAAGGAATTATTTCCGCATATTAAGGAAAATAAAGTTTGGCTTGGTGCTACCAACTTTAATAAAGGAATGTACTTTAAAGTTCCTTCCGATTTTGTTTATGCAGACACCTATAAATTTGAAAAAGAACAAAACGGAGAAAAAGTAAATCGTGTTCCAGGTGTTTGTTGGTTTACAAATATTGACCACGGAAGAAGACACCAACCAATGCCTTTAATGACAATGGAAGATAATCTAAAGTTCAGCAAGCATAAAGAAATTAAAGGCAAAAAATCATACGACACTTATACAAACTTTGATGCAATTGAAGTTCCTTTTGCTGATGCCATTCCAAGTGATTACAATGGTTTAATGGGTGTTCCAATTTCCTTTCTTGACAAATATTGTCCAGAACAATTTGATATTATAGGTTCAAATTTAACTCACGGTATTCCTATGTCTGAAGTTGCAAAAAAAGGAACATTTGCACAAGGTGGACCGAGTTTCTATACTGACAATGGTGATGGTACTTTTAAGAGAATATATACACGAATACTTATCAAACACAAAAACGTAAAAAAATGAAAACTACTTTGCGAATAGACATAACCGTAAAAGATATTTGCGATGGCTTCGTGTATAATCAACTTGAAGGTAAAGGATTGTTTGGGTTATCAGGAAAATTAACTATTCAACCCGAATATCAACGAAATTATATTTATGCAGATGGCAAAAGAGATGTTGCCGTTATAGAATCAATTTTAAAAGGTTATCCGTTAGGTCTGATTTACTTCAACAAAATCAACGACAATAATCTTGAAGTATTAGACGGACAACAGAGAATAACAAGTTTTGGACGATTTGTAACAAATAAGTTGGCTATCAAAGATGAAAGTGGAATGGAGCAATACTTTGACAGTATCGCAGCTGACAAACAAGAAAAGATTTTGAATGCAAAACTTCTTATTTATGAGTGCGAAGGCACAGAAAGTGAAATAAAAGAATGGTTCAGAACTATAAATATTGCAGGTGTTCCACTAAATAACCAAGAATTACTAAACGCAGTATATTCTGGTCCTTTTGTAACGCTTGGCAAAGAAGAGTTTAGTAATAGTCAAAACGCAAATATTCAAAAATGGAGTGCTTATGTTTCAGGAAGTGCGAACCGACAAGAATTTTTAGAACGTGCACTTGATTGGGTAAGCAAAGGAAATATTGGTGAATATATGAGCCGACACCGTTTTGACAACAACATAACGGAATTAAAAAATTATTTCATTAGCGTTATTGATTGGGTTTCTACTGTTTTTACAGACGTTGAAAGCGAAATGAAAGGACTTGAATGGGGTCGTTTATATGAAAAATATCGTAAACAACCTTATAATTCAAAGACAGTATCAGACGAGTTAAAAAAACTCTATGCTGACCCATATGTGAAAAACAGAAAAGGAATTTTTGAATATATTTTGGGTGGTTCGACAGACACAAAATTATTAGAAGTCAGAGTATTTGACGAAGCGACCAAAAAATCAAAATACGCTATTCAGACAACAGAAGCCGAGAAAAAAGGTATTTCAAATTGTTCCTTTTGTGCAATCGGACACGACTCAAACAAAACTAAAATTTGGAAACTTGCTGAAATGGACGCAGACCACGTAACAGCTTGGAGTAAAGGCGGTACGACTGACACTAAAAACTGCGAAATGTTGTGTAAATCTCATAACAGAGCAAAAGGAAATAAATAGAGAAAATGGACAGACAAACCACGAAAGAAAGAACACCAGCTTGTAACAGCACCTATAAGAAATTGGCGGTTCAGTGGTTAAATGAAGTTCAGTTTTTCAATCAAACTTTCGTGCAGGTTGACAGTTTTGTGCTTCGAAATCGCCAACTTCTTATAGCTGCAAAACGTGTGTGACTTGAACAATCAGCCAACGGCTGATTGGTGCTTTAAAACAGATGAGAGTAGGTCTCTCGGTGACGATTTGCAGGAATAGTTACCAAACCGCCTTATGCTGCGAGTATTGGAAACATGCTTGTGGTGA
>JAUXZS010000032.1 GCA_030692515.1 Bacteroidota bacterium
CATGAATTTTTGCTATTTCTGAATGTTTCGAGATGGTTTTCCCATCATCAGCCATAATTGCAGCTTCAGAATATCTAATTGCTTGATGTAAATGGTTTTCTGCCAGACATGCTGATAGAGAGAATAATAAAATGATTAAAAGACAGGAATAAAATATTTTAATAATTTTAATCTTTTTAAAGCAAAATTCAGAAGCTCTTACAGTGTCAACAAGCATAATTAAAACTTCCGAACTCACAGAGAAAAAATAAGTATAAAGATATGGATTTATTCTAATGCTTTAAACAAGCTGGCTAAATTCTCTATTTGTAATAATCATGTTTAAAGTTTTTTTAGAAACAACTCATTCGTAACTTATTGCAGGGCGCTTTTGTGGTTTTTGTGGCTCTCTATAGCAACGCCTGATTCAATCAGGCGTTGCTTTTCCTTTGCTACATATCTGTAAAATTTGCGCTTTTCTGATTTATTTCGTGTGAAACGGATGTGCCAATAAAAATTATTTAGTTTGCTAAACATGTGAATCTTTCAAAATTTAACTAACTAAATACAACGAATGGTAATAAAAAATATTTACCATCTTGATTTTATGGTAATGGAGGCGTAATGCTTTGATTTAATGTCTTGATGGCTTATTAATTCTTATACTATTAATCCTTCCCTTCCGTGAATGATCTCGTACATGTATTTCTGGATAACGGTTACTTTCTAGCGCATCGGAAATTTGTTCTTTGTAATTATCTGAGAATTCACCAAATAAATCGTCAAAATTAATAACTATAAAAATTAATCCGCCATGATTAATAGGAATTTGTTCCTCAGCTTCCTCTATAGTTGCACTTAACTTATTTAGAAATTCTGGGCTCAATTTTTGATAGTCATTTCCATTAAATATACGAAACTTTTGCTCATTTAATTCAACTTGATTAGCAGATATATCGATCGTTTTTACCTCACAGTATTTTAGAATACTGCCTTCCTTATACTTAAGATCAGGCGTTTTTTGGTTTTTTACCGCTTCTATCTGCTGAACTTCTATATAGTCGGCCCTGAAATATCCACAAGCAGTTGATATTAGTTATAAATATACTGTTTCTTGATGATCATAACGACCAGAAATGTTAAAATATCCATGTGTTTTCTGGTCGAAATGGTGATTAAAAATGCTAAGACGCAGCAGTACGATTCATCAACCGAAT
>JAUXZS010000033.1 GCA_030692515.1 Bacteroidota bacterium
TCGAACACTGGTTGCTGGTATATCCCTGAGAGTTTATACTTTCAATGTGATTTGATAACATGAAGAGCCGTGTGAGGTGAGAGTCTCACGCACGGTTCTGTGGGAAGGTGGGGGTGAGATTCCCCTGCCTGACCCGATTAGGCAACATGCTGAAAAAGGTGACAGAACAAAATAGAAACTTAAATAATGATCTTAAAAACCTAAATTTGACATTCCATGAAGATGGCATATTTGTCGAGAATTGGATTTAAAAATAATAATGCAGAATGGCACGATTAAAAATAAAAAATGTTGGCCCAATAAGGGCTGGATACGAACCCCAAAATGGGTTTATTGAATTTAAAGGTGTTACCCTATTTATAGGTAATCAAGGTAGCGGAAAAAGTACCGTTGCTAAGATTTATTCAACTCTGAGCTGGATTGAGAAGGCATTAGTTAGAGGTGATTTTACTCCTGCCTATGCGATGAAGTATAATAGATTTAAAAAGCAACACCTAGCGTATCAGAACCTATCTAATTATGTAAACGATGAATCATACATTGAATATATTGGAAATGCATATCACCTCATATACGAAAAAAGCCAATTCGTAATCAAAAAGCTAAAAGAGGATAAATCCTATAGTTTTCCAAAAATCATGTATGTCCCAGCGGAGAGAAACTTTGTCAGTTCTGTTGATAGACCTGATTTAGTAAAAAGATTGCCTCTACCACTCTATACTTTTATGGATGAATATGAAGATGCGAAACAAAACATAGGGCAAGGTTTAAAGCTTCCTATTGGCAATACTACCATTGAGTACAAAAAACAAAGCAAAAAGGCAATTCTTAAAGGAGATGGCTATGAAATAGACCTTTTAGAAGCATCAAGTGGGTTTCAATCACTTGTTCCACTTTTTTTAGTTACCAGACACTTGTCCGAGATTGTTAAATCAAAAGGTAGTGTCTCAAGAAAAAATATTAGTTTGGAAGAAGAAGAAAGAATCAGAAAAATGGTATCTCAACTATTGGCAAAAGATTCAATTAGCGATGATGTTTTTAAAGCTGTTTTGGAGAAGATATCCTCAAAATTCCGATACGAGAGTTTTGTAAATGTCGTTGAAGAGCCTGAACAAAATCTTTTTCCAACATCTCAAAAAAATGTATTGTTTGAACTTTTGAAATATAAAAATCAAAGCAGACAGAACAAGTTAATTATTACAACTCATAGCCCTTATATAATCAACTTCCTGACACTTGCCGTAAAGGCATTCCAAATGATTAAATTAAATCTTAGTGATGATTTAAAGAAAAAGATAGAGGAAATTGTTCCAAAAGATTCCATAATCTCTGGAAATGAAGTGAATATTTATCAATTAGAGGAAAGTAATGGTGTAATTGTAAAACTTCAAGATTACAAAGGTCTTCCCTCAGACGAAAACTTCCTTAATAACTTATTGGAGGAATTCAATAATGATTTTGTTCAACTTTTAAAAATAGAGAATAATGCCAATTGATTTTTTTCAGAATACTTGTAAAACTGAGTCTGAAAAAAATGAATTTGGACTCTGTGATGACATTCCCAATCAAAAAGCATATATCGATGAAGATAATTCTGGCAAATGGATTGGAATTGTAAAAAACCCGGATAGTAAAAAAATCCTGTTTTATGGAATTGATAATTGTGCAAATATTAGAAAACCTAATGGAAACCTTGAAAGTACTTGTGATGGAGTATTAAAAGAGTCGAGTTATCTAGTTTTCGTTGAATTAAAAGAAGCAACACGTAAAGGTTGGTTTGGAGAAGGTAGAGAACAGATTACTAATACCATAAATATTTTTAAAGCCAATTATGATGTTGCTGATTTCGATAGCATAGAGGCCTATGTATGCAATAATCTAAAACCAAGGTCAAATCCTGGGCGAGCAACTTCAATTCAAATGTTTAAAGATGATACAGGTTATATTCTATATGATAAAAACGAAATAGAGATATAACGGGAGGTGTATTTCTGAACAAAGGAAAACTAAACGAGTGAAGACAAATAATTTCACCGCAGGAGACGGGTTGAGTATAGAAACAACTAATGGAAATGACCATAGAAAAAGAAGCACGATTGCCTAATCGAGTAGACGGCCTCGCCAACCGTTAAGTTGACGAGGTGCGCCTCTCACACCACCGTACGTACGGGTCTCGTATACGGCGGTTCACTGGATTGTAGGTTGCGCCCGCCCGGATGACCCAGTCGGACGGGTTTTGAG
>JAUXZS010000034.1 GCA_030692515.1 Bacteroidota bacterium
ATGCGCTGTCGGAGGCTTTTTTTTCCATGTTTAATAAAGATTTAGAATGAAACATGGAATAAAAATAACCTTAACACCTCAAAATGAGAATAATACGTCTTAAGGTGAAATGGACTGCCGACGCAGTCGGTTTAGTTCAACGTTTTGCGTGTATGTGCAGTAGCGGATTAGAAGCACTTTCCTGCCCGTTTAGTACAAAGTTTCTTAGAAGCACAGATCTTCGATTTACCACTTCACCCGCTATTGCCACATACACGCTGTTAGACACAGGTTTAGTTTTCAGGTATTATATTTTGCAATTCGTAACCAATTTTAAGGCTGTATTTTTCTGCAATTTCAAATACGATTACACCAATTACTTTTCTAAGAACTGAAAGTGAATTTTCGAACTTTATCCAATCGGAATCCTTCTTGTCATACTTCAAAAGATTAATATCAACGTCATATATTGTATCTAAAAAACCTCTTATAGATTTTAAAATTTTATCAACTTGTTCAGACAAGTAAGATTGTCCTACCTCACTTTTCTTTTTGACCAAATACTTTCTAGTTTCTTGCAGAGATTCAAAAACCTGAGAGGGAATTTCCATCTGGAAATCTCGATGAAGGGCTCTTCTATCATCAAGATAATCTAAAATCTCACTGGCTTTCATTTCTTCGTCAATTGTTGGTTGAATCAGCCTTAGTGTTGCTGAATTTGGTTTGGATCGTAATGCCTTTACAAAGTTTTCGTGCGTATTTTTCCATTGTAAAAGCAATTTTACAGGAAATGCTTTTTCATCATGATCTATTAATTTATGGCAATCCCGACACAACCAAATACCATTTTTAATATCTCGTACTTGTTCTGAAGTTAAGTCTTTATTGTATCTAGCAATTTTTGACTTGGCTGAATATATATGAGCTGCTTCTCCTGATCGAAGCGATTTGTCATGATTTGTATGAGGCCCAGTGGTCATTTTTCTACAAGTTGGGTTACTACATAAAAAATGTGATCTTTCACCTAGCGTAGTTTTAATCTTATTACTAAATTCTCTATCTTTTCTATCTTCTGCCATAGTATTGCGTTTATAATATAATAATTGTAATTTACTATTTTGGCAAGAAATGTGCTGCTTTTCTAAACAAACTTTAACTCCAATAACATAAGTATTCACAAAGAATTATTCTTATGGACTTCCATAATTAAACTAAATTTTATAAAGTATATTAGGCACTACGCATTATTTTCCTTTTTTCATCCGAACTATATAAGTTTATGTTTTGACGCATAATTTGAATTAGATTTCCGCCATTTTCAAATTCCAATAGATAGTTTATATCAAAAATCATATTTAATATTCTTTTTGTATAATCTATGAAGTTTTGATGTAAACCTACTTGGATTGCCATTATAGAGCCTGATATTAATCTTTTTAATTGTTCATTATCCCCCTTTTCAACAACATCAATTCCTATATCATTATTAATATTTAACATAAGGAAATGAATTGCATAACCATCAGGGTTTATACTTGCAATTGAAAAAGCAGAAACACATTCATACTCTTTTTTCAAATTTTCAAGTGCAAAATCATTTGGTCTGATTAAACGAAATTTTATATCATTTTCAAATTTTCCAATATATGTTTCTGTGTTAAAATCTTTTTCTAAAAATTCAAGATCATATATAGAATTTTCACCATTTTGGAAAGACACTTTCAATTCCTTTGGGTTTATTTCAACCAATTGACCCTCAATTTCTTTTACTATATGTACTTCGTTGGATAGCCTAAGTACATTTGTTTGAAATATTTTTGCTTTAAACATGGCATGTAATTAAAGAATGTTACTACTGTAGTCTTGATATAAATCATTATAATGGTTATTGATTAAGTCTTTAGCATTATCATCCGCCATTATTATATAATAACCTTCTTTGACTTTTTCAAAATGTTCATCCTTGAAATTGTTAGGAAAGAAATTTTTTAAAGCCTTCTTCATCCCCTCAAACATATATTCTATAGTTAGTGGTGGAACCATTTGCATTTGACCCCCTGTCTGTGCTTTGATTTGTCGCTGTGAAATCATCACATTAACTGCAAGGGAGAATTTAGCTTCTTCAATTACATCTAATAGATTAATGTTTCCTCCATTTCTTTTCATCCTTGCCTGAAGATTTCTTCCGATTTCCTGGCCAATGCTGTTGTGAATTGATTGTTCGTTCATTGTATGTTGATTTAACTTGTGTCTAATCGGGTCAGGCAGGGGAATCTCACCCCCACCTTCCCACAGAACCGTGCGTGAGACTCTCACCTCACACGGCTCTTCATGTTATCAAATCACATTGAAAGTATAAACTCTCAGGGATATACCAGCAACCAGTGTTCGA
>JAUXZS010000038.1 GCA_030692515.1 Bacteroidota bacterium
ACACACAATAGGTGAGGTTGAAAATTGAAAATCGAAAGATGTGTTTTATTTTCTCCTGGATGAAAAGCTTTTTAGGTTGATTGGTATCACCAGCACAGATTTTCGTCAGCAATGTCATTTGCTCGATAGATTTCCCCCTTGTTTCTTTAAATCCTTAGAGTAAATAGTAGCAGGTTCCTTTTACTTTCCATCAATAAAGATTAAATTTACGCTATATTTTAGCTTGCTGTTTAACATATTAATTATCAAATAAAAATCATAACATTATGAATATAAGTGATTTTTTATATAAACTGCAAAGAATCTCTTTAAAGAAATGTTCTGCATACTCTGTTAGACAGCCCGCCCATATAAATCTGGCATTGAATTTGCTAACTAACATTTGGTTAAACTAATTTCACAATTAATATTGTGATACAAAGTTTTAACTATGGAAAATCTCGGTTTAAGTTTTTACATAGCCTAAATGGGCTATATACAAGATGTTGGCTATATTGGAATAATGCGTCATTGAAAAAATTAATAATTTTAGGAAAATGTCATGAAAACATTTTTATATATAAGTAAAAAATTTAGTACGGTTGGCGTGACGCTAGTTTTGGCTTTGACGCTGAGTGAGACAGCATTTGCCAACACAGTGAATGCTACATACAAGGGTCTTACTTATTCTAGTGATACAAAAACTGTGACCATAGAAGATAATCTCAATATGGCTAATGGTTCAAAGACACTCAACACTTATGCTGGAAGCTTTAACTTTGTAAATAATGATACATCTAAGTCATTTGTCGCCTATTGTGCAGATGTGTATCAGTGGTTGGCCCCACTAAATCAGAGCAAACCATATTCTGATTCAAACAGTATTGCTTCTACATTCAACTCTACTAAAGCAGGTGATTTACAAAATTTGGCTAACAAATTTTACTCTTTAGTTGATACTGCAACAGAGTCTGCAGCATTTCAGATAGCCACTTGGGAAATCTTGTTTCAAAATTCAGGCACTTATGATTTATCAGTTGGTGACTTTAAAGCTTGGGGTGGTACTGCTAATAGTAGCGGAGCAATTACATTAGCGCAGTCATGGTTAAGCAATCTGAATATTGCATCGAGCACAGGTAATTATAATGTTAATTTCTTAACCAGCGCTAGCCATCAGGACTTGATTTATATGACACCGAATGCAGTGCCTCTTCCAGCAGCACTTCCGTTGATGATCTCTGGTTTGGGTTTGTTGGGCTTTGCTGCTCGTCGTAGAAAGTCAAAGCTAGCTTAGTTTTTCTAAGTTAGATTGTCGTCAAGAAGAAGGCGCTCAGGCGCCTTTTTTATTTTGGAGATTATGTAATGAATCAGAAAATTAAGCAGCCTCTATGGGTGGAACTCGCATTCGCTAATATCAAAACACGCCGTGCAGCCCTCTATCTTGTTTATGGATGTGCGATTTTTTCTGCTTATTGTTTCCCCTGGGCGAGTTATTTTGGGCAGAGTAAACTAGTATATATGTTGTTTTTGATTCAAGATTGGAGTTGGTTTGTGGTTTGTTCAATCAGCACACTTTGGTACTGGTTATGCATAAGGTGGATGGATAAAAATACTGCATGGGCTGCATGATAATGTGATATTGCCTTCTGTTCACTAAATAAAAAAAGCAGTTGGCCCACGAAAAAGATCAATCAATTTCACGCATTAACGATGACACACAATAGGTGAGGTTGAAAATTGAAAATCGAAAGATGTGTTTTATTTTCTCCTGGATGAAAAGCTTTTTAGGTTGATTGGTATCACCAGCACAGATTTTCGTCAGCAATGTCA
>JAUXZS010000041.1 GCA_030692515.1 Bacteroidota bacterium
ACAAAACAAAATTCTACTCAAGGTTATTAACAAATGAACACATATTAACAAAAGAAAAAAGAAGCAAAAAAGAAAAAGCTGCACTAAATAATACTACTTTTAATTAATTAAAAACATGTCAACCATTTTCAGGAAGAGACATGACGACCAATAGATATGAATAGACTCCGACAAACATTTTTATACATTTCGTTTGCACTGTCTCTCTCAATGACTCGGGGACAGCAAATAGCAAACTATGTTACAAATGGCAGTTTTGAGATCTTAAAACCTAATTCGACACATCCTCCGAGCATGGCTTTTCCGCCGGTTCTAATCGGTTGGAGTGCAATAGACACGAACCAATGTGGTTTTGTTGTGGCGAATTCTACATTTAGCAATGTTCCTCTGACAAGTCCTTGCGATTATCAATGGCCTAGAACAGGAAACGGATTTGTAATGAACAGTGTATTCATCCAAAATTACAATACCTGGTCGTATTGGAGAAATAGACTTAAGACTCAACTTGTAAGTGGAGTACAATACTGCGTGAAATACCATGTTAATGTCAGAAATTGTTCGACGTACGGAATCGACACATACGGCGTATATTTTGGCGACAATACGTTGGACACGATTACAAAACCATATTTTCCCAAAACATATTTAACACCACAAATAAGTAACCCTCCTGGGAATTTTATTACCGACACTCTCGGTTGGACACCCTTGACGGGTACTTTTACAGCTTCTGGAAATGAAAAATATCTTGTAATTGGAAATTTTAAAAGTTCCGCAAACACAACATATTCGCCAATCGTTCAACCACCGCAAAATAATCCTTGGTGCGACATCAATATCGATGACGTCAGCGTCATTCCCGTTGAACTGCCGGCGTATGCTGGACCTGATCAATATTGCATCCCAGGAGATAGTGTTTACATCGGACGACTACAAGACTTTGCGACTGACAGCGTTTGCGTTTGGTATAAGTTACCGAATGTGACAACTGCAATTGACACAGCGTCTGGTCTTTGGGTCAAACCTGTTGTTACAACAACTTATGTAGTCCGACAACAACTGGAGTGTAGTGCTTTGAAATGGGACACTGTTGTTGTCTATCAGACTGCAGTTGGTGTTCAATCTGTACAATCGCTTTCGAATAGTCTTAAGCTATTTCCGAACCCTTCCAACGACAGACTAAATATTTCGTTTTCTTCCATTGTTGACGTAACCGACGGACAAATAACCATAACCAACAATCTTGGTCAATTAATCAGACAAGAGACCGTTGAATTTAAAATTAATACCGCGACAATCGACACAAAAAATCTCGACGAAGGCATTTATCAAATCCATATCAGAACTAAAGTTGGTACAGCTACAAAACAATTCACTAAAGTAAATTGACAAACAAGCGACAAATAACCATAGTTTGGCGCACATACTTATAACAGCGGCTAGTGCCGTCATTTTGCCGGCTTTTGTTATATTTGGTTCCGCTGGCGCTTCACCGGGACGCTAAGGCCGGCAAAACGAACGGCAAGCCGCAAAACGTTAGCGGGCATGCCTGACAGAATCCGCAGGAACAAATGACACAAAAATAAATTTGGAGTATATACTTTTAATATATACCTTTGTAAAAACAATCTGACATGAAAACTTTATCATTAAAACTCGACGACGAAATTTATAATGACGCCGAAAAAATTACTTCAAAGTTAAAACTTGCAAGAAATCGCTACATTAACGAAGCGGTAAGTATTTACAATCTTTACAATTCAAGACGTCTTTTAAAAAAACAACTCGAGAAGGAATCTAAACTAACGAAAGCTGACTCAATGGACATATTACACGAATTTGAAAAGTTGATAGATGAAGCTTAAACAATATGACATTTGGCTTGCAGACCTGAACCCACGAATAGGAACCGAGCCCGGAAAAACCAGACCCGTTGTAATTATTCAAACAGACTTATTGAATGAATTTCATCCATCAACGATTGTGTGTCCGGTGACTTCAAAAGTAAATAAGGACATTCAATTGTTACGAGTTCATTTAAAAAAAGGCCAACTTGACAAGGCTTCAGATATATTAGTTGATCAAATCCGTGCAATAGACAATAGCAGACTTAAAAAAAGGCTCGGCGCTTTGACAAAGGATCAAATTCAGACACTCAAGGCAAATACTAGAATCGTTCTGGACATATAAGGCACGGCCCGCTAACAGAACCTACTTGCAATTTTTTGCGGGTTAGCGCTCAAATGCGTAACTTGACAAAGCAAAAAACTACCAGTAGCTCCAAAACGTTATATGCCATTTATGAGAGGACTAATCTTCATATCAATTTTCGCGACACTGAGTATATTCGGTCAGACTCAGGACGTTCTTATTTTGAAATATAATGGTAAAGAAAAAAATCATATTAAAAAAACCGACTCCTCAGTCATTGAGACAAAATTTTTTCCTGACTTCGGTTACATTGGAGAATTCAATGAACTAAAAAAAGAGAAAAAAATATACTATAAACAATTTGACTATGCTACAAAAATATTGACCGAGGAAGGGATTTGGGTTAACGGTTGGAATGTTGGACTTTGGAAATATTATTCAGCGGACGGAAAACTTGAAAAGACTATTAACTACGACAATGGTGAGACAAAACAGTTTTCCGGAACAATCAGTCCTTTCAAAAATTATTTTGACTTTATTAAAAGTAAAGCAGACAGCATTCTCAAAACAAATCTAGGGTTAAGTTTTTTTCAAAATAACATTTCGTGGAATGCGAGCAACAGTTATTACTATGGACCTTCACTAGCCGGACGATGGTTCGAAGAAACTTCATCTAAGCCAAATATTTTTTTATTACGATATGACGTCCTATTAGAAAAGGACATAAAATTTTCTCTTATTGAATTTTACCTTGATAGTACAGGGAATTTGACAAACAGATTTTTACCTGACGACAATAAGGGGATTAGACGTTGCAATAATAACTCAAATGATTGCAAGTTTAATATCACAACTGAAAAAGCTTATAATCTTGCCAAAGACAAAGGAATGAAAATGGAAAAGGACAAATATTTTATATATCTCGAGTATAATCCTGACATAAAGACTAGCGATTCATTCGGAGATTACGAACTAATTGTTGCAGATTATAACCGAACAGAAACCAGAGACAATAGAACCACACATTTTTATAATGCACTTGTAATTGATCCGTGGACAGGAAAAATCAAAGAAGAGATTTCTCTGACACAAAGTATTGTCTCTCATAAAAATTCCGCCTACCATTCAGGACTTAAGCGAATAAAATAAACGGCATATAACAGCAAGCCGTGGCGCAATGCGGGCGGACGTGCAAGGCTTTTGCAAATTTAAGGTCGCTTCGCGAATTGACATTTTCATTTTGCAAAAGTCTAATAAACACATATCTTTATATAAACGTTTCGGCAGACAGTGTTTCATTAGCGCACTGCGCAAGCTTGCCAAACGTTAGTTGGCATTGTATGACAGTAAAACTTCACGACAAAGATATTTCAAATTGGGTAGACTACGTTCAGACAAAGTTCGCAGACAAATCACTATTTGAAATTACAAAAGGTGAGTACGACTTTAAAATTAAAAGCAGAACTAACAAGACAACAATTTGGTTTGACATCAACGTTTATGAGGACAACCTAACCCTAAACGATTACCAATATTACAACGAAGACTGCAAAGGTTGGTCGGGTGAGACTAAAGCAGCAAACTCAGCTTGGGGTGTTTTCAATCAAAAAAATGTCGACAAGCTAAATGACGCTTTGCAGACACCAATAAAAAATGGTTGGATTTCGGTCGACTATTATCTGGGGAACCGCTTATATAAATCCAAGACATATTATGACAAAGACAAGAACTCAAGACCTTTTGTTAACGTAGACTCAAACTTCGGCTGTTTATCAATAATTCTTTTTCCAATTTTCTGGCTCATCAGTAAGCTTATGGACATGGGTATTGTGGGATACAAAAAAGAAATAATTATAGACGGAATTAACAACGCCCACTAACAGCAAGCAATTGCGCAATGCGGGTTTTCGGCGTATCGCAAAGCCAAGTTTTTGTCCGGTCGACACCGGAATTTTTTTTTCATTTGGCTTTGCTAATAAACATTAGTACATTTAATAAACGTTTCGGCGGGCAGACAGATGAAGTTTCATAAACCGCACTGCTCAAGCTTGCAAAACGTTAGCAGCAAAACTAAAAAACGACAATGACAGACATAAATAAAATATTCATATTCATTTTTCTTTTAGCATTGACGAGTTGCAAGAAAGAACCACAGACATTTACCTTAAAAGTCATCATTAAGGACTCATACACGCAATCAGGTATTCCTAATAAAACAATTAATTTAAATGCTGTTAAAAGTAATTTTGGTCTAATGGCTAGTGACATAATTGAGACACAAACCACAGACTCTCAAGGACAAGCGACATTTTTAAATGTTCCTGTAAATACTGGCAAAGTTTCTTATCGCATTCAGTCGCCTCAATCGACAGACTATTCAAGTTCTGATTATATTCAGTTAGAAAAGAATTCCGAAATAATTCTTTTCCTTTCTCCCCTTTTGACAAAAAAATTAATCATAAATAAGCCAGCATCAATTTCAAAATATAATGTATTTGTCTCGTGTGACTTTTTTAACAATGACGGAGTGTAAGCTCCCCAAAAATTAGGACTATTTGTTAGTAGAAAAAAAACTAATAAATTAACCTAACCAAAAATGAAGAAAAAACGATTCAGTCCAGAACAAATTGCCGCAATCCTCAAAGAGTTTGATAACGGCAAAACAGTA
>JAUXZS010000042.1 GCA_030692515.1 Bacteroidota bacterium
TACTGTTTTGCCGTTATCAAACTCTTTGAGGATTGCGGCAATTTGTTCTGGACTGAATCGTTTTTTCTTCATTTTTGGTTAGGTTAATTTATTAGTTTTTTTTCTACTAACAAATAGTCCTAATTTTTGGGGAGCTTACACGTCTGTCAGCAATGAGTGGTAACGGTTTCGGGGCTTACGCAGTGCGGTTTGAAAAATCATCCGTCTACACCCTAAAACCTTTATATAAATATACAAATGTTTTTCTTTTTGCTTTAAATAAATTAAAGTTCCGCCGTCGGCGGACAAAAACAAAGCAAAAAAACTACCGAGTCCGCCCGCATTGCGTAATTGCCCCGTGTTATAACTCGTTGCCGCCACACAGGTGCGTCATGTTAAGTGTCTGCCGATTTATTTATTCTAATTCTGTCCACGAATAAGGGATTGTCGCGAATACTATTGATAAAGTCAGAGCTAAAACTCTTTACGGTTATAAGTTCAAATTCAACACAAATGATATGTTGAAGCCCATTTTTCTTTAATATATTTATTGCGTTGTCTTTTGGTAAAGCGTCAATAGTTAAAGAGTCTGCTATTGGTTTATTAAATTGATAGATGTCTAAAAAGTTACTTTCAATGTCAAGGATTTGCTTTAGTCCTACAACGTTTGTCTGAATGTCGAACTGCATACTTCGAACTTGTACATTGTCGAGAGTTATTTGCGGACTAATTTTAATTGTCGATGTCCACCATTTAACAGAATTGTCGGCATGAAAATTATGAACGAGAACGTGGTCAACCGTCTTATCAAGAAATTCCCAGATTTCTTTATTCGCGTCTAATGTAAAACTTATCGAGTCCATAATTTATTTCGGTCTGTCCGCGGCAATGAGTTATAACGTTTGGCAAGCTTGCGCAGTGCGGCTAATGAAACACTGTCTGCCGAAACGTTAATTTAAAGATACATGTTTATTAGACTTTTGCAAAATGAAAATGTCAATTCGCGAAGCGACCTTGAATTTGCAAAAGCCTTATTCGTCCGCCCGCATTGCGCCATGGCTTGCTGTTAGCGGTAGTTTTTATTAGTCATTGGCATTGTCTGCTGGTCTTTTTACGCCAAAATCAAATTCTAATATTGAGATTGTAACGAGTCGATTTAATTCCCTTGGTTTATAAAATATTTTTTTGCAGCCACCATATTCGCCAAAAGTATTGTTTGTCATTGGCTGTGTATTTCCATACGCTTTTGAACTAAGTCTTTTTTGATTAATCCCCATTGAGGAAAGAGTTTTTATTAGATATTCTGCCCGTTCAAGAGATAGTTTAGTGGGATTGATTTCTAGTGTGTCAGCATGTCCTTTAACGCAAAGTGTTAAATAAAATTTATCTCTAATAGTCCGGTAAGTATAATTTATAGCACTGTCAACATTAATTGGGGTTCCAATAAAAAAAGCACTGCTGGGGTATATTTTATTTTTTTCATATATAAAAAAAGGGAAATTAATACAGCAATTAGCAGGTGGAACATAAAAGTTAATTGATGAATTAGAATTATTTACGGACTCTAAAGTAAATATCTCCTTAGTAGCCAAAAAACCACACATGTATTTATATTTATTTCCAGACTTTTTATTTAATATAATAAATATTTTGGCTGGTCTTTTTGAAGTGTTTAATTTAAAAGAATAATGACCATTCTGGTCGGTATATTGTGTCAATGAAATTGAGTCTTTAAATCTAAGTACTACTTCTGCTTCCTCAATAAAAATAGTGTCATTTTTGTCGTGAAATGGGGCAGGATGAGAGAAAACTTTACCAGATAATTCAACTGTATTATTTTGTCCGATAAAATTTAATGTGAAGAATATGAATATATGTATTAATGTCTTTGTCATAAAATTACCGCTAACGTTTGGCAAGCTTGCGCAGTGCGCTAATGAAACTTCCTGCGTCTATACCTACAAATGTTTATTAAATGTACTAATGTTTATTAGCAAAGCCAAATGAAAAAAAAGTTCCGGCGTCAACCGGACATTAAATTGTTTTTGCGATGCGCCGAAAACCCGCATTGCGCAATTGCTTGCTGTTACCGGCTGGGCATTTAATTACGCTTCTTCATTTTCTGCGGATTTTGCCTACAGTCAAAAATGTCAGTAATGTAAATGTTATCGTGAATGGTTCGATAAATTATTTTATAATTACCAACGACTAGATATCGATGTCCCTGTTTTAAATCTATTAGGTTTTCTTCAACAGCACCAATCAATGGTTGTTTACTCAAATGTCTTGTTGAATCAAATATCGATTTTCGTATTTTGTCCGCAACCTTGTCTGTTGCAACCATACGGTAATAGAGATAAATGTTTTTAAGTTCGGAGATTGCGAAGTTGGTCCAAATAACTTGTCTCATTGTTGAGTCTACCAGTTTTTAGATTGATTTTCTAAATCTTTTTGACTTAAAACATGTCCCTTCTTAATTTGCTTGTTAGAAAATTCTGCACGCTCAATGATTTCGTCCTTAGTAAAAACAATGTCACTAGGCTTAATTGATTTAATGCTTTTATGAATATTTGATTCAACTTTGGCGAATATTTTTTCGTCCTGAATGCCTAAAAGATACTCAATTAGACTTATTTTTCTTAATTGTAAGGTCGATGATTTCATAAAGTTAAAGGTACGAAAAAAGAAGAAGTTGTCCAAACTGGGATTTTGGTCCGTCTGGATGCCTTGCCGGTAACGTTTGGCTAGCTTGCGCAGTGCGGCTAATGAAACACTGTCTGCCGAAACGTTTTTTTAAAGATATGTGTTTTTTAGACTTTTGCAAAATGAAAATGTCAATTCGCGGAGCGACCTTAAATTTGCAAAAGCCTTGCACGTCCGCCCGCATTGCGCCATGGCTTGCTGTTATGCCTCGTTGCTTTCATCTCGTAGATGTCTAATGTAATTGTCAAGGAGTCCTTGTATTTGTTTTGACGCAACGGGATTTGCAGAGTGAACGTAAAAATTTAATTTTGACAGGTCGAGTCCTGATTCATACACCAACCATTTTGCTGCATGATAACCGTCAGGAAGAACTTGTCCGCTTTCGTCTTCACCAAGATCATTGTCAAAACTAATATACTCGGGAAGTCCTTTTTGCATGATGGTCTTTTTAAAGTCCTCAAAATTTCTTACGATTATAAAGTCCTTGTCCGACCAGTTTTTGTAAACCATGTCGACTGTCCGAATGTCGTCTAAAAATAATTTATATGTCGTCATAGCAATGGGGCATAACGTTTTGCAGCTACTTGCAGTTTTTTGCTTGTCCAAGTTATGCATTTGAGCGCTAACATGCAAAAAATTGCCAGTAGGTGCTGTTATGGGTTGGTGGGCGCACATAGTTTTATTTCGCTTACGTCCAATTGTCGATTTAGTTTTTTGTCAAGATTTGCCGTACCTCTGGATTAATTGCTGTTGAATCAAGTCTGTCCGTGATCGCTAAATATTTTAATGCACTGTCTTTTTGAAGAAAATAAGTATAAAGAGCGGTAAGTTGTCCGTATGACCTTGCAATATTAGGTGCCATTGAAATAGAAGTTTTTAAATAGCTTATTGCTTTGTCTAAGTTAACCGTGTTTGTGTCTAGAACAAATAATTGACCGTAGCTTTTGGAGATGCATTCAAATACTGTAGGGTTTGAAGGATTTAGTTTAATGGATTTTTCAAAATATGTAATTGATTCTTTAAACTGTTTTTTCATTCCTAATAAGTTTCCGAAACCCCAATACGTGTCTGCATTGGTGCTATCCAACATCCATGCTTGATTAAAACGAAACATAGCTGTGTCTAATTTGCCCTGGTCAAAATAGTCCCAAGCTCTTTGAACGTAATATTTAGCGGCCTTTTTTCTGTCCTTGAAACTGCTGTCGCAACTAAAAATAAATTTATTGTCGATTTCGATTTCTTCTTGGCATTTTTTCTGTCTGCCGTACTCAGGTAATTGATTGAGATCTGCAACGCAGTCATCTGTCTCTTTGCAATTTATTAAAAGAGGAATAGAAAAGAGTATGATGAATTTATTTGTTAATGTCATATTATTTGAACGAATGTCTTTGTCTTACGGAATTGTCCGCCCACTTACCCATAACGTTTTGCAAGCTTGAGCAGTGCGGATTTTGAAACACTGTCTGCCGAAACGTTTTTTAAAGATATGTGTTTTTTAGTCTTTTGCAAAATGAAAATGTCAATTCGCGAAGCGACCTTAAATTTGCAAAAGCCTTGCACGTCCGCCCGCATTGCGCCATGGCTTGCTGTTATAGGTTGTTGCCGGCCCAAAGGTGCGTCTCGTTTAGGTGTCCGATGGTCTTTGAATTGTCAGCGAAATTTATTAAATTTGTATATAAATTTATTGTCATGGAAACTGTATTAATTAACGTAGAGAAAAAGTCGGACCTGCAATTCCTTATTAGTCTTGCAAAGAAACTAGGAATGTCTGCAAAAGCACTTACTCATTCGGAAGTTGAAGATTGGAAACTGGCTCAGAAGATTGAGGCTGGAATGAAAACATCAACTGTAAGTCGAAGTGAAGTAATGAAAGCTTTAGGAAAATGAAAGTTGAGTTTAAAAAATCTTTCCTTAAGGAGTTAAAGAAACTTAAAAACAAAAGCCTCAAGAATTCAATAGCAGAGAGTATTATTCAGGTCGAGTCTGCCGAAAATATCGCACACATTAAAAATTTAAAAAAGTTAACTGGCTACGATATTTATTATCGTATAAGAGTCGGCGATTATAGAATTGGTCTTAAGGTCGAAAAAGATGTAGTCTATTTTGTTGTCTGCGAACACCGAAAGGATATTTATAGAAAATTCCCTTAGTTTTGTCTGCTGATAATTTTTTCAGCACTATCGTCCTGTCTCTTCCTGAAAATGGTTGACATGTTTTTAATTAATTAAAAGTAGTATTATTTAGTGCAGCTTTTTCTTTTTTGCTTCTTTTTTCTTTTGTTAATATGTGTTCATTTGTTAATAACCTTGAGTAGAATTTTGTTTT
>JAUXZS010000043.1 GCA_030692515.1 Bacteroidota bacterium
GCTATTAACTGATTTATCCCTTTATGGCGTCTATTGCGGTGGGGATCACCTCTTCCCATTCCGAACAGAGAAGTTAAGCCCACCTGCGCAGATGGTACTTGGCCTAAAGCCTGGGAGAGTATGTCGATGCCAATTTTAAAAGTCAAAAAGCCTTTGTAGAAATACAGAGGCTTTTTGCATTTATTAAAGGTTCTTAATGGAATCTCTCCACAGGCATCCCATTAGCAATCGAGGCAGGATTAGATAATTCTTAACTTGTGCTTGCTTTAATTTACTTGCAATAACTTAGAATTATTTAGGATGCCATCCCGATAACTATCGGGATTAAAAAAATCCTCACTATTTATTTAGTGGGGATTTTTTTTTGACCTTTTTTTAATGAGTTTTATTGAATTAAGGTTTACCTATGATAAAAACACAATCAAAAATTTATATAATAGTCTTTTGTGAAATCTTTATAAAGAAATAAATAATTAAATATGTTTAGTCAAAGTACAACATTTAGTATATTCATTTTAAGGAGCATTAAATAGGATGATTAATTAATAAGTGCCTGCATATTTTAAACAGCAATTTAATAACAAAAAAATTTTGACAATAAAAAAGCCCTTCTTGTTATTACAAGAAGGGCTTTTGTTTTAATATAAAAGCTTAATTATTTACCTTAATCAACTCAACTTCAAAAATTAAAGTAGCGCTAGGAGGAATAGCTCCCGGATAACCTTGTTCACCATAACCTAAGTCTGGCGGAATAATAAACGTATTTTTACCACCTTCTTTCATTAGTTGTAAGCCTTCAGTCCAACCCTTAATTACTTGGTTTAAACCAAAACTTGCTGGCTGACCTCTTTGTACACTGCTATCAAATACACTTCCATCCATTAGTTTACCAGTGTAATGAACCGTAACATTATCTGTTGCTGCTGGCGATTTACCTGTGCCTTCTTTTTCTACAATATAACGTAGGCCACTTTCAGTGGTTTTTGCTCCAACAAACATTTTGTCCATCTCTGCTTTTGCCGCCTTTTCTTTTGCTGCAATTTTATCTGCTAACCCTGCCTTTTCTTTTTCAAATGCAACTGCTCCATCGAAAGCTTCTGCTTCTTTACCTTTACGTAAAATAACAATTTTAGTAAGGGAATCATTACCTTCAATTTTATTTACTACATCTTGTCCTTCAATAACATGTCCAAACACTGTATGTTTACCATCTAACCAAGGAGTTTCAACGTGAGTGATGAAAAACTGCGAGCCGTTAGTTCCAGGACCAGCATTTGCCATACTTAATATACCAGGACCTGTATGCTTTAATGTTGCATCAATTTCATCAGGAAATTTGTAACCAGGATCACCGGTTCCAGTTCCTAATGGGCAACCTCCTTGAATCATAAAGTTAGGGATTACACGGTGGAATTTTAATCCATTATAATAAGGTACACCCTCAGCCTTAGCTGTGTTTTTAATTTTGCCTTCTGCTAAACCAACAAAATTACCAACTGTCATAGGCGTTTTTTTAAACTCTAATACAGTATAAATATTTCCTTTATTTGTTTCAAATTTGGCATATAAGCCATCTGCTTGCTTGCTTAAAAATTCTTTATCCATTTTACTTAATTTTTGTTTTTCTTTTTTTTGGGCAACAGCTCCAAAACTTAGAGTTGTAATTGCTGTTAGTATTAAAAATATTTTTTTCATGGTATATTTGTTTTAATGTTTATTACAAATAGTTTGCCAAATTAATGAGGAGGCATTTGTCCTTCTGGTTGTGCAGGAGCAGGGCCAAAACTAACTAATTCAACTTCAAAAGCTAATGGGGAAAATGGAGGAATTGGTCCGCCACCGTTTGGTCCGTAGCCTAAGTTTGAAGGTAAAATTATTTTAGCCTTACCACCTTTTGATAACATACCAATTGCTTCGTCCCAACCTTTTATTACAGCACCTTGGCCTAGAATAAATTTAAAAGGTCCATATGGTCTTTGTGGATTAAATACATTTCCTTCTTTAGCATCTTTTTCAATAGAAGAGTCAAACATTTTACCATCTAATAAACGTCCTGTGTAATTTACTTCAACTTCATCTCCAGCTTTTGGTTTTGCGCCAGAACCTTTTTTAGTTTCAATTAAATACAATCCGCTTTCAGTTGGTTTAACTGTAATTTTATTATCAGCAAGATATTTGTCCAACACAATTTTTTCTTGACCTTCAGCTTCTTTCATTTTAGCTTCTTGTTCGGCCATTTGTTGTTTTTGATTGGCTTCCAAATCTTTTTTATTAATTACATCTTTAATTTTAACGATAGCTTTTAATTTTTCTCCTGGCTTAAATTGCGGTGGAAGTTCGTTCATACGCATAGTTTTTAAGAAAAAAGAATCTGCCGAGAAAATAAAGGCTGCGCTGTCTCCTTTTGCCATCATAGCCATTCCATCTTCTAAACTTCCTACAAAAGAAGTTTTAGGCATTAAAAACTTGGTGTAACCAGAACCATCTTGACTTACAGATTTTGAGTCTACAATTAATGAATCGTTTTTATTATTAGTTATTAAATAACTAAATGTTATTCCGTCTCCCTCCAATACTTTCGCTCCGTTTTCATCGTGATTAAAAAACTTGTAATTTAATCCGTTTTCAGCTTTAGTAAAGCCTTCAAACTCTGAATCATTTTTACAAGCACTAAATAATAAAGTTATTATTGCTGTGGATAGAAAAGTTACTTTTTTCATTTGTCTTTTTTTGTTTTTATTTTTTAATTTTTTTTTTTGAATTAGAGTACTGATTCGTTTTTTACATCTATTATTTTTATTTCATAAATTAAAGGAGTGTATGGCGCAATTGCTCCATCAGAGCTGCCATTTTCCCCAAAAGCAAGCCGTGAAGGTAATATTATTTTTGCATTCTGCCCTTTTTTTAGCCTCTTTATAACAAAATTTAAACCTTTTATTAATTGGTCGGGGGTGCCATATGAAATTTCAAAATTATCGGGCGATTTTTCGAAAACACGACCATTTAAATAGCTCCCTTGATAGCTTAATTTTACTGTGTTCCTGTAGATTGTAACCGGTAAATCTGAGTTTTCGGGCTTTTCAATCCAATAAAAGCCTAACGAATCCCTTGCCATTTCAAATTCCTGGGGAGACTTAAAGTAAGCCTCAATTTGTTCTGTTTCCTGCGTTAAGAGATTTACTTTTCGTGTTTTATATTCTTGTTCGGATAAAATTTGACGAATTTTAAAGTCTATTTTAACCACAGAATCATTTTTACTAAAAAAGGGTATTTTATTTGAGTTAAATTGTTGCAGGTAAAAGTCTTTTGTTTTTATAAGAAGGCAACCACTGTCCAAAACAGTTAATTTAGAAATATAATTTTTAAAAAAGTTGTTTTTTGTATTTGAATCAATAGGTAGAAAAAAATTTTCATTAAAGTTATTTTGACTGTCCCAAAAAACAGAATCCGATTGAGTTTTAAAAGAAGCACTTATCCAAGCAAAACTGTTGGCTTGGTATGGGGTAATATTTGAATTAAAAGAAAGTAGTTGGTAATAATATCCAAGTTTATTATATGAAAAATGAGCTTTATTTTTATGCCTACAGCTTATTCCAAAAAACAAAAAAAGCAGAAGAAAAAGAAAGTTAAATTGGTATGCTTTAATATATTTCAATATCATAAATAATAGGCATTTGTGGAGGAATTTTGTTAAAGTCACCCAATAAACCATGAGCTAAATGCGAAGGAATCAGTAATAAGGCTTTATCGCCATGTTTTAAATACTTCACACCTTTATGTATTCCACTTTCTATATTTTCGTTACCAACAATAAATGTTTTTTTACCTTCTGTTTTAGACGAATAACATTCTGTTCCATCTAATAAAGACACTACAAAATTCATAACAATTTCTTCTCCATCTTTAATACTATCGCCATGTGCCGAGGGTTTGTAAACATAATAACGAATTCCAGATGTTGTATTAACAAATGGCATTTTATGTGTTTTTACATAATAATCCATTTCGTCAATTTCTTTTTGAATAACCTGTTTGTTCGCTGTTTCGAACTGTTTTTTTAGTTTTTCTTCATTAATTGTTTTGGGAAAATTGTTTTTAGGTTTTTCTTTTTTTGAAGAGCTTTCGCAAGAGAAAGCAACTAAAAATATACATCCACAAAAAGCGGAGGAAACAAAATATATAAAAAAATTATGAATCATAAAGTATTTAAACAAAATTAATGATTTGTTGAGATACCAAACCATAAAAAAATTAAATTTACTAAATAATGACAAAGGAAGAACGCTATAAAAATGTATTAAGCTATTTTGAAACAAATGTTGGATTAGCGGAAACCGAATTAAAATATAATAATCCGTTTGAGCTACTGGTAGCAGTAATTTTAAGCGCACAATGTACTGATAAAAGAGTTAATTTAACTACACCAAAGCTATTTAAAGATTATCCAACTCCAGTGGCAATGGCCTCAACTAATTCAGATGTAATTTTTTCGTACATAAGAAGCATAAGCTATCCCAATAATAAAGCAAAGCATTTAGTTGGGATGGCTAACATGTTAGTGAATGATTTTAATAGCCAGGTGCCAGGTAATGTAGATGAATTAATAAAATTACCGGGAGTTGGTCGCAAAACGGCTAATGTAATTGCCTCGGTAGTTTTTAATAAACCAACCATGGCTGTTGATACCCATGTTTTTAGAGTTAGCAATAGAATAGGATTAACTACTAATGCAAAAAATCCCTTGCAATGTGAAATGCAATTGATTAAATTTATACCAGAGCATGAGGTTACCAGAGCCCACCATTGGTTAATTTTACATGGTAGGTATGTTTGTTTAGCTAGAACACCAAAGTGTAATGAGTGTGGTATAAAAGCTTATTGTAAATATTTTGAAAAATTAAATGCAAAACAAATTAAAATAAAGAGTGTTAAACCTAACGTTAAATTAATTAGCAATGGCAAAAAAAACAAAACCAAAAACAGCGTTAAAAAAGCCGGTAAAAAAAGCAGTTAAAAAAATTGCTAAAAAAACCATTAAGAAAGTTGCCCCTAAAAAAACAACTAAAGCGGTTTCTAAAAAAGTTTTACCTAAAGTAAAGCCTAAGGCGAAAGCCAAAGCCAAAGCCAAAGCAATTGTTGCTAAAAAACCTACAAAAAAGGCAGTTAAACTTAATCTTGGAAAAAGTATTAAATCTTTAAAAAAGAAATTAGCAAAAAAAGTTGCACCTAAAAAAGCAATAACAAAACCTGTAAAAAAAGTAGTTGTGAAAAAGAAAACAGCTGATAAAAAGGTTACATCTAAAGCTGCGGAATTTATAGCACACAAAACAAGCTTAAAAGTAGGGGATAAGGCCCCGTATTTTGAAGGGATTGAGCAAGACGGTAACATGGTTTCGTTAAACGGTTTATCGGGGAAAATTGTAATTCTTTATTTTTATCCAAAAGATGATACTCCCGGATGTACTGCAACAGCTTGTAGTTTAAGAGATGAGTACAAACATTTAAATGATAACCATTTTGCTGTTATTGGTGTAAGTGCCGATAATGAAAAAACGCACGCTAAGTTTGCCGCTAAATATGAATTGCCTTTTCCTTTATTGGCAGATACTGAAAAAGTAATAATAAAAGCATACGATGTTTGGGGGCAAAAAAGACTTGCCGGTAGAATTTATGATGGCATAGTTAGAACCACTTTTATTATTGGAGCCGATGGCTTAATTAAAGAGGTTATTACAAAGGTTGATACCGCTAACCATGCACAACAGATTTTAGGAATGTAAAAAAACAAATAAAAATTTGTTAGATAGAATAAAACAGTTAAATTTGCACTCCCGAATTAATTTTGGGAAAACGGATTGGTAGTTCAGCTGGTTAGAATGCCGCCCTGTCACGGCGGAGGTCGCGGGTTCGAGTCCCGTCCAGTCCGCAAAACACACTGATAATCAACTAGTTAGGTTTTATCATTGACAATAAGATTGACAAAAAAGGGTTTCGCTTAAATGTGAAACCCTTTTTTATTTGTATACTTTTGTGAATACGAATTGGATTTTTTCCGAAATCAACAAAACAAACTCTTCATAAGTGTTATGATAAATTATACTATTCGCTAATTGGATGAAAGATGTAAATCTTATCTCACTCGTTGATGCACATTCCGATGTTGAATCTGAGTTGTTCAAAGAATATTTGAATTACTATTCTATCAACTTCAAAATTGAGGAGATAGAAGATGTTAAAGTGCTTATTACTATATTAAAAAATTTAACGCAACAGACAATATTATTTGATAAATACTTTGTAGGGTATTCAATCCCACAGATTGCGAAAGAATTTGATCTCCTTAGGTTTGGGCAATATATCGTAAATATTGAACTAAAAAGTATCGGCGATCTTGAAAAGATAAAAAAGCAACTCCTCAGAAATAAATATTATTTAAGTTTTTTAAATAAAGAATTATACTGCTTCACTTTCACATCAAAAACAAAAAAGCTATTTACGCTAGATCAAAACGACAATTTAATCGAAATATCTTATGTGTACCTAATTGAAATTTTATTAAACCAGAATGTAGAAAATATTGAAGATATTGACCGTTTTTTTAATCCCTCAAACTATTTAGTTTCACCTTTCAATTCGACGGATCAATTTATTCAGGGAAAATTTTTTTTAACTGTGCATCAAGAAAGAATCAAAAACGAAGTCTTAAAAATACTTGATTCCAATACGGCTATCCTTCTTTCAATAAAAGGAAAAGCAGGAACAGGTAAAACTTTACTTACGTATGACATTGCAAAAGAAGTAACTGCACGACAAAAGCGTGTATTAATAATTCATTGTGGCCGTTTAAATTTTGGACACATGACACTTATTGATAAATATAACTGGAACATTATTTCTGCAAAGTTTATTATTAGTACCGATTTATTGCAGTATGATTTAATAGTAGTTGACGAAGCTCAGCGAATCTATCCCTCACAACTAACTTATATAGTCAATAAAATAAAAACCTTTGCTGGGAAGTGTATTTTTTCCTATGATGGGCAACAGTGTCTAAGAAATTGGGAAATTACAAATAGAATGGACGAACAAATAGAACTAGTAATAAGTGAAAAGTCTTTTGAATTAACTACTAGGATTAGGTCGAATAAAGAAATAGCTGATTTTATAAATTGTTTTTTTGATAAGAAAAAACCTATAGAAAAACGAAATTATCCAAACATTGAAATAAACTACTTCAATAATTATACTGACGCGAAAAGTTTTTTAAATTATAAAAGGCT
The DNA here is from genome assembly GCA_030692515.1 of Bacteroidota bacterium. Taxonomy (GTDB): domain Bacteria; phylum Bacteroidota; class Bacteroidia; order B-17B0; family Aurantibacillaceae; genus Aurantibacillus. Next base: position 7,281 of record JAUXZS010000043.1, read on the forward strand.
TGATAAATGGAAGATTATCAATTATACGCCTTCTACTAGGGACAAACTACCTTACGAAATGCACAAAATTATTAATGAAATCGATAATGCCCATACTGTTATTGGTCAAGAATATGACCAAGTAATTGCCGTAGTTGATGAATATTTTTATTATAAAGCTGGGAAATTATCAACGAAAAACTATGGCGTTAAACCATACTACCATCCGACAAAAATGCTTTTTCAAATTGTAACACGGACAAGAATAAAGCTTGGGATTGTAATAGTAAATAATAAAGAAATTTTACAGCATTGTTTATCAATTCTTAGTAAGGATAGGTCGTAAATTACAAACAAAGTCCTTACGAGGTGCATGGTTCTCTGGTATATAAACCTTAATTTAAACTTCAATAAACTGTCTATCTTTCTTTCTACTAAATTTATTTTCTTTTTTGATAAATGTTTGCAGCTTGAAAAAATGTAAAGCTGTCAAACCTACAACGTTGACCTTAAACCATCAAATAATTGTTGTGAACCCTCTATTATGAATTGGCAGATGCTTACAGTTTTTCAATCGGTGTCTGGTTATGTTAATATTTTTACTTCAGCAATTGCGTCGATTAAAGTTTTTTCGGAATAATTGTCCCCTTTAAATTCAATGTCCTTTGTAAATGTATTAATAATGCAATATTTAACTGTCATTGGAATTTCCTTTGACCACGCTATTATTGAAACAAGAGCCTTTTCACTTTTCGATTCGAACCAGAATCTTAGAGGAGCAGCTATTCCTTGAATTAATGGCATATCAATTTTACCAGATAAATTAAGTTTTTTATATTCAGCATTGGGTACATAATCAAATTTTAAAAGGCCTGTTTTGTCCGCATTATAAATTTCAACTAAATAATGAACCGTGTCCGTTGGAATTTCGGTTTTATTTTTGATATTGATATTAATAGTGGTAATTTCCCTCATATTAGAATTTATTTCAACTTTTAAATCAATATCCAATTCAGCTACTTTTCTTTTGTTGAATAATGCCAACACTATTCCATGGGGAGCGAATTTGGCTTCGGCCTCAAGTCGTATATAATATTTTCCGTCCGACGAACATTGGTGTGGGGGATTTACGCTTTGTCCAATTTCGCAGACAAATATTTTTATACCATTCTTTTCTCGTTCAATAATATTTATTCCGCCAGGGCTTGGCTGAATGTTTGAAATAACCTTTTGTGAAAGCCAATCTTTGCTTTTAAAATTTGAATTTGTCAAAGGACCTTTACAAATTGTTTTGTCTCCTTTAGTTTTTTCAATGGGAGCTCCTATAATAATAAGTCCGCCTTGAGTATTTAAAAAAGCGCAAGCTTCTTTATAAATTGATTCTAAACCAACGTCGCCAGATTTAAATTCTAAAACTGAATTTTCTTCTTGTTCATCAATGAAATAGTCAGCAATGTCGTCGTAAGTCAGTTGATGTAGGTCTTTGCCGAATATTATGTCCGAATATGATTTGTCCATATGATGTTTTTTTGTCAGAGAATGATTTCCTTACCGATGTCCCAACGGCTTATTTATAACGGTTTGGTGCTTGACGAAGTAGCGGATTTCGAAGTACTATGCTGTCTGCCAGCATCGAACTTGATAAGAAACACGAAGCCTCACATAGCCGCTCAATCCGTTTTTTTTTTTTTTTTTGCCAACTGCCAGTTACCTGCTGTGCTTCTGTCTTTTTTAGTATCCACCACCGCCTCCTCCTGTGGCAATTATTCCTGATTTATTTTCTTGTTTTGGTGATTCGTATTCTACGTCTGTTGTTTTAGCTGTTTGCTTGGTTTTTACAACAGTTGGATTTTTCAATTTGAAAGGTATAACTGTCTTGCTTATGTCATAGAACTGGACTTTATGGTTGTGCAATAAGTCAAAATATTCATTGTCCTTAATTGTTTTAATTTTCGGAGTTGAAACCCAGCCTTGGGTAATGGCTTCATAGGTCAATAACCATTTTTCTTCCATTAGCGATTCTGTTGTCAGGTCAACTTCAATATGCGAAGTTGAAACAGTTGAGTTTATAAACCCATTTTTTTTCAGGTCAAGAGCGATAAGTATAGAAACAACGTCATTTGAGTTAAAAACTATATCTGAGATAGTATCAGGAAGCTTTATATCAAATTCCTTACATAGCCATAATGCCCAAGCAACTTCAAAATGATGTCCTTTTGGAGTATGTTCCTTGATAATATTTTCGACAACACTCTTAACGTTTAGTTTTTCAACTTTTGGTCTATGAGATACAAGAATTTGAGCAACGACAGGAAGTGTAACGGGTTCTGTCAATGCAATTTTTAAAATTAGCGATTGATACAACTTCCAACTTTCGTCAAAGAGTGGAATGTTTTTTAGAACTGAGATTGCAAAATTAAGAACTGAATCTTTCGGATTGTTTTTTGCATTTTTGAAAGCTAAACTCACAAATCTTTCGATGTCTGTTTGTTGTGATTGTGGATGTTTTCTGAATCTAAAAGTGCCCAATTCAATTGACCAATCAGTTTCAAATGGGAATGGTGATTTTGAAATTTTTGTTTTCTCTTCGTTAATGTCAAGTTGGTATTCTGTGAAAATGCTTTGGATGAACTTAAAAACTTTTTCAGCATCTGCTTGATTTTCGCAGTAGATGTAATAGTCGTCAATGTAACGAAACCCTTTTATGTAAGTTTTGAATTTCTTTTGAACCATTTCGTCAAGCGTGCAACCAATAATTTCGGCAATTACTAGAGATGTATCAGGTCCAATTGGTATACCCAAGGTTTGTCCGGAATTACCTTCTCTTAAATTTTTATCTAATAAATTACCTAAAAGAGTAGTGTCCTTGCGTTTTGATTTTGCAACTGTTTTTGTGTGGATTATCCAAGGAATTATGTGGGTATAAATAGTTCCGTAATATCTTGAAACATCCGTTTTAACTTCGAATAATTTGTCAAATGAATTAATTAAACATTCCTTTTTAAATTCTCCAAATGTGTTAATTGACTTTAAGGCTCTGTTTCTAGTTTTGTCTTGAACGGGTTTGCTATTTGTTATTGTTGACTTATTGAAAATTGTTTCAATTTCAGCCCATCTGTCTGCTATTGATTTAGCCAAAATGGATTGATGAAATGGGTTTGGAATTCCAAGAAGTCGTCTTGAAAACCCAACTTTTGGAATTGAATGAACAACCCATTTTGATTCCCAAAATTTTTCTTTAAAAATTTCTTTGTCTGGCTTAGGGGCTTTAGCTATTGCGGATGTAATTATTTTCCAGTCTGCTTTTATGCTTGTTAACTTGTCAGCAAACATTTTTGTTTGAAAAGGTGGTGGAAGCTCCTTTGCAAAATATCCTTTCTCTAAAAGTTCTTTGTCAGTCATTGTTTATAGTTAGCCAAGTTATATTTTATAGTGAGAATGATTTTTAGGTTTAAAAACTATTTTCTGTTTATTCGGCAATACTTCCCAAACATAAACTTGATACTCATAGTTAAAAGCACTTTCGGGATAAACTCTTGTATGTCCTGTTCCTAATCTCATTGGAAGAGCTACATCTTGGCACAATGCAAATATTGGTTTTAATAAATCCAGTCTGTCTTTTCTTGGAGAGTCAATTCTTACATCCATAAAATCAGATTGGCGAACTTTAAGAATTGGTCTTGTTCTTTTATTTTTATCCAATTCTCCATTGAAATGTTTGTTATTAAAAAGTTTCGACAAGTCTTTCTTCTTCCCAGCAAGAACAAAGTAGCATTCAATTGTATCATTGTTTCCAATCATTGCCAACCTTACTAAATCCCATATCACTCTCTCTACAGTCTGTTTCGTTACTGTTTCACCCACCCATTTTGTTTCAATTGCTACTTTCATATTTTGATTTTCGTCCGTAACTACAAAATCAATTTCGGGCGGCCTACCTCGTCCAGGAGATAAGTCGCCAAGTATTGGGTGTTTCACTTCAGCATGAACATTTCTTCCATACTTAGTATTTAGAATTTGGGCAATAGGAACAGCCAAATACTTTTCAGAAAAAATTGATGAACGATGGCAAGCATGTTCAAACTGTAACCATCCTCCAATGCCTCTAGCTAAAGTTCTGTCTAAGTCCATATATTTATTTTATTCGTCTTTAAGTTTTTAACACATTCGTCTAAATTTAGCATAGTAATAGTATTGAAGGTAACGTTTGACAGCTAAGTTTTAGTTTGGGTTTGAAACTTTGTTTACCGAAATGTTTGTTTAAAGATAAATGTTTATTGGACTTTTGCAAAGCGAAAATTAACCAATTGTCTACCATGTTTGCAAAAGCCGAAGCCGAATGTCCAAATTGAACAAGCCGTGTGTTAGCAGTTGCCGTTTTTTCTGTTTCTATATGCTTCGTCTATATTATATACCAAGTCATTCATTACACCTTGTTGTCTAACCAAGCAGATAAGAAAATTCCCTATAACAATTACAAAAAACACAACAACCGCAAATAAAAACTGTCCGCTTAGCAACCCAAACCCAATTGTCATTGCAGTTGCTATAATAAAGAACCACAACATATAGAATCTATATTTCAATTTATACTCGCCTTTATTTTCGATTAGTTCGAACTCACCTTTGTCAATAGAAGAAAACACATTTGTATTCATACCAAACCACTTTTTATACTTGATAGTATTTTCAGTCTTATAAAAGTCGTCTACAGATTTAGATTTAAGATAGGTCTGAATAATAGTATAAACGTTTAGTAAAGAATCGGTTTCACCCGTTGTCTTAATTTTTTGCTCAAGTTCTATAACAAATGGAAATGTCATATTTGTTGTCTAACGTTTACTGCTAAAGCTCTGCATGCTTGCGCTTGCGGTTTATGAAACTTCCTGCGTCTATACCTACAAATGGTTATTAAATGTACTAATGTTTATTAGCAAAGCCAAATGAAAATTAAAGGACTGCACAGCAGGCAATAAATGGTTTTGCGATGCGCTTGTCCGCCGGCTTTGCGCCATAGCTTGCTGTTATGCGGTCGTTATTTTCTCATTCAGTTGTGTCGCTTTTGTCGTTCTTGTTAAAACTTAGATTCAAAATAAATTTTTTCTTCACATTATTTGAATAGTCCATAAACGCCCAACCTTTTGACTTTTTAAAATATTGAAACGTTTCCCAAAAATGGTCAAAGTCTGTTTTATCTAAAAAGTCTTTGTCGTTACTTGCAAAAGGAATAATGAACACAAATATTTTGCAAGTAAAATGGAATTCTCCAACTGCGAAGGGAATACTCTTGTCCTCTATCTTTCTTAGGTATGTGACAAGCTTGGGCTGTTTGGAAAATGAGTGATATGAAATCATTTCGCCAACTAAAGGTAGTCTTTCAGCTTCTTTGTCGCCATTTATCCATTTTATTGTTTTTGCAAAATTTGAAAGCTGATTTGAGTCAATGACACTTAGGAAATACTTACATAAACTTTTATAAATATTTTGAACAGCAAGAGGTTCTTTTGCCTCAAGTTTCACTTTATAAGGCATAGAAAATTCTTTAGGGCTGTCCTCAACACTGTGAAAAGAAAGCATCACGTTTTCCTCATTCTTTAGTTCAAAGTTGTCGCCCTTAAATTTTTTACTTCCTCCTTTGCCTTTAACGTCATAGAATGTTCTAAAAAGTGATAGATACTGGATTATGTCTGGTTCAATTGTTCTGCTGAAATGATTATTGCATTTGTCGCACTCTTCGTTAAGGATAACGGTTTTGTTACCTAATGCTTCTGAGATTGCGTGGGCTTCACTTTCGTATTCTGTAGGTTTCCGCACGTTATTGCAAAACCTACATACTCTTTTGGTTTTGTCTTTTTCTCCGATGTAAACTCTTTTGTGTCCGAAAGCTGCTATTGTGTATCTTGTCAAAAGGTCTCCAAACAATTCAGAGGTTCGTTTTTGAATTTCTTCTACATCCTTTCCCTCATCAATTGCTCTTAAGTGGTCGTATAATTTAAGGTTGTCGTTAGTTTCTAGTTTTAAATTGGGTAAAAAATAGAAATGCTCGTCTGCTTTTAGTTTACGAAAGAATGCACTAACAGCGTTGATCGGAGGCATTTTAGATTTGAACTTGTCAACAAAAGCCGTGATTTTTGTTATGGTGTCTGGGTTGTTTTGCTGAAACGATTCTACTATAATCTTTTCGTTTTCTTCGTCAACTCTTGCAAAAATGAAGAGAAGTTCCTTTACGAATTCTTCTACATCTTCTCGATTTGGTGAATTGATGTTGTAAGCTCCCCAAAAATTAGGACTATTTGTTAGTAGAAAAAAAACTAATAAATTAACCTAACCAAAAATGAAGAAAAAACGATTCAGTCCAGAACAAATTGCCGCAATCCTCAAAGAGTTTGATAACGGCAAAACAGTA
>JAUXZS010000048.1 GCA_030692515.1 Bacteroidota bacterium
TCCTTTTTTTCGTCGTAATGGTCCGAAACAACTGTCGAAACATATTTAGGGCCCATGCATGAAGTCACGATGGTTAAAAGAAATAGAATGAATATTTTAATTGTCGATTTCATGTCTGTCTGTCAAGCATGCCGCATAACGGATTGCAGCTAAAAGAAGTGCGGGTTTTGAAACCGTTCTCTACCGAAAAGCTAATAACAAAGATAGAATGTTCATGGACATTTGCAAAGCGAAAATAAATGTCTTTCGCGGGAGCGACCGCTTTTGCAAATGCTTATACTAATGCCCGCATTTTTTTTAGGTGCGGTTACCAGTTGTGCACCATACACAGTTTACACACAGGTACGTGTCTGAGTGACTAAGTGGTTAGTTGTCTGCGGTTAGTTGGTTGCCGAATGCTTTTTTTGGAACACAGTTTTTAGTTTTTTATTGCGCGATAGGCAAAGCGGTTTGGAAAACCGCCAGTTCTAATTACGTCTTGTGAGGAGCGTGAGCCATTTTGCAAGCTTATTTGGCGCAAGAAATAAATTACTTCCTTTAAAAAGAAGCGACCAAATGTGCTTGCAAAATGAGGAGGAGATTATACACAGGTCTAAACACTTAGGTCTATGCACACAGGTCAGCAAATTGTGGCGGCTTAGTGGTCTTAATTTTAGAATGTAGTCAGTAAAGATTTGTCAGCACGAAGAAAACAAAACGCAGGTCGGAATAAACGAAGTTTATTTACACTTTGTATAAGTGGCTTGATTTTACTAATAAGTGGTTATAATGAAAATGAATTTGTATATTCGTAAATAGTTCATTAATAGTTTTAACTTTTGTTTTTTGAAAACAAAATCCTTAAAAAGGAATAAGACAAGTGATAATTTTGAATTATATAAAATAAACATATAACACCACATTATAATAGAACCAATGGAGGTAAAAACAACCAAAAAGATAAAAGATATATTTAAATTTTTTAGTTTATTGTATGTTTTTTCAGCCACCTTAAATCTTGCTGCCCAAACTACTAATATTGAAAAACAGGAAATAATTGCCAAAAGGTTTATTACTGCTTACAATCAAAAAAATTATAAAGAACTAAAAAATTATTTGTTTCTTCCTGCAAGAATGTTGGTTAGTGAAAAAAAACTAGAGGAAAGTTTCGCTGAAATAAATGATAATTGGGGAAAATTTACTGTTGGAAAGCTAACGCATCAAACAAATTCAAAACTAATTGCTCAGCTTACTTCTGAAAGAGATTCTACTGAGACAGAAAGTTTCATTTTTTCATTCAACAAAAGAAATAAAATAATTAGTTTTTTTATAAAAAATATAGATTTTATTTATCCTGATAGTAACGATATCAGTAAGACAATACTTACAACGCAAGCAAAAATACATAAAATAGATAGCCTCATTTATATAAAAAACAATAGGGGTCATTTTAATGGTTGCGTTTTAGTTATAGATAGTGGACAGGTTATTTATGAAAAATGCTACGGTTATTCAAATTTCGAAAATAAATCAATATTAAATGATAGCTCAATGTTTGAGCTTGCCTCTTGTAGCAAACAGTTTACTGCCTTTGCAATTATGATGCTTTCGGAAGAGGGGAAACTTAATATTTCAGATAACATTCAAAAATACATACCTGAAATCCCATATAATAATATTACTATCGAAAACCTACTAACACATACTTCAGGACTTCCCGATTACATGAGTGAATTTGATAAATACTGGGATAAAAAAAATTTCGCTACCAATAAAGATATTGTTGATGTTTTAAAAAATCATAAACCTAAACTATATTTCAAACCAGGAGAAAATTTTGATTATAGTAATACAGGCTATGCTTTACTCTCGCTAATAATTGAAAAAGTATCAAATAACACATATTCCGATTTTCTTGAAGATAAAATATTTAAACCGAACGGTATGCGAAACACTAGAATTTACAATACAAGAAGAAGTAGAGCCGAAACCATTAATAATTATGCTTATGGCTATATATATTCAGATAGTTTAAAAAAACATATAATGCCTGACAGTTTAAGGAATTATCAATATGTCGTTTATTTGGATGCTATTACTGGCGATGGCGCCGTAAATACTACTATTTCTGACCTCGCAAAATGGGATAAGTGCCTAAGAGAATATGCCCTCGTTAAAAAAAGTACTATGGAAATTGTAAATTCAAACTACAAATTAAAAAACGGACAAAAAACAGATTATGGTTTTGGAGTATTTGTTATAGACAAAAAAGGAGCAAAAAGAATTGTGCATCATGGAGGTAGTTGGCCTGGGTATCATACTTTTATTCTACGCTTCTTAGATACTAATAAAACTATAGCAATATTATCTAATAATGAATATATAAGTTTTACTCAATTAGCAGATAAAATTTCCAAAATTTTATTGAACATAAGCATTGAATAATTATTCTTACTAAAACTATGAAGTAATTTTTTCTCTTTCAGTAGGCTGTACAATCAAGTAAAAAAACAAACAGGCGATCATTCTGAAACTAAAAGCGGGAATATTAAAAGTAGGTATTATTAACAAGTGTAATACCATGCCTAATATAAATACAATTTTTTTAAGTTTTATGTTATTTGAAAATAACATAAATGCAATCAGTACTTCTATTATTAATGTCCCCCAAGTAATAAGTGCAATGAAAAAAGAATTTGAAATCAAAGCCTTGAAAAAATAATTTTCAACAAAAAATGTATTACCACTTAAAGGTTCGCTAAGAAAATAATATATAGCAGTCCCATTGTACCACTCCGTAATGTGGAATTTGGCTGTCGCAGCATGAAAGTAAACTATACAAATTAGAAATTTTAATATATTATAATTTATATAAATTGATATTCTCTGAAAAGAATTATAAAAGCGAGTTTCTTTAAATGGCTTCCAGCTATTTATCCTATTATCAGTTAGAGTAATTGGAATAAATAAAAAAGTAATCAATGCAGTGAGATAATCTCCGCCATCACAAAAAATAGAAAAGTGTGTACTAAATGAGGCGGTTACATAAAAATGCAGTAATCCCATTATTGATGGAAAATAGCCAAGTATGGTAATAATTAGAACTACTATAGAAACAAAATAAGAAAAGGAAAAACTAAATAAAGAATAAATATCGAAGTCGACAATGAAACTGGTAGGAAAGTTTCGATTAAAATAGGCATCACGGATTCCTTCAAAATTAAGAAGTAATATTGTGAGTGTTGATAAAGCTAAAACAGATCTTAAAATGTTATATCCATAATGTAAGGATGAATATCTTGAAATAAAAAGATTTGATTTGTCAGTTTTCTTATTTAATCGAGAATTAAAAGAAAGTAAAAAAGATGATCGTCCAAAATTCATAATTTAAGTATTAATCTTTTACATTTCATTTTTTTTTGAGAATAAGTCATTAGCCAAGCCCAAGGCATTTTTTTCTCCACAACAATTAAAAAATATTCACTATAATTTGAAATTATATAGTTTTTGCTATGATATTTATTAATAATTTCCTTTACGAAAGTATAATTATTTTTAGGATTAAGAGTGGTCGTATCATTCATGCAGCTTTCCTCACAAGAAAATCTAGACCATAAAGAATCTGGCAAAGATGCTACGTATCCTGAGACTTCTGTTTGGACTGCATCCTTTTGTTTAGTGAATTTACTATAAAATGAAACATCGGTGAGTTCTACCCATACATTATTTTTATAAAAAAAAATCTTTGTAAGATCCTCTTTAGGACCTTTTGTGAAAAAGTTCCAACCTATTGAAAAAACGTCTTGTAATTTTAAAAGTTGATGATTTTTTTTAAAGGGTGAATCTTCAATAAAGAGGAGAAAAAATAAAAATAATAATGAAAGATAAAACGCAATAAGCGCTACAATAATTGTTTTTCGCATAAAAAAAGAAGTCCTAAATTTAACATTTAGGACTTTAATTTAGAGTTTACGTCTATTGAAAAGATTGTACGATACTATTTACAAGTTGATCTTTTCCAATAGTGCTCGAATTTAAATCAATAACAAAATCTTCTGATGCTCTGAAAGGTTTGTTTTGCCATATTATAGCAGGGCGAACAATAATCAATTTTCTTTTTTTCTTGCCCTCTTCAACGAAATTAGGTGTACCTAAATCAATATCTAACTCGTCTATAACTGCTATTGCGTTATCAACTGCGGCAAGAACATTTTGATGGTCGCCAGAACGAATTAAATTACCAAAGTCATTTAGGAAATTTGGCTTATTCAAATTAAGTTTATTTACCATGTCTGTTGCTTTTGTATGTAAAGCAGTTAAACTTATATTTGGATTTGAATTAGTTTTTTGAATCATGTCATTTTGTAAATCCACTAATTCAGGAATCTCTTGAACAACCGGACCTTTTAGATAAAAAATACCTTCAAATAATTCAGTATTTGTAAAGCTATTACCTGTGTTTGCAAGTCTATTAGCTGTACTTGTTGAACTACTATTTTCAACCGTAGTACTAGTTGAATTGGTTGTAGGTGTGACATTTTTCTTGTTACAAGCAACAATTATTGTTACTGCTACTACTGTACTTGAAATTGCTAAGGTAAGTTTTTTCATATTTGTTTTTTTAAATTATTAAGTAAGCTTAACAAATATATAACAAAAAAACTTATTTGCAATTTTTTTTAATAATATAATGATTTATGGACAGAAACCATTTATTTTGCAAGCAATAATTATATATTTATTAAATTACTATACGCCTGTGGCTATGCGCTTTTGACTGAACGGACGTGAGATGCGCAAAAAAGTGCTGAAAGCACACCTATTTGTTGAGGGCAGAAATTTAGCTTATTTGGTTTTTTGCAGCCTTTTTGCAAAAAACAAATGTGCTAAATTAGGGATAGCCATAACGGGTTTTTCAAACCCGCAAAAAGGGGAGGAAAATAAAAAACTAAAAACCGTTTCTATTTCCCAAAACTGTTTCTATGAAACCCTGTTCTAAAATGTTCTGAAAAAAGCATTGTTGTCAACCGAATAATTTTCCACGGAGATTTCTGGGTGCATTACTGGTAACTACCTTATACCCGATATAAACTTTCGGTTATCTGACACACAGGTGTTGGAAAACCGAAACCGAGTAGCGGTTTTCTAAATGTATGAATATTTCTATAAACTATCAAATGGCGAGGTTATTTTTTGAAGGCTTTTGTTACTTACATGTGTGTAAATTTCTGTAGTAGTGCTTCTACTGTGACCCAGAATTTCTTGTATATACCTTAAGTCAGTTCCGTTTTCTAATAAATGTGTTGCGTAGCTATGCCTTAACCAATGTAAACTAACAGGTTTATTAATCTTGCTTTTTTCTAATGCTTGTTGTAATACCTTACTTAAGCTTCGCTCATCATAAGGCCCAATGCCATTTTGCCCCTCAAATAACCATACTTTTGGTTTACAGGCCATAAAATAATCACGTAGTAATACTAAAATTTTGTTGCTTAATGGCACAACCCTATCTTTTTTTCCCTTGGCCTGCCTAACAATTATTAAACCTCTTTTAGAATCAATGTCTTTAAGTTTTAAATTCAATAATTCACTTCGCCTTAACCCACAGCTATAAATAAGGCTTAACATAGCTTTGTGCTTTATGTTATTGTGAGCGTTTAAAATAAGTTTAATTTCTTCTTTACTTAACACATTTGGCAATAATCTCTGCGTTCTTGGCCTATGCACTTTTTCTGTTTCCATTAATTTATCTTCAATATTCTTAAAAAAAAGCTTTATTGCATTTACTACTTGGTTTTGAAAAGAGGACGAGAATTTATTTTTTAAAATATAATCATTATTAAAAACAATAACATCATTATTATCTAATTCAGAAATTGCTTTACGAGCATAAAAACGTAAAAAAGTTTTTAATGCATCACTATAAGTACTAATAGTATTTTCGCTATAACGTTTTGAGTGCATCCAATTTTCAAATTCTTTTACCTTTATCTCGGCATCTGCACTTAAAACTTCAAGGCTTTTGTGATTACTATTTAATGCGCTTACTTTTTGTTTTCCAAACAGCTGTTTCGGTTCAACTAAATTTTCATTTAAATTTTCGTAATCTAAACAAGCTCTATTTTTAAGTAGTTGAAATAAATCCAGACAAACGGTTTTTGAATAAGGTAAACACCAACAATTCATGGTTTTACTCCATCGCATTGATGTATTTAAACGTAATATGTTTTGCAATTCATTATTCCTTTCAAATAAAACCTGAACCACTTCTTGTTGCCTATGAAAAGAACGCGTTAATGTTATGATTGGTAATTTATTCATAATACTAAATTACTTTGTAAACAAGCAATTGAGTGCTATAGATTGTAGTAAGTTGACATTTAATTGTTGATTAAAAATATGAAAAATCATGCCAATTTTTTAACATTTTATAAAAAAACTTCAATTAAATTTGAATCGTAATAAATATATAGTACATTCGAAATATTGTTTAACTAAAAAAAAATAAAAATCATGAAACTAAAATCGCTTTTTTTATCAATCGCATTTTTGCTAGTTGCAAATGTTGCAAGTGCATTTACCATTCAGTATTACAATAAAGATTCTAAAAAATACACAATGGAAGTTAAATCTAATGGCTCAACTCAAAAGGTTGAATTCAATAGTTCAACTTCTGGCTCTGCATCAATTCAAACTAGCGCTTCAGAAGTAGAAATAAAAACTTCATGCGGTTGGGTAAAAGTAAAAAACAGTGCTAAAATTACTATTAAAGATGGTTGCATTAAAATTGAATAATATTTAATTTTAAAGAAATTAAAAGCTCTGTAAATACAGAGCTTTTTTTATGCCCAAAACTTTTATTATTATTGTGCTGTTAAAGTTTTTGAGTTATTAAAAAAAAACGAGCTAATTCAGAATAAATTATCAATAATTTTAATAAATAATATGAATCCAAAGGTTGATTTCTTTTTTAATAAAGCCAAAAAATGGCAAGAAGAATATAGAGAATTAAGAACAATTGTAATTGATTGCGGTTTAAAAGAAGAATTAAAATGGGGTTGCCCCTGCTACACCAACAATAATAACAACATAGTATTAATTCATGGCTTTAAAGATTATTGCGCTTTGTTGTTTATGCAAGGTGCTTTACTAAAAGATGCAAAAGGTATTTTAATTCAACAAACCAAAAATGTGCAAGCTGCTCGACAAATCCGTTTCACCAACCTTCATGAAATAATTAAACTAAAAACTACCATAAAAGCTTATATCAAAGAAGCCATTAAAATAGATAACGCAGGTTTAAAAATAGAATTAAAAAAAACAAAAGAGTTTACTATGCCCGAAGAGTTTAAACAGGCATTAATTAAAACACCAAAATTAAAATCTGCTTTTGAAACTTTAACTCCAGGCAGACAAAGAGGCTACCTACTCTATTTTTCTTCTGCTAAACAATCAAAAACAAGAGAGGCAAGAATTAAAAAACATTTAAAACAAATACTTAACGGAAAAGGAATAGACGATTAAATTTAAAAGCTTATTTAATAAAATTTATTTAGAATCAAGAGAATACGAAAATTTCGACACGTAATTTTTAAGATTTTAGTAGATAAAACATAAGTAAACACTAAAGTTATTCGGTAGTTTTTACAGAACAAAGCCACATAAAAACAAAAACATATTGACTATTATTAGTAAATTTACCCTACTAATATGTATTTGTTCTAATAATAATGAAGTTTGCCTTAATTCTTTTCCTCCAACTTATTACATTAAAAATAATTAGTAACAACGACTCAATTAGCATCGTTAATTATATTGATTCCGCAAGCATCCAACCAAATAACTACCAAGCTAATAAATATATAAAACTTGCTAAACAAAAAGCAAAAAAAAATTCAGATCTATCCGACATCTATTCTTATAGTTTAGCAAAATATTATTTAAAAAAAGGTTTGCTTGATTCGGTAATAGCAATTTGTAATAATTCCTTAAACAATAAAAATGAGGGTAGCAACCAACTAAAATATACTAAGTATTATAATATACTTGCGTCTGCTTACGCGTTCAAATCAAACTACAAAGTTGCTATAAAAAACTACCAAAAAGCAATTGCAATTCTTGAAAAGAATAAAAAACACCAATTAGTCGGGCAAATTAATAATAATATAGCCAACATTTTCTTTTCTATTTTTGATTACTCACAGGCATTTAAATATAGTCAGCAATCAATTAAATTATTAGAAGAAACGAAAGACACGATGTATTTACCCGCAGTATATGCAGTTTCGGCTGTCTCAGCATTAAAACTAGACTCGTTAGAAATCGGAAAAACGTTACTAAAAAAAAGTGAATTTCTAAGCAAAAGGCATAAAAATGTTTTAGGCTACTTACTAAATAATTATGCTTATGGTGAATACTATACAAAAACATTAAAGTTTGACTCAGCCTTTTTTCATTTTGAAAAATCTTTAGAGCTTAGCTATAAAACTAAAAATAAATTTTATGAACTGATAAATTTACTTGGCTTAACTGAATTAAGCATTACAGCTAAACAACCGAGTTTAGCAAAAACGTATGGCTTAAATGCGCTAAAAATAATAGTTGAAATAAACAATGAAAACGCAATGTATTCGGTAGTTAAAAATATAGGCTTAGCTTACCACCAACTAAATAAAAACGATAGCGCTTTTTATTACTGCAACATGGCAAATGACCTGCTTAAAAGAATAAGCGCTATAGAAAATAAAAAAATTGTAAACGACATACTTATAAAATATGAAACAAGTAAAAAACAAAATGATTTAAATCAAGTAAAAATTAAACTACTTAAATCTCAAAACCAAATAGCAAACAACAAATTTTTAATAGTAACATTAATTTTTATTTGCATTATATTAATAACAGTTTATTTAGTCTCAAGAAACATACATAATCGTAAACTCGAATTCGTAAAAATTAAACAAGAAAAAGAATTATACTTAAGTAGTATTGATGCAGAAGAAAAAGAAAGAGAAAGAATTTCAAATGAACTTCATGATGGGGTTTTAAGTACTTTAACTACTTTAAAATTAAACTTAGATAATAACAATTTACTTAACGAAAAGTTACAAGAAATTCATTCGCAAATACGCAAAATTGCACATAACCTTTATCCTATTTCATTTACCAAAACCATTTTAGCAGAAACCCTACAAAAATTTTGTTCTGAAAACTCAAATAACGAATTAAGTATAGATTTTTATTGGTCAATTAAAAATAATAAAGATAAAAATCAACTAGTATTAAAAACAGTTTATTTAATTGGGCAAGAATTAATACAAAATGTAATTAAACATGCTAAAGCAAAAAAGTGTTTTGTAAATTTAATTTTTGATGACGAAAAACTATTACTATCCGTTGAAGATGATGGAATTGGATTTGATTTTGATAAGGAGATTAAAAATCAAGGATTAGAAAGTATTACCAAAAGGGTTAGTAATTTAAATGGTAAATTTGATTGTATTAGCGAAGAAAATAAAGGAACTATTTGTACAATTAATTTACCCAATATAGTATGAATTTAATAATTGCCGATGACCATGAACTTATTGCGAGTTCCCTCGAAACAATAATTCATGAAGCACACAAAGAAATTAAAATTTTTAAGGCCTTTAAAAAACAGCAGTTGTTTGATTTACTATCAAAACAAACAATAGATTTATTAATACAAGACCTTAGGTTTGGTAAAGATAATGCTTTAGACTTTTTACCAAACATTATTTTAAAATACCCTAAATGCAAAATTGTTGTTTTAACGAGTGTTTCAGATAGTTTTACAATAAACAGAATTAATCAACTTAAATTAGATGGATTTGTATTAAAAACAGAAAGCGCTAAAAACATATCAAAAGCAATAGAATTGGTAATTAGTGGTGGGCAATTTTTTAGTTCTGAAACCAATCAAACCACCAATGTATTTGAAAATAAAATAAAACTGAGCCCGCGAGAAAAAGAAATATTAAGCGAAATCTTAAAAGAAAAAAGTATACAACAGATTGCAGATAGTCTATCTATATCAAATAAAACAGTTGAAATGCATAGAGCAAATTTATTTATTAAACTTGATGTAAAAAACATTACTGGCCTGGTTAAAAAAACCATTATTTATAATTTAATTGAGGATATATAGGGAAAACCCTATGTTAAACTTAAAAAAAGTAATAGATATTTGTAAAAAAAATCTATGAAAAAAATAAAAAATCTATCTCTACTAGCTTTATTATTAATAAGCAGTGTATCATGTAAAAAAAGTGAAACAGAACCTGAACCAGTAGTTACTCCTGTAACAACCCCAACTCCAATTGGGGCAATAACCCTAGACTGCACTTACTCTAATGGCTTGACTTTAACAAATCATAATAAAAATGGTGTAGATTATATTGTTAATTGTGATCTTGAAGTTGTAGGAGGAAAATTAAGTATAGATACAAATGTAATTATACAATTTGGCACTCAGGGTTCGTTAACAGTTAAAAACAATGCTTATATCGAAGCTATAGGTAGTGCAACAAAATCAATTGTGTTTGAAGGGGCAACAAACGCTACATCAAGCTGGAAAGGTATTTGGATAGAATCAGAAGATACACGAAACAAATTTAATTACTGTAAAATTGTTAATGGAGGAGATTATGCTGGTGCTGTCACCATTTTTGGAAGTAGTTCTTATCAAGATAAAGCAAACATACATGTTGAAGGCAAATTAGCAGTTACAAATTCAACTATAACTGGTTCTGGTGGATCTGGAATGATATATAACAGTAACGCAACCGTTCAAACTTTTAGTAATAATATTATATCAAACAATAATGGATATCCAATTGTTGTTTACGGAGGAAGTTTATCCAATTTAAGTTTACAAACATGTACATTTACTTCTAATACCAAAAATTACATTGGGTTATATTCTGTTTCATCTAATCAAGAAATTACTCAAACGGTTGTTATTAATAATTCTCCTATTCCATACTATACAATTAATGATTTAAATTTTCAAAACAACTTAGAGATTAAGCCTGGTGTGAGCCTTGTGATGGGTTCATCTAATTATATTGCTATCCTAGGTACAGGATACGCAAAGCTTATTGGTACAATGGCTCAACCAATTATTTTAAAAGGCGAAGTTAATACTGCAGGTTTTTGGGATGGGATTTGGGTTAACACAAACAATGCACTAAACGAATTTAATTACGTAAATATAAGTGATGGCGGTAACGAAGCCGCTGCTTTATTTGGTGTTAAAGCTAATATTTCGGTTGGAAGTGCTATTAATACCGCTCAACTAAAAATTGGCAATTCAACCTCTACTAATTTTATAGATTGCGCAATTGCAGTTGCCAATGGTAGTAGTATAGTTAACACAACAACAATTACAGTTCCCAGCCCTTGTACTTATTAATAGGGCCTTAGCAATCAAATAAACGATTGCCTAATATTTACATTAAAAACACAAAAATCCGTAGTTTAACCTACGGATTTTTGTTTTTAGCAGCTAATAACTTCTAAAAGCTTAATTTATAAATCTAATAATCTATTAAATAAAAAGTTTTTGTTTAATCGATCCGGGAATGCTGCCCGCTATTACGAGAAGAAACAACACTCCTAAAGTACTTACGGTAAAGAAAAAAACAATAGTCGGCATAAATTACTAGCTTTACAATATGGATGATCAGGAACCACAAAAACCCCGACGAGTAAGATATAAAGGCACTCACCCAAAATCTTTTAAAGAAAAATATAAAGAACTTCAGCCCGAACAATATGCTGATGATGTTGAAAAAGTAAAGCAACAAGGTAAAACACCTGCGGGTATGCACCGCTCTATTTGTGTTAACGAAATTTTAGAAATTCTAAAAATTGTACCTGGTCAAATTGGTTTAGATGCAACACTCGGCTACGGAGGCCATAGTTTAGAAATGCTAAAGTGTTTAGTGCCCGGTGGAAAATTATACGCGATAGATGCCGACCCAATTGAATTACCAAAAACAAGAGAGCGTTTAGCTGCCTTGGGTTATGGTCCAGAAATAGTAGACATTAGAATAATGAATTTTTCTGGCATTGAAAGAATTTATTTAGAAAGTGGCCCTCTTAATTTTGTATTAGCAGATTTAGGCGTTTCGTCTATGCAAATAGATAATCCAGAAAGAGGATTCTCTTTTAAAATTGAAGGTCCTTTAGATTTAAGGCTTAATCCTAAAAGCGGAAAATCTGCAGCTGCGCTTTTAAAATCAATTACAGAAGAAGAATTAGAAGAACTATTTGCTGTTAACTCAGACGAACCTTATTCTGAACAAATAGCCGAAGCCGTTGTAAATAGAATAAAACGCGGCATGAAAATTGAAACAACCACACAATTACAAGAAATAATTAAAGAAAGTCTTGGATTTATATTACACGATAAACGTAAAGAAGAAGTAAAAAAATCTTGCCAACGTTGTTTTCAAGCCTTACGCATTGCTGTTAATGATGAATTTGGCGCCTTAGATAAATTCCTTGAAAAATTACCAGATGCGCTTGTTTCTGGAGGAAGAGTTGCTATACTTTCTTTTCATTCAGGAGAAGACAGGCGCGTTAAAAAATCGTTTCAAAGTTTATTTAGAGAGGGTATTTATAGCGAAGTTGCCCCCGACCCTATTCGTCCTTCTGCTGAAGAATGTAATACCAATCCACGTGCACGTTCGGCTAAATTACGCTGGGCTATTAAAGCTTAATAAATAAAAAAGTTCTCTAAACAATTTATATTTTATTTCCTCTTCAAACTATATACATAAGAGGCTTTATTCCCTACTCTATCTTCTACCTCTAATTTAAAATTTAAATTACCAGGAGGTGTATCTGAATCAAAATAATAAGTTACTGAGTGTGATTTAGCATCATATTCACCTATAACCCATTTAGAATTTAAAAATAAATTACAGTTGTAAATACCACTTAAATCATCTCTAATATCAAAAGAAAACTCACTAAAATTTTTTACTTTTAATAATTGACTTGCACTTAATTTAGTTTTTATTTTTGGCGCCAAAGTATCTTGTTCAATTTGAAACCACCCAAAATTACGAACAGAATAAAAAACAGAATCTTTATTTACTATTGGCGTAAAAGTAGAAGAACCGCTTTTTAAAATTAACTTAGATTTATTTCTTAAATATTTTTTAGGCACTTCAAAACCAACAATAGAAGTAGATTTGAGATTAGCATCGGTTGGCAGAATTATTAATTTACCGGTAGTCTCAAGCGTATTTTCAAAAATTAATCCGGTAGAATAGTATAACGTTTTGGCAGGAATAAAAATTTGTAATTTATTTTTACTAATCATAAAATCTTTAGCGCAATTAACAAACACATCACTTTTAATTGTTGGAGGGGCGTAATAATTAAATTTCTTAGTTTTCACCCAAAACTTAACAGCCCTTTCATTTCCATATTCATCAAATACAATTAATTTAATAGCGTGGTAATTGGTATCAAACAAAATAATTCTGCCTTTGTTAAAACAATTTTCAAAAAGTCCTTGAGGATACAGCGCTGGTAAAAAACACTTTTGAAATTTAATTTTTTCCGTTTTACTTTTCTCAATCTCTTCGCTAAATTCATTCACAAAACGTGCATCATCAAAACTTATCGCTTTCATGTTATGAGAATAAATTAACCTACCATCAAAAAAAACACTAGCGCTATAAACGTTATTTAAATTTCCTTTTAATGTAAATTGATCATAAGCTGAAAATGCAAACCCAAGAATGGAATTATTTAAAATAATAGAATCATTAGAAACAACTGAACTATCTTTAAATTTTTTAATTGGAAAAGAGCCTAGGAATTTTGGAGAAGTGGTATCTGCTAAATTATAAAAAGCAATATGTTTAATTTCAGGTAAAATAGTGTCCTCAAAATCATACTCATGCATTGGATTTAAAGGCACTTCAGTTTTTTCATCTCGCAATTCAAAATGTAAATGTGCACCTGTTGAGCTGCCGGTATTACCAGATTTTGCAATTTGCTCGCCTTTTTTAAATAGAATTGTTTTAGGCTTAGGATAAAAATCAATTTCATAATTTTGTTTTGCAAACTGTTCCTTTTTTACTACTTCGGCTATTAAAGGGTTTAAAGAATTTAAATGGCCGTAAACGCTAACTTTCCCGTTAGGATGAGTAATATAAATTGCTTTGCCATAACCACCAGAACTAATTTTAATTCTTGAAACATAGCCATTTTCTACACAATAAACAGGCAAATTAACGCGCCCTTTTGTTGAAAAATCTATGCCTGCATGAAAATGATTTGGTCGTAATTCGCCATAGTTACCGGTGATTATAATTGGCGAATCGATTGGCCAAACATAAGAACTTTGAGAAAACAAAAAACAAGAATAAATACTTAAAAATAAAATAAAACTATTTTTCATTTAATAACTCCTCCTCAGTTACCAAATTAAACAAACAAAAGAAAAACACAAAAAACAAAATCCCCGCCGAGGTTTGGAGCATACTTTCTACAAAAAAGTTGAGCACAATTAATAATGAAAATAAAAACAAAAAGAAATTACCATTAACAATCCCTAAAATAAGATAACCAAGAGTTATGACTACTAAAATTAAAAAGCCTACAAGCCCTAAACCAATAAATGTTTGAAAATATTGGTTGTGTGCGTTTAGTTTATGAGAAAAGGCTCCCGTTAAACCATTTTTTTCATAAGAATTATACAACGCATCATTAGCATCTCCTACACCGGTACCCAACCAAAAATTTTCTTTTATGATTATTATGGCCTGCTCCCAAATTAAAATTCTTACCGCTGTACTCTCAGAGGAAGTTTTATCAATGGAGCTAGAAGAAATAGTTGTTAATGAAGAAAGTCTGTTAAAAGAGTTAGGAAATAATTTATATGAAAGAAAGCCTAAAAGAATAATTCCTATAACTAAAATACCAATTTTTTTGAAGTTTAATAGTCTTTTAAATTTGTAAAACAAAATTAAAGGCGCTGCTATAAAAAAACTTAAAATACCAAGTTTAGACGAACATAAAAAAATAGTAATTATAAATACTCCAACAAAAAAATAAGAGGCATAGATGATGTTTTTTTGGGCTTTAAACCATGTTGGATATAATATTAAAACCAATGCAATTGCTAAAATTAAATACATTGCAAAATAGGAAGCATGAATAAATACAGAAAACTGAGTGTAAAAAAAATATTCAGTATGGCCGGTTGAAGCAAAATAAAAAGCTCTTGCTATTAAAGCTAGACAAGAAAAAAAACAACCCGAAACAAAAGAAACGATACAGCGTTTTAAAATTTGTATAGGCCAATTAAAACAAAAAAACAAAAAAGGTAATAATATAAAACTCATTTTTATTTCGATACTAAAGCCGGCTTCGGTTTTATTGGATGAAAATAAGGCGCTAATTACTGTTAAAATAAAAAAAGAAAGGAGCCACCAAAAATGTTTATTAGACAATCCCTTTTTTAAATTGGTTATATCTAAATTAAATAAAGCAATAACTGTCCACAATACTATTATAGCAGATAAAATAAGCGTACCAAATGGCAGGCAAAAGCAAAATAATGCAGGAAAAAAATAAAACATTAATTTAAAAAATTTACTCATGCTTTTACTTTTGTATTATAGCTAAGATATGACTTCTAAGAAAAGTGAAATTGAAAAAATTATAATACTTACCAACTTTTCTTCCAATTGGCGGAGCAAGAGTTACGTGCTTAATATCAAATAGTTTTGCACCCTTAAATAAAGCTTTCACTTCTTTAATAGTCACTTTTTTTACATCTGCATTGGCAGGATTGTTATAAATAAAATCATACCACAAAATAACCCCATTAGGCTTTAATAATTCCCACATTTTGTTAGCTAATTTTATTCTGCTCTCCTCTTTTAAAATTGAGGTAAATACGGTAGACTGAAAAATAACATCAAACTTTTGCGTTGTATTAATATTGGTTGCGTCGCCAATGAACAGCTGATTTTCTGGAAAATTATTTTTTATTGCAGTTACTCGCTCCTCCAACAATTCATTAAAGGATATATTTTTTCTCTGAAATCCTAAATCTTCAAAAATATACGCGTTTGTTCCGTTACCAGCGCCAATTTCTAAAAGTGATAATTCATCAAAATTTTTAAAATATTTTTTTAATAAATCTTCAATCCCATCTTTTATTTCTTTTTGAACAGCATTTGAATAAGGATTGTTACCGTATAAATTGGGGTTAGATTTACGATTATTATATTGACTCTTTATTTGCTCACTTAAACTCATTACAGCTTTTTTAATTCATTATAAAAATTCTGCGCTATAATTTCGCGATTAAAAAAATCGTTTACAAAACGCCTTCCATTCCGCCCTAATTGGAGCGCGGCTTCTTTATCATCAATTAATTTAAAAATAACGTTTGTAAGTTCCTCAGAATTTTCTGGTTCAAAGTAAAGTCCGGCATTTCCTTTATCAATAAATAACTGCCGCGCCTCACCATCTACTCCAAGTAGTATTGGAATCTCCATGGCAAGATTCTCGAATATTTTAGAAGGAATTGCTCCTAAAAATAAATCCAGTTTACGCAAAGGAATAATTGCAGCGTTACAACTTTTTAAAACTGCAGGCATTTCTTTTTTTGAAATTGCTTCTAAAAAAAATACGTTTTGTAAATCTAGATCTTTTTTATGTTGGATCAATTTATCTTTTTCGGGTCCACTGCCAATAAAAACAAATTTAATAGTTGGCTTAGTCTTGAAATTCTTTGCGGTCTCTAAAATAACTTCGAGTCCTTGGGCAATACCAATAATTCCGGCATACACTAAAATAATATCCTCTTCCGAAAAATTATTTTTTTTTCGCCAGTCATCATTTACAACTGTAGTTGGGTTATAATAACCTAAATCAACTCCATTTGGTAACCAATAGGTTTTTACAGAAGGAAAACGTTGATTTATATTATGACAAATACCTTGAGTTTGACCAGTAACTAACACCGAGCTTTTATATAATTTTTCTTCTAAATTATAAGCTAATTTTAAAAGAAATTTATTATTAACTACGTCCAATTTTTCAGCGCTCTCCGGCCATAAATCGCTTACATTAAAAATTAATTTCGCGTTTTTTTGTCTTGCCAAACGCATAGCACTATAACCTAAAAATAAAGGCGGCGATTCGCATAATAAAAAATCAAAATCCCCCAATTTATTTTTCCCGACTTTAGCGCTTGATATAACGAATGAAAAATAGTTACGCAATCTGTTTAGTATTGATTTACTTTTTGAAACAAAAATAGAAGCTCTATGAACTTTTAATCCGTCCATTTCTTCATAAACATATTTTTTATCAGCATAGCCTTTGTAAATTTCCATTTGAGGATAATTTGGCATCGCAGTTAAAACAGTTATGTCTACCCCTAATTTTTGCAATCGCACAGCTAACTCAAATAATCTATTTTGAGGCGCACCAACTTCTGGTGGAAAATATTGTGTTAATATTAAAAGTTTCAACCCTTATAAAGTTATCATTTAATTTTTTAAAGCCTCGTAAAATGCTTTGTGAATTTTCCCTCTTATTCCTAATTTTGCTAATTTATTAGGGTCTGCGTCTGGATAAACCCTATTACTTAAAAACACGTACACTAAATTATTTTTAGGATCAACCCAAACAAAGGTGCCCGTAAAACCACTATGTCCAAAGCTTTCGAGACTACACTCTGAAGTTACCGGACTATCTTTTTTATTATCAGCTTCAGGTTTTTCAAAACACAAACCTCTACGATTTAAAGGACAATAATGGCAAGCTGTAAAATCTTTTACAACATTACTATCCAAAATTCTTACTCCATTTAACTCCCCTTTATTTAAATACATTTGCATTAATTTAGCTAAATCTAAGGCGTTTCCAAACAAACCTGCGTGCCCTGCAACACCTCCTAATAAAGCGGCTCCCGGGTCGTGCACAAAACCTTGTACAATTTGTTTTCTAAACTTTACATCATTTTCGGTTGGAGCTATTTGATTGATAGAAAACTTTTTTAATGGCTGATACGTTAATGCAATTCCTAATTTAAAATAAATATCGCTCACGTATTCGTCCAATGTTTTTTGACTTTGTTTCTCAATAATTTGCTGAATAAAATAATAACCTAAATCGCTATATAAATACTTCCCTGAATTTTCGACTTTAGAATTAATTATTCTTTTATAAATAGAATCGTTAAAACCTTTTACAACATATAAATTTCTAGCCACACGAGTAGGAAAATTTTCTGTTGCTTTTTTGTTATAGTACCCGGGCTTGTATTCGTCATTTTTTTTAAGTGTGCGCAAATAGAATGGTATCCATGCTTGTAGTCCGGCCTGGTGGGTTAAAACATCTTCTATTAGTAAATTTTCTTTGTTGGTGCCTTGCAATTCAGGTAAATAAAAACCAAGTGTTTTTTTGTAGTCAAATAAATTTTCTGTTTGCAATTTCATTAAAGCTAAAGAAGAAGCTGCAACTTTTGTTACGCTGGCTAAATCATAAATGGTTCCATCGTCAACTAATTTAGAATCCGGATTATAAGTAAATGCGCCAAATGATTTTTGATAAATAAGTTGGCCGTCTTTAAACGCCACAATCTGACAACCCGGATATGCTTTTTCTTCTATTCCATATAGAGCAATACTATCTACCGCGCCGAACTTTTTTTTTTGGAAATTTTCTTTAATTGATTTTTGTTTTGGTAAAAACGAGGCATCTAATATCATGCCGGTTTCAGCTTTAAATAAATTTGTAGTTACAGGTAACTTGCCATTTACTTTACTAAATCCTAAAATTGCATTTGCACTTGCCTTTAATAATGTAGGTAAATATTCGTAACCTAAAATTACAGACTTAAAATTTTTAACAGATTCTATTTTATTTAATAAATAAGGGTTTGTCATTAACACTAAAACACTTGGTTTCATTTTTGCAATAGAATCCATTAATCTTAAAGTTTGAGTACCAACGCCATAATTATTTGCAGCTTTTGAAGTGGCTTTATTTACTTGTACAATTGCAACATCTGCATTGTTTATTTTTTCAAACGCGCTATTAATTTCAGAAGCTTTTGCAGTGTGAGATAAACCAACATGCTCTACATAAGCATAATTTTTAATGGAAGTGTACAAAGAATTTTCTTCTTCTACACCAAACGATACTTCAACAATCTTTAAACTATCTAACTTTTTAAATGGTAAAAATTTATCTTCGTTTTTTAATAATGTAATTGCTGCTTCGGCTAAACGATAATTAATTTCTTCACCTTCTTTTGTATTTAATTCTTTATATAAATTTCGAGTAACAATTTCAGGCTTAATATTTAAACCGCACCAATATTTTGCTTTTAATATTTTTTTACAACGATTATCAATTTCACTTTGTGCAATTTTACCTTCTGCCACTGCTTTATTAATTTCATCAATTGCCTTTGGCACATCTTCGCTAAAAAGCAAAACATCGTTACCCGCCAAAAGCGCTTTTACATCAACAATTCCAGGTCCGTAATATTTAGAAACACCTTTCATGTTTAAAGCATCTGTAAATACCAATCCATTAAAGCCCATTTTGTTTTTTAGTAAATCGTTAACCACATTAGGAGATAATGTAGATGCTAAATTTTTAGTTGTATCTAAACTTGGTATGTTTAAATGTGCAACCATAATACTTGCCAATCCTCTATCAAACAAATATTGAAAAGGATACAGTTCTAAAGAATCTAATCGCTCTTTTGAATGACCAATAAACGGAAGTGTTTTATGAGAATCACTATCCGTATCTCCATGTCCCGGAAAATGTTTTCCATTTGCCATCACTTTTTCATCCTGCATACCTTGCATATACATATAAGCCTTTTGAGCAACCTTATATTTGTTCTCACCAAAACTGCGCATCCCAATAACAGGGTTTAATGGATTATTATTTATATCAGCAACAGGTGCAAAATTTACATGAATACCAATTCGTTTACATTCTTTTGCAATTTGTTTTCCCATAAAATAAATTAAGGAATCGTTTTGAATTGCGCCTAATGTCATTTGTTTTGGATATTGAATTGTACTATCTAAGCGCATAGCCAAACCCCATTCTCCATCAATACTATAAAGCAAAGGTGTTTTTGCTACACTCTGGTAATAGTTAGCAAGCTTACCTTGTCTTATTGGTCCGCCTTGCATCCAAATTAAACCGCCAATATTATAATTTACTATTAAGTCTTTTATTTCACGAACGTGTTTAAGGTCTTTATTACTATAGGCGGCAACCATAAATAATTGAGCCAACCGTTGATTTGGTGTTAATGAGTTAAAAACAGAATCTACCCACTTATTTTGTAGGCTTAAAAAATCAGGGTCTTTTTTTATTTTGGGTGGATTTTGGAAGGAAAACGCAGCAAAAAGTATAAAAGCAATAAAGGAAATAAAAATCTTATTCATCTTTATAAAGTTAGGCTTAATAAAAAAACCCTCGGCAATCATAAATAGAATGTTTTTAACAGTGGATTTTTGATTTTAAATTTCACAAAAAAAGGTGTGGGTAACAACCCCACACCTTAACACAAACACAGAACACTATAAGATTTATCTATTTAAAGTTACATGGCCTGTTTTATTAACCTTTTTACCATCTAAGCCTTTATAAGTTATTTTGTAAATATAAACTCCTTGCTCACAATCTGCATTTTTAAATGTTCCTTTCCAACCGTTAGCTAACTCTTTTGATGAGAATAATTTTTCTCCCCAACGGTCAAATATATCCATGGTT
>JAUXZS010000055.1 GCA_030692515.1 Bacteroidota bacterium
CTCTTTATAAACCTTTCAAAATGTTCACCGACTGCATAGCTCATAGTAAAAATCTCCTTTCTTTATTAACTAAATAATACCAACTATTAACAACAATTGGCAACTATCTATAAAATAAGAAGATCGGTTGATTTTTTGACGGAATTAGCCAGAATCTTAGCCACTTATCTCGATCGTTTTTTGTAAAAACTCCCCTACCCTGCACTGATTCATGGCTTTCTAGTATTTTTCAATTGTGCTACTGCTTTACCAAAACAGTAAAAGTAAAACTACGAAGTGCCGTTATTTTCTGCGAAAAAGCGCGATTTATTAGCAATTAGTGAATCAACAAAATCTAGTTCTTTTCCACGCACTGTCTTGGTTTCCTCGTAATCACACACAGAAGACCAAATCACTTGGGAGCTTTCAAAGATAAAGGCTCCGTCACCAATTAAGCCGTGTACAACGGCACATACAGCCGCTTTGTCGAGGTTGTATCGCCCGTCAGTTAACGTCCACCGTACCTCAGCCAAAACAACATATGGAATCAATATAAGGAGTTGATCTTTAATTAGGGTTTTGCCTTCGCATATTGTGCTGCATCATCCGCTAAGAGATATCGAAGTAAAACATTGGTATCAATTGCAATCATTCAAAATGTTTCTGTCTTGATTGTACATCGCTGACAGTATTGTTTATTTTGGTGCCCTTTAATAGACCCGCCGCCATACCAATCTCTTTTTTAATGATATTGAATTGATTTCCATGGCGGAAAATCTCCACTTCATCTCCTGCCTGGATACCCAACTCGTTACAACCGGAAATGGGTAATGTGATTTGTCTTTTCGCACTTACTTTTGGCATTGCTTTTCCTTCTTAGGCTTTACTAATAGAATATTGTAAAGATTAATATTAATTTACCTATCATCATTAGTAAAACTAATTTTAGCTTATTGAACATACTAAAAACGGCTCTGCTGCTTATTTTCCTACCTATTTTAAATAGATAACTATAAGTTATGGTTAGTATATATTTATCAAATAGGTACTCATCCATGTCGATCACCATGCCTCACATAATGACCTATTTGCTCTGACTCTTTTTTCCTTGGAAATACGCAAACCTCTTCAGATTAATTTCATATTGGAAGAGACTAGATTTTGACCTAATTGGCACGATTCGATTATAATGAACGATTCGAACGATATTAATAAGGTCACAATAATGGATGCACTTTCTGCCAATGAAGCAAAAACTCAATTTGGCGACATGCTGTTAAAAGCGCAGCGTGCCCCAATTCAAATTAACAAAAACGGGAAACCAGTTGCTGTAGTCATCTCAATGGATGACTACGAAAGCATTGAAGCGCTCAAGCTTCGATTTTTGCAATCGAG
>JAUXZS010000057.1 GCA_030692515.1 Bacteroidota bacterium
CACTGCAGATTCAGTTTGTTATGGCTCACCAACAACTTTAACAGACGCGAGTAATTTAAATGGTAATCCACTATTTATTTTTTCATGGGATTTTAATGCAGATAATATTTCAGATTTATCAAACAATTCACTTTCTTCAACTCATACATTTACAAATTGGGGAAACACTAGTGTAATATATACTGCATTTACCTCACCAAATGGAGGTATGTTAACATGTAGCGATAAAATAACTAAAAATATTTGGGTGCATCCTTTACCAACAGCTTTTATTAATTATACTAATAAGTGTCTTGATTTACAACCAAATTTAATGGATGGAGCTAGTTCCTCCGTACCTGTTGGAACTATTTCTAACTACGCCTGGGATTATGGAAATGGAAATACAAACTTACTAAACCCACTTCCAGCTACTTCTTATAGTTACAATCTTGCAGGTAATTATGTGGTTACCTTAACAGTAACAACTGCTGCTGGATGTACTAATACTTTTTCGCAAACAGTGGAAGTTTGGGAAAGGCCATACGCTAATTTTTCATACAGTAAAGTATGTGCAGGAAAACAAACTGTATTAAAAGGAAATCAATTGCCTCCAAGTGCTCCAATAGTGAACTTCCAATGGGATTTTAATAATTCTGTTACTAGCATCGAAGCCACTGGCGCCCAAGTGACTTATACATTTAATGCAGGAGGTTTAACACCTATTAATTTATTAGTTACTTCCGATAAAGGTTGTACCAACACCATTCCAGGAAATGTTTATATTAATTATAATCCAAAACCAAATTTTTATGCTCCTAAACGTGCAGGGTGTACTGACTTATGCATTTCAATATTAGATAGCACTCAGGTATTAACCGGACCGGCAAAAGTATCAAATTGGGAATGGAGTTTTGGAAATAACTTATTTAATAACAGTAATCAACCTAACACACAGTTTACTTGTTACACTAATTCTTCAAATCTAAACACTAAAGATTACAGTTTAAAATTGATTGTAAGAACTGATAGTGGATGTGTTGATTCTATTAGTAAAAACAAATATGTAAGAGTTTATCCTAAGCCTGTTGCAGATTTCCAATGGAAAGGTCAAGATGGAAATTTATTAACCCCAGTAATTGCATTTCAAAACACATCAATTGGTTATAATAATTTTAGTTGGTATTATAATGATGGTGTAAATATTACAGATTCTGTTAATCAAAACCCTGTACATTATTATAAAACAGATATTGCTCGTAATTTCAATGTGTTTTTGGCAG
This sequence comes from Bacteroidota bacterium, assembly GCA_030692515.1. Taxonomy (GTDB): domain Bacteria; phylum Bacteroidota; class Bacteroidia; order B-17B0; family Aurantibacillaceae; genus Aurantibacillus. The sequence continues at coordinate 1,263 of JAUXZS010000057.1, forward strand.
TTAGAAATCAATATGGTTGTAAAGATACAATTAGTAAGCTTATTGATATTGGTCCAGAGTTTACGTTTTATATTCCTAATACATTTACTCCAAATGGAGATGGAAATAATGAAACTTTTACTGGAGCAGGTATTGGGATAAAGCATTATAAAATGTGGATTTATGATCGTTGGGGAGAAAAATTATATTATACTGAAGATATTAATAAAGGATGGGATGCTAGTATAAAAGGAAAACATGACGTCGAAAAAATGGATGTTTTTACCTACAAAGTAATTGTTACAGATTTATGGGATAAAAATCATGAATATGTTGGGCACGTTACATTGTTAAAATAAGTTCAAAATAAACCAATTACATTTAATAAAAGAGGCTTCGTAATTGAAGCCTCTTTTTGTTTTATTTATTCTTTACCAAAAATCATAAAATACAACTTTATAATATTATTTTATTTCCCGACTAAAAGATGTTAATTTTGAAACATGAATTTTTTAAAGAGACTTAGGTTTTATGGTTTTGGTTTTGGTTTAGGATTATTAATTGTTTTCGCAATGTTTGGTACTCGCAGTTGTGTAACTCCAAACGAACAAAAAATGCAAGAGTTGGTTTTCCAAAATTTTGTACTTTCCGAAAAAGCTTCTTGTAAATTAAAATGTTTAATGAAGAATGAACAATTATTAAAAATTGAATTAAGACATTTTGAAGTAAATTATGATGTTTCTGAAGTACACAAAAGTCCATGCGGTGAATATTATATTCAACCAAAAAAAGAGTTTGAAAATAAATATAATTACAAATTAATAATTTACGATTGCGATACTATATCTAAAATTAATGATATTAGTATTACTTCAACAAATTCCTGCAATTGCAAATAGCACCTTTATATAATGATGAATCTTTTATGCGTGAGGCATTAAAAGAAGCACAAAAAGCCTTTGATAAAGACGAAATTCCTATTGGAGCAATAATAGTAGCAAATGATAGAATTATAGCAAGAGCACATAATTTAACAGAAACCTTAAAAGATGTAACTGCTCATGCCGAAATGCAAGCGATTACTTCTGCGGCAAATTATATTGGAGGAAAATATTTGGTAGATTGCACACTTTATGTAACCATCGAACCTTGCCATATGTGTGCAGGAGCATTGGCCTGGAGCCAGATAAGTAAAATTGTATATGGAGCTTCTGAAACTAAAAAAGGATTTTCGCTCTTAGAGCAGGGAATATTGCACCCTAAAACAGAGGTTGTTAAAGGAGTTTTGGCCGAAGATTGTGAAAGTATAATTAAAGATTTTTTTGCCAAGAAACGTAATTAATTGTTTTTGGCATTATTTTTGAATAACTTTGAATACAAAACTACAATCATGAAAATATTAAAAAGCTTATCTATTTCATTGTTATTAGGAGCAGCAATTGTTAATTCTAATGCTTTTGGAAAAAATAACACCTCTATTGTAAATTTTTCTGAAATACCTGCTAAAACGGTTTGTATTAAAAATCCAAACGCGGTGGATGTAAATAAATTCTTTTCAGAAACAACCATTCTTTCATTTGAAATTTATAAACCAGGCTCAAAAGAGGAAATAACTAAAATAATTAATTCATTGAAAAAGGACGCAGCAGTTGAAACCGTTTCAGAAGGAAAACTAACAGGCGATTACCAATCAATAACTTTAACTTTAAAGTCAACAAAAAATAAAGCTTGGTTTGCCGCAGAATTTAAAAAAGCTGGTTTAAATACTATTCGCATTAACAACAACCCAATTGTAGAGGTTGATAAAATGTAATTTATTAATAAATTAATTTTAAAAGCCAAACAAATTTGTTTGGCTTTTTTATTTTATACGTAATTTTAAAACATGATTAACGCACAAGAAATATTATTTGCTTCTATACATCAAGCACTCACTCAAGTTTATAATTTATCTAAGCCAACAATTACTTTTCAAAAAACAAGAAAAGAGTTTGAAGGCGATTTTACTTTAGTTACTTTTCCTTTTATAAAAGAAACAAAAAAGTCTCCAGAGCAACTGGGGCAAGAGTTGGGCGATTATCTAATTGCAAATAATAATCAAGTTGCAGCCTTTAATGTTGTAAAAGGTTTCTTAAATATTTCTCTTTCAAATCAGTTTTGGCTAAACTATTTCAATACAGTTAAAGATTTAAAAACTATTGGGTATAAAAGCGAAAAATCATCCGGTAAAACTATTATGCTGGAGTATTCTTCTCCCAACACAAACAAACCTTTACATTTAGGGCATGTACGTAATAATTTATTAGGCTTTTCTGTAGCACAAATTTTAAAAGCAAACGGACATAATATAATAAAAGCTAATTTAGTTAACGATCGGGGCATTCATATTTGTAAAAGTATGTTGGCATGGCAAAAGTTTGGTAATGGCGAAACACCTGAGAGCACTGGAATAAAAGGTGACCACTTAGTTGGTAAATATTATGTAGCTTTTGATAAAGCCTATAAAAAACAAATTGAAGAGTTAGTTGCTCAAGGTAAAACTAAAGAAGAAGCAGAAAAAAATGCGCCTTTAATTATCGAAGCCCAGGAAATGCTTCTTAAATGGGAGTCCGGAGATACCGAAGTGGTTAATCTTTGGAAAACCATGAATAGTTGGGTTTATGATGGTTTTGCAATCACCTATAAAACTTTAGGTGTAAATTTTGATAAAATGTATTACGAAAGCAATACTTATTTATTAGGTAAAGAAATTATCAAAGAAGGTTTAACAAAAAATGTTTTTTATAAAAAAGAAAACGGGAGTGTTGCAATCGATTTAAGTTATGAAGGGTTAGATGAAAAAATAGTATTGCGTAGCGATGGAACTAGTGTTTATATTACTCAGGATTTAGGAACTGCAATTGAACGTTTTAAGGAGTTTCCACAATTAAGTCAGTTAATTTATACTGTGGGTAATGAGCAAGATTATCACTTTAAAGTTCTGTTTAAAATACTTGAAAAACTTGGCTACTCATGGGCAAAGGAATGTTACCATTTAAGTTATGGAATGGTAGAGTTGCCTGAAGGAAAAATGAAGAGTAGGGAGGGCACAGTAGTTGATGCGGATGAATTATTAAGTGAAATGTTTGATACTGCAACTGCCACAACAAAAGAATTAGGGAAGGTGGACGATTTTAATGAGGAAGAATTTAAAGAGTTAAATAAAGCAATTGGTTTAGGGGCTTTAAAATATTTTATTTTGAAAGTAGATCCTAAAAAGAAAATGTTATTTGACCCAAAGGAAAGTATTGATTTTAATGGGCATACAGGCCCTTTTATTCAATATACTCATGCGCGTATTAAATCTGTTTTAAGGAAAGCAACTTTTGATTTTGAAAAAGATAAGGTTGAAATTGAAATGAGCGCTATTGAAAAGGAACTCGTTAAGTTTGTTTATGATTTTGATTCAGTAGTTGAAGAATCTGGCACTGCTTTTAATCCTGCATTAGTAGCAAATTATATTTATGAGGTAACAAAATTGTATAATCGTTTTTATCATGATTGTCCGATTTTAAAAGAGGAAGATGAAAAAATAAAAATTTTCAGATTACAACTTTCAAAATTATGTGCTCAAGCCATTAACAACGCTATGATTTTATTGGGAATTGAAGTTCCCGAAAAAATGTAATTAATTTTTTCGATATTAACATTTCATAAATTTAATAATGAAATTTTTCTCTGATTTTTTTAAAGCTATTGGTAATTGTTTTAAAGCATTTTCAGTGCTTTTCGAAAGAGGTTTATGGCCATACATGTTTGTGTTTTTATTTGTTTGGATACTTTTATGGGTTCTAAGCATTTATGGTTTATTTGTTTTAGCAGATGGCGTTTCGGAGTGGCTAAGTTCATATCTCGATTTTAAATCAATCCCTGAAACTGGTCATTGGCTCTCTTTTGCAAGACCCTATTTAATTGGTGGCTTTCAATTCTTAATTAAATTAATTTTCAAATTTTTATTTTGGTTTTTAAGCAGCACATTTCTTAAATATGTTTTATTAATGATTTTATCCCCAGTATTTTCTTTATTATCAGAAAAAACTGAAGAGAAATTAACTGGCAGTTCTTACCCATTTAATTTAATACAATTATTAAAAGATATTGCACGCGGTATTTCTATCAACTTAAGAAATATGCTATTAGAATATTTTTTTATTTTTATTTGTTTTATTGCTTCCATTATTTTTCCGCCGCTATTTATTGTTACCACACCGTTTTTATTCTTTTTAGGTTGGTATTATGTCGGCTTTTCTTTATTAGATTATAATTGCGAACGTCATAAATATGGGGTAACTCAAAGTATTCAATTTATAAAAAAGAATAGAGGAACGGCTTGTGGTATTGGTTTTGTCTATAGTTTCTTTATGGCTTTACCTTTTTTGCCAGGTTCAGTTGTTGGAATATTATTTGGACCATCTATCGGTGTTGTTGGTAGCACTATTAGTTTCTTAGAAATAAATAAAAAGCGTTAAGTAAACAATTTTTTTAATACCTATTTTTTTTCCTGAATTCGAGAGGTGTTTTTCCGGTTTTTTTCTTGAATAATCTCGCAAAATATGAGTGGTCTAAATAACCTAAATCTTCTGAAATCTCACTAATACTTGCGCTTGTATGAGTTAAAATTCTTTTTGCCTCTAAAATAATTCTATCTGTAATAATATCCGTGGTAGTTTTGTTTAAGCATGTTTTACTTATGCGATTTAAATGCTTTTCACTTATAGCCATTAAATTTGCATAATCAGTAGCATATTTTATTGTTTTAAAATTCAAATCAATTAAATTTTCTAATTGTCTTAATTTAGAACGATAAGTTTGATTAGAAGATATTTCCTTTTCTTTGTATAATCGTGATAACTCAATATAAGCAAGGGTAACTAACGCATGTAATTTTTGATTTTTTAAAAGATTATTCTCTAAGTATTCTGTATTAATATCTATAAAAAGATTTTTTATTTTCTCTTTATTTTTTGAACTAAGCAAAACGATAGGCGGACTATGAATAGAGTTAAAAAAAGGAAAATTTAGAATGCTTGTTACAGATGATTCATCATAAAAATTTTTAGTGTGAAAAAAAATATATCCATCAATATCATTTGAAAGTTTCCAATTATGCGTTTGTCCGGGAGTTAATAAAAAAACGCTGCCAGGTGCAATTTTATAACTTGTAAAATCAATATCATGAGTGCCATACCCTTTAGTAAACATTACTGTTAAAAAAAAATCGTGCTTATGAGGTGTTGCGGTAAAGTGATGTTCAGCAAGATGTTGTTTCATACTATTAGTATAGAAATCATTCTGTGTTTTAAAGTGTTTGAAATTTTCTATACTATAAACGGGTATTACTTTTTTTGCCATTATCAAATTTACCGATTATGTCTTAATTATGCTATTAATAGTGTCTATCGTTATACAGTTTTATCTAATTTATTTTCGACATTTGTAAAAGAAAAACTATTAGTTATGAAATCTAAAAGAAGTAAACTCATAAGCATGTTAAATGAAAAATGTCCTAATTGTGAAGAAGGTGATGTTTTTATAAAGAACCAAAGTTTTTTTAGTTTGCCAAAAATGAAAGAGGATTGTGATAATTGTAATTATCATTTTGAAATAGAGCCAGGATATTTTTTGGGAGCAATGTATGTTAGTTATGGTTTAGCAGTTTTTCAAGGGATTTTAACATTTTTAGCTTGTTATTTTCTTTCGCCACAACTAGAAACTCTGTACGTTGTATTAACAGTTTGTTTTGTTATGTTTATTTTTTCAATGAAAAATTATCGCTGGTCGCGAGTGTTTTATATGTATATTTTTCCAAATTAAAAAGAGAGAACTATTTCTAATTCTCTCTTTCATATTTACTACTAATTAAATTTTATCTGTTTAAAGTAACATGGCCTGTATAAGTCTTTACTTTAGCGTCGGGCATTGTTACGCTAATTTTCCAAACATACACGTCGCTTTTACAATCTTCCCCCTTATAAGTTCCGTCCCATGCTTGAAAGAAATCACTAGTATTAAATAATTTTTCACCCCAACGATCAAAAATCATCATATTGTATTTTACAATTCCATGTCCTTTCGGAAAAAATGTATCGTTGATCCCATCTCCATTTGGAGTGAAAGCATTAGGCACATAAAAACTGGAAGACTCTCCAATTACTAATGGTTTTACTATTGTATCTGAGCAACCCCATTTATTTCTAACTACAAGGGCAACAGGATATGTTCCGGCTTCCTGAAAGATATAAGATGGATTTTGGCCATAAGTTTGATAACCATTGTTGTTCACAAAATACCAGCTCCAGCTTACTATACTATCTCCTCTAGAGTCATCGTCAAACAAAACATTATCAACTCCCTCAATTGGTTTAAGTGGCGAAAACTCAAAATTTGCTACTGGTATAGGGTAGGCTTTAACGGTGTATGTTGCAGTATTAGGGCAACCATTAGCATCTACAAAACTGGCTTTAATTAAATAATTACCAGCTTGCGTTATACAATAATTAATATTAGAACCTGAATAGCCTTGACCATTAATTAACCACGATGAGCTTACAATTGAAGCACTGCTTGCACTTGCTTTTAATGTGAAGTTAGAGCAAAATGGCACGCAATTTTTTGTATTATCACTAAATAAAGTTGCTGTTGGAAATGGATCAATAATAACTAATGTATTTGTAAATCCTTGGCATCCATTATTGTCTGTCACACCCAGAGTGTATAATCCACTTTCTGTTAAGCTTGTAGCAGTAAAGCTTGTACTTGAGTTTGGTGAAAGAAAGTTATTTGGTCCTGTCCATTGATATAATAAAAATCCTGGTGAACCTTGTAAGTTAACAACATTGTTTATACAAGCTCTTGCAGTTGATGTTATTGTTGGAACTGGTAATGGATTTGAAGCAACATTTACAACTGTTATACTTGTACAAGTGTTTACGCCTGTTACTGTTATTGTATAATTTCCTGTAGTGCTATTGTTTACAATAGGAACAACTGGATTTGAAATGTTAGATGTAAAACCATTTGGTCCAACCCAAGAATATGATGCCCCGCCAGTAGCGCTTAAGTTAGCTGGTTGCCCAAAACAAACGGTTGCGCCATTTGCCAAGGCTGCTGGGTTAGCAAGAATAGTAACTGATGTTGATGCGTTAGCCTGACAACCGTTAGCGTCTGTAACAGTGATGATATAAATTCCTGATTGAGAATTATTAGTTGCAGATATGGATGGATTTGAAATAGAACTTAAGAATCCAGAAGGCCCTGTCCATGAATATGAAATGCCGCCTGTACTTGCTAAAAATAAATCTTTAGTCTCACAAATTGGACCATTATTTGATGCTGTTGGGATTGGTAAAGGATTAATTGTAACAGAAGAGGTAGTTGTTGCAGAACAGTTGCCTGCTGTTGCAATAACAGAATAAATACCGCTTGCAGGTACTGTTACTAAATTAATCACAGGGTTTTGAATTGAACTAATAAATCCGTTAGGACCATTCCAAGAAAACGAAGCTCCTGTTGCGCCAACTACATTTAGAGTTAAGGTTGCTCCAGCACACGGCGTATTGCTAACAATACTAGGTGTTGGTAATGCAATTATAAAAACATTAGTGGTTGCAACATTTGTACAACCCACAGCACTTGTTACTGTTACATTATATGCGCCAGACATGTTTATTTGAGCATTTGCAACTGTTGTACCTTGGCCAACCGCTGTAAAAGCATTAGGACCAGTCCAAGCGTATGTTGAGCCAGCTAATGAGTTTGCATTTACGAACATGTTTTGCCCTACACATACCGATGAGCCTGTAGCCGATAAAGTTGGGGTAGGATTAACAGTTACATTAGTTGTAGTAAAATTTATACAGCCGTTTACATCTGTAACTGTTACTGTATATATTCCTGAATTGGCGGGTGAAGCAGTTGTTATTGATGGATTTTGATTT
>JAUXZS010000058.1 GCA_030692515.1 Bacteroidota bacterium
TCCTTGGAAATCCTCAGAAATCAACAAAGAAATGCCCATAGTAAACTACGGCTTCGTTCAACACAGTTTTAACCGCAATCTGGGATACCGACTTCCCAAGGTCTCTCTTTTTTGGCCAGATTGCGTTTAAAACTCTTTACGTTATGGGCAAGGCTACCAGACGACAGTGCAACATTAAAACAATAGACAATGGCAAAAAATTACAGACAACTAACTGAAAGTATTCGAGGACGACTGAACCCTGAAAACTTTGCATTAAAAAAAGCGTTTTCTGACGAACTATCGACAATTTCATACAGCGATGTATTGACTTACATTAGACTTGCAATGAAAGGTGTTGAACCCGAATACACTCAGAAAAGCCGAGACGCTGGAGAAAGAGTAAAAGAACATCTTGGAAAAGAATTAAAAGATGTTTCCTTCAAATATCAAGGTTCAGTAATGACAGACACCCACATAAAAGGGTATAGCGACATTGACTTGCTAACTATTTGCGAAAAATTCTACCAACCAGACACAAGAAACTTTAAAGAAATTATTGAAACCCCTGAAAGAAGAGCCAAATATTATCAAACCTCAATTGACAAACTTCAAAGAGAAATCAATCTAACTTCATACACTGGAAATGCTTTGAACGATTTAAGAGAATTAAGACTTGACAGCGAAAGAATTCTTTCCGGTGTTTATCAAACTCGTGACTTGACAAAACCAAAGGCTATAAAAATAAAAAATCTCAGCCTTAATCGTGAAGTTGATATAGTGATTGCAAACTGGTATGATGATGTTTCATCTGTAATAAATGACAAAGGCGATTACAGAGGTATTCAAGTTTACAACAAAGAAACGCATTCAAGAGAAAGTGCAGACTTTCCGTTTTTAAGTATTAAAAGAATAAATGAACGTAGTTCAGAAACGAATGGAAGATTAAAAAGGATGATTAGGTTCTTAAAGAATAGCAAAGCAAATTCTAACCACGAAATAGATATAAGCAGCTTTGACATTAACGCAATTTGTTACGATATAAAAGTTTCAGAATATCAAAACTTGTCTTTCTATGAACTTGTTCCAGTTTTGTATAATCAAATGAAGAGCATTTGCACAAATCAAACTCACGCTGACGATTTAGTTTCTGTTGACGGTAAAGAATACATCTATAGAAACAGACCTGCTAAACTAAATAACCTAAAACTACTTTTAGCAGAGGTTGAAGCAATCTTTATTGATTTTAAAACCACAGTAAGAGTATGATAAAAAAGAAATTGTTCATCGGCTCTTCTACAGAAGAACTTGGACTTGCACAAGTTGCAAAATCCATTTTGGAAAAGGACTTTGATGTTACTATTTGGAACGAGAAAGTTTGGGATACTTCTGTTTTCAAAATAAATCAAAATTTCCTATCAGACCTTTTGAAAGCATCGCTTCAATTTGACTTTGGTATTCTATTAGGAACGAATGACGATAAAGTGATTTTCAGAGGTAAGGAAGTTATGCAACCAAGAGATAATGTTTTATTCGAACTTGGTTTATTTACTGGACGACTGGGGACTTCAAAGTGTGCATTTCTCATTGACAAAGAGGTTAAACTATTATCAGATTTCAATGGACTTAGTTTAGCGTATTTTGACAAATCCAAAATGGACACGTTTACGTCCGCAGTAGACGACATAAGAAGTCTATTTCTTTCAAGTTCGGACGATGAAATTAACTTCTTTCCGTCTGCCACTCTTGCATCTGTTTATTTTGAAAATCTAATAGTTCCTATATGCCGATTTATAATTGAAAACAACGGCTTTACATCTAATGAAATACATTACAAAAAGTGCAAAATCAATGTAATCATTCCAGACAGAATTAACGAAGACGTAAACCTTCAATTTGAAAAATTAAAATCATCTATATCAACAGAGAACGTTTCATTCAAATATGCAGGACGACCAAGACACATAAGCATTGACACTCAAATCAAAAACGACACACTTGAATTCATTGACTTTCCGACAATCATTACAGGAATAAATCACGCCATTTCTAATTTATTGCCTAACGACTTTAATAAATTAAGCCCTGACTACAATTCAATACTTGAAAGAGAACTTAGACGTTTTATTACAACACTGAAAAAACTATTAATTAGAAATGGGTTTGACGAAATGGTTAATGTAAAAAGGGAAACAGAACTATGACGAAAAGAAGAAGCCCAGCCCAAAACAAACAAACTAAATAAACAACAGAATATATGTTTAGAGGATTTAATTTAGACCTTAATTGGGATGCAAAATATGACGAACAGTTTTTTGCAACAGGACAAAAATTATTCACGGAGTACGAAAAAACGGTAAAAGAAACTCTTAAAGATTATGCCCTAAATGAAGGTGTACTTGACGGTTCTAAAATGCAATCAAACTGGTTTCCAAAAGTGGATGCTGACATTTTTATATCACATTCCCACAAAGACGCAAAAAGAGCAATTGCTCTAGCTGGATGGCTTTATGAAACATTTGGCATTAAGGCATTTATAGATTCTTGTATTTGGGGTTATTCAGACGACTTACTAAGATTAATTGACAACAAACATTGTTATCAAGAGGGCAGTAAGACTTATAACTATAATCTAAGGAATTATTCTACGAGTCACGTTCATATGATGCTTTCAGTTGCCTTAACGATGATGATAGACCATTCTGAGTGTATCTTCTTCTTAAATACACCAAGTTCTGTTTCTGCTTCATCTATAATTAATAAAACTGAATCGCCTTGGATTTATTCTGAAATTGCGGTTACGCAAATGATTAGACAAAAGACCCCAAGACGAAGAATAGTAAGAGAAACAAGATATTTCTCTAAAGGCGGAGTTTTAAACGAATCTTTGAAAATTCAATATGACATTGATTTATCTCATCTTGCTGAAATTAATGTTGACACTTTTAATGAATGGAAGAAAAACTTTACAAAAACTAATGCAAATGATGCTTTAGATAGGCTATATGAGTTAAATCCAGTTAATAATAATTTTATACACGGCTAAATGCACTCAAATGGACAAAGAAAATATACTTCACAAGGAGATTGATTTAATCCAAGGAATTATAACAAGAATGGCTAATAATTCTTTCTTACTGAAAGGATGGATAGTTTCATTAATTGCTGTATTACTTGCTTTAACAGACCAAACAATTGTTGCGACAAAGTTAACTTACTTCAACCTTATTTTGATTTTACCCGTTATCGTTTTTTGGTATTTAGATGCATTCTTTCTACACAAAGAAAAATGTTATCGAAGACTTTATAATTGGACTGTTTCAAATAGGACAACTTCTGACGAACATTTATATAGTTTAGATTATACAAGATTTGAGAATGACGAGAAAAGTATTTGGACAATTATGTTTACTAACAAAACACTGTTTCCTTTTTATGGATTATTAGCATTAATTCTAGCAATTTTAGCGATTCACAATTTGGTAGTATAAAATGATTGACCTTTGAATTCAAAAAGCCCAGCCCATAACAGGCGTTTGGCAAAAAAGCGGGTTCAGTGCTTAAATGGAGCTTTGTGCTTCGTATCAAGTTCAGTGCTGGCAGACAGTTTAGTGCTTCGAAAACCGCTTCTTCGCCAAGCGCCAAAACGTGTGTGACTTGAACAATCAGCCAACGGCTGATTGGTGCTTTAAAACAGATGAGAGTAGGTCTCTCGGTGACGATTTGCAGGAATAGTTACCAAACCGCCTTATGCTGCGAGTATTGGAAACATG
>JAUXZS010000026.1 GCA_030692515.1 Bacteroidota bacterium
TTACTTTTGTTTTTGGAAATGATTTCATTATTTTATTTAAGGTTTTACTTCCATTTAAAACAGGCATTTCAAGATCAAGTAGAACTATATCAGGAGAGCATTCTTTTAAGAATTCTAAAGCCTGCTCTCCATTATCTGCTATACCAATGGTATTGATATTATATTTTTGTAACATATAAGTAAGCCCTTTTCTGAAAAGTTGCTCGTCTTCAACGATTAGGATATTAATTTTTGAAGTTGCCATGATATAAATTTAAACATAATAAAAAAACCATGCTGCCGCAGGCTTGCGCTTTTGACTGAACGGAGTGAGATGCGCACCCAAAAGTGCAAAGCACGCCTATTTTGTGGGAAGCATTTAGCTTATTTGGGTTTTGCAGCGATAGCGAAAAACACGAATGTGCTAAATTAGGGATAGCTAAAATGGTTTTGGAAAAACCAAAAAAGCGCGTTGGCGATTGTAATATATTTATTTGCTTTAAAAAACTGTTACCAAGTTTAGCAAATAAATTTGTTACAATGTGCGATAGCTGTTCTACGCATTCCGAAGGATGCGCAAAAAGGGGAGAAAAATTTTTAAATTCTTTTATCGGGGATTTGTCGACCGAGGGCAAAAAAACGCTACCGAGCTGTATTAAAGTCAGCCGAAAAGTTGTCAACCGAAATGTTAAAAATCTTGTCGAGCCTTTATGTCTTAACGTCATTGCGCTTTGCATATAACGTTTTCAGGCCTTGCGCCGTTTTTTGCTAATGTCCACTTACACATTTGAGCGTTAACCCGCAAAAAATGGAGCAAGACCTGTGTTAGCGGTATGGTTGCGGCACACAGTTTACGTTTTGTCTACGTGTCCGCATATAAAAACGGTTTGCAATTACTTTTAAAAGTGTTTGTTTAAATTGTGATATTCAATTTTAGCCATATAAGGAAAGTAAGGTAATATTTCAATGAGTTCCTTTGTCTTAGTCTCGTCAACATTTTGGAATATTAAAACAGCATCTTTTTTTGTCACTGAAATAAAGAAACTCTCCAAAATATTTTCTTGCTTCCATTGATTTACAAACTCCATTTCTTTTTTTGGTAATTCAGGATTCGATTTTATTGTTTCTATTCCGGTGTCCGAAAGTGTAATTAAAACTAATATTCTATTCATGTCTTTTGAGTTTAAAATGTTGTCGAGCAAATTTACAAAAATATTTCATTCGCATTGTTGTCCAGGTTTTGTCGGTGTCCGCAATTTGAGCGAAAACTTTTTTGTCGGCGAAGAATTTGTCTATGCGAAATTTCGTCCCGCAGCTTACCGCTAACGTTTTGCGAATTTGCCCAGTGCGGCTTTCGAAGCTTCCTGTGTCTATACCCACAAAAGGTTATTTAAAGATACAATGGTTTTTAGCGAGCCGCAAATAAAATTTCCCGAAGGGGCAACTGATTTTGCGCGCGAGCGATGACCCTGTCCCGCCGCATTGGGCGAATTTGCTGTTATAAGTTGTAGGGCGGCACAATGCTCGATACGTTTTGCTATTGTTGTCCATTTATTGGTTGCTTTTTACGAAGAAAAAATATTATGTCAACGGCTAAATGTGTATTTGAACCTGTTATTGTCGAAACGTGAGTTTCATTGGCAATAACTCGCTCGTACTTTTGAGTAAAGTTTGTGAATAGTCCTTTGGAGAATGACACGCCAATATAGAAGTCCCTTTTAGAATTATTTTTTATAATGCCAAGTCCGCCGGTTAAATACAAATTGTTGATTGGTTTGAATTGACTTGTAACATTTAAACTCGAGGAATTTATACTGTCAACAACCGATACGAAGCTCTTGCCTCCGTTGGCAAATAAGTCAACACCTGCTCCAGCATGAGTCGCTAATTTAAATTTGTCGGACAGCTTAGCATTATAGAAAATTTTAATTTTCAATACTGGAAAGGCTGTAATCTGATTGCTTTTGTATTTGTCCCAGTTGTATTTGCTAACATAATTGACGAAAAAATAATTTAGGTCAAGGCTAAATGAAAAATCATTAACCTTAAAAGCATGACCAAACAAAAGATGGAAGGCTGGCCCTGGTCTATTTGATAAACCCTTAAATTTGTCATTTGAGGTTACTTTGGAAAAGGTCGCATTTGGACAGAACCCGAAATAAAAACCTTTAATATTATTTTGGGAATGAATGTTGTTGGCAATAGCTAAGAACAAAAAAACTATTTTGATTTGTCTTGTTAGCATGTCATGGAATTCTTATATGTCATTTTTCTAACGAAATACTTATTGTCTACGGGAATGTCCCGCCCTATTACTTATAACGTTTGGCAAGCTTGCGCAGTGCGGTTTATGAAACTTCCTGCGTCTATACCTACAAATGTTTATTAAATGTACTAATGTTTATTAGCAAAGCCAAATGAAAAAAAGTTCCGGTGTCGACCGGACAATAAATTGGTTTTGCGATGCGCCGAAAACCCGCATTGCGCCATGGCTTGCTGTTAGCACTTGTAGCGGACACGCAGTTTAAATACCGCATTTCTCTTCTTTTGTCGCCTTGTATATTGAGAATGAAAGTCCAAGTCGTACAATAGCTGTCCAATTTATTCGATTGTCTAATGGATGATTGTAGAGATCTTTTACTTTTGAATAGTTATAGCCAAATCCACAAATAGCATAAGTGAAAAAGCGATTGTAGAAATTATATTCAACACCGACGCCATAAGTATTGATAAGGGATTTGTTTTTTAATTCAAATGCGTCATTACAAATATATTTGTTTGAATAGTCGTATGGTCGAGCGAAAAGTCCACAACCATTTTGAAATTGAACATATTGAAAAGTAGTGTTTACAAAAAGATTGTGTCTTTTGTCAGATTTTAAAAAGTGATAGCGATATTCTCCTTGTCCGCCGATAACTAAGGGGTATTGTGTCTTATCATACTTAGGACCTAGAAAATAAAAGTCTATGCCTGCAAGAATCTCGTGCCTTTTGAATTTTGCATTTAAATATGGAGTAGAAGAAATGGAAGGGAAGTCACTATATTCCATTTGAAAAGGGAGCGTCGAGCTAATACCAAAACCAATTGAAGTCGGTCTTTTTGTCTGAGCATTTAAGTCTGCACAACAAAGCAAAAGAACAGATGTCAATATGATAAATGATTTCATTTTGTCAAAACGTAAAAACAATTAATTTATTGTCGTCAATTTGTCTGCGGTAATGTCCTCCGCTATTAGTGCTAACGTTTTGCAGCTTTGCCTTGTGCGAATTTTGAAACACTCTCTTGTCTAAACGCCGAAATGTTTGTTTATTGCACAAATGCTGCCTCTTTTTTTGCTTACTTAAAAATACAACTTTCTGCGTAGCAGGCAAAATGTAAGCAAAAAACTTATACGTCCGCTCGCATAAGGCAAAGGTGCTGTTATGTTTCAGTGCGCCCTACTTAGCTTACACCTAGGTACGTGTCTGCATGTTTTTTTATTAGGTTAGTTGGTCAGTCTGCCGAATGTTTAGTTTGAAACACAGTTTTTAGTTTTTACTGTGCGATAGAGAGGCAATTTGGAAAATTGCTTGTTCTAATAGCACACACAGGCGGGGAGGAAATTTTGAAAGCTTATTTGGCGCAAACTAAAATTATTGCCTTTGAAAGTAAGCGACCAAATGTGCTTGCAAAATGTGCGGTGGCTTGTACACAGATCAGCACACTTAGGTCTATACACATAGGTCGACAAACTGTGGCGGTTTAGTGGTCTATGCGGTTAGGTCGACATACATTTATTTGTAAAGCGGCGAGATATGAAAAGTAAGCGGCTTACTTTACTTTGTAAGCGGTTAGTTCTATTGTTACACCTACGTCATTTGTTTTGAAAGCGGCAAGAACTATTTTGAGAGCGGCGAGTTCTATTGTCTAAGCGGCTCCATTTACTTTTACAGCAGTGAGTTCTGAAAGGTAAGCGGCTTCCACTATTTTGTAAGCGGTGAGAATTACTTTTAGGGAAACGAGTTTTATAAAACGAGCGGTTTATTTATTGGCAAATAAAAAGGGAGTCAAATTTTGACTCCCTTACTTTTAAGATGCTAAAGGTTATTTGCCTGTTTTAACCCTTGTAAACTTAATTGAACTTACTTGTCCGTATTCTGGGCTACTTGCTCCGAATTTACCTTTAATGTAAGCCTTTACTGCTTTTGCTAATACGATTAACGCATCAGGGTTTTCGTAAAGGATTTTGTTTCGGGCAATTCTTGCGTTACTCACTTTTGCAGCACTTGTATAAGCAGCAGTATTCAACGTTTTTAAGTTAGCTAAAGTAGTTTGTAATGTTGTTACTTTTAACGCTGTTTCTGTTGGGTTATACGCAGGAACCGAAGCTAATAATTTGATAATCTTATCATAGTGTTCAATAAGGTTATCGAAACTTTGTTGAGATACAGAAACTGTTTTCTTTACTGGTAAAGTTGTTTTGTTTGCTGCATCTGCATTTGGGTCTTCAATTATTCCTGCATCTGCTTTGGTTAATTTAGAACCTTGCACTTTTGCGTTAAGTGTTTTGTAATCCTTTATGGTTTGCTCATTTGCGCCAACTGCTACTAATGTATTTAATAAACGAGTTGATAAACCTTTTAAGGGGTCAAAAGCAATTTCTCTGCCATTGGTTGCATTTTTCCAGCCGTTGTATTCATTTTTAACGGTGGTTAATGCTGTTTGTGCATTGGTAAGAACGGTTTGTAAATTGGCAATTGCTAAACTTGGACTTGATGGTGTATAGTTTGTACCATACGTTAACAATAAAGCAATTAAGTGATCGAAATTAGCGGTGTTTTTTGCGTGACCGCTTTCTATATAAGTTGACATGATTTTTATTTTTTAAATGATTATTTATTTTTATCGGTGTTCTGCTTTACTTTAAGAAAGCGAGCAAGGAAGAGAAAGAGTTCGGGCAATCTATCTATTTATTTGTGGTGGCATGTTATCCTCCTTTTTTAATTTATGATATATAACGAAGTATTGTGCCAAGCAGTACAAAGAGATTCTAAAGTTTTGTTAAAACAAAAAAGCCACTTTGTAAGTGGCTTAATTTTAAGAATAAGTGGTATAGTTTTTCCGTTAGGGATAGTAGCGGTTATCCTTTTTATGGTAGTAATGAGCGAAAGGATAAAAAGATAAAAGCGAATAGCCCGTCCCGATAGGGAACGGCTTGAGGCTATTGAATTATACTGGTTTCACACTTTCTACATCAAAATCTTGTTCGGTTAATTCCGAGTGTAATCGTTTGTTTTGTAGTAAGGTTAAGATGTCATCTAAAGTTTCTTCAGTAATAACAATTTGACCATTATCAAAAGTTATTTTCCAGTTTTTTAAAATACAGATTTCCTCTAGACGTTTTAAAAATAAGGGATCTTTGTAATGACCTAAATTTTTTATAGTTGCTATTTTCCTCAAGTATCTTTGATTATTCCCTACCTTTTCTTTTAATATATCTATGCCTATAAATAGGTTTAATTCATCAGCCTGTTTATACATTTCTTCTGCTCCTGCAATCATACCTTCTCTAAAATTGAGGCCTTTTTCAAAGTCCTTTTTAGATAGAATAAATAAAACTTCATCGTAATAAATTATGTCAACTGTACTAGAGATACTGAAAACTTTATCTTGCTCAAGATCTTCAAATTGACCATCGTTAAAGAGCAAAGGAATCAACCCTTTACTATTTTTCATTTTCCAATTTTCAGGAATATTTTTAAATGCAACGACTTGAATTTCCCCCTTAATCCTTAGTATTATTACATAAGCTTTTGCTTTAATTAATTCTTCAACATCTTCGATTGTATCTGTTTCAGGGTTTAATTCTTCTATTTTTGTAAGAATAGAATGGAAATCAGTTTCTGAATAATTTATTGATTTAACATGATCCTCTTCTGGTTCAGGACAATCAAATGTATAGTTTTCTACAGTGTTTGATTTATTTATTTTTGCCAAAACGATGCCTCTTAATCTTTTGACTAATTTTGATTCAATTTTCACAAATTTCACGTCGTATTGAGATACTCTATCTTTTTTGTATTCTTTTACAACAGCTAATGATAATTTAGCATTGCTTAAATCTATAGATTTTAAAGCTTTAAGTTTTTGTTTATGCGCCATTTTCTATTTCGTTTTTATCACTATTTATAAGGTACAAAAAAGGTGTTAGGCTTTTTAAATTGAACATATTACCCTTTTTTATTTTTTGTCTACTTATTACAATGGTTGTATCAGTATTATTGCCGAATTTATATTCAATATCATAAAAGGCATATCCTCTTAAAGCCAAAATTGGATTTATAAAAATAGATTGAGTATTAATAGTTAGTATGAAAAGTATTAGCAGAAAAAACGAAACAGTTATTAAATCTTCTGGCTTTGAAATATCAATATCAAATGCACAGAATAGATATGGAATAATATAATTTATAATATCTAGTGATCTGTTTTTTACATCAAGAATAGTAACTTCCATTTCACTTGGTCTTATTTTTGAGAATATTAGAAATAATAATACTATGCTTAAAATGGAAATACAAAGTACGACTATATCAATAGTAGGATGATTAAAATATTTGTTGACTTCAGAGTTGTTTTGAGGGAATTTCGATAATGAGTTTTCTATAATACTAACTATTTTAATACTATCAGAATGAGTAATGTTTTTCGGGAAATAATTTAAGTTAATTATACTAATTTGTTCTTTACTTTTTGATTCAAAATTAAAGTCTTTAACAATCAATATTAGAAATAAGGGTGAATACGCACTTATAAATAGTAATATAGATGTAATTAATTTTGGTTTCATTTTACTTACTTCTGTTTAATCTTCTTGAAGATAATTTTTTCCAAATACCGTGTGCTAAGTTTATTTCTTTCTGAGTAAGACCGAAATGCTCTTTTAAAATTATTTGATTTGTAATTTTTAAAATATCTTCTATATCAGTCTTATTCCGAATTAATTTATCAATTTTAGAAAGCAATTTTGCGTTATTTTTGTGATAGGGAAGTAAAACTTTTTCCGCTTCGTTTGGCATTAGTTCTAAAACGCCTCCTCCGTGACTTCTTCCACTTACTTCCGTAAATGCAAATGATAAGGAATTATAATAACTGGCTGTAAGTGCATTTATATCTGTTCCTTTTTTTACAAAAACACGGTGCATTGTGTCTGTTGTGTATGCTCCTGCTTCATTAATTATTAATCTTGGATAAAGATTATTTCGTCTAATAAAAAGTGCATCAGAGACCTTTAAAGATGGGACTACAAACCAATCATTTCTAATTCCTGTTTTATACCCTTTATGAATCCCTAAACTTTCTCCGTGGGCAATGTATTTAACTGCTCCATTTTTTCGATTGAGATTTTGTTTATCAGGGAATGTAAGTAAATGAGCCTTGGCTTTTGAAAATTTATTTTGCTCCCAATCTTTTTCTGTAAAAATCACACTGTTTACCTGTACACTTCTCCCAACCATTGGTTTTGCGTAGGCCTGAAGATTATATTCTTCAACTGTTGTAAGAGGTACAGTAAAAAAATCATTTGCACCAGTTGTAATACCAACTTCAACATTTGCATATTGACCAAGAGTTTGAATATTTCTTTTCTTGGCTATATTTTCTAAAAAGTCGATTTCTTCTTGTTCTAAAAAATAGAAAGTCCATTTGTTTGATTTAAAATCAATTTTCTTTTGAGGACTTTTTAGTTTTGCTGTATCAAGTGTTTTTAATTCGCTTGCGTCTTTTAATTCAAGGTGTTCAATGTTATGTTCTTTACTTCCGTTTTTTTCGCAAAGAAGTAAAACAACTTCTTGTTGAATATCAGGAAATACAAGTTTCTCAAATGAAATGATATTTATTTTATTATAAAATTGAGCAATAAATTTTCGTAATTGAAGTGCAAAAGAAACTTGTAATATTTCTGCGGGCAAAACAAAGCCAATTTTCCCTCCTTTATCTTTTAATAAAAGAGAAGATCCAACAACAAAAGAAACCCAAGCATTAGTGAGTTTAGAATAGGTCAAGTCGGCTCTTGTGAAAATTTCGCCTGCTTCAACTTGTTGTTTTTTGTCGAAAAACTGATAGCGTATATATGGAGGGTTTCCTACAATTAAGTCGAAACGTTTTAATGTATTATTACAATAGGTGTGAAAATCATCATTAATGATTTGTTTGTTTTTTAAAACTATTTTCTCTGCCTTTTTGGCTTCAATTTCGTCAAACTCAATTGCAGTAATTGATTTATATTTTAGTTTTAGTTCTTTTAATTGTTCAAGGAATACGCCATCACCACAACTTGGTTCAAGTATATCAAAATCTGAACTGCCATTAATTCCCCAACGCAAAATGAATTCTGCGATAGGTTCAGGAGTATAGAATCCACCCCTTAGTTTTTCTGCTGTTGCATTCTCAATTAGCTTCATACAATTCTTTGATAGATGGTATTAATAAATCATCATTGCCTAAATCATATAATTTGGCTAATAGCTTTTCTAAGTTGATTTTTTCTCTTGAAAATTGACTTTGTAATGGAGTTAGTATTCTTTTGTTTCCAATATTTGTATCAATTTCATCTTGAATTTTTATTAGTTCCTTTTGTAGTTCAACAATTTCATCGTGTAATGCTTTATCTTTGGTATTTTCAAAATCAATTTTACGGATAGGTAAATTATTAAGAACTTTTGTCCCTCTTGCAATATAACCGCCTCTAAACACTTCCCCTCTTAAATGAATTATCCATTCGACGTAACGCGAGTTTAAAATTGCTTGAATATAATAAATGGAATAAGGGTTTTTAGGTGATAGGAATATACTACAGTATCCAGCTGTACCACCCGCGGTATGTAATGTTTTTGAAAAGTCAATCGGGTATTTTTCTCCTGATGACATTACTCCAATTATAATTTTTTCATTTATTTCCCCAAGTTCAAGATATTGACTTCTACCATATCTATACCATTCGTTTTCCGTTTTTGGAACTGGTTTAAGATCTCTCTCGGCTAATCTAGGTTTATTATTTGCTAAATATTCATATGCTAACGGATAGTTAGCCTTGAATCTTTTTTCTTCAATAAATTCGGCTTTCCCTTTGACTACTTGGTATGGGTAAATAACATATGAGTTCGGCTTCAGTGTTCTATATGTATTTAGTTTATCTTCTCCTTTTTTCCTTACTGTTTCATAGTAAGGTTTTGTTGCCATCTTTTCTATTTTTAAACTGACGTTATTCTTCTCAAAATAAATAAAATTGTCATCAATTTTCGTTGGTTTAATAACAAACACATCATTTGCACTTGTTTGAATGCCATTATTAATGTTTTTTTTGCCTACAATGTTTTCCAGAGTTTCGCTTTGACTTAAGATAGAATTATATGCGTTTTTTAAATACGGAGGAATTAAAAACCACAAATCACTGGAAAGTTTTTTTGATTCAATGGTATCAAATTCTATATGAGTATTATCTCTAATTTTCCATTCTTTCAAGCTTTTCACTTCAGTATAAGAAAATTCTTTTTGTTTTTTCTTAGTAAGTATTAAAATACTTGTATAAGTAGTTTTAGCAGCAAATACTTGATTTGATCCAAAGGAAATAATAGAATTTAAATATTCTTCATTTGCTAGAAGTTCACGCAAATTTTTTCCTGCGCCAACTTTTGTAAATTTACTAGGAACGATATAACCTAAAATACCATCAGTATTTAATAAGTTTATTCCTTGCTGAATGAAAAGGAAATATTTGTCAAATTGCTTGTATGCTGCAGTATAATTTGATTTATAGAGAGGTAATTCAAGAGGAGTGATGTTTTTCATATCCTCAGATTTCATATAAGGTGGGTTGCCAACTATAACATCAAAATTAAGCTTCGAGAAATCAAAAGGATTTATTGTTCTTTCATCACGTTTATTTATTACTTGTTTTGCGTTCAGTAAACTATTACCAAAGAAAATATTTTGTGAAAGGTCTGGCAGGACAGGTTTTGTGGTATTCGTTGAATTTAAATCTTCACCTTCTAAAAGTTTTAATAATAATCCGAATTTAGCTGCTTCAACAGCATTATAATCTTTGTCAACACCAAATATGCAATTTAATAAAAGTTCCCTTTTTGTTTTGAAGGGTAGTTTATAAGTATCAAGGGTTGTTTGAATAAGTTTTGATTCATCATTTTTTAAATAAAAATCAATTAAAATATCATTGAGTAATTGAAATAACTCCAATAAAAATGCCCCAGAACCACAAGAGATGTCTGCGAATTTAAGTTCTAATATTTCCTTATCGGTTTTGCTTTGACATTTTGATAAAACCGTACGTCTTAAAATATCGCTGATAATAAACGTTGGAGTCGTAACAATATCCCTATCAATATTTTCAGGCTTTTTTACTAATGCAATAGTTTTGTTTTCTATCACTAATTTTTCTGAAAGAAAAATTTCATAAATGCTCCCTAAAATATCTGATGAGAAAACGCTGAATGAATATGGACTTTCAGGATAATACAGCTGTTTAATAATCGTCCAAAAAACAGAACTAATGTTCTCAACGATTTTATCTTTTAATAATTGATCAAATAAACCTGAATTATAACGTTTGTCTGCTTGTTCAAATTTTTTGATTAATGCATTAAAGTCGTTTGCATTTGCATATTTAAATAGGGTTTGATAATCTTCTAAATTTCTGTCCTCACAAACACGTAGAAATAAAATTCTGTTTAAATAACTTTGTACAACATCATTTAATTGTTGTTCATCAATCTTTGGTTCGTATTTATAAATTTCTGCACCTAACGCTTTTCTCCATTCATTTATTTGATTTAAGAAAAGATTATCAATTGAATACTGGTTAATTTTTGTTTCAATTTCTTGCCATTCAACTTCAAATGCTCCAGAATAAACTACATCTTTCCCTAATAACTTTTTGATTTCTTCAAACTTGTCTTCGTATTCTGTATAGTGGTATTTTTTTACTAAAGCCTTTTGGAAATTATCGTCTTTTTCAACTTTTACTGAAGTATCATAAATAATCAAGTATTCAAAATTTGATAAAACTGAAATTTTTAATTTGGCAGTAAAACCATATCGTCTAACTTGTTTGGCTGAATCGTTATTTGATTCGATTGCTACACAAGGTTTTTTAGCTTCTAAAAAGAATTTTCTTTCAGAAAATAGTCGAAATGTATAATCAGGTTTTTTTGAGTGTTCGGAAGCATTCTCTTTTAACGCTTCTTCTAAAATTACTTCTCTTTCATTTGTAGGTTTGCCACTATTATTTTTAATATCCCAGCCAAGCAGTTCAAAAAGCGGGTCTAAGAAATCACTGCGAAGCTGAGTTTCATTATATTTAGCTGCCAGGCAGTCATTTCTGCGTGCGTTATATTTTGCTATTAGTTGATTAATATTCATTTTATTCTGTTCGCTCTTAAATATTTAACTCTCTTTTCTGCAAGTTTTAAGGCTTTTTCTCCTAGGTCTTCGTCTTGTATTTCATACATTATTTTTTCACTAAGAAAAAGCACCAATAATTCCTCAGGATTACACTTATATATGTTTGCTAGTTTTAATACAACTTCTTTTGATAATTTACGTTCTCCTCTTTCCATTTTACTTAAAATAGCGACATCAATATCGAGCAATACAGCTACTTTCCTTAAAGGCAAGTTGTTTTGCTCTCTGATTTCCCTTAGCTTTTCGCCTAGTGTTTCTGTTGACGGATACAATGTTGACATAATTTGTCAAAATTAGAAGTTTATATATGTTATTTTAATTTTATTTATTGAAATTGTTAACAGGCTATTTTAACATATAACCAAAATTAATTTTTTTATGCAATCTTGTTTGCTATAAAACATAGCATTATCAATAAATATTATAATATTCTAAAGAGACAGGTTATTGATATCTGATTAACTATTTTTTATTATCAGATTCATTATTCTTATTTATACCTTCTTGGAGTTTCGCTAATGGTGAATTAGTTGCGTAAGGAACTTTACCAGAAGGCACTACTTTTGAAGCTTCAGTGAGATGAACTTCTTGATCATCAAAGAAAATATGAGCTCCGAAAGCTTTTAAGACATTATCCTTTGAAAGACCACCTAAAAAATAAGCTTCATCAACGTACACCCCCCATTTTCTTAAAGTTTTAATAACTCTCATATGAGAAGGTGCATTTCTTGCAGTAACAATTGCTAACCGTAACGGAGAAAGTTCTATAGTTGTAGGCAGTTCTTCCTGAATTTTCGATAGTTTAATTAATAATTTAGCAAATGGTCCTTCTCCCAAGGGTTCGTTTTCGTGTTCTTTTTCATATTTATGAAACGCTTCCATGCCTTCTGTTTTATACCTATGTTCAGATTCGTCTGAAAATAAAACTGCATCTGCGTCAAAGGCAATTTTCACTCTATTATCAGTTGGTTTAAATTCAGTTGGAGGTTCATAAATATATGCAGCAGCACATTTTTTAGAGTCAATTACACTTTGTACATCTTTAATATCTTTACTTAAGAACAAATCTATATCGAAAGCATCAATGTATGGAGCCAAAGGCTCACCTCCACTAAATGCCATTCGAGTAATGTCTAAACCATGTTTCGCCAAAGAGTTCATAATGCGTACACCTGTTTCTGGACTATTTCTAGATAATACTACAACTTCAACAATTCTTTTTTTAGCATCTTCATTTAGGTGAAGTAAACTTTGTACAAGGTGAAACGCGGTTCCTAAATCCAAAGGCTCATCTTCATGTTCAAGTTGATATTTTCTAAATCCAGTAATACCTTCGGAGTTGAAAATTTCATTTTCTTTTTCAAGATTAAAAAGTGCTCTGCTAGACACTCCAACAACTAATATTTCTGATAAGTCAACAGGCATGTTATCTTTGATTTAAGTGAATAATAAAAGTAGCAATTTTTTTTCATTGTTAAATATTAAACTAAATACCTTACGCCTGTGGCGCGCTTTATGGTGCAACGGGCACACGCGCATAAAAAGTGCGAAGCACACCTATTTGAAAGGGCAGGAATTTAGCTTTTTTGATTTTTGCCTGTCTTTTTGCAAAAAGCAAATGTGCTAAATTAGGGATAGCCAAAACGGGTTTTCAAAACCCGAAAAAGAGGTGAGGAAAGTAAAAACTAAAAACGGGTTCAAGTTACCTAAACTGTTTCTATGAAACCCTGTTCTTGTCGGCACGTACTTTTTTAGAAACCGAAATGCTTATTGTCTAATGTAAAATTGTCTTTGGAATTGTCACTGGGCGCATTGAACATAACGGTTTCCGAACTGGCGCAGAACGGCTTTGGAACATTCCTTTGTCTACCGCGCCTAACGGTAGTATAAAGATACTAAACTTTATATAACCTCGTCCCCCGTTTTGCGCCAGTTTGGTGTTATAAGTTGTGCGCGCCACCCAGATACTTCAACGATAAACTTAATTAAGTGTCTGCATATTTTTTGCTTGTCTGTCTGCCTTTGAGAAGTAGAATAAAAGTCTACCGGAAACTAAACCGAAAATTCCTTACGGTTTTTGTCCCCAATGGTTTTATCGAAGCACAAAGGTTTATTTTTTTGTCGTGCGATAGGAAAATTGCGCCTCAAGCGCAACCGTTCTAATAACACCCACAGGAGCGTCGGGGATTTTGCAAACTTATTTGGCGCCAAATAAATTATCTGCCATTAAAAAACAGCGACCAAATGTGTTTGCAAAATGTGCGGTGGGTACGTCTTGGTCTGTCGGGTTTAGGTCTACGGGTAATGGTGATAACACATAGATTTCTATGTATAAAACAAGTAATTCTTAAAAAAAATTATTCTTTTGTCTAAGCAGCTTTGTAATCGTAAGTCCTGTCATAAAGTCTGTTATCCCGCACGCACGCAAATACTCGTAGGACAAGTTTGTTTCTGATAGCG
>JAUXZS010000064.1 GCA_030692515.1 Bacteroidota bacterium
TAATTTTCTTCTTTAGAGCAAAAGAAGGTTTTGAATACTGGTTTTTCTTGACAAACTTTGGAAGTCCGCTGTCTACAGTTTTTGTCTTTGTTTTTTTCATTTTTAGGTTGATTTTGTGTCAACCTATTTCAGTACAAGACAACCGGGCGCATTGAACATAACGTTTTGCAAGCTTGAGCAGTGCGGTTTATGAAACTTCCTGCGTCTATACCTACAAATGTTTATTAAATGTACTAATGTTTATTAGCAAAGCCAAATGAAAATTAACGGACTGCGCAGCAGGCAATAACTTGGTTTTGCGATGCGCCGGTCAGCCCGCATTGCGCCATGGCTTGCTGTTACCGGTTGGCGTTTTTTATTTGCATCCATATGTCTACACAGTTTTTTTTTGGATGCGTCGGTTCGAAATGTAAATCGTAGACTTCGTCGGATTCACCAAGCCACGTTAAGTAAACCACGTCGTCATTTATTTTGTTTTTAGAATCAAGAATTTTAAAAACTGCGTCAACTCTTTTTTCGGATAACATATAGTTTGACTCTTCTGTTCCGATGGTGTCTGTGAACCCCACGATTTTTAAATAGCCTAATGAGTCCGAGGCACAAATGTCTGCTAGTCTCTTTAATCGTATGATGTCTGCCGAAGCAATGTTTAGACTTTTTTTATTAAAGTAAATTGTCACCACCGTGTCTCGAAATGAAAATTTTGGAATTGTGTCCTTTTGAACTATTATGGAGTCAGTTTGATTTAATTTAGAAGTTGTCGGGATATTATTGTCTGCGATTTTGTCGCCACAAGAACTGAGTAAAATTAAAATGCCTAAATATTTTTTCATGTCTTGTCTAACGCTTACCGGTAACGTTTTGCGACTAATGGCCGTTGGGCTTTCGAAGCATCAACTTTCTTAACCGACAAAAGGTTATTTAAAGATACCAATGTTTATTAGCCGCCGCAAATTAAATTTCGCGAAGCGACCTTGTTAATAGCGCGCGGCGATGACCCACTTCCGCCCAATGGCCATTAGTTGCTGTTACCAGACGTTTTTTACAGCTTAATTGATAAGTGCAAGTGTCCGCCGAAACCAAGTTCAACAATTTTTTGTAAGGTCGAAATGCGAACTTCTTTAATGTTGTTTTCGATTTTTGAAATGTACGATTTTGTCGTGCCGCATTTTTCGGCAAGTTCGTCCTGAGTCAAGCCTTTTTCAAGTCGTGCCTCATGGATTAAAGCACCAAGTTTAAAATTCTCATAACCTTTTTCAAGCTTGTCGCGTTTAGAAGTCCCGCGTTTACCGTAATGAACTTCTTTAAACTGGTCGAGTGTTAATGTTTTACTTTTTTTCATTGAAATATTCCTCCTTAATTTTTACTGCTTTTTGTATTTCTTGTCGTGGAGTTTTTTGGGTTTTCTTTTGGAAACCACTTGTCACCACAACTAATTGTCCGTGGTCAAAAAAGCAGAAGATACGAAAAATGTCACTGCCTGATTGAACCCTGATTTCGTAAAGTCCGTCGGTGCCCTCAAGATGTTTGAGATAAGTCTCAGGCACTCGATGAAGATCTTCAATCAGGTCAAATGTCCAGATAATTTTATCTTTTACTTTTTGTCGCTGCTTGACGAAAAATTCCGCGAAGTAATCTTTGTAAGTGATAATTGTCCGAACCCTATGTTTTTTGTCCACGATACAAATATACGAAAGTTGTCCTAAAGTGCAACATTAAAAAAGGGGTTTTTTTTGTTAAAAAGTCTTAAGTCTGTGGTCCGTCAAAAAATGACTGGTAACGTTTTGCAAGCTTGAGCAGTGCGGCTTATGAAACACTGTCTGCCGAAACGTTAATTTAAAGATAAATGTTTTTTAGTCTTTTGCAAAATGAAAATGTCAATTCGCGAAGCGACCTTGAATTTGCAAAAGCCTTGCGCGTCCGCCCGCATTGCGCCATGGCTTGCTGTTATACGGCGTTGTTTAATGACCGAGATTAATGATTGAGCGTGTCGTGTCTGCGAGTAAATAAAATATTTATTTAATTCTTCTTGCAGCATTGTGAATTCTAAGAATGGTAATTTTTTCTTTCCGAAGTCGGTAAAAGATTCGGTAATTACCTTCAATCAATTCTCGTATTTCTTGGTCATTTTTTTCTGGCACCACGCGTCCAGATTCGGGAAACTCGAAAAGTTGGTCAACTCGTCCAATAAGTTTACTTATAAAACGAGCAGCATAGAAAGTAGAATCGAGTGAAATGTAGTCATTAATAGATCGTAAGTCCTTTAATGATTTTTTGGTC
>JAUXZS010000015.1 GCA_030692515.1 Bacteroidota bacterium
GGGGTGATTACCAACTCCTTAAACCCAACCACCACGGTAAGTGGCTTAGCAGTAGGTAACAACGTGTTGGTATGGACGATCGTGGCGGCGGGGACATGTTCAACGACCAGCTCGAGCATGACCATCCAGGTGGATCAATTACCGACAACATCGTTAGCGGGACCCAGTCAAACAATTTGCATCTCTAACCCAAATTACACTATGACCGGGAACACTCCTTTAATTGGAAATGGAATTTGGACAATAATATTAAGTCCCGGGGCAATAACAACACCGAATTCACCAACCACAACGGTAACAGGCTTAGGTCTAAACCAAAATATTTTTGCTTGGACTATTACAAACGGAGTTTGTGGACCATCAACATCAAATGTTATAATAACAGTTGATCCTTTACCAAGTGCTGCAATGGCCGGTTCAAACCAAACCATATGTATAAATAATCCAACAACAACTTTAAATGGAAACTCGCCAGCAGTTGGAACAGGAACCTGGTCGGTAATTTCAGGAAGTGGAACCATAACGAGTGTTAATAATCCTACCACAACCATAACTAATTTAGGGCAAGGCTTAAATGTAATACAATGGGCAATTGGAACAGTTGGTTGCGCCCCAACAACTTCTACATTATCAATTCAGGTAGATGCTATGCCAAATATTGTAAGCGCTGGACCTAATTATACATTATGCATAAATAATCCGACGGTGGTAGTAACAGCTATTACCCCTACTTCAGGAGTTGGAACATGGTCGGTTGCTTCTGGTGGTGGTGTAATTACACCTTCAACAAATCCTACAACTTCAATTACATCATTACCGGTTGGCACAAATATTATGCAATGGACAGTTGTGAATGGTGTTTGCCCAGCTGTCTCTTCAACGATGAGTATTCAAGTAGATAACAATACAGTATTTGCATCAGCAGGGCCCAATCAAACATTGTGTGCATCTTCACCAAGTACAACTTTATCTGGCAACACGGCAACCGTTGGTGTTGGCACATGGGCTGTTTTAGTAGGAAGCGGCAGTATAACAACGCCAAGCTTGTCAAATACAACAGTTACAAGTTTAGGTACGGGAACCAATATTTTACAATGGACAATTGTAAATGGAGTTTGTTCTTTTAATTCTTCGATTGTTTATATTTATGTTATTCCTTCACCGGGCACCCCGACGGCAACGGCAAGTCAAACGTTATTATGTATTAATTCTCCCACAACAATTGTTTCAGCAAATTCACCTACACTTGGAACAGCAAGTTGGTCAGTTGTTTCCGGCAGCGCAAACATTCTCACTCCTCTGTCGAATACTAGTACGGTTATAAATTTAGGTTTAGGGAATAATGTATTAGCGTGGACAATGACATATAGTGTTTGTTCTCTGACTTCAACAGTAAATATTCAGGTTGATAATATTCCATCTCTTTCAAATGCAGGACCGAGTCAAACAATATGTTTAAGTAATCCTAATGCTACATTAGCGGCTAATACACCCACTAGCGGAATAGGAACGTGGTCGCTTATTTCCGGAGGAGGTACAATAACTACTCCAACACTAGCTAATACAACTGTTACGGGCTTGCCAATAGGTCTAAACGTTTTTCAATGGAATATTAATGGTGGAGCATGCGGCACAACTACCTCTACAATGAGTATTCAAGTAGATAATATCCCGACAGCGGCTTCTGCAGGACCTAATCAAACTTTGTGTATTAATAACCCTACGACAACTTTAAGTGGAAACTCGCCAGCAATTGGAATTGGTACATGGTCTATAATAATTGGAAGCGGAACGATTTCTACTCCGACTTTAGCGACAACATCAGTTACAGGAATGGGCGTAGGTCTAAACACCTTAAGATGGACAATTAGTAATGGAGTCTGTTCGAGTTCATCGACCGTAAATATTCAAGTAGATAATGCTCCTTCAACCTCACTTGCAGGGTCTAATCAATCATTGTGTATTAACTCTCCTAGCACAACTTTAACTGGCAATCCTCCAACCGTTGGGCTTGGTACTTGGTCGGTAATAAGTGGAGGCGGTTCAATCACAACACCAACACTTGCAACATCAAGTGTAACAAGTTTAAGTTTAGGATTAAATGTTTTGGAATGGACAATTACAAACGCATCTTGTGGCTCAAATAGTTCAACAATGTCAATACAAGTTGATCCCGCCACTAGCATCGCTTTAGCGGGGCCAAGTCAGACATTATGTGAATCAAATCCAACAACAACTTTGGCAGCAAATACCCCAACAACTGGTGTAGGTAGTTGGTCGGTTGTTATTGGTTCTGGCATACTTACAAACTCTTTATCACCAAACACAACTGTTACTAGTTTAAGTACTGGTATTAATGTATTAGAATGGACAATTACATCTATCGGAACATGCTCAACTTCGAGTTCTACAATGACCATTCAAGTTGATCAAGCGGCAAGTATTGCTGCTGCTGGACCAAATCAAACTGTTTGCGCAACTAATCCTAACACAACATTAGCTGCAAATACACCTACTAGTGGTCTTGGAACATGGTCAGTTATTTCTGGAGGAGGAATAATCACAAACTCACTATCGCCTAACTCTACAGTAACTGGACTTACGGTAGGGACAAATATATTGGAATGGACAATAGTATCTGCAGGAAGTTGTTCGGTGTCCAATTCAACGATGACAATTCAGGTTGACCCAGCGGCAAGTGTTGCATCTGCGGGGTCAAACCAAACGCTATGTATTTCAAACCCAACCACAGTATTGTCAGGAAACTCACCAATTGTAGGAATTGGTACATGGTCTGTTATTGTTGGTAGTGGCGTAATTACAACTCCAACACTAGCTACTAGTTCTGTTACGGGATTACTTTCCGGAATAAATATATTAGAATGGACTGTTACAAATGGGGCTTGTGCAAATTCATCAACTGTAAGCATTCAGGTAGATAATACACCATCAATTTCAAATGCGGGTTCTAATCAAACAATATGCGCAACTACATCATCAACAACATTAAATGGCAATGTTCCAACCGTTGGCGTAGGAACTTGGTCGGTTTTATCAGGGTTAGGTTCTATAACAACACAAACACTGGCAACATCTACTATTACTGGTTTAACATCAGGATTAACTATTTTAGAATGGTCAATTACAAATGGATTATGCGGCACAAGCACTTCAACTACTAGCATACAAGTTGATCTTGCTGCAAGCATTTCTTCAGCGGGTCCAAATCAAACACTATGTGTAACAACTCCATCTACTAGTTTAGTTGGTAACACGCCAACAGTTGGAGTTGGAACATGGTCTGTAATTGTAGGCGGAGGGTCAATCACTACGCCTACGCTAGGCACAACTAATGTAACAAGTTTATTACCAGGAATAAATACTTTAGAATGGACAATTACTAACGGCGCATGTTCAAGTACTTCAACTGTTAATATTCAAGTTGATAATCTTCCAACAACTTCTGTTGCCGGCCCAAACCAAACAGTTTGTATAAATAGTCCGTCTGTCACAATGGGTGCGGTTAACGCGACTATTGGAACAGGTTCTTGGAGTGTTGTTTCAGGTAGCGGAACTATAGCGAATGTAAATTTAGCAACAACTTCCATCACTAATTTAGCAATTGGAGATAATGTTTTTGCTTGGACTATTAGTAACAATTGTGGATCATCGACTTCTACAGTTTCGATTTTTGTAGATCAAATTCCAAGTATTGCTTCCGCGGGAATAGATCAAAATTATTGTACGACAACTGCTGCTGTATTAAATGGAAATAGCCCAACAATTGGTTTAGGAAACTGGATTGTTATTTCGGGGGGGTCTTCGGTTACAACTCCAACCTTAAATAGCTCTTCGGTTACAGGATTAACAACTGGAACAAATAGTTTAGTGTGGATGATTACTAACGGTTCTTGCAATGCCTCAACCGACACCGTGAAAATAATCATAGACGCAATGCCAACGATCGCAAATGCAGGAATTGATCAAAGTAGTTGTTCTACTGCAACAGTTTTAAATGCTAATACGCCATTTATTGGAACCGGATTTTGGTCTGTTATTGGAGGCGGTTCTTCAGTTACAAATCCAACAATAAACAATTCAGGCGTTACATCTTTATCAACACCAACTAATTTATTAGTGTGGACTATTTCAAACGGAATATGCCCGGCATCAAAAGATACGGTTATGATTACATTATTACCGCCTACAATTCTGGCAGCGGCAGGAAACGACACTATTATTTATAGTAATCAAATTAACTTAAATGGAAATAATCCCACTTCTGGATTTGGAATTTGGACTTTTGCAAGCGGTACCGGAAACATATCAAATCCTAATAGTTATAATACATTGGTAAATAATATTAAGCCAGGATTAAACACTTTAATATGGACTATTACAGATGTTTGTGGAATAACTCAAGATGATATAAATATCACATTAATAGATGTAGAGTTTCCAAATGGTATTTCTCCAAATGGAGATGGTGTAAATGATTACTTTGAAATTCCATTTATTGCATCTTATAGTAAAGTCGAAATTAAAATAGTTAATAGATGGGGTAATTTAGTTTATGAAGATTTAAATTATAATAATAATTGGAATGGCATAAATCAAACAGGAAATCCATTAGCTGAAGACACTTATTTTTATGTTTTGAATTTAGATAATATTATAAAAACCGGATATATAACTATAAAACGATGAAGAAATTAACCGTAATATTAATTTTAATTATGTTTTCAAATAATTTTTTTGGTCAGCATTCTACGCTTACTTCAAATTATTTGTTGAATATTTTTTCAATTAACCCTGCATATGCAGGGCAGAGAAGAGCTCTTGACATGACTTTGTTTTATAGAAAACAATGGTTGGGGGCAACAGGAACGCCTCAGACAGCAAGCGTTTTGGGAAGCCTTGAAATAAAACCTAAAAATCTATCTGTTGGCTTTCAATATGTAAACGATAATATTGGATTTACTAATACTTCCACTTTTAAGTTAGCTTTTTCTTATCGTGTAAAAATTGATAGAACAAGAAAGATTGCTTTTGGAATAATGCCCGGATATCAAAGGAAATTTTATGATTATAGAAAACTTAGAACTACTACATCCGGCGACGCTGCCTTTGAATTAAACACACCGGTTATAAATACATTTATTTCTAGCGCTGGAATTTTTTACTACTCCAAAAAAATGTATGTCGGAATTTCTTCTCCAGAATTATTAAATCTTAGCGGCGGTAACCCTTCTGTTGAGTTAAATTTAATTGCAGGATACATCATAAAGCTTAACGACCAAGTTGTTCTTAAGCCATCAGTTTTAGTTAGGGCAATAAAAAATTCTCCAACACAAATAGATATCAATCTAACAGCATATTTTAACGAAGATTTAGGTGTTGGTTTAGCTTATAGAAATAGAGATGCGATTGTTGCATACTTTGATTGGGTAATTGATAAAAAATTTAAGGTAGGTTACGCTTATGATTATTCCGTGGGCGC
Source organism: Bacteroidota bacterium (assembly GCA_030692515.1). Taxonomy (GTDB): domain Bacteria; phylum Bacteroidota; class Bacteroidia; order B-17B0; family Aurantibacillaceae; genus Aurantibacillus. Next base: position 5,501 of record JAUXZS010000015.1, read on the forward strand.
AATTAGGAAATACAATTCTGGCTCTCATGAAATTATGTTGAATTATTTTTTTGGTAAACTTTCTCACGCTCCGTCTCCAAGATTTTTCTAATGGTTCTTCAGTCCAGATTTTGGAATATTTTTATTTGTTTGCTTATCGTTTTAGGCAGCTACTCTCAAAATAAATTCTTTTTTGATTCTGCGACTATTGAAATAAAGCCACTAAACATTAACACCGGCGAATCAGAATTTAGTCCATTTAAAATTGGTAAGGTTTTCTATTATACTTCCTCTAAAGAAAGAAAGATTGGTGTAACACACATGGAAATAAATACCGAACGCCAAATGTTAGATATTTATAAAGGAATAATTAAAGATTCAGTTACAATAAAAAATGTTTCTCCGCTCCCAAACAAAATTAATAATTCAACCCATCAGGGAAGTTGTTTTTTTGACAGAACAAGCGCAAGATTATATTATTCATCTGATGTTTTAACAAACAGTCATTATAAAAAATACAAGCTTGCAATTTTCTCAAGCGAATTTAAAGAAGGAGAATTTTTGCAACCTCGCATAGAATTAATTTTAGCTGATACTTTTTCTTGCGCTCATCCAATTATATATAGAGACAGACTTTACTTTTCTTCGAATTTACCTGGGGGCAAAGGTAAAACAGATATTTATTATGCCGAAAAATTTGAAAATCAATGGGCCAATATAAAGAATTGTAGTTTTTTAAATACAAGTGAAAACGAATATTTTCCGTTTGTAATGAATGAGAATGAGATTTATTTTTCGAGCGATAGAAATGGTGGTTACGGAAAACTAGATATTTATAAATGCACAGGAAGTGATTCATTGGCTCTAATTCAAAATTTAGGAAGTCCTATTAATTCAAGTTCAGATGATTTTGGAGTTTATATTGATACACTTCAAGAGAATGGTTACTTTTCTACAAATAGAAAAAAGAAGCAAGATGATATTTACTTTTTCGTTCAAACATGGCCGGTTTTTAATAACTGTAAAGAAGCCGTTGTAGAAGATTATTGTTACAATTTAACAGAAGAAAGCTCACTTGATCCTGATTCACAAAAAGGATATTATTATGAATGGAATTTTGGTGATGGATTAAAAGCTAGAGGGCTTTCTGTTAGACATTGTTTTATTGAACCAGGAAATTATTTAATTAATTTAAACATTATTGACTCTGTTACAAGAGCGGTTTTTATGAGCCAAGCTACTTTCGATTTAAAAGTAGATTCGATTGTTCAACTAAAAATAAACACACTCGACACGGTGCTTATTAATAAAAAATTTAATATTAATACCGACTGGACTTATTTGCCGGACAATAAAATAAACGGATACTATTATGAAATTGATGGTGAAAGAAGGAGAGGAGAATCGCAAGATGTTTTGTTTTCTGAATTGGGTAAACATAAAGTATTACTTGGAGTTAGCACTTATAACGTAAAAACAAAACTAAAAGAATTATTATGTACAACTAAAGAAATTGTAAGTGTTGATTCCTTAAAGTGGTTAGCGGTTGAGAAAAGAAAAATAAAAGAAATTGCAGATAAATTTGCTTATAAAAGATTCCCTGCAGACTCAGTTTTGCTTTCTAGCATGAATTACTCCGATGTTGAAATGGAGTACAATAAAAAAGGACTAAACGGTGCATTTGTTGCTGCGGAAATAAAAAAAATAGTTGATGAAAAAATAGCTAGCAAAACAAATTTGGTAGATAATGTTGCCGTAAATAAAAATTCAAATGATAAAGAAAAAACGAACGAAAATGAAAAGGCAAATCTCGCCAATTTAAATACCGAAACAAACGGCGACGAAAATTCTTCGGGACAAAAATATTTGAATCCAATTATGGATACGCTTATGAATTTAAAGGAAGACAATGACGTAACTTTTAAAGTGCATTTAGGTAAAAGTAAATTAGCAAAAGATACTACCCTTTTAAATTCAAAAGGTATTAATGGTATTGAAGAGAAAGTAATAAATGATGAATACCACTATACATATGGTAATGAGAAAAAAATAGCGGACATAGAAAAATATTACGATAAAACTATTAAAGCGGGAGTTGAAGATGCGGTGGTAGTAGGTTATAAAAATGATTCGATTGTAGGCACTCAAAATAATAGCTTAAAGGGAGTAGATTTTGATAAGGTGAAAACCAAAGAAGATAGCGTTAGAATAGCAAATAATATTGCAGCAAAATACAAGTTAAATAATAAAAACTCTACGGATTACCTAGCCGCAGAGGAACTCCGAGCAAAAGCCAACAAATTGTTAGCGGTTGCCGCCCAAGAAAACAATAAAGTTGAGGAAATAAAAACAGAGGCTGAGACAAAACCAGAACGCGAGAAAGATAGTTTAACCGTTGTAGCTAGCACGCTAAAAGTGCTATCTCAAGATAAGGAAATTGAAGCGTCGGCATTAAATCAAAAAGCAAATTCTCTCGATTATAAAAGTAATAGTAGCACTATTAAAGAACTATTAACAAAGTTGAAGAATGACGAACCTATATTGGGGGAGGAGGTAGAATTAAAAAACAATAACATCGAAAGTTTAAAAATTGCTACCGAAGCACTTAAAAAAGAAGCGACTCAAATTGCTAATAAAACTGAAAAAATTGCAGCGTTAAATAATATAAATGATAAAGAAAAAGAGATTTTACAAAAGCAAGAACAACTATTATCTGAATTAAAAAATAAATACCCAGATTATATTGCAAATAATAATAAACAAAATAATACAAATAAAGACTTAGGCAATTCAAAATTAACTTCTAATCAACTTCGAGCAAAAGCTTTGAAATTAGAAACTCTTGCCTCTAACGAAAACCTCAAAGCCGATAAATTAAAAATAGCCGCTGATGCAAAACCGGAGCGAGAAAAAGATAGTTTATTAAAAAGCTCAAAAGAATTAAAATTACAATCTCAAAATAATCTAATTGAAGCATCTACATTAAAACAAAAAGCAAACCAGCTTGATTATAATAGCAGAAGTAATTCTATCGAAGCCTTACTAACCAAACTAAAAATGGATAAGCCAGTTTTATTTGATGAATTAGAAATAAAAAATAAAAATATTGAAAGTTTAAAACTTGCCACAGAAACGCTTAAAGAGGAAGCGAACCAAATTTCTGATAAAGTTGATAAAATTGCTGCCTTAAATAGTTTAAACGAGAAAGAAAATGAGATTCTACAAAAGCAAGAACAGCTCCTATCAGAATTAAAAAAGCAAAATCCTGATTATGTGACCAACACAAAAAACAACAGTAATTCGATTATACAAAATGACAATTATACAGATAACAACAAATCTAGCAATCTAAATAAAACTAGCTCGAATAATACATCTAATAAAAATAAATTAAATAATTCAACGAATTCCACAAATAAAAATTTAAATAAAAACAGTTCCGATAACTATGATGACGAAAATGATTTTGATGCTACAACCGATATTCAAAAAACTAACATGGAATATTTAGCGGAGTTTGGAGATTTGTCAGCTGAAGACTTGGAGTTTAAAGTGCAGGTAGGAGTTTTCAAAAAAAGAACAACATACAATTTTCCTAAATTAAAAGGGCATGGGGAAGTGAAAACTGAAAGATTAAAAGATGGAAGTACGCGCATGACTATGGGTGGATCGTATAAAACACTGCGCCAAGCTTTTCAACATAATAGAAAAATTAATAAGGCAGGACAAAAAGATGCGTTTGTTTCCGTTTATTACAAAGGTCAGCGTATAGGCATCGAAAACTTGAGAAGAAAAGGTGTTCTTGTAAAAACTCAAGTAGTTACCGATTCAGTTTCGGAAAACAAAATAACTATTAATGCCTCCAATTTAATTGAATACGCGCAGATGGATTTTGGAGATGAGACTACCGACGATGAACAAACTCTAACCAAAAAGACAAAAGAAGTAAAAGCTATTGTTTTGCCTGAAACCTCAATCGAGACGGAAGAAAATTTAGTTTTTGTTCCGAGAACCAATATTCAAAAAAAGACTGTTTTTTATGCCGAAAAATATGGAAACATAAGTGTTGATGGTTTAGAGTTTAAGGTTCAAATTGCAATCTTCAAATACAGAAACAGTTATTCATTCCCAAAATTGAAAAGTTTAGGTAAAATAGAAACTGAAACTGCGGATGAAGGAGGAACCAGAATGACTATTGGCGGCTCATTTAAAACACTTAACGAGGCATTTGAATTTAATAAAAAAGTTGTAATTGCAGGGCAAACCGATGCTTTTGTTTCAGTTTATTATCAAGGAAAGCGTATTTATATAGAAAATCTAGAACGCAGGGGTATTTTTGTTAATAAAGACTAAATTTGGCGCTAGTAGAGGCTCACTATAACTAAAGAAATATTAAAAAATATTTTTTTTATTTACTTATTTATGTTTCTTTGTTAAAGCTAACTTATATGCAGTTTCTAATGAAAAATTATTTTAAACTTTTAATCATTTTATTTGCGATTAACAATTCGTTTTTTGCTCAAATAATGCCCTCTCCGGACGAAAACATTCCGTTTTTAGTTACTTTTAGTAAGTCATCTGACAAAACTTGGGGCGATGATGATAATATTCAAATTTATTTTTTTGCAATTCCTCAAGACATAAAAACACCATTTTACATTCGGGTATTTGACCCAGATAATGGTGGAAAACATGATGAAAACCGAAATGGATTTAATTCAAAAACTAAATTTAGCGTTTATGGCGGTAAAGGTGCTCATAGCAATGAGGCTGCAAAAGGAAAAGATCCAAAAGGAAATTATAATAGTGGAATTTTATTAAACACTAAAACGTTTGGTGACGATCCTCAATACGATGATAAATGGTATAATTTTGGGCCATTAAACCCAACAGAAGGTGAGTTGCAACCTGAAATGGGTTACGTTTTTAAATTAGTTGTTGAAGGGGCAGAAGGGGACGATGGAAATTTATATCGATTAAGTCTTTCGAGTCAAAAAGATGATAATGTAAAAGTAGAAGGCGGTAATATTTTAACTTATGAATATTGTTTTAGAACTTCTGATGCTATAGGCTCTGTTTCGCATTTATACCCATTTGTTACCAAAGGAATTGTTTCAATTACAATTGATGTTTTTGACTACGATGATGAGGGATTAATTAGAATAATTTCTGTTTCAAAAAAAGGCGAAAACACAAAGTTAGAAAAATCGGAGAATCGTGAAATTTCTAAGCATACAATTAGTGATGAGGAGATTAATACGTCTTTAGATGTGCAGTTTATTAAAAATAAAGCCTCTAAAAACAATAATATTACCGTTTCTATTGCGAATCAATACGGCGTGTCTCTTCCTTTTTATACTGTTCCAATTGGTGGCGTACCAAAGTACAAGTATAAAATTAAGGTTTCAAAATAAGTGAAGAATAACGTTATTATAATACCTAATAAAAATAAAAACAGATTGTCTTTTTTTAATTCAATTATTGTTGGGTTGATGTCGTTTAATATTAAACCCAATAACCTAATTAAAAAACTATTTGTTCTATTTTTTATTTGCTTAGGCTCTTTAAAATCTTTTTCTCAAGTTTTTTCTTTTAAAAATTTCACTGAAGATGATGGTCTTTCTCAGTCTTTTATATACGACATATGTCAAGACAAGAGGGGTTTTTTAATTGTTGCAACCGGAGATGGTTTATCTGCATTTGGAGGAAGTAATTTTAAAGTTTTTAAAACCAATAGCGGCTTGGCTGAAATTGGGATAACAACACTTTTTAAGGATAGCAAAAATAAAATTTGGCTAGGTCATTTTGAAGGAGGGGTAAGTTACGTAATGCCCACTGGAAAAATAGGAAAAGTAAATTTTAAAGAACCATTAAACTCAAAACTAATTCAGATAGTTGAAATTGAACCAAACAATTATGTTTTTTTAAAAAAAAATCTAGGAATTGTTTTATATAATTCTGAAACGGGTTCTGTCAATAATATTGAAGATGATGTATTTAGCGAAACCGTTTCTCTTTTAGTAAATAAAGATGAGTTGCTTTTGTTAAAGCCAGATGGTCTTTATTCTATCAAAATTAAAAATTTATTAGCGAAGAACTATAAAATCGAGCAAATAATAAAATTAAAGGAAGGAGCCTTTATGCAATTTGATATTCCAAAGGAAAAAATATTAATTGCAGATAACATCCAAGGCTTATTAACTTATAAAAATGAAAAAAATAAAATTGCTTTAGATACATTTAAATTAAAGCGACCTAACGGCTCTGTTTTTACTAAAGTAATTTCAGATAGGTTTTCTAATATATATGTTGCCACTACCGATGATGGTTATTTCAAAATAAACCCTGCCGAGAAATTTGTAAAAAACTATACTATTAAAAACGGTTTAACATCCAATGCAATTCAAAGTTTGTTTATCGACAGAGAAGATAATTTATGGGTAGGAACTTATGGCTATGGATTGCAACAACTCAATAACGAAATGTATAGCTATCGTTTTATTAGAGATCAGGAAGGAATGAAAATACCTATTAATTCCATTGTTAGAGTTAATGGCAAAACCGCAGTAGCTACGGGAAACGGAGTTGGCTTTATTAATGAGGATAAAGTAGATTTTATAAAAAACGCAAAGGTAGCCAATAAACGTTTTGTGAATTTGAATTTATTTAAGAATAATTTTGTTTTTTCTACCTTGGATGGTAAGCTATTTAGAAGTGATACATTATTTAATAATATAGTGGAGATCCCGTTATTTACAACTAACCAAAGTTTAGTAATTAATTCTCTTAACTCCGACGAAAAAAACATTTACGCTTGTACTTCCGCAGGTTTGTATGTGATTAACGCAGGAAATTTTAAGTATCAAGTATTAAATACCGAGAGCGGTTTAATGCATAATAACGTAAAGTTTATTTTTATTGATAGTAAAAAACACATGTGGATTTGCTCACAAGGCTCTTTAATTTATTATATGGATAATTTAAATGAGATAAAAATGTTTGACGATGTTAAGGGATTGAAAAGTTTTAATATTCAAACTGTTTGTGAGGATGAAAATAAAAATATTTGGATTTCTTCTTTGGGCGATGGGGTTTTTAAATACAATGGCAAAAAATTTGAGAACTTCGGAGTCATTAATGGTCTTAAGTCTGCTTATTCATATGCAATTGTGGCTGATTATAAAAATGGAATATGGGTTACACATGCGAACGCAATTTCGTATAAAAATAAGAACAAGAAAAATTTTAACCGGATAGGGGGTAATTCTATTTTATTGCAAAATAATTTTATCGAAAATGCAGTTTGTTATGATAAAGCTGAAAATGAAATTTTTTACGGTACGACGGAGGGAATAGTTAAAATAAATACTGCGAAACAAAGATTTAATGAGGTTGAACCCGTTTTAAGTATTTTAAATATTTCCATTAATGGCGACAGAATTGAAAATCTAAAGGATACACTTTTAAAGTATAATTCTTACGATCTTTCTTTTGACTTTATTGGGGTTTGTCTTACAGATCCTGAAAAGGTAAAGTATAGATATAAACTTAAACTTGAAGGAGCAGAAGATAATTGGGAAATTATTTCTGGAGAACAAAGAAAATTAAATTTCCCAAAATTAAAAACTGGCGATTATACTTTTATGATTTATGCTTCTAATAATGATGGTTTATGGAATTCAAAACCGGTAACGTTTAGATTTATTATAGATAGGCCTTTTTGGCTAAAGTGGTGGTTTATTATTATTGCAATTTCTGTCGCCGCCTTTTTCATCTATATTGGAATAAAATTACGGACAAAGAAATTAATCCAGAATCAAAAAGAATTAGAACATAAAATTCATTTGCAAACGATTGAGATTAGAGCTGAAAAAGAACATGTTCAAAACATGAACAAAGAATTAAAAACACTTCACGATGATTTAACGGATAGCATTAACTATGCGAAAAATATACAATCCAGTATAATACCAGTTTTTGAAAATGCTCTCGGACCTGTTGATATTTTCGAATGCTTCCAGCCAAAAGATATAGTTGGAGGTGATTTTTACGGTTATTATTTGTTACCAGACAATAATAAGATTGTATTTTTGGCAGATTGTACTGGTCATGGAGTACCTGGTGGTTTCTTAACTGTAATAGCAAAAGCTTTATTAGATAAAATTGTTATCGAAATGAAAGTGTACGAACCAAAAGAAGTTATTTATAAATTAAATAGCGAATTTAGAATGTTTTTTGGGGGAAATTCTAACGACGAAAATGTTAGATATGAGGGTTTAGTTATTTCTCTCTGTCACATTAATTATTCGACAAAACTAGTTGAAATATGTGTAGCCGGTAATCCGTTTTATTATTCTAAAAACAGCGAAGTGGTGAGTTTTAAGGGAAGCAGAAGTTCTGTAGGTTACGAAGAAAATATGGGAGAATTAAATTTATTACAACTTCCAATAAGTAAAGATTTAAGATTATATATGTTTTCTGATGGTCTTCAAGATCAATTCGGTGGAGACAGTGCCAAACGTTTCTCATCAAAAAGAGTATCCGGCTCTTTAAATTTGACTAAGCATTTATCAGTAAAGGAACAAGGTAATATAGTTTTAGAGGAATGGAATATGTGGAAAGGATCTAACGAACAGGTTGATGATGTTTCTTTAATCATCATGAAATTTGAATAATAAATAATTAAGCTATGGCAATCATAAACTCAATAGCAAGTTGGCTTATGAAAAAGCGTATGCACCAAATTGAGTTATTTATAAAATATCCAGTTGATGTTCAATCAGAATGGATGATTTCTCTTTTAAATAGCGCTGCTAATACTGAATACGGAAGAGCAAATAATTTTTCAGAGATAAAAACATACCGCCAGTTTAAAGAACAGGTTCCTATTAACGATTACGAATCTTTAAAACCATTAATTGAACGAACACGAAGAGGAGAACAAAATTTATTTTGGAATTCTGATATAAAATGGTTTGCAAAAAGCAGCGGCACTACTGATAAAAGCAAATTTTTACCGGTGAGCAAAGAAAGCCTTGATGGTTGTCATTATAATGCTGGTAGAGATATGATAACATTACATTGTTATAATAATCCCGAAACACAATTATTTACTGGTAAAAATTTAGCGCTTGGTGGAAGTTTTAAAAAAGATGTTTTTGGCGATTACATTTCTTTTCATGGCGACGTAAGCGCTATCATTATGCAAAATTTACCAGTGTGGGCCGATTTTTTTAGAGCGCCAGATATTAGCATTGCATTAATGGATGAATGGGAAAGTAAACTCGAAAAAATGACATTAAGCATGATGAATGAAAATGTTGCCAGCTTAGCAGGAGTGCCCAGTTGGATGATGGTTTTACTAAAACGAATTTTGGAAAAGAAAAACGTAAAGACTATTCATGAGGTTTGGCCAAATTTAGAAGTATATTTTCATGGAGGAGTTAGTTTTGCACCTTATAAAGAACAATTTATAAAGCTGTTTGATAATGATAAAATTAATTTTTTACAACTCTATAGTGCTTCCGAAGGGTTTTTTGGAATTCAAGACCAATTAAAAAGTGATGAGCTTTTGTTGATGTTAGATTATGGAATTTTTTATGAATTTATAGAGCTTGCCGATTGGCAAAACAAAAATTTTACTAAAGTTATAAATCTTGAAGATGTTAAAGTTGGAATTGATTATGCCATTATCATTTCAACCAATGCCGGACTTTGGCGTTATCAATTAGGAGATGTTATTAGATTTACAAGCACAAATCCTTATCGTTTTAAAATTTCAGGAAGAACAAAGCAATACATTAATGTATTTGGCGAAGAATTAATGGTTCACAATGTAGATAATGCCATCGCGGTAGCCTGCGAAAAAACACATGCCCTTGTTAAGGATTATACCGTTGCGCCGATTTTTATGGATAACAACTCAGGTGCACATGAGTGGTTGATAGAGTTTGAAAAGGAGCCAAACAATTTTGAGTTCTTTACTGCGTTATTAGATGAGTCATTAAAAAAACAAAATAGCGATTATGAAGCAAAGCGCTATAATAATTTTGTGTTGCATTTTCCTGAAGTAAAAAAAATGCCGGTAAATACTTTTTATAATTGGCTTAAAAAAAATAATAAACTAGGCGGGCAATTTAAAGTGCCACGTTTAAGTAATGATAGAAAGTTGATAGAAGAAATTTTAATAATTAATGATTAGAAAATATATAAATAGTAAATTTTTATTTTTTGTACTTAGCCTGTGCTTTTCTTTTTCGTTTATAAAGCAAGATGAACCAAAATTAAGGGTTATTAAAACTAAGTTAGATTATTTTACCTCCGATAATTTAGGGAATGTATTTACGGTTAAGGATGGTGAACTAGTTAAATACTTAGTTAACGGAAAACTGTTTGCGCGCTATAGTAATTTAAAATTGGGAGATATTACTACTATCGATGCAATTAATCCTTTAAAAATCCTATTGTATTATCGCGATTTTCAGCAAATTATTTTTTTGGATAATCAATTAACAACTAATAGCGAACCAATTTCTTTAGAAACTTTAGGTTACGAGCAAACTGATTTAGTTTGTGCCGGCGCTAATAACAGTTTTTGGATTTATAATAAGCAGAATAATGATTTAATACGCTTTAATGAAAATTCAAAAAAAATTGCTTCTACCGGAAATTTAAAGCAAATTTTAAAAACAGATTTAAAACCGAATTTTATGCGCGAACATAATGGTTATTTGTTTTTAAATTCTCCCGAAACCGGAATTTATGTGTTTGATATTTTTGGAACGTTTAGTAGAATAATCTCCTTAAAAAACCTTAAGCAGTTCGAGATTAATGAAGATATAATTTACTTCCAAAAAGATAGTCTTTATTGTAGCTATAACTATAAATTGTTTGATGAGCTTTGTAAACAACTGCCTAATTATAGCCATATTTTGGATGTAAGGTATAATAATAACAAATTATACTTCGGTTTTAAAGATTCTCTGCTTATCCAAAATTTGAATTGAAAAAACACAATTTAACATTTCAACCTTCGTTTAAAACCCCCTTCTTTACTATATTTGTGTAACATCGAGTGTTTTTTTTGTTATTTCATTAAGTTTATGGAATTTAATAAATAAGGCATCTTAATATAAATGCAAAATTCAGAAAACATATTGATTCAAAAGCTCGACGAATTTATTCGCCGATATTATAAAAATCAATTAGTTAAGGGAATATTATACTCAAGTGGCATTTTATTGGCGGCATTTTTATCGGTTGTTTTTTTAGAATTCTTTGGAGAGTTCAATTCTATTGTTCGGGGTATTTTATTTTTTAGTTTTTTATCTTCTACTCTTTTTGTATTGGCAAAATACATTGCTGTTCCTTTACTTAAATTAAACAAAATTGGCAAGGTAATTTCTTATAACCAGGCCGCCAGCATTATTGGTAATCATTTTACAAATGTGCAAGATAAATTACTAAACGTTTTACAACTTCAAAGCAATCAAATTTTGAGTGGCTCAAGTGAATTATTAGTTGCCGGAATAAATCAAAAAATTAATGAGCTCAAGCCAATACCATTTACAACAGCCGTTAATATTAATGAAAACAAAAAATATTTAAAATATGTAGTGCCTCTATTATTACTTACAACTGCAGTTTTTATTATTTGGCCACAGATAATTACTAAAAGCACTCAGCGTTTGGTTAATTATCAAACTTATTATGAAAAAGAAATGCCATTTAACTTTACTATTCAAAATAAAAATTTACAAGCATTACAAACTCAGGATTATAATTTAGAGGTTAAAATTACCGGTAGTCAATTACCTAACGAAGTCTTTATTAATATCAACGGTATTGAGTACAAACTTGAAAAAGAAAATAATAATACCTTTAAATATACTTTCGCTAATCTTCAATCAACTACTATTTTTCAATTAGATGCAGCTGGCTTTACTTCTAAGGAGTATGAATTAAAAGTGCTACCTAAACCAACCCTGATGCAATTTAATTTGCAATTAATTTACCCTTCTTATCTAAATAAGCCTAGCGAAAATATTACAAATACAGGTGATCTTCAAATACCGCAAGGCACAAAAGTTAATTGGGTTTTTAATACTAAAAATACAAATGAACTTAAAATAAAATTTAGCGACAGCTTAGCTTTTCCAAAAAGAAATAATGAAAATCAATTTCAGTTTTCTCGTAAATTTTTACAGAGTAATAATTATACAGTTAAGGCTTTAAATGAATTTGTTTTAACTGCTGCGGATTCTGTTAACTATAGTATTAATGTTATTCCAGATCAATACCCAGTAATTGATGTTAATGAAAAGTTAGATTCTTTAGACCCGAAAAACATTTATTTCAGCGGACAAATAAAAGACGATTATGGCTTTAGTCATTTAGCATTTCATTATAAAAAATTTGGAACTGATACAACTGGAAAAACTTTTGAAGCAAATGGAACTTATCCAATTCTTGTAAATAAAACGCAAGTATCGCAACCTTATTTTTATTTTTTAGACGCCTCACAATTTAACTTACAACCCGGCGATAAAATTGAATATTATTTTGAGGTGTTTGATAATGACGGGGTTAATGGCAACAAATCAGCTAAAACACAATTAATGGTTTTTAAAGCGCCAACTAAAGAGGAGATAAATGAAAATACCGAAAGAAATAATTCAGAGATAAAAAAAGATTTAGAAGAAAGTATTAAAAAAGCGAAACAATTACAAAAGGATGTAAACGAACTATCCAAAAAAATTAATGATAAAAAGCAGTTGGGCTACGAAGAAAAAAAGAAGTTGGAGGAGATGATTAAAAAGCAACAAGAGCTTCAAAATAAAATAGAAGATATTAAAAAAGAAAATGAGTTAAATAATAAGCAACAAAACGAATTTTCTAAAACCGACGAGTCTATCATGGAGAAACAAAAACAATTAGAAGAATTGTTTGAAAATGTGATGACGCCGGAGATGAAAAAGCTATTTGATGAGTTAAATAAAATGTTAGAGAAGTTGGATAAAAATGAAGTGCAACAAAAGTTGGATGAAATGAAATTATCAAATAAAGACATTGAAAAAGAACTAGATAGAAACCTCGAAGCCTTTAAACAACTTGAGGTTGAGAAAAAAATGTTGGACGTTATAGAAAAATTGGAGGAGCTTAAAAATAAAGAAGACGCTTTAAATAAAGAAACTGAAAATAAAAAAGAAGATAAGAATAAAAGCGATGAGAAAAAAGATGATAAGAGCGCTGATAATAAAAAAGACGACAGCAAAAAACCAGACGCTAAAGAATTAGAAAAAAAACAAGAAGAAATTGCAAAGCAATTCGAAGAATTAAAAAAAGACCTGAAAGATTTAGAACAAAAAAATAGGGAATTGGAAGAACCTAATGCCCTACCTAAAACCGAAGAAAAGCAAAACGAAATTAGTAAGGAAATGCAAAAAAGCTCGGAGCAATTAAATAAGAATAATAAAAAAGAAGCAGCTAAATCTCAAAAAAGTGCCAGCGAAAAAATGGAAGAGATGATGGAAGAGATGGAAAACTCTATGAAGGAAAGTGAAGAAAAACAAAGTGAAGAAAATGCGCAAGCACTTCGTCAGATATTAGAAAATTTATTAAATGTGTCTTTTGCTCAAGAAGAGTTAATTAAACTTTTACCAAAAACAAGAATCGATAATCCGCAATATGTTAATATTCCCAAGCAACAAAACAAATTAAAAGACGACACCAAAATTATTGAAGATAGTTTGTTGGCTTTAAGCAAAAGAGCGCCTCAAATTAGCGCGGTAGTTAATCGTGAAATTAATGCCATAAACCTAAATATGAATAAAACGGTGCAAGCCCTTGCCGATAGAAATACAGGAGAAGGAACTATGCGCATGCAAACCACAATGACCTCTGTAAATAATTTAGCTTTACTCTTAAACGAAGCGCTTGAGCAAATGCAAAAGCAAATGAAGCAGCAGCAGCAACAAAAAGGCAGTAGTGGTAAATGTAAAAAACCTGGTTCTGGCAAAGGCTCAAAACCATCTGATAAACCAAGTATGCAAAGTATGAAACAATTGCAAGAACAATTAAACGAGCAATTGAAACAAATGAAGGAAGCCATGGAAAAAGGTCAAAAGCCAGGAGAAAAACCGGGAGATAAAAAGGGACAGAAACCTGGTACCGGGCAAAATGGCAGCAGTGGAATGATGATGCCAGGCAGTAGCGAACAATTAGCAAAAATGGCCGCTCAACAAGAAGCTTTGCGGAGACAAATGCAGCAAATGATGGATAAACTCAAAAATAAGGGAAAAAATCCGGGGGGTGATATTGCAGATTTAATGGAACAAACTGAAAAAGACCTTGTAAATAAGCGACTTACAAATGAGACGATGAAACGCCAACAAGATATTTTAAGTAAGCTGCTGGAAAGTGAGAAAGCAGAGCGAGAACGCGAGCAAGATGAGCAGAGGAAAAGTAATGAAGCAAAAAATCAAATTTTAAGCAACCCAAATCAATTTTTAGAGTATAAAAGAGTCAAAGAAAAAGAAATGGAGTTGTTAAACACTGTTCCGCCTAGTTTAACGCCCTATTATAAGGAAAAAGTAAATAATTATTTTAACAGTGTAAACAAGTGATGATTCCAGCAAGGAACGAGACGTTGAAAATAAATTCAAAACCAGATAATTTAAGGTTGGTAGAGCGATTAATAGATGATGTTTGTCAGATATTTAACGTTCATGAAGATTCTTATGGCAATATTTTAATTGCAGTAACAGAAGCTGTAAATAATGCCATTCACCATGGAAATAAAGATAACCCCGATAAATTTGTAAATATTGGATTCGAAAATTCAGAAAAACAATTAATTTTTTCGGTTACAGACGAAGGTCAGGGTTTTGATTATTTAGGCTTACCAGATCCAACAGACCCTTCAAATATTGGGAAAATTAGCGGCAGAGGCGTTTTTTTAATGAAAAATTTAGCCGATTCAATAGAGTTCGAACAAAACGGACAAACCGTAAAGCTGGCTTTCAATAGTTAATTATTATATTTCGCCCCTACGGCACTTAACGTCACTTTTTTCATCATCTATAAATGTTTGACTCCTAATGGAGTCTTTTTTTATTTAAAAAATTAATGCGAAGTCTCGAATTTTATGGGCTTTTAGATTAAACCAAATTTTCAGTTAAATGCTATAAGTACATAACAATATGTTTTTGTGAAAAAAACAGAAATCCTCCTTTCCCCCTTCCTAAAACAAATCTTTGGTAGTATATTTATACTACCTATCCTAAATATATACGGCATTATAAAAAATGAATTTTTTCTCTAAAATATTTTCTTTAATTTTTATTTTCTTGTTTATACAAGTTAATGCTTACGCTCAAAAACCAACTAACAACGCCGATAAATTAGCGCTCCAGTATTTCGAACTAAAAGAATACGAAAAGGCAAATGAGTATTTCGAAGATTTGTATGATAAAAATCCGGAGGCTTGGTATGCAAATTATTTTAAAAGTTTATTAGGCGCAAAAGATTTTTCCAGAGCAGAAAAAATCACAAAAAAACAATTAAAGCAAAACAGAAACAATGTGTATTTGTATGTTTATTTAGGAAGAGTTTATAAACTTCAAAACGAAGAAAAAAAGGAAAGAGAAGTTTATGAAAAAGCAATTAAAGAGTTACTTGCTGTTCAACCATTTATTCAAAATTTAGCCAATGCATTTTTAGAAGATGCTTTATACGATTATGCACTTGAGGTTTATAACAAAGGAAAAAGAGCAACTCCCGATTACCCCTATTTTTACGAACGCGCCGATATTTATAGGCAGAAGAATGATTTAAAAGCCATGATAAATGAGTATTTAGATGCTTTAGAATTTAGAGATACAGAAATACAAACCGTGCAGGGTAATTTGCAAAATTCTTTAGGGTATGATGATAATGAAGGTGGAATAAATAATCCTTTATTAAAACAAGAACTTCAAAAACGAATTCAAAAAAATCCAGATAAAATTATTTTAAGCGAATTTTTAATTTTTATTCAAAAGCAGCAAAAAGATTTTGACGGCGCATTTATTCAGTCTCGCGCGTTGGATAAACGTTTAAAAGAAGATGGTAATCGTATTTTTGATTTAGCAAAAATTTGTGTGGCAAATCAACAGTGGGAGGCAGCTAAACGTTGTTACGATTATATTATCGAAAAAGGCACCGATAATTTATATTATGATGCCGCGGTAATTGATGGGATGAATGTTGATTATTTAGCAATTACCAACAAACAACAACCTAGTCAGGAAGAGTTATTAGCCTTAGAACAAAAATTATCTAAGGCAAACGGAAAATACAAGCAGAGTTTTTTGAACGCACAAATTTTAAAAAATTTAGTTTCATTAAAAGCATTTTATTTAAATAAAACCGACGAGGCAATTGTGTTACTACAAGATTTTGTTGACCAATCGGGAATGGACGCTTTGGCAAAAGCAGAGTATAAAATTTTGCTAGGCGATATTTATATTTTAAAAGGAGAAATTTGGGAAGCCTCTTTATTGTATTCTCAGGTAGAAAAAGATTTTAAATACGAAGCAATAGGGCAAGAGGCAAAATTTAGAAATGCTAAATTAAGTTTTTATGCTGGCGATTTTCCCTGGGCAAAAACGCAGGCAGATGTTTTAAAAGGTGCAACAACAAAATTAATTGCCAATGATGCTTTAAATTTATCATTAATAATTACCGATGCTATTGGCGTAGATACAAATGATTTGCCCTTGCGATTATTTGCTAGCGCAGAATTAATGATTGTGCAGCATAAATACAAAGAAGCAATTTTGCGAATGGATAGCATTAATTTATTATTTAGCACTAACACTTTGGGTGATGATATTAATTATTCAAAAGCACAAATATATTCTTCGCAAGGTAAATATGCAGAAGCAGAAGCCATGTATAAAAATATTTTAGAATATTATCCAACAGATTTGTATGGCGACGATGCTCAATTTAAATTGGCGGAGTTGTACGACTACAAAATTAACGACAAAGAAAAAGCAAAACAAGCTTACCAAGATGTGCTAACCAATTACCCCGGCAGTGTGTTTACCGTAGAAGCCCGAAAGCGTTACCGCGAATTGCGTGGTGATAATTTGAATAATTAGTTTTACCAAAGAAAGCGCGAAGAGATAGGTTTATCAAGTCCGCTTAAGCAAACACAGGGAAAGGCCTCATAAGATTTTACTTTAAGAAATTCATTATAAATACATGCCTAAAAAATAAATAATAAATTTTATAGGCGCCCAGCTTTTCTTCGTAATGTTATTTTGATTTTTAACAGAGATAGCTGCTGTCTATGCTAAGCGCTTAGTATATTGGGCATCCAGACAGGAGCATAGACAGGCAGCGGTTTTACTTTCGCTGTCTCTAAGTTGCGAAAGTAAAAATCTCCTATTTAAAAATTAAAAGCGTTTTGGTTACTTTTGAGCGCCAAAAGTAACAAATGTTTTTTTCTAACCAGTGAGTGAACAATTAGATTTTAATGCATTGCAAAATAAGCAGTGGCATTACTTTTTTATTTTTTGTTTCCCTTCTTTAATGTTTTATATTTGTTATGGTTCGCTTACAAATAATTACAAGCGTTTAAGATCGTTTTTATTAGTTTTAGCGAGTAGTTAGGGGTAATTTGACAGAAAACAGACTATGCTAAAACATTTAAGAATAATTATTTCATTGACCCTGATCTATTTCTTGACATCATGCGGCAATGAACCATTATTGACAAAAGGCGATATCGCTGAAGACACCTTGATAATTCAAGCCGGAAAAGAATGGTTGATAAATAGTATCGAATCGTTTTTTAACAACGACGATAATTTCTTGAAGGGTTTTTCCTACTTATGCACTGACCAATATGCTGAATTCAAAAAAGACGCAACAAATATTGATTTGGACGGCGGCTTGACAGAAGCTGAATTTAAATCTAAATGGGGACGCAGATACTCTCAACATGCTGGAATTGGCGAAGGATTTATGATTGCTGGTACAGACTACGGAAAAATAGAAGTAACCAAATGCGACTTTAAAAATGTAACTGAAATGAAAAACCTTCTGTATGACGTTTTAATTATCGACAAGAAATTTAATTCCAAATTCGTTAGAAATGTAGTTTTAGTTAAAACTAGGGGCTCATTTCTAATAGACGACGTTCGTGAAATCTCAAACGAATTTCAAGACAAAAAATAAAACTACCCCTAACAGCAAATTCGTCCAATGCGAGGGACTTGGTCATCTCTCGCGCACAGAATATTTGCCTGCTTCGCAGACAATTTTTTGTGGCTCGCTAAAAAACATTTATCTTCGACATAGCCTTTTGTGGGTTTAGACAGGTGATGTTTCAAAAACCGCACTGGGCTCATTCGCCAAACGTTACTAGTAAATATACCTACAACAACTTCCCTTAATATTTTTTTTAAATGAAAATAAATATTCAGCCCACATTAGAAAATGATAAGGTAATTTTATATCCTTTATTAGAAAGTGACTTTGAAAAATTATATGAAGCAGCAGCAGACCCTCAAATATGGGAGCAACACCCAAATAAAAATCGTTGGCAAAGAGATGTATTTAAGATTTTTTTTGAAGGAGCAATACAAAGTAAAGGAGCCTTTAAAATTATAGAAAAAAGCAGTGCTAAAATAATTGGGAGCACCAGGTTTTATGACTATAACGAGCAAACAAATAGTGTATTAATTGGCTACACTTTTTTTACCAAACAATCTTGGGGGAAAGGTATCAATCATTCAGTTAAAAAATTGATATTGGATTATATTTTTGAATTTGTGCAAGAGGTTTATTTTCATATAGGCGCAGATAATATACGTTCTCAAATTGCTATCAGTCGGTTGGGCGCAACAAAAATTACTGAACAAGAAGTAACTTATTTTGGAGAACAACCTAAATTAAATTTTGTATACCGCCTTGCTAAAAATGAATGGTTATAAAATAAATTATTCTAATAAAAAATTTAAAGCCTTGACTTCCCGTATCAACACAACATCGTTATGATTCGGTTATTGCTAAATTAACTTGTGCAAATGATTTTGTATATTTATTAAGTAAAAATGATTTAAGACGCAAAATTAATTTATATTTAAAAAAGATTAATCATGCTGCCAAACGAAATTAAATCATCTAAAACATTAAATTTTCTTGTTTGGTTAGCCATTATCCCAACATTATTAGGCCAATTTTTTAAAATACAACATTGGCCATTTACCTCTGTTTTATTGATGTTTGGAACTTTTATTTTTGCTTTTTTTTATCTGCCCTTATTTACTATAGAAAGCTGGAAGGCCAAAGAAACCAAGAAAGCAAAACTGCTTTTGTTTTCCCAAAGTTTTATTTTGTGGACTTTTTCTGTTGGGTTTTTATTTAAGATTCAACATTGGCCAGGCGCTGGATTTTTATATTTTTCTAACAGTATTATTCTTTTATTCATTGTTGTTCCATTTGCCTTATTTCATTTAGCAAAGGCAAGAAAAACAAATTTCAATAAAATGCATAACTATTTAGTGGTTATTTATTTTTTCTGCCACTGTTTCGCTTCACTCGTTAATTCGGGAAGTGGAAGGATTGATATAGACGCCGTTCTTCTACAAGGGTTAAATACAGAAGAAGCTTTAAGAACAGCCTCCTCAAGAAATAAGCAGCTATATGCCACTTTAAACAATGTTAAATTAGATGGGAATAACGATGTCTTGAACAGAACAAATAAATTAAAAATATTTACTGATTCTGCAGTTAATCATATTAAAGAACTAAAATCACATCTATTAATTACAATAGACAAGATTCCAAAAACTCAAGCAGACACTTTATCTTCTATTTTTATTGAAAATAAGGTAAACGCTGACCTTACAACACTAATTTTAATTGGCAATCCATATAATCCAAATAAAGACAAATACTCAGCCGCAAAATTAAAATCAGTTATAAGCAATTTAAGAGATTCCATTTTAAATTTGATTCGGGATCAAAATCGTGCTATTATAAAAGAAGGTTTGAATTTAAATACAGATAATTATTCAGATGAAAATGGTCAGCCCGTTAGTTGGGAAATAACCAATTTTGATTTAATGCCTTTATTGTATGTTTTTAATACCCTTACAAATATTCAATACGAAATTAAAAATGCAGAATACCAAGCTTTAACCGATATTATAAATTCTGGAAACAACGACTTAAATACCGCGCTATTTAGTCAAATCTCAAATTTAAACTTAAAATATGATGCTATTAAAAAGCAAGAGGAAATAACAAAATTACAAAGTGATAATGAAAAAGGCATGAAATTAATAAATGCAAAAGATTCGGAATTAAGTGACTCAAAACAGACTATCATTTATTTTGTTATTATTATTATGATATTTCTGATTCTAGTGTTTTTTGTTATTAGAAGTAATTTTCTTAGAAAGGAAACTAATAAAACGTTATTTAAACAAAAAGAAATTATTGAATCCCAAAAAACAGAGGTCGAGGCGCAAAAACATTTAGTAGAGGAGAAACAAAAAGAAATTATTGATAGCATTTCCTATGCCAAACGTTTGCAAGAAGCAATTCTTCCTCCGCAAGAATTTATAGATAGTCATTTACCAAATAACTTTATCTTATATAAACCAAAAGATTTGGTTGCGGGGGATTTTTACTGGGCAGAGAAAATAAACGACTTATTTTTTATTGCAGTAGCGGATAGCACAGGGCATGGGGTGCCTGGGGCAATGGTTTCGATAGTTTGTAGTAATGCATTAAATAGAACGATAAAAGAATTCCGTGTAACTGAGACCGGAAAAATATTGGATAAAACAAGGGAATTGGTTTTAGAAACCTTTGAAAAAAGCGCAAGCGACGTAAAAGATGGAATGGATATTTCTTTACTATGTATTGACATTAAAAACAAAAGTATTAATTGGAGTGGCGCAAATAATCCACTTTGGTATATTTATAATAATGAATTAAAAGAAATTAAAGCCGACAAACAACCGATAGGTAAAACCGAAAATCCTAAACCTTTTATTACACATCAAATAGAGTATAAAGTAGATACAATTTTTTATTTATTTACTGATGGCTTTGCTGATCAATTCGGAGGACCAAAAGGTAAAAAATTTAAATATAAACAGTTTTCAGACTTATTATTAAGCAATATAAATCTTTCTCAAAAAGAACAATCTGAAAGCATAAATGATATATTCGAAAATTGGAAAGGTAATTTAGAGCAGGTTGATGATGTTTGTGTAATTGGATTAAAAATCTAAAGTATATTGCTTCTTTTTTAATCCAACCCAAAATAGACTATTCTATTCTTGCATTTAAAGCTTTTAATAAAGCATTTGCTTTAAGTAAACATTCATCATATTCTTTTTCGGGCTCGCACAAGTAGGTAATGGCACTACCAACCGCAATTGATAAACGTTTTGTTTTTTGGTTATAAAAAATGCTTCGTATGTTCACCGCTAAAGTAAAATCTTCGTTCTCATCTATCACACCCATTGCGCCGGAGTAAAAATTCCTGTCAAAATCCTCATACTCGTCTATCAATTGCATTGCGCGGAGTTTGGGCGCGCCAGTCATACTTGCCATTGGGAAGGTAGCTTCAATAATTTTTTCGAAAGAAGTATTTTCTTTTAATTCGCAACTTACAGTACTCACCATTTGATGAACCGTTTCGTAGGTTTCTATATTATATAATTTATTTACATGCACGCTTCCTTTTTTTGCTAAATGCGATAAATCATTTCTAGCAACATCAACGGCCATTACATTTTCGGTGCGCTCTTTTAAGTTATTGTACAAATTAGTTTTCAAAATTTCATCTTCCTCTTTTGTTTTGCCACGCTTGGCAGTGCCTTTAATTGGCTTGGTATAAAGTATTGCCTCTTCTTTTTTTAAAAATAATTCGGGGCTGGCGCTAATAATAAAATCATCCTTTAATTTTACCATACTAGAATAAGGAGCTTTGCTTATTTCATTTAATTTTAAAAAAACTTCCAGTGGATTTATTTCTACATCATCTGCAAAAAATTCTATACAATAATTTACTTCGTAAATATTACCTTGTTGTATATGTTCCTTTAGCGCAATTATTTTTTTAATATAATTTTCTTTAGTAGTTTTTGATTTGAGTAAAATTGTTTTTTGAGAATCTTTATATTCAGGTATTTCTATTTTTGTTTTATTAATTATTTTGTAAAATAAAGGTTGCGTGTTTTTTGTTTGAGGATTTTTATAGGTCAATAACACAAAAGAATTGGGTTGGTAATTTTTGATTGATGTAAGCTCTGTTAATTCAAAAAAGAATCTTTGTGTATTGTCCGGAACTAGAGTAAAACAACGTAATATGTTAAAATTGGTGCTCACTTAGTAAAATTAGCCAAAAATAAGTATTAGAATCATATTATAATTGATGTAATATTTTTTTTAAAACGTTTTGTGAATTAACTTAGTATATTATTATAACATCATGAAAAAAATAATCCTAATTCTTATTACAACAATCTCTTTTTCTTCTTTTGCACAAAATGTTGCAATTAACGGAACCGGGGCGGCACCCGTTGCATCGGCGATGTTAGATATTGCTTCAACTAACAGTGGTTTCTTAACTCCCCGAATGACAAGCGCACAAAGAACAGCAATTGCTGCACCGGCAACCGGTCTACTTGTATATGACACAACGCTAAGCGCTTTTTTATATTTTGATGGCGCTATATGGCGCTTAATGGCATACTCCGGTGGTTGGTTATTAGCAGGCAATACATTAGTTGGTACAGAATTTATGGGCTCCATAAATGCGCAACCTGTAAGATTTTTTTCTACAAATGCAGAGCGCATGAGAATTATTCCAACTGGAGAAGTTGTTATTAATAGTACAACCGCAAATGCAGGAGATTTATTTTCGGTTTATAGCTCAAATGCATCATGGCCTATTAACAGTTATGTTACAGGCGCAGGTAATGTATCAGCAGGGTATTTCGCAAACACGTCTTCTTCAACCGGTGCAATTGGTGTGCTTGGAACAGTTGCTGGTGGGGCCGGCACAGCAGGCGTTAGAGGAACTGGTAATACTGCAAATGGAAATGGAGTTACTGGGGTTGGCCAGTCGGCCACAGCTTTTGGTTTAAGAGGACATAACACAGATGTTAATGGTACCGGGGCTGTTATAAGTGGCGATGGTGCTGGAGCAACCTACTTAGTTACGGGAGGAGGTGCTGCTATTACAGGAGCTGATGTTGGAGTGTGGGGACGTGTTACAAGTGCTACCGGAACAGGAGGTTATTTTTCAGGAAATGCTCAAGGCGCAACAAATTTAGTTGGAGGCTCAGGTTTATCAGCGGTTGGAACAAACTTTGGAGTTGTTGGTTTTTCAAATTCAGTCGTAAATGGTGTGTTAAGAGCAGGAGGATATTTCGATACAGGGTCGGGGCAATCTTTTGCCTATGTTGGAGCAAGAACAGCCGCCAATGTTGTTCGTAAAATTGAAGGGAATGGAACAGTAAATACTGTTGTTAAAGATTTAAATAATAAACAAGTTGTTTTGTCTGCTCCTGAAGCACCCGAAAATTTATTTCAAGATTTTGGTCAAGGGCAATTGGTAAATGGCAAAGTTCATATTACAATTGATCCTATTTTTTCGAAAAACATTATTGTTAACCAAAAACATCCTCTACGTGTATTTGTTCAACTACAAGGAGATTGCAATGGCGTTTTTGTTTCTAATGAAACTGGAACAGGCTTTGATGTAACTGAGTTAAAAAGCGGATCGTCAAATACTAAGTTTACTTATTTTATTACCGCAAACAGAGCTGATGAAATATTATCAGATGGTTCAGTTTCAAAATATTCTGAAGAACGTTTTGCTCCATCTATGGGAGCTCAAAAAACAGAACAGAAAGAATCGAAAGAGCTAAATGATAATTTAGAAGTGGATATTAAAAAAACAAAAGATAAATAAACCGGATTGAATTGTTAAATTTCTGATAAAGGAATGAGTGAAATCACTTTAAGAATGAGTGAATTTATTTTGTTTAATGATGTTTGTGGTTTATCTTTAATATAATAAAAAATTAATCAGATGAAAGAGAGAATATTATTTTTGTTCTTGATGATTTCAGCAGTTACTTTTTCTCAAAATGTTGGAATTAATGCAACCGGTGCCGCACCCGTTGTTTCGGCAATGTTAGATGTTGCCGCAACAAATAAAGGTTTATTAATACCCAATGTTAATTTAACTAGTAATACTGATGCCGCTACTATTCCCACTCCAGCTGCAGGTTTATTGGTGTATAATACAAACGCTGCCTTGCCTTGCGGCGCAGGTTATTATTATAACTCTGGTACTACAGTGTCTCCTGCTTGGTTATGTTTTAAAAAGCAGCAACAGGTTTTTCAGATGTATGGTACAAGCCCCAGAACCAACATAAATTCAACTGCTCACGTTGCCCAGCCAGGATTATCAACCACTATTATTGTTCCTCCTGGTCAAACAGCAGCTGTGTCAGTAATAGGAGATATTGGAATTAGAAACATTAGTACAACAGCTGGTGCTTATTCTATTGTTGATGTAATAATTTATTTAAATGGAACTTTCTTACCGCAAGGAGGATGGAACAGATACGAAACAGCAAATAGTGGCACTGTAAATCAAAATGCCTTTGGGGTTGTTCCATTATCCGCAACTTTTACTTTAGCTGCAGGAACTCATACAATTGTTATTCGTTCAGCTAGATTTGGCGGAACAACAAATGTTGACATAGGTGGAAATTGTGTAACAGACACGAATTGCGGGGAATTTACTGTTTTTGTTAACTATCAATAATGAATATGAAAACCGTATTAGTTATAGCATTTACTTTCATCTGTTTTATTAACAGTTTTGCACAAGACGGGTCTGCAAAAACAAATTCGATTTCTGTATTAAGCATCATTAATCCAACTAGCACGATTACTGATTCAAATTCAAGAAGTCAAAGCGAAAGCCAATTTAATAATTCATCGGATGCAAATCAAAGCGGTGATTTGAGGCCAATAAAAAGACAATTAAATATTACAGACCCGCCAATAATCGAAAGCGAAAAGAAAAACAACGAAAAGAAAAACAGCGAAAAGAATAAAAAATAATTAAAACATGTTTAATACCATAAAATATTTATTAATATTAATTGTAATATTTAATTCAAAATATTATTCTCAAGGAATAATAAATAACGGTGCAAGCATTGTGTTTTCTGGTGCGGCACATATATATATTGACGGAGGAACAAATGGAGATTATTTAAGTCAAGCTGGCGGCATTGTGAACCCTAGTGCAACCGGTAATATTTGGATGGAAGGGGATTGGACAAACAATTCTGCTAACACCGGTTTTTTCTCGGATAATGGAACTGTAAATTTAAATGGAGCAAATCAAACTATTAACGGCACTAATTCAACAACATTTTATAATCTAACATTATTAGGCTCAGGAGTTAAAACACAAAATTTAAACACCAATGTTGGAGGAGTTGTTACTACTAATGGAGTTTTATCTGTTGGAAATGTAATTTACAATCTTAATTCCTTTCTTCTTACAATTACAAATCCTGTTGCTGCGGCTGTTACTTATGGTACAGGCTATGTTTTAAGTGAAACCAACGTAGCCGTAAATCCAAGTATTATGCGTTGGAATATGGGGACAAATACCGGCGCGCACGTTTTTCCTTTTGGTGTAGCAGGATCGCAAATTCCATTTACTTTTAATAAAACAACTGTAGGCGCTTCAAACATTAATGTTTCTACCCGCGCAACTGCTGCCTCAGATAATTTGCCTTGGGCTGGTGCAAGTAATGTAGGCGGCGTAACTTTTTTCTATTGCCCTAATAACCTTATGTCAGGTAATCCTTGCGCTACAAATTCTGTAATTGATAGATGGTGGGATATTACTCCAAGCGCAGCAGTTACTGCCAATTGTACTTTTAGTTATAGAGGAATTGAAAATACTTTAAATGCGCCTTATAATACTGGAAACATTGGAGCTCAATGGTGGGATGGAAGTTTTTGGAATTTAAACAATGCTACAACGGGCAGCGCACCAGCTGTGTCTGCCGGTGTTGGAGCAGTTACCGCAGTTGGTTTAACTCAATTTTGTCCTTATGTACTTTCTTCAGTTACCATTCCTCTTCCAATAGAACTCATCAATTTTGCTGCTACTTGTGATGGCGAAAATAATGTGAAATTAAACTGGAGTACCGCAACGGAAAAAAATGGGTCTCATTTTGATATTATGAATAGTAAGGATGGATTTACTTTTAATAAAATTAACTCTGTAATTGCCAAAGGAAATTCCTCAGCAATTAATAACTACGCAATTACTATAGAAAATAAAAAAAATCTAGGAAATTACTTTCAATTAAAAATGATTGATAATAATCTAACCTTCAAAAATTCAAAAACAGTTTATGTTAGTGATGATTGTAATTTAAATGAGGAAACACCAAATTTATTTTACAACCAACAAAACGGAATTGTTGTTATTTCCTCAAGTAAAGATGCAACAAGTTATACTCTTAATATAATTGATGCCGCGGGTAGATTAATTAGAACTGAATCATTGCCCATAAATGAAGGGTATAATAATATTGTAATTCCTACCGAATTAGCGACGGGTGTTTACTTAGTTAATTTATATTACAATAATGGGAAACTAGTTTCTAAAAAAATCCCTATTTACTAATCTCATTTTTTATTTAATTTATCAATAATTCATATAGTTAAAAATAACTAGTAATTTTACTTTATGCATATTGGTTTGTTTTTTGGTTCTTTTAACCCTATTCACATTGGGCATTTAGCATTAGCTAACTACATGAGCAGTTATACGAATATGCAACAAGTGTGGTTAGTTGTAAGTCCTCATAATCCATTAAAAAATAAAAGCCAGTTATTAAATCAAAACGATCGTTTACAATTAGTAAATCTTGCGCTCGATTTTCATCCAACTATCAAAGCAAGTAATTTCGAATTTGACTTACCGCAACCTTCTTACACCATAAACACATTAGCTCGTTTAAAAGAAAAATTTCCAGAGCATGAGTTTAGTTTAATAATGGGCCAAGACAATCTACAATCATTTAATAAGTGGAAAAATTACGAAGAGATTTTAAAGCGCCATCATATTTATGTTTATCCTCGTCCAAATTGTTCACCAAGTGATTTTGACACTCACCCAAATGTTCATTTAACAGAAGCGCCAATGATGGATATTTCCTCCACATTTATTCGTAATGCTATCAAAGAAAAAAAAGATGTGCAATTTTTTATGCATCCAAAAGTGTGGGAAGAAATTGACTTGATGAATTATTATAAGAAGTAAGTTCGATCTTTTTTTAACCACATAGGGCATATAGTTTTTTTGAAACTATAATTATTTAAAGAAAACGGAGAATTGAAACGTGCTTCAATTATGTGAAACTTTTTGCGTTCTGTTTAAAAATTAAATCTATGTTTCCTATGTGTTTTAAATTTTATAGTTTATCCGCAAACTCAGTTATCAATTTAAATACATCCACATAATCTGTAAGCGGCAATGTTTTGGCTACGTCATAAACATCATGATACGCTTTTATGCCGCCTAAAGTATAAATAAAAAAACAAGGTACGCCTGCTTCTGAGAACCAATAGTGGTCGCTATTAGAAGCTTTGCCACGCTTTTTAATTTCTTTCACCAAATTTTTTTCTTTATTAATATTGTCTAATAAATTAAACTGTTTTTCAAAGGTGTAACCATTAACCACCATTATCCCATCATCTCCGGTACCCAACAAATCCAAATTAACTAAGAATTTTATTTTCTTTAAATCCATTACTTTGCTTTCTGCAAAATAGCGTGAGCCTAATAAACCTGCTTCTTCTCCGGCAAAGAAAATAAAAACAGTTTTGTATTTAGGTGGATTTTTTGAATAATATTTCACAAGATTCAATAACACACTTACGCCGCTTGCATTATCGTTTGCTCCTGGAAAAAATGTTGATTTTCCCATTCCCCCGAGATGATCATAGTGAGCAGAAAAAACCATCATGGTATCGTTATTAATTTCACCCGGAATAAAAGCGCAAATATTTTTGTTGATGTATTTGGTAAGCACTTTACTTTCAATATTTACTTCTAAAGAGGATAAGTTTTTTTTCGCATTGTTTTCTAATAAATCTATTGCACAGATAGCCGTAGATTTTGTTGCCACGCTATAGGTTAATTTTTTTTTAATATTGAGAGTTACAGGTATCTCAGAATTTGTAGTGATATAGGTTACGCTGTCTTTTTTCTCAAGCGAATATTTACCTTTTAGACTTGTACTTTCTGGATTAATAATATAATCAATGCCCGGCTTTAGAAGTTTGTTGTTAACTTTTACTATTACTTTGTTTGGAAAAGTATTTACATTAAAATCAAACCATTGAAAGTAACCAGTATAAAAATAGGGTCTAGCATTATTAGCTTTAAGTTCTGCCGAAATATATTTTGCGGCAACATCCAAGCCATTATTTAAGTAACCTCTTCCAAAACACTTTTTTGAAGTTAAAAATTTAATTACTTTTCTTGCATAAATTGTGTCTTGCGCAAAAGAAAAATTGAAACTAAAGAAAATTAAAAGTAAAATTGTTTTTGAACGCATTAAGAGAAACGTTTTTTTGTAATTGAAAAAAAGTAAATCACCACTTCGCTATCTTCTTTCCAATTATATAAAGTTTTTAAACTATTTAAATACACCTCAGAATCTGACCAGCTTTTTAATGCACTTAATTGTTCTATCGCAATATTGTATTCTGCATTATTTTGTTTAAATAACTCGTTAATTAACCTAAACTTATCGTTAATTCCGATGGTAAATGGTGCTATTGTTTTGCTTGGATGGGTTATTTCTCCAATAATATCAATAAAAGGCTGTACAGTTTCTACAATTTCTTTTTCAGGAATTTTTGTTTCTTCTTTTGGTGTTTCTGTAGTTTGTTGAGGTATTTCTTTTTCGCTCACTTTTGCATGAAGACTAAAGCTTGGAGAAATCTCTTTATTAATTTTATTATACTTATAAACGGCCAAGTTTTCTTGCAATTGACTTAGTTGTTTCTGAAGTATTTCACAGCTGTCTACCGATGGTTGAATCGTCTCCTCTAAAAATAACTCCAGCGTAGGCGCTAATTCGTTAATTTGAGATTGCATTTTATGTAAGACTTTTTCTAATGACATTTTTTGTGAATATTTATAACTAAATATAATTTGATTTTGCCACATCTTACTGTACTTTTAAGTTTTGTTTTTAACGCCTTTTAAACAATGTTTTTAGAAAATAATAATAATGAACTTAAACGTGGCTGGATAGAGGTCATTGTTGGAAGTATGTTTTCTGGAAAGACGGAAGAATTAATAAGGAGATTAAGGCGCGCTCAGTTTGCAAAACAAAAAGTTGAAATTTTTAAACCAACAGTAGACACTCGTTATGACGAGTTTAAAGTTGTAAGTCATCAAGGAATTGAAATTATTAGTACGCCTGTGCCTTCAAGTGCAAATATTTTATTGTTGGCTACAGATGTTGATGTTGTTGGAATTGATGAGGCTCAATTTTTTGATGATGAATTGCCTTACGTTTGCAATCAATTAGCAGATAGAGGTATTAGGGTTATTGCCGCGGGCCTTGATTTAGACTTTACGGGAAAACCATTTGGACCAATTCCTAATTTAATAGCAACTGCCGAATATGTTACAAAGGTTCATGCTATTTGTATGCAATGTGGAAATTTGGCCTATGTGAGTCATCGCAAAACCAACGATGCAAATTTGGTAATGCTTGGCGAAACTGATAGCTATGAGCCTTTATGTCGTAATTGTTTTAATAAGAATTTTAAGAAATAAAATTTCTCTATGTATAGCCCGCAACAAATAGCAGAAATTACTAATTCTAAATTTACAGGTGGTACAACTAATAAAGTACTTGTTTTTTTAAATGATAGTCGCTCGTTACAGTCTCCTAGTGAAACATTATTTATTGCGCTTAAAACTTCTCGCAATAATGGACATAATTATATTGCTGACTTAATAGAAAAAGGAGTTAAATCTTTTTTGATTCAAGAGAATGAATTTGATTTTTCTAAATATAAAAATTCAGACATTTCTTTTATTATCTCTGAGGATTCTTTAAAAGCTATTCAATCTCTTGCAGCTTATCATCGAAAACAATTTACTATCCCGGTTATAGGTATTACAGGAAGTAATGGCAAAACCGTTGTTAAAGAATGGCTTTATCAACTATTAAAAAATAATTATTCTATTTGTAGAAGTCCTAAAAGTTATAACTCACAAATTGGTGTTCCTTTAAGTGTTTTAAATTTAAACTACACACATAATTTGGCCATTTTTGAGGCTGGAATTTCTTTACCGGGAGAGATGGATGCTTTAGTTGAAATTATTAACCCTACTATTGGGGTTGTTACTTCTATTGGTTCTGCCCACGATGAGGGTTTCTTAAACAGAGAACAAAAAATCGAAGAAAAATTAAAATTAATACGCCAATGCGATAAAAAAATTATAAATGGCTTGCATAAAGAGCAAGTGCCATTAAGTAGTTTAAAGAATGCGCTTGTTGTTTCTGAATTTGAAGACGCCGATCTTAAAATTAGTTTTACAAACGAAACTTTATTTCTAAAAAGTGCCACTACAACATATTCATTCAAAATTCCATTCTCTGATAAAGCTTCTATTTTAAACGCGTCAACCTGCGCGGCCGTTTTGCTACATTTAGGTTTTGATGAAATTGAGATTGCAAAGCGTTTACTATTATTGCAACCTGTTGCTTTACGTTTGGAGATAAAAACCGGAATAAATAATGCATTAATCATTAATGATTATTATAATTCGGATATCGATTCAATAAAAATTGCCTTAAATTATTTGTTACAGCAAAATCGTCGTGCTCGGAAAATTGTTATTGTTTCTGATTTGGAACAGTCCGGTGTTTCGGCAAATTCATTATATAAACAATTAGCTGAACTTTTTTCTCAAAACAAAATAGATTTAGTTGTAGGGATTGGAAAAGAGATTAGTAATTACAAACCTTTTTTTAAAGCAAATTCTTTATTTTTTCCGGATACACAAAATTTTATTAGTCAGTTTAATTTAATTAATTATCAATTTAGCGAAGCAAGTATTTTATTAAAAGGTGCGCGCAGTTTTGGTTTTGAGAATATTAGTAGAGTGCTTCAATTAAAAAGTCACGATACGGTTTTTGAAATTAACCTCAATAAATTAATTGATAATGTAAATTATTATAAGTCGTTGCTTGCACCTGATGTTAAAATTATGTGTATGGTAAAAGCAATGGGTTATGGAAGTGGTGGTGCAGAAATAGCAAAAACATTACAACACATTGGGGTAAATTATTTAGCGGTGGCTTATGCCGATGAAGGAGTAGAGTTAAGGCAGTCTCAAATTACATTGCCAATAATGGTGATGAGTCCGGAAGAGGATGCTTTGGAAGACATTATTAATTATCAATTAGAGCCGGAAATATATAGTTTTAAAGTGCTGCATGCATTTGTAAAAAAGTTAGATGCATTGGGAATAACGGAAGCATATCCAGTGCATTTAAAAATTGATACCGGTATGCATCGTTTAGGTTTTGAAGAAAATGATTTTGAAAAATTGGCGAATGAATTAAAGAGTTTGCCGCAGTTAAAAGTAAAATCTGTTTTTTCACATTTGGTTGGTTCCGATAATTCGGATTTAGATAATTTTACTGCAGAACAAATAAAAATATTTGAAAAAGCATTTAAGTTGTTCGAAATTTCTTTGGGATATAAAGTTTTAAAACACATTTGTAATTCGGGTGGCATAACCAGATTTAAAAATGCACATTACAGCATGGTGAGGTTGGGAATTGGGATGTATGGTGTTGGTGTCAATGCAACCGAACAAGGTAAATTGCAAAACGTAGGAAGTTTAATTACAAGAATAAGTCAAATAAAAAATGTAAGTCAGAATCAAACTGTTGGTTATAGCAGAAGTGGTAAATTAGAAAAAGACACAAAAATTGCTACTATCCCAATTGGCTATGCGGATGGATTTGGTAGATTGTTAGGAAACGGTAACCATGGGGTTTACATTAATGGAATTTTTTGTAAAACTATTGGCAATATTTGTATGGATATGTGTATGATTGATGTTACAGATATTAATTGTGAAGAAGGTGATGAAGTAATTATTTTTGAAAGTGTAGAGCAAATTAATGCCTTAGCAAAAGCTTTAAATTCTATTTCTTATGAAGTGCTCACGAATGTTTCGGCACGCGTAAAAAGAGTTTACGTTCAGGAGTAAATTTAACTCATTATTCTACAAGTATCAATTGTTGCTGATGATAGTGTATTATTAATTCTATAATTTAATCGAAATAGCTGTATTAAATTTATCTAAGCGTGTTCAAGCGCAATGTTCACTTTGCAGAAAAACTCTGAATCACTTCTAGGTTTAAAAAATTTGAAGCGAATGAATTTTTTCTATTGTTAAGGGTTTTTCAATAAAATTAGTAACTAACGGATGATCTATGACGCGCTTTTTATCATTTGGGTCAATAGAGGAAGAAAGCATAAAAATAATAAGTTGTTTTTTGATGTCATCATCCATTTTTTCTATTATATCGAGCACATCCCAACCCATTAGTACAGGCATGTTAATGTCTAGAAATAAAATTGTTTTTGATGATGGATCTAAATTTTCGAATTTATTTTTAATAAAGTTAATGCCTTCGTTTGGCAGATTGAATGATTGAACTTCAATCTTATCGCCAAGCGCAATCTTTAAAATTAAACTATAAAGCATTGTTGATGTTTCATCATCATCAATTATTAAAAAGTTATTGTTTGTTTTCATTATAAGTTATTTTCAAATATAATTGTAAATTCTGCCCCTTTGTTTACCTCACTAATAACAGAGATTTTCCCTCCTAGCGATTCAACTTGTGTTTTCGTCATAAACATTCCCATACCTTTCCCTTCTACATGAGGATGAAAACGTTTATAAAGTCCAAAGAATTTTTCATTATTTTTTTCTAAATCTATCCCTAATCCATTATCCTTAAAAATTATTTGAACTCCTTTTTCGGTTAACAGACTTTTTATTTCAATCACCGGACTAATACCGGGCTTCTGAAATTTGATGCTATTTATAATCAGATTGTAAAAAATGCTATATAGATAGCTTTTAATAGAGAGCATTTTGCCTACACTTGCAAAGTCTGTTTTAATGATTACAGTTTCTTTTTTTATAATATTATCAATGCTGATTGAAATATCTTCTACTAGATTTAGAAAATGAACCTCTTCTTTGTTTTCTGAAACTATTGTGGAAATTTGCAAAATCTCATTCAAATCTTTAACAACTTCGTCTAATTTGTATGCAGAAATTGACATGCCTTTCATAGAAGTCTTAATAAGATCTTCGCTCGGATTGTCGTATTTCATTAATTCTGTAAATCCCAATAAATTAGCAATAGGTGCCCGTAAATTATGTGAAACGATATAAGAGAACTGCTCTAGGTTTTTACTCCGTTGAACAAGATCGTGCGCTATTTTTTCTTTTTCTTGTTCTTCTTTTTTTCTATCTGTAATGTCTGTATGCAGTGTTATAATTAACCGCTCTTTTGTTTCAAATTTCATAACCCGAACACCAAACCATCTTTGCTCTTTATGTGAGTGGCAAGGATATTCTAAATAAAAAACAGTTTCTTTTCCATTAAGTACATCTTTCATTCCAATTAATAACACCTCTGCTATTTTATCTCCATCCCGTGATGCTTTTTCGCATACATCAAAATAGTTTTCCCCTTTGCCTATTCGTTTTAGTGTTGTTTCCCCGTTTTGTAATCCAAAATTATCCCATGCATTATTTACATCTGTAATAATACCATGTTCATCAATTACCGCAATATGTGCAGTTATAGAATTGATGAGGTTACGGTTAAATAATTCACTTTTTAATATTTGCGCCTTCTTATTCGTTACATCTGTTATATCTTTTGCTATACAATACATTAGCTTAGAGTCATTATCCCATCTTGCTGACCAAAGTATGTTTACTATACTTCCATTTTTGTGTTTGTATCTGTTTTCAAAAAAAGTAACTGGATTACCATTAACAATTTCTTCAGCAACCTTATTTGTTTTTTCCACATCTTCAAATAATACCATGTCGATGTATTTTTTGCCAATCAAATCATTGCTGTCATAACCTAATATATTTCCTGCTGCTTTACTTACGTTTACGAATTTCCCATTTTCATCTATTGAGCAAATAATATCTAATGATGAATCCATGTTTTTTTTCAAGTCATCTAAAGCTATTTGCAGGTTGTTTGAAATGATATTAAGTTTCTCTTCGGCAATTTTACGTTCAGATATATCTCTGAAATTTGATACAATTGCATTTACGTAGGGTTCTTTAAGGAGATTGGTAATTGTGCCTTCGCACCAAATATAGTTTCCGGTTTTGTGTTTTAGTCTATGTTGAGTATTAACTGAGCTACCCTCAGTTTGCGAAATTAATTGAATGTTTTTAAAAACACATTCTATATCATCTGGATGAATAATATCATGAGGTGTTATTTGTAGAAAATCATCCATAGAATAGCCAAGAATTTTTATAACAGAAGGACTTGCGAATAAAACTTTGCCTTCAATGGTTATAAGTGTTTTCATGTCAGCACTTTTTTCAATAATCGCGCTAAACAATTTTTGATTTCTGACAATAATTTCTTCTGCTAATTTTCTGCGCTTTTCTTTTTCAAAAACAGTAAGTGCAAAGGAAATGTCGCCGGCTGCTTCTTCTAATACTGCTATTTCTGAATCATCAAAGAAATTAATTTGGTCTGAATAAACATTAAAGCTTCCAATAATTTTCCCTTCTTTTCTAATGGGTAATATTATAAAAGATTTGATGTCATCAAATACCTTAAATTGTTTAGAATTATTAAATTCTTTATCGTTTTGGACGTTATTGCAAACGTAATGATTGCCTGAGCGCAAGATGTAATCTTGTGGTAGATTATTTTCTAAATTACCATTAAATAAAGAAATGCTGCTGTCGGGTATTCCATTTTGATTTAAAAGAAGTATTTTGTTGGAATCGTAATCAAATTTTCCAATCCAAGCCATTTTAAACTTGCCGGTTGTAAATGCAATGTCGCAGGTTTTTTGAAAAAGTGTTTCCTCATCTTTTATATGAACAATGCTCTGATTGATTTGGCTTATGAACCTGTACAGTCGGTTTGCTTTTTCAATTCTTAACTCTTTAATTATATTTTCGTTTAAAGAATTTGTTAAACCTGCAAGAAGCAAATCTAAACACTTGGCACATGCAAAACTTAATAAAACAAGATTAGACGCAACTGCTATCCAAGCTCCAAAACTATAACTTGAAATAATTGGCATATCTAATTTAAAATAAATAAAGAGCGAAAAACAAGCACAAGTAATTGTGTTTGTCCAAGCCGAATAATAGGCAGCCGAAGAAGAATAAATAAGAGATGAAAATACAGTAATTGTAAGTAGAAATAATAGCCCGGCGCCTGGCAGAGGCAAGTAATAAAGTAGAGTAAACGATAAAAGATAAAGAGTGAAAATAAAAATAAATTTTCTTATTTCTAATTTTATTCTAGGGCTTAAAGTAATAATTGTTATTAAAAAAAAGGCAAACAAATCTACAAAACCAATAACAATAATTTTTTCTTTAAAAGCCATAAAAACACCAGGAATAAGCGCAATTAAACTTAGCGGGGTAATATGCGTTAGGATTTTACAAAAAGTTTTGTTTCTCCAATACAACATGTTTTTTGAATCATCATTAGTATCTGATAAAATAATAGTGCGCGCATAGTTTTGATAGGTAGGCCAAAAGTTTAAACGGTTTAAATTCATTTTTTTTATTGTATTGTCCATTGTTTCAGTACTTCAGTAATTTTATGCGCTTCGCTTGATTTATCAAAAAAATGGTTAGCACCTTTTTCGATACAAATAGAACGGTAGTGAGCTTCATTATGGTTAGTAAAAATGATGGTTTTTATTTGTGAAAAATTTTGTCGTAGATATATAAGAAGATCTATACCTGTTTCATTTTTTTTATCATCATTTAGGTTGATGTCAAGGATAACCACATCCGGCTTGCTAACGTTTATTAAGGATTTGGCACAAGAAATATTAAAAGCGTTTCCTAAAAACTTTAAACCTTCAATTTCTCTCACAATAGACTCAGTTCTGTCTGCTATAAGCGGAGAGTCATCAACAGTGATTACTTTTAAGTACGGAAAAATTATATTTTTTTTCATGGTAATTCTTTTGCAAATAACCGAAAAGGAAAATAAGCTGAGAATAGGAGTAAGCGGCAAAGTTTTGTAGTGGTTTGTACTACAAGCTTAAATTAGATGAGTTTATGGTCCAAGGCGTATCTTGTAAGTTCAGAGTTGTTTTTTAATTTTAGTTTATCAAGTATGCGGGTACGGTAGGTACTTATAGTATTCACACTAAGAGAAATTTCTGTAGCAATCTCCGATACGGTTTTACCCATGGCAATTAACTGAAACACCTGCATTTCTCTATCAGAAAGCTGTTTGTGATCTGTTTTTTCGCCAAAAGTTTCGGTTAGTCTTTCGGTTAATGAAGCGGAAACATATTTTTTACCAGATAATACTTTGCGAATAGCAACTAACAATTCTTCGGTTGCACTTTCCTTATTTAGAAAACCTGAAGCTCCTGCTCTTAGAGCTCTTAAGGCATATTGCTCCTCAGAATGCATACTAATCATTAAGATTGGGGCTTTAATTCCGTTTGCCCTTATTTGTTTTAGTATTTCAATTCCATTTCTTCCTGGCATGGAAATATCTAGCAAAATAATATCCCAAATTTGTTTGCTCAATTGATGAAAGACTTCTGATCCGCTGGCAACTTCTGTAATTTCAGCAGTACTAAATTCTTCGCGCAAAACTTGCACTAATCCTTTGCGCACAATGGCATGGTCATCTGCAACTAAAAACTTCATCATTATTATTTAATTTAATGGTACTTTTAATGTAATAGTGGTACCCTTTAATTTTTCGCTTTCAATTAGCAATTCACCTTTCAAAAGATTAGCCCTTTCTTTCATTCCTACTATTCCCCAAGAATCTTTTTTCTTTAAGTTACTCAAATTAAAACCTTGTCCATTATCTTTTATAATTAGCACAAGGTGCCCGTCTATTTTTTCGACCGAAGCTTCAATTTGAGTAGCAATAGAGTGTTTAATAATATTAGTTAGCGCTTCTTGAAAAATTCTAAACATGTTGGTTGATATGGTTTTATCTAAAGTAATATCATTTATGTTCGAGCTAAATTTCCATTTGATACCTGTGCGTTTTTCATATTCCTCTCCTTGCCATTCTAATGCCGCTATTAATCCCAAATCATCAAGTATTCCCGGACGAAGGTCTGAGGAAATTCTTCTTACTGTTTTAATAGTATCATTAATAAGAGCAATCATATTAGATAATTTTTCAGTTATGGATTTATCACTCTGGATTAGTTTTTTACTAATCCATGAAGCGTCCATTTTTAAAGCAGTAAGTTGTTGCCCAAGTTCATCATGAATTTCGCGTGCAATTCTTGTCCGTTCTTCTTCTCTTATAACCTGTAAATGAGTCGTCAACTCTTGTAATTGATTATACGAATCTGCAATTTCTTTTTCTACTTGTAACTTTTCTGTTACATCATCCAGCATGGCTAGTGAAACCCTTTTGCCATTGTAATCAATTAAATGCGCATTAATATTAAAAAACATAAGCTCCCCATTTTTTTTCTTATGTCTCCATACTTTTTTATGAATTGCACCATATGTTTCTTCAGATTTAACAGTAGCTTCAATTAATGGAATATCTTCTATGGGTCTTATATCCTTTATTGTTAAATTTAAAAACTCATCTCTTGAGTAACCATATTTTATTAAGGCTTCCTGATTGCAGTCGATAATTTTAAGAGTTTCAAAATCCCATAAAAACATAGGAATAGGATTGTTTTCAAAAAGGTATTTGTATTTTTTTTCGCTTTCTTTTAATGCTGCTTGTATAGTAATCCTTTCACTTATATCATGGCAAGTTCCAATAGCTCGTATTGGTTTTCCTTCTTCATTATGGAAGACTTGCCAGCGTTCCTGTATGTGTTTTATTTTGCCATCAGGGGTAATAATTCTATGTTCAATTATATTTAATGTGCTGTTTTGAAAGGAATTTCGAAAAGCATTGTCTACTTTATCTTTGTCATCTGGATGAACAAATTTTAAAAAATATGGATGTGAGACAGGGAATTTTTCTTCATCAACTTCAAAAATCCGAAAAGTTTCTTTAGACCATATTACATTTAAAGTTACAAGATCGGTTTCCCAGCTACCTATTTTTGCAACTTTTTGTGCCTCTGCTAATCTTGCTTCATTATATTTTATATTCTTTTGAATACTCATTAATTCGGCTGTTTTTTTATCTACTAAGGAATTTAGTCTTGCAGGCTGGCCTGTAACAAACCATGTAAATAAACCTGCGATAATAGAAAAAACAAACCCAAGAAGAGAAAAAGCAATTACTTCAAAAGGTATATTAGTTTCTTTTTGCATTACGTATAATTTCCATTCTCCCTCGGGTATCGTAACTGAAATAGATTTTGATTTATCAAAAAGAACATGAGAGGGTAAAAAGAAATTTTCTTGCAAAGTAATGGGGTTTACTTTTGATAACTGATAAATAAATTGTTTATTTTGAAGAGAGAGGCCAGCAGCTTTTAAAAGCGTTGATAGTTTAATAATAACAACACAGAACCCTTCAAAGTGTTTGTCTTTAAAAAATGGAAGTCGACCAACGACAGCAATTCCACCTTGTTTCAAGTTTAAAGGACCTGCAAAAAAAAGCGCATTTAGTTTAACAGCTTTGTAAGCTTCTCTGGATGTTAGGCTATCTGCTAAAACATCATATCCTATCACACCTTCATTACCCTTTAATGGATAAACATTTGTAATAATTCCTTTTTGAGTTAATTCAAGAGCATCAATATATTTGTTAGATTCGAGTATGTGTTCTGCTATGCTGTCAAAATCTTTTGGAGTTTCATATTTATTAATTATAAAAGCTAAAGTTTTTGATGCAGATAAGCCATTACTTAAAGCGGATTTAAGATTGTATTTAACGGTATTTATTTCTTTGAGTGTTTCAGTTTGTTTTTGGTTCTTATTAATTATATAACTTTGGTAGGCAATTCCCAAACATAACATTGCTGTTGTTGTGAATACAGCAATACCATTCAACATTGGTTTTTTAATGAAATTAAGACTAGAGCCCTTCATATATCTAATTTAATACTTTTTATTGAGTAGAAAAATGATAGGTTCCATTATTTTAGAGAAGTTTTACTAAAACTGATAGCTATTGCTAATGAAAAAAATTAACAATTGAGCGTGTTTTACACAACACCAAAATACCGATGAAATGGTATTAATATGGAGGTTCAATCAGCAAAAACTAATTAACTTTTCGAGCTGCACAGGGGTAGGCCCTTCTTAAAGGAGGAGAATAATCAGCTTAATTCGCAATTACAGAAATTTCAATGTGCGCGCCTTTCGGTAATGCTTTTACCTCAATAGTTTCACGTGCAGGGGGATTTATTGGAAAATAAGTTTTATAAATTTCATTTACTTTAGTAAAATTTTTCAAGTCCGTTAAATAAATTGTTGATTTAGAAACAGCGTTCATATTCAAACCACCAGCTTCAACTATTGCTTTAATATTATTCAGGACTTGAGTACATTCATTTTCAATACTTGTGGAATCAAATGAGCCGTCAACTTTAATGCCTATTTGTCCAGCAACATACAATGTTCCATTGCTTTTAATTGCCTGACTATATGGGCCAATAGGAGTCGGAGCTAAATTCGTATAAATAACTTCTCGTTTATTTTTATTTGTAAATGCAAATAAAATAATAATAAGAACTAAAGTGACCCCTAATTTTTTTGCCATAATTTATTTTGTTTTTGCCGGAGGCTCCATTCCAGATATCTCAGTTAAGCCTTTAACTAAAACATCTAAATCCTGAGTTTTTGTATAAACATTTGGAGCAATTCTAATACCATTTACTTTTTCAAGAATCATAGATACAGAATGAATTTTATGTTTCTCGAATAATTTCGCTTCGATTTGTTGCGCTTGCCAACCTTCAAAACCTATAGTAGTAATGGCACAAGAAAATTCCGGTTTAAGAGAAGTGTAAAATTTTGTGTTTGGTAATTTTATCGCCTTGTCTGCCCAATAATTTTTTAAATAACGTAAACGTGCTTCTTTGCGTTTAGCACCAATTAAGTTATGAAAATCTACTGCTGTGCCAATTGCCATTTCAGATGCAAATGAACGCGTGCCTAAATTTTCAAATTTTTTCATGTCTGGTCCATCTGGGTCCACTGCCGAAAGAAGTGCCCAAACGTTTTGAATTTTTTCTTTTTTGATATACAACAAGCCGCTTCCAAATGGTGCACACATCCATTTATGCAATGAAGTTGCAAAATAATCAGCACCAGTATCTTCAATTTTATAATCCAATTGCCCAAACGAATGTGCGCCATCAACTATTACTTCGCATCCTTTTGCATGAGCCATGTCTGCTATTGCTTTACATGGAACAATGTTGCCAGTCCAATTAATCATATGAGTAATATGAACAATTTTAGTTTTTGAAGTGATCGCCTTTTCATAGAGTTTTACAATCGCTTTTTCATCTTCTAAGGGTTGCGGAATTGTTATCCAAACTAATTTAATTTTATCGCGTTTTTCTCTTTGTTTCCACGCATTCATCATGTTAGGATAATCAAATGTGCTAAGCACAACTTCATCACCAGCTTTTAAATTCAATCCAAAAATAATACTGTTTAATCCTTCTGTTGCATTTCTATTAATCGCTAATTCTTCTGGTAACACGCCACAAAGCGTTGCTAATTTTTCGCGTAAGGCTTCTCTCCCTTGATCTAAAATACGCCACATATAATAACTTGGAGCTTCGTTACAATATTGATAAAACCGAATGTGTGCATCCTGAACAATTTTTGGCTGTGGACTAACGCCTCCGTTATTTAAGTTGATAATGTTTGGAGATACTGTATAGCACTGATGAACCCAATTCCAAAAATCTTCATTTTCGGTACCGGCATCAAAACTCATATTTTCTAACTTGTTTAAGTTTTTTTCTAGTTGTTTTGCAAAACCTTTATCTATCGAAGAAAAAAGTTCAAGTGCAGTAATAGAGCCAGCTGCGGATAATAAAAAATTACGACGATTTATCATTTAGAATTATTTTTATTAAAGATAGGAAACTGATTTTTAAAATCATACTAATAATTTGTTTTTCACAAAGCAAATAGCATATAAGCTATTATTGGTATTTTATGAGAGAAACAAAAAGTAAATAAACATTAAAACTTTAGTCCTAATTGCAACGCCAAATGCATACTACTTATATAAAGTGAGCTTGCAGCATAATTTTCTTCAAAATAATATTGAGATAAACTATAGCGGAAATTTAGTTCTGCAAAAAAACTGCCTTTAGCTTTATTAATACTATTTTTTTGCCAACCAACAGATGCGCTTAAAAACGAATTTATTTTATTGCTAAACAACCCGTTTCTAAACTTAAGATCCACATTGTCTTCTTTAACTTTATTTCCGTTTTGAGTTACTAGAAGATTACCAGGTAATAAATAACGTAAATGATAGCCAACCATAATGTATGGACTAAACACGCTATTGTTTTCTTTTTTAAATGAATGTTTAAACTGTATTGGTAATCCTAATTCATTAACAATTAGCGAGTAATTATAGGGATATGTTTTGTCATACAATTGCAAACTGTCTGGTTTAAAGTAGTAGGATTTGAAATTTACTCCATGAAAAAAATAATCGAAACCAAATAAAAAAAAATTTTTGAAAGATTTATCGGATTTTATTTCTTTTCTAAAACTTACCAAGGCACTCATTTTTTGAGTTGGGTTTTTAGCATGATTAGGGTTTATGTTATATAATCCTAGCACAGGGCCAAAACCAAATCGGATACCAGCGCCCGCAGAATTTTTTTGCGCCTGAGAAATGTCGGAGAACACTAAAATAAAAAGAATCACCATCAAACACGAAACGTTTCTATTTGTTTTTATTTTCATTTAATTAGTTTCGAATTACGTTTGTTGCCGTTGCCTGAACGGTTGGCATAATTAAAATATCATTTATGTTTACATGTGCCGGACGATTGGCAACCCAATAAATAGTTTCCGCTATATCTTCTGGTGTTAATGGTTGTAAGCCTTCATACACTTTTTTGGCTTTAGCTTCATCACCATCAAAACGAACAACGCTAAATTCTGTTTCAACCATGCCTGGATTAATAGCGGTTACTTTAATATTATGAGATAGTAAATCAATACGCATGCTTTTACTTAAAGCATCAACTGCATGTTTTGTTGCGCAATACACATTGCCATTTGCATACACTTCTTTTCCGGCAACTGAACCAATATTTATAATATGCCCTTTTTTATTTTCAATCATCAAATTAGAAACGGCACGTGTAATGTACAATAAGCCTTTTACATTAGTATCTATCATTCTTTCCCAATGATCAATATTTCCGTTTTGAATAGGACCAAGTCCGGCGGCCAATCCAGCATTGTTTACTAAAACATCTATTTTTTTATTGGCTTCGGATAATTGAGAGATGGAATTTTCAACCTCACTTAATTTTCTAATATCAAAACAAAGACTAGTTACTTTAATCTTAAAATCAGATTCAAGTTGCGTTTTAAGTTCACTTAAGCGTTCTTCTCTTCTTCCGGTGATAATTAAATCATGTCCGTTTTTGGCAAATAATTCTGCTGTACTTTTTCCTATGCCAGAGGTGGCGCCTGTAATTAA
Source organism: Bacteroidota bacterium (assembly GCA_030692515.1). Lineage (GTDB taxonomy): Bacteria > Bacteroidota > Bacteroidia > B-17B0 > Aurantibacillaceae > Aurantibacillus. The sequence goes on from JAUXZS010000015.1 coordinate 48,493, forward strand.
AACTAACATATTAACTGTTTTTAGGGTCTAATTTACTATGTCTACGTCCGTAGGCGAAATAAATAATTAAACCAAGAATTAACCAAATAGAAAAATAAAGCCAATTTTTATAACCCAGTTGCGAAAGCATATAAAAACAACTTAATAAACCTAAAGTTGGAATGAGAGAAAAGTTATGTTTAAATGCCATGATAGAAATAATTAAAAAACCAATAAAGAAAAAATAAATTGGAATTTTAGTAAGGAAGGCGTCGAACGATTCAAATTTTAAATAATAATCTATCCAAGACTTATTGTATACGAACAATAAAATAATGGTTAAAAGAAATAAGAAGGGAACAATGAATTTTGAATTTACATAAGGAGTTTTAAATTTTGATTTGGGAGCATTTGGATCCATTCTTAATTTTAAAACACCAGCACACACTAAACAAAAAGCAAATAATGTTCCTGCAGAGCAAATATCTGTTACCATATTTATGTCAACAAAAAATATTGGCACCGCAACTAAGAAACCAGTAAAGATTGTTGAGAACGAAGGCGTTTTAAATTTTGGATGAATTCTGGCGAATGCTGGAGGTAATAATCCATCGCGACTCATACTCATCCAAATGCGTGGTTGCCCTAATTGAAACACTAACATTACGCTTGCCATAGCAACAACTGCACTAACTGCAATTACACTACTTAACCAATGTAAACTTTGTACTTTTTCAAAGACATATGCTAAAGGGTCGCCAACATTTAATTCGGTATAACTTACCATACCAGTAATTACAAGCGCGATAGCAACATATAAGATTGTACAAATAATAATTGAATATAAAATACCACGCGGTAAATCGCGTTGAGGATTTTTACATTCTTCGGCGGTAGTAGATATTGCATCAAAACCAATGTATGCAAAAAACACCGCACTAATTCCTGAAAGTAAACCTCCAATACCGTTAGGTAAAAATGGATCCCAATTTTTTGTATCAACATAAAAGGCTCCTACAAAAATCACAACTAAAACAACAGCAATTTTAATAATAACCATAATGTTACTCGCATTACGACTCTCTTTTATACCACGATAAACTAGAGCTGTAATAATAACATTAATAAATAGAGCAGGAAGATCAAAAATTATGCGAAGACCAAATAGTTGTGGCGCTTGACCATAAGCAACAAATCCTTCAATTAAACCGGCTGTTTTTCCGTTTTGTTGAATTTCTTCTAACGGCACGCCTGCAACTAGCATGGATGATACTAGTTCATAATTTTGTTTTGCAGAAAAGTAATCCAAGCAGAGCCATTCATTTACCCGATAGTTTGATGAGTTTTGTATTAAGGAAGTAAAATAATCACTCCACGAAATTGCGACAGTTACGTTGCCTATGGCGTACTCCATAATTAATGCCCAGCCTATTATCCAGGCAAATAATTCTCCAAAAGCAACATAACTATATGTATAAGCACTACCACTTACCGGAATTAAAGAAGCAAACTCTGCGTAAGCAAACGCTGCAAAACTACAAGCAATTGCAGTGAACGTAAATAATAAAATTACGCCAGGACCACCATCTGCACTTGCTTTACCAATAGTGGAAAATATTCCGGCACCAATAATTGCAGCAATACCAAATGCAGTTAAATCTCTAACGCCTAGGTGCTTTGCTAAACTATGATGCTTGCTATCTTCATCTGCTTTTTTTAATATGGCATCAATAGATTTTTTTCTAAATAAACTCATTTTGTGTTTTTGAACTTTTGTTTTTTTTGAAACGCTAATAAATATACAAAGTAAATTTTAATTGGAGATTTTACTCTCAGTGTTTTTTGAAATAGGTAGGTAATAAAGGGCTCCAAGCAATATAAAAATGACGCCGGGACTCCGGTATCTGAAAATTGCACCGCTATTTGGGGTTGTTAAACCAATAAGAAGACATAATAATATGGCAAATAACACAAATGTTATTGCAGGAAATTTCTCTTTTTTGTTCTGGATGATTCCTATAAATATTATTATCAACGAGATAATTATAAGTAAATTTTCTAAAGATGCTAAATGTTGTAGCATGCTTTTAGAATTAAAAAAGAAGGGATGAAATAGGCTATAGTATAAGCTAGACGCACTTATTTCAAACAAGTTAGTTGAATTGGAATTTAAAGAAATATTTGAGCCGCTTTTTGGTAACTGGTAAACCAATTTATATTGGCTAATTGTGTCTGAATTGGAGGATGCAAATAGTGTGTCTTGCTGATGTGAATGTTCCCAATAAATGTAGGGGGAATTTTGTTTAATGGTATAATAATTTGGTTTATCAATTACTTTTTTTACAAGCGTAGAATCATATTCAAGGCGCACAAATTTTTCATTGTCCAATAAAAATATGCCACCTTTAGAAGCGTCTGAAAAAACACGCTGGTGCCAAATTGCCGCTTCAAATAAAGATTTGTTTTTAAAAATAACCGACAAACTATTTAGCGTAAAAATTATGAGGGCTATTGTAGAAATTAAAACTAGCGATTTGTATTTTATTTTCGAAAAATGTAGAATAATAAAAAAAACAGTAAAATAGAAAGCGGCAAAAAATAAAACATAAGGTTTTAATAAAAGCGAAATAAATAGCAAGAAAAGCAAAAAGAGTATAGAGTTGATTGAAAACTTTCTTTTAAATAAATTTTTAATTTGAAAGAAAAGGCAGCCTAAAACAAAAATAGCTAAACCCTCTTTTAAAACAGCACCAGTATAAAACCACAAAGCGGGAAGCAAGCAAAGGATTAATAAAACAAACAATTCTTTCCCAATAAAAAACTCTTTAATTGCTTTGTATAGAAAGCTTAATCCAATAAAACTCAAAAAGCAACTAAACAAGGCATGAACATGATAAGAGTTAAAAGCAATAAAATGGATAAGCGAATGAAACCGTATTACAATCCTATTGTCATTATAAAAAAAATCTTTTAATCGCCCATTGTCCCAATTATCGGTATTTGTTAAATAATTGTCAAACAAAATAGTTCCCGGCGCTTCATTTTGAAAGCCGAATAAAACTTTTAAGTATCCAAAAAAATCGGTTTTGGCATAGTCGTTTAGTATTGTTGCATCTGAATAAAACTTCCCGGCGTCAAATTTTTCTAAGCCACCATACATTTTTTTGTAAACAACGTAAAATGCGGGAATGGCAAGCGCTTTTAAAAGAAAAAGTATAGAAAAAGTTTTTGAAGAAATTGTTTCATCTTTAAATAGACCAAAAAAGTTGTTTTTATAAATTAAAAACAAAATAATTAAGAGATATATAAGCGAGACAATCATTTTAATAAGATTCAAAAAATTTTATTTCCATAATATTTTCTGGTTTTGCAAGTGCGTTAAAACCAAATTGTTTATATAAACCGTGCGCATCTTTTGTTGCTAACATAAAGCGCCTTAATTTTTTGAGTGCAGGAAAGTCCATTATAAAGCGCATTAACTCTTTTGAAAGGCCCTTGCCTCTGTGTTCTTCAATAATAAATACATCAGCTAAGTAGCCAAATGTTGCGTTATCAGTTATTACTCGCGCATAGCCAATTTGATTGTTGTTTGTATAAACTCCAAAACAAATACTACCCGAGATGCTTTCAGATACTAGTTCAACTGGTATGTTTTTTGCCCAATAACTTTCGTAACTCAAATAAGAGTGAATCACGTTAAGTTGTAACTTAGTTTTGTCGGCACTAAATAAATAGTTGTTTATGTTTTTTTCATACATAAGATTACAGATTATCTACAAGTACTAAATACTTATTTTTTGAATCGAAATTAAATCTGGTTATTTTTTTTATCCCAAAGGCTGATAAATCAAACAATAATATCCATTCTTTTTTCTTGTCGTCGAACCGTAATAATTTATTCCCTTCCGATTTCATTAGACCAAATTGCTCATGCCAAATTGCATCTTCGTTTATAGAAGAAAAATCAGTATATTTTTCTGATTTATGTAACACAAAATCATATTTATAAAAAGTAACTTTAGCAGAATCTTTAATGCCATAAATAAAGGAATGCCTGTTTATTTTTTTAAAGGCTCTAATAGGATTGTTTCCTAACCACTTATCTTCGCTGGTGCTTTTTACAAAATAACGTAATGAGTGAGGGTTGGTTAATTTATAATATAAAACAGTATCTGAATTTAAAAAAGTGTAATAGCCAACAGAGTCTATATCGTATTTTTTTTCGCTCAGGCCAGTTAAAGGATTAATAAAATGAATTCTTTGTGCACTATCACTTTCAACAACAACTGAATTCAGAAATTTACAGTCGGGTGAAAGAGTAGGCGAATATTCGCTCTCTTTTGTAAGCGTAATTTGAAAGGTTTTTTTACTTCGAATGTCGTAACAGTAAAAATCTGCTTGATTATCCTCTTTAATACTAACGTAATATATTTTTTTGTTGTCGGAAGAAAAAGAAGGTTGGTTGTCGTATCCTGTTCTATTTGTAACATTTTTTGGTGAGCTAAGTTTATAGTCGGTTTTAGTTTTATCTATTTTAAACAACCAAACGTCTGTATTAGGAAGTTGCGACTTTAATAAATAACAGGAAAAGATTAAAATAAGTATGCTAAATTTTTTGTTCATCTAATTTTAAAAAATGTTTATTCATGATACGAAAAACTAACCAGCCAAAAAATATTCCGGCGAGCATTCCAACAAAAACATCGCTTGGGTAATGCACACCAAGATACATTCGGCTATAACAAACAAGCAGCGGATAAAGAAAAAGAAATAATTTATATTTTGTGGGAATCCACTTTACACAAAAAAATATAAAAGTAATTATGCCAAAAGCGTTAGTGGCATGCCCCGAAAAAAAGGTAAACTTTCCTCCACGATAATCTTGCACTACATGCACTTGGTTTTTGATTTCTAAATTATGCGTTGGGCGATAGCGTTCAACTAAATGCTTAACTCTATTTGAACTTAAATCTGTGCAAGCAAATACAATTGCACAACCTAATAAAAATTCTATTGCCTTTTTAGCATAAGATTTTCTGTAAAAAGCATAAGCAACAGCTAAAATAATGACTACAGTTGGCCAGGAATAGCTAAAAAACCACATAACATCGTCTAGTAGTGGATTATGCATAGAGTTTATTTTTAGTAATAAATCTCTATCTAGCATTTTTAAAGTTTCGAACATGCTTAAAAGTAAGAAATAATTTGGTTACTCTATTTTAAAGTAAGTTGGCAAAAAATAATTTAATAAATAATAAATTTATTTTGAGGCGGTGCAGGCCTGCGTGACAATATCTTCGCTAACATTATCTAATTTGCTAATGGCAGAATAACCTCCATCAACATTTGTTAGATTTTTATAGCCATTTGCTTTTAGAATAGAAATTGCAATCATGCTTCTATAACCACCGGCGCAATGTATCATTAATTGACTTGATTTATCTTTTGAATCTATCCAGTCAAAAATAAAATCTAAAGGTTTTGTTTCGGCATTTTTTAAGTGAGCAGAATCATATTCTCCGGGTTTTCTTACATCTAAAGTTTGAACACCTTTTTTGTAATTGTTTTCAAAAAATATTTCTGCGTTAACTGTTTCTACGGTCTCAGTCTTTTTCCCCGCATTAATCCAAGCTTCAATCCCGCCTTCTAAATAGCCAATACAATTATCATAACCTACACGCGATAAGCGCATAACTGTTTCTTCCTCTCTACCTTTTGGTGTTATTAATAAAATAGGAGAATTTAAATCAGTAATTAAAGTGCCAACCCATGGTGCAAATTGACCATCAATTCCAATAAATAAGGAGCCGGGGACGTTTGCTTTAGCGTATTCATCGGGCGTTCTAACATCTAATATTATTGGTTTAATAGCATGAATAGCTTCTTCGAATTCTTTAACAGATAAACCTTTTACACTATCCGATAAAACATCAGAATAATTTTTATATCCCTTTTTATTTAAAAAAGCATTTTTTGCGAAGTATTGTGGAGCAGGTAAAATGTCGGTAGTTAATTCTTTAATAAAATCTTCTTTAGATATATTTTGTAAAGCGTAATTAGTTTTTTTCTGATTTCCCAGAGTGTCAAAAGTTTCTTTACTCATGTTTTTTCCGCACGCAGAACCTGCGCCATGAGCAGGGTAAACGATAACATCATCCGGCAAGGGCATAATTTTATTTCTCAAACTATCATAAAGCATCCCTGCAAGGTCTTCTTGTGTTAAATTAGATTTTATTGCAAGGTCCGGTCTACCAACGTCTCCAATAAATAATGTGTCGCCGGTAAATATGCTAATTGGTTTTTTAGTTTTATCGAGTAATAAATACGTTGTAGATTCTAGTGTGTGTCCTGGAGTATGCAATACTTTTATTGTTAAGTCGCCAACTTTTAATTCTTCATTATCTTTTGCTATATAACTTTTGTAATCTGTTTGTGCGTTTGGTCCAAAAACAATGGTTGCTCCTGTAGCTTTTGCAAGGTCAACATGTCCGCTTACAAAATCAGCGTGAAAATGAGTTTCAAAAATATATTTTAGTTTGTCATTGTTTTGTTTCAATAAATCTATATAAGGTTGGGTTTCTCTTAAGGGATCAATTATCACAGCTTCGCCATTACTAGAAATATAATAAGCGCCTTGTGCAAGGCAATTAGTATAGAGTTGTTGTATATGCATATTAACAAAATTACAATTAAATGTCTTTTAAAGAAGATATTTTATAATTAGAATATCGTTAAATTTGCCCAAGTTAAAATACTATTATGTCAAATTCTGAAAAAATAGAATCCTCAAAAGCACCCGAGCCAGTTGGTTTATACCCACACGCGCGTAAGGTTGGAAATTTATTATTTTTAAGTGGGGTTGGTCCTCGTGAGAAAGGCTCCAAAAAAATACCAGGCGTTGAGTTGGATGAAAACGGACAAATTATTAGTTATGATATTGAAAAACAATGCCATAGTGTTTTTAGAAACATAAAGTATATTTTAGAAGATTCAGGAAGTAGTTGGGATAAAATTATTGACGTTACTGTTTTTTTAACCAATATGAAAGATGACTTCCCAATTTATAATAAAATATGGGCTGAATATTTTAAAGAAAATCCACCATGCAGAACTACTCTGGAGATTAATAAACTCCCAACACCAATTGCAATAGAATTAAAAGTTTTGGCTGTAATTGACTAATAATCAGTGTTTTAATTGAGTCATTTCTGAATCTTATTGCAACCATAAATGTTAGAAATTGAGTCTGTTAACAATTATTAGTGAGTAAAAAAACTAATTTGGTAATATGATTATTCTTATTTATCGAATAATTTATATAAATTAGTTAAAAAATTATACCAATGCTAATTCATTCCAATCAATCCATTTTAATTCCTGTAGATTTTTCTAAACAGTCTCTTGTGGCAGTCCGTCAGGCATATAATTTAGCCAGATTTACAAAATCGAAAATAATTTTAATGCATGTTTCGGCAAAGAATGAAGACGAAAATAAATCGGAACTTGCAGAGTTAGCGGCATCAACACGTGCAGCATCAGGCATTGAAATTGAAACTTTAAATTTAAAAGGAGATGTTTATGAGTTAACAGATAAAAAAGCTGAAGAATTAAATTGTAACCTAATTATTATTGGTTTAGATTCCCACGTGAGATTTAGAAGTTTTATGGGAGGAAGTAACGTAACCAAATTTATTAAAAATGCTCCTTGTCCTGTAATTACCATTAGATCTGCAGAAAATAGAGATGGTTGTAGAAATATTATCATGCCTTTTGATTTAAGTCCAGAAAGTAGAGAAAAGGTTGGGATAGCTGTTCAACTGGCTCACTTTTATGGAGCAGATATTCGTATAGTTTCAGTTTTCCATCCAAATGATGATAAATACGAAAATAAATTATTACCCTATTTACAACAAGTAAAAAAATTCATTAAAGAAAAAGGAATTAATTGTACTAACAAATCAGTTCCTACTACTAAGCCTGCAGAGGCAATTGTAGAATATGCCAATAAAAACGATGGCGATTTAATTGTTCAGATGAATCAAAAAGACCTAAGTATTGGCGATATGTTTAGCGGAACTGTTGGTGAAAAAATAGTTGAAATAAGTAATCTTCCCGTAATAACAATTCCACCAATGAAGCGCGAGAGTGTTAGTCACTTCGGTAGTGGAATGTAGAAACCAATAATCTTCTTTAAGATTTTACAACCTTCGAAGTTTTTGCCGTGGGCTTAGATTGTAACGGTCTAAAAAAGTACGTTAATCTAAACCCAGCAAAGTTTCCGTTAGTAGTAAAATCATGTGTGTAATTTTGTCCGTCAACCGTGTAGTTTACAGTAGATTTTGCTAATTGTCTAAAGCCTGCGTTAAAAAGAAAACTTGCATTTAAAATGTTACCTCTTTTAAATACTTTTTCTCTAGCAATGGCAAAACGCAACATCGTATAAGCTCCACCATTTGTAGAAGAAATGCTGTTTAAGTAATTTGAGTTGGTAGAGCCATCATTAGCAACTTCAAAATTTCTTGAAATAGTTTGAGTGCCTACAAAGTTTTGTGAAACACCTAGTCCAACAAGCCATTTAGCGTTTTTGCAGTTTGGATTAAACTTATAAAAAATCATAAGGGGTACATCCAAAGCTGTAAAATCACTCTTTATTCCCGAAAAATGATTTTTAGGATGGTAAAGCGAATAATTTTCTGCTAATGCATATTGAAAACCAAATGAATTAATGCCCAAGCCAATTGTTCCCATCCAGTGTTTATCTAAGTCATAGCGCGCTTCCACATTAAATGCCCCACCATCAAATTTATTTTGATGAAAACGTGCATTAGCATTTGGCATTCCACCCGAAAATTCTGCACGGTTACCATGAAAACCCCATTGAACACCAATGCGCCAAGTATCAATTTCTTGTGAGAAGCCTGTTAATGCTATAAAAGTAAATACAAATTGAATTAATTTTTTCATGACTTTAATTTTAAATGAAATTATATTTTTTTTGGTTTAAACGCAAATGTTTGTGCTCATTTGATGCTTTTTTAACGTTATGGTTTAATGCAAATCCAGACTTTTTTTGTTAAATTCGCTCTCCTTTTTAAAAAAAGGATATTAGTTTTTAAAATAGAATGAAAAAGTACCCTGAATATAAAAAATTAGATTTATCCCAAATCGCTAAAGACATTTTAGAATTTTGGGAAAAAGATAAAACTTTTGATAAATCAATTTCTACTCGCGACGAAAATAAACCTTGGGTTTTTTACGAAGGGCCACCAAGCGCGAATGGCATGCCGGGCATTCACCACGTTATGGCGCGTGGCATTAAAGATATTTTTTGCAGATTTAAAACATTACAAGGTTTTCAGGTTAAACGTAAAGCCGGCTGGGATACTCATGGTTTGCCGATAGAATTAGGCGTTGAAAAAAGTTTAGGAATTACCAAAGAAGATATCGGAAACGAAAAAAGTAAAAAATTTATTTCTGTAGAGGATTACAATAAAGCTTGTCGTACTGAAGTAATGAAGTACACTGATAAGTGGGAAGAGCTTACTAATAAGATGGGTTATTGGGTAGATATGAGCGACCCTTATATTACCTACGATAATAAATACATTGAAAGTGTTTGGTGGTTATTACAAAACTTATCTAAAAAAGATTTACTGTACAAAGGTTTTACAATACAACCTTATTCACCTGCAGCCGGAACAGGATTGAGTTCACACGAATTAAACCAACCGGGTTGTTATAGAGATGTTAAGGATAGGACGGCAACAGTACAATTCAAAATTAAGAAAGAAGACAATAAGTTAAACAAAATAATTTCAGAACTTAATGAAGTTAAATCTGAATTTTATTTTCTTGCTTGGACTACAACGCCTTGGACCTTGCCATCAAATACAGCTTTAGCGGTTGGTAAAGATATAGATTATGTTTTTGTAGACAGCTTTAATCCTTTTAGTGGAATAGAGCAAACCTTGATTCTTGCAAAAGATTTATTAAATAAATATTTTTCTGAAAAACACACCGATTTAAAATTCGAGGATTATAAAGCGGGAGACAAGAACATTCCGTTTAAAATTATTGGGCATTGTAAAGGCTCTGATTTAGCAGGTGTTTCATACGAACAACTACTACCATTTGAGGCAAACAAAAATGTTGATTTAAATGGTAAAAACCTCCCCTTTGGGGAGGCAGGAGGGGCTGTTATTATTGGTGATTTTGTTACTACTACTGACGGAACAGGTATAGTTCATATTGCGCCTAGCTTTGGTGCAGATGACTTTAGAGTTGCCAAACAGAATGGCATAGGCTCTTTAACTCTAGTTGATAAACGCGGACGTTTTTTACCTGAAATAAAAGACGGCACTTTTTTATATGGCGAAGAGTATGTGAAAGAAGCTTATTTATCTGATGAAGAAAAGAAAGCGGAATTTGAAAAACAAAAACAAATTTTAGAAGCAGCTGGAAAAATAAAAGAATTAAAAGCGTATTTAAGTGTTGATGAACGTATTGTTTTAAAATTACAGGAAGAAGGAAAATTATTTAAAAAAGAAACCTACGAACACAGTTATCCGCATTGTTGGAGAACTGATAAGCCAGTTTTATATTATCCATTAGATTCTTGGTTTATTAAATCTACGGCAATGAAAGACCGTATGATTGAATTAAACAAAACTATTAACTGGAAACCAGAGGCTACTGGCACCGGGCGTTTTGGTAATTGGTTAGAAAACTTAAATGATTGGAATTTATCTCGTTCGCGTTTTTGGGGTATTCCAATCCCAATATGGACAAGCGAAGATAGTTTAGAACAAATTGTTATTGGTAGCGCTGAGGAATTAAAAAATCAAATAGATAATTCAATTGCAAAAGGATTTATGCAAAAAAATCCATTAGATAAATTTGTTGCCGGAAATTTTAGCACTGAAAATTACGGAACGTTTGATTTACATAAACCCTATGCGGATACTATTGTTCTTGAGAAAAATGGGAAAAAATTATTACGCGAACCCGATTTAATTGATGTTTGGTTTGATAGCGGCGCTATGCCATACGCACAAGTTCATTATCCATTCGAGAATAAAGATCTTATTGATGAAAGAAAATATTTTCCTGCTGATTTTATTGCCGAAGGTGTAGATCAAACACGCGGCTGGTTTTTTACACTGCATGCAATTGCGGTTATGAATTTTGATTCTGTAGCATACAAAAACGTTGTTTCTAACGGCTTGGTGCTTGATAAGAATGGAAATAAAATGAGTAAGCGCTTAGGAAATGCTACCGACCCATTTGAAACTTTAGAAAAATATGGTGCTGATGCAACTCGCTGGTACATGATATCAAATGCAGCACCATGGGATAATTTAAAATTTGACATAGAAGGTATTGGTGAAGTGCAACGTAAATTATTTGGAACACTTTACAACACCTATGGTTTTTTTGCTTTATATTCTAATGTAGATGGATTTGTTATTGATGAAAAAAATCAAACACCAGTTGAAAGCAGAATTGAATTAGATAAATGGATAATTTCAAAACTACAATCATTAATTGAAGATGTTACATTACACTTTAATGAGTTTGAGCCTCACCGTGCTGCAAGAGCAATTGAAGAGTTTGTTGATGAACATTTGAGCAATTGGTATGTACGTTTAAGTCGCCGTCGTTTTTGGCGTGGCGAAATGAGTTCAGATAAAATCGCGGCTTACGAAACCTTACACACTTGTTTGATAACCGTAACTCAATTAATGAGTCCTATTGCTCCATTTTTTGCAGATTGGATGTATCAAAACCTGACAATCAATAATCAATCTGTTCACTTAACGCAATTGGCTGAGGTTAAAAAACAATATCAAGATAAGGCTTTAGAGGAGCGTATGGAATTAGCGCAAAAAATTTCGTCTATGGTTTTATCTATACGAAAAAAAGAAAATTTAAAAGTTCGTCAGCCTTTACAGCGTATACAAATTCCAATTTTAGACAAGGCATTCCAAAATAAAATTGAAGCAGTAAAAGATTTAATATTAAGCGAAGTAAATGTCAAAGAAATTGATTTTGTGAACGAAAGTCAAACTCAGATTGTAAAAAACCTTAAGCTAAATTTTAAAACTTTAGGAAAAAAGTGCGGCGCAAATATGAAAGCGGTTCAAGCTTTTGCAAATGAAAATGGCCCACAAATAATTTCAGCAATCGAAAAAACCGGTGTTTTTATTATTGAATTAGCAGACGCTAAAATAAGTTTAGAGATTGAAGATGTTGAAATTATTCCGGTTGATATTCCAGGCTGGAAAGTAGCCAATAACGGCCCATTAACAGTTGCCTTAGACATTAATTTATCAGAGGAATTAAAGAATGAAGGTTTGGCAAGAGAGGTAGTAAATCGTATTCAAAACATGCGAAAAGACGCTGGTTTTGAGGTAACAGACAAAATTTTGGTAAAAATCCAACAAAATTCAGATTTAGATAAGGCTATTAAAAACAATTTAAGTTATATTTGTTCTGAAACATTAACAAATGATTTGCAATTGGTGCAGAATTTAAACCTCACTAATGCTAGTACAATTGAAGTCGATGAATTAATATCAACATTAATATCTATCGAGAAGTTAAATTAAAAATAAATTAGTATGGCTAAAAATCAAAATAATAAAAAAGCTAAACCGGTTGCAAAACCTGTAAAAAAAGCTAATAAACCTGCTCAAAAAAAGGCAGTTAAACCCGTTAAAAAAAGCGCCGCTAAACCTGCAAAAAAAGTGGCGGTAAAGCCTGTTGCAAAAAAAGCGGTAAAATCAATTACAAAAAAAGTAACAAAACCTGTTGCTAAAAAAATAACTAAACCAGTTGCAAAAGCAAAATCTGTTGTTAAAAGTAAAGAAATAAAAAAACCTGTTCTAAAATTAAAACAAACTGTGGCGAAAGAAGTGTTGAAAGCAAAAAAACCAATTGGTAAACCTATTGAAGCGATTATAAAAAAAGGGAAAGATAAAAAATCTGAAAAAGTAAAAGGTAAAAAGAAAGGTAAAAAAGGAGAAGACGATTCTGACGAAGAAGGAAGTGATGATGATGTTGATGTAAAAGATGATTACGAAAAGCCTGAGGAGGATGATGCAGCAATAATTGAAGGTGGATTAGATGAAGTTGGTTTAGTTGATTTGGAAGGTGGTGCACCTGACATTGATGAAGATGATGATGAAATCCCCGAAAAACGTGGGCGTGGACGTAGAAAGAAAAATGATGGAAGATCAAGCGGAAATAGTATGGAAGCATACATTCGTAACCGACCATTGCAAATTGATATTACAAAACCATTAATTAAAAAGAGTAAAGAAGAAACTCCTACTCCGTTTATTAATACAAAAGATAATCGTTCACGTTATTCTGACAAAGAATTAACCGAGTTTAAAGAATTAATTTTATCAAAATTAAAAGAGGCTCAGTATGATTATGATTTATTAAAGCAAACTTTAAGTAACGAAGATAATCATGGTACAGATGATACTTCTCCAACCTTTAAATTATTAGAAGACGGAAGTGACGTTATGAGCAAAGAAGAAACTGCACAACTTGCTATTCGTCAAGAAAAATACCTTGTTAATTTAAAAAATGCTCTGGTTCGTATTGAAAATAAAACCTACGGTATTTGTAGAGTTACAGGTAAATTAATACCTAAAGAACGTTTACGCTCTGTACCTCATGCTACATTGGGTATAGATGCTAAATTAGGTCAATAATAAATGTTTAAAATTTTTAAAGCTGTCTTTGTTTAAAGGCAGCTTTTTTATTTTTAATACGCTTGTAAACCAGAGATAATAAACTGTAAAAAGAGTATCTTTATACCTTAAAAAAATATTTCTTTAATGCTTAGAAGATTTAAAATACCATTAATTACAATTTTTTCTGTTCTCTTTATTGATCAGTTTATTAAGATTTATATTAAGTTACATTATCCCTTAGGAGAAGTTGGAAAGTTAGGCGATTGGTGCATTCTTCATTTTACAGAAAATCCCGGTATGGCTTTTGGGTTTGAGTTTGGTGGCGATTTTGGAAAATTAGCATTAAGTATATTCAGAATTTTAGCTTGCATAGCAGGTGTTTTTTATATTCGCCACATTACAAAAATGAAGGAGCATTGGGGTTTTATACTTTCAGTTTCATTAATATTAGCTGGTGCAATGGGAAATATTTTAGATAGTGCATTTTATGGATTGATTTTTGACAAAGGCACTACTTTTAATTCAGAATTTAACGAGTATTTGCCATATGATGGAATTGCAAATTTTTCTGGTAATGGTTATGCTCCAACAATGTATGGATGCGTGGTTGACATGTTTTATTTTCCAATATTAAACGGACGTTTTCCTGAGTGGTTTCCAATTTGGGGCGGCGAAGATTTTCAATTTTTTAGACCAATATTTAATTTTGCAGATGCTTCAATTTCTGGCGGAGTAATTATTATTATAATTTTTCAAAAGAAATTTTCAAAGAAAACTGAAGATGTTTCCGAAAGCGTTGATTCTTCTGTATCTCAGTCTGAAAATAATTCAGAACAAACTCTGAACCCAAACTAATTTTAGTTGTTGTATTTAATATGAAAGAAGCAATATTACTTATTAATCTTGGAACACCTGATGCGCCAACTCCAGCAAAAGTTGGAAAATATTTAACGGAATTTTTAAATGATAAACGGGTAATTGATATTAATGCAATTGGTAGATTTATTTTAGTCAATTTAATTATTGTTCCATTTCGCAGTTTTAAATCCTCTAAATTATATCAAAAAATTTGGACAAAAGAAGGATCGCCACTTTTAATAAATAGCATTTCTTTAAAAGAAAAATTACAACAACATGTTGGCGATAAATATATTGTAGAGTTAGCAATGCGTTATCAAACACCAAGTATTAAACAAGCTCTAGAGAATATAAGAAAGCAACGGCCATCAAAAATTCATGTATTACCATTATATCCTCAATACGCCAGTTCAAGCACAGGTAGTACCATTGAAGAAGTTTTGAACCAAATAAAAGGTTGGGAAGTAATACCTAATTTAAATATCATTAGTAAATTTTATGATCACCCAAAATTTATTGAGGCACTTTTAGTAGAGGCAAAAAAACATAATATTGATGATTACGACCATGTTGTTTTTAGTTATCATGGACTTCCTGAAAGACAAATTTTAAAAGGGTCGGCACACTATGGCGGGAACACTTGCAAAATGGGAGCTTGCTGTAATTCAATTACAAAAAACAATCACTATTGTTATCGCGCCAATTGTATGGAAACAACTCGCCAAATTGTAAAAGGATTAAATATTCAAGAAGGAAAATATACATCTGCCTTTCAAAGTAGGTTAGATCAAAAGTGGTTGCAGCCATTTAGTGACAAAGTAGTTGAGGACCTTGCGAAAAAAGGAAATAAAAAATTGCTTGTTTTTTCTCCAGCATTTGTTGCAGACTGTTTAGAAACAATTTATGAAATTGGGACTGAGTACGATGAGATTTTTAAAGAACATGGTGGCGAAAAAATAACCCTGGTTAACAGTTTAAATGCTAACGACCAATGGGTAAAGGCAATAAGTCAAATTATCCAGTAGCCAAATAAAATATTATTATACTAGTAATCAATTTGTTAAGCATGAATAAAAATTTTATTTTGGTTTATAATATAAACTACTTTATATTTGAGATATATTTATAAAATAGCAAATAAAATGAAAACAACAATTGAAAATGATTTAAACCAAAATTTAATGCCTGAGGAAAGTCTTCAAATAATTAACTCCATGATAAGCAAGGCTAAGAACAAATTAGCGGATGATGGTTTTCATTTAATTTTTTGGGGATGGCTGGTGATGTTTTGTGCTTTAACACAATACATTACTTTTAAATTAAATATAGAGTGGGGAGGATGGGTTTGGATGCTTATGCCAATTGGCGGAATAGTTTCAGCTGTATATGGTTATAAACAAGGTAAAACCCAAAAAGTAAAAACCCATATTGATACTTACTTAGGTTTTTTATGGGGCGGATTTTTGATAGCAATGTTTATTACGCTTGCTTTTGGATACGCTCATGGTTTAAAATCTACTTATTTTTTCTTAATGTTATTGTATGGCCTTGCTACTTTTATTTCTGGAGGCATTTTAAATTTTAAACCCTTAATTTTTGGAAGTTTATTTTCTTTTGCTTTTGCAATTTTAGCAGTTTTTTTAGACAACGCCGATCAGTTTTTGTGTATTTCTGGAGCGTTATTATGCAGTTACATTATTCCTGGTCATTTATTGCGAGCAAAATTTAAATCAGAAAAAAATGTTTAAGGATCTCGACCCAATTTTGCACTCTCAACTAAGACTTGCGATTGTCTCGCTTTTAGTCTCGGTTAAAGAAGCTGAGTTTACCTATCTTAAAGAGCAAACTAATTCAACCGCCGGAAATTTAAGTGTGCAAATCCAAAAACTTAAAGAGGTTGGTTATGTTGATGTAGAAAAGAAGTTTAAAGACAACTACCCACAAACCATTTGTAAAATAACTCCTAAAGGAATTTCCGCATTTGAAACTTATGTAAAAATTTTAAAACAATATATAACTAAAAAATAAAAAAATGGAAAACTTCGAATCTGAAAAAGAAAAAGAATTATGGAAGCTTGCAAAAAAAAGAGTTGGCTTTAAAAGACACTTAGCGATTTATTTAATAATAAATACTTTTTTTTGGCTCATGTGGCTTTTTGAAATGAAAGAAGATAATGAAAATAATGCTGGAATTCCATGGCCATTATTTTGCACCCTAGGATGGGGAATTGGCATTGCTTTCAGCTTTTTAGGAGCTTATGTTTTCCCTAAAAACAACTCCATCGAAAAAGAATTTCAAAAATTAAGAAATAAATAGAGTTTTTTATTTTTAACCACAGATTTCTAAAATCTTTTTAAAAATAAAAATAGTTTAAAAAGATAATTACAGAATTCTGTGGTTTAAAAAATAATTAAATTAATTTCCTGCAATTGGTTTTTCATCCAATGTTCTTGTATCTAAAGCATCGCGTAAACCGTTACCAACTAACATAAACGCAAGAACTAAAATCATAATTGCTATACCAGGAATGAACGCCAAATAAGCTTTATCCATTAAAATATATCCGTGATGCGAACTAACCATTTCTCCCCACGAAGGAACAGGAGGTTGAGCACCAATTCCCAAAAAGCTTAAGCCAGCTTCAGTTAAAATTGCTGAGGCAAAATTACTTGCTGCCATTACTACTACAGGCCCCATTACGTTAGGTAAAATATGACGTAAAACAATTCGCATATTTTTAAAACCTAAAGCTCTTCCGGCTTCTACAAATTCTTTTTCTCGAATACTTAATATTTGACCCCGTACAATACGCGCTACATCAACCCACATCGTTAAACCTACCGCAATAAATACTTGTAAGATTCCCTTTCCTAAAACCAAAGTAATTGCAATAACTAATAATAATGTAGGAATACTCCATACAACATTAATTAACCACATAATAGCGGAGTCAGTTTTACCTCTATAATATCCGGCTATTGCTCCTAATAGTATTCCTATAAAAATGGATATGATGACAGAAACTAAACCAACACTTAAACTAATGCGTGTTCCTATTAATAATCTACTTAATAAATCTCTACCTAAAAGATCTGTACCAAGTAAATAAGTTTTATTTATTACATTTTCTTCTTTAATAGTATTTTGTAATTCTGAAACTGATTTAGTAATGCCGATGCTGTTTCCGATTTCATAAAATGATAATTCATTTTTTATTGAATCATATTTAATTGGATATTTTGTATCAATTGCATAAATAACATCTGCAATATTAAAAGTAGAAATGGCGGCGCGTTCGTTACCTACGTTGCCAGTATATTCTTCAACAATAATGTTTTGGCCTTTGAATTTGTAATCATGAATTGTATAATATGAAAACTCAGCATCTTTGCCAAATAGCATTGTGGAAAACATATTTGAATGTTTCTTTTCTTGATTTTTAAAAACAGATAGCATTCTAACTCCAAAACCAGGAGCTTTAATATGAAGTTCTGGTTTTTGATCGTTTGCGTAGAGTGTTTGGTCGGGCGTAATTAAATAGCCTAAAATGGATATTAGGCAAGAAACTATAATAGTCCACAACCCAAGCAACGAAAGCTTATTACGTTTAAATCTTCGCCAGGTTTGAGCACTTAACGATTCTGATTCAAAGTTTATAGATTTTTTCTTAAAAAACACCAGTTACAATTTCCATTTAGGTTTAATAAAAACTGAGGCAATCGCAACAACACAAGCATACAATGGGTAAATTAAGCCCACAGGTAAACTAAACCAACCTAAACCTCTGTTTTTAACAAAACGTGATGCTAAAAATAGCAACAAATTGTCAATAATCAACTTAAATAGCACGAAAAATAAGATAAATCCACCGTTTTGAGGTACAAATAAGCTATAAAAGAGACAAAATAACCAGGCTAAGTTTACGCCAAAACTTAAAATTGCCAGTAATAAATTTAGTTTGTTTTTATTGTTTTTGAATTTTGAAGCCCATCTTATTTTTTGGTGTATTAATTTAGCAAAAGAAAGTGAGGGGTAAGTATATACTATTGCTTGCTCTGATTTTAAATAATTTATTTTTGCCTCTGGAATTTTTTTAACGTCTTCTAAAAATAAAACATCATCACCCGAATTAATTTTTATGTGTGATGAATATCCATTTACTTTTTCAAAAATAGTTTTAGTGAAAACTAAATTTGCACCATTGCATAAAAAAGCTTTTTTAAAGTAAGAACTCCCGCAACTAATAACAGTTAAAACATTAGTCTCTATTGCTTGAAGCGCCCATAAAATTCCAAAATTGTTAGCAATAACAATTGGCGCAATTATTAAATCTGAATTGCTTGTCTTATAAAAATCTGAAATTGTTTGTAGCCAAAGTGTAGATGTTGTAAAGGTATCAGCATCTCGCAAAACTAAAAGATGGTTGCTTGCTTGAGAAATAGCATAAGTTATACTTAACTTTTTTCCTTTTTGAGTTGGATTGCTAATTATTTTATAATTAATCTTTGAATTTTTTAAAATCGCTTCGGCTTGAAACACTGTGCTATCAGAACTAGCATCATTAATTAGTAGTAATTGAACTTTAGTAAAATCATAATCTTGTTTAAGTATGGAAACAAGACAACGACCAATTGTTTTTTCTTCGTTACGCGCGCATATAATAATTGTTATGGGTGTAGTTGCATCATTAGTTAATCTAAAAAAATGTGTTTTAAGAAAACCAACACCAAAATAAATTAATATACCTGCGTAAATTATTAAAAAACTAAAAAGTATGTAGGAGACTAAAACCATTATTTTTTTCCGAAAATTTTAAAATCAAAATTTTGTTTTAATAAAATACTATAACCATAAATACTTGGCACAATAATATTTATGAGCCAAATTAAAACTGATGATAAAGCTAAAGCAGAATTGGAAATACCAGAATTGTGAAAAACTATTAAAGCAATAGCAGCTCTAATTGGCGCTTCCAATATACTAATCATTGGAATAGTGGTTGTAATTAAAAAATAAATAGCTACGCCTATAAATACCGAAAAGTTTAAATTACCTTGATGAAATAAATATAGTAATAAAATAAATTGGCCCGAAAAAACTAAATACCTTATTAATGATAATCCAAATAATTGAAATAGTTTTTTTGCTGTAAACTGATATTTAAAATCTCCAATTGGCTGTTGTTTGCCTATTTTTTTTGTGATGAGATTTAATATATAATCTATTTTTAAAAGACAAAAAATAAAGATTCCAAAAACTAAAACTGCAATTGTGCTGGTGGTATATGCTAGCCAAACGTTTTCGCCTTCAAATTGTTTTAATTGAAGTATCAATGCTGTTAATCCAATTATATAGGTAATGCATAATTGAAACATGCCATTAATAAAATGGAGGGCTGTAATTTTTGGTCTATTTTCTATTCTAAAAAAAACTATTTTTGCTAAAAACTCTGTTGCTCTACCTGGGGCTAAATTACCCAAACAAATGCCACTATAAACGGAATGGTTTGCGGTTTTAAAATTAATTTTTTCGATAGGTGCAGTAATCAATTGCCATTTATAAGATTCAATTCCCCAATTTATTGGAATTAAAAGAAAGCACAAACCAAAACAGAGCATGCCTTTTGGGGAAAAAGCTAAAGAGGATAAAATGTCTAATTTTTCGGGTGTAAGATCTGTTTTTAATCGTGAATAGATGAGTAGAAAACTTGCAAAGCCTATTAACAATTTAATAATGGTGGAAATTATTTTTTTTCGCTCTCTCAATTAACGCTAAATTTACATTATATACTTAAGTAATACCAATAGTTAATTTAAAAAAGTCAACCGCTCTTGTTTTTATTTTTAATAAACGAATTAATAAAAATTCAATGTCAGTAAACGACAGAATTATATTAGGAATTGACCCGGGCACTATTGTTATGGGTTATGGATTAATACACATAAAAAATAATGTGGTTAAACCAATTGGCATTGGTATTATTAAATTAGATCAATTTGATGACCATGGTGTTCGTTTAAAAATGATTTTTGAAAGAATGATTGCTATTATTGATGAATATAAGCCGGATGAATTAGCTATTGAAGCACCGTTTTTTGGAAAGAATGTGCAATCGATGTTAAAGTTGGGCAGGGCACAAGGCGTTGCAATTGCCGCGGCATTGAGTAAAGGCATTCCCTTTACAGAATATTCGCCAAGGAAAATAAAAATGAGCATTACCGGAAATGGCAGTGCCAGTAAAGAACAAGTTGCCGCTATGTTAGTTCAGATTTTAGGAATTGATAAAGAACAAAAATTTTTGGATGCAACTGATGCTCTTGGCGCAGCTCTATGCCATTATTATCAAAATAAAAAAGCAGGCGCGGCAACAAAATCTTTTAGCGGTTGGAAAGCATTTCTGGCAGAGAATCCCAAGAGGAAGTTATAAAAAAAGAAAGCCACGGATTACACTAATTAACACTAATTTTTGAAGCAGAATTATTTTTCTAATGACTGTAGTTGTTTAGAAAAAATAAATTACAGCAATAGTATGCGCATAAATCTAAATTTGTGAAATTCGTGTAATTAGTGGCTTACTTTGTCAATACAAATTAAGTATTAAAACTCAAACGTTATTTGTCCGTCGCCATCCAAAAAATCTTTGTTATTAGCCTTACTTAATTTTTCCATTGCTCTACGATGTAATTCAACCGGAGACAATCCTGTTTTTTCATCATCTGAGTTTTTTAAAAATTTACGCGCAGCTTTTATTTCTTCAGGCTCTTTTAAATTAATTTCTTTTACTTTATATGAACTTAATTTTTTTCCTTTTGCTTTAATATTTACAAGCGGAGAAAAATCAACCATTTTAATAGTTTCTTCCGGTAATTCTACTCCTTTTTCTTTTGCAAATTTAACTTCTACAATTGGATTAATTTGTGCAGTAATTAATTCAATACGAGATTGCTCATTCTCAGTAATGATTAAAGTTTTATTAGTAGTATTTTCTGGAGCAAAACGTTTAGTGAAGTATGATTTACTTATGCCATCATAATAAATACAAGTAAGTGTTTGATTTGGAAAATACTTTTCAATCATTACCGTGTCTTCATCAAAATGATTTAAGACGTCGTAAGTATATAATTTATAGAAACCTGAAGTGGTAACAGTTAAAATTTTATCATCGCCACTAAATTTACCTAAGTAAGTTCCTTTTTCGTTTTTATTTATTCGGTGTATCGTTTCGTCAAACCAATAGTCTTCTCCTTCTAATGTTGAAGTACCTTTTTCTTTTAACACTACTTTTTTAACGCTGTATTTGGTAACAATATTGCCTAAAGAAGTTCTTGCTTTAATTGGAATCTCAGCAAAATCAATATCTAACTCTAATTTACGAACACCGCTTAAAGGTTTTAAAATTACCATCACCTTTTCTGCTTCACCATTTGGATTAACTGTAAACCAATGTACCGCTGAGTTGGGGGTTCCTTTGGTAAGATTGTATTCTTTTTCACGTGTAACGCCAGTTACATTAAAGCGTTTAATAAACGTTATCCCTTTTGGCCCATCAGAATAAATCATGTTATAAGTAGTGCGCTCGTCATTCTTTTTAAATATGGCTACATAAATAATATCTTTTCCAATAAATACTTTATCGGACACCTTGCACACTTTCATTTTACCATCTTTGGTAAAGGCAATAATATCATCAATATTTGAGCAGTCTGTAACAAACTCATCTTTTTTAAGACTTATTCCAATAAACCCTTCAGCACGGTTAACGTATAATTTTTCGTTAGCCATTATTACTTCGGTTGCAACAATTGTTTCGAGTTGTTTTGTTTCTGTTTTACGTTCGCGCCCCGTGCCGTATTTCTTTTTTAAAGTTTTAAAATACTCAACCGCATATTCAATTAAGTTTGCTAAATGATTTTTTACAACAGCAATTTTTTCATCTAGCTCTTTCATTTGCGCTTCAGCTTTTATGCTGTCGAAACGCGTAATACGAATCATTGGAATTTGCGTTAAGCGATGAAGATCCTCATCATTTATTTCGCGAATTAATTTCTTTTTATAAGGTTTAAAACGCTCATATAAATATTCGAATAACGTTTCTTTGTTAGAATATTTTTTAAAGTCGATGTACATTTCATCTTTAATAAATATTTTTTCGAGAGATGCAAAGTGCCACTTCTCTTCTAACTCCAATTGTTCAATTTCTAATTCTCTTTTTAAAAGTTCGAGCGTTTGATGCGTAGATATTTTTAAAATTTCGCTAACGCCAATAAATCTTGGTTTATCACCTTCAATAATACAAGCGTTTGGCGATATACTCATTTCACAATTTGTGAAAGCATATAAGGCATCAATTGTTTTATCAGTAGAAATTCCGGGTTGTAAATGAATTAAAATCTCAACATTTTCAGAAGTGTTATCTTCAACTTTTTTAATTTTAATTTTTCCTTTATCGTTGGCAGCTATAATCGAATCAATTAAAGAGCCAGTAGTAGTACCAAACGGAATTTCGGAAATAATTAAAGTTTTTGGATTTAATTCTTTTACGCGAGCGCGTATTTTTATTTTGCCACCACGTAAACCATCTTTATAATCACTAAAATCGGCAATACCCCCTGTAATAAAATCTGGATAGATGTATGCTTTTTTTCCTTTTAGGATTTGAATCGAGGCATCAATTAATTCATTAAAATTATGCGGTAAAATTTTTGTTGCTAAACCTACTGCAATTCCCTCAACTCCCTGCGCTAAAACTAAAGGAAACTTAACTGGTAATGTAATAGGTTCTTTATTTCTACCATCATAACTTAAACCCCAATTAGTAGTTTTTGGGTTAAAGATAACTTCTTGTCCGAATTTAGAAAGCCTTGCTTCAATATAACGTGGTGCAGCGGCAGAATCTCCGGTTAAGATATTACCCCAGTTACCCTGGCAATCAATTAATAAATCTTTTTGTCCAATAGCCACTAATGCATCGCCAATACTGGCATCACCATGAGGATGGTATTTCATGGTATTACCAATTAAATTGGCCACCTTGTTATAACGCCCATCTTCTAATTCCCACATGCTGTGTAATATTCTGCGTTGAACAGGTTTTAATCCGTCTTCCATTGCAGGTACAGCACGTTCAAGAATTACGTAGCTGGCGTAATCAATAAACCAATTCTTAAACATCCCACTAACGTGAGTTATTTTATCTACCTCGTTGTGGTTCTCTTTATCGTGTCCGTCAAAAATATCGCTCATCTAAAAATAAAATAATTGCAAATATACATTACCAATTCACAAAAAAGGTGGAAATAGTGGCTTTAGTGGAAAAAAACTGAACTAAATGTTCACAAATGACTGCTAATAAACTAAAATTTTCCTTTTTAAAAAGAAAAGCGCTTCAGAAAGCTTGGTGTTAAGTTTAGGGTTAGAGTAGGCATTCATGCCCGCTTTTTCAAGACTATTGGCATAACCGTATACTTCACTTACTTGGGTTTTATAGATAACTTCCTTTGTAACATTATTTTTTAATTGCAAAGAAATTACCAAGGCGGCTAATTTTATTTTATAATTTGCATCTAAAATGTCACTGCTAATATCTTCTTTGGTTTCTGCAATAGATTCAATAATGTAATCTGCCTCATCTGGCTTACTAACGATTTGTACTTCTTGTCCGTTAAATTTTTGTCCAATAATGGCTTCCACTAAATTTAAGCCAGTTGGCTTACCAAGATTTTTTTCGGTAGCGGTAACAAAAATAGTAATGTTATTTACCCTTGCTTGTACTTTTAAGGAAGGGGTTTGAATAAATTGTTTTAATACGGTTATACCAGCTCTTCCTAAAGAATCAGAACCCATTAAGCTAGAGATATCAGGACTTAGCGCAAACGCAGCTGTTTGATTAATGGGTTCAACATAATTTACTTTTACTTGCAATTCACCATTTGAGTTAGTGGTTGTTTTTTCGTTTACTTTAATTTTTTCTTCATCACTAGTAACAACAAAGGGGAAGTTTTGCAAAGGTGTTTTTGATTTTAATTCGAGAGAATAAATTAATGGTGCGTAGGTTTGTTGATAGGGTTTTAAAATTGGCATTTCTTTTTTTGCAACAAGAGTTATAGATTGTAATTGTTGTTGTATAACTGCGGTTAAATCAAACACAGTTTTAATACCGTTTGTAAGTTTAGAATCAAATACAATTTCTTCACTTAAATAAGGCGTTAACACACCAAAAGCTTGAATTCGTTTTTTTAAGCAAGATGAAAAATCTTTGTTGTTTTCATCGTTAAAACTTAGGCTAATTAAATTAGAAGCTTTTGAAATTATTTGTTGTTTTTTTTGTGCTTTTTGATTTGCGTATTCTTGCTTGTCTAATTGATAATATATCCAATATTGTTTTTCGTTTTCGTAAGAATCAACTAATTGATACCCTTCGATATTATCAGTATTTGAAAGGTTAATTAACGAATTAAAATTTTCATTAAAATTGTTATTATTTTGTACAGTATACAATACCGAATTGCTAGAAATATTTACTTTAATCTCAGAACTTAGATCATAAAGCGCGTTTTTTTTGGCGTCCATTTGATAATTACCTCCTTTACCTTTTTCCGCTACGCCTACGCCTATATATTTAAAACCATTATTTGGCCTGCTACTTACCCAAATTGGCACCTTTACTTCAACTGCTTCGGCAACTTCTTTCTTGCTTTTGCAAGCAACTAAAGTGATAAGCAAAACAAGTATGTAGCTAATTTTTTTCAATTTACTTTATGTTATTAATTACCGAAGTCGTGAAAAAATCAATTGTTTTATTATTTGTTTCTGTTTTTAAGTCATCAAAAGACTTTAAAGTGTTTTTGGCAGAAAACATACCGCGCCAATTTCTTGGGTTATACCGAGCGGCCGGTGCAGTTTGCTGTGGATTATACGGGAATACGGAATTAATGTTGCCATTAAAACCCTTGGTAAACTCGTTGTACTCCATCGCATCTTGACTAATTATGTTTTGCGTTTGAGTAGAAATAATTTGATTAGAGAAAGCATTAATTATTTTGTATTGATAATCGTATGAATAAGAGCGAGAACCTTTTACTAAATTGTAATTTACAGGTTTGTACTCAGTAATAATTAAAGTGTCATTTTTTTTAGTTTTTACTTCATTATAGGCAAGAAATGTGCTTTTAATTGGACCAGTATTTAATTCTTTTTTGTTCGAAACATTATAAGTGTAAAAATAATCAGCACCGGTTGCTTTTCTTATAGCTTGAATCAAATCAACATTGCTGTTGTTGCTTAATAAATCAGAAGAGCCTGTAGAAGCCTCAAAAGGAGTATTGTTAATTAATTTAATTGTTGAAAATTTTTGAGCTGCAACTTGGGTAAAATTATTAAATAAATAATCTTTAATTTCTTTTTCAGAATTATCAGAATTGGTTTTGGGTTGGATTAATATAAAGCTTTTTGATTGTTGAGCTGACGATAATTCATAAAGCTCATTGTAGTCTTTATAGTTTTCGGTTTTTGATTTTATAGTTGATAAAGAAACTAAAGCGCTCGCATAGTTTTTATTTTCTAAACTTATAATAGCAGATTGATATAAAGGTTCGCAATAAGAAATAATTTCTAATTGCTTTGTGGTTTTATAGTTTGGGTTATATTTTTTAATTTTGTTAATATGAGTGATGGCATCAGAGTATTTACCATGATTAACCAAGTCATAGGCTAAGTTGTAATTTTTTGAGCAATAATTCTCAACTGTTTTTTGGTAATCTTCTTCGTAGGATTTTGGATAATCCATTACCACATTTAATGCGGCAGTTCTAGAGCTAAAATCTTTTAATTTTTCGAAACTTTCTAATGAAGATTCTAATTGTTGTGTATTAAAACTTCTAAAAAAATCGGAAGACAAATTGGAAGCGTATTTTTGGCCAACACTTTTTAGTTTCACTCTAGCGTCAACATTGGTTGGTTTTCTTTGCAATGATTCTAAATAATATTCAGCAGCTTCATTTACCAAGCCTTGTTTTTCTAAACGCTCAGCGGCTTTAAAATATTTTTTAGATCCGTTACAACTGTATAAAAACAGAATTGTAAGTAATATATATATAGGGTAATTTTTTTTCAAAAAAAGCTAAAGTATAGTTAAAAAAAGAGCACCTAGTTGTAGGTGCTCTTTCTATTTCATTATTTTCCTTCGTCTGCTAATTTTTTCATCTCAGCATCAAAAATATTTTGGAATTTTTGTTTGTCGTAATCTAATTTTAATTTAGCATCGTTAGAAATTTTCGAGTCTAATTTTTCAAAAATAGTTTTTTTAGCTGCTTCAATAGCAATCCAATAGCTAAATGAACCATCAGTTTCTTTGAAAATTTTCTCTCCAATTTCTCTAACATTAGAGATTTCTAAGTTAACTACTTCACGAGCCAATTCTTCGAATTTATTTTCAAATTCTTGTGTATTTCCAACGGTACGTTGGTTTGTATACTGGTCAGTAACTCTCTTAATAGTGCTATTGATATTAGCAGCCATTTCTGATTTAGCATTTTGAAAAGCTATTTTTTTAGCTGTAGCTAAATCTGGAGACTTTCCAACTTGTTTTGCTCTGAAATTATCTTCATCTGAACGATATTCTTTCGCACTAAATGGCACGGAGATTTCTACTGCACCAGTTTCTTTTTGAATTGGTGTCTTTTTCGATTTACAACCCGCTAGAGATAAAACTGCGATAGCTGGTATTAAAAGTAAATTTGATGTTTTCATTTTTATGGTTTTTATGTATGTGTTAAAATTAATTTCAAATAGCGTTCCAAATTTATAAAAATTTCTGAAATTAACGTTTGTTAACCTATTAATTCTTTCTCTGTGGCCTTTTCAACACGTAAATTTTCAATGATAAAATCTTGTCTGCCTTGTGTATTTTTGCCCATATAATAGTTTAAAAGCTCCGTTATACTTGCTTTCTGGTCAAGTAGCACAGGTTCTAAACGAATGTCTTTTCCAATAAAATGTTTAAATTCATCAGGAGATATTTCTCCCAAACCTTTAAATCGAGTTATTTCTGGTTTTGGACCTAATTTGGCTACCGCAGCCTTTTTTTCTTCCTCGGAATAGCAATAAGCTGTTTCTTTTTTGTTTCTAACTCTAAATAATGGAGTTTGTAATATTTTCACATGATTAGTTTTTACTAAATCAGGAAAGAATTGTAAAAAGAACGTTAGTAACAATAAACGGATGTGCATGCCATCCACATCGGCATCAGTCGCAATTATTACATTATTATAGCGCAGTTCTTCTAAATTATCTTCAATATTTAAAGCAGCTTGTAACAAATTAAACTCTTCGTTTTCGTAAACTATCTTTTTTCCTAATCCAAAACAATTTAGCGGCTTACCTTTTAAACTAAATACTGCCTGTGTATTAACGTCGCGTGTTTTTGTAATAGAACCACTTGCCGAATCTCCCTCACAAATAAAAATGGATGTTTCTAATCTCCTTGGGTCTTTAGTATCATCTAGATGTATGCGACAGTCGCGTAACTTTTTATTATGTAAAGATGATTTTTTTGCACGCTCTCTGGCTAATTTTTGAATACCCGACAATTCTTTACGCTCGCGCTCGTTAGCTACAATTTTTGCTTCAATAGCTTTTGCAGTTTCTGGATTTTTATGTAAATAATTATCTAAATGCTGCTTCATAAAATCATTAACGAAACTACGCATACTCTGACCACCCGGAGCAATTTCTGATGAACCTAATTTTGTTTTTGTTTGGGATTCAAAAATTGGTTCTGATACTTTTATTGAAATTGCGGCAACAATTGATTTTCTGATATCTGAAGGATCGAATTCTTTTTTATAAAATTCGCGAATAGTTTTAACTAAGGCTTCTCTAAAGGCTGCTTGATGGGTTCCGCCCTGGGTAGTATATTGACCATTAACATAACTATAATACTCTTCACTATAATGTTCGTTACTATGAGTCATTGCCAGTTCAATATCCTCGGCTTTTAAATGTATAATAGGATATATTATTTCGCCTGTGATGTTTTTTTCTAACAGGTCTTTTAATCCGTTATCGGATTTATATTCTTGACCATTTAAATATAATTTTAAACCTGTATTTAAAAATGCATAGTTCCAAATCATTCTATCAATATACTCATGTATAAAATGATATTTTTTAAAAATAGTATCATCGGGTCTAAACTCAACTAAAGTTCCATTTTTTTCGTTTGATGAAACTAATTTATGGTCTTTTACTAATTCACCTTTACTAAAATCGGCAGTTTTTGCTTGACCATCACGGAAAGAGGTTACTCTAAAATTTATTGATAAGGCATTTACCGCTTTTGTTCCAACACCATTTAAACCAATAGACTTTTTAAAAGCTTCGCTATCGTATTTACCACCGGTATTCATTTTAGAAACAACTTCTACAACTTTTCCTAAAGGAATACCACGCCCATAATCGCGAATAGAAACTACACCTTCTTTAACGGTGATGTCTATTTTATTTCCTTCGCCCATCATAAACTCATCGATGGAGTTATCCATAACCTCTTTTAATAGAACATAAATACCATCATCAAAAGCGCTACCATCTCCTAATTTACCAATGTACATTCCTGGGCGAGTACGAATATGTTCTTTCCAGTCTAAGGACTTAATATTATCTTCTGTATAATTTGATTTTGCCATTGTATTATTATAATTTTTTTGTTCTATTTTTTTTAGTGTTTAATATTAATAACTAAACTCTAAAAAATCAATATTATTTTTAATTATTAAGGATGTCTTTTATCTTATGTCATGAATCCTTTGTCTTTCGGCTAAACATTAAACCTAAAGTGCATTACATCTCCATCATTAACAATGTATTCTTTCCCTTCAATTTTTAATTTCCCAGCATCTCTACAAGCAGCTTCAGAGCCTAAAGTAGTAAAATCTTTATAGGCAATTACTTCTGCTTTAATAAAACCTTTTTCAAAATCGGTATGTATTACACTTGCAGCTTGAGGCGCAGTCATACCTTTTGTAATAGTCCAAGCACGAACTTCTTTAACACCAGCAGTAAAATAAGTTTGAAGGTTAAGTAATTTATAAGCAGATTTAATTAATTTATTTACGCCTGGCTCATCTAATCCCATATCTGCTAAAAACATTTGTTTTTCTTCAAAAGTTTCTAAAGCAGCAATTTCACTTTCCATCTGAGCGGTAATAATTAATAATTCTGCAGCTTCATTTTTAATTGCCTCTCTAACGGCATCAACATGTTTGTTACCCGTTTTTGCTGAGGCCTCGTCAACATTACAAACGTACATTACAGGCTTAATAGTTAGTAAATGTAAATCTGATATATAAGGCAGTTCATTTTCTTCTAAAGCACATGAGCGCGCTGACATTCCGCTTTCCAAAGTATTTTTTAATTTTGTTAAAGTAGCAAAAGTTTTTACTGCTTCTTTATCAGCACCAACCTTAGCCATTTTTTCATACTTTTTCATTTTAACTTCAACACTGTCAAGGTCTTTAAGTTGCAACTCAGTATCAATAATTTCTTTATCCCTAACCGGATTAACATTACCATCAACGTGTACCACATTATCATCATCAAAACATCTTAGTACGTGTAGTATTGCATCGCACTCACGAATATTCCCTAAAAACTTGTTTCCAAGCCCTTCTCCTTTGCTAGCACCTTTTACAAGCCCTGCTATATCAACTATTTCAACGGTAGTTGGTAAAATATTTTGAGGTTTTACAAGTTCTGCTAATTTGTTTAAGCGTTCATCCGGAACTGTTGTTGTTCCAACGTTAGGATCAATAGTACAAAAAGGAAAATTTGCAGCTTGAGCTTTTGCGTTGCTCAAACAATTAAATAAAGTGGATTTTCCAACATTAGGTAATCCAACAATTCCACATTTTAAGGCCATAATTAAGTATAAATTAATAATAAATAAAACGTGCAAATATAGCAATAACAAAGGCTTTTTGCTCAAAGCTCTAAAAACAAAAAATAACTTTAGTTTTTAACATCCTGTAATTATTATCAACATTAGACTTATAAGCTATAAGCAAATGCTAATTTTGCCGCAAATACTAATGTAATGGCCAATATTGAAGAGTTAAAAAAATTATCTACCCAGGTTAGAAGGGATATCGTAAGAATGGTGCACGCGGTTAGTTCCGGGCATCCGGGAGGCTCATTAGGATGTGTAGAATATTTTGTGGCACTGTATAAGGTGGTTATGAAAAATAACCCAAGTGCTTTTACCATGGATGGTAAAAATGAAGATCTTTTTTTCTTGAGCAATGGTCATATTAGCCCTGTATTTTACAGCGTTTTAGCGCGTTCCGGTTATTTTCCAATAGAAGAATTAAAAACATTCAGAAAATTAAATTCTCGTTTACAAGGACATCCAACAACTCACGAAGGTTTGCCAGGAGTTAGAATTGCTAGCGGTTCTTTGGGTCAGGGAATGAGCGTTGCTATTGGTGCGGCTTTAGCTAAAAAATTAAATAACGATAATTGTGCCGTATACAGTTTGCACGGTGATGGAGAGTTGCAGGAAGGTCAAATTTGGGAGGCTGCCATGTATGCAGCTGCTAATAAAGTTGATAATCTTATTGCAACAGTAGATTATAATGGCAGACAAATTGATGGAGATGTTGATGATGTTTTATCTTTAGGAAGCTTAAAGGCAAAATTTGAAGCTTTTGGATGGACGGTTCTTGAAAATAATAATGGCAATGATATTGAAAGTGTTTTGTCTTATTTTGAAAAAGCGAAAGCATTAATAGGTAAAGGCAAGCCAATTATTATTTTAATGAAAACTGAAATGGGAATGGGCGTTGATTATATGATGGGTACGCATAAATGGCATGGCTCATCTCCAAACGATGAACAATTGGCAAAAGCTTTAGCTCAGTTAGAAGAAACTGAGAAAGATTATTAGAAATTAAAAATGTTGAATTTTAAATACTTTTTTATTGAATAAGAATAGTTTAATAAAATATTTTATAATTTATAATTTAGCATTTATAATTTCACATTCTGCATTTTCTCAAGTTACAAATCGCATACTTTTTATTTTTGATGATTCATACAGTATGTATGCGCCATGGAATAGCAACATTAAAATTGAAGTGGCTAAAAAAGTAATGAGCGAATTTTTAGATAGTTTAAAAAGCGTTCCAAATCTTGAATTGGCTTTACGCTGCTACGGACACACCACCTTTTTTAAACCAGATAGAAATTGCAAAGACAGTAAATTAGAAGTTCCGTTTGCAAATGCAATTATTAATTCCACAAAAATAAAACAACGCATTCAAAAGTTAGAGCCGCTTGGCACAACTCCCATTGCCTATTCATTAGCAGAGTGTATTAGTGATTTTACTCCAAAGGCAAATTGTAGAAATATTGTTATTTTAATAACCGACGGAATTGAAGAGTGTGATGGCAACCCCTGTCAGGTAAGCATTGATATGCAGAAAAAAGGAATTTTTTTACGCCCCTTTGTTATTGGTGTTGGTTTGGATGTAAAATTTGCAGATGTATTTGCTTGCATGGGAAAATTTTATGACGTTAGTAATGAGGCTAATTTCAAAGATGTTTTAAAATTAGTTTTTACGGAGGCAATTACGCAAACAACTGTTCAAGTTGATTTGTTAGATATTTTAAAAAAACCAACAGAAACAGATGTGAATATGACTTTTTACGAATCGGGAACAACTAAAGTAAAATATAATTATTTACACACGATTAATCACCGTGGTAATCCCGACACTTTGGTTTTAGATCCTGATTTAAAATATGATTTAACCGTACATACAATTCCCGTTCAGGAAAAGAAAAATGTTTCCATTATAAAAGGGAAACATAATGTTATAAAATTGGATGCTCCTCAGGGTTTTTTGAAATTAGATTTGGATGGAACCATCAATAAATATTATCCTACTACTTTAGTAAGAAAGGGGGGGGAATTGCAAACTTTAAACGTTCAGGATTTTGGAAAGTTGGAAAAATACATTGTCGGAAAATATGATTTAGAAGTGCTAACATTGCCCAGAATATATTTAAAAGACGTTGAAATTAAACAAAGCACAACAAACTTCATTAAGATCCCTACAAGCGGCAGTCTGGTTTTTAGTAAACAAGGTACTGGATATGGAAGTATTTATTTAGATGATGGTAAAACAGTAGTTTGGGTTTGTAACTTAAATCCCACACTCCAAAACGAAATTATATATTTGCAACCGGGTAAATATAAAGTTGTATTTAGGTACGAATTTGCTAAAGAAACGGTAAAAACCATTGAGCGGAATTTTGAAGTAAAATCAGGCATGGCTCAAACAGTTAGACTATTATAAAAAAGAAAATGAAAAAATATACTTATACAGAAAAAAAAGATACTCGTTCAGGTTTTGGCGTGGGGCTATCCGAATTAGGAAAATCAAATCCAAACGTTGTCGCGCTTTGCGCCGATTTAACTGGGTCTTTAAAAATGGATGCTTTTGAAAAAGAAAATCCCGATAGATTTTTTCAAATTGGTATCGCGGAAGCTAACATGATGGGGATTGCCGCAGGTTTAACTATTGGTGGAAAAATTCCCTTTACCGGAACTTTTGCAAATTTTAGCACAGGCCGTGTTTACGATCAAATACGCCAGAGTATTGCCTATTCAGGAAAGAATGTAAAAATTTGTGCCTCACATGCCGGACTTACATTAGGTGAAGATGGAGCAACACATCAAATATTAGAAGATTTAGGTTTAATGAAAATGTTGCCGGGGATGGTAGTAATTAATCCTTGCGATTTTAATCAAACAAAAGCTGCAACTATTGCAATTGCCGACTATGAAGGCCCGGTATACTTAAGATTTGGAAGGCCGGTAGTCCCGAATTTTACACCAGCTGACCAAAAATTTGAAATAGGAAAAGCAGTAATGCTGAATGAAGGAACAGATGTAACCATTATTGCTACAGGACATTTAGTTTGGAAAGCAATTGAAGCCGGAGAAGCTTTAGCAGCGAAAGGTATAAGCGCTGAGATAATCAATATTCATACAATTAAACCTTTAGATACCGATGCGATTTTAAAATCTGTTTTAAAAACTAAATGTGTTGTAACAGCCGAAGAACACCAAATGAATGGTGGCTTAGGGGATAGCGTTGCACAATTTTTAATACGCAATAAACCAACGCCTCAAGAATATGTTGCGGTAAATGATTCCTTTGGAGAAAGCGGTACGCCCGATGAATTAATGACAAAATACGGCTTAGATACTTTAGATATAATTAATGCAGTTGAAAAAGTTATAAAACGAAAATAAAATGAAAAAAATAATAATGTATTGTGCTTTTGTTGGAGTAATAACTTCATGCAATATTCCAAAAGATGGCGAAGGTGAAAATGTGCCAACTAGTAAATTGGAAATTTTAACTTCTTTGGGCGATGATGATACAACTGGAGTTTTAGCAGAAGATTCCACAGCAGTTAATGCTGAAAAAAAAAAGATGACGGAATAAATTCATCGCGTAGCTTTCAACCCACAAAACCTCTTTTAATTGCGAGAGGTAGCGAACCGGGCTGGTATGCCGAGTTTTTTGCCGATCATTTACGTTTGCTTGTTGATTACGGAACCGATAGTTTAATACTTGAAAAAGATTTTTCTGGAATTAATAGTGATAAAACTTACAATGCTGTAATCGTAGAAAAGAGTACCGAAAATAAAACTCATACAAACATTTCTTTATCTATATTGTTAACCGATAAACCCTGTACAGAAGAAGGCAGCGGAGAGAAAAGAGAAAAGATAATTTCTATCAAGTATAACAATAAAAACTATAAAGGTTGCGCAACGGCTAAATAATTTTTTTGAAGTTAGATACCCCTTGCTTTTTTCAATCTTAGGGGTATCAATAAAATAACTATTAAATAATTTCAAAGCTTCAATCCTTTTTTTACCTTAGATGTCGATTATTTAAATCAAGAAACTATGAGTCATTTTAACCGTACAAAAATTGTTGCCACAATGGGGCCTGCAACCGCCGATATTAATGTTTTGGAAGGCATGTTTAATCAAGGTTTGGATATATGTAGAATTAATTTTTCTCACGGCGATTATGAGGCTGTTTTACACACAGTAAAAAACATTCACGAATTAAATAAAAAATTAAATCGTCATGTTGGAATTTTAGCTGATTTACAAGGACCAAAATTACGAATTGGTGTAATGAAAGATAATAGCGCCAATCTTATTAACGGAGAAATTATTTCTATTACAACAAAAGAATGCGAGGGAGATGAGCGTCAGATTTATATTACCTATCCGCAATTTCCGCAAGACGTTAATGTTGGAGAAACTGTTTTAATTGACGATGGAAAAATTCATTTAAAAGTTATTGATACAAACGGGAAAGATATGGTACGTTGCGAAATTTTGGTGGGAGGAATTTTATCATCTAAAAAGGGCGTGAATTTGCCAAACACAAAAATTTCTTTGCCTTGTTTAACTATAAAAGATATTAGGGATTTAGAGTTTGCTTTAGAGCACGATTTTGATTGGATAGGTTTGTCTTTTGTAAGAAGTGTTACTGATATCGTTGAACTAAAGGATATTATTAAACATAAAGGAAAACGTGCGCGTGTTATTGCAAAAATAGAAAAGCCAGAAGCGATAAATGAAATTGATAACATTATTGATGTGACCGATGGAATTATGGTGGCACGTGGAGATTTGGGCGTTGAATTGCCAATGGAGCAGGTACCTTTGTTACAGAAAATGATTGTTCAAAAATGTGTACAAGTGGGTAAGCCGGTTATTATTGCTACACAAATGATGGAAAGTATGATTACAAGTTATACACCAACCCGTGCTGAGGTGAATGATGTTGCTAACGCTGTAATGGATGGTGCAGATGCGGTTATGTTAAGTGCAGAAACTTCAGTTGGAAAGTATCCTGTTAAGGTTATTGAAATGATGCGTAGAATTATTACCCAAGTTGAAGAATTGGATAGCATTTATTACAAAGAACATACACCACAAATAAAAACAATCACTTATATAACAGATAGTATTTGTTATAATGCTTGTTCATTGGCTCATCATGCGGGAGCACAAGCAATTATTAGTATGACAAATAGTGGTTACACAGCTTTTAAATTATCTAGTCACCGACCTAAAGCACACTTATTTATTTTTACCGACAACCAATCATTACTTACAACTTTAAGTTTAGTGTGGGGAATTAGAGGTTTTTATTATAACAAATATGAAAGCACTGACGAAACAATTAACGACTTAAAAGAATTTGTAAAGAGCAGAGGTTTTGTTCATGATGATGATCTTGTTATCAATATTGCAAGTATGCCGATGAAAGAAAAAGGCAGAACCAATATGATGAAGTTGAGTTATATTAATTAATGTGGTTAAGCGCGCCTAATATTGATTGCATTCATGGCTTTTCAAATAGGCACGGGGGCATTTCAGTTTCGCCATTCGATTCTTTAAATTTAGGAGGTTCAGAAGATGAGCCAATAAAAATTGCAACCAATAGAAAATTGGCTTTAAAAAATTTAAATTTATCAATAGATAAATTATGTAATCTTAAACAAATTCACAGCAATAAAGTTTGCATTGCAAAAATTGGCCAACAAGAAGGCGATGCTTTAGTTACAAACGAAAAAAATTTAATTCTTGCAATTAGTATAGCCGATTGTTATCCAATATTATTTCATGATAAAGTAAACAACGTAATTGGTGCGGCGCATGCGGGGTGGAGAGGTACGGTGTCTAAAATTGCAGAAAACACCATCAATGAAATGATTAAATTAGGCGCGCAAGCTGAAAACATCAAAGTTGCAATCGGTCAGGGAATTTCTCAAGATAAATTTGAAGTAGGAAATGAAGTGATAGAGCAATTTGAAAAAGCAGGTTTTCCTTCTTATTGTTGGAAGGAGAATAAAATAAATCTTATTGCTTGTAATAAATTTGTATTGTTTCAAAATGGCATTTTAGAACAAAATTGTTGGACAATGAATAGCTGCACATTTGAAAATGATTTTTTCAGTTATCGTCGCGATAAAGGAAAAACAGGAAGGATGTGGGCCATGATTAATATGGGCTAGGTAATAGTGTGACTAATTGTAGTTGCAAACACTTTTTTTGAGGAATATTTTTATTACCTTTAATAGAATAAAACTACATTAATTTATATTTAAAAAAATGAAATCACTTTTTATAGTTTCTTTTATAATCATTAATCTAATTAGCCAAGGGCAAACTGTTTTTTCAAAAGTAAGAGAATACATTTTGGTTGGGTCGTTTAAAACACCTTTAGCACAGCTTGATTCATGCGTTGCTAAAAATTATCAAAAAGATAGCGCTATATATTATAAGGGTTTAGTTTATTTAAAAATGAATAATTTAAAAGAAGCTAATACTAATTATAACTTATTAACCAAATCATATCCAAACTTCAACGATGCACATTTTCTAAAGGGATTAATTTATTTTTCAGAAAAAAAATATGACAATAGCATAAGTGAGTTTGATATAGTGTTATCTAAACAGCCAAAGCATTTAAATGCACTATACAATCGTTCCATGGCTTTAGGTTGGTCTGGTAATTATAAGCAAGGAATAGAAGGACTAAATAAATGCATCTCATTAAAGCCAATGAATCATCAAGCATATTCATCACGGGCATATTGGCACGACAAAATTGGTGACCACGATAAAGCGATAAAGGATTACGAAACAAGTATTAATCTTGATCCAAAAAACTTTGATGCCTATTTTGATTTAGCAAGAATTTATCGAGAAAAAAATGAAAAAGAAAAGTCTTGTGATGTTCTCAATAATGCCATTAAATCTGGCTCACAAATAGCTGAAGAATTAAAGGAAATGTTTTGTAAATAGGTAAAAAATTATTTTTTTCCTGTACTGCCAAATCCTCCAGACCCTCTATCTGATTCTTCCAACGTAGAAACCGGTTCCCAAGAAATTTGTTCATGTTTTGCAATTACCATTTGTGCAATTCGTTCACCGTCATTAATGGCAAAATCGGTATCTGAAAGATTAACTAATAATACTTTAATCTCACCTCTATAATCCGCGTCAATAGTTCCTGGCGAGTTTAAAACAGTAATGCCATTTTTAAAAGCTAATCCACTACGCGGTCTTATTTGTGCTTCGAAACTATTTGGTAGTTCAATAAATAAACCGGTTGGTATTAGTTGACGCTGAAGCGGTTTTAAAATAATTGCTTCACTGATGTTTGCCTTTAGATCTAAACCAGCCGCTTGCGTGGTGGCATATTCGGGTAATGAATGTTTGGATTGATTAACTACTTTTATTTGTATCATTATTCTAGATGTTTAAGTTTTTTTAAATTTTCAAATTCTAATTTATAAAATATGTAAGCAAACACAAACAACAAAATATTATTTAATACTAATTTTAGGATGGTGTTACTTAATCCTTCATAGGTTATAGAGATGAAATAAAAAGCAAGCGCTATTCCAGTAAATACCGAAATACTGCGGATATTATATTTTATTGGATAATATTTTTTCCCTATCAAATACGAAATTATCATCATAATTGAATAAGATGCAAGTGTTGCCCACGCGCAGGCCATGTATCCAAACTTTGGAATAAAAAGTAAATTTATACTTAATGTGATAATTGCTCCAATTATTGTAATGATTGCACCATAGCGGGTTTGGCCTGTTAGTTTAAACCAAATAGAAAGATTCCAATAAACACCCAGACATAAATTTGCCCATAATAAAATTGGCACCACGCTTAATCCGACGCGATAGTTTTTACTAATTGCAAGTTGTATCCAAGGTAAATTCATCATTGTTCCTAAGAACAAAAACAAACAAAACAAAATGTAATATTTCATTACAAGTGCATTTAGTTTTTGAGAGTTTGTGTCTTTTATTCCATTAAAGAAAAAAGGCTCAGCAGCGTACTTAAATGCTTGTGTAAAAATAGTCATGAGCATAGCTATTTTGTAACAATTACTATAGATACCAATTTCATTATCGGCAATATTTTCGGGCAATAAGTATTTTAAAATAATACGATCAAAAGTTTCGTTAACCATCCCTGCAAGTCCCAATATTAATAAGGGCCAAGAGTATGAAAACATTTTTTTCCATAATTCTTTGTCGAATGTAAAATTTAAGCCTTTAAATTCTTTTGCTAATAAAAGAATGCAAAATAAGTTCGCTAATAATTGTGCCAAAAATGCATAGCCAATTCCAACTTCTGGACTATATAATCCAGCCACAAAAGAATCATCTCCTTTTTCGAAGGCTCGTTTACAAATAATAAAGAAAAATACGTTTAAGGCAATGGTTGCTATTACTTTAATGAAATTTATCGCTGCAAATCGCTTCGCGTTATTAGTTAATCTTAATCTCGCAAATGGAATCGCCATAATAGCATCGGTAGCAACTATTAATACGCACCAAACAACATAGTTGGCGTGATCAGGTTCTTTAATTATAGTTGAGATAGGACTTGAAAATACAATTAGCAACAAGGTTAAAAAAACGGTACTTGCTAAAATAGAAATTAGAGCTGTTGAATATACTTTTTCTTTATCTTCTGTTTTATTTACGAAATTAAAAAAAGCGGTTTCCATTCCGTAGGTAAAAATAATATTCAAAAAACTTATGTATCCAAAAAAAACAGCGTTTGGGGCAAGGGCGGCTGGCTCCAAAAATATATAGGTTAGTACGAACGAAAACAAGTAATTAATAAAACGAGGCAATACATTACCAAGGCCATAAATGACTGTTTGACCTGCTAGTTTTTTTAATGGGTTAGACACGCTTTTTAATTAATAATAAAATTAAATAATATAAAGATTAGATATTCTAAAAAAGAAAGTAAGATATTAACTAATCAATGTATAAACTCAAGTTTAAGTTTTTAGTTTTCTGAAACTCCAGTCATATTTGTGATGCAAAAGGTGTATAGTGCTTATGTTTTATGACTTTTTTAGTATAGCGATGAATTGGTGGTAAAACCGTTAGTGTTTTATTTTTATAATACCTGTGCTTTTGGTCACTCTTAAACACAACCTTCATCATTTATTAATAATCTTAAATGGTTTAATTTTACTTGTTATAAATATTGGCATGTTTGATATAATTAGTTTTAAATATGCGCAATTTTTATCATTTTGATATGAAAATTTCCTTCGAAAAAAAAATATTCCTTGGGTTTGTTGCCAATTTATTAGTTGTTTTTGCTTCTGCATGGATTTACCTTTCAGACTTCAATAAAGATAAAAGTCAAACTGTTAATTCACTTTCTACTAAAATTGAACTTTATTTATTTGGTGTCTCTATAATTTTACTGACAATTGTTTATTTTATTATTAGAAGTCAGTTTAAAGCTAAAAATATTGCTGAAAAATTATTAATTGAAAATAAAAAACTGTTACAATCAATTATTGATAATACTTCCAATCCTATTTCAATAAAGAAGTTAGACGGAGAATATTTATTTGTGAACAAACAATTTGAAGATTTAGTTCAAAAATCGATAGACGACATAATTGGCAAAACCGATCATGATTTTTTATCAAAAGAAACAGCCGACGTTTATCGTAATTCTGATCTTGAAGTTGTTAAGGCATTAAAGGCATTAAAGTTAGAAGAAACAATTCAAAAATTCGATGGATCACATACTTATATTGCCTCAAAATTCCCATTATTCGATTCCACTGGAAGAATTTACGCGATAGGTGGAATTTCTACAGACATCACGGAAAGAAAAAGAAACGAGGAGTCTATAAAGGCCGGCGACACATTTTTTAATATGTCCTTAGATATGATGGTTATTGCCTCACATGAAAAATTTATAAAAATTAATCCGGCAGTTATTAAAATATTAGGCTATTCTGAAGATGAATTATTAAACCAGCCATTTTTTAAATATATACACCCCGATGATGAAGTAATTACAAGAGCTGAAATCAAAAAGCTTAAAACAGGTACGCCAACGATAAAATTTGAAAACAGATGGATTTGTAAGGACGGCTCGATTAAATGGCTTTCATGGTCGGCCTCACCAGATTTAGCTACTGGATTTATATATGCTAGAGCAAATGATGTTACGAGTTTGAGAGAGGCCCAAAAATCTTTAATTTATTCTGAGAAATTTTTTAATATGTCTTACGATATATTTTTTCTTTCTCAGGGGGAGTATATTACTAAAATAAATCCTGCTTTTATTCGCATTTTCGGATTTAATTTAAAAGACTTGGAAGACAAGCCATTTTTATCTTTAGTGCATCCTGACGATCTTATAACTACTACCGAAGCTGTAAAAAAATTAAAAAGTGGAGGGTCTGTAGTGAATTTTAGAGTTCGTTCAATTTGTAAAGATGGTTCCTATAGATGGGTGGTTTGGTCGGGCACCGGTGATATTCATACAGGATTGATTTTTGCGGCCGGGCGTGATATTTCTGAATTAATTGAAAATGAAGAGTCTTTAAAAATAACCAACAGTTTTTTTGAGATGTCGTTCGATGCATTTTTTGTTGCAAAAGGAAAGCAAATAATAAAAATTAACCCTGCCATAACCAAAACATTGGGATATAGTTTAAGTGATTTAGAGAACAGATCATTTTTGGATCTTATTCATCCTGATTATGTAAAAATTGCAAATGAAAAATTAATAAAACGTTTGCAAGGATTAGAAGGTGATTCTAAAGCTGAATATCCTGTAAGGTGCAAGGATGGCTCTTATAAATGGGTAGAAGCAATGATAACAACTAACCTTAAAACAGGAATGGTATACGCGATTTTAGAAGATATTACTCAAAAAAAGAATAACGAAGAGAAATTAAATAAATATACACAGGAGTTAAAAGATAATGAACAACAAATACAAAGCATTTTTAGTGGCGCTCCAGATCCTGTTATTGTGATTGATGAAGAGAACAAAATTTTAAAATGGAATCCCAAAGCCGAAACTGTTTTTGGTTGGAAAGCTAGCGAAGTTGATGGAAAGCTATTACATGAATTTATTATTCCAATGCGGCATCGTGAATTACATAAAAAAGGAATGGAAAAATTTTTAACAAACGGAATTGGCCCTATTTTAAATAAGTCTACAGAGATGGAAGCCGTTAATAAAGATGGGGTAGAATTTCCTGTTTCTCTTAGTATTTCGCCTATTAAAATAGGGGAAAAGAATGTTTTTATAGTTTTTGTAAGAGACATAACTGAAAACAAAAAAATTCTAAATGAATTGTTTGAAAATGAAAAAACCTTGCGGTTAATTATCGAAAACATAGCAGAAGGTGTTGTTGTTGTAAATGCAGATAAAAAAATAGTGATGACAAATTACATGGCTAATAAAATTTTTGGGATCTAGGAAGAGGATCAAATCTCTAGTAATATAATTAGTAACTCAGAAGTATATTATCCTGATGAAAAAACTATTTTCCCTCTACAAAACTTACCCATGGAGCGCGCATTTAAAGGAGAAATAATTGATGATATTGATGTTGTGATTTTAGATTCGGTTTCAAGGGAAAAGAAACGAGTACTCATTAGTGGGAGACCATTAGTTAATCAAGAAAATGAGATTGTTGCAGCAGTAGTAACTATAAAAGACATAAGTAAATACAAGCAGCTAGAAACGGAATTAAAAGAATCAGAGTCAAAATATAGAAATTTAATTGGCTTTAGACAAAATGGAAACAGGCCGGTTTAATTTAAGCTTAGTGTTTTACAAAATTAACCGAGCTATTTCCCCATTTCCTTAATTTGTTCCTCAAGTATTTTTATACCCTCAGTAAAACTATGCGGATTGTAGCCTAATTCTTTTTTTGCTTTCTCAATTATAAAGCCTGTAATTGGTGGGCGCTTTGCAGGTTGCTTAATATCGGCGCTTTTGCTTGGTTTTATTAAACTTTTATCTAATTGATAATAATCGGCTACAACATTTGCTAATTCTAAAATGCTATAAAAATCTTTTCCAGAAATATTATAAATTCCCTTTGCTCTTTTTTGAGCAATTAAAATACAACCGTCCGCTAAATCTTCTGCAAGAGTTGGTGTTCTGAATTGGTCATCCACAACATTAATAATTTTGCCTTGCTCTAAATTTGATTTTACCCATAACACAATATTGCTACGGCTCATATTATCTACAATACCAAAAACAAGCACGGTGCGAGCAATTGCCCAGTCTAACAAACTTGCTTGTACAATTTTTTCGGCGGCTAATTTACTTTCAGCATAATAACTTAAAGGGTTTGGAGTTTCGTTTTCATCTAAAGGACCATGAGTTCCATCAAAAATAAAATCTGTACTTAAGTGAATAAAATGAGGGTTATAATTTGAATGTTTAATTTTTAAATTTTCTAAAGCTTTTACTTGATGGTTAACAGAAGTTACATTCATTGCCCAACAAG
Source organism: Bacteroidota bacterium (assembly GCA_030692515.1). GTDB lineage: Bacteria > Bacteroidota > Bacteroidia > B-17B0 > Aurantibacillaceae > Aurantibacillus. The sequence goes on from JAUXZS010000015.1 coordinate 91,473, forward strand.
CATCTTTTTCAGTCTCGCATGCATCAACATTAGTCATTGCCGCGGTATTAACTATTACATCAGGTAAATGTTTAGAAAACACATTGTTTACGTTTTCCTTATTTGTAATATCTAATGATTCAAAAACATAACCTTCTTGTTTAGCCAGTCTGTTTTCTCCTCTAGCAGTTGCAATGCATGTTACTGCAGCATTATTTCTAAGTTTATAAACTAATTTTTGTCCTAGTAAACCGTTAGAGCCTGTTATTAAAATTTTCATGCAATTATTATTTTTTCAAAAAAAGCTTGGCGCTTATTTCCAATTGTTTAAACCAATCTTTACCGTATTTTCTAATTAAGGGTTCTTTTAAAAATTTGTATACTGGCACATCTAATTTTGCACCGCATTCACAAGCGGGTTTACATATGTCCCATTTGTCATAATTCACCGCATCATATTCTTTATGTTTTGTAATTCTAACCGGGTATAAATGACAACTTATAGGTTTTTTCCAGGTAATTTTTCCGTCATAATAGGCTTGTTCTATTGAGCACTTTGCAATTTTATTATCGTCAAAAAAAACAAAAGCGCATTCTGCTCCGGGGCTTACTAAAGTTGTCGTGTAATCACCGTCACCATCTATAACATAAGCACCAAATTTTTCAATTGCTTTGATACCTTTTTTTACCATATAAGGCTTTACCTTATCAAGTATAGATTCGAGTATTTGAAGTTCTTCTTTTTCAAGAGGAGCACCACTATCGCCAGCAACACAACAAGCTCCTTTGCATGCGTTTAAATCACAAACAAATTTTTTGTCTAATAAATCTTCGCTTATTAATGTTTTGTTAATTGCAATCATAATTCGTTTCGTAAAGATAGGGAAGTGCAACCAATATTAATTAATTTTTTTGAGAGAGAAATTCTATGGCTTAATAAATTGGTGGACTTATTATCAGTTAAGAATAATTATTTAACTGCCATTATTTGGCCCATATAGGAACCCAAATGCTTTTCAAGAGTGAGTGAATAGTTATTGGTTTTTTTAAAACCAGTAAAAAATTCATTAAAAGAAGCTTTATGAACGTTGGTTTTTGGTAAAATAAAACCATACTCTTCTTTTGCTTGCATTAGCTGTTTTTGATTTTTCACAAATTTTCCAGGATTATTTTTTACAAAAGACCAAAAGGTAACTGCATCTACATATCCAAAATACAATACGTTTTTGGCAATGTCGTTTAATATTTTTGTTGCGTCTGTTTGCGCCATTATTTTTAAATCGGGTAAATAGGTTTTTTTAAGTTCAGTTGTGTATTTATTCAGAGTAGTGTTTGTAACAGTTAAAGCAGTCATTATACCTAAGGCTTTAATAATTTCTGGCTGTGTTTTTGCTTTGATATCGGGAGCATTGCCATTTGTAATGCAAAAAGCAACATTTTTAAGGTATGGACAAGTAAATTCTATTTCTTTTATTTTTTCAGGATTGATAGTTACAGAACCAAGGCCAATTGTATTTTTAGAAGCATTTTTTACGCTAATATAAAATTGTTCAAAGTCTCTATAGCCAACGTATTTTGGAACAAGGGTTGTTTTTTTTGTTGTTTTTAACCAAAGTAAATAATCATTTAATACATCAATTTCCAATCCTTTTGAGGCACCGGCTTCAGTACTTGAAAATGGGGATTTTTCAAAATAATGCACGAAAATGGTATCATTATTAATTATTTGCGAGAAGCAAAAAAATCCACAAAAAATAAACAGTGTTATTATTCCTATTTTTTTCATTAATTTTTAAAACTATCTAAAATTTAGAAAGAATAGTGGCCTTAAACAAAAAGGTTTTAATCATTCGACTGTTAATATAATATTATTACATTTTTTAACTAATATCTTAATTCAATGAGTCTTCCAGCTAAAAATGCTGTTATTATCAATTATTTTTCTTTTTTAACTTGTATACCTACCTTTTTTATGGTATTTTTGTCCCAATTTAGATTTAATCTAATTAAGGTTAACGAAATAAACTACTTAAATTCAATTAGTTATGATAACAGTTACAGAAAATGCAAAGAATCACGCAATAGATTTGATTAAGACTGAGAACCGTCCAGACGATACTTTTATTAGAGTAGGAGTTGATGGAGGAGGTTGTTCAGGATTATCATATAAGCTTGAATTTGATAATCAAATAAAAGAAGGCGACCAAATGTTTGAAGATAAAGGAATAAAAATAGTCGTTGATAGAAAGAGCTTTCTTTATTTAATTGGAACCGAATTAGAATATACTGGTGGATTAAACGGTAAAGGTTTTGTATTTAATAATCCAAACGCTAATCGTACTTGCGGTTGCGGCGAATCATTTTCAGTTTAAGAAAAAATGGCAAACGAAATTTTAGAAGAACATATTAATAGTGAATATAAGTGGGGCTTTACCACTGATATTGAAACTGACACTTTTGCGCCGGGTTTAAATGAGCAAGTTGTTACTGCTTTGAGTAAAAAGAAAAATGAGCCCGATTGGTTGCTTGAGTTTAGGTTAAAAGCATTCCGTCATTGGCAAACTTTACCTGAACCAAATAATTGGGCACATTTAACATATCCAAAAATTAATTATCAGGATATTAGTTATTATTCAGCCCCAAAAATTAAACCCGAGTTAAAAAGTTTGGATGAAGTAGATCCGGAAATATTAAAAACATTTGAAAAACTTGGAATTTCTTTAGAGGAACAAAAACGCTTAACGGGTGTTCAATCAAACATAGCAGTTGACGCAGTTTTCGACAGTGTTTCGGTTAAAACAACTTTTAGAGAAACACTTTCTGAAAAGGGAATTATTTTTTGTTCTTTTAGTGAAGCGGTGCAGGAATTTCCTGAACTTATTAAAAAATATATGGGAACAGTAGTTCCTTATACTGATAATTATTTTGCTGCATTAAATAGTGCCGTTTACAGTGATGGTTCTTTTTGCTACATACCAAAAGGCGTTAGATGTCCTATGGAATTGTCAACTTATTTCCGAATTAATGCTACAGGCACTGGGCAGTTCGAGCGCACATTAATTGTTGCCGATGAAGGAAGTTACGTTTCTTATCTTGAGGGCTGCACAGCGCCTCAAAGAGACGAAAATCAATTGCACGCTGCCATCGTAGAAATTATTACTCATAAAAATGCTGAAGTAAAATATAGTACTGTCCAAAATTGGTATCCCGGCGATAAAAATGGTAAGGGCGGAATTTTTAATTTTGTTACAAAGCGTGGAATCTGTTTAGAAGATAATTCAAAAATTAGTTGGACTCAAGTAGAAACTGGTTCAGCAATTACTTGGAAATATCCTTCGGTAATATTGAAAGGAAATAATAGTGTTGGTGAATTTTATTCTGTGGCTTTAACCAATAATATGCAAGAAGCCGATACCGGAACTAAAATGATTCATATCGGAAAAAACACCCGTAGCACAATTATTTCAAAAGGAATAAGCGCGGGAAAAAGTAATAATAGTTACAGAGGATTAGTTCAAATAAGAAAAGGAGCAACTAACGCCAGAAATTTTTCGCAATGCGATAGTTTATTAATGGGCGATAAGTGTGGCGCACATACTTTTCCTTATATAGAAATTAAAGACAAAACTGCCATTGTTGAGCATGAAGCTACAACCAGTAAAATTGGTGAAGACCAATTATTTTACTGTAAACAAAGAGGTATAGATAATGAAAAAGCAATTGGGTTAATTGTAAATGGTTATTGTAAAGAAGTTTTAAATAAATTACCAATGGAATTTGCAGTTGAAGCTCAAAAACTTTTAGCAGTTAGTTTAGAAGGAAGCGTGGGTTAAATTTCAAAATCCAAATAATTTTCACATTCAAAAAATAGTATTAAAATAAAAATATGATATCAATTAAAAATCTTCACGCCTCAATTGGCGAAAAAGAAATACTTAGAGGAATTAATTTAGAAATTAAAGCAGGAGAAATTCATGCTGTAATGGGACCAAACGGCTCTGGAAAATCTACTTTAGCAAGTGTATTGGCAGGAAGAACTGATTATGAAGTGACACAAGGAGAAGTTATTTTTAACGGAAAAAATCTTTTAGATCTTTCTCCAGAAGATAGAGCGCGCGAAGGTTTATTTTTAGCTTTTCAATATCCAGTTGAAATTCCGGGAGTAAGTAACATTAATTTTTTGAAAACTGCCGTAAACGAAATTAGAGCTTATAAAGGTCAGGAAGATATGCCGGCTAAAGATTTTTTAGCATTAGTAAAAGAAAAACAAAAACTAGTAGAGTTAGACGGAAAGCTTGCAAATCGTAGCGTAAACGAAGGCTTTAGTGGTGGAGAAAAAAAGAGAAATGAAATTTTTCAAATGGCAATGTTAAATCCAAAATTAGCAATATTAGATGAGACGGATAGCGGTTTGGATATTGATGCTTTACGTATTGTAGCAAGCGGAGTTAATGCATTAAAAAGTAAAGATAACGCCTATATTGTAATTACACATTACCAACGCTTATTGGACTATATCGTTCCTGATTTTGTACACATTCTTTATAACGGAAAAATTGTAAAATCTGGCGGAAAAGAATTAGCATTAGAATTGGAAGCAAAGGGCTATGATGAAATAAAAGAGAAGTTCGAAAGTTTAGAAAGTTAGGTTGGTTTAGAAAGTTCAATAGTTTAGAAAGTCAAAATGGGAAAAATAGAGAAGTTTGAAGATATAATTGCCTGGCAAAAAGCATTAGAATTGTCTGATTTAATATATTCTCATTCCACCGATGGATCATTTTCTAAAGATTATGGATTAAGAGATCAAATAAGAAGAGCTTCTGTTTCTGTTGTATCAAATATTGCAGAGGGTTTTGAAAGAGAAAGTAATAATCAGTTTATTTATTTTCTCAGTATTTCAAAAGCTTCAGCTGGAGAGATTAGAGCTCAATTATATATTGCTAGAAATCAAAATTATATATCTCAGGATGAATTTATATTGTTAAATAATAAAGTAATTGAAGTGAGTAAAACAATTAGTGGATTTATTGCTTATCTGAAAGGATTAAAAAAATCAAAATCTGCTGCAAATTTAAATGCAGAACTTTCATAACTTTTTAACTTTTAAAACTTTTTAACTGTCAAATGATTGCCGAAAAAACAAATACAGCTCAAGTTATTATAGATAAAATATCTTCTACGTCAAGTAAAGTAAATTTTATTGATAACGATAAACTTTCTAAAGCCTTATTGTACTTAGAAAATAAAGGTATTCCTACTAATAAGCATGAAGAGTATAAATACTGTAATGTAGACGGAATATTTAAAAAAGAATTTAAAAATATAGAGCAAAAATTAAATTCAGTTACAGATATAAATAAATATAAATTAAACAATGCCTTAACAATTGTTGTTGTAAATGGAAATTATTCTGAAAAATTAAGCGATAAATTAATTTTAAAAGGTTTGCACCTGAACGCTTTTTCCAATTTAGATAATGACGGAAAAAATTTAATTGGCACTTTAGCTAATGTTGAATCTGACGCCTTTGTGGCTTTAAACACCGCTTTTTGCGGCGATGGATTTCATTTAAAAATCGCCGATAATGAACAATTGCAAATGCCAATTCATATTTTGTATGTTTCTAGCGCTAGCGCAGAGTCTTTAGTTAACCCAAGAAATATTATCGAACTTGGAAAAAACTCTGAAGCAACTATTATTGAAGAACAAATAAATATTGGCGATTCAAAAGTGTTTACTAATTTTTTAAGTGAAAAATTTATTGGCGAAAATGCTAAACTTAATTCTTATACTTTTCAAAACGAAGGAAACAATGGTTATTCTGTAAATACTAATAATATTACACTGGGTCGCTATGCTAAGTACGATAATACAACCATAACTTTAAGCGGCACTCTCGTTAGGAATAATCACCAAGTTGTTTTGGCTGCACAAAATTGTGAAGCACATTTAAATGGATTCTTTTCAACTAAGTCTAACCAGTTAGTTGATAATCATACATTGATGGATCATCAAATGCCTAATTGCGAAAGCAACGAATTGTATAAGGGAATTGTAAATGACAAAAGTACAGGCGTATTTAACGGGAAAATTTTTGTTAGACGAGATGCTCAAAAAACCAACGCTTATCAAAGCAGTAAAAATATTTTATTAAGTGATGATGCAACTATTAATACAAAACCACAATTAGAAATTTACGCCGACGATGTAAAATGTTCGCATGGTACTTCAACAGGAAAGATAGATGAAGCAGCTGTTTTTTATTTAAACGCTAGAGGAATTGGCAGAGAAAGCGCAAAAAAATTATTACTTAATGCTTTCGCGCAGGAAGTAATTAATAAAATTGAGGTGGAAGAATTAAAAGAAAAAATTCTGAATTTATTCGAGAACGAATTATAATAGTGACTGAGCAAAATAAAATAAGAGAGCAATTCCCTATTCTTAATCAAAAGGTAAATGGTTACGATTTAATTTATTTTGATAATGGCGCAACAAGTCAAAAACCAGTTTGTGTAATTAATAGCATTTCTGATTTTTATAAAACTTCAAATTCTAATATTCATAGAGGCGTTCATACACTTAGTCGAACTGCAACCGAGTTGTTTGAAAATGCACGAAAAACAATTGCAAATTATTTTAATGTAAAAAATGATCAGCAAATAATATTTACTTCTGGCACAACTGATTCGATAAATTTAGTAGTAAATGGCTTAGCTAAAGATTATTTAAAGGCTGGGGACGAAATAATACTATCTGCTTATGAGCATCACTCAAATATTTTGCCTTGGCAAATGTGGGCACAAGAAAATGGCGGCAAGCTTAAAATAATTCCTTTATTGGAGGATGAAAGTATTAATTATGATGCTATCCCTTCTTTAATTTCTGATAAAACAAAATTAATTGCAATCACACAAGTTTCTAATACCTTGGGATTAATTACAGACATTGAAAAAATTAAGAGTTTCGCTCAAAAAAACAACATCCCTGTTTTACTTGATGGCGCACAGTCTGCACCACATATGTTAATTGACTTGCAAAAATTAAATGTTGATTTTTTTGTTTGTAGTGCACATAAGATGTATGGACCAACAGGCATAGGTTTATTATATCTTTCAGAAAAATGGTTAAGAGAATTACCAATTTCGAAACCAGGAGGTGGAACAATTAAAACTGTTACGTTTGAGAAAACAGAATATGCAGAAGGTGCTTTGAGGTTTGAGCCGGGAACACCAAATATTTCTGGTGCAATTGGTTTTGCAGCGGCAGTTAATTTTATTAAAAGTGTTGGTATTCAAACAATATTTGAGCACGAAAATGAATTGGTGCAATATGCTCAAACAAAAATGAGTGAGTTACCCGAAGTAATTATTTATGGTGTAAGTAAACATAAAGCCGGTGTTATTTCTTTTAATGTAAAAGGACAACATCCTTTTGATGTTGGTACACTTTTGGATAAATACGGAATTGCGGTAAGAACTGGTCACCACTGCACTCAGCCATTAATGCAACATTTAAAAATTCAAGGAACGGTAAGAATATCTTTTGCTATTTATAATACAAAACAAGAAATTGATTTTTTTATTGAAAAATTAAAAAAAGTAATTACAATGCTATCTTAAGATGACCATAGAAGAAATTGAAAAAGAAATTATAGAGGAGTTTGAGATTTTCGGCGATAGCTGGGAATCTAAATATGAGCATTTAATAGACTTAGGAAAATCTTTACCATTAATTAATGAAAAACTAAAAACAGAAGATAGAATTATTAAAGGATGTCAGAGTAGAGTATGGTTAAACTCTGAACTTATTGATGGTAAAATTGTTTATACAGCAGATGCAGATGCAATAATTACAAAAGGAATGGTGGCTTTATTGGTAAGGGTTTTATCAAATCATAAACCAGAAGCAGTTGTGAAAGCAGATTTAAAATTTATTGATGAAATTGGATTAAAAGAACATTTAAGTCCAACTAGAGCAAATGGATTAGTTAGTATGATTAATAAAATGAAAACGGATGCTCTGATGCTAAGTCGATAGAGATTAGTCATTAGAGTTTAGTCCTTGATTAACAAAAAGTAATAAGAGAGAATAAAACACATTAGGGTTTAATAAATTATTTAAAACAATAAGTTGCTAGGACTAAATTCTAAAGACTATCAACTAAAGACTAATAAGAAAATGAGCGCAATAATTGTTACAAAAAATACTGAATTAATGCAACGCGTTATCGAAGAAATTAAAACATGCTTTGATCCTGAAATTCCTGTTGATGTTTGGGAGCTAGGATTAATTTATGAATTGCATTTAGATGATGAAAATAATTTAAAAATAGTTATGACTTTAACATCTCCAAATTGCCCGGTAGCAGAGAGTTTGCCGGCTGAGGTAGAAAATAAATGTAAACTGTTAGCAGGCATAAAATCTGCCGAACTTAAATTAACTTTTGAGCCAACTTGGGAAAAAGAGATGATGAGCGAAGTAGCGCAATTAGAATTAGGATTTATGTAAGAGTATATTGCCCTCCTCTTGAGGAGGTGTCCGAAGGACGGAGGAGGAAAAAAACAAATGGAAGAAATAACAAATAAAGTAGCAAATAGTGGCATTGTAACCATCGACTTGGAAGAATTTTATATTCCGGGCGAAAGAATTTTATTTGATATTAAACCACTTTTATTTCAAGAACTAATATTGAAAGAAAAAGATTTTAGAGATTTTATTAAGACTAACGATTGGAGTATTTATAAAGATAAAATTGTTGGGTTAATTTGTACAGCAGATGCAATTGTGCCTACCTGGGCCTACATGTTGTTAACTTTAGCTTTAGAACCATTTGCTAAAAGAGTTTTGTTTGGAAACTTAAATGAGATAGAAAACATTTTATTCTCTGAAAAATTAAATGCATTAGATGTTTCTCAATTTAAAGATGCTCGTATAGTAATTAAAGGTTGTGGCGATAAACCAATGCCTATAAATGCTTATGTGCAATTAACAACGCTCTTAAAACCTCTTGCTAAAAGTATTATGTATGGAGAGCCTTGCAGTACTGTGCCTTTGTATAAAGCGAAATAATTTTTTAGCCACGAATTGCACTAATTTTCACTAATTCTTTAAACTATTGATTTGTGTTAATTCGTGTAATTCGTGGCTTTATGAAACTGGAGGCTAATTATCTCTACGCTCGTATTGACACGCTTCTGGTAAATTAGAATACGCGTAATCATTACCATAAAAAAGTTCATTATCAAAACCTGCGCTTGCAACAGATTTTAAAACTGCATCAGTGGTTATAACTGTAGTATCTATTTTAAATACTAATAATTTAGAATCAAGATTCCAATTAACATCCGAAACCCCATTTAATTTACTGGCCTTTTCAATACTTTTTTTACAGATATCGTTATTCCCCCAAACGTGAAAAGTTTTTTCTACAACAGTATTTGATTTTGTTCCGCAAGAAATAAAAAACAAAAAAGAAAATAAGAACACCAACCCAATTATTCGCATCATGATTCTATAACATTAAATTCGTATTGCAAATGTGCGAAATGTTTCAGAAATAATGGCAAAGAAAAGCGTAAATTTTTTTCAGCTTTGTAATTATCATGAAAAAGCACAATAGAACCAGGTTTTGTATTAGAAATTACATTTTTAACAACTGCTTTTTCGCTTATTTTTTCGTAATCGTAACTGATTACATCCCAAAAAATAATTTTATAACCATTACTCATCAAAGCCTTGTACTGACTACGTTTAAGCTGTCCATATGGCGGACGAAAAAGATTGTTTTTAACAAGTTTTTTACAATTATTTACTTCATCTAAATAATCTAAATTTTTAGTTTTGAATCCTTTGAGATGAGTCATAGTATGATTTGCCACAACATGTCCTTCTGCTTTTATACGTTCAAAAACCTCTGGGTTTTTAACAATATTTGCGCCAACACAAAAAAAAGTAGCTTTAGCGTTGTATTTTTTTAGCTCATCTAATACCCACTCAGTAAGACCTGCAATTGGACCATCATCAAATGTTAAATAGATAATTTTTTTGTTTGTGTTAATTTTCCATACAGCTTTTGGATAAATAATCTTTAAAAAAGATTTTGGCTGTATGAGAAGAAAGTTTTTCAAAACTTGTTTATTTTTTAATAAGTATAAACAAAAAGAAAACCACAAAGAGTGAATTTTTTGATTACACTCTTTGTGATTAAATAAGTTAGTTTAAGTCAGGCATTTGTTGCCCTTCTGGCGCTAATTCCTCAGGGGGAATAATTGCAGAAATACGAGCAATAAATTCTTTAGATAATGCCTCTTGTTTAAATTGTTGAGACATGCCTGTTAATCTTTTTAATATTTCTTTGCATTGATTTACTTCTCTTCCAAAAGCAACTCTGTGGCTAGGTTTTTGTGCATTGTAAATTCTTAAGTCACCTTCAAAAATATCAAACAACTTTTTAGCTAAGTCATTTGCTTTTTTTATCTCTCCAATTTGATAATAACCTGCGCAAATTGTAAAAATAGTAGCGTCATAAGGTATATTTTCATCAGGCATTACTTCTAAGCATTTATCTAAAATTGCTTTTGCTTTTTTATCTTTGCCTTCGTTAATTAAGGCGCCGGCCAAAACTCCCATTTGCATACGTAAATTACCTGTCATGCGTATACAATTCTCATCTAAATTTATTCCTTTTTTATCCATTCCTCCCCACAAAAATTTAGTCATAATGTTATCGTACATCGCATCTGTATTTACACGACCACCTTGAGACTCTTCCATATCGGTTTGTTTAATTGGCACAAATCTGTATGCTAAACCTTCTAATTGAAAGTATTTTTTTAATCCAACATAAGCTTCATCACCAGTAGTAACAGCAAAATAAATTGGTCGCTCCCATTTGCTATTTGCAATAAGGTCTAACACCATCAAATCGTTTTTAGTTATATAACTTCTGCCACCCATATCCCAACTTACTCTTTTTACTAGACGCGAAGTATCCCTAACAGAAATAACTTTGTTCTTCATAACTGTTAAACTATCTACATTAACGTAAAAACTTTTTGTTGGAATAACATCTATCAAATCACCACCGTTATCATACTTACCCGTAGGATCATCGCTAATTGCTTGCAATAAAGCATCCTTTAAATTCATTGGTGTATTGTTTTGACTATTAATAACCAAGTATTCTAATTTAGAGGCCTCCAATTTTTCTTCAGGAATTGTAAACGGCACAGGTTTGCTATCATAAGCTGCTCTGCGCATTTGTTTAATATACCAATCTGTTTGTAGTAAACTTAAATTCACAACGCGCACATCTGTCCTAATTCCTTCTACCTCTTGGGCGTACCAAAGCGGGAAAGTATCGTTGTCTCCATTTGTAAATAAAATTGCATTAGGAGCACAGCTTTGTAAATAATTAATAGCGCAATCGCGTGACATTGTTCTTAAAGAACGATCATGATCATTCCAACCTTCTTTTGCCATAATACCTGGCACAACCAAACTTAATGCGGTAGAGCCAATTGCAATACCCATTGTTGCGGCCTTTTTGCTTAATAAATCATATATAAACAATACACCAAAGCCTATCCAAATGGCAAAGGCATAGAAGCTGCCGGCATAGGCATAATCACGCTCACGTGGTTGATATGGCGTTTGATTTAAATAAACTACAATTGCTAAACCGGTTAATAAAAAGAAACTTAACACAATCCATGCATCGGGTTTATTACGCTTAAAATGAAAGAACATTCCAAATAAACCTAAAATTAACGGCAGAGCATAAAAATGATTTTCGGCAAAATTGTTTTTATCGCGGTAAATCTTTTTTGAGGTATCACTATCTAACAAGGCATCATCAATACCTTTTATACCTGTTACCCAATTTCCTTCCATGCTGTTTTTCATTAAGCCTTGTACGTCATTTTGTCTTCCAACAAAATTCCAAAAGAAGTAACGTAAATACATAAACTTAACTTGATAAGCAATAAAATAAGATAAATTAGCTGCCATGGTTGGAATTTCAACAGTTGAAGGTTCTCCGTTCCTGTCCTCCACCATTTTAGTTTTGTGGTGTTCAGCAATATTGCCCCAGTATTTATAGGCCGATTCGTGATGTGATTGACTACTCCACATACGAGGGAAAATTGTACAAAATTCTTTCTGATATTTTGGAATTGAATTTTTTCTTGAATCGATTACTTTATAATTTTTATTTTTATCATCTTTCTTGAAAATAGGATCACCACTGCCAAATTCACTTTTAGAAACTGTTGGAGCGTTATAATATTGTCCGTACAAAATTGGCCAATCACCATATTGCTCACGTAATAAATACGATAACATGTTTGGCGCATTTTCAGGATCGTTTTCATCCATTGGGGTATTTGCTTGAGAGCGAATTACCAATACAAAAAATGAAGAATAACCAATTAACAATGTTGCAAAACTTAAAAATACTGCATGAAGAGTAACTGTTTTTGTTTTGAATTTATGAATAGCATATAAAATACCACCAATCATAATTAAACGCGTAAACATTCCGCCTCCGCTAGGAGCAGTTACTACTGCAAATAAGCCCAAAATAGCTCCAGAGTAAAATCCTATTTTATAATGTTGTTCTTTTTTATTTAAGGTATAAAGAATTAAAAAAGTAAGAGAAACAATTAAAAGTAAAAAGAAGATGATTGTGCCTGTACCAAAACCGAAACTCATTTTATTAGTAAAGAAAACTTCATAATCACTAACAAATTTAACCACTTTAGGAATGATTAGATTTTGTACGAAGCCTAAAATTAAAACCGAAGAAATGCCGGCAATAAAAAAACCTTTCCAAGTAAATTGGTATTTTTTAAAATAAATTACAAATCCAATTGCAGGAATAACCAATAAGTTAAGTAAATGGACCCCAATAGAAAGACCAATTAAATAACTAATTAATATTAACCAACGTAAGGCAGCTGTTGGATTAACAGAATCCTCTTCATCCCATTTTAAAATGGCCCAAAAAACAATGGCGGTAAATAATGCCGACATTGCATAAACCTCCCCTTCAACTGCGCTAAACCAAAAAGAGTCGGAAAATGTATAAGCCAATGCGCCAACTATACCAGCTCCTAAAATTGCCCATTGTTGAGGTTTAGCTAAATCTGCTACTTTTTTAGCGTACACTTTAATGCCCAAACGGGTAATTGTCCAAAACAAAAATAAAATAGTAAACGAGCTTGAAAGTGCGCTCATAATGTTAACCATCATTGCGGCAAGCGCCGGGTCGCCACCGGCTAATAAAGAGAAAAATCGGCCTACAATTAAGAAAAATGGAGCTCCAGGAGGGTGACCAACTTCTAATTTATATGCACACGCAATGTATTCACCACAGTCCCAAAAGCTTGCTGTTGGCTCAATTGTACAGCAATACGTGTAAGTAGCAATAGCCCAAACAAGCCATCCGATAATGTTGTTTAATTTTATAAATTCCTTTGTCATCATACGTTTAAATAGTATTTGCGAAGATAGTATTTTACTTTGTTTATAATAGAACGAATTTTCGTAAAAAATATTTGAAACAATTAAAAATTTTGTATTTTTGCAGTCTTAAAATAAATTGCCCGATCGTCTAAGGGCAGGACTTCAGTTTTTGGTTCTGACTATGTTGGTTCGAATCCAGCTCGGGCAACAACTAAACCCCTTCTGCTTGCAGAAGGGGTTTTTTGTTTTCTTTGAGGAAGGAAAACTAGGCTTTTATGTCGAAAAGAAAACAAAAAACCCATTTTCGAGAAGCGAAAAGGTTTTGTTGAGCATCAACCTCTTTTCGGGATCAACGCAGTTAATCCTTCGTAACCTTTAAAAACAAAAGACCTGTCAGGTTTTTAAAACCTGACAGGTCTAAAGTAAATCCTGTAGAAAATCAAAAAAATAAAAAATTAATTTTTCTTACGCATACTCACTACGATGGGAACACCACTAAAATCGTACTCTTCACGAATTTTATTTTCTAAAAAACGCTTGTAGGATTCGGTTACATATTGCGGTAAGTTGCAGTAAAACATAAATAGAGGCTCTGTTTTTAACTGAGTAATATATTTAACTTTTATGTATTTACCTTTAACAGCCGGAGGTGGAAAAGTAGCCATAACCCCTTGTAAAAAATCATTAAGCTGGCGCGTAGGAATGTGTTTCATTTTGTTGTTGTATACCATCATAGCAACTTCAACAGCTTTCATTATACGTTGTTTATCAAGTACAGAAATAAAAATAATTGGAATATCTTTAAAAGGGGCAATACGTTCTCTGATTTTTTCTTCAAACTCTTTTGCAGTTTTAGTGTCCTTTTCAATTAAATCCCACTTATTTACAATAATTGCCAAGCCTTTTCTGTTTTTTTCGATTAAGCTTAAAATACTCAAATCTTGCGCCTCAACACCATCTTGAGCATCAATCATTAAAAGACAAACATCACAATCTTCAATTGCTTTTATAGTTCTTAATACACTATAAAATTCTAAATCTTCATGAACCTTAGCTTTTTTGCGCATTCCTGCGGTGTCAACCAAATAAAAATCATGACCAAATTTTGTGTATCTTGAATTAATGGTATCGCGCGTTGTGCCTGCAATTTCAGTTACAATATTACGCTCTTCCCCTAAAAGGGCATTTGTTAAAGACGATTTTCCAACATTTGGTCTCCCAACAATGGCAATTCGAGGAATATCAGCCTGCTCAATTCCTTTTTCGTCTTTTGGTAAAATCTTAATTAAAGAATCCAGTAATTCGCCCGTTCCACTACCCGTTATTGCGGAAATAGGAAACACTTCTCCTAAACCAAACTGGTAAAACTCTGCGGCATAAGCAGCTTTATCATGAGAATCTACCTTATTAGCTACAATCAGAGCCGGTTTTTTGCATTTTCTTATGATGTTTGCAACTTCGGTATCAAACGAAGTCACACCTTCGGTAACATCAACCACAAATAAAATAGCGCTACATTCTTCTATAGCAATTACAACCTGTTTGCGAATTTCACCTTCAAAAATATCGTCACTTCCCTTAATATAACCACCAGTATCAATTAAACTAAACTCAACGCCGCACCATTCTGATTTTCCGTAATGGCGGTCGCGAGTAACTCCCGAAACCTCATCAACAATAGCTTGACGCGTTTCTGTTAAACGATTAAAAAGTGTTGATTTTCCAACATTCGGTCTTCCTACTATAGCAACAATATTTGGCATAAGGCTGCAAAATTACTAAAAATCATGGTAGAGCCAGCTTATATTTTAGCATATTAACTTTGTTTTTGTATATTTTTAAACGAAAATTGAGAAATTTATTGGATTTCTAGTTAAAGGAATCAAAAAAATAAATCAACTAAATTTTATTCTTATGCAACTCAATTGCAAAATAAACTTGTTTAATGTATATTTGGTTAATGCTTAAAAAAGGTTTTATACTGCTTTTTTTTATTGGAAGTTTTGCTACTTTTTTTTCTCAGAACCAAGTTGACAGAAAGGTCGTGACTCCACGTGTAAGTCCTGCTTTAAAGTTTACCGAAAACTTGGGACAATGGGACGATAAAATTTTGTTTAGAGCCCAAATGGATGGAGGAGCATTGTTTGTTGAACGAAAATGTTTAACATTTAATTTTTTTGATAAAAAAAAGTATAGAGCAATTCATCATGCTGCATTTGCAGGTTATAGTTATTCAGATTATGTAATAAAACAACAAGCATATAAAGTAAATTTTTTAAATTGTAATGAAGAACCAAATATTGAAAAATTACAAAGAAGTAACGATTGGGAAAATTATTTTTTGGGTAATGATAAAGATAAATGGAAAGGAAATGTTTCAAGTTATCATCAAATTTGGTTAAAAGAAATTTATAACGGAATTGATTATGAAGCCATTACTTCTGTTAATGGAATGAAGTATAACTTTCATGTGAAGCCATTCGCAGATCCTGAAAATATTAAAATGCAATATGAGGGGATTGATAAAATTAAATTAAAAAATGGGGTTTTATATATTAAGCTTGATGTGAACGAAGGGTTGGAGCAAAAGCCTTACTCTTATCAAGTAATTAATGATGTTGTAATTGAAGTGCCATGTTACTATAAATTTGAAAATAAAATTTTAAGTTATGTTTTCCCGAACGGATACGATAAGAATTATGAATTAGTTATTGATCCTATATTAGTATTCGCTGCACAGAGTGGAAGTACTGCAGATAATTTTGGAATGACAGCGACCTTTGATAAATCTGGAAATTTATACTCAGGAGGAACTTGTTTTTTCACAGGCTATCCAACAACCTTAGGTGTTTACAATCCAAATTTCACAACTGTACCTGCTCAAACTGCTCCAATTGCTGGTTTAACAGATGTTGTTATTACTAAATATAATTCTACTGGTAATTCTCTCGTGTACTCTACTTATTTAGGTGGAAGTGGTTCAGAAATTGTAACTAGTTTAATTACTGATAGTTTGGATAATTTATATTTGTATGGTGCAACTGGTTCAAACAATTTTCCAATGCAGGGCGCTTATGACAACACTTTTAATGGAGGTACCTATTTAAATTTTGTTTTTAATGGAACAGAATTTATTAACGGAACCGATATATATGTTGCTAAATTTAATCCATCTGGTAGTAGTTTGCTGGCATCAACATATGTAGGCGGCAGCGGTAATGATGGCGTTAATCATAACAATGTCACATCTACATATACCTTACCAGTATGTTTATTTAATACTACGATAGCAAATAATTTTGTATCCAATGTTAATAATGAATATAAAGCCGATTCTCTTCAATATAATTATGGTGATCAATTTAGGGGAGAGATACAATTAGATAAAAAATTAAATGTTTATATAATTAGTTCAACCAGATCTACTAATTTTCCCGTTGCAGCATCAGTACCAAGTTTATCAGCCTATTCGAGTACTTTAAGCGGAAAACAAGATGCAGTAGTTTTTAAGCTAAGTAATAATTTATCTACACTTAAATACAGTACTTACTTGGGAGGTAGTGGCAACGACGCTGGTTATTCAATTATTGTTGATGATACTTTGCAGGCTTTCGTCACTGGTGGAACATATAGCACAAACTTTCCTACAAAATCAGGCTGTTATCAAACTGTTTATAATGGTGGAAAGGCAGATGGATTTATTTCTAAAATAGATTCAACAGGCAGCATCCTTTTAAAATCAACTTTCATTGGTACTCCAAGTTATGATCAAAGTTATTTTATTCAAAGTGATGTGCAGGGTAGAATTTACGTTTATGGACAATCGCAAGGAAATATGCCTGTAACACCAGGTACTTACTCAAACACAAATGCGCATCAGTTTCTTGCAAGGTTAGATCGCCAATTATCAAATATAAACAGGTCAACGGTATTTGGATCTGCAAATAGCGGCTCAATTGATATTTCTCCTTCTGCATTTGCTGTTGATGTTTGTAATGGAAATATTTATTTATCAGGTTGGGGTGGTTCGTTTATCAATTGTGTTCCAATAAATGGCATGCCCATTACACCAGGAGCGCTTTTTACTACCCCGCCAAACGGCGTTGATTTTTATTTAATGGCGCTTGGCCCAAACTTTAATAACTTGTTATACGGATCTTACTTTGGGGGAAATCAAAGTGCCGAACACGTAGATGGCGGAACTTCGAGATTTGATAAAAAAGGAATTATTTATCAATCTGTTTGTGCAGGTTGTTATTCATATACTCAAACACCTACTGGATTAGCTGGTGGACCAAACCAAGATTTTCCTGTTACACCTGGCGCTTGGCCATCAGCCTCACCTACATTACCTGGATTAATAAATAAAAGTAATAACTGTAATAATGGAGTTTTTAAGCTCGACTTCCAGTTACAAAATACTACAGCCACATTAAATAGTAATACTATTACTGGCTGTGCACCATTAACAGTTACTTTTACAAATGCCACTCCAGGCACGGGTTACACGTGGTATTTGCTATCAGGTAACACAACATCAACAACTTTAAACCCTGTTGTTACTTTTACAAATCCAGGAACTTATACAATTTCTTTAGTGGTGAGAGATACAACAAAATGTGTAAAAAAAGATAGCGCTATTAAAATTATTACTATTAATCCTAAGCCCTCACTAGCATTTACTTCTACAGTCACTCAATGCTCAAATACCTTTACAGCTACTAATACAACAATTGGCGGTAATACTTTTGTTTGGAATTTTGGTGATGCTACGGCCACTTCAACTTTATCAAACCCAACTCATACTTATGCAAGTTCTGGAAACTACACGGTTACGTTAGTTTCAACAAATACGTTTGGTTGTAAAGATTCTATTAAACAACCCGTCTCTGTTTTTATTTTTAATCCGGGAGTTGCCAGTGGCTCAACAATATGTAGTGGTGAAAGTGCAAATATTTCTGCGAGTGGCGGTACAAGTTATACTTGGTCACCTAGCTCGCAGGTTAGTAATACAAATATTGCAAACCCAATAGTTACGCCAACTGTAAATACAATTTATACCGTCACCATTTTTAACAACACTGCCGGAAATAATTGTTTAAGAACTTTAACAACTAATGTAATTGTAAATCCAAAACCTAACGCGAATTTTAACTTCACCATGAACCCTTGCGGTGGCGGGGTTAACTATAATGATTTATCCGCCGCAAACATTACCTCATGGCAATGGACATTATCTCCAACTGCAACAAGTACTGTTCAAAATCCTTATAATTTTTATAGCACAGGGGGAACACAATCCGTGATATTAATTGTGACTAATAATTTCGGATGTAAAGATACATCTGCGCAAATTATTAATGTTTTAATACCACCACCAGTTTCAGCAGGCGGTGGTAGTTTAATTTGTGTTGGAGGTAGCGCCCAACTTTTTGCAACTGGTGGAGTTTCATACGCTTGGACCCCAACACTCTCTCTGGACATCCCTTATACCGCAAATCCTAGCGCCTCACCTACCATTAGTACTCAATACACTGTTGTTATTACAACCTCTGTTGTTGTAAATTCAGTGCCTTGTCAATTTTTATTAACCACAAACGTAAATGTTTCGCAATTTTCTTCTATACCGATTAGTGCAAACGCTAATCCGGTTATTGTTACTACCGGCAATATGACAACACTTACTTATGTTGGTGATCCAGGTGCAATTGTTACATGGTTGCCTCCAGGAAGTACAATACCAACCGTTGGGTATACTGTTACTGCTTATCCGGATAGACCAACAACCTATACTGCTGTAGCTACAAAGGGTGCGTGTAAAGAGTACACTCAGGTTTCTGTTGAAGCTTTTTCTGCTGGTTGTATCGATGATGATGTTTTTGTTCCAAACACATTTACACCAAATGGCGATGGTAAAAATGATATTTTATATGTGAGAGGATTAAAGGTAGATGAGGTTTATTTTGCAGTTTATAACCGTTGGGGCGAAAAAGTTTTTGATACCAACGATAAAACCAAAGGTTGGGATGGAATATATAAAAGCCGACCAGCCGACGTAGGCGTTTTTGGCTGGTACTTAAAAGTTAAGTGTATTAATGGCGAAGAAAACTTCAAAAAAGGAAATGTGACCCTTATTAGGTAGCCATTTTAAACTTCAATTTTTATATTATTTAAATAATTATTACATTTGCCACCCCATACCAAGTTTGAGTTAATATTGGTATTACATGGTAGATGTAGCTCAGTTGGTTAGAGCATCGGTTTGTGGTACCGAGGGTCGTGGGTTCGAGCCCCATCATTTACCCAAAAATTTAAACCTCGCTTTTGGCGGGGTTTTTTTATTTCAAGAATCTATAAGTAAATAAAAACAATTAGTTTTTTGTAACAACTGTTTTAAAGCTACTATAACTATTGTATAAAACAGACAAAAATTTGACTACCTTTTATTTCGGAATATTTTAACTTGAATTATATAAAATACATTAAACGTTTTTTTATTGGCTTACTTAGCGGTATTCTTTTGCTTATTATTTTTGTTTTTATTTTAATTACGTTTTATAAAAAGGAAATTTTATCGGCGGTAATTAGCAACCTAAAAGACGATTATGGCTTGGTGTTAAAAACAGAAGACATCAACGTTTCTTTTTTTAGTAATTGGCCTCACGCATCCATACAATTAAAAAACACAAACTTAACAAGAGAATTGTTTGAGGACAAGCCGATATTAGTTGCGCAATCCGTTTCACTTTCTTTTGACATAATGAAATTGCTAAAAAAACAGTTTATAGTTGAGACTGTTGTAATAAAAAACGCACAAATTAATCTTGTTAAAAACATAGATGGCTCTAAGAACTTTGAACTAAAATCAAAAATCAAAAATTCATCCTCTCAATCAATAAAATTTGAAATTAATAAAGTAGTTGTAAAAAACACACAATTCAATTTTAACGATAACGAAAAAAAACAAAAAATAAATATTCAGTTTATCAATAACACGCTTAAATTTAAGTATGAAATTGACGGCATTGAAGCAAAGGTTTTAGGAGAAGTTAATGTAGGCGGCTTATTATTTGATACAAAAAAAGGGGCCTTTCTTAAAAATACAAGGGCTAATTTAAACCTTCATGTTAGTTTATTTACTAAAAGTAAATCTATATTCATTCACACACCATCTGTTATAATAATTAATGAGCAGAATTTTTTGGTGAATTCTTTTATTGAACTAAAAGAAAATAAACAAATTACTTTATTTATTGAAAGCAAGAATGTTAACTACGCAATGGGGAAGAGTTTGTTAAACACGAAGCTAAAAAAAATGTTGTCTAGTTTTAGTGTTGATAATACAATAAATATAAAATTATTATTAATTTCTAAACTGGAAATAAAACAAGACCCGATTATAATAACCCATATAAATGGAAAAAATAATAATGTTACAATTGGGCTTAGTAAAATCCCATACTCCCAATTATCATTTGATGCAACTATTGTCAGCTTAGATTCGTCACAACAAAAAGGCGACACCGAACACGCAAGAATAATTTTAAAAAACATAAAAGGTAAAATTTATGATTTCCCTTTTACAGCTTCTGTTTCGATAATAAACTTTGATGAACCAGCGATTAATATTGATGCGAACTTACTCATTAACGCCTCTAAAATTAATTTTAAACCTGGAAAAGATTTTATTTTAAACGGAAATTGTGTGGCGAAAATAAAATATTTTGGTCCAGCAAATAAATTGAATAAAAAAGAATTTTTAGAAGCGCCAATGAAATTAAAAGCCGATTTATTTTTTAATCAATTGAGTTACCGCGAAATTGACAAACCCTACATTTATACTATTAATGGAAAGGCAACCCTTGGTAATAAAGTTCTTCAATTTGATAATTTATTTATTAAGACCAACGCTGGTAGCGCTGTTTTAAAAGGAAAAGCGGAGGACTTTACCAATTATGTTTTAGGATATAGTGATGGCTTTAGAGCAACATTATCCGCTAAGACAGATAGCTTTAATTTAAATCCATATTTGACCAAAGAAACTGAAAAGAATATGACCAATACTCAAGCTGGCTACAAAAAAACAATAAAAGAAGAACAGAGTAATTTTGAGTTTAATGTTTCGCTAATGGCTAAAAAGTTATTTATTAGAAAAGTTAAGGCAGAAGAGGCCAGCATTATTTTATCATATAATCATAAGTTACTAGATGTAAAATCTGTTAACATGAATACTTGCAAGGGAAAACTATTTGCAAAAGGCACAATTTACAACTTAAAGAAAATAACTGCGGAAGTAAAAATTGATAATGTTGATGTGAATGAACTATTTAACGAATTCGAAAATTTTGGTCAAATAGCTGTTGAAAGTAGGCACTTACAAGGGACTGTTTTTGTAGATGCAAAGTTAAAAACAGATCTTGATAAGAACATGGAGGTGGTTGGTAAAACAATGGACGGCGAAATAAAATTAAAATTGAAAGAAGGACATTTAATAAATTTTGAGCCCATACAAAATATTTCAGATTAT
The DNA here is from genome assembly GCA_030692515.1 of Bacteroidota bacterium. GTDB lineage: Bacteria > Bacteroidota > Bacteroidia > B-17B0 > Aurantibacillaceae > Aurantibacillus. The sequence continues at coordinate 113,443 of JAUXZS010000015.1, forward strand.
GTTTTCAGGAACAGGGATTTTAAAGATATCTCTTTCTCTGAAATTAATGAAACATGCAAAATAAAAGGTTTTGAAATGCACATTCAAGAATTAGAGATTGCATCAAATGTTTTAAATTTATTTGTTAGCGGAGTGTATAATTTTAAAGGAAATTCAAATATCAATATTTTAATTCCTTGGAGTAATTTAAAAAAACGCCAAAAGGATCATACTCCAAAAAACAGTAATCAAAGTGCAGAAAACTCAAAAGGATTAAAACTTAATTATTCTGGTCTTCCAAAAAAATTAAAACTAAGCTTAGGGTATAAATAAAGATGCGGCTTATTTAAAAAAATCGTTTAAGGGTTGCGCAATTGTGGAATTAGGTTGATTTATTTTTAATAACTCACAAATGGTAGGAGCAATTTGTGTTATTGTAATATAATTAAAGGACTCTCCTTTTTTTATTCCCTTACCGTAAAACAGAACCGGAACATGTGTGTCATAGTTATAACCTGCCCCATGAGTTGTTCCTTTTTCTGAATAATCCATCCATGCAGCATTATAAATAAAACAAACATTGCCACTTAATTTATGGTTGTATCCATTTTGCAATAAGGCACGATAATCTGCTTTTTCGAAAGCCTCATTTTTTAAAACTTTGGATGGGTATGCTTCTGAAATTCCTTTAATCGTAATTAAAAAATCGGAAAGCTTTTCTTCTACTTCTTCTTTATTTAATTTCAAAGCCTCTAGTTTTTTATCATTAAGATAAACTTGTTCATTACAAATAGTGGCTAATAGCAAACTATCACCATAATTATTTTGAAAATAGTGTTTTACTTTTTTAATTATTTTTTCTTCTTTTAAATAGCCTGCCGAAATTTTATTATCCAATAAATGATTAGGAACATCTGCACCACCATGATCGGCAGTTAAAAAAACCGTGTAGTTGTCTTTGCCTACTTCTTTGTCTAAAGCATTAAGTAAATCTTCTATTTCTTTATCAAGTCTTAGATAAATATCTTCTACTTCTATTGCGCGCGGGCCATAAGAGTGAGCAACGATATCTGTACTAGAAAAACTAATACAAAATAAATCTGCTTCATCATCTTTACCAAGCTGTTCATTTATTAAGCATTCTATTGCTATATCTTTAGTAATTGAGTTACCGTGTGGCGTTGCCTTTAATATTGCGTATTTGTTTTTATCTAGAAACGATTTATATTCGTAAGGAAAAATCGCCTTTTCCTTTTTATTTGGGGCTGCTTCATATTTATTTTCATCAGCAATAGAGTTAGTATACGTTTCAATTGGGTATAAAGTTGACCAACCTTTTTCTAAATAACTTTTCGTTAAATTTTTAGCATTAAAATTAATCAGCCATTTTGGTAATGTATTTGTATACCATGTGGATGAAATAAAATTGCCGGTTGAATCATCAAACCAAAAAGCTGCATTAGCGGCATGACCTGCTGGTAGAATTGCGCTTCTGTCTTTTAAAGCAATGCTAAAAACTTTTGCCCTTTGATTCGAACTCATTTTTAATTCATCACCAATGGTTGAACTCAATAAATTTTTCGGAGACATTAAACCGTTTTTACTTGGTGAACCTACCGTTTTTACTTCAGAGTCCTCGCAGCAATAAGTTGAAACGCCGGAAGTTTTCACAAACCAATCATTTGCAATTATGCCATGGGTTCTTGGAAAAGCACCCGAGTAAATGCTGCTGTGACCAGGGCCAGTGTATGTTGGGATATAATTAAAATGTGCATTTCTAAAATAATACCCGCTATTAATCAGTCTTTTAAAGCCACCATTACTGTAACGATTCCAGTAGCGATAGATATAATCGTTACGCATCTGATCAACAACAATGCCAACTACTAATTTAGGTTTTGTGTTTTCTGAAGAAGATATTATTGTTTGCGAATAAGATGTTGAAGAGATAACAACTAAAAGGTAGATGGAAAGGTTAAGAAAATAATTTTTCATTTAATCTAGTTTTTGAAATATAGAATTATTGCTTTTAAATTCTGGCACAAGCACTTTCATGCGCTGCACAATTAATTCATTGTTTTGAGAGTTAAATAAATTTATTAGTTCGTTAATAATACTTTTTACTTCTTCATAATCGTATTCTCTAACTTTACCAATTAATATTTGCTTATGATGAGTAGGTAAAGTGTTTTCATTATCTGCTAATAACTCTTCAAATAACTTCTCACCTGGTCTTAATCCTGTAAATACAATTTTTATATCCTTATTTTCTTTTAAGCCAGAAAGAAGAATCATTTTTCTGGCTAGATCAATTATTTTTACGGAGTTACCCATGTCAAACACAAATATCTCGCCGCCTTTACCAATACTTGCTGCCTCTAATACTAATTGACTAGCCTCAGGAATTGTCATGAAATAGCGGGTTATATCAGGGTGTGTAATTGTAATTGGCCCGCCATCCTCAATTTGCTTTTTAAACCTTGGTATTACAGAACCATTGGAGCCAAGCACATTTCCAAAACGTGTTGTAATAAATTTTGTTTTAGATTTTTTACCTAAACTTTGAATATATATTTCTGAAATTCTTTTACTTGCCCCCATCACATTTGTTGGGTTTACCGCCTTATCTGTACTTACAAAAACAAAACGCTCTACATTAAACTCATCTGCAAGGTCTGCTGTGTTTTTTGTACCTAAAATATTTGTAAAGATAGATTCTGATGGATTATTTTCCATCATAGGCACATGTTTATAGGCAGCTGCGTGAAAAACTATTTGTGGTTGAAAAGAATTAAATACATGGCGTAAACGTTCATTATTTCTAATATCGGCTATAACTACCTCGTAAGGTGTGTTTTTAAATTTCTCTGAAAATTCTAAATCAAGTTCATGTAAGGGACTTTCGGCCTGATCTAATAAATAGATTTTTTTTGGAGAATAGTTTGCGCATTGTCTTGCTAACTCACTACCAATGCTTCCCGCAGCTCCTGTAATTAATATTATTTTGTTTTTGAGTTGTAAGTTAATAATGTCATCATCTAGTTTTATAGGCTCACGCTCTAAAAGATCTTCAATTTTAATACTTTTAATTTGGTTAAAGCTTAATTCACCATTAATCCAATTGGTAACCGGGGGCACAGTTAAAACCCGAACGTTATTTTCTAAACAAATGTCCGCAATTTCATTTTTCTTTTTTGGAGATATTTTTTGAATAGAAATAATTACAAGTTCAATTTCATTTTCTTTTATCAACTCAGGTAATTTTTTTGGAGGATAAATAAATATTCCTTCAAGGCTTCTGCCTAATTTTTCTATGTCATCATCAATAAAAGCAATTACTTTGTATTTTATGGCGGCATCTCTGTCAAGCGTTCGTTTGGTAATTATTCCAGCCTCTCCGGCGCCATAAATAATTACGTTCATTTTTTCTTTAGTTGGATTTTTAATTTCTAAATACAATGCTTTTACTGCAAGACGTGTACTAATCATTATAAACAAAGAAACTAAACCATCAATAATAATTACAGAATTTGGAATAAAATAATATCCTAAAACAAGATTTAAACTAATAGTGTTTAGTACAAATAATAAAAGGCTACCTGCCAGAATTACTAAAAATATTCGAATGGTATCTCTTGTGCTCGTATATCTTACAACTCCCTTATAGGTTTTAGAAATAAAAAAAGAAATAAATCGGATGCTAAGAACAATTAAAAAATCAAATGGTAAATTTTCTTTATCAATTGATGACATTACCGAGTCAAAATAAAAGCGAATAAAAAACGCAAGCGACAAGGCAAAGGCGCAAATAAAAGTGTCGATAAATAATATCGACCACCGAGGTAAATTATATTGCCAAAAGAGCTTAAATAATCTATACATAATGTAGCATAAATTTACTTATTTTTTCTGAGGTACAGATGTGGTAGTTGTTTTAGTGGCCTCTATTGGCGCTACCAATTTCATGGTTGGCCTAAATGGTGCATCTGCAGCCACTATTTCGCAGGAGGTACAAATTTCTTTCCATTTTAATTCCATTTTACAATCGGTAGGTTGAACGTAAATTTTTTTCATCGTGCTGTCCGGCATCATAAATTCCATGTTGGTTGCCATGGTTTTTGGACCTTCAAAAGCGAAAGGTTCTTTAAAGTAATCCTCTAAATGAATATCTTTAATGTGTATTTTTTTTCCAAATAGCATCGTGTAAAGTTCAAAAATGGCTCTCGAAATTTTAATAAAAATTAAATTTTTTTCGTTGTCGTAAGTAATTTTTACAATTCCTACTACCTGAGTTTTATAATTAAACGGACCAACATTTACCAATGCATCACACGTAAAATCACTACTATCCGGACGGATATTTATTTTTGGATTTTGAACTGTCCAATGATATTTCCCGCTAATAAGTAAAACCTCGTAATCGTTTGTTCCTTTTATATCACCAATTGCAGCAATTACTTTATTAATTGCTTCTTCATGCAGAATAACTGAAAAATCGTTAATGATTGTTTTTTTATTTTGGCTATACGAATTAAAACCAAGTACAATTAGGAAAATTAGAAATTTATTAGCCATGCCTAAAACGCTTATTTCAAATTTAAGAATTAATATTCATCAATTCCTTGTTTTGCTTTTTCATAATCAGGATGTTTTAAGAATTTTTCACGTTCCGGATTTTTTGTTAACCTTAAAAAAGCGTCAAAGTAGGCCTCTTTAGTCATGCTGTCGAAATGAATTGTATTCCACTTTGCCTGCATGGTTTGAAAAATATTTAATAAAATCATTAAAACAATTAGACTATAAATTACTTGTTTTATTATTTTTTTGGAGGATTGAATATGAGATATAAATGCAGCAAAAGGCAAAGCAAGAAGCGGATAAATGTCTATTAAAGCTCTTTGGCCGAAAGAACCACCATACCACCAGCACCACCATGAAAATACAATGTACAAATACAGGATAGTAAATAGCAGAAGCGCGGTAAAAAACGGTTTATTGTTTTTTCTTAAATAATAAAATCCTATTAGCGAAAAGCCCATTATTGGTGTATAAATTAACCAACCTTTTCTGAAACTAAAAAGCCCATCAATTATATGTGGATTATTAAAATAGAATTGTTCGCCCACGTAAGAGTTAATAAAAAAATTGCCGCTTACCCATTTCCAATAAATTAGTTGAGGGAGATAAATTAATATTCCGCAAATAATAATTAATATAACGTGTAGGTAATTATGCAACAAGAATTTTATTTTTTCAGTCAGTTCTTTTATTGAATTAACGTTGCATAAAAAGAAAATGATAAACACAAGAATATTTATTGGACGAATGAGAGTTATTAATCCTCCAACTAAGCCAATTGCAAATGCATACTTAAGGGTTTGATTTTGATACCACTTGATGGTGAAATACAGAAATGCTGCAATAAGTGCAAAATCGGTTGGGTGAGCCATGCCGGCTCCATTTGTTAAGTAATATAAAACGTTAGTGCCAAATATTAAGGATAAAGAAGTAATAAAAACTACTTTCTTAGTATAATACATTTTGAGAATTCGGAGTAAATAAAATAAACCTATTAAAAAATAAAACAAAGAGGCAAACTGAATTGCAAAATGATAAGGTTCAGAAAATCCATCAGCTGTTTCATTAAATAATTTGCTGTACACATGGGCGGCACCAAAGAATGGTAAATAGGTTATCGCCATTCCCATGCCGACTTTGATTATTTTGTTTCCATTTGCATCTATATTAGGCCAATAATATCTCTGCTCAATAGTGCTATTTATTGTGTCGTCTAAAAATGAAAGCGACAAATCATGTTCGTAAAAAACCGCAGGTAAATAACTATAATAACTAATAACATCATAATTAATAATATTACCTTTTTGCCATCTTGTTATATTAAAATTAACCCAGGTTACCGAGATAAGTGTAATAACTAATACCCACCTAGTGTTTAATTGTTTTATGTTTTTAAAGAGATTCAAAGTTTTATTTAAATACAACTTTCTTAATAATTCTTTGAATTAAATAAAAATAACTATCACTAAAATTTAACGATGACAAATCTTAAGTTAAAATTTTAAATAAGGCATTAAACCGTGTAGGCCGCCTTCTCTCCCAAAGCCACTTTCTTTATAACCACCAAAAGGAGACGTAGGATCAAATTTATTGTAAGTATTTGCCCAAATAACTCCGGCGCGAAGTTTTGTTGTTAAGTTAAATATTTTAGAGCCTTTATCTGTCCATACACCAGCGCTTAAACCATAAGGAATATTATTTGCCTTTTCAATTACTTCTTCAATGGTTCTAAAAGTTTGAATAGTTAAAACCGGACCAAAAATTTCTTCTTGTACCACACGGTTACTTTGTGCGGCGCCAATAAATAATGTTGGTTTACAAAAAAATCCTTTTTTAGGAATTGCGTTGGATGTTTGAAATAATTCTAATCCCTCTTTTGCGCCTATCTCTAAATACTTAGTTATTTTATCTAATTGCTCTTTGCTATTAATAGCACCTATATCAGTATTTTTATCTAAAGGGTCGCCAACAATTAAAGTTTGCATTCTAGCTTTTAATTTTTGAATAACTTCATCAGCAACATTTTCTTGCACAAATAAACGAGAGCCCGCGCAACAAACATGACCTTGATTAAAAAATATACCATTTACAATTCCTTCTACGGCCTGGTTAATTGGAGCATCATCAAATACGATGTTAGCAGCTTTACCACCTAATTCTAAGGTTGCTTTTTTGTTAGTTCCTGCAATTGCTTTTTGAATAATTTTCCCAACATCTGTACTGCCTGTAAATGCAACTTTGCTAACATTAGGATGATTAACCATTGCTGCTCCGGTATCGCCAAAACCGGTAATAATATTTACTACACCCGGCGGCAAATCACATTCTTGAATTATTTCGGCTAATTTTAAAGCTGTAAGCGGCGTGCTTTCTGCAGGTTTTAGTACAACTGTATTTCCAGTTGCTAAAGCAGGAGCTATTTTCCATGCGGCCATTAATAAAGGAAAATTCCAAGGAATAATTTGCGCAGCTACACCAAGTGATTGTGGATTTCTATTTGGAAATGCGTAATCTAATTTATCGGCCCAGCCAGCGTAATAAAAAAAATGGTTAGCGGCAGTAGGCACATCAAAATCTCTACTTTCACGAATTGGTTTTCCACCATCCATAGTTTCAATTACGGCAAGTTCTCTTGCGCGTTCTTGCATAACTCGAGCAATTCTAAAAATGTATTTTGCGCGTTCTTTAGCAGGCATTTTTTTCCAAGTTTTGTCGTAAGCATTTTTAGCAGCGCTAACAGCAAGGTCAACATCCTTTGCATTGGCTTGTGCAACTTCAGCTAATTTTTCTTCAGTGCTTGGATTATGTGTTTCGAAATATTTTTTGCTATTTGGTTTTACAAACTTCCCATTAATAAATAAATCGTATTGTGATTTTAATTTTATATGATCTTTTGCTTCGGGAGCAGGAGCGTAGTCCCAGTTAAAATTCGATTCCATATGTTTATGTTTTAAGCCACAGATTTCGCTGATTTCACAGAGAATCAAGGCGAATTATTTTGTTAGTATTACTCTTTTGTATTTCAATGAATTCTATTTTAATTGCGAAATCTTTGGCTATAAACTCTGTAATTATTAATCTATACTTATATAATCCTTGCTGTAGTAAACGCCTTTTTGTTCTTTACCTAATTGTAAAACAATATCATTTGCTAAGCTGCTGGCACCAAAACGAAACCATTCGTTTGTCATCCATTTAGGGCCAAGTGTTTCATACACCATAACCAAATATTGCAATGCGTTTTTAGCAGTTGAAATTCCACCTGCTGGTTTCATTCCAATCATAATATTTGTTTTTAAATGGTAATCTTTTATTGCTTCCAGCATAACCAAAGTAACCGGCATAGTTGCGGCAGGTTGAATTTTTCCTGTTGAAGTTTTTATAAAATCTGCACCTGCATAAATAGCTATTTCACTTGCTTTTCTAACATTGTCTAATGTTGATAGTTCGCCGGTTTCTAATATTACTTTTAAACGGGCTTTACCACAGGCGTTTTTAATTGCTGCAATTTCATCAAAAACAAAATTATAATTTCCGGTTAAAAATTCACCTCGACTAATAACCATATCCACTTCATCTGCACCACTATCAACGGCAAGTTTTGTATCGTCTAATTTAATTTGTAAAGTTGAATTTCCACTTGGAAAAGCGGTTGCAACAGAGGCTATTTTTACTTGACTGTTTTTTAAAACCTGTTTTGCAGTTTTTACATGATTTGGATAAACACATACTGCAGCTACTGTTGGTAAACCCGGAATGTCGTCTGCAACATGCATAGCTTTATTACACATTTGTTTAACTTTTCCCTCTGTATCTTTTCCCTCAAGAGTGGTAAGGTCAATCATGTTTAAGGCTAAAAGTAAACCACTTAATTTGGTTTCTTTTTTTAGACTTCTGGTGTTAAATCGCGCAACTCGCTCTTCAATGCCTACTTGATCAATAGCTGGTGTATGTTTAAAATCGGGGTTCATATTTGATGATTTAAATATAGTCAATTTTAAAACTGTAAATTAAAATTATTTAAGGTTTTTTAGCAAAGATTACTCAAGATTTAATTAGTATTTTTAGATGTATTATGTTCACTTTTTGTAAACCCGTTTCATCAAAGAAAAGATTTTTGCCATTTAGAGTTTTAAATGATGATTTTTCATTTTCCCTTTATGAAAAGGCAGATGCCATACCAGAAAAAGATTGGGAGGCAATTACAAAAGGAGATTCTGTTTTTCTAGAAAAAAACTACTTAAAAATTGTAGAAACATGTGAGCACACCAAACTAACATCCCGTTATGTAATTTTATACCATAAAACTAAACCTTGTGGAATCATCTATTTTCAAATAGTAGATTTTAAGGCAAGTGTTTTTGGCGAGCTGTTAGAGAACCAAGTAGAAAGCATTAAATCAACTCGCTTAAATTTATTTGAAAAATATATTGATTCCAACAAAGACGAGGTGCTTTTACGTTTATTTACTTGTGGAAATAATTTAGTTAGCGGTGAGTATGGTTATTTGTTTGATAAAAAAATTGCTGATGAAAAAGCACACACTTTGTTATTAAATATTATTGATGTTGTTTCTAAGGAAGAAAAATTAGCGCGTACTATTTCTGCAATTTTACTTAAAGATTTTCATTCTCCATTAAAACCTAAGGAGTTATTTGAGGACGAAAAATATTCTGAATTTTTTGTGGAGCCAAATTTAATTGTTGATATTCCTGAAAATGTAGACTCTTTGGAAAGTTATATCGCTTTGTTTTCTAAAAAATACAGAAATAGAGCCAAATCTATTTTCAAGAGTTTTACTGAAATAGAAAGCAAACAATTAAATACCGATGAGATTAAATTGCATGAAAAACAATTGTATAAATTGTATGAAGGTATATTTGAAAAAGCAAAGTTTAAATTAATTAAGTTGCCAAAAAATTATTTTAGTAGCGTTAAGAGTATTTACGAAACTAAATTTAATGTAAAAGCTTTTTTTTATAAAGGAGAAATTGTTGCTTTTGCCAGTTGTTTTAAAATGCCAGATAACTCTTTAGAGGCTCATTACATAGGCTTTGATTACGAATTAAATCAGGAATTTAATTTATATCAAAATATTTTATATTCAATGATTGATGAAGCCATTAAAAACAAATTATCAAAAGTAAATTTAGGAAGAACAGCCGCGGAAATAAAAACTACAGTAGGGGCAAAGGCCGAAAATTTAATTTGTTATATTAAACCACAAAATACAATTTCAAAAATAATTCAAAAACCATTTATTTCTTTTTTACAACCCGCAGAATGGATTCCTCGCAATCCTTTTAAAGAAGAGGCATAAGGGAAATAAAAAAGCGGAGTTAAAAATCATTCAGATTCTTAACTCCGCTATTATAATCAAGGAAAAATTATATTCCTAAATCAAACTTTATTCCTTGTGCTAATGGTAAACTATTACCCCAGTTAATAGTGTTTGTTTGTCTGCGCATATAAGCTTTCCAAGCATCTGAACCGCTTTCGCGTCCGCCACCAGTTTCTTTTTCGCCACCAAATGCACCACCAATTTCTGCACCGCTAGTTCCTATATTCACATTTGCAATTCCGCAATCGCTGCCCTTATAACTTAAAAACAATTCTGCTTCACGCATATTTAAAGTCATAATTGCACTTGATAAACCTTGTGGAACGCCATTTTGTAATTCTATAGCTTCTTCTAAAGTTGAATATTTCATTAAATATAAAATAGGGGCAAAAGTTTCATGTTGTACAATTGCCATGTCGTTAGTTGCTTCTGCTATTGCAGGTTTAACATAACAACCGCTTTCATATCCTTTTCCATCTAAAATACCTCCCGGAACAATAATTTTTCCGCCTTCAGTAATAACACGTTCTAATGCTGCCATGTATGCGTTAACTGCATCTTTATCAATTAATGGGCCAACATGATTTTTTTCATCTAAAGGATCACCAATTTTTAATTGAGAGTAAGCTTTAATCAATGCGTCTTTTACTAATTGAAAAATATTCTCATGAACGATTAATCTACGTGTAGATGTACAACGTTGCCCGGCAGTTCCAACTGCTCCAAAAACCGCACCAACTAAAGTTGTGTTAAGATCTGCATTTTCAGTAATGATAATAGAATTATTACCACCTAATTCTAAAATGCTTTTCCCAAAACGTTCTGCTACTTTTGAGCCAACAATTCTTCCCATTCTGGTAGAGCCAGTAGCAGAAATTAGAGGAACGTGTGTGTCTTCAGTTAATAATTCTCCAATAGTATAATCACCATTAACAACATTTGAAATTCCTTCTGGTAAATTATTTTCTTTAGCTACTTCATTCCAAATATTCTGACAAGCAATTGAACATAAAGGCACTTTTTCAGAAGGTTTCCAAACGCATACGTCGCCGCATACCCATGCCAATGTTGTGTTCCATGCCCAAACAGCAACCGGAAAATTAAACGCGCTAATAATTCCAACAATACCTAATGGATGCCATTGCTCCATCATTCTATGATTTGGACGCTCGCTGTGTAATTGTAATCCATATAATTGGCGAGATAATCCAACTGCGAAATCGCAAATATCAATCATCTCTTGTACTTCACCTAAGCCTTCCTGAAATGATTTTCCCATTTCGTAAGAAACTAGTTTTCCTAATTCTGTTTTTTTAGCGCGTAGTTTATTTCCAAACTGACGAACATATTCTCCACGCTGCGGTGCAGGGATTCCGCGCCAGTAATGAAATGCTTGATTTGCAGCAGTAATTACTTTTTGATAATCTGATTTAGTAGCTGTTTTTACTTTGCCAATTAATTTTCCATCAACAGGACTGTAAGACTCAATGGTTTGTCCAGATGAAAACCAATTTTTTCCTGTAGAACATCCTTCGTTAACTTCCTTTAATCCTAAAGCTTTTAATGTGTTTTGCATAATTTAATTTTAGAAGGCATAAAGATAATTATTATTTGTTGAGCGAAGGCAATAGTTTTTTAATTATAGATACAATTGTAAATAAATTGTGAACAGATTCGTATTTCACATAACTCTCAGTTAATTTTTCACTAAATATGTTTACTAATGAATAATCTTAAAGGTGTTTATACTTAAACTAAGGGAGAGTTCTTTGTTAAAAAATATAACGAAGATGAAAAAGAATTTATTTATTACGCTTATTGCGTTTTTTGTGATAAGATTGAGTGCTCAAAATCCGGGTTTAGCTATTAGCGAATTTTTTCCTAATCCAACTGGTACAGACTCTTGTCAAGAATTTGTTGAATTAATTGCTACCAAACCTATAAATTTTGGATTAACACCTTATACTGTTATTGTTAATAATAACGGTACAGCAAATACTCAAGGTTGGATTGCAGGTGGCGCACTTTCTTATGCATTTGCAATTACTGCTGGCACAGTTGCTGCGGGTAATGTTGTTTATGTTGGCGGTAGTTGTATGGCTCCAGCTGGCCAAAAACTAAGAATAATAAATGTTAAATATAATGGCGGCGATGGCGGAATAGGAAATGCAAATGCCGCAGGAGTTTTTGGAAATGGAGGGGCTAACGCTGATGGCGTTGCAGTTTTTGATCTTCCTATTTCTGCAATTACAAACTCTTCCGTTCCAAAAGATGTATTGTTTTTTGGCACAGGCTTAGGCGCTGCAATTGTAAATGCTGGTCTCGATGGTTATCAATTACCCGTTAATGATCTTTATTCTGGCGGAAAATTAAGCGCAACAAGTTTTTTTACAGGAGATCCTGGTGCAGATGTGATTACATCAACCGGAATTTTTAATACAACTAATAATGTGTGGACATTGCCTAGAACATTTTCAATTACACCGTTCGCTTCTCAAACAAACGCATCAAGCTCCGTCTCACTTACAACCAGTGCAGCGCCTGCTACAATTTCATTTTTAAGTAATGATACTTCTGTCGTTGAAACAAATTCTAGCGCTACAATTTATTTAAAGCAAACAGTATCGAGCACTTCTGTAAGTGTGGTAAGTGTTGTTGCTTCTGCATGGTCAAATGCAACTAGTACCGATTATACAATTGCTACAACGAGTGTCACTTTTGCAGCAAACTCACCTGTAAATACTACAGCTTCTGTTTCAATTAATTTAGCAAATGATGCTACTCTTGAAAGTGCAGAGTATATAATTTTAAAACTAGTACCGCAAATGAATGCAACAATTGGTTCAACAAATCAATGCACGTTTTATATTTTAGATGATGATAAAGTTGCGCCAGCCGCTGCAAATACAATTAGTTTAAATTTAATTGGTAGTTATCAAAATTTTGTTTCAGGCAGTAATTCTGCCGAAATTGTTGTGCATGACCCAACTACTCAACGTTTATACATTGCAAATAGTATTGCTGCAAAATTAGATATTATCGATTTTATTAATCCGGCTACTCCAACGCTTATTGCAAGCATAAACATTTCTTCGTATGGTAACATTAACTCTGTTGCAGTTAAAAACGGTACTGTTGCTTGTGCTATCGAAAATAGTTCGGTTGCAATTGGAGGAACAAATCCTCAAGATAGTGGTAAGGTTGTTTTCCTTGATAAAAACGGAGTTTTTCTTAAAAAGGTAAATGTTGGTATGATGCCCGATATGATAACATTTAATAACGCAGGAACCAAAGTGTTTACTGCTAATGAGGGAGAGCCAAATGATTCATATACTATAGATCCCGATGGATCGGTAAGTATTATAGATATCTCGGGAGGTATTGCCGCTTTATCTCAAACAAATGTTGCCCATGTTACTTTTACGGTTTATAACGGGCAAGAGACTGCCCTTAAGGCTCAGGGAATAAGAATCTACGGCCTTGGCGCTTCTGCATCAAAAGATTTTGAACCAGAGTATGTTTCAATTGCAAAAGATGATTCTAAAGCCTGGGTTTGCTTACAAGAAAATAATGCTATCGTAGAAATAAATTTAACGAATAATTCAATTAATTATATTAAATCTTTAGGCTCAAAAAATTATAATAATTTAAATAATGGATTTGATGCCTCAAACCTAACTAAGGGAATAAATATTGCTAATTTTCCAGTAAGGGGATTGTATTTACCAGATGCTATTGCAAGTTATACCGTTAGCGGAATAAATTATTTAGTTACTGCTAACGAAGGAGATTCCAGATCGTATACAGGTTTTTCTGAGGAGAAAAGAATTAGCGCTTTATTACTTGATCCAACAAAATTTCCTAATGCATCTGATTTGCAAAATAATTATGTGTTGGGTCGTTTAAATGCAACCGATAAATTAGGCGATACAGATAATGATGGTGATATCGATTCTATATATGTTTATGGAGGACGTTCGTTTTCAATTTGGAATGCAAATACTGGGAATTTAGTTTATGATAGTGGTGATCAAATGGAATTAATTACTTCAACAAATTCTTTTTCAGTTATGTTTAATGCAAGTAATACAAGTATTGTAAAAAAGGACAGAAGCGATGATAAGGGGCCAGAACCTGAAGGTATTGCTATTGGAGCTATTGGAACAAATACATTTGCTTTTATTGCTGTTGAACGTATAGGCGGCATAATGGTATATGATATTACAAATCCTGCCGCACCAGTTTATGTTACTTATGTAAATAATAGGTCTTTTCCAGGCAATTCGCCAGATAGAGGCGCAGAAGGAATTATTTTTATTCCTCAATCTCAGAGTCCTAACGGACAGCACCTTGTTATAGCTGCCAACGAAACAAGCAGTTCTCTTTCAATTTATGGAATTCCTGGTTGCTCTACACCAGTTGTTAGTTCATTAAGTGTTTCTGGAAATACTAATGGATTATGTTCATCTAACGGTCCAATTATAAGTGTGCCGTTCACCTCTGGATTAAATTATCAATGGAGTAACAATGGATTGCCAATTGTTGGGGCTACATCAAATACAGTAATGGCAAATGCGACCGGAAATTATTCTGTTGCAATTACTGGCGGAACAAATTGTTCGGTTAGTTCATTATCTCAAAGCATAAGTGTAAATCCTTCACCATCAATTACTGTTGCTACATCTGGAAGTGTTATTTGTGTTGGTCAAACTGCAACTTTAACTGCGAGCGGCGCTTCAACTTATAGCTGGACAAACGGGCCTAATGCAGCCACATACACTGTTAATCCAATAACAAACACTACATATACGATTGCTGCTTCAGGTGCAAACTCTTGTACAAACACTACCACTTTTGTTCAAAATGTTTCTTTGTGTACTCAACTTAATGAAGAACTTCAGTTATCTGAATTTGATCTTTATCCAAATCCAACTAGTGGAGAGGTGAATTTAAAATTTGTTGATGACAGCAAAAAAACGATTGAAATTTGGGATTTATTAGGTAAGAAAATTTATTCAAATACAACTTTCGAGAATAAAATTTTAAAAATAGATGTAACTTCATTAAATAAGGGGATTTACATGGTAGTAATTAAAGGAGATAATTTTACAGCAACAAAGAAATTAATTTTAGAATAATATTCTAACACTAACAATACATTTATTTAACCTGCTCTATATAAATAGAGCAGGTTTTTAATTTTTTAATAATCTATACGCAATACTCAAGTAATGTAGGATAATCAAATTTGTAAAACTCTTTTAATGAAGACATTTTACAAAACCATTGTTCTATCAGATATTCATTTAGGTATCAAAGCCAGTAAAGCTAAAGAAGTAGTCCATTTTTTAAAACACCACAACTGCGAAACGCTTATCTTAAATGGTGACATTGTTGATGGCTGGCAGCTTCGTAAGTCTGGTAAATGGACAAAACAACATAGCAATTTTTTCAAACACATTATTAGTTTAACAGGTAGAAAAAAATGTAAAATAATATATATCCGTGGTAATCACGATGATTTTTTAGAGCAGATGATGCCACTTAAAATCGGAAATTTTTCTATCAGAAAATATTATATCCATTATGGAGTTGAAAAAAAATATTTTGTTACACATGGCGATTTGTTTGACAACATCACTACTAAATTAAAGTGGATTGCAAAATTAGGAGATGTTGGTTATACGTTTCTGTTATGGCTAAACCGCCATTATAACACTTACAGAGAAAAGAAAGGTTTGCCTTATTATTCACTATCACAAGTTGTAAAAGCAAAAGTAAAATCAGCAGTTTCGTTTATTTCAGATTTTGAAAACGAATTAGCCAAAGTTGCTAAGGCGCGAAATTGTCATGGTATTATTTGTGGACACATTCATCAGCCTGCCATAAAAATGATTGATGGCGTTGAATATTTAAATTCTGGCGACTGGGTTGAAAGTTTAACTGCCTTAGTTGAAGATACTGAAGGTAATTGGAGAATAATTTATTATAAAGATTGGTTAGACCAACTTACGCCAAAAGCAAAAAAAAGCAATGCGCAAGATGCAATTAATGAAATTTTACCTTATGGTGTAACAATCAATTACAATGGATAATTCAGTAAAAAAGAAATACATTTTAGCTGTTCAGGGTGAAGGGCGCGGTCATATGACTCAGGCAATGACGGTATATGATATGCTTGTAGAGCAAGGGCATACTGTTTGCGCTGTATTATTAGGCTCTAGCGGTTCAAGAGATATTCCTGATTTTTTCTTTAAAAAAGTGAATGCTCCAATTATTCAGGTTCAAAGTCCGAATTTTGTAACTGATAAAAAAAATAAAAGCATAAATATTACTAAATCGGTAATTCATAATTTTAGAAAAATAAAAACATTTAAAAAAAGTTTACAAACAATTGATGCTTTAATGAAAGAGCATGAGCCTGATGTAGTCATTAATTTTTTTGATCTTTTAATTGGTTTGTATTATCGATTTTATAAACCAAAAGCAAAAATGATTTGCGTTGCGCATCAATACATTTATTTTCATCCAGATTTTGAATTTCCTGCCGGACGATGGCTTGATAAGGCATCTATAAAATATTTCACAAAACTAACAGCAACTGGTTCTTCAAAAAATTTAGCTTTATCTTTTTATAAAATTCATACAAATAACGAAGAGGTTATTGTAGTCCCACCTTTATTAAGGAAAGAAATATTTGAGTTAGAAACTAAGCACAATGATTTTTATTTAGTGTATTTAGTAAACAATGGTTATTTCGAAGAATTGTTAGAGTGGCACAAAGCAAATTTGGAAATAGAAATACATTGTTTCACAGATCAACCCGAAAAAATTTATTCCAGTTATACTTTTGATAAAGAAAAATTATTTGTTCATGCAATAAATGACACTTTGTTTTTAGAAATGATGAGCAAGGCTAAAGGGTTGGCTAGTAGTGCAGGTTTTGAAAGTGTTTGCGAAGCCATGTATTTGGGTAAGCCAGTATTAATGGTGCCAATTCATGGGCACTACGAACAATTTTGCAATTCGAGAGATGCTTATAAAGCCGGCGCAGGAATTTTTTCAGATAAATTTGATTTGACTAAACTTGCCAATTTTTCTTCTACATTTGATAGTTCAAATATTTGGTTTAAAAATTGGATAGCAAATGCAAAACTTAGAATCTACAACGAAATTATCAGCCTCTAAAATGCCGAGAAAATTATTATTCATAGTTAATCCAAATGCTGGAAAAAAAATATCTGGCCAATTAATTGATACGATTAAAAAAGAATTTCCTCCAAACATATATTATCAAATTGTTATTTGGAAAGATAAAGACCATTTTAAAGAGGTGTTGGATATTTTACACTCACAAGATTATACAGATGCTATTGCTGTGGGTGGCGACGGAACCGTTAATGCTGTTGCAAAAAGCATAATAGGTACTTCTATTGCTTTGGGAATTGTACCCGCAGGATCTGGGAATGGATTAGCGCGGACATTGGGAATTTCAATGGAGGTAGAAGAGGCAATAAAACAAATTGCCCAAGGTAATAAAACAATAATTGATCACGGTGTTGTAAATGGCATTCCGTTTTTTTGCACAAGTGGAATTGGATTTGATGCGCACATAGGAAACTTATTTGCAACATCTGCTAAACGTGGTTTACAGAGTTATGTAAAAATAACTATTGCAGAGCTTTTTAAATATAGAGCAAAGCAATACACTTTAAAATTTAACGATCAAATTATTCAGCGCAAAGCATTTTTAATAACAATTGCTAATGCAGGGCAATATGGGAATGATTTTTATATCGCGCCTCAGGCAAGCATGCAAGACGGATTATTTCACGTGGTTGTTTTAAAACCTTTTAATGTTTTGCATCTTCCTGGTTTATTAATAAAAATGTTAAATAAAAAGGCACATCTTAGCAGTAGAATTGAAACGTATACAACTAATAAAATTACAATTATTAGAGAAGGTAAAGACACTATTCATTTTGATGGAGAGCCAGCTATTGAAGAGAAAGAAGTGGTTTTTGAGAATAAACCAAATTCTCTCAATGTTATTATCGGAGATAAGTTTAAAGTTGCTTAATATAATTTAAAAATAAATTTAGCGCTTTTGTTTTATCGGAGTTTAAATTATAATCAATACGTTTAGTTAAATATTCTATTGTTTTTTCTTTTGATAGAGTGGTATCATTATAATCTTCATCTATCGCTTTATTAATATTTTCTATTCCAAATTTTAAAACAGAATTAAATTCTTCTATAAATTCTCGAGATAGTTTTTCGGTACTTACCCAAGCTGCAAAAACAAATGGCAAACCGGTAAATTTTTTCCATTCTTCGGCCAAATCATATTCGTATTTATATTTTCCGTTTAACGAAAATGTTCTATCACCAATTATCACAGCGGCATTAGAATCTTTAATTTCACTTTCAAATCCCGGTTTAGCATCTAAATAGGCTACTTGTAATTTCCAGAAGAATTTTAAAAGCACCTTTGTTAAAGTAATTGATGATTTGGATTGATAGTCGAGCGTTATTGTTTTTATTTCATTAAGCGGCACTTGGCTGTATAATTTAACGCTATCTACTTTACCATTGGCACCAATACAAAAATCTGTTTCAATAAAATAAGTGTCTAATTCAGGCAACAGGGCTACTGGTACTAAGGCTAGGTCAACCTGTTTAAATTTTAATTTTTGAGCGCAAATACTTGGAATATCTTCCTGTAAATCTATCGCTTGTATAATGCTACTGCGCTTTAGAGCCCACTTAAAGGGTAAAGTATTGGTGTAGTTTACAATAGAAATTTTTATCATGCTGGCTTTAAAAACTGTGTAAAAATAAACATTATATATAAATTCAATTTTTTATCTTTGAAAACGAATTATGAGCGATAATAAATACCAATTAAGAGGGGTTTCAGCGGGCAAAGAAGATGTTCATGCTGCCATTGCAAATATAGATAAGGGATTATTTCCAAAAGCTTTTTGTAAAATTGTTCCTGATACTTTGGGAGGAAGCGATGAACATTGTTTGATTATGCATGCTGATGGAGCGGGCACAAAATCCGCCTTAGCTTACATGTATTGGAAGGAAACCGGAGATTTAAGCGTTTGGAAAGGTATTGCGCAAGATGCAGTAATTATGAATGTGGATGATCTTATTTGTGTTGGCGCAACTGATAATATTCTATTGTCATCAACCATTGGAAGAAATAAAAATTTAATTCCGGGCGAAGTTATTTCTGCATTGATAAATGGTACTGAAGAAGTTTTAAAAAATTTACGTGATAATGGAATTAATATTTCATCTACTGGCGGAGAAACGGCTGATGTAGGCGACATTGTGCGTACTTTAATAGTTGACAGCACAGTTATTTGTAGAATGGAACGTAAGAACGTTATTTCTAACGATACAATTAAAGCAGGAAATGTAATTGTTGGTTTGTGCAGTTATGGAAAAGCTACTTATGAAACTGAATATAATGGCGGGATGGGTAGTAACGGATTAACGAGTGCAAGGCATGATGTTTTTAATAAAGAATTAGGAAAAAAATTTCCTGAAAGTTTTGATGCAGCATTGCCCGAAAGCGTAGTTTATACAGGAGGATTAAATTTAAAAGATAAAATATCTGTTTCGTATGTAGATGATAAATCTAAAAACATTACTGAGCAGATTGATGCTGGAAAGCTAGTCTTGTCGCCAACTAGAACATACGCGCCCATTATAAAAAAAATAATTTCGGAGCTTGGTAAAAACATCAATGGTATTGTTCATTGCAGTGGTGGCGCTCAAACAAAAGTATTGCATTTTTTAAATGATGGCTTGCATGTAATTAAAGATAATTTATTTGATGTGCCGCCTTTATTTAAAACCATTCAAGAACAAAGCAAAACAGATTATAAAGAAATGTATAAGGTGTTTAACATGGGGCATAGAATGGAAATTTATGCTGATGAGCAATTTGCCGAAAAATTAATTGCAATAAGCAAAAGCTTTAATGTTGATGCTAAAATTATTGGAAGAGTAGAGGAAGGTAAAGGCAAAAAGGTAACTATTAGCTCCGAGTTTGGAACGTTTGAATATTAAAACGCCACGCAACTTAGTTGATTACCGTCTGTTACAATTAAATATTTTTTATTATTGTTAAACAAATCATAAATTAAAGGTAGGGCAGTTGCCTTTATTATTTTTGTTTTTTGTTTTAGTCTGTCGAATAAAATTAACTCATTTTTAGCATCACTAAACGTTAAGAATAAAGAACGGCTATCATCGGAATAATAAGTTGTTTCGCTTAGGTTGTCGCCAATTGTTTTTTCGAAAATTTGATTCCCATTTAAGTTATACGCCAAAATGGAATTTGCTTTTGTAATAATAATATCCATTGTTTTTTTACTATCTACCTGCGCAAATTTTATTGCAGAAGAATCAATGTCTGCGTTTAATTTTTCTATAGTTTTTTTATCAGAGAAAGAAATTTTATTTATCAAATTATCCTTGTCATCAATATAAATTAAATATGTTGAATTAATATTGTTTGTGGCGTCCACATAAAAAGCCTTGCAACTTTCTATTGTTCTATTTCTTAAACCAATTCTACCCTCGCCCTTACGACTGAAGGTATATATTTTACCTTCTTTATCAACAGCAACCAAATAATCGCTTAATCCTACCTTTACATATTGAATTGGTAGATTAACTTGAGATTCTGTTTTAACGGGTGTAAATTTTTCTTGTTTTATGCCGTAGATGGAATAATTATAGATGGTATTGTTTTTACAGGCAATAAATAAACGGTAGTCTTTATCATTATCATAATCAATCAAACTTAATTCTGATGTTGAGGCATCTGGTAATTTTACAGGATAGCCTTGTACATAGTTCCCGTTCCTGTCTATTAAATGCAAATAATTTTCTGTATTAAATAATAGTTGGTATTTGTTGTTTTTAAAAATATCTACTATAAATATTTTAGAACTTATTTTTTCTGTTAGGTGCTTTTTCCATAAAACAGTTCCTTTTGCATTAATTAAGTAAAGGTTTTTATTTTCGTCTTGCAATACAATTTCATTTTCTTTCGTAATGTGATTTTTAAAAATACTCGCACTGTTGCTTGAAGGATAATCTAAATTTAGAGTCCATAAAACATTCCTTTCTTTATTTACTGTTTCTGTTTCGTTTGTTAATTGACATCGGTATTTAAAATTAGTGCGGTTATTACTTATTAAAAGCGAAAAATGTTTAAAGTTTTCGAAAGGATTTATTTTTTCGTTTGTTTCAAAATTGAAAAATGTTTTTATGTCTTCTTTATTTTTATTTGGCGAATTATAAACCATATAATTAAAACTCTCTGATAAATTTTGGTTTTTATAATTACTAAAACTTTCGTTCTTTGTAATAGATGCTCCTGTTTTTAACTCATTAATGAGTTGTAGTAACTCGTTATTGGTTTCAGCAAAAATTAAATTCGAATTGTGAATAATGACGTATGAGGTTTGTAAATTAAAAAAAGAATTAAATAATTTTAGTTTCGTTTTTAAATTTTTGTTTTTTAGTTTGTAAATAAAAAGAGAGTCGCTATAAAACGTTGAGTCACTCATGAATCCTAAATGTTCCTTTGCTTTCTCAGTATCAATCACTTTTTGTAGAATAAATTTTCCATTCGGTAGTTTTGTTTCAAAATTCACAAGATAATTTTCTGTGTTGGAGAAAAAGTCTTTTTCAACATTAAATAGAGCGGTGTCTGTTACCTGTTTCCAAAAAGCGCTATTAATATTGGGCGCAAATTTATTTACTTGATTTTTTAATTTTTCGAAAGAGCTAAACCCGTAGGCTTTTAACGAAGTTGTTGAATTTGGGAGGAGGTTGAAAAAATCTGGCGTTTGTGGTTCCTGTTCATATAGGGAAGATAAAATATCTGTTGTGTCTGGCAATAAAAAACCGTTTAAGGTTAACTGAGAGGGTTCAAGGGAAATATTTCCAGCCGAAAATCCATTTTTACAAAGTAATGAAAGATTTAATTTGGATGTGGTTTTATTTTTTAAATAAAGCTGGTGATTTATGTAAATTGATAACAGAGCATTTTCTTCTAATGTATTTTTAAATTTAATAAAGTGTTGATTGTTTTGAATTTTTGGAATTGATTTATTGAGAGCTAAATTTATGTTTTCTTTTGCATTTGAAATTATTACTACACCTGCATTTAGAGTAAAATAAAATTGTTGCGAATTATTTAAGGTAAACGAATAAATATTATTTTCTGTTTCTTTTACTTTTAAAACGGCAGTTAATTCCTTAATAATTAATTCTTGATTCCCCAAGCGTTTTATGTTGAATGTTGTTAGCCAACCTAAATCTTTTTCGTAAAGCCCAAAATGAATAGGTGTCTTATTTAGCATTTCTTCCAATACTAAATTTGAAGTAAAAACAGAATCGAATAAATTAAGTGTATTACAAAATGTGTTTATGTCGTCAAATAATTTTAATTTATCGGCAATTAAACTTTGAGAATTAATTTTTTTATTTAACTCAAAAAAATTGTTGGTGTTAAAATATACCAAACAATTATCGGGTAAAACAGATAAAGCATCCAGCTGTGGTTTTTTACTATTTTTTAAATTAAAATAGGCCCAAAAAGCAAAAGCAATAGATGAAATTAGAAATAGACTAAAAATTATTTTTTTTATAAGCGACATTGTTTAACTAAGCTACTATAATCAAAGATTTATAAATTGTATAAACTAAAGAGTTTTGCATAAAGCAATGTGTATTACTATAGACTTAATTCTAATTGTTTTGGCAATAATTGAAATGTTAAGCGGTGAATAGGAGTAACGCCGTGGGTTTTAATTGCTTCCCTGTGTTTTTTCGTTGGGTAACCCATATTATTATCCCAATTATATTCTGGATGTTTTATAGCCATTTTTTTCATAAAATCATCTCTGTATGTTTTTGCAAGAATACTCGCCGCAGCAATGCTTAAATATTTGCCATCACCTTTTATAATGCAATTATGTGGTATGTTTTTATAGGTTTTAAAACGGTTGCCATCAATTAATAAGGATTCTGGCACTGACATTAATTGGTCAATGGCTCTGTGCATTGCCAAAAAAGAAGCGTTTAAAATATTTATTTTATCAATTTCTTTGTGATCTACTACACCAATTGCCCATGATATGGCATTTTGTTCAATTTCAGGACGAAGCTCATATCTATCCTTATCACTTAACTTTTTACTATCGTTAAGCCATTTGTTTTTATAATTTATAGGTAATATAACAGCGCTTGCATATACAGGTCCGGCCAAGCACCCTCTACCAGCCTCATCGCAGCCGGCTTCTATTAATTTTTTATTGAAATAAGATTTTAACAAAGCAATAAATTACGTTAGTTTTTCCAAGCAAGATTTGATTGCTTCAAAATTTGGCAAATCACTTGCTTTTTCAAGAATTTCAGAATATTTTAATAATCCATCCTTATCAATTACAAAGGCCGAACGTTTACTTACGCCCTTCATTCCAAAAATAAACTCATCATATAAACAACCATAAGCCGATGATACATTTTTATTAAAATCGCTTAATAAATCAAAATTTAACTTTTGTTCTTCTTTATATTTACCTAAGGTAAATAAAGTATCTACCGAAATGCCAAAAACAACAGCATTTAAATCATTATAAATTGCATAATTATCACGAATACTGCAAAGCTCAGCTGTACATGTACTTGTAAAGGCTAAAGGAAAAAATAAAAGCACTACATTTTTACCTTTCTGCTCGCTTAAAGTAGTTTCTTTTTTTTCGGTATTAAATAATTTAAAATCAGGGGCTTTATGATTTAATTCTGGACTCATACTAATTATTGTTAATAGATATAATATTAAACAAAATAAGTTTAAATCTGTTTAAAAAGTAATTTATACTTTTACACAAAATATTTAATCACTAAAAAAATAAAAATATGTCAAGTTTAGTAAGTAAAAAAGCGCCATCATTTAAAGCCGGGGCTATTGTTAATGGAGGAGAGATGGTAGAGAACTTCTCTTTAGATCAGTACATTGGAAAAAAACATGTTGTATTTTTCTTTTATCCAAAAGATTTTACATTTGTTTGCCCTACAGAATTACATGCTTTTCAGGAAAAATTAAAAGAGTTTGAAAGTCGTAATTGCGCTGTGGTTGGTTGTAGTACCGACACTGAAGAAAGTCATTGGGGTTGGTTACAAATGGAAAAGAAAGCCGGCGGAATAAAAGGGGTTACCTATCCACTAGTAGCAGATACAACTAAAATGATTTCGTTAAACTACGGCACTTTGTTTGGTGATTATGATGTAACAGATGATGGAGATTTAGTAGCAACCGGACCAATGATTGCGTTTAGAGGTTTGTATTTGATTGATAAAAAAGGGATTGTTCGTCATCAATTAATTAACGATTTGCCGTTAGGTAGAAATGTTGATGAGACATTACGCATGGTTGATGCTTTACAATTTTTTGAAGAGAATGGTGAAGTTTGCCCTGCAAATTGGACAAAAGGTAGCGAAGGCTTAAAAGACACGCACGCAGGTGTTGCTGATTATTTAAGTAAACACTAATAATAATTAAATTGCATTAAAAAAGCCAAGCAGAAATGTTTGGCTTTTTTGTTTAGTCGTCCCTAAAAAAACCAAATAATAAAATAGTTTTTTTAGACCCGCAGTTTTTCTACGCAATGTTATTTTGATTTTTTGCAGAGATAGTTGCTGTCTAAACTCTGCGGTTAGTTGATTAGGCGTATAGACAAGAGTTTAGACAGACAACGGTTTTATTTTGGCTGCCTCTAAATCACCAAAATAAAAATTTCCTACTAAAAATCAAAAGCTCCCGATAGCTATCGGGATTGGTTACTTTTGCGCATCAAAAGTGACAAAGAAAAGCCGAAAATTTAAGGTGTTATAAATAGTCTCAGTGGATATTTATCTCCTAATCTATAATTTAAATCAAAATAACATGCATTATTGAGAATTTGATGTTCTACTATTTATTCATTAATCCATTTTGTATGCGAATACTTTCTTTGTTTAAATACTGCAAGCCCTTTTCTAATTAATTAAAATTATCAAAATTCATTAGGTAGTAACTAAGCACTCTTTTCACCATATTAGTTTGTTGAGCTTTGTTGTTTTTGAATATCTTTAAGTAACCTTTCTTAAAAAGAGTTAAAATACTCTAAACTTAAGCCTCCTACACAATATAACTTCTTTTTTTTATTTATTCACGATACAAGTGAACTTTTGGTTTTTATGTGTGTACAGATTAGTAGATTGCATAAAGAATGAAAAAACTGTTACTTAATTTTAAATGAGTAAATAATCAGTGAACTATATGAAGCTTCAATTAAAAATTGTAACGGTATATGCCTCACAAAGCAAGTAATTTTTCGCTTCTTAGCGATGAAGAATTAATGTTCTGTCTGCGCAATGGAGAAGTGCTGGCTTTTGATGAGTTATATTTTAGGTATAATAAACGCTTGTTAGGGTACTTTGTTCGCATGTTGAATTTTGATAAAGCTTTGGCCGAAGATGCACTTCAAGATCTTTTTTTGAAAATTGCCGAAGCACCTGAAAAGTTTGATACAAGCCGTTCTTTTAAAACCTGGATTTTTTCGGTTGCCTCAAATAGTTGTAAAAACTTTTACCGACATAAAAAAATAGTTTTGGAGTGTAATGAAGAAATAAAATATATCAACGGAAACGTAAGTGATTCTGTTTTTTTAAATACTGCGAGTAAAATGGATGCGACAATCTTTAGAAAAATGTTGGAAGAAGTTTTAAATGAAATGTCTGCGGAAAAAAAAGAAGCCTTTATTTTGAAGTATCAGGAGGAAAAAACAATTTCGGAAATAGCCTTAATACAAGGTTGTCCGGAGGGGAGTGTAAAATCAAGGTTACATTATACTATAAAAGTTTTAGAAGAAAAATTAAAAATATTTAAACCTGTAAATTACTGATCATGGAAAACAATAAGGATTTAGATGAATTTCTCATCAATAAAATGTCGCTTAACGAATTAGATTTAAGGGAGCCTATTTTATCTGAAGAAGCAAGACGAAAAATTATTGCCAGAAAAAAACCCGCAAATGAAAGAGAAGATTTTTTCTTTTTAGTAGCAGCTTTTTTAAATTTTAAAATAAAATTATACCACGCAGTAATTGCAACTATTGTTATTTCTGGTTTTATTTTATTTCTTACTAGAGAGGATAAAGGAAATAAAAACGAGGCGCATTCATCCGAATACGTTTCAAATATTGCTTCAGTAAGAAGCTCAACTGTTTTATCAAGTATATGCACATTTGGATTAAATAAAAAACAAATTTATGATAACGGAACAAATTAATAACGAAGAACAATTGCCAGTTGAGCAACCTCAAAATAAGTTCAAGTATTTTCCCTTCTTCAATAGAAAGCAACCACTGTTTGTTTTAGTGCTTGTAGGGGTTATTTTTTATTGCACATCTTTATATAACGAATATGCTTTAGATGATGGCATTATCATTCATCAAAACAATTATGTATTAAAAGGTATATCAGGCATAAAAGATATTATGAGCCACGATGCATATCATAGTTTTTATAAACGAATGAACGCCACAGACCAACTGCAAGGTGGAAGATACAGACCTCTTGCTGTTATTAGTTTTGCACTGGAGCAGGAAATAATTGGCACTTATCGCACAGGTAACTATATGTTTGTTGAGGATCTTAATCATAATGGCAAGTTGGATAATGAAAAAATCGAACACGCTTCTCCTGCTTCAAAAATTAAAGCAGGTGGCAAAAGCAATGATCAATATATAGTCGACTATGAATACAATACATTTATTGATCTTAATAAAGATGGTATTGCAACACCCAACGAGTGTAACACATGCTGGGACCTTAACAAAAATTTTAAGAACGATCCTTCCGAGGATCTTAATCGTGATGGTGTTTTTAACGAAGTGGATTGCCAGACCAAAGGAGCCTTTTTAAGGCATTTTAATAATTTGTGGACTTATATTTTAGCCTGTGTTTTGCTTTACCTGTTATTTGCAAGTTATATATTTAAAAATAATCAGGACATGGCTTTTTTAGCTGCCCTCATTTTTTTAATTCACCCTGTTCATACCGAAATTGTTGCTAATGTAAAAGGTCGAGAAGATATTTTTTCGGTGATATTTATTGCGCTAACATTTTTGTTTGCATTCAAATATAACGACGCTAAAAAAAATATTTCGTTGATATTTGCAGGTCTCGCTTTTTTCTTAGCTATGTTGTCTAAAGAATATGCCATTGTGCTTTTGGGCCTTGTTCCGTTGGCACTATATATTTTTGATAAGGAAAAAATTAAATCAGCTAATTTAGGTTTGTTAAGTTTAAGTCTGTTTGTTTTTGGAGCAGTATATATGGTTATGCGTTTATGCTCAGTTAGAATTGCACCGGGAGTGCCCGACACTGAACTTTTGAACAACCCATTTTTATTAGCTACAGGAGAGCAAAAGTTTGCATCCGAAGTTTTTGTATTACTAAAATATCTTGTGCTTTCTTTTTTTCCGGTAAAATTAACCTGCGATTATTCTTACGCACAAATTCCGTATAGCAATTTTACCGATGTTGGTTTCATAATGTCCTTACTATTAAATATCACACTTTTAATTTTAGGAATTAGATTGGCTATTAAGCGTCATGTTTTGGGCTTTGCTATTATCACTTATTTCTCATTTTTAATTTTGGTTACCAATTTTATTTTTCCAGTTGGAGCTGTTATGCGCGAAGGCTTTTTATTTCATGCTTCTATTGGTGTTGCTATTGCAATAGCCTGGCTGGCAGTAACAGGTTTAGAAAAATTACAGTCTATTTCGTTTAATGCAAAGCGAACTGTAATGATGAGTTCGTTAATTGTAATTATAATTTTATGTGGTTGCAAAACATGGGAGCGTAATTGGGATTGGAAAAATGATGTAACCTTATTTTTAAAAGACGTAAAAACTTCGCCCCACTCTGTTTTGGTTTTAGGTAATGCAGGTGCGCGCTGGGTAGACCTTGCTGATACAAAAGAGATCACAGGTAAAGCCTTGCCGGGCGAAGATTCTACTTTTTTTAATGACTACAATGGCGCACTAAATATAACAGACGAAGAAATGAAAGAAGGCGGTTATAAGGATAAAAGGGAGGCAGCGCTTAATAAAGGAATTGGTTATTTAAAACATGCCGTTGAATTACATCCGCGTTATGTTAATGGCTATTTAAATTTAGGATTGGCAAGTTTTAAATTGGGTAGAGATAGAGATGCGATTTTTTATTGGAAACAAGCTGAAAATCTTTACCCAAACAATCCCTACTTAAGGAATTACTACGTCGTGTATTATAGTATTTTAAATAATAGAGGGGCAGATGCTTTAAAAGAAGGGAAGTTTTATGATGCAGCAGTTAATTATAAAATGGCTACAATTGTTGATGCTTATAATCCCGAAGGCTGGAATAATTTAAGCGCGGCTTTTGTGAAATTAGGCAGACCCGATAAAGCAAAAGAATGCTTAGAAAAAGTTCTGAAATTAAAAGATGAATCTGAACCAGTAAAAAAGACCTCAAAAAAAGGATGCTGATAAAATGATATTTATTTTATTTAAAACCTGGTAGGTTTGTAGACTATTTATTCATTAAGCTATTTTGGATTCGAATACTTTCTTCATGTAAAAGCTGACAAATTTTTTCTACATGATTAGGCGAAACACCCAATTTTTGTGCTAGTTGTGCGCGGGTGCGTAAAATTTCTTGCCAACGCTCTAGTTGAAAAATAGTAATGTTATGTTCTTTTTTATAGGCTCCAATCTCTTCAATAATATGAGTGCGTTTTTTTAAAACATTTATTAATTCTTCATCCACTTCATCAATACTATTTCTTAACTCAGCCAGTTTATCAATAACAGAATCGTCAATAGAAATTGGTTTTCGTAAAATTAATTTCGAAATTAATTCTCCTAAATTTTTCGGTGTTAATTGTTGTTCAGCATCGCTCAAAGCTATTGAAGGATTATGATGAGATTCAATCATTAAGCCATTCATGCCAAGGTCTAATGCCTTTTGTGCAACAGAAGAAATTAATTCTTTGTTACCACTAATATGACTTGGGTCGCAAATAATTGGTAAACCCGGAAATAATGTACGAAGTTCTATTGGTATTTGCCACATAGGCTCATTACGGTATTTTGTTTTACCATACACATGAAAGCCTCTATGTATAGCTGCCAATTTTTTAATACCGCTATTATTTATTCTTTCCAGCGCTCCAATCCACAATTGTAAATCTGCGTGAATAGGATTTTTTACCATTACCGGAATATCAACTCCTTTTAAAACATCTGCAATTTCTTGAACGCTAAATGGGTTAACAGTTGTGCGTGCGCCTATCCATAACACATCAATACCATATTTTAATGCTAGTTCGGTGTGCTGGGCATTGGCAACTTCAACAGTAATTTTAAAGCCAAACTCTTTTTTTATTTCATTTAACCACTTTAAGGCTTCTTCCCCCTTGCCTTCAAAGGCATTAGGGCGAGTGCGAGGTTTCCATACCCCAGCTCTAAATAAACTTACTTTGTTAAGTTCTTTCAAGTCTTTTGCTGTGGCAACAAGCTGTTCTAAGGATTCTGCACCGCAGGGACCGGCAATAAGCAGGGGTTCTGCTGTTAAAGGTAACCAAGTATTTAAAGAAGCAATTTTCATTTAAAGAGTAACAAATAAATAATCATAAGGTTTCAAGTAAACTATTATAAAAATTATATTTAACCACATAGTAATCATAGTTTTGCTAAGCTTTTATTTCAAAATTAAGTAACACTTAATAATCCGCCAAAGGCGGATTATTGCTATGATTAACTATTTATTCAAAGTGCATTAATTTCTAAAAACTATGTATCTATGTGTTTTTTTAATAAAAATGTATATTAGTTTGGTTTCAAACATGAAAATTACCCTTTTTACGGTATTTAAAAAACTAAATAAATGAATTAGTTTTACTGTATGAACATCGAAAAGCCAAAAGCGCTTATATTTTTTCAGAATAATTGCCCAACTACTGTTTTTGCAGAATGCTGCAAGAAGAAAAATGACTGTTGCAAAAAATTTAAAAAAGGCGATCGTTGCAAAAAATGTCCAGGTAGAAAATAGATATTAATTACTCTGCTATTTTTCTGATTTTTTATTCTTTTCTTTATTTTTGAAATATCCTTTTAATAAAAAGTTATGGCTTGCCGCAGTCATGTTTTGTTTAAAGCCTCCAGCGCCTTGTTTTATATTTATAAGTGCTTGATCTACATTTTCGCCCATTGTGCTGTCCATAAATAATTTGCCAATTGTTCCTTTTCCTTCTCTAATGTTTTGTGTAATAGCAGAAATGTTTTCTGTAATATTTGCGGCATTATCGCTAGCAATTTTAATTTTTATTAAAATGTCGTCCATGCTTACCGGCTGAGTTGTTTCGATAAAATCATTATCGGCCAGTTCTGCTTTACCGTAGGCTCCCGGTATAATTAAAATCAATTTATTTCCCATCAATCCATCAGACCCTATTATGGCTTTTGCATTTTTTTTCATAAACTTTCTTGCATTTTCGTCAATAAGCATATCTACTTGCACGGTTGTGTCTGTAATTTGTTTAATGTTATCAATTATTCCAACATTAATTCCCGAGAAGCGAACATTGTTACCGACCTGAAGCCCGCTGATATCTTTAAAAATACCACTTATTTGAAAGGTGCTACTAAATAATTGTTGTCGTTGACCAATTAAATATATTCCCAAAATAAATAAGGATATAGATAATGTTACAAATATTCCAAGTTTCATTTTATTGCCAGTTGTTTTTTGCATGATTTTAATTTTATTTAAAAAATGAATGAATCCATTCGTCTTTTGATTCAGATAATTCTTTAAAAGTTCCTTCGGTAATTAGAGTTCCGTTTTTAAGAATCACCATTCTATTTGCTGTTATTCTTGCGCACTCCATATCATGCGTAATTATGATAGAAGCAGTATTATATTTTTTTTGTATATCTAAAATCAAATTACTTATTTCTTTTGAAGTAATGGGGTCGAGACCTGTTGTTGGCTCATCGTATAAAATAATTTCCGGTTTCAATATTAGTGTGCGAGCTAAGCCAACACGCTTTCTCATTCCACCGGAAAGTTCAGAAGGCATTTTATCAATTACATCTTCTAGCCCAACATTTCTTAAAGCCTCTTCAACCAATTGGTCAATTTCTTTTTTTGGTTTTGATTTTAAATCACGAAGCGGAAATTCTAAATTTTCTCTCACGGTCATAGAATCGTACAATGCAGCACTTTGAAAAAGAAATCCTACTTTTTTTCTTAGCAGATTTAATTTTTCAATTTTTAATTCAGGAATATTTTCTCCTAACAAAACAACTTTTCCCTCATCTGGTTCAATTAAACCAACTAAGCATTTAATTAAAACTGATTTCCCGCTTCCGGACTTACCCAACACAACAAGGTTTTCGCCCTTTTTAATTTTTAAGCTTATATCTTTTAGTACATCATTATTACCAAACGATTTTTTTAAATTATTTATTTCTGCTACAATCGTTTCCATTTTTATTTGCTAAATAAACTAGTTAGTTGAACTGCGACCATATCCAAAATAAAAATTAGTAGTGAGCTAAACACTACCGCCGAGTTTGCTGCTTTTCCAACTCCTTCTGTGCCCTTGTTTGAATTATAGCCCTTATAACAACTAATTAATGCAACAGCAAAACCAAAGAAAAAAGTTTTTATAATAGCCGGAAACACATCTGTAAAAGAAAGTTTTTCAAACACTTGAGAGAAGAATAAAAGGAAACTTACATTGCCTTCTATATTTACACCAATATAAGCACCATAAAGTGAGATGGCATTTGCTGCAACAACTAAAATCGGCAACATAAACGTTGCAGATATAATACGAGTAACTACAAGATATTTAAACGGGTTTATTCCGGAAACCTCCATAGCATCAATTTGCTCAGTTACTTTCATGGATGCCAATTCTGCGCCAATACCTGAGCCAACTTTTCCCGCAAAAATAAGTGCCGTAATAACCGGACCAATTTCACGAACAATAGAAACCGCCACCATTGCTGGCAACCAGGATTCAGCGCCAAATTGAGCAAGTGTTGGTCGGGATTGAATAGTTAAAACAAGTCCCATAATTAAACCGGTGATTGCAACTAAAGGAAATGATTTATAGCCTATTAAATAGGATTGCTTAACAAATTCGTTAAACTCGTACGGAGGCTTAACAACCTCTTTAAAAAAACGAAAAGCAAATTTAGTGAGAAGTGTCATCTCTTCAAAAAAGTCCTTTAGTGGTTTTACAAAAGAATTTTCTGAAAAATTATTTTCTGCTTCTTTATTTACTTTATCCTTTACTTTTATTTCGATTGACATGTTGTGTAAAGAAAATTAGTTTAAATACCTTCGTAAAACCCAAGCAATTGTTTCATGCTGTTCCATTAAGCCAGTTAAATAATCTGCCGTTCCAGCATCATTATTTTTGTCACTGCAATTGGTTATGTCGGTGCGCAATTCTACTATTATTGTTTCGTGGTCTTTGAGTAATTCTTTTAAGATTTCTTTAGATGATGAATATTTTCCCGGATGTTCTTTTATCATGGTTAGTTTTGAAAATTCAGCCATGGTGCCAATTGTTTTATGACCTAATTTTCCGATTCGTTCTGCAACTTCATCAATAGATTCTTCTAATTGTTGGTAGTGATCTTGAAATAATTTGTGAAGTTCCATAAAACTTTCGCCAGCTACATTCCAATGCGCTTTTCTTGTTTTAACATAAAGTGTCATTTCATTAGCTAAAACAGTAGATAAAATTGATGACGTGTTTTTTAAGTGCTTCTCCGAAATTCCAATATTTAGTTTCATTTTTTTATAATTTAGTGTTAATTATTTTTTTTGAATTAGTTATTATTTATGCTGACACTAATATTTTTTCGCGCAAATCCCTTAAATTACTGTGATCCTTGTTAATTAAAATTAATTGAAGTGCTATTATTTTTTGTTGATCTTCGTTCAATTCATTAGCGTTGTTAAGTATAACTTTATTATAAGTTTGAATTGCCTTCTTCTCTCCATACTCACAAGATAAAAGAATTGAATTTTGATTATTAGAAGTAAGCGCTGCTTTTACTTCCATCCACACTCTAAAAAATTTGCCACTTATTTTGGTTTTTTCTTCTGGTTTACCTCCCATTTGCAAAACTTCGCTAATAAGTTCAACATTGCATTTTTTACTTGTTTGTATAAATTGAAAAAATAGGTTGGTTAGTTCTTTGTTGCTCGTTTCTTTAGACGCAGTTTCATAGCCTTCAATTCTGTCGTTGTTAATTCTTACAAGAGTGTTTATTACAGCAATTAATTTTTTATTTTTCATTTTTTGGCTATTAATCATTTTTAAAATATACTCCTACAAAATTCAGGCTATTTATTGAATGAAGTTTTACATAATCTTTTTATTTAATTGCAACATTCACACATAGGTTCTTTTAAAGAAAAACCCCCTATCCAAATTTATCTGGATAAGGGGCATCTTTGTTTTTGAAAAAATTATTGTTGAGAAATCAATCTTCCTGATTGAATCGTTTTGTTGTTTTCTAAAATTTTATAGAAATACATTCCTGAAGAAAGGTTGCTTGTGTTAATTGTAGAAATTTGTTTTGTAACACTTTCGTTCATTACTAATTCGCCAAGTACATTATAAATCATAACTTCAACATTGTTACCCGTTAAAGAATTATTTAAATCAATTTTCAGAGAAGAAGTAAATGGATTTGGATAAATACTAATTGCATTAGATGAAGAACTATTTTTTAATTCATTAATCCCTGTTGGACCCGCGCAACCTGCCGGCATAACTACATTTATAGCCGTAGTATTTAAAGCGCCATTAGTAGTAAGAGCTCTTCCGTCAAGTAAAACACCGGTGTTGATTGCACCTACAGCGCCATTGTTACAAATAATAGTTCCTCTAAAAACAGAGTAGTTATTAATGTTTACAGCACCTTCAATTTTCCAATATACATTTTTTGATTGTGCACCATTAATTAGTTTTACTTTAGAATATGTGCTTGTTGTAAGCGCACCATTTATTTTAATAACAAATACCGCGTTTGCATTACCTAAGGCGTTCAAATAAAGAGAGTCGGTAAAAACGGTTGCTGCGTTTAATAAATACGTGTGTGGCGTAAGTACTAAATTGTTTCCAAATTGGGCAGGATATAATAATTCAATATCATGAGACAATGTGTTTACATAATTGTATGCGCTTAATAAATCTGTAGCACATTGTGCTGTAGACCCATCAGGTATTGGATGAATTGTTCCTGTAACAAATAATGGGTTAAAGCCTGTTGTAGAACCACTATTGCTTCCAACATCACCTGTTACATAAGTAATACCAGAGTTTGTAACCGCTCCATTGGTTGAGAATAAAGCGTAGCAAGCGGCGCTTCCTAATACAGGAGCAGCTGGACCATTTAATATTGGGCTACCGCATCCAATTGGTGTGTATCCTAAAATTCCATCAACAGTAATTGCACCGCTAATTGCAAACGCTCTTCCTTCAAGTGTATCACCAGTATTTAAATTAATTGCTGCATTATTGGCAATAAAATTTCCTCTTAATGTAGTTCCAGAAGCGCAACTAATTAAACCTTCAATTTTCCAATGCACATTACATGCTTTAGCGCCATTTACCAATTTAATTTTTGCCGAGGCGTTGGTAGAAAAAGAGCCTTGTACTTTAAAAATAAATACAGCGTTTGGATTTCCCTGTCCGTCTAAAGTAAGATCTAAATTTAAAGTAGCAGCGCTTGAAATAGAATAAACACCTGCATTTAAAGTTTGACCATTACCTAAAAGTGGGGCTGGAAAGAAAGTAGGTACAACTGCGTTTAATTGGTTATACGCAGTTAATAAGTCTG
Organism: Bacteroidota bacterium; assembly: GCA_030692515.1. GTDB lineage: Bacteria > Bacteroidota > Bacteroidia > B-17B0 > Aurantibacillaceae > Aurantibacillus. The sequence goes on from JAUXZS010000015.1 coordinate 148,342, forward strand.
CAGAAGCCGACGCGCTTGCGCCATCCATATCATGCATTACGCCATCAACGTTACCAAACGCTGTACTTGAGCCGTTATTCGTTCCTACATTACCTGTAAGGTGTGAAAAACCGATGTTACTAACTGCTCCGTTAGAAGAGAATAATACAAAGTTTGCGGCTGTGCCTAAATTTATTACTTGTCCAAAATTTACCTTAGGAAAAGATAACGTGGAAGCTATTGTGAGAATAAATAAAATTTTTTTCATTTTGGTTATTTTTTAATTGTGAATGAATTTTCACTAGTCAAAGGTGGGGTAAATAAAAAGTGATTGTGTTACACAACTTTATACAATAGTTGTATTATTCACACATTTTTGTTGATTACAAAAACAAAAAGAGGACTGCCAACAAGCAATCCTCTTGGGTAAGAATTTATTAAAATGACTTAGTCGTTAGTTAATAATACTATATTGGGCGTATTATCTTTTTTAATGATAATAAACTCAGTACGTCTGTCTTTTTGAAATTCTTCTTCCGAACAGATTGATAAGCCAGTTCCTTCACATGAGCATACTGTAGTTGATTTTGTTTCTCCAAAGCCTTTACCAGTGATTCGTTCAGGATGTGTAATTCTCGTTTTTATATACCAAGCTGGAGTTTTAGCTCTTTTGTCGGATAATATTTGGTTATACTCGTTAGAAGCCCTACAATCTGTGTAAGCATGTAACTCAACAACCATGTCAGGATATTCATTCATTATCTTAACAATTTTAGCTAGTTCAATTTCCGCATCTGGTCTGATATTATATTTATCTAAATCATAATAAATGGTATTAAGTTCTAATACTTTTCCTAAATCGGCGCCTACAATTATTTTTTTAGCAATTAACTCTTCTTTTTTAAGAAGTGTAACATCAGCTTTTACGATAAATTCTTTTACAGAGGTATTAGCAAGTGTGCTTCCTTCTACATAATTAGGTTTATTGCCTGTTAATTTAAAGTCCTTATCAGCATCAACTAGAAATGAATAAGATCCGTTATCTTTTGTTGTGATCGTATCAAGTACTATTCCTTTTTCATCAAACAAAGTCACAAATGTATTTGGCAATATGTTTTTAGTATTGTCTATTGCAAGACCTTCAATTTTTTTGCCTATGTCTAATTTTAAGTAATCTACAGAATAGATGTCATCTTCTCCATTACCACCGGCTCTATTAGATGAAAAATATCCCTTGCTTAAATTAGAATTTGAGATCGCAGCAAAATCATCGTAGCGACTATTTAAAGGAACACCTGCATTACGCACTTTTCCAAATTTTGAACCATCTGTTGCACAAATAAAAATATCCAAACCACCTAATCCTGAACGTCCATCAGACGTAAAGAACATAACACCATTCGCTTCTTCATAAAAAGGATATAATTCGTCTCCTTCAGTGTTTATTTTGTCTCCAAGATTTTCTGATTTTCCCCAAGTGCCTTTTTCATCCTTTTTAATTCTGTAAATATCAGTTCCTCCAAAACCACCCGGCATATCGCTAGAAAAATACATAGTGTTTCCATCTTGAGTTAAACAAGGATGTCCAACAGAGTATTCTTTATTGTTTAGGCTAAAAGACTCTGGTGATGACCATTTTCCGTCTTTGTAATTGCTAAAACAAATTTGAACCCTCACTACACGTTCTCTTTTTTTAAGATCATAATTGTTTTTGGTGTATGCCATTAAAGTACCGCCTTTGCTAAAACTAGCCGGACCATCATGCATTTTTCCGTTAAAACTTTTATCAAAAACCTGTGCAGTTTTTAACTGACCGCCTTCTACATCAGAAACGTAAAGGTCTAAAAATGGCTTTCCGTTCCAATTGTATGTTTTTTCAGTTGCTTTTGGGTTTGCTCCGCTTGATGCAAAAACAATTTTATCCTTATAATAACTAGCGCCAAATTCATCAGCATCTGTATTAAAACTTAAATAACCGACATTATACTTACCATCGTCTTTTAATAAGTTTGATAACTCACCTTTATTTTGGTTGTAATCTTTTGCGCGTAAATCATTTGGTTTTAATTCGTAAAATTTATCCATATATTTATTTGCATCTTCATACTTTCCGTTGGTTTTTAAAACCATTGCATAGTTATAATAATCTTCCGGTAAATTCCCGTCAGGCATATTAATTAAAGTTGAATATGCTAATTCAGATTTATCAGATTGACCAATGTTGCTATAACTCTTAGCTAAACTTCGTTGACCTTCAACTGATAAATTTTTGGCTTGAGTGTAAGAGTCAATTGCTTTGTCAAATGAATATACAAAAGCATATTTGTCGCCTTGTTTTTCTTTGTTTGATTTTTTTTGTGCAATTCCATTAAAACTTATTAAAACAATAATGGGAATAAGTAATTTTTTCATGATTTTATTTTTTTAAAAATTTAAAAATGTCTTGGAGAATGAATTTGTTTTTTATCGTAAGACATAAAGTCGTATCTTAAAACTACTTCATGACTTCCTTGATTGTATTTTGCTGTTTGTAAACCGTAAGACCAATCGAATGAATAGCCTATGTGAAGTTGTTCTGTAATATTAAATCCAACTAATCCACCAAACGCATCACCTGTACGAAACATTGCGCCAAGCAATAATTTTTTCATAAAAATAAACGATGCTGTAACATCTGCTTGTACCGGAGCTGCAGAGGTTACTTTTACAAAAGTTGTAGGTTTAAAGGCAACATTTTCAGATAAATTTATAACAGCACCAGCGATAAAAAAATAATGTCTTTGTTCGCTTCCTGTTAAAGTGTTTCCGTTTGCTAAATCAATTTTCGAATAATTATTCTGTATTAAATTTGGAACAGAAACACCGGCGTAAAAACGTTCTCTCGAATAATACGCACCGAAACCAAAGTTTGGCGTAACGTGATTATTAATATTGTTTTGAAATACCGGATCTGCTTGATCGCCAATTTGAAGGGAACTTAAATTTGCCTGAAAAATATTTGCTCCCGCACTTATACCCAAAGCCAATTTAGATTTTTTTGTTAAGGCCATGCGATAAGCAAAATCTCCGAATACAGATGTTTTATTGGTTGTTCCAATTTTATCATTTAATACAGATAAGCCTAAACCAAAATGATCGTTTTTTAAAGGTGCATGTAATGTTATCGATTGTACAACTGGCGCTCCTTTAAAATCAACCCACTGTGAGCGATGAAGTGCAGTTACAGTTAAGGCATCTCTGCTTCCCGCATATCCAGGATTAACCATTAATGTATTATACATATAGTGAGTATACATTGGGTCTTGCTGTGCATGAATGGTTAAACCACTTAGTGCCGAAGCTAATACAAATGTTATTTTTTTTAGTGTTTTCATTTTATTTTTAATTATTACGTTATTGTTGATTAGTATTTTATCTGTTTAGATAAATAGTTCCTTTTAAAGTCTTCGAATTATCACCCAAATCAAGAACATAGAAATAAATTCCAACTGGTAATTCATCTCCACCAACTCTTAAGCCTTTTTGAGCTTTTCCACTCCAAGTATTTTGATAAGGACTTGCTTCAAAAACTTTATCTCCCCAACGATTAAATATTTGAAAATTATTGTTTGGATAAATATCAATACCTCTTATAAAAAACACGTCATTTATTCCATCACCATTAGGAGAAAATCCTTCGGGAATAAAGAAATCAATAATAGGGCATGGGCTTACATTAACTAGAATTGTTGCTGTTGATGAAGCACAACCATTATTTGAAACTATTAGTGTATACATTCCGGCATCGGAAGTTGTTGAATTAAATATTGTTGAATTTTGTGCTGTTGAGGAATATCCGTTTGGACCTGTCCAGCTATAAGTTGCTCCTGCAACAGTTTGCGCAGTTAAAACTATTGGACTGTTTGTGCAAACCGAAGCGATACTGTTTATACTTGCAACTGGAGTTTGATTTACAGTAAGTGATACAAATATTGAAGTATCGTTTGGCGCGCAGGTAGAAGTTATAACAACATTATAATTAGAAGCAACATCTGCCATGGATATCGGATTTATAGTAAGTGTTGCAGTAGTTACACCAGAAATATTTCCTGCATTAATTAAGTTTGTTGTACCTTTTTTCCATTGGTATGTTAAACCTGTTCCGGTTGCAGCTGATGAAAAACTTATTGAATTTCCTTCGCATGCCGTTTGGTTTGTTGGTTGTGTGGTAATGTTTGTATTATTAAGCGATAAAGAAACATTTATAGAAGTATCGTTAGGTGCACAAGCTCCAATAATAACAACATTATAATTTGTAGCGGCATCAGAAACGTTTACAGGATTAATTGTAAGTGTAGCAGAAGTTGCACCAGAAATATTTCCTCCATTAATTAAATTTACTGTTCCTTTTCTCCATTGATAAGTTAAACCACTTCCGGTTGCAACAGCAGAAAAACTTGCAGAATTACCTGGGCACGCTGCCTGATTTGTTGGTTGTGATGTAATATTTGGGTTATTAAGAATTAAAGAAACATTTATTGATGTATTACTTGGCGCACATCCTCCAGTAATAACAACATTATAATTGTTGGCAACATCTGCAAGGCCTACGGGATTAATTGTAAGTGTAGCAGAAGTTGCTCCCGAAATATTTCCCGCATTAATTAAATTTACGGTTCCTTTTCTCCATTGATAAGTTAAACCACTTCCGGTTGCGGCCGCAGAAAAACTTATTGTGTTTCCAGGGCAAGCAATTTGATTAGTTGGTTGAGTTGTAATACTGGATGGAGCTGTGATAACTAAAGAAATGTTTGTTGTTGTGAAATTTGACCCGCAGCCACCACTTATAACTAAAGCATAATTTGATGAAGCATCAGAAATACTTACTGGGTTAATTGTAAGTGTTGCAGAATTTGCTCCTGAAATATTTCCTCCATTGATTAAATTTGTAGATCCGTTCATCCACTGATAAGTAAGGCCACTACCACTTGCTGCCGCTGAAAAACTTACCGAGCTTCCAACGCAAACAGTTTGACTAACAGGAGCGGTGCTTAGATTAACAGAAGACGGTATAGTTACTGTCATCGCTAAAGTACTTAAAGCGCCTGTTGTTGTTAAGGCTCTTCCGTCTAATAAAACACCGTTGTTTAAAATCATTGCGGCGTTATTACAAACAATTGTTCCTCTAAAAATTGAATTTGAATTTAGGTCTACTGCTCCATCAACTTTCCAATACACATTTTTTGATTGCGCCCCGTTTATTAAAATAATTTTTGAATTAACGCTTGTAGAAAGCGCACCATTTATTTGAATAACAAACACTGCATTCGCATTTCCTTGTGCGTTTAAATAAAGTGAGTCAGTAAGTGTAACGGCTCCGTTTAATAAATAAGTATGTGGTGTAAGTACAAGGTTGTTTCCCATTTGAGCAGGATATAATAATAAAATATCATTCGGTAGCGTATTAAGATAATTGTATGCAATTAATAGATCGGTTGCACATTGGTTTGTAGAAATATCCGGAATTGGGTGAATTGTGCCAGTCACAAATAACGGGTTGTAGCCTGTTGCTGATCCATTATTACTTCCAATATCACCAGTTACAGTTGTTACACCAACGTTTGTTACTGCTCCATTAGAAGAAAATATTCCGTAACAAGCAGCAGAAGCTAACGATGGAGCAATTGGTCCAGTTAATACAGGACTTCCACATCCGATTGGTGTATATCCTAAAATTTGCGTAACGCTTACTGCGCCATTAATAGAAAGTGCTCTACCTTCTAAAGTATCTCCTGCATTCATATTTATGGCTGCATTATTTGCGATAACAGTTCCTCTCATTTTTGTTCCGGCCGACATACTTACTAATCCTTCTACTTTCCAAAAAACATTACATGCTTTTGCGCCATTAACTAATTTAACTTTTGAATTAACATTAGTTGATAAAGCCCCCTGAATTTGAAAAATAAAAACGGCGTTAGGGTTTCCTTGTCCGTCTAATATGAGGTCTAAATTTAAAACTGTAGGTGCTGCTATAGAATATACACCAGCGTTAAGAATTTGTCCGTTTCCTAATAAAGGAGCTGGAAAAAAAGTAGGAACTGTTGCATTTAATTGATTGTAAGCAATTAATAAATCTGTAGCGCATTGAGCACTTTGTGGACCGCCTGCATACATATTACCATCAACGTTACCGAAACCACTAATTGCCCCGCTATTTGCGCCAACATGACCGGTAAGATGTGTAAGATAGGTTATTCCAGAGTTGGTTACTGCGCCAACAGAAGAAAAAAGAACAAAATCTGCGGTTGTTCCTAAGTTAGGTGCCTGCGCATAAGTTACAGTTGGCGCCAAAAACAGAAACAATCCTGTTAGTGTATTTAGTAGTTTAATTTTCATTTTTGTAAGATTTAATATTGAATTAATTTTCATGACACAAATGTGATAACTAAATCATAGGATTGACTTACACAACTTTTTAATTAAGTTGCATGATTCACACATTAAGGAATTTATTTGATTTTGTTAGAGAAAAATTAAAAGAAAAAAATTGAATTGTTTTTTCTACAAGGTATTTTTGTTTCCCTTGCGTTCATTTTTATATTTTTTTCGAGGTGCTTCGTTATTTAGTTCCTTTATCTTTTCGTAGGCATTAAGTAAAGATTCCGGCAGCTGACCTTTGTATTCTATTTTATAGAATGAAAAGCCATTGTATGGAATAACAGATTGATTAGCATCAATTTTTATTTGTTTTTCGATATCTTTATCTTTAAAATAAGCCAAAAAAGATTTTTCTCTTTCATAGATAAGTGAATTGTATTTTTCATTTAAAATATCTTTTCCAATAAACCTTTCGCATTTTTCTTGAACCGTAAAAACAAGTGTACCCGTTATATGTTTGTTTAAATAATGAATGAACAAAGAATCTTTCACAGACATTCTCTCAATATTTTCTAAATCATTTTCTGATAAAGAACTTGGATTTTTATTATTCAATGAGATGTAATATTTTTTCTTTGCTTCAAAAAACAAAATACTTTCCTTTTCTTTTGTTTCGTAAGTGTTTGGGTGGACGATAATATTCGCTTCTGGATTTTTTGATAAAAATGTTGCTATATCTTTAATAATTTTTGCCTCGTTAGGCTGGATGGAATTTTTGCCCGGCTGCCACGTAAGCATTAATGAATTTTCTATTTCACGTTCAATATTTTTTATTTTTAATCTATATTGGGTTGTTGGTGGCTTTATAAATATATTTTCTATGGCGTCAAAAATCACATCGCGTAATTGAAATTTTGGATTCTTTAAATTGCCTGAAATCGGAATTTCATAATCTATAACATTTCCTTGTTCTCTAACAATAAACATTATCGCGGGTAAAGGAAGCCATTTCATGTTTTTACTTCTAACCCTATTTTTTACCCTTGGATCAATAATAACTATGTGATTATTACTGTTAATAATGCCATTCCTAACTTTCCATTTACCGTTTAATTCAATGGTTCCTCTATCAACCGAAAATGATGTTAATGGAATAATATAAGGGTTGAAAAGAGTTAGAGGTATGTTTTGCAGATTATAAGTAATATCAAAATCTTTTTCTTCTTTTGGGTTTATACTTACTTTAATTTTTGTGCTGCCATATGGCTCTATACCCGATTTAAGTGAAAAATTTACTAATGGATTATTTTTATTAATAGAATCGGCAATTAAATACAGTGGACTTAAATCAACCGAAAACTTTTCTCTAGTGGAATAGTCATTGAACTTAAGGCTAGCATTGTAAATCCCAAGACGATTAATTTTGTAAGGGCTTTTAAAAAAATTCTCTGATATAATTTTTATATAATTAGCAAGTTCAATTAAAAGGTTAAATTTAGTTTTATCTGCTTTAGCCTTGTCATAGTTTGCGCCTTTTTCGCCAAACATGGTCTGAATATTATCTAAATTATCATATTTTTCATATTTTAAATAGGGTTTATTAAGAGATACGGAATCGTAAGTGTAAATATATTTATTCGGAGTGATTTCTTTTATTGCTAAAGATAATTTATTAAAGGAGGCATAGTCTTCTTTAGGATTTTTTCCAAAGTGAAAATCACTAATCGATAATGCTCCGGAAATGCTAATTTTATCAGTGTTTTTAAAATTTCCTTTTGTGTTCATGTCTGCATTTAGAATAGCAGCGAAGCTCCCATAATTAGTTAAATCTTTTAGGTACTGTTCAACAATGTTCAGGTTAAAATTTTGAACTATACTAGCCAACCTGTAATCCAAGGTTTTTATATTTATGGTGCAATTTGCCTTTATATCACCGGTTCCCATACCTGATAAAAATGAAAATTTTGTTACAATTGTATCTACATTCCAACGCAGGCCGGAACTTTCGATATTTACGTTTTTAATAGAATAATTTATGGGGATTATTTTTTCAGAATAATAAAATTCTCCATCATTTATTTTTATGTTTAAAATATTAAAATGTATGGGCTCTTTACTTTTGGTTGAATTATTTTTAGGAGAAAATTTTTCAATTAGATCTGTAAAATTCAGTTCTTTTTTGTTTTGAATTATTATTCCACGAGGTTGGTCTAATTGTATTTCGCTGATTTCATAAGTTTTCGAAAGCAGTTTGAGCATTTCAATATTAATACTTACCCCTTTTATTGAAATAAAAACACTGTCACTTTTTAACTCATATATTTTTAGATTTTTAAAATAGATATAGCCGGTATATGGGTTAACATACGCACGGTCCATAGTAATTTTTCTACCCGTATATTTCTCATCATATTTTTCTACAAGATATTTTGTTAATGGTGAAATAAATAAAATAACTGTAATGGCAATTGCAATTATTATGCCTACTGAAATAATTAATGATTTTTTAATTTTTTGCATCCGATTATTTGGGATATATGTTCTGAGTGATTTTCAAGGTTTTTTTATTTCTTTTAAAATGGTTTTGTTTGCTCTGTAATTATTTTTTATTTGAAATCACAACAACTTTTAATTCAGCTTCAAGGTCCTGAGTATCTTGAATAATTTTTGTTTTAAATTGCTCTAGTTTGAGTTTCATACTAATAATGTATTCATCTAGTTGTTTTTTTAGTTTGTTATTTTCATCTTCCAAATAAGTTAGTTTTTTAAGAGTTTTAGAGTCGGTGGCGCCATCGCTTTTAATGCGTGAGATTGAATTTTCAATGGTTTGAGTTCTTTTATCTATTTCATTTTTTAATTTTGTCCAGTCATCAGTCTTGTCGACTTTTTTTACGGTTATTTCTTTTTTTTCGGCTGGTATTATTTCATTGGTTAGAATTTCACTATCGTGCAATATTTTTTTTTCTTCCTTAAACTGATCAAAGGCATCATCGGCTTTTTTTTCATGAGATTCACATGAAAATATTAATAGTATTATAAAGCTGCCCGTTATTAGTTTCAACATTAAATTCATAATTATTTATTTGATTTATTATTATTTAGTAAAGTTTTGTCTGTGTCCCATCGTTCTAATGTGAAAATCTCTTTATATGATTTTGGTTTAATTGCATGGCTGCCAGTATATGGATGATCAAGAACTATTAATATGAATAAAAACATTCCAATTACTGCACCTAACATACCTGTAATTATCAAGTGAATTCGCGTATGCTCAATATCAAGAAGCATTGCGCACATTAGGGTAATAAAAGCGCCAAAAATTATTGGTAACCACATTGGTGATGGTATTTCAGTGTCGATTGAAGCAATACGAAGTCCTCTGTATGTTGATAGCTCATTTAAGTGATTGAACATTTGTGTAACTAATTGAATCTGAAACTGACTTTTTGGATTTAGATGTTCCATTTCATAAAACACCTTACTAAAAGATTCAGGAGTTTTTCTGCTTAATTTCAACATTTGCATATTTGGCAATTCTTCATCTATTACATTGTAAACAAAATCAATGTAAGCTGTCATTAATTTTTTTGATTCTGTGGTGTCGGGGTAAAATTTTATGTCGTGATATAAGGATAAGGCAGAACTACCTTCTTTACTGAGATTGCTGTGCGTTTCATTTAATTGTTCCCAAACCACCAATACTACAAAACTCAACAATAAAGCATAGAAGCTTGCAATTGCTAAAAATAAAAAACCTGTTACTTCGTTATGTGAGCGAAGAATTTTTAATTTTATATGTCTACGAAATAAGTATGTCCCCAATCCACCAGCCAGGGCACCTGATAAAATTAATAACGAAAAGAGCAGTACGGAAGGAATTTGAAGTAGGTAGTAAGAAATTGCCATTTTTAAATGAAATTAATTTTTAACAAAGGTGCCTTGCTTTGCACAGGAATTTGTTACATAAATTCATGCTATTGTTATATAATTCCCACTTTTTAAAGATAAAATATATGAGTTGCCTTATATACTTGCAATATTTTTTACGATTTTCATTTTAAACCAATTTTTAATTTTTTTAATAATTGTAGATTCTTTTTTAGCCGTTCTAATTTCGCCAATTAAAAATCCATAAGGTTTTAATGAATCTATATTATCACATACGATTTTAAACATTGCAATTAAGGGAATTGCTAAAAAAATTCCTGGTATGCCCCAAATTAATTGCCCAATTACTAAAGAAATGATAGTAAATAATGGATTGATCTTAACCTGTGAGCCTAAGATGAGTGGCTCTAACACCCATCCTTGAAATAATTGTACAAATCCGTAGGTGCCGAGGATGCCAAAAATCATAGGAGGACTTGCTCCTTGGACAGCCGCTACTAATACAGTAATTAGAGTGCCAGTGATATTTCCGATATATGGAACAATTTCTAATAAGCCGCATAAAATTGCGAAAAATAAAGCGTTTTCAATTCCGATAATAGAAAATCCAATCCCGTACATTATCCATAAAATAAATATCATCTTAGAGAGACCAACCAAATATTGTTGAGATACTTTCGTAACGCTATTAATTACAATCTTCATTTCGTTTATTTTGTTTGGCGGAGATAACTTAAATAAGAAACTTTTTATATGATCACGATAATAAAGTAGTCCGAATATATAAATGATCGTTAATGAGAAATTTGTTACTAATGAAGCAAAAGATCCAGCCATTATTGGTATTATTCCTGAAACTGATGGTTGGTGGGTTTTTATTAATTGCGATTGTTTTTCAATTGTAATTCCAAAATGACTGAAAATATATTCTTGAATTTTCACGCTTGCCTGAATAGCTCTTTCTTTAATTATTGATATATCATTTGCTAATTCAGAAATTTGCCAACCAAGCAAGGCTCCAATACCAGTAATAAAAAGTAATAATACAAACACACATATGAAAACAGCAGCTCCTCTGAATATTCTTTTCTCTTCCATCCATTTACAAAACGGCAAAAAAAGTGTTGCTACAACTCCACCTATTGCTAAGGGCATTAAAAATTCTTTTGCAAAATATAAACAAGCAATAACCAAAAATAGTAAAAACAAATTTTTTATAAATACAAAACCTGTTGCTTTAATCTGTTCACTTTTTTTTTCTATAAAATCTGTCATATACTTTTTGTAAATGGATAATAGGACTATTTTTATTTTGCTATATTTTTTTAGGAGTTAAACTTAAAAATTAATTTATTCCAATAATTTTAAATTCAACTCTTCTGTTCATTTGTCTTCCTGATTCATTATCGCTTCCGTCTGCATTTGTATTTGGTTGAGATGGCATTGTTTCTCCATAACCCTTGGCTTTCATTCTTTTAGCACTAATGCCATTTTCTGATAAACGTTTTACAACTGCTTGTGCTCGCTCTTGTGAAAGTTTTCGGTTGTATTCGTCATCACCTTTGCTGTCTGTATGTCCCGATATTTCAACTTTTACATTCGGATTGTTTTTCATAAACGCTACAAGATTTTTTATTTCAACTTTAGAAATATCACGTAAGGTTGCCTTATCAAAATCAAAGAAAATATTTTTTAGTGTAATTTTTGAACCCACAATAATTGGGTCTAATATTATAGGCTTGTAAATTTCATAGTAATTAGTTTCTAAAGATATTTCCATATTTTCGGAATAGAAAAGGCGATCTTGGGCTTTGTATGTAATGTTGTAGTTTCTGCCGGGGGTTAAAATAAAAATGTATCTACCAGTCAGACTATTTGGGTGATATATTCCAACAATTTCTTCAGTTAAATTATCTGTAACAACTATTTCTACATCCTTTACTGGTTTCCCTAAATTGTCATTTACTATTCCAATCATTAAGGTAAGCGGAGTTTCTTTGCGTTCAAGAAACGTTGCCAAGAAATTATCTTTTTCGCCTAATCCACCGGAGCGAAAAGATGAAAAATAAGCGTTAAGACCATCTGGACTAATTACAAAATAGATGTCATCATCAGTGGTGTTAATTGGATAGCCAACATTTTCGGCTTCAGTCCAATCATTAACTCCGCTAAGTGTACTTGAAAAAATATCGAAGCCCCCCATGGTTTTGTGGCCGTTTGAACTGAAATATAAAGTAACACCATCGTGATGAATGAAAGCCGCATCTTCATCATATTCTGTGTTTATTGTCGGACCTAAATTTTTTGGATTTCCCCATTCTCCATTTGGTACTTTTTTAATTGAATAGATATCTCTTCCTCCAAATCCACCAGGTCTGTTACTTGTAAAGTATATCGTGTTTCCATCGGCAGAAAAGCAAGCGCTCGGCTCCCAATATTTTGAATTAATTTGACTATTTAATTTAATTGGAGCGGTCCATTTGTCGCCATCTAAAGAAGTACTGTATATGTTGCCATCTCCTAAATCATCTTTATAAATTAATATTGTCTGCCCATCAGGCGAAATGCTAACAGTTGCCTCGTGTTCGTCTGTATTGATGGGGCTTCCAATGCTTTCTGCATATGACCAAGTATTTTTTATTTTTTTTGCCATATAAATATCTTCCATATAGTTTCCTTCTTCATCTTGCATCGCCTCACGAAAAACAGGTCGACGAGACGTGAAATAAATTGAATTTTGGTCTGCGGATAATACCGGGGAATAATCAGCGTAAGTAGAATTTAGTTTATCCCCTAAATTTTCTATTTTAATATTTACTGGATGGGCAACTAATTTTTTTGCGGTTTTACACATTTCAATTTTTTGGTTCGCTTCATTAATCAAAACAATATCATTACGATCATTTTTTGCCATAGTTGTTATAAATAAATTTAAAGTCTCTATAGCTTCGTCGAATTGATAATTAAAATGATAAGCGTCACCCAAAAATTTTAGCGCAATTATTGGAGCATTTTTTTCCTTGTAAGAACTTTCTTTATAGTCGGCAGTTGCTGATGTAGAAGCCTTAATAAAATAGGGGAGCGCCTTAGATTTGTATCGTCTAGTATTTTGATAGCACACGCCAATTTTGAATGCTAAGTTCATGTTAGTAGTATCTTGTTTATATAAATCAAGAAAAATAGTTAGTGCTTCGGCATACCCACCTTTCGCATAGTTTGAAGATTCTGTTTTTACGCCTTTATAAACCTTATTAAATATTTTTTCAGCGCTATTAAAATCCTCTTCAAAGCTTTCCTTTTTAATTTGAGCAGCTAAATGAGTAATGTTTATAATACAAATTAATGTTATTGTAATTATTTTTTTCATGAGTTTTATTATTGTAATTTATAATTTTAGCGAATTAAGTATTCGTCGTGTAAAGATGCTTAGTGTTATAGCCTTTTGATTACATAACTTATAAAATAAGTTACATCATTCACACATTTTTTTGGCTGTGAAAAAATGTGTTAATTTAACAGAGATGTTATTTTGGATGTTTAGAGTTAACCCCAACTAACTATTTTTTGATCAGGTTTATTTTTTGAATTCTCAGATGAATTTTTTGAGATGCGATACCCAATGACAAATTTTTTTGAAACGCCAGAGAATCTTCCGGTAATAATTAAAGCTATATTTTTAAGTTTTTTCATTTTTTTATAATTTTTATTGAATTATAAACCCAACTTATAGCGCCCCAATTATGTCCGTGAGTTCTTCTTTTGTTTTACCAAGTTTAATTTGAATTTTGTTTAACATTTCTTCTTTTTTACCGTTTAAATAAAATAAATCATCATCTGTTAAATCTGAAAATTTCTGCTTTATCTTTTCTTTTGTTTCGTTCCAATTCGGTTTGTGAGGAGAGGATGTGGCCGCTAAATTTGTCATTTAAAATTAATTTAATTGTAATAGTATTATTACATAGCAAAGATCATTGATATCATGAAGGAAAGTATTATGTAATTATTTAAAAGACTTACAACATTCACATATAAAAAAATTAATAGTAAAACCTGTTGTTGAATAATAAGAAAGTAATAGAAGTAAATGTGTTTGTGATTAAAATATAGCTGAATGGTTAAAAAAGAATTGATGTTCTGTTTTATGCTTGCACAAATATTTTTTTGTTGAGTTGAATAGTGGAATTAATTTACACGCCTTTGTTGTGAATTTTTTTATTTAGAAGTGTATTTAGCAAAGTATGAGCTCCGGATTTTATTCCACTAGCATTTTTTGAAACAATATTTGTAACTCCAAATTGTAATAGAGCACCTAAGGCTTGTTTTAGTGGATTATGGCTCGAGCCTATTGTTATTTTTTTAGAGAGGTATCCGGTGGCAATTCCTATAGTTGTATTAACTAAGTTGTTTTTTAAATCGGGTGCAGTTATTAATTCCTTAATTGTGTTTTTGATTATATTCACTGGCTTCATACTTTCATAGGTTGCCTTAAACTGTTCAATTAATATTCGTTTTTCGTTGGCCTGTTTAATTTCGAGAAAAATAATTGCGGCTTTTAAGTCATTTGTATTTTGTATTTTTTCCATTTTACTTTATTTAAGAAGTTGTAAAATGATTGAATTATTAATTTGTTTTTTAATCCAGTTGTTCAATATAAAAAACAAAGCACCCAAGACAAATGCATAAAATCCTGCAACACATAAAAACCCAAAATAGATTTTGCCTAAAAGATCGCCTAACCAAAGAGCTAATCCAATATTTGCAAAAACCAAAAATATGCCGAAAACAAAAAGCCCTATACCACGGTATAAAAACGTGGATGAAATTTTAGCGCTTTTATCTATTACTTTGAGTTTTATTAACTCAAAACTTGTTTTCCCATATTCTTCGACCCTTTCAATGAGAGGTTCTAAAAAAGATGTTTTGTTTTCCATAACTACGTTTTGTCTTAAAGGGTGCTTTGAAATTTCCGATTTAGCTCAAGTGCGATTTCAATTCTTTTTTATATTCTTCGGCGCTATGTTTTCCTTTTTCGTATAGTTCACTAGCTTCTTCTTTAGCCGCTTCAAATTTTTCAGAGAGACTACATAATAAATCTTCAAATTTTTCTTTCAAATCATCTACAGTATCTTCACCTTTTCGTGAAAGTTTTTTTCTTGTTTCTGATCCTTTGTCTGGTGCAAATAATATGCCCATTAATGCACCTACGGCTACGCCTGCTAATACACCTATTACTACATTTGTTTTACTCATGATTGTTGTTTTAGATTTGTTTATGTTTTTTTTAAATTTATACTACTTTTTTTCCTTGAATGACTCTTAGAATTACCGATATAAGAGCAATTATTAAAAGAATGTGAATAATGCCACCCACATTATATCCTATAAATCCGATAGCCCAAGCAATTATTAATATTACTGCGATTAAATAAAGTAAGTTTCCCATGTTTTTGTTTTTTTAATTATTATTATTGTTTAGTTGGATTTTGTTCTGGACTAGTTTTATCAGCGTCTGTATCAATTCCTGTTCTGTCTGGATCAACTTCTCTTTTAGGTTTATCAAACTTGTTTTTTTCATCAGACTTGTCGGTTTGATTTTGTGTTGCATCTGCATTTTCATCCGATCCAGTTTTATCTGCATCTATGTCTATTCCGGTGGTGTCAATTTTCTTTTCTGATTTTTCAGTATTTGTTTTTTTTCTTTTTGCTGTCATAATATTTTTTTATAATTGTAATTATTTTATACTATATGTAGTAACCATAGAATTAAAAATATTAAAGCTACTACTAATAAAATGTGAATTAATCCACCTAATGAACCTAAAGAAAATCCTAATGCCCATAATATTAAAAGCACTAATATTATTATCCAAAATAAGCTTAGTCCGTCTCCATCATGATCATGATCAGCGTTAAAATATAGAAACGGCTGTTTTAGTTGCTTAAGCGGTTTGTTAATTGTTAATGGTTTGTAGTTTGTTGATTGATTAATTCTTGTTTCTGAATTGTTTTTACCTTGAACTTTAGCGCCATTTGCAGTGATTGCATTAGTGGTAGCAATTGTTGATGGATTATTACTTTCTTTCAGTAGCGTTTGTTCAGTCTCTGTTTTTAAAGAATAAAACGGCGGCTCTATTTTTACTAAATTTTCTGCCGGAGTTGCATCGGCTTTAGGTTTTAGTTGTTTTGATTTGCTGTGCGACACATAATAACCTTTGTTATAGTGACGTTTAATTATTGAGCTATTTGATTTGCAAGAGCTAAACAAAATGCTTGCCATGATGCAGATGATACTGAATGTAATTATTTTTTTCATGTTATTTTTTTTTGGTTTATGTTTTATTAAAGTATTCTTTTACAAATAGGAGCTGTTGATTCTCAGTCATTTTATCAGCCTGTTTTAATTCTATTTTTGAGTCCTTAAAACGAAGGTCGTCTTTAATTAAATTCCACAATTCGCTTTTTGCAGTTGTTGGGCCAAAAAGTAAAATGTTTTTAAAATCAAGAGCTTGTTCAATTATTTGTTTGTAGTATTTTGCTTGAAGATGTTGTTCCTTATTATGCATCAAGTTTTCATTTTTTCTGATGCTTAATTCTTTTTCTTCATGGGTAAACTCTGACTTAATATTTTTTGCAGTTATTTCCTCATTTTCTACTTCAAGAATATGTGCAACGGCATGATCCAAGTATATCCCTATATTTTCAGCTTTCATATTTTTGTTATTTATAAGTGTACTGCTAAACCTAAAGTTGAAAATCCCGAAGAGAGGTCAAGAAACATTCCAAGTTTATTATTAAAATGGTACTCTGCTCCAATATGACCGTCTAAATATAATCCACTTGTTCCGTGCGACACTGTTGTCTCACCATAGTATCCATTTTCCCAGGTTGTTTTACGTATTGCAAATCCTATTGAACCCGCTAAATAAAAATCCCATTTGGAATTTGCTTTTAGAATTTCATCAAAGTAATAGGTAGCTTTTACGCCTATAGGCATTACTGTAGTACGGTGATAATAATTTCTATATGGATAATTTTTGTTACCCCAATAATAATTATTTTGATAGCTATAATAAGTGATGAAGGGAGCTAAAGTTAAATTTTTAACCACATCAAATTCGAAATTGGCGTGAAATACGGGCACATTATTGTGTATGTAGCCATAATAACCAATTCCAATGCCGGCATTTAGGGTGTTGCCGTGTTTTTCTGTGGTTGATGTTGCTTCTTGAGCAGATATTTTAGTTAATGCTGTTGCAGTAATTAAAATTAATAATAGAGTTATTTTTTTCATGTTTATTTTATTTATTTTATTTTTAATTCCCGATTAAGTGTAGTTCATGTTTATCATTCCCCTCGATGTAAGAATACCAAAACGATTTTTCTTCTAATTTTAAAATTGTTAGTTTTCTTGAGGCTTGACCATCTGATCCATTAAGTTTTATCTCGGTATCTTTATTTTGAAAAGACCAAGTACCAGTTCCATCTAAGATGCCCCACGAATATGAGTAAGCACCTTGTTTGGTGTAAGTTTCAGTGTAACTAGAAACTAGGGATGTATAATCATTACCGTTAATTTTATAATTTTCAACTTTCCAAGTATTGGCAACTCTTTCGGCTCTTGATCTTAAACTGATTGTAGGGCCATCCGGGTATTTTTTACAACTTTGAATGGTTGGTATAAGTAATGCAGAAAGGATTATGGTTACTGCGATAAATTTTAATTTCATTTGATTTTTATTTTAATGTTTATGTTTTTAATTTTCTTTTAATTTTATTAGTTATGGTATAATCTATAACCAATAGTAGCTTGGTACCATACATTTTTGTAACGTGGTGTTGCGCTAGTTCCATCTCCATTATTGTTTTGGAGATCCCAGCCTGCTCTAACACCTATAACTAAATGCTTCATTGTAATATCTGCCCCGCCTAAAAAGCAAAGTGTGTTTTTACGTACATTATCATTAACAAATTCTTGTTCCTGAGCAATACTTGTGGTTGCGTTTGCAAATACATCCTTTTGTTTTAGCAAATAAGAGTATTGCGGTCCTGCTAATAGAGTAATAAATTCACTTGGTTTAAAAGCAAACAATAAGGGCACATCTAAATAACTGGTTGTACGTGTGAAGTCATAAGTGTTTCCTAGTATTTTGCCTGTAGCCTGAAATCCTTTTTGAGAATATAATAATTCGGGTTGTATACCGATATATTTCCCAATAGGGATAGCTAAAAAAGCACCGGCAGCTAATCCAAGCTTTGGGTTTGCACGAAACTCTTCTCCTTGAGCATCGTATACATTAGAATAGTTGGCGCCAGCTTTTAAACCAAACAAAAGTTCTTCACGAAAATCAGTTTCGTTATCGCTTCTGTCATCACGAGTACTCTCTTGCGCGATCGTTGTATGCGATAAAGCGGCAGTTGCGGCTATTAATAAAATTATTTTTTTCATAATTATAATTTTTATTTTTATAGATTATTTTTTTGGATTTTTGTCCATTAAATTATTGATAGAAGCACCTAACTCTTCAATTTCTCTGCTGAATTCAGATTTAAATGTTTCCCATTTTTCTTTTCCTTCTAATTTATAGTCATCCATTTTCTTTTTCATATCAGTATTTTTTTGCTCTAATTCAGTAATTTTCTTTTTGTAATCTGCTTTTGCATCTTTTTTTTCATTTTCAATTCTCACATCGAATTCTGAAATGCTTTTTTCGTTTGCAGCAATTTTTGCATTTGTTTCCTTTCTGTAATTTTCAACATCTATGATGTACTCTTCTTGCGCCTTGTTTAAATCTTTGTTTGCTTCAGTAACATTTTGTTGTGCATTTTCCATTTTTTCTGTCGGTGTAGAACAGCTAGTTAATATTGTTCCTGTAATAAATGTTGAGGCTACGATTGCTAATATTGTTTTTTTCATTTTATTTATTTTTAAGTGATTTTGTTATTTATAGTTCTGATATTATTTTGTGAATTTCTTCTTTGGTTTTGCCGAGTTTAATTTGGAGTCTACCAAGCATTTCGTCCTGCTTACCTTCAATTAGCAACATGTCACTGTCAGTTAACAATGCAAATTTTTGTTTTAGTTTTCCTTTAGTTTCGTTCCAGTTTCCTTTTAGTTCTGTTAAGTTTTTCATGTTCCTTTTTGTTTAGTGTAAAATAGTTTTCACATAGCAAAGGTGGTTGAATATTCGCCCGGAAGTGTTACAGAACTTTTCTGATTAGTTACATCATTCACACATTGGTTTTTTAATTCACAACAAAAACTTTATGCCAATTGAGTTCCTATAGTTAATACTTTCACTTGCTAGACATATTAAAAGTATTCAATGGCTATCTCAGATTAAACAACTATCGTCATGGGGGAGGAAGATTTTTGTCACATAATTTAAATAGGTATTCTGAAATTTAATAGTGTATAAATACAAAAGCTAATAGGCCAAAAGTTTAACAAGTTGCTTTCGCAAAAAGTTATACTTTGGTTATTGCTGATTACAGAAAGGTAATTGGCATCAGAAATAATGGGGCTCGAATAATTTGATTAGCTTTTTATTTTTGGATTTTAAACAAAGAAATGCTTCTAAAGAGGTAAAATAGTTGTAAGTTTTAACCATTTTAATTAGTTCTGTTTGGAAATAATGGCCTGTGAAATAGAAACAAGTGTTTAAATTGAAGGATAGTGTAGACAAAAAAAATCTGATTAAAATGGTAATAAAATATATTTAGATAAAAATTCTTACTACATTCTATTCATATACCAGTTAAGTTCTTTCTCTATTTTTTTGTAATGAAAAGCAGTAGTAATGATTTTTTGTAAACGAACAAACGCTGTTTCGCTTTTAACTACATAATCGAATGCTTTGTGATGCATGCAGTTAATCGCCACATCAATCTTATCCTGTGATGAAAGCATCACAACAGGAATGTCAGAATTATATTCTTTTATCTTGTCTAGTGTTTCCATTCCATTCATTGCATTTTTATCAATTCCATCTAATTGATAATCTAGAATGATTAAATCAGGGGAATGAGATAAATTGCTAATACATTTCTCGCCGGTCGAAAAAGTTTCAATGCTAAAATCGGCATGACTTAAAAATTCAATTTCAAGTGATTTTAAAAACACTGCATCATCGTCAACCAGAAATAGTTTTATTTTTTTTTCGTTATTCATTATTTGGTATTTTTAATATTGTTAAACTCTTCTTCTAATTCACTACAGGCATGAAAACACACCTTCTCGAGTTGTAAAACCAGATCGTGTATTTCTTCATTTATTTCTTGTGCGCTGGCATATTCTTGAATTTTTCTTGCCATATTTTCAAAATCAGCGCTAATACCCATGATTGAGAATGATGGAATCATTTTATGTACAGCAGATTGTAGCGAAACCCAATCTTTTTGAGTTAAGCTTTCTTTCATCGCACCAATTAAAGGTGGCGTTTGTTCTAAGTAAAGTGTAATCATTTCCATCATCAATAAAGGATTTGATTTTGTTCGTTTATTTAAATAATCCAGATCAACATATTTTATTTTTATATTTTCGACGGGTTGGTTTTTCATTTGCGAAACGACTTTATTTGATTTATTAACTAATCCTATTATTTTATTATACAATAACTCTTCATTAACTGGTTTTGCAACGTAATCGTTCATCCCTACAGATCTGCATCTTGCTAAATCAACGGTAGTAACATCGGCAGTTAAAGCTATAATTGGTGTTTTTAAATTCAAAGTTTTTCGGGCGTATTCTGTTGCTTCAAAGCCATTCATTATGGGCATTTGTAAATCCATTAGAATTATATCGTACGATTTAAGTTTTAATTTTTCGACGGCTATTTTTCCATTTGCAGCAATTTCAAATTCAAATCCAAAATCGTCGAGTAAAGTTTTCATTAGCAATTGATTTAGAGCAATGTCTTCAACTACTAATACTTTTATGTCTTTTATATTCTTATCTATTTCCAAAATTTCTTCACGTGATTCCGCTTCTATAGTTGTTTTTTTAAATTTTAATGCGAAGCTAAAAGTAGAGCCTTCATTAATTTTACTAGTGACCTTTATAGTTCCACCTTGAGGTTCCACTAAATTTTTAGAAATTGCTAATCCTAATCCTGTACCACCATATAATCTAGAGGTGCCGCTACTAGCTTGCTGAAAGTCGTCGAAAATACTTATTAATTTATTTTCCGCTATTCCAATTCCTGTATCGGAAACAGAAAATTCAACGATTGCATTTTCATCATCACTTTCAAGTAATTTAACTTTAACGGTTATTTTTCCGGAGGATGTAAACTTAACAGCATTACTTACCAAGTTTAATATTATTTGGTTTAATCTTACAGGGTCTCCGAGAAGGGTTTCTGGTATTGTATTATCGTAGTCTGCTATTAGTTTCAAGTTTTTCTCTTGAATCTTTGTTTCAAACAAATGTAGCATTGCCGAAATTGAAGTTGCCATTTTAAATGGAACCTCCTCGAACGACATTTTTCCGGCGTCCACCTTAGCTAAATCCAGAATATCATTTATTAGAACGATTAATGCATCGCCACTAATTTTTATAGCACTTAAGTATTCTTTTTGTTTTGCAGTTAAATTTGTTTTTAAGATAACTTTTGTAAATCCTATAATTGCATTCATAGGAGTACGAATTTCGTGGCTCATGTTTGATAGAAATTGTTGCTTTGCTTTTACAGCATTCTCAGCGATTTGTGTTGCGGATTCGGCTTTTGCTTTTGCTAACTCTGCAATCTCAGTTGCCAGTTCGGCAAATATTTTAGCTTCAATTAGTTCTTTTTCATTTCTTTTTTGTTCTGTAATATCTCTTGCTACAATTACCGCGCCTACAACATTTCCTTCGTCATCTTTATAAACCGAACCATTAAATAATACTTCGGTTAATTTACTATCTCTAATAGTTAAGGGATAATCCGCCACAAAACCTTTTTGAAATACTTCTTGATAAACCTCTGATGCTTTTTGTGGATTTGTAAAATAATTTTTAAAGTCGGTGCCTTCTAAAGTTTCACGCGATAAGCCTGTTATTTTTACTGTAGCCTCGTTCATATCCGTTATTTTGCCTTCAGGACTAATTGCAACTAGCGGGTCGTGACTCGCCTCAATTAAACTTCGAGCATATTGCGAAGCCAAGGTCAAAGAATAATTATAAGCTTCTAACTCTTTTTTATCGATTTCTCTCTTTTCTTTTTCATCATTTTGAAAGGCTAATTCTTTATTTACATTTAGTAATTCATTAGCTCTCTTTTCTTTTTCATTATTCTGGAACGCTAATTCTTTGTTTGCGATAAACAATTCGGCTGCTCTTTTTTCTTTTTCATCATTTTGAAAAGCTAATTCTTTGTTTGCAATTAGTAGTTCATTGGCTCGTTTTTCTTTTTCATTATTCTGGAAAGCTAATTCTTTGTTTGCTATAAATAATTCGGCCGCTCGTTTTTCCTTTTCATTATTTTGGAAAGCTAATTCTTTATTTGCAATATTTAACTCAATTGCTCTTTTTTCCTTCTCATTATTTTGAAAAGCAAGTTCAATGTTAGCAAGATATAATTCGTCGGCCCGTTTTTGTTTTTCACCATTTTGAAAGGCAAGTTCTTTATTAGCCAACCTTAAATCAATAGACCATTTTTGTTCGGTTACATCTCGTGCCGCTGCAAAAACACCTAGTATGTTACCTTTTGTATCCTTATATACTGATGCATTGTATAATACATCGGTTAAATTTCCGTTTTGATGTTTAATTGTTAGTGGGTAATCTATTACAGACCCTTTTTCAAAAGCCTGTTGATACCCTTTTTGTGCTTTTACTGAATCAGTAAAATAATTTGAGAATTCGGTTCCAATAAGTTTTTCTCGCGATACTCCTGTAACTTTTATAGAGGCTTCGTTCACGTCTGTTATTTTGCCTTTGGCATTTATGGTAACAAGAGGATCTAAGCTCGCTTCTATCAAACTTCTAACGTATTGAGGTTCGTGAGTTTTTTTTGTTTCCATTTTAATATTTTGTCCTAACTAAGTGAGTATGATTTGTTGTTATTTAAGTATTTGAATTTCCAATATCTTCAATCGGACTACGTCTTTTATCTTTTAATTGTTTAAAGTGCGAAGGCGAAAGGCCGGTGACTTTTTTGAATTGATTAGACAAATGCGCGACGCTGCTGTAATTCATTTTCCAAGCAATTTCGGTTATGTTTAATTCGCCATAAATAATTAATTCTTTTATTCTTTCAATTTTGTGAGAAATTAAAAATTGTTCAATTGTAGTGCCTTGTACTTCTGAAAATAAGTTTGCTAAATAAGTGTAATCGTGGTTTAATTTTTCGCTTAAATAATTCGAAAAATTTATTTTAATGATTTCATCAGAATGATGAACCATTTCAATAATTACATTTTTTATTCTCTCAATCAAAACCGCTCTTTTGTCATCCATTAATTCTAAACCAGATGAGTGCAGCGCTGATTTTAATTGTTCTCTTTGAGCAATAGAAATAGTTTCCATAACTTCAACCTCTCCCAAATCAACCATCATAAAATGTAAGCCAAGCTTTTTTAGCTCCTCCTTTACCACCATTTTGCAGCGGGTACTTACCATATATTTAATGTATAACTTCAATTATTGAGTATTAATAGATTATTACAAAGTTGCAATGCTTTGTGTTTAGTGTGTTATATAACTATTTTAATTTGTTACATAATTCACACTTTTTCCTTTAGTTAAGAGCGTTAAAATATAGCCTGAATTGACTTTTTTTAAAGAGATTTTGATTGACTAATCAAAGTTTTACACTTTAGTTAAATGTAACTAATTAATCTGGATTATTTAAGGTGTAGTTGGATTTTTGGTGCAAATTGTAATAAAAGCATTATTTCTACCGACTTTAAGTAAATTAAGAGTTGCTTTTTATTGAAAAATAGATAGGTTTAGTTATGATAACAGAATCGTTATTAGCTAGAATATAATAAATCATACTGCTTATTATTGCCGAAAAAAAGCACCAAACCGAAAGAACAGTATCATTAAAAACCAAAATTGAAATTAAATAGGATGCTAAAACTAAGCCGCCCATGATGTTTATTTTTTTATTACTAGATACAAAGTGTGCTATAACAGTTGGGATAAGATATAGTATTCCGAAAATTGTTTTAGTTTTTTCGGGAATGGCTAAATCGTAATGTATATGATACGGTGTAATTCTTGAACTGGAATTATAAACCAGAAAGAAGTAAATGGAAAGCGCTGAAAATACAATTCCAAATAATGAAACTACGCCCAGAATTAATTTTCTTTTACGTTTTTCTTCTATCAAAAAAACGGATAAGGGAATCCATGTAGGCCAAATTAATAGTGCTACTATCAGGAAAAAATTAGTGGAGGCTTGTTGTAATTGAAAATTTCCTGAATTCAATAATGAAATCCAAACAAAACCCTCTGAAAACTGCTGAATTGCAAAAACTAGAGGGATGCAGGCAAACATATATTGAGACGGCGCGTGTGCTTTTTTAATGGATGCCACGCCAATAGCTGTTAGCAATGAACCGGCAACAAAACTAGCTGTTGTTGAAAAACACATATAATAAATTTATCACTAATTTTTTGCCCTTATTGTATCTACTTTAATCTCGCGCTTATTTAAAAAAATAAAAAGTAGTTAATTTGGAACTACTTTTTAAGTTTAATTATCTCTTCATCATGTTTAGTGCGAAAGCCACTACTAATCCCATCCCAATAAAGGTTAATAAGAAAGCGGCCATGTATTTTGAAACACCAAATTCTTTAACAAGAATTCTAAGCGGCTCATTTATTATAACGCGTACTAATTTGCCAATTTTATTTAAAGAACCATATCCTTTAATCACATAGTCTTTTGCGCCTGCCCTGAAAGTTTCAACAGCAAGAGCTATGTCTTCATTTCCAGACAACATAATAACTTCAATCTTGGGGTTTTTTGCTTTAATTAATCTTAAAATTTCCAATCCATTCTTACCTTCCATTTTGTAATCTAAAATTACGATATGAGTTTCAGTGTTAACTTTATCTAAACAACTTTCTCCATCATTAAATGTTGATATTTGTAGACTAATTCCAAACTTGTTAGTTAAGTAGTTTTTAAGATTTGCCACTAGTAGTTTGTTATCATCTACTATAAATAAATTTATTCCTTGAGTTTCCATAATGGTTTTTTTAGTGTTAATGTTTTTACAAAATTGATTTTTTTAAAACTTTAAGCATTACACATTTATTGTAAAAGTTTGCATAGTTCACACATTTAATAATTTTATTCCATTATCTAAAGAAGCCTTTTACTGTAATCCTAAAAGGCTTAGTAATCATAACATTTACAAGTTTGATTATTTTTTTGTAATAATTATCACCTTTAATAACATAGTCTTTAGCTCCAAACCTAAACGTTTCAATAGCTATGGCTACATCTTCATTATTCGAAAGCATAATCACTTCTGTTTTTTTATTAATGTCTTTAATTGCCTTTAAAACTTCTAAACCATTTTTGCCATCAAGAAAATAATCAAGAATTACGATATGAGTGGTATGATCAATTTTTTTTAAACAACTTTCTCCATCATAAAAGGTTGATATTTCTAAACTAGTTCCAAACCTTGTTTGCAAATAGTTTTTGAGATCGATAACAAGTAATTTATTATCGTCAACAATAAATAAATTTGTTCCTTTAGTTTCCATTTATGAATTTTTTAGTGAATACCACACTGTAAAGTTGATAAAACAAAGTGCAGTTGCTATTACACAGTTATATAAATAACTTGCATAGTTCACACGTTTGTAAATGATTGCAAAGTAATATTACTCTGATTTTAACCAGTAAAGCCTCAAAAAGTCGAATTTTTTTAGTCTTACTTTTCTTCCTTGATGAGGATAATGCGTTTTGCATTAGGCCGGCTTGTGCGAAGTGTAACAAAAGAAATCAAGGCGATTTGCCAACCTGAATTTTTCGCATTGTTTGCTAAATTCAATACCCATCTAACGAAAAATTGCTTTACACATGCTGGCTACTTGCTTCGCAAGTTCCTGCACCAAATCGCCTTTCGCAGCCGCACTCTCCAAGACGCAACTGCGGGCTAAGAAGTCAACTATCAAAAAGTCAATTTAGAAAATAAATTTTATAGGCGCACAGTTTTTCAACGTAATGTTATTTTGATTTTTTGCAGAGATAGTTGCTGTCTAAACTCTGCGGTTAGTTGAGTCAGCATACCGACAAGAGGTTAGACAGACAATGGTTTTATTTTGGCTGCCTCTACATCGCCAAAATAAAAATCTCCTACAAAAAATCGAAAGCTCCCGATAGCTATCGGGATTGGTTACTTTTGAGCGTCAAAAGTGACAAAAAATACCGAAAATTTAAGACGTTGTAAATATTTCCGGCAGATATTTATCCCGCAATTTAAAATTTAAATCAATAAAGATATGCGTTACGGAGAATTTGATGTTCGACTAACTAAAGAAGATAGAAATAACTGTTGCGGTTTTTGTTTTCTGAAGAACGATTTCTTTTCAGTCTACAGTCTGAGTTGATTATATAAATACTAATTATTTATTGTATTATAAATTTCTAAATAACTCTTCTCTTAATAAATTTACTCCGTTAACGGCAGTTTGTTTTATGTGTTTCAGTTGTTTTATGTAATCAAGATTAAAGTCGTTTGGGTCGATTAACCATTTTGGTGCAGTTTCTTTTACAAAATTAATGATACCGGCAGCGGGATAGACATTTAGGGATGTTCCAATTACAACAAATAAATCAGCTTTTTCCGCTAATCCGTTTGCTTTTTCCATATTTGGTACATCCTCTCCAAACCAGACTATATCAGGACGAAGCTGCGAACCTTTTATGCAATTATCGCCAACCAATAATTCCGCTTTTTTTAATTGATAAGTTAGCGTTGGGTCTACTGTACTTCTTGCTTTCATTAACTCTCCATGCAGGTGCATTACTTTTTTACTTCCGGCACGCTCATGCAAATCATCAACGTTTTGTGTAATTACTTGTACATCAAATTTGGTTTGTAATTCGGCAACAAAGTGGTGCGCTGCATTTGGATTTGCCTCTAATAATTGTTTGCGACGCTGGTTATAAAAGCCTAATACTAATTCACGATTGTTTTCCCAGGCTTCAAGAGTTGCAACATCTTCAATTCTGAATTCTTCCCATAATCCTCCAGAGTCACGAAATGTTTTAATTCCGCTTTCTGCACTAATTCCTGCACCAGTAAAAACTATTAAGCTTTTTTTAGCCAACTATAAATTTTCTTTTACGAATTTAAATATTTTCGAATAGATATGTAGTCTTGTTAGGCCACCACCAATACCATGATTTTTATTTGGGTAAATCATAAAATCGAAAGGAATATTTTTTGCTACCATAGCGCCCGCAAGTTCCATACTGTTTTGTAAATGCACATTATCATCTGCACTGCCATGAATTAATAAAAATTTACCTTTTATATCTTTTACAAAATTTGTTGGTGAATTATCTTCATAACCACTTTTATTGTCTTGTGGCTTACGCAAAAAACGTTCGGTATAAATGTTGTCGTAATATTTCCAATTAGTTACTGGCGCAACTGCAATGGTAGATTTAAATGTATCGCCACCTTTAGAAATAAGTAACGAAGCCATGTAACCACCAAAACTCCAACCTTGAAAACCAATGCGTGTTTTATCAACAAAAGATAAGCCACCTAAATATTTTGCGGTTTCTATTTGATCAAGTGTTTCTAATTTTCCCAATTGCAAATAAGTGCTGTGTTTAAATTCTCTGCCTCTGCCTTGCGTGCCTCTGTTATCAACACAAACAACCATATACCCTTCTTGATTTAATAAACTATGCCAAAAATAATCTGCTCCATCCCAAGAATTATTTACTTCGTTTGCACCTGGCCCCCCGTATGCATACATATAAACCGGATATTTTTTTGTTGAATCAAAATTTTGAGGCTTTAATATCCAGCCATTTAATTCAACACCTTCTGAAGTTTTAAATTTAAAAAATTGTTTTGTAGACAAACTGTACTCTTTAATTTTTGTTTTTAAATCGGTATTATCTTCTAACACTTTAATTGTTTTTCCGTTAATACTATTTAATTCATAAACTGGAGGTGTGTTGGCATCACTATAAGAAGAAACGTAATATTTAAATCCAGGAGTAAATTCAAAACTAGAAAATCCTTCTTTTGTAGACAAACGTTTTTTATCTTTTCCGTTTAATTTAATGCTGTAAACATCGCGGTTAATTGCTCCATTTTCAGTAGACGAATAATAAAGTGTTTTTGTTTCTTCATCAATACCACTAAATTCCATTATGTCCCATGGGCCTTTTGTAATTTGATTTATTAATTTACCTGTAATATCATAATAATATAAATGATTGAATTCATCACGCTCGCTCGAAATTATAAATCCTTTATCTCCAATAAATCTTAAATCGTCAGTCACATCTACATAAGTTTTACTTTCGTCTGTATAAACAACAGTTCCTTTTCCGCCAATAGCATCAGTAAAAATTAATTCTAGTTTATTTTGTAAGCGGTTAAGACGAGTAATAGAAAGCACTAAAGGATTATTTGTAAATTGTATGCGTGGGATATAAATATCTTTTTCTGTTCCAATATCTGCAGTCACAGTTTTTTTTGTGTTGCAATCAAAAATATGAACAGATACAATTGAATTATCTTCGCCCGCTTTTGGATACTTAAAAGTATATTTTTGCGGATATAAATCTCCTTTAAAATAATCCATCGTATACTCTTTTACTTTCGTTTCATCAAATTTTACATAAGCTAAATACTGACTATTAAGACTCCAGTCAAAATAATCGGCTCTAGAAAATTCTTCTTCGTAAACCCAATCTGCCCAACCGTTTTTAATTTTATTTAATTCGCCATCGCGTGTAACTATTGTTTCAACTCCGTTTTCTAAGTTTGCTATAAATAAATTATTGTCTCTAACAAAGGCAACTTTTTTACCGTCAGGCGAAAATGACGGGAACATTTGTTTTGCTTTATCGCTTAGTTGAACGGTGTTTTTTGTAGCAAGATCATATATATAATAATTTGCTTTAGGGGAACGACGATAAACATATTCCATGTTTTCATAAAGCAATAATTTATCTTCGTTCGGACTAAACTGATAAGTATATAAGTCGAGTTGTTTACCATTAAACTTAATGTCTTCTCCTTTTACAAGTTCCTTTATTTTTTTTCCGGTTTTTAAATCAAATTGACTTAAAGTTAACTGAGAGCCATTTTCTTCAACATCTACATAATTTACGCCATCGTTCATAACGTTAAAACCTTGAGCGTATTTAGCCGAGAATGTGCCTTTTGCCCAAATATCTTCTAAAGTAATTTTTTTCTGAGAAAAAAAGATAAAAGGTAGAAGTAATAAAGAAAAAATTATTTTTTTCATATGATATAATAAAATTTTGTTGCCTGTGAATTTAGTAAAATTATCTTAAATATATTAAGTATTAACCATCAAAACAGATGAACTAGCCGTGGTATACCCTGGAAAAAACTATTAAACCGTTTTTTATTAGTAAAATTTCACCAACTCTTAGCTCTTCCTCATTATCTACACGTCTTAAATACTCCATAAAAACTTGTTCCTTATCTGCAGTAAGTTTTAATACTTCATAATTTAAAGACGGTAATCGATCAAAGGCATCTTGCCACCATTCTCTTAAAGCTGGCTTACCTTTAATTAAACCTTGCGTTTCTGGCTTACGAACTTTTAATTTCGGACTATAATGTTCAGCGTTTTCACTATATAGTGCTAATAGTTTTTCTAAATCATGCTCATTAAAGGCGGTAAACCATTTTTGGGCAATTATTTTATTTTCTTCGGGCGACATAAAATTTTAGTTTAACTTTATATTCAATTATGCTAAAAAACGTATTTATTTTATTAGTTGCAATTTCTTTTTTGAATTCTTGTACAACCGAAAAATCAAAGGTTGATTTAATAATTCATAATGCAGTTATTTATTCTGTAGATTCTTCTTTTTCAATTCATCAAGCAATGGCAATAAGAGATGGAAAGATAGTTGAATTAAATTCGAATGAAGTTATTTTCAAAAAATTTGATTGTAAAGAAAAAAGGGATTTAAAGGGCAAAGCAGTTTTTCCGGGTTTTATAGATGCACATTGTCATTTTTTAGGATATGGAATGGGTTTACAACAAGTTAATTTGGTGGGTACAAAATCTTTTAACCATGTGGTTGAACGCGTTGTGAATTTTACAAAAAACAAACCTGCAGATAATACCAATTTACCGTCACCATCCAATAAAAAAAATTGGATAATTGGAAGAGGTTGGGATCAAAACGATTGGGAAAATAAGCAGTATCCGAATAAAAAAATATTGGATTCAATTTTTCCAGATACACCTGTAATGCTTACTAGAATTGACGGACATGCTGCATTGGTAAATTCTGAGGCCCTTAAGCGTGCAAATATTACTATTAAAACGCTTAATGTTATTGGTGGAGAAATTGAAATGAGTAATGGAAAATTAACTGGTATTTTAATTGATAATGCAGTTGACCTAGTAAAAAGTTTTATTCCTGAAAACACAAAAGAAAAAATTGTAAGCGCCTTATTAAATGCGCAAAATAATTGTTTAGCAATGGGTTTAACTACAGTTGATGATGCCGGATTAATGAAATCTGACATTGATGTAATTGATGAAATTCAACAATCTGGCAAATTAAAAATGCGGATGTATGTGATGTTAAGCGATAGCTTACCTAACTATGATTACTATTTAAAACATGGTCCTTATAAAACAGAACGACTTAATGTGTGTTCCTTTAAATTTTATGCAGACGGAGCTTTAGGCTCAAGAGGAGCTTGTTTGTTGCAAGAATATGAAGACAAACAAAAATGGAAAGGGTTTTTATTAAGTGAAAGAGAGCATTTTGGAAAATACGCTAAAATAATGTTCGAAAAAGGATTTCAAATGAATACACATTGTATTGGAGATTCGGCTTACAAAATAATTTTAAATGCTTATTTGAAAGCTGGGGCTAAAAAAAATAATCGTTGGCGGATTGAACATGCGCAAGTTGTCAACCCAAACGAAATGAAAATATCTGACGGTATTATTCCTTCGGTGCAACCTACACACGCCACAAGCGATATGTATTGGGCTAAAGAAAGGCTAGGGGAGAAGAGAGTAAAACATGCCTATGCTTATAAAGAATTACTAACGGTTTGTGGATTGGTAGCTTTAGGAACTGATTTTCCAGTAGAAGATATTTCGCCATTTAAAACTTTTTTTTCTGCTGTGGCAAGACAAGACGCTAAAGGTTTTCCAAAAGATGGCTTTCAAACAGAGAATGCTTTATCGCGAGAGGAAACTTTAAAAGGAATGACTATTTGGGCGGCTTATTCTAACTTTGAAGAAAAAGAAAAAGGCAGTTTAGAAAAAGGAAAATTTGCCGATTTTATTGTTTTAGATACAGATATTATGAAATGTAAAATTAACGATGTTTTAAAAACAAAAGTGTTGTCAACGTATATTGATGGGGAGAAGGTTTTTGAAAGTAAATGACTTAAATCCTAATAGAGAATTTAAAAAAGTAATTTTAACTCTGACAAATTTTTAATATGACTTCCTTTATTTATTATAGAATTTTCAGGGGCAAAATAAATTGCTTTCCACCCTGCATTTAAAGCACCCTCAACATCACTTTCAAAATTATCGCCAATCATCACGCATTCTTCTTTTTTTGCAAAAGCAAAATCCTCTGCTAGCCTAAATATTTTTTCTTCAGGTTTAGATAGTTGATGCTCCTCGCTAATAATAATATTTTTAAAATAATCTTTTAACCCGCAGCTTTCAATTTTTATACCTTGTATTTCTTTAAAGCCATTTGTAATAATATGTAAATGGTAATTTTGTTTTAAGTAATTTAACGTTTCAATACAGCCTTCTTTTAAGTGTTTGCCTTTTGGTGCGCGGTTAAGGTAGTGTTCTGTAATAATAATATTTTCGTCGTAATTGTCATAATTAAACTGATTAAAAACAAGATTAAAACGGCGGTTGCGTAAATAGTCTTTAGTAATTTCTTTTTTAGAATATTGTTGCCAAAGTTGAAGGTTTACTGTTTTATAAATGCCAGCAAAATTTTCAAAATCGGTTTTTAATTTATGTTTTAAATCAAACTCTAAAAACAATTGTTGTAAGATGTAGATTGAATTTTTCTCAAAATCCCAAAGTGTATCATCTAAATCAAAAAATATGTGTTTAATGTTTTTCAATTATTAAAGAAGAATTTTTTTAAATAAATTAAAACAGTAGGTTCTATATAATTCCCCAGATTTTTAATTGATCATGAAATATATATAAGATAAAATATAAACCCATTGCCCAAATTATTACTGAAATACTTAGGTAAAAAATTATTTTTTTCTTGTCTTTAAAAAATTTTTCTGCAAAAAAAGCGCCAATGGGTTGCGAAATAAGAGGTGTTATTGCAGCAATTCCGGCTAAACCAAAACGATGTTTAATACGAATCATTCTACGCGTAGTTTTTGTAAATATTTTCTTTTTAATATTTCTTTTTTCTCTATAAATGTGCATCCACTTTAGAATAAATGCACTTAAATTGGTAAATATGATGTTCCCAGTTATTCCACCGCTGCAGGCAACTAACATTACTTTAAAAAAGTTGTATTTAAATACTATAACTGCAGTTGGCATTCCTAACTTAACAAAGAAGAAAGTGCACATAAAGAAAACGGAAAATATTTTTAAAAATTCGGCCAATTTTCGTCAAATTAACGCATAGCAAGGTTGTAAAGCAAATTTTTTCTTACCAATAAATGTTATATAAAAAGACTCAAAGTAATTGGGATAACGTTGGGTTTATTGAATTAAATCATTAATTTTATCCCCCAGCTAACAACACTAAAATTTACTTATGTCAACAAACACAGTAAATGCAACACAAGTACATACGGTAAGTATGTTTGATGCTGTATTGGCTCGCTTAGATGTGGCCGCCAAATTAATGAACTTAAGCAATGAAGTTCTTCAAGTATTAAGAAATCCTAGCAAACAAGTAAAAGTAAGCCTTCCCATCATGATGGATAATGGCAAAACGCAAGTTTTTGAAGGATACCGTACTATACACAGTACCCATCTTGGCCCAAGTAAAGGAGGAATCCGTTATGCGATGGATGTTAATGCAGATGAGGTTATGGCCTTAGCTGCCTGGATGAGTTTTAAATGCGCTGTTGCAAATTTGCCTTACGGTGGTGCAAAAGGCGGTATAAAATGCGATCCGCGATCTATGAGTGTAGGTGAGTTAGAGCGTTTAAGCCGTGCTTATGCAAGCTCTATGAAAGATGTATTTGGTGTAAATAGAGATATTCCAGCGCCAGATATGGGAACAAGTGGAAGAGAAATGGCATGGATATTAGATGAGTTTAATAAAATGCATGGAGAAGATAGCCCTGGTGTTATTACAGGAAAGCCAATTGCACTTGGAGGTTCTTTAGGTCGTGATGCCGCTACTGGTAGAGGGGTTATGGTAAATACTTTGGCAGCGCTTAAGAAAATGGGCTTAAAGCCAACTGAAGTAACTGCAATTGTTCAAGGATTTGGAAATGTTGGTTCACACGCAGCACGTTTACTTTCAGAAAAAGGAATTAAAATTGTTGGTATTGGAGATCATACAGCTTCTTTTTATAACGAAAAAGGTATTGATGTTAAAGCTGCATTAGATTTTGCGGCTAGTAATAATCGTGTTTTAAAGGGTTTTACAGGAGC
Organism: Bacteroidota bacterium; assembly: GCA_030692515.1. Classification (GTDB taxonomy): domain Bacteria; phylum Bacteroidota; class Bacteroidia; order B-17B0; family Aurantibacillaceae; genus Aurantibacillus. The sequence continues at coordinate 182,384 of JAUXZS010000015.1, forward strand.
CACTGAAATCAAATCAGAAGATTTACTAATAAGTAAGTGTGATGTGCTAGTGCCTGCGGCATTACAAAATGTTATTACTGAAGAAAATGCAGCAAAAATTCAAGCAAAACTAATAGTTGAAGGCGCAAATGGACCAACGGTTCCAGAAGCTGATGCAATTTTAGCTGATAAAAAAATAATTTGTGTGCCAGATATTTTAGCGAATAGCGGTGGCGTTACTGTAAGTTATTTTGAGTGGGTTCAGAATAAAGCGGGTTACTATTGGACGGAAGATGAAGTTAATAGTAAACATGATCATAAAATGGAAATAGCTTTTGAAGCTGTTTGGAATAATAAAGACAAATATAAAATAGGAATGCGAATTGCTGCATATATTACCGCTTTAGAAAAAATAGAGCAAGGTGTAATGCTAAAAGGAGCTTATTAATTGTTAATTAATTGATTTTTAAACACTTAAGCTTTGATAAAAAAAGTTTAAGTGTTTTTTTTGTGTAATTTTTTTATTAGATTTGTTATAATAGATTTAACAATTTCAGAACCTTGGTAGCAGTTTTTATAATATTGGCTTATTTAATTGGATCGATTCCTACGGCGGTTTGGATTGGTAAGACTTTTTACAACATTGATGTGCGAGAATTTGGTAGTGGAAATGCCGGAGCCACGAATACATTTAGAGTTTTAGGTCAAAAAGCCGGTATTCCTGTCTTAATTATTGATATTCTAAAAGGAGCGACGGCAGTTTCCTTAGCGTTTCTGAGTTCTTATATATTTGAGAGCGATGAATTTGTAAATCTTCAATTGGCACTAGGCATTGCCGCTTTAGTTGGACATATTTTCCCTGTTTTTGCTGGTTTTAGAGGTGGAAAAGGAGTTGCCACTATTTTAGGAATTGTTATGTGCATTTTGCCATTGTCTTGTTGTGTTTCTTTAATAGTATTTTTAATTGTATTATTTACTTCAAGGATGGTTTCTTTATCATCAATGATTGGCGGATTTGCATTTCCGTTTATTTTACATTTTGTTTTTGGAAATACTAATCCTATTCTTACCAGTTTTTCAATAGTGGTTGCCTTATTATTAATAATTACTCATCGTAAAAATATTATTCGAATTGTAAATAAACAAGAATCAAAAATTAAATTCTTAAGCAAAAAAATTTCACTGTAATGTTATCCACTTCTAAATATTATTACAAATTACTCTACAAATAGGGCTGTAATTTATTTACATATAATTTTATTATAAACCGGCCCTTAAGCCGGTTTTTTTTATTTTCATAAACAACAAAAACAACAATCAAAAAAAATGAGACCAACAAAACAAATTTACGCCAACTACACACCAGAAGATTTTTTGGTTTGGAAAACCTTATTCAGCAGGCAACTTAAAAATTTAGAAAACAAAGTGTCAAACGAATTTATTTATTCTTTAGAAAAAGTGGGTTTTAATGCCGATTCAATTCCGGATTTTATAAAGGTAAATGAAAAGTTAAATAATTATACAGGCTGGCAATTGGTAACAGTACCAAACATAAGCGAGGTAAATGAGTTTTTTATTTATTTATCCCAAAAAAAATTTACTTCTACTTGTTGGTTGCGCACACTAAAACAATTGGATTACCTAGAAGAGCCCGATATGTTTCATGATGTGTTTGGGCACACTCCTTTATTAAGTAATAAGAATTACTCCCTGTTTTTTGAAGCAATGGGTAAATTAGCAGTAAAACACATTCACCAAAAAGAAATTATTCTAAAACTTCAACGGCTTTACTGGTTTACAATTGAGTTTGGGTTAATTAACGAGAATAACAAAATAAAAGTTTTTGGTGCCGGAATTATTTCTTCAAAAGAAGAAGCAGAACATGCTGTAGGAAACAAATCAAAAAAAACAGAGTTTAATTTAATTAAAATAATGAAACATGATTTTAGAACAGATATACTGCAAAATGAATATTACGTAATTGATTCGTTTGAACAATTAAGTTATAGCTTAAAACAATTTGAAACCGAATTAGAGGAGGGTTGTTTAATAAAATAGCAGGAAGTAAACACAAAAAAAGCTAGATTTTCATCTAGCTTTTTTTATAAAGGATTTTTTTTAGTTATTTAAATAAATTTATTTTGTTACAATTATTTTCTTTGTTACAGTTCCGTTTTCTCCAGAAAACTTAATTAAATATTGTCCGGCATAAACAGTTTTAGTATCTAAGTAAGCCATTGTACTTCCTTGTAGTACTGAGGTTTTTTGTATCAATTTTCCTTGTAAATCAAACATCTCTACTAAAACATTTTCTCTATTAAGTATATTTAATTGTACAACAATAAAATCACTAGCCGGGTTTGGATAAATCACAACTGATAAATCATTTATACCATTTTTTGATAAGCCAGTTGATGTTGGAACATAAGTGGTTACTGGTTCTGTAATAGAGGTAACTTTGGCAGCAACTTTAGTACCATAAAATGTAGGTCCAACAACATAAGGGTAAGCCGAATTCCAATTTGATTTTACAGTTGCAAAATAACAATAAGTACCAGCAGGATACTCAGGAGTAACACAAAATCTTCCGTTATGATCATCTAAATAATCTGGTGTTAAAGTCGAGGTGGCATTATATTGATAGTCTTCCTTGAAATAACCTAAAGGATAAGTTGTATTAACAGCAGGGCCAGGAGTAACGGCTACTGTACTTCCAGCATAAGTTGTTCTTACTGTAATGTTTCTTAAACTATAACTCGATTTCATGCGAACAATTCCGCCAGTACCGTTTGCATTTTTATAACCATAAGCTCCATAAATTGGAAAGCCATCGTAAGCAAATCCAATTAATGGAGAATGCTGCGTACTATCGATCGCGTATAAACCATCTGCATTATAAATAACACAAACTGTAGAAATCACAGCTAAATCTAATTTAAAAGCGCTTGGGTTTTGATGATGATGATAATTTCCCATTGCTGGATGTCCTTTTGAACAATCAAAACCATTCAATTCTCCAACAACTGCATCTCTATTCCATACATTATCACCCATTCCACCTAAAGGACCACCTTTTAAAGAGTTTGTAGAATTTTGCCACGAAACACCATCTCTATAATCAAATAAAGCCACGCCATTAATAAATACCCCAATGTTCCCAGCTGTTGTATTTATTGCTGTGCCTGTATTTTGAACAGGTGCTAAAGGAAATTTAAAAATTGCATTTTGGCTGGTTGCCAAAGATGGATTCCCATCTAAAAATGGACCAGTAATATAAGTAGGAATACCTTTTGTAGAAGCATAAACCCAATTTGTTGAATATTGAACTGCTTGTACGTTGGCAAGGTCGGCATCTACTATTGGTGTTGGATTGCCATTAACATAATGCTTCCCTGTTAAAGTTGTGTTTTGCAACCAAGAAGATATGGCGGGATTAATTTGAGCTATACTTAAACTAGTAATTCCTATTAAAAGGGCGGTTATTAATTTTTTTTTCATAATTATTGTTTTGGTTATATAAGTTTAGATGTCGTTAATTTTTTATTCTTGCGGTTTGGGTAAAAAAATATTTTTCGGGTATGAAAATTTTGGATTAAAAATAAACTCTTTATCGGTAAGGGTTAGTAAAAAGGCAATTAAGTCTACTTTTTCATTAGAGGATAAAATAATTGGCTTCTGTAATTGTTTAGCTAATGTAGGGCTTGTTTGAATTTTCTCGGTATAATGTTTAAGCACATCGGATAATCTTTTGTAACGCCCATCGTGCATATAAGGGTATGAAAACTCAACGTTTCTAAGTGTTGGAACTTTAAATTTTAATGAATCTGAATTTTTTTTAGTCACTTTCATCCTACCAAAATCATTTAGACTTTTATCTAAAGCTAAACCATTATTTTCGAATTCAAGATTTGTAAATAATGGCTCTTTATGGCAAGAGGAACAGTTTTTCTTAAATAAATTGTATCCGTTTTTTTCTTGCGCTGTAAATGTGCTTTGTTTTCGCATAACACTATCGTATTTAGAATTTGCCGAAACTAGTGTTAGCATATATTGAGAAATAGCTTTTAGTGTATATTCTCCAGTTATCACAGTGTCTCCAAATGCTTTTTTAAATAAGCCTGGATAAATTTTAGATTTTTGCAATTTAGTAACTACACTTTCAATTTTTTCATCCATTTCATCGGGATGATTAATTGGCGCAAGGGATTGAACATCTAAATGATTAATGGCGCCATCCCACATAAATAATTTATGCCAGGCTAAATTCATTAATGCTGGCGAATTGCGCGTACCAATTCTATCATCAATGCCATGACTCAAATCATGGTCTACATGTGTAAAAGCTGTATATTGTGAATGGCAACTTGCACAAGAAATTGTATTGTTACGCGAAAGCATAGGTTCATAAAACAAAGCTCTTCCTAATTCAATTTTTTGGGCAGACAAAGGGTTTTTTGAAAAATCATAATTGGCTTTCGGCCAATTTATAGGCTCAGTAAAAAAAATAGTTTCCTGTAATTTAAAAGCAACTAAGCAAAAGCCACAAAAAATAAAAATGAGCAATTTTTTTTTCATGGTTATTTTATACTAAATAGTTGACTAATTTTTTTTGATAAAAAAACCGCTTCACTGCTAGGCGACATTATTTTATTTTGTTTAGAAAGATCAATTTCATTCATCAACTTTTGTAAGTCTATAACTACGCTAATTTTTTCAGGATTATTGATGTTTAGGGTTATTGATTGCAAGGCAGAGTAGGGTGTTTGATAGCCCCCTAAATGAAAATGAAATTCATTATTCCGTGTTTTACATTTTTTGCTTTTACCTTCTAGTTTAAAATTTATATAACCACTTTGCCAGGTCCAATACATTCCTTTTGTAGGGTCTAAATCTCCGCCAAGCACACCCGAAACATTTACTAAACTATCTATGCCTAAATTAAATCTAATTTTATTACAAGTAATATTGGGTGGAATAACTAATTTTATTTTCATTGAAGTTGCAGAAGAAGCATCAACCAAATGAAAACTGTTTTTTTCTTGCCAAATAACTTTATCGTTATTCAAGAATTCAATATTAGAAATATAAAACTTTAAAGATTCGATTTTAATACTGTCTCCATTGTTTTTTGGATAAGTAGAATCGTTTAAAATTAAAGCAGCGTTTCCAAATTTTGGAATAAAATTAAGGGTTGTGACAATTTCACTTTGAGCAAGTGTATTTTGGATAAATAAAAAATAAAGATTCAGAAGTATAAAAAACTTAAATTTCATTTTTTCTCATTGTAAATTAATTTAGTGGCCCATTTTTAGGCTCATTTGGTGGCCCAAAAAGATGTGTAAGTTCCAATACAAAGTTGTTGTACCTTTCTATTTGTTCGTTCTTGCAAATCGCCTTTATTTTTTGAAAGTGTTCAAAATTCAAATTATCTATTGCCTTTTGGTTGTTGGCTATTGTTTGGATGAGTGAATCTGAAATAGTTTTATCAATTGTGTTATTAATTAAAAGTGAGAAGAGATCATCGTGCAATTCCCTTGATTTTTTATTGAGTTCTTTTGTCTTAGTTTTATGCTCTGTAATTATTACTTCATATTGTTTTTGTTGTTCGGCATCAAATTTTAATCTTTCAATTATTATTTTTTTAGGCCCCTCGCTATGAGCCATTTTACCCATTGGGGGAGGGCCATGTTTAAAAAACATAATGGCTAATATTCCCAAATTAATTAGGAGTAAACTAATAACGGCTATGCCTAATAATCTTGTTTTATTCATAACGTTAATTATAATTAATTGTATTCTCGTTTATTAATTGGTATTGTTTTGCCACAATTTGCAAATCAGAGTTGTTTTCAATGGCATTAGATTTACTTGTTGTTATAATAAACACATTTAATGTTATTATAACCACAAAAGAAGCGATGGAAGCCCATATAATTTTTGGAGACGTCTGGTCAACTCTTTCATTTAAGCGGTTAATTATTTTAGAATATAAGTATGGATTTACTTCAAGTGAATTAAGTCCATCCAGACTATTTTCAACCTCATTTATCCATTTTTGTTTTGTGTTCATAGTTATTAGATGTTTATTGTTTTAAAAACTTGCGCTTACTTTTCATTTTTTTCGTAATAATTCCCTAAATAGTTCTTTAAATTTTGTTTTGCTCTAAAAAGCAAAGATTCTACCGAGGAGTTAGATATTTTCATCACCTCGGCTATTTCTGAGTAACTTAAATCCTCAAGCTTACTTAAAATAAAGGCTGTTTTTTGGTTGTCGGGTAATTTATCAATAGCAGCAAATAAAACACTGGCCCGTTCTTTATTCTCTAAAACTACTCCCGGATGATAAAAGTGTGACGCTTCTGTTTTAATTTCTCCTTTTTCGTTTGTAAAAATCGATTGAATGAAGGCAAATCTCTTTTTGCGTTTTTTTGATCGGATAAATTCTAAGGATTTTGTAACGGCAATGCGATAAATCCAAGTTGATATTTTTGATTCACCTTTAAATTGATGCAAAGAGTTATGAATGGCAATAAAAACTTCTTGTGTTATATCCTCTGCATCTTCAGTATTTTGTAAATACTTTAAACACAAATTAAACACCAGGTTCTTGTGTTGTTCGTACAAGGTGTTAAAATCGTAGCTTTCCAAAATAATTTTTTTCCATTCACAAGTTATTAATTATAATTTAATTAACATCAATAATTTATTTTGGCTTTTCAATTAAAAACAAAGTCACATCGACTGTAGAAAAAAAATTTATAGGAATTTATATTTGGTCTAACTGTTATTGTGTTAAACGAAATTTTTACTGATATTCTGGAAAATATTTTTTAATTATTCCTTCTAGCGTTAAAGGAGTCAGTGGTTTAGTAATAAATTCAGAAATAGCTGAAATATTTCCAGCTCTTTTTCTATCTGCAGGATTAAGCGATGTAGTAAGCATTACTACTATTGATTTCGAGTTTTGCAATTTCTGAAACTCTTCAATAAATTCCCATCCATCCATTATTGGCATGTTAATGTCTAAAAGAATAAGTTCGGGTTGTGTATTTTTTGCTTCGTTTCCTTCATACTTGTCTTTACCTGTTAAATAGTTTATGGCCTCTTTTCCATTTATTGTTATTTCAATTGAATCAGTAATATCTATAGCTTGAATTAGCATGCTATTTATAAAATTCACTCCAGCATCATCATCAACCAACAATATATTGCCTAATTTTTGTTTCATATCTTTAATTGGTGTGAATTGTAAAATAAAATGTACTTCCTTCTCCAGGGGTAGAATCAACCCATATATTTCCGTTATGTATTTCTACAATTTTTTTGCAATAAGATAAGCCAACTCCTATACCACTATATTCGTCACGATTATGTAGCCGCTTAAAAAGAGTAAAAATCTTTTCTTTGTCATCTTTGTCAATCCCAATACCGTTGTCTTTTATTGAAAAAAGACAGCTATTGCCACTTTTTTCTGCTGAAATTACGATTTCAAGGTCTATGTCATTTCTTCTATATTTTAAAGCGTTGCTAATTAGATTTTGAAAAAGTTGTCTTAACTCAGTGGGATAGCCATTTATTTCCGGCAAATTTTTAACTAATATTAAAGCATCAGATTCTTTTATGCTATAATTTAAATCAGAAAGAACTTCATTTACAATTATATTACAATCAACTAACTTTATTTCAGGTTCTTTTCCAATCAAAGAATAATCCATTAAACCCTTTACCAAGTCTTGCATACGCGAAGAAGATTGAAAAATAAATTCGAGATATTTATCACCTTGATCACCAAGTTTACCGGCAAATTCGTCTTTGATAAGCTTAACGAAGCTATTTAATGTTTGTAGGGGCTCCCGAAGGTCATGTGAGGCTATATATGTAAACTGTTCTAGCTCCTTATTTTGGCTTTCAAGTTTTTTATATTGAACTGCAATTTCTTGCTCTATTTTTTTTCTTTCACTTACATCTCTAATCGCCGCCGACATAAGATTGGCATCTTTTAATTTAATTGGACTTAAACTTATTTCTACTGCAAACTCGCTCCCATCTTTTTTTAATGCCCAAAGATTTTTTTTCGCTCCCATTTCTCTTGCAGTAGGTGCATTTGCATAATCAGTGCGTTGTTCAGTGTGGTTGTGATGAAAACGATTCGGAATTAATAATTCAATTTTTTTTCCAATTAATTCTTTTGCTTTGTATCCAAATAATTTTTCGATTTTATTATTTACCAATATTATTTCTCCGAGGTTATTAGTAACAATTAAGCCATCAGGTGCAGAATCAAACACTGCCTTATATGTTTCTAGTTCAAACAAGGTTTAATTTTTTGTGATATTTGAAATTATCTTTAAAAGCTCATCAGAGTTTAAAATATTTACAGAACGCGGAAGTGTTTGAATTATTTTTCTTGAATTTAAACGACTTAAAATTCTTGAAACAGTTTCTCTTGTGAGCCCTGTCATCAAGGCAATTTTTTCTTTTGTTACAGAAACAACTCCATCTGTTTTACCTAATGAAATTAAAGCTTGAGCTAATTTGGCCTCTGAATTTCCGGAAATCATTATAAGAAAGTGTTTGTAAATTTTTTCTTGAATTCTTAATAACTCTGCCACTAATTTGGAAGGAACTAATTGATTGCATTTTGAGATTTTTTCAACGAATGATTTTGGAACTACACATATTTTTGAATCCTTTAAAAAAATGGCAGTTAAATAATGATTGTTTTGAGAATTTACCTCTAGCCCTAAAAATTCGCCCGAATTTGCTATTCGCATAATAATCGGCTGAGAATCATGATTTAAGTGTTCAAGCGAAATAGAACCCTTCTTAATAATGTATAATTCGTTTGATTTTTGGTTTTCGCGATAAAGAATCTCCCCCTCTTTGAAAGCCTTGAAATAAATAATTTTTTCAAACTCAAGAAGCTCGTTTCCTTTTAACGAAGATGCGATACACTTTTCAAATAAAACGCAAGAGGCACAATTCAACATGATGTTTCGTAAAACATAATCTTTAAAGATTTGATTTTAATGAATGTAAATTTCAGAATTATTAATAAATAAAAACGTGACTATTATCACGTTATTTAGATTTTTTCTGATAAAAAATGTTAGACGAATAGTTGCCAATTCCCTTGGAAATAAAAGAGTCTAAAGCCATTTTTGTAAGTAATATTTCGGTTTTGGAATTCTAAAATAACAACAAATAGAAGTTGAATTATTTTCTTTTAACGTATTAATATTATAACCAAGGCCTGCAGAAAATCTTATTTCCGATAAGCCTTTATGTATGGTATAATTGTTTTGACTTTAATTTTCATACTGAGCTCTATGAATTCGAACAGGATAAACTTAAAGAAGAATTAATGCAAGAGCATAAGCTACCAATGTCAGTGAAAATGTATTACAATGTTTTTTTATTTCAGTTTGTTGTTAATTGTAAAATGTTACAATGCCGGTTGATATATCGTGCATGCCACCCATAATTCCAATCTCGCCTTTATCAATCATATCTTTTAAAATCAGACTTCTTTCTTTAACTGCAGTTACCGTTCTTTTTACATTAATTGCAGCCACGTTTTCTACAAAGTCAGCATTGCTTGAATTACGGTTTTTAGTTGTTGATGTTTCAGTTTCAACTGCAGGCCTTATTTTTGTTAATAATGCCGTAAGGTTTCCCATTTCAACATGATCACAGGCCCCTTTTATTGCTCCGCATTTCGAGTGCCCTAACACAACAATAATTTTTGCACCTGCAACTTTGCATGCAAATTCCATACTGCCAAGTATATCTTCGTTAATAACATTACCAGCAATTCTTACACTAAATACATCTCCAAGGCCTTGATCAAATATTAATTCGGCAGAGGTGCGTGAATCAATACAGCTCAAAATTACTGCAAAAGGATGTTGTCCATCTGATGTTTCATTTACTTGTTGCAAAAGATTGCGGTTAGCTTTTAAGTTATTTACGAATCTTTCATTTCCTTTTTTAAGTATCTCAAGTGATTGTTTTGGTGTTAATGCCGCTTGCATTTCTTTGGTTAACGTTTTCATATTTATTGATTTTATGTAAGGTAAAATTTATTTTCCTGGTGTGGCTCTGGGACATTTGCTTCAGAAAGCAATTGTTTTATATTTATCTCAATTGTTCTTGCTATAGCAGTCATAGCTGTATCCGTTGGCATATTTTCGAAGGGGTCCTGCATATGTCTTGCAGATTTTTCTAATAGTAGAAAAATAGAAGATAAAATTAACAGAAGTGGGATTTCAAAATACCAAACAGTATCAATTAATGATATATCAAGTGCAATTACAAAAAGATAAATCATAAAATGCAAAAATAATTTATATGTTACCGGAAAAACCGTGCCTTTTATGCGCTCTGCTCTACCCATTGAATCGCAAAGTCTCACAATTGTATCATCTAATTGTATATGGCAGAAAGTTTCTAATTGATTTTTTTCTTTTAATTTTTTTAAATCTTCTGAGTTTAACTGTAATATAGCTAGTGGTTTATTTTCGTGCTGCTTTAGTAAATCAATATCTTCCGCAGACAACAATTCTTCGAGGTTGTTTAGTGGATTTGATTTTCTAAGTGTTTGCCCTAAAGAATAACACCATGCAATTTGTCTGTAGGCCATTTTTTTTATTGTTTTTTCATCACAATTCGTCGTTAAATTTTGAAGTTGTATAACAAAACTACGCGAATCATTAACAATAGCCCCCCAAATTTTTCTTGCTTCCCACCAACGGTCATAGGCTTGGTTGAGTTTAAATGACAAAAGAATAGAAATGGAAGTGCCAATAAATGCAGGAATAGCCAGTGGCATTTCTGGCATTAAATGTTGAAAGTTATATGTTATAAGATAGGCTGTAAAATTAATTGCAAGCACAAGAATAAGATCATATTTTATTTTATTAAATATGTAATAAAAGGGTATTCGTCTGTTTAACAGCATATAATTTTAATTACTAGACAAATATAATCCAAAATATAAATATCCACACTCATTGACAACTAATATTATTGAAATGGCGCATTCCCAAAAATTTTACATGATTAGTCTTCTATCACTAACAGATTTTGGAGGTGCCAAAAACAAAAAAAAATTAGTCTCTTTTTTGGAAGATTTAGTTTTTGCAAGTATTGCCATTTGAGCAAAAAAATTTGGACTAAGAAGGCTGCTAATTTTTTTTGACATTCATAATTATATCCCTTTTAAATACGCCAACATTTCCAAAATGTCAGCCACTTATTTGCAATTGCCTACCGGATATATAAAAGCGCCAGACAAACCTTTCTTTTTGCCATCGGCATACGTATACATAAGTAGAAACAAATAAATTAATAATTATGGAAACAAAAGAAAGTGTAAGAAGGATTCCTAGGAGAATTATTCTTTTTAGCGCAACAATGTTACTAGCAATTTCGGCAACTGCAAATACTCTTAATTTAACTCCAAACCCTATGAAAGAAAATATGTTCGTTTTCTATTTAACGGCAATTTTATTCTTTGCTTTATTTTTATTGCATATAGTAGTTTCGCGCTTAACAAAAAACAATATTGTTTTTGAGGGTGACGGTAAAGTAATTACATTTAGAAAAAAACGTCACCATTACAGAAAAGTGATTAAGAAAACTGCTTAATACAAACACAATAAAACCGTACAGTGTTGAGTCTTCCTAATAGAAAATGTTAATTATATTTCCACTTCTATCATGGGAGCTTTTGTTCCGGCAGGCCCAAATCTTAAATTGGCAATGGCCCCTTTCATAAACGATGTTTGTTCTAATAAAGGTTTTACTGTTTTAAATAAAGTTTCTGCATTAGGGCCGTACATAAAAAGGGTGGCATCTGTATCATCCATCGCTACTTCGTGGCCATCATAGTCGCCCGCTTTGTTATCCGAAATTATTTTCATCAGTCGTATTTCCAGTTCATGTAAAATATCCAGGTTGTTGTGCGGATAATGAAAATAGATAATAACGGCATGTTCATTGCCATATTTACTGGCAGAACCTTCTGAAAGATTTTCGAACAATTCCATTTTTTTTTAGACTTAGAAATAAATGTAAAATTATTTTTTAAAGTTAGCAAGGTTGAGTGCAGGATTGAAAAAACTCGCCGCTTTTTTTTGGAAGTTGAGAGGTTGTAAACTAACCGTTAAGTGTTCCAAATATTTCAAACTATTTATTCCAATATCGGGCGATTATTGCCAAAATTTCTATAAAGTTGATTATACACCCCCTCTTTTTCAACAAAAATTTTCAAAAAAGTTAATATTTTGACTTGACACCCCCTATTTTTTGACTACATTTGTAAAAATTTTGATAAAAAACCCATTTAACCCCCTATAAAATGACAACCAGACGAATTTTAGCCCTCCAAGACGTTGTAAACCGTGTTCCGGTGGAGAATGACAAACCTAACCAACAAGTTTCACAATATTATGGCTCTGATGTTTTTGGTATGGATGCCATGCGCGAGTTTCTTTCTGAAGAAGCTTTTGAAAGCATTCAACAATCCATGAATCAAGGGACAATTGTTGAACGTAAAATGGCAGACCAAGTTGCCGCTTGCATGAAAGCTTGGGCTCAGAGTAAAGGCGTTACCCATTTTACCCATTGGTTTCAACCTTTATCTGGTGCCACTGCCGAAAAACATGATGGATTTTTTGAACCCATTGAAGGTGGAAGAGCCATTGAGCGTTTCAGTGGTAATGCTTTAGTACAACAAGAACCAGATGCATCTTCATTTCCAAACGGTGGAATTCGCAATACTTTTGAAGCTCGTGGTTATACAGCATGGGATCCAACTTCCCCAGCTTTTATTTGGGGAGAAACTTTATGCATACCAACAATTTTTATTTCTTATACAGGCGAATCATTAGATTTTAAAACTCCTTTATTAAAGTCATTACATGCTCTTGACAAAGCCGCAACAGATGTTTGCCAATACTTTGATAAAAATGTAACTAAGGTAATTGCAACTTTAGGATGGGAACAAGAATATTTTTTAATTGATTCGGCATTATATAATATTCGTTATGATTTACAGCAAACTGGGCGTACATTATTTGGACACGCTCCGGCAAAGGGACAACAGTTAGAAGATCATTACTGGGGTTCTATTCCTGAAAGAGTTGCGGCCTATATGCGCGATTTTGAATATGAGTCTCATTTATTAGGAATTCCTGTTCGTACACGTCATAACGAAGTAGCACCTGCACAATTTGAATGCGCTCCCGTTTTTGAAGAAACAAATTTAGCGGTTGACCATAATTTATTATTAATGGATATTATGGAAAAAGTTGCAATTCGTCATAATTTCAGAGTTTTATTGCACGAAAAACCTTACGCTGGTGTAAATGGAAGCGGTAAACATAATAACTGGAGTTTAGCAACCAACACAGGAAAAAATTTATTATCGCCTGGTAAAACTCCTAAAACAAATTTACAATTCTTAACCTTTTTTGTAAACACAGTAATGGCAGTTTATGAGCATGCAGATTTATTGCGCGCATCAATTGCCTCAGCAAACAATGATCATCGTCTTGGAGCCAATGAAGCACCTCCGGCAATTATGAGTGTTTTTCTTGGCCAACAATTATCTAAAGTATTAGATGAATTAGAAAAAGCAGTGCATAGTGGTAAAATGAGTCCTGAAGAAAAAACCGCTTTAAAAATGAATATTGGTAGAATACCGGATATTTTGTTGGATAATACAGATAGAAATAGAACTTCACCTTTTGCTTTTACAGGAAATAAATTTGAGTTTAGAGCAGTTGGTTCTTCAGCTAATTGCGGTGGACCAATGACGGTTTTAAATTCGATAGTTGCCGAACAGTTAGTATCGTTTAAAAAAGAAGTGGATAGCCTAATGAATAATAAGGTTGAAAAAGATGAGGCTATTTTTCAGATATTAAAAAAATATATTATTGCTAGTAAAAAAATTAGATTTGAAGGAAATGGTTACGGAGACGAATGGAAAGTGGAAGCAAAGAAGCGTGGCTTAAGTAATATCTCAACAACACCTGGTGCTTTAGAGGCAATGATTTCAAAAAAATCCTTAGCAATGTTTGAATCGCAAGGAATTTTAAATCACCGTGAGCAAGAAGCGAGATATGAAATTAGTTTAGAAACGTATACTAAAAAAATTCAAATCGAGTCTCGTATAATGGTAGATATGGTTAACAACCAAATTATTCCTGCGGCCTATGCATATCAAAAAAACCTAGTTGATAATGTTCGCGGCATGAAAGATATTTTGACTGACGAAGAATTTAAAAAAGTGGCGAGCACACAATTAGAATTAATAAAAGAAATTTCAGAGCGAGTAACTTTATTAAAAACTGAAGGTGATTTAATGACAGAGGAGCGAAAAAAAGCAAATACCTTAGACTCAGGTAAAAAACAAGCACATGCATATTGCGAAAAAGTAAAACCTTATTTTGAATCTATGCGTTATAATGTAGATAAGCTGGAGGGTATAGTAGATGATGCTACTTGGCCCCTGCCAAAATATAGAGAGATGTTATATTTGAGATAATAAAATTAAAAATCCGCTTAAAGGCGGATTTTTTGTTTAATAAAGTTGTATAGGAAGAGGAGGAATGCTCCTTTATCCTATGTATGCTATCAAAACAAAAAGAAAAAATATACTGCTGCCCAATTAATTGAAATGTTTTTTGCGTAACCTATAATAATTTCATTTTGATTTTGTACTGTACCATCTTTTTTAATAGACCCTAAAAGTTTATTGCTCGAATCAAAGATTGTTCCATTGCTTTTAACTATGCCAATAATTTTGTGACTTTCATTTTCTATTGTCCCATCCGTTTTAATATAGCCAATAATTAAGGAATTTTTTCCGGTAACCATACCATCAGCTTTAAACTTCCCAATCTCACTATTTTCTTCATCTAAAACAGTTCCGTCGGTTTTTATCGTTCCAATAAATGTATTGTCGCTACCTTGCAAGGCTTGAGGATATACTTCAGTAGAAGTAAATAAAATTCCAATTGAAAAAATAAGTTGTTTAAACATAGTTGAATTGATTTACACTTAAATATAACAAATTAGATGCGTTAAAGTAATAATTAAAATCACAAAAAAACTAAAAGTTGTTTCGAGAATTTAAGCAAGTTATTTTTTCCTTGAAAGTCTATCTAAATTTTTTTGAATATATTTTTCTGATGTAAGCATCGCGCTTTGTATACGTTTAGCATAATGAATGGAGTCTAAAATTTCTTTTTGTTTATGTTCAATTATTTCTTTTTGTTTTGATATCGCTTTATTTGCTTTTTGCTTTTGTAAGAAACTTTTATAGGCAAAAATGGCAAAGGCAATCACTAAAATTAAAATTCCGCAGATAGACCAAATTATAATTTTTTGTTTTTTACTTTCTGCATTAGCAATTGCCTCTTTCTTTTCTTGTTCAAGTTTTGTGGCAGCTTCTTTTTTTTCAAAATCAAAATTCATTTCTAAACGAACTGACTTTTTTGTATTCTCTTCATTATTGGTACTATCCTTAGAGGCAATATATAATTTGTAATTTTCGAGAGACAATTTAAAGTCGTGTAATTTTTCATAGGCTTCAGATAGGTGTAAAAGTGCAATCTGTTCTTCTTGTTTACTTTCTGTTTCTTTCGCCAAACCCAAGGCTTTTTCAAGGTATTCTTTTCCTTTTGCAGCTTGATTTACTTCCAGATAATGTCTTCCAATCCAATTGTATGTTTGGGCTTGCCCATGTAAATCTCCTATGTTTTCCCGTACCTTTAGTGCTTGATTATATTTTAAAATGGCCGCATCGTGATTATTTTGACTAGTATAAATTCCACCCATATTATTTAAACAAGTAGCCATTCCATCTAAGTCGCCTGCATTTTCCATTATTTCGTAGGCTTTTGTTAAATATTCTAATGCTTTATCATATTCTTTTTTATGAGCGTAAATACTTCCCATGTTATTATAACAAATAGACATGCCTTGTTTAGCACCAATATTTGCCGCGTATTTTAAAGCTAAAACATTGTGTTCAATAGCGCTGTTTAAGTTACCTTGATTATAATAAACCGCGGCTAATCCAATGTGAGCCATTGCCATTCCTTTTTCATCGTTATCTAACTCTGATAATTTTAAAGCTTTAAAATAATAATTTAAGGCTTCAGGAAAATTACCTAAGTAATCATAGGTATTTGCAATACTGTTATAAGACGCACGTATAAGTTTATTTTCTCCAACTTCTTCTCTAAGTTTTAGTACAATAAAATATTTTTTTAATGCCTCGTTAAAATTACCTTTTGCATATTCTATTCCAGCAAGATTGTATAATGAACTAGAGATGGTTTTCTTGCACTTTTTTATTAGTTCTAAATCACCTTTTTTTATTGCATCGTCTAGCATTTGTTCTTTTAATTTTAATGCAAACTGATGGTTTTTAAATGCATCGTTATAATTTCCAGTGTCGGCATAGCATTTCCCTAATAAGTTGTAAGACTCAGTAATCCCTTCTTGATAATTTATTTGTTGAGAGAGTTTTAAAGCGGCTTTAGCTAACACGAATGAACTATCATTTCCGGTTCTTGTATGTCTTAGTCCGGTTTTCAATAATAAGTTTACTTCCGATGAATCACTTTTCTGATTTATTGCTTGTGAAAAACAAAAAGCAGTGGTTAAACATAAAAAAACTAAAAGGTAAAATTTTGATATATAACCTGACATCATACTATAACAAATATGGATTTTAGTTTTTAGCCGCACGTTTTTAGTTTATGGCAAATTAAAATTTAAATATTCAAAATAGTTTAAGCCAAATAAAATACAAAACTCAACATGTTTGCGTTTCTAATTTTATTTGTATTGTTGACTATGATAAATTGGTAAATCATTCACGAAATTTTTAATAATATAAGAATCCATCGAGCGGTTAATATTCCGTTTAACATAATTTGAATATCCCTTCACGTTTTTCCATTTTTCTATTTTCATTTTCTCGTCTTTCTCCAATCTTAAGGATAATAATTGATAGCCTAAGCCTGCTTCAAGTTCACGTTTTTCATCGTCGTAATTAATTTTATTTTTCGCTTTAGCTGTTAGTTGCTTAAAATACCAAGCAATGAAATCAAAAAAGCCCCCTGTTCTAAAATCTTCTATTCTACTTAATTGAGTTCCAATTAAACCTAATTGAGAATTTAGAGATAAATTTTTTAATAGAACGCTATCAATTGCAGTTCCACTATAATTACTATAGTAGATTTTGTAAGTTCTTTGTTTTGGGGCTTTAAAAATTGAAGGAAAACTTGGTTTTATTGTTGCTATTTTTTGGGATTTTCTAAATTTAATTTTAATACTTTCAAATTCCATTTTTGGAAAAAATCGCATAACGTAAGAGAATTTATTTTTAAGATTCAACGAGGAGTCGCTATTGATAATTATAATTTTATTGGCAGTATCTTTAAAGTGCGGTAAAATGGAATCGTTTACAGTTTTGTAATAAATATTTTGGGCAAAACTATTTTTTAGTAAAAAAAAAGTAATAAGAAAGAGGATAGAGAAGTATTTGTTCATACATCAAAAATATAAAAATAAATTTTACTATTTGGCACAATAGGCATAAATTTACCTACACCTCATAAATGATATATATAATTCTTACAATAGTTGTTTCTGTTTTGCTCTTATTGGTATTTAAGGCGTTTCAAAAACAGGAAGTTAATTCTATTGTAGCAATAGTTATTAATTACGTGGTAGCGGGCATTACAGGTGTAATTTTTTTAGGTTCTAATATAAATGTCGACTTTCTTTTTAATTCTAATTGGATACTCATTTCTATACCGTTGGGCTTTCTTTTTATTAGTATTTTTTATCTAATTTCTCAAACTGCCCAAAAAATAAGTATTTCAACTGCCTCAGTGGCTAATAAAATGAGTGTAATTATGCCGGTGCTTTTTTCAGTTATTTTTTTAGGGCAGCAATTATCCATTTTGAAAATAATTGGGGTTGTTTTAGCAATGTTTGCCGTTTATCTTTCAACCCGCTCTTATAATAAAGAAAAGGGCGAACAAAATTTATTCTGGTTACCAATATTAGTTTTTATAGGAAGCGGATTAATTGATATCACAATAAATGCTTGTAATGCATTATATATTAAATCTACAGATGAAAGTGCGGTGTTTAGTATTTGTACCTTTCTATCTGCGTTTATTATCGGAACTTTTGTTTTAATGTATTTAATAATTTTTAAAAAATCCATTTTAATTAAAGATGTATTTAATTCAAAAAATATTTTGGGAGGTGTGTTATTGGGTGTTCCAAATTACTTTAGTATTTATTTTATTTTCAAATCTCTTGAAACTAATGTATTACAGAGTGCACAATTGTTTCCTGTGCTAAACCTTGCAAATGTTGCTTTATCGGCTTTTTTGGGTTGGTTAGTATATAAAGAAAAATTGGCGCCGGTAAATTTAATGGGGATTGTATTAGCTATTATATCTATTGTATTAATTTCGTTTTAAATGCTTTTTTCTGATTCTTATTTTACCGTTAAAACAAAACACGAAGCGCTATTTAAAGAACGTGGCTCGAAGTTTTTAGCATTTATTTTTCCTGTTAAAAACGAAGAGGAAATTAAAAATAATTTACAGATTTTAAAAAAAGAACATCCTAATGCAAATCACCATTGTTATGCTTGGCGACTAGGTGCAGACAAATTAGCTTTTAGAGCTAACGACGATGGCGAGCCAAGTAACACTGCCGGAAAACCAATATTAGGTCAAATTCAAGCCAATGATTTAACAAATGTATTAGTTGTAGTGGTGCGTTATTTTGGCGGAACACTTTTGGGTGTTGGTGGATTAATTAGTGCGTATAAAACTTCGGCGGCACTTGTAATTAGTGGCACTGAAATTTTCGAGAACTTTATTTTATTTGAATATAAAGTTGATTTTGATGAAGGAAGTATAAATTTGGTTATGCGAATTTTGAAAGAAAATGAGGCAAAAATAATCGCGCATACTTATGAAAACTATAATTCAATTATTTTTCAAATAAAAAAACAAAATTCAATTAAACTTGAAAAAGATTTTACTGAACTTTACACTTCCAAATTAACTAGTCTTAGAACATTATAGAATATGAAAAAAGAAAACTCTGAATACGATTTGTTAAAACAAATGTGTTTCATGCATGCCCCTAGCGGTAGCGAAGTAGGTATGAAAATTTTTATACTAAACTATATAAAAGAAAATTCTAAAAATTGGAAACACAAACCAAAAGTTATTTTTGGCGATGGATTTCATGATAATGTTATTTTGATTTTTGGGAAACCACGCACAGCCGTTTTTGCACACATGGATAGTATTGGTTTTACTGTGCGTTATGGCGAGCAATTAGTGAAAATTGGCGGTCCGGTTACAAAAAGCGGATTTAAACTAATTGGCTCTGATAGTAAAGGTTTGCAAGAAGTAGAATTAAAAGTTACTGATAATAAGAAAACCGGTGCTAGAAGTTTATCTTATAAAGGCAAAAGAAATTTTGAGACAGGAACAGAACTTACATTTAAACCAAATTGGCGAGAAGATAAAAATCATATTCAGTGTTGTTATATGGATAACCGCCTAGGTGTTTACAATGCATTAAAAATTGCCGCAACATTAAAAGATGGCGCTATTGTTTTTAGTACTTATGAGGAACATGGTGGGGGAAGTGTAAGTTATCTTCAAAAATATTTACAAGATAAATACAAAATATCTCAAGCGTTAATCTCTGACATTTCTTGGATATCCGATGGTGTCAGTTATGCAAAAGGACCAGTGATAAGCATGCGCGATAGCTTAATACCTCGAAGAAGTTATGTTAACAAAATAATTTCAATCGCAAAAAAAAATAAATGCGCTTTTCAATTAGAGGTTGAAGGTAGCGGAGGTAGTGATGCTAAAGAACTGCAGATGGCTGAATATCCATGGGATTGGTGTTTTGTTGGGGCTGCCGAAGAAAATGTTCATACCCCTGATGAAAAAGTTCATAAAAAAGATGTGGAAGGAATGATAAAACTGTATGAAGTTTTAATGAAAGAACTTTAAAAATTAAAAGCCGTAATTTTTATTGTCACGATTAAACTCATCCTCTAAAAACGGTTTGTTTATTTGTACATTTGAAAAATCGTAGCTTTCAAATAACCCTTTGTCATCATATAAGCTCAAAGAAATCGGCACCATTAGGTGGTCATCAATAAATAAGTTAGCTTTTTTGCAATAAAGAGTTGGAACTTTTAAAGTTGTGCCTTTTTTTAAATAGCCAAAATCATTTAATAAATCGTTTTTGTGTCGTAATAAATAATCATTTACATTAAGTTTATAGGCTATGCTGGTTGCAGTTTCTTTTTCGCAAACTACATAGTCTATATAGGCGTAATTTTTATTTTCATACTGTAAAAAATAACAAGAGTATCCGTTTTTATTAGCTTTTCCTAAATACGTAAAATTATTTAAGCCATTTTTGTCTTTACTAATTGTTAAGGCAATTGAATTACCAATAAAAGTGTATCCCAACTCATTAATAGAATAATGTTGGTTTTTACGCATAATATTGCCAGTGGGGTCAAGGCTTATTGTAAAATATGGAAAGACATGAGGTTTAACCAAAGCTTTGCGCCCATATAATTCTGTGTTAAATAAAACCTCCAATTTTTTATCAGGATTACGGAAATATAATTTTCTTGGACGGGTTTGTACTTTATATTCAGAGTTTGCAGAGGAAAAATTTTCTTCTAAACGTTCAACGGAAGAAACTTTTACCCGGAGTGTTTTTATGTTTTGTATCGAATCATACATCTGATGCAAAATCATCGCCGGTTTAATATCAATTGGGGTTCTAAAAGAAAAACCAATTAGAAGCGCTGAAAATAGGGATATGATAAGTTTAATATTCACTTTTAAGAAACAATAAAAATAGATAATAGTTTTTAGTTATTTTTGGGAATCGGTTAAAAAAAAGTTAATATGTCAATAATAGGAATAATTCCAGCTCGCTTCGCTTCTACACGCTTTCCGGGTAAACCACTTGTAGAAATCAAAGGAAAATCTATGATACAAAGGGTTTTCGAGCAAACTAAAAAATCAAATCTTTTAAATAAAATAATTATTGCAACAGATGATAATAGAATTGCCGAACATGTTAAAAGTTTTGGAGCGGAAGCAATATTAACTAAGGCAGAGCACCCAAGCGGAACTGATAGATGTTATGAGGCATATCAATTGTTAGGACAAACGTTCGATTATGTTTTAAATATTCAAGGCGATGAACCATTTTTAGACCCAGAACAAATAAATTCTTTAGCAAAAGTATGTAATGGTGATGTTGAAATTGCCACGCAAATGATTAAATGTACTGATAATGATGTGCTTTTTGATAAAGGAGAAGTGAAAATTGTTTTAAGCCAAAATAAAGAAGCGCTTTACTTTAGTAGAAATGTTATTCCGCACATCAAAGGAAAAGACGAAAAAGAATGGCATAAACATTTTGATTATTATAGGCATGTTGGCATGTATGTTTATCGCACTGATATTTTAGAAAAAATAACCAAGCTTAAACCTTCAGCATTGGAGTTAGCAGAATCATTAGAGCAATTGCGTTGGTTAGAGAATGGTTATAAAATAAATTGTGTTGACACAACATACGATAGCCATTGTATTGATACGCCGGAAGACATTGAAAAGGTATTGCGCTTAATGAATATTCAATAATTTTTTTACCTAAATGAGCTTTCATCCTTCTTCCATTGCAATAGCGGATTATACTTATGATTTACCGCAGGAAAAAATTGCAGAGTATCCTTTAGTAAAGAGGGATGATGCTAAATTATTAATTTTTAAAAACGAAACCATTACCGAGTCTGTTTTTAAAAACATTACAGATTTTTTACCAGAGGAAAGTATTTTGATATTTAATAATACACGCGTTGTTCAGGCAAGATTATATTTTCAAAACATAAAAGGACAAAAGCTAGAGATTTTTTGTTTGGAGCCATACCAAACTGATATTGATATTACTCAAGCAATGTTGGTGACCAAAAAAATAATGTGGAAATGTTTGGTTGGAAATTTAAAAAAATGGCGAGATGAAGTTTTAGTTGTGACGGTTAACAATGTTACTTTATCAGCCAAACTAATCGAAAAAAGCAATGAAGATGTAACTATTGAATTTGAATGGGAGCCTTCTAATCTTTGTTTTGCAGAGGTGTTAGAGAAAATCGGCGAAATGCCCATACCGCCATACTTAAAACGAAAAAGTGATGAGTCAGATTTGCTGAGATATCAAACTATTTATGCAACACAAAAAGGTTCGGTTGCAGCACCAACAGCTGGTTTGCATTTTACGCCAAACGTTACCGAAAAATTAAAACGCAAAAATCATAAATCTCTTTTTGTTACACTACATGTTGGGGCTGGCACTTTTAAGCCAGTAAAGAGTGATACGTTAGTTGATCATGATATGCATGCCGAATGGCTGAGTGTTAGCAAAGAAACGATAGTTGAATTATTAAAAAACAAGGATAAAAAGAAAATTGCTGTTGGTACAACTTCTTTAAGAACACTTGAATCCCTTTATTGGATGGGCTTAAAAGTTATTTATAATAACGATATTGATATAAATGAGTTAGAAATTAAACAATGGGAACCCTATAGTTTAAAAGAAAAAGAAGTGTCATTAGAGAAAAGTTTAGAAGCTTTAATAAATTGGTTAGATAACCATCAGTTAAATTACATCACCTGCAAAACACAAATTTTATTAGCGCCTCCTTATCAATTAAAATTGGCAGATGGGATAATCACTAATTTTCATCAGCCGCAAAGTACCTTGTTGTTATTAATAAGTTGTATTGTGGGCGTTAATTGGAAAAAAATTTATGAATATGCACTTAAACATGATTTCCGTTTTTTAAGTTATGGTGATAGTTCACTTTTATTGAAATAAGTAATCATCTATGTGTAGCTTATTCGTAAAAGCTATTTTCTATCATAATCAAGTTATATTGATAGAACTCAATGTTTCTATCTATTGAAAAAAATCGAGTCGTCAAACAAATGAAATTCTAAGTTTTGCTGTTAAAAATTAAAACAGTTCCATTATTTTTAATATTTTTGGTAAAACAAATAATTATAAAAAAATGAAAAAAATTTACTCTACACTTTTCTTATCAATTGGTATTTTATGTGTTAATGCGCAAACATTAACCGAGGCCAATCATTCTCCTGTTGCTGGCGATATGTATACGACCTATCAATGCGATTCATTAAATGTTAATCCCGGGGCTTCTGGAGCAGGAGCCGTTTGGAATTTTTCTACAGTAGTTACACATAGTAATGTAATTAATAATTACACGGCAGTTGCAAATTCTAATGCATCTTATCCGATTCCTGGTGTAGCGCTAGCTTCATCTGTTAATAATATTTCTTATTATAAATCTACTACAAGTGATTTAAAATATTGGGGTGGTAATATTGTTGTTGGACCAGTAGCAGCAACGTTGATTTATACTACTGCTGCCGTTGTAGCGGCTTATCCAATGAGCATAACAACCTCAAGTTCTTCTGCAACAGGAGGAACAATTAACACAACTGCGCCATTGCCTCAAGCAGGGACTTTTGTTGGAAATAGTGGAACTATTGCAGATGGAACCGGAACTTTGATATTGCCAACCGGAACTTTTACGAATGTAATAAGAGTAGTAACAACTCAAACTATAGATTTTATCGTTCCTTTAGCAACGGGGACTGTTACGCAAATGAATTTTGATTATTATAACATAGGCACCAAAGAATCTTTATTTACTATTTCCACTTCAACGGTTTTAACTAGCTTATCACCAACACCTTCTACTCAAACAATTGTTACAAGAAGTGTGCCAACACCAGTTGGTATTAAAGAGAATAGACAATCTCTTATTGATTTAGTTGTTTTTCCTAATCCTTCTTCCAACCAAGTGAATTTTGTGACGGAGAGCAAAGAGGCAAAGCAATTGGTAATTTATGATGTTACAGGTAAATTAATCGAGCAACATAATTTTGTTGACGGTAAATTAATATTAAGTGTTTTAGATTATAATAAAGGAATGTATTTGTATTCTATTCTTGGAAATAGCAATCAAACTCTAAAATCAGGAAAAATAACAGTTAGTCATTAAATAGATTGTTTTTTATTGAAAGCCATTCTGAAAGGAGTGGCTTTTTTTGTTGTTAAAAAATAAACCACATAGAGACATAGTTAAGGCGTATGATTATACTTATAATTATAGTGTCGCATAGTTTTCTTCGTCCTGGACGAAGAAAACCCTATGATTTTCTTTCTAAGACGATGCTTATTTCTAAGAGACTTATGTTTCTATGTGGTTAATAAAAATCGTTGGCTTTACTGTTTTAGCGATCTTAGGCCGCATTTAATTAAAAACCAATTTGTTTGTTAAAACAGCCTCATTTTAAAGCTTTTCAGGTAAAAACCTAAAAAGCACGTGTTTTTTTTATATTTTTGATGAAATACTTAATTAAAAAATTATGAAAAAAATTTACTTAGCAATTTTTACAGCATTAGCGGGATTATCGTTAAACGCTCAAACATTAACAGATGCAAATCATTCGCCGGTTGCAGGAGATATGTATGCAACTTACCAATGCGATTCATTAACAGTTACTCCTGGAGCTTCCGGCGCTGGTGCATTATGGAATTTTGGCACAATTGTAACTCATAGTAGTATTGTAAATAATTATACTGCCTCTGCAAACTCTAACGCTTCTTATCCTATCCCGGGTGTGCAATTGGGTTCTGCAGCGAGTAATTTATCTTATTACAAATCTTCAGCTACAGATTTAAAATATTGGGGCGGTAACATCACAATTGCTTCTATTGCATCGTCATTTGTTTATACAACTGCGGCTGTTATAGCGGCCTATCCAATGTCGTTAAGCACAACTAGTACCGCTGTTACGGGCGGAAGCGTATCTATCCCTTCTTTATCTCAAACAGGAACGTTTACGGGAAATAGCGGCACAATTGCTGATGGAACTGGAACTTTAGTAATACCAACCGGAACTTTTAACAATGTAGTTCGTGTGGTAACTACTCAAACAATTAATTTTAATGTGCAGCTTGGCTCAGGTTCGGTTACTCAAAAAAATTGGGATTATTATAGTGTAGGCACTAAGGAAGCGTTGTTTACTATTACAACTGCAACTATTGTAGCGCCTTTAGCAGGTACTTCAACTCAAACTCTTGTTACTCGTGCAAAACCGATTATTACGGGTGTTAGTGAAAGTGTCAATAACACATTAAGTTTAGCTGTTTTTCCTAATCCTTCAAGCACAATAGTAAATTTTATTACTGAAAGTAACGAAGCAAAACAGGTATTGATTTATGATATTACAGGTAAATTAGTTGAAAAACAAAATCTTGTAGATGGGAGATTAAAATTAGATGTTTCTTCTTACACTACAGGTTTATATATGTATACTGTAGTTGGAAATGCTAATCAAACTTTAAAGTCTGGTAAAATTACAGTGAGTCACTAATTATAGAAGACCCATTTTTTAGCCACAGATTTTACAAGATTCACATAGATTTATTTCCTATGTAAATTTGTAAGTCTGTGGTTATTTTTTTTAAATAATTTTTTATTACCAAACAATTTGTTTTTTGCGTATATATCTGTGTCATCGTTGAAATCTGCAGTTTATTTTGTGCAATTAGTGCAATTCGTGGCTTATTACCTCAATCGTTAAAATAATTTTATCTTTGTAGTAAAATAAAACAACGTTGAAATGAATATTGAAGAAAAAATAAATGGCGAAATTAAAACTGCCATGCTTGCAAAGGATGCTAAAAAATTAGAGGCGTTACGCGCTATCAAATCGGTTATCTTATTATTAAAAACGTCTCCCGAAGGATTAACGGAAGATTCGGTTGCAAAAGCTTTACAAAAAGAAGTGAAAAAAAGAAAAGAATCTGCCGATATATATACAAGTCAAAGTCGTGCAGATTTAGCTGAAGTTGAAATGACACAAGCCGCTGTGATTGAAGAATATTTGCCAAAACAAATGGGTGAAGAAGAGGTAAAAGCAGAGTTAATTAAAATTATTGCCTCTGTTGGAGCGACTAGCGCGGCCGATATGGGAAAAGTAATGGGCGCAGCATCAAAAGCATTAGCGGGTAAAGCAGATAATAAGCTAGTTTCTGTTTTGGTAAAACAATTATTAGGATAAAGTAAAATTGTAAATCTATTTCAAAAAATTTTTAAACTAAAAAGACCAAGCATTGCTTGGTCTTTTTCACATATTAACAACACACAAATTTTTATTAATTTAATTTAAACTTAATGGGTAATTGGTAATACACTTTTACAGCTTCACCTTTTACTTTTGCTGGCGATTTAAAATTTGGTATCATGGCAATAACTCTTAAAGCTTCTTCATCCATGCCATAACCAACATTATTCAATAATGTTAAGCGGCCTACCTTTCCTTTTTCGTCCACTACAAATTTTACATAAACTGTTCCGCCTTTTCCGTTTTCAGAAGCCCCAACAGGATATTTTACATTAGCAGAAACAAATTTATAAAGAGCACTCAGTCCTCCTTCAAATTCAGGCGCTGAATCTACAAACACTAATTCTGTAGGGTTTGTAGTAACTGTAGTAGTTGTAGTTCCTGTTCCTCCTCCGGTTGCTACTACTGTTTCATTCCCGGTTCCGGTAGTTGCTGAATTTGTTGTTGTAGTTAGATTGGTATTGTTTAAAACAGAATGTGTTTCAACGCTAACAGTATCACTTATATTTACCAATGTATTTTCAGGAGGCGTTGTTGTCGCTGGCGCAGAACTTCCTTTCTCAGGTTGTTTTAATTCAAGAGGTTCGTCTGGTTTAAGATTACAAATAATAGTAACACTAGTGTCTGCCTTAATTACCGGAAAATTATTTTGCTCGGGGCTATTGTTTCTATTACTAAAATAAAAAGCTAAAGACATAAAAGTTCCAAATCCTAAAATCATTATCGATAAGGATTTAAAAATAGTATTTCCATATTCAGAACGAATAACATAAGCACCATAACTTTTGTTGCGGTTAGCAAAAATAACCTCGTTTAAATTTTGCTGGTTGTTGATTGAATAGCTCATAATCTTAGTTTTTAAAGGTTAAATCCATTTCATGTATTTATTCTTTAATACAATTCTGAATCTTATTGTAAAATTACAGCGAAGTAGATTAAATTAAAACCAACTACTTAAATGTGGTAGCATTTGTTTTTTAAGTGGATTAAAATAAGAAGAAAATGGTATACTGATAATTTAAGCGGGAAAATTAAAAAGTACAGTCTGATACGTTGAGTTTAACTGCGTTTTCAGTCATCTCACCACCAAATAAAGGCGAGAAGCTGATCATTATTTCAAAAGTGTTTGGCGAGCCACGGAAAACTTTATTTATAGAAAGGTCGTACGCTAATCCCACATTAAGATTTTTAACTAATCTGAATTGTACAATAGCGGAGGCAAAATTTTTGCTTCTTATACTTGCGCCAAGAGCAAAGCGTTTATTATAATAATTGATAACAGTTAATTCAGCCGATGGTAAACTGGTAATTGAACTATGCAAGTTCATAGCAACCATTAAATTATCGAAGTCGTTAATTTTTATTTTTTTTCCGGCACTAAAATTATAATGTGGTAATAATTTAGAAGGCGAACCAATTTGACCGCCGATACCCGATTGTTTAAAAATAGAAACCTGTTGAATTGAAAAATCCACAAAAAACTTTTTATTTGTAAGTCTAACTCCTGGCACCAAATCGGGATAAGCAATAACAGAAGCATCGCTATTAGAAACGGCGGGGTCATTTCTGTCTAAATTATTTTTTGTTAATTTAAATTGTTTTATTCCCGCAAATAAACCAACCGACATAATTGTTTTTTTAGCAAGCAGTAAATGAAAGGTATAAGATAACCAAACATCATTATGTACAAAATTTCCTGCCTGATCTTGATCAACATACACGCCTACATTGTGCCATTTGGTAACCTTACGCTTAGGAATAAAATTGTAGTTAAACGAAACAAATGCCGATTTAGGATTATTTGTAAAGCCAAACCATTGGGTTCTTGCTCCAATAATAAGTTCATAGGGTGCGTTTATGGATGTGCCTGACGCCGCGGGATTATAACCTATTTTATTAAAAATAAATTGCGTGTATTGCGGAAACTGTTGGGCAACTAACCAGTTAAACAAAAAATTAAAAAATATAACTGCAATTATTTTTTTCATCTTAAAATTGTAATATCTCCTTTAAGAACTTTGTTTTTGTTTCCAGAATCGTAATAAAAAATATAGTAGTATGTTTGGTCTAAAACATTTATTCCATTCCAAGTACCATTCCATGGTGTATAATTTTCTTTTTGTGAATGAACTTGCTGCCCCCATTTATTAAAAATATATAATTCAAACTTAGGGTAAAATTGAATGTTAGCTATTTGAAGATAATCATTATAATTATCACCGTTAGGCGTAAAATGGTTGGATACCACAACGGGACAATCTAATTTTTCAATTTTAAAATAAATTGTTGTGTCTATTTTTGTAATAAGAACGCTATCAGGTTGTTCTTTAATTACAACATGCACCGAAAAATCTCCTGTCTCAAGATCCTTAATCGAAAAAACATTGCTTTGCCCATTACTCCAATTAATAGTTAATTGATCGTTTGTCTTAAGAGTATCTATTTGAATTCCTGCCGCTCCTTTTACGCAGATTTCATCTAATTTTGAAAATATGAAGCTGTAACTAGTTTGCCCCAAGGTTGCTTTTACTAAAAAACATAAAAACACCAAAGTTAATTTTTTATAAAGTAGTAAGTTGTACATAACTAATTATGGTTAAAGATAATTAAAAAAGAGGCATTAATAAATTATCAGATTAATTAAAAATCTATTTTTTTTTAATTGTATATTTACACTTAGACTTATGGAGAATATTATTGAACAAGTAAGCAAAGAAGCGCTTTTAAGTGAGTTAACAAAAGAGCGCTATGTACGTAAGACTAATAATGGAAATAATGAAATATACATTATTACTCATCACAATTCACCAAATGTTATGCGTGAAATTGGCAGATTACGCGAAGTTACCTTTAGACATGCCGGTGGCGGAACTGGAAAATCGATAGACATTGATGAGTTTGATACAAGTTCGCACCCTTATCAGCAATTATTAGTTTGGAATCCAGAAGATAAAGAAATTGTTGGCGCATATCGTTTTATTTTATGTAAAGACGCTGAATATATAAATGGAAAAGTTCAAATAGCAACCACGGAGTTGTTTAATTTTAATGAGCAATTTTATGCAAAATATTTGCCGTATACTATAGAGTTAGGACGTTCATTTATTCAGCCATTATATCAACCAAGCGAGCAATTCAGAAAAGGCTTGTTTAGTTTGGATAATTTATGGGATGGTTTAGGAGCCTTAGTAATTGATAATCCTTCTCAAAAATATTTTTATGGTAAAGTAACCATGTATACAGATTTTAATGTAACAGCTAGAGATTATATTCTAGCTTTTATTGCGCATTATTTTCCCGATCCCGAAAAGCTTGTTACTCCGATACATGCAGTGGATGTTAAAACGGATGTTACCCAATTTTTAAACGAATTAAAAAATTTAGATTATAAAGCAGGTCACGCGCATTTAAATAAATTAGTGCGGGCATTGGGAGAAAATATTCCTCCATTAATGAATGCCTATATGAATTTAAGTAGTACTATGAAAAGTTTTGGTACAGCTATTAACCCTACATTTGGTGGCGTTGAAGAAACAGGTATTTTGGTAGAAATAAAAGATGTATACCAAAGTAAAAAAGAAAGACACTTTAATTCATACCTAATTGAAAAAGGGATTTTAAAATAACATGATAATTAAAAAAGCCACATTTAAACAAAGTGCTTCAAGCATATTTGGATGCCCGAAGCCAAGTTTACCCGAATTTGCTTTTATAGGAAGAAGTAACGTAGGCAAGTCTTCTTTAATAAACATGCTTTGCAATAATAATAAATTAGCAAAAACATCTGCAACACCTGGCAAAACCCAATTAATTAATCATTTTACTATTAATGATAATTGGTACTTAGTAGATTTACCCGGATATGGCTATGCAAAAACTAGTAAAGATAATCGCGCCAAGTTAGAAACAATTATTTATGACTATTGTAAAAAACGCGAAACGTTAGTGTGTTTATTTGTATTAATTGATAGTCGCATTCCTTTACAACAAATTGATAAAGATTTTATGTTGTGGTGTGGAGAGAATCAAATTCCATTTAGTATTATTTACACTAAAACAGACAAGAACTCTAAATTAGAATTAGCGAAAAATATTAAAAATATAGAAACTGAACTTTTAAAATTGTGGGAGGATTTACCAAATAGTTTTATTTCTTCGGCAGAAAAAAAAGTGGGAAAGGAAGATATTTTGGATTTTATTTATCACCATCAACAACAAGTGCAAGCCACAAGAGTAATGCTGCCCGACTTAAATGAAGGCGAATTTGATGAGGATGACGAAGAGTCTGATGAACAAGAATAATTTTACGGTCTGTCTAATAACTATTAACTAACACCTATTAACTATATTGAATGGCAAGTGATTGGGAGAGACTCCAGATAAAACTAAAAGAGCGTTTTGATGGCGAAATGGATTACGATTCTATTTTATTTATGATTGGCTTGCAAGAATTAAGTAAGCCTTTCAAGAAGTATAAAAAAGATGAGAAATTAGAAGTAATGCACATTGCAATTTGTACTTTATTAGAGCCATATGGATTTTATGAATTCTTAGGAAGAGATGAAGACGGTTGGCCTCACTGGAAATTAGTTCAAAACCTTCCCCATTTAGATTCCAAACAACAAAATAAATTAATCATCGATTCTATCATCGATTATTTTAAAAAAGAAGAATTTATTTAAATTTTTTGCTTTAAAGTTCAGTATCAATTCCCGTAAATTTCGAGGTTAATTTTTCTAAAAACCTTACAAAAACACACCTTAAATTTGGTTTAAGTTTAAAAACCTAAATTGTTAATATCCTGTTTAGAAACCTGTTTAAAAATCAGACTTCAAATTTTACTTTCAATCTTTAAAGCTCTTACCAACTCTACATTCTAAGGCATAAATTAAATTTAACTAACTGATTGTTAGGGTTATTAACATTGTTTAAAACCTCTAATTTTTCAACAATAGTGGTAAAAAATGGCTTAAAGTGGTAAAAAGTGGGAATATTATCCATATTTTTGCTCAGATCAAAGAAAACTACTAATGGCCAGTATGATAGGGGAATACGATTGTAAAGTGGACGCAAAAGGGCGTTTCATGTTTCCTGTCGACCTTAGAAAGCAGCTAGAAGCAATTTTTGAAAATGGATTTGTAATCAACCGAAATCTTCACCAAAAATGTTTGGTTTTATACCCTTTAAAAGAGTGGGAAAAACTAAATAAAAAATTAAGCAAACTAAATCGCTTAATAAAAGCAAACGATGTTTTTGTTAGAAAATTTACTGGCGGAGCAACTAATGTTGAAGCAGATAATTCCGGGCGTTTATTGTTACCAAAATCTTTAACAGATTATGCTGATATAAAATCAGATTTAAAAGTTTTAGGAAGTAACAACGTAATAGAGTTGTGGGATAAACAATTGTACGAAGAATTCTTAAGCCAAGATATTGATATTGAAAAATTAGCTGAAGATGTTTTAGGAGGAATAAATTTTAATGATGTTGACGATGAGTAACGCTTATCACAACCCCGTTCTTTTACAAGCTTGTATTGATAATTTAAACATTAAGCCCGATGGCGTTTATGTTGATTTAACTTTTGGTGGTGGAGGACATTCTGCACACATTTTAAAGCAATTAAACGAAAAAGGAAAATTATTTGCTTTTGATCAGGATGAAGACGCGAAAAAAAATAGTATAAATGATTCGCGCTTTACTTTAATACCACATAATTTCAGACACTTAAAAAATTATCTGAGATTATATGGAATTAATCAAGTAGATGGAATACTTGGCGACCTTGGTGTTTCGTCTCATCAATTTGATGAAGCCTCACGCGGTTTTTCTATTCGTTTTGATTCTGAGTTGGATATGCGTATGAATCAACAAAACGCCTTAACTGCAAAAAAAATAGTGAATGAATATTCCGATAAACAACTCATTCATATTTTTAAAACTTATGGCGAAATACATAACGCAGGGCGTTTGGCTTTTGTTATTTGTGCCGCAAGAGAAGAAAAAGAAATAGCTACAACTAACGAACTGAAGGCTGCAATTTCGTCTTGCACACCAAAATTTGAAGAGCACAAATATTTAGCAAAAGTTTTTCAGGCATTAAGAATAGAAGTTAATCAAGAATTAGAAGCATTAAAAGAATGTTTAACACAATGTGTTGAAATTCTTAAAAGTGAAGGAAGGTTAGTTGTAATATCCTATCATAGCTTGGAAGATAGACTAGTTAAAAATATTATTAGAGCTGGCAATGTAGAGGGGATAGAAGAAAAGGATGTGATTTTTGGAACTAGTAAAAAGATATTTAAAAATTTAACATCAAAACCAATTTTACCATCAGAAGAAGAAATTAAAAATAATACAAGAGCACGTAGTGCAAAATTAAGAGTAGCAATAAAAATTTAAGAAATACATAAGTCAAAGAATAAATAATAAGTGGCCAATAAGTACAGGGAAATAACCACAGAGGAACCAGAAGTAATAGAACAAGAAATTGTTGTTGAAAAAACGACCGACTCTAAACCTCAAAAAACTTCTAAGCCACGTAAAAGAGGAGTTCTCGGCAAAGGTCTTTCGGCTGTTTTTAGCGGCACATTTCTTACTAATGATAAAACCTTAAAACATTTACCTTTTATTCTTTTCTTGGCATTTATCGCCATTCTATATATCGCAAACGGATATTACGCGGATGATAAAATTCGTGAAGTAAATAAAATTTCAAATCAACTTAAAGAACTTCGATCGGAATACATTTCTACTAAAAGCGATTTAATGTTTGCGAGTAAACAAAGCGAAGTTGCTAAAGCCGCTGAAAAATTAGGTTTAAAAGAGCCTGTTGTTCCACCAATAAAAATTAAAGTAGATAGTTTGCAATTATATAAATCTGGTAATTAAGCTTGAACGAAAAGAAAAATATTCTATCCCGTACCTATCTCGTATATATATTTATGTGCGTATTTGCAATTGGAATATTGTATCGCATTTGTGTGATTCAATTTGTACAAGGTGAGGAATGGAGAAATAAAGCTGAAGCTTACACAACCAAACTAGATTCTGTTGAAGCGGTTCGGGGTAATATTTTCGATGCTAACGGTGCTTTGCTTGCGACATCATTACCCTATTATGAAATTGCGGTTGATATCAATGCACCCAGCATTACCGAAAAATTATATAAAAGCAATAGAGATTCTCTAGCTTATTTATTGAGCAATTTATTTGGTGATAAAACAGAAAGAGATTATTTAAAAATTTTAAATAAGGCTAGAAAAAATAATGACAGGTATGTTTTGCTACAGCGAAATGTTTCTTATAAAGATTTACAAATCTTAAAAGCGTTTCCAATTTTCAGAAAAGGTAGAAGAGGAGGTTTAGTAACGTTACAAACTAACCGTCGCGAACGTCCTTTCCAAATGCTTGCCGGCAGGACAATCGGAATGGCTAGAACCGGCATTAAACCTGTTGGTTTGGAAGGTGCCTTTGACAGTATTTTAAGTGGCATAAGTGGTAAACGTTTAATGCAACAAATTGCCGGCGGTGTATGGAGACCTATTAATGATGAAAATGAGGTTGAGCCTAAAGATGGTAATGATTTATATACTACCATAGATATAAATATTCAAGATGTTGCTCAACAAGCATTAATGAAGTCGTTACAAAAAAATAGTGCATCACACGGCTGCGCAATTTTAATGGAAGTAAAAACAGGCGCAATAAAAGCAATTGTAAATCTCACTAAAAGTACTCGCGACACAAATAGTTATAATGAAAGTTTTAATTATGCCATTGGTTATCCAACTGAGCCTGGATCAACATTTAAGCTTGCATCTATGCTTGCTGTAATTGATGAATTTAATGTGAGTTTGGATGAAAAAGTAGCGGTTGGTAATGGTGAGTGCATGTATTTTGATAAAAAAGTTAAAGATTCTCATGCTCCAGAAAGTCCAACTTTAACTCTTCAGCGTGTATTTGAAACATCTTCCAATGTTGGAGTAAGTAAAATTATTACAAAGTATTATTCTAAAAATCCACAACAATTCGCCAATAAATTAAACTCGTTTCATTTAAATGAAAAATTGGGTTTATCAATACCTGGAGAGGGTAAAGGAGTTATTCCGCAAACAAGAACAAGGTTTTGGTCTGGAGTTACATTACCTCAATTAAGTTACGGATATGAAAGTTTAATAACACCTCTTCAAACATTAACCTTATACAATGCGGTTGCCAATGATGGTAAAATGGTTAAGCCCCGGTTTATAAAAGAAATTAAACGAAATGGTGTTGTAATAAAAACCTATGGCACAGAAATAATAGAGGAACAAATTGTAAAAAAGGAAACAATTGTAAAAGCAAAAAAGTTATTAGAGGGTGTAGTAAAAAATGGTTCTGGTAAAACATTAAATATTACTGCTTTTAATGTTGGTGGTAAAACAGGTACCGCACAAATTGCTAAAACTGGCGCCAAAAAAGTTAAAGGTAAATCTGTTTATGGCGAAGTTGGTGATCGTAATTATCAAGCTTCTTTTGTTGGATATTTTCCTGCAGAAAATCCATTGTACTCTTGTATTGTTGTTATTAATTCACCTGTAAATGGTGTTTATTATGGTGCTGCCGTGGCGGGTCCGGTTTTTAAGGAAATTGCCGAAAAAGTATATTCAGGAAGTTTAGATTTTATACATCCAATTAATAATAATAAAAATTTAATTACAAAATTACCAAACACAATTATAACCAAGGGAAATGAACTTAGTTCGATGGCCAAGTTTTTTTCTATTCCTTCTTCTAATTCAGATAATGTAAAATTTGTAAGTCGTGATACAAAAGATACAGCTAAGATAATTTTTTCAGACAATAATATTGAATCGCAATTAAAAAAGGGAATTATGCCAAGCTTACATGGTTTATCGGCTAAGGACGCAATATTTTTATTAGAGAATAATGGTGTACATGTTCAACTACAAGGCTTTGGTAGTGTACAGAAACAAAGTATTGAAGTAGGACAGAAATTTACTAAAGGAAATAAAATAGTATTAACGTTAATATGAAACTGTTAAGCGACATAATATATAAAGTTAGACTTGAAGAAATTATAGGGTCTACTCATATGGCTATTTCTTCAGTTACTTTCGATTCAAGAAAGGTAAAAAAGGATTCTTTATTTATTGCTACAAGAGGCACTGCTGTTGATGGGCATGTTTATATTGATAAAGCTATTGAATTAGGAGCAATTGCAATTTTATGCGAAGAACTACCGGAAAACAAAAACAAGAATGTAACTTATATTAAAGTAAAAGATTCATCTTATTCTTTAGGGATAATAGCATGTAATTTTTTCGACAATCCCTCAAATAAATTAAAACTTGTTGGTATTACTGGTACTAACGGCAAAACAACCACCGTTACATTGCTTTTTAATTTATTTAAATCTTTAGGTTATTCAGTTGGCTTACTTTCTACAGTTGAAAATAAAATTAATAACACGGTTATTACCGCAACCCATACAACTCCAGATGCTTTGGCATTAAATGAATTGTTAAGTAAAATGCATGCTGAAGGTTGTGAATACGTATTTATGGAAGTTAGTTCTCACGCAATAGTTCAAAATCGTATTGCAGGATTAAGTTTTACGGGTGCTATTTTCAGCAACATTACCCATGATCATTTGGATTATCACAAAACTTTTGATGAATATATTAAAGCCAAAAAAACGTTTTTTGATCAATTACCAAGTACAGCTTTCGCTTTAATAAATCGTGATGACCGCAACGGTTTGATTATGTTGCAAAATACTAAAGCGCAAAAGTATACTTACGGACTTCAAAGCATCGCCGATTTTAAATGTAAAATTCTTGAGAATCAATTAAACGGGTTGTTACTAAACATAGATAATGTTGAGGTATGGGTAAAATTGATAGGAACATTTAATGCTTATAATGTTTTAGCGGTTTATGCCGCAGCAGTATTATTAAAACAAAATAAAACAAATGTTTTAACAGCATTAAGCAATCTTAATTCGGTTGAAGGACGTTTTCAATATTTTAAATCACCAAAAGGTATTATTGGAATTGTGGATTACGCTCACACCCCTGATGCTTTAAAAAATGTTTTAGAAACTATAAAAGATTTAAGGGCAGGAAATGAACAGGTAATTTCTTTAGTTGGTTGCGGTGGAGATAGAGATGCAGCCAAACGTCCGGTTATGGCAGCAATTGCTTGTCAGTATAGTAATAAAGTTATTCTTACTTCAGATAATCCACGAAGCGAAGATCCCGAAGAAATTTTAAATCAAATGCAAAAGGGTATCAGTCCTGTTGATAGTAAAAAAACATTAAGGATAACAGATAGAAAAGAAGCTATTAAAGCAGCTTGTTCATTGAGTAAGCCGGGTGATATTATTTTAATCGCGGGTAAAGGTCATGAGAAATACCAAGAAATTAAAGGAATAAAACAACCATTTGATGATTTTGAAATTTTAAAAGAAACTATTAAAACGCTAGATATATAACATGTTATATTATTTCTTTCAATATTTAGATAAGACTTTAGATTTCCCGGGTGCAGGAGTATTTCAATATATTTCATTTCGCGCAGCTTTGGCGTTAATTACTTCTTTAATTATTTCATTATTATTTGGAAAAAAAATTATTGAGTTTATTCGTAAGAAACAAATAGGAGAAACTATTCGTGAATTAGGATTAGAAGGACAAAATAAAAAATCGGGAACTCCAACAATGGGTGGGATAATTATTATTGCGGCAATTATTATTCCAACATTATTATTTGCGAAAGTATTAAATGTTTATATCGTATTAATGTTGATTTCTACATTGTGGTTAGGCGGAATTGGTTTTTTAGATGATTACATTAAAGTATTCAAAAAAAATAAGGAAGGTTTACAAGGGAAATTTAAAATTATTGGTCAAATAGGAATCGGATTAATTGTTGGATGCGTTTTTTATTTTCATCCTGATGTGGTTGTAAAAGAACGTTTAACGCATAATGAAAAAACTGTGTGGGCAAATTCAAATCCGAATGCGCAGCAAGATATTAAAATTCCAAAGTACGCTGATCAACCGGTGAAGAATTTAAAAACTACAATTCCATTCACAAAAAATAATGAATTGGATTATGGCAGTTTTATTTCTTGGATGTGTGATGATTGCGCTAAGTATGGCTGGATAATTTTTATTCCAATGGTAATATTAATTGTTACTGCCGTGTCTAATGGCGCAAATATAACAGATGGCATTGATGGTTTAGCCGCGGGAACTAGTGCGATTATTGGTACGGTGCTTGGTATTTTGGCTTATGTTTCCGGTAACACTGTTTTTGCTGATTATCTCAATATTATGTACATCCCAAATTCTGGAGAATTAGTTGTGTTTATGGCAGCATTTATTGGTGCATGTATTGGCTTTTTATGGTATAATTCTTTTCCTGCACAAGTGTTTATGGGCGACACAGGAAGTTTGGCAATTGGTGGAATAATTGCGGTTTATGCAATTGCTATTCGCAAAGAATTATTAATCCCAATTTTGTGTGGTGTTTTTTTAGTTGAAAATATTTCGGTAATACTTCAGGTGGTTTATTTCAAGTACCAAAAGAAAAGAAGAGGAATTGAATATGCAAGCGCAAATAGATTGTTTAAAATGGCACCGCTTCATCATCATTATCAAAAAAGTGGTTTTCACGAATCAAAAATTGTAATGCGTTTTTTTATTATAGGAATTATGTTGGCGGTATTAACATTTGTAACTCTAAAATTAAGATAGTTGAGTAAGCGAATTGTAATACTTGGAAGTGGAGAGAGTGGAGTAGGTAGCGCTATTCTCGCTAAACAAAAAGGTTTCGACGTTTTTGTCAGCGATAAGTCATTAATAAAAGAAAAATATAAAAAACAATTAATTGAAGAGAATATTTTGTTTGAAGAAGGAGTACATACCGAAAATAAAATTCTTAATGCTGATGAGGTAATTAAGAGCCCGGGTATTCCTGATAAAATAGAATTAATACAAAAACTAAAGAACAAAAAAACACCTGTAATTTCTGAAATTGAATTTGCAGGAAGATATACTAATGCAAAAAAAATATGTATTACGGGTTCAAATGGTAAAACAACAACTACACTTTTAACTTATCATATTCTTAAAAAGGCGGGATACAACGTTGGTCTTGGAGGAAATGTTGGAAAAAGTTTTGCATTACAAGTTGCTCGTGAAAAGCATGATTACTATGTTTTAGAACTAAGCAGTTTTCAGTTGGATGGCATGTTTGATTTTAAGGCAGATATAGCTGTTCTTTTAAATATTACACCAGATCATTTAGATAGATATGAATATAAATTTGAAAATTATGTAGCATCAAAATTTAGAATTACACAAAACCAAAGTAAAAATGATGCTTTTGTTTATTGTGCGGATGATCTAACCATTCAGTCGTACATGCAAGAGCATCAAATTGCTGCCGAGCTCGTTCCTTTTAGCATCAAAAAACCAATTGATGGCTCAGGCGCATTTTTAACCCAAAACCAAATAACCATCAATTATAAACCAAACCAACAACCCTTAATTATGACAATTGAAGAATTAGCACTCCAAGGTAAACACAACGTTTACAACAGTATGGCAGCATCGCTTGCCACTCGCATAGTAGATGTGAGAAAAGAAGTTATTCGTGAATCATTACAAGATTTTCAGAATGTCGAACATCGTTTAGAATTTATTGCCACTATTAATGGTATTGAATTTATTAATGATTCAAAAGCAACCAACGTTAATTCAACTTGGTATGCGCTTGAAAGTATGCAAAAACCAGTAGTTTGGATTTGCGGCGGTCAAGATAAAGGAAATGATTACAACGAATTATTTGATCTTGTAAAAGAAAAAGTAAAAGCAATTGTTTGTTTAGGCAAAGATAACAGCAAGATTATTGCAGCCTTTAAAGATGCAGTAGAACTTATTGTTGAAACTGATAACGCCAATGATGCTGTTGCCGCTTCTTACAAAATCGGTAAAAAAGGCGACGTAGTTTTAATGTCTCCTGCTTGCGCGAGTTTTGATTTGTTTCAAAATTACGAAGATAGAGGGATGCAATTTAAACGCGCCGTAAAAGGACTGTAATTTTTAATCTACACTTTCTTTAATTAAAAACGCAGTAAATTACTATGTACGTTAAATCAATGTATATATGCTGCGTTAAATGATTAAAAGTAATAATTAAAAAAATGAAACTGTTTAACTATTTAAAAGGTGATAAAGTTATCTGGGCAATAATGTTCTTATTGTCTTTATTATCTATTCTCGTAGTTTATAGCGCGGTGGTTACTCTTGCTCACAAGTTTCAGCAGGGTAATACCGAGTATTATTTATTTAAACATTTTGTAATTATTGCATTAGGTTTTGGAATTGCATTTATTTTCCACAAAATTAAGTACACTATATTTTCTAAGGTGGCTCAAATAGGTTTTGTTTTATCTATTCCACTTTTAATTTATACTTTACTTAAAGGTGTTAGCGCCGGTGAAGCTTCGCGTTGGTTAGAAATTCCCGGACTTGGTTTAACTTTTCAGTCTTCTGATGTTGCAAAATTAATGTTGTTAATTTACGTTGCACGCATCTTAGCTTTAAAAACAAAAGAGTTACAAGATTTTAAATCTGTATTAAAGCAGCTTCTGCTTCCTATTGGTTTAGTTTGCGTCTTAATTTTGCCGGCTAATTTTTCAACTGCGGCTTTGTTGTTTTTTAATTGTTTAGTGTTAATGTTTGTTGGTGGAATTAATATTAAAATAATTTTAAAAATTTTAGCTATTTGTGTTTTATGCGCTTCTTTATTTTTCTCTTGGGTTTGGCTATTGCCGGAAAGTATTCCGGGAGGTAGAGGTGTAACCTGGAAATCAAGAGTCGAAAGTTTTAGTAGTGGTGATACAAAAAGTAATTATCAAAGTGAGCAGGCAAAAATTGCCATTGCCACAGGGGGCGTTATTGGTAAAGGACCAGGTAACAGCACACAAAGAGCTTTTTTGCCGCAAGCCTCATCCGATTTTATTTATGCAATAATTATTGAAGAGTATGGTTTGCTTACCGGTTTTGGTATTTTATTTTTATACATGATATTATTATACCGAGGCATAAAAATTTTACGCGATAACGATAAACCTTTTGGTGCTTTTGTGGCTGTTGGTTTAGCATTTAATTTGGTATTTCAGGCATTAGTAAACATGGCTGTCGCAGTAAATTTATTTCCAGTTACTGGTCAGCCACTACCGTTAATAAGTATGGGAGGAACATCCATTTGGTTTACCATGATTGCCATGGGAATAATATTAAGTATCAGTAGAAGCGTAGAAGATAAAACAGAAGAAAAACTTGAAACAGCTTAAAGTTATATTAAGTGGGGGCGGTACGGGCGGACATATTTTTCCGGCCGTTGCAATTGCTAATGAAATAAAAAGGTTAGTGCCAGATTCTGAAATTTTATTTGTTGGCGCCTTAGGTAAAATGGAAATGGAAAAAGTTCCGGCAGCGGGTTATAAAATTATTGGTATTCCCATTGCAGGTCTTCAACGTAAGTTTACGTTTTCAAATTTTAAATTACCATTTTTAATTATTAGAAGCTTATTAAAAACCAGAAAAATAATTAACGAATTTAAGCCTGATGTAGTTGTTGGAACTGGTGGATATGCTAGCGGTCCATTGTTAAGAGCTGCAGTATCAAAAGGTATTCCGGCATTAATTCAGGAGCAAAATTCATACGCTGGCATTACTAATAAAATTCTTTCAAAAAAAGTAAATAAAATTTGTGTTGCTTATGAAGGAATGGAAAAATTCTTTCCAAAAGAAAAAATATTATTAACCGGAAATCCTGTAAGACAAGATATTAAAAATATTAAC
The DNA here is from genome assembly GCA_030692515.1 of Bacteroidota bacterium. Taxonomy (GTDB): domain Bacteria; phylum Bacteroidota; class Bacteroidia; order B-17B0; family Aurantibacillaceae; genus Aurantibacillus. The sequence continues at coordinate 223,563 of JAUXZS010000015.1, forward strand.
GAAAAAAGAAACGAAGCTATTTCTTTTTTTAAGTTAGACCCAACCAAAAAAACAGTTTTAGTTATTGGTGGAAGTCTTGGTGCAAAAGCTATAAACGAAGCAATAGGTCAGGGTTTGAAACAATTTGCTGACAACAACATACAATTAGTCTGGCAAACAGGAAAAATATATTTTGAAACAGCTAAAAAGCAAACGGCAGATTTCGCGGAAAAAAATATTACAGCAATAGACTTTATAGCAAGAATGGATCTTGCTTATGCTTTTGCCGACACGGTAGTTTCGCGAGCCGGTGCAGGAGCAATATCCGAGTTATGTATTGTTCAAAAACCATGCATTTTGGTTCCTTTGCCAACCGCAGCAGAAGATCATCAAACAAAAAACGCAATGGCATTGGTAAATAAAAATGCGGCAATTTTAATTAAAGATTCTGAAGCATCTAAAAAATTAGTGGAAAGAGCAATTCAATTAGTGAACGATGCAAATGAGCAAGAGCAATTAAAAATAAACATGAAACAATTGGCTTTTTTAAACTCTGCTAATGTGATAGCAAATGAGGTTTTAAAATTAGCGAATTATAAAATATAATGATACAGGATAAATGATTTAGGATAAAAGACAAACTAACCAATCTTTAATCCTTAATCTTTCATCTTTAATCCGTTTTAAGAAATGAACATACTTAATTATAAACTATATTATTTTCTTGGTGTTGGTGGCATTGGTATGAGTGCTTTGGCGCGCTTCTTTAATCATTATAATAAAGAAGTAATCGGCTACGATAAAACCCCAACTTTTTTAACTAACCAATTACAAGATGAAGGAATTGCTTGCCATTTTGATGATAATGTAAATGCTTTAGAATCTATTTTAGCTTCTTATTCAAAAGATGAAGTATTGGTTGTTTATACTCCTGCTGTTCCAAAAGAACATAACGAGTTTCAATTTCTTTTAAGAAATAATTATACTCTTTTAAAACGCTCTGTTGTTTTAGGCGAAATAACTAAACAATTTAAAACAATTGCAATTGCAGGAACTCATGGTAAAACAACTACAACAACTCTTGTAACTCATTTGTTAAAAAGTGCAGGAATCAATTGTTTTTCATTTATGGGGGGCATATCTAATAATTATAATACCAATTTATTACTTGGAGATGTTAATGACAAGGATGCTTATATAGTTGTTGAGGCTGATGAGTACGACCGATCTTTTTTAACATTACACCCCGAAATAGCTGTTATTACTAGTGTAGACGCCGATCATCTGGATATATATGGAAATGCAGATCATGTTAAAGAGGGTTATGCTTTGTTCGCGAAACAAGTAAAAAGCGACGGAATCCTGATTGTTAAAAAAAATGTTGATAACGATTTGACACTGAGTAATAAACGTCTCATCTACTCGCTAAATTTAGATACGGAATATTGTGCAGAATCGATAACTATTAATAATGCACAATTTTCTTATAACATTAAAAGTCCGGTTGAGGCTATAAATGATGTTACGCTTGGTTTACCGGGCCTACACAACATTGAAAATTCAATTGCAGCAGTTGCAATTGCGCAACAAATTGGGATAAATAAAGATGTTATAAAAAATGCTTTACGTTCTTTTAGCGGGGTAAAACGCCGTTTTGATTATAGGGTGAAAACCGAAAATGTAGTTTATATAGATGATTATGCACATCATCCAGAGGAATTAAGAGCTACAATTGAATCGGTAAGAAAATTATATCCTACAAAAAAAATAACGGGCATTTTTCAACCGCACTTATTTAGTCGCACAAGAGATTTTGTAGATGATTTTGCTACAAGTCTGGATATGTTAGATGAGTGTATTTTATTGGAAATTTATCCGGCAAGAGAAAAACCAATTGAAGGCGTTACCGCCGATTGGTTGTTGAGTAAGATGAAAATACAAAACAAAAAAGTAATGACTAAACAACAAGTAGTAGATAGCGTGAAAGAGAATGTACCCGAAGTATTATTAACAATGGGTGCTGGAGACATAGATTCGCTCATTGAGCCACTTGAAACACTGCTAAAAACTAAAGTTTGAAAAAACTTAATTATAAAAAAATTTTAATTACCGTTCTTTGGATTATTGCCATTGCAGGCCTAACAAGTTCTTGGGCCTTCGTTTCAAAAAGCGAAAGAAATATTATTGCTAAAAGTTTAAATATTTCGATTCACAATAATGATGAAAATTTATTTTTGAGCGAAAAAGATATTAAACAGTTTTTTATTGAAAGAAAAGATTCTATTCTGCTTAATCAATACAAAAACATTAATATACCTGAGTTAGAAAAAAGTTTAAATTCTCATCCGGCGATTGAAAACGCTGAGGTTGCAGCTAACATAAATGGAGAAATTAAAATCGATATTACACAACGAACACCGGTTTTGAGGATAATAAACCGAAATGGAGAGAGTTTTTATGTTGATTCGCAAACTAAGTTAATGCCACTGAATCAAAATTATTCTGCGCGAGTAATTGTTGCAAGCGGATTTATTTATGAACCGTTCTCTCGAAGGTATCAGTATTCGATTGAGCAAATTAAGAAGAATGAAATATTTAGGGAGCTTAGTATGTTGGATGATATTTATGAAGTAGCAAATTTTATAAATAAAGATTCTCTACTAGTGAATCTAATACATCAAATTTATGTTAACGAAGAAAAAGAAATCGAGCTATTTCCCGCAATTGGCAATCAAAAAATTGTTTTCGGTAACGCAATAAATGTTGCCGAAAAATTTAATAAACTGAAATTATTTTACACCGAAGGATTAAATAAATCTGATAGTTGGACAAAATATTCAAACATTAATTTAAAATATAAAAACTTAGTAGTTTGTACTAAAAAATAAAAGTTATGGAAAAAACAACAAATCAAAGCAGCCCAAATTTAGCCTCAGAACTTGTGGTTGGAGTGGATATTGGAACAACTAAAATTGCTGCTATTGTTGGCCGTAAAAATGAATTTGGTAAAATAGAAATTTTAGGAATCGGTAAATCAGAATCACTTGGTGTAAACCGTGGCGTGGTTGTAAATATCGAACAAACTGTTGGCTCAATAAAAGCTGCTGTTTCTATGGCTGCAGATAATGCAGGTGTTGATATTGGTGAGGTAATTGTTGGTATCGCAGGGCAGCATATTAAAAGTATGCAGCATCGTGGCATGATTATTCGTCAGAGTTTAGATGAAGAAATTAATCAAAAAGACATTGACAATTTAATTGATAACATGCACCGTTTGGTTATGAGCCCGGGTGAAGAAATTATTCATGTTATTCCCCAAGAATATATTATTGACAATGAGTCTGGAATAAAAAACCCAATTGGTCATGCAGGTATTCGTCTAGAAGGAAATTTCCATATCATTACGGGACAAATTTCCGCTGTTAAAAATATTTTTAAATGCATTACGCGCGCAAGTTTAGAAACAGTTGATTTGCACCTCGAGCCTCTTGCAAGCGCAGATGCAGTTTTAAGTGATGAAGAAAAAGAAGCTGGAGTTGTTTTGGTTGATATTGGTGGCGGTACTACCGATGTTGCAATTTTTTATGATGGAATAATTCGTCATACCGCGGTTATTCCTTTTGGTGGAAATATTATTACCGAAGATATTAAAGAAGGCTGTGGTATTATTAAAACACAAGCCGAGCAATTAAAAATGCGTTTCGGTTCTGCATTATCTCAAGAAAATCAAGAAAACGAAATTATTTCTATTCCAGGATTACGTGGTCGTCCGCATAAAGAAATTTCAGTGAAGTTTTTGGCGCAAATTATTCAAGCGCGTATGGAAGAAATTTTAGAGTTTGTTTTATTTGAAATTAAAAGTAGTGGTTTTGAACGTAAGTTAGCTGCAGGCATCGTTGTTACCGGTGGAGGCGCTTTATTAAAACATTTACCACAATTAGTTATGCTAACTACTGGAATGGATTGTCGTATCGGCACACCAAACGAACATTTAGCGGGCAGCGATGATGAGTTAAAAAATCCATTATACGCAACCGGAGTTGGTTTAGTAATGAAAGGTATTGAAAAGTATGAGCGTGATTCGAAGCGTGGCGTTAATACAATTAAGGTAGAGAATGAAACTTTAACAAAAGAAGAAGTAAAGAAAAAAGAACAGAAAACAATTGCTGGCCACTCAAAGAAAAAAATTGGAAGCTATTTTACTGATTTAATTGGTAGAACTAAAGATTGGATGAGTGACGATATTGAATAACAGACGTAGGATACAAGACTAAAGAATACAAGACTAACAACTATAGACTATAAACTAACGACTAATAATTAATAACCCTTAAAATAAAAAGCATGATGCAATTTGAATTACCACAAGAAGATAAATCAATCATTAAAGTGATTGGTGTTGGTGGCGGCGGAAGTAACGCTGTAAACCATATGTACCGTTTAGGTATTAAAGGGGTAGATTTCATTGTTTGTAATACAGATAAGCAAGCCTTAGAAAAAAGCCCCGTTCCTTTTAAAATACAATTAGGAGAGCTTTCTACTAAAGGATTAGGCGCAGGTTCAATTCCAGATGTTGGAAGAGATGCAGCTCTTGAATCAATTGATGAAATAAAAAGTTATTTAACAGATAGCACGCAAATGGTTTTTATTACCGCTGGTTTAGGCGGTGGTACTGGTACCGGAGCTGCTCCAGTAATTGCTAGCGTTGCAAAAGAGTTAGGTATACTAACGGTTGGCATTGTTACAATTCCGTTTTCATTTGAAGGGAAGAAACGTCGTGCGCAAGCAGAGGCAGGTTTAGAGGAAATGAAAAAGTATGTAGATACTTTATTGGTAATTGGTAATGATAAGTTACGCGAAATTTACGGTAATTTAAAAATGAGCGAAGCTTTTGAACATGCTGATGATGTTTTAACAGGTGCTGCAAAAAGTATTGCTGAAATTATTAGTTTACACATGCATATAAATGTAGATTTTAATGATGTTAAAACAGTGATGAAAGATAGTGGAGTTGCGATTATGGGTTCTGCAATTGCAAGTGGTGAAAAGCGCGCAATAAAAGCAGTTGAACAAGCTTTAAATTCTCCTTTATTAAATGATAATGATATTAGTGGTGCTCGTCATGTGTTATTAAACATTATGAGTGGAACTGATGATATTGATATGGATGAATTTGGAGAAATTACAGATTATATTCAGGAAGCTGCTGGCGGTACTGCTGAATTAATTACTGGATATGGTACCGATGCTTCTTTAGGCGATAATGTTAGTGTTACAATTATTGCAACGGGATTTAAATCAAAACAAAGTACAGGTTTTGAAGCAATGACTTTTAAAGATCGTAAGGTTGTAAATTTAGATGAGAAAGAAACTGAAGCTCCAGTTGCAGAAGTTGTTCAAACTACCATCATTGATGAAATTCAAAAGGTTGAGCCATTTGTTTTTATTAAAGAAGAAACAATAGAGACTCAAAAAGAAATAAATAGTGTGAGTTCGTTAGACGAGATTCAAAACGAAACTGATTATACCGTTACTTCTTCTGTTGAAGAAACAAAAACTGTAATTACTGAATTTACCTTTAATGAAGTTGCTTCTGAAGAAACAAAAACGGTTTCTAATCAAACAAAAGAAGAGCCAACATTTGAGCAAGGTACTATTAGTAGAGAAGAGCAAATTAAATTAGCTCAAGATCGTATTCGCAAATTAAAAGAGATTACACTTAAAATGAAAAGCCCTGAAGGGTTAGCTGCTTTAGAAAAACAAACAGCATTTGAGCGTAAAAATATTAGCTTAGAACACAAAACACCAAGTACAGAATCAAGTGTTTCAAGATTTACTTTAGGCGAAAGCGATGATAAAAAAATCGAAATTCGTCCGAATAATTCTTTTTTACATGATAATGTAGATTAATTTTTTTAGGGGTAAATTAATTAATAAAAAAATGCGGTTCAATTTGAACCGCATTTTTTGTTTTGTTGAGTAGGAATTTTTTAGGATTTACACCAAAGTAAAATAAAAAACAATTCAAGTATTGTCATGCTGACAAAGGAAGCATCCGTTCTAAGCCAGATTCCTCCTTTGTCGGAATGACAATTGGGATAAACATTAATTCATATTGATGTTATTTAAACGAAATTTTTAAAACGGTTTCTTTATAACTATCCAGCGCTTTTATTTCTTTTGTAATTTTAGTTTCCCACTCCCTTTGTTTTTCTCCATTCATAGAACCATCTGTTTCATCATCATATAAGTCTTGATATACATCCATTTTAATGTCGATAATTTTATAAAGGGAATCTGTTTCAGATTCAAGATTAGTTATTGAGGAATATGAATTGTCTAGAATTAATTTTCTAAGTTTTCTTGAAAATAATTCTACTATATCAAAATGTTTTTGTTCGTGTTTTAAAACAGAGTTGTTTACCCATTGTTTCTTTTTCCAAGAACTTTCACAAAAAAAGACAGCTTCAATTTTTACAGAAGCTGTTTCTGAATTTATTTTTTTTACTTCTTTAACAATATCATAACTTGTAGATGCTGCGGCAAATCTTCTTTCTGGCTTACCTTTAAAATCATCCCAACTTAATGGCCTGTTTTCATTCCATGTAATAATTTTTTCATTTACTGACGGATTAAATGAAGATAAAACTATTAAAAGAAAAATAAATAGAAATGACAATTTGAAATTCATTTTAACTACTAATTGATACTATTAAAAATAAGCAAACTAATTAGAAATAAAAAGTAAGCATAAATATTGTCTAGCAAATAAAAGTTAAATTATGAGTTAGAATCTGCTTTTGCCGTAATGATTTAAATCACAATATTCACAATCTTCTTTGGAACAATAATAATTTTCTTAGGTGTTTTACCTTCTAAATATTTTTGTACATCTTCTCTGCTCATTACTTCTTTTTCAATTTCTTGAACGGTTAATGTTGCAGCAAGTTCAATATTTAAACGCATTTTACCATTAAATGAAATAGGATAGATAAAACTATCATCCACTAAATACTCTTCGTTATGTAATGGGAAAGTAGCAAAAGCAATACTTTCTTTATGTCCCAATAAGCTCCAAAGCTCTTCGGTAATGTGCGGCGCATATGGTGATAAACAAATTAACAAAGGCTCTAAAATTGCACGCTTGTTACATTTTAAATCGCCTAATTCATTTACGCAAATCATAAAATTACTTACAGAAGTGTTAAACGAAAAGCGCTCAATATCTTCAGTAATTTTTTTGATCATTTTATGCAATGTTTTTAATTCTGCTTTTGAAGCCCCCTCCAAACCTCCCCCGGGGGTGGAGGCTTTCTCAGATTCAATAACTAGAATACCTAAGCGCCATAATTTTTTTAAGAAACCTGCAACACCGGTAATACCATTCGTATTCCATGGTTTACTTTGCTCTAAAGGACCTAAAAACATTTCGTATAAACGTAAAGTATCTGCGCCAAATTTTTCACCAATGTCATCAGGGGAAACAACATTCCATTTTGACTTAGACATTTTTTCTACTATTGGTATAGCTTCAAGTTTATTATTGTCAAGCTGAAATTGGTCAAATTCTCCGGGGAATTCAAACGAGTTGTTGTTAAATAATTCATAGTTTCTCAAATGAGGATACTTGGCCTTAGATAAATTAAGAACTTCTTGGTCAATAAAATACTTCCCACCTTCAAATTTCACATAGTCCACGGGAAAGTTCAGTTTGCCTATTTTTATTACTGATGTTTTACTATTTGAGGGCATAATAATGGTCTTAGCCCCATCTTCAATACTAGACGGATTATGAGAATGTATAACACTTACTTCCATACTTGTTCCCTGTATCATCCCTTGGTTAATCAACTTCTTAGCTGGTTCGTCAATTGCAATGTGCCCAAGGTCTTTTAAAAATTTGGTCCAAAATCGCACGTACAATAAATGGCCGGTGGCATGTTCGCTGCCGCCAATATATAAATCAACTTGTTTCCAATACTCTGTTAATTTTTTATCGGCAAATACAGAACCGTTATGAGGGTCCATATAACGCAAAAAATACCAAGAGCTTCCTGCCCAACCTGGCATGGTGCTGTGTTCGTAATCGTAAGCCCCTCCTAAATCCTCCCCTTGGGGGAGGACTTGTAGGTGCTGCCTAATTTCGGCAACAACATTATCGATGTCTGAAAAAACTCTTTTGTTTTCAAAACGAATTACTTTATAGCCTTCTTTTTCAAGTTCTAAAGTTCTTGCATCATCATATTCCTTTTGGTAATTATGAATTTCGCCATCAACTTCAATAATTAATTTTTTATCCAGACAAACAAAATCAACAATATTAAATCCTATTACTTGTTGCCTGCGAAATTTATAACCTAACTGATTATTTTTAATCTGTTGCCACAATGCAACTTCTGCGTTTGTTTGATTGTTTCTTAATTCTTTTGCACGCTCTTTCATTTCTTGCCAACCAGAATTTGCTGCAGTTTGCCAACGAGGTTTTGTTCTATCCTCTCCCCCTTGGGGAGAGTTAGAGAGGGGCTCTGGTCTGTACTTCCAATCTTTTGCTCTCGCCAAAGGTGGTTCGCCATCTTCGGTTGGTAAATATTTATCTACTTCAGGTAAAACCAAAGGCAATTCATTATCGTTTAGTGCATACGGAATTCCGTTTTTATAATAAATAGGAATTGGTTCTCCCCAATAACGTTGTCTGCCAAATACAGCATCACGTAAACGAAAATTTATTTTCTTTTTCCCTAAATTTTTATTTTCAATTTCTTCTATTGCTTTTTTAATGGCGGCTTTTACATCTAGTCCATTTAAAAAATCGGAGTTAATTAATGTACCTTCTTTTTCGCCCCAAGCATCTTTTGCAAAATCGTGTTCTTTATTTGGTTCTATAACTTTAGGTAAAGGCAAACCAAAATAATTCGCAAATTTAAAATCACGCTCGTCATGCGCCGGCACTGCCATAACCGCGCCAGTTCCATATCCCGCTAATACATAATCGCCCACCCAAATAGGAATTTGTTTTCCGGTAAAAGGATGCAAAACATAAGAGCCGGTAAACACTCCAGATATTTTTGTTACATCTGCTTGTCGCTCGCGCTCACTTCTGTTTTTTGAAACAGTTACATAATCATCTACAGCTTTTTTATTTTCTGCTGTTGTTAAAACAGAAACTAATTCATGCTCAGGAGCAAGTGTCACAAACGCAACACCAAATATTGTATCGGGTCTTGTAGTAAAAACTTCTATTTCTTTAGTCGCAAGTTGTATGTCGTTAGTCTTTAGTCCTGCGTCCTGTATCTTAAAACGTAACGATGTTCCTTCACTTCTTCCAATCCAATAACGTTGCGATTCTTTTAAACTTTCTGTCCAATCTAAAGTGTCTAAGCCATCTAATAATCGTTGTGCATAAGCGGAAATACGCATACTCCATTGTTTCATGAGTTTGCGTTCAACGGGATGTCCGCCGCGTTCGCTTACACCATCTTTTACTTCATCGTTTGCTAAAACGGTTCCTAAAGCTGGACACCAATTCACATATGCTTCGCCTAAATAAGTTAAGCGATAAGCCATTAAAATATCTGATTGTTCTTTTTCTGAAAATGATTTCCAATTTTCGGCAGTAAATGATTTTACGTTTTCATCGCAAACCGCATTTATTTTTGTATTTCCATTAATTTCAAATTCTTTTATTAATGAAGAAATATTTTCTGCTTTATCACTTGTTTTATTGTACCACGAATTAAAAATCTGTATAAAAATCCATTGAGTCCATTTATAATATTCAGGGTCTGATGTTCTAACTTCCCTATCCCAATCAAAACTAAAACCAATTTTATCCATTTGCTGACGATAGCGCGCAATGTTTTCTTCGGTAGTAATTTTTGGATGTTGCCCAGTTTGTATGGCATATTGTTCTGCAGGTAAACCAAAACTATCGTAACCCATTGGATGCAAAACATTAAAGCCTTTATGACGTTTATAGCGTGCAATAATATCAGAGGCAATATATCCTAATGGATGTCCAACATGTAAGCCCGCACCAGAAGGATAGGGAAACATATCCAATACATAATATTTTGGTTTAATAGAAGAATCTTCCGCTTTAAAAGTTTTATTCGTTGCCCAAAAATGTTGCCATTTTTTTTCTATATCGGTAAAATTATATTCCATTTTAAGAACTTTATTTTTTTAATAAATAGATAACAAAGATAAGATTTTAAGGGGCTTTGGCAAATGGCAATTTAATGGAGTAAAACGAAATTAAACCACATAGAAACATAGAAAAGTTCTTTGCTTGATTTTCTTCCTCCTCCGTGCTTTGCAACACCTCCTCAATGAGGAGAATAGGCTATGTATCTATGTGTTTAACTCTGTTGGGTATTTATTTCAACTCAAAATCATCAGAATCTAAAGCAACAGGAAATAGTTTTCGAAACTCTTCTAAATATGTTTTATCTAAGGAAATGGTTTCAATACTTTCTTCGTTTGCTTTTGTTTTACTAATAATTTCACCACGGGGGTTAATCACCATGCTATCACCCGAGTGATTAAAATCGTTGCCATCTTTTCCAATTCTGTTTACACCAATTACATAACATTGGTTTTCGATAGCGCGTGCAATCAACAATTGTTTCCAAGGATAATTTCTCACCTCTGGCCAATTAGCAACATAAATTAAAACATCATATGTTGCTTTGTGATTTTTAAAATTTCTGCTCCAAACCGGAAAGCGCAAATCATAACATACCAAAGGCATTATTTTCCAGTCGCCAAAAGTTTTTATTATTTTTTCTTTTCCTGCAGTATATTTTTCATCTTCTTTTGCCATTCTAAATAAATGACGCTTGTCGTAAAAAGAGGAATTACCATTTGGCTCTACCCAATGTAAACGATTAAAAAAATTGCCGTCCTCTTTTGTAGCAATACTTCCAGTAATGATGGTATTTTTTTCTTTTGCTTTTTTTAATAGCCAATTATAAGAAGTGCTTAAATGTTGCTCAGCGATTTTTTCTGGATTCATACTAAATCCGGTAGTAAACATTTCTGGTAATACAATTAAATCTGTAGGTTCATTTATTTTATCAATGAGAGAATTAAAGTGTTCGAGATTTTTATCTCGGTCTTCCCAAAATAATTTGGTTTGAATAATTGTTACTTTCATCTACAATATTTATTAAACGCATCTACTGCGGGTTGAAAATTGTTTTGTGCGGCTATTTTAAAATCTTCGCAAGCATTTTGTTTTAAATTTATTTTAGCTACACCTCTCCAGTAGTATGCCTCAAAGAAATTTGGATTCAATAATAAACAAACATTTATTTGGTTGATACTGTTTTTAAAATCTTGCTTTTTGCCAAATACAATTGCTCGCTTAAAATAAAACTCTGCCTCATCTTTTTCAAACTCAATGCATTTATTGTATTCTTTTAATGCATCGTCTAATCTATTTAAGTCGTTGTAACAATTACCTAAAATAAAATGTGCTTTGGTATTATTTTCTTCTAATTCCAAAACATAGTTGGCATCATTTATTGCTTTGGGAAAATCGCCAAGCATATAGTACGCAGAGGCTCTGCCAATATAAGCCTTTGGATAATTATATAATTCTAATGTTTGATTAAAACTTTTTATTGCTTGCTCGGGCTGATTGTTTTTTAAATATAATAAACCTCGGTTATAAAATCCTTTATAATTTCTTGGCGCAACAGAAACAGCCATGTTTAAATAATCTAAAGCTTTGTTGTCTTCATTTAAAAACATGCTTTCAACGCCCATACTATTTAAAACCAAAAATTGATTTGGATATTTTTTATTGATGTCTTCATAAAGTGTTAATGCATTTTTCCAATCATTGCCTCTTGCAAATGAAAAAACAGAAAAAATAATTATACAAACAAAAGCAATTATATTTGTTTGAATTTTTAATTTTGAAATAGTCAAACCAGTTAACCATCCAAAGCCAACTAGCGGTAAATACATATATCGGTCGGCATAAAGCACCTCACCAAAAGGTAAAAGTTGTAAAACCAAAATTAAATTTGCGATTATAAATAAAACGATGGCTAAGGCTTGATATTTTTTTTGCTTAATAAAAACAAAAAGCAATAAAGCAACGCTTAAAATGCCAGCATAACCAACAGCAAAAACAGAAGTGTTAATTTCGGGATAGGGGTATATTACACTTAGATTAACAGGTAATAAAAATAACACAAGGTATTTTAGTAGTGCAAAACCTGCAAAACCAATTCTTTGATAATAGGGAAATTCATGCGCATGATTAATAAATAAATCTGCCGTTTGAGTTTTAATATTTATTATACCAAATAAAATAGCTAAAAGAAGAAAAGGTATTTTATTAAGAATATATTTAGTGGATATTTTTTTGTGGATTAAAATATCTAAACAAATTAATGTTATAGGAAAAATAACAACCGACGATTTGCTTAAACAACCTAAAACAAAAAGTAAAAGGCATAAAATATAATCTTGTGTTTTAGAAGTTTCGGTGAAATTTAAATAACTTAAAATTCCTGCTAAATAAAAAGTAGCAGAAAGTACATTTTTTAATTCGCTAATCCATCCAACAGACTCCACCTGCATTGGATGCAATAGAAATATAAGAGCGCCAATATTGGCAATACTGTTGTTTTTAAAAAGTCGTTGCCCAATTTTATAAACCAAAATGCCGTTGGTTAAATGAAATAGAAGATTAATTAAATGATGTGCGCCATCATTATTTTCAAAAAGCAACCAAGCTATTGAATGAGTAAACATTGTTATTGGAATATAATTTCCTACAAAGTGATTCGTGAATAGCCCTTTTATATCAAACTCCTTTACAAATTTGTTTTTAAAAACCATTTCTGGGTCATCCCAACTAATGTGGCCGAAAAATAAAAATTTGTAGTAAACAATACAGGTAACAATTAATGCTACCGTTAACACAAGGTTTTGACTGATTATTTTTTTTATTTGACTAAACAACACAACAAAAATAGCATTTCTTTAAAAATTGGTATTTTTAACCCGTGATAAAGTTGTCGGTTGTTATAATTACTTTTAACGAAGAAAAGAATATTGAGCGCTGTTTGCTCTCTATTAAAGAGATTGCGGACGAAATCGTAGTTTTAGATTCGTTTAGTAAGGATAAAACGCAAGAAATTTGTGAAAAGCATGGTGTAAAATTTTTCCAGCATGCTTTTGATGGGCATATTCAGCAAAAAAACCGCTCAATTACTTATGCCTCCCATCCCTATGTTCTTTCTTTGGATGCCGATGAGGCCCTAGATGCCGCACTTAAAACCTCAATTCTTGAAGTGAAGAATAATTTTGTTAAAGAGGGCTATTATATGAATCGATTAACTAATTACTGTGGGCATTGGGTTAAATACTGTGGTTGGTATCCGGATACAAAATTGCGTTTATGGGATAAATCAAAAGGCCAATGGACGGGGATTAATCCACACGATAAATATGAATTATTTTCTGGAGACAAAAATACGGGTCATTTGAAAGGAGATATTTTACATTACAGTTATTATTCGGTTGAAGACCATTATAAACAAGTTGAGTATTTTACAAATATTGCTGCAAAAGCTTTTTTTGAAAATGGGAAAAAGGCTCCTTTATATAAATTGATTGTAAATCCTGTAGCGAAATTTATTGATCATTATTTTTTAAAGTTGGGTTTTTTAGATGGAAAAGCAGGCTTTCTCATTTCAAAAATTTCGGCATACGCCACCTACTTAAAATATAAAAAACTAAGAAATTTATATCATCAAAAAATTAGCAAATAACTTCAAGATTATTTTAAGCAGAACCGATAGTATTGGTGATGTAGTATTAACCTTGCCAATGGCGGGGTTTATAAAAGAACATTTCCCAGAATGTAAAATTATTTTTTTAGGAAGAAGCTACACTAAAGATGTTATTGCAATAAGCGAGCATGTGGATGAATTTATTAATTACGATGAATTGGAGAAATTACCAAATCAAGAAAGGATAGTTCAATTAGAAAAAATTAAAGCAGATGTTTTTGTACATGTGTTTCCGAAAAAAGAAATTGCTCAATTAGCCAAGGCTGCTGATATTCCTTTGCGTGTTGGAACAACTAACAGAATTTATCATTGGCTTACTTGTAATAAGTTAATTAAGCTTTCACGAAAAAATTCAGAATTGCACGAGGCCCAATTAAATTTTAAATTGCTTGAGTTTTTAAATATTAATACAACTGTTTCAATCAAAAAAATATCAGATTATTATGGTTTTACTAAAATCCCTCTGTTGAATAATGAGTTTAAAGATTTAATTGATCCAAATAAATTTAATATCATTCTTCATCCAAAATCAAAAGGCAGCGCCAAAGAGTGGGGGGTAACTAATTTTGAAAAACTAATTGAACTTCTTTCAAAAGAAAAATTTAAAATTTTCATTAGCGGAACAGAACAAGAAGGAAGGTTGATGCCGGAACTTTTGAAAAATAATAACATCATTGATTTAACTGGTAAATTATCGTTACAACAATACATTGCTTTCATTAACAATTGTAATGGTTTGGTGGCTGCAAGTACCGGTCCTCTGCATATTGCGGCGGCATTAAATAAAAAAGCAATTGGTTTATTTATTCCTAAAAGGCCCATGCATCCCGGACGTTGGATGCCAATTGGGAAAGATGCCCATTATGTAGTGTTTGATAAAGATTGTATGGATTGTAAAAATGGAAAAGATTGTAATTGTATTACTAAAATTACTGCAAAACAAATTGTAGATTTATTGCAATAAAAATGGGCGAATTTAAAGATAAAGTTATTTGGATAACCGGAGCTTCCTCAGGAATTGGAGAAGCATTAGCACTTGAATTTGCAAAACAAGAGGCCCGCTTAATATTATCTTCAAGACGAGAGGATGAATTAAAACGAGTTGGCGCTTTAACCAAATTACCAGAGTTGGATTTATTGATTTTACCTTTTGATTTAGCAGACACTTCAAATGCCTCTGGACTAAGCGCTCAAATAATGAACAAATTTGGACGAATTGATATTTTAATAAACAATGGTGGTATTAGTCAGCGTTCTGAAGCAATTGAAACACCGATTGAAATTGATAGACAATTGATGGAGGTAAATTATTTTTCTTATATAGCTTTAACAAAAGCTGTATTGCCATATATGAAACGTCAAAAAAGCGGTCGTATAATAGCCATAAGTAGTATTGCCGGAAAGTTTGGTTTTTATTTGCGATCATCCTATAGTGCGGCAAAACACGCTCTGCATGGTTTTTACGAATCTTTGAGATTAGAAACTGAATCTTTCGGAATAAAAACTTTAGTTGTTTGTCCTGGAAAAATAAAGACTAACGTTTCGTTAAATGCCGTAACCGCAACGGGAAAAGGTCATAATAAAATGGACGAAAGTCATGAAAACGCTATGAGTGCTGAGGATTGTGCGAAACAAATAATTAAAGGCATTTTAAATAATAAAGAAGAAATTTTTATTGGTGGTAAAGAAATTTTAATGGTTAAAATAAAAAGGTTCTTACCAAAATTATTTTCTAAACTGATAAGGAAGCAAAGTCCTTATTAAATAAACTCTGCTTCAAATAATTTCGCAAAATTCTTTTGTAATTTTTCTTTTATTTCATTCATATCCACATCGCGCCCAAGCTCTTTATTTAAACTTGTTACTGCTTTATTGTTAATGCCGCAAGGAATAATATTATTAAAATAATTTAAGTCTGCATTCACATTAAATCCCCAACCATGCATGGTTACCCATCTGCTGCAACGCACTCCCATGGCGCAAATTTTACGTGTGTTAGTTTTCCCCTCAGAATCTAACCAAACGCCGGTTTCACCTTCGCTTCTGGCGCTTTGAATTCCGTATTCTTTTAGAGTTTCAATTATTGTTTCTTCTAATAAGCGTAAGTATTTATGAATATCAGTAAAAAAATTATCCAAATCCAAAATAGGATAAGCTACTAATTGTCCTGGGCCATGGTAAGTGATATCTCCGCCACGGTTTATTTTATAATAATTAGCTTGTTTATCAGAAAGTTGTTTTTCGTTCAGTAATAAATTTTTCTCGTCACCACTTTTACCTAAAGTATAAACGTGTGGATGTTCTACAAACAATAAATAATTTTTTGTTGGAGTTTGTTTTTCTGGAGAAAGATCTCTGTTTAAAATTTTTTGCTGTACGGTTTCATTAAAAAGCTTTTCCTGATAATCCCAGCAAGCTTTATAATCCATTAAACCTAAGTCTTGAAATATGATTTTTTTATTTTGCAACTGTGTATGCTTTACCTTTAATTATAGCCACTAATTTCACGAATTAACACGAATTTATTTTTAGATATTTTGCACATTGGGTTTAGTGAAATTAGTGCAATTCGTGGCTGATGTAGAACAGTAGTTTAAAATTTCGCGAGTTCACCTTTTAAGTGATTAATGACATTAACTTCTACTGGATCAATATCTCGTAAGTCAGCAATATAACAGCTTATCCAATCACCAATATTTATCAAGTATAAAAACTGTTCTAATTTACTCTCTCCTTTTGCCACGATATCAATTACACCGCTAGAATATTTTTCAAAAATTGGTTTGCAAATAGCATAACGTTTTTTTGTGCGGGTGTAATCAAAAGAAGTATGAAAAGTAACTACAACTAAATTTTCATTTTTCACAGTCCAGCCTACTAATTCGTTATGATTCATTTCAGGAAAAACATGATGCCAGCAAAGCATTTTACTGTTTTCATTAATCTGCTGCCTAAATCTAACAACTGCTCCTTCGCAAGTGCCTAAAGAATAAATAACGCAGATTTTATTTAATAATTTTTCCGCTATTTTTTGCGAGTCCGCTTTAATACTTTCGTTTTCCTTATCTAATAATTCAATAGCCTTTTCTAAATCTGTAAATAGCTTATTATCTGCAAAGCCTTTAGCGACTAATACTTTTATTAATTGTACTAAAGAATAACCAATGCAAGAGCGTGGAGGATTTCCACCTGGAATTTCAATAAAATCAAATTGATGTTGTTTTGCTAATTCTAAAACTTTACCACCGCTTGTAATGCAAACAATTTGTGCTTTTTCGGAAATAGCTTGTTGCATAGCGCTTAAAGTTTCCTCAGTATTACCAGAATAACTTGAAACGATTAATAATGTGTTTTCGTTAACAAAAGCAGGTAAAAAATAATCTTTATTTACTAAGATAGGAACGTTACAAGAATCTGAAATTAATTCAGAAATAATAGTGCCACCAATTCCAGAACCACCAAGTCCGGTAATTACAATGTTTTGGATATTTTGTGAGGAAGAAATAATTGCTTTGTCAGCAATAATTTTCGCCTCAATTAATTGTTTTGTAAAATTTTGAACAAGTGTTTTCATTTTTGTAGACAGTAAAAGTAGAAATAAAATCTGTAATATGAAGGCGTGAAGTAAGTAAAGTCTTAATTTAAAACAATGTTGGTTAAAGTTTTCCTTCATCCATTAATATTTTTGCTTTTAAGATTGCTATCATGCTAAGAGAGTCAGTAATTTTACCTGTCAATACCATGTTGTAGGCTTCAATAAATGGTAATTTTTTAATTTGTAAATCTTCGCTTTCTTCGGGCTCTGCTTCATGAAACTCAAGATCTTGCGCCACAAATAAAATTGCATACTCTGTTGTAGCTGAATTACTTGTGTGCATTCTTGCTAACTCAGTGTATTTTTTCGCAACAATTCCTGTTTCTTCTTTTAACTCTCTTTTAGCAGAATCTAAAGGTTTTTCGTCTAATGGACCACCACCTTCGGGAATTTCCCAGCTATATTGGTCTAAAGGATATCGCCATTGCCCAACCAACCAGGTATTATTTTCGTTATCAATTGGTATGACTCCAATAGCTAAGTTCTTGAAAGTTACAACACCATATAAACCAGGGTTACCGGCAGGGTTTAGGATATCATGCTTAGTCACTTTTATCCAAGGAGTTTCAAATTTAACTTCTGTAGATAATGTTTTCCAAGGATTTTTTTCTTTATCGCTCATAGTTAGTTTGTTATGCCCTTTTCAAATATTAAAGTTTGCACAGTTAGATTGTTAATTATGTTATTTTTTGTTGTAAATTAGTAACCAATTAAACTATATTTTCGTAAAATAAGTTAAATTATATGTATTTGGGAAAGAAAAGATTTATACTTTTTATTTTAGGTTGTTTTGCTTTTCTTGCGTTTAACGCACAATCTTTTTATTGGGTTGGTGGTAGCGGAAATTTTAATGATGGGAACCATTGGAGTTTAACTTCAGGAGGAGTATCTGTAAATAAAATCCCAAATTCTAACACCGATGTTATTTTTGACGATAATGCAACGTCTAATTATAGTAATCCTGTTGTTAATTTTGTAGGCGTAAATCATTGTAAGTCTTTAAAATTTACAAATGATTTTATAAATTATACTATTACTGGAACAAAGTATACGGAAATAAATATTTCAGGAGATTTTGAATTAAACGCAAAAACAAATTTTAAAACAAACTCTAAATTAATATTTAATTCTGGTTCTAGTCAATACAAAACTGTTCGTTTTAATTCCACTTCTTATGAAGGTGATGTTGTTTTTGAGAATGGAAATTGGAATATTAAATACATAAATATTGATAATTCGAATTCGTTGACTATTAATTCTGGGAATTACAAAATAGCATCTTCTACAATAAAAACTGGAAATTTTTACGCGAATAAAGGTCAGGTAAACTTTGATATTACTAGTGGAAAGTTAGATGTAAAAAACATTATTGATATTGGTACAAACTCAAAATTTGCATCCAATAAGTTTTTAATAAAAGCAGATCAAAATAACAATATTAATTATAAAATTAACCCTCAAGTTAATTTAGGTAATGATTTTAAAATTCTAAATTCGAGCAATTCTCAAGTAATGGCCTGTGGCGCAACGCTTACCGCTGTTGGTATTTCTTGTTCGGGTGTGTGCGACGGAAAATTAATATTAGATATTGATGCTTCCTGCGCGGCTGGGCCATATAATTTACAGTGGAATAATCCATCATGCGTTACTCCGACACTTTTAGTTGTTCCTGGCCCAGGTAGTTATACAATTACAAATTTATGTTCTTGTGTCGATTTTTTTGATGTAATTGTTTTTACTGGAGCAATACCAATAGCATTTTCTAATGCTGCCCAAATTGTGGGTGTATCAGCAATAAATTTTGTTCCGTTTACTTTTGTTCAGCCAAAATGCTTTGGAGATTGCAACGGTTCAATTACTGGTAATATTAATGGAAGCGTTGGGCCATATACTGTAACGGTAAACGGTACTTCAACATTCGCTGTTCCATCAGGCGTTTCCACTTTCACAAACTTATGCGCTGGCGTTAATACTTTTGCAATTGTAGATACTAAAGGCTGTACTAGAACTTTTACGCCTTCGCTTTCACAACCTGCTGCACTTAGCACAACTTCAATTACGTCAAGTGTAACATGTAACGCTGCTTGTAACGGTTCAATATCTTTATCTCCAATAAATGGGACAGCGGGTTATACTGTAGTTTTTAGTCCGGGTGGTACTTTTACCGTTCCTGCGGCAGGCTCTGCCACGTTAGGTAATTTATGTCCAAGCGTTGTATCGTATACTATTACTGATTCTCAAGGGTGTTTTATTAATTCAAATTTCAACATTACGCAACCACCAGCGTTAACAGTTACTCCAACTCAAACTGCAATTACATGTGGAGGATTATGCACAGGAGCAGCCTCGGTTAATGTTACAGGCGGAACAACTCCATATAGTTATACTTGGTCACCAGGACCAGGAAATTCTGCTGGAATTGTTAATTTATGTTCTGGGAATCATACTGTTTCAATTCTAGACAATAATAATTGCCCCATTTCACAAACTTTTACTTTAAATGCTCCTCCTCCAATAACAATAACACCAACATTTACAAATGCGTCTTGCAATGGTTTATGTAATGGGTCTGCTTCTGTTAGTGCTTCTGGTGGAACAGGAGCGATAACCTTTACGTGGATAGCTACTGGGCCCTCTACGATTGCAGCAAACTCTTCATCCGTTAATAATTTATGTGCTGGAGTTTATACCGTGTTTGCTTTAGATGCAGCAGGTTGTTCCACCACAGCTATTGTAACCATCAATCAGCCCCCAGCACTTAGCATAACCGCAACTTCTCAAAGCATCACTTGTTTCGGATTATGTAATGGAGGAGCTACTGTTTCTCCTTCTGGTGGTAATGGTGCTCCATTCAATTTTACCTGGACGCCTGTTCCTCCAACAGGGCAGGGAACAGCGACTATTTCCAATATTTGTAATGCTGGAGTATATACTGTTTCGGTAACTGATGGTTCCCTTTGCCCTATTTCTACAACTATTAGTATAACTCAACCCTCTAGTGTTACGCCAAACATTGTAACCACGAGTGTTAGCTGTAATGGAGGTAATAATGGCTCAATAAATGCAAATCCTACCCCTCTAGCTTCAGGACCGTTTAGTTATACTTTAGCTTCTACAACGGCTACAATATTTACTGCTCCACCATACCCAAACTTAACTGCAGGAATTTATACTTTAAGTATTGGATACGGCGCAGGTTGTATACAAACGTTTACGGTTAACATTCTTCAACCAAATCCATTAATTCCATCAATAAGTTCCACTTCCATAACTTGTTTTAATCAATGCGACGGTACTCTTGCTGGAAGTGCAATTGGAGGTACGCCAGCCTACACTTTTATTTGGGCAACACCAACCGGAACAGTTGCTGGTGGAGCTCTTGCTGGGCAATGTGTTGGTAATTATACCTTTAATGTAACTGATGCAAATGGTTGTACAGCTTCTTCAACAATCACTCTTGCCCAGCCCCCAGATATAATTGTTGGCGTTAATTCAGCTACTGTTTCTTGTTTCTCTAGTTGTAACGGTGCGCTTTCGGCCACGGTTTCTGGAGGAACTCCTGGATATACTTTAACTTGGTCAAATGGCCCAACAGGTAATCCAAATGTGGGTTTGTGCGCGGGATCTTATACAGTAGTAGTAGTTGATACAAAAGGATGTACTAAAACTGCAACCGCAACAGTATCTGCACCACTTGCTATCACTCTGACTCAAAATACAACTTCAACTTCATGCGCGGGTGGATGCGATGGTTCAGCTACAATTACTGCGCTAGGCGGAACGCCTCCATTTACTTTTCAATTTAATACTGTTCCTGCAACAGTAAATGCTACAGGTATTATTAGTGGTTTGTGTGCAGGAAATTATATTGCAAATGTTACTGATGCAAATGGTTGCGCACAGTCAATAAATTTTTCAATTAGCTCACCTATTGCTTTATCGGCTGCAATTACTGGCATACAATCAAGTTGTAATGCTTGTACAGGTGCGTCAACTGTTACCGCATCGAATGGTACACCTGGTTACACATTTGTTTGGACAAATTCACTTGCTGTTTCTGTTGGAACAAATAATATTGCGACTTCCTTGTGTCCAGGAAGTTATACCGCAACAGTAACTGACAGCAAGGGTTGTACGGCAACCGCAACAGCTAACATTGTTCAAACAGTAAGTGTTACAGTTGTGACTGCGGGTGCTGGAATTCAATGTTTTGGAGCTTTTACTGGTTCGGCTACAGCTAATGCTTTAGGGGGAACTTTGCCTTATACCTATACTTGGACTCCAACTGCGCCAACTCAAACTACCCAAACGGCAACGGGTTTGGGGGCCGGTAATTATACTGTTTTGGTAATGGATCAATTAGGGTGTTCAAATACGGGAACTATTTCTTTTGCAAACCCTCCTGCCATTACAATTGCGCCTACACAAACAAATATTAATTGTTTTGGTAATTGTAACGGTGCAATAAATTCAAATGCATCGGGTGGTACAGGAGCGCTCACTTATTCATGGAGTCCGGGAGCTCTTAACACGCCAAACATTAATAATTTATGTACCGGCAATTATACATTGATAGTTACGGATGCTAATTCTTGTTCAAATACTCAAACATTCAACATAGCTACCTCTCCCTCAATTAGCGCTACTTTTACTACAACAAACCCTTCTGCTTGTATTGTTAATAACGGAAGTATTTGCGTAACTCCTAGCGGAGGTACAGGAGCAGGATACACGTTTACTTGGAGTCCGCCAGGAGGAATAGGAGGAAATACGAGTTGTTATTCAGGTTTATCTGCCGGACCATATTCGTTAATTTTAGCAGATGGAGCTGGTTGTACTAATACTTTATCATCTATAATAACTAATCCCGCAGGACCAATTCTAAACGTTACTACCCAGTCGGTTACTTGTTTTGGTTCTAACACAGGCGCCGCTACAGTAACCGCAGTTGGTGGAGGACCCTTTACGTTTACCTGGACCCCTGTAGTTGGATTTGTAACAATAGGAAACACCACTACGGCAAGTGGTTTAATTACCGGCACTTATAATATTTCTGTAACAAATATTCCTACAGGATGTATTACAACTCAATCAATTGTAATTGCCCAACCTGCAGCTTCGCTCACCATTAACTCTACAGTTACAGCCGCTAAATGTTTTGCTTCTTGTAATGGTTCAATAACTATTGTTGCCGCCGGCGGCACACCTGGATACAATTATAGTTGGTTACCTATAGCACCTCCTATTACAGGTCAAAATACGCCAACCGTTACTAACTTATGTCAGGGTAATTATACTTTAAATATTACGGATGCTAATTTATGTCCTAGACAATTTACATTTGTAATTACACAACCTACAGCGTTAACACTAACTACTACTGCAAGTAACGTATTGTGTAATGCCGCATGTAACGGAACCATTAACGTTGCTGGAAGTGGAGGAACCGCTCCAATTACTTTTACTTGGTTACCTGTGGGAACTTTTACTGGCTCTACAAATCCAAATATTTTTAATTTATGTCCTGCTGCTTATTCTGTAAACGCGAGCGACTTAAATGGATGTCCTATTTCTACCGTTGTTAATATAACTCAACCTACTGCATTAACTAGTACTCTTGTCTTTGTAAATGCAAGTTGCTCTAATTCATGTAATGCAACTGCCTCAATAAGTGTTGGTGGTGGAACTCCTACCTATAGTTTTAGTTGGTCAAATGGACCGGCAACTACCTCGAGTATTGGAGGTTTGTGTGCAGGGAACTATACTGGAACAGTTGTGGATGGGAATGGATGTATTTCAGCAAATGGATTTACTGTTGTTCCTCCAGCTGCTTTTAATGTGACTCTTACACCAACTAACCCTTTATGTAATGCCGCATGTAACGGAAGTATTGCAACACTCTTTGCAGGCAATCAAGGAACAGTAAGTTTTAATTGGGTGGCTACAGGTACCGGTCAAAACCCAACTAATTTATGCGCGAACAATTATACTTTAACCGCAACTGATGCTAATGGTTGTGTTGCGTCAGGAGTTACAAGTCTAGTTAATCCTCCGGCAGTTTTAGCTAATGTAACAACAACCAATCCAGCCTGTAATGGCAACTGTAATGGAATTGCCATTAGTACACCAGCCAATACTACCGGCACAGTAAGTTATAGTTGGCTTCCTGCAATACCTCCAATAATAGGACAAGGAACTCAAACTGTTTCAAGTTTATGTTCTGGAAATTATTCGGTTACTATTCAAGATGCCAATGGTTGTCAAGCTAATCAAACATTTACTTTGAACAACCCTCCAGTATTAAGTGTTAATGCATCGGTTGGACCAGCTACTTGCGGATCTCCAAATGGATCTATTACAGCTATTCCGGTTGGCGGAACACCTGCTTACACATTCTCGTGGACTGCCCCAGTATCTAGTACAAATGCAGCAGTTGTTGGATTACCTGCAGGTGTTTATACAGTTATAGTAACAGATGCCAATAGTTGTACAAATACTTTAACAATACCATTAAGTAATTCAAATGGACCAAGTTCTGCGCCTATTACATCTTCTAGTATTTCTTGTAATGCTCAATGTACAGGTGCCGCTTCAATAAATATTGGTGGAATTATTGGAGGTACTCCCGGATATACGGTTACATGGGTAGTTCCGCCATCTAGTTCATCGGTTAACCCACAAACAAATTTATGTGCTGGTACATATTCAGCTCAAATAAACGACGCAAATGGTTGCTTGTTATTTAACTCTGTTGTTATTTCCGAACCACCAGCGATTTCAATTTTACAAAATCTAACTTTCCCAACTTGTAATGGTGTTTGTAATGGTTCAATCACTTTAACTACTTCTGGTGGAACTGGACCTTATTCTTATACTTGGAATCCAGGCGCTTCTGCAAACGCAACTTTAACAAATGCGTGCGCAGGAAATTACACTGTCAATATTTCTGATGTTAATCTTTGTCCTTCTACTTTAACTCTTAATTTACCTGCTGCACAAAACATGACGGCAACTGCTTTGACTACAAGTAATACTTGTTTTGGAAACTGTTTAGGAACCGCAAGCATTACTTCAATTGTGGGGAGCCCTAATTTGCCTATCACTTATTTATGGAGTAATTCTCAATCTGGACCTTCTGCAACAAATTTATGTAATGGTGTTTATACTTACACAGCAACAGACGCATTAGGATGTTTTAATAGCTTTACAACAAACATAGTTTCTCCAACCCAAATCACCTCAACTAACTCGATCGCCTCTCCTTCTTGTAATATGTGTAATGGCTCGTCAACAATTACTGCCGCTGGCGGAGTAGGACCATTTACTTATAGTTGGACATCTAGTGCAGTTGGTTCTGTTGCTTCAAATTTATGCGCTGGATTATACCAAGTTTTAATAACAGATAATAATCTTTGTACTCAATTACAAAATGTGTTAATTAGTAGTTCAAGCGGAATTACTGGAGAAACGGCAACGATACAAAACGAAATTTGTGCAGGACAGTGTAATGGTGCTGCAACTGTTGTAGCAATAGGAGGAACAAATCCAATATCATATAGTTGGGTAAACCCCGCCGTATCTAATTCGGTTATAACAAATTTATGCGCTGGCAATTATTTTTTGCAGATGACCGATGCGCAAGGTTGTATTCGAACCACTTCGGTAAATATTGCCGCGGCATCTAACTTAACACTAACTCCAACAATTATTGCTCCTGCATGTACTTTAGCAAATGGAACAATAAGCATTGTTCCGAGTGGCGGAAATCCTTTGCCGTTTTATAATTTTTCTTGGGCACCTGTTGTTGGAATTACTTCTTCATTAACTAATATTTCAGCCGGAAATTATACTGTTACTGTTACTGATGGATCTGGTTGTCAAAAAACTCAAGTGTTTGCAATTAGTAATTCAAGTGGTCCTGTCATTACTTTTACTCAAAATAACATTCCTTGTTTTAACGATTGCACCGGTGCAATAACAGCTTTAGGAACTAGTACCTCCGCACCAATAACCTATAATTGGAGTAACGGAAACAATACGCCAACCGTTAGCGGTTTATGTAAAGGTTTAATTACATTAACGGTTACTACGCCTGCAAATGGATGTGTTAGCGTTCAATCATTTAGTGTAACTGATAATCCTGCGTTACAATTAAGTCTTACAAATATTACCCAACCTAAATGTCATAATGATTGTGATGGCGCAATAACTTTAGTGCCCAGTGGTGGAACTTTACCTTACACTTTCACATGGTCGCCTTCTGGTTCAAGTAACCCTCAATTCTCTTTATGCCCAGGGCCATCAACTGCAGCAATTGTTTACTCTGCGACTATTACTGATGCTAATGGATGTACGGTTTCTACTAGCACCACATTAATAAATCCTGCGTCTATTGTATTAACTCCTACGGTGGTTAACTCTTCTTGTAGTTCCGTTCCAGATGGTTCATTAAGTCTTGGTGTAAATGGTGGAACTCCAATTTATACTTTTACTTGGACAGGCCCATCAGCATTTACTGCTAACACTCAAAATGTAGGGGCTTTATTTGCCGGAACTTATTCTGTAAGCATTACTGATTTTAATGGGTGTTTAAAAGATACCGTTTTAGATGTGGTGCCAACAATTAGTATTGTGGCGCAGGCTGGAAATGATGTAACGGTTTGTCCTACACCTTCAGTAATATTAACAGGAACTAATTCTTTTGGTGGAGTTTCATTTGATTGGTTTTTACTTCCAAACAATACAAATACAGTTGCCAATACGCCAACTTTTTTAGCGCAAACTCCAAACCTCGCGCCAGGATCATTTACGTATGTATTAGTCACTACATCTTCTGTTTCAGGATGTGCAGATTTTGATACAGTTGTTGTAAATACATTTGCCTTACCTTTTGTAGAAGCCGGACCATCATTCACAATTCCGGTATTTACAAATGTTACCATTGGTGGTAACCCAACAGCTATGGGTTCTTTCTCGTTAAACTGGTCACCTTCCTTCTTTTTAGATGACCCTAGTATTCAAAACCCTTCAGCTTCAAATACTTTACAAACAACCTATACTGTTACCGTGGTTGATTTAGTGACCGGTTGCTCGGCAAGTGATACCATGACAGTTTTCTTATACCCAATTATTAAAATTCCAAATGGCTTTAGTCCGAATGGAGATACTAAAAACGAAAAATGGATAATAGATTATTTGGATCAATTTCCAGACAACACAGTTGAAATTTATAATCGTTGGGGTGAGCAATTATATTTCTATAATAATTACAACGGTCAGTTTGATGGAAAGTATAAAGGAAAGAATTTACCTGTTGGAACGTATTATTACGTAATTAATTTAAATCATCCGGCATACCCAAAAGCGTATACAGGCCCATTAACCATATTTAGATAATGATAAAAAAGTGTTTCATATGTTTGTTTTTTATAGCTGCCATTAGCGGTTATAGCCAACAATTACCTCAGTACACTCAGTACATGCTAAATGAAATGGCTATAAATCCTGCGGTTGCTGGAAAAGATGATTATGCGGATGTGCGCTCAAATAATCGCTATCAATGGATTGGAATAACAGACGCACCTCGTACATATATGCTTACCCTTAATGGCCCAATTAAAGCGAAAAATATGGGGGTAGGGATGAAACTTTATACAGATATTGTTGGCCCTACGAGAAGAACTGGTTTAAACTTTTCTTACGCCTACCATTTAAAACTTAAAGAAGACATGTTCCTTTCTATGGGATTAAGTGCTGGTGTTTTGCAATGGGGAATTGATGGAAGCAAATTAATTTTGAGAGATGAGGGAGATGAAAATTTATTATCTACCTATCAAACAACCTATGTGCCGGATTTTGGAGCAGGTATTTATTTTCATAAGAAAGATAGATTTTATGTTGGATTAAGTTTACCACAATTATATAAGGCGCCTATTAAATTATATGATGGTGCAGGAAAAAACAGTACGCTCGTTAATCACTTTAATTTAAACGCTGCATATAAGTTTGATGTTGGAGATGATTTTAAAATTGAACCATCATTTTTAGTGAAATATGAAATACCTGCGCCACCAAAAATTGATATTGGAGCAAGAGTTATTTACCAAGAACAAATTTGGTTAGGCGGTGCTTACCGACATAATGATGCCTTTACAGCATTAATAGGTTATTTTTACAAGAACTATTTAATGATTGGTTATTCTTTTGATTTTACAACAACTAACATCAAAAAATATTCTACTGGTACTCATGAAATCATGTTAGGTATTCGTTTCTCGAAAAAACAAGCTCCTACTTGGGAGAAAGTAGAAAAGTAAATTAAAGTTTTTAGTAAATTTTAAGCCAGAATAATTCTTGCCACGAATTACACTAATTAGTCGAACATCAAATTCTCTGTAACGCCTATCTTTATTGACTTAAACTTTAAATTACGGGATAAATACCTGCCGGAAATATTTACAACGTCTTAAATTTTCGGTATTTTTTTTGTCACTTTTGGCGCTCAAAAGTAACCAATCCCGATAGCTATCGGGAGCTTTCGATTTTTTGTAGGAGATTTTTATTTTGGCGATGTAGAGGCAGCCAAAATAAAACCATTGTCTGTCTAAACTCTTGTCTGCATGCCGATACAACTAACCGCAGTGTTTAGACAGCAATTATCTCTGCAAAAAATCAAAATAACATTACGTTGAAAAACTGTGCGCCAATAAAATTTATTTCTAAATTGACTTTTTGAGGGTTGACTAATTAGCACTAAATCATTTTGCGTAAAAAATTTTCATTTCGTGAAATGATTGTTCGAATGATTTATTAATCGAACAATTAAATTACACAAATGCAGGCAAGATTTTTTAAATGTTCATTATTAATTCGTGAAAATTAGTGCGGTTAGTGGCTTTTTTGAGCGCTAGTTTAAATTATTTGGTTGAGGTTAAAGTTTATTTTGACAACTCCTTAACGAATATTTTTTTAAAATTAAGAGTGTTGGATATTTCTATGTAATTAAATTCTGAATTACCTTTTTCTACAACAAATCTTTTTAATTTATTTTTTTCAGATGCAGTTAATTTTTTTGTTTGAATACAAAATCCAATAAAAAAACTTAATTTTTTAATTCCAATTTTTTCAGATTTGTTTGCTTTATTAATGTCAATTCCTAAATCAGTTTTAAGAACACTTAAACACCATTTTTCTGAAGCATTTCTGTCTCCATTAAATTTTAAATTTATTTGAGCGCTAATAAACTCACTTATTAAACTTGGATTTAACGGTTGAGACTCTTTATTAAAATTAACTGCTAAATTAGAATTTGTAAATTGCTTTAAAGTTTCTATTGATGTTCGGTAACCTTTTATATTTTGAATTTTCTCGGCTTCTTTTAACGCGAGTTGTTTTAAATCTGCATCTATAGGTCTAAAACCAAAGCGATAATAAAACCAAAAAGCGCCTGATTTTAATCCTTCAGGATTATTTTTCCCAAATTGATATGGCTCAACTTCAAAGTAGTTCGCGCCAAAACTTTGTTTGTAGGTTCGAAGTAATTGACAAAAAACAAAAGCAGATTCACCACCCCTAAAACTTTCAAAAATGTTGATGCCTAATAATGAACGATTGCCAAATAACCAACCACCACCGTACGACATTGGGTAGCCATTTTTAAACATCATAAAGCCAATATAGGATTCTAGTGGCAATCTTCTTTCTGGCAAAATGCTAAAAAGACCAATTGATAAGCCATGTTCCAATTCGTAGAACTTTAAGCCATCTGCGTTACAATAAACAATAGGCTCTGTTTCTCTGTTTAATAAAAATAAAGCTATTCTTGCTTTTTCAATAATAGTATTTTTTTCGGCAACGGATAATTTTTTTGGTGCCGGTAATTTTTTATTTATTATTTCCTTTTCATCAAATCGTTTTAATAAACCATTTGTGTGAAAGTGTTTTTTGTGTAAATCAAAATTTCCAAAGCCTTTCGATAATATTTTGTTTGTAGGAAGTATAAAAATATAAATTTTCAGCGATTCAAATAGTTGATCTTTAATTAGGTCGGCTGCATCAATCTTTTCAAAATGATTAATTAGCCAGTTTAAAATAATATTTTTATTTTTTGATCCTGCGGCCGTTTCTATCCATTTTATAGGATTTAGTTTTTCGCTAAATGCAAGTTCAAATTCCATTTCAGATAATGCGTGCCTTAAAATTTCTTTAGGATGAATTCCCGTTT
Source organism: Bacteroidota bacterium (assembly GCA_030692515.1). GTDB lineage: Bacteria > Bacteroidota > Bacteroidia > B-17B0 > Aurantibacillaceae > Aurantibacillus. The sequence continues at coordinate 253,171 of JAUXZS010000015.1, forward strand.
CATCGAATGAATGAAGCGATACTTGGCCCGGAAATAAATTTAGAAGCCACTTAATTAAAGTGAAACTATTGGCAGCTTGTGTTTGCGTGTAGGTAATTCCTGTTCTCTCTAGTTGGTCTTTTAATGTTTTTGTTGAATTTTTAACAGCTAAGCTTAGTCGTTCCAATTCTTTTTGAGCCAATAAAAATAGCTCTTCATTTTCGGGGTAGCCTAATAAAAAAAGTAAACAATTATGGTACTGTTCAATTATTTTTTTTGAGTTTAATTTAATGCTCGAGCAATCAATTAATAGTTGCTTTTTTTTATCAGCAGAACTTTCATTAAATGTTGAGGCAATTTCAATTAAATTGAATAAAGAAGTAGTTTTATTTTTTTTCACAGGCCGAGGTTTTCTAATATTGAATTAAAGATATTAATTAGTTTACTATTTTCGACACTTAGAATCAATATTAAAGTAAAGTCTGTTTTTTTTAATATCTTTAATTAAATTAATTTCAAATGAAAATTTACATCTCACTATTTTTAATTTCTACTGTTTGCTTTTTATCAGGACAAAATTTTTCAAAAAACACTACAGGAAGGGCATTAACTTTTAAGGAAGTCCAAAAACAATTTGACGACTTTAAAAAAAACAACGATTTATCTAAAACAAAACATTGGAAAAACTTTAAAAGATGGGAATATGAAACTGAGTTTCATACTAACACAAATGGTGAGCCGTCTGGCTTTGCCGATTATATTTATGCAGCTACAGAAATGGCCAATAGTAAACAACAGAAAGAATCTTCAAAAGCGTCCTCAGTTTGGTCGCCGTCCGGTCCAAATGTTTTGCCAAATAATTTAACGGGTTATATGGAAAATGGTATAGGAAGAATAAATTGCATAGCTTTTCATCCTACCAATTCTAATACTTATTTTGTTGGTGTTGCTCAAGGCGGAGTTTGGAAAACTACCAACAACGGTGTGAGTTGGACGCCATTAACCGACAACTTGCCAATAACAAGGATTAGTGATATTAGTATTGACCCTTCTAATCCAAACACGATGTATATTTCTGTTTGTGATTTTGCATATATTGGCGTGAGTTTAACCTTAAACGGAAGAAAAAGGCATTCGCATTATGGAATGGGCGTTTATAAAACAACTGATGGAGGCCTGAATTGGGCGCCAACTGGATTAACCTTTCAATTGACAAATGGCGATGCGTCATTAATAAGAAAAATTATCGTTAATCCTGCCAACGGTAACGAGGTTGTTGCATGTGGTGTGAGTGGGATGTATAAATCAATTAATGGCGGCACTTCTTGGGTTAAAAAATTAGACTCTTTATTTTGGGATTTACAACAAGACCCAGCCAACCCAAATATATTATACGGAGCAACTGGCTGGGTATTGAATTCAAATATAGGAAATGCAGGGGTTTATAAATCTACCGACTTTGGAAATACTTGGGCCATGTTAAATACTACAATGCCTTTAACAGGAGCTATTCAACGTGTTAAATTGGCAATAGCCCCTTCTGATCCAAATTATATTTATGCTATATGTGTTAATAATAGCTCAGGGCTTTATGGATTTTATAAAAGCATAAATGCAGGAGCTTCATGGACATTTGTTCCGCCAAACTTAAACATTTTGGAATCTGGACAGGGAAATAATTCAGGCGGGCAGGGTAATTACGATTTAGGTTTTTTAGTTCACCCAACAAATAAAAATACGGTTTATGTTGGAGGTGTAAATTTATGGGGTTCAACAGATGGCGCTTTAAATTTTAATCCTATATCGCATTGGACTTTAAATTATGGAGCAACTCTTCATGGAGATATTCACTCCATTGATAGGCAGCCGAGCACTGGACAATTTTTTGTTTGTGGTGATGGGGGAGTTTATAAAACTGCAAATATGGTGATTAGTAATTGGTCGGTAAGTAACTGGCCAACTTCATGGACAAACTTAAATAATGGCATGCAGATTTCATCTTTTTATAGAATATCTAGCTCAAAAAATACTAACGGCCGACTTGTTGCCGGCGCACAAGATAATGCAACATTTTATTATAAATCTGGTACTTGGTCAACTATTTTTGGTGGCGATGGAATGGATAATTATTTAGACCCTTTAAATAACTCAAGAATTGTTGGCTCTAGTCAATATGGTAATTTTTATACCAGTAATAACGACGGTGTTTTTAGTAACGGGCCAAACACAAATACAAATTTTGAATCGTCAGAATGGGTAACTCCAATAGTGGCTGATTACAGTAATCCTGGAGTGTTATATATTGGCAATGAAAATGTAATGAAATCAACTAACGGAGGAAATACTTGGAGTCCATTAGCGACTATCTTTACAAATACTACTACCAACACAAATACCGAAATAAGTGCATTGGCTGTATCTGCTACAAATAGCCTTGTTATTTATGCGGCAAGACGAGTAAGGTATGAGTATGGTTTGCCGGGTATTGTTTTTAAAACTACCAATGGTGGAACTAGCTTTACAAATATTACTAATAATTTACCCGATAGTTTATATTATACAGGAATAGAAGTGAATGAAACGAATCCAAATATTGCTTATGTTTCTATGGCTGGATTTAGCAATGGGAATAAAGTTTTTACAACAACAAATGGCGGAACAACTTGGCAAAATATTTCCTATAACTTACCAAACCTGCCAGTAAATTGTATAAAACAAATTCCAGGCACAAATAATTTAATGGTGGCAACAGATATTGGTGTTTATATTTTAACCTTTGGGAATACCAGTTGGGTGAGCAATAGTTTTGGTTTACCTAATGTAATAATAAGTGATATTGAATTTAATTTACCATTAAACAAAGTGTACGTTTCTACTTTTGGAAGAGGAATTTGGGAAACGAGTTATAATATTATAACCAACACAAATAATCTTGAAAAATTTTCTTTAACATTTGATTTGTTTCCAAGTATAAATGATGGAAGATTTAATCTAAATTTTGCAGAGCTGATTGATGAAAAAATAATTGAAGTGTTGGATGTACTTGGTAAAATTGTTTACACTCAAACAATCAAAGACAATAAAACAGAACTTAATTTATCGTTATCATCAGGCGCATATTATTTAAGAGTTTCCTCAAAAGAAAAATTAGGAGTAAAACGTTTTATTATAAAATAGTTCTTCGAGAATTTTCGGCAATTAAAAATTTCTAAAAAATTTAGTTTTTTATATCGATAAAAGCCAGTTATTCGCCTACAAAAGTGATATTCAAAAACTTCTTATTTAGAATGATTATAAATTACGTCTTTCGTTAAAAAAAATTAAAATTTCCCTCGCTAATTCTTAATCTTCTGCTAATTTTGCCAACGTTTAATGTCATTAATTTGTCATTAAAGTAGTAAAATAAGAATAAAATTTCTCATTTTTATATGAAAAACAACATATCTCAAATTTCAGTAAAAACCTTGCTAGCAGTAGTTTTCACGGTTTTTGCAATCTCTTCAAAAATTCAAGCACAAGACGGAGAAAAACTATTTAAACAAAATTGTGCTGTTTGTCACTATTCACATACCGACCAAAAATCAACTGGTCCGGGTCTGAAAGGAGTGTTTGATCGTGTTCCCAAAGGTGACTGGATTAACAGATGGATACGCAACAACGAAAAGTTGATTAAGTCTGGCGATGCGTACGCAAATAAAATTTATGCTGAAAATGGAAAAGCGGCCATGACAGTGTTTGAAGATTTAGACGAAAAACAAGTTGAATCAATTATTGCCTTTATTAAAGCACCCGCACCTGTTCCGGTTGGCGTTGCTTCAAGCAGTGGCGGACCTGAATCATCAGAGACAGCAAATGGTAATGGTGGTATTGAGCCTTTATATTTAATTTTAGGTTTCATTGTAATTTTAGCAATTTTAATTGGTTCATTACGCAGTGTTAGGGCTTCTCTACAAAACGCGAGCAACCGCGCAGAAGGAAAAGCGGAAAATCCTGAAATGACTTTTGGTCAAGAAGTAAAAGGATGGATTTCTGGACACCGTCGTTTAGTTGGAGTATTCAGTATTATAATTGTTTTTATTGGTATGAAAAGTTGCTGGGATGCTTGTTACAATATTGGTGTTTATTATGATTACAAAACACAAAAAGGTTATAAGCCAGAACAACCAATTAAATTCTCACATAAATTACATGCTGGCGACAATGAAATTGCTTGTCAATATTGCCATAGCACAGTTGAAAAATCTCGTCATGCAGGTATCCCTACTGTAAATATTTGTATGAATTGCCATAAAGGAATTCAATCAGGACCTCAATACAAAGAAAAAGAAATATCCAAAATTTATGCTGCTGCTGGTTTTGATCCAAAAGCAGGAACATATGACGATAGCAAACAAAATCCACTAAAATGGATTAAAGTGCACAACTTACCAGATCACGTTTATTTTAATCACTCACAACACGTTGTTGTGGGAAAAGTAGAGTGCGCTACTTGTCATGGTAATCTTAAAGAAATGACTGTTGCGGAACAAAAAGTTCCTTTAACAATGAAGTGGTGTATAGAGTGTCACCGTAAAACCGAAGTTTCGATGCAAGGAAATGCATACTACGACCGCTTACATAAAGCTTTAAAAGAAAAATATGCTGGTCAATATGATGTTAAATTTACAGTTGATAAAATTGGCGGCTTAGAATGTACTAAGTGTCACTATTAAAATTAATTTACATTAAGAATTTATATAACTAATGTCTATGTCAAAAAAATACTGGAAAGGTTTACCTGAACTACATAATAGTCCGGAGTTTCAAGAGCAACAAAAAAATGAGTTTGCTACTCCTCTTCCTATGGATGAGTTTTTAGGAAGCGATGAAGCTGAAAAAGAAGGAACATCACGCCGTGATTTTTTAAAGGTGATGGGATTTTCAACTGCCGCAGTTGCATTAGCAGCTTGCGAAACCCCTGTTAATCGCTCAATTCCTTACGTTGTAAAACCTGAAGAAGTTACTCCGGGTGTAGCTAATTTTTATGCTACAACATTTTATGATGGACATGATTATTCATCAATTTTAGTAAAAACTCGTGAGGGTCGTCCAATAAAAATTGAAGGAAATGACCTTTCAAAAGTTAGTCATGGTGGAACTACTGCACGTGTTCAAGCTTCTGTTTTAAGTTTATATGATGGCTCTCGTCTTCGCGGACCATTAGTAAAAGGAAAAGATGCCACATGGAAAACTGCGGACGCTGTTGTTGCAGCAGGTTTAAATGGTGGTGCAATACGTATCTTAACTTCTACAATAATTAGTCCTTCTACAAAAGCTGTTATTGCTGAGTTTACTGCTAAAAATCCAAATACAAAGCACGTTACATACGATTCAATTTCATATAATGCTTTAACAAAAGCAAACAAAAATGTTTTTGGTAAATCTGTTGTATCTTCTTACGATTTTAGTAAAGCTCAAATTATTGTTGGTATAGCTTGTGACTTTTTAGGAAACTGGTTAAACCCAAGTGAGTTTGCAAAACAATATGCTGTTAACCGTAGAATAAGTTCAGAAAAACCAGAAATGAGTAAACATTACCATTTCGAGTCTAACTTATCTTTAACAGGTGCAAATGCTGACGATCGTTTTTTAGTTAAGGCTTCAGAACTTGGTCGTTTAACAGTTGCTTTATTCAACGAAATTGCTAGCGCAACTGGAAATGCAAAAGTTAGTGGTGATGAAAAAGTTTCTAATCCATTAGCTGCAAAAGCAATAAAAAAAGCTGCAGAAGATTTATTAAAAAACAAAGGGAATTCAGTTGTTGTTTCAGGAATTAATGATGAAGGAATTCAAACATTAGTAAATGGAATTAATAAAATGTTAGACAACTATGGTAAAGCTGTAGATGTTGAAATGCATTATAATTTTAAACAAGGTAATGATAAAGAATTTGCAGACTTAGTTGCTGATATGGCTTCAGGAAATGTGAGTGTTTTAATGACTTATAATTGTAATCCTGTTTATACGGCTCCTGCTTCATTTAAATTTGCTGAAGCTTATAAAAAGGTACCAACTAAAGTTTCCTTTGCACAATCATTAGATGAAACTGCGCAAATGGCTGACGTTGTTTGTCCCGATCATCATTATTTAGAATCTTGGGGTGATGCAAATCCTAAGCGCGGACATTATTCTTTACAACAACCAACAATAAACCCAATTTTCGCAAGCCCTCGTCACGAAGGAACTCGTCAATTTCAAGACAGTTTACTTAAATGGTCTGGAGTAAAAAGTGATTATTTATCATACTTACAAGGATATTGGAACAATCATGTTTTTGTAAACCAAGGAAAATATTTAGACTTCCCTAGTTTCTGGGCTCACGCTTTACATGATGGTGTTACTAAAGTAGCAGTATATAAAGATGCTCCTGCATTGCCAATGGCAAAAGATTCTACAGGAAAACCTTTAATGGCTGGAGTTGCATCATTAATAAATGAATCATCAGAAACAACAACAGACTCTATTAAGCATGTTGTGCCAGTTAAAGTTGAACAGAATAAAGCAGTTTTAGAAGTAGCAGAATCACTTCCTACACCAGATTACAATAAGGCGTCTTCAATGGCTACTGCAATTAAAGGTGGTGCTTTTGATCTTTTTGTTTACGAAAAAATAAGTTTAGGTAATGGTAACCAATCTAATAACCCTTGGTTAATGGAATTGCCAGATCCTATTTCAAAAGTAACTTGGGATAATTATATTACCATGAGCCCTATTGATGTGAAAACAATGGGTTTAAATGAAATGTTACGTCAAGATATAGAAGGTTCTGTAGTTGAGTTAACAGCAAATGGAGTAAAAATTAAAGTTCCAGTTTTCCCACAGCCAGGTCAAGCGCCAGGAACAATAGGTTTAGCTTTAGGTTATGGCCGCTCTGCAGAAACAATGAAAGTTGCAAACGGAAAAGGAGTTAATGCATTTCAATTTTTAAATTATTCAAACGATACTATTCAACCAATTGTTGCCAATGTAACAATTACTAAAACAACTGATGAGCATAAATTCGCAGCTACTCAAATTCAACACACCATTATGGGTCGTGAAGAATTTTTGTTACGCGAAGTTTCTTTAAATGAATTTAAAACTTTAAAGAAAGAATCTTGGAACCCATCAGCAGAATTACCTGTTCATGGTGGAGGGAAAAAACATGTAGATCAAATCGATCTTTGGAATGCTTTTCCACGTATGGGACATAAATGGGGTTTAACAATTGATATGAATACTTGTATTGGTTGTTCGGCTTGCGTTGTTGCTTGTACTTCTGAAAATAATGTGGCTGTAGTAGGTAAAGAGGAAGTTTCTAAAACACGTGATATGTTTTGGTTACGTATTGACCGTTATTACAGTTCTGATATGAACCTTGAAAAAGGTAAAGAAGAACATTTGGGTTCAAAAGAAACATATATTGAAATGGAAAATCCTTCGGCAAACCCGAAAGTAACTTTCCAACCAATGATGTGCCAACATTGTAATCACGCACCTTGCGAAACTGTTTGCCCTGTATTAGCTACAAGTCACAGTACCGAAGGTTTAAATATGATGACTTATAACCGTTGTATTGGTACTCGTTACTGTGCTAACAACTGTCCATTTAAAGTTCGTCGTTTTAACTGGTTTAATTATAACACTAATGAGTGGTTTTCAGATATTAATCCTGCTCAGCAAGAATTGGGACGTATGGTGTTAAATCCAGACGTAGTTGTTCGTAGTCGTGGTGTAATGGAGAAATGCTCTATGTGTCAACAACGTTTACAAGCTGGTAAATTAGCTGCTAAAAAAGCTGGAACTGAATTATTAGACGGATCAATAAAAACCGCTTGTCAACAAGCTTGCCCTACAAACGCTATTATGTTTGGAGATGCTAATGATGAAAAATCTGAAGTTACAGCATGGCGTAATACGGATCGTAATTATGTATTATTAGAGGAAGTTGGTGTTAAACCAACAGTTTCTTATATGGTTAAGGTTAGAAATCAAGATGAAAAAATTCTTCGCGAAGAAGGTCATGTTGAAGCTACACACGGAGATAAGAAAGAAGCTCATAGTGAAGAAAAACATTCATAATATTTAGTATAAAAAATTAAAAATATAGTATGCACGCAGAATCAGAAATACGGATACCATTAATACTTGGCGATAAAAGTTACCGCCAGATTACTGATGATATTATAGCGCCAATTGAAGGCAAAGCTGCAAGGGGTTGGTACACACTTATCACACTTTGCGCCTTATCTTTTTTATGGGGCATAGGATGTTTAGCCTATACAATTGGTGTGGGTATCGGAGCATGGGGAAGTAATAATGGTGTAGATTGGGCTTGGGATATCACCAACTTTGTATGGTGGATTGGTATTGGTCACGCTGGAACATTGATCTCAGCGGTATTATTATTATTCCGTCAAAAATGGCGTATGGCAATTAACCGTTCTGCAGAAGCAATGACAATTTTCGCGGTACTTTGTGCGGCAATATTTGTATTGTTGCATACTGGTCGTCCTTGGTTAGATTATATGTTATTCCCTGTGCCAAATCAATTCGGTAGTTTATGGCCAAACTTTAACTCTCCATTATTATGGGACGTATTTGCAGTATCTACTTATGCTACTGTTTCAATTGTTTTCTGGTATATTGGTTTAGTTCCTGATTTTGGAATGATTCGCGACCGTGTTATTAAACCTTGGCAAAAGAAAATGTATGGTTTATTGTCTTTAGGTTGGGGTGGAAGTGCTCGTCACTGGAGCCGTTTTGAAGAAGTTTCTTTGGTATTAGCTGGTTTATCTACTCCCTTAGTATTTTCAGTTCACTCAATTGTATCATTTGACTTTGCTACTTCGATTGTACCAGGATGGCACACGACAATTTTCCCTCCTTATTTCGTTTCCGGAGCTGTATTTTCAGGATTTGCGATGGTGTTAACATTGATGTTAGTAGTTAGAAAAATATACAAATTAGAATCTTACGTTACAATTAAACATATCGAATACATGAACATTGTAATTATTGTTACAGGTTCAATTGTTGGTGTTGCTTATTTAACTGAATTATTTGTTGCTTGGTATTCTGGTGTAGAATGGGAACAATATGCCTTTTTAAATAGAGCAACTGGTCCTATGGCATGGAGTTATTGGATTATGATGTCGTGTAACGTTTTATCGCCTCAATTATTCTGGTTCAAAAAAATTCGCACTTCTATTGTTGCCACATTTATATTATCAATCGTTGTAAATATTGGTATGTGGTTTGAGCGTTTTGTAATTATCGTTCCAACATTATGTCGTACTTATTTACCTTCCACTTGGAATACTTACACGCCATCATTTATTGATATCGGAATTTTTGTTGGAACAATCGGAATGTTCGGAACCTTCTTTTTATTATTCTCTAGATTCTTCCCCGTTATTGCACAGGCTGAATTAAAAACGATCTTAAAATCGTCTGGACAATCACAAAAAGAAGCAAGTAAAAATCATCATTAATAAGATTTAAAAATATGGTAACTAATAAAAATATTATTCATGGAGTTTTTGGCGATGAGGTGCCATTGTTAGCAGCTTGTACAAAATTAAGAGCTGCTGGTATCCGTGTTAAAGAAGTATTTTCACCAATGCCAATTCATGGTATTGATGGAGTAATTGGCGTTCCTAGAACCCGAATTGCAATTTGCGCTTTTATTTATGGCATTACAGGCACATCACTTGCTACACTGATGATGTGGTACATGATGGTTTCTGATTGGCCTAGTGATATTGGTGGTAAGCCTAGCTTTGCGTATTACATGAATATTCCAGCTTTTATTCCCATTACATTTGAAGCAACTGTATTTTGTGCAGCTCACGGAATGGCTTTAACTTATTTTTTACGTTGTTGGTTAGTGCCAGGTGCAAAAGCTAAAAATCCAGATCCTAGAACTACAGATGATAAATTTTTAATTTATTTAGAGTTAAATGAAGAGCAATCAAAAAAGGCTGAAGAAATTATGAAAAGTAATGGTGCAGAAGAAGTTAATTACAAAGGCTCTTTTGTAGTAGAACCAAAATATACATTAGAAGAAACACACTAGTATGAAGAAATATTATAAAACTATAAAATTCGTTTTTGTTTCTGCCACTTTTGGTTTGATACTATCGAGTTTTACATCTTGTGGTAAAAAGGATGTTAATAGTCCGGGTTTTGAGTTTATGCCTGATATGTATCGCTCTCCTTCTCTTGAAGTTTATAGCGTTCATACTATAGATGGTGATACTCTCGATAATGCAATGCAACCCGTAAAAGGTACTGTTGCTCGCGGATATTTACCTTATGCATACCCAAATACTGCCGAAGGATATGATCAAGCAGGATTAAATTTACATAATCCATTTTCTAGTCAAAAAGAAGTTTTTGAAAAAGAGGGAGAAGTATTATACGGAAAATTTTGCGTGCATTGTCATGGTGGCACAGGTGCTGGTGATGGCAAAGTTGGCGGAAAATTACCTGGCCCACCACCTGCATACGATGGCGCTTTAAAAAATTTACCAGAGGGAAAAATTTTCCACACATTAACTTATGGTAAAGGAACTATGGGTTCACACTCAAGTCAGTTAACTCAAGAAGAGCGTTGGAAATTAGTTTTTTATGTACAAAAATTACAAGGGCCAAAAGAATCAACAAGCGACAGTACCAAAACAGTTGCCGCTGTAACTCCAACGGTTACTGCTAAACACTAATATTAATTAAGATTTAAGAGAGATTATGAATACCGAAAAATTAAATTTTATAGTACCATCAAAAGCAAAAACTTTCTCTTTTGTTTTAATGGCAATTGGTTTATTATCAATTATCTTGATGTTTATCCTAGATAAAGGAAATCATGAAGAAAATTACCATGCTGGAACTCGTGCTTGGAGTAATGTATTTGCAGGCTCTTTCTTTTTTATGGCCTTATCATTAGCAGCGGCTTTCTTTTTAGGATTGCAGTATGCGGCTGAGGCCGGATGGTCAACCACTATCAAGCGTGTTATAGAAGCTATTACAATGTATTTACCTTATGGGTTAAGTTTTATGTTACTCCTTTTTATCCTTGGACAAATGCATGTTCACCATATTTATCATTGGATGGCAGACGGAATAGCAACTCCAGGTCATGAAAACTATGACGAAGTTATCGCTAATAAAATAGGTTATTTTGGATGGTTTTGGTGGGTTAGAACAATTCTTTACATGGTAGGTTGGTATTGGTTTACAATGAAACTAAGAAAAAATTCTCTTGAAGCTGATAAATTGGATGTTGATATTAATAACAGTTACCACTGGAAAAATGTTAAGATTGGTGCTTGGTTTATGGTTTTGTTTGCCGTTACTTCTTCTACCTCATCTTGGGATTGGTTAATGAGTATTGATACTCATTGGTTTTCAACTTTATTTGGATGGTATATCTTTTCTGGAATGTGGATTAGTGCAATTGTTGCAATTACAATTTTAGTTATTTGGTTAAAAAAAGTTGGGTATTTAGAATTTGTTACAGAAAGTACTATTCATGATATGGGTAAATGGATGTTCGCAATTTCTTTCTTATGGACATACTTATACTTCTCACAATTTATGTTGATTTGGTATGCAGATATTCCTGAGGAAGTTATTTATTACCAAACACGTTGGGAAAATTTTAAAGGATTAATGTGGACAGTATTCTTCATCAACTTTGCTTTTCCAATGGTAATGTTAATGAGTAGAGATTCTAAGCGTAATTTCTTTTTCTTAATGTTTGTAGGAACAATAATTTTCATTAGTCATTATTTAGATTTAATTATGATTGTAATGCCAGGAACCGTTGGTCACCACTGGACTGGTTTAAGTTGGATGGAATTTGGTAATTTCTTTTTCTTCTTAGGATTATTTATTTATGTTGTTTTAAACGCATTGTCAAAAGCTCCTTTATTAGTGAAAAATCATCCATTCTTAAATGAGGCTTTACACCATTCAACTTAATAAAACGTAAACTTATTTTAGAATAAAAAAATAAAAAGAATTAAAAATATAAAACTTAAATAAAATGAATTTTTTAGTACTGTTAGCCATCGTTTTATTAATAATTGCAGGACATCAATTATTAAGAGTTATTGAGTTAAGCCGTGGCTTGAAAAAAACGAAAGAATGGCAAGTTAGCGAAACAGATAATAATATGATGGGCAAAGCCATGTTTTTGTTCATGATTTTGTTTTTTGCTTTTTTCTTTTGGCAAGTTAATCGTTGGATGGATAGATCCTTACCTCCTGCGGCTTCAATTCATGGTCAAAAAATTGACGATTTATGGGATGCAAATATTTATCTAATTACTTTCGTTTTTTTAGTTACTAATTTCTTTTTGTTTTGGTTTGCTTATAAGTATAGAGGAACAAGCAAAGCAAAAGCGGTTTTTTTAACTCACAATAATAAATTAGAAATGGCTTGGACAATTATTCCGGCTGTTGCTTTGGCCTTTATCGTAATTTTTGGTTTGAAATATTGGAATGAAATTATGACTGAGGCAAATGATCCAAAAAGAGTTGTTATTGAATTGTACGCTAAACAATTTGATTGGACAGCTCGTTACGCTGGTAAAGATGGAAAGTTAGGCGAATCAGAATACAGACAAATTAGTGGAAGTAATCCTGTAGGTATGGATACATCTGATGTTTTAGGTTATGATGATATATTAGTGAAAAATGAATTTCATATTCCGGTTGGTCGTGAAATTGAATTAAAAATGCGTAGCCGCGATGTTATTCATAGTGCCTATCTCCCTCACTTTCGCGCGCAAATGAATTGCGTTCCTGGAATGATAACTACATTTAAATTTGTTCCAAATAAAACAACCGCTGAAATGAAAAAGGATCCCTATGTTGTGAAAATGATGGCAGGAATAAATGCGCAACGCGCTAAATTTAATAAAGAGCCTGTAGAGTTCGATTACCTATTGTTATGTAATAAAATTTGTGGAGCATCTCACTATAACATGCAAATGAATGTAATAGTAGATACTGAAGCGGATTACAAAGCATGGATTGATAAACAAAAAGTTTTTAAAACAGCTGTTGCAGCTAATTAATCATTAAAAAATTCTAAATAAAATATAACATGGGTACCGTAAAAAATTCAGAATTAGAAAAGGAACATTTGGTTCATCATGATCATGTTCATGATCACGACGATCATGAAGAGAGTTTTGTGAGTAAATATCTTTTTAGTATGGATCATAAAATGATCTCTCGTCAATTTTTAATAACAGCAATTGTTATGGCTGTTATTGCAATGGGAATGTCTATTATTTTCCGTATGCAATTAGCATGGCCCGGAGAACACTTTGGCTTTATCAACGCAATGTTGGGAGACAAATGGGGTAAGGATGGAGTTCTAGATCCAAATATGTATTTGGCTTTAGTTACAATTCATGGTACAATCATGGTTTTCTTTGTATTAACAGGTGGTTTAAGTGGAACCTTTGCAAATTTACTTATACCTTACCAAGTTGGTGCTCGTGATATGGCTTCCGGCTTTTTAAATATGCTTTCATTTTGGTTCTTTTTTGTTTCGGCTGCGATAATGACAGCTTCCTTATTTATTAATGATGGACCAGCGTCAGCAGGCTGGACAATTTACCCGCCCCTTTCTGCTTTACCTGAGGCAATCCCAGGCTCTAAATTAGGAATGACTTTATGGTTAGTTTCAATGACTTTGTTTGTTGTTTCTTCATTATTAGGTGGTATTAATTACATAGTAACTGTGCTTAATTTAAGAACAAAGGGAATGAAAATGACAAGAATGCCATTAACTGTTTGGGCATTTTTAATTACAGCTATTTTAGGTGTATTATCTTTTCCTGTTTTAGTTTCTTGTGTTGTATTATTAATTTGCGATAGAAGTTTAGGAACAAGCTTTTACTTATCTGATATTTATATCGGCGGAAGACCATTAGATAATGTAGGTGGAAGCCCTGTGTTATTCGAACATTTATTTTGGTTCCTTGGGCACCCCGAAGTTTATATTGTATTATTACCAGCTTTAGGTATTACTTCTGAAGTTATTGCAACTAGTTCTCGTAAACCAATTTTTGGTTACAGGGCAATGATTGGCTCAATGTTAGCTATCGGTTTCTTATCATTTATTGTTTGGGGTCACCATATGTTTATGACTGGAATGAACCCATTCTTAGGTTCAGTATTCGTATTTACAACTTTATTAATTGCCATTCCTTCTGCAGTAAAAGCGTTTAACTACATCACTACAATGTGGAAAGGCAATATTCAATTTACCCCGGCTATGTTGTTTTCTATTGGTTTAGTTTCTTCTTTTATTACTGGTGGTGTTACAGGAATTATCTTAGCAGACTCTACTTTAGATATTAATGTTCATGATACTTATTTTGTGGTTGCTCACTTTCATATTGTAATGGGATTAAGCGCCATCTTTGGTATGTTTGCCGGTGTTTATCATTGGTTTCCGAAAATGTTCTTACGTATGATGAATAAGAAATTAGGATTTATTCATTTTTGGATAACATTAACAATGGCTTACGGCGTATTTTTCCCAATGCACTTTTTAGGTCTTGCTGGCGTACCTCGTCGTTATTATACAAATAGCAATTTCCCTATGTTCGATAATTTAGTTGATATAAATGAAATTGTAACTATTTGTGCAATTATTGGCGCATTAGGACAAGGAGTGTTTTTATTCAACTTTTTTTACAGCATTTTCCGTGGCGAAAAAGCGCCTCAAAACCCTTGGAATTCTAACACTTTAGAGTGGACAACTCCAATGGCTCATATTCACGGAAACTGGCCTGGATCATTACCTGTTGTTCATCGTTGGGCTTATGATTACTCTAAGCCGGGTAAAGAAAAAGATTTTGTTCCCCAAACGGTTCCTTTAGAAGAAGGAGAACACGACGGAGAAAGTCACTAATTTTAAACCCCTCGAAATTTCTTCGAGGGGTTTTTTGTTAACACTAAAATAGTTACATCAATCGTTTTGCATCTTAAAATGAATCGTGAAAAATAGTTTTTCCTTTTTTTAGCCTAAGGAGTTTTGATAAGCAAAAGCAATTTTTTCTATTTTTTAAATAAATGCTCAATTTGAAACGGAAATTATTTTTATTTTTTTTGGGGTTAAGTTCTGTTTGTATTTCACAAACTGATTCTTCTAGCGTTAAAATAAAACAAGAAAATTACATTAGGTTTAATTACGAGAATGATTTTTTTAGTGCTACAGACCGTTATTATACACAAGGCATCCTGCTTAGTTTTATTCATCCAATTATACGTTACTCTCCTTTTTCAAGAACACTATTTCAGTTAAAAAACGCAATTAATTATTTTGGTATTCATGCTCAGCAAAATTGTTTTACGCCTAAAAGTATTCGCATAGATACCATCATGTTTGGCGAGCGCCCATATACCGGCACAATTTTAATTTCACATTCATTAAATTCTTTGAGTAAGAAAAAAAAATTGCTTTTACAAACACAGTTAGATCTTGGAGGAATAGGTAAGTGCGCGCGTTGCGAAGATGAACAAAAAGCCATTCACAAAGGATTGGGTAATATTGCTCCTTTAAGTTGGGAATATCAATTAGCAAATGACTTTGTCATAAATTACAACGCAAAAATAGAGAAAGGAGTTATCTACAGAAAAAAATTTGAATTAATGTCGAATGCTAATTTTAGAGTTGGAACATTGTATACAGACTTTGGTGCGGGCTTAAATGCACGTATCGGTTTCTTCGATCCTTATTTTAATAATTTAGGGTTATCACAAGAACCGGAAAGCAGGAAATTTAAAATTTACGCGAATGTAAAAGCAAATGCAAAAATAGTTGGTTATAATGCAACGTTGCAAGGTGGGATATTTTCTAAAGATATTTATGTGATAGATGCTGATAATGTAGAGCGAATTGTTTTTACGGGAACAGCAGAAATTGTAATGGCCTATAAACGCTTTAGTTTAACCTATTCAAGAACTTATATTACACAGGAATATCATACAGGAGTGGATCATAGTTGGGGCGGTATTTTTATAACTGCTGCTTTTTAAGGCATCAATTTCTTGTTTCACCATAATAAATATTTTTTATTTTATTTTATTTTTCTTAAAATAGGTAAATTAAAATTTACAAGATGGGATTGAAAAATGGTTGTTATGCTTTATGAAATTACTGTTATTTGTGGCAAAAACTTAACGATAAAACTCGATGGTTGTTTGAGAATCAGAGGTAATAGTAAATTTTTTCTCAATAGTATAAATGCTACCCTTTAAAGTTTTTGCTCTCCATGTAGAAACATAATTTCCCGGTTGTAAATAATAAGTTTGCAAGGTTTGTGTACTTAAATTGCAAACCCATTCTAATTTATCATTACGCTTTACCATAATACAGCCGTCTCCAGCCTCTAAACATTTTACTTGAAGCACACCAGCATTTGGAATTTCAAGTGTTTTTGTTTTTGATTGTTCAATATCTATATTATTAATGTGTATTCGAGGAAGAGTTAATATTTCAACATCATATTTTCCGGTAATATATTTTTCTGTGTTATTTAATAATTGAACATTTATTGTATTCATATCCTTTGTTTTTCTTACAACGCACTTTACCTTTTCATTAAAATTGTACACGCCGTTAGGTCTATCAATAATTAAATACCCCTGAGGAGCGTCAATAGGAATAATAGTATGTTTTCCTTGCGATAATTTTATTTCTTGGCTTTCTGTTTGTGGTATTGTATGAGCAATAACTTTGTAAGTTGGATAATCGTCGATGTAAAGTGTATCGGGATTATTTTTATAATTTAAAGTGTGTATGTAATTATATTTATACTCTTTTCTTCCAATATCATAAAAAGTCATGTTCACATTCGTTTCTGTTGGATTTGATTTTGTATCTAATAAATTTACTTGAGCCGACGTTTTATTTAGTTTTTGCTGTTGAATAATTGTACTGATATCATTAAATGTAGTTTGATTATCATAATCGTAAAAAGTACCTACACATTCAAAAGTTTTTATTTGCTCTGGCGTTAAGCCAATCCCAATAATAAAAGGTTTAAATATAATTCCTTTCTCCATTAGTTTTTGTCTTGCGTTACAAGGGTCGCCTCCACACTCTTCAATGCCATCAGTAATAAGTATTACAATATTATTCGTTTTATTATCTTTAAAATCGTTTGCAGATTCTGTTAATGAATGTTCAATAGGGGTTATGCCGGTTGGAGTAGCGGCTTGAACTTTTTGTTTTATTAAAGCGATATTATTTATACCAAAAGGAACAATTAATTTACTGTCTTTACAATCTCCCGGTGGGTATTTTACGGTATGTCCATACATGCGCAATGCAAATTGCAGAGTTTTATCTTTACTTAAGCTATCAATGAATTTAAAAAATAAATTCTTGGCACCATCCATTCGGGTAGTGTTGTCGTGTTTTGCAATCATGCTTTTGCTTGCGTCAAACACAAATAAAATGCGCGTTGGTTTTAATACAGGCTTTTTTTGATTAAAGCCTAAAAAATAAAATAAAAATAAAATTATGGTAAATAAATATTTCATTAACAGTTTAAAGTTAAGCTTTGCTGTAAAACTTAATTTTAATAACGGTAAATAGTTTTAAACGATACAGGTTTAACAATCCCTATATTTTTTTAATCGATGAGTAAGACAAAGCCTTTTAATTCTTTATACTCTCCTCTTGAATTTTTAAAAGTAATTAAGTAAACATAAGTGTCGCCAGAAAATCCACTGCCATCCCAGCCTTTAGTATCATCATGGGTTTCAAAAATTTTATTTCCCCAACGATTAAAAAGTGTAACAGTGTACTCTAATTTATCAACAAAGTGGCTTACAGGCAGCCATATTTTATTTTTGCCTCTTGGCGCAAATGCATTAGGTACAAAAATTTTATCTTCCATATAAATTGCAACGGTATTAGATTTACTTGCTTCTAAAAAACCATAAGGATTTCCTAACCCTTCAATAGCCTCAATTAAATAGTCTATTTTAGAGCCATTCTGTGCTTCATCCTCCAAGTTATCAATATAAGCAATTTGTGTTGGGCCTGTTGATGCTACCGGACTTGAAGATTGAACATCATTTATTACACGATAGATATTGTAACCACTTACTCCACCGGCAAAACCCAAATAATCGTTCCAATTTAAGTGTTTTGTAAAAATGTTTTCATCATCATCTTTAACACTTAATAAAATAGTTTTTGAAATATTGCTAGAGGTTCTAGAGTTACCACAACTATCTTTAACAACGGCTTTGTAATAATAACTCGTTTTATTTGTTTCTATTTTTTCATCGAGATAATAAAAGTTTGGCTCACCGGTATAAGGAATAAATGATATCGCGTTAAAAGTTAATCCGTCTTCTGAGCGATATATATCAATACCTTGACTTGTTTTAGTGGTGTCAATAAAAACCCTTACTTCAACTGAATTTTTATCAACCACACTTACTTTTTTTATATAAACAAAATTGGATGCTTGAACTTGTGTTGAAAAAATACATGTTCTATTTGATGAAGCAGTAATGCTTTGATTTGTATTTACAACCCGCACAAAATAACAAACCGTTTTGTTTGGTTGCACATTTTCTACTGTAAAATTTGTTTGTGTTGTTGCGCCAATTTTTAAAAACGGACTTCCATTAACCGAAGAGTAAATTCTGTATTCTAATATTCCTTTCGGAAGATTTACGTATGCGTTCCAACTCAAATCGGTTTTGTATGCGCATTTATCATAATTCGCCGATAAGAACATGGTTTTTGGATTCACATCAAACGAGCCTAGATTCTGACAACTATCTATAGCGGCTACATACAATGAAACCGAATTAGAGTTGCCTTCATTTGTTGTAAAAGTATAAGCTGTATTATTTCTTCCAATAACACTATCTATTGCAGTGTTTATGCCTGAAATATTTTTGTAGATTCTATATTTTTGTATGTCTAAATCTCTCGGAATATTCCATGCTAACACTACATTTCCATTAGGTAAAACGCTAATTGAATCAATAAATGGCGGGTTTGGATTTTTTTTGTCTTTATAAATCCCTCCTTGAATATTTGAGGATGATACACAGCCGCTATTGTCAGCTAAAGTAATTTGATAATTTAAGCTAGCAGAACAAACACTAATTGTATCAGCATAATTTTTAGAAGTTGTTGTTGCAAAATTACTCCAAGTAAAGGCTGGGTATTCTTTTAAAATGTTGTAAGAAGGCGATGTACTCGGTAAAGCGGGTTGATGAACATTGTTATAAAGTATTTTTACGTCTGGAGCGCCAGAGGTATTTAGAAGATTTAAAAAAATTGTTTTAAGCGTATCTGACGGACTAGAAACCGAGCTGCCCCCTGGTCCAAATTTTGTTTTAACAAAATAATAAGCGCTTGATAATGTTGCGTTTGACCCAGAGTGAGTATAAGTTGTAGTATTAATTGTATTTACGTTTCCGACAACAGCAAATGGCCCTAAAGAATTTGGAGAGTAATAAATATCATACGAATTAAATAAAAATCCTGGGTCTGCCGGAGGAATCCAAGTAAGTGTTACATCACCATTATTTAAAACGTTTAGGCAACGCAAATCTGGTGGGCCAACCTGTGAAAAAAAAGTTAGCCAATAAAAACTCAATATAAAAAAGATAATTCTCAAGTGTTATTTAACGTTTAAATATAAATTATATTGTAATGTTTATCACATAATTCCACCAAACTTTTGAGCGTAATATTCTTTAAAATTAGTACGTAAGAAATAGTAAAATAGTTGGAGGTTTTTTTAGAAAGAGAAATACAGTTTTAATGTTAAAATCTTTCTGTTAAATATACCGCAAATTGATGGATTTCTGTTAAAATTGACGTTTTTTTCACTATAATTGTAAATCTATAAATTGAAAAGAACTGTTTTTATATTTCTTCTGTTGTGTGGAATCATAGTTTCTAGCGACATTATGGCGCAAAGTGGAGGTCGTAAGCGCGAGCACAAAAATCAAAAAAGAGGCAGTGGAATGTTTAATGGTAAGCGCAGTGCCGGAAACGCCGATAATTTTGCAAGAGGCGGAGGAAGAAAAAAAGGAAAAAGTGTAGCTTGGAGTATGCGTCATTCGCGCCCAGGGCCATCTAAAAGTAACGATTCAAGAACATTGTTTTCACGATATAGAACAAAAGGCAAAGTTTATAGGCATAATGTTTTAGCCAAACAAAATTCGGATAGAGCCCGAAAAAGAATAAGAGGAAATAAAGTATTTCAAAATAAAAAGTTTTTTTAATCCCGATAAACCGTCGGGATTTTTTATTTTTACTGATTATTATGAATATTTTAATTTTAGGTTCAGGTGGAAGGGAACATGCATTTGCATGGAAAATAGCCCAAAGTAAAGAATTACAAAACTTATATATTGCTCCGGGTAATGCAGGAACTGCAAATTGCGGCACAAATGTAGATATTGATTTAAATGATTTTGAAAGCATAAAAAACTTAGTCTGGCAAAAAGATATTAATTTAGTATTGGTTGGCCCCGAAGACCCTTTAGTAAAAGGCATTCACGATTATTTCTTAAACGATGAAGTCTTAAAAGAAATTCCAGTAATTGGACCCAAAAAAGATGGTGCTCAGCTAGAAGGAAGCAAAGACTTTAGTAAAAAATTTATGCTTAAGCATGGTGTGCCCACTGCCCGCTATGCCACATTTACAAAAGATAATTTACAGCAAGGATTTGATTTTATAGATACCTTAGAGCCACCCTTCGTTTTAAAGGCTGATGGATTAGCTGCTGGTAAAGGGGTTTTAATAATTGACGATATTACTGAAGCAAAAACGGAACTTAAGAATATGTTGGTGGATGCCAAGTTTGGCGCCGCAAGCACAAAAGTGGTAATAGAAGAATTTTTAAAAGGCATTGAGCTTTCTGTATTTGTTTTAACCGACGGTAAATCTTATAAAATATTACCCGCTGCAAAAGATTACAAAAGAATTGGAGAGGGGGATATGGGTTTGAATACTGGTGGCATGGGAGCTGTTAGTCCTGTGCCTTTTGCCGATGAAGCCTTTATTAAAAAAGTAGAAGAGTTAGTGGTAATTCCAACAATAAATGGTTTAAATAAGGATGGCATCGATTACAGAGGATTTATTTTTATTGGCTTAATGAATTGTAATGGAGAGCCTTCGGTAATCGAATATAATTGCCGCATGGGAGACCCCGAAACAGAAGTTGTTATCCCAAGAATAAAATCTGATTTTATAGATTTATTGCAAGGGGTTGCTACACAAACCTTACACGAAAAAAATTACGAAACTATAGATGAGATTGCTACAACTGTTGTTATGGTTAGCGGAGGGTATCCAGAGAGTTTTGAAAAAGGAAAAGAAATTACCGAATTAAATAATAATTTCGATTCGCAGGTTTTTCATTCCGGAACAAAATTAGTTGGCGATAAAGTAGTCACAAATGGAGGTAGAGTTTTTGCAATTACTTCTTTTGGAAAAACTATCGAAGAAGCCGTCACCAAAAGCTTTGCTACAGCTGATAAAATTGAATACCAGGGGAAATATTTCAGGCGAGATATTGGTAACGACTTAAAAGCCTATAAATGATATTTTCACTTTTAAAAAAAGAGTTGCTTCTTGAATTTCGCCAAAAATCAACAATAGGTGGGGTAGTGGTTTATGTGATTGGAACTATTTTTGTGAGTGCATTATGCTTTAAAGGTAAACTTGATAAACCAACTTGGAACGCTTTGTTTTGGGTTATTACATTATTTACTTCTGTAACTATAAGTGGCAAAAGTTTTTTGAAAGAAACCGGAGGGCAAGCATTATTTAATTTTTTACACTATTCACCAACGCATTTTATTGTTGCCAAAATTCTTTACAACATGGCATTTATGTTGGTGTTAAGTTTTATTACTTTTTTCTTTTACGCTTTTTTTATTAAAAACGAAGTTGAAAATCTTGGCTTATTTTTTGTTGTTTTAGTACTTGCGTCAACTGGTTTAGCAGCCATATTAAGCTTAATGAGTGCAATTGCCAGTAAAGCAAGCGGCAATTTTGCAATAATGAGTATTTTAAGTTTCCCTGTGTTAATGCCCTTAATTATTGTGGTTATTCGTATCAGCAAACAAGCAGTTGATGGTATTGAATGGGCAGGGGTTGGTTTTAGTTTTATTGGCATTTTAATAGCCCTAAATGTTTTAACGATAGTCCTTTCTTTTCTATTATTTCCCTATCTTTGGCGCGATTAAATTATAATAGATTATAGTTATTAGTCGATAGTCGTTAGTCTTTTTTACCACGATAGTTTGACTTAAATCTAATGACTAAAATCTTGCGACTAAAAAATGAAACACTGGTACAAAATAATTGCAGTAATTTTAATTTTATATACTCTTGTTTGGGGTTTATTAAATGACGTTCCTAGATTAGATATTTTAAACGAAACTATTCGTAATGTATATTATCATGTGCCAATTTGGTTTGCAATGTTATTTATGATGTCTGTTTCTGTTGTACAAAGTATTTTAACCCTCACAAAAAATAAACTGGATAATGATGCGAAAGCATACAATGCAGCTTTGGTAGGTTTTTTCTTTAGCATACCTGGCTTAACTACAGGCTCAATTTGGGCAAAATACACTTGGGGTACTTGGTGGACATTTCAAGATCCAAAATTAAATGGTGTTGCAATAAGCATCTTAATTTATTTGGCATATTTTATTTTGCGTTTTTCTGTTGATGATGAATTAAAACGCGCAAGAATTTCTGCAGTATATAATGTTTTTGCTTTTGTAATGATGAATGTATTTATTATGATTTTACCTAGGTTAACAGATTCGCTTCATCCCGGTAATGGTGGTAATCCTGCATTTGCAAAATATGATATGGATAGTAGTATGCGAATGGTTTTTTACCCTGCAGTTATTGGATGGATATTATTTGGTTATTGGTTATTTGAAATAAAAAACAGAATTAGTTTTATAAAAAATAAAATACATGATTAAGAAAATTTTAAGCTTAGTTTTATTGCTTTCCGCATTAGCTACTTCTGCGCAAGAAACAACTTCTTCTCCTCAAATGGCGGATGCTTTTAGAAGCGAAGGAAAAATCTATGTTGTAATTGCAGTTATTGCAATAATATTTATTGCCTTAGTTGCTTTCTTAATTACGATAGAGCGCAACGTAAAAAAGTTAGAGAAACAAATTAATAAAGATTAATATAAAATGAAAAAATTACACATAGTAGGTATTGTTATTATTGCGGTTGCAATAGGCGTAATATTTGTTTCATTAAAAAATACAAGTACCTATGCAGATTTTACAGAGGCAATTTCAAATCCTGAAAAAGAATATCATGTGGTTGGAAAGTTGGATAAAACGCAACCGCAAATTTACGACCCAAAATTAAACGCCGATCAATTTATGTTTACCTTAATTGATAACAAAGGGGTAAGTAAACAGGTTGTGCTACATAAAAGCAAACCACAAGATTTCGAAAAAAGTGAACAGATTGTTTTAATCGGAAAAATTCAAGGAAACGAATTTCATGCAAATGATATTTTAATGAAATGTCCAAGTAAGTATAACGATGGTAAACCGCAAATAGACTAAGTGGTTACGATATGAACGAAATTCAATATATAGCAGAGAGGTTGTGGGCAGGACATTTAGGTAATGCTTTTGTGGTTTTGTCATTCGTGAGTTCTTTACTTGCATTTATCTCTTATTATTTATCAGCAAATAATGCGTCCTTTCAAAAGTTGGCGCGCCTAGCTTTTAATGTGCATGGCCTCTCAGTAATTGGTATTATCGCCACATTGTTTTATATGTTGCTTAATCATTATTTTGAATACCAATACGTATGGCAACATAGTAATTCTACTATGGATATGAAATACATTCTTTCATGTTTTTGGGAGGGACAAGAAGGAAGCTTTTTATTATGGACCTTTTGGAATGTTGTTTTAGGAATGATTTTAAAGCGCCAACTTAAAAATGGCGATTGGGAAATTCCGGTAATGACAGTTTTTTCTTTAGTCCAAGTTTTTTTAGCTAGCATGTTATTGGGAGTTTATTTCTTTGATTATAAAATTGGCACTAATCCTTTTTTATTATTAAGAGATCATGCTGAATTTAGTAATCTCCCTTTTCTTCAAAAAGAAGGTTTCGTTCCAATTAAATTAGACGGCCGCGGCTTAAATCCTTTATTAATGAATTATTGGATGACGATACATCCTCCAACTTTATTTTTAGGATTTGCTTCAACCCTAGTCCCTTTTGCTTTTGCCATAGGTGCGTTATGGAATAAAAAATATAACGATTGGCAAAAAATTGCTTTACCATGGACCTATTTTTGTATTATGATTTTAGGAATTGGTATTTTAATGGGTGGTGCTTGGGCTTATGAAGCTTTGAGTTTTGGAGGCTTTTGGGCATGGGACCCCGTTGAAAATTCTTCATTAGTACCATGGCTTGTAATTGTTGCTGCCGGCCACACCATGATAATAAATAAAAATAAAGGCGGCTCCTTATTTACAACTCATTTTTTAGCAATAGGAAGTTTCTTGTTGGTATTGTATTCAACATTCTTAACAAGAAGCGGTGTGTTAGGAAATGCATCCGTTCATGCATTCACAGATTTGGGAATGACAGGGCAATTAGTATTATATGTGCTCACTTTTATTTTTATTACCGTTGCCTTATTAATTAACGATAAACTTTTTAAAGTGTCCTACATAGTTGTTTCGCTATTATTACTGTTTTTCGGAATGCTTTACGGATACAAAAAAGTGTTGTTAATGGTATGGCTTGGTTCATCTGGCATCATCACTTTTATCTCTTATTATCTTTATTTCCCAAAAGAAAAAGATGAAGAAGAATTGTTCTCACGAGAATTCTGGATGTTTTTAGGATCCTTAGTTTTTTTACTTTCTGGTTTAATTATCACTTACTTTACTTCTATTCCAGTAATAAATAAATTGTTTAATACCGAATTTGCACCGCCAAAAGTTCATGTATATAATACCTGGATGATGCCTTTTGCAATTTTAATTATGCTCCTTATTGCGGCTTCACAATTTTTAAAATATAAAAAAACAAATCCAAAAAAGTTTTTAAAACGTGTGTCGTATAGTTTTATTTTGGCACTATTATTTGGTTTAGCTTGTAGTATTCCGCTTTATTTTATGACTTCTCCCGAAAATAAAGGAATTGATAACTGGGATTTGATAAGTTATTCGATATTATTTATAACAGGATTGTTCGCTGTTTTTGCAAACTTAGATTATTTTATAATTGTTTTAAAAGGAAAGGTTTCCAAAAGTGGTGCGGCAATTGCGCATATTGGTTTTGCTATGGTTTTAATTGGAGCTTTAATTTCAACTTCCAAAAAAGTTACGCTTGCAAAAAATACAGAGGATAAAAAATTAACCAGTCTCGGAAAAGATTTTGATGATCGCGAAAGTATTTTATTAACCCAAGGCGATACTTTGCCAATGGGACCATATTTGGTAACCTATAAGGGTAAAAAAAGAATCGGTATTAATATTTATTTTACGGTAGATTATTTTAAATTAAATAAAGATAATAAACCCGAATACGATTTTTCTTTAGAGCCTCACATTCAGGAGAATCCTAAAACCGGTCAGCAGTCTGCCGAGCCAGATACCAAACATTATTTAGACCGTGATATTTATACACATATTACGGCCGCCGATTTAAATATTGATACAACTACAAAAAAGAAAGATGCATTTACTTCTGCTAAAAATTATGTGGGACATGTTGGCGACACTATTTTTTCAAGTAATGCATTAGTAATTATTGATTCTTTACGAAGTAACTTAAGTAGAGAACAATATGAAAAAAATGATTCTGTATTAGAGGTAACCGCAGTGTTACGTTGCGTAAACACTCAAGGGAAAAACTTTTTTGCGCATCCAAAATTTATTATTCAAAACAATGTGGTAATTCCAAAAGAAGATGTTCTTGAAGATTTAGGTTTAAAATTTGTGTTTTGGAAAATTAACCCCGATGATGGAACAGTAGAAATTACAATGAGCGAAAAGTTGGCCAACAATAAGGATTTTATAGTGATGAAAGCTTTTGTGTTTCCATTTATAAATGTATTATGGTTGGGTTGCTTGATAATGGCTTTTGGAACTGGTATTGCTATTGTAGAAAGAATTCGTAAATTCAAAGTACAATTATAAGCTTGTGCAAAAAAAGTTAAAGCATAAAATCGTAATAATAGGTTGCGGCAACTTAGCTTGGCATTTAGCAAGACGTTTTTCTGGTTTAAAAAATTACGAGCTTTTTATTTATAATCATAAGCCAAACACATTATTAAATGATTTCAGAACAAAATTAAAATGCACCACGCATTCAAGTTTAGCCAACATTATTCCAGATGCCGATTTCTATTTTATTTGTGTAACAGATAAATTTGTTTCTCAAGTCGCAAAAAAAATAAATTTAAATAAACCTATTTCAATTTTAATACATACTTCTGGAAGCCTTAAAATAAATGAGTTAGGAAACAAAGCAAATACTGCTGTTTTTTATCCGGTTCAAACTTTTTCAAAGCAAGATGAAATAAATTGGAAAGAAACACCAATTATTATTGAAGCTAAAAATAAAATTGTACAAACAAAAATTGCCAAATTAGCAAAATTGTTTAGCGAGAATAGTATCAACTTAGATTACAAACAAAGATTAAAAATACATTTAGCTGCCGTTTTGGTAAATAACTTCACCAATGCTTTATTTGTTGCTGCAGGAGATTTAATTCCAAAAAATTCAGGAAATAAATTTTTACTTCCTTTAATAAAGCAAACAGTTTTAAAAATTGAGCACATGGATCCGCTTTTAGCTCAAACTGGCCCCGCAAAAAGAAACGATTCTGTTGTTATGAAAAAACATTTAAAACTACTTTCTCAAAACGAAGAATTAAAATATATATATAAACAATTAAGTGAATTAATTGTAACACAACAAACTAAAAAGCATGCTTAACTTTAAACAAAAACTTACTAAAATCACCACGCTCATGTTTGATGTGGATGGGGTTATGACCGATGGCAAAGTGTTGGTTATGGAAAATGGTGAAACGGTTAGGAACGTAAATTCTAAAGATGGTTATGCGCTTCATTTGGCAAGGGAAAAACAATATAGAATTGCTGTTATAAGTGGTGGGAATAATGTTGCAGTTAAAAATCTATTGAATAAAACCGGTATCACGGATGTTTTTATTAATCAACGCGATAAGCTGGCTTGTTATTTAGAATACGTAAAAGTAAATAACTTAGTAGACGAAGAAGTTTTATTTATAGGTGACGACCTTCCGGATTATGAAATAATGAGTAGGGTGGGTGTTGCTGCTTGCCCTAAAGACGCTGCCACCGAAATAAAACACATTTGTCAGTACGTTTCAGGTAAAAACGGGGGAGAGGGTTGTGTAAGGGATATAATTGAGCAAGTATTACGCGTGCAAAATAATTGGGAAATAGTTGGTTGGTAATAAATGAATAAACTACTAAATAATAAAGCCATTGCTTTTTTAAAGCTAATCAGGATAGAGAATCTTATCATGATTGCTTTGACTCAAATTTTTCTAAGATATTTTGTGTTACAAAAAATTTTAAATCAACACCAAATTTCTTTAGAGTTAAATAACGGCTTATTTTATTTGGTTGTTTTAAGTACAGTGTTAATCGCCGCCGCCGGTTATATTATTAACGATTATTTTGATATGAAAACCGATTTAATCAATCATCCCGAAACGGTTGTTGTTGGTAAAGTAATTAAACGGCGCATGGCAATTGTATTACACATTGCATTTACTATTATCGGAATTTTTATTGGGATGTATGCGGCTCTTATGACGGGTTATTTGCGCCTTGCCATCTTTCACATAGTTGCAGCAACCTTATTGTGGTTTTATAGTACCAATTTTAAAAAGCAATTATTAGTTGGCAATATTGTAGTTTCTGCGCTAACAGCAGCTGTAGCTTTTATGCCTTTTGTTTATGAGATGGGAGTCATGCAAAAAATTCATCCTGGTTTTGCTTTTGCGCATAAGGATGTAGTGCTTTCTTGTTTTAAAATTACTTTTATATTTTCTTTATTTGCGTTTATCACTAGCTTAGCTCGCGAGATAATAAAAGACATGGAAGATTATAAGGGTGATGAAGCCACAGGTGGGAAAACAATGCCAATTGTATGGGGTATGCACACAAGTAAACTGAATGTATTTTTCTTAATAGTTATTTCTGTTATTTTGTTGCTATTTGTAATTTATAACACTTTTAAATTTTATAGAATCATTATTAACACAAATAACATTTATATTTTTATTGGATTAATTATTCCATTAATTATTCTGGCATTTATGACTTTAAAAGCAAAAAAATCTCACCAATTTAAAAACGCCAGCTTATTGCTTAAGTTTATTATGCTTACCGGTTTATCTTATAGCATTATATTTTATTTTAATTAGTCATCAAAGCCTCTTCATCACCTTTTTCGTGACGAATTAGATTCTAATTTATTTTTTAATGTGCCTTACTTTTTTTACCTTCGGCTAAACTTATTTATTATGAAAAAAAATATACTACTTTGTCTTTTTGTGGCTTTATCTTTTTATAGCCAATCACAATGCACACCAGTTTTTTATGATGGTTTTGAATCTGGAAACTATACTCCAACGTGGACGTTAGGTGCAGGATTAACTTCTGCCACCGTAAGTACTGGAAATACTTACGCAGGTAATTATAAAATTGAAGGGTTCGGAGGGACGAGTGCGCATTTAACTGGTTTATCCACTGCTTTTGCCAGCGCTACTCCAAATTATATGTCTTGGGCAATTTATCCTACGGGCGCCTTGGCTACAAATTATGTTGTAGCTGGAGATAATGCGGTGTCAGCAACTAATTGTATGATGTTTTGCTATTGGCAGGGAGGGACAAATATTAGGTTTGTTTCATCTACCACTCAAATTTACAACTGTACACCAAATGCATGGTATTTTATTGAATTAAAAAATATTAATTATGTAACTCATGTATTTGATATTTATATCAATAATGTATTAATCGTAGCGTCATTTCCATTTAGATCCAATACAGTAAATAATTTATCACGAGTTCATTTATATAATTTTAATTCAGGTACTGGAACCTGGGATGATGTAAAAGTTGGAAATGGTTTTTCTGCTAGCGCACTAACAAATTCTATTTCTTGTTTTGGTGGCTCAAATGGTTCATCCACTGTTTCTGTAAATGGCAGTAATGGGCCTTTTACTTATACTTGGACTGCCCCAGCGGTAAGTACTTCATCTATTGCTTCAAGTTTAACTGCTGGTAATTATACTTGCACAGTTTCTAATGGCACTTGTATTGCTTCAACTTCCTTAAACATTATTCAGCCCGCTGTAATTTCTGCTGTATCAACACAAAGTAATGCATTATGTTTTAATGCCTGTAATGCAACGGCGAGTGTTTCTGCTAGTGGTGGCACGGGAGTGTATACTTATTCTTGGATTCCTTCTGGCGGAACAGCTAGTTCTGAAATTAACCTATGTGCCGGAAATTATACCTGTTTAGTTACCGATGCTAACTCATGTGTTCAAACCAATACAATTTCTATTACGCAACCAACTCAAATTTCGGCTGTTGTAAGTCAAACTAATATTACTTGTGTAAATTCAAGTGGATCGGCATCTATTACTACAAGTGGTGGAGTTGGACCATACACATATAGTTGGTCTCCATCTGGAGGGACAGCACCATCAGCCTCGTCACTAACTGCAACAAATTACACGTGTACCACTCTTGACGCAAATCTTTGTCCAATAATTTCAACTGTTGCTATTCTTTCTAATACAACTTCACCGGTAGTTACAGTTCCTGGAACAAGTGTTATATGCACCGGTCAAACCGCTACTTTATCTGCAAGCGGTGCAAATTCATATACATGGAGTACAAGTGCAAATACAAGTTCAATTGTAATCTCTCCGACTTTAACAACAACATATACTGTAAGTGGAACTAATACTACTAATGGTTGTGTTGGAACAACTACCGTAGTTCAAAATGTCTCACTGTGTACGGGTATCGAATCTATAGCTGGTAATAATTCAAATACTTTACAAGTATATCCAAACCCTAGCAATGGGGAGTTTAATATTTCATTTGCTGAAAAAGGTATTTACAGCTTGATAAACTCTTTGGGGCAAACTATAAAAGAGATTAACATTGTTGATTTAAATTATGCAACTATAGAGATTGCTAATTTGCCTTCAGGTGTTTATTTTATTATTGGTAATAGCACAAAAGCTAAAATAATTGTATCAAAATAGAACTGCAAGTTACTCTGATATTTTATAAAAGTAAATAATGACAAATTCCGTAGAAGAAATACTTAACGAATTTCCTTATCAATTAATATTAGGTTCTGCATCTCCTCGCCGCCAAGAATTATTAAAAAGCTTGGGTTTTGAATTTTTATCAAGACCGATTAAAGCAGATGAATCTTTATGGCCAAAAGATTTAGAGGCGCAAGAAATTCCAATTTTTTTGGCGGAGTTAAAAGCAGATGCTTACGAAGAAGAATTAAAAAATAACCAGTTATTAATTACCGCAGATACTGTTGTATGGTGCGAAGGAAAAGTTTTTAATAAACCCGAAAATTTCGCCGAAGGAAAAAAAATGTTAGAGGCATTAAGTGGAAAAATGCACGAAGTTTTTACGGCCGTATGTTTAAAAAGCGCCAACAAACAAACTACTTTTTATGATGCAAGTAAAGTCTACTTCAAAAAATTAAAATCAGATGAAATAGATTATTACTTAACTAATTATAGTCCCTATGACAAAGCCGGTGGATATGGGGTGCAGGATTGGATTGGTTATATTGGTATAGAAAAAATTGATGGCAGTTTTTATAATGTAATGGGCTTGCCAGTTAAAAAATTATTTGAAGAGCTTATTAAGTTTTAAAAAAAAGACGCTTAATTTATAAGCGTCTTTTTTTTATTTTTTATCCCTCTGCTTCTTTTTTCTTTTCCTCTTCAATTTCTTTTAAACGATTTTCTTCATCTAACTTTGCTTTTTCAATTCGTTTTTGCTCATTATATTTTTCTTGACGGGCAATGTGTCGCATGTTTTTTTCGCGAATACCACTGAAATAACTTTTTGTAGTTATTATTACAACGCCCCCCATCACATCGCCATACATTGCCGGAACGCCCCCACTAAAAACAGTTAAGTTTTCTATTCCTAAGCCTGGTATTGTGTTAGCATCTAATGTTCTTACACCATCAACAAAATAACCATTAGCGCCACCGCGTGAGCCCCTAAAATGCATTTCTCCGTTGGTTTCAATTACATCTGATGTAATACTTGTTAAAACACCTTTTATGTCTCCTCTCGAACTTCCTGCGAGTTGCAATAGTTCTGTGGCGTCTAAACTTTTCATGGTATACATCGTCTTATCTACCCCTGACTTTGTGTAGTCGTAAGCCTTTGCTGTTACAGTTACTGTAGTTAAGGTGTTAGCACTTATCTTTACATCAACATAAGTTGCTTCGTTTGGTATTACTTTTATTTTATTTACTGGCTGCGTAATGTGTCCGCTTTCCATCACAATTATATCATATGTACCCGGGTTTAAAGGCTTATATTTATATTTCCCCTCTACATCTGTTTGGGCACCACCAATTAATATATTTCCTTGTAATATTTTAACTGTAGCAAAGGGCACTGGCTCTAAACTTGTGTTTTTAATAATTCCTCGTATTTCTCCGTATCCTTGTGAATTGGCTTTTAGTGCTGACGCTATTAACAATATGGTAATGGCAGCGATTTTTAAGTTGATTGTTTTCATAATTTCTAGTTTTTTTTATTTATAAATTAAAACCGGTTTCTATAAATAAGACGGTAATAGGGATATATTCCATAAATAATTTATTTTTATGGAATAATAGATAAAATGCGTCTTAATAGAGAGAAACAAATTTATGTGGTTGTTTAAAAAGAGAGATTTTGCTACTGATGAAGAGTTAGCCACGAATTATTATAATTCGGGCGACAAGGAATTAGTGGGATTACTTTTTGAGAAGCATGTAAAAACTGTTTTTGGTGTTTGTTTATTTTATTTTAGAGATAAGGATGTTGCCAAAGATGCAGTAATGCAAATCTTCGAAAAATTAATTACAGAACTAAAAAAAACCGAGGTAAAAAACTTTAAAGGTTGGTTGAGTTTCGTTGTTAGAAATTATTGCATTAGCGAAATTAGAAAAAACAAGAATAAATATAAGCTGCCTGAGAGTTATTTGGATTTTGAAATTCAAGAAACAACATTGGATGTTGAGGAAAAAATATTAGGTGTAAGTGATGAAATAATGTTGGAACAAATGCACGCTTGCATGATGGAATTAAAAGAAAATCAAAAAGTGTGTGTTGATTTGTTTTATTTAAAAAACCAGAGTTATCAGCAAATAAGCGATAAAACTAATTTTTCTTTAAACGAAGTAAAGAGTTTCATTCAAAATGGGAAACGAAATTTGAAATTATTAATTGAACAGAAAATTAAAAATAATAAAAATGCAGGTCGATAAAAATAATATGGATGATTTGGATTACATTTCTGAGCTTGGCTTTGAGAAGGTTGTTACAACTAACAACGACTTATTAGATTTAAGTTCAAAAATAAAAAAACGTATTTTTTCTTATAACAATGGTTTTTATTTTGGCTTTATTAGTTTAATTGTAGGTGTTTTTATTGGAGTATCTGTTTTTTATATGGTCGACAATCAACCTAAAATTTACTCTTCCGATTTCCCAAACAAAATTTTAAACGAGAAACCTCCTGTTAAACAAAACACACAAATTTATTTGGAATTAGATACGGTAAATATTTCAAAAGAAAATTTTGTGAAGCCTGAAACTCATTTTAAGAAAATTCAAGACACAACTAATCAGCTTGCAAATATTAAGCATATTGATACTGCTATAATAATTCCATCAAAACCGCTTGATTTATCTTTATTACTTGAGAATAATATACCAGAGTCGAAAATTAAATATATTTCCAATTCCTCAGTAGTTTATATCCATGATTTAAAAGTTACAAATTATACCACTTTGTATTTCAAGAAAAACCAATTCGTTAAGTTGCCTGTAAAAGGAGGGCTTCCGGTTTCTTATGCAAATAAAGATGATTTAAATCGTAGTCGCACTGGTTTAAAACAAAGTGCCGATTATTTTCTACATGAAGAGTTTTCTGATGCGTTGCTTGCCTTTAAAAACAAAAATTACAACCAATCTATCTATGCTTTAAATGTTATTTCAGGATATAATGATGAGGATGTGAATTGCAACTTCTATTTAGGGATGTGTTACTATTATAAAAAGAATTACTCAAAAGCTAATGAGTTTTTTGATCGTTGTATTCAATCTTCAAATAATACTTTTTTACAAGAAGCAACTTATTATAGAGCCCTAAGCTTATACGAGAGTGGCGACAAAGTATCTGCTATTCAAAAATTTAAATTTATTGCAGAAGAGGGTGAATTTTATTCTGAAAAGGCTAAGGCTTTTTTAAAAAATTAATTCTTTTTTGTAAGAATTAAAAAATCTTTCAAATAGAAAGGTTCAAAGTAGGCAACATCTTCAAGATTTTTAGAGTTGTACTTTTTAAATGAAAGGGCACACATTGTTTTGGCGCTAGGAATAATAGAATCTATAAAATTGGCATTTTTAAGGGTCTGCAAAATCTCCTTGCATTTTTGCATGCCATCACCAAAAAAATAAATCTTCTCAAAATCTAAATACTGCGCAACCGAATTTTCATCCACTATTAAAGCTTCTGTATTTTTTAATTGCACTAAATTTTTATCGTAAATGGCTGTGTAAACTTCCATTCTTCGAGCATCTAACATCGGACAATAAACCGCATTAGCTTCATTATAATTAATTAAGACGCTCGCTGTCATAATTTCTAGTGTATCGAGCGCTATTAATGGAACGTTTAAACTAAACGCTAAACCTTTAGCGGCACTTACTCCAATTCGCAAACCTGTATACGAACCAGGACCTTTACTTATAGCAATTGCATTTAATTGTTTTGCCGTGATAGAAGCTGTATTTAAAACCTCTTCAATAAAAACATGCAGGTTTTCGGCGTGGGTATAACCATTATTTATTTCTTGGAAGGAAATTAGTTCGCCATTTTTAGAAAGAGATACTGAGCAAACAGTTGTTGAGGTTTCAATATTTAAAATTAAAGCCAATTATTTTTCGGTTTTATAAAGATCTTCTTTTCTTACTATTTTTATTTTAGAACCTTCTTTCAAACTTTTCGAAACTGCACTATATGGGCCACAAATAACTTCTTCTTTACCAGATAAGCCTGAGACAATTTCAATATAATCGTTGTCTTGAATACCAGTTTTTATTTCTATTTGTTTTGCTGTTCCATTATTAACTACAAAAACGTATTCTTTTATTTTAGCATCTTCTTTTCTGATGTCTTTGTCTTCGTTATCATTTTTTACTTTCACATCACGGCTATCGTCGTCATTATTAGAAACAACAAGCGAGTCTGGGTTTCTTGTTGTAACTGCTTGAATAGGAATTGCAGTAACATTTAATACTTTTCTTGTTTGAATGTCAACGCTTGCGCTCATTCCGGGTCTAAATGGTATTTGATTTTTATCAGAAATTAAAAAAGCGTAAGACTCTCTTATTAATCTAATTTTCACTACAAAGTTGGTTACTTGGTCAATCGAAATTCCAGAGCTGTTAGATGAGTTTGCAATCTCTGTAACAATTCCTTTAAATTTTTTATCCATGTAAGCATCCACTTCAATTATGGCAGTATCGTTTTTATGAACTTTTATTATATCGTTTTCATTTACTTCAACGCTTACTTCCATTTCATTTAAATTTGCTAAACGTAAAATTTCTGTTCCTGCCATTCCACTTACACCAACAACACGTTCGCCTTTTTCTACACTTAGTTTTGAAACCGTTCCATCAACAGGCGCATAAATAAAAGTTTTCTCTAAATTGGTGTTAGCTTCTTTCAACGTAGCCTCACTACTTTGAATTGTGTATTGACTAGCATTTACGCCTGCTTCTAGCGCTTGCACATTCGCTTTAGCAGATTCGTATTGAGCTTTAAAGCCATCAAATTCCTGTTGAGAAATGGCATTTTGATCTAATAATTTTTTGTTTCTGTTAAACGTTGCTTCACTATTAATTAAATTGGCTTTAGCTTGTTCTAATTGTGCAATAGCAGTTTTTAAGTTAGCTTTTGTAGTGTTTACATTGGCATTAACTCTATCAATTGCGCTTACATATAAATCTGGCTTTATTCTACACAACAAAGCACCTTTTTTAACTTGGTCGCCTTCTTTTACTGTCATTTCAGTAATTTCGCCGCTTACATCACTGCTTAGTTTTAATTCTGTTTCTGGTTGAATTTTACCTGTGGCAGATACTAACTCAATAATTGTTCGTGTAGTAGCTTGTTGGGTATACACCTCAGTTGGCTTATTACCATTAAGATATTTAACTATAATTACAGAAAAAATAATTAATAATCCAATTGCTATTATCCAGTATAATCGTTTCATTCCTTAATTTAATTTTTTACTTAGTGTATTTCGGAATTATTTATTCAAATTTAACTAAATATATAGGTTTAACAGTAAAACCATGTTTAAATTTGTGTGTTTAGTATATATTATTTACCACTTGTAAAGTTTAAATGAATTCAAACAAAAATAAAACACCAAATAGTTTAATAAATGAGAGTAGTCCTTATTTATTGCAACATGCCTATAACCCTGTAAACTGGTTGCCTTTTACAGATGCCGCATTTGAAAAAGCAAAAAAAGAAAATAAAATTGTTCTCATTAGTATAGGCTATAGCGCTTGCCACTGGTGTCATGTAATGGAACACGAAAGTTTTGAAGATGCCGATGTAGCAAAATTAATGAACGAGCATTTTGTAAATATTAAGGTGGATAGAGAAGAGCGCGCAGATGTAGATATGCTTTATATGCAAGCAGTTCAGCTAATGACAGGGCAAGGAGGTTGGCCTTTAAATTGTTTTACTTTACCGGATGGTAAACCTATTTATGGCGGAACTTATTTTAAAAAAGACAAGTGGAAAGAGATTTTAAATGGATTGGCAAATTTATATTCAGAAAATAAAGAGAAAGCAATTGAGTATGCGCAAAATTTAACCGACGGAATAAATCAATCTGAATTATTATCCACGCAAAAACAAAACGATTTAATAATTGATAAGGCTTTATTAAAAGCGTCGGTTACTAAATGGAAAAGCGGATTAGATAATGAAAATGGTGGCCCTAATAGAGCGCCTAAGTTTCCTTTACCTTCTAATTACCAATTTTTATTGCGTTACGCTATTTTAAATAACGACGACGAATTATTAAAACATGTAAATCTTACTTTAACTAAAATGGCTTTTGGCGGTATTTATGATCAACTGCATGGAGGATTTGCAAGATATAGTACTGATATGATTTGGAAAGTACCGCATTTTGAAAAAATGTTATACGATAATTCCCAGTTGGTTTCTCTCTATTGTGAGGCATTTACACTTACAAAAAATAATTTGTATAAAGATGTTGTAATTGAAACTTTAGATTTTGTAAAAAAATATTGGCTTACCGAAGAAGGTTGTTTTTACTCTGCTTTTGATGCAGATAGTGATGGTGAAGAAGGTAAATATTATGTATGGAATCAGTTAGACTTAAAAGATCTTTTAGGAGATAATTATGAAATTTTTTCGGAGTATTATGAAATAAACGATACCGGCTATTGGGAGCATGGAAATTATATTTTAATGCGCTCAGAAAATTTTGCTGAATTGTTAACCAAATTTGATTTAAGTCGTGAGCAGTTGAACGAAAAAATTAATGCTTGTAAAGATATTTTAAAACAAGAAGTGAAGAGTCGTATTATGCCGGGCTTAGACGATAAATCTATTACATCTTGGAATGCATTGATGTGTACCGCCTATGCAAAAGCGTATTTGTCTTTAGGAAATATAGAATACAAAGAAATTTGTTTGTCATCAATTAATTTTATTTTAAATAAATTATCTAAACCAGATGGTAGTTTGTTTAGAACATACAAAAATGGACAATCTAAAATTGATGCTTTTTTGGATGATTATGCTTTTACAATTGAAGCCTTGCACCAAGTTTATTTAATTACTCATGATGAGGATTATTTAGTGAAAGCAAAAAGTTTAATAGAATTAACTTTAGAGCATTTTAAAAACGATAAAAGCGAGCTTTTATTTTATACCAATAATTCTTCTTCGCAATTAGTTGCAAGAACTACTGAGGTGAGCGATAATGTTATTCCGGCCTCTAATTCTCAAATGGCGCTTAATTTATTTTATATTGGCACCTATTTTGGCAATAATGATTGGCTAAATAAGGCAGAGAAAATGTTAAATTGTGTATCTGAAGAACTAAAAGGTTATGGCCCCGGATATAGCAATTGGGGCTGTTTAGCGCTAAATTTTGTTTTTCCTTTCCGAGAAATTGCAATTGTTGGTAACAATGTTGATGAAAAGTTATTGGAGCTTTACCAAACAGGCGTAACAAATGCGATTTTAGCGGTTAGTGCAACTGAGTCGGCTTTACCGTTAACAACAAACAGGTTTAACTCGCAAAAAACATTTATTTATGTTTGCGAAAATCACGCTT
This sequence comes from Bacteroidota bacterium, assembly GCA_030692515.1. Lineage (GTDB taxonomy): Bacteria > Bacteroidota > Bacteroidia > B-17B0 > Aurantibacillaceae > Aurantibacillus. The sequence goes on from JAUXZS010000015.1 coordinate 290,934, forward strand.
GTAAACAACCGGTAGAGACTATTGAAGAAGCCTTATTACAACTTGAATAAATTTAGTTTAATAGTTATTTTTTCTGTTTCTTGCTTTTTTGCAAGAACTCAAGTACTGTTGCCCTCAACCGAAATGCCATTTGACACACAGCACGATTTTAATCCTGTTGTACTTAAAAATCGAAATATTAAGCGTATTACTTTTGATATTTTAGATAAACAAGATTTTCAAGTGGCGGTTGATAAAAGCTTAATTGAGTCTTACGAATTTGATACCAACGGAAATATTTCACGTTATTTTTATACGTCAATAATTAAATCTATCGACAAAGAAATTACAACGCCTCCTGTTTATAAAAAAAGAAAAAAAATTAGAGATGGAGGAACAAAAACAATAAGTGTTTATATTTATGATACGGTGAGTACAAATTATTTTTACTCCGGTAAAAATTTAATTTTAAAACGTTATTTTGATGGTTTTAATTATTATGAAAGTCGTTATTATCGCTATGATTCGCTAGGGAATTTAACCAAAGAGTTAAGGTTTAAAGAAACTAATAATAGTAAAGACAAATCTTTTTTTGTGTTAGGAAATCAAATGTTGTTAAGTGAGGATAGTTTTCAGTATCAGAAATATTCATCAGGGCAAACAAAATGCACCTATTTAAATAATGAAAATAGGCCATATAAAGAGGTTGTAACAAATTATGATAGTTTGGGGCGCAAAAAAGAAATTTTTGAAAATTATACAGTTGCTTCTTGGATAATGCAAGAGCACAGGTTTGAATATGCAAATAATCTTTTATCTGAGGCAAGATTTAAGGGTAATGCGCACACTAATATTGATTTGAAAATTACATACGAATACGATAAAAATCTAGAGTTATATGCAGAAAAACATTATAAAAATGAGCTTTTAATAAAAGAGGTAAGTTACATTACCGATTCGGGCAATGGTTTATTAAATTCTTTTATCATCCGCGATCCAATAAATAAAACCATGCGCATCGTAAAATTAAAATATGATTTTGGTGGCGTGAGTAAAAGTGGTAAATAAAATAATCTTTCTGTTATTTTTCAACTGTCATTTCGAGTGCCGACCTTAGGAGGTTTATCGAGAAATGACTCCCGAAAATACCATCTCGATACGAAAATTAATAGACACATTTCCAAACTTACTAACGCATAAGCAAACACAACTTGTCCTCCTCTTGGAGGAGGTGCCCGAAGGGCGGAGGAGGAGTACTCAAGTTTTTTATTTCCTCCCAATAGTTATAAGGATGTTGAAACGTAATTACTATTATAATTTACTGCATTTCAACCCTTCTGTTATACTTTTTTGCTTGAACAAAAAAGTAACAAAAAATTCAAGGCTTCTTAAAATTTTGCTAAAAATCTTTATTCTTCAATCTGATGATTTAAGCGCTACGCGAACAGCCAAATCATCTTCACACAAGCCAACGCTTTTGAAGTATAAAGATTTTCTCACGCAAAATTTTAAAAGGCCGATAAACTGTGTGGGCTAACGCGATATAACAAAACGTTTACTAACGTTTAACGAATTGTCATTCCGACCTAAGGAGGAATCTGTATTTAGATCCCTCGTTCCTCGGGATGACAGTTTTAAAACATAAACACCATTTGCTAATTCTTTTGTATTTATTGTTGCTGCTAAGCTTTCTGCTTGCTGAGTAAAATGTAGCTCTTCTTCTTTTACAATTTGCCCTAATGAGTTCATAATTTGTATATTCACGTCTCGATACGCTTCGTTACTCGACGTGACAAATTCTATGGTTAAAATCTCATTTGCTGGGTTTGGAAATAACTTTAATTTAGTCGCTTCGACTCCGCTCAGCGTGACGAAACCCAATCCGCTTGCATGTACAACAACTGTATCGTATTTAATTACCCCACAAATATCTTGTTTTACCATATAGGTATTTGTTGTTGTGGCAACGGTTAAAGTTAAACCTGCCGCATTAGCAATAACACTTGTGGTGTTTGGTAGTTTAAACCATTGGCAGGCTTCATCTATACCAACATCTTGCGGCCTACCAATATAAATTGTATTACCCGGTATTGCCCAAATATCATTACTTGCTGCTGCATAGGCTGGGAGGTCAATGGGGATGCACGACACATCGTCTAATAAAATATCACAAGCAACGGCAGGTAAAGAGGTAGAGTTGATTAACGTTTTTGTTGTAGCAGCGTCACTTTTAAAATTACCAATAACGCAATTTTTTTCTGTACCATTGGCTACAAATGTACCAGTAATAGCTACCCAATTCATTGTGTCTGTTAAAATATTTGACGTTGAATTTTCAATCTGTGGTGTAATATAAGTTAAAGGGATATTAATTTTAGTTATTGTATCAATAGAATTGTCAACAAAAAAAATTCCAATATTAGAAATACCATAGCTTGATGGATTACTGACATTAACATACAGTTTTACACAGTAGGTTTTTCCAAAAACCAAAGTTGATTTAAGACGATTTCTAAAATAACCTCTATTTGGATTTACCATACATTGGGGTGGCTGACATAAAAAAGTTGCCTGTAAAAAAGCATTACCACTATGTGGCCATTGGTATGTTAAACCGTTATTTGGAACATTTGGAAAACAAGTATTACAATAGAGAATGCCATTAAAATATGTGGAATCTATAGAGCGCCAACCTTTTGCAACTACAATGGAATTTCCACAATTATAATAATTTTCTATTCCTCCATTAGTTATATAATTAGCTATTTGTTGGCTTCTAATATTAGTAATAAACAAAAAAAGAAAAAACTGAATAAACAGCCTTTTCTTCTTAAGAAAGAAGAAAACATTATTTAGATATAATGAGTTTTTTATATTCACGTTTTTGTTCTTTGTTAACTATTTCTACAAAGTACTCTTCGCCATTTAAATGTACAATATTAATCTCAATTTTAATGCGCTTTTAAAAAACAGGAATTAATACTATTCGTAAACAAAAAGCAAAAAAAAACTCAAACTTTTAGCCTGAGGTTTTTAATTATTTTTTATTTATTAGTGATGATGATGTCCGCCTGGTCCGTGAACGTGGCCGTGGTCTAACTCTTCTTGTGTAGCTTGTCTTACTTCTAAAACTTCCCCAATAAAATGTAAGTCATATCCTGCTAAAGGATGGTTAAAATCCATTTCTACATGAGCGTCTGTAATTTCTAAAACCTTTCCAATTAATTGGTTGCCTTCTGCATCATTCATTTCAACATCTTCACCAACTTTAATTCTTGCATCGTCAAATGCTCCATCAACTTCAAAAGCCGCTTTGTCAACTTTTACTACATATTCTTTTTCAAAAGCACCGTAAGCTTTTGCTGCACCAATATGAAAATCAAATTTATCGCCTTTGCTTTTTCCGCTTAAGTTAGATTCAAAATCGGGTAATACCCCACCAAAACCAAATAAAAAAACAAATGGTTGTTCTGTTGAAGTCTGTTCTATTAATTCTTCGGGTTGTTTGTTTTTGCTTGCAGTTAAATAATAATTAACTGTTACTGCTTTGTCTTCTGAAATAGTCATATTAATTTTTTTTTTGAAATTACTATTTTTAGTTTAATTGCTTAAGATTTTTTTCTAACAAAAAGGTTAATTTTTGTTTGTTGATATTGGCTGTAATTTCAGCGTGCATAGTAAAGGAAACAGCCCCTGTTTGCTCGCTAACAGAAATTGCTATGGCATCTGTATTTTCTGTAATTCCAACTGCGGCCCTATGGCGTAAACCAAAATTAGCCGGAAAATCTTCTTTTTCAGTAACCGGTAAAACGCATCTTGCAGCAACAATTCTATTGTCCTGTATAATTACGGCGCCATCATGCAGCGGCGAATTTTTAAAGAAAATATTTTCTAACATTCGGCTTGTTAAACCTGCGTCTAATAAATCTCCGGTTGTAATAAAAAATTTAAGGTCCGATTTTCTTGCTATAATTATTAGCGCGCCTGTATTGGTTTTACTCATATTAAAACAAGCCTCAACTACATCTTCAATATTTAAATGAATTTCATTTTCGGGAGTACTTGAAAAATTAAGTTTAAAAATATTTTTCCAGTTTTTATTTCTTAAAAATTCATTAGATCCAATGTAGAGTAAAAACTTACGTATCTCTTGCTGAAACACAATCATAACGGCTATTACACCCACGTTAACAAATTTACCAATAATGGAGGAGAGCAATTTTAAATCAAAGGCTTTAATAACAATGTAAGCCAAATAAATTAAGGCTAAACCAATAAAAATATTGACGGCAGATGTACCTTTAACTAAATTGTATGCTAAATATAAAATAACGGCAACCAACAAAATATCAATTGCATCAGTAATGCCGAAGGAAATAAAAAGTATAAAATTTTGTATAAGCACGTTTATTTTTTAATTAAAGATTTTTCGTACATCTGATGTACAAGCCCATCTGACAATCCTACTTGTGGGACATAAACTTTTTCTATATCGGCGTGTTTCATGATAGTTAAAAATATTTTTGCTGCCGGCACAATAACATCGGCTCTATCTGGCTTTAAATCCAAGCGCTCTATTCTTTCTTTATAAGTGTATGAACATAACATATCATAAATCCCTTTTAATCGGTCGTAGCTTAAATGTTTGGTTTCTTTTTTACCACTCATTTTAAATATTTTATTTATGTTTCCGCCGGAACCAATGGCACTTAAAGGATGAATACCAACTGTGTTTCTTTTCAGCCAGATTTTCATTTCTTCAAATTCATTTTTATCCAATTTATCCAATAACATCCTAACGGTTCCGATATTGAATGATTTTGCGGCCACTACTTTATTATTAAAGTATAAAGTAAGTTCTGTACTTCCGCCACCAACATCAATGTATAGATACGCCCATCTTGGATTTAATAATTCTTCAATATGGTTAGAGAAAACAAGAGCTGCTTCACTTTTGCCGTCTATAATTTCAACATCTAATCCAAGTTCTGTTTTAATTCGAGCTATAATTTGCATTCCGTTAGAGGCTTCGCGCATTGCACTTGTGGCAACGGCCCTGTAACTTTCTACTTCGTAGGCTTTGATAAGTTCAGTATACCCTCTTAAAGCGGTAATTAATTTTTCAGTCTTTTTTTCAGATATTTTTCCAATGGTAAAAACATCTTCGCCTAACCTAATTGGCATTCTAAAAAGTTCTTCTTTACTGAAATGCGGCTTACCGTCTACAATATAAACTCTGCAAAATAATAATCGCATAGCGTTACTTCCAATATCTATTGCTGCAAATACCATTTGTTGTTAGTTTTTTAATTTATTTATAGTTAAGTGTTTCACTTTATCGTTTTTTAAAAAATTATAAATTTCGTCTTGAACTCTAACTTTTTTCTCTCCAGGCTTAGCTTTTTTATAAGCATTTTCTTGTTTTTTATCAATTATTCTAACTTTAGTGTTGCCTGATAATTGTATGCGAATAATTTCTTTTAGTTGCGAACGAATTTCTTCATCAAAAATTGGAACAGCTACTTCGCTTCTGCTATCAAGATTTCTACTCATCCAATCTGCAGATGAAATAAATATTTTTTCGTCGCCATTATTGTGAAAAATAAAAATGCGCGTGTGCTCTAAATATTTATCTACAATACTATATGCTTTAATGTTATCACTCCATCCAGGAAAATCTGTAACCAAAGAGCATGCACCTCTTATAATTAAAGTAATTGCAACACCTGCTTGGCTAGCCTCATAAAGTTTATCAATCATTTCTTTATCAACCAAACTATTCATTTTTAAAGTTATGGCCGCAGGCTTTTTACTTTTAGCGTTTTGTATTTCTTTTTGAATAAGCTCTAAGAATGTTCTGCGCATAAAAAACGGAGCAACAACTAATGTTTTAAAATTATAAACTTTAAAATTGTTTTCATAAAAATCAAAAACTTTGCTAAGGTCTTCGGTTATTAATTTGTTACAAGTTAGCAGCGAAAAATCGGTGTAAATGCGAGCAGTTGTTTCGTTAAAATTACCCGTGCCAATGTGCGCATATTTAATTTCTTTTCCGGCTTCGCGTGTAGTAATTAAAAAAAGTTTAGAGTGTACTTTTAGTCCAGGCACACCATAGATAACTTTAGCTCCCTCTTCTTGTAATTTATTGGCCCAATAAATATTATTTTCTTCGTCAAAACGCGCTTGTAATTCAACGAGAACCGTAACTTTTTTACCGTTTTTTACAGCATTAATTAGTGCATTGGCAATTTTAGAAGAGTCTGCTACGCGATACAATGTAATTTTTATACTTTCAACAACAGGGTCAATTGAGGCTTCGCGCAGTAGGGTGATAATATGATTATAGGTATGATAAGGATAATGTAAAAGTATATCATGACTTTTTATAGCCCGTAAAGTGGATAGCGGATTGTTTATTAAATATTTATGCTGTAATAATGGTGGTTGTTTGTATGAAAGTAATTTTCCGCCTAATTTTGGGAAACTAATAAAGTCTTTAAAATTATGATAACGACCACCGGGAATTGCATTGTCTTTTTTTGCCATCCCAAGTTTCCTCATAATATAACGCAACATATCATTTGGCATTGCCGCATCGTATACAAACCTAACCGGTAAGCCTTGTTTACGGGCCTTAACGCTTTTAGATATTTTTTCGATCATGCTTTTGCTCACATCATTGTCCATATCTAACTCCGCATCGCGGGTTAATTTTATGTTGTAAGATTCAACCGTTCTGTAACCAAACACATCAAAAATCTGGTCGGTATTAAAGCGAATAACATCATCTAATAACATTATGAAGTTTTTGTTTCCTTCTTTTGGTAATACAACAAATCTTGAAATTATTTTAGATGGGATTTCTATTATTGCGTATTTGTTTTTTTGATTATTAACGATAGACTCCATTTTTAAGTACAAGTAACTCGCCTTATCCTTTAAAAAAGGAAATGGTTTTGTATCATCAATCATTACCGGAAATAAAGTAGATATTATTTCATCTCTAAAATAATCGCTTACAAATTTTTGTTGCAGGTGAGATAATTGTTTTTCGTTAATAATAAATACATCATTTTTGGCTAACTCTTTTAATATTTCCTGATATATACTTTCAAATTTTATTTGTTGCTCAATTACTTTACGTTGTAATCGGGTTAATAATTCTTTTGGGTCTTCATCATAAATTGCAATTGCTTTTTTACCAAGTTTAATTAAGCGTTTTACTGTTGCAACACGCACTCTATAAAACTCGTCGCGGTTATTACTAAAAATGCCTAAAAATTTTAATCTTTCAATCAGTGGAGTGGTTTTGTCGGCTGCTTCTTGAAGAACTCTTTCGTTAAATGAAAGCCAACTTATTTCGCGGTTAATGTATGGAACTTCTTTTTTCTTCATATTATATTAAATAGTACTTTTAATTGGTGTTTTTATAATCTTTCGGAAATTGAAAAAAGTTAAGTTTAGCATTTTTTTCGTTAATGTCTTTCCAGGATTTAGTGTCGAAATTAATTTTTATTATACCGCAAGTTGGCACATTGTCAATAAACATATCCGTACATAACTCGTTGTAAAGATTTGTAATGCTGGGATTGTGACCAAAAAGCATCATAGATTTTAAAGTATCAGGCTGTTTTTTTATGGTCGATAAGAGATTAGATACTGAACTTTCATAAATAGATTCTTCAATTAAAAAATTTGCCATATTAAAATTTAAAGCTCTAGCAAATATTAGGGCTGTATTGAGTGCTCGGGTAGCAGTACTGCTTAAAATTCGTTCTGGCGCCAGGTGGTTTTCAAAATACCATTTACTTAGCATATATGCGTCGCCGTATCCTCTAGCGTTAAGGTGTCTGTCGATATCTTTTAAATACTCGTTGCCCCAATCGCTTTTAGCATGTCGTATCAAAATTAATTCCTTCATGTTATTACTATTTTAATAAAAACAACCAAATTAAAAAACTATAAAGCGTAAATTTACATAAAACCATACTTTAGTTATGAGCAACAATTCAACAATTACCTGTCCAAATTGTAAACACGAGTTTCCAATAGAAAATGCCTTGTCACAAAAAATTGAAGATGATATAAAAGCAAGATATCTTAAGCGATATAATGAGGATAGACAAAAGTTTGAACTTGAAAAAGCTCTATTAGCAAAGGAGGCAGAGCTAATTAAAACACAGGGAGAAAATCAAGAACAGATTTTGGCCGATAAATTACGTTTAGCAAAAAATCAGTTAGAGCAAGAGGCAATAAAGAAAGCTGCCTCCGAAATGGCTTTGCAAATGGAAATGCTTAACAAAGAATTAACTGAAAAGTCTCAAAAACTGAAAGAAAGTCAGGTAAAAGAACTTGAGTTAATGCAAAAAGAAAAGCAAATTAAAGAAAGAGAAGAAACTTTAATGCTTGATTTGGAAAAGCAACTTGTTAGCAGGCAAAAAGAGATAGAAGACAGGGTAAAAAAAATGGAAAGTGAGCGTTCGGATTTTAAAATAAAAGAACTCGAAAAAAAATTGACCGATCAAGCAGAATTGGTTGAAACCATGCGCAGAAAAGTCGAACAAGGAAGTATGCAGTTGCAAGGCGAGGTTTTAGAGTTAGCGCTAGAAGAATTATTAAAATCTACTTTCCCAACAGATACGATTGAAGAAGTTGCTAAAGGAGTAAAAGGGGCAGATTGTGTTCAATATGTGAAAAATAATCTTGGTCAAGAGTGCGGTAAAATTATTTATGAAAGTAAGCGCACCAAAGCTTTTACAAATGAATGGATAGAAAAGCTTAAAAAAGATATGCGTGCCCAACAAGCCGATATTGCCGTTATTGTTACCGAAACATTACCTAAAGATATGGATGCTTTTGGCTTTAAAGATGGCGTTTGGATATGTAGATTTAGTGATGTAAAGCCATTGTCGTTTTTATTACGCGATAGTTTGTTAAAAATTCAAATTGCAATGATAAGCCAGGAAAACAAAGGTGATAAGATGCAGATGTTGTATAATTATCTTACTGCCAATGAGTTCAAACAAAATATTGAGGCGGTAGTTGAAGGGTTTTTAGCTCTCAAAGATGGTATTACCCGAGAAAAGGTGCAGATGGAAAAAATATGGAAAGAGCGAGAAAAACAGTTAGATAAAGTGTTGTTAAACACTACCCAGTTTTACGGCTCTATCAAAGGTATAGCGGGCAACGCGGTTGGAGATTTAAAAATGTTAGAGTAAGTTAATTTATTGTTGTTTTAGAACAATAAAATTAAACAAATTACGTATCTTTAATGTTCTAGAATAATGATTTTGTTTAAGCGTCATATACTTTTTTTATTACTTTTTTCTTCTATCCTTTCAAAGGCTCAATTTAATTATGGGCATCAGATGGATTTCGGGAAAAACAGAATTCAATACCAAAATTTTAACTGGACTTATTTCGATTACGAGCGCTATAGAATTTATTCATATCAAGGTGGTGGCGAAATTTCTAAATTCGTTTCCGTTTCTGTAAACAAACAATTACCAATTTTAGAAAAAAAGCTGGATTATCAAAGCGAAGAAAAAATAAACATTTTGGTATATAATAATCAAAATGATTTTAAACAAAGTAATTTAGGATTAAGCTCCGACGAGCAAACTAATATTGGTGGTGTTACCAAAATAATTGGTAATAAAATGAGTGTGTTTTTTAATGGCTCTCACGCAGAATTAGAAATTCAAATTAAAGCTGGAATAGCGCAAATATTAATTAATCAAATTTTATACGGCGGTAGTGCTCGCGAAATGGTGCGGAATTCTACTTTATTAAATCTTCCTCCTTGGTACACAAATGGTTTAGTGAGCTATATTTCAGAAGGCACAAATTCTTATACCGACAATTATACTTATGATGCAATTAAGAATGACCACCTAACACATTTTAATAGATTAGAGGGTAAAGAGGCTGTTCTTGCTGGTCACTCATTGTGGGCTTATATTGTTGAATCTTATGGTGAGGCTGTTATTCCCAATCTTCTTTATATGACAAGAGTTACGCGGAGTCCAGATAATGCGTTTTTATTTGTACTTGGTGTTTCGCTTTCAAATTTGGTGTATGATTTTACAGATTCTTATAATCGTAGATTATTTATGAATAAAGACTCTCTTAGGAAATCACCCATAAATAATAATAGCGTTTTAAAAAAATATAAAACTTATCGTCAGTATTATCAATTAAAAATTAGTCCAGATGGTAAACAAGTTATTTATACGCGGAACGAGTTAAATCAAGTTCGTGTTTATTTAAATACTATCGGTGAAAAAAAACAAAAACGTTTATTAAAATTCGGGCCAAAACTAGAGCAGTTGCCAGATTACAGTTACCCTCTTATAGGGTGGCACCCAAATGGGAAAACTGTATTTATGATTTATGAAAAAAAGGATCAATTAATTATTCATACAATTGATTTAGAAAACAACGAAAAAGTTATTCGTAATTTACCTGGTTTCGAAAAAATAAATAGTTTTTCTTTTAGTCCGGATGGTAAAAAATTAGTCATTAGCGCAGTAAAAAAAGGAAAAGGACAAAGTGATATTTTTGTTTTTTCATTAAACACGAGTGCTATCGAGCAGTTAACCAATGATATTTGGGACGATAATTATCCTGTATTTATTAAAGGAAACAAACATGTTGTTTTTGAAAGTAATCGTTTAGGCGACACTATAAAGGCTTCGGATGACGCAAAGTTTTTTTATAAGATAAATAAAAATATGGATTTGTTTATGGCGCAATATCCATTTACAAATAAAACATTGGTGCGTGTAACCAATACGCCAGAAATTAACGAGACACAAGCGCAATCATACAAAAATAATTATGTTGTTTATTTAAGTGAGAAAAATGGGATCTATAACCGATACATTGCAGAGTTTGATAGTTCTATTTCTTTTGTAGACACAACTGAACATTACAGATACTTTTTTAAATCTAAACCAATAACAAATTTTGACAGAAATATTTTAGAACAAAATATTAATGAGCAAAACACACATATTGCCGAAGTAATTTATGCGAATGGTAAAAATATGATGTTAGTTTCTCCGATAGATAAGTTAAATGAAGTTGTTATAAAAGAACCGCAACAAACGTGGGCAAAGATTTCGGCTCGTCCGGTACTTGTTGATATTTCGGAGCATCAAGAATTAAAACCCGCTGAAAGCATTATACCTAAAAAAGATGAGTCTTCAAATAAAGGAATAGATTTTGATAATTATAAATTTGAAGGTGAGAAAAATAATGCAACTAAAACATCAAGCGTTACTAATGGCGCTATTTCACTTAAAAAAGACACAACCAAAAAATCGAATGCAAATCTTTTTAATTTTCCAATCCAAAAAAATTATTTTACTTCCTTTTATACTGATTACGTTGTAACACAATTTGATAATTCTTTTTTAGCGAATAATTATCAATTATTTGCCGGTGGAGGTTCGCCATTATATTTAAACCCAGGCTTTAATTTTTTAACCAAAGTAGCCATAAGTGATTTATTTGAAGACCAAAGAATAATAGGTGGCTTTAGATTTAATCCTTCTCTCGATAATGAATTTATGCTTTCTTGGGAGCGAAGAAAAAAACTAATAGATTATACTTTATTAGTAGATCGTCAAACTTTTGCGCGCGTACAAATTTCGCCAGATTTAATTTCAAATTTTTTTGCAAAAGTAAATACGCATTCGGTTTCTTATAAGGTAAAATATCCATTTAGTCCAGTCGCATCAATTAGAGGTTCTTTATTGTATCGTAACGACAGATATGTACCACTTTCAAATGGAGATTTTTCACTACCGTTAAAGCCAGTATTCCAAAATATGGCAGGTGTTAGATTAGAATATGTTTTTGATAATACACGAAGTGTAATGCTTAATATAATGAATGGCCTGCGCTTTAAAGTATGGAGCGAGTATTGGCAAATTAAGGATACCAAAAACAAAAATTTATTCACTTCTGGTTTTGATGTGCGTCATTATCAAAAAGTTCATCGTCAAATTACTTGGTGTAATCGTATAGCTGGCGGAAATTCATTAGGAACAGATCGTTTAATTTTTTATTTAGGCGGGGTCGATAATTGGCTAAATCCATCTTTTAATTCTAACATTAATATTGTTAGGCCTGAGCAATATGGATTTCAAACAATTGCAACCAACATGCGCGGCTTTAAGCAAAATATTCGTAATGGAAATAATTTTTTGGTTTACAATTCGGAACTGCGCTTTCCAATTGTGCGTTATTTAATTAATTATCCTTTACGCTCAGATTTCTTAAATAATTTTCAGATTATTGGATTTACTGATTTAGGAATGGCATGGACAGATTGGAATCCTTTAAGCAAAGAAAATACTGAAAACACAAACGTATATCCTTATGAAGGAAGTAACATTATTGTAACTGTAAATAATCCCAAAAACCCTTTAGTCGGCGGTATGGGTTTTGGTTTTAGGTCGCGTTTATTAGGATATTTTGTAAGGTTAGATATTGGATACGGTATTGATAATTGGCAAGTTCAAAAACGAATTGTTGGTTTTTCTTTAGCTACAGATTTTTAATTTTACCCATATGACAAATACAATTATTATTCTTTTAGGTGTAGGATTGCTTGCTGGTTTTTTAAGTGGATTAGTTGGAATTGGCGGCGGCATTATTGTTGTACCCGTTTTAGTTTATTTATTAAGTATGGATCAAAAAACGGCTCAAGGCACAACCATATTTATGTTTTTGTTACCAATAGGATTATTGAGCGTTTACAATTATCACAAAGCCGGTCACATAGATTTTAAATTTGCCGCAATAATGGCCATTACTTTTTTTGTGGGGAGCTATTTTGGAAGTAAAACCGCCATTGCAATTGATACTAAAACGGTAAAACAAATTTTTGCAGTTGTAATGATTTTAGTTGGTGTTAAAATGTTATGGAATAAATAATGGACATAACAAGCAAAATAAAATCTTTAGCAAAAAATTACTTTAATAAAGTTCTCGAAATCAGAAGGCACTTACACCAAAATCCTGAGTTGTCTTTTAAAGAATTTCAAACTTCAAAATATATTCAAAAGCAATTGTCAGAGGCGGTAATTCCGTTTACTACGGGTCATGTTGAAACTGGAATAATTGCACTCATTAAAGGCAAAAATCCCAACAAAAAAACAATTTTGCTCCGTGCCGATATGGACGCATTGCCAATTGAAGAAAAAAACAATTTACCGTATAGATCTCAAAACTCGGGAGTTATGCATGCTTGCGGACACGATGTGCATTCTTCCGTTGCACTTGGAGCCGCATTTATTTTAAATGATTTAAAAGAGGAGTTTGAAGGAACAGTAAAAATTATGTTTCAACCCGGCGAAGAAGTTTTGCCAGGTGGAGCAAGCTTAATGATTAAAGATGGTGTTCTTGAAAATCCAAAGGTGGACAAAGCAATTGCATTACATGTTTTTCCTAATATGGAGGCGGGTAAGGTTGGTTTTAAAACAGGGATGTATATGGCAAGCACCGATGAGTTATACATTACTGTTAATGGAAAAGGTGGGCATGCGGCGATGGTTGCTGATTATGTAAATCCATTAATTATTTCTTCAGAAATTTTATTAGAAATACATAATCAATTTATGAAGCCAAATGCACTTGTTGGCAGCATGGGCGAAAATATTCCTACTGTAGTTGCTTTTGGAAAAATTGAAGGGAAAGGCGCAACAAATATTGTTCCTGAAAAAGTGGAGTTGGAAGGCACATTCAGGACTATGGATGAAAACTGGAGAGATAGCGTGCATCAGCAATTAAAAAACATTGTAAAATCTATTTCAGATAAATATAAAATTGAATCTAGTATTAGAATAGAAAAAGGATATCCATTTTTGGTGAACGATATTAATTTTACAAATTCTTGTATTTCTTCGGCTCAAAATTATTTAGGAAAAGAAAATGTTGAAGAATTGCCATTAAGAATGACTGCAGAAGATTTTGCGTTCATTACTCAAAAAGTGCCGAGTTGTTTTTATCGACTAGGAACAGGAAATAAATCAAAAGGAATAACGTCCGGCGTTCATACTTCTACATTTGATATTGATGAAACAGCCTTGGAAACCGGAGTTGGCTTAATGACCTTTTTAACTATTACAGAGTTAAATAGCTAACCATTTTCAAGCTATCGCTTCGGTATCTTAACCCTTCACCAGATCATTTCTTCTTGAAAATAAAAACAAATTATTTCTCCCTTTGAAAAAAGGGAGTTGGTGGGATTTATCAAAACAATTTATTTTCAAGATTACAGAAAACCGACGCAATAATGGAAACTATTTCTTCTTTACTGCCGTTTTCTTCTTGGTGGTAGTTGTTTTTTTAGTAGTAGCAGCCTTATTAATTGCAGCTGGTTTTTTGCCGGTCATATAAACTATTTTTCCATTTTCATATTGAATATATTCAACATCTGATTTAGGTAATTTTAATTTAGGATCCTTTAATTTATAAATCTTGTAATAAATTACTTCGGTATTAGTAACACCCAAAACTCTCGATTTAATTATATCGCCACTTTTTAATTTAATTTTGTCTTGAGCAAAACTACTTGCGGCAAAGGTTAAACTAAATGCTAACAAAAGAAGACATTTGTTCATTTTTAATTGAATTTTTGACTAGCATTAAATTACAAAATTAAAATCTAAATCAAAAATAATTCAATAATAGTTTAGTTATCCAACAAATAGACTTTGACACAGTAGCATTAGTGCTAAAAATCACCGTTAAATACAATTTTGTATCTTTAAAAGCGTTATTAAATGGTGTATTTGAGGCAATTAGGAATTCTAATGGTGCTTTCTTTTTTTTGTATAAAAGGAAGTGCTCAAGTATTTAATCCAAATCAAAAAAAACTTTTTAAAATCGTTAGCGATACTTTGGTTTTAGACAGCTTAAGTTTAGTTCCCGGAAGCGTAAATTTTAAAATTTATCCTTCAGACGATTCACTTTCATATCCGGTAGTTAATTATAAAATTCACGCACTTATTTTTTCCTCTAAAAAACCCGATAGTATTTTAGTAGCTTATAAACGCTTTCCTTATAATTTCGAAAACATTTTTTTTCATAAAAACCCAAGTATCCTTTATACTGATTTGTCGAAGCCTAATAATCCTTATAATATCAATTACAACAACCTTAATACGAAACAAGATTATTTATTGCAGAATGATGGCCTAAATAAAAATGGAAATATTAGTCGTGGTATTTCCTTTGGTAATAATCAAGATGTTGTGGTTAACTCAAATTTAAATTTGCAAGTAAGTGGTAAGCTTACTCCGGAAATAGATATGGTGCTTGCCGCAACCGACAATAACATTCCTTTTCAAGCCGATGGAACAACTGCTCAGTTACAAGAATTTGATAAAGTATTTATTCAGTTAAATAATACTACAACAAAATTAGTAGTTGGAGATTATCAATTATCTCGACCACAAAATTCTTATTTCATGAATTTTTATAAACGAGCACAAGGCGCGTATTTAGAAAATATTTATTTGGATAGCGCGGCAAAGAATCCTTTAATTTTTAAAACGCAAGTTTCAGGAGCTGTTTCTCGTGGTAAATTTTCGCGCCAAATATTTTTTGGGACAGAAAATAATCAAGGTCCGTACCGTATGAGGGGCGCCGATAACGAACCATTTATTATTATTTTGAGTGGGACTGAAAAAATTTATATTGATGGAAAATTGTTACAACGTGGACAAGAAAACGATTACATCATTGATTATAACACAGGCGAATTAACTTTTACTGCCAAACAATTAATTACAAAAGATAAAAGAATTGTAGCAGAGTTTCAATATGCTGAGCGTAATTATGCGCGTTCTTTATTTTTCTTTGGCGAGGAAGTTAAAAGTAAAAAGGCCACTTTATTTTTTAATGTTTATAGTGAGCAGGATAATAAAAATAAACCTTTGCAACAAACTTTATCGCAACAACAAAAAAACATTTTAATTGCTATTGGTGACACCTTAGATAAAGCCGTTTACAGCGGGGTAGAGGCGGCTGCATTTAATAATAGTGATGTGTTTTATCGCAAAGTTGATTCTACGGTGAATAGTATTGTTTACCCATCTGTTTACGTTTACAGTACTAATGCTGATAGTGCAAAATATAGATTGAAGTTTAGTAATGTTGGTTTTGGTAAAGGAAATTATAACCAAGTTAGTTCTACTGCAAATGGAAGAGTTTACATTTGGGTTGCACCCATATCTGGTCAGCTTCAGGGAAGTTTTGAGCCAATTATACCTTTGGTTACGCCTAAGCAAAATCAGATGCTAACAAGTGGATTTTCTTATTCTATTACTAATAATAATATTTTAAATGTAGAAGGTGTTTATACAAAAAATGATGTTAATCGTTTTAGTCGTGCTGATAAAGGTAACGATGAAGGTGCGGGGGTAAAAGTGAATAGTAAAAATCAAAATATCTTAAAAACAGATTCGCTTAAAAATGAAACTAAGATGATTTATAATTTTGGTTATGAATATTTGCAAAAACAATTTCATCAGGTAGAACGGTTTAGAAGTATTGAGTTTGATAGAGACTGGAATAGACCCTTAAACTCGATACTTTTAAATGATCAAAATATTGCCAATGCAGAATTAGGATTAGTTTCTACAAAAGGTTCGGCATTAATGTATGGAGCAAACCTTTTTAATGAGGGAAATAATTATCAAGGGCTTAGGCATAATGTAATTGCAAAAAAGCAATTCGGAAAGCTTACAACATCCTATGATGGTAGTTATTTGTTAACGAACGATAATTTAAATTTTGAAAATACTGAATTTTATAGACATAAAACTCTTGTTTCGCAACGCATAAAAAAACTCAAGTTTAGTTATAGCGATGTATTGGAAAATAATTTATTTAAGAGTTCAACTGATAAATTTCTATTGCCAAGAGCTTATCAGTTTTGGGAATGGGAAGGAAGCATATCTAATGCAGATAGCTCAAAAAATAATGTAAAATTATTTTATAAGGAGCGGAGAGATAAATTGGCTTATGGTAGCAGTTTAAAAGACAGTACGTTTGCAACAAATATCGGAGTTCAGGCGTCAATATATTCTATAAAAAACAACCCTATTTCGGTTTTAGTTACTTATCGAAAATTAGAGTTGAAAAATGTAGTAGGCACTTTTTTAAAACCGGATAATTCAGTTTTAAGTCGCTTGGAATATAACCCAAGGTACTTTAAAGGACTTATAACATCGAGTTTATTTTACGAAACAGGTTATGGATTAGAAAACAAAAAAGAGTTTTATTATTTAGAAGTAGCACCAGGTCAAGGTCAATATGCTTGGAATGATTATAACGGTAACAGCATAAAAGAAATAAACGAATTTGAAATTGCTCAGTTTAGCGATCAGGCAAAATTTATTCGAATATTTACACCAACAAATCAATATGTAAAAGTACTACAAAACCAAATGAGTATTTCTGTTTCGTTACGCCCGGCTTCAATAATTAAACAACCTAAAAATGTAGCAGGAAAGTTCATTAATAGATGGGTAACGCAAACTGTTTTTAGGGTTGATGGTAAAACTGCGGATAAAGGTGATATTTTAAATTTTAATCCGTTTTTGGATGTCAGTGATACTTCAATATTAGCAAGCAATAATAATTTAAGACAAAGTATTTTTTTTAATCAAAGTTCTGCCGTGTTTGGTGCAGATTATACTTATATAAATAATCAAGCAAAACAATTATTAGTAAACGGTGTTGAAAGAAAAACATTATTATCTCATGAAATAAAAGGAAGAGTTAATTTTTTGAAATCATGGGCAATTAACAGCAACGGAGTGTTTAGCCAAAAAGCAAACGCTTCTCAGTTTTTTGCTACCCGTAATTATTTAATTGAGGGATATGAAACAGAGCAACGGTTAATTTTTCAACCCAACACTTATTTTAGAGTGAGTGGAATTTATAAATACAACGAAAAGAAAAATAAAATTGAAGGAGGTTTTCAGGCCGCATATATAAATACTTTTGCTGCTGAAATAAAATACAATCAAACAGAGAAGGGAAGTCTTACTGGTAGAATGGATTTTGTTCTTATCAATTATAATGATAATGAAAATTCGCCAGTAGCTTATGAAATGTTGAATGCTTTAAGCAAAGGACAAAATTTAACCTGGGAATTAAATTATCAAAGAAATTTGAGCGGAAATATTCAGATAAGTATAAATTATAATGGCAGAAAAACTCCTAATTCTAATGCGGTGCATTTAGGCGGAGCGCAGATTAGGGCGTTCTTTTAAAAGCCACTAATTTCACAAATTAAAATTTTATCTGTGTAATCTGCGAAATCTGTGGCTTAATTCATTCGTGTTAATTCGTGAAATTCATGGCTTTAAATTTCCCCTAAAACACTTTGCGAACCCTTTACAACATCACCAATTTTTACATTTAGTTTTGTTCCAACGGGTAAAAAAAGGTCAACACGCGAACCGAATTTAATAAAGCCCATTTCTCCGCATTGTTCGGCAATATCTCCTTGTTTAGTGTACCAAACAATTCTGCGAGCTAATGCTCCTGCAATTTGTCTGAATAATATTTCGGTGCCATTTGCATGTTTTACTACAATGGTTGTACGCTCATTATCAGTGCTGCTTTTAGGCTCCCATGCTGCTAAAAATTTACCAGGATGATATTTGAAAAAGCTTACTACACCAGCAATTGGATAGCGATTAACATGTACATTAATAGGGCTCATAAAAATACTTACCTGCAATCTTTTATCTTTAAAGTACTCGTTTTCTGTAGTTTCTTCAATAACAACAACTTTTCCGTCAGCCGGGGCAATAATTAAATTGTCGCCTTTGGTGTGTTGGCGGGTTGGATGTCTAAAAAACTGAACAATAACAATGGTTAAAAAGGTACTTAATGCGTACGCAAACCAATGAGCAATAGCAAAAGTGGGGAAAAAATAATGAGCTATAAATATTAGAATAGCACTAAAAACCAGCACTAATACTAAACTAACGTAACCTTCTTTGTGAAACTTCATTGAAACTAAATTTGTTCAAATATAATGGTTTAAAATCAATAAAATTTAGCTTAAAAAACTTGGTACTTACACAACCTTTTCTAATTTTGTGAAGTATTTTCAAAAAAATCTTAAAAAGCCTAAACACATGAGTAAAATTAAAGTAGCAAATCCCGTTGTAGAATTAGATGGGGATGAAATGACCCGTATTATCTGGAAATTTATTAAGGATAAATTAATAGTTCCGTATTTAGATATAGACATTAAATACTACGATTTAGGCATGGAGCATCGTGATGCTACAAACGACCAAGTTACAATTGATTCTGCAGAGGCAATCAAAAAATATCAAGTTGGTATTAAGTGTGCTACTATCACTCCTGATGAGGCGCGTGTTGAAGAATTTAAATTAAAGCAAATGTGGAAGTCTCCTAACGGAACTATCCGTAATATTTTAGATGGTACTGTGTTTCGTGAGCCAATCGTTTGTAAAAACGTACCGCGTTTAGTGCCAAACTGGACAGCTCCTATTTGTATTGGACGTCACGCTTTTGGAGATCAATACCGCGCAACAGATTTCGTTGTTCCTGGAAAAGGAAAATTAACTATGAAGTTTGAAGGTGAAGATGGAAAAGTAATGGATTTTGAAGTTTATAATTTTAAAGGTCCAGGTGTAGCAATGGGTATGTATAACACTGAAGAAAGTATCCGTGGTTTTGCACACTCTTGTTTTAATATGGCTTTAACTAAAAAATGGCCATTATATTTATCTACAAAAAATACCATCTTAAAAAAATACGATGGTAGATTTAAAGATATTTTTGAAGAAATTTTTCAAGCAGATTACAAAGCTAAGTTTGATGCAGCAGGAATTGTATACGAACATCGTTTAATTGATGACATGGTTGCTTCAGCATTAAAATGGAATGGAAATTTTGTTTGGGCTTGTAAGAATTATGATGGAGATGTTCAATCAGATACTGTTGCTCAAGGTTTTGGTTCATTAGGTTTAATGACATCTGTATTAATTACTCCAGATGGTAAAGTAATGGAAGCAGAGGCAGCTCATGGTACTGTTACTCGTCACTATAGAGATCATCAAGCAGGTAAGCCAACTTCAACTAATCCAATTGCAAGTATTTTTGCATGGACAAGAGGTTTAGAGTTCCGTGGTAAATTAGATGGTAATAAAGAATTAATGCACTTTGCACAAACATTAGAAAAAGTTTGCGTTGAAACTGTTGAAAGCGGTAAAATGACAAAAGATTTAGCGGTTTGTATACATGGTAATAAAGTTAAGCATGGCGACCACTATTTATATACCGAAGAATTTTTAGCAGCTATCGATGATAATTTAAAGAAAGCTTTAGGTAAATAATTTAAATTTTTATTTTTCAAGAAGCCTCGTTTTATAAACGGGGCTTTTTTTTTGTCACGAACTATTCACACCTGTCAGGTTTTTAAAACCTGACAGGTGTTTGTTTTAATCAGTGAAATCAGTGGCTATCCTTTTCGAAAGGTAACATTAAATCCAGTTTAGTGCTAATTAGTGAAATTAGTGGCTATCCTTTATTGATATTCATTCAAATACATTTTACAAAAGCGTTCAAAGTATTGTTTTATATCACTTCTTAAATCAGTCAAACTTTCTTTTATTTCTATGTCGGGAATTTTAAAATTGTAATTAAATTTTAAAGCGGCTTTAAATTCTTTTTCAATAAAAGTATTAGCATTTGCACTTAAACTTATGATATAGTCAAATTCGTAGCTGTGTAACTCGCTTAAAGAATAAATAATGTTAAACTCCTGCGTAATAGTATCCTCTTTAAGAAGCTCAATTACGGCCCCATTAATAGGTTTTGCGTCAATCCCAAAACTGTAAACTTCAGCTTTACATTTCTTGAATCTATCAATATAAGCCGCCGCTAGCGGACTTAATATCGAATTTGTATCACAAACAACTAGTACTTTTTTCACCCTACAAATGTACACAACCTTGTTAATAATCCCTTCTAGTATTGTTTCCATTTTTAAAGCTTTAACTTTACCTTTAAAATATGTCTAGAAACAAAAAACCTAAACGTTATTTATTTGAAGAAGTTTTAGACTTTTTAAAACATAACGATACAAAAATATTTAATTACAAGCAGCTTGGTGCTGCCATGGAAATAAACACCGAAGGCGAACGATTAGAATTGATAAGTGTATTAGAATCTCTTAAACAGCAAGGTTTTGTTGTTGAAACAGAAACTGGTAAATATCAAATAAAAGATAGTAAACAATATCTCACCGGAACAATCGATTTTACTACTCAAGGAACAGCATTTGTTGTTTTTAGCGAAACCGAAGATGATATTTATATTCCTCAATATAAAACACGCGATGCTTTACAGGGCGATCTTGTAAAAGTAATTCTTTCTCAAAAAAGGAGTGGTAAGCGTAAAGAAGGCGAAGTGGTTGAAGTTATTAAACGTGCTAAAACAGAATTTGTTGGTACAATAAAAATTAATCCAAAGTTTGCTTTTGTAATTCCTGATAGCCATAAAATTCACGTAGATTTTTTCATCAATAGCAGAGATATTAATCATGCAGAGGATGGACAAAAAGTAAAAATAAAATTTAAAGAGTGGCGTTCTGGAGATCAAAATCCTACTGCTGTTGTAGATGAAGTGTTTGGATTTCCGGGTGTTCATAAAACTGAGATGAACGCTATTATGGCGGAGTATGGTTTACCAGAGCATTTTCCGGAAGCGGTGGAAAATGCAGCAAAAAAAATATCTACCACTATTACGCAAGAAGAAATTGCAAAACGTAGAGATTTTAGAGATATAACAACATTTACAATCGACCCTGTAGATGCAAAAGATTTTGATGATGCTTTGTCTATTCAAAAATTAGAAAATGGATTTTGGGAAGTTGGTGTTCATATTGCAGATGTTACTCATTTTTTAAAAGTTGGTAACATCTTGGACGATGAAGCCGTAGAAAGAGCAACCAGTGTTTACTTGGTGGATAGAGTTATTCCAATGTTGCCAGAGGTGTTAAGTAATTTTGCTTGCTCTTTACGTCCGAACGAAGAAAAATATTGTTTTAGCGCAGTGTTTCAATTGGATGAAAATGCAGATATTCATTCGCAATGGTTTGGTAAAACTGTAATCAATAGTGATAAGCGTTTTGCTTATGAAGATGTGCAAACTATCATTGAAACAGAAGAGGGAGAATATAAAGACGAGATTTTATTATTAGATCGCTTAGCAAAAAAATTACGTGCAGAGCGTACAAAAAGAGGTTCTATCTTTTTTGATAAAGCCGAAGTAAAATTTAATTTAGATGATGAGGGAAATCCGATTGGTGTATTTTTTAAGGCGCAAAAAGATGCACATAAATTAATTGAAGACTTTATGTTGCTTGCAAACAGAACAGTTGCAGAGTTTTTAGGCAGGGGTGGTAAAAATGATGAAAATCCTCAGCATCAAAATCAAAAGAAAAAAGACGATCCAAAAAATTTATGTGTTTACCGTATTCACGATGTGCCAAGTGATGAAAAAATGCAGGAGTTAAGTGCTTTTGTTGCACGCTTTGGTTACGATATGCAATTGGGTGGTAAGCAAAAATCGGCACAAGCAATTAATAAATTATTGGTTGATGTAAAAAATAAAAAAGAGCAGGGCATGATTGAAATGCTTGCTGTGCGTAGCATGCCTAAAGCAATTTACACCACTAAAAATGCAGGGCACTATGGTTTAGGTTTTGAGTATTACACGCACTTTACTTCGCCTATTCGTCGTTACCCCGATGTAATGGTGCATCGTTTATTAGAGGCGCGTTTAAATGGAACAAAGTATTCTACTCAAGAAGAATTAGAATTGTTATGTAAACACAGTAGCGACCAGGAACGCACTGCGGCAGAAGCAGAGAGAGCTTCTGTAAAATACAAACAAGTGGAGTTCATGAAAGATAAAGTTGGCGAAACCTTTGATGCTATTATTAGTGGCGTTACCGAATGGGGAATTTATGCTGAAATTATTGAGAACAGATGCGAGGGGATGATAAAGAGCAGAGATTTAAAAGGAGACCATTATACTTTTGATGCCGAGGCGTACCGATATGTTGGACGTAATTCAGGGAAAGTATTTGCGCTTGGAGATCAGGTAAAAATTATTGTGGTGGATGCGGACTTAGTTAAAAAACAATTGAATTTTAGATTTGCCGAAATGGAAGGAGAAGTTAGCCATTCTGATTTTGGAGATAAACGTTCAAATTTTGACAGAAGTAAATCAAGGTCCAAAGGAAGCAGTAGTTCTAGAGGTGGAGATAAAAGTAGTTCGAGCTATGGGGATAAAAATAAATCCAGATCTGGCGATAATAAAAATAGTGGCAATAAAAAAAGAAGAAGATGAGAAAGAGTTTAATTTTAATTTTTTTATGCGTTTCAATTTTTGGGTTTTCTCAAACAATTAAAACAGACTTAGTTTATAAAATAAACGAGCCCTTAAAAAAAACAGATAAAGCAGCTCCGTTATTAATTATGTTGCATGGTTATGGTAGTAACGAAGAGGATTTGTTTGATATTGCAAAAGCTTTAGACCCGCGTTTTATGGTGATTTCTTTACGTGGTCCACAAGCATTGGTAGATGGAGGATTTTGTTGGTATGAATTGGAACGAATACAGGATAAACCTTTTAAGTATGATTACAACAAAGCAAAAGAAAGTAGAATAAAAGTTTTATCCTTTATAAGTAATGCTTGTAAAACGCTCGCGCTGGATAGTAATAATGTTTTTGTAATGGGTTTTAGCCAAGGGGCAATTTTGGCCTATGATATTTCGTTAGCGGCGCCAAAAAAAATTAAAGGTGTTTTGGCTTTAAGTGGAAAGATGATGGAGGAATCTAAAAATTTAAAAACCGATTGGAAAACTGCTGCGAAAACAAAATATTTTATTGCTCACGGCAATTCAGATAACGTTATAAAAATTTCTGAAGCCGATAGCGTTGTAAGTTTTTTCAAATCAAAAAAAATAAAAGAGGTAAGCTTTAATAATTACGAAATGCCACACTCTATTAATGGCGCAGAATTAAACGACATTAAACGTTGGTTAAAAAAAGCCATCGACCCGCCAGAAAAAGCAATTGCTGCTCCAACTTCTACTTTAGCACCAATAAAAACGGAAGAGAAGAAAAAAAGATAAGTATTAATTGTTATGGAGGATAAATTTCAATTTAGCAACAAAAATCAGCTTTATTTCAATGCGTTTCTTTTATCAGCATGCCTAATAATAATGTTTTATATAATTGAAAAATATTTTTATTCAATTATTTTAATACCATTGGATATTGTAATCTTATCATTTATTCGTACAATAATTTTCAAAGAATCTAGTGTCAGTTTAATTAATAATGTAAATTTCAAAAAAGGAACTTTGGAATTTAGTTATGATGATATAAAGGAAGTTAGCCCTTTGACTAGACCATCAGGCTTTAAAATTAAATTCAAAAGCGGAGTTAGCTCAGAATTTTTTTTCACAATTGGCGACGAATTAAAACCATTTTATACTTTATTGCTGAAAAACAAAGTAAATGTAAATCCTAAAGATTTTACCTATCTGTCAGATTTACTTTTCGAGATAAAAAAAGAGTTGAATAAAAAGCAAAATTAGTGTTTGGAGATAACGGTCATTTCGAGGGTTTTTCACCCGAAGCACCCGATAGCTATCGGGTCTCAAACAAAGTATTTTTCAATTAAACAATTGTCATTTCGAAGGCTTCTCAATTAAAGAATAGAGCCTGAGAAATCTGACCTGAACTACATTAAATTTATAAAAATAGATTTCTCCTACCGTCGAAATGACAGAATTAAGTATTGTCTCAATAGCGTGGATTTGTAATAATGTAAATACGCACTAACAAGTGCTCATGTTTTTCTTCACAAACAAAGTATTACTAATTAAAACCTATAAATTAAAAATAGGGCAGTTGGGGCCTGTAGTCCAAAATTAATTGGTAAGGAGGTTGTGTTTGTTCCAGAAGGTTGTTGACCAGCAGATGTTGTGATGGTTCGGCTTTTATTGACGGATACTTGAAAATTAAAATAAAACTCTGTTCCTATTTTCACATATTTATTAAGAGAATAAAGTAAACCTCCTCTTAGTGCAGGACCAAAGAAAAATTTTGTTGTTTTTGAATTTGTCTCTGGGTTATTAATCGTTTGCACTAATTTTGTTTTTAATTTTTGCTCGGTATATCCTAAACCAACTTCAAACCCTACAAAAGGTATAAATGTTTCTTCCTGATAAAACTTTTTTTCAATGCCAACTCTGCCAGTAACATTTATTCTATCGTCTGAAATTTCTACTACGCCATCATTTGAAAAATTATTGCTGGCTGATAAGCCAGTGCCAATCACCATACCGTTTCCGTTTTGTTTGTAGTTAAACGAATAGCTAAATAAGTACGGGTTTGAATTAAAAGAGTTACTGTTAAAATTTAAAAATTGTTGTAATAATAAATTTGCCTGAACGCCTACATAGTGGTATTTAGTCCTATAAGACCTTACAAGCGAGTCGGTATCTTCTTGTGAAATTAAATTAATTGAAATTATACAAAAGAAGAGAAAAAATACTTTACGCATACACTACGACTTTTTAAACGGATTCGAATACATTGGAGAAGTTAAAAAATCGTCGTTTTTTAAAGTCTTTAAAAAGGCAACAATTGCATCTCTCTCAATTGTACTAATGTTTAAATTTTTAACAGAGCCGTTCAAATTTCTAAACATTGGCGCTAATGTACGTGTATCGTTTATGCCATGACTGTAATGTTCAACAACACTCTCAAGAGTTGCAAATCTTCCATCGTGCATGTATGGCGCTGTTACAGCAATGTTCTGTAACGTTGGCACTTTAAAAACGCCTTTATCGCCACCAATATTTGTTATAGCTCCTAATCCTTGGTCTTTTGGTGTCGCATCTAAACCAATATTAAACATAAACGTTATTTTCTCACCACTAGGCATTGTAACAACTGGTGTGCTTCCTCCTTGATATCCACCATTAGGAACAAAAACTGTAGTGGCAACTGGTGCTAATGGGTCGTGGCAAGTTGCACAATTATATTTTTCGTGAAATAATTTTTTACCTGTTTTTTCAAAAGCTGTTAAATGAGCATCTTGATTTGATTGTGATTGTGCTGAACTTGTAGAAGGTGAATTTTCAGCCTTAGTATTTAAGCATGCTAAAAAACCCTGTAAGGCAAAAGCTATTTTTTCCTGAGTAATTTCGTTGTTACCGTAAGCTTTATTAAACAAATCTACATAGTAATTAGTAGCTTTTAAGGTCTGAATTAAGGTAGCAAAATCTGGCATATTCATCTCCTTATGATTAACAACAGGATTTAAAACCATGTCTGCCATACTGCGTTGGCGACCATCCCAAAACAACAATATTTCTTCTTGATTTGTTCGATTTGGAAAAGAACCGTTTATAGAATCTATAACGTCAACTTTAAAGCCTTTAAGACCTTGAATAGAAGGTGAGTTTCTTGTTAGTTCATGTCCATCTGCACCTCTATTAAATTTCACATTATCGGCAAAGGCAAACTCTTGTTTGTGACAACTACCACAAGATGTTGTTTTATTACCAGATAATTTTTTATCGAAAAATAAAACTCTGCCTAAAGTTGCTAAATCGCTATTAACACCATGCTTTTTGGCGTAGTCATGTGTTTGAGAGGGTAGTACAGGTTCACTATATTCATCTTCCGGGTTTTGACCGAAAGAGTAACTCTCTTTTTTACAAGAGTATAATACCACCGCAAAAGCAACTAGTATTAGTGAAAACAGGATGAAGCCACTTTTTTTCATTTCCTTATTGGTTAAATTCGTTATTGTAATAAAACGGAGATACTTTAATATTATTACTTATATACGAATTTATTAAAAATAAATGACAAAACAACTTTCCCAAAAATTAAATAAAGGGTCTGTATTTAAAGACAATTTCTAATGATTTTGGACACTTTAAGAGGATTTATCGCTATAATTAGTGGCAATTGAAGATAAATGAATCGTTAGCTAAAAGTTAAATTTCTCCATCTCTAAGCTTGCTACATTAAAAATAAATAAAGTGTTAATAGAAATGTTTTGCTCTAAAATTACATTCAAGGTGTTTTGTGCCATCATACTTCCAATAACAGCAGGAATAGTGCCTAACACCCCATTTTCAGAACAATTAGGAACATCTTCCGCACTTGGTGGTTCAGGAAATATATCGCGTAAATTTTTGCTGCCTTTATAATTAAAAACTGCCAACTGACCTTGGTAGTCTAAAATGCTACCATAAATTAAAGGCTTATTTAGTTTTACACAAATATCATTTACAACATAGCGCGTCAAAAAATTATCGCAACCATCGATAACAATATCATAATCAGATAAAACAGATTCTGCATTTATATCATTCAATAAAACACGATGAGGTATTAGTTTAACGTAAGGATTTTGTGCAGATAATTTTTCTATAGCTACTTCTACTTTAAGTTTACCAATATCTTTTTGAGAATATAAAACCTGGCGGTGTAAATTTGATTCCTCTACGGTGTCAAAATCAATTACACCAATCGTTCCAACACCAACCGATACTAAATATTGTAACACGGGGCAGCCCAAGCCACCGGCGCCAACTACAGCTACTTTAGCTTTTTTAATTTTTATTTGACCATTTATACCAATATCATCAAGCATTATTTGCTTTTGATACCTTTTAAATTCTTCTTTACTCAACATCTAATTAAATTGTCTATCCCAATCTTTATAAACAGGTTGGTAGCCTGATTGAGTTATTAAGTCGCTAATTTGTTTAACTGTTCTATCATCACTAATTTCAAATTGTTCTAAGGAAGTTGGTTCTACAGAATAACCGCCTGGATTAGTTTTAGAACCTGCACTCATAGAGGTTACACCAAGTGGAATAACATTATTTCTAAAATGTTCAGATTCTCTTGTGGAAATAGATAATTCAACATCTTCATTTAACAAACGGTAAGCAGATAATAATTGTACTAAATTTTTATCATTTACAATTACATTTGGTTCGATGATACCTTCTGCAGGACGCATTCTTGGAAATGAAATTGAGTATTTAGTTTTCCAATATGTTTTTTGTAAGTAATCTAAATGCAAGGCACAAAAAAATGAATCTACACGCCAATCTTCTAAACCTAGTAATACTCCCAATCCTATTTTATGAATTTGCGCTTCGCCAACTCTATCGGGAGTTTCTAGACGATAACTAAAGTTTGATTTTTTTCCTTTGGGATGATAGACTTTATACACTTCTTGATGGTAGGTTTCTTGATAAACCAATACAGAATAAACACCAGCCTCGTGCAATTTTTTGTATTCTTCAACTTCTAATGGTTGAAATTCAATAGAAATGTTTGCGAAACTAGATTTAATTAAATTAATGGCATTTAAAAAATAATCAATATTTACTGTGTGGTTTGATTCTCCTGTAACTAATAAAATGTGATTAAAGCCTTGCTGTTTGATTGCTTCTACTTCAAGAATTAATTCAGCATCTGATAAAGTTTTTCGTTTTACTTTATTGTCTAAACTAAAACCACAATAAGTGCAAATATTATTACACTCATTACTTAAATACATAGGTGCAAATAATTGAATGGTTTTACCAAAACGTTTTTGAGTTAAAGCGCTTGATTTGTTAGCCATTTGTTCGATATACATTTCTGCCGCCGGCGAAATAAGCGCTTTAAAGTCTTCTAACGTAGGTTTGTTTGCCGCTAAAGCATTAATAACATCTTGTTTATTTTTAGAGTAGATAGATGTTTTTACATCTTCCCAATTGTATTGATTAAATATGTTTGAAAAATTAGACATTTAAAAAAGAAGTTAAAGGACTACTTGCTTGCGCATTATTTTGAATACTTGCTAATTTTGCCTCATAGGCTAAGCGCCCAGCCTCTACCGCTAATTTAAAAGCTTTTGCCATTTGAACGGGATTTCCTGCAACTGCAATTGCGGTGTTTACCAATACTGCATCGGCGCCAATTTCCATTGCTTTAGCCGCATGTGATGGCGAACCAATACCTGCATCTATTATTACTGGCACTTTGCTTTGCTCAATAATTATTTCTAAAAAATCAATTGTTTTTAATCCTTTGTTTGTTCCAATAGGAGAGCCAAGCGGCATTACCGCCGATGTTCCCGCATCTTCTAACTGTTTGCACAACACTGGGTCGGCATGAATGTATGGAAGTATTATAAAGCCCATTTTAGCTAATGCTTCAGTTGCTTTTAAAGTTTCTAATGCATCAGGTAATAAATATTTTGGGTCAGGATGAATTTCTAATTTTAACCAATTTGTTTCTAAAGCCTCTCTCGCTAATTGAGCAGCAAAAATTGCCTCTTTTGCATTTCTTGCACCAGAAGTGTTTGGTAATAAATTAATGTGCGGATGTTTTAAATGAGATAATAAATTATCTGTTTCAGTTTCTAAATCAATACGTTTTAAAGCAACAGTTACTAATTCTGAACCTGAACTAATAACGGCTTCTTCCATCAATTTGGATGAACCAAATTTTCCTGTGCCTAAAAATAGGCGAGAGGAAAATTCTTTTTGAGCAATTTTAAGAGCTTGCATATAATTCGTTTTTTAATTGTTCAATTATATTTTTTTTGTTATTGGATTGTGTAATTATTCCTGAAGCTGCAATACCATAAACACCAGCGTTTAAAATACCTTCTATGTCTTCCGTCAAAATACCACCAATAGCATAAATAGGTGTTTTTTGTTGTAACTCATTTAACTCAGAAATAATTTTTTTGTATCCTTCTAAGCCTAAGATCGGACTTAATTTATCTTTTGTATTTGTAAATCTATAAGGACCCAAACCAATGTAATTGCATTTTTCATCAATGCGTTGAATGACATGATTTAGTGTGTTTGCAGTACCCCCAATTATTTTATTTTGTCCTAAAACTTCTCTGGCATTCATTATAGGCATGTCCAACAAGCCTAAATGAACACCGTCTGCATCACAATTTTTAGCAATTAAAACATTATCGTTCATAATAAACACCGCCTTATATTTAGTACACAACTCTTTTACTTTTAACGCAGTGTTTTCAATTTCACTTGAATCAAAATTTTTCATGCGTAATTGAATCCATGTGCATCCCGCATCCAAAACTTCATGAATGTATTGAAGATGTTCTTTTGCTGAAGTTCCTTGTGAAATATATTGTAGTCTATTATACATTATGATATGCTAAAAGTGTTTCGTTGCTTGAAAGAATTGTTTCGATATATTTTTTGGATAATTTACAGGCTTCAATTAAAGAAGATCCTAATGCAAGATTAGCGGTAATTGCTGCTGATAAAATACAACCAGAACCATGCTTAGCAAATGTTTTTGTGTTAGTTGGTGTAATTTCCACAATCTCATTGTTAGAATATAAATAATCTACACCAGGTTTTTCA
Organism: Bacteroidota bacterium; assembly: GCA_030692515.1. Taxonomy (GTDB): domain Bacteria; phylum Bacteroidota; class Bacteroidia; order B-17B0; family Aurantibacillaceae; genus Aurantibacillus. The sequence goes on from JAUXZS010000015.1 coordinate 321,431, forward strand.
ATGCTGTGCCCACCTTTTAAAAACACATTACAATAAGTGGAAATTTCTTTTGCGGCTGCGGTTTCGTTAGTGTTTCCGGTAATTATTTTTGCCTCATCAATATTTGGCGTTATTAAATAGCATTTTTCTAAAATAGAATAAAATAAATTTTTATCAGAATCTTGTATAAAATTAAAACCTGTTGATGATTTTAAAATTGGATCAACAATAATTTTAATGTTAGGATACTTTGAATGGATAAATGAAACTATTTTATTTAAATAATCTATAGAAGGTAAAATGCCCGTTTTTATAACTGAAACCGCGTGTTTAGTTAAAAGTATATCAAGCGTGGTTAAAACATCTTCTATTTTTTCCCAGCGAATTGTGTAAAAAGCATCCTCAGTTTGTAGAGTAATAGCAGTGCACACGCTTAAACCATAGATTTTATGTTGCTCAAACGTTTTTATGTCGGCAGTTAATCCTGCTCCGCTACTTGGGTCAAACCCCGCAATAGTTAAAACAAAATTTCGCATTTTTTTAATTCCTTTTTTAATGCAACAAACTCTTCGATTGGATTTTTACTTTCCCAAACGCTGCCTAAAACAGCTACACCATCAAATCCCCAACTTAAGGGCTCTGTACAATTTAATTTTGTAATGCCTCCTAAAGCTATAAGTTTTGTAGTTTGTTTTTTAATAGTTTTTAATTTCTGTTTAAAATCTACTGCCTTATAATTTTTTTTAGAAATACTATCAAACACCGGACTTAAAAAAGCATAACTAAAAGCAGTTGGTAAATTTTCAAACTCTTCAATTGAATGAACTGAAGTTGATAGCAGTGTTCCGCTTTTTTTTGTCTCTGATAAATTATCTGTACTTATTTTTTTTCGGTTTAAAGCAGGATAATGTAATCTATCAGAGCCATAAATTTTTGCCAAATAATGGTATTGATGAAAAACCAATTTTGAATAATGAACAGGATTTATTGAATGAATTAGTTGTTTTAATTCTAATTCACTATAATTTGGTTTTCGTAAATGCAATAATTCTAAACCTTCATCAAATAATTGATTAATTAGATTAGCTTCATTTTTTAAAGCAGTAGGATATGAAATAACAATTAGCATTAAGAATATATTTGACTTCCTTTAGTTTTAAATTCTTCAGATTTTTCAAACATGCCACTTTCAGCAGACTCCCTTATCTCTTGCGTAATTTTCATTGAGCAAAATTTAGGACCACACATCGAACAAAAATGAGCAATTTTAGCACCATCTGCCGGTAAAGTTTCATCATGAAATTCTCTAGCGGTATCAGGGTCTAACGATAAATTAAATTGATCTTCCCATCTAAATTCAAAGCGTGCTTTACTTAAAGCATTATCTCTGTACTGCGCTCCCGGATGTCCTTTTGCTAAATCGGCAGCGTGAGCGGCAAGCTTGTAAGTAATAACTCCGTCCTTAACATCTTTTTTATTGGGCAAACCTAAATGTTCTTTTGGAGTAACGTAGCACAACATGGCAGTACCAAACCAACCAATCATTGCTGCTCCAATTGCAGAAGTAATGTGATCATAGCCTGGTGCAATATCAGTTGTTAATGGACCTAAAGTATAAAAAGGTGCTTCGTGGCACTCTTTTAATTGCTTGTCCATATTCTCTTTTATTAAGTGCATAGGAACATGTCCAGGACCTTCAACCATAACTTGCACATCATGTTTCCAAGCTATTTTTGTTAATTCGCCAAGCGTTTCTAATTCTCCAAATTGTGCAGCATCGTTTGCATCTGCAATACAACCCGGACGTAAGCCATCGCCTAAAGAAAAAGCAACATCATACGCTTTCATTATTTCGCAAATATCTTCAAAGTGTGTGTATAAAAAATTCTCTTTATGATGTGCTAAACACCATTTAGCCATAATAGAACCGCCGCGCGAAACAATACCAGTAATGCGCTTAGCCGTTAACGGTATGTAACGTAATAAAACGCCGGCATGAATTGTAAAATAAGATACTCCTTGTTCTGCTTGTTCAATAAGAGTATCTCTAAAAATTTCCCAAGTTAAATCTTCCGCTTTTCCATTAACTTTTTCTAATGCTTGATATATTGGAACTGTACCAATTGGAACAGGGGAGTTACGAATAATCCACTCTCTTGTTTCGTGAATATTATCTCCGGTAGAAAGATCCATAATATTATCTGCTCCCCAACGACAAGCCCACACTGCTTTTTCTACTTCCTCTTCAATACTCGAAGTAACGGCGCTATTTCCGATGTTAGCATTTATTTTTACCAAAAAGTTTCTGCCAATAATCATTGGTTCACTTTCCGGATGATTAATATTATTTGGAATGATTGCTCTTCCCGCAGCAACTTCGTCTCTAACAAATTCGGGAGTAATACTTCTAGGAGTGTTAGCGCCAAAACTTTCGCCAACATGTTGGTGTTTTAGTTCAGCATGTTGTCCGTTTAATTGTAAATCTATTTCATTAAAACGTTGGTTTTCACGAATGGCAATGTATTCCATTTCGGCAGTAATGATACCTTTTTTAGCGTAGTGCAATTGCGATACGTTAGCTCCTTTTTTTGCTTTTAAAGGTTTTGCAATATGCTCAAAACGTAAATGGTCTAATGATGCATCGCTAAATCTTTCTTTTCCATAGTCTGATGTTATTTCTGATAATTGCTCAACATCGCCTCTATCTAAAATCCATTGTTCACGCAAGCGAGGCAATCCTTTTTTAATATCAATCACGCTTGTGTTATCGGTATATGCACCGCCCGTATCGTAAACTATAACCGAGGCGTTATTTTCGGTTTTTCCATTACTTAGTTTGGTTGGTGAAAGTTTAATTTCACGCATGGCAACTTTTATGTTATGAATTTTACCATCAACATAAATTTTTTCTGAGCCAGTAATAGCTCCTAGCGTTAAACTACTTTGCGTTGGCATTTTATCTTTTTTGCTCATAACTTTTATCCTCCTTGTGTTGCTTTAATTATTAATATTTTATCGTTTTGATTTATTATAGTAGATTGCCATTGTTGTTTTGGAATTACAGAATTATTCACTGCAACAGCTACGCCATTTTGCTTTTCGTTTAATTGTGCAAAAATAATATCATAAAGGATGGTTCCTTCGCTAATAATTTGTGTTTGATTATTTAAAGTTATTTCCATTCCAAAATAGTTTTACTCTAGGAATGTTGCGACAAAGAAAGTCACCTCACTTTTCCCTTCGTTAGTACTAACTAAATCAGGTTCAACGGGTATAATCTCAGTCCGCAAAATAATTGGACACCCCTAAAGTTGTATAAAGATACTAGATTTAATTATACTAAAACTAAATTTTACTAACTAAATACGAATAGTATGTTAAATGACGCTATTTTCAAAAAAATAGCGATTGGTTTGCGCTTTTTTCATTTCCCTTAGTTGCCTGAGGAAAAATATTTTTTCATTTTTTAAAACAGTTTGTTAAATTATATATTATGATTCTCCTATCTTTGCGCGCCGTAATGATAAAATCATTTTTTAAAAATCACCATACAAAACAAACAATTTATCTTGCTTGGCCTCTTGTTATTACACAAGTTGGGCATATTATTACGGGCATGGTGGACACTATTTTTTTAGGAAAAATTGGTCCAACCGAGCAAGCTGCATGTATTTTATCAAATAATTTATATGTGCTTTTAATGGTTTTTGGTATTGGTGTAAGTTATGCGACCACGCCATTAGTAACAGATGCACATCACAATAACGATCTTCTAAAAAAAGCATCCTTATTTAAAAATTCCTTATTTATTAATTTGGCAATTGCTGTGGTTTGTTTTGTTATTTTATTTCTTTCGTCAGGTGTTTTAAAACACATGCAGCAACCAGCAGAAGTTGTTGATTTAGCCGTGCCATTTTTTGATGTGTTAATTTTTTCGATGATTCCGATTTCATTATTTTTTACCTGTAAACAATATTGCGAAGGTTTAATGAATACACGCATGGCGTTAATAATAAGTGTAGTTGGCAATTTATTAAACATAGTTTTAAATTATGTTTTAATTTATGGCAAATTTGGATTTCCGGAATTAGGCTATTTAGGTTCTGCTTGGGCATCGTTTATTGCTAGGGCCTTTATGGGAATTTCTTTTTTAGTTTTTATTTTTAAATCTCCTTTAACAAAAGAGATTGGCTTAGTATATAAACAAGTAAAAATAAATTGGGTAGAGCTAAAAGACCTTGCGCGTATTGGTTTAAACTCGGGAGCACAATTTACTTTTGAAGTTGCAGCTTTTGTAATTGCAGGCTTAATGGCCGGTACTTTTGGTAAAGAACAAATAGATGCACACGGTATCGCTTTAAGTATTGCAGCTTTTACGTATATGTTTGCAAGTGGTATTAGTAGCGCGGCCACCATTCGTGTTGGAGTTTATAAAGCTCAACAAAATTGGGTAGAAATCAAAAATGCAGGGTTTACCGCTATTAAATTAGTTTTTATTGTAATGGGATTTTTTGGTTTGCTCTTTTTAAGTTTAAGTTCTGTTTTACCAATGGCATTTAGTAGCGAAGTTGTTATTATAGAGCAAGCGTCAAAACTATTAATCATTGCAGCTATGTTTCAATTATTTGATGGCATACAGGTTGTAGCTATTGGTGCTTTAAGAGGTTTAGAAGACGTAAAATATCCAACAATAATTACATTGGTAGGTTATTGGTTAATTGCTTTACCGCTTGCTTATTTTTTAGCTTTTAATTTAAAATTAGAAACTATAGGTATTTGGTTTGGTTTATTAGCAGCTCTTACTTTTGTTGCTATTGCTCTTTTTTGGCGATTTAATTTTTTGGTAAAAAAGAATTTAGTAGGGAAGAGTTAAGTCTGCTATTTTTGTCATCCTGACGAAGGAAGGATCTGTGGTAATAGATTTCTCCTATCGTCGAAATGACAAAGGGATCAAATATAATTTAATCTTGTTTTAAGATTTTACTTTTAGTTTCCACTTATTCATATCGTAGGTTTTTGGAACCATAGATTTATATAAGTATTTGCTATAATAGCTTAATAAAAATCCCGCGGCAATAGAGCCTCCGTAATAGGGAGAAAGTTTAACAAAGTCTTTGTATAAAAGTATACCAAATAGCAACGGAAAAACTTTTAATTCTGTTCCGGTAATGGAAGCTGCTAAAGCACCAAAAGATCTTTTTTTATTATAATGTTTAGAGTAAATAATCGTTTTTACTTTACTCAATGATAAAGCAAATGTGCTATCGTATTTCAAAATATCAAAATTGGTTGAGCGGTCGTATAATAAATTGTAATCGAATTTAGAGAGGTAGATTGAATCATTAGAAAACCCTTCAACCTGACAGTGATTCAAAACAGTAGTGTCTGAGTTTAATACTAAAGAAATTAAAACGCCTGATTTAATTTTAACTTTGTTTTTATCGTCTGTTAAGTATGCTTCCTTAGATTTTATTCTTGTGGCATAATTTGTTTCTTTTAAATGTCTTTGTTTTTTATATTTTTTACGAACATAAACATCTGCATCAAATTTATTTTCGTCAAACTGTTTTATTACTTCACCTTTAGAATTATAATATTTACTCACTCCGGTTGGCTTTACTATATGTGAGTAAAGCATTCCGTTTTCTCTATAAGAATCTGTTATGTATTCGTCTCTTTCTTTTCCGTGGTATGTGATAGAGGATGGTTTGCCATTTTCAAAATACGATTTTTCGATTCCGAAAGCAGTTTCGTTTTTCCCATCAATAGCTAACCAAACAGAATCTCCTAATTGCCCTGTTTTATAATATTTCCTCAGTTCAATCGTATCTGTGCCTCTATAAAAAACAATCTCTTTTAGGTTTCCGTTTTTATAAGTTTTCTTTTCAAGAACACTATCTTTTTGCGAGTAAATAAAATTGCCAACAAACAACAAAATAAAAAGTAGTTTTCCTGCCATGATTTTAAATTTAATTACTTGTTTGGTTAACTTTTAAATCCTCTATCATAAATTGAATAGTAGTTACTCCTCTATATTCGTTTTCCTGAATTTTAAAAACAATGTCCATCGGAATTTTTCTTTGAAAGTGATTTATAAAATCGCCTTTATCATAGGCAATTGCTTGGAAACGAATATTTGGATTTGATTTTTGAAACAACTCTAATTTTAAATGGTTATTGCCAAATACCTTTCCCCAGCCGGTTTCAAATACATTTTTACAATAAAAAGTGGGCGTCATGTTATGCGGGCCATGGGGTGCAAATTGTTTTAATATTCTAACCAGTTTATCGCTTATCTCGTGGAAATCTAATTCAATATCAATATCTACTTTTGGAATAAGTTGATCATCAGTAATGCTTTCAGAAACAACTTTTTCGAACTTATTAATAAAAGCATCCAGGTTTTCTTTTTTCATTGTTAAACCTGCTGCAAATTTATGCCCTCCAAATTGTTCTAATAAATCGCTGCATTTTTCAATGGCAGTATAAACGTCGTATTCTTTAACGCTTCTGGCACTGCCGGAAACCATGCCGTCATTTTCGGTTAAAATAATTGTTGGGCGATAATATTTTTCGATTAAACGTGAAGCAACAATACCAACAACACCTTTATGCCAGGTTGGACTAAATAAAACAGTCGATTTTTTTTGACTTAAAACTGGGTCGTTTTCTATTTGCGAAATTGCTTCGGAGGTAGTTCCTTGGTCTAAATCTTTTCGTTGCGTATTTGTTTCATTAATTGCTTTTGCAAATTCTTCTGCATGAATTTCGTCTTCACAAATTAAAAGCTCAACAGCTTTACTTCCATGTTCTATTCTTCCGGCGGCATTAATGCGAGGAGCTAATACAAAAACTAAAGTGGTAATTGTAACTGCCTGTTTTAGTTGATTTAAATTTAATAATGCTTTAATACCCGGACGGGCATTTTCATTTATTTTTTCTAAACCAAAATGAGCCATTATTCTATTTTCACCATTTAAAGGAACAATATCTGCAGCAATACTAACTGCTACAAGGTCCAAATAGTTATAACACGTATCAAGTGGAAAATTATTTTTAATAGAAAAAGCCTCAATTAATTTTAAGCCAATGCCACAACCACTTAATTCTTTAAAAGGGTAGGGGCAATCATTTTGTTTTGGGTCGAGTACTGCAACAGCTTTGGGTACTTCCTCCCCAGGAAGGTGATGATCACAAATAATAAAATCTACTCCTTTAGAATTGGCGTAATCAATTTTATCGTTGGCTTTTATTCCGCAGTCTAAAGCAATAATTAGAGAAAAATTATTTTCTTTCGCAAAATCTATGGCGGTAAAAGAAATGCCGTAACCCTCTTTGTATCTATCTGGAATATAATAATCAATTTTAGCGATATGATCTTTAAAGAAGCTATATACAACACTAACGGCAGTTGTTCCATCAACATCATAATCACCATAAATTAAAACTTTTTCGTTTTTCTCTATAGCAGAATTTATTCTAGCAATCGCAATGTCCATTCCCTTCATTAAAAAAGGGTCGTGTAATTGTTTTAAATCCGGTCTAAAAAAATCTTTGGCTTCTTCGAAATTAAAAATATTGCGTTGCACTAAAAGTTTAGCAATAATTGCGTCAACATTTAATTGTTGTTCTAATTCTTCAATAGCTTGTGTGTTACTATTGGTATATATTTTCCATTGCTTTTCCACTAAGGTTAAGCAATGTTGTGATAAACGGCCTCGATATCATCGTCTTCCTCCATTTTTTCTATCATGGCCATTACTTCTGCTTCCTGTTCGGGAGTGAGTTCTTTAGTAGTGGTAGGACTATAAATCTTGCTTGTTTCAAGTACATTTATTTTTCTTTCTTCTAATGCAGATTGCATTTTCCCAAAATCAACAAATTGTGTTTGAATAATGAATTGATTATTTTCTTCATCGTGAGAAATATCTTCTAAACCAAAATCAATTAATTCTAATTCCATATCATCTTTATTTAAACCCGCAGCATCAATTTTAAATAACACTACATGCTCAAACATAAAAGCTACGGAGCCATTTGTACCCATAGCACCATTCGCACGATTAAAATATAAACGCACACTTGCAACTGTACGCGTAGGATTGTTTGTTGTGCAAGCAACCAGAACAGGAACACCATGCGGCGCATAACCTTCGTAAATTATTTCGTCGTAATTACCAGAATCTTTTTCGCTTGCGCGTTTAATGGCTGCATCCACATTTACCTTTGGCATATTTACCGCCTTGGCGTTTTGCATAATCATTCTTAAACGTGGATTATTTTCCGGGTGTGGACCACCGGCTTTAACCGCCATTACAATTTCTCTTCCTATTTTTGTAAAAGCTTTTGCCATTTTAGCATAACGCTTAAACATGGTTGCTTTACGTGTTTGAAATATCCTTCCCATAAAATTTTAATTACTGATTACAAAGATAATTTTTTTAATGAAATTTCGGGAAGAACTGCTTCCTTTTTTGGCACCGATTTCACAAATTCTCGCTGTTTTTTATAGGGGCTCTTTTTTTTAATGCAGAATAAAAAAGGTAATCTGTGTTATCTGTACAATAAGTGGCTTTATTTTTTGAACTTCAAAAGAATGGCTAAAAGCATTAAGAATATTGAAAGAACTACCGAAGAATAAGCAATTAAATCACCAAACATAGAGTATAGTGTGTGCTTATTATTTTTATAAATATCTTTTTCAATAATGGCTTCTTCCCAATAATTTGTTGCATTAGAAATCTCTCCAAACTCATTAATAAAACAACTAATGCCGGTATTGGCACTTCTTGCAATTTGTAAACGATTTTCTATTGCCCTGAGGCGGGCATAATTTAAATGTTGAACATGGCCTGGGCTATTGCCCCACCAACCATCATTAGTAATAATAAAAATTACGTTGGCGTTTTTTCTTACATATTCAGTTACATAATCCGAATAAACACTTTCGTAACAAACTATTGGTGCAATGTTTGTGGATGTATAAGTGTCGGTCAAAACAGCCCTTTCTGCTTGAATACCTAAGCTTCCAAAAGTACCACCCATTTCAATTGCAAGCCCCTCTAGAGGTTTTAAGAGTGCCGGAAAGGGCATTCGCTCAACACCCGGCACCAATTTTGATTTGTGATAAATTTGAACTGAGTCGGCATCTATCTGCATAGCCGTGTTATAAGAATCGTAATAAACTCCGGCGTCTTGGTAGGGCCTTGCGGTTGCAGAAATAGTATTTTTGTCAGTAAAAAAGCGGTAAGTATCTGCGCCAACCACAATTTTAAGTTTTGGAAATTTACTAATTAAGCTGTCCCTAAAAATTTGTATAGCTTCATTTTCGTTTAAAATATCTTCATTTAAACCTTGTCCAATAATAAACGTTTCGGGTAAAATTATATAATCTGTTTGGTTAGTTACTTTCCCTCTTACTAGATTTAGAAATTTTTCAAATTGTTTTTCAAAATCCATTACAAACTTATCGTTATAGGGGTCGATATTGGGCTGTACAACTATTATTTTTAATTTATCATTTGGATTAGAAAGCGGTTTTCTTGTCACAAAAATTAAATAAGAAAATAAAATAGGGACAATGACACTTGCAGCTATTTTTAAAATTGGTTTAGAAATTATTTTTAATGTTGCATTATTTTTAAGAACAGAAAAAATTAAAATGTTTACAAATAAAACCCATAAGGTTCCACCCGAAGTGCCAGTGAACTCAAACCATTGTATCCAATTAGTATTAAAAGCAAAAACATTTCCTAATATTAACCAACTCCATGATAGATCCCAAACGGTATGCAGAAACTCGTAACCTAACCACAAAGGGATAAGCATCCAAATAGCAAAAGGCTTATTAATTTTATTTTTTAAATTAGAAAAAATAAGAAAAACAATACTCATAAATAATGAGTTAAAAACAAAGGCCACACAAGCGCCACCAAAAGAGGCAAGACTAACCCACCAAGTGGTTAAAATATTCCAAATAAAAAAAGTGAGATAAGTGTAAGCAAATAATTTTAATTTTCGTTTAGGTAAATCAAAACGTTTAGAAATATCATCCTCTAATTGAAGTAAAGGAACAAAAGCAAAAAAGATAAAAAGCGATAAATGCAAAAGCCAACCTGCGGAAAGTAAAATGGCTGAAGAGAAACTTAAAAGAAGATAATTTACTTTTTTTTGCATTAGGCGAATATACCAAAATAATAACTTACAGAATTTACTCAAAAGCCTAAAAAATTAGTTAATTCTTAATAAAAAAGATTGTATTTAGTTGCTTTAGCCGTATATTCGCAAATTGCCATTTTTTTATGATTGACGACAAAATAGAAGCATCTGAACCCAGAAAACTTTATCCTTTTCAGGAACAAGCTGTAACAAATATTTTTAATCAGTTGGTAGAGTTGCCACCCAACGCAAACTTACTTTTTCAACTGCCTACAGGTGGTGGTAAAACAATTATTTTTAGTGAAATCGCAAAGCGGTACATCCAGCAATTTAAACGCAAGGTGTTAATTTTAACCCATCGTATTGAATTAGGAAAACAAACTTCTGATGTGTTAGCCGAAGTAGGAATAAGTAATAAAGTAATTAACAGCGAAGTTAAACAACTACCGCATCAAAGCGAATATCAAAGTTTTACAGCTTTGGTTGAAACATTAAATAATCGTTTGCAAGAGAACGACCAATTTTTAGAAGATATTGGTTTAGTGATTGTGGATGAGGCTCATAATAATTCTTTCAGAAAAATATTTCATTATTTTAATGATGTAAATATTTTAGGAGTTACGGCAACACCATTAAGTAGTAATAAAAAACTACCCTTGTTTCAAACCTATTCATCATTAATTGTTGGCGAAAGTATTTCGGCTTTAATAGAACAAGGTTTTTTATGTGAAGGTCAAACTTATTCTTACGATGTTAATTTAAGTTCGTTAAGAGTAGGTAATAATGGCGAATTTACTGTTGGCTCGCATGAGGTCTTGTATACGCAGGCAATTATGCAAAGTAAGCTTGTTGAAGCTTATGAAGAAATGGGCAAGGGTACAAAAACTTTAATTTTTAACGCTGGTATTTTAACAAGCAGAGCAGTGTATGAAGCCTTTAAAAAGAAGGGTTACCCAGTTAGACATTTAGATAGCACCTTTAGTGATAAAGAGCGCGTTGAAACTTTAGAATGGTTTAGAAAAACAAAAGACGGCGTGCTAACGTCGGTGAGTATTTTAACTACAGGCTTTGACGAGCCTGAAGTAGAAACCATTATTTTAAATCGCGCTACAAAATCATTAACACTTTATCATCAAATGATTGGTAGAGGTAGTCGTATTTTACCTACCAAAAAAACATTTAAAATTATTGATCTCGGAAATAATTCTAGGAGATTTAATTTATGGCAATATCCAATTGATTGGAAACATGTTTTTGTTGCGCCGCATTTATATTTAGAGCATAGATATAAAGATGAATGGAACTATGAGTTAGAGAATGATTATGATATGCCTCCTGAAATAAAGGAGCGTTTCTTAAATTCTAGTGCAGAAGCATTTATTGTACGCGACCGTTATAATATGGCTATAAGAAAGGGGCATAAACCACAAACTGTTTTAGATCAAAGTTTAGAAGACCATTTTGCACGTATAAAAGATAATGCCTCTGATTTTGATGAAGCCTTAGAGCTTTTTAATTTATTAGGAGAAGAAATGAAATATAGGGTAAGACAATACGGAAAATGTATTAACTCTACAAATAACCATACAGATTGGCAGTGTCAAACTTACGGAAGTAAATTGCGCCGAAGAATAATGACTTTCTACGCCGAATCATGAGCCACAGATTAGTTTATAAAATTTTAGGATACCTTTCAATCTTAATTGGATTTGCTGCTGCCTTATCAATTTACAAAATTCAATTTGCTTTTTATGGTATTGCTTTAGGTCTTTTAGGCTTTATTGTTTCTGGAATAAATATTTTTTTAAATATGAAATATTATTCTGATGAAGAAAAATATCCAAAAGGATATATCGGAATGCTGTTAAGCTCTTTACCAGTATTGTTTATGCTTTTTGTGATAATGAAGAATAGGCATTAATTCTATTTCTAAACCACATAGATACATATACAAAATTATGTCTATAAACTCAAGAAAATTAGATTTTACATAGCTTTTTCGTCATAAGACGAAGAAAATACTATGATTTCTTTTTTCAGTAAATTTTTTTGTAATTCTATAACACAACTATGTTTCTATGTGTTTATTTTTTTGTTGGCATTAAGCCCAAGCAATATCTTTCTTTAATAGATTTAAAGTTTTTTCTTCTTCCGAATTTTTTTCCGTTTTAAAATCGTATTCCCAACCGGCAATTTTCGGAAGGCTCATTAAAATAGATTCAACTCTACCATTGGTCTCTAATCCAAACTTAGTACCCTTATCGTAAATTAAATTAAATTCAACATAACGCCCACGACGTAAAAGCTGCCATTGTTTATTTTTTTCGGTGAAGGATTTGTTTTTATTTCTGTTTATTAATTCAACATAAATGGGTGCAAAAGCCTGCCCAACATCTTGCCAAAATGCAAAGTTTTTTTCAAAACTCATCCGATAGCTATCGGATTCCGAATCGGTATTTAATCTGTCAAAAAATATTCCGCCAATGCCCCTTGTTTCTTTTCTGTGATTAATGTAAAAATAATCATCAGCCCATTTCTTAAATTTAGAATAATAATTTAAGTTGTGTTTATCACACACTTTTTTTAATTGGGTATGAAAAAATTTAGCGTCGTTTTCAAAAATATAATGTGGGGTTAAATCAATCCCTCCCCCTAGCCATTTCACGCCACCATCCCCGCCTGCGCGGGCAGGCATTTCAAAATACCGAATGTTCATGTGAATAATTGGCACCATAGGGTTTTTTGGATGAATAACAATAGACACGCCTGTGGCAAAAAACTGCGGCTTTAATTTCGTCTCGTTACTTTGTAAATTGGAAGTAGAAGAAGAGTGTTCTTTTTCATTAAATAAAAAATCAGGGGCATCGCCGCTAACCGCACTAAATAAAACGCCGCCCTTTTCAATTACATTACCTTCTTTAATAATTCGCGTTCTACCGCCACCGCCTTCATTTCGTATCCAGTTTTCTTCTTCAAATTTAGCGGCTCCGTCGGCTTGTTCAAGTGAATTACAAATAGAGTCTTGCAAATTTTTTAACCAATCAGTAATGGTTTCTTTATTTATTTCCATCCTGTTTTTTGAAGTTGGTAATTATTATATTTGAAAATAAATACTCCACGGTTATCAAAACCTGTTGTGTTATCTGGTCTATAAAATTTAAATCGTAAATAATCTGTTTCTTGTGTAAGATTGTTTAGGGTAAAAATAAAATCTGGCCCCCATTCTTTTAAATTTTTTAAATAATAATTTGCAATATCGTGTCCAATAAAATAAAATTCTGTTGGGTATGATTCCTGAATTTTTTTGTAGTGCTCAACCGAGGCAGCGTTAGGGGTAGCACTAATATTGTATTGATGTGGAAAGGTAAAACTTAAAAGGTTTAAATATTCTTGGTCAATATTATCTAATGTACTAGTGTTTTGCCAGCCACATAAAACAAAATCTTTTTTATCTGAAAATATTGCTAATTGTGTTGTAAAGTCGGCAATAAAAACTTGATTTGTGCTTAAAGTAACAACTACGTTTTTAGCGTTTGGTGTGTATCCGCTTTTGATTCCATCAAGGCCTTTTACAATCGTAATTGTGTCTTTATTAGATTTACCTAATAGTTTTTGCTTTTCATTATAATATTTTTTAAAAGCATTTATATAAGCAATTTCTTTTTTGTCTTTTTGAAAAGGAGAAACTAAAAATATTTTCGCGTTATTTTTCACCAAAGAATCGATACAATAATCTGCAAGACTTTCTAGTAAAGTATATTGAGAGGGATTAGTTTTTGATGCATAGGCATTATTAAACAACATTTTATTTTGTTGTGTGATGGGGGTAATAATTGGTATGCTTAACTCTTTTGCTCTATGTGCAATAGTTTTGAAGCCATTTGCATATAGAGGCCCAAAAATAAAATCGATTTGTTTTGTTTTTAAATCACTTATGAGTTGAGAATGATTTAAAGAATCTTTATCATCTTCATCATATAATTCTAAATTTATTTCAAAATCTTTTGTAGTTAATGAGTCTACTGCATTTTTAAATCCTAAATAAAAATCAAGCGCATAAGCGGAAACAAATGGAAAGCTTGATTTTGATTTTGCAAGACTAACCATATCCAAAGCTAGAGTTTGATCTAATTTAAAAGGAAGAATTAAAGCAACATTGTACTTTGGTTTAAAAGATTTAGAAATTACTTTTGCCTTACTTGTGTCAATACTTACTATTGTAGTTGCCGTTTCAAATGCTTCTTTTACATTTTTACGTTTATTTTTTTCGCCAATAGCAATCAATTGCCCTTCTTTTAGGCCTTGAGAAATACTAGGGTTGTAAGCGGTTAATTGTGCTTGTGTTAAATTAAATTTTTTGGTAATTGAATAAACAGTTTCGCCTTTTGAGATGCGATAAGTAAAATATTTTAGTGTATCTACTTCATTTAAAGCCTGCGTATTTGTTGCTACTGCTGTAGTTGCTGTTTTAACTGCAGTTGCACCAGTTGGAATTTTTATTTCTTGACTAGCTTTAACGCCAGCTTTTAATTCAGGATTAACGTTGTAAATATCCTCTAAACTAACGTTGTATAATTTTGAAACGGAATATAAGCTTTGTCCTTTTTCAACTGTATGGATATAATATGTTTTACCATCTATTGTTTGAATGTTGGATGATTTTGTTTGCGCAAAAAAGATAAACGATGCAAGACACAGGATGCAAGACAAGCAATATTTATTAATCGTATTTTTTATTATCATTAATCCTAAATCCTAATTCTTATATCAAAAATCTTAAATTGATTATTCCCATTCAATAGTTGCTGGTGGCTTAGAGCTTATATCGTAAACTACTCTATTTACTCCTTTAACTTTGTTGATGATTTCGTTACTTATAGTTGCTAAAAACTCATATGGTAAATGACACCAATCAGCAGTCATGCCATCTGTTGATGACACAGCTCTTAGTGCTACAGCGTTTTCATAAGTTCTCTCATCGCCCATAACACCAACGCTTTGGACGTTAAGTAATATTGCGCCTGCTTGCCAAACATCGTTATACAAGTTGTTAGATTTTAAACCATCAATATAAATGGCATCTACCTCTTGTAAGATTGTTACTTTTTCTTCTGTAACATCTCCCAAAATACGAATCCCTAAGCCTGGTCCAGGGAAAGGATGACGATTTAAAATATTTTCATCTAAACCTAAAGTCTTACCAACACGTCTTACTTCATCTTTAAACAAAGCACGCAAGGGCTCTACTATTTTTAATTTCATATAATCAGGTAAGCCGCCAACATTATGATGAGACTTAATTGTTGCCGAAGGACCGTTTACAGAAACGCTTTCAATAACATCAGGATAAATGGTTCCTTGACCAAGCCATTTGGCATCTTTATCTAATTTTGATTCTCTATCAAACACATCAATAAAAACTTTTCCAATTGCTTTTCGTTTTCCTTCAGGGTCTGATATGCCTTTTAGTGCTGAATAAAATTCTTTTTTTGCATTAACACCTTTTACATTTAAACCCATGTGTTTATAAGAATCTAAAACACTTTCGAATTCGTTTTTACGCAATAAACCATTATCTACAAAAATGCAATGTAAATTTGTTCCAATTGCTTTATGCAATAATATTGCAGCAACACTACTATCAACACCACCCGATAAGCCTAAAATAACTTTATCGTTACCAAGTTGTTTTTTTAAATCTGCAATGCTTGTTTCTACAAATGATGCGGGAGTCCAGCTACCTATGCAACCACAAATATCGTAAACAAAGTTTTTTAATAGTTGAGCGCCTTCTGTAGAGTGATAAACTTCGGGATGAAATTGAATGCCAAATGTTTCTTCTCCATTGATACAAAACCCTGCAACCTTTACATCTTTAGTGCTTGCAATAATTTTAAAATTATCGGGCGTTTTAAGTATGGTGTCTGCATGGCTCATCCATACTTGAGAGTTATTACTAATTGATTTAAATAGAGGGTTGTTATCATCCACAAAACTTAAGTTCGCTCTACCATATTCTCGAGAACTTGATTTGCCAACTTCACCATCATAAAAATGTGCTAAGTATTGTGCGCCATAGCAAACTCCTAATAGTGGTAATTTACCTTTTATGTTTGATAAATCGGGTTTTGGCGGGTCTTGCTGCCGAACGCTGTGGGGGCTGCCAGATAAGATAACCCCTTTTATATTTGCTGTTATTTCGGGAACTTTATTGTAAGGATGAATTTCACAATAAACGTTTAACTCGCGTAAACGACGGGCAATAAGCTGTGTATATTGTGAACCAAAATCTAAGATTAGGATTTGTTCTTGCATAGATAGCAAAAATACAATTTAATTTTACTCAGTAGGGCTTAGAAACAAAGGGTTAAACATTATTTAAGAAAAATGCTTAGTTTTTTTGTAGAACTTAAAATTTATGTATATTTGCACTCTCAAAATTTTTGAGATACGCTTACTTCGGGGTGTAGCGTAGCCCGGTATCGCGCCTGCTTTGGGAGCAGGAGGTCGTCAGTTCGAATCTGGCCACCCCGACAATATCACAATCAAACAAAATCAAAAGCCTGTAAAACTCCCATTTTACGGGCTTTTTTGTTTTTCACCACTTCATTTTATATCAAAAAACTCCATTATTCGCGTGACCAAATCGGTGGCCAATTCATTTTTTTTGAATTTGGACACCTGAAAGCGAAAACCCTTTATTACCAAGGGGTTTGATGCATATTGGTGTGCCGTTGTGAAAAAGTTTGACGGTAAATTTGTGCCCATTCTGGTGTCCAAATTATCAACTTTTTAAAACACAGAAAAATGAAAACAAAAAATTCGTTCGCCGTATTCTTTTATCCGCGATTAAACAGAACAAAAAATGGTAGCGCCCCACTGATAGCAAGACTTACAGTCAACAAACAACGCAAAGAAATTTCTTTGAAGTACAACATCCCGGTCGACAAATGGAATGCTACCAAGCAAACCGTTAGCGGATCCTCGCCGGAAATTACCTCACTAAACAAATATATCTCCGAAATAAGGACAGAACTCCATAACGCCTATCGTCAGCTTCAAATAGAGAAAAAACTCGTCACAGCCGACGCAATTAAGGCAATTTTCCTTGGGGAAGAAGAAGATGCGAAGTCCGTTATGCAGGTAATTCAGTATCACAATGATACAATGAAAGACGTCCTTGCTTGGGGAACAGCCAAGAATTATTACACAACCCAAAAGTATGTCAAGGAGTTTTTGCAGGTAAAGTTGAAAACTTCGGATATCTATTTAACCCAACTTAACTACAAATTTCTCACAGATTTTGACGTGTTTTTACGCAATCATGTTCCTGGCGAAAATCAAAAACCTTGCTCAAATAATACGGTCATGAAGCACATCGAGAGGTTTCGGAAAATTATCACTATGGCCATCAAAAATGAGTGGCTAAAACATGATCCTTTTTTGAAATTCAAACCTACGTTTATTAAAAAAGATCGCGGATTTTTATCTGAAGAAGAATTGGAAGCAATCGAAAATAAGCAAATTGAAAATGTCAGTCTCAGTACTGTAAGAGATCTTTTTGTTTTTTCTTGCTATACCGGATTAGCATTTATTGATGCTTATAATTTAAAACCGGATAACTTAAACAAGGGAATTGATGGCAGATTATGGATTACTATTCACAGGCAAAAAACAGATGTAAAATCGCAGATACCTCTTTTGCCAAAAGCACTTGAAATATTGGACATCTATAAAAATCATCCGAAAGTTAAACGAGATGGCACTTTACTTCCTATGCTTACAAATCAACGGTTCAATTCTTACTTAAAAGAAATTGCAGACATCACCGGTGTAACCAAAAATTTAACTCATCACCTGGCAAGGCACACATTCGCTACTACAATTTGTTTGTCAAACGGTATTTCAATGGAAGCAACTTCAGGTATGCTTGGTCATGCTTCAATGCGTACAACTCAAATTTACGGTAAAATTTTACCTAAGCGTATTAGTTCTGAAATGGAAGTGCTAATCGAGAAATTCAATAATAGAAAAACAAATAGTTTAGGTTTTGTAAGAGAAGCGCAATAATTTATCCTAATTAATAACCAAAACGATTCATATGCCTCGTATTTTCAATTTCATCTTGTATTATTAATAATTGAAAAATATATTTATCTGATTGTTTCACTTTCTTAAATTAAGTAACTTTTAATAGGCAGACACATCTGGATTAGTACATAGTAATTTGTTAAATGACGGATCTCCCAATTAACTAAAAAAATATTCGTAATGAATCAGGATTAAGTATTAACTAAATTTTATTGTACTTTTGAAAAAGCATGTATTCTCTTCTTCAACAAACGATAAAAAATACAATTTCTATTTCGGAAGTAGATATTAATTTTATGTTATCCTTATTCAAGCCGTTAACACTTAGAAAAGATGACTATTTTTTGGAAATTGGAAAAAAATGCAACCATGTTGCTTTCGTTAAATCAGGGATGTTGCGGATATATTATCCTAATGAAAAAGCAGAAGAAACTACCTGTTATTTCTCAATGCCTAACGAATTTGTAACTTCATTTTCAAGTTTTACGACAGGAAATCCGTCAATAGAAAACATACAAGCAATTCTGCCAACTGAATTATTCGTTATAAAAAAACAAGACCTTGAAATGTTATATCAAAAAATTCCTGTAACACAAGAGTTTGGTAGAAAAGCAGCAGAAAATCTCACCATTATTATGGAAAAAAGAATTTCACTATTCTTAAACAACTCAGCGGATGAACGCTATCAACTTTTATTAAAGAATGATCCTATTCTAATCCAAACAGTTCCACTACAATATCTTGCTTCATATCTTGGTATTTCAGCACAACATTTGAGTAGATTGAGAAAAAACACTTAGCTTTATTTTCTTCGCAAATGTTCAGTGGAATTTAAATTTGTTCAACGAATTTTGTGCCTTAATCATTAAATAAAAAAAGGCACAATGCAAAAGTTTAAAAAATCATTCATAGTTATCACAACATCATTATTGCTTATTCAGACCTGTTTCGCACAAGATACAAAGCAGAAAAAAACCTTTCTTTATTCTAATCGATTTAGTTTATTAGCAGGGCTAATCCAGCCCGTTGTACTAAAAGGCGGAAATATAGAGGTAACCTATTTCACAAAAAGAATGAGCTTCGATTATTCTCACGGTTTTCTATTGAACATGGCTGGGGAAACAATGGTGGGTGATGCAAAGGCACAAAAATTAGCCTATCATTTACCATATTCTACAGGTTTTGGTATTGGCTATCGATTGACTTCCTTTTTTGATATCCGAATAGAACCTAAGATGCATAGTTGGGAAGTATACTATGATGGAGAAACACAAAACAAAATTAATTTAATAAAATCGTATAAAACTTATTCACTCGGACTTGGTGCTTATTATAGATACATGCCTTTTCATAAAAAAGACAATTGGCTACAAGGTATAACAACCAGTACTAGTTTGCGTTGGTGGCCAAATATAGGCACTAGTTTAAAAGATGATAAATTTATTTATCACAATAAAATCACAAACAATAACGAAACTTTAAAGGCTTCAAATATTGGTATTGCCGGCTCGCAGTTTTTATTTAATATAAGCGTTGGTTATACTTTTGGTAGGAAGCAGTAACGATCTTACTTATTTTATAATGATGGGCAGTGCTAATTAATTAGATTAAAAAAAACTATTTAAAAACCCTGTAACCTTTCCGTTTGTCATATACTCTAATGTTGTATAAGTCAAAATTAATTTAACAATCTAAAAAAATTAAAATGGAAAGTATCAATTTAAATCAGTCAATTAAACCAACATTTAATCTGCTTAAACTAACATTTGGTATCGTACCTATTGTTGCAGGATTAGATAAATTCACTAATATCCTTACAAACTGGGAACAATATGTTCATCCAGGCCTTGGAAGCATGTTACCCTTTTCTGCATCAGTATTTATGATGATTGTTGGTGTTATTGAAATTGTGGCCGGAATAATTGTGCTAAAGAAAACAGAAATAGGTGGTTATATTGTTGCGGCATGGTTAACATTAATAGCACTTACTCTGTTGGCAAGTTTTAAATTCATGGACGTAGCCGTTCGTGATCTTGTTATGGCAATTGCAGCTTTCTCCATGGCTCGCATAGCTAAATTAGTTAAATAAGCCGTTTGCTTGTAACCTATTTCATCAACAACCACTCTAATACTCTATAAACCATATATAAAATGAAAAAAATAATAGTAATTGCTTCAGTACTAATCTCAATAACAGTAGCTTGTAAATCAAAAAAAGCTGCAACTTCAACCGCTTCCACTGATTCTAGTATGGATGCACAATTAACCGCTGTAAATACCCGGTTTCCGAATACTACAATGGAAGAATTGAAAAAAGGGCATTCCATATACACGGGTGCTTGTACAAAGTGTCACGGCACCAAAGATGTAACGGTTTATACAGAGCCTAGATTATTAGAAATAGTGGATGTGATGGCTGTAAAAGCAAAATTAACAGCAGAAGAAAAACAATCCTTAATAAAATTTGCTGTTGGAGTGAGAGCAACATCAAAATAATCCTCAACTTTATAGTATGACGAGTATAAAAGAATTTGAGCATTATTCTGATGCCGAAATAATTGGTAAAATATTAGAGGGTGAAAGTAAACTCTATGAATTACTGATTCGTAGAAACAATCCGTTTTTATATAAAATTGGAAGGTCTTATAATTACACCCATCACGATACAGAAGACTTGATGCAGGAAACTTATATTAATGCATTTTATAGTTTGTCAAAATTTGAAGGTAAATCCTCTTTTAAAACATGGGTTACAAGAATAATGCTCAATAACTGTTATCAAAAAAACAAAAGAAGCAGCTATAAAAATGAAAACCCTGTTCATGAAATAACTCTCGAAAAAAATAATCCAATGTTTCAAAATCAAGCTAGTACCGAAAAGACTATTTTAAATAAAGAACTGGGGCATGTATTGGAAAATGCACTTAATAAAATCCCCGAAGATTACCGGGTAGTATTTACATTACGAGAATTAAATGGACTTAATGTTGCAGAAACCTCTGAAGTGACCAATATTACTGAAACCAATGTGAAAGCTAGATTAAGTAGAGCAAAAACCATGTTACGATCAGAAATTGAAAAAATGTATTCTCCCGAAGATATCTACGAATTTAACTTGGTTTATTGTGATAGAATGGTAGAGCGAGTAATGGCAAATATTAATACTGATAAATAAAAAGGGACAATGATAGAAGATGTTTTAACTGAAAAACTATTATCCGAAATAAACGAGGAACATTTCAGTAGCTCGTTAGATACTCCTATGCGTGAAGGTGCCTTTAACTTAAATGACACGCAAAAAATCAAAATTATTGCTGAACATTTTAAACAAATTATGCATACGCTAGGTTTAGATTTAACAGATGATAGTTTAAAAGACACTCCTCTCAGAGTGGCAAAGATGTATGTTAAAGAAGCTTTTAGTGGGTTAAATCCAGCGAATAAGCCGCAAGCGGCATTGTTTGATAATAAGTATCAATACAACGAAATGTTAGTTGAAAAGAACATTACACTTTATTCCTATTGTGAACACCACTTTGTTCCCATAATTGGTAAAGTGCATGTAGCTTATATCTCATCTAACAATAAAGTAATCGGGCTATCAAAAATTAATCGTATAGTTGAATACTTTGCAAAACGACCTCAAGTCCAAGAGCGCTTAACCAATCAGATAGCTAATGAATTAAAGATGGCTTTAAATAGCGAACATGTAGCTGTAGTAATTGATGCAGTTCATCTTTGCGTTAGTTCAAGAGGCATAAAAGATACAAATAGTACCACAATTACTTCGTATTATTCCGGTAAGTTTCAAGAGGAGAAACTAAAAATGGAGTTTTTAGCTTTGATCAAATAATATGATTAGTACAAGCTAACACCAAGCAGTTCAATCACATCATCTTTCCGCAGCAATAAAAACAAAAAACTAATTCTTTTTTTTGTATAGTAAGGAATCCTTACTATATTTGTATTGTAATTGCAATTACAATAAATCTAATTATTATTAATATCTAAAAAACAAAAAAATGAGCAAACCAGTTTTCTTTCACGCAGGTTGTTCTGTTTGCGTAAGCGCAGAGCACGACATCATTAATCTACTTGGTGCAAATAATGTAGATATTGTACACTTTGGTACAGATAAATCAAGAATTGCAGAAGCTGAAAAGGCGGGCGTAAAATCTGTTCCTGCATTAGTAACTCCAAATGGCAATGTATTACACATTAATTTTGGAGCATCAATGGCAGATGTAAAAGGCTAAAAAAATAATGCCCTGCTAGTAATAGCAGGGCATTTAAGTTCATCGATCTATGAAAAATTTAATGCTTTATCACGATGGATGTGACATTTGTGCAGCTATTGGACAAGAAATTATAAATCTAATTGGACTTGCCAATTTGGACATCATTCATATTGGACTTAATCCTTCACGAATGGAAGAAGCTAAAAAAATTGGAATAAAGGCCTTTCCTGCCTTAGTAACTAGCAATGGAAATGTACTACATTTTAATGTTGAAGAGCATGAAGGAAGTATATCTTGCTTGTTTTAAAAATTATAAACATTAATTAAAACAAAAAAAATGAAAAAACTATTTTATACAATGTCTCTAGCGACACTACTTATAGCCTCAAAAGCATTTGCGTGCGATAAGTGTCAAAAATTTAAAAATGATAATTTCTTTATTGTATCTACAAGTGCCAACTACAATACTAATTTAAAACAAGTGGTAATGTCTATACAGGTAAAAGGACAAGCAGGCGTAACCATGCCTGATTCAATCGGAAAATTAGATGGTGCGGGGGTTTTGGGTTATGTTTTTCCAACAACATTAAAACCTGAAGATGTAGGATTTAATCAAACAGAAGGTATCGTAGCTTTAGCGCTTACTTCACATCCTGACTTTGATGATTCTCCGTTATGGGATGAAAACAATAATGGTGTTTTTTCTGATGATGGTCGTGTTTGGCATCCACACTGGGTAATACTGGTGAAAGATGAGAGGGTGAAAGGCGGACTTGCTGTAAAAGAATTTAAAAAAGAAGATAAGAATGTAAAGCTGCCGCCAACAGCTCCAAATATGCCGATGTATATGGATAGTCCTGGCTTTCAGGTGGTAACAAAAGGAAATACGATTCAGGTTGTCATTCCATCGTACAGAATTAACAACAAAAATGATTTTAAATTTGATGCAGTTACCTGCTACATGTCTGTTAATACTTCCGATATGATGATGCCTATGCTTGGTGTAATGGATGTTTATAGCGTTGCATCAGGTAAATTAACTTTGCCTTATACTATAAAAATAAAATAATTATAACCAAAGCCCGACACGCATTGAAATAGTTTATGCGTGTCGGCTTAAAAATTAGATTCTATGGAAATATCACTATACGATACCGTATTTAAAAAAGAAGATGGTAATCTCTTAAAGTTTGACATCATTGTTCCCTCAGAGTTCAAGGATATAGATAAAATTTACCAATTTGGTAATGAGTTTTTAAAAGAAGAAGGGATAAAGGCAAAAAAACTAATTAGCGCCGAGGAGTGCGATTTTTGTCACATGGAAATTGCTAATGAAAAGATTTCAGGAGAAATAAAGGAAAAGGGATATTCTATTTTCAAACATTGGGGTTTTGAGAAAAATTTAATCTAGCAATTCAAATAAACACAATTTTAAATTTAATAAGATGAATGTAGCAGTTTGGGATACTTATGTAACAAAAACAGATGGCACTATTATGCATTTTGATATTATTGCACCTTCCGAAGTAAAAGACAGCGAAGTTATATATGCTTACGGCAAGGCATATTTAACATCAAAAGGGCTAACTGAGCAATCATTAACAGCAAAAGAATGTACTTTTTGCCACGTAGAGTCAATAAAACCTATGTGGGAAGATGCCATAATTAAAAATGGTTATTATATTTACGAAATGGAAAATTGCAACTAAATGAAGAGATCTGTTTTCGATAATAAATTTCAAGAAGAAAGTGTTGAAAGTAAAATAGTAGTGGCATTAGAAAGAATTTCTGAGGCCTTTCGAGTTTTGCTTTGGGAAGAAAGCAAAGAACACGCCTTAAGTCCTATACAGACACAAATATTGATTTATTGTTTATATCATAAATCTGATAAGACAACAGTAAGCAATTTGGCCAATGAGTTTAATATGACAAAGTCAACAATTAGTGATTCTGTAAAATCCTTATTGACTAAAAAACTAATCATTAAAGAAACTGAATCTGATGACAATAGAAGTTATTCAATCAAACTTACTGATTCAGGGAGATTGTTAGCGAAGAAGGTGTCGCTATTCGCAAACAAAATTCTTGAGCCTTTAGCTAATTCAACTAATGCGCAAAACGAGCTTTTGCTTTCTAGTTTACTTGGCTTAATTTCAAATCTTCAAAATACTGGTGTTATTTCTATAAACCGCATGTGTTTATCTTGTCGCTTTCACGAATTAAAAAAGGAGCAACATTATTGCCATTTATTAAATACAACGCTTAAAAAATCAGATCTTCGTATCGATTGCCCTGAACACGAAGTAGTGCTTACTTAATATTATCAACGCAATGTGTTGCTGTATCTTATTGGGGTTATCACAATACAAAAGGATGTGCTTAACTTGCTCCTATTACAAATTAAGCAGCAACGGAAAACAATATTTTTTTAGCCTGTTAAATCAAAAACTTGCGGCCACCGGATTACGTATCGACCGTCCGGAGTATAATTTAAATTAACAGCAATCCAAAAACACAGGTATATAACTGAGGTTAATTACTAACAGTTGTCATTCAGTGATGACTAATTTATCAGTTACTATTATTTTATTATCTTGGGTGATGCGAATGAAATATAATCCATTTGGTAAATTATCCCGATTTATTTTTACAATGTCGCCGTCTACACTTAGACTTTTAATCATTTCTCCGTAAATATTATAAAGGCTTAAATGGGCAGCTGTAATTTTATTTGATAATTGTATTGTAACCTCAAAATTAAAAGGATTTGGGTACACAGTAGTTTTTACTTGATTATTTATTTCAGAAATCGAGGTAAAGGGATTGTTAAGTTTTGCGACGTAGATATCTGCAAAACCGGAATTGGTTAATGTAGTAGTGCTAAAGGTAATGCTTGAACTGGCAAAATTTCCGGCTATATATATGGATCCTGAAGTCGCATCAAAGGCAATATCATAGGCGAAATCATCATTTGTTCCTCCTGCACTTAGTGCCCACACTACATTACCTGATGCATCTAGTTTTGAAACAAAAAAATCACCTGATGGTGCTGCTGGATTAATTAAATTGAAAGTACCAAAAATAGCCGTATCACTATGAATTATTCCTGCTGTGTATATATTTCCATACGTATCTGTACAAATACCATATCCTATGTCATCACCAATGCCACCAAAATTTTTAGCCCATACAACATTCCCACTGATGTCATATTTCACTATAAAAACATCACCTGAAGTTGATAATGGATGAGTTAAAGTGAAACTTCCAAAAACTATGCTTGGGCTATCAAAGGCTCCTGTAACAAACGCATTCCCAAAAACATCAGTACAAATCCCGAACGCACCATCGTTATTAAGTCCGGTACCCCCAGCACTTTTCGCCCAAAGGACATTTCCTACTGAATCGTATTTCACAACGAATAAATCATAAGAACCCGTTGTGTTATTTAATGTAGTACTCCCAAACGTAATTTGGGCACTACTAAAATATCCAATGGCAAACACATTACCGTTAGCATCTGTAGTAATAGTACCGCCATTATCATTGGCATTTGGTCCATTTTCATCATTAAATCCACCTGCACTTTTTGTCCACAGCCGAGTACCGCTTGCACCGGCATATTTTGTTATAAAAACATCGTAGCCTCCTGCGTTTGTTAATGTAGTTGTTCCAAAACTTATTATTGGACTTGCGAAACTTCCAGTTAGATATACGTTATTGTATGCGTCAGCTCTGATTCCAATACCTCTATCATCACCTGTACCACCATCACTTATTGCCCAAATTACATTTCCTGATGTTGCATCTAACTTTACAATAAAAATATCATTACCTCCCGTATTTGTTAAAGTTGTAGAGCTAAAAGTAATACTCGGACTTGAAAAATATCCGGTAACATAAATGCTGCCACTAGAATCACTACTTATTCCAAATCCTCCCTCATCATTTACGCCCCCAAAACCTTTAGCCCAAAGTGCATTCCCGTTTAGATCATATTTGGCTATAAAAATATCGGCAGAACCAACATTGGTTAAAGAGTAGCTGCCAAATAAAATTGGGCTTGTAAAAAAACCTGTCGTATATAAATTTCCCACACCATCAGCACTAATACTATAGCATTTTTCTCCACTCGTACTTCCTGATTTCCTTGCCCACTGCCAATTAGGAGTTTGTGCAGTTACAATTTCGCAAAGCACAATAAGTCCGATAAATAGTTTTACTCTCATTGTTTGATTTGTTGGTCTATATTATTGAATTCAGCGCAGCTAAGCTATATCACTATATCTTATTAAAAAGCTTAAAAAACTCGTTTTTCTTTAGCGATGATATTTCAACAACAACATCATTTAATAATAAAACCTGGTTTTTGTCTTTTAAATATTTTGTAATATAGTTTAGGTTTATTATCCACGATTTATGACATCTAAAAAAATTATTTGATAAAGTACCTTCAATTTCTCCAATGTTTTTAGATGAAGTAAAAGTTTCCTTTTTATTAGTGTAAATATTAGTGTACTTGCCATCTGCATTAAAATAAACAATGTCTGCCTCATCAATAAACGAGTATCCTTTTTCCGAAATAAAAGCGATTTTTTTACCACCAGCGGTACTTAGATTTATATTATTTAATAGTAATTGATCTCGTTGTGTATTTAGGATGTCATTTTTTTCCTTTTCTATTCTACCAATACTACCGGCTAACTCTGTTGGGTCAATAGGTTTCAATAAATAATCAAAACATTCCGTTTTAAAAGCTTTTATTGCGTATTTTTCATGAGAGGTTGTGAAAATTACTATAAAATTCGGGTTGGAAAAAAATGGAAACAAGTCAAATCCGGTTTCATTATTCATCTCAACATCTAAAAAAACTATATCTGGGCTTAATTCATTAATTAATAATACAGCATCTTTAATCGACTGCGCCTTGCCTATAACCTTTACTTGCGGACAAAAATGCTTAAGCAAACCATCAAGTGTTTTAATAGCTTGTTCGTTATCATCAATTATTATACTCGTCATGTTACGTGTTTTAGCCAATCAATAGCATCTGTTTCGTTTTTAAATATTTTTGTGGGTCGTTGTGGTTTATTAATATTTAAATAAAAATTCACAATTAAAGTCATGGGTAAATTATTAATTAATATCGCCTCTGCTAAGGATATTTCATTTCGTTCCTTGGCCGCCCAAAATTCCCTGACTTCAACAGAGGGGTTTATATAATTCGCTAAGCTAATTAAAATTAAACACTTTTTCACTGGTGCTAATGGCTGAATAATATTAAAAATATCTATAACATGGTCCAATTTTAATTCCTCAACTTCTTTAAATTCAATTTTAATAATATGATCGCTTCTTAATATTATATCACAAGTAAGATGAGAAATTGTCTTTAAGTTAATGACAATTGCTGATTTAAGTGTTTCTGCAAAAAGTTTTTTCATCAGTTAAATAAAATATTTATAAATATATATTCAAATCTTAACCTTTTTACTATATAATACTAAGTTAATTTAATATTTATGGTTTATCAATTACTGCATTCGTAAGTTTTAATTCTCAATTAATCAAATCACGCCATATAACATGGGCAAATAATCTTTACCCTGGTTCCGTTAATAATATTGTTTTCATCATAGATTCTGTCCTTTATGCTTAAATATTCTTCAATGTAAATATCATTCTTTTTTAGTTCCAATAATAATCGTTGTTTGGTTATTTTAAGGCCTTTTGATTCATGGCCATCTGCACCCTTTTTTAATCCTTTTCCGTTATCAATAATTTCAATTTCTAACAGGTTTCCTTTAGCGTTTTCCACCATACTTAATCTTACAGCAATCTCACCGTTATCTATATCGTTGAGTCCTGCGTGTTTAATGGCATTTTCAACCATTGGTTGTATTATCATGGTTGGTATGAATAAATTTTTCTCTACATCTTCATTCGCATCAAACTTAAACTTAAATTTTTTCTTAAATCGTAACAATTCAAATTCAATATATTTGTTTAAATAATTCTCTTCCTCACTTATTGTAATATATTCGCTTTCCGAGTTATTCAAGGTTAATCGCAATAATTTAGATAAGGATTGTATTTGCTCTATAGCTTTAAATTTATCTTCTTCCAATACCATACTTTGTAGCCCGTTTATTGCATTAAAAATAAAGTGAGGATTCATTTGGCTTTGATACCTTGCAATTTGAACTGCTTGAGTATTAATTTCCCTGTTCTTTTGTTCAATCTCTTCACTCTGTTTTACCAAAAGGGTATTTATATTCTTCATCTTTGTATTTGATCTTTTTAAAATTACTCCTAGCAATACTAATATCAACAAAACAACTATTACTCCAACAACAATAATTAATAAGTTTCGTTTTTCAATCTCTTTTCGTTCTAATTCAATTTGCTTTACCTCATTATCCTTGGCAAGTTTTAAAAGTTCCTTATCTTTCTTTTCTGACTCATATTTCTCACTCATTTCGGCCATCTGTTTGTTCGATTGTATATCGTAAAGTTTATCGATATATAACGAATAAACTTTATGATATTCATAAGCCTTTTTGAAATCTCCTTTTAGGTAATTTAATTCAGATAGCTGTTGGTACACATCTTTTATAAAAGCCTTGTCTTCTAATTTTTTTCCTAAATCGGCGGCTAAATTTAAATACTCTCCGGCAGCGTTTAACTTACCGAGTTTCAAATAAACCTTACCAATATTAATATAACTATGCGAAATCACATATAAATATTTCAATTCTTTTGCAATTTCAAGAGCTTTAAAATGGTACTTAATAGCTTCATCGTATTTCTCTTGTTCATAGTAAACAATACCAATATTGTCATAGCAATCAGCAATTCCTTGCTTATCTCCAATTTCTTGTCTTAATTTTAATGATGCAGTGTAACTATCTATTGCCTCTACATAATTCTTTTGATCAAGATATATAATTCCTAAATTATTATACCCAACAGCTATTCCAAGCTTATCTTTTATACTATCCTTAAAACGTAACGATTTTTTAAAAGCTTCAGTAGCTTTGTCATAATTATGCTGGCTATAGTATGCAATTCCTATACCGTTATAAGCCATACCAATTGCCTTTCGGCTTTTTGTTTCTTCTAAAATTTTTAATCCCTGTAATAGATAAGTAAGCGCCTCTTGGAAATCCCCCTTCATTAAATAAATATTACCCTTGAAATTATATCCTGCCCCAATTTCTAACTTGTCACCTAAAGCCTTTTGGATAATTATAGATTTATCAATAGCATCTAAAGCATTTGTATATTCACCTTTTTTGATAAGAATATAACCAGTCAGTTTGTACGATGTTGCACTACCCTTTTTGTAATTTATTTCTTTGGCTAATTGTTTCGCTTCATCAACGTATTGCAAAGCTAAATCATATTCCGCTTTTTCATAAAGCTTAGAACCAAGTGCATTTAACGTTTTGATCTTGTTTGTGTCGCTAAGCTCAGTTTTTAAAACAGTTTGTAGCGAATCAATAGTTTTATTTTGAGATAAACATTTAACTGATAGCAATACAGTAAGTAAAAACAAAAATTTATTTATCATGGGGTATCGGCTATAGTATACGAGATTAAACTAAATTACAATTGTTTTGGGCATTTACCTAATTCAAAATGACACAAAATATAGCATTTCGGTAGTGGTGATAAATATCAATCCAATTTCCTTCCCTATTAATAGGTGTTTGTTCCCTAAATACGTTACGCAGTTAAAACGTAGTCGAAAAACCTCTTTACATCCTTAACTTGGACAAAACAGAGAATAAACTATAATCAAAATAACAAAACTATGAAAAAAACGAGCAATTTAATATTTACTTTAATTCTGCTAAGTCTTACTAAGTTATCACTAAGTCAAATCACAAATTATGCTTGGGTACAAAACGCAAGCACTATCTCCTCTGGATATGGCAAGAGTACTACTACTGATAATAGCGGTAATATTATTGTGGTTGGTGATTTTAGTGGACCTAATATTTCATTTAGTACAACAACGCTTAATAATAGTGGTCTTGGCGATATTTTCATGGTTAAGTATTCCCCATCGGGTAATATTATTTGGGCCAAAGGATTAGGTGGTAGTGATTATGATTACGTAAAAAGTGTAGCCACAGATCCGAGTGGAAATATTTTAATCACGGGTTATTTTAATAGCCCAACGATAACTTTTGGTACAATTACCCTGACAAACGCTGACAATACAGGCACTAGTCGTGATATTTTTATTGTAAAGTATGATCCGCTAGGTAATGTAGTGTGGGCAAAAAGTGCAGGAGGTTCACTAAATGATTATGGTTATTCAGTAGATGTGGATGTAATGGGCAATATTACGGTTGTTGGTGGCTTTTATAGTAATACCATTACATTCGGAACATTCTTACTAACCAATGCCGGTAATGCTGAAGCATTTATTGTAAAGTACGATTCAGTAGGAAATACTATTTGGGCTATGAGCGCAGGAGGTTCTGTAGCTGATGTGGCGTATGGCGTTACTACTGATGCTACCGGCAATAGCATTGTAACTGGTTATTTTAATAGTTCTCTTATAATTTTTGGATCAATAACCCTTAATAATACAGCAGGTACAGGTACTTCTGATTATTTTGTAGTAAAATTTGACCCGCTTGGGAATGTTTTATGGGCAAAAAATGCTAATGGTGCTGCAAATGAATCCGGGCAAAGCGTTTCAGTTGATAGTAATGGCAATATTTTTGTCTTGGGGAATTATGATGGATCGAGCATGAGTATTGGTACAACTACAATTACTAATTCAGGTGGAAATGATTTTTTTATTGCAAAGTATGATGCATTTGGAAGTTTTATTTGGCTAAAGGGAAATGGAGGGATAGCAAATGATCATGGACAATCTATATCGACTGATAATAATGGCAATGCTGTTTTAGCTGGCTACTTTCAAAGTCCAAGTATTTTAATTGGCTCAACAACACATACAAATACAGGAAACTCAGACGTTTTTGCTATAAAATACGATTCTACTGGAAATGTAATTTGGAGCGAGACTTGGGGAGGCTCACTTAATGACGAGGGCTACGGAATTTCTACAGATGCAAGTGGCAATATTGTACTTACTGGTAGTTTTACAAGTTCAACTATTAACTTTGGTTCAAATAACTTAACAAATACGTCGGGTAATGGAAACTATTTCCTGATTAAAATAGGGTTATCTCAACTAACAAATATGATTACTATAAGTAAAAATCCCCTTGTCGAAATCTATCCAAACCCATGCAGTGATTTCTTTTCAATCCGATTAATTGACAACTACTTTGGAATTCATAAATTGGAAATAACTAATATGTTTGGGGTAGTTGTTTTTCAAAACAGCAACTCTGAAACTAACTATAAAGTTCCGCTAAGTAACTATGCAAATGGTGTCTATTTTATTAAAATTGATAACGGCAGGGAATCTTCTTATACTAAATTAGTCAAACAAAATTAGTTTTTTAGAAGTATCAATTAGTCGAAATTTTAAGTTTTATCATTACCTAAGGGAAATTCAAACAATAAATTAACTCCGGAAAAAATTATAAAACAATAATTACTACTTAAAACCAAACATCATGCAAAAATATACTTTAAAAACACTGCGTTTAATGTTAGTTGTAATTTGTTTTTTACTTATTAAAAATACTTTTTCTACAACCTATTACGTAAGCTCCTCCATGGGCAATAATGTGAATAATGGTGCGTCAGCTCTCATGCCGTGGAAAACAATTTCAAAAGTAAATTCAATTACATTTTTGCCTGGAGATTCTGTTTTATTTAAAAAAGGTGATGTTTGGAAAGGAACTAACAATCTTTTTTTTACTGAAAGTGGTACGGCTAGTAATCCCATTGTAATTTCATCTTATGGTACTGGTACTAAACCAGTAATTTCAGACATTCTACCACTTATTGGATCTACTGTCACCGGCAATTGGACAAATACCTCAACTAATATTTGGAAAATGAAATATTTACCGGGAACATCACCAAATCGCTTATGGTTAAATGGTACAGAGGTCCTTGTTTCGGTAATTCTAGCCGATGTAGGTACAACAAACAGCCAAGGTACTTTCGAAAAATGGTTTTATAATAGCATTGATTCTTCGCTCTATGTTCACGCCACAGGTAATCCTGCAACAACATATTCTGCAATTGAAGGAAATAGTCCTTCTGGTGTTTTTGCTTTGTATGGTAGTGCATACGTAATAGTTGATGACTTAGATTTTCGCGGTGGCAGATGGAGTACTGTTTATCTTGGCGCAGCTTCCTATTGCAGTATTAAAAACTGTAACATTGGTTATGGTCTAACTGGGATTTCAGCAACGTCATCGAGTAGTGTATCAGCTACTCATCACGTGACAATTGAAAATAACACTTTCGATTCTGGATTTAATTTTTTGTATGGGATGAGCTCTACTTTAACTGATGGTGCTCTTAATAGAGGTAGTGAAGATGGTATCACAATGTCATTTGCAGTTAATAATTGTATTATCAGAAATAACATATTCAATGGCTGGGGGCATGCCGCAATTAATGGTTATTGTAAGGATAATGCCTTTAGCGGCATCCACGATAATAAAATATACAGCAACACATTTACAGGAAATAATAATTCATACAACCGTGCAATCGGGCTGGATGGTTTTGAAGGTAAGAATTATAATAATGAATTTTATTATAACTTGATGAAAAACCATAAAGTAAGAAGTCAGGTTAACGGTAATAACAATTGGGTACATCATAATATTTTTGATGGACAAACCACTTCGCCTGCGAGGAATTATTCTACAGATGGAGCTGGACAGGCTATTGAAATGTCCGTTTATGGATTAGGTTTAGTTAGCCATGATAATAAAATCGATAACAATCTTTTTATTAATACTACCGAAGCAGCTCTTGTATTTAGATCTTATGGCGGCTACCCTGATAAATCCACGAATCATCTAATTCGTAATAATATTTTTTACAATACCGGATACAAAACAGCTTTAGCGGCCGATTCTGGTTTAGCAATTAAATTAACTACCACCGTTGAAGCGTTTAATAATACATTTCAAAATAATTGCATATACAATCCCGGTAAACCAATAACCAGCGCCATTAAATATTACGGTACTTTGCAAAGTGTAGTTCAGTTTAATTCTCAGAACGGAAATGCCGGAAATATCATTACAAATAATATTCAAATGGATCCACTGTTTATTAATTACATAAACGATTTTCATTTGCAGGTAACTTCGCCTTGTATTGATTCGGGTATTGTAATCACAGGCCTTACTAACGATTTAGATGGCAATCCCATTTTTAGCGGCATAACTTCCGATATCGGCCCTTACGAATTTATTTCAGGCGTTGGCATCACAAATTATTTTCTTAGCAAGCAACAGCTTTTAGTTTATCCTAACCCTTCTAACGGTCAATTTACAATCGAAGTTCAAAAAACAGAAAATATCCTGGTTAAAATATACAATATGCTAGGTGAAAAAATATTTGAAAACCAAAGCGATAATTCAAAAATCAAAGTCAACCTTAGCACTGGTGCTGGAATTTATTTTTTCGAAGTAAAAACACAGCAAAAAATAATCGGCAACGGGAAAATAGTAATTCAATAAATAATTTAACCTTTGTGATTAAACCATTGGGTAAAAAATGCATCTAATATTTATTAAATTAAATGCTATAATAACAAAATGAAAAAAAGAGTAATAAAATATATTTTATCCTGGTTATTTATATCCCAAACAGCATTAGCCCAACCAACTAACATTAACTTATCTACAACAACCCTAGTTGCAAGTGAACCTTTTTTGGCAATAAACCCGACAAATACATCAAACATAGTTGTTAGTTGGATGTCCCTAGATGCTTCCACTGCTTATAGAATGGCTATTAAAACTAAAGTTAGTTTTGATGGCGGAGCTTCTTGGGCTAACCAAAGTATTCAACCCCATTTTTCATCAACATGGAATTCAGCGGATGTTTCTATGCAGTTCACAAACGATGGAATGTTGCATCTTACTTATGTTGATTTCTGCCAAAGCCCAGATTCGGGAGGAGTTTATTATACGCATTCAACAAACGGTGGAATTTCTTGGATTCCTCCTGTGCAAGTTTGGAATGGTAATACTGAAGATGCTGCAAAAAAACCCTTTGATAGGCCGTGGATTGTTGCGGATAATTCAGGCTCGGTAAACAACAAAGTGTTATACCTTACTACAAAGCCGGCACCTTGGATAACAAGCCCTTCAAATCGGCCATACTTAAAATTTTCTGCAGATAGTGGTCAAACATGGAGTACGTATAGATACATCGACACAACAAATTACCTTGTTGGTAGCTACACAAGTCCAATGGCCTCGCCTGCGGTAGGCCCCACTGGTACTTTTTTTGCAGCGTACCCAAGTTATAACACATCTCAATCCCCTTTTCTGAAATTTTTTTTAGCAAAATCAAACAATCGTGGTGGCACCTTTACATTTAACGATATAATTGCTAGTCCAACTATTGCCGCCCAACCAAACTATAAAAAGGCATGGCACCTTGCCGCTAACCCGGCAAATAGTAATCAATTGGCTTTTGCCTACATAGGTTCTGCGTATGGTGATCCTGATGTGTTTATAACTACAACAAACAATGGCGGCTCAACATGGTCCGCGCCGGTCCGTGCAAATGATGATGCTATTTCAAATGGAAAAGGGCAGGATTTGATTTGGATCACGTATTCAAATATTGGAACACTTTTAGCTACATGGAGAGATAGAAGAAACGCAGCCGGCACGGGCTTTTCACAACCAACAGATATTTATTATTCTACTTCTTCAAACAACGGTATAAGCTTTAAAGCAAATAAGCCCTTAACAACCTATACTTTACCTCACGATACCGCACTTCTATTGTCAGATAATGCTTTTATGTGTTCACAAATGATGAACAATGATGTATATGCAACTTGGGGCGATGTGAGAACCGGAAACTTAAATATTTTTTTTACAAAAGTGGTTAATGATACATTAACTTTTATCTCTGAATTAAATCATACTGATAATTTAAGTTTTTCATTCTATCCTAATCCGGCTAGTGCTAAAGTAACAGTTAAATCTTCCAATTCTGTTTTTTCTGTATCAATTTGTGATTTACTCGGAAATGAAATTATAAAATCCGAAAACAAAAGTAATCTATCTGAAATCGATATCAGTAAATTCCCAAGCGGCACATATCTGTTAAAAATTTATACTGCCAACAGATATAGCACACAAAAACTTTTAATACAACACTAATACAATTGATTATTTTTAGCGTACAAAGACATTCTCAAACAATGAATAATAAAGAACTAATAACAAAATTTTACACTTCTTTTGCTGAAGCTGATGCAGAAGCAATGATAAATTGTTACGACTCAATAATTACATTTACCGATCCGGCTTTTGGCACATTAAAAGGCAACGATGCTAAAAACATGTGGCGTATGCTTATTGAAAAAAGTAATGGCAATTTAAAAATTGAATTTGCTAATGTAGAAGCGAATGATAAAATAGGTTCGGCAAATTGGACGGCAGTATATTTGTACGGAGATACTCAAAGAATAATTGTAAATAAAATTTCAGCTAAGTTCGAGTTCGAGAATGGAAAGATAATCAAACATACGGATTATTTTGATTTATGGAAGTGGACTAGGCAAGCATTAGGCTGGAAAGGCTATTTATTTGGCTACACTTCGTTTATGAAAAAGAAGATTCAAAAGCAAGCATCAAGCTTATTGTTAACTTACAGCTCAAAACAAAGACACATCATTGCTAAGTGAAATTCCTAATAAAAAATAGTTCCGTTCATTATTTGAATATTTCTTCACATGTTAGTTGATTTCAATAAATACTCAGCGCTTTAAAAAACAATAATTTATTTTCACAAAAAAACATTCAAATTATGAGTAATCTTCATCAAGCTAAAACTATTGTGTTTGTTCATGGGCTTTTTGTAAACGCCAAAAGTTGGTGCAATTGGGTAAAATTTTTCGAAGCAAAAGGTTATAAATGCTTTGCGCCAAATTATCCCTTTCACGAAGGTGAGCCATCACTTTTAAGAAACAACATTAATTCAAACGTTGGCAAATTAACTTTTAAAAAAGTAGTGGAAAACTTTTCTGATTTTATTGATACACTACCCGAAAAACCAATATTAATTGGGCATTCAATTGGTGGACTTGTGGTGCAAAAACTTATCGAATCAAATAAAGCTATTGCAGGCATTTGCATCGATTCGGCACCACCCTCAGGCGTTATAAGTTTTGAGCGCAGTTTTTTAAGGGCAAATTTACCAACCTTAAACCCATTTAAAGGAAACTCCCCTTGTTTACCAAGCGTAAAGTGGTTTCAATACGCTTTTTGTAATACTATGACAATGGAAGAAACAGAAATTGAATATAATAAATACGTAGTGCCTGAAAGTAGAAATATTCCACGAAACACAACATTAGGCGCGTGTTTTATTGATTTTAAAAAACCACATAATCCTTTATTGATAATTGCTGGTGAGAAAGACAATATAATTCCCTCTTCACTTAATAAGAAAAACTTTAAAGCCTATAAAGATAAGAATAGTGTCACTGAATTTAAAGAATTTTTAAATCGAACCCATTATATTTGTGGCCAAAAAAACTGGGAAGAAGTAGCAACATTTATTAATGATTGGTTAAGTAGATTAAAATAAATTAAGAAGTTTTTTCTTAATTGGGTGATTTTTTTGTTATGGAATTGTTTTTATTCTTCAATATGCCCGCTTTAAAAAACAATTTATTATGCATAGAAAATATGAATTTATCTCTTAGGCTTACCATTAAAAATACTATTCCTATTTCAGAAGTAGATCCTGATTTTAGGTTACCCTTATTCAGGCCATTGACGCTTAAAAAGATGATTATTTTTTAGAAATTGGTGAACAATGTAGGCATGTTGCTTCTGTTAAATCAGGAATGTTGCGAATTTATTACCCTAATGACAAAGGAAAAGAAGCTACTTGTTATTTTTCATTACCCAACGAATTTGTAACTTCGTTTTCCGCTTTTACAACAGGAAACCCATCAATAGAAAACATTCAAGCAATTCTACCGACTGAATTATTTGTCATAGAAAACAAGCCCTTGAAGAATTACATCTAAAAATTCCTATTACACAAGAGTTTGGAAGAAAGGCAGCGGAGAATCTCGCCATAATTATGGAAAAGAGAATTTCAGTATCTTTAAATAACTCCGCCGATGAACGTTACAATTTTTTATTAAAACGCAGCCCTATTTTAATTCAAATGTGATACCATAAGCATCATTTTTATGGCTTTTAGGCAGACTTACCCCTGTTTCATTCCTCTAAATCCTGTGTTAATTCCCTAAAAACTTATTCAGGTTAATGTTCTGTTGTTTCATCTTTTTTACTACTTAACTTTATTTGAAAACTATTTACCATGAAATTTAATTCTACTTTTTGTAAGCGTATTATCCTGTTATTATTTATCTGTACCTCAACTCTGTTCAGTAACAATAAAAATCCTTTTGCAAATAGTAGTAATTCTGCTTTAAGTAAACCACTTCAGTCAAGTGATGATTCCAAACTAAAGGAAAAAGCACAGCAATGGATGCAAAACCAACCTGTTCAGTTTCTTGAAAATAAAGGTCAAATAGCCGATGTAAATGGTCAGCCGGTTTCTTACGTTTTATTCGAAGCCACTACTCCTGGCATGAATTTGTACGTTACCGAAAAAGGGTTAAGCTATTTTTTTGTTGCGCCCGATGAAGATAAGGAAGAGTATGAAAGAGAGAAAAATCATTCCGGTAAAAATAACCTTGGGATGAGCGAAGAGAATTTTGAAATTAAATACTCCCGAATTGATATGCTTTTAAAGGGCGCATCCATTAAAAGAGAAAATATTATTAAGGAAGGTGAAAGCTCGGATTTTATGCAATTTTTTTTAGGCCATTGCCCAAAGGGAATTACGGATGTACACAAGTATAAAAAAATTACTATTAAAGAGATATATACTGGTATCGATTGGATACTTTATAATTCAGATAATAATGGTTTTAAGTATGATTTTATTGTACATCCTGGTGCTAATCCAAAGCAAATAGAAATGGTTTACTCCTCTTTAAAGCCATTAACATTAAACGAGAAGGGCGATATTGTAATTAAAACTAAATTGGGCACACTAACTGAAAATGCTCCTGTTAGTTATCAGGGCGACAAAGAGATTCAAAGTAGCTTTATAAAAACAGTAAATCAAAAAAATAATAATGATGGATATGATTCACATATTCAGTTTGCAATAGAAAATTACAATCTAAAAGAAACACTTACCATTGATCCACAATTAGCTTGGGGTACTTTTATTGGTAATTTAGCGCCTTCTGTTTTAACAGGCCCAAAAAGTATTACAACCGATCTGTCTGGAAATGTTTTTGTAACAGGTTATGGTTCTGCAAATGCATTATTTAATCCTGGAGGCTCTGCTTATTATCAAGGCGTATCAGGTGGTGGAGGCGGCGAATTTTGGATTTTAAAATTTAGTAATTCCGGTGTGTTGCAATGGGGTACTTTTTATGGAGGAAGCGGTACCGATGAATCTACATTTATTTGTACTGACAATTCTGGAAATGTTTTTTTGACAGGATATACATCTTCAACTAATTTTCCTGTAATGAATTCTGGTGGCTATTTTCAGGCAACGCCAGCTGCTGCAAGCAATACGGATGCTTTTATACTAAAATTTACAAACGCAGGTGTTCTCCAATGGGCTACTCTATATGGCGGTACAGGCTCTGGAGGTCCTTTTACTCAAGGTTTATCAATTTGCATTGATCCATCAAATAATGTATATGTTACCGGATCAACAATGGCAACTACTTTCCCAGTTCTTAATCCGGGGGGTGGGGCTTATTTTCAGCCAACAAAATCTAATCCATTTGCCGGTAGTGCATATTTATTAAAATTTTCTAATACCGGTACGCTTATTTGGTCTACTCTTTTTGGTACAGGTACGGGAACTAATACTTCTAATAGTAGCGCTGTATCTACTGACGCTCTTGGTAATGTGTTTATTTCAGGGGTTGGCACCGTTCCTCTTTTAAATCCTGGCGGAGGAGCCTATTATCAAGCAGTAAATGCAGGTGCGAGCGATCTTTTTGTTACAAAGTTCTTGAGTACAGGTGCACTTTTTTGGTCAACGTATTATGGGGGCTCCGGCACTGATAAAGTAATTTCTATTTGCACAGATAATTCAGGAAA
Source organism: Bacteroidota bacterium (assembly GCA_030692515.1). GTDB lineage: Bacteria > Bacteroidota > Bacteroidia > B-17B0 > Aurantibacillaceae > Aurantibacillus. The sequence continues at coordinate 361,203 of JAUXZS010000015.1, forward strand.
TTTGTTTGCAACTGGCTGGACCACTTCATTGAATTTACCTGTACTTAATCCAGGATGTAGCGCTTATTTTCAAAATGCCTATGGAGGAGGTTCGCAAGATGCTTTTATTCTTAAATTTAGTAACAGTGGTGTAAATTTGTGGTCTACATATTATGGAGGTGTTAGTAATGAGGATTTTTTATCAAATGATGTGATTACCACTGACCCTTGTGGAAATTTATACATTGGATTGAATGGTCAAGGAAATGGCACGCCCTTACAATTATCTTCGTGTTCTGTAGGGTTTAATGATTTAACTTATGGTGGAGGAGCAAGAGATAACGTCATATTAAAATTTAGTAACATCGGTGTTCGTTTATGGGCAAGTTACACCGGAGGAGCGTTTGCCGCTCGTGTTTCAGTTGCTTGTGATGCAATTGGAAATCTATTTATAACAGGTGAGTGGGGAACGGGTGCTGGATATCCTATATTAAATCCTGGTGGAGGCGCATATTATGTTTCGAGTGGAACTAATAGCGATAATGGTTATGTCGTGAAGTTTGCTCCTGATCCCCCACCAACTTACTCGCAGTCTCAAATTAATAATTCAGGTACATGCAGTGGTTGTAATGGTAGCGCTTCCTTTACTGTAAATTGTGGTTCGCCCCCGTTTAATTATATTTGGAGCAATAGCTCGCAAACACTATGTAGCACCAATTCAGTCAATGCTATTTCAAGTATTTGTCCTGGTAATTACTCGGTACAAATTACAGATCAAGATTGCCATACAAACACTCTGTCTTATACAATAACAGGAAGTGTAGGTTCACCACCAAGCTTAACCGTCGTACCTGCAGCCACCTTGGCATGTAATCCAAATACTACTACATTAATTGCATCGAGTACTGCAACGGGTGTTCTTACCTACACTTGGTCTGGGCCAAGTATTATTAGTGGCTCAGCAACTCCAACACCAGTGGTTAATTTACCGGGAAATTATACAGTAACATTAACTCAAGGTGTTTGTAGCAATACAGCTATCGTTTCTGTGGCAAACAACACAAATACTCCTAATATTTCTATTATAGCTTCTAATACTTTATTAACTTGCTTAAATACCTCTATACAAGTTACCGGCACATCAAGTACAAGTGGCGTAACATACTCTTGGTCCCCTCAAAATGTTACTACGAATACTGCGGTTGCAAATACCTCAGGAAGTTATACTCTTGCTATAACCAATACACTAAGTGGTTGCAGTTCTACGTCTGTATTAACAATAGCACAAAACACAACTGCTCCTAATATTTCTACTACTCTTCCATCAACCTTAACATGTATAACTCCAAGCGTCATCTTAACGGGCACGTCAACTACTTCCGGTGTCACGTATTCCTGGCAACCACAGGGCGTTACCACCAATACTTCTATTGCAAATGTCGCAGGTAATTATACTTTGGCTATTTCCAATACACTCAGTGGTTGTAAGTCTACTTCTGTAATAACAGTAACGCAAAACACGGTATCTCCAAATATTTCATCAAATGTTAGTGGTGTTTTAACCTGTCTAAATACTTCTGTTGTTTTATTAGGAACCTCTACAACATCCGGTGTTACTTTTACATGGCAACCGCAAAATGTAAATACAAATACCGCAACCGCAATAAATTCTGGTAATTATACTTTAACAGTCGCCAATCCAACAACCGGTTGCTTAAATAGTACAGTTGTGGTAGTCTCTCAAAACACAACTTCTCCTAATGCTTCAGTAAGCGGTGGCGGAACTTTAACTTGTTTAAATACAACGGTTAGTTTATTAGGTAATTCAACCACAAGTGGTGTTTCATATTTCTGGAATGGCCCGGGTATTATTTCTGGTACAAATATTGCCATAGCAATAGCAGATCAACCCGGCATTTATACTCTAACTGTTATTGAGCCTGCTACAGGATGTGCAACAACAACAATAGTTAGTGTTTCAAGTAGTAGTATACCAATAGCTTCATTTACACAAAATGTCACAAGTGGTTCAGCCCCCTTAAATGTTAGCTTTACAAATTTAAGTTCGGGTGCAACATCTTATAGTTGGAATTTTGGTAACGGTGTCTCTTCTCTAACAAATCCAACAAATGTATTCACTACCCCTGGAACATATACGGTGGTTTTAACGGCAATAAACGCTCCATGTACTTCAACAACCGATATCGTGATAAAAGTAAATACTAGTTTGGGTATCATACCGCAAGTGTTTACTCCAAATGGAGACGGGATAAATGAAGTATTCGAAATCAAGGGATTAGATTCTTATCCAAACAATAATTTGCAAATATTTAATAGGTGGGGTAATCCGGTTTATTTCTCCAAGCCATATAAAAATGATTGGGATGGTACACCCAATACCGTTGGTAAAACGGGCGCAAATAAATTACCAACAGCAACCTATTTTTATATCTTGGATTTAGGCGACGAATACCAAACAATTTTTAGAGGATTTATTCAATTGCAATATTAGTTGATAAAAAAAGATATAATGAAAAATTCAAAAATATTAATTCTATTGGCAATCTATTTCCAAGGCTTTACATATACTTCATTTGGTCAACAAGAAGCACAAAACTCATTTTACATGTTTAACCCTTCGGCTTTAAATCCCGCTTATGCTGGCAGCCGTAATGCTTTAAGCGCAATTCTCGATGTTCGTAGTCAATGGACAGGATGGACAGGAGCACCAAAAACTAATGGTTTTATAATACACTCGCCATTAATGAATGAATCTATTGGTGTAGGATTAAATTTGGTAAATGATTTAATTGGACCAACAAATAAAACTGCACTGTTCGGTGATTTTGCCTATCGTATTCGTTTGAATAAAGCCAATGATCGCTTGTGTTTTGGTGCTCGTGCCGGTGTTGATTTTTCCAGGAACAACTTGGCAAACCTTGATATAAATAATGCGTCTGACCCAGTAGTTACAAATAATGCCAATTTTAATACAACTACGTTTAATACTGGATTTGGTATTTATTACTACGGGAAACGTTTTTTTCTTGGTTTAACAGCTCCAAAAGTCCTACCAAGTAAGTTAAGTAAAGATTCTAATTTCCCTCAATCAAAACAGGTTTTACATTACTACTTAATAGCTGGATATGTTTTTAATTTAAATAGTCTTTGGGACCTTAAGCCTAGTTGTTCTATAAAATATACTCAAAATGCACCTCTGTCCGTTGATGCTAACCTTTCTGTATTGTATAATAGTAAAATATGGTTTGGTATTATGTATCGTTATGGTTCTGCAGCAGGGGCAAACATTGTGTTCAATTTCACTAAGCAATTAAGAGTTGGTTATGCCTATGATTACTCAATCACTAATATGGGTAAATATACTCCCAGCTCACATGAAATAATTTTTGGGTTTGACCTCCTGCCCGCTAATAAAGCAGTAAAATCCCCTCGATATTTTTAAAAATTAGTACAAATTAATATTAAAGAATTCAGTAAATGAATAAAGCAACATTATTATTTTTGATTTTATCCACAACAACCCTCTTAAAATCTCAATCGAATAAAGAAAAGATTGCCGATAAGTATTTCGCAAATTTAGAGTATCTCCCTGCCTCTAAAATGTACGAAGAGTTGGCGAAAAGCAAACACGCAAAAATTAAATATTATGTAAGAGCCGGCGAAAGTAATTTAAACATAGGTAATTATAGTAAAGCACAAAAATATTATGAAAATGCGTATGCGAATACAGGTATGTCTGATAAAGATTTCTATAATTATTATCAGGTACTAAAGTACAATTCAAACTACAACAAAGCTTCCGAAGTTTTTTCAAAAATTAGCAACGATCAATATAAATTGATACGTAGTAATATTAACCGTAAAAATTTTGCAATTGAAGAGTTAAAAAAGGATTCGGGTAATTATTCTTTGAAGAGATTAACAATTAACTCAGAAGAAAATGATTTCTGCTCTTATCTGTTAAATAATCAAATGTATTTTCTCTCTTCCCGAAGAAACACCTCTTTTGTTGGACGTAAATATGGATGGGATAATTCGTATTATTTAGATGTTTATATGGGTGATATAGAAGGAACAGATGTAAAAAAATGCCAAGTTGTAAAAGAAGGATTAAAAACAAAAGCTCATGAAGGCCCTATATGTTTTACCGATGATGGTAATATCCAATTCATAACACGCGATAATTTAGTTAACAATAAACTAAAAAAAAGTAGCGAAAATCAAGTAAATCTTAAGATCCTAGTAAGAAAAAAGGAAAACAATAATTGGGGAGCCTGGTTTGAGTTCCCTTTTAACAGCAATGAATACTCCTGTGGTCATCCTGCGGTAAGTGGCGATGGAAATACCCTATACTTTGTTTCCGATATGCCGGGTAGTTTTGGTTTAACAGATATTTGGGTATCCCACTATAAAAACAACAATTGGTCAAAACCTGAGAACTTGGGTAAATCTGTTAATTCAGAAGGTAGAGAAATGTTTCCTCATTTATTTAATAATGAAGTCCTTTTTTATTCAAGTGATGGGAAAGTAGGATTAGGGGGATTAGATATATTTTACACTATGCCAACTGGGAATGACTATTTTGAAGCACAGAACTTGGGTTACCCAATCAACTCACAGTTTGATGATTTTGGTTTTTTAGCAAAAACAACCACTCAAGGCTACTTTGCAAGTAATAGGGGGGAAACAAAAGATGATATTTATAGTTTCGAGTCAATTAATCCAATAATTGGCGGTTCTATTAATTTGGTTGTAAAAGATAATATTACAAAAAAATATATCCCCAATACTAAAATTGTTTTAATCGCCGAAAATAGCAAATCCATCTATAAAGGCGTAACCGACGATAAGGGAGAGATTAGATTTAATGTTTTAGATGACAAAGGATATAAAATAGCAGCTAACAAAGATGGGTATAAAGAAGGAATTGAAATAATTAAAGGTGGAGGGCTGAAAGTTTTAATTAATTCCAAAAAAGAAGTATTTATCGAAAGCATGATTTTCGGTTTGATAGGTTCGATTTCAGATGCGGAGAATGCTTTACCAATAGATGGAGTTAAAGTTACAATTACTGATGGCTTTAATCAAACGCAACCTTTGACTTTTACAACTGATAAAGAAGGTGGTTTTAAGCATACCTATAAAGATAAAAAAATAGGTGATGAATTGTCATACGTCATCAAATTGGAAAAAGAAGGCTATTTAACAAAGATTCAACCTGTCGACATGGTTATTAAAAAGGATGGTTATATCGTTTTGAACGACTACTTAAATAACAAAATGTGTAAAATGAAACTGGGTACCGATATTGGCAAAGCCGTAGATCTCAAACCAATTTATTTTGACCTTGACAAGTCAACCGTTCGCATGGATGCAAAATTGGAGTTAGATAAAATTGTTCAGTTATTAAAACAAAACCCGGAAATTGTTATTGAACTTAGTTCACACACAGATTGCAGGGGCACTGCTACAAGAAACTTGGCTTTATCTGATAGAAGGGCAAAAGCCTCTGCCGGTTATATTATTTCCAAAGGTATAAGTCAATCCCGTATTTATGGGAAGGGTTATGGAGAATCTAAACTAATTAATGACTGTAAATGTGAAAACATGATTAATATTCCTTGTAGTGAGGAACAGCATGCCCAAAATCGCAGAACCGAATTTAAGATCACAAAAATAAAACCATAATTGAGTTTTGTAAACTTTAATAGGGTGAGCGACTAAACGTATTAATTTACCATTTTGTAAGATTAATAGTCCGTACAAAAAAAATCAATACATGTATATTTAGCGTAAAATTTTACACCCATCATTCTCAAAAATTCAGATTACATACCCTAATTAATACAATATAGTTCGTTTTATTGTTTTTTGAATCATTTTACCTTCATTTCATTCCGATAAATACGGTGTTAATACCTTAAAACCTCATTCAGGTTAATACGCTGTTGAAACAGTTTTTTTAGTATTTAACTTTAGTTAATAAAATTATTTGTTATGAAAAACAAGCTATCTTTTTTGATTTGTAAGGCGTTATTATTATTGATTTGCACCTCAACTTTTGCTGTTAATGGCAATAGTCCTTTTGATAGTTTTAAAAATGTTGCTTCACCAACTCAAACAGCTGCCGATCCGGCATTAAAACAAAAAGTAAACCAATGGATGAATCAATCCAAAGTTTTAGGCTTTCAAGAAAATAAAGGTCAGGTAATTAGTGATGATGGTAAACCGGCAGACTTCGTTTTATATAAAGCCGAGGCGCCTAATTTAAATATTTGGATAACCAATACAGGTCTCACCTATCAATTTTTTAGGAAGGAAGAAGGAGAAGAAAGGGAAAAAGAATATAAGAAAGATCGTTTTGAAAAGTCTGAAGGTAAAAAGGATAGGAAAACAAACTGGCATAGAGTAGATATGGTTCTTAAAGGTGCTAACATCAAAAAAGAAAATATTATAACGGAAGGCAATATTACCCAAGGCGAAGTAAATTACTACTTAGGCCATTGTCCCAACGGAATTTTTAACGCAAAAACATTCACAAAAATAATCATCAAAGAAGTCTATAAAGGGATAGATTGGGTAATATATACATCAAAGGAAGGCGGTATAAAACATGATTTTATTGTACATCCGCAAGCGGACCCCAACCAAATAAAACTCATATACGAAGGCAACGGAAAGTTTAATATAAAAAACAATCAAATTATTTTCGAAAACAAACTAGGCAAAGTTATAGAAGGAAATTTACTTTGCTATCAGGGTGACGAATCAAATGTAGTCCAATCAAACTACGCGGTTGAAGAAAATGAATCTCCAAAATATTTGGGCGCTGGGAATTTATCTGAAGAACAAGAATCATCAAGCTTTAAGAAAAATAAAAGGAGTATTTTCTCTTATGAAGTATCTGTTGAGCTTAATGAATATAACAAAAACGAAACACTTATAATTGACCCACAGCTAACTTGGTCCACATTTTTTGGATCAAACAACGCTGATGGAACGTATGATATAAAATTAGATCCAAGCGGTAATATTTATTTAGTTGGTTATACATCCTCAACAACATTTCCTTTGCAAAACGTTGGTGGTGCTTATAATCAGGCAACTTCAACAGGATGGGAAGGGATCATTTTACGTTTTAATAGTTCCATGGCACTAACTTGGTCTACTTATTATGGTGGTAGTAGTATGGAAGAATGCCGGTCAATTGCCATAGATGCAAGTGGTAGTATCTACATAACTGGATATACTGCATCAACGAATTTTCCATTACAAAATTTGGCAGGCGCTTATAATCAAGCAGCCTTAAATGGTAGTGGTGATGCGTTTATTCTTCGTTTTGCGAGTACGGGTGTTCGTACTTGGGCCACTTATTATGGTGGCAATGCTGCCGATTGGGGAAATTCAATAGCAATTGATGTATCAGGGAATATACATGTTACAGGCCATACACAATCCAACATTTTTCCAACGCAAAATTGGGCAGGTGCTTATAATCAGGCTGTTTACGGTGGAGGAACCGGAGATGTTTTTATTTTGAGATTTACCAATGCGGGCGTGCGAATATGGGCAACGTATTACGGTGGTAATGGCATAACAGGTCAGGAACAGGGTAATTCAATAACTTGTGATCCTGCAGGTAATATTTATGTCGCAGGTCTCGCATCCTCTGCAAATTTTCCAATTCAAAACTGGGCAGGTGCATATAATCAATCAATTTTAGGGTCTTCTGCTGGTGATGCTTTTATTTTGCGTTTCACAAATGCGGGTGTACGAACTTGGGCAACTTTTTATGGTGCGAATGCAGGAGTTAGTAGAGCGCATTGCGTAAAAATTGATCCTACAGGAAATATTTATGTAGCAGGCTCTACGGCTGCTTCAAACTTTCCAACCCAAGTTCTTGCCGGAGCTTACAATCAAACAGTTTTTGGTGGCTCAAGTGACGCGTATATTTTGAAATTTACAAGTAGTGGCGTTCGCACTTGGGCTACATTCTATGGTGGCAACGGGGCGGAGTCAATAAGTATGAATGGAGTTGCCGGTAATAATTTGGCTTTTGATAACTGTGGAAACGTATATATGAGTTTTAGAACTTATTCAACAAACAACTTTACACTAGGAAACGCAAGTTGCGGTTTTTATAGCCCTTCAATAAGTGGTGCTTCTGATCTTTTTTTAGTCAAATTTAATTTATTAAACTCGGTTGTTTGGGCTACATATTTTGGAGGCTCTTCTAATGATTGGCGTGAACCATTAACTACTGATAATGCAGGAAATTTATTTTTTGCAGGTGAATGGAATGCAAGCATTGCTTCTCCGTTAGCAAATCCCGGAGGTGGTGCTTATTATGATGCAACAGCTAATGGTAGTGACGAAATTTTTATTTCGAAATTTATTCCTGTGCCCCCTACTTACACTCAAACACAAGTTAATCCAACAGCCTGTACATGTAATGGTATTGCAACAATAAGTGTAACTTGTGGTGAAGCTCCTTATAATTATTACTGGAGCAATGCGGTTAGTGTTTTAAATACCACGCTTACAACTCATAGCATCTCAGGTTTGTGTCCCGGTGTTTATCAGGTTACTGTAACGAGTAACTGTAATTATACATATACAACAACATACACCCTAACGGGCGCTGCTTCTACACTCACAGCAAATATCATAACTGTTAATGCAAGTTGTACAAATCCAACTGGTAGCGTAACCATTAATAGTGTTACCAACGGCGCACCTAATTATACAATAGCCGAGGGCACCACTACCTTAGCTGCAAACGTAAACGTACCATACACTATTTCAGGCGTTATTGTTGGTACACATACATACGTAATTACAAGTTCTAATGGTTGTAGCACAACTTTTACAGCTACTATTTTGCCTGGAGGCACAATGCCAAACATTAGCATAGCGCCAACCGCCACTCTTACCTGTTTAACTAATTCATTAATTGTTACAGGCACATCAACAACAAGTGGTGTAAGCTATTCATGGTCCCCACAAAATGTAATTACTAATACGGCAGTAGTAACAAGTGCTGGCAATTACACTTTAACAGTAACAAATACACTAAGTGGCTGTTCTTCGTCTTCAGTAATTGCTGTTACGCAAAACACAACTGTACCCAATATTTCCGCAAGCATTAGCGGTACATTAACTTGTTTAACCACAAGTGTAATTTTAACAGGTACATCAACAACAGGTGGTGTCACGTATTCATGGCAACCACAAAACGTAAACACCAATACTGCCGTTGCCACAATCGCGGGTAATTATACGTTTTTTGTAAGTGATCCAAGCAATGGTTGTACCTCAACATCTGTAGTTGCAGTTACTCAAAATATCACGCCTCCTAACTTTACTGCTTTATCAAGTAACAATTTAAACTGTCTACTGCTTACCGCTAGTCTTACAGCTAGTGGTACAGGCATTGTATTTGTGTGGAATGGTGGCGCTTTAAGTAATGCTGCAAATCCAGCCGTGGTTAGTGTGGTTGGGTCTTACAGTGTTACTGCTACCGACCTTTCTAATGGCTGTACTTCTTCTTCGGTAACCGCTGTTACACAAAATACAACTGCTCCAAACCTGTCTGCAATTTCTTCGGGTAGTTTAAACTGTAACACTACTTCGATTACCTTAACAGGTTCTTCAACAACAAGTGGTGCAACTTATTCTTGGTCGCCACAAAATGTAACAACTAACACTGCACTCGCAACAAGTGCTGGCAATTATACGTGTATAGCTATAGATCCTTTAAACGGCTGCACAAATTCAACAATTGTAACAGTAAATTCGGCACCAATGTTCACCGCTAATGTTTCTGTTTTAAATCAAATTAATTGTTTTGGCAACAATAATGGGGTCATGCAAATAAGTAATTCTGGTGGTAATCCTCCTTTTATAATCACCAATCTTAATAATAGCAATAACATAAATAATATATTCTCTTTTCCTGTTAATTTGGGTGGTTTATCTGCTGCAAACTATTCTATTCAAGTTACCGATGCTAATGGCTGCACTCAAATACTTTTTGCAAGCATTAATCAGCCACCTGCACTTAGTATCGGTTTAAATGGCAACGTTTCCATTTGCGAAGGTCAAGGCACAACAATAACTTCAACTGTTTCTGGTGGCACTGCCCCTTATGCTTTTATGTGGTCACCTTCCGGTGGCAGCACTCCTGTTTTAACTACCACGCCAAGTATTAGCACTTCATTTACTGTAACTGTAACCGATAACAATGGTTGTAAAACAACCGCTAATGTTGCTATTATTATTAATCCTAAACCAAACGCTTCTTTAATTAATAACAAACTCGTTGGCTGCTCCCCTGTGTGTGCTTCATTTAGTCTGTCGCAATCTCAAGGCACCGGTTATTCTTACAACTGGGCATTTATTAATAACGCAACGGGCAGTATAACCGCCTCACCACTTTACAATCCCGAACTTTGTTTTAACACTCCAGGTACATATAACGCAAGTTTATTAATTACAACGCCAGCTGGATGTACAACAAGTATTAATTATAATACCCTTATAAATGTATACGCTAAACCAAATGCCGATTTTTCAGCTTCACCCGATAAACCGAGTATTCTTGAGCCTACAGTTAGTTTTACTAATTTAAGTTCAGGTGCAACCAACTACACTTGGTATAATATAAATACAATATTCTCTAACCAAACCAACCCAACTTATGTTTTTCAAGATCCGGGTAAGTTTCTAGTAACTCTAATAGCCTACAACGATCAGTGCTCTGATACAATGTCTAAAGTCATTACTATCGAAGATGAGTTCTTATTCTACATCCCAAACACATTTACACCAAACGATGATAATTTAAACGATTTTTTCTATCCTGTTATACATGGTTACAAGGATGATAACTACAACTTTATGATTTTTGATCGTTGGGGTGCGCAGATTTTCAGCACCACCGACCCGCGCTCAAAAGGCTGGGATGGTTTTTACAAAAGCGAAATGTGCAAAGATGATGTGTATATCTGGAAAATCAATGTAACTACAAATAAAGGTATTGCCAAAGCATTTACAGGTCACGTAACCTTAATGAAGTAAATGGGTTTAAACTAAAATAAAACATTGTCCAATTGGTTTTTAACCAAAGGAACAAGGTTTTATTATTTAATAAGAATGTTGATAAATAAAATGCTGTTTAATAAATTTATAATGGCTCTGCACCGTTCAAATAATGAGCCTCTCAGATAAACCAAAAGAAATTCATCATTGTCCTGTTTGTCATAGCTCCTGTAATCAAATAACAGAACTATTTACAACAATAACTGGCGCCTCTCTAAAAAAGATCAATGGTTTTATCCTCACCATATGTTCCAATTGCGGATTTTGTGAAATAAATAATACAAAAAAAAAGACCCCTGTAAATAATTTAAATCCATCAGTTAAAAATAAAAATTCATTACAATAACAAAAATAACAGAAGCAATTCTTCTAGTTAATTATTTTATGAAAAAAAATTCAAAGTAAACCAAATCTGTAAAATGAAACTCTTAATGAAAAATGGCCCTGGAAATTGTCTGAATGTTTACTCTAATTTTGATGGGACCATTACATTAAGTAATAACCTTACAAAGGAGAAGATGGATATAAAAATCGATTTTGGGAAAAATTTAGTACGGTATAAATGGGATACAATCGCAATGGGTGAAATGTCATATAAGGTAATTAATCTCAGCAAATTTTAATTGAAAACACTAGGCTACCTAAACAAAATTTTGAAGATGTGTAAGCTCCCCTAGAAACGGTACCAATTGTAATTTAGTAACTTTAAAAACAATGGATGAAAAACCTATAATGCAGATAATAAACCTTATCAAAAGCCTCCGAAAATTCGGGGGCTTTTTTATTTGTGGTCATACCATATCCACAACACATATCATCAAGCGAAGGTTAACGTCTGCTTCATGGCTTAAAAACCTGTTCTTTGAGTAGTTCTAAAATAATAATAGGTCAGATGTTAAAACATCAGCGTACTAAATGTGGTTTAACCTTAGAGGAGTTGGCCAAAAAATTAGGCACCGACAGGCATTATGTATGGAAACTCGAAAACGGCAAAATAAACATGTCCCTCAATTACCTCGATATGGCATTAAAAAAGTTAAATATTAATCCGGAAAATTTCTTTTTAGAATTCATTAGCAATAACAAACAATAATTAAATCATAAGATACCTCTTCTTCCTCTCTCCGAATACTGAGGGGGTAAGGCTAATCCGATACTTATTTATGGAACAATATGAAAAAATAAATTCCGAGCTCGAGGAGCAATTATTATTCATCACACAAGAAACCCAATGTTTTATAAAACAATCTGAACTTTCAGTGCCCATTTGTATCAATGCTCTTGATAAAATTAAAAAAAGAGTGAAAAGCACGCCTTTTAAATCACTCAAAGATGAAATTTTATTCTTTAAGCATCTCAAGCCAAAAATCTCATCCAAATTGATCTATTACGTTCAAATATTTAATATCGAAACACGTAAACCATTAGGTACAAATGAGCAGCAAAAGAAATACCTTTCCCGTCAATTAAAAAAACTCAATCACTTTGTTGAAGAAAATTTAGAATTTCACCAGTATTATCGAAGCGCTAGTGTTTTTTTAGACGAAAAATATTTTATTCGCGGTAAAGCAGATTTACACTTAATACTAAACAATGGCTTCTATAATTATGATTCTAATTTCAACACCTCTCACGATCACATGGTTGCTCTCATTATGGCCAATGATAGATTAACAATTTACATTCGTGATGAAATAAATAAAATAGAAAACCAAAACAATTCCCCTAATCATGAACAGCGCAATAGTCCAAAATGTTCTTGGACAGATTCTAAAACCTACCTCGTAGAGCTCATATACGCCCTTCACGCCATAGGTGCTTTTGAAAACGGCAAAGCAGACATAAAGGAAATTGCAACTACTTTCCAAAAGGTCTTTAATATCGATTTAGGCAATTACTATCACGCTTACATTGAAATTCGCAACCGTAAATCTGGTCGTACAAAATTTCTATCCTTACTCCAGGAAGCCCTCACCAAAAAAATGGACGAACAGGACGGTCGTTAATCCAAAGGCGGCCTCTAAAAGTCCTTCTCGGAGTTTATCCTGAGCTTGTCAAAGGAGAGAAGGATTTAGGGTGAGGCTAAATCTTTCCCAACTAGGATAATAGTACGAAACAAAATAAATCATTCTGTACATTTTTGCCGAATAAACATTTATTATGGCAGTAGACATCCTAACAAAAGACGATCTCAACAGTTTCAAAAACGAACTATTTGAAGAATTAAAAACGCTTATCAGAGCTAAGCCCAACCTGCAACAAAAAGAATGGCTCAAGTCCTACGAAGTCCGTAAAATGCTTGGCATCTCACCAGGCACTTTACAACAAATGCGTATCAATGGCACTATTGCTTTTAGCCAGGTAGGGGGCCTTATGTTTTACAAGTACGATGATATTGTAAAACTAATGGAGAAAAACCGTTACAAAAATCCATTAACGGCGCGCAACTCTAAATGAATTATATTATTCATTTAAACAAAACCTTCAGCAAATTTTGTGCTGATGATAGGCTTACGCCGTATCACATCAGTTTGTATTTCGGTTTATTTCAATATTGGAACCTTGCAAAATTTCGCAATCCAATTTCAATAAGCCGTAGCGAATTGATGCGCGCCTCAAAGATCGGTTCAGTAAACACTTATATCCGGTGTTTAAAAGAATTGGATACGTGGCAATACATCCAATACATACCCTCTTACGATCCCCAAAAAGGTTCACAGGTTCACCTGTACAATTTTGATAATGCTAACGATAAAACTAAAAATAATGCTACTGATATATCTAATGATAAAGGCACTGGTAAAGGTGTTAAGAAAACTACTGGTAAAGCTAATAAAAAACCGGTGATACCTTCTATAAACAATTCAAACAAAACAAATAAACTAAACAGTAAAAACAAGTATGGACACACGCGAAAAAAAAGTTCTAAGAAATCTCTTTCTTCAGATATTGCAAGCACTACTTCAGGAAGAGGAGAACAAAGAAAAAAAGTTGCGACAAAAAAAGAAAGTTTCACCGCGCCAACTCTCAAAGAGATCGAATTACACTTCGTTGAAAACAAATGGCCACTCCTTGAAGCTGAAAAGTTCTTCAATCACTATGAGAGTAACGGTTGGTTGGTTGCCGGAAAAACTCCAATGAAAAACTGGAAAGCATCCTCAGCGAACTGGATGCTCAACTCACAAAAATTCAGTTGGAACAAATCAACACCTGCTCCAGGAAATCTTCATACCTCAACAGATAAAAACTATGCAGAGCCATTATAACTACGAGCAAGCCGCGGCGGCTGTTGAAAATCGGGGTAAAGAACTCTATCCCGATTTTAAAATTCACGAAGAAGATAAACATATTCTGCGTGCTTTACTCTGTTATTTTTTTCAAGATGATAAAGTAGCAACAGAATTAGGGATTAACCTCAACAAAGGAATTATTTTGAGCGGTCCTGTTGGCTGTGGTAAAACATCATTGATATCTCTTATGCGCTTCATGCAACCTCAGGAAAAACGTTTCATTGTTAAATCCTGCAGGGATATTTCCTTTGAATTTATTCAAAACGGATATGAAGTCATACACCGTTACAGCCATCGCAGTTTTTACAACCACGAACCCCAAACATATTGTTTTGATGATCTCGGAACAGAAAATAATTTAAAATTCTTCGGTAACGAATGTAACGTAATGGCTGAAATTCTTTTAAGCCGCTATGATCTATTCGTTTCCCGCAACCTGATCACCCACTTAACCACCAATCTTTCCGCATCCGAAATCGAAGCCGTCTACGGCAACCGTGTCCGCTCACGCATGCGTGAACTTTTCAATCTAATAGCATTCGATAAAACAACAAAAGATAAACGTAAATAAACACGCCTCTTATCTCCCTCGGGAGGGAGTACCCGAAGGGGGAGGGAGGAATTACTAACCAATAAAAATTAACCCATGAAAACAAAAATCCAACAATTCCTCCAAAAACTAAAAGTAGTATTTGGAGGAAAAAGCCAAATCGCAACAGACGAAGGTCAACCAACTAACTATGACCAACTAGAACAAGAAAACAAATTAGTACTCTCTTACCTAACCGTTAGGAAACTCATTGGAATATTGGGATTCTTCTTCCCATTAATTTTAGTACTCGGTTCATTCCTTCTAGGAAGTTGTAAAGAAATACAAATTTCAATCAGCAACTATTACCACACCAACATGCGTGATGTATTTGTCGGTTACGTTTGCACCCTCTCAATATTTTTATTCTCGTATAAGGGTTACGATATTACTGATAGAATTGTTTCCGCCTTCGCAGGCATATTCGGTGTAATCGTTGCTTTAATGCCAACAAACTTAAAAATTATTCGCGGTACAATTCCGCAGTGCAATATTTGGTGCGATGTCGAACGACATTCAGTGATCGGAACAATCCACCTCATCGCCGCCGGGCTATTTATTTTAAGCATGGCATACTTCACACTATTCTTATTCACCAAAGGAGAAACAGATCCAACACCTGAGAAAATAATCCGAAATAAAATTTACATGGCGGCAGGCCACATAATGCTTTCGTGTATTGTGATACTTATTGTCTTTTTCGCCATCCCCGACACCGTTACCCAACCACTTATCAAATACAAACCCGTCTTCTGGCTCGAAACCATCGCATTCGTAGCCTTCGGCTTCTCGTGGTTGGTTAAAGGCAGCCTTTTAATAAAAGATAAAATGTGATTAAATTATAACGTTTCTATATTACTTATTAACACATGTTAATGAATTTTATAAGTATTATAATATATTGTATATCAATCTATTATAATGTAAGTATCTACAAATAATGGTGTTAATTGCGATTACTTTCATTATTTTTAAATGTAAGTTTAGTCAATAAACAAGTAATTTGACGATACTTACATTTGTAAGTATCGTCATTTTAGTCTAATTTTGACTATAATTACATATGCGAACTAATTTAAAAATAGACGAATTAAAGGAACTTCTACCCAAAAGAGAACCGTTCTCAAAAGAAGAACTTCGCGGTTTTTTTTCAAAAAAGGGGATTGATTTATCCAATGAAAACTTAGATGTTCGGATCAACCGTCTCAAAGCAAAAGGCATTATTGTAAATGTAGGAAGAGGATGGTACAGAACGAACGACAAAAAGATTTTTGAACCTGGTCTAACTCCTACATTAAAAAAAATATCTTCTCTTCTTAAAAAGGAATTTCCTTATCTTAATTATGCGCTTTGGTCAACAAACTGGTTAAATGAATTAACTACTCTACAACTCTTCCGCAATATTTATATAATAGAAGTGGAAGCAGGTTCAGAAGATGCGGTCTTTAGAACAATAAAAGAAAGTTTTCCGCACACAACTTTTTTAGATCCAAAAGAAACTGAATGGGAAAACTACAAAACAGAGCGTTCAGAAAATATAATTATTAAAACAATGATCTCTGAGTCTCCTAAAGTAAAGTATCGTACAATGAGCATTACAAAGCTTGAGAAGATCATGGTCGATTTATACTGCGACAAATTATTGCGTACAATATTTTCTGGTGAGCTCGCTAATATTTATATGGAAGTCTGCAAAAACTATGTTTTGAATTTTACAACATTGTTAAGTTATGCAGGCCGTAGAGGAAAAAAAACAGAGATATGGGAGTACATTAAATCTCTCGATATTCTTGAAGAACCCACAATTCAAATGATAGAAATATGATAAAAGAAAACTCGTACACAACAGAATGGCTCGACTCCAAAGTAAAAGAATACGAAGCAAACAGTTATGACTTAGCTGAAAAAATGACTTATGCGTTTACGCTTTTAGAGCATTTAAAAATGAAAGGTCTTGATTTCATTTTTAAAGGTGGCACCTCTCTCGTATTGATGGTGGATGAGTTTCACCGCTTTTCAAAAGACATCGATATAATTGTTCACGTGAAACCCGATAATCTAACCGAAATTTTTGACGCGATTGTAACGGATTCGCCATTTATAAAATGGGAAGTTAGTGAACGGAAAAATGATGAATTCAATGTGCCAAAAGAACATTACAAATTTATTTACAAAGAGAGCAAGCCTTCTAAGTTTCCTGAAAAACCAATATTATTGGATATAATTTATGTAGAAAATACTTATCCGGAAACACAGTCTGTAAAGATCACACATTCGTTGCTGCACACAGAAGAACCATATTCTGATATTATAATTCCAACTTTCAATTCGATCACTGGGGATAAATTAACCGCCTTTGCTCCAAAAACAATAGGTATTCCTTTGGGAAAAGGTAAGGCCGTAGAAATTGCTAAACAATTATTTGACTTAAACATGTTGTTTGATAGAGTTAGTTCTTACGAAATGGTAGGACAAAGCTTTGAGAATACAGCAGCAATGTGTATAAGGTCTTATCAAAAGAATTACACCATTGATCAGGTTTATGAAGATGTTGTAGAAACAGCATATGCTATGGCAATGATGGATAAGTACGACGCTGAATTATATCAGGAAATAAAAGGTGGGGTTACAGCCCTTAGCCAATATTTAAACAAGAAAGCAAGCTTCGGTTATAATAAAGCGATTACAGCAGCAGCAAGAATATCTTATATGGCGGCATGTTTAATGAAAGGTATTGAACCTCGTAAGTTGGATTGGCAATCGGTAAACCCGGAGGAATTCAAAAGCAAAAAGATTGAACATGATAAATACGGTTTATTAAATAAAGCACTTAAAGCAGGATATCCCGAGGCATGGTTCTATTGGTTAAATACAGTTGGTGTTTTGGCTTTGGCAAAAAAAGAAAAAGTTGGAGAAGTTGTCGCTGCGGCAGTAGCGGTCGAAACTGAACCTGAAAAAGTTGAGGCAAGTAAGCCCGCAACAAAACCCAACAAACCAACTCCTAATAGCACTCAATTAGTTTTTATTGTTAATGGAAAAGAAGCTTTTGTAGACGGACTTAGTCCTTCTCAGCTTCTCAGAGAAGCTGTAGAAAAGGCCTTACTTATTACAGGACAAGCGGGTCGTCCTGTTGAAGATTGGTCAGTCAAATTAAATAATCACGATTTGGATGTTAATAGAAAGATTGAGGACTTTCGCTTCCCGGCTGGTGCGAAAATATTTTTAAGTTTAAAATCCGGGGTAGGCGGAAATAGTTAATATGCAAGTTGTACAACCGGAAATTAGCCGCAAAAAATTCGATAACGAAATTGCGGAGTTTATAAAGATCGAAAGTGATTGGCGAAAAAAAGGCGTCATTTGCCTTAATTCAGAATTTCCTGCTGTACAATTTCTTTTTATAGCCACTCATACAAAACCGCAAGCCGTCGCTTTTGCTGTGTCAATAGACTTTACTAACTACGACATTGAACCGCCTTCTGTTGTGTTTATTAACCCTTTTACTTTAGAGCCTCTAGCGATAAAAGATATGCCACCTATTAATTTTTATCAAATTCCGCAATTACCACAATTAGCAGGATTGCAACAAGGCATTCAACAAATACAGATCCAGCCTACTCCAATCTTGATGCATGGATTAAATGACAAAGCTTTTTTGTGTATTCCTGGAATACGGGAATATCATAACCATCCAGCGCATACTGATAATCCTTGGTTAAATCATAGAACTCGTGGTGAAGGTAAATTGTCATTCATTTTAGATCAGCTTTTTAATCATTGCATACCATACATCTCCGGATTCAATATGCAAGTCACTTTTAATTTAAAACAATTTTAATGGAATCTAACGGATACCTGAGTATTGAGAAAATAAAAATGCCCTACAAATGTATAGTGGGTGCATATGAGCACATGCGGCAAGCAGGTCAGCGTGGCCTTGAAGGAGTTGCATTATTCGCTGGTAAGGAAGAAGGAAGTGTATTTACAATTGATACAACAATTGTTCCAAAGCAAAAGGCAATGAGTTTAGAAGATGGATTGTTATATGCGGTAGACGGTGAAGAGCTGCATCGTGTCAACGTATGGCTTTACGAAAATAAAATGAGCCTAATGGCTCAAATCCATAGTCATCCTTCTGAAGCGTACCATTCCCAAACGGATGATGCTTATCCAATAGTCGCAACTGTAGGCGGTATTTCAATTGTTGTGCCTGATTTTGCCTCGCGGTCAATTGATATTTCAACATGGGCAGTTTATCGTTTATCAACAAAGGGTGAATGGATAGAATTAAAGGAGGAAGAAAAAAATAATTTATTTGAAATAATAAAGTAATGGCGCTGGCAAAATATTTTTCGAAAAATCTTCTGGCGCTTTCTCAGGTGCTCAAAAATGCGAACAGTAATCAGTTCCAAAGCATTCTTGATAATACTGTCATCGGAATTGCTTTTAACGAAGAAATAAAAAAGCATGAAGGTGCTGCCGCACTTGATTTATCAGTCAGGCTAATTGCTCGGCTTTACCCTAAAATTAATTTTATCAATCTTGACTCTTCTAACAAGGATGTTATTGTTGAATTAAAAAAATTAGCCGCTTCTATTAATTCTAAAATAGAATTTGTAACTGAACAACCTTCGGTTGTTCTTGTAATTGGCAATTGTGCGATTGAAAGATCTATCACAAACGGTCCTGTTTACTTCATTGGCTCGAACGGTTGGGTTACAAAATTCTCTTCTGAAAATCCGGTACGGGTTGGCAATACTAACAATCCTTTAGCTGCAGGTGTTGCGGCTTGTATTGGTGCTTCAAATATTTTTAGATATGTGTTTTCGGATTTTCTTTCATCACCTGAATTTGATGAGGATTTTTCCCTTTCGCTTATTACACTCGATACTGTCGATAATGTTCCTGATGCAAAAAACAAAACGGTTGATATCGGCCATGCACATCTTGTTGGATTCGGTGCTATTGGCAACGGGTTTTTATGGGCTTTAAAAAATTCTCCTTTTCTTAAAGGAACGCTAACACTTGTAGAACCGGAAAAACTTGATCTGTCAAATCTGCAACGCTATATATTAGCAGAAGAGAGACACATAGAGAAACCAAAAATCGAATTAGCAAAGGAATCAATGCAAGGTAGTAAAGTTGACTTGCGTCCTTTCGCGGAAGATTGGGCGGGTTATTTAAATAAAAAAGGTTGGAATAATCAAACCGTAATTGTAGCGATAGATAATGCACAAGACAGAATTAATATTCAAGCATCCTTACCGGAAAGTATAATTAATAGTTATACCGAAAATAACGTGATAGGTATATCTAGACATTTTGATTTTATAAATGAAACCTGTTTGGCCTGTATTTATATGCCGTCAGGCAAACAAAAAAGTCATTCGCAACAAGTGGCAGACAATTTAAACTTATCACAACACGAGAGATTCATTAGGGATTATATTTTCTACAATAAAAATGCCGATGATCAATTATTAAATTTAGTTGCTCAAGCTAATAATATTGAACCCGAAAAATTACAGGCTTATAATGGTCTCCCAGTTCAACAATTTTATTCTAGCATTGTTTGTGGTGGAACGTTAATGGAACTCAGAAATGATCATACAGTTGTGGAGCACGTTGAAGCTCCTTTAGCATTTCAATCAGCCATGGCCGGTATTCTTGAGTTGTCTGAACTTATTATTACTAAAGCGGGTCTTCGTAAAGAAAAAATGAATATTAAAACACAGTTCTATCCTTTATCACCTATTAAATCGGGCGTTAATCCATATAATCATGATTTTGCTAAAGACAATTCTGGTAGGTGTATGTGTGCCGATCAGGATTTCCAAGGACTTTATATGAGTAAATGGAAGACTAATAAGAACTCTTAAACTAATCAATAAAACAAAGCAAATGGCTATAGGAGCAAAATTTTTACGTGCAGATCTTCATATCCATTCGTTTGGTGAGTTCGGCTCATTTGATGTTACTGATAATACAATGACACCGCAAGCCATTGTGGATACAGCCATAGCAAATGGTTTAAGTATAATTAGTATAACAGATCATAATGAGATACAAAATTCTAATGCAGCCATAAGTTACTCTGCAGGCAAAAATATTTTAGTTATTCCCGGCATTGAAGTTAGTACCACTCAAGGTCACTTACTTTTATATTTTGATACTTTCGCAAACCTTAGGGCTTTTTATGGAAAACTGACAATTAATAATGATAAAACTTTATGTCAGCAGGGCATTACTCAATGTTTAGATTTTGCCGAGCAACATAATGGTATTGGAATACTGGCCCACATTGAATTAAGTTCTGGATTTGAGAAGACCATCGCCAAATTCAATCCACAAATGGATGAAATTTTCAAACACAAAAATTTATATGGCTTAGAGATTACAAATAAAGCAGGTGCAATTTTATATACAGATTCCGATGAGGATGTAAATAGAAAACGATTAATAAATTTAAGGAGGACTACTCTCAATTTAGACGAGGATTATAATTTGCCTAAACTTATGTCATCTGATTCGCATACATTAAGCAAATTGGGTTTAAATGCTGAAGGAGAAAAAAAATTAACTCGGATTAAAGTAGATGAATTGAATTATCACGCTTTCAAAATTGCTCTATTAAGTCAAGAATCACGGATAAGGTTAGAAGAGTTTATACCAGACCAAAGGCCATTAATAAAATCAATTACTATTGAAGGTGGATTATTAGATAAGATAACAGTTAATTTAAGCCCGAACTTAACTTGTATTATAGGAAGTCGTGGCGCCGGAAAATCGACATTATTAGAGACAATTAGAGAAACATCTGGAAATAAGTCAGTTTCTAAAGTTGTAAATTCAGATGTTTGGCCGCAAAAAATATCTTTGGTTTACGAAGATGAGGCTGGACAAATAATTCACTTTTCCAGAGAAAAAAACAGCAATACACAAAACTTAACAGATCCAATTAATGGCATCTCAAAAGTTGAAATTAAAAATTATGGGCAAGGAGAAACAGCTGAAACTTTACAGCATAGTGATACAAATCCATTGGTACTAGTAAATTTTCTCGATACCTTTTTGGACTTAAATACATTAAGATTTGAAGAATCAGATTTGATAAATAAACTTCGCGATAATCAAAGTGAATCAAGGAAGTTAAGGTTAGAATTATTAAGTTTAGATGAAACCAAAAAAGCCCTTTTAAATGAGCAAAAAAAATTAGCAAATCTGGAAAAAGAGAAAGCTGGTGAGCTCGTGAAATATCAAAATGCTTTAATTAAGGAACGCCAAATAAGAAACACTCTTATTGAGGATTTGAAGAAATTAATTAGTACTTATCGAGAAATTCTGAGCAACAATGAAACTTTTGAGAATTTCGAAAAATTAAAAGATGATGAGATCATTGTTGGTAAAGATTATTTTAAAAAGGTAAAAAATATTGTAGCTGAGTTCTCGAAAATTGTTAGTAGCAAGTCTGGGGAATTAAATGAGTCTTTAAATAAAAAGGTTGAAGAATTGAATAGTGAATTTAAAAACTGGACGGATAAAGAGAAAGGCATTCAAGAAAAAATTGATACAAAGAAGAAAGAATTAGAAGCATTAGGCATTCCGTTTGATCTTGGAAAGATAAACCAAATTTCAAAAGATATTATTGACCTGTGCGCGAGACTAAGAAAATTGGAAAATAGTCAAAAATTATTGAAAGAATTCGAGACTCTTAGATTGGATCTGATCACTAAAAGAGATGAAATAAAACGTAAAATATTTTCGTTACGCTATTCATTTGCGGAAACGATTAATAAAAATCTTACAAATTCAATGGATGGGCTTTTTATTAATGTTAAATACGATCAGGGTAAATTATCAGACTCATTTGAAAAGCTATTGAAATCTGTTATGGATTGGCGTACTTCGCAGGTTTCGAAAGCATACTTAATATCTCTTCAATTAACCCCCTTAGAGTTTGTATCTATATGCAAAAGGAATAATGCTGAGGGACTCAAAGTATTAGTAGATGAAAATAACAATAGGCTCTTTTCGGATGCCGAAATTTCAGTTATAATTGCTCGAATTATGAAAGAACACTGTTACGAAGATTTTGAAGCGATAGAATTTGAAGATAGACCAACCATTACCGTTACTAAAATATTTAAGGACGAAGCAGGGCAAACGCAAAGAAATTCGAAATTAATCTCACAATTATCCCTTGGGCAACAGCAATCAGTATTACTCGGAATTTTGATGCTTTCGAAAAGTAGAAAACCACTTATAATTGACCAGCCTGAAGATAATCTGGATAGTGAATTTATTTTTAAAACAATTGTAAAAAATTTACGAAAAATAAAGGAATCCCGTCAAGTAATTATTGTTACACATAATCCTAATATAGCTGTTTTAGGCGATGCAGAATTAATTATTCCGTTAAAAAGTACAAGCATAAAATCTCATGTATTAAGTTCCGGCTCTATTGATAGAAAGGAAACAAGAGAAATATGTTGTGAAATTCTAGAGGGCGGTAAAAGTGCTTTCAAGCAAAGGTTGGATATATATGGAATTAAATAAATTCAACATGATTTATAATATGAAGTGAAAAGTACAGTAATTATTTTAAAATAGGATAGAAATGGAAAGAACAAGAATAGATACATACCCAGGTATTGTAAAACTCACTCAAGATAAGCTAGATTCTCTTTCAAGGTCAATTGAAAAAAGATTCTCTTCTGATGTAATCTATTTTAATTCACAAATTGATAAAGCTTCGATTGATGTATTAACTGATGTGGTTTTACAGCACCAAAAAAAATCAGGCCTTAAAACACTGACTTTTTTAATAGATACTCCAGGAGGTAATGCGAATCTCATTATCAATTTTATTGAATTATTGAGGAGTCTATATGAAAAAATAAATTTCGTTGTTCCCAAATATGCCATTTCTGCGGGTACTTTTCTTTGCCTTTCTGGAAATGAAATATACTTGAATAGCAGATCGGCTCTAGGACCTATAGATTTGCAATTAGAAACTGACAGGAAGTATGCTTTCAATCTTATAAGAAAGCAAGTAGCCGAATTGGAAGAATCAATTAAGATGGATTCAGCAAATCCAAACAATGGAAATCTCTATCATAAGCTCACAAACCTGCGTTGGAGTTATAATTTTACCGAGCAATTAGATTATCAAGAAAATATTAATCATTTAACGGAAAAGTATCTGAAATTATATCTCTTGAAAGATAATGGTGTTTCGAATATTGATGAAGTGGCAAAACAGATCCCAAATAGACTTTCTGATTATAAAGACATGATTGAGTATGGAATTTATGACCATGATAGCAAGATTCTATTTGAAAAGGCGAAGCGAATCGGAATACCGGTAAAGAACTACGAAGTAACTTTTCCGGAAATTACGGATGCAATAGAACAATTTGTAACACTTTGTAATGATTATTCAGCTTTCACTGGCCATAAGAATTTTACTCTTTATTCACGCATTACAGATTACATTCCTAATGTAACGGAAATACCGAAGCAAGAAAACACTACCGGTAAATAAATTATACGAACAGGTAAAAAGGTGTTCGTCAGCTTATGCAAAGCAAAATGATGCGCCAAACCAAAACAGCATTTGCTTTTCGTGTAAGTTTTTTAAGGCATAAGCAAAAACTGTTTTGCCGAAGGTTGCTAAAGCAAGTTTGTCACACATTTTGCAATTTGCACAAGCTTCCTCACGGCAGCCTTTTCCGTCCTTAAAGCCACTTCGTCTCTCTCCGTCTCCATTGCACCCGTGCCTTTCGCTTCGCTCAAGATCACTGGGTTCCATTACGCCTCGTTCGCCTCAGTCGCTTTAAGTCCGCCGGCTGCCAATTTTATGCTCGCCTGCTGGTCGCTCGGGCATCGGTTAAGGCAGCGCAAACCTCTTGGCGGCAGATAATTTATTTTATGTTTGCGCTTTGCCTTAACCTCGTTTTGCTATCGCGTGGCATAAATCAATGCCCCTGCGGGTTCTTTATTTAATTTGCCACGCTTGCAAAATAGGTCGCAACCGCCCTGGGATAAACCACAGGGCTCCTTTGCTTCCCACCCTCGCTCCACTCGCAAGCCGGCTCGCGCGCACGTGTCCGCAAACCGTTGCATTTCGTTCGCCGCACCTTTCAGGATGCACCTCTCCTCATTTCACTATTTGCAGCCACTTTTCCTCCGCAGCTCAAGGCTGTTTTACCTGTCTTTGGAATTCTTATCTTTACTGTAGAAACAATTAACATGAAAAAATTACTCTTACTATTATTCCTTTTTCAAATTCAGTTAAACTATTCTCAGGATGTTATTAAAATTCAAGGTAAGAATTGTCCAATGGAAGGTGATGCTCAGCAAGAACAGGAAATAAAACAAAACCCTTTTAAAAACAGATATAAATTTCCGAAGAAAAAAGATATTGATGAATCAATCACCATAAATTACCTTTTGAAAGCTAAAGGAGATGATCCAAAGTTATCTCAAGACATGGCCGTTATGATTACAGGGTATGTTCGCTTTGTAAAAGGTGGCTCTAAAGAAACATGCAATTGCCACGCTTCTAAAGTTGCTTTCACAGATGCGCACATCGAAATAACACCAACTAAAAAAATAAAAGGTATTAAAAACACTTTAATTCTCGAAGTAACACCACGCATCCGTAAATTAATGTTTGAGGACGGTGAAGATTGGTCTACTTCAGAATTAAAAGATGCACTTGAAGGGAAAGTGGTAACGTTTACAGGATGGTTATTTTATGATGGCTCTCACGAAGATGAAGCTTTTGCCAACGACACGAAAAACAAAATTGGTAAAAAGAATTGGCGAGGTACTTGCTGGGAGGTTCATCCTGTTACAAACATTGAAATAGTAAACCCTTAATTTTTCATGATTATCTTAATTGGCTTAACCAATTAAAATCAATAATCATGAGTGTAGAAATCGCAACAAAGCAAGATCTTCAAAATTTCAAAACAGAAATTCTTGAACAAATTAAAGTACTGATCGCAGAACCCAAGTCTGTCCAATCAGAAACTCCAAAGAAATGGATCAAATCACATCAGGTTCAACGTATGCTTGGGATTTCACCTGGCACTTTACAAAATCTAAGAATTAACGGAACAATTCCTTACACAAAGATCGGTGGAGTCATTTTTTATTCTCCTGATGATATTAATCAGTTGATGCAAAGAAACAAGCGCAATAGTTTCAAGTAAAAATCAAAAAAGCAAGCAAATCGAAGATTCGCGACTGCCATCAAGTAAAATAAAAAAGAGTCGCAAAGGTAAGGTTGCCCCCTGGCGGATTGTCAAGGTCAAGATGAATTTTGCAAAAAAAATCTCCACCCGCCATAAGGTAAATTTATTTGGCGGGTAGTATTTTTTATTGCAAAAACCTTGTCAACCGCCGTTGCCAACCTTCTAAAAATGCTTTCTTTTTTAATTTTTTTACCGGGTTTTTCGCTCGGTTTTTTTGTGTTTTTTCTTTGTTTTCAATTTGGGTTTTTAGGGTAAGCAAGTAAGCACAGGTTAAGAAAGGAAAGCAAACCTTATAAAAATTTCAATATGCTTAAACACAAAATCAAAACACACAAATTGGGCGCAACGTATGATTGCCCACATTTTTTTATTCTCAACAAAGGAAACCACTCTGGAAAACCCGAACACAAGTATTGGGCTAACTGCTTTGTTTTTATAGCCGACACTTCAGCGGAAAAAGAATTTTACTACTTCGTTTTTCTCGGTCTGTGGGAGCTTGGCTTTTTCCGTAAAGCATTAATTGGTTCGGTTATTCCTTTCATTCGTTTAGGTGATTTAACGGATATCGCAGAAGAAGCAATCAATAACATCAACACCGGTAATCGCGAGTGGAGCGATGTTAGCGGCACTATAACGCAGTTAGAACAACACAAAAACAATTTAATGATACAAATCGATTACATCATTAAAATACGTCGTGTAATGCTTTACAACTTCATTAAAAAGTAAATCTTAAAGCCTGGGCAATTTGTTCGGGCTGTTTAAGGATATTAAATTTTAAGCGCAAAGATAGCATGCCGTCAGGACAAAAAACCAAAAGACTACGGCATAAAGCCGCCACTGGTAGAATTTCAAATGTGGCTATTTATTCCGTTTCCTTTTGGTTTTTTGCCTTCCGTCCTGCAGAGAAAAGCGCATAAAATTTAATACTATGCTTAAACATCCAAAAATCAAATCAGTTCAGCCGGCAGGTCCGTGTTCATTTTCAAATCAGCTAATTGTTAATCCGCAGCAGCTTTCCCCTTATGCATTTCAGCGGCATCTTCGCAAAGCTTCTTTGTATCTTAAGCCAAATCCAAGCTTAAAAATTTATCAGTTGCCGTGCTGCTGTTATGTTTGGGTTTATGCTTCGGGCATTCGTCAGCTTTCGGCCTTGCCTTTTTAGGCTTTACTGTCGCTAATCACTGTTACTACCATTAGCGGGCACACGGGTTTTATCGGTGTCCGCTTACCAAAGTCAAATTTCTTTTTTTTGATAAGCCTTAAGCCATTCAATTGCTTCATTAACCTCAGTGAAGAACTTGGTCGGGATTGAGTTGGAATTATATTTGAGAAAGAAATTAAAAACCACTTTTTTGATACTGCTACCAGTAAGAATGGCGCGAGCAATTGTTTTCTTTTGTGTATCAGCCTTGTTAATGAGAACTTTTGCTTTTCTCTCTATCTTAAAACCTGCTCTGATGTCTATGAGTTTAACACAAGGTTTGTTTTTAGTGAAATGTCGTACTACAAGAAGATTATCAACTGCATCTTCAATGTCCATTTTAACGTCGGGTAGCAGAACAATATGTAAGATATTGTTATCATCTAAATCGATGTCTGCTGTGCGGGTCTGCATATAAAAGGATTAAAACCAATGAAAGTAAGAAAAGCGAAATTATTAGGAGTGTCAAACCTATAACTGGTAGGAATAGTCTAATAACTGGTAAAAGATAGAAAATGGCTTAGTCAAATACCGAAATGTCTGTCCGATTACTTGCGAATAAATTGTAGAAAGCTGCCATCTATCCATTCTTAATACTTGTATTCCGTTCCGATTATAAAAATAAAAAAACCGCCTTGTTAGGGCGGCTTTACTACTTGCCATTAAAATCACTTTCGCGGTTTGAATAACCATTTCAGTAACACAGAGACGGAAAAACTTACCACAGCTCCAATAGCTGCTAGGATTGCTGTTTTAATAATATCTGATGAACCTATGTTCATCAATACGGTTAAGGCCGTTCCTGAAACAGTACCCATGATAGTTCCTCCGCCTATGTGATGATGATTACTCACTACTCGGCGATCTCGTGGGTTTTAGTTGTGTAGGTAGTTTCTACGTTAGCGCAACCGGAGTCACATGCTCTTTCTGCTTTTAATACAAGCAAATCTTCAATCGCTTTGTCCAATTCACGTCCGGCATCAGCTTTTGTGAGCTTTGCACTGGCAGCGATAGCGTCAATCAATCCGCCTTTAGCATCCGCAGTTTTACCATTCAGTTCAAGCTCAATGTTGGTTTTCACTTCGCCTTTTCCTATGGACACAGATTGATAGTCAGCTTCCATTTTTGGAGTTCCGCAATCACTGGTGCGGATAATCACAGTGTCTTCATCGTTTTGCTCCGTGCGGCCGTCATCTTCTTTGGTGATTTGCGCTTTACCGCCAAAAACATTTTTTAATTTGCCGTTCTCGTAGTTCGAAGCTTTTACTTCAAGCACTACATTTAAGTTTTCTTTTTTTTCCATTTTCTTTTTTTTGAACCATGAAGCGTACTTGCTTCTGCTTCATGGATGATTAATAATTTATTTGTTTACCATTGGAAGTACTTTGGTACTGTACTCAACATCAACTTTCGGGCAACCGCATCCGCCTTCCGGCGTTAAGGTTGGCTCTATGCTGATTTTGAATACATCCTTTATTGTTGCATCAAGCGCTCGTCCTGCATCAGCTTTGGTAAGCTTTGAGCCGGATGCTATTGCATCAATAAGTTCTTTCTTATTCATGTCGTAGATTTGTACTTTTACTTCCACTTCAATGGTGGTTGTTTTTTCTTTTTCCACTTTAATGATGATTTTAATTGTGATTACTTTTTTTTAAACGGTCCGCATTCTTCAACCGCTGCCTGGCTTACTGCCGTCGCTACGCTTCCGGCTACAATTACGTAGCCTGCTGCAGTAACAATCGCAATTGGCAACGCTACTGGCGCGGCTATAATAGCCGTACCCGCAGCTGCCAATATTAAACCAACAGTTCGCAGTTTTTTGAAAAACTTGGGTGTTGGAGCGCAACAACGTTCAACGATGTTCATCTCCTCCGGTGTTTTTTCTCTGTCCATTGTTGTTCCTCCTTACGATATTTCAACAGCGCACAACGTGTTGTGAGCGCCATCTTTTAATGAATACTGTACAAGGTTCACCATTTGAAAAAACTCTATCTGTAAAAGATAAATGTTCGTTGCGCCTGCGCCAACAGGCACACCAACTGGTGTTAGCACTACGTTAGATGAAACTGCATTGATAGGAAGATTCACAGCATTTGTTGGCTGTATATCATACACACCTGTCGCAAAGTTCAACTTTAACCAAGCTCCCTTCAGAGTTACGTGAGTAGCTCCCGAAGGAAAGTTAATGTGATTGATTGGTATAAGGTTGTTGATGGTGATCACACCGGTTCCAGTATTTACTGCGTAGGGTTTAAACAATACACTTGCTAAAAGCGCACGTTTATTGAAGTTGAAATTCTTCAACAGCGCTTTTGCCGCTGGCAAAGCGATAGCAACACCAACATTTCTTAAACCTCTTGCGCTTGTCGCGTCAAGGTTTTTAATGTCGGTCATTACTTTTGTTAAACGAGAAACTACACGATTATCAGAAGCGGTGGATAGCATTGCGAACAATGCTACTCTCAGGCCTTTGCCTGAGCTTGCAGAAGAACCGAATTCAGCACCGTTCTCACGGGTGCGAATAAAAGCCGGATCAGTATTGATGCGTTCCGCATCAACGCCGCCTTTTTCGCGTGCTAAATGGCCATCTTGCGTTTTGTAAAAGGAAATATCTCCGATTTTCCCTTTTAGCTTTATGATACCTTTTTGTCTTGCCATTTTATAATGGTTTTAAGATTAATAATTGATTGGATTTTGTGTTGCAACACATCAACTTTGATTTTATCGCGAATAAATTTCCATTGACAAAACAAAATTAGTTTGGAAAAATTCATCATTCAATAGTTGAGGTCCGATCGATACCGTTTATGCCGATTTGGTATTCTTTGCCTGTTTCTATTTTAAAATTGTAGATATACCTTTGCAACGTACCATAAGTATAGATAAAGCATAGATAATGTATGAACGTGTCACAAAGAGTATGTATTTACCCAAAAGATGTCATGCGTATAACCGGCAAGAGCGAAAGATACTCCAGGAGGCTTTTAACCAAGATCAAAAAGCAGCTTAATAAGTCCAGCCACCAGTTCGTCACCGTTAGTGAATTCTCAGATTATACCGGGATCGATAAACCAACAATTGTCGAAAATCTTGTTGATTAATTTCAATTTATTTTGGCTTACACTATTGCATTTTGAATTGGCAAATAGTATCTTTGAAAAACAGAATGTTCATTGATTTACTGTCAAACCATTTCATATACATTTGAAATAAAGGTGTCCAAATCGGTTACCAAGTGGTTTACAGAATTTTGATTATATTGATTATCAGATATATTAGGGATTAAGGCAGCGTTTGGCCACCCCGACAAAAGACCAACGTAATTGTTGGTCTTTTTTGTTTAATAAAGGTCAAAGTTTGCTTAATTTTAAAGCGAAATAAACATAAACCCCCGTCTTTATAATTTTTTGAGGTGGGAAATCATCGCGCTTATTTTCAAAAAATACTGTAATTTTCTACTTCACTAATCATAATTATGGAAACAATTATACTTACGCATGGCGCTATTGGATCAAAAGCAGATTTAAATAAATTAGAAGAAGCGCTTTTAAAAGAAAATAATAAAGTTTTAAGTTTTTCTTTTTCAGGGCATGGTAATACTGATTTTGAAACTAATTTTGACATCGAACAATTTACTCTAGAGTTTGAGCAATTTATTTTTAAGAACAATCTCATTCAGCCCTCTGTTATAGGTTATAGCATGGGTGGTTATGTTGCCTTAAATTTGGCTAGGCGCTCCCCATCCAACATCAATAAAATTGTTACCCTAGGCACTAAATTTAATTGGAATAAAGAAGTTGTTGATAAGGAAATAAAAATGTTAGACCCAGAGGTGATGCAAAATAAAGTGCCGGCCTTTGCAAAAGCACTGGAAGTTATGCATGGCAAAAACTGGAAGGAGCTTTTAAGTAAAACCGCAGAGTTGATGAAGGATATAAGTTTAAAAAACTATTTAAATTCGGAGTCTTTAAGAACTATTCAGAATAAAACTTTAGTTTGTGTTGGCGATAGAGATCAAATGGTAACCTTCGAAGAAACTGTGGGTGTTTATAAAATATTACCAAATGCAAATATGTGTATGCTTCCAAACACAAAACATCCAATACAGCAATTAAATGTAGATTTGTTTGCGCAAATAGTTAGGAGTTTTTTAGAATCTTGAAACATCAGCCTTTAAATTGCAGAGCAAAATACAGGAACAATACCATAAACTGGCGTTTCCACTAAAACAATAAAACATGCCTTACCGCCATTTTTTCATTAATTTTATTACTATTAAAAATTACGGAAAATATTTTTTGGCATTTGCCCTGATAACTTTTGGGTTTACTAATTGTTTATTTAGCCAAGAGCGCGTTTTTAAGCAATTTACAACTAAGGATGGTTTACCAAGCAATCAAGTTTACTTTGTGCTTTCAGACTCAAAAGGATATGTTTGGATGTGCACCGATGCAGGCATTGCTAAATATAACGCCAACAATTTTAAAGTATTTAGTACTGTAAATGGAATGCCCGATAACACAGTTTTTGAGGCTAAGGAAGACCATTTAGGTAGAGTTTGGTTTAGAACTCTTGCAAATAAAATAGGCTATATTTTTAATGATTCTGTTTTTAATATTGGTGCCAATTCACTAATTAATTCTTTTGTTTTAGAGGGAAAAATAATTTCGTTTAATATCGATAAAGATGGTTTGCTTTTAATTGGCAAACAATCCTCTTCAATTTGCAGTTTTTTAAAAATTTTACCCCCATATAGATCATCTGACGCTGAAGTGGTAAAAAGCAAAATTAAAAATGTATGCGGAACAGATGTTTTAGTTTTAAAAAATAAGAGTGTTGTTTTTACTGAAGCCCGTAATAGTTCCTTTGGCGCTTATTATAAAATAAATATTTTTAATGATTCGTTAAATTTGATCCAAACAGATAGTGTTTTGCATATTAACACTCATCCTATTTCTCATTTTTGCTTGGTTAATAATAACCTGTTTTATAGTAGTAAACATTCATTGATTAAATATAACCTCAGAAAAAAGGCAAAACAGGTAATTAAGGAGCCTTTTATGATGATTTCACTCACTGTTTATAGAGATTCTATATTATTGGTTGGCACATTCAATAATGGAGTATATCAATACAATACTGATAATTTTGGAGTTGCTTCAGATAATTTTTTAAATAACAAATCTGTTACGTTTATTACTGAGGATTTCCAAAATGGAATTTGGATTTCAACTTTAGAATCCGGCGTTTATTATTATGGCAGTGGTGATATGGTTAAGTATAAACTATTTATTGAGAATGGGAATTCGATTGCGAGTTTAATTAATGTTGGTAAAAATAATTTATGGCTAGGTTTAAATAATGGAGCTGTTTGCGAATTAAATTTTTCTGACAATCAAAAAATGGCGTACCGAATAGTACACGGGAAAAACAAAAACGAATTAAAAAATTCAGATGGTATAAATTCGCTAATACCTATTACTAAAAATAAAATTTTAGTTTCCACCCGGCATTCAAATTTAATTTATAACAAAAACGGAAACAAAGAAAGCTTTGTGATTTCAAATTTTCATAAGAGTGTTAAATGCGGCATAAAATATGGAGATAAATTAATTATTTGCGGAATCTCAGATGTTTACCTGGCAGATACTATTTTATCGGAAATTACACATTTGGGGAGTATAAGCGATAGACTTTCTGCAATTGCGGTTAACGGAAAAGATGTTTTAGTTGCTGGCTTAAAAGGTTTGTATAAATACAATTCCAAAAAAAATAGTTTTGAGGGGGACATTAGATTTAATACACGTATCGAAGATATTGGCGTAAACAGCGGAACAATTTATCTTGCTACAAAAGCTAATGGGTTGTTTATTGTAAGGGGAAATAAAATAGACACTGTTTCTGAAAAACAAGGTTTGATAAGTAATATTTGCAATTCTGTATTACTAAAGGAGAATCAAATTTGGGTTGTTACAAATCGCGGAATTAGTAAAATAACAGATTTTAAAAATGGAAAGTATAATGTAATTAATTATTCTTTAGATTATTTTGTTGATCCGGTTGACGTTAAAAACCTTTGCCTAATAGATGATTTTTTATTTTTTCATTCAGACAATTTTATTTATTCTTTTAATACAAAGGCCAGAGAATTACACGAAAAATGCCTCATTACTGAGGTTGTTGCGAATGGCAAGAGTAAAAATCTACAATCCAAAATTGTTTTAAAATATAACTCGTCTGATATTAAAATAGCTTTTGAAGCACTATTTTATAATTTAAAAGGTAAAATTAATTATAGATATAATTATGGTAGGGGATGGGTTTACACCGGCGAGCCTTCTGCTAATTTAGTAGCCCTATCCCATGGAACTTATACATTTCAGGTTGAGGCTTTAAATTTGAATAATGATTGGGTTAAATCAAACAATAACATAATCATACAGGTAGAAAAACCTTTTTGGCAAACCGCAGGATTTATTATTTTATTAATTGTAATTACAACACTTGTATTGAGCGGCATTTTATTTGCATTAAACAGGCGTCAGCTTTTACAAGAAAAAAAGAAAAATCAAATAAATATAAAAATGATTGAGTTAGAGTCTAAAGCCTTACGTTCATTAATGAATCCACATTTTATTTTTAACTCGCTAAATGCGTTACTAAAATTGATATTGGAATCGGATTTAGAAAATGCCGAAAAATATTTGATAAAATTTTCTAAACTAATGCGAAAATTACTAGAGAGCGGAGCAATTGATAAAATTTTGTTAGAAGATGAATTAGATATTTTAAATAAGTATTTGGAAATTGAAAAATTACGTTTTGATAATTCATTTGAATTTAAGATAGAATCAGAAATTGAAAATGCTCAAAATATTTATATTCCGTTTATGTTAATACAGCCTTTTGTTGAAAATGCAATTTGGCATGGTTTAGCATCAAAAAATGGCAGTAAGCACCTTAATGTTAGGTTTTTGCAGTTTGATGAAAATAGATTGATGTGCGTGATTGATGATGATGGTGTTGGGCGCACTATGGATTTGCCTAGTAATAACCCACTTAAAAGTAAATCACTGGCACTTGATATTATTAGGCAGCGTTTAGAATTAATTACCAAATCTGCTGGAATAAATTGTTTTTTTAAAATAATTGATAAAGAAGATGACGAATTAAATAGCTTGGGTACTAGAGTTGAAGTTTTAATACCAATTCTTAAATAGTATTACCCTGACTTAGGATCAAGATAACAGAACAGGACACACGACAGATCCGGAACTTTTTAACTTCTAAAACTTCAGTAAAAAAATATTTGCAAATAACTATAATTAATAGTAATTTTAAACTATAAATTATAGCAATGAGTAAAATATCATCTAATATCCGTTTTCTGCGCCAATTAAAAGGCTTATCGCAAGAGCAATTGGCCGACGATTTAAAAGTTACACGTTCTCGCATTGGCGGTTATGAAGAAGCCAGAAACGAACCTCCTATTGATTTGTTAATTCGAATTTCTGAATATTTTCATATAGCGATAGATGCCTTGGTTAGAGGTGATCTTAAAAAAACTAATTTAGATGGTTTAATGAAAATTGGAAAAAATCGTATTTTATTCCCTATTTTAATAGATAGCGATGGGAATGACATGGTAGAATTAATTCCATTAAAAGCATCTGCGGGATATACGCGAGGATATGCTGATCCGGATTATATTGAAAAATTACCCCAAATGAAATTGCCTTTTTTACCTTCGGGCAAACACCGCGCTTTTCCTATTAAGGGCGATAGTATGCCTCCTATTAGAGAAGGGTCTTTTGTAATTGCAAAATATTTAGAAAAATTTGATGAAGTTAAGTTTGGACAGACATATATTATTGTAACCAAAGATGATGGTTTATCCTATAAACGTATTATGAGTTTCCATAAAAAAGAAGGCGCTTATGAATTACACTCAGATAATAAATTATATCAACCTTTTAAAGTTAAGGCAAGCGAAATTTTAGAAATTTGGGAATACACCTGTTGTTTAAATATGAACCAATATCAAAACGATGAGCTTAACTTAGATAGCATTATGAATATGCTAAAAGGTTTAAAGGTTGAAATTTCTGAAATTAAGAAGGACAAACGATAGTAAAATTTAACACAAATAGAACGTTTTTGTGCTTTTTATGACCCTATATATTTTATATTTGTCTGTAATTTAATTAACATGACAAGTAAACGTTTATTATTACCTCTATTAGCGCTCATTATTATTGCATCTTCTTGCTCATCAAAGTTTTCGGTGAGTAAAAGACGATACATGAAAGGCTATCATGTAGATTTTGCAAAAAACAAAACCCTTAAAAATAATCAATCGCCCGAAAAAGAACTGAAAGAAGTAAAGGCTTCTGCTTTGGTAAAAGAAAACAATAACAAAGAAGAAAATGTTTTTGCGAGTGCCGTTAAAAAACCGAATGAGAATGTTGATGCAGCAAGTAATTCTATTATTAAAACAAAAATAAAATCTCTAAATCAAAAAACAAATTTAGATTTGTTATTAGCAAATAGGTCATCATCAAAGAAAAATATTTTTCTTCCGCAAATTCAAAATAAAAACATTAATCAATCCAACTCATTTACTAATAAAAATGTTAGCAACAAACCATTTGATTTTTGGGGTGGGGGCGGCAGTATCGGTTCCGCATTTGTTTATGCGTTTGTGGGATTAATTGCCTCACTTTTGTTTGCTTTCTTGATTTTTGGTTTTTTCGCTTTAGTTTTAAGTGGAGGAGGAGCTGGTGTTGTATTTCCTATATGGCTTTCTGGTGCATTAATAGTAATTGGCCTATTAATTTTACTGGCAATAATTGTTGTAGTTGTCATAAATGGTGATTAATTTTTTTTTATGAAACCAATTTTAATTTTCTTTTTTTCAATATTATTAAATCTTGTGTTTTCGCAAGAAATTAGACGTATTTCAAAAGCAACTGATGATATTCAATCAAAAAGTAAAGAATATGTTAATGCAATAAAGTCAAGCAATAATTTATTAAATAAAGAAATTGCCTACGAAAACAAAGACTCCTTAATTTTTTTAAAGGAACTGGATGCTTTTTTCGTTGCTTTCGAAAAAAATTTGATAACAGATAACAATTACATAGGTTTTAACGGGAAAAACCGAAAAATGAATTATGTATTGTTGGTGGGGAACAATGGATATATTGATGCATTTTATTACGACTTTGAAGATGGAAAATTAAAATTATCGTTTGTTGGCGCTTTAAACACCTTTATTGCCAATTATAAATGGGAAAATCCAAAAAAAGCAAGAGTAATACATAAAAGTAGCTATACTTTTAAGTAAATTTCACAAATAAGGAGCTTATTTAATTGGTTCTTAAGTGAATTTTAATTTTCTTTGATGAAATATAATTTTAAAATATGAAAAAGTTAGTATTTCTATGTTTGTTCTCAATAGTTTCTTTTTTTGTGAAAGCACAAGACATGATTGTAAAAAAGGACGGGTCAATTGTAAAAGTAAAGGTAATTGAGATAGGAGAAGAAACCATAAAGTATAAAAAAAGCGATAATCCAGATGGGCCAACCTATTCAGTTTCTAAATCAAGTCTTACTTCAATAAATTATGAAAACGGTGAAGTAGAGAAATTTGAAAGCTCTGAAAAAGTAGCTAAAAAAAATGAAGATGAGGATGAAGATTCTGAGAAAGAGGAAAAACCTAAAAAAAATCCTGTTTTAGAGGATGAAAATCTCAAAAAAACAATTGAAGGTGTGGCAAAAGATTGTGGCGAACAATTAATACGTAATTGCGCCAACGGCAAAGTTGATAATTCAACTACCGAAGTTTTTTGGGACGGAGTTTATAAGGATGCTATCACAAATGAAATAATAGTACCAATTCGCGCAAGTTGGAAGCCTAAGTGGACGGATGGAGCTGGTAAATGGGTTAAGGGTAAAGTTCTTATAGGTACAGATGGAAAAAAGAAATGGGTTTATCAGAATGATAACGGTTTAGCTTTTTCAAGCTGCGCAAAAGGATTTAAATTTAAATAGTATTTATCTACTGCTATTTTTCTGTTTGAGCACAAATTTATTTTCTCAAACAGATACATTTTTTATTTAAAGGGTGATAAATATAAATCCCCATTTATAGAACTCATTATTGATGTTTTAGACCTTAAGAAAAAAATTTGCATATATTGTCATTTTTACTTTTCTTTATGTCAAATTTAAAAAAAAACACAAAAAATGAAAAAATTAATTATCCCAATTGCTGCTGTAGTAGCATTAACTCTTTCAAGCTGTAACACACGTTTGATCGATTTTACAATTATTAGCTCTAAAAACGTTACTTTACGTTTACCAGATGATGCTAAAGGACCTCGTTCTACTGGAAAAGAAATGAAAATGTGTACTCAACCACAATTAAAAGGTGCAGTTGATAAAGCAATTGAAAATGCTGGTCCAGGTTATGATGCTTTAATTGATGGTGTTGTATTTAGCAGAAATGAATTTATGAGAACTGGTTGGGTAGTAGAAGGTACTCCAATTAAAACTGGAAAATTAAAAGCTTCAAATAACTAATAGTTTTTGAAAAACATAAAAAACCATCTTGTTAAAGCAAGGTGGTTTTTTTTTTGTGAAAAAATTAAGAGGTTCAGGTGTTATATCAAATACAAATATTTTATAGTTCCACATGTCATTTCGACGAAAGGAGAAATCTCTTTGTAAAGATCCTTCCTCCGTCAGGATGACAAATATTAATTCGGAAGATTTATAAATGTAATTGGGCTAATTACTTGGCAAATTTAATTTCCAAACTTTAATTGTTTTATCCATAGATGCAGAATAAAGTGTGTTTGAATCTTTCCCGAATTTTATATCCATGATAGTTTGATCATGAGCAGGAAATTTTTTAGCAATTGTTTTAGAACTTAAATCCCAAATAATAATTTCTTTATCTATACCCGCAGAAGCAAGGTATTTTCCATCTTTGCAGAGGTCGATACAAATAATTCCGTCAGTGTGGCCTTTTAATGTTGTAATTTGTTTACCACTTGCGATATCCCAAATTTTTATTGTTTTATCAAGACTCCCACTATAAATGTATTTTTCATCAGTTGATAAACAAATGTCATACACCCAATCTTCGTGCCCCGCAAACTGTTTTATTAAGCCGCCGGTAGCAACATCCCAAATCTTAATCATATCATTATGACCACCGCTAATAATTAAATTAGAGGCTTTATTAAATATAACGTTGTCTACCCAAGTAACTTCGGGGGTTTCTGATTGTTTTTTTAAGGAAGAGGCTTTCCAAATTACTAAAGTTTTATCGCGCCAACTAGAGGTGACAATAAATTCATCGTTAGGAGAATATGAACAGTTTTCAAGAAAAGTTGTGTGCGCTTTTTTCTTAGTGCGAATTTTTTTGAGTTTAGCAAAATCAAATTCTGAAAAAATTTCGTAGGTAGCCACTAAAAATTTATCTCCCTTGGAATTAAAGTTGACTCTTTTTACAGAATAACCAAAATTTGAAATGGTTTTAGTGTTCGAAAAGTTTTCTAAATTCCATAATCTCAATGTCTCATCTTTACTCCCCGAAATTAGCCATTTATTATCTAGCGAAATATCAAATGAATTAATTGGGCCACTGTGTCCTAATAAAGTTGCAACTAAAGAATCTTGAGCTTTAAATAAAATTGAATTCAAAATTAAAACAGACAGGAATATTAATTTATTTTTTTTCATTGTTTTAATTCTTTAAGAAAAGTATTTTTAAAATTGTCGTTAAATTTTCTACTTCTATTATAATTCTGTAAAGGTACTATTTCGTTTAATTGATTTACGCCGCCCGTATAAAATAATCTAATTAAGTGCACACCGGCAGTTGCAGATGTAAAGTAATTTCCAATGTAAACATTGAGTCCTGTATATCCTACTGCCAGTAACTGAAGAGAAATATTTGTTAAAGCTTTACCTGGTTTGCCGGCATAAAACAAGCCGGCGCCAGGCAGTATTTTAGATAATTTTCTTGCTTTTTTTAATGATTTTAATTTTGGATAATTTTCTTTTTTATAATTAGAAGCAACAATTTTTTTCAAGCTATCTTTTTTAGAAACTTCAATGTCTGATAGATTTATAAAATCTATGAGTTTGTAGTTAGCTTGAAAGTAATCGTTTTTTTCATTTAAAATTAAGCCGTGTAATAAATTAGCGTTAATAGAATATTTATTAGTTACTGGCAAGCTTGCAATTTTTAAACAATAAGTTTCTGCATCATTAAAATACTTTGATAGGTATAAATTTAATGCGCATTCATACCAAATCTGAGCGCGGGTTGAATCCGTTAAAAGATCATTAGACAATAATCTAAATAAATTTTTGTATGCCTCAAAATAATCACCGTTCGCCTTAAAACAATTGGCACGTTTAACAACCATGTTAAAACGAGAAGTATCGTTATTTATAAAAAAATAACAACGCTCGTATTCTGTGGCAGCCAATGTATAAGCCTTACTTTCAAATAAACTATCTGCTTTTTTAACTGAAAAAAGCTGGGCTTTACTGAAAAAACTTATTAATAGGAATTTTAATACTAACCAATATATTGTGTTTGTTCTCAAGTTGTTTTTCGATTTTTACTAATTGTACAGAAACGGCGCTACCCCAAATATTACCAATATAAAATAAACTAAACACTCCGCCAAAAAAAATAGTTTGGGGATGTTTAATTCCCAAGCGTAAATAATTTTCTACTGTAACCACACCCATTAAGCCACATGTTAAAAAAGAGGCGAGCGCTTGTCCGTTATTACCTGCATATACTTTACCTAAGCCGGGAACAATGGCAGATAATGTTCCTGCAACAAAAGGTGATTTGCGTTTTATTTTTTTTTCGACAATGCTGTATTTTTTTAAATTTTGTAATTCCTCTTGTATAACTGGATTTTTGAAATTATAGTTTTGTGAAAGCGAATCAAAGAGTTTATAGTTTCTGTTTAACAGATATAATCCAGATAGCTCAAATTGTTTTAGTTCATTTAATATTTCGTTAGAGCTTTCGTCAATAGCATTATAATTAACAAGGGCAGAGTCTGTCATATTATTTTCAGCATCAATATTTCCAGCTAAGTAATGGGCTTTGTAATAGAAAAAAACCTGGTCAGATACGGCAACAAAATGTTTTCTGGCTTCCGAAAACTTTTTTTCGTTATAATACTCAATTCCTAAAAAGTAATTGATAGAGTCTTTGTAGAGTGAAGGCAGTCCGGTTTTGGTAAATAATTTTTCGGTTTCTTTTTCAGCTTCGGTAAACAGTTTGTTTTTTGAAAGATGTATTATGAAATTAAAATCATTAAAATAATTTATGCTGTCGTTTTTTGTTTGAGCATTAAAATCAAAAGTTGAAAGAATCAAAAGAAATAATATTAATCTTATTTTCATTTTTTTTCTCGCAAGCGGTAATAAATTGGCAAATCGTTTACTTTTCCGTTTTCGTTAATTAAAACAGGATGAAAATCAATACTAGAGAGTAAGGTGCATCGCGTTAATCTATCAGCAGAAAGCGCAACTCCTTTTGGCATACCGTACAATTTTATACATTGTTTACTGAAATTTGAACAACTAGGATCAAAAGCGCAACCGGCCATAATTTGTGGCGAAATAAATTTTTGATAAAAGAGGAGGGAGCCGCCAAATACTAAACTTAAAGGATTGTATTTTGTAAACCAGTTTTTATCTTTAAAAACATAATTTACTTGACGCGTTTTTAAATAAGTTGAATCCTCAATTTTAGTATTTAAAAGCAAATCGAAATCGCTTTTTACCTGAGAAAAAATTGTATGGCTTGCAACATAAAATATAAAAAGCCAAACTAATCTCATTTCTTCATTCTTGATTTTAGGTAGCCAAAAATGATTGGTAATACTGATAGTAAAATTATACCTAAGCAAACTAAGTCGATATGTTTTCTGATAAATTCAACTTCACCTAATAAATAACCCGCAATAGTTAAACTGCCAATCCATAAAGCTCCACCTAAAATATCGAAGGTTACAAATTTTTTATAATTCATTTCGGCAACACCGGCTGCAAATGGCGAAAAAGTACGAACTATAGGAACAAAGCGCGCCATGATAATTGCCTTAGTGCCATGCTTTTCAAAAAAGATATGTGTCTTATCTAAATATTCTTTTTTAACGATAAGCTTACCGTTTATTTTTAGTGTAAATATTTTTAAACCTATTTTTCTACCAACCCAATAATTACAATTATCGCCAAGTACTGCTGCAATAAATAACAGAATAAGTAAGTACGATAAATTTAAATGGCCAGAGCGTGCAAATAAACCTGCGGTAAATAATAAAGAATCGCCGGGTAACAATGGCATTGCAACTAAGCCGGTTTCTATAAATATTACTAAAAATAAAACAATGTAAATAACAGTTCCGTAATTGGCAAATAACCAATCAAAATCTAAATGTAAAATGTGTTTAAAAAGTTCAATCATAAATAGTTTTTAGTTTTTAGTTTTTAATAAGAAAGATTAGTTTAAAATTGTTTAGAAATAGCTTTAATAATAACTAAACATTTAAAACTAAAAACTCTATAGTCCAATTTCTTCAATATAAGCAAGTATACCGCCTTTTAAATTATATAGGTTAGTGTAACCTTGTTGGCTTTCTAAAGCATTAATTACAGTAGCGCTACGTTTACCGCTTCTGCAATGAATAACAACTTGTTTGTCTTTTGAAATTTCTGCTGATCTATCTAAAGCTTCACCCATGGGAATTAAAATTCCATTAAGGTTTGCTTCATCAAATTCATGCTCTTCTCTAACGTCAATTAATTGAAAATCTGCTTTTGAATCTATTAATTGTTTTAATTCTTGTACTGTTACTTCTTTCATTGTAATTTATTTTAAGTTGTTTGTTTCATTTCTTCGGGTAAAAATGTAAAAAATGTATCACCACGTAAACCTAATCGTAAAGTTTCTAAAGGAATTACATCGTCAACGCCAATGTTACCTACGTTAACATTACAGCCAAACATTTTTATAAAGTATACTTGCTGACTTTTTTGTGGTGTTTCCCAAATAATATTTTCAATTTTTACTTTATTTACAATTCTGTTAATTAACATTGTGTGAGCGCTTCCGTTTTTATGAAAAATGCCAACATTGCCACTTTCTCTAGCTTCTGCGATTACTTTAAAGGCACCGGCTTTTAATTCATTTTCCATCATTTTTATCCATCTTGCAGGATGAATAATTACGCCTTCTTCTTTACTTCCTACCTCGCTTAACACAGTATAATTTTTAGCAAGTTTTGAAATATACTCGCATTTTACATCATGCTCTAATTCTATGCTTCCATCGCTTACTTCAGCGCAATCTAATCCAAAATCAGAAATGTATTTTAAATAATCATCAAACTTATTTCTAATTACAAATGCTTCAAATAATGTTCCGCCAACATAGACTTTAATGCCTGCTTGTTTATAGAGTTTTACTTTTTCTTTTACATTTTTTGATACAATTGAAGTTCCAAAGCCAAGTTTAACAAAGTCTACATAATCTGATGATGAACTTAAAAAATCCTCCGCTTCTCTTAAACTAATGCCTTTATCCATTACCATTGTTACACCGTTTTTGCGAGGACTGAAAGTTCGTTCTGGTAAATTTGTTAAGTTGAAATTATAATTTGTGGCCATATTTATTTTTTGTAATTGGATATTAAGTTTAAAATTTCTTTGTCGTTTTGTAACACAGGTGCGTATTCAAAAATTTCGTTATGTTTTGAATAGTCCAATACTAATGCTTTTTCAAAATATTCTAAAGATTCTTTTCTATTTTCTTTATCTAATAAAATAATGCCTAACAGATAATACAATTCTGCAACATCCGGAAAACGTTTAATGCCTTCCATTAGCGTTTCGATAGCATTTGTAATGTAACTGTTTTGATGAAGTAGTTTACTATAATCTAACCACACATCAAAGTCGGGATAATCTAATTCAATAACACGCTGAAAAGCCATTGCAGCCTCTTCCATAAATCCAAGTTTTTCTTGTACTTCGGCAAAAACATACCAGTACTCTGCATCGTTAGGATTTATTTCAATTGCTTTTTTAATATAATGTACGCCTTCTGTTATTCTATTTAAAGCATCTAGCACAACTCCAATACCTAACCATGCATCGGCATTTGCGGGATCTAGCTTAACGCATTTGTTATAATTCACCAAGGCTTCCTCAAAACGGTTTAAGTTCTCATAGCATTCGGCTATGTAAAAATAAGTTGTAGGTTCTTTTTCTTCGTACTTAAAAGTTTCTTTATAAACAAGAATTGCCTCTTCGTATTTTTCTAATTGGGCCAACGAGTTGGCTTTATTAAAATAAGCAGAACTAAAATTTTCATTAATGGCAATTGAATAATCATAGGCTTCTATTGCTTTTTCAAATAAACCCATTCTGCTATATCCAAGTCCTAAATTAAACCAGGCAAAATAACTGTAAGGATGGTTATCTATATAACTTTCATAGAAGGCAATTGCCTCGCTAGATTTTCCGGTAAGGTCAAAACAAAGTGAGAGCTCATTTAGGGCCACTTCGTTTTTTGGATTTAACTTAATTGCTTTTTTTAGATAATAAAGTGCATCGTCTGGTTTATCTTCATTTAAAAATTCTACACCTAGCGCTACATAAACTTCATCTTTACTTTCGGCGAGAGGGAT
The DNA here is from genome assembly GCA_030692515.1 of Bacteroidota bacterium. Classification (GTDB taxonomy): domain Bacteria; phylum Bacteroidota; class Bacteroidia; order B-17B0; family Aurantibacillaceae; genus Aurantibacillus. The sequence continues at coordinate 405,380 of JAUXZS010000015.1, forward strand.
GGCTTTTTTAAAATTTTCTATGGCTTGTTCTCCAAGTCCCATTTGGCTATAGATATAACCACGAGCCATGTATAAATCAAAATTATTTTGTTCTATTTGTTCAACCTCATTTAAGATGGTTAAAGCTTCGTGTGTAAAATGTTGAGAGGATAAATATTGTGCCTGACGTATTTTTAAAATGCTCGAAAAAGGGAATCTTTCAATGCCATAATCAATGGCCTTTTTAGCCATTTCATAATTAAGCCATTGTAAATAATAATCAATTATTTCTTCTATATCATCTGCATCAAAAAACTGTGGTTGACCAGAAATTAACATGTCTTCAAAAAGTTTTAAATTCTCTTCAAATTCATTCTCATGTTGTCCGTCTGCATCGTCTTCAAAAGCACTCATATTGTATTCTAATAATTATTAAAATTACGAGAATTATTTGGCAAAAAAAGGTTGATTATTTCAAAAAAAGGTGTATAAATAATAAGGCAAGTAGTTTTAGCTCACTATTAAAGCTTGACTTGGAGCGTAAAGTAGGCATTTATGGGGTCTGCGGGAATAATTCCGGGGCCAGGATAGCCCTCTGCGCGACGGGTAAAATAGACACTATTTGAGAGATTATTTATACCGGTATAAAAGCTCAAAAAGCGCCACGAATAGCCTGCAGACAGATCCATAACCGAATAGGCAGGTATTAAGCCGAAAATAGCGGAAGCTGAAGTTGTTGAATTTGTAGCATCTGAAAACTGCTCACTTGTGTAGGCATATTGATAAGTGACACTAAATTTTTTGTAGCCATAAGTTATACCTGTTCTTATAATTACTGTTGGTACAAACTCAACCTTTTTATTTTCGTATGCCGGCTGCTTGCTGTTAATATAAGTGGCTTGAATGTATGAAGTATTTAAAAATGTAGAAAGCTTGTGTTTAGATTTATTGTTAATGAGTTTAATCCAATCAAGCTCTGCAAATGCCTCCAATCCTACGTTGCGGCTATCACTTACATTAGTTCTGTATCGGATAATTTGATAAGATAGAGAGTCAACATTTAATACCGTTCCAATTCTATTATTGTATTTTAATAAAAAACAACTTATATCAAAATACAAGAGATTTTTAATACTGCCGCGCAGTCCACCATCTGTAGTATAACCATTTTCATCTTTTAAATTTGGATCCACCTGAAAATTCGGATTAACTACTCGCATATCATTAAAGTTAATTGAGCGATAATTTTGACTGAAATTGGCGTAAACCTCTACATTATTGTTTATTTTTAATTGTGTACCAAAGCCTGCGAGTAAAAAGCTTCTAACGCTTTGTCTAGACTCATTAATTTTAATATCTAAAAGTGTATTTCCGGCTCCATCTTTATTTATTAAACGAAAATAGCCGTCAGAACGCGTATCAATATACTCGAAACGTAAGCCTGGAGTAATGTTCCATTTTTTAGTTAGTTGAAATATATTTTCTGTAAAAAAAGCATAATTTTTAGAAGGAAATAGATACATAGAGTTTTCTAAATTATCAGGATTTAAAAATTTAAAATTTGCATCTGAAAATTTACTTGCGTCGCCTTGTTTACGATTTGTTTTTCCATTATAATAACGTGCGCCAATTAAAAAATTACTTTGCTGGTTAAGAAATGTATATCTGTGTAATAATCTTATCTCAGCGCCATAGTTTTTATATATGTCACTCAATAACGATCTATTTGTAGTAGTATCATCAGGTCTATCAGCACGTCCTAAATAGCCTAAGGCATCGCGACCAGCCAATAATGCGAAGCTCAAAAAATTAATTTTTGTCCTGTCATTTATTTTATAGTCGCTGCTTAACGAAGCTAAATTCCAATTTACTTTAAACCAGTTTCTGTTTCTAAAACTTTGGCTTGCATCTGTTATAAATTGTTTATCTGTTAAACCCCCTGCTTGTTTGGAAGTATAGGTTAAAAATGTGTATTCACCTTTAATTGAAAAGCGCTCGTTAAATTTATAAGTAAAAGAAGTAAATGCATTGTGGTGATTTAAATTTGAGTTAGGTCGCCAACCCTCGTATTGTTTGTATTGATAAAATGTGTTGTACGAAAGTTTAGATTTTGTTCCTGACAACTGATTAAAAGAATTTAAAAATCCAAAAGAGCCGATAGTTTGGCGACTGTTTAAAGATATTTTTTTTGTTTTGTTGGCATCATAAAATTTGTAATTTATCATTCCTCCAAACTGTGTTCCGTATTGTAAACTTGCAGCACCTCGTAAAATTTCAATACGCTCAATCGCTTCTGCAGGAGGTGAATAATAACTTTCGGGATAACCTAATGCATCTGCCGAGATATCATAGCCGTTTTGTCTTGTATTAAAATTTGAGATGCGATTCGGGTTTAAGCCTCTTCCGCCAATGCTAATTTGTGAGCCGGAGCCATCGCTTTCAAAAATATTTATACCTGCAATTTTGGCGTAAATTTGCCTGCTATTATTGGAGGCTAAATTGGCATTAAGGTCATTTAAATAAATTACTTCGGTTTTTTTTCCTGCATAAATAGCTGTACCCTCAATATTATTTAAACTAGAAATGCCAAATGAATTTTCTTTTTCTGTAACAACTTCTACTTCGTTTAGGATAATATTTTTGTTTTTTTTAAATAACGAATCTTTATTAAGTGTATCATTTTGTGAGAACAAAATGCAACTAAAAAAAATAGATATTGTTAATAGATTAAATTTCATTAATAGCTTTTTACCCAATTTTTATTTTTTAGGAATGAATTACTTTCTAAACTTAAATCTACACTCGAATCAATAAAGGTTCTTGAGCCACTACCATTAAGTGTTACGTAACTTTGAACTCGTACACTTGGTTCTTCAAATCCCTTTAGCTTAAATTCATTTTTTAAAAATTTAGCATAGTCAACCATGAGGTCCGGTTGTGTTGCCATCATTTTTTCCTGCATGTAAGTGAGGTAATTTTTATTATCAATTTCAACTTCTCTTCCTGATTTTTTATCTCTCACAAAAAAGAAAGCGGCGCCAGCTTTTTCCATGAGCATTACGCGCCACGAAAAACGATATCCTTGCTCTGTCCAAAATAAATTGCCAGAATAAAAAACATATCGAAATGGTAATACTAATTGTATGAAAAAATGAATGGCAAAAAGGCCAATTAAAATATTTTTTAGTTTAATTGCATTTGTTTTGGGTAAAATAATTGCATTTGAGTAATGAATTATTTTTTTGAGTTTTGCTAGAAGTGATATGTGAAATTCTTGTTTGAAAAAAATAATTGTGATTGTCATCATGATGTATGGAAACATGCCGATGTTAAAAAACAAAGCGGTTGCAGTGTGAAATACAATTACAAATACATAGGCCACATTTACGGTTTTTTTATTGAATAAAAAGAAACCAATAAGTAAATCGTAAATACAAGCAAACCAACAAAACACGAAAGCTATCCAGCTTGTCTCCATAAATTGTCCAATTAATGGGAAATGCGAAAAGGCCGGAAGCCAAGTTTTTAAAGGTTGTGCTTCAAATAACCATTGATAATTAATTTTTGCAATTCCGGCGAAAAAGTAAACAAGAAACATTTGAAATTGAATGACTAAAATAAAAAAACGAGGGATTAATTCTTGTTCAGATTTTTTTTGAATTTTATTGTCTATAGAAAAATTGTTGCCTGCAGGAAGGAAAATTAAGATAAATGATACTATACTTACAAAATAGTAATGATTTAAATAATTTGTTTTATCAATCAGTTCAACATAAGTAAAAAGTATAAAGAACATAATTGTACAGATTCTGTAAAAAGCGCCAAGTATAATTCCTGCACTTGCAATTAAAAGCAAGATAAAAGTAACATACATCAAATCAGCAGGTAATGGTTTTATCCATTCAAAACCGAAAAATGGAAAATACACTTTTGGTAAAATATACATGTTGTAAACCCAGCCCTTTATTATAAAGCGCGATATTGATAAAAACATTAATGCTCCAAACGCTATTCTGAAAATAACTAGTGGAGCAATACTAATGGGCTGTTTAATGTATTTTAGGAATTTGTCAATCACCGTCACCGTCCTGATAAGTAATGATTACTCCTAGGCTGGAGGGCATATCTGTTTTTAATAACACTAATAATTTTAATAGTTCTAAATATGCCGCATCTACAACAGCAACGTTAGAAATTACCTGAGAAGATAAGGGATTTTGAATTGCCGCTAGTTTTGTTTTTGCTATTGAAAATTGATTATTAATAGCAACGTTAAGTGATTGCCCATTGTATTGAGATTTTAAATGTTCTAAATAATCATCAAAGCCTTTACCATCATTACCGCTTTGGCTTCTCCCCAGGTATACATTTTCAATTGCGTGTAATGTTTCAACTGCATATTGTACAGATTGTTCTCCGTAATAGGCTTCGCACTTTGTTGGTTCAGGAATACCTAAGGTTTTTTTACCAAGTGGAATACCGATTTTATTATTTTTTAAAAAGTCTAATTCAAAATTTAATTGATTAACTAAAAAACCAATAGAACTTCCAATATCTGTATTTAAAGAATTTATAAATTGAGAGCGATAGGTTCCGTTCCAAGAGCCCACTATTGAATTTACTTTAACGGACATATCATTGATAAGGTCAGTTACATATTGTTTGCGATTTGGTGTTGTTGAAAATGATTGAACGATTACAACTTCATTTTGATTTTTGCCATAGAACAAATAATCTAATGCAGGCAATCCTTTAGCGTCAAAGTTTATGGCTGATGATAAGTCGTAAGAGCCATTGGCAACATTTGATTTTATTTGAACACTATCTGTCGGAAAAACATTTAAATTCATTCGTAATATGTTTGTTTCTGCCGGACCAAATTCAAATAAGCTAATACGTTGATAATTTAAATAAACTACATTAAACTTTGATTTAACTTTTTGAAAATCAATTAAAGAATTACTACTATTAAATGTATTAAAAGCTAACGATAAACTATCTAAAGAAATTTTAAAAACAGTATAGCTTGGAATAATAACATTGTCTGCTATGTTTGTTAGCATGCCTTGTTTGTCGAAGGACTCGGCGGGGTCTTCATCTACAGTTTTTGGTTTCTTTTTGCAAAAAACCAAAGTAAATACGAGGAAAGTAAGTAATAGTTTTTTAAGCATTTTTTTATTTTGTAGATTGTAAAGATGCAATCAGATGACTTAACTTACAATACCTAAAAAAAGGTAGTAAACAGAGCAACAAAAAAGTGTTTTGCTGCTCTGTAATTACAGTTAAAGTGTGTTTGGATCTAAATTAAAAATAGTTGCCATTTTAGTAATTGCATTATCTAAATTGGTTGTAGTAACAGTGTATAAATTTGTACCAAAATAACTTAATAAAGTAGTGATATCTGCATCAGAAATTGTTTTTGAAGGATTATATCTAAATGCAAGAACAAAACCAACACTTTCTGATAAATTATGATTGCGAATTGCATCGTCTGCAATGTTTGTTTTTGCTGCTTTTACATAAGTAATAAAGCGAGCGGCAGCAATTTTTTCCCAAGTTGATACAACCGCATCTCTTGCGGCATCTCTCGATGTATTATCTTTATTACTGATGGCAGCTCTACCTTTTAACCAGGCATTCATTATTGTTGCATTAGAGCCAATTGCTACATTCACATTATTACAGTAAGTACCCCAGTTTTTAAGGTTTGTAGTATTTGTTGGAAAATCTATTGGTACACCAAAGTAACCAAAAGCTTCATCCCAGGCATTTTCCATTGCAGAAATTGTTGCTGTTCCCGCAGTTGAATTATCATAGGTGGCAATGTTTTTTAAAATAGTGGTTGCCTGACTGTAAAATGCCGCACCCATAACACCCTTTTCTAGAGTTTCTTTATACTCGAAACCATTGGCATCAAAAATGTAGGCTTTAACTCCAGAAGTTACTTTTCCCGCCACTCCATTAGAGCCAACTGGTGTTGTTTGAGTTAAATTACTAAGGTCGGTAAATTTTGTATCTAAATCTGTTTGAAAATTAAAAGCGTTTGATGTTTTATCTTTTAATTGTATGCCACTCGTGTTTAATGATGGATCTGTAAATTGAGCATTAATATTTGCAAACATATCCTTTAATTTTTGATCACTTAATATTGGAGTTGCGGTTGTAGTATGTGCAGTTTTAATGTATGTTGTCATTTCGCTTAACATTGATAAACGTTGCGCAGATATTGTAAACGTAGCATTACTAAAACTATAAGTAGTAGGAATTGTATAGCTTGGAGTAATAGGTGTAGGTGTTGGCTCTGGAGTTGGTTCTTTAGTGTCTTTTTTACAACTACTAAAAGATAAAATTCCTGATAATGCTAGTGCACTGAAGTATGTAATTTTTTTCATAAATATATTTTTGTTGAGTTTTAAGTATCTGGTACAAATGTCTTATTTAGACTGATTCTTAACAATACCCAAAAAAGGGTATTTTGTCAATTGACATAAAATAAAAAACCTCTTTAAATAAATAAAGAGGTTTAAATAAATTAGAATATAGTTTAGGATTATGCTAACACTTGGCGTGATATTACAATACGCTGTACTTCGCTTGTACCTTCATAAATTTGTGTAATTTTTGCATCGCGCATTAAACGTTCAACATGATATTCTTTTACAAATCCATATCCTCCATGAATTTGAACTGCTTCTGTTGTAACCCACATGGCTGTTTCGCTTGCAAAAACTTTAGCCATAGCACTTTCTTTATCTAAAGGTAAGTGTTGGTCTTTTAACCAAGCCGATCTGAAAATTAATAAACGTGCAGCTTCAATTTTAGTAGCCATATCTGCCAATTTAAATTGAATTATTTGATGGTTACAAATTTCTTTACCAAATGCTTTACGTTCCTTAGAATAGGCTAAAGCTAATTCATATGCACCACTTGCAATTCCCAATGCCTGAGAAGCAATACCAATACGGCCACCACTTAATGTTTTCATTGCAAACTTAAAACCAAATCCATCTTCACCAATACGATTTGCTTTTGGAATTTTTACATCATCAAACATTAATGAATGAGTATCGCTTCCGCGAATTCCCATTTTATTTTCTTTTGGTCCAACTGTAAAACCAGGCATTCCTTTTTCTACAATTAAAGCATTAATACCACGGTGACCAGCTTCGACATTTGTTTGTGCAATCACAATATAAGTAGATGCAGTACTTCCGTTAGTTATCCAGTTTTTTGTGCCGTTTAATAAATAATGGTCACCCATATCTATTGCAGTAGTTCTTTGCGAAGTAGCATCACTACCAGCTTCTGGCTCAGATAAACAGAAGGCACCAATTTTTTCTCCTTTTGCTAAAGGCACTAAATATTTTTGTTTTTGCTCTTCGTTTCCAAAAGTTTCTAAACCCCAACAAACTAAAGAGTTATTTACACTCATTACAACACTTGCAGAGGCATCAATTTTTGAAATCTCTTCCATTGCTAAAACATAAGAGATAGCATCCATTCCGCCACCACCGTATTTTGGATCAACCATCATTCCCATAAAACCAAGTTCACCCATTTTTTTAATTTGCTCAGCAGGAAATTTTTGAAGCTCATCACGCTCAATCACACCCGGTTTTAATTCAGTTTGTGCAAATTCACGTGCCGCTTTTTGTATCATTAAGTGCTCTTCAGATAAATCAAAATGCATTATATTTATGTTTTAAGGTTTATACTATTTTTTGTAACCTTGCAAATATAAAGGATAAAAGCAATAAAAAAATGAATAGTGAACAATTTTTGACCGTTTTTTAAATCCTTTATTTATTTAGAATAACAAACAGAAAAAATAAAAGTTCGAATAGTTTGCAGAAAAATGTAAATAATAAAATGCACGTAATTGGTATAATGAGCGGAACATCGCTTGATGGCCTTGATATTGCTCTGTGCCAGTTTGATATTAACAACGATTCTTATAATTATTCAATAAAAAAAGCGGTAACAATAAATTACTCTCAAGAATGGGCTAAATTGCTAAAGGACATTAAAAACGCTTCTGCAGAAGACTATTTTAAACTAAATAGCCTTTACGGCAAATTTATAGGAGAAAAAATAAATGAATTTTTAAAAGGAACAGATTTAATTCCAGACGCAATTGCCTCTCACGGACACACCATTTTTCATCAACCGAAATTAGGTTTTAGTACTCAAATTGGCTGCGGTGCAACAATTGCAGCTACAACAAGAATAACTACAGTTTGTGACTTTAGAAGTTTGGATGTTGCAAATGGCGGACAAGGCGCGCCTTTAGTGCCAATTGGTGATAAATTATTATTTTCGGAATATGAGGCTTGTTTGAATATTGGTGGCATTGCTAATATTTCGTTTAACGATAAAGGTGGAAACAGAATTGCTTATGATATTTGTGAAGCAAACATGTTGCTAAATTATTTATCAGAAAAACTAGGACAAGCTTATGATAGAGGAGGAGAGTTAGCTAAAACAGGAAAAATAAATAATGAACTCTTAAATAAATTAAATTCTCAAAAGTATTATTCCCAAAAAGGTGCAAAATCTATTGGTCGAGAATGGTTTGAACAAATAATTTTACCATTAATAGAAAATAGCGGAATTGAAATTAAAGATTTATTAGCAACAACAACAGAACATGTTGCGCAGATAATTGCAAACGATTTAGTTAATAAAAAAAATGTATTGGTTACAGGTGGGGGTGCATTTAATTCTTTTTTAATTGAAAGTATAAAATCAAAAACTAGTTGCGAAATTATTATTCCAGATGCTGAAACAATAAATTTTAAAGAGGCTTTAATTTTTGCTTTTTTAGGTTATTTACGTTTGAATAAAAAAATAAACACGTTAAGTTCTGTAACTGGCGCTAAAAGCGATAGTATTGGCGGTGCGGTTTATTTAAGCGACCTATAATTTATTCAAATCCTGTTAATACAAATGCACCCCAATAATATGGATGTGGATATATTTTTCTTGTTTCTTTCATTGCTGTTAGATAGGATAATTTTATAGACAATTTGTTGTAATACGCCTTGTAGAAAGATGTCATGAAAATTGCAGTTGCATCATCACTAATTGCCCAAAGAGAACTAAGCACATTTCTTGCGCCTGCAACCTGAAAGGCTCTTTGAAGTCCCCAAACGCCTTCTCCACTTTGTACATCACCTAAGCCCGTTTCGCAAGCGGATAATACCACAAGTTTTGTTGTAGCTAAATTCATTTGAGTTACTTCATAGGCCGTTAAATAGCCATCCTCGTATTGAGCATAATCTTCTATTGTAAAAGGTTCTGCATCGCCTGCGCCTGATAGCAGTAATTTTGATTTAAGATAACTGTCGCCACTTCCGGTTGCATCAAAAGCACCATGAGTAGCAAGATGAAGGATTTCAGGATTATTGATTTTTTTTACGTTTACTTCTGAGGCATTATCTCCTTGCAACAAGGTTAATTCAATTCCTTTTGTTTTTGCATAGGTTGATATGGCATTTATTTCTCTTTCAGTGCCCGGTAATGCCGAATAACCTGAACGTTTTGCGCTAACCATCCCAAGATTAACAGGTCTGGTTTGTATTTTTGCATTAATACTTTTACGACTCATATTAAAATTTGGGTTTCCAACTAAAACACTTTTATTTATTTCACCTGCAGGACTTTTTGTATTAAATAAATCTCGTCCGGTGGCAACTCTAACTAATTCAATATCATCAAACACATATTTTTTTGTTTGAGGATTTTTTAAGGTTAGCGGATTAATTAACTGAAAGATGCCATCGCTACAAAGAAAAATTTTGGTTTTCCCGTTTAATTGTTGTGCAATTTTTTTCCAGTATAGGTCATAGCTCAGCGAATCTTCTTTTTCTGACCAGATTTGATTTTGATAGGTTTGCATTCCATATTCAAATTCTTTGCCTTCTCCTAATAATAATGTGATTGGAGTTCCGGTATCTTTAATAATAAAAACCCAGTATTGGTCAATAGGTTGAGCGAATTGAAAATAGTCTCTTTGAATTTTTATTATTTCTACAAACGTTTCAGTTGGCTTTAATTTCTGCTGAATGCTTTTCCAATTTAGGGGTTTAAAAATGTTTGTAGGAGCGCCCAGTTTAGCGTTGATTTTTTTTTGAGTTAAATTAATTGACAATGAATATTTTGCAATTGAATCGTCTAAAGAAAGGTTTGAATCCCCAGAATTTAATTGAGTAAACGCATTTAGTTTTTCACGAAATTCTTTAATAGCATCAATATCATTTAAAAGATCTTTGTCGGTAATATTTTTAAATCTATTTTCTTGTTCGTTTGTAGCATCCATTACCAAGCCTTTTGTTTGTATTGATTTATCTAAAATATCTAAATAAGAAGGTGGGTTCTTTTCTGCATAGGAAAGAAGAAGAGAATAATATCTGTTTAGTTTTGTATTATACTGTTTAAAATATTCTTTCTTTTCATTTTCCGAGAAATAGGCAAAATCTTCTTGTATAGCTTTATCATCTTTTTCTAATTCTTTTTTAAACTCTGGAATTGCAAAATCATAATTTTGTTTTGCGCATTGTAGGGTTAAGTATCCCGGTTTTAACAAATTAGTCCAATGCGGTTCAGCCCATTTATAAGCGGTGGTATTATTAAACTTTGATGCTTTTGCAAGCATTTCCTTATAAATGATTTCACTTTTTTCAAATTCACTATTTAACTGGTAGTAAAGTGCTTTGTCTTTTAGGCCTTTGGCATAGGTTAATGCTTCTTGCTTCTTTCCGGTAAAATAAGATGCAGTAACTAATCCTAAATAAGATCCCCCCATTTCTTCACTAAATTTATGATACTGAATATTTTCTCTTCCTAAAGCGCTATTAGATTGATTGGCCACATTTTTTTTGTTTTGTGCTACAAATTTCTCAGAAATCTCTATTCCTTTTTTCATGTATGGAAGCGCACTATCATATTGTTGACGGAAATAATACACATTGCCCATTGAAAGGGCGTAGTTCATTTCTATAGTCTCTCTAAAAATTGATTCTAATTTTATATTCATATCCTGTTTCCATTTAGGGTCCGTTTTGTTTACATGAATCATAGGTTCTCCACTATCTAAATTTCTTCTCATATAAGAATACTGCAATATTGCTTTAGAATATTCTTCGTTGGACGAATAGAGATCCCCTAGAGTATAATAAAAAACACAACGAGTATGGTTTGAGAATTTTTTTATGAATTCCTTATTCGACTCTAAAACTTCAATAGCCGTGCTAATTAGGCCAAGCATACGGTAAGCACTTGTAATTGGAAGAAGACAATTAGTTAAACCTGCATCTGTTGATAGGTTTGGGTAACCGGTATAATTTTTTTTATAAGCATCAACTGCTACCTCGAGGTATTTTATTGATTCTCTGGGGTTTTTATAACTACAGATTCCAGCCGTATAATACCCGTCATAATATTCTTGGTCTTTTGGCGTAAACGCTTTTTCGGTTAATTCAACAAGATCTTTGGCTACAGTTAATTTATCTGGTGCTGTATAAATATATTGCTGTAAGTAACGTTGCTGCGCTTTTAGGTCACCTCCTTGTGCGGTAACTTTTGTGTTATTTACTGGAGCGGTAATTTTTAGATTGCTAAACTCTGAAGCAGGTTTTGGAATAGTTTGTTTTTCTTCTTTTTCAACATCCTCATCCTCATTTTTTTTAATTGTTTTTGCCGAACTTTCAAACTTTTCGACTTGTCCATTTGCATAATTTATAGAGATTAAATTTGATTTTGAAATTGTATAAATTGGTCCGTCTAGATTAGTGACCTTTTTATATTTTATGTCATCATCATTTACTTCTAAAACTTTTGCTTTTACAATTGAGCCATCCTTTTTTACAATCATATCTTGTGCTTTTGTAAAATAAGAAACACAGGTTAATAAAAACAACAACAAGAATTTTTTCATATACATTTTCAGCAAAGAAGATTATAATTCGTTTAGCAAACAAGTTTAATTGCCAAATGTTATCGCCGCTTATTTTGATAATGAAATTAGAGCTGTTTATTATAAAGTCAGTAGTTGTTAGTTGGCAGTCTTTGGTAGTGTGTCTTGAATCTTTAATCCAATTTTGAGTTACATCTTTAATTCCTCAGTAGGATCCCAATACAATTTTTTAAAATCAACAATTTTATCATCAAGCACTTTAATTTTTTCCTTTGCTAATAATTCCTGCATTTGAAAAGGCGTTTCGAAATGATGCTTACCGGTTAATAAACCATTTTTGTTAACTACTCTGTGTGCAGGAACTTTTGGTTTTACAGCATGCGCTCCGTTCATAGCGTAACCAACAACACGTGAAGAAGATTTAGCTCCCAAATAGGCGGCAATTGCTCCATAGCTGGTTACCCTTCCCTTTGGTATTAAACGCACAACCTGGTAAACCATTTGAAAAAAATCTTTCTCTGCCATATTTTAAAACTAACATTTTTGGATTATTAAAACAACAAAAAAACTTATCTTTACAGCCTTATGGAAAAACGTGTTAGAGTTAGATTTGCGCCAAGCCCAACTGGTGGCTTGCACATGGGTGGTGTGCGTACCGCTTTGTTTAATTATTTATTTGCAAAAAAGCATGGTGGCGATTTTATTTTACGTATTGAAGATACAGACCAGACCCGCTTTGTAGAAGGGGCAGAAGAATATATTGTTGCTGCTTTAAAATGGTGTGGTATTGAGCCCAACGAAGGAGTTGGTTTTGGTGATGGCCCACATAAACCTTACCGTCAAAGCGAAAGAAAAGAATTAGGGATTTATAAAAAGTACGCCGATAAATTAATTGCAAGCGGACATGCCTACTACGCATTTGATACTGAAGAAGAATTAAATGATATGCGTAAACGTTTAGAAGCCGCTAAAGTGGTTGCTCCTCAATACAATGCTGTTACTCGTCAAAACATGCGCAACTCGACTACTTTGGGCGAAGATGAAGTAAAAAAATTATTAGCCGAAGGCGTAAAATATGTAGTACGTTTAAAAGTTCCACGTAACGAAGAAATTCGTTTTAATGATATTATTCGTGGATGGGTAACTGTAAACTCTGCTCAAGTAGACGATAAAGTGTTGTTAAAAAGCGATGGCATGCCAACGTACCATTTAGCCCATATTGTAGATGATATTGAAATGGAAATTTCTCATGCAGTGCGTGGTGAAGAATGGTTACCAAGTGCGCCGGCACACATTTTAATTTACCGTTATTTAGGTTTGGAAGAACAAATGCCCATGTTAGCTCACTTACCATTAATACTTAACCCTGATGGCAATGGAAAAATTTCTAAGCGTGAAGCACGCTTCCCAGTATTTCCGTTAAGTTGGAAAGATCCTCGCGAAGTCATGCCATACATTGGTTATAAAGAGTCGGGTTATTACCCCGAAGCTTTTGTAAATATTTTAGCATTGCTTGGATGGAATCCGGGTAACAACGAAGAAATTTTTAGTGTTGCTGAGTTAGCTGAATTATTTTCGTTTGAACGCGTACATAAATCGGGTGCAAAATTTGATCCTGAAAAAGCAAAATGGTTTAATCAACAATATTTACGTAAGCAATCTGACGAGGATTTAGCAAAAGCATTTAAGCCAATCTTAAAAGAAAAAGGCTACGAAAAAGAAGATGCTTTTATGATTGAGTTTTGTAAACTAGTTAAAGAAAAAGTACAATTTGTGCATGAGTTTTGGGATCATGGTAAATATATTTTTGAAGCCCCAACAACTTACGACGAAAAAGTAATTACTAAAAAATGGAATGATACCAGTAAAGCACTGTTTACTTCTGTTTTGGAAAATTTTAAATCAATAACTGATTGGAAAATGCAAACTATTCACGATTCGTTTGAAGAGTTAGTGAAACAAGTTGGTAAAATTGATATGCAATTATTGCGTGTGTTAATTACAGGTGTAGCTGGCGGACCCCAATTGTTTGATATGATTGCATTGATTGAAAAAGATGAGGTTATAAAACGTTTAGAGACCGCTTTAAATAAACTTTAACTCTTTTAAATTAAATCAAACTCGCCTAAAAAAACTACTAGCAGGCATAGTAGGAAGAAGGTAAGTAATGTGTTGGCAATTTTTGTTTGTTTCATGCCAAACAAAAAGTCGCCTATAAAAAACGACAACGGAAAAGCATAAGTTAAAATAATGCTTGAACTGTTTGCTCCGCTTGCAAAAAAGCCAAATGTAGAAAAGAACAAAAACCAAAATAAAATAGTTTTTGTTTTTTGTTTTTTCACTGTGTTACCAAAACCTCTTGATAGACTTTGAAAAATTGAAATCAATAAAGTAATTACAAGAAAACAAACAAGCGGCAAAAAGTATTCGCTAAACGAAGGTGATTTTAAAAATTGTAAGAATAAACCAATAGATTTAAAAAGATACCATTGACTAAAATCGCTTAGGTAAGCAATGCTTTCGCAAATTAAAATTGGCGCTAAAAATCCTAAAATGGCAATTGCCCAATCGCGCCAATAAAAAGGACGTAACACCAAAAGAATAATAAAAAAAAGTGGGAAACTAATTACACTTGATATTGTAATGTAAGCTGAGATACTAAGCCAAAATGCTGCTTCAAATAATTGACTCAAAACATTTTCTTTTCGGTAAGTATCTAATAATTTATAAATAGAATAGAGAACAAATACATTGGTAATAATTTGTGGCGTTAATTGATTTGGATTAACGCAAACAATACTCAACAGTAAGAAAATAAAAACAGGGAAATAATTTAGTTTATCAACCACTTCTTGTTTGACTGAAATTAAACTAACAAGAACTACCCCTAAACCAACAAATAAAAAATTTAAAAGCAAGATAAAAGCACGATTTGTTATTTTTTGGGAAAAATAGTTGTAAAAAACGTTGGGGTAATTATTAAACTCCAGGCTTTTTGGAGCAAAATATAAGGCAATTGCCGATATCACAAAAACAACTGATAAAAGTACTAAACTCCCCCGAACTCCTTTATTTAATAGGCCTGCAAACACAATTTTTTTATTTATAAATTATTCTTATTTTTGTTGTGTAAACTTACAAATTAAAAAGATATGATAAGCCTAATGGTTACCTGGACAGACATTTTTGAAGGAATCGGAAAATTCTCTTATTGGGTATTTTCTGGGATGAGATCCTTAGGTCAAGGTCCAAATATTTTCATTTCATTATTTATTATTGGTATGTTGTCTTATTGGACAATGCGTTTAATAAAATACAAGAACAAAGCAAAACGCGAAAATATCGCGGATTAATTTTTTCTATTTTACTTCCTCCTTTTCATCAAAGTTCTTGTCTTTGATTTATTTTTCATTTTCTATTTTAAATTTTCTGTTAATTAATATTAATCGTGTTTTATTACGGTGTTTATTTTTTTTATATTGTTCTCTAAAAAATAAATATGCGTTTATTATTTTCATTTCTTTTTTTGTCTGGTTTTGTTTTTTCTCAGAACATTATTCTTAAAAATGTTACTATTATTCCTGTAAATCAAGAAGTAATTATTTCTGATTGTAATGTATATATTAGAGCGGGTGTAATTCAAAAAATAGAACCTTCTCACACAAAACAATTAATGAAAGGTTATACTATTATTGATTGTAAGAATAAATTTTTAATGCCAGGATTGGCAGATATGCATGCGCACTTCCCAGATAAAAAAAGCCCTATAAAATTACAGGAATATTTAAAATTAAATTTAGCGGCTGGTGTAACTACTTTAAGAAGTATGCGTGGAGAATTTAATCAATTGGCATTAAGAGATAGTATTAATTCAAGTAAAAAAGTAGCATCAGAAATTTATGTTTCTTATGTTTTTCCGGAAAAAGATTCTTTGCTGACAAAAGATAGTATTGAAAAAATTGTGCTACACGCTAAAAATAATAAATATGATTTTATTAAATATTTAGGAGGCATAAATGAAACTAATTTTAATTATTTAATTGAGAGTGCTAACAGAAATGAAATTTCTATTGCCGGCCATGCTTATGATAGAAGTCTTACTAAATCAATAAATGCGGGCTTTGCCTCCGTTGAACATTATCAACCGTTATTAGCTGCTTATAATAAAGATTCGTTAAACTTTAAAGAGGTTTTACAAAATATGAAATCAAAAAATGTGGCCTTTTGCCCAACTTTATCTTTTTATCATATTTTTTCTTTTGAATTTTCTGAAAAAACTTTGCTTGAGCGTAATGGAATGAATTATGTTTCAGCAAAAGTAAAAAGCGCTTGGCTAAAAGAGTATAAAGATGCATTAAAGGATACTAAGGATAGGCTTAAAAAAGATTTCGAAAGCAAATATGCAAATGTTTACAAGCAGCAATTTTTAAAATTTAATAAAATTTTTAATCAAGCAGTTAACTCTGGAGTAAATGTTTTGTTGAGTCCCGATGATGGAATTTTTAATGTGCCTGGCTTTGCCATGTATGAAGAAATGAAATTGTATAAAGCCGCGGGTTTAACAAATTATCAAATTTTAAAATGCGCAACTTACAATGCCGCAGTTTATTTTCATCAAGAAAAAAATTGGGGTAGTGTGCAGGTAGGAAGAAAGGCAAATTTATTATTGTTAAATGCTAACCCTTTAGAAGATATTGAAAATATTAAGCAAGTAGAAGCTACGCTTTTAAATGGTAAATATTATTCGCAAAAGGAATTATTAAAGTAGACGCTCTTTCAAAAATATATTTAATTAAAGTTTATTAATAATCTCCGCAGCCTTCTCTAAGGTTTCAACTTTTTTTGCGAAACAAAATCTTAAAATTTTATTATCGTATTTATTGGTGTAAAAAACTGATAGTGGAATTGTAGCCAATTTATTTTCTTTTGTAAGTTTAATAGCAAAATCAGTATCACTCTCATTACTTATTTCTTTATAAGACATTAACTGAAAATAAGTGCCAGCAGTTTTTAACGCCTTTAAACGAGAAGTTTGGGTTAGTTTTAAAAATAAATCGCGTTTAGCTTGGTAAAAATTCTTAAGCTCTAAATAATTATTTTTATCAGATAAAAAATCTGCCAGTGCTAACTGAAAAGGATGATTAACTGCAAACACTAAAAACTGATGGACTTTTCTAAACTCTGTCATTAATTCCTTGGGTGCGGCAACATAACCAATTTTCCAGCCGGTAGTGTGCACCGTTTTACCAAACGAAGAGACAATAATGGATTGTTGCGCCAGTGTTTTATTTCTGGCAACACTTTGGTGTTGTTGTCCATCAAAAACCATGTGTTCGTATACTTCGTCGCTAAGCACAATAATATTTTTGCTAGCTACTATTTTTTCGAGTTCAAAAAGATCATTTGCATTAATAATTGTGCCACTTGGATTGTGTGGCGAATTTATTAAAATCATTTTTGTTTTAGAAGTCACTTTTGATTTTACATCGTCCCAGTTGATTGAAAAATCTTTTGGATTTAATTGAGACGAAACAGCTTTTGCACCGTGTAATTCAATACTAGGAATATAACAATCGTAAGCAGGTTCAAAAACAATTACCTCATCACCAGCATTAATAAAAGCGGCAATAGCAGTATAAATAGCCTGCGTTGCTCCGGCGGTTACAGTTATTTCAGAATCCGGACTATAACTTTTACCATAACAATTACTTAGTATTTGTGCTATACATTCGCGAAGTTGAATGACTCCTGTCATTGGAGCATATTGGTTTAAGCCCGCATCCATATGTTTTTTTGCAAATTCTAGTAGTTTTGGATTACATTCAAAATCCGGGAAGCCCTGCGAAAGGTTAATAGCGTTATGTTCTTTAGCAAGCGCACTCATGGTTGTAAAAATGGTGGTGCCTATATTTGGTAGTTTCGATGAAATCTGCATTTTTTTATAATAATTCCACCAAATTGCTAAAAAAATCTTATTTTTGCCCAGTGTAATTTTTAATTTAACATTTAGATTTATCTAAAATTTATAATTTAAAATTCATCATTTCTAAGGTCCTGTGGCCGTCCCGATAGCTATCGGGAGGCTAGGCTGAGAAAAAACTCATAAAAATAAAAAGGTCCTGTGGCCGAGTGGCTAGGCTCAGCTCTGCAAAAGCTGCTACAGCGGTTCGAATCCGCTCGGGACCTCCACGTTACTTAAGTGTAACAAACGTTTGCCTCGGAACGTTAGTAAAATAAGGGTTTTTACCGAAACCCTTATTTTACAACTTCCAAATTTTAGTGTGTTTTTAGGCTTTTGCTTCACTATTTATTCACTAAATATGAAGCAGACATCAATCAATCTACCGAAAGTAATTTACCGGACAGATCAACCAAAAAAGGACGGATCTAATTCATTCTACCTTCAATTGCATCACAACAAAGTGAAAAAATTTATTTCACTCAAAGTGTCGTGCACTAAGGATTTTTACGATGAGAAAAACAATCGCATCAAAAAATCTCATCCCTTCAGTGAGCAATACAATTTGATAATTGAAACCCAACTTTTTAAAGCTTCAAAAATTATTCTCGATGCAAGAATAAAAGATGAACCGATCACTATTAATCAGTTTCTAGAAAAATACCTAGGCAAAGCTTCAGATAATAACAAGATGAATTTTTACTCCTTTGTAGAAAGCGAAATTGAGGTTGAAAAAAAAAGAGCAAACAAGGCGCCACTCACAATAAAAAAATACACCTATCAACTCAATAAATTGAAAGAGTTCAGGAGTAAATTGGAGTTTAACGACATCACTCCTTCATTCTTAGCTGATTTTGAAGAACACATGAGGGTTACGCTAGGAAACGAAAAAGGAGGGTCTAACAACACTTTAAAAATGATCAGGAAGTTTGTTTACGTTGCAATCAAAAAAGACTTGACAAGTAATAACGCCTTTAAAGATTTTCAAATAAAAGAGGATTCAACTGGTGATATAAAATTCTTAACGCTAGTTGAGTTTCAGAAGATAAAGGAGTATTATAAAACACTCTTGTCTGGACACAAACACCATCTTACCTTAAAGTCTTTCATATTTTCTTGTTGCACCGGGTTGAGATATGGAGACGGGAAAAAATTTAAGTTGAATGACATAAATAGTAATTGCATTCTTATAAAAACTCAAAAGACAAAAAAAGCGGTGTCTATTCCTTTAATACCCCTGGCTAAGGAAATGCTTAACTATGATCTAGATGCTGGTTTACCGAACCTAAAAACACCATGTGTCCAAACATGTAATACAGCATTGAAGGAGATTGCTGCGGTTTGCAAAATTGATAAACCAATTACAACACACTATGCAAGACACACTTTTGGTTGTATTGCTTTAAACAATGGTATATCAAGGGAAACCGTACAAGCAATTTATGGGCATTCAACAAGCAAACAAACGGATCATTACGCTATTTTAAATAACGATACCAAAGTCGCTGAAATGGAAAAGTTGGCCGCAGTGATGACACTCTAACGTAAGTCAGATTAAATGAAAATTGAATTTAGTAGTTTGAGCAACGTTGATGTTTAATTATTTGCAACGCTCCCTGCAACGGTTCAGCAACTATAACGTTGCAATGGGTAAAACTACCATTGCAATAAAACACAAAACATTGATTTTACTGGTTTTTTTGATGTACAACGGTTAAAAATCGTTACATTTTCACTGGTTTCAAAACACAAACATAACCTTATTTAAATAAGCAGCAACGTGAAAATTGCCGTGAAACTTTGCAATGAACAATGCTTAAATTAAACTTAACGAGAATAAGTAAAATTATTTCTTCTTGAGGTGTTTTTCGATGCCGGGATAGCTTATCTTTTTGCCATTTACCTTCATGAAGCTTTCGATTTCATCCTTTGGAACATATTTTAAAATTGTTTCTCTAAGCTTTTGATCATCGGAAATAGAATTTACTTTTTCTATTAATAACTCGTGTTTGAATCTTAATTCATCAATTATGTCTGATATTTTATCTTCAGCTTCGCGATAATTCTTCAGAGCAAAAGTTTTATTGTGTACAGCATTAAAGAACCTCCATGTTTCGGTGCCATTTGCAATAGCGCAATTAACAAGCCCTAAATATGAAGCCATTATTCTCGCCATCCGATTATATTCCTCAATACTCACACTGTTCTTTAACTCTTCGTCTGATTTTAGAAAGTAGGACGGAGTAGTTCCCAAGTTTTTTGCAATCAATTCGATTGTTTCAAGCTTGGTTGAATTGTTTTTTAAGGCATTATGTAGTCCGATCTCAGAAAGTCCAATCATTTTGGCAAAATCCTTTATGGAAACATCCTTTTCCTTTAAAATTTCTTTTAGTCTTTTTGAAAAATATATCATTTGAAAATCAGATTGTTAGGTTAAAATGGTTTTTATCGGTGTTAAAAACGAATTTTAATTATGTTTAAATCATAATTAGTTATGATATTTGTATAATTAAAACCTCTAAACGATACAAATATAATCAAAATTATGGAAAATGTAAACACCCAAAACCCAGTAAAAAAAATCATTGAAACCCATGCAAAATATGGCTTTGTCCCTTCAAAGGAGTTTTATCAAAAAGTTCAAATTAATAGCAAAAGGTGGTCCCTTTTATTGCATGGTAAAAAACCTGTAACAGTTGTAGAATTAAAAGCAATCTGTTTGTTTTTTAATGCCAACATAAACGAATATACATCCTAGTCAATCTAAAACTCTTAGTTAAATGGAAACACACGAACAAGTAGAACAGCTTCAGCAAGATGTTGCAGCGTTGAAAACAGAAGTAAACGAGCTTAAAGAAATCGTAAAAGGTAGTGTATCTGAGAAAATGTTTACGGTTGCGCAAGCTGCTGTAAAACTTGGCTTAAAGCCTTCCGGTGTTAATTGGCACATTAGGAAAAACGCTCTGAAAGCTTCAGGTAAGCGATACAAGAAAATTAAAGAAAGTGACCTTAACCAATTTATAGAATTAAATCGCAAACCCGAAGCAAGAGCTTAAATGACACACACAAAAGGCAAACAAAGTATTTCAAATCCTATCGGTAAATAGGTAAACGAAAAACGCCAACGGTTGCAACGTTGGCGCTAATTAGTAACAGTAATAAAAATTAATTGACATGACAAAGATAACAAAAAACCACATTACCTATTCATTCATTTTTTACCACTCATTAAAAAAAATGAGATTCGATGGCAAGGCTCCTATTTATGGAAGGCTTACCGTATTTGGGATAAGAAACGAATTTTCAACTTCAATATATCTAGAACCCTGCTCATACAAAGGGAAAGAAATCATCTCACATAACGATACTGATTTGAACTTTATTATTCAATTATTTGAAGTGCTAAAAACAGATTGCAACATTGTACTTGAAAAGTATGCTTCTGAATGCAAAGAGCCTGGGGATTTCATTAATAAGGCAGTTCCTGAACTAAAAGAAATTGCGACAAGGTGTTTTGATGCACAAAAAGAACAGCAAAGCAAGGTCATGAAAACCATTCACGAAAAGAAAAAACTTAATCGTAGGGCTGAAAAAATGAGATCATTAGGAAGTTTTAGAGAAATTTCTGAAGAATATCTCGAAAAGAAAAAACACATGATTGATATTGATTTTTGTTTTAAAACGTGGAAACGAAAAGAGAAGGCGATAAACATTGTTCTTGAATTCATTAAAGCAAAATTTAAACGAAATGATTTTTTTGTTTCAGATATAAAAGAATCCTTCTTAAATGATTTTCAACAATATTGTAAAGCTAATCTAAAATGGGGGCAGTCTCATTACAGACGAACAGTTATAATCTTAAAGGCTATTATTAATTACGCAGTAGTTTCAGATTATTCAGCGAAAAATTATTTGGCTTTTGTAAAAATAAAACGTGGCGATAAAAAAGGTGATATAAAGCACTTAAGTGTTGAACAGCTTCGCATATTACTGAATATTAAATTGAGTAGTCACAGTCATAACTTTGTTCGAGATGTTTTTTTGTTTCAGGTATTTACCGGATTGAGTTATATAGATCTATACAACTTTTCAATAGATAATATTCATTGCAAATTGGATGGAACAAAATATATAGTTGTGGCACGACAAAAAACCGGTGTAAATTCAATATTGCCTTTGCTTCCCGAAGCCGAAAAAATCATTCAAAAGTATTCAGATCTAAATCATAGGGTTGATAATGGAATAAAAAACCCGGGCGTTCTTCCTGTATATACAAATCAAGTTATGAATAGAATTCTGAAGGAGATAGCAGTAGTATCTAATTTGCCAAGAGAACTACTTACTACACACACTGCTCGTAAAACATTTGCCACTCTAATAATATCAAACACAAATATTAGTATGGAAACAGTTAGTCGCATGATTGGTCATTCAGAACAACGCACGACTGCTAAGTTTTATGCTCAGGTAAATTCAGGACGAATTTTCAATGAAATGAAAGGCTTCTCATTTGATAACCTTTTAAACCAAAATTAGCTATGAGTGGTTTAACCGAAAATGAACTGGATAGATTTTTACTAAAATGTAAAAACACCAAAGGCCAAGATAAAAAAAACGCTCTGAAGGCGTTCATTATACGCTGCTATACTGGGCTAACACTTAAACAGGTGTTGTCGCTTACATACGGTGATATCCAAGATAATCATATATTAAAAATAGAGCGTAGCAACTTGGAATTAATTTGTAAAGAAATAAGCAATGAGCTAAAAGAATTAATTGGATCCGGCCCGAGTGAATCCAAAATAATATATCCTATTAGCGAAAAAACAATTAATGGGGCCATTTTGGAAATTCGATCTGAAATAGGTATACAAAGGTATATTACTAACTACCACGCTAAACCCACCTACATTAATTTTGCAACAAACTTAAATGATGATTTTTCATTACCTATTTATCAGCCTTCAGATAACTTGATACTAACGTGTAGGCGTTGTGAGATATTAACGCCACACACATTGAAGAACATTAATAAAAACATCGAAAAAATAGAATACCGTTGTAATTATTGCGATGAACATCGGTCATTATAAATTCAAATAAAAACTAAAACCATGAAAACAACAGAAACAACAAACAAAATTAGCAACGTGTTAAATGCAGTAGTTAATATGAATGATTTAGCTGGCAATGAATTTTTAAAGTCTGATATCGACGCTTTATTCTTATCATTCCAAATGAGTAAATATTGTAATGAGATTACTCCTGGCGATCGTGAAAGAATAACCCTCATGTATTTAAACATTAAAAAGCTTGCTGAAGCTTCAAGCGGTTTGAAGTCTGAGGATTTTGACAAGTCATTTCCTTTAAACATTAGCAAGTATTTAATTGAAAAGGATCTGTTGGATGATTACATGATTTATTGTAAATCAGACCAGGATTCCTAATAATTAATAATTGTTTTTAACCGGACATGCCACCAAGCGAAGGTGAATAAATGATTTAAGCACTCAAATACCCTTAATAATGATAAAATATACTTTTGAAAAAAGCCCAAAACCTAAAGGCAAGTGTCCAAAATGCAATCAACATAAGAAGTTTCGATATTATGAGGGTTTACCTCGTGAGTTTGGAAAGTGTGATCGTGAAAGTGAATGCCAATACCATAATAAACCAGATGCTGAAGCGTTAAAAAATTTAGGTGTAGATACAAACCTAGGGTTAACAAGTCAAGTAAAAATTGAATTGAAAACGGTTTTTCCTAGTGATAATGATTTGAAATGCTTGAATAATTTAAATTCACCTTTCCATACATTTTGTTTTGATAAACTGAAAATTACAAAAGAACACTTACAAAAATGGAAAGTTGGATCTGAAGGACAGGTAACGAAATTTATTTATTCATTGCCAAGTGGTAAAAATATCAACGTTATAACAATTCATTATCAAATAAGTAGTGATGAAAAAAATTGTAAGCGTATTAAAGCGAAACCTCCATATTCTTTAAAACCGAATAAAGGCGAGAAATACGAGTTGTGTTTGTTTGGTGAACATCTATTGTCAAACAAAATAATTTGTCTTGTAGAGAGCGAAAAAACAGCCGTTATTGCAAGTTTTGTTTACCCTGAATTTGATTGGATAGCTACTGGTGGGGCAAATAAGCTTACAGACGATAAAATTTCTGCGCTTTTCAACAAAGAAGTTTATTATTTAAATGATGCAGATAAGGCAGGAAAAGAAAACAGCACCATTAAAAAGTTAATCGCATATAAACTTAACTATAAAATTATTGATTTGTTTCCAGATCGTAACGATGGTTATGATTTAGCGGATGCAATTATTGATGGAAATAAGCCGGAAATTAAACCGGTCGAAAAGATAAAAAGCGAAAATGAAATTGAAACAGAATGTTTTGATAAATATGGTTTTTTTGTAAGGAATAATGAGTATTATATTAAGCAACAAATCAAACATTATACTAAGGATCTAAAAATTTCAAATTTTACAATGAAGTGGATTTATAGGCTAAATGATGAAAGCGATAATATTCCAATGTTATTTGAGTTAATTAAGGAGGATAAATCAACTATGTTACTTGAAATTACAAGTAAGGATTTATTAACGTCAACAAATTTCAGTGCGATTGTTTTGAAGGGTGGTTTTAATTACAACGGAACAACTTTTGTCTTTAAAAATATTATTGAAAGCCTTTATGATGAGAGTAAAGAAGCAATTTACTTAAGTACATTAGGACAAAACCTTGAGAATGATTTTTATTCTTTTTTTAATGGCGTTTTAAAAATCAATGGTGAATATAAAATCTGTGATGAACATGGTGTTGTTGAACTCGATAATAAATATTTTTATTTACCAAGTGGTAAAAAGGGAAATGAAAATAACGTAGATTTTGTTGATGATAGAAAATTCAAGTTTACGCCCGGGACACTTACTTTAAGTTTGTTCGTCGAAAAAATTTATAATATATATGAGATCAATGGCTTAATTGGCTTATGTTATACAATAGCAACAATACACAGAGATATTATTTTTTCTGAAACAAAGTTTTTTCCTTTTTTGTTTTTATACGGTGGAAAAGGATCCGGTAAGTCGACTTATATTAATTTCTTTATGAATTTTTTCGGAGATCCTCAACCGGAAACTACTGAAAATAGTACAGATAAAGCAATTGAAAGAAAATTTGCTCAAATCAACAATAACTTGCAATACATTAAAGAGTTTAATCCAACCTTTGAAGATAAAATAAAAGATATTTTAAAAAATGCTTACGATGGTGTAGGTTATTCCCGGGCGCAAGTTTCACAAAACAATAAAACTAAAACATCAATTGTTCGTTCAGGTTTAGCTATTGATGGAAATTACTTTCCTACAAAAGATGATGCTTTATTTTCGAGATTAATATTTATGCTTTGGCAACCAACATTTTCTGACAAAACAAAGGAAGATACACAAGATCTTCAGGACCTTTTTAAAGCAGGTAATGGTTTAATATTCTCCGATATATACAAACAAAGAGAGGTATATAAAGATGGATTTAGCAAGCTTTACAGGCAAACAATAATTGAGCTAAAAACTTTGTGCCGGAATAAAAAGATAAATTTCAGTGAGCGTGAAATAAGCCATATTGCTTTGATGGCTGTTGTTTTTAAATTATCATTGAAAGAGATCCTTCCAAGTGATCTTGCTTATACAATGTTTGTTGATTTTTTAATAAAGGGCGCTCAAAAACAAACTCAAATAACGCAAAGTATTGACGATGTAAACAAGTTTCTTGAAGCTTTGAATACTTTACACCAAAGATCTATTTTAATGGAGCAAAAACACTTTGTGAGAGAGCAGAGCGTAGGATTTGATTATTTGTATATCAATTTTAATTTATGCCAATTGGAGTATGCCAAGTATATTAAGGAAACGGGTGATGCATTTAATATTTCAAAAGAAGGATTAAAGCAAAAATTAGAGTTTAGTGCTTCTAAAAACTATCCTTATACCAAACCTAACGAGTTATATTTTCAAAAGAAATTTATGGGTGTAAACCAACGCTGTTTTGTCCTAGAAGTTGAACCGTGGACTTTTGATTTACTTGGTTTACAATAGTTTTTAAAAATGATTTTCAACTGTACTTTATTTTTTGTTTTTTCTCTGTTACTTTGTTACTTTTTTTATTTTTTCCTTTATTTACGGCACATTAAAGCTTTTTTTGCGGTAACAAACGGTAACAAAATGCTTAAAAAGGTAACAAAAAGGTTAAAAAAGTAACAGAAAATTGAAAATTTCAAAAAATCGATAAAAAAAGTCGTTTTCTGTTACCATAGTGAGAGTAGTAACGCAGCTAATTTTTAAAAAACTTTCCTTTATTCATGGCGGTAACAGCATTTGTTAAAATTAGACCTTCTGTTACCGTGTTTGTTACCGTTCAATGTCTTTAAAATCAAATATTTAAGCCTTAAAAATCGATTCGGTAACAAGGTAACAGGAAAAAAATGGGTTTTCAGTATAGAAATGAAAATACGATCTATTTAATTAAATTTACTCTATGGGATTATATGACTTCAGATCAATTTATTTGCCTTATTGCTTACAGAAGCAAAAAGATGGTGGTTATCTTGTTTTAAACAGAAACTACAAGCCAGTTGGCTTTAATACGCAAGAACATATAAAATATGAAGACTTCCCCGTTGCAACAAAATTCCCCGGCATAAATAAAAAAACCGCAACACTATTATCTATTAATGCTTCAGATGACGTTAAAGAAATATTCTTATATGATGATGCCACAAACCCAATACGAAACAAAAAGAACATGGATTCATACCTGGAGAAAGTAGAAAGGTTGGCAAAGC
Source organism: Bacteroidota bacterium (assembly GCA_030692515.1). Taxonomy (GTDB): domain Bacteria; phylum Bacteroidota; class Bacteroidia; order B-17B0; family Aurantibacillaceae; genus Aurantibacillus. Next base: position 432,093 of record JAUXZS010000015.1, read on the forward strand.
TTAAAACAAAATAAGGATAACAAGATGTTCAACAAAAGTTAATTTTAATTTCAACGTTTGTTGCAACGAATATGTTGATTTCAATAATAGTTTTGTTGCAATAACTGAAACTCAAAATAAATTCAAATTTGATTTTTAATGATTTATTTGAACTGAAAATAAATGTAATTCTATTCAACTTAGGCTCAAACCCTTGTAAACACAAGCCCTTCATAATCATTCAGTACACTATTTTGTGATAGTAAATTTGATTTATATATAAATCAAATTAAAAAAAACAAAAAATGGAAGGTATCCCTTTACAATTCTTAAACGGTGTAAATACCGGAGCGGCCGGACTCGGAAAAGAGTTCGACACACTCGAAACAACATTAAGTGGAATAAACGACATGGAAGGCTTAGGCTTCACACATTTTAGAAGAGCGTTACATCAACATGTTAGAAACACTCGCAACAAAATTCAATCAACGCCTAATTCAGTTGAGGCCGTTTATGATCCAATTGAACTTGGAAGAATGTACGATGAATTGGATCAAGCCTTTGCCGGTGATGATGAATTATTAATGGGCGTATTAGAAAAACTTGCTGTTAGGGAACATTCTGCTTTAAGAAAAAGGTTTCCAAACTGTGAGAACGCAATACACAGACATGACGATCATTTGTATGGCGCTGTTTTTGGCGATCTTGACGATAAAATGCTAGATGCATATAGCGGCCTTGGTAAGAAAGATCGATCAGCTAAAAAGAGAGCAAGGTCCGAAAAGAAAGGTAAGTCAGGCCCAATGACAAAAATAAAAAATGCAGTTATTAAGGCTAAAAGCGCCACGAAAAACGCTGGTGCTTCAACAAAAAAAGTATTGAAGAAAATAGGTAAAGCTGTTGTTAAACATAATCCGGTTGCTATTTCTGCTCGTTTAAGTTTTTTAGCAGCAATGCGCACAAACTTCGGTAAGATCGCTGAAAAAATGTACTGGGTTTACATGGGTAAAGAATTTGCATTGAGTAAAGGTATTTCTCTTGAATTTTACAACAATTGTGTAAAGCTTCACGAAAAGGCTTCACATATTTTTTTAAGTGTTTTAAAAGGTGATGAGAGTGCATTAAAAAAAGCCGTGTTAAATGGAAGGGCAGCAAAGAAAATAAAATCACAACTTGAAAAACGCGGAATGAGTGGCGTTGAATTATTAATGGGTTTATCCGGTGACGGGTTGGGCGTAACGGCTGCTGAAGTAAATGCGGCTTCATCTCTTTTAAAGCCCCTAGTAGAGATGGTAGCAAAATTTTTTAAAGAAAAACGTAAACGAGCTGAGGAAGAAGCCGAAGAAGAAAATGATGATTCAGTCGAAGCAGCAAACAATGTGAATGATGAAGAAGAAAGTTCAGGTGACAGCGAAACCACTACTTCAAAGAAATCTGGTTCTTCAAAGAAGTCCGGTTCGGGTGGTAAAACCGTAATGGTTGTAGGAGGAATTGGAATACTCGCTACAGCTTTGATCGTAATGAGCAGAAATAATAAAAAATCTGAAGTAGCTAAGTAATTTGCCTTACTTAGTGCATGAAAAGCGTCTAAACTCATGGTTTTAGGCGCTTTTTTGTTTACATAGGCCGTTGCAGCGTATTTGTTGATCCAATAGCAACGGTGTTGTTTTAAAGCAGTTGCAACAACAAAAACTACATGTTTTAATTGTCATTTACCCAAGGTCAATGACTCATTAATCCAATGAATAAAAAAGCCCAGATGGTTCTAGGCTCTAATTTCATTGAAGTGTTACCTACCAGGCGATAGACTATCTATCATTTGCTTTGTTTTTTTTAAATCTAGGGTTTTCCTTTAATTTTACTTTATTAACACTTTATTAACAAAATTACAAACTTTGGGATTTTAAAAACAAATAAGAAATTACTGATAATCAATTACTTAAAATCATTTTTATAAAGTTAGGGATGTTGGAAGCAAATAAGATTTAAGCCCAATACGGAACGTATGAGGCAAATTTTTTGGAACTATTTTCCGGATCAGATGATTTAATCAAACCAGACTCAATGGTATCCGCAATGATTTTTGAGGCGGAAGAAACATTGTTCTTTGAAATATTAAATCTTTTCCTGACCGATTGATTATTAACCGGCTGATTACTTATATAATTAAGCGCAGTATGTTGATAGCAAGCGCGGACCCTATCTTCAAGAGTCATTCTAGATAAAGGAATTGGTGCGTACATAATTACTCTAGTATAATTATCCCCTTTGATAAACTTTGGGGCCGGCAATTGATATGTTTCAATTGCATGAATAGCCCTATCAATACCACTACCTCGCTCTTCACAAATTTTAAGCCTGCGCATTAAAGAAGCAAGTTTCTCGTTACGAGATTTAGGAGCAGTATCAATAAATCTATTTGTTTCAACTAAAGGCACACCTGGGTTTGTTATTTCAATTCTATCTGTAAAAATTTCAATAAGAACACCAGTACCGGTTTCTGAAAAATCTTGATGAATTAAGGCATTAGCAACAAATTCGCGAATGGCTACTTCCGGATAAACTTTTACCTGTTTTCTTAACGCGTTTTCAATTACCTCATTCGAAGAAAGTTGATCCATAATATAAACAACCAATCCCTCGAACCCTGAAGCATAACCACGTTTTCCGACTTGTTCTTTTAAAGCATTAATTCTACTTGTTTCTTTATAGACAATTACCCTAATAGTTTTTCGTTTGAGGTCTATAAAACTATCTATATCGCGTGTAAATAAAATGGCACCAAGATTTGTAACATTCCAAAATTCATTTGACTTGACAATTAATCCTTCTGAAGCAAGTGCGAGAAGTATATTCACTTTGGTATCTGGGAGCCTTAATTCAAGCATCCTAAAATAACTATCGTAGTCAAGCAACTTAACAACATCGTCTGAAGAAATATTGAACGCAGTAATTTGCGATTCAAAATCGATTCCTGATGAAATTGAAATAAGAAATTTAATTTCTTGGGCAGATAGTTTCACGGTTTGGCCGGCACTTCTTTTATAACTATAATGAAGATCTTTTCCTCTTAAATGTACAGGCTTATCATTTACCTCATGAATATAAATAATGAGAACTGGATTACCTCTAAATTCAATAACAGTATGATCAATAGAAAGCGCGGTGGATAAATTATTACGTGCAATATTACCTAGTTTTTGGACGATAACATCAATAGCGTTTTTTTCTAACGGTGCTGGAGACCCATCATTATTAATTCCATACGCGAGATAACCACCTTCCTGATGATTAGCAAATGCGCAAAGATGCTGTGCTAATCTATCTGTATTGTCAGATAAGTCACTTTTCCAATCGATTTCATTCAATTCCTGAGGAATTGGATCCATGCTCTTAGAAAGCCATAGTTTAGCATTATCAATCCAACTAGTTAACATGATTCAAAATTACTAAAATTAGGATGAAATTGTTAGAGGAATATGTTTAGTCTAAAATGAGTATATTTGTTTAGAGAAGTAAAGGTGATAAAACTTCACTATTATTTAAGCAAATCAGTAAAAACACTGTAATAACGAGTCTTGTAGAGGGTTTAAAAAAGTCCGCTCGGGACCTCTGAAAACCCTTTGTGTTTTGCGCAAAGGGTTTTTTGTTTATAGACTTTTAAATATAGTCTCTGGATAGATTTGAACTTTAAGACTAACATCACTCTAATTTAGTCAATAATTTATCCTTAAATTTATTTATGGTTTCAAAACAACTACTGGTAATTATTCTTTTTGTTTTATTTTTCGCGAATATTCATGCTCAAAGTATTTTTGAGGCAGACTCTATTCGCAAACTAATTAAAGCCGACAAAGAAGATACAAATAAAGTAAACCATTTAAATACACTCGTTGATGATTTGCAATTTGTTTGGGCAGTTAGTGAGCCATTAATAAATGAGCAGATTCAGCTTTCGAGGAAATTAAATTTTTGGCGCGGTCAGGCTAAAGCTTATTTACAGTTTAGTTGGTGTTATAATCTTATAAGCGATTATAAAAAGGCAACTAATTATTGTGATTCTGCTATGATGATTTTAAAAAAAAATAATTATAAATTAGGTATTGGGTCTGTTCTTATTACAAAAGGAGGAATAGTTGGCAAGATTGGAGCAACCGATGAGGCCTACCGTTTGTATACAGAAGCTTTAACGATTTTTGAAAACGAAGAGTCAGAAAGAGGAGTTGCGGCAGCTTTGATTAATATTGCAAATATTCAAAACAATCAGGGCGATATCGATAAAGCAACTGCAAATATGAAAAGAGCTTTAGCGATTAACTTAAAATTAAAAAATTTAAAAAGTCAGGGAATTTGCTACAGTAATTTAGGAAATTACCAAAATAAAAAGGGGCAAGCCGATAGCGCAATCTATTTTTATCGTAAGGCATTAAATATAAAACTAATTCAAGGCGATGTTCGCGGAGAAGCTGCATCTTATGGAAGAATTTCCGGTGTACATGAACAAAATGGAAACATGGATAGCGCAATTTTATATACCAATAAAGAGTTAAAATTATTTGAAGGTTTAAAAGATAAAAGTAATTTATCTAAAACCATGATATCTGTTGGTTTTTTAAATTTAAAATCCTCTAAAGTTGAGCAAGCGATTAATATTTGTAACACTGCTTTAGTGATTGGAGAAGAAATAGGAGAGCAAAGCATAAAGCGAGATGCTTGCGAATGCCTTGCGCAAGCCTACGCAGCAAAAAAAGATGGCTTAAAGGCCTATAAATATCTATCACTCTTTATTCAGTTTAAAGATTCATTAAGTAACTCCGACATTGATAAACAAATTGCGAGAACAGAAGTATCTTATAAATACGAAAAAGAAATTTTAGCAGATAGCATTCGTACAGCCGAAAATCAAAAAGGAATGTTGGCGCGTGAACAACAAAAGTTGGAAAAACAACGTGTAATTGCAATTGCAGGAATTGTTGGGTTTTTATTGGCTTTATTATTAGCAATAGTATTTTATAAGAGTGCAAAACAAAAAAGTCGCGATAATAGTTTACTCGAAGAAAAAAATACAATTATTGAAGAGCATCGTTCGATACTTGAATTGAAGAATAGGGAAATATTAGATTCTATTAAATATGCTAAGCGTATCCAAATGGCCATATTGCCTAACGAAAATTATATTGAGCGAAATTTAAAAAAGTTAAACCCTTCTGATAAAAAATAGGATAATCCCATGTTTTTTTTCCTTTCGATGTTATAATTGAATCTGAAAGTACGCTCAATAAAGGAAATGATAATGTATAGTAAAGGACATGTTTGCGATGATTGTAACTTTAAATAGAAAGAATAATTTTTTTTGTATCTTTAAGTAAATGCCAACAACACTAGAGGAAATAGAAATAAAAACGTTAGAGTGCAAAGAGCGCCAAACAATTGTGCATTGCACTTGCGGAGAAGATTATGCGTATCGCATTTGGCCAACTACCTTTCTAATTGAGCACGGTACCGGTAAAGAAGCTAAATTAATTACAGTTTTTAATATTTCTTTAGCGCCAGAATGGACATTAAATGATGGTAAAGGCTTTACTTTAATTTTTGAAGGACTCAGTAAAAACTGCCATATATTTGATTTAAAAGAAATTATACCAGAAGAAGGTGGCTTTGAAGTACTGGGAATACGCAGGAATAACACAGATGTGTATCATATAAGTCTTTAAATTTTATTCCCCTGACATTTTAAAAAGTAAAGATTGTAACAAGACTTTGTAATTAAAATTGATGAGCACATGCCAAAAAAAGCTACCTATAGAGGCAGCTTTTTTAACCGTATCCCATCCAACATATAAATATTGATGTCGGCTTATGGTGAGAAAATTTTACTAAATGTAAACCTTACGGGGTTTACCATTCTGGTTTTAATTAAGAGACCTTAAAGGGTCAGCTTTATTTTAACCATTTTTTTAAACCAATAATCGTAAACCTTACAGGGTTTGCCAATTGCTCTGCTTCTCAAATATAGAGGCCTTACAGGACCAGCTTCTTCTTCAAAACAGAATTCTATTTTGAATTTAATAACTTAAAGTAACAATTAAATAAAAGAAACATTGATGACAATGGTCAAATTTTTTCCTGATGTTTAGCACATTGCTTTTTTAGTACACATCAAAATTACGCATACTTAAAGCCAAAAGCATTACATGATTTTTATTATAAATTACATTATTCACACATTAACTTGAATGGGTAATTAAGTAAGTTTTTAATTTATTTTTCATTTAATTTTTAAAAAAAGCTATAGTCTGTAGCAAGGTTTAGTTAACACACCAATTATTTTTGTATTAGTTTGGTTTTCCAAAAAAGTATTTAAAGGTCGCGGATTAGTTATGTTTAAATTGTATTTATGGGGAATTGGACGTAATTAAAAATCTCTAAAAGAATGAATAAGACAAATATATCTGTGAAAGGAATAGTAATAAAGGTATTACAAAATAGTGGTGAAGATTATATTTCTCTAAGTGGCATTGCACGGTTTCGTGATTCAGAAAGAAGTGATTATATATTACAAAACTGGTTACGGAATAGAAGTACAATAGAGTTTGTGGGTTTATGGGAACAATTAAATAACCCTAATTTTAAGTCCATCGAATTCGATGGATTTAAAAATATAGCCGGAGCAAACAGCTTTTCATTAACCCCAAAAAGATGGGTGGAAAGTACAAATGCAATTGGTATTATTACTAAACAAGGCAAGTATGGGGGAACTTTTGCTCACAAGGATATTGCCTTTGAGTTTGCAACATGGATAAGCGCTGAATTTAAATTATATCTGATTACTGAATTTCAAAGACTGAAAAAAGAAGAAAGCGATGTTTTAAAATTAGAATGGAATTTTCGGCGAACTTTGGCAAAAATAAATTACCATATACATACTGATGCTATTAAAGAAAATTTAATCCCAAAAGAATTGAGTAGAGCGCAAATAAATTTTGTGTATGCCAGTGAGGCCGATTTATTATATGTTGCTTTGTTTGGTTTTACATCCAAAGAGTGGCGAGATAATAATCCCAAAGCAGTAGGAAATATACGAGATACTGCAAACATAGAGCAATTAGTAGTACTCTCTAATTTAGAAAATATTAATTCTGTGCTTATTAATCAAAAAATTTCGCAAGCAGAACGCTTAATAAAATTGAATGAGATTGCTATTTCTCAAATAAAAATTTTACTAAATAATAGGCAATTAAAATCGCTGAAGTGAAACTTGAAACATTTTGTACTATATTTTAATTCATTTATGTTCTTTTACATTTAATAATTTTGCAGTATACTCTGCCAATAAATGTAAAGCGGTTAACAAAAACTCAATCACAAAATATTTCCAAATACTAATTTCAATCAAATAGGTGTCTATTAATTTCCAAGCTATTAGCGAGAGTACTAAAAAGAATGACCATTCAAATATTTCTTTTTTATGGTTCATACCCTATTAACGCAGTAAAAACAATAAGGTTACGTTTGTTAATGTTTTTTGCAAATGAATTGACTATTAAAAGATTTTTAAATTTTCTTTAAACAGAATTTAGTTTTATTCATGATTGAAAAAGCACTATTAAGCGAGAAAATGCTTTTTTTTATTTATAATTTAATATATTCGTTAAAAAAAATCTATGAAAAATATTAAATACATTGTTTTAATTTTTTGCGCTTTGAGTTTTTTCGGCTGCAAAAAAAATCAGTTAGGTGGTAAATCAAATATTAAGGGAAAAGTTTTGCATCACGAAAAAGCAATTCCTTTTGCCAAAATATATATTAAATTTAACGCCACAGAATTTCCAGGCACAAATGTTGCAAATTATGATACCTCAATTGATGCCGACCACAATGGCAATTTTTTAATTGAAAACATTTACCATGGCGATTATTATTTTTATGCGGTGGGTGAAGATAAGGATGTTCCGGCGCCCTACGTTGTTAAGGGAGGTACACCTTTAAAAGTTAAAAGGCTTAAAGAAGTTACTGGCTTTGTAGTTCCGGTAACCGAAGATTAAGATTTAGAAACATATTAAACAAAAGCCCTTGAATTTTAAAATTCAAGGGCTTTTTAATTTAAAGTAATTATAATATTTCTTTTGGAACTAATTTGCGTGTCCATGCTTTTAGTTGCTTTTTCTTTCCGGCTTCAGAATCAGGATTAAAAACAAGCGTTGTTTCCCAAGAATTTTCTGGTTTAAATTCCTCTTCCATCCCTTTTAAAACACCCGAGGCAATTTTAGATGAATAAATAACTGCAAAACATTCTGTATTATAATTGGCACTTCTAGGGTCGAGATTAAAAGTGCCAATAACAGTTATATTACCATCTACTACCATAGATTTTGCATGTAAGCCAAAAGTTGGAGTATAATTTAATTTTTTTTGTAAAGCGCCTGTCATGATTTTAAATCGCTTAGCAGCATCTGGTTTAAATTCATAAATTTTTATTCCTGTTTCTAATAAGTTTTTTCTACAGGATTGATAGCCTGCAAAAGCTTCTAAATTATCAGTAGAAGCAAGGCTGTTAGTAAGCACTCTAACCTTAACGCCTCTATTTACGGCATCTCTAAAAAGTTTTTGACCAACTTCTGTAGTAATTAAATAAGGCGATTGAATTTCGATGGATGTTTTAGCGTGTTTAATTAAATTCATAAGGGCAATTGTTGCAACTCTTCCGGGTGATGAAGGATTATTTCTATCATATTTACCCGGAAAGTCAGAAATAAAATCAACGCTATCTAACCAAACTAAATCACCCGATTTTTGAATCTTTTGAAAAGCCAAAGGAAGATTTTTAATTTTTTCTCTTACCTGCGGCCAAAAATTTTCGGGGTTACAGGCGTATTGATGTAGTCTGTTAAACCTGTTTTTATCATTAAAATTATTATCTGCTTCATCAACCAAATCTGTTATGGGAACACTTAAGGTATCGTTCCAAAACTCATTAAACGATTTTTCAACTTGCTTAGTTACTTTTCCAATTAATAACACATCTCTGTCTCTAAAGTTATATTCGTGGTCGTAATCAAAATATTCGTCGGCAATATTTCGTCCACCTGTAATTAATACTTTGTTATCGACTATAAATGTTTTGTTGTGCATGCGTTGATTAGCCCCATTAAAATCTGTTTTAAATTTTTTTAGTTTTTCGTAAATATTCTTGCCAATATTTATTCCGGGGTTGTAAATTTTTATTGAAATATTTTCGTGCGAATCCATCGTTAAAATTTCGTGAGTGCCGGCATCCACCATAATATCATCCACTAAAATGCGAATTTTAACGCCTCTGTCTGCCGCACGTACCAGGTAATCGCAGGCAATCAATCCAACATTATCTGTAGAGAAAATAAAATATTGAATATCAATTGTTTTCTCGGCATACTCAGTTAACCAAGCGCGTGTTACCATTGCGCCGTCACCATCTTCTAAAACATAAACACCAGTTTTGTTTTGCATTAAGTTGGCAAGAGGTTCTAATTCTTTTGCTAAAGAGGTAGAATCGTTTCTGTGGATACTGGAACAAAAATCTTGTTGTTGTTCAGGAATTTCCATTTTTTTATCTGAACAAGAAGTGAAAACAAAAAATAAAATGAGACAGCTTAATTTTATAAGGATGAATTTTGTAAGTAGATTAATTTTGTTTTTCATGCAATGAATGTAATATTTTAATTTTTGTTAGCTTACATGAATTTATTTTTAATGACTTTAAAACAAGAAAAGGTTTAATGTTAAGATTATCGAATACCCAATCTGTATAAAACAAAAAACCCTTGAAAACATTGTTCTCAAGGGTTTTAATTTATTTAATTATCGATTAGCTTAAGTGCTTGGATAAATGTTTACCCATTTCAAACATTGAAACTTGACCTTTACCACTAAAAACTGGTTTTAGTTTAGCATCAGCATTAATCATACGTCTGTTTTTAGCATCTTGTAATTTATTGGCTTTAATATAAACCCATAATTTTTTTACAACTTCGGTACGAGGCATTTGTTTGTTACCTACAATTTCAGCAAGAGCTGCACTTGGAGTATACGGCTTATTTAAACCAACTCCTGGAGTACCAGTTCTTTTTTTCTTAGCTGCTTTTTTTGGAGCTGCTTTCTTAGCTGCTTTTTTTGCTACTTTTTTTGCCATTGTTTTAGTTTTTTAATTTATATAACAAATCTATATTATTTTTCTTATTGTATACACTTACAAATTAAAATCCTTTAAGAAGTAATTAACAATGCATTCTTAATTGTGAATTGGGATTTTTTCGCCTTTTTTTTAAAATTTCTAGTATTTGCCCTAAGAAAACGAGGCAATTTATTTGTAAAGGCGTTTGGTTTTAGTCAATGTAAATCCATCAAAATAAAACATGATAACTTTGGCTTCCTATAAGGCTTATCTCTGTAAAACACCTCTGCAACATAGGATAAGGGGCAAGGGGTTAAAAATGATGAGGATTGAATTTACCATTGTATTTATAAAATTTTAATGGTAAATATAACAGCTAATTAAAGTTTATTATGTCAATGTAATTTATAGAATCTTTAAAGACAAGGAGATAAGTCTTGAGAGAGACTAATGTCTTTACTTGGATAAAAACAGTAAAAGAGGTTTAGAGAAAGATTTTTTAGAGACAATTAAGCTAGTTTAGGATGGTAACGAAGCCAGTAAATTCGTGGAATTTTTTGAAAATATCCATAAGCTCAATTTTATAAATATATTCTCCTAAAGGCGCAGCGTCTAAATTGCCTTTAATTTTTCCATCCCAACCCTTTGTATAATCTTTAGTATAAAATATTTTTTGTCCCCAACGGTCATAAACAGTTAGGTTATAAGAAGCAATTTCCCAACCCATTCCTAAGGGTAAAAAAATATCGTTTAAACCATCTCCATTTGGGGAAAAGGCATTTGGTGCAAAAAAGGTAAATTCTGGTTGTACCGTTATATTTTTGATGAATGTATTATTACAACCATAGGCGTTGCTTACAGTTAATAAAACAGGAAAGGTGCCTATATTATTAAAAGTATAAATTGGATTTTGAATGGTTGACACATCCATTCCACCAAAATTCCATTCCCATTTAATTGGATTAGCACTAGAAACATCGGTAAATTTAATAAGCGAATTTAGCTCAGTTACTTCTGTTTTATCAACTTCAAATTTAGCAATAGGTGTTGGGAAAACTGTAACGGTTACAAAACTATTTAAAGTTGAGGTGCAGCCATAGCTATTTGTAACGCTATGATTTCCTTTATAAATACCTGGGTTATTAAAACAAATAGTGGGGTTTATCGAAACATTAATAATTCCATTATCAAATCCCCAAGTAGTTGTTGAAATTGATCCTGAAGGTGTAGTACTCTGCTCTGTAAAATTAACGCACAGAGGTGCACAACCCAATAGTTCTGAATTTGTACTTGCAACTAATGGTTTTGGTATCGCTAAAACCGTATATAGTTTTTGTTCGCTTTGAGGACAATTTCCGGATATAACAACGTTTACTGAATACACAGTGTTACTTAAAGGAGAAACATAAATCGAATTAGTAGTGTATGAACCCGGCGACCAAAAATAAGTTATTGGGTCTGTTATACCGCTCGTGTTAACTTGTAATAGTATGTTGTCGCCAATACAATTGTTGAGGGTTTGGGTAGATACTCCCGTGAAAATTTCGGGCTCCGAAACACTAACGGTATTTGAGTTGACGCAACCATTAGCGTCTGAAATTAAAACCGTATAATTTCCCGCAGTTAATGAGGTAGTTGTGGCGCTATTTCCCCCATTTGGTAGCCATGTATATGAATATGCAGGTGCGCCAAATAAGGGTGTAACCGTTGCTTTTCCGTTGTTGCCCCCAAAGCATGAAACATTTGTGATAGAAGATATTGATGAACCAATTACTGATATTAGTTGAGTGCCACTTGCAACAGAATTACAAGGGCCGCCAATAGTAGTTAAACTTACCGTATAAACACCTGGTTCATTATAGGTGTGGCTTGGATTAGATAAGGTGGAGGTGTTACTTGGTCCTGATAAGGCATCGCCAAAATTCCAACTATAATTTGTTCCTGTAGAGCAACTAGGTGTAATAGCCGAAAAATTGGAGCAGGTATAAGTAAATGCTGCAGTGTTTGTACCAGCGTTTGCAATGGTAAAATCGTCAATAGCAAATCCATCAAAGGCATTACAACTTGTGCCTGAACCAAAATTAAACCTAAATTTTACATTCGGTTTTCCTGCTAAACCATTTAAACAATGTTTAGCAGTTACCCAACCTAAACTGCCTGAGCCTCCGAGACAATTGCCAGAGGTAGATTTACTATTACCCGACCAACCGCCAGTATTTGACCAAGCCAAATAATTAATATTAGAATAGTTATACCAATTTTGTGTCATACAATTTGTTGGCTCATTTACGGCCCCAACTAAATTCCATGATGCGCCATTGTTTAAAGAATATACCAAACTAGCCCCATCGTATTTATACTCCATCTCCCAAAAAATTTTGAAACTTACGTAAGGAGAACTAAGATTTGAGAAATCATAGCAAGGACTTTCAATATATGATTTTTCTCCGCCGTTATAAGTTCCTCCGCTTAAGCCACCAATCATCCAACAATTTGAACCTCCTCCGGCGCTATTAATAAAACTTTTTAATGGGCTGCCCCAAGCCCAGTCTGAATTTATGCCGCCGCTAGTCCATGATGCAGATGCTTCAAAGTCTTGTGTGTTTGGAAAGCTTGAAATGCATTGTGTAAATCCAACTTTTGTAAAAAGTAGTGTGAGTATTAAAAAAAATAATTTGTTTAAAAAAAGCTGCATTGTAACTCTAAAAATTTTCTGAAGCGGCTTCGGGTTTATAAACGAATGTTTATTTACCATCAAGGGTGTTCACTTGCGAATCAAAGATAAAAAAATAAGGGTTCAGAAAATAATTTAACATATTAACAGATTGTAAAGAATTAAGATGATTTTAACAGTTGAAGACATTTAAGGAATACACCAAAAAAATTGTAACTTTAGTTATGGAAATTTATTATAAAGGGCATCTATAGATATATACCACTTAAACTTTGTTCTCATGCAAAAAACCTTACTCACCATAATCGCTTTTACAGGACTTTCAATAAATCAACTTATAGCACAATCTGCCTCAGATTTTAAAACCTATAAAACTCAAGCAACCGGAAATTTTGATGCCCGTAATTTATTACAAACATTGGTTGGCGAAGGCGTGGTTTTAAAAAGCTTTTCAATCACAAAAGCATCATCAGATGAAGCTTATGGTTTTTTTGAAGACAAAAAAGGAACGCTTGGTATGAAAAAAGGATTGATAATGACAACCGGAGGAATAAATGGTTTATGCGCTGGAAATACTTCTGCGAGCATGTCAAATTTAACGCACGCTAAAGCAGAGCATAGAATTACTCCTTTAATTTCTGATAATTCAAGTCCGGATTTAGAAAAATTATTACGCGGACAAAAAACGTTTGATGCCTGTGTTATTGAATTAGATATTGTTCCAACCGCAGATACTTTAAGCTTTAATTATGTTTTTGGTTCTGAAGAGTACGATGAGTATGTTGGCTCGCAGTTTAACGATGTCTTTGCTTTTTTTATAACGGGAAAAGGAATTACCGGTGAAAAAAATTTAGCGGTTGTTCCTAATACTGAAATTCCTGTTAGTGTAAATTCTATTAATGGCGGTGGCCAAAGAACTTCTCGTATTGCCCCGTCCAACCCAACTTATTATGTAAGTAATGTTGCAGGAAATATTAAGATTGAATACGATGGCTTAACAAAATTGATGGAAATTAGACAGCCAGTTACACCTTATGAAACCTACCATTTAAGAATGTGCATTGCCGACGTATCTGATGATTCTTTTGATAGCGGTGTTTTTTTAGAAGGGCAAAGTTTTGTGTCGTACGAAAAAAGTTATAATGTGTTGTTTGATAAAAACAGTTCTAATATTGAAAAAGGCTATAAAACCTTGTTAGATAATTTAGCGAAGTTGTATAAAGACAATTCAAAAGGAAAAATTTTAATTACAGGGCACACCGATAATGAAGGCTCTGAAGAATTAAATCAAGCCTTATCATGCACTCGCGCAACAGATGTTGTTGAATATTTAAAAAATAAAGGAGTAGATGAAAGTAGAATTGTTATGAATTGCAAAGGCGAAACCATGCCGCGCACCAACAATCAAACCGAAGAAGGTAAATTATTAAATAGGAGAGTTGAACTAAAAATTAGCGGTTCTTACGATGAATATGTGAAAAAGAAAGCGGAAAATACTATTGCAGAAGAACAATCAAAATTGTTAAGCAATTACCCAAATCCATTTAGTGGAATAACTACAATTGAGGCTTTTTTATTAGACGATGTAAAAAACGCACAAGTTGTAATTTATGATATGACAGGTAAAATTATTAAAACTATTTATTTATTGGAACGTGGAAAAACCAGTACTTTTTTTGAGGGCCAGCACATTGTTAATGGAACTTATCCAGCAACATTAATTGTTGATGGTAAACCTGCCGGAAGTATTAAGTTAGTTGTGGCGCATTAGTTTATTTGATCTTTACTACCAATTACACTTATCAATCTCTCTAAATTAATATTTGTCATTCTGACGCAGGAAGGATTTTTATAAAGAGATTTTTCCTTTTGTCGAAATGACATTGGGACTATAAAATATATGGATTTGGTATAACTCATAAAATTTTCTAATTAGGAAGAGTTAGCAAAATTAAAATGAAATTGTAAATAAAAGTTTACTAAAAGCCCCTACATTAAGGGGCTTTTTTATTAGCTAATACCACTAAATATTTCCAATATTTCTTTTTGGTATTCGTTACCGAAGGTTGATAAACACCATACTTTTAAAAGTGTTTTTTCATCGGGTTTAACCCATTTAACGGCTTTTTTTAATTCTTTGCAAAAAAGTGATTTGTCAAAACTCACTTTTTCTAATATTTTTTTACTTAATTCAAACATAATATTAGGGTTTAGTTCAATTGCAACGTAAAATTAAAACAGATATTGTTTAAGCCAATAACAATTAATAAATATTAACAAAATGATAGCTTTCCTTTCTCACGAGATGTGAATCCAAATTAAAAATCCGTGCAAAACAGATTAATATTATTACTATCAGTCGTAAGCAAACACAGTATCCTCCTATTGATGAGGTGGCGCGAAGCGACGGAGGAGGAAAAAACCGAATTGATTTTTTGTTTAATGCCTAATTAAAATCAGATAATCGGGTTAAATCCTTGCTCTTAATTTTATTCCAAATCTCTCCAAAATCCCAATTTTACTTCAGGATAATTGTTGAAATCAAAAGAATTGAGAGAACGGTATTCTAAAGCCCGGCTGTCAAAATAATTTTGGTCAATACCAGGATAGTCAATGCCATCATCTTCTTCTAATAAATAAATATCGTCAGAAATTAAGTGTACCATTAATTCGGCACTTGTATTTTCGTTATTTGAGAGGGTCTTTAAAAATTTATTTAAATTTTTATGCTTTTTATTTATTTCTAGTTTTGCCGTAGCATCTAAAAAACCTGCCTGTGGTAATGGCCCATAATGACTGCTTTCAAGAAAGTTTGGCGCAAGAGTTTTGTTTTCTAGTGTTAAAAAAAAATCACTTATTTCTTTTCCGAATTTGCGCATTTCTTTTAATTTTTTTGCAGGAACATGTGCTAAAAGCAATAAATTTAAAATAGTGCGGTAGGCATTGTCTTTTCCTGAAGGGCTAATATTTACAGAACGTATTGGTAAATTAAAATGCTTGGCTACCTTTAAGTATACTTTAAATAAAGCGGCAGTTGTTGTAAGTGTGGTATGATGACAACTTAAGTTAGTAACAGCAATACCTGAATCTAAAAATACCTGTACTTGCGCTTTTAATTCTTTTTCTAATAGTTCTGGTACCAATTCAATTGCGTCGATATTTAAATTACTAAAAGGTCTAAAAATTTTATCATAACAAAATGCATCATGGTTTTGCACAGTTAAAGCTTCGCCAGACGAAATAGTTAAATGACAACCAATTTCTGCTTTGTTTCCAATAGTGTTTATTAAATCTTTTACATTTTTAATGGAGTCTTTGTAGTTCGGAATACAAGCAACAGAATTTACTTTGTTGTTTAATATGGCATCTTTAATGCCCTGATTAATTGACGGAAAAACACCATAATCGTCTGCGGTAACAATTAATTTTTTCATACGTTTAAATGAAAAGGTTGTTTGCTTAAAACTTTGCCGTTTACTTGAATCTCCAAGTAATGTAATCCACTAAAATGTTTACGGGTAGAAAAATCTTTTAAGACTTGTTTTTTGGAAATGCTTATTTTCTCTTTAGGCTTTAAGGTAATTTCTTTTAGTTTAAATACTTTCGGACTAAGCTCCGCCCCTTTTTTTTGATAATGAATAATATAATCTATTACTAATTTTTGCGAAGTGTTTTTTTCAGAAGTAAGGCTAAACTCAAACTCTAAGTGCTCACCCAATTTTAATTTTGGTTTGATAATTTTAAATTTCTCTAATTTTAACTTTGGGTTTTTTTCAAAATCAAAAATGGCTAAGGATTGTGTATTGCCTTTTTTAATTAAAGTTCGGCTTGCGTGTTTAACTATCCATGCTGTATGTAAATTTGTTTTGTCCCAGCTTTTAATTAATTGTATCATGTGTTGCGTATTATCTTTCGAGATATCGTTTAAATGATTAGCAACCGATTTTTTTACATACAATTCTTCATCTGCTTTTAATATTTCTAAAATAGATTGGGTACTTTTTGGATTTTTAATTACTTCATCGAGTTTAAATGACCAGGGTAGGCGGGGTCGACTTCCTTCTGAAGCTAATCGCCTAACGTGAGCATTTTTATCTTTTGCCCATATATTCATTACTTTAATTGTTTTATTAAAGTCTCGCCTTAAAAATTCGCGAATAGCAAATTCAGAAGAGCCAAATTGAGTAAAATGTTTTAGGGCATTTAATGAGGTTGTAAAATCATCATGTCCAAACAATCCTACATAATCAGGAAAAACTAAATTAGTGTAGTTGCTATTGGTGCGGGTAATAACATCAGAAAGAATAAGAATAGTTTTTTTATAATCATCAGGCAAATGTTTTTTTAGAGTAATGGAAGTATTTCTCATTCTTTCGTTTAAAGAAAGAGATTCGAAATTTAAAGTAACGTCTTTTACGAATTTTTCAGGATTAAAATTTTTATAAACCTTCTGCATTTCTTGTGCAAAATGTAGATAGTAATTTTTGTTGAACATTTCTTTAAGTGGCTCCATTGTAAAATTGTATTATATACGAATATAGTAAATACAACATCTATAAAATTGATGAGGAGTTGTTGTGTTTTCTTTTTTTGTTCACTTACTTGAAGGAAAAAATGAATTAATTTTTCGTTTTATCTGCTTGTAAATTCAATTATTAAAACATTTTACCCTTAATTTTTTCTTTTTGGACGAAATAGTAAAAAATTTCTTTTTTGCTTATAACATGTTGAAATTCAATTAAATGTGCGGAATTTTATCCGACAACAAACGTTTGTAAACGACTTTATCCGTATGTAAATGCGTAAATACCGAATAAACTTTTGTTGTTGCCGCACCTTTGTCCTGTCGATTTGAATAACGCTTTTAAGTTAAACGATGAAGCAAAAAACTAAAAATAAATAATAACAAATAAAAAAAAACAAACATGATGAACATCCAAAACCACGTACAATTGGTAGGGCGCTTAAGCGCAAATCCGGAAGTAAAAATTTTAGATAATGGCAGCAAGCTTGCACGCTTTGCAATAGCTATTAACGAAACCTTTATTAACAAAAAGGGCGAAAAAGTAACTAACACACAATGGCATACGATAACCGCATGGGGTAGTCTTGCCAACATAGCCGAACGTATCTTATATAAAGGCACACAAGTTACAATAGATGGTAAATTGTTTAACCGCAGTTATGTAGGGAAAGATGGTTTAAAAAGAATGAGTACAGAAATAGTTGCAAACGAATTATTTGTTTCATTTCAAAAAGCAGCATAGCGTACCTTTTCCCCCTCCAGAGGGGGTGTCGCGAAAGCGACGGGGGAGGATAATAAAACCATTAGCGCAACAGATTGGTGTTAATTCGTGTTCCCGATAGCTATCGGGATAGTGGCTAATAAATAAAATCAATTAAAAATTATAAAAACAAAATAAATCATGAGCACAACAAACAGAGTACAATTAACTGGTAATCTAGGAAATAACCCAGAAGTTAAAACATTCGAAAATGGAACAAAAGTAGCGCGTTTTTCAATGGCTACTAAAGACGAGTACAAAACAAGAACCGGCGAAAAAGCTGAGGATACTCAATGGCACTATGTTTCGGCATGGGGTAAAATGGCCGAGCACATTGAAGCTGAACTTAAAAAAGGAAGTTTTGTGAGCGTGGAAGGGCGTTTAACAACTCGCAATTACGTCGATAAAAATGGTCAAAAAAAGTACATTACCGAAATTGTTGCCAATGATGTGGTTCTAAAACAAAAAGAGAACTAATTAATTTCTTATTTATAATTTAACCCGAGGCCAACAGCTTCGGGTTTTTTTGTTTTAATATTTAAAGGATTATTACCATTAGTTTTAATTAACTAGCAAAAGCGAATTTGTTTAGCTAAATTTGAAATACAAACAAACACTTATTTTATATGGCCTCTACTGCTCATTTTCCTTTTCAGTTTTACTGTAAACAATTAATTATTTTATTTAAAAAAGCTAAAACAAATTCTAATCCTTCTTTATTTCTTTATAAAAATAAAGTGCGAACAACCATCTTTATGGCAGAATCTATTTTACGCGCATCCAATAAATTATTTGAGGACAAACAAATTAAATCCTGGCATTCAACAATTAAAAAACTCGAAGATTATTTAGGTGAAATAGAAAATTACATTGAGGTATTGGCTGATTTTTCAAAATTAAAAACTATCAAAGTTCAGCAGTTAGAATATATCTCAAATAAATTAGATAAAGCAATTGATAAACTAAATAAAAAATTAAGTAAGAACGATTTTTATTTAGCCGAATTGGAAAGAATGAATAAGGAGTTTAAAATTAATTTTAATGATAAAGCCATTGTTTTAAAATTACAGGAAGAAATAAAATCAGAATTAATTGAAGCTTGCAACTTTTTTAATCAATTTCCAAAAGGCTTTGATGATATGGAAGAACAAGTACATGAATTGCGTCGTAAGTTAAGATGGATAAGTATTTATGGTGAAAGTTTTCAAGGTTTAATAGTTTTAAAAGACGAAAAAACAAAATACATTTGGGAGAAAAATTTTATTACAACCAAAGAAATTAAAAGTCCGTTTAATAAATTACCTATTAAAAAGAACTTGTCTCAACACATTTTACTCAATAAAAAAGCATTTTACGCTTTGAGTTTTATGATTTCAAATCTTGGCATAATTAAAGATAAAGGTCTTGGATTATATACACTTGAAAAGTCTATCCGAAAAACAGATACTGAAAAAGGAATTAACTCTTCAATTTTAGCTAGCAAACAATTAGACGCAAAATTTACTCAGGAATCTCTTTTAAAAGAAGCACATATTTTATCGAATAACTTTTTTAACAAGTATAAAATTCATGAAATATTAATATAAATTGTTTAAATTTAGTTACTCACTCAATAATAAGCACCCTTCAATAAGTCAAAAATTTTATTTAATATTAATGTTTAGATTTAATAAAAATTAGTTTTATGCAAAAATACACAGCAGTTATAATAGACGACGAGGAAGATAGCAGAAGCAACACGCGTAGTATGCTTCAAAATTATTGCCCTGAAATTGAAGTTGTAGGCGAAGCTGCAAGTGGACCCGAAGGAAAAATTAAAATTCAGGAGTTAAAACCTCATGTTGTTTTTTTAGATATTAACATGCCCGGCATGAATGGCTTCCAAATGTTAGAAGGTATTTATGATCGCGATTTTTGTGTTGTTTTTTTAACGGCTTACAGCGAACATGGCATTACAGCGGTTAAAGCTGGCGCTACCGATTATTTATTAAAACCTTTAATGTTAAGTGAGCTTCAAGGAGCAATTCGTAAAGTGGTACAACATTATGAAAGCAAGCCTGCTGTTGTTTCGGGAAAAACCGAAACCGATAAAAATATTGTTTTAATTAGTCATAGTAAAGGTTTTACGCTTGTTGATTTTAAGGATATTGTTTGGCTTGAAGCGAGTGATAACTACACCAATTTATTTTTAAACGGACAGAAAAAGATAGTAGCAAGTAAAACGCTCAAAGAATTTGAAGCAATTTTGCCTACTAACGATTTTTTTAGAATTCATCGCTCTGCCTTAATAAACGTAAACTATGTAAAAGAATATAGTAATAACGAAGGTGGCGAAGTTATTCTTAGCGAAGGAACACATGTTCAGGTTAGTAAAGCCAGAATACAAGAGTTTTCTGAGTTTATTAAAACAAAATCTGTTTCGCCTAAATAGTTTAAAGATTCATCTAAAATACTAAGCCCATTTATGGGCTTTTTGTATTTTTAGACATTAATGGTAACTAGTAATTTATTGTAACAGAAATATAAACAACTATCAAGCATAAAGTAATATATCTGCTTTTTTTATATTCCCTAATTAGTAATTATGGATTTTCACAAACCCCTTCTTTTAACTTTCAAAAACTTGGTAGCGAAGAAGGTTTAAATAATTCCAATATTTTTAATATCGAACAACATCAAAATGGTTTAATATATTTTACTACACAAAATGGTATTTATTTTTATGATGGCTACAAATTTGATAAATTAAACATTGATAGTTTAAAAAGTAATGCTCTTTTAAATGTGGTATTAAAAAATTCATCCGAATTACTTTTATCTATTCGCGACGAAGGAGTTGCCAATTTTAATCTTAAAACAAAAAAATACCAATTCGAAAAAAATTTAAAATATACTAATGCTGCAGATAATTTTATTATTACCGATAAATTTGCCTACCTATTAACCACACAAATTAGAATTGTAATTATTGATTTGGCAACAGGAAAAATAATGCCAAATGAATTTAAAAGCAAGAAGAACGACATCAATCAAGCTTTTTGCCTGTTTAAAACTGCAGATAATAAAATTTTAGTTGGCCGTTCAGATGGTTTATATGATGCAACTGACGGCACTCAAAAACGAATGGAGATTTTAAAAAATTCTAAAGTTAACTCCATTACTCAATCTAAGGATGGTAAATTAATAATTGGCACGGAGGGTAAAATTGTAATTATCAATAATAACAAGATAGAAAATGAAATAATTCCAAAATATAAAAATAAAGGGATTACTTTTCAATTAGGTGGCGCAAAAAACATTACAAAAGTAATTTCAGACGATTATGGTCGTATTTGGTTTACTTCTTATCCTGATGAAAATTTGTATTTATATCAAAACGATATTACCTACGATGTTTTTGATATACTTGGAATTCCTCCAACACTAATTAATTGTATTTATAAAGATAATCAACAAAATATTTGGGTAGGTACTTATAGCGATGGTGTTTATTTTCTACAAAATCCTTTTTTTAATTCTATTAATTTTAATTATAAAAATAATGTGTTAAACGTTAACGAAGTTTATTTTAAACAGAATTTATTGTTTGCCGCTACTAGTAATGGCTTATTTGGCTTAAATGTAAATAATAATCAAACAAAAATATTATCTCACCCTGATGAATTTATTACAGAGCCTATTAATGGTATTAGCGAAATAAACGGTATAATTTATTATTTTAAAAGAAGTCAGTTTGATATGAGTCCTTCTGTATTTTCTGATTCAAAAAAGATATATAAGTTTAAGCCTATTATTGTAAAGCAATTTTTACCGTTAGACAATAATAAAAGTATTGTGGCCGATTGGCAAGCAAATGTTTTATTAGGTAATGGCGATGCTTCTAAAACTATCGACACTTTAATTTCTTTTCCTGATTATAGAGTTTCGGTTAATGCACTTTTAAAAGATGGCGATTCTTTATTTGTTGCTACTAGCACCGGATTTTTTGTTTATAATTTTGCAACCAAAAAATATCATAATGTAGTTAGCCCCGAATTAAATTACAAGATTAATGATATTGCTTTAATTAACGGGAAGCTTTACGCCGCCCATGAGGCTGGTATTACAGACGTACGCGCTAAAAAATTAATTCAACAAGTTGGCAACTTAAGATTAAATGGCGTTAAAAAAATTAAAGAATTTAATAATCAAATTTGGTTGGCAACATTAGATGGTGTTTTTATTTGCGATAAAAATTTGTCGCCAATTAAAATATTAAATAAATCAACCGGCTTACCTTCTAATTCAATTAACGACCTTACTTTAAACGAGCAAAATGTTTGTATATCCACAGCTCGTGGTATTTCAATCGCAAATTTAGATGACATAACCAATTTTGACCCAGTTTTAAAGCCTGTAGTCATAAATTATATTTATGTTGACGGAAAAAATCTAAATACAACAAGCGATACAATAACTTTAAGTTCAAGCCAAAGCGACATCTCTATTTATTTTTATAGTCCGTTTTTTAACAAACCAAATAAACAATACTATCGCTACAGAAGAGATAATGGCGATTGGAAAATTATCGAAAATACTTCTTTTGAATTAGGTTCAATAGAAGGTGGGAAACATAAAATAGAAATCGCCGCTTCGGCTGATAATATTTCGTGGAGTCAAAGTGCTGTGGTGTTAATTAAGAAGGAAGTTAAACTCACCGAAACTCAATGGATCTATTGGCTCATTACAATTGGTGGTTTATTTTTAATTATTGGCATAAGCTTTATTTGGATTAAACGTGTTAAATATAATGCCACAAAACGCTTGCAGGAAGAGCAGCAAGTTAATTTATTAAAACATCAGGCAATGAATGCTTTGTTGAGCCCTCATTTTATTTTTAATTCACTTACATCTATTCAAAATTATATTAATACGAATAATAGTTTAAAGGCGAGTGAGTACTTGGCTAAGTTTTCGCGACTAATAAGAATGATTATTGAAAAAGCCTCGCAAAGTGATATTACTTTAAATGATGAGATTGCTAGACTAACTTATTATTTAGAGTTAGAAAAAGAACGCTTTAAAAATAAATTTGACTACGAAATTAATTTAGATGAAAATTTAAATGGTGCCGAAATAAAAATTCCCAATATGATTATTCAACCCCATGTTGAAAATTGTATTATTCATGGAATTTTACCAAAACAATCGCATGGCACATTGTACGTAACCTTTAAAAAAGAAGGAAAGTCTAATCTTTTAATTACTATTGAGGATGATGGAATAGGTTTAATTAAAGCAAAAGAACACGCTAAAACCGGACATAAATCATTAGGCACAAGCACTATAAAAACCATTTTAGAAATTAACTCAAAATTAACTGGGAAGAAACAAAAAGTAACTATGTTAGATAAATCTACCATAAACCCAAAAGATTCAGGCACCAAAATAACCATAGAGCTAGAGCAATAATATTAAAAACTTAGTTACATATTTATTTTTATTTTTTGCGATTAATTTATTTTCTCAGAAAAACTTGTTGCCCGATACAACAGGTATTTGTTTTGGTGATAGTGCAATTATTGAGCTTAAACAAAATTTAGAGAAAAATGCTACCACAGAGTGGAGTGCAAAATCTATTGGAATTATTTATAATACCAAAAAAATAAAAGTAAAAAGTCTTAACGAAAAATATTATATAAAAGTGGTGTCGGGTAAAAATATTTATTTAGACAGTACGGTCGTAAAAATGTATTCTAAACCTAAATCATTTTTAAGAGATACTGTTTTATGTAAGAATAAACCTTTAGTGTTAGATGCAAAAAATCCCGGCTTATTATTTTTTTGGAGCACTGGCGAAACCACTCAAAAAATAAAAGTAGAAAGTTCTGGAAGCTATTGGGTGAAGATTACCAACTTAGGCTGCACGATAATTGATACTTCTAAAGTAAAGTTTTTACCAGCGGCAATTTCTGGAATAAATAGCGAAACAACTTTTTGTTTAAGTGATGAAAATAAAATTTTAACTGTAAAACCAAGTAACGGCACTAAAGTTTTATGGAATACGGGTTCTACATCGCCATCTATTACAATTAATAACGAAGGTAATTATTGGGTAAAATCCGTTAATAAAACTTGCGGAGAACAAACTGATACAATTAAAGTAAAATTAAAAGCTTGCGATTGCGAGATGATTATTCCGAATAGTTTTACACCGAATGAGGATAATCGGAATGATTATTTTTTTCCGGTGTTACAGTGTGAGTATACTTACTTTAAAATAACAATTTCTGATAGATGGGAGAATACGGTTTACACATCAAATAATGTAAATGGAAAATGGGATGGAAGATTTAAAGGAAATTTATGTCCAGAAGAAACCTATGTGTTTGTAATAGAAAGTATAGAAAAAGGAAGTGATAAAAAACTGTTACGTAAAGGAAAAATAACTTTGTTTAGGTAAAATTATTTATTTCTATCCCATCGATTGTAGCAAAAAGTCTTTGCGTACCCTTCGACTCCGCTTAGGGTGACATTAAAAAAGTATTATTTAATAATAATAATTATTATTATTAGACCTTCAAGGCTTTAAAACCTTGAAGGTCTTCACATAGGCGGATAAACTGCACTTACTTGGCGGAGCAAACGTAGAATTTAAACAAAATAAAAGCAGCACGTTTTTTTTTGTAAATTCTTTTTTTAAAAGAAAGTTTGTAAAATATTAATTTTAATCTTAAAAGAAATAGGATTTCATATATTGATTTGAGATTGCTTCGTCGTTCCTCCTCCGCCCTTTGGGCATCTCCTCAAGTGGAGGATAAGCATTATTTGCTTCTGGATATTGATAATTTAAAGCGCTAGATTACTTAGCAGACTTCTTCATTATCGCCGAAGTAATAAATGCACTAATTGCACCTATTAACATAAACGAAAATAATTTTCCAGTTGTTGCTTTAAAGCCAGAAACTTCAGAAGCTTTAATTTGTTCTGCAATAATTTTTTGATAATCTTCTGCTTTAATTTTTGCCTGTGCTTTTAAAAAGGTCATAAATTGTTCGCTATTATAATAATCTATAGCCAATGCTTTACCGCTATTTTCAAATTCAAAATAATTATAAACGCTAACTATAACAGCGCTAACTGCAAAAATTGTTAAGCAAATTCTTACAGCTTCTTTACCGCCTATTATTCCACCGTAATCTTTATCTCTTACACTTTTTATTGCTAAATAATAAAAAGGAATAATTAATAAAACACTTGTTATGCTTGAGTAAAAATAGCCAAAGGTTGATAAGGAATAACCGCCTAATAAAATAAATAATTTAAATGCTATTACAGTAGCGCTATATGCTAATCCAAAATAAAGTGCTTTTCTATTCACTGATGCTGAGTAATTTTTAATTTAAAATTTTGTTTTTATTATTTAATCTCGCTTTGCTTGGATTACAAATGTTTAGCGTGAAATTTAAAATTTATCACCTAACATTTAAAATCTCTTACCCATTCATACCAACCAAAAACTCTTCGTTGTTTTGCGTGCGGCGTAATCTTTCTAATAAAAACTCCATTGCTTCTTGTGGGTTCATATCACCAAGATGTTTACGTAATACCCATAAACGCGTTAAGGTTTCTTTGTCTAACAATAAATCATCTCTTCTTGTTGATGAGGCTAAAAGATCAATAGCAGGGTAAATACGACGGTTAGATAATTTTCTATCTAATTGTAATTCCATATTACCGGTCCCTTTAAATTCCTCAAAAATAACTTCATCCATCTTAGAACCAGTTTCTGTTAAAGCAGTTGCTAAAATAGTTAACGAACCACCGTTTTCAATTTTACGAGCAGCTCCAAAAAAACGTTTTGGTTTATGTAATGCGTTGGCATCAACACCACCTGTTAAAACTTTACCGCTTGCAGGAGAAACTGTATTGTATGCGCGCGCTAAACGAGTAATACTATCTAATAAAATAACCACATCATGTCCGCACTCGACCATTCGTTTTGCTTTTTCTAAAACAATGTTGGCAATTTTAACGTGCTTTTCTGCCGGCTCATCAAAGGTACTTGATACAACTTCTGCTTTTACGCTACGAGCCATGTCTGTAACCTCTTCCGGACGTTCGTCAATTAATAAAATAATTAAATAAATTTCGGGATGATTGTAGGCAATCGCATTTGCCACATCTTTTAATAAAACAGTTTTACCTGTTTTGGGTTGCGCAACAATTAATCCACGTTGTCCTTTTCCTATTGGAGAAAACATATCCATAACACGCATACTCAAATTTTCTTGAGGATGACCCGTTAATTTTATTTTTTCGTTAGGGAATAATGGTGTTAGGTAATCAAAAATTACACGATCACGAACAAAACCTGGGTCGCGACCATTTATTTGCTCTACCTTAATTAATGGAAAATATTTTTCTCCTTCTTTTGGAGGACGAACTCCACCTTTAACAACATCGCCAGTTTTTAAACCAAATAATTTTATTTGAGATTGAGAAACATAAACGTCATCGGGCGAATTTAAATAATCGTAATCGGAACTACGTAAAAAACCATAACCATCAGGCATAATTTCTAATACACCGGTAGCAAAAACTATATTATCAAAATTGTAATAGACTTTTTCATGTTTTTTAACTGGCTCTAATTCTTCTTGAGGCATTGCAGAGGCAGCACTTTTTTCGGAATCAATAATTCCATCTTCGTTATTAGAAATATCAGATGAAGCAATTTCTTCCGATTCAACTTCTACTTTTTCAATTATTGGAGGAATAATAATTTCTTCCTCTGTAGGAACTGAAATTGCTTCTTGTTTGGTGTCTTCAATAATTGGATCAAGTTTAACAACTTTACGTGGTCTTTTTTCTTTCATGTCTTTATTATCGATTTTTGAAATTCTTGTTCTGAGTTTTGCAGTAGAATCTGTATTTGTTTGGGATTCGATTATTTTAGAGATAAGGTCGTTTTTGGTTAAACCTTTTGATTCTATTGTTAGGTTTTTTGCAATGTCTTTTAGTTCTGGTAATGATTTACCGTTTAATTCAACTTCTTGAAACATAAATAGGGATAGTAATTTTTACTTATTATAATTTATTTTATTTTTTGATTGTTGGCTGCAAGAACATGCAACTGTAATAATACTTACACAATAGTAATAAATATTGTTCGAAGCGCAAAATATTTTTTAATAAATATGCTTTTTTTGAATGAATAGCTAAATAAACCGCCATTTTAGTGTTTTATTGAGGTATTTAGAGAGTCTTTTAAACTTTTAAACCAGCTTAATAATAACTGTTTTTGTGAGGCATTTAACTTAGCGTTGCCGTGCATTATGGTATAAGAAGTCATTGGCATTTCATCTTCTTCAACCATTTCAACACACTCTTCTAGTTTATGATTTTTTCTTTTTAGGCTATAACTTTCCCATTCAGAAAAATTAAGGTGGTGACTTCCTTCATTAATATGATGTTTTATCCACCAAGATATTGGTGCTATGTTTGTATACCAAGGATAGCTTGGTTGATTGGAATGACAATCATAGCAAGATGTTTTTAAAATACCAGATATTTCTGGACTTGCATTAGTAATAGAAATAAAATCCAACTTTAAATCAATAGGTTTTGTTGATTTATCTATTCTAAAGAATTGAAAAATTACCAATAAAAAAATTAGAGCAATTACTATTTTTTTTAGCGTTATTTTTTTTAGCATGGTTTTGTTTATTTGTATTAATTGTTTATTGCTAAGAGTTTTTTGGCCGTCATCGAGCAAATTTAGAATTTAATGCCAACAATTAAAACATCGTCGGTTTGTTCAACTTTGCCTTTCCAGGATAAATATGCTTCATGAATTTTATTTTTCTGTTCCGACATATTTAATGGATTTATTTCTAACAAAAGCGCTTTAAAAGTTGAGTATTTATACTTTTTACCTTTTGGGCCGCCAAATTGGTCAGCAAAACCATCTGTAAATAAATAAACAGTATCGTTGGGCTCAAATAAATAGTGTTGTGAAGTAAATGGCATTAAATTTTTATAATAAATGCCAATTGGTTGCTTATTAGGTTTTAATTCCATTAACTCATTATTCCTAATAATATAGATGGAGTTATTAGCTCCCGCATAATTAATTTCATTTTTAGTTGAATCAACTACAATTAAAGAAATATCCATCCCATCTGTTTGACTCATGTCGCTATTTTTATTTAAAGAAGTAACAATGGATTTTTTTAATTCATCTAAAATTAAATTAGGCTCTTTTATTTCACGGTTAATTATTATTTCATTTAAAAAAGTGCCGCCAAGCATACTCATCAATGCTCCAGGAACTCCATGTCCTGTGCAATCAGCCACGGCGATAAATTTTAGATTATTTTTCTCCCCACACCAATAAAAATCACCGCTAACAATGTCTTTTGGCTGATAATAAATAAAACTTTCTGGAAATATTTTTTTGGAATAATCTTCTCCGGGCAAAATGGCATCTTGTATTTTTTTAGCATAATGAATGCTATCCGATACGTCTTTATTTTTTTGTGATATAAGAATATTTTGACGTTGTAAGAGAATTTCTGATTTTTTCTTAATTCTATAACGACTAAAAATCATAATGCACAATAATAAAATTAAAACACTGCCAAAAATTAAAGTATAGTTAATTGCTTTGCTTCTTGTTTCGCTGGCTTTTAATTTTTCTATTAAAATTTCTTTTTTTTCCCTCTCTAATTTATTTTGAAAGTCTGCTGCCAATGCAACGTTTTCTTTACTAATAACGGAGTCCTTTAAATAATAAAATTTCCCAAAAAATTCATAAGCTTTTTTATAATCGCCCTTTGCTTCATAAACATCTGCAAGACTTAAATAATTTTCAAATTGCCATTCTATATTATCAAGTTTTTTTGCTTCTAATAAAGATAGATTGTAGTATTTAACAGCAGAGTCTGTTTTTTTAATATCAGTGTAGTAACGCCCATAAACCGAGAAATAAACTATTAAATCATCAGGTAATTTTTTTTTATCGATTATTTTTTTTGCTTCATTTAGGTAAAACAAAACTGAATCGTAATTTTGAATATCGCAATACATAGTTGCAACATTATTGTATTTTGACGCTAGTTCATCATCTTTATTATTATTTTTAAGAATGTCGATTGCATTTAAGATATAGCCTTTAGCTTTTTTTATTTTAATAGGGTCTAGTTTGCTAGTTTGATAAGTTACACTACCAATATTATTTAAGACATTGGCCATTTGCGGACCAATATTTAATTCTTTGCCTAAATCATAGGCCTTATTAAAGTTTTCGAGAGCTTTATCATGCAGGTCGGTATAGCCATACATGGTTCCTATTGTGTTATATATAAGAAAAAGTAGCTTTTTGTTTTTTAGTTCTTCAGCAATTTTTTTTGCTTCCCCCAAAAAGAATGAAGCGTTGGCAAAGTCGGATATATTATTATAAGCTTTACCTAAAGTTAAATTTGCTTGAGCAATGTATAATTTGTTTTTAACTTCAAGAGCTTTCTGTCTTAAAGTCTTGGCACAAATTAATGCATTGTTTGAATTTGTTTTTGAAAAATTATTATATAAGGATATAATTTTATTAAGCGTAATTGTATCGCTTGGCATTTTTTGTAATTCTTCATTTAAAGAATCAGTATTTATTTGCGCACAAATAGTTTTTGCACTAACAAATATTAAAAATATAAATAGGTATTTTCTAAAAAGAATAATCAATGAAGGGGGTGTAGGTAAGTATTGTCTATTAAAAATAGAACAAAAATGCCTGTTAAACAAATTTCTCGCCTTTATTTACCTTAACGTCGTTAACGAAATTTCTTATTTGTTGCTCGTCTTGTTTTTTGCAAATCATTAATACACCTTCGCTTTCAACAACTATATAATCCTCTAAACCTTGTAAAACAACAAGCTTTTCTTTTGGTACTTGTACTATACAGTTATTGCAATCATAAGTTACAATGTTTTTGCCTACTAGGGCATTATGGTTTTTATCTTTAGGTATATGAGTATATAAACTTCCCCAAGTTCCTAAATCACTCCATCCAAAAATACTTGCTCTTACATAAACGTTTTTTGCTTTTTCCATGACACTATAGTCAATAGAAATATTTTTACAAATATTGTAAACGTTATTTATAAATTGTTTTTCTTTTTCGGTATTATAAAGCTCTTCGCCTTCTTTAAACAAATTTGCAAGTTCAGGGTCGTGTTTTTCTAAAGCTGTAATAATACTATTTGTACTCCAAATGAATATCCCCGAATTCCATAAAAAATCGCCGCTTTTTAAAAAAAAGTTAGCCATGTCGTTATCGGGTTTCTCTGTAAACGTTTTTACTTTAAAAATACGTTTGTCATTTTCTTTTACATCGCTTTCAATATATTGAATATATCCATAACCAGTATCTGGACGAGTAGGTTTTATTCCCAATGTAATCAAACAATCTTCGTTTTCGGCTTTAGTAAAGCATGAGTTAATTGCCTTTACAAACGTATCTTCTTTTTTAATTAAATGGTCGCTAGGAGCAACGACTGTAATTGCCTTTGGATCGCGTTTATGAATTTTGTAGGATGCGTATGCAATGCATGGCGCAGTATTTCTACGCGATGGTTCGTAGATAATGTTTTCTTTTGGGAGATTAGGAAGTTGTTTAATAACTAATTTTTCATAGGCGGCGCTGGTGACTATATAAATATTTTCATTTTCGCATACCTTAAGCATACGATTATAGGTATCTTGAAGCAAAGTTGAGCCTGTTCCAAGAATATCTAAAAACTGTTTAGGGTGCTTTGTTGTGCTCATGGGCCAAAATCTGGTTCCCACACCCCCGGCCATAATTATTGCGTAATGATGATTCATAAAATTGCGTCACAAAAATATAAAATTAAGCTGGTTATTTGGTTAAAAAGATGTAATAACTTTTTTATTCCAATAATATAGCCTATCTTCGCCCCGTCTTAAAAATCTTCCCGCCATTTTTGTTGGCATTGTACATTAACTGCGGGGTGTTTTTAGTAGTTAATGTATAAATTAAAACAATTAAAATGACTTTTCAAGAATTAGGTCTTAACGACGACCTGTTAAAAGCCGTTACCGATCTTGGTTTCACTACCCCGACACCAATTCAACAACAAACAATTCCCCAATTAAGCAAACAACTTACTGATATTGTAGCTTTAGCTCAAACAGGCACAGGAAAAACTGCCGCGTTTGGATTACCTATTTTAAACAGTATAGATTTGGATAATAAAAAGGTGCAAGCACTTATTTTATCGCCAACTCGCGAACTTTGTGTTCAAATTACGAATGATTTAAAAAATTATAGTAAGTATATGCGCGGTTTTGGTATCACCTCTGTTTATGGTGGTGCAAGTATCGAAAATCAAATTAGAGATATTAAACGCGGTGTGCACGTTATTGTTGCAACTCCGGGTCGTTTAGTAGATTTAATTGAGCGTCGTGCCGTTAATTTAAATACAGTTAAAATTGTAGTTTTAGATGAGGCAGATGAAATGTTACACATGGGCTTTAAAGATAGCTTAGATGCTATCTTAAGCGAAACACCTGAAGAAAAATTTACATGGTTGTTTAGTGCAACAATGCCAAGAGAAGTTGAGCGTATTTCTAAAAATTACATGAGTAATCCAATAGAAATTAGCACAGGTAAAAAGAATGAGGGAGCAGAAAACATTAAACATATTTATTATGTGGTAAATCCACGCGAGCGTTATTTAGCTCTTAAACGTATTGCAGATTATTATCCTGAAATTTTTGGTATTGTTTTTTGCCGTACAAGGGCAGAAACGCAAGATGTTGCCGAAAATTTAATTAAGGATGGTTATAGCGCAGATGCGTTACATGGAGACCTTTCACAAGGACAACGTGATTTTGTAATGAAACGCTTTAGAAATCGTACTTTACAAATGTTAGTTGCAACCGATGTTGCTGCTCGTGGTATTGATGTAGATAGTATTACTCACGTAATTAACTATAATTTACCTGAAGATGTAGAAAACTACACTCACCGTACCGGTCGTACTGGCCGTGCAGGAAAAAGTGGTATTGCTATGGCAATTGTTTCTCCAAAAGAAACTGGTAAAATTAAAGACATCGAACGCATTCTTAAAAATAAATTTGAGAAATTGGATGTGCCAACTGGTGTTGATGTTTGTGAAAAACAATTATTCCATTTAGTGCATAAGTTACATGACGTTGAGGTAAAAGATGAAGAGATTGAAAAATTCCTTCCAAAAATTTACGAAGAGTTAAAAGATTTAAGCAAAGAAGAATTAATTAAACGTCTTATTAGCGAAGAATTTAATCGTTTTTATACTTATTACCAAAATGCGCCTGATTTAAATATGGGTAAAGATGGTAAGAGTGGAACCGATGGTGCTTTTGGTAACGGAAGAACTACTCGTTTTTTCATTAATATGGGAACAATGGATGGATTTAATCCAAACAGTATAAAAGATTTTTTAGCTGACTTGGTTAAAGTTCAAAACCGTATGGTTTTTAATATTGATGTAAAAGATAGCTTCTCGTTTTTTGAAACAGAAAGTAAATTTGTAGATAATTTTATGGCTATTAATTCAGAAAATGTTGAATTTAACGGACGTAAAGTTTCATTAGAAGTTAGTCATCGCAAAATGCGTGATGGTGGTGGAAGTAGAGATGGCGGAAGTCGTGATGGTGGAGAAAGACGTGGTTACAAGAGCGGCGGAAGTGGCGGCGGTGGCGGATACAAAAGTGGCGGTAGCGGTTATAGAGGTGGTGAAAAACGCGAGTTTAAACGCCCTAGAAGCTCATCCAGTTTTGGTGGCGGTGAAAAAAGTTCTTTTAGCCGAGGTGGAGATAAGAGTAGTGGAGGCGGAGAAAAAAAATCATATAGCCGCAGCAGCGATTCAAGCAGTGGAAGTGGTGAAAGAAAAAAAACATTTGGAAAAAGTAAATTCAGAGATTAATTAAAAAATAGTTTTTAAATAATGCCAAAAGTTTCTACAAAAGCAACAGTTATGCCGGCTTCGCCAATTCGTAAATTGGTCCCGTTCGCAGAAGCAGCAAAAAAGAAAGGTGTAAAAATTTATCATTTAAATATCGGTCAACCCGATATTGAAACACCAGCTTCTTTTTTAAATGCAGTAAAAAATGCAGATGTAAAAGTATTAGAATATAGCCACAGCGCCGGAAACGAAAGTTATCGTAAAAAGCTCTGTGGTTATTATAAAGAGTATAATATTAACATCGATGAAAACCAAGTTATTATTACTTGTGGCGGAAGCGAAGCTATTGAAATTGCTTTACTTACTTGTTTTAATCCAGGGGATGAAATTATAGTTCCCGAACCTTTTTATGCAAATTATAACGGTTTTAGTTGTGCCGCAGATGTTGTTGTTAAGCCTGTAAGAAGTTTTATAGATACGGGTTTTGCTTTACCCAAAATTTCGGATTTTGAAAAGGTAATTACACCTAAAACAAAAGGTATAATGATTTGTAATCCAGGTAACCCTACAGGTTATTTGTATACTAAAGCAGAGCTGGAAGCATTACGCGATTTAGTAAAAAAACACGATTTGTTTTTATTAAGTGACGAAGTGTATCGTGAGTTTTGTTATGATGATAAAGAATATATAAGTGTAATGCACTTAGAAGGTATCGAAGAAAATGTAATTTTATTAGATTCAATTAGTAAACGTTATAGTGCTTGTGGTGCTCGTATTGGCGCAATGATTTCTAAAAATAAGGAGGTTATGGCATCAGCATTAAAATTTGCACAAGCACGTTTAAGTCCGCCAAGCTATGGGCAAATTGGTGCTGAGGCTGCGCTTGATACTCCAAAGAGTTATTTTGCTGAAGTAAAAAAGGAATATATCGCGAGAAGAGATTTTGTAATTGAGTCTTTAAATAATATGGAGGGCGTATTTTGCCCAAAGCCAAGTGGTGCTTTTTATTGTATAGCCAAATTACCAATTGATAACGCAGATAAATTTTGTCAATGGTTGCTGGAAGATTTTAATTTAAATTCGCAAACAGTAATGCTTGCTCCCGCAACTGGATTTTATTCAACTCCAGGAGCTGGAAATGATGAGGTTCGTATTGCTTATGTATTAAATATCCAAGATCTTAAAAACGCAATGATGTGTTTAAAGGAAGCCTTAAAAGTTTATCCCGGAAAAACGAATTAATTTTAAATGAAAAGTTTATTTTTAAAAATTACGCTTGCTGTAATTATTACTTCAGTTTTATTTTCTTGTAATAATTCTGAAAAAGATTTCTCAGCCGAAAAACAAACGAACGATTCTTTAACCAAAGGTGAAATAAAAATAGTTGATTTTGCTGAGGTTGGAAATAATGAGGGAGTAGTTGGAGTTTTTAACGTGCCAGAAATGTTAGCGATTTGCAAGTATGATTCTGCTCCAATGAAAGATGTTTCGTTTAAAATAGCAAAAGCATATTCTATTTTGGAAACAGAAATGAATGACATTGGAGCAACTATGGATGGAATGCCGGGTATGATAACCTTTAATAATGATACTAGTAATTTTAAATTCGAATGCGTTTTGTTGATTAAGGAGATGCCAAAAAAGCAACCTAAAACATGTAAAATTGTTGTCTTAGAATCTTCACAAATGTTAATTTATAATTTTTATGGGCCATATAAACATTTGTTTTCGGCATATGATAAAATAAGGAAATACAATGCTATTAATAAGTTAGTGCAGATTGGTCCAATGCGCGAATTTTATTTATCCGACCCTTCTTTAGAAAAAGATCCATCAAAATGGCAAACCCGAATAATGGTGCCGGTTGTTGGTGTAAAATAATTTTTTTCTCTGTTAATTTTTTTTAACCTTATTCTAATTTTATTTTTTGCAATTTTAATATGCAATTAAATAATTAGTTGGAGTAAAATGGTCAGCGCCAGATTTATTAAAAATTAGCAATGCCTTTCCGATTTGACTAATAAAAAAGTAAATAATTTCTAAATGAAAAATTATCTCGGTAAACAAATTCTAAATACTATATTTTATCCCTTTCTTTTTTTATTAAGTATTTGGATTGTTTTTTTTATTGAAAAAGCTAATGATTTTAATTTTGTAAAATTTGGAGTTTTGCCACGTAAAGTTGAAGGTTTGTTTGGGATTATTACTTCCATTTTTATTCATGGTGACATCGAGCATATTGCCTCAAATTCTATTCCGCTATTGGTGTTAGGAATGATGTTGTTTTATTT
Source organism: Bacteroidota bacterium (assembly GCA_030692515.1). Classification (GTDB taxonomy): domain Bacteria; phylum Bacteroidota; class Bacteroidia; order B-17B0; family Aurantibacillaceae; genus Aurantibacillus. The sequence goes on from JAUXZS010000015.1 coordinate 467,415, forward strand.
TTACAAAAAAATAGCTAAGTCAGTTTTTATTTGGATATGGTTGGTAAGTGGTATTTGGTTATGGTTGGGAGGAAGAAATAGTGGTGATCATATCACTTATCACATTGGCGCAAGTACATTAATTTATGGATTAGCAACCTTTTTATTTTTTAGTGGCGTTTTTCGCAAACATTTACGTTTAATGGTTGTATCTGCAATGGTGGTTTTTTTATACGGCAGTATAATGTGGGGAATTTTTCCTTTAAAAACAGAGATTAGTTGGGAGGGACATTTATTTGGTTCTTTAGCTGGAATTTTAGTTGCTTTTAATTTTAGAAAAGAAGGGCCGCAGCGAAGAATTTACCAATGGGAAGAAGAAATTGAGGATGATGAAGCAGAAAGTTTTTATACTGAGACTGAAGACATAATTGGAGACGAAATAGATCCAAATAACAATGTAAAAATCAATTTTATCTATAAGGAAAAAGATAAAGAGAGTTGATTAATTGAGATTAACTTAATTCTTTTTTTTAAAGGAAAAAAATCTTATTTTTATAAGAATTATAAAAAAACAAATCATGAAAAAAGTATTGTATGTAATTATCGCATTGCTGCTTGTATATCTTGTGTTGGCAATGTTTGGTCCTAAAGAAATTAAAGTTGAGCGCGACATCTCAATTAATAAACCAACATTTTTTGTAAAATCAATCTTAGGTGATTTTAAATTTTTTCATGATGAATGGAGTCCATGGAGCGAAAAAGATTCTGCTATGAAAACTACTTATAAAGGAGCTCCTGGTGAGTTGGGTCATTTTTATAGCTGGGAAGGAAACAAAGAAGTTGGTAAGGGTGAAATGGAAATTATTTCTGTTACAGAAGATAGTCTAGTTCAGCGTTTATCCTTCGAAGGAATGGGAGACTCTAGAGCTTATTTTATTTTAAAAGACAGCGGTACTTCTACTAACGTAACATGGGGAATGATGTTTGAAGTTGGATTTTTTGGTCGCCCAATGATGTTATTTATGAATATGGATAAGATGTTGGGCGCTGATTACGAAAAAGGTTTAACAAAACTAAAAACAAAATTAGAGAGTTTAAAGGAAATAGGAGCTAACGCAAATTATGAAATAAAAGAAATACAATGGGATGAAAAGCAATTTGTAAGCACTAAAAAAATTAAAATGAATGGTGATAGTTTAGGTTTGTTTTTTGGCGAGAATTTTCCAAAAATGTGGGGGCAATTAGAAAAAGAAAAAATTAAATCAACAATGTCGCCATGTGGAATTTTTTATTCATGGGATGTTAATACTAAAGCTACTGAATGTGCGGCAGCAATGTGCGTTCCAAAAGGAGTAAAATTAAAGGGTTGGGATAACGTCGCCGTGCCTACCGCAAGAGTTTTAAGTGTACCATATTACGGAGCTCCGGAAAAAAGTATTGATGCGCATTACGCGATGGAGGAATATATTAAAGCCAATAAATTAGATTATAGTTTTGTTATTGAAGAATATGTTACCGATCCAATGCTTGAAAAAGATACAGCTAGATGGTTAACGAATATTTATTATATTTTAAAATAAATTTTATTTTTTAAAAAAAGAGTCTGCTAAAATTTTGGCAGACTTTTTTTGTTTAATAAATTTTTGGACAATGAAAATATTGCTTTCATGCTGAACGGAGTCGAAGCTCTTTCTCTTTATTCATATTTCGCAGTAAGGGAAAGAATTAAAAAAAGTTTTTTTTAATTCTCCATTTTTTTAAACGCTATTGGTAATTGTTCAATCACGTCACTAATCAAAATGCTTTCCATGCTTTTTTTCTTTAAACAAAGGTCTGCGGCATATCCATGGATAAATGTTCCAATTAATGCTGCTTTTGGCGAAGTATACCCTCTACTTAATAAACCTAAAATAATGCCTGTTAGTCCATCTCCGCTGCCACCTTTTGCTAATCCAGGGTTTCCGCTCGAATTAAAAAACACAGTGCCGTCAGGAAATGCAATTGCAGAATGCGCTCCTTTTAAAACAACAATGCAAAAATATTTTAAGCAAAAATGTTTTAGAGCTTTTATTTTTTCAAAATCGTTTTCCTGTTTACCAACTAATCTTTCAAATTCTTTTGGATGAGGAGTCAAGATTGTTTCTGGCGGTAAAAAATCTAACCATGTTTTATTTTCAGAAAGAATATTTATGCCGTCTGCATCAATAATTAATTTGCCTGCATAATACTGACAGATTTTTTTTAATACCGTTTGTGTTTCTTCCTCTGTTCCAACTCCAGGACCAAAACCAATTGCATCGTATTTTTCTGGCTTATCAACTTCAGAAATAAAATCTGGGTTACTGTCTTCAATTGACATTGCTTCTGGCAAATGATGAAGTAGTCCATTAACTGTGCTCTTGTTAGAATGAAGGGTTAACAATCCTGCACCACTTCTTAAACATGCTTTAGAACTAATAATTGCGGCGCCACTTTTTCCTTTGCTTCCTGCTAAAAGTAAAGCATGACCATAATCTCCTTTGTGAGAAAATTTATTTCTGGGTTTTAAAAAAGAAGCAACATCCTGTTTAGTGGTATAATAAAAATTGGTAGAATGTTTATCAATTGTTTCGGAACTAATTCCAATATCTAAAACTTCAAATTCTGGCACGTATTTTTTATTTTCTGCAAATAAAAATGCCAGTTTAGGAAATTGAAAAGTTAGAGTTAGCGATGAACAAATAATATTTTCATTTCCATCAGACGATTCATCAATGAATAAACCACTCGGAACATCGATGCTTATTACCCTTGAGAAATTGGCATTTATAAACGTAACGGTGTCTTTTAGTAAACCATCAAATATTTTATTTATTCCTGTTCCAATTAAGGCGTCAATTACTATGTAATTTTTACGGGTTATTTTTTCTTTTAAATCACTTAGCGAATTTATTTCAGAAAAACTTGAAGTGTAAATGGTTTTTAATTTATCGTAATTTGCTTTTGCATCTACACTAAATTTATCAGTATAATTAATAATGTAGGCGTGGCAAATAAATCCTCGCTCTAATAATAAACGTGTAATCGCTAATCCATCGCCACCATTATTCCCTTTACCACAAAAAATAATTAATTCATCTTCGGTGTTAATTAATTTCATGATGCGTTTGGTGCAAGCCATTGAAGCTCGTTCCATCAAGTCTAAAGAACTTATTGGTTCGTTGGCAATTGTTTCTTCATCAATTTGTTTTAGCTGTTGAGCAGAAAAAATTTTCATATTAAAATTTAGAATAAAAATTAGCCACAATTACAATCTTTATCGCAATTGTCCTTTTTCTTAGGTTTTAAAAATTTAAAAGCTAAAAATACAAGTGCTATCGCTAATAAACTGTAAACAATAAATTGTTGGACCATAAAGCTAAGTTAAGGCTAATTTTTTAGAATTGGCAAAACTATACTAGATGGCGCTTCTAGCTCATGAAATACTTTTATGTCGCTCGAAATAAAATCTTTATCATCACATTTATAAATATCAATAAATTGTTGTGGATTTCTGTCAAATAACGGAAACCAACTGCTTTGAATTTGTATCATTAATTTATGTCCCTTTTTAATTGTATGCGCTACATCTGGTAATTCAAATTTTACGGTTTCAATTTTATTAGGTGTAAATGCTTCAGGTTTTTCAAAGCTATTTCTATATTTCCCTCTCATAATCTCGCCTCTCACTAACATTTGATATCCTGCCATTTCTGCTTCACTTTTTACACCTAAACAACAGTAGTTAGAATCGTATTTAAAGTTGTCTGGAAAAACATCAATTACCTTAACAACAAAATCCGCATCACCTGTTGAAAGGCTAACTTTTAAATTTGCGGTAATTGTACCCGCTAATGTCAAATCGTCATTTAAAATTTCAGTTTCAAAAACCAAAACATCTGTTCTGCGGGCGGCAAAACGTTGGTCATCATTCATGTATTCTCTGGTGCGTCTTAAGTGAACGCCTTCTGAATAGGGTACAGGTTTGTTTGGATTGCTTGTATATTTAGAAAAAGAACTTGTTTTTGTTGGTTTATCAAAAGAGAGTTTTTGATTTTCCTTTAAGTAGATAGTTTTACTTTCGGAATTTTTTGGAGGCCAGCTTTCTAAATTTTTCCAATTATTTTCTCCACTAAAAAAAATGGTTGCTTCTGCAATTTTATTTTCTGTTCCTTTATTTCTTAAATAAAATTCAAAGAAAGGTAATTCAATATTTTTTTGATAATATTCAGCTGTTTTACTTCCAAACCTTATATTGCCTAAATAAGTGCCATCTCCTCTGTGCCATCCACCATGAACCCAAGGGCCCATTACTAATTTATTAGTTGTTTTTGGAGATTGTTTTTCAATAGCTTTGTATAAATTCCAAGCGCCGTAACAATCCTCTGCATCAAAAGTACCGCCAACAGTAAGCATAGCTGGCTTAACATTTACACAACCAACTCTTGCATTTCTTGCTTTCCACCAATCATCCATATTAGGATGATCCATTAATTCATTCCAAAAAACAATGCTATCACCTAAATATTGTTTTAAATTTTTTAGTGCGCCTTGCTTCAAGAAAAAACTATAATTATCTTTTTCTGGAAATGTAAATCCTTTTGCATGTTCTGTAGTAGGTTTTGGGCGAGGTTTACCAAATGAAGAATAAAAACTGAATCCATCCATAATTGCAAAAGCGCCGTTGTGATGAAAGTCGTCTCCCAAAAACCAATCGGTAACTGGCGCTTGCGGACTAACAGCTTTTAATGCTGGATGATTACTTAAAGCTGCCATAGTGCTATAAAAGCCAGGGTACGAAATTCCAAAAACGCCAAAATTACCATTGTTGTTGGGGATGTTTTTTAACATCCAATCAATAGCATCATAAGTATCACTTGCTTCATCAAACTCTTTTCCTTTTTTGTTTTCAATAAAAGGTCTAACATCAACAAATTCTCCTTCACTCATATATCTTCCTCTAACATCTTGCATTACAATTATGTAATTTTCTTTAAGATAATTAGCCCAATTGGTGGTGTATAATCTTGGAGAAAATTGGTCTTTACCATATGGCGCGCAGGAGTATGGTGTGCGCATCATTAAAAAGGGATGCTTTTCTGTCCCGATAGCTGTCGGGATGTTTTTTGGAATATAGATGCATGTAAATAATTTTTTGCCGTCGCGCATTGGTATTAACGTTTCAAGCTTAGAATAGTTTTGCGATACCCAGGCGCTGTCTATTGTTTGAGCGTTTAATTGGCTAAAAATTCCAATAAACAGTAAAAAAAATAATGTCTTCATGTAGTTCAATTATACAATAAAAACGGCTAAAAGCCATAATATTTGATTAACAATTTATAGTTTAAAACATTGATGGGTAAAGCCATTAAATTACGGGGCTTTCCCTTAATTTTAAGGGATAATGAGTACCGAAAAACGGAATAAATTTAGAGGCAAAGCTAATCCAGAAACTAACATCGAGGAAGTTGAGATAAACGCAATTGAAGATTATGTGCCTGTAGTTGAGAAGAAAAAAACGGAGGAAAAGAAAAACAAACCAAAAGCAACTCCAAAAGTTACCACTGTAAAAGAAAAAACTGAAAAGACAAAATCTGGTAAAGATGCTATACCATTTGCTCAAAGAGTCGAGCAGTTTAAATCTTTTTATTTCAACGAACGTACTCAAAAAATACTCGGTTTATTTTTATTGTTGTTTGCTGCTTATTTAGCAATTGCATTTGCATCGTATTTTTTTACTTGGCAAATTGATCAAGATAAAGTTTTAGGAACTTCTGCCGATTTATTTTCTGCAGAAACCAAAGTAAAAAACTGGCTGGGCAAGGCTGGCGCGTTAGTATCGCATTGGTTTATGTATAAAGGTTTTGGGGCAGCCTCTTTTATTTTAGTTCCGGTTTTATTTTTATTCGGAATTCAAAAAGTCGTTCAAAAAAAATTACTCAATATAGGTGCGTTTAATGCTAAATGGCTTTTTCTTTTAGTGTGGAGTTCGTTATTGCTATCGTATTTTTTTTCCGAAAGTTTATTTTATATGGGTGGCGGATTTGGTTATTTTATAAACAGCCAAATTTCAAACATTGTTGGAGGTGTTGGTCTGCTTGCATTACTTGGGTTTTCGATGCTAACCTTTTTGGTCTTAATAGTTAACCTTTCATTTAAATTACCATCAAAACCAATTTTAGAAGAAGACGAACAAATACAAGCAGAGTTAGAGCCGGATAATGTTTCTACAGAATTTAATTCCTCATTTAACGAAATAAAAGAAACAAAATTTTCGCCAGAGGAAGAAGCAGAATTACTAAATTTTGAAATCATTGCTAAAGAGGAGGAAAAAACATTTGAGATAATTGCACCAGTTGAAGAAATTAAAGAAGCTCTTATTGATGATAGTAAAATTGAATTATCAAATAAAACAGAGCCAAATAATTTAATTAAAAAGGGTGACGAACCTGAATTTGAAATTGGTAAAACAGTTGAAGAGCCAATATTAAAAGAAGAAGAAAACAGAGCGGCAAAATTAGTAGAGGAGTTTGGAGAGTACGATCCAACTTTAGATTTGGGTTCTTATAAATTTCCAAGTTTTGAATTATTAAACGATTATGGTAATACTGGAAGTAAAGTAAATCAAGATGAATTAATTGCAAACAAGAATAGAATTTTAAGCACACTAAAAAACTACGGAATAGAGATTGATAAAATTACTGCAACGGTTGGCCCAACTGTTACCTTATATGAAATTGTTCCTGCAGCTGGAGTACGTATTAGTAAAATTAAAAATCTTGAAGATGATATAGCGTTAAGTTTAGCTGCTTTAGGTATTCGGATTATTGCGCCAATTCCAGGTAAGGGCACAATTGGTATTGAGGTTCCAAACTTAAATCCAGAAATGGTGCCAATGAAAAATATTTTGGCTTCCGAAAAATTTAATAATTCTGTATTTGAATTACCAATAGCTTTAGGTAAAACAATTAGTAACGAAATTTTTATTGCCGATTTGGCCAAGATGCCCCACCTTTTAATGGCGGGCGCTACAGGGCAAGGTAAATCTGTTGGTTTAAATGCAGTATTAGTTTCACTTCTTTATAAAAAACATCCTGCTCAAGTTAAATTCGTATTAGTTGATCCTAAAAAAGTTGAATTAACTTTATTCAATAAAATAGAACGCCATTTTTTAGCAAAGCTTCCAAACTCTGAAGACGCTATTATTACTGATAACACAAAGGTTATTCACACACTCAATTCAATGTGTATTGAAATGGATAATCGTTATGCATTATTGCAAGATGCTCAAGTAAGGAATATAAAAGAATATAACACCAAGTTTGTTAATCGGAAACTGAATCCAAATGATGGACATAAATATTTACCATACATAGTTTTGGTTGTGGATGAGTTTGCTGATTTAATTATGACTGCAGGTAAAGAGGTGGAAACACCAATTGCCCGCTTGGCACAACTAGCAAGGGCTATTGGCATACATTTAATTATTGCGACACAAAGACCATCAGTTAACATTATTACTGGTACAATTAAAGCCAACTTTCCTGCGCGGATAGCTTTTAGAGTAACAAGTAAAATTGATAGTAGAACTATTTTAGATTCGGGTGGTGCCGATCAGTTAATTGGTCGTGGAGATATGTTATTAAGTACTGGAAATGATTTAATTCGTATTCAATGTGCTTTTGTTGATACGCCAGAGGTTGAGAAAATAACGGAGTTTATAGGAAATCAACGTGCTTATCCAAGCGCATTTTTATTACCAGAATATGTTGGTGAAGATGGCGGCGATGGAGTAGGTGATGTTGATTTAAGTGAAAGAGATAAAATGTTTGATGATGCCGCCAAATTGGTGGTTCAATTTCAGCAAGGAAGTGCTTCATTTCTACAAAGAAAGTTAAAATTAGGCTATAATAGAGCTGGTAGAATTGTTGATCAATTAGAAGCCGCAGGAGTTATTGGAGGCTTTGAAGGCAGCAAGGCACGCGATGTTTTGATTAAGGACATGGCGCAATTAGAAGAAATTTTACAAAAATTAAGAAATCGTTAAGCATATTAGAAGCCTTAATACAGCATAAATGTTTATTTTGGTATTAAATTTGCACTACTCTATATTATGAAGAAATTATTAGGTTTATTATTTGTTTGTGGCTCAATAATATTAAGTGCGCAAGACCAAGATCCAAAAGCTAAGGCTATTTTAGATGATTTAAGCAAAACTACAAAAGCTTATAAAACAATTACGGCAGATTATTCCTTTACAATTTTAAATAAGGAAAAAAAACAAGTTGAAAAACAAGCTGGTAAAGTTCAAATAAAAGGCAATAAATTTAAGTTGGAAATTCCCGGTAACACAATTGTTTGCGATGGTAAAACCTTATGGAATTATAGCAAAGATGCAAAAGAAGTAACAATTAAAGATTTTGATGTTGATAATGACGATCAGCTAAACCCGAGCAAAATTTTTACAATTTATGAAACAGGTTATAAATTTAAATACGATAAAGAAGAAAAAGTTGGGGTAGCTATGTGTCATGTAATAGATTTGTATCCTTCGGTAAAACCTGAAAAGAAAAAATTTCATACAGCAAAAATTTACGTTGATAAAGTAAAAAAACAAGTCACCAAATTAGTGATGATTATGAAGGACGGAGGACAAAATGTGTATGATATTAAAACATTAAAACCAAATTTAGAAATTGCCGATATAGTATTTGTTTTTGACACCAAGGGTCTTAAGCCAGATCAAATAAGCGATGAGAGATAATCGTAAAAAATTTAATCAATAAAAAAAGGGAATTAAAGTCCCTTTTTTGTTGTGTTTATTTATTGCTTTCGTAACTTTCAATAATTGCTTTTACTAATTTATGACGAATAACATCTGTATTATCTAATTCAATAATACTAATGCCTTCTACCTTTTTTAAATAACGAACTGCTTGCACTAACCCACTTGGTTGTCTGCTTGGCAAGTCAATTTGCGTTACGTCGCCTGTTACAATAAATTTAGCATTAGCACCCATTCGTGTTAAAAACATTTTCATTTGACTTTCTGTTGTGTTTTGGGCTTCATCTAAAATAACAAAAGCATTATCTAACGTTCTACCGCGCATAAATGCTAATGGAGCAATTTGTATAATTCTGTTCTCTATGTATTGATTTAATTTATCACCCGGCACCATATCATTCAATGCATCATAGAGAGGTTGCATGTATGGGTCTAGCTTCTCTTTTAAATCTCCAGGTAAAAAACCAAGATTTTCGCCTGCTTCAACTGCAGGGCGCGTTAAAATAATTCGTTTTACTTCTTTGTTTTTTAAGGCTTTTATAGCCAAGGCAACGGCGGTGTATGTTTTACCTGTTCCTGCGGGCCCAATTGCAAACAACATATCGTTTTTTACAATAGCACTTAACATTTTGCGTTGGTTATCGGTTTTAGCTTTTATTACTAAACCATTATTCCCAAACAAGATAATATCGCTGTTGGCAGCGTCTTCTTTTGTTTCAAGAAGATTATCGCCGGTTTGCCCAAGGAGCCTATCTATTACTGTGTCGGTTAAAATTCCACTTTTATGATAATAATCTACTAATAATTCAAGTCTTTTTTCAAAGCGAGTAATTTCGTTGCTATCACCAATTGCTTTTAGAGAATAGCCTCGTGCTATTAATTTTAGTTTTGGGAAGTGTTTTTTAATAATGTTCAATTTCACATCATTTACTCCATAAATCTCTACAGGCTCAATGCTGTCGAGGGTTATTATTTTTTCATTCATAATTTATTATACAATTAACCTAGGATATTGTTTATAAACCTGTTAATCTCTCTTCAAGTTTAAAAAATTTAGCCCTGCAAATATTAATTACTTTTGAACAAATGAGCATTGTTACTTTAACAACCGATTTGGGGTACCGCGACCCCTACTTAGCAATTGTTAAGGCTAAACTCATTTCGCAATTACCAGATATAAAAATTATCGATTTAAGTTGTGATATAAAGGACAATAATATTTCTGATGCTGCATTTATTTTAAAAAATGCATTGCCTTATTTTCCCGAAAATTCAGTCCATTTGATGGCAGTTAAATTTATTGTAGATAGTGGCAACACTAATAAACAAAACGGTATTGATAATACGCGCTATTTAATTTCTAAATATAACGGCCAATATATTATTTGTCCAGACAATGGTTTGTTTTCTTTAATCGATTCTAATTTTAACGAACCCGTTTACCAATTGTATTATGATGGAAAAGTTAAGCATCATTTTTTTTTAAAGGATGTTTTTGTAGATGTGGCAATTCATATTTCAAAAACTAATAAAGTGGATGATATTGGATTGTTAACTACAGATTATTATAAAGCCTTTCAATTTGAAAGTTTTGTGAGCGGAAACATTTTGAGGGGCAAGGGGATTTATGTAGATGATTTTGGAAATATTATTACAAATATTACAGAGCAACAATTTACTGAGACCATCGGTAAACGTAAGTTTATTATAACGCTTCCCGGTGCGCGTATAGATAAAATTGTTAGTACTTATGATGAGGTAAAACAAGGCCAGCCACTTGTATTGTTTAATAGTTTTGGCAATTTAGAAGTTGCAGTAAATGGTAAGAGCGCTTTAAACATGTTATGCCCGCGTGATATTGGCAGCAAATTTGATTTTAATTTAATAATTGAGTTTTATGATTAAACGAATTGTAAAAATGAGTTTTAAGCAAGAGAATATTGAGGCCTTTAAAACTATTTTTAAAACTGATTGGGAAAAAATAAAAGGTTTTGACGGCTGCGAGCATGTTGAGTTATTGCAAGATACAAAGAACCCCCAAATTTTTTTTACATATAGTTTATGGCAGAGCGAAGAGCACTTAAATAAGTACCGTAATTCTGAATTATTTAATGGTGTTTGGGCTGCAACTAAGGTTTTGTTTAATGCAAAGCCTGAGGCCTGGTCGGTTAAAAGTTTGTTATTTTAGTTTTTTACTGCAGCGCAATTAACTTCTTTTTTTACCAAAATATAACAATCGAAGAACTGAATATAAATTGTTCTGTTAATGTAAGATTTATCACAAATTTTTTTAGTAAAAGTTAAAATAAATAATTAAAGTTTAGAATTTATTAATACATTTAATAATTAAATAGTCTAATTATGAAAAGGAAAGACCCAAAGTATAAACATACTTACGCGATGTTACTTGACGATAGTGAGTTGGATAACTTTATTAACCAAAAAGTAATTGAAGCAAATCACTTTGCCAATAAGGTTTACATTAATACAGGGAGTAAAAGTGCATTAGAGTTTTTAAATAATTTATCCATTTCAAGCACTGAGGTTGCAAATATTTTCCCGGAAATAGTTTTTGTAGATATTAATATGCCAATGATGGATGGGTTTCAGTTCCTCGAAAATTTAAAAAGCAAATTACCTGAAAAATTCGACTCATTAAAATTAGTCATTCTTACATCATCTGTAAATCCTGATGATAGAATTAAAGCGTCAGAAATTTCAAAGAGTATTGTATTCTTAAATAAACCTTTAACTAAAGAAATGCTTGATCAGCTTTGATATTTAGTTTTTAATTCCGGTATTAAATGAGATAATACCTCATTATTCTTTTTATTATTTGCTAAAAAAAGTATAAAAAGGTCTTTATTCTTAGTAGTTGTTTTATTATTTTCTTTGTTATTCATCTCAGACTCAAATATCTTTATTAAGTGCAATAAATGATAATATTTTTCTAGTTGCTCTGCTTTAATTTTCCGTGAAATACTTTTTAAAAGAAGTTCTACTAAATCAAAATCTTTTTGAATTAGATGGAAGTAAGCTAATGTTAATTTAATGTTTATGTTTTCATGAAAGAAATCTTTAAAACTAAAGGTATTTAAAACATTATTTAAGATAGTCACCGCCTCTTTTAATTTTTTTTGTTTGAAATAGAGCATTGCAGTATACATGGCAATTAAAATTTTCGCATTACTGTCTTGTGAGTCGTATAATAGATTAATGTTTTTTGGATTTTCATCGAACTCTTCTGTCATTTTCAATTCAGTACAAAACCTTATTTTTGTAGTTAAAAACATAGAGGTAAGGCAAATATTGTTGTATAAAAGTAAAAAAGTAATGTTTTTATTTACTTCATTATAAAAAGGAAGCGCCGCCTTATATTCTCCAATAGATGTATAATATTCAAAAGTTAAATAATCCAAAACAATTTCCCATTTTTTTTGTGGGGAAGTTTCAGGAAGATTAGAAAATACTTTTTTAGCATTTTGTATTATTTCAGCTGTGGGAAGCCCTGCACCTTTATTCTCCTCACAGAAAATAATAAGTTGTAACTCAATAAAATATTTTATTAATTCAAGTTGTCGAGATTGATTTAAAGAATAGAGGTTATTGATTTCATTTTTAAGAAAGTAAAGTGTATCTAGGTGTTGTTGACTTTTAGAAAAACAATATTGACCTAAAATTCGGTTAAAATTCCCTAGTATTTCTTCTGCTTTTTCTAAAGATAAACTAAATGCAATATGTTTATTGAATTGTTGAGAGTAATAAAAATATTTTTCAGAGTATAAATGCATTTTTTTTAATGCACTATAAACAATTAATAAATCATTATGTAAGTCAAACTTAAGTAATTCGGTTTCTAATTTGTTTAAAAATGCAATGGCAGTTTCGCGAGGCATGTTAAAACAAGCTTCCGGAACATGAAGTAGTTGCTTTATTAAACTTTCCCTTGTGCTAAAAACGTTTTGTGATAGATGATTTTGTATTTTATCAAAAAGACGAGATTTTAATACGTAAAAAGAGTTTGAAGTTATTTCAAGTGACGTGATTATTGAATTGTCGGATAAGACATTTTCTTTATATGAGGTAAGCAGTGTATGATAATTATCCGCTTTAGTTTTCTTAAAAGATTGAGAAAGTTCCTCAAAGTCCTTTTCAGATAGTTGACCAATAATTTGTTTAAGCTTAAGCATAACCAGTTTGAAAAAATTGTGTGCTTTTAATAGTAAAGTTAAACAATTTTTTAACAAATTATAAATTTTTATAATTGGAATTATTGCCTTTAACACACAATCTAATAGTCTTTTAGAACTGTTTTATAGTAATTTACAGCGTTTTCTCTCCATTTGGTGAATTTGACGAGATTAAGATTTTGTTTCTTAAACAGGTGAGGTTTTATAATTTTGGTTTTGGTAAAACTGCTACCTAGCGCCATGGGGAGGGGTTTATTAATTGAGAAAGGTGCAATTATTATGCTATTTTATTTTGCCCTACAATCTTACAAATTTTAACAAAATCTTACATATGTGAAATTGGAGTTCAAATGTGCTCATTTGTGGTTTTAATTATATAGAATTTTACAAGCAAGAAACATAACTTAATATTTATACCATGAAAAAATCGCTAGTCAACCCAGCATCAATCTTAACACTTTGTATGTTATTTTTGTTTAACTTAAATTTTGCTTCAATAAAGAATATTGAACCAAATACATGTTTGAAGTTAAATGGTTTAATTTTGAAGTCGCCCAACGAAACTAAGGGTTTGTACAAAATAGAGTTGTTTAAAGACAATTCAAGTGTTGAAGTAATAACTATTGCAGTTAAAAAAGCATTTGAATTTAAATTAACAAAAAATTCTCTTTATACTTTACGAGTTTCAAAAGAAGGATATATTCCAATTTTATTGAAGGTTGATACAAAGTTTCCAGTTGAAAATTCATCAATCTATGAGTTTTTATTTCAAACCGAGTTGCATCCTATTACTGTAATAAGTGCTGTAAATAAAGAGGCAATGGAAGAGCCAATAGGCTTAGTTAAATATGATGCAAAGAATGATAGATTTTATCCTGAGGATATTACAATTTCGCCATTAGCTGTCTTAAAATTAAATGGAATGATCCTTAAATCTCCAAACGGCGAAAAGGGTACTTATAAAATAGAGCTGTTGCAAGATAATACAGTTGTAGATGCAAAAGACGTAAAATTTAATGATCCCTTTGAGTTTAATTTAGTTAAAAATGCATGGTACACTGTTCGTATTACTAAAGAAGGATTTATTCCATTATTAATAAGTGTAGATACAGAAATGGATAGTAATAAGCCAAAACTATATGAGTTTAACTTTGAAACAGAGTTGTATCATACTTCACAAATTAATCATCTTGATAAAGGAACTTTAGATTTACCTATTGGTTTAGTGAAATTTGATGTCAGCTACGATAAATTTCAACCCACTGCAGAATATAGGGCACATATTCCAGGTTCATTTTAAAAATGTTCTTTAACAATAAATTCATAAAATAAATACTATTAATTTATAATAATTATGCCAGATAAAATGAAAAAAAAGGTTTCTATACTAATTGTTGAAGACAATGATTTGGATAAATTAGTTTTAAAAGTTCTTTTAGAAAAATATTTTAATTTGTATTTTGTTTCTAATGGTCAGGACGCGTTGCTAGCGGTAAATGAATTTGATTTTAATATTGTTTTGTTGGATATAAATCTTGGCGATTCGAGTATGAATGGTCTCCATGTTATATCAAAAATTCGAGAAAACAGTAAGAATGATAATTTAAAAATATTTGCCGTAACAGCTTATACGGATAATAAAGAGGAACTAATGGAATTAGGATTTAAAGATGTTTTAATTAAACCCGTTATTAAAGATGAAATTTTAGAAATATTAAATGCCAATACTATGTTAGTTAATAATAGATAAAAAATTATTCAAAAAGTTTTATTTTTATAATAGGATTAAAAAGAAAATAAATTTTTCATCGCAATTTTAAACCAAGTAGTAAATCTATCCGGATTCATTTCAATTTCAGAAGAAATCTGTTTTAAATTCATCCAGGCATAATTTTCAACTTCATCTTTATTTGGCTTTGGCTTTTGGTTGCTATTTCCAAAAAAAACATGATCAAGTTCGTGCTCAATTAGGCCATTTTCAAAAATAGATTTATAGATAAAGTGATTTTTATGGCTTAACTCGCATTCGATACCCATTTCCTCCATTAATCTTCTGTTTGCAGCATCTAATGTATTTTCGTTTGGGCGAGGATGAGAGCAGCAAGTGTTTGTCCATAAGCCTGCGCTATGGTATTTATTTAAAGCCCTTTGTTGCAGCAACATTTCGCCATTTTCATTAAAAATAAAAACAGAAAACGCTCTATGAAGGACGCCCTTTTGATGGGCTTCCATTTTCTCCATAACGCCAATAGCATTATCTAGTTCATCAACTAAAATTACATTCTCCTCCATAATACCAAACCTAGTTTTTTCTATTAAATTAAACGATTTTTTGCAAATTTAAAGATATAACAAAAAAAGAAAGACTTTGTTTGAATTCGCTAAAAGCTTAATTTTTACCAAATAAAAAACCAAAGCTACCAATTGTTAAAGAAAATTTACTTTTTAAACTAATTAAGTTAAATTAGTAAAAGATTATTAAAAATTTTAAATACATACTTGCAATTATTTTGTTTTTGTTTTTTAATAAAGCGAAAGCTCAACAATATTTTTTTAAAAATTATAGTGTTGAGAGTGGTTTGCCATTTGTTCAAGTTTCTTGCATGTATCAGCAAACAAATGGCTATTTATGGAGTGGGGGTTATGGTGGTTTATGCAGATTTGATGGAAAAAACTTTTTAATTTTTAGCCCAAAAAATGGATTAATAGATCACAATGTTAATGCAATTGCAGAAGATGATAGTGGATCTGTTTTTGTAGGTACAAACAAAGGATTAAGTGTAATTAAAAATTCTAAAATCTACAATTATGGCAAAAAAAATGAGTTCTTGAATCCATTTATAACATCAATTTGTAAGGGCTCACATAATTCAATGTATTTAGGGACAAATAAAGGCTTATTAATATTTAAAGAAAATGAAATTAAATCAGTAAAACGATTCAACGATTTTAAAATTAATTGCCTTTATAAAAACGATTCAAGTTTTTTATTTGTTGGTACCGATAAAGGTTTGGTTATTTACAGTCATAAAAATTTTCAAATAATAAACCAAAAAAGTGGCCTTCCTTCAAATGAAATTAATTGTATTTCGCTCCAAAAAAATAAATTAATAATTGGTACCTCAAAAGGCTTAAGTGTTTATGATCTTCTTTCTAAAAAAATAACAAATTATTTTACCGAAAATGGTTTATTAGATGAAAACATTACAAGTGTTTTAAATCAAAATAATGAATTTGTTTGGGTGGGCTCGCATTCAGGCCTTTTAAAATTTGATGGTTTTCAGTTTACATATTATAATATTGGGCCAGATAATAATTCAAATTTTGTACGCTGTTTAGTTCAAGATAGAGAAGATAATATTTGGATAGGCACTCATAGCGGCTTGTATAGGTATCACGACAATTCTTTTTCTACTTATGATAAAATTAATGGGCCGGGAAACGCATTTGTTTTTCAGATTTTTAGAGATAATAATGGGGATTTATGGATGACGTCGGAAAACAATGGCATTTATAAATATTCAGGAGGTTATTTTAAACGTTATGGCATTAGTGATGGATTAATGTCAAATACTTCTCTCTCTGGAATTCAAGATACTAAAGGAAGACTTTTATTTGGGACTTCTGAAAACATAACCCAATTTATCAACGAAAAGTTTTATACCATTCCTTTAACATCGGAATTAAAAGGATCTCACGATATTATTTATTTAGCCTCTGATAATAAATTATGGATTGGAGGAAGCAATGGAGTAGCATCTTTAATTTGGAAAAACAATAAACCCGAATCTAAATTTTACCCAATTAATTTTAAATCAGATTTTCAGGTGTATGGTATTTGTGAAGATGATGACAAAAACATTTATGTTGGAACTCAACACGCTGGGCTATATAAAGTCTCAGGCGATTCTACTATTAATATTGCGAATAAATTAAACTGGGATGAGGATGATTTCTTTTCTCTTCGATATACAAATGGTCATTTATTTGCAGCTTCCTTAAACGGATTGTTAGATATAGATCTAAAAACAAACGCGTTAAAACACATAACAATTAATAACGGTTTAAATTCAGATTATGTTTATTCAATTGAATTAACTGAGAATAAAACCATGTTATGGATTGGCACCAACCAAGGGATAAATAAATTGAATTTAAAAAAATATTTAACTGAAAATACAATCGAATTAAAATCTTATGGTAAGCAAGAGGGTTTTGCGGGAGTTGAATGTAATACTAACGGCATTTGGGAAGATGGAAACGGTACCTTATGGTTTGGTACTGTTAGTGGAATTGTAAAACATGAGCCCTTTAATTCAAAACAAAACAAAACGCAAAATTCAACGCTTATTCAAACAATAAAAATTTTTAATGAAGACACACTTTTACAAAACAATAGTGTTTTACCTTATAATTTTAATGCTATTACATTTGGTTATCGTGGTATATGTTTAACTAATCCTGATAAAGTTTTATATCAAAAAAAACTGGAAGGTTTAGATGAAGAGTGGAGTTTACCTAGCAATGAAGATTACAGTAAATACGCGAATTTAACGCCTGGCAAATACATATTTAAGGTTAAGTCGTGCAATGATGAAGGTCTGTGGGACACAAAAGAGACAGCATTTTATTTTACTATAGCACGTCCCTTTTATTTAACATGGTGGTTTATTTTAATTTGTATAGTATTTTTTGGCGGAAGTATATTTACTATTTTTAAATTTAGAGTGCTTTCTATTGCTAAAAATCAAAAGATAGAATTTAACCGTAAGGTTGAAATGAGTAAAATAGAATTAAAAGCATTGCGCTCTCAAATGAATCCACATTTTATTTTCAATTCGTTAAATTCAATTCAACATTATATTTTCAATAATAAATCAGATGAGGCCATAAAATACCTGAGTAAATTTGCGCGTCTTGTGAGAATAATTTTAAATAATTCTGATAAACCTACTGTTACAGTTGAAGAAGATTTAGAAGGTCTTAAACTTTATTTAGAATTAGAGCAAATGCGTTTTGAGGGAAAATTTGATTATGAAATTGTTATTGATGAGTCGGTAGATGTAGATTATGATATTATGCCGCCAATGCTTATGCAACCTTATGTTGAAAACGCGATTTTGCATGGCCTAAATCCAAATACAATAAAAGGAAAACTAATTATTAATTTGAGCGCGGAAAATAATTTTTTAATTTGTACTATTACAGATAATGGAATTGGAAGAAAAAAATCTGCAGAAATTAGACATACAATGCCAATTAGTAAACATAAATCTTTAGGAATGAAAATTACTGAAGATAGGTTAAGGATATTAAACGAAATTAATAACTCAAAATTAAGCGTAATAATAACAGACTTAAAAGAAGGTGATATTTCAAAAGGAACACAGGTTAAATTATTTATTCCTTTAATTGGCTGATAGGAAAAAGGATTAATTTTTTGACAGAAATTATATAGTAATAATTTTGTGCTTATTTTAAATTGTGGTAAAACATTAAATATCTAATTATGATTAAAACAGTAATTGTTGAAGATGAACAAAAAAGCCGCGAAATGCTTGCAGCAATCATCCAAAAAAATTGTCCGCAATTAGAGATTGTTGGATTAGCAAAAAATGTTAACGAGGGCGTTGAAATTATTAAAAGGGAAAACCCTGATTTGGTTTTTTTAGATATTAGTATGCCCGACGGAAGTGGTTTTGATTTACTTGAAAAAGTACAAGGCAACAAATTTGAATTAATCTTTGCCACTGCAAGCGATCAACACGCTATTCGTGCAATAAAATATAGTGCCTGCGACTATTTACTTAAACCTATAGATATTGAAGAATTAAAAGCAGCGGTCGAAAAAGTTTCCTTAAAAAAAACATCCGGACCAAACATGGCAAATCTTAATTTTTTAATTCAACAATTAAAAAAATCAGATGAAAGTTTCCAAAAAATAACACTTCCAACGGGTAACGCCTATGAAATAGTAACCATTAAAGATATTATTCGTTGCGAGGCTGATGGCAGTTACACCACCTTTTTTTTAGCAGACAAACGTAAATTACTTATTAGCGCAGGTTTAAAACATTATGAAGAATTACTTCCTGAAAATGAGTTTATACGTGTACACCACCATCATTTAATAAACATGAACCACGTAGTTAGGTTTTTAAAAGAAGATGGCGGCTATGCTGTAATGAGCGATGGCACAAAGATTGAAATTTCGCGCCGTAAAAAAGACACTTTTATGGAAAAACTAAATAAGTCTTAGTGTGATAATTTAGCCACGAATTACGCTAATTTTTATGGTTTTCAATTTTACCCTAATGATTTTGTGTAAATGCCCGAAATCATTGGCTTTTATTAAGGTATTTAGATTAGTGGTATTTCGTGAAATTAGTGGCTTTATTAGTGCAGATTATAACTGAATCAATACCACTTATAAACCAAACTTTGCCACTTATTTGAAACCCAAAAAAAGAACCTGTTTTGGCTTTATCTTTACTCTAAGTTCTTTCAATAGGGTTTTTGTTTAGTTTATAACAAAAAAAATTAAGCCACTTTCAGATTTTGGAGATTTTCTGTTAGTGGCTTTTTTATTTCACAGCTTTTAGGATTTTTCTTTTGTTTAGCCCAATTGAGCGCCAATATTTCGAATAAAATCATTATATTTGCCCGAATTTTAAAACCTTAAAGTTCATCCAATGGCTTCCAATAATAGTATCAGTAGTAAGTTTGTAAATGAAGGATTAACCTACGACGACGTGTTGTTAGTTCCTGATTACTCAGAGGTTTTACCTCGTGATGTTAATTTCGCATCCTATTTTACTAAAAACATAAAATTAAACACACCCATTGTTTCTGCTGCAATGGATACGGTTACAGAATATAAATTGGCAATAGCAATTGCCCAAGAAGGTGGGATAGGTGTTTTACATAAAAATATGAGCATAGAAGATCAGGCAGCTCAAATTCGTAAAGTAAAACGCAGCGAAAGCGGAATGATTCAAGACCCAATAACTTTATTAAAAACTGCTACAATTGGTGATGCCATTAAAATAATGGCAGAACATAAAATTGGCGGCATTCCTATTATTGATAAAGAAAATAAATTGCTTGGAATTGTTACCAATCGTGACCTTCGTTTCGAAAAAGATTTTAAAAAACCGGTTGTTAATGTGATGACCGCTTTTGAAAATGTAATTACTGCTCCAAAGGGAATTAATTTAAAACAAGCCGAGGATATTCTTCAGGAACATAAAATCGAAAAACTTCCAATAGTTGATAAAACAAACAAATTAGTTGGCTTAATTACTTATAAGGATATTATTAAAATAAAAGTTCGCCCTAACGCTTGTAAAGATGAAAGAGGTCGCTTAAGAGTTGCCGCTGCTGTTGGCGTTACAGCAGATACAATGTTGCGTGTAGATGCATTGGTGGAAGCTGGTGTAGACGCTATTATTATTGATACAGCTCATGGTCATAGTAAAGGTGTTATTGATAAATTAAAAGAAGTTAAAAAGAAATATAAAAATCTACAGGTTATTGTGGGCAATATTGCTACCGGAAAGGCTGCTTTGGCGCTTGTAAAAGCTGGTGCAGATGCAGTTAAAGTTGGTATTGGTCCTGGTTCCATTTGTACCACGCGTGTAATTGCCGGTGTTGGTGTACCACAGCTTACAGCTATCCTGGAAGTTGCCATGGCATTAAAAGGCACAGGCGTTCCATTAATAGCTGATGGCGGTATACGTTTTACTGGCGATGTAGTTAAGGCGCTTGCAGCTGGTGCAGGAACTGTAATGATGGGAGGTATGTTTGCCGGAACTGAAGAAAGTCCAGGCGAAACAATTATTTTTGAAGGACGTAAATTTAAATCTTATCGCGGTATGGGTTCTTTAGAAGCTATGCAAAAAGGAAGTAAAGATCGTTACTTTCAAGAAGAAGAAGATGATATTAAAAAATTAGTACCCGAAGGTATTAGTGGTAGAGTACCATATAAAGGAAGCCTTGCCGAAATAATGTATCAAATAATTGGTGGATTAAGAGCCGGAATGGGTTATTGTGGTGCAAAAGATATTAAAGAATTGCAGCAAGCTAAATTTATTCGCATTACAACGGCCGGTGTGCAAGAAAGTCACCCTCACCATGTAGTGGTTACTCGCGAAGCACCAAATTATAGTAGATAAAAATAAATGTCAAAGTAATAGAATGATTTTACCAATAGTAGTTTATGGCGATCCTGTACTCAGAAAAATGGGAGAGGATATCGATAAGGATTATGAAGGTCTTGAAGACTTAATAAAAAACATGTTTGATACCATGTATAACGCTAACGGTGTTGGTCTTGCCGCTCCACAAGTGGGAAAAGCTATTCGTTTGTTTGTTATTGATACTCAGCCTTTTTCTGAAAGTGATGATGACGACGACGATGAGGAATTTACTCCAGCTCAAAAAAAAGAATTACAAGCGTTTAAAAAAATATTCATCAATGCCCGTATAATAAATGAAGAAGGTGTTGAATGGAAGTTTAATGAAGGTTGCTTAAGTATCCCAAAAATAAGGGAGGATGTAATGCGTTTGCCGAATATTGAGATTGAATATTTTGACGAAAATTTTAAAAAACATAAAGAAAAGTACGATGGAGTGATTGCTAGAGTTATACAGCATGAATATGATCACATCGAAGGAAAATTATTTACTGATAGAATAAGTCCGTTTAAGAGAAAACTAATTTCAGGGAAGTTAAATGATATTGCCAAAGGAAAAATTAACGCGGACTATAAAACTAAAGTTTACAAACCAAAAAAATAATTTAAAATGAAAAGCAATTTTTTGTTTAGTATAATAATTGCAAGTTTTGTTTTTTTTGTTGGCTGTTCTAATAGAGAAACTGAAAAAGTAGCTATTCCACTAGAGGATACTTCTGTTCAAAGTTCTAAAACTTCCGATTCAATAATACGTTCTAACAAATTGTATTTATCTGATTGTAAAAAATTACTTTCAGAGGCAAAAAAAATGGATAGTATTTTGCTTAAAGAGATGGAAGTGAAAAATGATGTTGCTAATAAGGCAATAAAAGCATTTACAGACTTTGCTTATTATTGTGCGAGCGATAGTCTTTGCCCTATTTACTTGATAAAAACTGCGCAGGTTGCTCAATCTATTAATAATATTCCGCAAGCCAAAGTTGTTTTAGATAAATGCATTGTTGATTATAAAAATTCCATTCATCGTCCCGCTGCATTATTTTTATTGGCGCAGTTGTATGATGAAGCTACTTATTTAAATAATGAGATGGAAGCAAAGCAATTATACCAAAAAATAATTGATGAGTATCCAAAAAGTGATTGGGCAAAGAGTTCAAAAGGCGCGCTTAATTTTATTGGAAAATCGGATTCACAAATAATCGATCAATTAAAGAAAAAATAAAACTTAAATTTTTGTGAATAAAATTCACCCACAAAAAACATGAGGCAAGAAAATCTAAAAATCCCAAATCAACTTATCACAATAGGTGTGTTAGGAGCTATAGCAGTTTCTTTGGGAGCAATAGGCGCTCATGCTTTAAAGGGCAAGTTGCAAACAGGATTAATTACGCCCGATCAATTAAATGGATTTGATACTGGAGTGAAATATCAAATTTACCACACAATTGCAATGTTGTTGGTTGTGCTATTAAAAACAAAATTTAATTCTAAATTTTTTTCTTGGGCATATAATTTATTTTTTATCGGAATTATTTTATTTAGCGGTTCTCTTTACTTTTTATGCACCCGAAATTTGTATGGTGCCGATTGGTTAAAGTTTCTTGGGCCAATTACTCCAATAGGTGGTCTTTTATTTGTGGCGGGATGGATTTGTTTGGCTTTATCAGCGATAAAAAAAACCTAAAAAACAAAAGAATCATAATAAATCAACAATTATTAGCATATTTACAACAAGAAACACAGCAACATGAAACATACAACTATACTTTTAGGCGGAATTTTATTTTTTGGTTTATGCTCTTGTAAAACCAAAACAAAAACTCAATCTTCTTCAACTTCCGATTCAACAACAACCGGAACAAACAAAAATGTTACCGAAACTTCTACAGTTCAACCTATTGTGTACAATGAGGTTTCTGATAAGGCTTGTGCTGCTGAAGTATCGTTTGGTAGTTTTGGAGCAGGTATTGATGGCCCGGCATACGATAAGGTAATGACAGCCATAAAAGATAAAAAAGTAAAATACACATCAAAAAATATTGGACGCGAAGGAGAAACTCGTATTTGTTTGCCTTTAACGGAATTAAAAGAAAACGAAAAAAAGGACTTTATTGAGCAGTTGAAAAAAATTGCCGCTTCTGGCCAATTGGTCTCAGTATCAGTAAGATAAAATAAAAATAACAGCTTGTAAATTGTGGAAAAACGGTCTCAAAAAGACCGTTTTTTTTTGTACTTTTGAGCCCACAAACAAACATATTTTTAACGATGAATGAAATAGGATTAAAAGCAGATGGTGCCTCGGTTGCGCAACTTGGTCTTTCGAATGTAGAAATGGCTTTTTGGAATCTTCACCCTAGCGAATTAGTTGAAGAAACAATCTTAAGAGGAGAAGGAGTTTTAACCGATACTGGAGCTTTAGCAATTGATACTGGAGAATTTACCGGGCGCTCACCAAAAGATAAATTTGTAGTGGTTGATGAAAACACAAAAGACAGTGTGTGGTGGGGAGATGTAAATAATCGTTTTGATGCTAATAAATTTGATATTCTTCATAATAGAATGTTGGCCTATTTGGGAGGAAAAGAAATTTGGGTGCGTGATTCTTATGCTTGTGCTGATCCAAAATATCGTATCAATATCCGTATTGTAAATGAGTTTCCTTCGAGTAATTTATTTGCGAACAACTTATTTTTACGTCCAACCACAGAAGAAATAAAAACCTTTAAACACGATTGGTTAATTATTAATGCTCCAGGCTTTAAAGCAGATCCAAAAATTGATGGTACTCGTCAACATAATTTTGCGATTCTTGATTTTACAAAAAAAATTATTTTAATTGGTGGAACAGGATATACTGGAGAAATTAAAAAAGGAATTTTTGCTGTTTTAAATTATATTCTTCCACATGAAAAAGGAGTATTACCAATGCATTGTTCTGCAAATATTGGTAAGGATGGAGACACTGCGATTTTCTTTGGGCTATCTGGAACGGGAAAAACTACATTAAGCGCAGATCCTAATCGTAAATTAATTGGTGATGATGAGCATGGCTGGAGCGATACAGGTGTTTTTAATTTTGAAGGTGGATGTTATGCAAAATGTGTTGATTTGACCGCTGAAAAAGAACCTCAAATTTTTAGCGCTATTAAATTTGGTTCATTGCTTGAAAACATTGATTTTTATGAAGGAACAACTACTGTAGATTATTCAAACATAACTAAAACAGAAAACACACGTGTAAGTTATCCTGCAAATTATATTGATAACGCAGTAACTCCAGCAGTTGGCGAAATTCCTAAAAACATTTTCTTTTTAACTTGCGATGCTTACGGGGTTTTACCGCCAATTTCTAAATTAACTACCGGACAAGCAATGTATCATTTTACAAGTGGTTATACTGCAAAAGTTGCTGGAACGGAAATGGGAATTACAGAACCTACGTTAACTTTTTCTGCTTGTTTTGGAAAAGTATTTTTACCTCTTCATCCTACAAAGTATGCAGAGTTATTAGGAGAGAAATTAAAAAAACACAATGTAAATGTTTGGTTATTAAATACCGGATGGGTAGGCGGAAAGTATGGTGTTGGTTCTCGTATTAAATTAGCTTATACGCGTTCATTAATAACAGCAGCATTAAATGGCGACTTAGATAAAGTTGAGTACGGAGTTTCTCCATATTTTAAATTAAATTTTCCAAAATCTTGCCCTAATGTTCCTTCTGAAATATTAGAACCAAAAAATGCTTGGAAAGATAAAGAAGCATTTAATCAAACAGCTCTATCATTAGCAGGTTCGTTTGTGAAAAATTTCGAGCAATATGCTTCTGCTGCAAATGCAGAAATATTAGCAGCTGCGCCTCAAGTTGAGGTTACGGCATAATTTTAAATTCATCATAAATAAAAAATCCCCGCTTTTGTTAATGCGGGGATTTTTGTTTTCTATATTTAATTCATTCTAATGATAGTAGGAATATAAATGTTAAGTTTTTTATTTTGCAAGTCGGCTGTTGTTTAATCTCCAATCAGCTTTCCGTTTTTTATTATTTGTTTGTTCAGGCATAAAATATAATTGCATAAGCCAAACGATAGGTTTCTGTTTTTATATCGTTAACTCCTTCAACTACTTTTTGTTCATGAACTTTTTGCCCAATTGAATTTATTAAAATTAAAGTGCCGTTTTTTTATGTCATGATTAATGTTTAAAATAAACACGCCTTGATTTGGATTTGGGTAAATAGCAATATAATTATCGTTGGTAGTTTCTTTGAGGTTTACTGCTAACGTTTGGCAAGCTTGAGCAGTGCGGTTTATGAAACTTCCTGCGTCTATACCTACAAATGTTTATTAAATGTACTAATGTTTATTAGCAAAGCCAAATGAAAAAAAAGTTCCGGCGTCGACCGGACAATAAATTGGTTTTGCGATGCGCCGTAAACCCGCATTGCGCCATGGCTTGCTGTTATACGGCGTTGTTTAATGACCAAAATTAATGATTGAGCGTGTCGTGTCTGCGAGTAAATGAAATATTTATTTAATTCTTCTTGCAGCATTGTGAATTCTAAGAATCGTAATTTTTTCTTTCCGAAGTCGGTAAAAGATTCGGTAATTACCTTCAATCAATTCTCGTATTTCTTGGTCATTTTTTTCTGGTACCACGCGTCCAGATTCGGGAAACTCGAAAAGTTGGTCAACTCGTCCAATAAGTTTACTTATAAAACGAGCAGCATAGAAAGTAGAATCGAGTGAAATGTAGTCATTAATAGATCGTAAGTCCTTTAATGATTTTTTGGTC
>JAUXZS010000016.1 GCA_030692515.1 Bacteroidota bacterium
TACGTTTACTCCACTGCAAGAAAAAAACTCGCCTCTGGCTCAAACAACTTTTCTTGCTACGTTATGTAAACTTGAATTTTGACACAAAATAAAAAAGGCACATTTCTACGTGTGCTCCGCGTTAGCACACACAGTGTCCCTATCGGGAGGGAGAGGTCTGCTTGTTTTTTTATTTCGTCTTACTTTTTTCTTGATAAAAAAGTAACAAAAAATCAAGGCTTAAAAAAAATTCTTTGATTTTACGTTTTACTTTTTAACGTCGCCCTGAATGTATCTTCTTTGGAATTATAAACTAGTCAGGGCTCACTGAAATTTTAAAATGGCTGTAGCGCTAAACTATTTGTATTGAACTACATTTTAAAATTACCACTGGCTGAAAAACTAAAACAAAAAATCTTACAGAATTTTTTTAAGGCCGCCCCACCTTGTGTGCTTAAGCGGAAAGAAGCCAGCGCTTAGGCATAATAGAAAACATTTTTGCTAAAAAAAAATTTCTATGAAAACCTAAAAAAACTATGTGGTTTAAATTTTATTTGTGATTGCCTTTCCTAAGCACTTCGTTTTCTTTTAAAAACAATATTGAAGATGGCTTTGAAGAAAAAGCGGGTATCAGTTGTGTAAGCTCTTTTAATTTTTTCTTGAAGGTATTCGCGTTCGGATTGTAGAACGGATGCAACATCACTTTTACGATTTAGGGCAACATAAGGAGGAATACAGCCGGGTTTAAATTTGCTTCGTAGTACTTGCAAATCTTTTGGAATGTCTTGAAAGTAACGTTCGGATATTGGACGAACACCCACTAACTTCAATTCGCCTTTACATACATTAATTAATTGCGGTAATTCATCTAACCAGTAACGACGTAAAAAACGCCCCCAAGGTGTTAATCTAAAATCATCTTTAGGTTTACCGCTATCTGCATAACCATTTAAGTTTAAAACATAATCCTGCAAATATTCTGCATAAGGGTGCATGGTGCGAAATTTATATACACCAATGGTTTTTCCGTTTTTACCTACACGCTGCATTTTAAAAATGGGTCCATAACTGGCGCCCATATTAAATACAGGCTCTTTTATTTTTTTACATACCGCATAGGTTATGCCATTAAAAGCTTCGCTGGCTTCAATGCTAAAGCCACAACTTACCAAGCGCCCCATAACTTCTGCCTTTGAAAGCAAACGGTTGCGGCCACGCGTAACCAAAAAATAAATTTTTTTTAAGCCCCATATTTTTGGGAACATACGCAAAAAGACAAATTCTGCTCCAAACCAAATGTTTTTAAGAATGGGGATATTGCCCAAACGATGTCTTTCTTTACGAGATGCGATTGTTTCGAAACAACAAATAAATACATCGCCGTTAATTAGTTTAGCGTTTACTTTTTCAAAAAATTTATTAATATAACGGATGTTGTTTACTTTACTTAGATTCACAATCGAGTTTAAATCACCTGGATAATTTGTGATATTAAAATCATTTGTTGTTGAAATGATCAATGTTTTTTTAGATTCTGGATCTAAATAATGGCTTATAAAGCTATAGGTCTCTTCCCCTGATTTATTAATAATATGCTCTTTCATGTTTTAAGCCTAATTAATAAATTTGTCTTGAAATGTAATATCTTTTTGCATAATGTGTTTACTGTTTGGGTAATTCTCCAAAAACCAAACTAAAAATGCAGTTGTATTAATTTTATTTCTATGTAATTTATTTTTATGCGCCGCAAGTTTAGATTTAAGATTGGCCTCTTTTAATAGTTCAACAATCTTTTCAGTTAAGCCATGTGTGTTCCTGAAACTATAAAGTACCTGATGTTTTACTTCGTCTTCGAACACCCCTGCATTCAAACTGTTAACAAATACAGATGGCGTGCCTAACAACGCAGCCTCAGTTGCCATAGTGCCACTTTCTCCAATAAAAAAATCGGCAGCGTGTAATACGTTGTGTATTTTTTCAGGGGCTATTTTGATTTGATAGGGTTGAAAAAAAGCGTTTAATTTTCCTTCGGATGAAATTAGTATTGTATATCCTTTATTTTCAAATAAGGCAATCAATTCTTTTTTTACTTCATCTGAAATGCCGGATTGACCAATGTCATGAGATGCGCCCCAAGAAATATATCTAAAAAGAACAAATTTTTTATTAGCTTCAATGCCTAATTCTTCTTTTATGTTTAGGTCAGGTTTAAAATAACTATCATGCAAATAAGTAAATTCAATATAGGATTTAAAGCGAACTTGTTTTTTACCAAAATCTTTTTGAAAAACATCAGGCGTTAATATTGTTTCAGTGAAGGGTGCAAAAGCCATAATACCTAATTTAGCATGTTCTGTATCGGTAACAGATATATGTGGTTTAAAGATGAGTTGTGAAACATGAGCAGCATAAGGCGAACCAAATGACAGTAGTATATCTGGTTTAAATTTAATTGCTTTTTTAAAAACGAAAAAATCTGCTTTAATCGCATAAAATAATTTTCCTATTAATCCAGCTCCTCCTTTCCCTCTTGAAACATAGGGTATCTTATAAGCATTCAATAATTGATGTGTTATTTCTTTATCGCGCGCAACAACTAAAAAAGAATGCCCTTTTTCTTGCATAAGCACAATCATGTTTTTGAAATAGTGCACGTGCGCCGGATGACCTATATCAATTAATATTTTTAAAGTACTAGGCATTTATTTTTTCGTCTCTACCTTCCGACTGATAAATAAATAAAGGCTTATTTGGTAAAAAGTATTTAACCAATGGGTAAGCAATTTTTTTTAATTTATTAATAATTGGGAAATACGATGGGTAATCCAAATAAGTATGGTTGGGCGATTTAAAAAACTTATCAAATTCTGCAGAGGTAAAGTTTAATTTTTTGCACAAGTACTCTATATCATGTTTTATCTGTGCTGCTTCATATGGCTTTTTATTAATCTCAGCTAAAGCATCAACTCTCGCTAACTCTCCATTTAAAATCAATGCCGAATTAGTAATCTTTCGTTTGTCAATTCCAAATTTTTCAAATAACCAATATGTAATTATGAATTTGGTAAAAATATTTTCATAGTGATGGCCTCCATAATCTTTCCAATCGTACTTTTCTTTGAGTAATTTTTTGGCTTCAGTTTTATTGTAATCTAGATAAAAAAATGGGCGCAATAACTTTATCTTTTTAAAATAAGAAAGCCAAACGAATTCAAAAAATGACAAAGTGGGATAGGTTGTTAATGTTCGATTACTAAATTGCTTCGTTAAAAACTTTAATTGTTTCGAATCGCTGTAAGTCCATTCTGTTGGTTGAAATCCTTCTGTTCTAAAATCGTGACCAATTAAAACATGCTTCAATCCATACTTAGCCGCTTTTTTATATAGGATGGCTTTTATAGCAAGGTCTGTTGGCGCATCTACCCAAGGCAGACCGGCTTTTATATATGCCCTTAGTACATCAATAACTTCATTGTAATCTATAACATAAGTTTCTAAATCTATTGATAAAGCTCTAGTCATCTTTTCAATATTACTTACCGCTGTTTCAGATGCCCAACCATTATCTAAATAAATAGCTAAAGGATTTAACCCATAAGTTTTCGCTAAATGAAGTAAGTAAGAACTATCAGTACCACCGCTTACTCCAATAATACAATCGTATTTTTTATTTTTACCGGTATTTTTTATTTCATCCACATATCGCAACCACTTTTCTTCACCCTTTTTTCCACGCGGAAAATCATGCGCCATTTTTAAATAAATTTTTGAGTAATTAGAAACACCTTCCTTATCGAATTTGATGCCGGGAACACTCTGGTCCCAAACACCCAAAGTACAAACTCTATTTTGCGATTTTACCTTTGATTTCGGATCAACAAATTCACGAAACCAAAGTTCGAGATGAACCCACTTCCATATTTCTTTTGAAATATCTACCTCGCGACTTAAGTGTTTTTTAAAAAGTGCATTTGCTTTTTCAATATTAATAATTCCTCTATTCGCAAATGAACTGGAGTTTAAAATATCTTCAATAAAGGCCCTAAATTTTTTTTCTCTGAACCATTCGCCTTCGGGTGTAGCAAAACCAACCTTATCAATACGGTCGGTTATTCTATCAGGCAAAATGCCCCTCATGGCTTCACGTAAAATAAATTTTGTGTTGCCATTATGAATGATTTGATCGGAAGATAACGAAATTGTTTTTTCTACCAGGCGATGATCTAAAAACGGCATGCGAGATTCAATAGAGTGCCACATAGAATTAAAATCGCCCCACTTTAGATGATGTTCCATTTTATATTCGAAGTGATCAATTAATGCTTCCTTAAGACTGGAAGAGCCATATATATTACCAGCTACTTCTGAGTGGCCACTGTATTGCTTATTAAAGGCTGAATCTAAATAACCTTTTTCGCTAACACGCAATTTTGTACGCGTTTTTTTTGGTAATAAAAAGAAAACAAAGGTTTTAAGCGCAAATAAACTTTTATGTTTTCTAAGATAGGCAAGTATTTCTTTAATTAATTTTAGCCATTTAAATTTCAGTAACAACTCTTTATAATACAAGCCAAAGAAATAATGATAACCTGCCAATTGTTCGTCCGCTCCTTGCCCATCCATAGTTACAGTTACTTTTCCTTTGGCTAAGTGCATTACACGATATTGAGCGTATGCCGATGTAGAAGGAATTGGACCGCCGTGTGCTTTTACGAAACTGTCTAAATCATTTAATAATGCCTCTCCGTCGGGAGTGGTAAAATGCATGTGCTTAACCTTATCTTTATACAAATCAATAAACTCCGATTCATCGCCTTTTTCTCCTTTTTTGTAAATAGCCGAAAAGGTGTTTATGTCTTCATTTTTTTTCTCGGTTAATAAAACAGATAATATACTCGAAGAATCTAAACCTCCCGATAAACAAACACCAACCGGCACATCGCTTCGCATACGCAACTCAACCGAATCTTTAAACAATTTGTAATATTCTTCCTTTGAACTAAAGGCTTCTTTTAAATTAGTTCGCAAATCGTACCATTTTTCAACTCTAAATTTGCTTTTAGTATTATTTAATTCTATAAAAATAGAGTGGCCATGTTTTAATTTATAAATATTCTCAAAAAATGTTTCTTCACTTTGGTCAGTTCTGTTAAATACCAAAAAATCGAAGATTGCATGATTATTAGCTGAAATTTGATTTTCTGATACTTCTAAAATTGCCGGTATTTCAGAAGCGAAAATAAATTTACCGTTCTCGATCGTATAATAAAAAGGCTTAATACCATAGCGGTCTCTTGAGGCAAATACAGTATTGTTTTTTTTGTCGTAAATAACAAAAGCCCACATACCATTTAATTTATGTAAACAATCTTGGCCCCATGCTTTGTAGGCATTTAACAATACTTCGGTATCTGTTTGCGTTTTAAAAGTGTAGCCTTGCTGTTTTAACTCTTCTCTTAATTCAATGTAATTAAATATCTCGCCATTAAAAACAATTACCAGTTCATCATCACTCGAATGCATGGGTTGATGACCGGCCGGAGAAAGGTCTAAAATACTTAAACGTACAAAACCTAATCCAATATTTTTGTCAAGAAAGGTGCCTTCATCATCCGGACCACGGTGCTTTATCTTAAGCATCATTTTTTTGATGCTCGCTTCCAAGATGGTTTGATGATTGAGGTTAATTATACCGGAGATGCCACACATTAGTATAAAATACTTAAATAAATTTTATTGATCTGTTTGGCAACTGAATCTAAATCTAACTGTTGTTCAAAAATCCTTTCTCTGCCATTAGAACGTTTGTTGTTGGAAAGGACTTGTATTATTTTATCAGAAATTTGATTAGCATCCGCATCACAAACAAATGATTGATTTATGCCTTTTAAGCGCATGGCCACATCGCCAACGTTTGTTGTAACAATAGGACAGTTACATGCCAAAGCTTCTTTAATAATTTGTGGAGAGCCTTCGCGAATAGAAGTGAGCAATAACACATCACAAGCGTTTAAAAGCAAACACACTTCTTCGCGAGAATAATTTTTTAGTTCAATTAATTTGAGTTCCGGAATTTGATCGCAAGCCGCTTTTGCCAAAACATAATTTTTTACCGGCACATCAAATGCCGAGGCGAATAATACAATTTTATCGGTTTCTAAAAAGTTTAATTTTTTTCTAGCTTCTATTTTATCCATAGGTTTAAACAGTTCTGTATTTACGCCGCAAGGGATAATAGAAAATTTGTTTTTTGCATTTAATTTAGCAGGCATTTCTGCTTCCACAAAAATGGCATGTTTGCACAATTTGTGAGCAATTTTACTTATCCAACGGGTTTTAGGGTCGTTTACATCGCAACCATGAAACGTGATGACAACTTTTTTAAATGGCTGAAGGCAGGCAATAAATGCAGATAAGCCATAATGTGCATGAACCAAATTATAATTACCCGTAGGTAGTTGTTTTAAAAATGAGAAATAACCTTTGATGTAACCACTTATGCCACCACTTTTTATTTCAGCATAATTGAATTGGAAATTATCAAATTGCTCACAGGATTCTACTTGCTCTTTTACAAAGGGAGTTATAGTTCCTGATTTGGTGCTGCAAACTATTAGTACCCTCATATTGGGAGCATACCTCTTTTATTATTAGTAATAATTGGAAGCATTCTTATTTCTTTATGCTTGGATAGATATAAAATAATATAAATAAATAGAATGCATACTGCTTGAGTACTAAATATCATACCGATATAGAAAAAATACTCCCAAATAAAAAGCCCAATGATTACATATTTTATACGATTGTTTTTTATATAGTTTATAAGACTGAATGCATAAATCAGAAAAATACCAACCCCTATGAACCCAAATGAAATATAAGTATTAAAAAAACCTGTCACTGCACCTCGGCTATTTACACCAAATTTACTTTCATTAAAGTTGTCATAATCCGTGGTGACAAATTCTTCGAGGCCATAACCAAAATAATCTTGCCAATTTAATTTTTCAGGCGAACTTAGTTTGTTTAAAAGTAGTAAAGTTGCACCGCCTCTTCCTTGACCAAGCTTTTTGTCGGAGCCGATTTTGTTCGCATCACCAAAATTATATTTTTGAACGTAATTCGTCACAAAATTAAGATCAAATGAACCCCACATTTTTTGTTCTTTATTTAGTGTTGGATTTAAACGCACACCTAGATAAAATAAAACAGGCAATAAAGGAAGTATCCAAACTAATCTTATAGGTAATTTTTTTTTAGGGACATAAAAGATAAACAGCAAAATTATACTTGGCATAATAAACCATATGGAACGCTTTAAACTCATAAAGGCGATAAAAATAAGTAGGATAACAAAGCACCAATCCTTTTTACTCAATTGTCCTCTTTTCAGCATCCATATAAAAATAAAACCTAAAGCAGGAATTATAGTAGCAGGCCCTCCGCCCATGTAGGCAATAGATCCAACTGTGGTTTCTGTAATACCAATGGTTGTCAGTTTAATAAAGGATAAAAAAATCTGAAAGGAAAGCAGTAAGAGAATTAAGATTGAAATTTTCATAAAGTCAGCAGGTTTTTTCTCAAGTCGATTTTTAAAAATAAAAAATAGTATAAACGGGGTAAGAAATTTACCGTATTGACTAAGAATGAGAACAATGTTGTTTTGATTCATAAATGAACTCAGAAAGAATGAACAGGAGAATATGATGAACCAAATAAATGTTCGTTTGTCTTTTTCTGTATTAAATACAAAAGGTTGTAATTTGATCATGGCAAAAAGACTAACTAATATCAACAAAATTTTGAAAGGGTTTTCAATAAATTTACCGGGAAAGGCAGCTAAGCCTGTGTAGAAAGAAAGTATAATAATAAATGCAATAAGGTTACCTTTAAATTTATATAAACTGTATAAAAAAGTAAGGAATACAAAGCTATAGTATATGGGATACACTACTTAATAAATGGGATTAGTTTGGTTTTTACTAATAATGACCATTCGAAAGGTGCTAAAGTTGCTCTTATTGAATCGCTATTTAGTTTGTGTTTTACTAATTGGTATGATTCTAAACTATTTGCAAACGAATTTTCATTATCGTTGCAAATTAATCCATTTGTTTCATTGATTAATAGTTTGTTTTCAGAAGTGCCTGTGGCAATTGTAAACAAACCATTTAAAACATACTCAAATGTTTTGGTAGGTGGTTGTGAATTATAGAATTCTGTTATTGGCACAAATGACACTCCTACATTTGTATTTTCAAAATATGACTCTAACTCACTATAGTTTTTTCTTCCCAAATATTTCACAACGCCAACTAAATTAGTATCGGCTATTGTTTCGTTTATTTTTAAAATTTCTGATTCTGAGCCAAAGCCTATAATTGTATATGTTGTTTCTGATTTCTTTTCCGGGAATTTTTTTAGGTAAATGGATAATCCTAAAATGGTTTTATCGATTTCTCTTCCATCCAATGTACCAATATAAAGCAAGCGCAAATTGTTGTAATCATGTTCGCCTCTAAAAGATATTTCAGCTCCGAGGGGCAAAATTAGTGTTTTTCTGAAGGGAATAAATAATTTGATTCTTAAACTTTCTGACAGAATAATTATTTTTTTAAAAAACAATGATTGAAGTGTTATCAAAAAATTACTCGCAGTTCTTATTAAGATACTGCTATGTAAAGATCCCGTTCGTATATCTAGTACTTTTTTTTTACCCTTGCAAAACCAATTTAATAAAAAGCATGCATTAAAATACACTATAAAGAGTACATCAGGTTTAGTAACATGACTTATTTTGATAGCTGTTTTAATAAAAGAAAAAAGACGCTTTGTTTTTGAGACTTCAAATGGAATGTATGTTACATTAACATGGAGTAATTCCAGTTTTGGTAAGTTACGGTCGTAACAAATATAATGGATGTCGAACACATCTTTCAGATACTTACAATAATGGTAATGACCAGCAGAATAGCCAAATTGAGCGCCATTTATTAAAAGTAATTTAGGTAAATCAAGCATCAATAGCTTTAAGGTTTGAAGTTAAGAACACTTTTTTCGATACGAGATTTTTTTTCGCCGCTCAACATCAAAACAAAACCGTTTTTTGTTTTTTTATAAATTGCGCCTTCAACTTCTGAGCCCGCATCCTCGTTGCTGCCTTCTATCAATAAACCATTTTCTTCTAAGGAATTGTAAATGTTGTTGAATATAAGTTGTAATTGATCTTCTGAGAAGTAACCAAAATGCAGAATATTCATCACTCGAATAACATTGTAAGTTGCAGTATCCGCTTCAAATAAGTTATAATTTTTTAAACTAAAATTAGAGTTAGATTGAATTAATTGACTGAATTCTTTATCGGTAATGTGTATTTTTTCTGGCGCATTTAAAGCCCCGCTCTTTAACAAATTTGTGCATTTTTTAAGATAATAGCTCTTTAACCAATTATTTATAAAATAAAGTTTACCTTCCTTGCGCGCCATATTCCAAACAAACGGCGCTTGTGTGATCTCAATGATAACTCCGTTTTCTTGTGTTATCACATAGCAATTTTTTTCATTAGGTTTTGAATATAAATAGTAGTACATGGCAATGTCTGAGCCAGTGTAATTCAGTTTTTGAAAGCTGTTGATTGCGTTTTCTAGAAAGAAACAAGATGCACGCC
Organism: Bacteroidota bacterium; assembly: GCA_030692515.1. Lineage (GTDB taxonomy): Bacteria > Bacteroidota > Bacteroidia > B-17B0 > Aurantibacillaceae > Aurantibacillus. Next base: position 9,650 of record JAUXZS010000016.1, read on the forward strand.
CGTCAGAAATAGCAAGATCATGTATTTTGACATTTTCGAAACTGGCTTCCTCTATTTTTTTGATGCAATTTACGTCAAACGCATTAAATCTATTTCTGTAAGTCCGTTTGATGGCATTAGATTTAGTATTAAAACGATTCAATATTATTTCAGAGTATTTGTTATAAATAGTATTAACAATGCTGCTGTCAGTTTTAATATCATGGTACAATTTAATAGAAATGTTTTTTTCTTTTCCAAACAGATCTTTTAGTTGTTTATTTTTTAGTTGACTTATTTTGAATATACCGGTTCGTAACATCTGTACTTTGTTAATTAGGTTTATATCTTGCTAACACTTCATACCAAGGATCATCATTTTTAGTTTTGTTTTCTCTAAAATTCAAATATTCAATCTCATAACCTAAATTTTCTAAATAGTCGATACATTTTTTATGAATTCCTGGCACGTGACAATTGTGGGTTGAAAGAAAAATCACAGGATGGTATTTTTTTAACGTTTCTTCAGCGCCAATTAAAGCTTCTAACTCAGTTCCTTCTACGTCCATTTTAATTAGATCAGGAACTTCTATTGTATTGTTTAAAATTAAGTCGTCAATTGTAATTGTTCTAACTTCTATTGACTTATTGTTTTTAAATGTAGGCGAGTCTTCGCATAATGTGTTTGCCACATTGTTATCAGAATTACTAAATGATGCCCTGCCAATTTTATTTGAAATGGCAAACTCTAGAACCATAATATTTGAATTATTATTTACTTCAATGTTCTTTTTTAAAGCTATAACATTTTCCGGAAATGGCTCAAATGCGTATACTTTACTGTTATCATTAGCGGCTTTTGACGCTATTAAAGTATAATAACCAATATTGGCTCCTATATCATAAATTACTTTTGACTTCTCTGCATATTCATAGAAAATATCGACTACTTCTTTTTCGTAATCTCCCATAAAATACTGACTATAACCAGAACTATATATCCATTTTTTCCCTTTCAATGGCCCTAAATATACTTTTCTAGCATTATTACTTTGTGTAGTTTTTATTAAGAACTTTCTTATGACTTTGTAAAGCAATTTATTCATTAGATTTTTTTATAGATATCAAATAGTTTAGAATTAATGGTGTGTATATCAAAGTTATTTTGGTGGGTCAAGTTAAAAGCACTATAGCTTGAGTGAAGTTGGTTGTAGTTATTCGCTAGATTAATGATTGCTTCACAAAACTGTTCGCTTTTTATTTCGCAGAGTTGTCCATTATTTTCATGAATGATAACTTCAGAAATACCACCAACATTACTTGCTATTACAGGCAAATTGCAAAACACAGCTTCAATGGCAGCCATGGGAAGAGCTTCCGATCTAGAAGGCATAAACAAAACATCACTTTCGTTAAAATAATTTAAATGTTTTGGAGGGTTTATAAAGCCAATTAGACTGAAGTAAGATTCAAGTGAATTTTTTTGAATTAACTTTTCTATCTCGCAATCCACGCTTAATGGCCCAAGTACAGTCACATGAAAGTTATTAAAATTATTTTTAATCAGTTTAACTATTGTTTCAATTAATATATCGTAACCTTTTACGTATTTTGAACCGCCTACGAAAAGAATTCTGAAAATGTTTTTATTTATTAATTTTGGCTTAGAGTTGTATAAAACATTTTTCTCGAGGCCATTATAAATTACAGAATTTTTACCTAACTGCACGCGATTTTTTTTGTAAAGTATAGCTAGGTAGTTAGCGACAAAAATCAAAAAATCGATTTTTAAATGATCTATCTTCTGAATTTGGACATCTGGTTTCAGTTTACTATCATTTAACAAACCAAAAGCGCCATGCACTGTGTGAATAAGTTTAATATTGGGCGATTCGTTTTTTATTTTAATAGCCGAAATTAGAGCATAATCTAGATGAGTATGGATGATTTTAATTTCGTTAAGCTTGCAAAATTTTAGAATTTTATTGGTTTTACTTTTTACGATGAATCGTCTAAAATTATAGAAACGATTATTTAAAAAATAACGAACACACCTGTATTTTTTTTTAGTGTGTATATAAACATCACCAAGATTTAGTATTTTGTTTTCGGGCACAACGTTTTTAAACTGATTAAAAATTTCGTTATTAATTATTATAAAAAAGTTATGGTTATTTTCAAATGATTTTAAAGTTTGCAGAACAACCTGTTCAGCACCACCAATTCCGTCAGAAATAATATAGTAAGCTACTCTATTCAATTTTAATAAAACATCCTAGTATTTTGTTTGTTACTTTTGTTTTGAAAGAAAAAATGGATTTAAGATATCTTGATGAGTTAATGAATGAAAGGTATTTATAAGTGCTTCGGTCATTTATCAATTTATAATCTTTTAGAAATCTTCCAAAATGCATTTCTAAAACATTTCTTCTTTCTGTTAAACTAATCTTTATATTTTCTGGTCTGGAGCTAATTCCATCTGAATCAAAAACTGATAAGATTATATCAAACGACTGATAAGTACAATTTTTTATGAATAAGGCTTTCAAGAAAAATTCCCAGTCTGCAACAATTTTTAATGATTCATTATATAAACCAACAGACATAAATAATTCTTTTTTAATTAAAGTGGCTTGATGAATGATAGTGTGTTTGTAGAAGTCATAGAACCTTATTGTTTTTTTTGATCTAACCAAAGTTTTTGGCTGAGATACACCAACGACAAAGGCATTAAAATTAACAATGTCGCCAAATAAATTTTCCTTTGCCAATTGGTTTATTGTATCCTTATCGTTGAAAACATCCCCTGAGTTAAGAAATAAGCAATAATCTCCTTTCGCTGCTTTAACACCTTTGTTCATTGCATCGTAAATTCCATTATCCTTTTCGCTAACCCAATAAGTGATTTTTTCGGAATTATTTTTTATAACTCCAACACTTCCATCGTTGGAACAACCATCAATAATAATGTGCTCAAAAATATTTGTATTTTGATTGATTACGCTATTAATAGTTTTTTCAAGGCCACTACAATTGTTAAGATTAACTGTTATTATACTTAATAAAGGTTTATTTAGTATTCCCATTTATTAATATCAAAATTATAGTAAATATTATTTTTTACCTTCAATCTTTTGTTCAAATAAAGTGTTATTAACTCAATTAAGAGTTTGCTCATTTTTTTATTACTTTTCAAACACTTTGATTTTAATTTAAATAAGTATCTGAAAATTCTTAGTTTTAAGGAAGTACTATTTGCAGTAATATAGAGATTATGAATGTTTTCGGCTTCAATTTCGTATTGTTCCTTTTTGTTGATAGATAGTTGTTCGCCATGCAGTCTAAATCCAGCAAAGGATGTTTCAACAAAATAAAGATTTGCTTGAGTAAAGTAGCGTGACCATAATTCAAAATCTCCTGCAAGTTTATTTTCGAGGTTAAATTTTGATCCTGCTCTCTCCCATAAACTTCGCTTCCAAAAAATATTCTCTTGCTGAATCCATTTGTAGTCACCAATTAAAAAATGTTCTTTTGTTCGAAATACAGGCTTGTGTATTTTTACACAGTTACTATTGTTGTTGTAAAATGCTGGCATGCCAGAAATCCATTCAACATTTGGTAGGTCGCTGAATATTTTTGAAACAATGTGCAGTGAATTTAGATGATATAGATCATCTGAATTGATCCAAGCCATTATTTCTCCGGTACTTTTTTCGAACCCTTTTTGTAATGCATAATACATTCCTTGGTCTGGTTCTGAAATAAAATAGTGTATATGTGCTTTATGTTTTTCTATAATTGATAATGTGCCATCGTTACTCCCGCCATCAACAATTATTAATTCCAAATTTGAATAATTCTGATCTAAAACACTTAAAATGGTTTTTTCAAGGTATTTAGCTCTATTAAAAGCTGGAATTACTATAGAAACTTTTGGTAGAAACATTAAGTAAGTTCGCGAAAGAGGTCGGCGTATTTTTTTGCAACAATTTTAACATCAAAATTACTAACGGCTTTATTTCTTGCGTTGTAACAAATTGATTCTCTATCTCCATTTAAACACCAATCGATGCCGTTATATAAGTCAGTAATATCGAATGGATTTGCCAAATACCCATTTATTTTATGATCAATAATATCTGTTAAGCCACTAGTTTTAAATGCAACAACAGGAGTGCCGCAAGATAAAGATTCCAATGCTGTTTGTCCAAACGACTCTTGAACAGATGGAACTATAACGATTTCTGATGCAGAATATATTTGAACTAGTAATTCTTCGTCTTTAATATACCCTAGTTGTCGTATAATGTTTTGTGTTTCTACTTGAGTCGCAGATTCTCCAAAAGTTAAAAACTCTATATCACTCTCTAATTTAAATTTCTGTAAAAGTTCTGTAATGTATTTATAACCTTTGTTTTCATCCAACAAACTAACAGCTCCAAAGGTTATGTATCTTTTATCTGAATCCAAATTAAGCTTCTGCTTAGCTAATTTTTTCTCTAAAGGTGAATATAGATTTGTATCTATTCCGTTGGGGATGACTTCAATTCTGTAGTTTTTAAGGAGACTACTACTTTTCGCTTTTTTCGCCATCCAATTACTTGGGCTAACAAATGTTAGATTTAGCGCTTTGTATCTTTCCTTTTTCAATAAGTAGGTTTCATAACTTAAATCTTTTTTTTCAGATGAATTTAGCCGTGGGCAAAAGCCACATTCTTCTTTATAATTATCACAATTATCTATTACATGGCATACGCCTGTGAAAAAAGATGAGTCATGAAGTGTTGCCACAATAGGTTTGGATATATTTTTTAGATCCAAAAAATTAACAAAGCCACCAACAACCCAATTCAGATGCAAAATATCAAAATCCATTCTATTTAAAACGCCATATAGAATACTGTCTTTTATCTCTGAGCAATCATTTAAATAGATTTCTCTGGTTTTAAATAATTTATGTAATGAGTATTTCCAAACTCTTTTTATAAAAATAATAGTTTTGTCAATATTATTATATAGTTTATTTATTTCAAATATGTTTTTATTAATGCTTGTTTTCTTATTACAAATTAGAATTGAGTTAATACCAATTGAATTTAATCCTTCGCATAATCTATATGTTGCTTTTGCCGCTCCTCCAAAATAATCGGTGTGGTTTAGGCTCACAACTTTTATTGCTTTTCTTTCAGGCATTAGTTAGGGACTTTTTTTTCTGCCAAAGATTGTAGAAAGGTCTATGCGCAAACTTCGGAAGATAATAAAGTACTCTGTAAAAAAGCGAAAGCTTACGCAAGTCAAGATTCATTAATAACTCTTTAATGTCATCTACTTCGGTTGACTCACCTTTGAGATAATTTGTGATATGGGCTAATTTCCATGAATCAATAAATTTTTTCAATTGCGTATGCGTTTTTGTAAATGAATCGTATTTGTTTAAATTCCAGATCAAAGATTTTTCTTTTAAAACAATTATTTTACCAGCTCTATTGGGTGCGTCTAAAATATAATATGTTAGGGGTACATTATAAAAAACTGTTTTTTTATGTAAAGCAAATCTTATCCATAAATCAATATCCTCTCCCTTAGTGAAATTTTCGTTAAATGACCCAATCTCTAAAAAATCTTTTTTTTTAAACACAACAGATGTCGAATTGTATAATGTGTTTTCGCAGGCTATTTCAAAATAATTATTTAAATACCCTCTATACCCTAATTCCAATCCATAAGTAGATTCTGTAATAAGTTTATTTGGCCATCTAAAATAACTTGCGCAACCATATAATGATGCATGTTCGAAATCAACTGTTAGTTGAATCATCTTTTCTAAATAGGTTTCATCCCAAAGGTCATCACCATCTAAAAGTGCAATTAATTCATATTTAGAATTGTTTATGCCAACATTGCGAGCAGATGACACACCTTTATTTAGTTGATTAAACAATTTAATTCTTGAATCATTAATTTTGTTTACTACTTCTACCCCACCATCTGTTGAGCCGTCGTTTACTATTATCAGTTCAAAATTTTCATAAGTTTGATTTAGAACAGAATTAACAGTATCCTTAATATTTTTTTCCTTATTGTACAGTGGTATTACAACAGAAATCACTTTTGAATTATTTTAGCAAGGATTAAGGACAACCTATTTAATAATTTTAACATAATGCGTGTAAAATAGAATTTATTGGTATTATTAAAAACCGATTCAGCGTTATAGTCTCTAGGTTTAGAATTAAAGATTTGGTAATCTTTCAAAATTAAATCAGGGATAAGTTCATTCAGGACCTCATTTCTTTCGACTTGCATTTTGGTATTATTCTTTGTGCTTATACCTTCTAGGTCAAATATTGCAAATGGCTTTGAAATATGTTTATATGTAGCCCCATTTACGACTAAAGCTTGAATGAAGAATTTCCAATCCGATACAATTTTGTATTTTTCATCATACTCACCGTTTTTAATGAAGAGTTCTTTTTTTATAAATGATCCGCCTGAATGAGGGATAGACTTTGTGTATAATTGATTAAAGGTTAGGTTTTCAGGATATTTGAGGTAATGGGTTTTTAATTTATCCTTCACAATAAGATCACCATAAATTATATCCTTATCGTTACAGTTGTTTATGAATTCTTTAAAAACAAAATTATCATTAAATACATCACCACTGTTTATAAACACAATATATTCACCAAAAGCTATTTTAATTCCTTTATTCATAGCATTATATATCCCGGCATCATTTTCTGATATTACAATTGCTCTGTTATCATTAAGATTGGCAAGTAGGGCTTTGCTCCCATCAGATGAATTACCGTCAATTATGATGTATTCAAAATGAGGGTATGATTGGTTTAAAACGCTTTTTATAGTTTGATTGAGGCCAATTGAATTGTTCAGATTGATTGTTATTACACTTATTTTTCTTACCAAACCCTCCATTCTTCAAAATCTAAAGCATAACTATCAACGTAGTTCCTTCTACTCGCGATAAAGGTTCCAATATTTGAACTATAAGTGCCAATAAAATAATCTGCATTTGTTAGAATATCAGTTGTTGCAAAAAGTTCAATCATCTCATTTCTTATAATTGTTTTGTTTTGTTTTTCAAATGTTTTTTGATCATAGCCTTGTTTTTCTTCTTTGCACAAATAAAAACAATAATATTCAGGATAATTTATTTTGATCTGTTTTACATTATCAAAATCATCAGTTGCTATAAATAAATTTTTATTATCTGTTAATTCTTTTACTTTGTTAATATATTCGTGTATAGAGAATAATTTGAATTCATTCTTTTTATCTCCACCTCTTATGTGAATCCCAACATAATTATTAGGTAAATTTAAATTAATAGTAAGGCTTAAAATTAATGACTTTGTTAAGTCATTGTATCGCCACGTTTTTTTTACTAATTCAGCGAAAATATTTTTAAGTTCATTTTTGTCCTGATGTTCTCCAATTGTAAAATTTTTATTTACAAATTCGCTTGATCTTATTTTATCAAAAATTTCATAAGTTAAATAATCTGTTTTTGAGATGAATTTCCAAAAGCTAATTTTACGAATGAGTTTTCGGGATTTAAAATAATTGAATTCATCAACACTTCTGTAATTGTATTTATGATGATAATTCCAAGTCGATTCTTTAGTAAATGGAGCGAAGTAGTCAGTCCAACCCTTATTATATCCAAAATTGGCGTCTCTTGAATATATTTGGAAATTCATATTATTGTCTAGGCTATAAATATAGCCTAGTAACATATTGTTATATTCAGAAAAGAAACCAGCGTTAACGCCAAGGTGAAATACAAGTTTTTTAGAAGCCACTAGTTTAAATTTAGTTATTCCTATTTAGAGCTTTTTCATAAACTGTGATAAAATCAAAATCATCTTTACTTGATACTCTTAGTGTGGTACCAATTAAAAACTGCGCTGTTGTGAGATTATTCCTATTCTTTAGAAAGGAAAGTTTGTGTTTTATTAAAAGTTTAACTCCCTTTATTAAATTTTCACTTTTACTTCTATTCAGTTGTTTTATCTCATACAAGAGATCATATTTACCTAACCAGTAGGCGCACTCTTGATTGGCTTTTTTTAAACGGATGACATAGTCTTTCGAAAGTCTTTCTTTGGGAACGAAATGTTTAAATTGTAATTTTTCACTATACCATAGTGTATAGCCACATAATAGAACCCAATACGATAATTCCGAATCCCCACCTGAGGATAGTGAACTTCCCTTTCGGTCTGATAAGAATATTTGGAATTTATTTGTTTTAGCAATTTCGAAAATTTCTTTTTTTAAGCATAAACCTGCACCCCAAAGATATTTTTTGAAAGTTATATCTCCTTCAGTTAGGTTTTGAGCGCCGACCGCATACCAGTCTTGATATGTGCTAAACCAAAGAGGTAAATCATCATTCGATGCAGGTATAGAGTATCCTCCAACGGCTCCTATTTCTTTGTCAGAGTTTAGAATTTCAAAACTATGTTTGATATAATCTTGATTAAGCCAGTTGTCATCATCACAGAATAAAACAAATGAAAACTTCGAGTTTTCGACGCCGGTTTCTCGAGCATAATTGAGCCCTTGTTTAGATTCATTAATAATTCTAATTTCAGGAACATTGCCATATTTGTCCCATTCTGATTTAGCAATCTTAGCTGTATTATCACTAGAATTATTGTCAATTATTAGCACCTCCCAACTCATACCTTCAGGTATATCTTGGTTTGAAAGGTGATTCAAGGTTTTAATAATGCGATCAGCACTATTATAGCAACATATTATTACGGAAATTCCCGCTAGAGAATTACGTTCTTTTGATTTTGATTCCAACAGTGTATTCACCAGATTTACTTAATTTGAATTCATGATTGATTAGCTTTTCTATTATATAGTTTTCAGATTCAGATTCTTCGTGAATTTCAATTATTATGACATTTGTTTTAAACAAAACCTCATCTATTTTTGGATCTTCTCTAAAGATATATTTTTCTGCACCTTCTATATCGATTTTTAATAAATCAATATTTTCTGTTTTTGTTTGACTTAGTATTTCATCAATCGTAATGCCTTTTATTACACTAGAATCATTCTTATTGGCAACTTTTGTAGATAAAGACCAATCTTTTCCGTCTCTAAAATCTTTTGAAATAACTAAATTTTGATTCTTGTGCCAAACACCAAAATTCATTGTAATAGCATTTAAGTTATTTGTTTTTATATTTTCAAGAAGCATCTTGTAATTGTTTTTATCGGGTTCAATTGCAATAATTTTTGCTTCAGGGAATTTAGAATTGAAGTAGACAAGTGATAGCCCTATGTTGGAGCCTAAATCAAGTATGTTTTTTATACTTATTTTATTTTCATTTATCACATTTATTGCAGCTTCATAGTCATTATTTAAAATAATTTGATCGAATACCAATAAGTCACTACTGTTTGAGTTGCGCACAGCTATTGTATAATCGCGTGAAGCAACAGCGAATTTTATGTAGAGCTTGTTTGCTTTCTTTTTTATTAGAAACCCTTTTTGAATTATTTGTTTTAATATTTTGTTTTTTGCTTTAGTTGAGTTTAAATCAATATTTTTTGCGACGAAATTTGTAATACTTCTTCCTATGTAATAAAAAAACTGCTCTTTAAATGGAATATATTTATTGTAACTCATTATTTCGTTTCTTTATTTCTCTTGAAGGGGTTCCATAATTTATTGTAAAGCTATTAGTAGATTTCGTTACAACACTTCCAGCACCTATTATAGAGCCTGTATTTATCGTTACCCCATCAGTAATTGTAACTCCATGTCCGAGCCAAACATCGTCTTCTATTGTTATTCCTTTCGAAATACAGCCTTGTTCTCGAATTGTTAGATCAGTTTTTTTATAGATATGTTCGTTTGGAATTATCATACAGTGTCCTGCAATTAGAACATCATTGCCGATTGAAGTTCCGCCATGACCATAAATAATTGTGTAGGGGTTAATGCTACAGTTGTTCCCGATAACTATAGTTCCACCATAAGTGTAAATAATCACTCCATCAAGTATTTCACAATTTTCACCTATTATAATTTCCCCACCAAATTTAATCTCTATTTTCGCGGTTTTAGAAATTCTAGTGTTTTTACCAATTTGAATTTTCTTCTTTTCAATATTAATTGAGGAAAATAAAATAGCTACTATTTTTTTAATTGATTTCATTCCAAGTGCAATTGACGTGAATGTTTCCTATGTCAGAGCTGCCATAAATTGAATATTCAGAACCATCATCTATAATGCTGAATGGGCAAATTGTATTTATGTAGTCGAACACAATCCCTCCTGGAATAAACACTGCGCAATCAATAGAATAATTGCCATTTAATAGAGTTGATTCAGGGACTTTTAATATGTATTTAGATTGTTGTCTGTTAACACTTACATTTCTCAAAACTGAAGTAAAAATTTTGTTACCCCAATTATTTAATATTGCAACACCTAAAGCAAGATTTGATATTGACTCAGTATTTTTTAAAATAATTTCTATTTCAATTTCTTCAGAATATTTTACCGCCTCCTTCTTCGCTAAATTTAAAATTGAAACACTCGAAATAGAAATGGATTGCGAACTATTTGAGTTATTATACGATAATTGTTTGCTATCATTTAATTCTAGATATTTATTAATAACATCTTGAGAGCTACCTTGATATTTGCATGAGCCAGACAGAAGTAAAATTCCTTTATTACATAATGTTTTTATTGCGCCCATATTATGGCTAACAAACAAAACAGTTCTACCCTCATTTTTACTAACGTCTTGCATCTTACCAAGGGCCTTTTTTTGAAATTCAACATCACCAACTGCTAGCACCTCGTCTACAATTAAGATCTCTGGGTCTAAATGTGCCGCCACAGCAAATGCAAGCCTTACATACATACCACTGCTATAGCGCTTAACTGGTGTATCAATATATTTACCCACACCGGCAAATTCAACAATTTCATCAAACTTAGATTTGATCTCTTGTTTGGTCATACCCATAATGGCGCCATTTAAAAAAATATTTTCGCGCCCGGTTAATTCCGGATGAAAGCCTGTACCTACTTCTAATAAACTAGCTACACGTCCGTATAAATCAATGGAGCCTGTTGTAGGAGTGGTAACTCTTGAAAGTATTTTCAAAAGCGTAGATTTGCCCGCGCCATTTTTACCGATCACACCAACTATATCTCCTTTTTTAATTTCGAGGTTAATGTCTTTTAAGGCATACACATAGTCACCACCTTTTTCGGCCAATTTATTTTCTAAACCTATTTGCAAGTTAGGGTCTTCTTTACCGCGTGCGGTTGCCCACCAACTTTTAAGGTCGTGCGTTAAGGTGCCGGTACCCACATTACCCAAGCGGTATTGTTTACTTAAATTTTCTATTTTTATTGCAATGTCGCTCATAAATTAAACATAGTCCATAAAGTTGCGTTCAATACGATTGAACATGATGACACCAATTACCAATAACACAACCATAAAGGCCGCACTATATCCTAAATAAAAATAATTCATTTGTCCTACGCCTAATAAAATAGTTCTAAAGGTTTCGATAATGCCCGTTAAAGGATTAACTAAAAAAAAGATACGGTATTTACCGCTTACGCTTGATAATGGAAAAATGATGGGGGTAATGTACATCCATAGTTGCACACCAAAACTGATGAGCTGTTTTAAGTCGCGATACTTGGTTGTTAGCGATGAAATTAAAATACCAAAACCCAAACCCAAGCCTGCAAGTATAAGCAACATCACAGGTATCAATAACAAAGTAAGGTCGAAATGAAAATCGTAACCATTGAAGGAATAATAAATAATGATTACTGCAAGCAAAGTAAATTGTATGGCAAACTGTATAAGGTTAGAGATAACAATAGAAACCGGCACCGTTAAACGTGGAAAATATACCTTACCAAAAATGCTGGCGTTTTGTGTAAAGGTATCGGAGGTTTTTAAAAGTGTTGTAGAAAAATAATTCCATGCAACGGTGCCACTTAAGTAAAAAACTATTGGTGGTAAATCGGCAGTAGAGAATTTGGCAATTTTTGCAAATACAATGGTAAACATGGCTGTACTTAACAGAGGTTGTATGATAAACCATAATGGGCCTAAAATAGTTTGTTTGTAGAGCGATACAAAATCTCTTCTTACAAATAAGCCTATTAAGTCGCGGTAGGCCCATAGTTCTTTGAGGTTAATATCGAAGAGGCTTTTTTTAGGTTCTATTCGTAAGTGGTATTTGGGTTGTTGCATTTTGATTTAAATTTTATTTGGTTCTCGATACTCCGAGATCGGGATTGCTCGCTTCGTTAACGAACTGTAAATACTCATCATAAATAGTCGCAAAATTAACCACATAGATACATAGGCTTTTCATAGATTAAACCAAAAATTACAATAATAAAACATAGTATTTTCTTCGCAAGCGAAGAAAACTCTGTGAACCTACTCTGCGTTTTGTCATATCTTTTTCTATGTTTCTATGTGGTTTAAAATTTGAAAATATCTGCGCTCGTATTAACTCTGTTGGAATATAGAAGCGGACAAGTTCTTGATAGGCTTCGTGCTCGAACTGCCAGTTTTTATTTTAAATTCTCCCAATACCATTCCACCGCTTCTTTTAAACCGTTTTCTAAAGTATGTGTTGGTTTATATTCTAATAAGCTTTCTGCTTTTTTGATGGATGCTAATGAGTGCGGAATATCACCGAATCGCTCAGGACCATATTTATTTTCTGTGTCCGCTATTTTAGAATCGTATTTGCTTAAATACTCTTTTAATAATTTGGTCAAGATATTTAAATCGGCTCGCTCACCAACTGCTGTATTAAATACCTGCCCTTTAGCTTCGGGGTTGGTGGTTAATGCAGCCAAATGATTCATTTGAATAACATTATCAATATAGGTAAAATCGCGTGAGTTAGTGCCGTCGCCATTAATTACTGGCGATTGATGCGCCATTAATTGCATGGTGAATTTTGGTATCACAGCTGCATAAGCGCCGTTAGGGTCTTGCCGGCGACCATACACATTAAAGTAACGTAGGCCAATACAATCTAAATCATAATTTAAACCAAACACGTGCGCGTATAATTCGTTCACATATTTTGTTACCGCGTAGGGTGATAAAGGTTTGCCAATTACATCTTCAATTTTTGGTAAAGATTCTGAATCGCCATACGTACTTGAGCTTGCCGCATAAACCACGCGTTTTACTTTTGCATCACGAGCAGCCACCAACACATTTAAAAAACCACCAATGTTTACTTCGTTTGTTGTAATAGGGTCATTAATGCTTCTGGGTACAGAGCCTAATGCTGCTTGTTGCAAAACTATTTGCACGCCTTGTATCGCTTTATGGCAATCTTCTAGATTACGAATATCACCTGTGATTAATGTAAAATTTTTATTCTCTAAAAAAGATTGGATGTTTTCCATTCTTCCGGTCGAAAAATTGTCTAAACAAATTACTTGGTTGTTTGTTTTTAATAAGTCTTCGCAGAGGTTGGAGCCGATGAAACCGGCGCCACCTGTAACGAGAACTTTAGAATTTGATATTTTTTTATAAGCGTTCATTCTGTTTTTTATATTTGGTGTCACTTTTTTACTTGATTACGGCAAGGCTTCTTATTATTTGTGTGTTCTTGAAAATAAAGCTTTAAACAAATCCCTCTGCCTCCTTTTTTCGAAGGGAGAATTGATTGTGTTTATTTTCAAATATTGATTTTATAACCTTGTTTTGGTAAACCTATCTACCTTTTTAGCCTTTATCCATTAACTCTTTAACCTTTTTCTCGAGTATTTTTTGATCCGGCAGATACATTTGATATTTTGAAACAAAAATTTTGTTTGAAAGTCCGCCTGTTGCATATTGCACTAGGAGGTCGTGTTTATCAGCTGCAATAATAATACCTATCGGCTCATTATCGCCATCGGTATTTTCTTCTGTTTTAAAGTAATTCAGGTATAAATTCATTTGACCAATATCCTGATGCTTTACCTTTTTAGTTTTCAGATCAATAAGTACAAAGCATTTTAATATGCGATGATAAAAAACAAGATCGATAAAATAATGCTCATTATCTAAAGTGATTTTAAATTGTTTGGCAACAAATGAAAATCCTTTGCCGAGTTCCAACAAAAACTTCTGTAAATTATCAACCAGTTTCCTTTCAAGTCCTCTTTCCTTAATTATACTGTCTTTTGGTAATTCAAGAAATTCAAAAATATAAGGATCTTTTACTGCGTCGCTTGCCGAAAAGAGTTCCTGTCCTTTTTCCGCTAAAGCCAATACGCCTTTCTTATCTCTGCTTAGGGCTAATCGTTGAAATAATGCAGAATTAATTTGACGTTTCATTTCTCTAAAACTCCAGTTTTCTTTTACGGCTTGTTTTTCATAAAAATTCCGTGCCAAATCGTCTGAAACGGTTAATAATTCCGCATAATGGCTCCAGCTTAGTGAAATGCCGGACACCGTTTGACTTTTCTCAAATTTTCCAGACAGTGTCTGGAATTTTGGGTATTTAATATAAAATTGTCGGCAGAGATAGATATTGCTTTTACTAAAACCTTTACCAAACTTTATTTTTAGGTCTTTAGCCAACTTTGTTAATAAGGCACTTCCATATTCAGCCTTTTCTTTTCCGAATTGTTCATATTCAACAATGTGTTTACCTATTTCCCAATTTGCTTTAACTAATTCTTTGTTAATTGCTTTAACTGCATTCTCTCTTGCTGTATGGAGCGTTGAGCCAATGTTATCAAGAAGTTGGTTGTATTTTGGTTTAGACATTAAACAAACAAGTGTCTTTTTCGGCTGTTACACTACGCAAGGCCCCAGCCTTTTTAGCGTCGCGATAACGCTTTACTTACTTTTTAACTTTGCGCATGACCGAATCTAATTGTTTAGATTTTTCTTCGGGTGAAAAAAAAATGCGTTTATGTTTTTTTCGTGTTATAAGGGCAATGGTTTTATTAAAAAAATAAAGTATTTAGCTTCTTTTCATGAAATATAAATGAGTTTAAAAAAATTAAAACTCAAAATCTTACGGAATTTTTTTGAGGCCGCTATACATTGTGTGCTTGCGCGGATAAAATCCGGATTGTTAGCCCCCCTCTCCCTTGCCACGCCCGGATGAACATCCGTTCGGACGGGGAGAGGGTTGGGCTGAGGCCGAAACTTTTGTATTAGTTATTTTTTGGTATGACATTGTAATCTAAAATTTCTGTTTTACTTTTTTCCTTGCCGAAAAAAGTAAGCAAAAAATCAAGGCTTCATAACCTTTTGCTAAAATCTACAAATCACAAAAGCCTCATGATTTGAAGCGCTGCGCGAGAGACACAAATCATTAGAACAGGGCTTTTGAGGCTTCGCCCTCACACTTGCCGGCTCAAACAGCCATTGGCGGTTTGCCCTACACAAAATTTTATGAGGCCAACTCACATTGTTTGCTTGCGCGAATAAAATCCAGATTGTTAGCCCCCCTCTCCTACAGAAAGGATTAGGCTGAGGCCTATCTCCACAGCTTCGCCTTCTCAGTCACAGAGGGCTAATTACTATTTTTTCGACGAACGCCTAAAAATAGCATTATTTATTTAACTTTTGTATTCAATTATTGCGTATTTCTTACCTCTTTTTTTATATAAAACGTGCATAAAAATTTCTCTTAAACCGGGAAAAAACCAACGTTTTCAAAAAAAAAAAAACGGTTTTTTTCAATAAAAAAGCCGTCTCGTAAAAACGAAACGGCTTTTAAAAAAACAAAAATAAATTAATTATTGAACAACTAATTTTTTAGTGCTGGTTGCATTTCCAACCTTAACAGTCACAAAATAAATACCAGATGATAACCCATTTAAATCAATATTAATAGCGTTTTCACCTATTTGACCTTGAGCTTTTGTAGTTTTTACTAACTGCCCAATTGTATTTAATAACGTAATATCAACTGCTGAATTATCTTTTAAATCGATTGCTAATGTTGCGTTATTGGTTGCTGGGTTTGGATAAACAACGCTACTACTTGCGCTGTTTAATGCATTTTCTGAAACGCCACTAACTGTAAAATTTAAAGTAGCCGACATATACCAATGCTGTGGAGCTGTTTGTGTATAAGGATTACCATTAGTTACACTAATAGGCATAGTAATAGTAATACCTCCCACTGGCGCAGCACTACTTGTTCTGGGCGACATAAAGTGATACATAGCACGACTTGATACATTTGGATTTGCACCTGTTGCCGGCTTTGTAACATTAATTTCGTTTGGCAATACTGTACCTGCTCCCACAGAATAACAACGTGCTTTTACATTTGGAATATTATTCCATTTTCTTCCACCATTTGTAAAATTAGTGTCAGATTCTGCCCAAGTATAAATAATATGCTGTCCATCCGGAGTTCTACCTAATTGTAAACGAGCATCAACTCTTACTTTATTTCCGCTTGCGTCAACATCCCAAGGGTTGTCTGCAAAACCATTACCGGTTGGTAAACCAGATGGGCCTTCGCTTGACATTGAATCAACAGTAACATGTGTCCATGCGGCAGATCCATCACCAATAAAATCATATAAATAAGGTCTGAAACCCGGTAAATGTGGCCATCTGTAGTTTTCGCCAGGATTAACAGATAAAGTAAAAGAAGTAATGTATGCAAGAGAATCTGGATGGTCAATAACAGAACCAATTATTGAAGAAAAAATATGCAATTTATCATTTGCGTCTACCGCAATATCAATGCCTTCAATCCAATTAAAATAAGGAATTTCTAAGGTGCTGTTGTTTGCCGCAGCAATAGAACGCTTAACATCATCAAAAGCAGGGTTATTAAAATCAATGCCTGGTAATAAACTCCAAGAGGTACCGCTGTTAGTTGTTTTGTACACAATTGGCTGATACCCTTTATTAGAACCGGTTGCGCCAGATCTTGCTCCGATAGCAACAACGTATCCCGTTGTGCCGGTTTCATTCCAGGCAGTCATTGGTCTTGATACCCATTCCTCATCAGAAGAGTTTGAATTAGTTAATGTGGGTGGATTAAATTGAGTGCCAGTCCACATAAAAGTACCCGCATTAAAATTTCCTGTAACCAACATAATTGCACTATCGCTAGCTGTTGTTTCGTTTGAAATTCCGCCAATGGTTCTTACTTTTCCATCATCGGTTGAAGTAAAACAATAGGCTGCAAAATCATGTCTGCCTAAACCCGGAGCATACGGGGCTGTTTTTGACATAAATTGCATTTCGTTAGGAATAATACTCACAGTGTTACTATAATTAGCAGAACCCAATTGTCTACTTGCATAATAATTACCCAACCAACCTGTAGCAGCGCCTGTAGTTGGTCCTTGTGCAATTATGTATGCATTATTAATATTAGTGTTGCCAGTAGGATTATAAACGCCACCTTGTGGGTAACGAGCCCATTCGCTATTATTAGACCATAATACTGTACTATCCCAAGTTGCGCCCCAATCTGCAGAAACCATACCAACAATTACCCCACTTGCAGCGTTACCCGCCGGCGCAGGAGAAAGCGTGTAGGTTGGCGATTTTCTATGAATAAATGAAACTACATTTAACTCATCATTATACTGTAGGGGGTTACCATAACTAATTACAGAGTTTAACACATTCATTGAACCCGAAATTTTTTGCCAAGTGTTAAGCGCAGATGATTTTGCGTTTAATTCATTTGGCATTTCTTGAACTGTGTGAACATTTTTTTTATTAGAACCCATCTCATCTTCACTGAATTTTAATTCAGCAATAATTTTGGTGTTTTCTAATAAATTAGATTTTGGTTTTTTAGCGCCATTTTGAGGGAAAACGCTTATTGCCGCAAATAGAGCTGAGCCAAGTAGTAATTGTTTTTTCATTGGTTTGATTTTAGGTTTTAATATTGCATTGAAAATTAAATTCAAAAATTTGTTTTTTATAAAATGAAAAGGGTTTTTGTTTTGGAGATTAAAACAAATTTATGCTATAAAATCTAAATACCCAAATAAAAAACAAAAAAGCCGCTTCGTTAAACGAAGCGGCTTTTTAAAAAAATTAAAAATTAATTATTGAACAACTAATTTTTTAGTGCTAGTAGCATTACCAACTTTAATATTTACTAAATAAATACCAGTAGATAATCCTGTTAAATCAACATTAATGTTATTTTCACCAATTTGACCTTGGCTGTTGCTAGATTTAACTAACTGACCAATTGTGCTTAATACAGTGATATTAACAGTTGAGTTATCTTTTAAATCAATTGCTAAAGTAGCATTGTTAGAAGCAGGATTTGGGTAAAGAACGCTATTGCTTGCGCTATTTTGTGCATTTTCTTTTACACCAACACCACTTGGGAATGTATATGATAATTTACCAGATTGGTACCAAGTTGTATTATTAGTTAATTGAGAAAAAGGATTGCTATTAGTTACAGTTAATGGCGTGTAGATATCTACATTTGGTCCAGAAATTGTAGCAGAACCTGTTACAGGAGACATATAATGCAATGTTGCACGGTTAGCAACGCTAGTATTTGGCGTACCTGTTCCAGAAGCAACTTTTGTTACGTTAATTTCTGTAGGAGAAACAATATACATGTTTGTACCTGTACCAATAGACATACAACGTGTTTTAATGTTAGGTAAGCTATTGTATTTTCTTGAACCATTTGTAAAGTTAGTATCAGATTCTACCCAAGAATAAGTAATGTATTGGCCATCTGGTGTACGACCTAATTGAATACGGTGATCAACGTTGTTAGTTTTAGAACCATTTGTTCCTGTTGGATCCCAAGGATTTTCGTTAAAACCATTAGATCCGGTTGCAGCACCTGCTTGTTCAGAAGAACATGAATCGATAGTTACAAAGTTCCATGGACCAGATCCATCACCAATAAAATCATATAAGTATGGGCGGTTGCCTGGAGTGTGACCCCAACGATATAATTCACCACCATTTGACCATTGTTGTAAATAGTTTAATGAGTCAGCATCAATTGATGAATGACTGAACATAACTGCACCAATGTGTAATTTGTCGTTTGCATCAACTGTAATATCCCAATCAGAGAAAAAAGGAGAAGTAACATTTGTATCAGCATTAGTAGAAGCTAAGTGATCTAAAATTGGTTTCATAGCAACGCTGTTAAAATCAATTACTGGTAATAATGACCATGATACTCCACTATTTGTAGTTTTATAAATAATAGGATGTTGACCAATATTTTGGCTTGTAGCACCAGCTAAAGTACCAATAGTTGCAAAATAACCAACAGTTCCTGCTTCGTTCCAAGCCATTAGAGGAGCAAATCCTAAAACTTTATCGCCAGTAGCTGGCTCAATTAAAGCTGGAGGAATAATAGAATCAGTAGACCAAGTAAAAGCTCCTGCATTAAAAACACCTTTTGCAATTGCATAACCTCTTAAAGCTGCAAGTGTTGTGTTATCAGCTTGTAATAAAGCAGCTGAACGTACAATACCATCGTCTGTTGAGCTAAAGCCACAACGAGACCAACCGTGATTAGTAACTGGTCCTGTTTGTGCAAAAGGGAAAAATTGTTGTGCATTTGGTGCGGTACTTGCCACATTATCAAAGGTATTTAATTGCTTACTCGCATAAAAATTTCCAGTGAATGAAGATCCTGCTACAGTTGGTCCTGTTCCAACAACATATGCGTTAGCGATATTAGTATTTCCTGATGGGTTATAGATTCCTCCTTGTGGGTAACGACCCCAATTGGTAACATCTGACCAGATACAAGTACTATCAAAGGTTGTGCCCCAATTTGTACTAACCATAGCTACAATCACTCCAGCTGCTGCTGAAGAAGGCACTGCTGGATTTGGCGTATAAGTAGCACTCTTTCTATGAATAAACGAAACTGCATTTAGGTTATCGTTATACTGTAAGGGCTGAGATTCGCCTAATAACATACCATAAATATTCTGCGAACCAGTTAATAAATTCCAGTTAATTGTAGATGGTGGTAAACTTGCAGATTTTCCTGATTCCATTGGGCTTAAATCCGGAGTAGTACTTTTTCTTAAAGTTGTTACTGCGTTTTCAGGCTCAATTGCAAACTTAGCTGCAATTTGGCTGGAAATGTTGCCAACGCTCACAGGCCTTTGTTTTAGTTGTGGATAGACACTTATTGCTGCTAATAAGGCCGAACCAAGTAGTAATTGTTTTTTCATGTTTATTTGGTTTTAGGTATTTAAATTTAAAATTGATTATAAATAAAGGGCTAAAATAGAGAAAGCATTAAATTAAACCAAATTTAATTTGATGAAATCGCTAATTTTAACAATACTATTTACTTGGGTTTTTTTTATTAAGGAGATTAAACCAAATTTATAAAATAAAAATGATAAAACCAAATTATAACAAAAAAAGCTGCTAATTTCTTAGCAGCTTTTTTATTTAATTGCATTGCAATTATTTTCCTTTGTTAACTGAACCAGCTAAATCTGAACCAGCCTTAAATTTTACTACTTTTTTAGCAGCAATTTTAATTTCTTTACCAGTTTGAGGATTACGACCAGTACGAGCAGCACGTTTAGCTACTGTAAAAGAACCGAAACCTACTAAACCAATACGCTCACCTTTTTTTAGAGCTTTGTGAATAGCTTCGATTGTTGAATCTAATGCACGACCTGAATCTGCTTTAGTTAACTTAGAACCTGCTGCGATAGCATCAATTAATTCTGCTTTGTTCATTTTTTTTGTTTTTTAGGGTTAAACAATTAATTAAATTATTAATACAAATTTATACGGAAAAGCCTATTTGTCAAGTGTTTTGTCAAAAAAAGTGGCTGTTTTGTTGATAAATCGCGATATTGTTAATAAATATGGCGTGTACTAGGCTTTAATAAAGGGTTTTTATGATTTTTACTAAGCTTTTTGTTGTTTAATAGGTGCTAAAAGCCGAATACTGTCTGTAATTGTTACTAACGCGTCTTTTTACGAAACAAACTTGGCATTCTCCTTTATCTTAAAACCTCTCAAAAACTCTTGTATAGAAATTTTTTTCTTGCCTTGCAATTGAAGTTCTTTTACATCTATTAAACCATCTTCGCAATACACCTTTAAAAAAGTTTTGTTGTCGGTATAAAGCGAACCGTTAGGATGGTTTGGCGAACCTAATTCATATTTCGAATGATAAATTTTCACAAGCTGAATCTCCTCGTCGCCGTTTTTTAATTGTGTGTATGCTGCAGGATAAGGCGATAAACCGCGTATTAAATTATATATTTCAATTGCAGGTTTTTCCCAATCAATTAAACAATCTTCCTTAAAAATTTTTGGTGCGTGGCAAGCTAAGCTTTCGTTCTGAGGTAAAAATTTTAACTCTTTTCCACTTTCAAAACTAATTTGAATTTCTTTTACTGTTTTTAAAATTAGTTCGGCGCCAACTTGCATCAATTTATCATGTAATTCTCCGGCGGTGGTAGTTTCTTCAATATGTACTTTTTCTTGAAATAAAATATTCCCCGTATCAATTTGGTGTTTTAATTTAAAAGTTGTAACTCCACTTTCTGTTTCGCCTTTTATAATTGCCCAGTTTATTGGCGCAGCGCCTCTGTACTTCGGTAATAAAGATGCGTGTAAATTAAATGTTCCCATTTTTGGCATGTCCCAAACAACTTCGGGCAACATTCTAAATGCCACAACAAATTGTAAATCCGCCTTTAAATTTTTTAATTCAGAAATAAAATGTTCGTCCTTTAATTTTTCGGGTTGCAATAATTTTAAATTGTGCTCTACCGCAAATTTTTTGATAGCAGACTGTTGTATCTGTTGTCCTCTTCCTGCCGGTTTATCAGGCGCAGTAACAACCCCTACCACATTATAATTATTTTTAATTAAAATGGCTAGGCTTGCAACGGCAAACTCGGGGGTTCCCATAAATACAATTCGCATACTCATTTTCTGAATTTTTTTTGTAGCCCTAATAATTTGCAATTACATGAATACATTAGTAAGCGCAAAAATAACAAACATTTCTTTTGTCTTTCGCAAAGTAAATATTAATACTTGCTCTCATAAAAATCTAAAGATACTAAACAAAAAAGGGGCTTCGATATGAAGCCCCTTTTTTGTTTATTGAATTCAGAAATTATTCTAAAATGATTTTTTTAGTCATTTTGTTTCCGTTGTTTTCAAAAGTAATAAAGTAAACACCTTTTGATTGGCTCGATAAATCAATATTTTTTGAGTTATTGAATTTACCAACTAAAATAGTAGAACCTAAAATATTAGTTACTGTGTAATTAATATTATCGTTAATTAAAGTAGTAGCAACGCTAAACATTCCGCTTGTAGGATTAGGGAATAAGCTGATAGAATTTAAAATTCCAGCGTTTTCGTTAATTCCACTACATACAGAAATAGAAATTGTTTGAGTCGTAGTTATTGAACCCGAAGCATTACTAGCAGTTAAATTAACAGTATAAATATTTGCTGCAGTAAAGGTAATTGAAGGCGCAGGAGCTGTTGGATTTGAGAACTGAGCTCCAACTGGTGTAGATGACCAAGCATAAGAAATTGGAGTGATAGAAGAAGTAGTAGAATTAGTACTAGTTACTGCTGTAGTTACACAACCAATAGCTGGAATACTAAAACTAGCATTTGGAGGGCAAGTTGAAACAGTTACAGTATTAACTGCGCTGTTAGATCCTGTCATGTTAGTTGCAACAACACCAATTGAATAAACACCAGCAGTATTAAATGTAAATGATGGTGCAGAAGCTGAAGCGTTTGAAATAACTACGCCTGCAGAAGGAGTGGTTGTCCAGTTATAAGTAGATGCAGGATTACCTGTAGTAGTATTAGTTACAGTATAAGTAAGTTTTGTACAAGCTGTTGAAGCTCCAGTAAACCCAGCAGTTGGTGTTTGACAAGCCTGAACTAAAACTACTTGAGTAGCACTGTTAGTACCAGTTGTGTTTGACGCCATTAAAGTAATTGTGTAAGAACCAGCTGTTGCAAATATAACACTTGGATTAGTTGCACTTGTACTTGAAAATACAGCAGCAGGAGATGAAGACCAAGTATAAGTTGGTGTTGGATTTCCTGTTGATGTATTATTTAATGTAGTTGATGCAGTTGGACCAGATAAACATAACATTGGAGGAGCACTAAATGCAGCAGTTGGAGGTGCTGGCGTAGTAATTGCTGGTCCAGTATATTTATAAATACCACCAACACCAGGAGTAGTTGGATCGCTAAATCCACCAGCCCAGCCTGTTGTTCCATTAACAAAATCAACAGTTAAATATTGAATTCCTGTTGAACCCCAATCTGTCCAAGTTGTACCTGCATCTTGAGAATAAGAAATAATTTGATTTGAAGTTCCTGCACCACAAGAAGCATAGCTAGAAGTTCCTGGAATAGAACCCATATTGTTCATTCCTAAATTTGGATCAAGCGCCGCAATCATTGTCCATGTTACACCACCGTCTGTAGTATTCCATTGCTCTAAAGTAGTGTTATTTGCATACACCCAAGTATAACCATTTAAAGGAGTGCTAAAAGCAATTTCGTTAACGGAGCTAATAGCATTAACTGTTGAAACATTCCAAGTTAATCCACCATCAGTTGAACGGAAAATACGACCTTCATTTGTTCCAAACCAAATATTGTTAGAACCTAATTTAGTATACACTCCTGTTAAACCATATTCACCAGCAGATGCAGGATTAGGAATATTAGCACCTGGTACTAGTGACCAGCTATTTCCGCCGTCAGTAGTTCTCCAGATTTCATATTCATTTCCTATACCAGGATGAGCGTCACCCATAGTAATACCTATTTGAGGTGTAACAAACGTAACGATGTTGCAAAAAGAAGCTGCATTTGTATACATTCCAGCAGCAGTCATATTTTGCCAAGTAACTCCACCATTTGTTGTTCTATGAATAGCACCTTTATTTTGACCAGCTTTTAAATAAGAAGCAACCCAACAAGTGTTTGCATCCACACCTTCCATACTAGAAATTTTAAAAGAGTTTGTGTCACCAACTATTGGTGTGGTAGTACTTTGATAAATATTACCAGAAGTATATGATGTTCCACCATTAGTTGTTCTTGTAAACCAACTGTAATTTCTACCGGTATTTCCAGTAGTTCCATCATAACCATGCGCCCAAACTACATTTGCGTCAACCGCACTTAGTAATCTAACACCAGTTGAAACCTTAGGCCAAGCAGCGTTTTGAGTCACAGACCAACTTGGGCTGGCTACTTGTCCGATTGCAGAACTCACTGCAAGAGCTCCGAAAATTGAGAGTAATGTTTTTTTCATGTTTTAATTTTATAAATTTTGCATTAAAGATATATAAAAAAAATTAAACAATTTTAATAAAAATTTGATTTTAACAATAATCAAAAAGCATACCTTTACGCAAATTTTTAAATGATTACTACAGATATTGTTATAGTTGGTGCAGGGCCAGTTGCTTTGTTTGCTATTTTTGAAGCAGGCCTCTTAAAAATGCGCTGCCATTTAGTTGACTATTTACCGCAAATTGGTGGTCAATTATCAGAAATTTATCCTAAAAAACCTATTTATGATATTCCAGGATTCCCAACTATTTTAGCGCAAGAATTAATAGATAATTTAAAAAAACAAGCCGAACCTTTTCATCCAACGTTTACTTTGGGAGAACGTATAGAATCTCTTGAAAAAAAAGATGAAAGAGATTTTATAATGACAACAAATATGGGTACAAAAATTCATGCTAAAGTAGTTGTTATTGCCGCTGGTTTAGGTTGTTTTGAGCCTCGGAAGCCCGAGATATTAGGTATTGAGAATTTTGAAAATGGTAAGGGAGTTAATTACATGATTTTAGATCCTGAAAAATACTTCGATCAAAAAATGATAATTGCGGGAGGTGGCGATAGCGCTTTAGATTGGGCTATTTTTTTAAGTGATGTATGCAGCGAATTAACTCTAGTGCACCGAAGCGAAAGTTTTAGAGGCGCTCCAGATAGCGTAAATAAAGTAATGAAACTGGCTGAGTCAGGAAAAATTAAATTGCTGCTTAACACCAATATTTTATCTGTTAGTGGTAATTCTGTTTTAGAAAGTGTTGACTTAATTAATTCAAAAACTCAAGAAAAAACCACACTTAAAACAAACCATTTAATTCCTCTTTTTGGATTAAGTCCTAAGTTAGGGCCGATAGAAAGTTGGGGATTAAATTTAGATAAAAATGCAATAGAAGTTAATACAGAAGATTACAGCACTAACGTTTCTGGTATTTACGCAATTGGCGACATTAATTCGTATAAAAATAAATTAAAACTAATTTTATGTGGTTTTCACGAAGCTGCATTAATGAGCCATAGTGCCTATAAGTATATTAATCCAGGTGTAAAATACACTATGAAATACACTACCGTTCAAGGGGTGAATGAGTTTTAAGTTTTCGAAAACTTAAACCACATAGAAACATAGAATTTTTTGTTTTCATCTTTTCTTACTTTCTAAAGAAATTATAGGCTTTATTTCGCTTTTGATGAAATAACTACATAAACTCTTTTGTGTAATACTATTTTAAAAAAACTATGTGCCTATGTGGTTCAATAGTTTTTAACATCTTTAAAATTATATGCTAAAACAATGTGCTGAGTACATACCTCCACACCAAATTTTTCTTTCCAATAGTCCGCTAAATATTCTTGCTCAGTTTGTCCCGGAGTTGGAATTAAAATTAATTTTTTTTTATTTAAGAGATGCAAATCCATTAAAGTGCTGTATCCACTTCTGCAAATAATTGTTTCTGCATTTAAAATTAAATTTTTCAGTTCTTCGTCAAAAGCAAAATCAATAATTTTAATATTCTTGTTTTCAATTTTAACTTTCTTTTTAGTTCCCCTTACTAAAATAATTTTCTTATCAGCGGTTTTAAATTTTTCTAAAAAAATATTTTCCAAAATTGTTCGTTGTGGTTCAACGCCAGATAATAAAATCAAGTAGTCATTTTTTTCCTGAGCTGCGGGAATTATGTTTGCAAAACTTAAGGCGCTTTGTGGGCCAATATATTCCACCGGAATTTTTATATTTTTTGAATTGCTTAATTGGCCGGATAAACGAAGGTTTTCATCTTCATAATCTGGTACCCAAACTTTATTAAACCGATGAATGTACTTTAAATTAATTTTATTTGCCAACGAAGTGAAAAAGGGTGTTTTTAAATTTAGTTGGTGAGTAACAAAAATATTTTCGCAATTGCTATTATATAAACCAAAGCGATTGTCGCTAATTATTATATCAAATTTGTAGTCTTTAAAAATTTGCGCTAATACTTTTGTTTCTTGTTTAATTACAGCTTTAATTTTAAAAGCCTGCATTAAAATTTTTAACCACACCGGTAAGTAGTTTGAATAAATAATAGTGTATGAAGGCAGGTTTATTTTTTGATGTTGAGGAAAGTATTTTTCAAAAAAAAATGAATTTAAATCGGTAACCCCAATAATTATATTATTGTTTTTTTCTAGATTTTTTATGATGGATACACACCTGGTTGCATGCCCAATACCCCAATCAATCGGAGAAATAAATATGGTTTTACCTGTTATCAAAATATAAATCTAATATAGGTAATGATGCTACAATTAAGCTACGAATTACACTAATTTCACTAAATTTTTTATTTCTATATTCAGATTTAGGGAAAATTAATTACACTCATAACTAAAATGAGGTATAAACACTGTCTTATTAAAACGTATTGATTATCTAGTGCCTTTCTTGGCTAACCAAAATTACTTTTTATAATTTTTTTCGTAAATCTCAATCCACTTTTCAGGTGTCATTTTAGAGGCCAAGTCGCCAATTAATTTATACGGAATTTGCTCTGGCTTTTTAAATCGTAAACAACTTTTTCCCATATCGAGCTTTCCTTTTACTTGTTTAGAATATTCATCCGTAAACCATTTTAATAGTTTTGGGTCGGCATAAATACCCATATGATATACCGCGATAAAGTTTTTTTGCGAGGCAATATTCATGAAAGGAAGCGGCAACTCAGGATTACAGTGATACCCATTCGGATAAATAGAATGAGGGATAACGTAGCCCAGCATGCCGTAACTCATACACTCCTTAAAGCCTTTTGGCAAATTTTTAAGAACAACTTTTCTTAATTCATTTATTGCTTCTCTTCTGTCTTCAGGAAGATTTTCTAAATATTCTTTAACTGTAGTAGCAGATGATTGCATAAATGAAATTTATTTAGGCGTCGATTTTTGCATATTTAGCGTTCTTCTCAATAAATTCTCTACGAGGAGGAACTTCATCACCCATTAACATACTAAAAACACGGTCTGCTTCAGCGGCACTATCAATAGTTACCTGACGTAAAGTTCTGAAACTTGGGTCCAAAGTAGTTTCCCATAATTGTATGGCATTCATCTCTCCTAAACCTTTGTAACGCTGCACGTGTACGCTATCCGTTTTTTCTCCACCAAATTCTTTAATTTTTATATCGCGCTCAGCATCATTCCAGCAATAGGCTTGGTCTTTCCCTTTTTTAACTAAATATAAAGGAGGTGCGGCAATATAAATATGTCCTTTTTCAACTAGCTCTTTCATATGACGGAAAAAGAAAGTTAAAATTAATGTGGTAATGTGCGAACCGTCAACATCGGCATCACACATAATAATTACTTTATGATAACGTAGTTTATCAATGTTTAAAGCACGGTCGTCTTCTTTAGTCCCACGAAAAACTCCCAGTGCAGTAAAAATATTTTTTATCTCTTCGTTCTCGTAAATTTTATATTCTAACGCTTTTTCAACATTTAAAATTTTACCACGCAAAGGTAAAATTGCTTGGAATTCGCGGTTACGTCCCTGCTTAGCGGTTCCGCCGGCAGAATCACCCTCAACTAAAAACAACTCGCAAATAACTGGGTCGCCACTTGCACAATCTGCTAATTTACCTGGTAATCCCGAACCATTCATAACGCTCTTGCGCTGAACCATTTCGCGAGCTTTTCGTGCCGCATGGCGAGCAGTTGCCGCTAAAATAACTTTATCTACAATTGTACGAGCTTGTTTTGGATGTTCCTCTAAATAATTTTGTAACGCTTCGCTAATTGCCTGATCAACGGCACCAATAGCTTCATTATTGCCTAATTTACCTTTTGTTTGTCCTTCAAATTGTGGCTCTTGAACTTTAACAGAAATAACAGCAGTTAAACCTTCACGAAAGTCATCTCCGCTTATTTCGAATTTTACGTTTTTAAGCAAGCCGTTTTTATCAGCATAACTTTTTAAAGTACGCGTTAAACCCCTTCTGAATCCGGCTAAATGCGTTCCTCCTTCATGCGTATTAATATTATTTACATAACTCTGAATGTTTTCGCTGTATGAATTATTATACATCATAGCAACCTCAACTGGAATTGCGCCTTTATCATTTTCAATGTAAATTGGCTCTTCAATTAATTTTTCCTTTGCATCATCAAGATATAATACAAACTCTCTTAAGCCGCCTTCACTAAAAAAAGTTTCTGTAAAGGGCTGATTGTTTTCATCTAAATTACGCTCATCAATTAAGGTAATTGTAATTCCTTTATTTAAAAATGATAATTCACGAATACGATTGGCAAGTGTTGTGTAATTGTATTCTAAAATTGTAAAAATACTTGGGTCGGGGGTAAAGGTAACAATTGTTCCTTTATCATTAGTAACGCCGGTTTCTTTAGCCGGATATAATGGTTTACCAATATTAAACTCTTGAGTGGTAATTTTTCCATCACGATGAACCTCTGCTTTTAAATGTGTAGATAATGCATTTACACAACTCACACCTACTCCATGCAATCCACCAGAAACTTTATAAGTATCTTTATCAAATTTTCCACCAGCGTGCAATACCGTCATTACAACTTCTAATGCGCTAACTCCTAACTTGGGATGTATTGAGGTTGGAATACCTCGTCCATCATCCTTTACACGAATAGAATTTCCTTCTAATATACTAACAGTGATATTTTTACAATGACCGGCTAAAGCCTCGTCTATTGAATTATCTATAACCTCATAAACTAAATGATGTAGGCCTCTAAAACCAGTATCGCCAATATACATTGACGGACGTTTTCTTACCGCCTCTAAACCTTCTAAAACCTGTATATTATCGGCTCCGTAATTTGCTTTTTCTGTTGAAACTTCTGACATAAATATCTTCCTGAATTATTTTTTAATTATCCTTTAAATATACTGAAAAATTGCGGATTAGCGGCTATAAAATTGTACGAATTTTACTAACATTATATTAAAAATTTATTGTGAAAAATTAACCTATTTTTATACACTTTAAATTAATAAATGACCTGGCATATTTTAAGATATTGGATTAGTTTTATTTTACCTATTTTTTACAAAAGAATTCAGGGTAAAAACATTAACAACCTTAGAGTAAAAGGTCCGGTAATAATTGCCATGAACCATCCTAATGCTTTTACCGACCCAATTCTTATTAGTCACCTTACTTACCCCATAAAAGTTAGATACCTTGCCAGAGGTGATGCATTTAAACCTGGTATGGCAGCAAAATTCCTAAGTAATGTTGGTGTTGTGCCTATTTTTAGACTTCAAGATGGAGGCAAAGAAGGTTTAAAGAAAAACGAAGAGGCTTATTCTCTCGTTAATCAACTTTTAAAAAAGAATTCTAAGGTTATTATTTTCGCTGAGGGCTTGTGCATTCAAGAAAGGCGGTTAAGACCACTAAAAAAGGGTGTTTCACGCATGATTTTTGGGGCTTATGAGTATTTGGGTGAAAATAATGATTTAGTGGTTGTACCGGTAGGTATTAACTACAGCAAACCCCATAAATTTAGAAGCAACGCTTTTTATAATGTTGGTGAGCCAATTAACGTAAAAGATTTTATTGAAGATTATAAACAAAACCCTGCAAAAGCAAACAATACTTTTTTACAATATCTCGCGCCAAAAATGAAAGAGTTGATAACTCATATCAACAACCCTGAAAATGATGAGGCAGTTTGTCAAATTGAAGAGTTAGTTAAAAAAGATTGGCTAAAAGAACAAGGTTTAGATTATAGAAATCTCTCGCATGATTTTGAGGTTTTAAAACAGTTAACCGAAAAAGTAAATAAAGCTGAAATTGATAGTCCAAACGCTTTGGCAGATTTTAAAACTAAATCAAAAAATTATTTCAACATCCTTGATAAGCATGGTTTAAAAGATTGGTTATTAAATCCTAGATATAGTTACAAAATATCTTACCTACATTTATTTTTTAGAGTTTGTTTTTTATTAATCGGACTACCATTTTACATTATTGCTTTAATCGGTAATTATTTGCCTTATAAAATTGTAGAAAAATTAACAAGCAAAATCGCAAAAAACAAAGAGTTTTATTCTTCTTTTGCTATTGCCCTTAGCATGATTTTTTTTCTGCTTAATTATGTTTTATGGTTCGCTATTAGTTATATACTATCGCCCACTATTTTTATGCCGCTTTTTATTTGTTTTAGTTTTATTTTATGTGGCATGATTGCTTTGGTTTATCATCCCTTTAAAAAGAAAACCATCGGCATTTATCAGATTCTAAAAAATAAACATCTTTACAATGAGCTTTTTGAAATGCGAAAAGAATTAATATCTTTAATTAACAAACTTTAGGAGGCTACTTTTTGTTGCTTTGGCACGTATTTTGAGCTATACATTTTATGAATAAGATAAAACATATTTCAATTAAAGTTTTTTCATTTCTTGCACTACTTATTTTGTTTTCTGCAGGCAATAAAATCGATATGCAATCTATCATTTCTCAAGAAATTGGAACAAATCATGTATCAGACCAACTGCCTTCTACCGAAAACAAAGCCTTTAAAGCGGGCGAAGTTTTAACTTACAGAATGCATTATGGATTAATTAACGCTGGTGTAGCAATTTTAGAAGTAAAACCAAATTTAATTGAAGTTAACGGGCGAAAAGTTTATCATATTGTTGGTAGTGGCTATACAATTGGAAGCACCGATTGGTTTTTTAAAGTGCGCGATCGTTACGAAACATATTTAGACAAAGACGCTTTATTGCCCTGGATGTTTGTTAGAAGAGTTGATGAAGGTGGTTATAAATTTAGTCAGGATTACGCTTTTAACCATTACACTAAAAAAGTAGACATAGGAAACAATGAAAAGTTTGACGTTCCTGTAGGAATTCAAGATATGGTAAGTGCTTTTTATTCTGCCAGAAATATGGATTTAAGTAATGCAAAAGCTGGAGACCTTTTTAGTATTACTTGTTTTGTTGATAAGGAAATTTGGCCGCTTAAAATTAAATTTATTGGTAAAGAAACTATAGAAACTGATTTAGGAAAATATCGCTGTTTAAAATTTAGACCTATTGTACAAAAAGGTAGAGTGTTTAAGAAAGAAGAAGATTTAAACGTTTGGATTAGTGATGATGATAATCATTTGCCAATGCGTGTAAAGGCAGATGTTTTGATAGGCAGTATTAAAATGGATATTACAGGGGCAAAAAATCTCGCTAACATATCTAGTAAGGTTGACTAAATCAGTCTCATTAGAATTATTTCAAATTAGCCACAACAAACAAATTATTTTTATAACAATAGATTTTTTTAAATAATCGGCAGATTATAATTTTACAGCAATTACCATCATGTCATCTGTTTGAGGATATTCCCCTTTCCAATTTACAATGTGTTGATGCAACTCATCTTTTTGTCTAGAAATAGGCAGTTGAGATATTTCGGATAAAATTTCTTTAAACCGTTTTGAAGATAATTTTTTGTGTCTTGGTCCGCCAAACTGATCTTTTACACCATCGCTATATAAATAAAAAATTCTTCCGGCACTATTCGAAATTGACACAGTTGTAAAATCACTGTTTTGAGCATATCCAATCGACCCTCTTTTCGATTTTAATTCTACCATTGTATTTTTCTCAAAATAAACAGCATCATTATTTGCCGCAGAAAAATAAACGTTTTTGTTCATTAAATTAATCGTAATAATACTCGCATCCATACCATCACGTGTATAATCTTCTTTTAAGTTTAGTTGCTTAAAAAACAAATAATTTAACCTCGTTAAAATTTCTCCCGGTAAATAAGTTTCTTCCTCGTATACAATTTTACTTAAAATAGATGTTCCTACAATACTCAACATTGCACCCGGAACTCCATGTCCTGTACAATCTCCCACAAAAACAATAAGCATGTCTTTATGTTTACCAATCCAATAAAAATCTCCACTTAATTTATCTTTAGGCTTATTATAAATAAAACTCTTTTCGATATTTTCAAATAAAACATCCTGGCCTACAAAAAGTGCTTTTTGAATACGGCGTGCATAATTAATACTATCTACCAGCTCCAATCTCTGCGTTTGAATTTCTAAGGTTCTATCTTTAATAATTTTCTCTAATAAAATTTGTTTCTTTTTATCTGATCTAATTCTAAAATAAATAAAAAATAATATTGAAAGAAAAATAGTTGCTATAATTAATATTTGAAACCATTTTGCTTTATAAAACGGAGGGACTATCACAATCTTCAAAACAATTGGTTCACCACTCCAGTTTTGATCTGCGTTTGCCCCTTTTAATTCAAATGTATAAGAGCCCGCCGCCAAAGCATTAAAAGTTACAGAGTGTTGGTTGTTTAAAGTTTGCCAATCATTTTCTATCGGTAATAATTTGTATTTGTAAGAATTTTTTTCGGGTAAATTAAAATCTAACAAAGTAAAATTAATAACGAATGAATTTTGAGTTTCAGTTAAAGAAATTTCATCTCCATTAACAATTGAGTTTATACTAAATGGGTCACTAATACCTTGTACGGAAGTAATTTCAACTTTAGGCATATTAAAGTGGGTGGCTTGAAAATCTGGATTAAACATTACCAAGCCTTTTTGCGATGCAATAAATAAATAACCGTCTAAAATATCCAAGCGATGAATTATTTCTGTAGGCAATCCGTCTTCAATCGTAATTTCGGATGTTTCGTTAGTTCTAAAATCATGTTTTAAAAGTCCGGTAGGGCTAGCCATCCAAACAATATCTTTATAAATTAATAAATCGGATATTTCAGGAAAAAATTCTGACTTACCCTTAAAAACAGTTTCAAATCTTCCGGTTAATGGAAAAAATTTTATCAGGCCCATATATTGCGAAGCCAATAAAACGGTTGAATCATTTAAAACTACTGAGGCATTTAAATTTCCAACATCCGGTAATCTAACCTCAATAATTTCTAATGTTTTAGGATCAACTCGTAATACCCCATTAATATGTGTAAAATAAACTTTGTTTTTAAATACAAAGCTCGAAATAAATGAATTTGAAATACCAGCAGGTTGTTTTATAAAGTTAAACGTTTCGTTTACTTTATTAAAAACAATAATCTCTCCAATACCACCAATAAAAAGTACTTCAGGATTATTAGGGTCTTTCTCTATTCGATATAAATAATGTTCTTGGGGATTAAAATAACTTTTTACGTTTATTACATCATCATGAATAGAAATTTTATTTAAATTATTTCCTCCAGCAGCAAAAACATCTCCTTTTTCATCTTCGTAAAAATGATTTACAAAACGCTCATCATTTTTATTTAAAGCATTTGGACCATAATTTTGAGCCATTTTGCTAACACGATTATAAACAGAAAACCCTTCGCCATCAACTCCAACTAAAACAATATTGCTATTATGTTCGCTAGCTAACACTGCAGATATACGATTGCTTAAAAAAGAATTGGCTATGTTGCGAGAATTTTTTTTAACAACCTCAACACTTGGTCTGCTGCTAGTTAATTTTTGTAATCCAACATCTGTTCCAACCCATAAAATATCATTGTCGTCCTTAAATAAACTCCAACACTTATTACTCATCAAAGACTTTGGGTTATCAGCATCTACTTTGTAAACTTTAAATTCTTTTTTGTCAATATCAAAAGAGGTTAATCCAAAACTCCAATAACTTTGCCATATTACGTTATCTTTAGTATTGTAGTAGGCAATATTAGAATAAAAACCTTCCGGAGCTTTGTAATAACTTTGAGCATAACTTCCAGGATTGATACTTACTAAACCATCATCTACTGCAACCCAAATGTTACCTAAATAATCTTCAGAAATACCAATGTGCTCTGAATTTGCACCTTGAAGAATTTTAATCTCGTCAATCTTTTTTCCAACCTCGCTATATTTAAAAACGCCTGTAACTATTTTTCCATCAACAATTTTTTTTAGACCTGCCCATAAATTTCCAACTCTATCAAAACAAATACTTTGAACAATATATCCCTCAAATAAATTTTGTTTACCATTAAAAAATGGTTCCATTTTGTTTTGTGTAGGATTATATTTAAAAACGCCGTTACCTGTTCCAATAATTTTTTGACCAACATTGTTTTCTTTTAAACATTGTATATTATTACGCTTTGAATAGTTAGGAGAAGTTGTATCTATTTTAACCCTTTTAAAACTATTTGTACTGTAATTAAAAATATTTAATCCGTAACGAGTACCCACCATAATTTGATTTGCATCATATTGCATTATCGCACTAATTGTTGGGTAACTAATGGTATTAGTATCGTTTTTTTCGCTGCGATAATTTATGAAGTCATAACCGTCGTATCTGTTTAAACCGGCCGTTGTTCCTAACCACAAATAGCCTTTTTGATCTTGGAAAATGCAATTAATAAGCGAATGTGTTAATCCTTTTGATTTTACTTTATCGAAAACAACATTTTGGACGGATTGGGACTGATTTGTAAAAAACAGAAATAGTAAAAAGCCAGTAAAAATTTTCTGTTTTAAAAACATACTATTAATTAAAGAAAGATGGATATCAAATATAAGCTTTTTATCCCTTTTCCCTAAGCAAATTCAATAAAATAACACCAAATCGATAAACGTCCTCATAGGAGTTATAAAGGGGCACAGGAGCACAACGAATAACATTTGGTTCGCGCCAATCTGGAATTACACCATTATCAATTAATTGTTTGTATAAATCTTTCCCATATCCATTTGCAACAAAAGATAATTGACAACCACGATTTTCTTTTGGTGTAATAATTTGCAGGCAATTATTTTTTTGCTTATTTATTTCTTCAACTATAAATTCTAAATAAGCTGTTAAGCCTTTGCTTTTTTCGATTAATGCAA
This sequence comes from Bacteroidota bacterium, assembly GCA_030692515.1. Taxonomy (GTDB): domain Bacteria; phylum Bacteroidota; class Bacteroidia; order B-17B0; family Aurantibacillaceae; genus Aurantibacillus. The sequence goes on from JAUXZS010000016.1 coordinate 44,846, forward strand.
GCATGCCTACTTCGTCAAAAATATCTAAACTTGCTCTGCAAGCCGCCATACTTAGTATTGGTGCATTGCTCATTTGCCAACGCTCTGCGGTTTGCATTGGTATAAATGTTTTATCCATTAAAAAACGCGATTCTTTTTCATGTCCCCACCAACCCGCAAATTGTGGTAACTCGGTATTTTTTAAATGACGTTCATGCACAAAAGCTCCGGCAACCGAGCCTGGTCCGCTATTAATATATTTATAACTGCACCAAGCAGCAAAATCAACATCCCAATTATGTAATTCCAAATTTATATTTCCGGCCGCATGCGCTAAATCAAAACCAACAATAGCTCCTGCAGAATGACCTTTTTCGGTAATTGTTTTCATATCAAAAACCTGACCTGAAAAATAATTTACACCGCCAATCATTATTAGAGCTATGGAATCTTTATTTTTTTCAATGGCCTCATAAATATCTTCGTGACGAATATGAAATTCACCTTCTCGAGGTTCAATTTCTATTAAGGCCTCCTCTACTGAAAAACCGTGGAATTTTATTTGAGATTGTAATGCATATTGATCGCTAGGAAAAGCTTTTGCTTCGCATAAAATTTTGAAACGATTTTTTGTTGGGCGATAAAACGACACCATTAGTAAATGCAAATTAACAGTTAGTTGATTCATCATTACCGTTTCTATAGGTAAAGCGCCAACTAATTTTGCCATTTTATTTGTAAGTAATTCGTGATAAGACAACCAAGGATTTTTTGCCAAAAAATGTCCCTCAACGCCAAAGGTTGCCCAATCATTTAATTCTTGTTGCAAATAACTTTGCGTTGTTTTAGGTTGTAAACCCAAGGAGTTACCTGTAAAATAAACAGTATCGGTGCCATTATGTTGCGGTATAAAGAATTTTTCGCGATACAATTTAAGTTTGTCTTCCTTATCTAATTTTTGCGCAAATGCATTATTATTTTCAAAAATGATTTTGCTTTTAGTTGCCTCCATTATGGTGATATTTAATTTTTGTAAAGGATTAAAAATATTAATTATGAAACGATTTACAAAATGAGATTTTTATGCTTCTTTTTTTATGGTTTCCCACTTCGACTTAAAAGTGTAAGCAAGAGTTGCAGCTCGTTGTTTTGCCATTTCTGCCTTTTCTCCTTTAAATAAATTATCTACGGTTTCTGTAAAAACTTCCAACCAAACATCAAACATATATAGTTTAATTGGCAATTTAATATGCTTGTCAAAAACGTTTGTTTTATAGCCTGCTTCATCCAACAATACAAAACTCCAAAAAGAAACAATGTGGGGTACGTGTGATTGAAAGTTAATGCCATCAAACACAGGTTTAATATCTTCTACTTGTAATAATTTATCATAAAATGCAAAAATTAATCGCTCGATATCTTCTCTGCTTTTAATATCCATAACTGCGAAGGTAACTACTAATTATTAGTAATTATCAAATTTATTACGAGAAAAATTATTTGATTATTGAAAATAAAAAAGCTCTGAGCGCTAAAGCAATAACTAAAAGTTTACTTTAATTCAGGTTCTTCTGCTTCTTGTGTTAAGGCAGGCAAATTCATTGGAGTTGCAATAGACTCCATTACTTCTGCTCTGTTTTTTTTCTTTTTTTTCTTTTTTGGTTCAAAAGTATAGGTTACTGCAGACTTTATACTTTGCGTGTCTTGCCCAACATTATTTACCATAACAGGTTCAGTTGCTACACTCATTGTTGTGGCAGGTATTGTTTTTGCCGTTGCCTCAACTGAGTTTGATGTGGGTAGCGATTGCGTGATTGTTTTTGTTATGACCGCTTGGGGTTCTGATTTTATATTTTCTTCTTTTATTACAGGTACTATAATTTGTTTTTTAGGGGCGGGCTCTTGATTCTTAACTTCATTTGAAGTAACAGTTGGTTTAATATCTGACACTTCTGATTTTTTAGGGCTTGAGTTTTTTATGTTTATAAAATTGAAAAGTAAAATTGAAAATAAAACAATAATTCCTCCAAAGACTAAAGGCATTATTACCGTTCTATTTAAAGCGAAATTAAAATTAGGCAACAATTGTGTTTTATGAACGCTTTGAAATTGTTTTGCGTAAGCCTCATAATTTTGCCATGCCTCTTCCTTAAAAGACACCTCCAAATCTTTTAATTGGTTGCGCATATTACGCTCGTCTATCTCGTAATTAAAGTGACTGCTCATTTTTCATGGTTTTATAACACTTCTCTACGTTTTTTTGTAAGTTATACCGCGCTTTTTCGAGGCTGCTTTTTACGGTTTGTAAACTTGCTTCGATAATATTTGCGGTTTCCTCTAAAGTATTACCATCAATAACATGCAAATTAATTACCAATCGTTGCGAGGGAACTAACTGCTGCAACGATTTTATTAATACATCGTTATCAATTAAATTAAAGTCAATAAATTCATTACTCTCAAAAAGATCGAAATTTTTTGAGGAAGATCCAGATGCGTATACTGTGCTAGCCACATAATACTCGCTACTAAAACTTTTTACAAATGCAGTGCAAGATTTAATAAATTCTTTTTCAAACTCCTCATCAATATTAATAGCTTGTATATTTCTATTTTTTTGCAGTTTTGTTATATAATTATTAAATCCAAAATTAACAGCTTCACTGGCGCGCGTTTGATTTTTACAATAGCGAGATGCAATTGCGGCCATTTTACCATAGTGCTTTTCAAACACACTTCTTATAGCGATTTTGTCGTTTTTAAGGATTAAATCGTTTAATTCTTTATGGGACATGAAGTTACTTTATCTTTTTTACGAAGTTTAGTGATAAAAGTTACATTTTGGATAGATTTCAATAAATAAACACAGCCTTTTATGCCCCCTAGTTCAATCGCCATAGTCCTTTTGATTAATTTAAACACCAATTTGTTCTCTTCTACTTAAAAACATTTTTCACTCTCACAACCTATTTTTTAGATTTTTTTGCGTTTTTGTTATTGAGCTGTAAATCAAGCAAGTTAAAGGTTATCAACTTTATCAGGGCAAATTCTCATGTTAAAAACTAGCCTCTCATGTTAATTCATTTATGTTTTATTCGGGCTTTTTTTTGCATTTATTTGTAAGACAGATAATAAACTAAACTCATTATATATAAAACCCTTAATTAAGTATTTCCTATGTTAGAACCCATTTTAGTCGAGAATAAAGATAGATTCGTACTCTTCCCAATAAAATATAAAGATATCTGGGAATATTATAAAAAATCCGAAGCCAGTTTTTGGACGGCCGAGGAAATTGATCTTTCTTCTGATACAGCAGACTGGAATAATAAATTAAATGATAACGAAAGACATTTTATAAAACATGTGCTTGCTTTTTTTGCAGCCAGCGATGGAATTGTAAATGAAAATTTGGCAATTAATTTCTTAAATGAGGTTCAATACCCCGAGGCTCGTTGTTTTTATGGTTTCCAAATTATGATGGAAAACATTCACTCCGAAACTTATTCTTTATTAATAGATACTTATATTAAAGACCCCGCTGAAAAAACACATTTATTACACGCCGTTGATACTGTACCTTGTGTAGGGGAAAAAGCAGACTGGGCTTTACGTTGGATAAATAACGGTTCTTTTGCAGAACGCTTAGTGGCATTTGCTGCTGTTGAAGGAATTTTCTTTTCAGGCTCTTTTTGCTCAATTTTTTGGTTAAAAAAACGTGGTTTAATGCCGGGTTTAACCTTTAGTAACGAGTTAATTAGCCGCGACGAAGGTTTACATTGCGATTTTGCTTGTATGATATACTCGCAACATCTAAAAAACCAATTACCAAAAGAGCAGGTAACTAAAATCATTGCAGACGCTGTTCTTATTGAGAAAAAGTTTGTAGTAGATGCCATTCCTGTTAAATTAATAGGTATGAACTCTGACTTAATGTGCCAATACATTGAGTTTTGTGCCGACCGCTTATTATTATCATTAGGCTGTCCTAAATTCTATAATGCCTCAAATCCATTCGATTTTATGGAAATGATATCATTACAAGGAAAAACCAACTTCTTTGAAAAACGTGTTGCTGAGTATCAAAAAGCCGGCGTCATGAACAATAAGGAAGAAAACAACCAATTTAAGCTAGATGAAGACTTTTAGTTTAACATTAATAAGGTAAAATTTCCAATTAAACGGTATTAACTTTACATTAATCAAGCCCTTACGCTTGAATGGGAATTGTACCCTCAAGAAATTGGAAAAAACTAAATTAATTTAATTAACCATCAAATTGTTGAAACATTAAAATATCATAAAAGAAAAAGGGATTTATAAAAAGTACCTTGTAAATTGAAAATAACTCAAAAAACTAAATAAAAAATCTGGCGTATGTTTGTATTAAAAAGAGATGGCACTCGAGAATCGGTAAAATTTGATAAAATTACCGCACGTATTCAAAAACTTAGTTACGGTTTAGAGCCGTCACACGTTGACCCCATATTGGTTGCTAAAAAAGTAATTGATGGCGTTTACGACGGTGTTACTACCGTAGAATTAGATAACTTAGCTGCTGAAACTGCTGCGGGCTTAACCTCTCGTCACCCAGACTACGCACAACTTGCATCGCGTGTTGCAGTTAGTAATTTACATAAAAACACAATTAAGAGTTTTTCTAAAACTATTGAAGCGCTTCATAATTATATCGATCCAAAAAACAACTTGCCTGCATCATTAATTGCAGATGATGTTTATGAGATTGTAATGAACAATGCGCATACTTTAGATTCGTCTATTATATATGACAGAGATTTTGGTTACGATTACTTTGGTTTTAAAACCTTAGAACGTTCCTACTTATTAAAAATGAATAACGTTGTTGCTGAGCGCCCACAACATATGATTATGCGTGTAGCGGTAGGTATTCATAAAAACGATATTGAATCAGCAATTAGAACATACAATTTAATGAGCGAGCGTTGGTTTACACATGCTACACCAACTTTATTTAATGCGGGTACGCCAAAGCCGCAAATGAGTTCTTGCTTTTTATTACAAATGAAAGATGATAGCATTGATGGTATTTACGATACATTAAAACAATGCGCTAAAATTTCACAAAGTGCAGGTGGTATTGGTATTAATATTCATAATGTACGTGCAACTGGTTCTTATATTAAAGGAACTAATGGCACAAGCAACGGAATTATTCCGATGCTTAAAGTATATAACGAAACTGCTCGTTACGTTGATCAAGGTGGTGGAAAGCGTAAAGGTTCTATTGCTGTTTATTTAGAGCCATGGCACGCAGATATTTATGATTTCTTAGATATTCGTAAAAATCACGGTAAGGAAGAAAATCGTGCGCGTGATTTATTTACCGCCCTTTGGATTCCAGATTTATTTATGAAGCGTGTTGAAGCCGAAGGTGACTGGAGCTTAATGTGCCCTAACGAATCGCCGGGATTAAGCGATTGCCATAGTGCAGAATTTGAAGCGTTATATACAAAATACGAAGCTGAAGGAAAATTCCGCAAACAAATAAAAGCACGCGAATTATGGGCGGCTATTATTGATGCGCAAATTGAAACTGGTAATCCGTATATGTTATTTAAAGATGCGGCTAACTCAAAATCAAACCAACAAAATTTAGGTACTATTAAATCTAGTAACTTATGTACCGAAATTATTGAGTACACAAGTGCTGATGAAGTGGCGGTTTGTAATTTAGCATCTATTGCTTTACCTCGTTTTGTGGATGAGAAAACAGGAACATTTGACCACAATAAATTATTCGAAATTACCTATCACGCTACAGTTAACTTAAATAAAATTATCGACCGTAACTACTACCCTATTCCTGAAGCACGCAAATCAAACATGCGTCACCGCCCTATTGGTTTAGGAGTGCAAGGTTTAGCCGATGCGTTTATTTTAATGCGTTTTCCTTTTGAAAGTGATGATGCAAAAAAATTAAATTCAGAAATTTTTGAAACTATTTATTACGCTGCATTAACTGCAAGTAAAGATCTTGCAAAAGTTGAAGGTGCTTACGAAACTTATCCTGGCTCGCCAATAAGCAAAGGTATCTTCCAACAAGATATGTGGAATGTAACACCAAGCTCTCGTTGGGAGTGGGATACTTTACGCGAAGAAGTGATGAAATACGGTGTACGTAATTCATTATTGTTAGCGCCAATGCCAACAGCAAGCACTTCTCAAATTTTAGGTAATAACGAATGTTTTGAACCATACACAAGTAACATTTACACTCGTCGTGTATTAAGTGGAGAGTTTGTTGTAGTTAACAAACATTTATTACGCGACTTAGTAAAATTGGGAATTTGGAACGACGGTTTAAAAAATAAAATTATTGCAGCTAATGGTTCGGTACAAAACATACCAGAAATTCCTGCCAACATTAAAGAACTTTACAAAACTGTTTGGGAAATTAAACAACGTACTATTATTGATATGGCTGCCGACCGTGGTGCTTATATTGACCAATCGCAATCGTTAAACTTGTTTATACAAGATGCTAACTTTGCTAAAATGAGTAGTGCACACTTTTACTCTTGGAAAAAAGGATTAAAAACTGGTATGTATTATTTACGTACTAAAGCAGCAGCAGATGCCATTAAGTTTACGGTAGACCAAGATGCGTTAGCAAAACCGGCTTTAATACTTGGCAACGAAGACCAATTATTAGTAGATAGAGGACAAGCACATGTGTTAACGTTTGAAGAACAACAAGCACAACTATCTTGCTCTTTAGATAACCCGGAGGATTGCGAAGCTTGCGGTAGCTAATTAAACAAAAGCAATTAGTGAAAATTAGTGCCCCCGATGACTATCGGAATCGTGGCTAACAAGAAACAAAAAACTAATAACAAAAAACAAAAGGCCTCTCTGATTAATTTGGAGAGGCTTTTTTGTCGAATATAAAACAACAAAATGAATGATTTAAGAGGTTCACAATGGAGAAAATGGGATTTACACTTTCATACACCATCGTCTTATGACTACCAAGGTAAAAGTATAACTGATGAGGATATTATTAAAGTATTAAATCAAAATAAAATTGAAGTAATAGCAATTACTGATCATCACATAATTGATATACCTCGAATTAACAATTTAAAAAAACTTGGTTCTGAATTAGGCATAACAGTCTTGCCCGGTATTGAATTTTTATCTGACGCAAGAGGCAAAGATCCAATTCACTTTATTGGTATTTTTTCTGAAAATTGCAATTTGGAATACATATGGGGTCAGATAGAAAATACAACTAATATTAAAAACATAAAAGGTACTGGTAAAAAACCGAACGAGGTATACTGTGACTTACTTGAAACGATTAAAATAATTAAAGAATTAGGGGGTATTGTATCAATCCACGCCGGCGATAAAAGTAATAGCATTGAGAATATTACCAATTCCTTGCCTCAATCAATAGCACAAAAAACCGAAATTGCATCAATAATTGATATATATGAATTAGGTAAAGAAAGTGATCAAAAGGGTTATACAGATATTGTTTTTCCTGCAATTAAAAAAATTATCCCAATGATAATTTGTTCGGATAATCATGATATTGATAATTATAAATTAAAACAGAATTGCTGGATTAAAGCAGACCCCACTTTTGAAGGACTAAGACAAATAATATTTGAGCCAGAACAAAGAATATTCATAGGAGAAAATCCGTTATTGAGACATAAGAAATTAAAAATTGACAGTTTCTCCATAGTAAATTCCTCAAAATTTCAATTAGAAAATCAGGAAATTTTTTTAAACAATAATATGGTTTCAATAATTGGAGGAAGAGGTTCTGGAAAGTCTGCATTTCTTGAAACTTTAACATTTTGTTTTGGCAAAAATAAACAGCCAGCTAAATGGGATTTTTCCGATTCCGAAATTTTAAACGTAAGTGGTGATTATTTACATTTCTTAAAAAAAAGTGGAGCAAATGCAAAACTAATTATTAAATATAGTGATTTAGATAATAATAAATTGCAACCCTACATAAAAGAAATCCAAGATAACAATGAAAACTACTGTGACTTTCCTTTAATATATCTAGGTCAAAACCAGATTGAACACTACTCAAACAGCCCAAGCAAGATTCATGAACTTGCATATGAAGCCGTATTAAAAAACTCCGGTCTTGCAGACGAAATAAGTAGTATACAGACGGAAATTAAAGCATATGAGGCAGAATTAATAAGTCTCACGAAAGACATCGAATCATCAAGATTACAATTGTTATCATACAATATTGATAAAATAAAGATGGAAAAAGTGCGATTGGAAAAGGAAATAGCGCTTTTATCATCAGCGGAAACAAAAACAATACTAGAAAAGCTAAGTAAAAGTAGATTAAAAAAAGACAACTACACCAAAGCCATCTCAATAGCAGAAAAAATTAACTCAGATTTTAAAAAAATAAGTATTGACTTCGATACAAGATTAAAGGAACTAAATAATACGTTACCAACTATAGGAATTGAAAAACGACTCGAGTTTGATTTTAAAATAGCTATAACCAACACGGAAGAGATTCTAGAAATTTTGGGAGAAGTCGGTATTATTGAAGAGCACGAAGTAAATATAATAGAGGCGGAGCAACAACTTGAAGGCAAAACTGAAGTAACAGCTTCATATTTTGATGCATTAAAATCTAGAATAGAAGAGATTGAAAGCACTTTACAACTATATATAAAAGAAGAAGAATATCTGGAGTCAAATATAAAATATCGTTATACACAAATAGATGAATTTGGAGATTTATTTACCGAACTTAACGAGTTATATACTAATGCGACAGCGATATTCACTAAGAGTAATTCAGGGATACTTAAATCTTTAAAATTAGAATCAGCGACAAGCTTTTCTTCTGAAAAATTAATACATGACCTATTCGATATGACAGATAAGAGAAAAATAAAAGACATTAATAAATTCAAAACCGAAATACTAAAAATCACTAATACATATACCGCAAGTGAATATTCAGAATGGCTAAAAAAATTTGAGTCGGATGAGACGAATTTTAATTACTTCAATGATGGCAAAAAAACTTTTGAAGAAGTCGCATATAAAAACTACTTCACTTTAGAAACTAAGATTTTTTATGAAGTTGAACCAAACAACTATAGAATTCTCACGAACCTCTCGTTAGGACAAAAAGGAACCGTACTTTTAAAATTATTTTTAAGTTTAGGCAACAATTGCCCAATAATTATTGATCAACCTGAAGATCACCTAGACAATCATTTTATTTACTCTGACTTAGTTTCAACTTTGAAAAAGGCTAAAGAAAAAAGACAAGTAATACTTGTAACACATGATGCAAATATAGTGGTAAATGGCGATTCTGAACAAGTTATAGTTGCCGAATACAAAAATAATAATATAAACTATTCTCTTTCTGGCTCAATAGAAAATCCACTAATAAAAGAAGCAATGACAAAAATATTAGAGGGTGGCAATGAAGCCTTTATTAAAAGAGAAAGTAAATATCAAATTAAAACTAAATAAGGAAATTAAAACACCCCGTTCGCGCGGATTTATATTCCGTGCGTAATTAAACTATTTTGCTTCCCGTTCGCGCGGATTTATAATCCGTGCGTAATTAAACTATTTTGCACAAACAACAATACCCGTTCGCGCGGACTTATAATCCGTGCGTAATTAAACTATTTTGCTTTCGAAAAACCTCCTCCCTCGCTAAGGCGCCACCTCCTCAAGAGGAGGATAAACTTTATTTGCTTACGCGTAACCACAACTAGTGTCCCTCTCTGGAGAGGGTGCCCAAAGGTCGGGAGAGGAAAATAAACAATTTGAGAAAATCCCTTCAGGTCAATTTTTAATCAGAAATTTTCTTAAATCCTATAATTTAATTGGCCATTTGTTAAATAAAAAAATATTTGTAATTTTAAATTTATTAAAATAAATATAAACCATAAAAAAACAAGCATGAAAAAAATCTATTTAACTTTATTAGCTATTGTTGCATTTGCTGCAATTAAAGCGGCAACTTACACAATTACGATTAGCGGCTTAACATACGCACCGCCAACATTAACAGTTAATGTAGGTGATGTTGTAACTATTCAGGCATCTTCTTTACATCCATTAAATCAGGTTTCTGCTGCAACTTGGAGCGCAAGCGGTTCAACAACAGTTTCGGGCGGCTGGGGTTCACAAACCGCAGATTATACATTTACAGCTTCGGTTGTTGGTGATATATATTATGTTTGTCAAAATCACGTATCTATGGGTATGAAAGGTATGATTACTGTTCTAAACCCAACAGGAATTGCTCAAAATACATTCAGCTTTCAAAACTTAAATGTGTTTCCTAATCCAGCAAAAGATAAAATAACAGTAAGCCTATCTTCAGAAAAAGCTACAAATGCCACTTTCAAACTATTTTCTATTACAGGGGCTGAAGTTTCTACATTAATACTTAACCAAAGCTTAAACAGCGGCGAAAATAAAATTGAATTAGCTTTGCCAACATTAAGCAACGGAAATTATATTTTAGAAATTACCAGCGAATCAAAAAAAGTTAGCAAAAAAATTACTGTAGTTAATTAATTTACAACTATAAAAAAATAAAAAGCCTCTCTAATAATTTGGAGAGGCTTTTTTTATAAGAAATTTTAGATAATATTTAATAGGCCAAAAGAACTCAAACAAGTTATTACCCACCAAAAAATATCTTGCGAGGCACTTAAAAGAAAAAAAGGCAGTGTAAATCCTGTTTTATCGTTATTCTTCCTCCTATGGCAAATCGCCACTCCTTAAAGGGCTAGAAACCATTATTTACGAAGCTAATTAAGGGAAATTGTCATTATTCAAAAAAAGTTTAACTTTAGTTTTATGAACTCAAATTTTAAACACCTTTTTATATTATTATTTTCAATTAGCGCTTCATTTTTATTTGGCCAAAAAACAAGACTTGATTCATTATACGAAAAAATAAAAACCACCACACTAGATACCAATAAACTAAAAAATATAAACGCTTTAACCTTTGAATTAGTTGCAAAAGGCCAACTTGATACTGCACATTATTATTGCAATTTATTATTTGAGAATGCCACAAACTTGGCAAAAGAAAATCCTGAAAAAGAAAGTCTCATTAATAAATTAACAGTAAAAACATTTGGTGATTTTTACAACACATCGGCACGTTGTTATTATTTTGAAAGTAAATACGGGCTTGCAAAAGAAAATTTTTCGAAAGCAATTCCCTATTATCTTCAAATTGGTTTCAAAAAAGGGGTTGGGGCTTGCTATCAAAATATTGGCAATATCTATTACTTTCAAGGCGATTATGAAAAGGCGCTTAAAAATTATTTAGAAGCGGCCAAAATATACGAAACACTAAACTATGCAAAAGGTATAGCAGACATGCATGTGAATATGGGGTCAAATTATAGGATTCTTGGAAAATTAGACATTGCACTGGAACATTACCTTATCGCACTAAAAAAATATGCTGAGATAAAAGACCAATTGGGCATTGCTATGTCTTATATGAACATGGGTATTATTCATTTTGATAAAAAAGAAATGAAAGAAGCCTTAGAAAATCATCAGCTATCCCTCAAAATAAAAAAAGAATTAAATGATAACAAAGGGATTGCAGAATGTCATATTAACATTGCTGCCGTATATTCAACTCAACATAAAAATAAAGAAGCCTTAGAGAATTATCTTATTGCTGAAAAAATTTATACAGAGCTAAATGACAAACAAGGTTTATCGTATTGTTATAATTATATTGGAGATGTTTATGGAGATATGAAAGAATATCCCAAAAGCATTGAATATTTAACAAAAGGATTAAAAGTTTCCGAAGAAATTGGTTTTAAAGATATGATGCGTGAATCATACAAAACGTTAGCAATTATCTATGCATTAAAAAACGATTATAAATCAGCCTATCAATTTCATCAAAAATATACAGATATAAAAGACACATTATTTAATCAGGAAAGCACGAAAAAATTTGCTGAAATGAATGCTAGTTATGAAAACGATAAAAAAGAAAAAGAAATAAAACTTATAAAAGCCGAGCAGGAAAAAGAACGCGTAATTGCCGAAGAAAAAAGTACAATTCAAAAAATAATTATTTATTCGGTACTATTTGGCCTGTTGTTGGTTGTTGTTTTTGCAGCTTTTGTTGTTCGTACACTAAAACACACAAAATACCAAAAAACCATTATCGAAGAAAAACAAAAAGAAATTTTAGATAGCATTTATTACGCCAAACGCATACAAACGAGTTTATTACCAACCGAACAATATATTGAAAGGAACTTGAACAAAAATAATTAGCGCTTAGTATTTATTTTAATTTTTATGCGAGATTTTTTTACCCTTGTTTTAATTAAATAATGCTCAACCTTTTTCATTTTCATAATTGCCATTCGGTTGGTTTTTTCCAAATCTTCTTCTCCCCCATTAATAAATGAAATGTAAATTTCTGTAATGTTTTTTATCGTGTATTTATTTAAATAGTAGTTTATTAATATCCTATCATTTTTAGAAAGTGTTAAAAAAGGAGAGTTCAAATAAAGACTATCATTTTCTATTGTCGTTATCTGAGTTTTTCCTTTATGCCTAATCGCAATTTTAATAAACTTTTCTCCCAAAATAGTATCTGCAAGTAAAGATTCTAAAAGAGGCTGGCTCACTTTTATTTTTGCGATATCTATGCTTTGGTTTTGTCTTTTCCGTTTCTTGGCATTTGCCTTGACTAAAAGCATCTTCGTTTTTTGCTTAAAACCCCTTTTCCCTCCTGCTTCTTTTCTTGAACCACTCCAGGCTGCTGAAATGCAATCCTTCTTAAAACAAATAAACGGAAAGCCTGCATGAATAGCGCAAGATGATAACATTGCTATTGCTAAAAAAAATACAAGTATTTTAAATAGATTGAGAATCAAACATTGCTGATTTATAACTAAAGTTAACCAATTTTTTGATACCTACTATTTACATTACAAACTAATTACGCCCGTCTTTAATTCAAAAAAGCTACCTTAGTACCAATTAAAAATCGACAAGTGTTTTGATGAAAAAAACAGCAGCTATTTTATTAATAATTTTTGGTAGTGTGCTTGTAATTTACGCTTTAATGGTATTGGTAAATTGTTTTGCTTTATTATCATCAACAGAGTTTAACAATGTTGGAATAGGATATTCTCTTGGTACTTTGTTTGGACCATTATTATTACTAGCAGTTGCAAGATGGTTAATTAGAAAAGGTGTAAAAACATACAAAGCAGAATTATTACTTAAAAAAAAGCAATTATAATTTTTAAATGAAAAGATTAAAAAAAATAGTATTTAAAACAGCGCTTGTCCTAATCTCAATTTATATTGTTATTTGTTCGGTTTTATATTTTCAACAAGAAAGCATGATTTTTTTTCCGAAAAAACTATCAGCTAATTATAAATTTAATTACTCCACCAAATTCGAAGAAAAAACAATTCACACTTCCGATAAAAATAATCTAAACGGTTTATTATTTAAAAGCGATACAACTAAAGGTTTAATTTTTTACCTGCATGGTAATTCCGGTGCTCTTGATACATGGGGAAACATGGCAGAAACATATACTAATCTTAATTATGATTTATTTATTCTTGACTACCGAGGCTTTGGAAAAAGCAGTGGTGAAATATCCAGCGAAGAGCAATTTTATTCTGACATTCAAACCGCTTATAATTCTCTTAAAACACAGTATGCCGAAAATAAAATAATAATTATTGGTTATTCTATTGGCACTGGCCCCGCAGCAATGTTAGCTGCTACTAATAATCCCAAAACGTTAATTTTACAAGCTCCATATTATAGTTTAATTGATATGATGCATCAAGATTACCCCTTCATTCCAAATTTTTTATTAAAATATAAATTTGAAACTTATGAATTTGTAAAAAAAACTAAAGCACCTATTATTGTTTTCCATGGAAATGCCGATGAAGTAATTTACTATGGCTCATCTGTGAAATTAGAACAACATTTTAAATCAAACGACAGGCTAATAACCCTTATAGGTCATGGGCACAGCGCCATCAATGAAAATTTAGAGTATAGAGACGAACTAAAAAAAATATTGAATTTGTAGGGTCGGAAATTATTTTTATCTTTAAATTAAATAACAATATCATGAAAATTATAAAACTCCTTTCAACTGCAATATTAATATCTATTTCGTTGACTAGTGTTGGCCAAAAAAAGGTTACAAATACTAACACTCAATTTAAAGGTTTGTGGATTTTAGATAAGTATGAGACTCGCGATACCGTATCCGGAAAATGGTCTAACGAACCAAATAGAATGGGTTATGTAGGTTATATATTATTTGATGGCATTGGTCATGTAGCAATACAAATTACGCCAGCAGATTATCATGAATTTGATATTAACAAAAAAGGTGATAGCACAGGTATGAAAGTTGCAGAAAAATACCATAGCAATAATTTAATCTATTTTGCAGATTATAAAGTAGACGGAAATACAATGGAACATAAGGTAATATCCTCTACCAACCCAGAAAGTATTGGTGCCATACTTATGAGAGACTTTGAAATTATAGGAAAAACTTTGTTTTTAACCCCAAGAAATAAATTAAACGGTTCTAAAATTCGTATGAAGTGGGTTAAAGTGCCTTAGCGAATTTTTTATTTGATTAATTTCTATTAAGCAACATATTTTTTAGCCAAAAGGGAATCGCTTCAAAGGTCATACTGTTGTTGAATGGGGCGGCGAAGAAACTGAAAGCTTACAATTACTGGCTAACTAATAAAATATTTTTAAATGGCTAAACTAGCTCGCAAAAAAGAAATTGTGAAGGAGATTGATTTCTCGGCTGATATAGTGCATCGCGAAGACTTTGAAAATTGCGAATTTATAAATTGTGTTTTCACCGATTTATCCAATTTAAATTTTAGAGATTGTGATTTTACAAACTGCAACCTCAGCAATTTAAAAACCCTCAATAGTAGAATGCAAAACGTTTCTTTTTTTGATTGTAAATTATTAGGCTTAAATTTTTCTGGAGCTATTGACTTTGCATTTGAATTACATTTCGAAAATTGTATTTTAGACTATGCTTCCTTTGACAAAAAGAAATTAAATAAAAGTTCGTTTAAAAACTGCAAAATTCATAGTGCTAATTTTACACAAGCAGACTTATCAAAATGTACCATCACAAATTGTGATTTTTATGAGTCTCTTTTTGCCAACACAAATCTTAGCACAGTAGATTTTACAACCAATAAAAATTTCTTAATCGACCCAGAGATAAATACAATTAAAAAAACTAAATTTTTAGCGCAAGATTTGGCTAACCTTTTATATCGTTATGATATTATAATAGAATAAATTCTTTTCCATAATACTACAAATCATAGCATTACTCTGCTACAATTCCATATACCTTTACTTTAAGGAAAATTATGGAAACCGCAATTACAAGTTATTTTAAAGGAAGAGGCGCTCAGGTGAATCCCAATAACAGGTTTCATAAAAATCAATATGCAAGAGAACATATTGAAGGCTTAGATGAGGAATTTCTTCAAAAAGAAAAAACTGAACTTATTTATACCTATCCAAAAACAATAATTAATAAAGTAGAAAGCACAGACATTGGTTTAGGTTACTCATTAAATCCTTATCAAGGATGCGAGCATGGTTGCATTTATTGTTACGCACGTAATACACATGAATATTGGGGATACAGTGCTGGTTTAGATTTTGAACGAAAAATAATTGTCAAAAAAAACACCATAGAGTTGCTTGAAAAAACATTTAGCAATAAAAAATGGAAGCCAGAACCAATTATGTTATCGGGCAATACAGACTGTTATCAACCTATTGAAAGGCAATTAGAAATTACACGTAATATTTTACAAACCTGTTTAAAATACAAACACCCAGTTTCTATAATAACCAAAAACGCTTTAATAACCAGAGATCTTGATATTCTAACAGAACTGGCGAAACATAATTTAGTGCATGTAATGATTTCAATTACAGGTACAGATGAAAAAGTTCGTCAGCTGTTAGAGCCAAGAACTGCTTCGTATAAAAGCAGAATGCAAACTGTAGAAAGTTTAGCTAAAAACAATATACCCTGCGGTGTTATGGTTGCTCCTATTATTCCCGGAATTAATAATCACGAAATTCCAGATATTCTTGAGCAAGCCGGTAACGCTGGCGCCACAAGCGCTGGCATTACTATTGTAAGATTAAATGGTGCCGTTGAACATATTTTTAAAGATTGGCTCATTAAAAATTTTCCCGACAGAGCCGATAAAGTTTGGAATCAAATTTGCGAATGTCATGGCGGTAAAGTAAGCGATACCAGAAAAGGTGTTCGTATGCGCGGCGAAGGAAAAATAGCAGAATCCATTATGCAATTATTTAAACTCTCTAAAGAGCGCTTCCTAAAAACTAATAGTAAATTCGAATTTAATTGCTCCAATTTTAATTACAAAGCCAACGATGTACAATTAAGTTTGTTTTAATTTTTTGAAATGACTAAAAAACAAAAACCTATTCACTATACCTCATTCAATAATTACCAATAAGTTTTTTATCAAAAGACAAAAGGTTATGCTTGATAGGGATTTAGCAGAATTATATCAAGCAAAGACGAAACGCTTGAAAGAACAAGTCACATAAAATGTCCTGCGTTTTCTTGAAAAATATATGTTTGTGTACAGTAAAAAATTTTATAAAATAATAAACAAACCAATGAAGATACGGGTCGCTAACTAAAATATTTTTAATCACTTTTTAAATTTATTGTTGCCGATTCCATCACCATCCTGCGAATGATATCATCCAATTCATTTGCTGATACTTTGAGTTGTTGAAACAAAAATTTAGTTTCCTCACTAGCATTTGTATCTATTTGTAGCAGGCTTAGCAAACCCATGAAGCGTGCTAATGGCGCTCGTGTTTCATGTGACTGCGACCAAGCTATTTTCCGAAGTTTATCATTTTGATTTTCAATAACATTAATGTACTGCAATTTTTCTGTTATATCATTTGCCAAAACAAGCGTAGCTTTAAGAGAATTATAGTCGATAAATCTGCTATAAATTTCTACATTAATAATTTCACCCGATTTAAGCAAATGCTGAAATATCCCAGCATAAAATGATTTTTTAACATCAGCTCTATCGCCTAAACTTTTATCCAACAATTCAATTTCACTTTTTGGTCGAATATCTCTAAGGGTCATTTTTAGAAATTCATCTTTTGAATAACCATATTTATGAATAGCTGCCTCATTCACATCCAAAAATGCTAAAGAATCATTATCATAAAGCCACATAGGTTGCGGGCTAAAATTAAATAAATTTTGATAGGTGTTTTTGGAATTCTCAAGACCTATAATAAAATTTTCTCTTTCTATTGCATAAACAATGGTTCTATAAAGTAGTTCAGGATTAATTTCATCTTTTATTAAAAAATCAGAAACTCCCTCAGCAATGAGAGATCTTGCCAAATTTAAATCTGTATATCCGGTGAGCACAACTATTGGCGTGTCTTTAAAAATGGCTTGTACTTTTTCAACTAATTCTTCTTTTTGAAAATCAAGAAGAACTAAATCTAATAGAATTACAGAAAATACAGAATGCTCTGCGGCCAACTCTGCGCTTTCAGAGAAGCTTTTACAGTGCCTTATCTTTGAGGTGCTAAATTTTTCAAAAAGATAATCTTCTACCAATAAATAATCTCCAAGATTATCTTCTATAACAAGAATTTCAATTGATTGATTGGTATCTTTCATTAAATTATATTTATTTTGCCAATGTTGAAAGTTGAATCCAAAATTCCTCAATTTTCAAAACAGCTTTCAAAAAGTCATCAAATTCAATAGGTTTAACGATATAACTATTAGCATGATTTAGATAAGCTCTGTTTACATCAATTTCGTTTGATGAGGTTGTTAACATGAGAACGGGTATTTTTTTTAGACTCTCATCCAACTTAATTTCTGCTAAAACATCCAGTCCATTAATCATAGGAATATTGATGTCTAATAAAATTAAATCTGGTTTCTCTGCTTTTTTAAAGCTTCCTCTCTGAAAAAGAAAATCCAAAGCATCTTGTCCATTTTTTACAACGCTAAGTTGCGTTTTGAATTTACTTTCCTCGAAAGCATCTTTGGTAAGCACAACATCACCTTCGTTGTCTTCCACTAATAATATGTGTACTTGTTTCATTTTATATTTTTTATTTAGGCATGGTAAAATAAAATTTAGAGCCAACATTGACTTTAGATTCAATCCAGACTTTTCCGCCTAAGGATTCTACCTGTTTTTTTACTATTGACAGGCCAATGCCTGTGCCGCTATAAGTATCTCTATTGTGCAATCTTTGGAAAATAACAAAAATCTTAGTAAAATATTTCTCGTCTATACCAATGCCATTATCCTCAATACAAAATTCCCAGAATTTATTTCGGTCAATGCATGTTATTTTTACCACAGGATTTTCGTCATTCTTAGAATACTTAATGGCATTATCTAATAAATTATGCACTACTTGAACTAAAGGCGTGTTGTAACTAGTTATAATTGGTAATTCCCCTGTTTCAAATACAACCTGTTTTTCGGCTATTACTTTTCTTCTTAGAATTTTATATTCATCCAAAATCTTTTTTAAATCGATGCTCTGAGCTTTCTCCTGAATTTTGCCCGCTCTTGAATATTCAAGTATGTCGAGAATGATTTGTTTCATCCTTTTTGCGCCATCAATGGCAAACTCAATATATTGGTGCGCTTTATCATCTAATTGTTCCCCATATTTCCGCTTCAGTTGATCCATAAAGCTACTTATCATTCTCAACGGCTCTTGTAAATCATGCGAGGCTATGTAGGCAAATTGTTCAAGTTCTTCGTAAGCAACTTCTAATTCTGCTAGTTTCGTTTTTAAGATATTATTTAGTTCTAATAGTTCTTTTTCTGATTTTTTACGCTCTGTAATATCCCGTTGAAATGCCAGTATTTTATCCACTCCAGCTATGCTGGTACGCTTAAGTGTCATTTCGAACCAGCCCGATGTTCCATCTTTCTTTTTGGCCAGCCATTCAAAAACCTGTGGCTTCCCCTGTGCCGCTTTTTGAACATAGCCTATGGCCTTTTCCATTGAATATTCAGGGTTGTCAGTAAATAAAATAGATGGGTCTTTCTCTAGGAAATCCATTTTATCAAAGCCTGTCAATTCTGTGGCTCTGTAGTTTACATCTATCAATTGGCCGGTATCAATGTCATGGACATAAATAGCATCGTTAGATTTGTCAAACAGCTCCTGGTAGTTATTCTGTGCCATTATTTGTGCGGCTTCTGTTTTTTTACGTTCTGTAATATCCAAAATTACTGCTAAAAATCTTTTGTTGTTGCCTTCTACCACAAATTGTAAATGCACTTCCACAGGATACAGGCTTCCGTTTTTTCGTTTATGATTTGTGAAAAAGATAATTTTCTCTTCTTTCTTATTTACCAATGGCTTTACCAGCTGATTAAATGTAGCTGCAGTAAATTCGGGCTTGATATCAAGCGGAGTTAGTGCCTTAATTTCCTGTTCTGAATATCCTATATTATTGAGAGCGCCTTGGTTGACATAACTGAACTTTAATGTTTCTGCATCGAAGATATAAAGTTCATTCAAACTTTTTTCAAGCGTTGTTAGCAAACTGTTTTTTTGGTCTTCTATAACCTTTCGTTCATGAATATCCTGAAAGCTGCCAAATATTCGAGCACATTGCCCATCCAGCATTTGGGCTTTGCCTATTGACCTTACCCAAACTTCATTGTTTTTATTGGTTACAATAATGGCTTCAAAATCAAACGGAGTTCCTGTTTCAATGCAGGTATTGACTGCCTCGGTTACAAGTTCCCTAAAATCTTCGCGATAAAAATTAATAGCCTCACTTAATTGTGGCTTAAAATTTTCGGGGGTTTCGTGAATCTCATGCGTAATGTCAGACCAAAAGATGGAGTTATTGATTAAATCAACTTCCCAGCTACCAATCCTTGCAATTTTGGAGGTTTGTTTAAGTAGCTCTTCGTTTTTAGCTTCTTCAGAGATGTCTAAAATCACAGAATTAAAAACAATTGTACCATCAGCCAAAAATGTAGGAGTTCCATAGCCTAGATGAGTTCTGATTTCGTTATTAGGCATTACATACTTATACTTATTTTTCCAAAGTGATTTTGTTTCTATAGAGATTTCAATACTTTTTTTATGCGCTTCAAGATCACCTCCTTTTTCTATTTGTTTCCAAATTTGTTGGTTATTCTGCATGGCTTCTTCAGCAGAAAATCCCCAAATCAATTCTGCACCATCAGTTACGTGCAAGAGTTTGTCTGTACCATCAGGATATATGACATATTGAAATACTACTCCAGGTAAATTATGAGATAAGGATTTCAAGCGAATCTCTGCTTCTCTGTGTTCGGTAGTATCCTGAAAGTATCCAATAAACTTGACGCATTTTCCGTCAATGAACTCAGGGCTACCAATCACCCTTACCCATTTTTCTTTCTTGCTTCTTGATATAATAACAGCTTCATAATCTAAATAAACTCCCTCAGTGAGACTTTTATATATCTCATCTGCCACATATGATTTATGTTCTTCCTTATAAAAGTCAATTGCGGTTTCAACATTTGGCACAAATGTGCCTGGGTCCATATCGTGTAAATCGTATACTTCAGGTGACCAAAAGAGATCGTCTTTAATCAAGTCGTATTCCCAGCTCCCAACTTTGGCTAAATTATTGGCTTGTCGGTTTAATTCTCTTAGCTTTTTTTCTTCCGTTATATTTTTGGCAGTGCAATAAATAAGACCTTCGTTTATTTTTGCTTTACAGTACCAGCTCAGCCAAAGTATTTCGCCAGCTTTGGTTATAAAGCGTACCTCAAAACCAAAAGTATCTTGTCCGTTTTGTAATTTTTCAATTTCTTTATAGCATATAGTTAGGTCTTCAGGGTGAATGAAATTTTCAAAACCTTTTTGGAGAATTTCTTTTTCACTATAGCCCAAAAGTTCACAGCCAGGTTTGTTTATTCGTAAAAACCTTCCTTGAAAATCACCAACACTTATAATGTCTGGGATAGTATCGAAGAGAAGACTAAGTTCTATTTCAATGGTTTTTCGCTGGAGCTCTGAGCCAATAAATTTTTCTAATCGTTCAAAAATTCGAGTATAGTTTTTCAAATGACCCGAGTTACTCTTCATACCAACCGAGAGTACACCCAATACCATATTATTGAAGATGAGCGGAATTCCCAGTACAGTTTTAAGACCAATTCTTTTGGCTGAATCTTTCCGTATAAATTCATTTGATTTCGTTACATCGTCAAAAAGTAGTTGTTTTCCAGATGCCCATACTTTTCCTATAAGCCCCTCATCCTTAGGAAATTTATTGTTATGATAATTATGGGTATAAAAAATTTCATCTTCAGGAGTTATAACATAATGACTAATAAGTCGCATCTCGGTCATTTCCAAGTTAGGCGTCCAAAGTTCTACCCAATCTAATTTCCCATAAAGTCCAATAATTTCACATAATTTTTTTGTTGCCTTTTCAAAATCATTTACAAGGTTAAAAGTTGAACTAATTTGGGTAATTAATTCATTTTCCAGCTCTTTGATTTTTTGTTCAGTAACATCTCTTTCTATAGAAATCCAATGGGTGTACCATCCTGTTTCATCCGCAACGGGAGATACAGATAAATTAATCCAAAATTCCTCGCCATTTTTTTTATAATTGATGATGGTTATTTCACAGGATTCCCAATTCCGAAGGGCTTTGCTCAGCCTGGCCAGTTCTGCCTTATCCGATTTAGGCCCTTGAAGAATTCTTGGTGTTTTTCCAAGAACTTCTTCGGCTGTATAGCCAGTCATTTTGGTAAATGCATCATTCACATAGATAATACGAGGGCCGGGTTCATCCAATGGCTCTGCTTCGGTAATTAATACCGCATCGTTTGTATTGGTGATGACGCTTTCTAGTAATTTTAAATTTTGGGTTTCTTTCTTTTTAGAAGTAACATCCCTCGAATTGGCCACAATACCTTTCACAGCAGGGTTATCCAGCATATTGGTAAGTACGGTTTCAATCCAACGCCATTCGCCATTTTTATTTTTAAATCGAAATGGCTCTACTTCAACCCGACTTTCAGAAGTAATTTTACTTAAACTATTCAGCGTTTTTTCGGTATCTTCCGGATGAATATAATCAAAAGGACTTTTCCCAATAAACTCTTCAGGATGCATACCTAAAATACCCATAGAGGTTGGGCTAACATAGGTGTATATTCCAGCCTCATCTAAAATTCCTATCAAATCGGAACCCTCTTGCACTAATGCCTTAAAGCGATTTTCACTTTCAATCAGTAATTCTTCTTCTTTTAACTTTTCTCTTGCGTCTCGGGCCACACAAAACATAATTTGGGTTTTGGGATCCCATTTTGCCGACCATAGATTGTAAGCGATGCCACCATCTTTTCTTTTGTATCTGTTTTCAAAAGTTGTTATTAATTTGCCATTAATAATGTCGGCGGCCACCAAATTGGTTTTTTCTATATCCTCTTCAATAACAAAACTAATGTAGGCTTTACCAATTAATTCATGCTTTTCATATCCCCAAAGTTCTTTGCACGCAGCACTCACTTTAGTGAATTTACCCTGCTCATCAATAGAACAAATTACATCTAAAGACGCATCCAATAGTTTTTCTGCTTCTATATTTGATTTTATTAATGAAGTAATATCTCTTGATTGGCAAGCAACGTTTACTACAACTTGGTTTTCATTGGTTAATGGCTTAAATGAAATTTCACTATACTCAACTTGATTTGTATGAGGGTTATAAAAGTTTTCCTCAATGTTAAAATGTTCGCCATTAAGCCCCCGCTCATAATATACTTTCCATTTTTCTATATAACCCTCGCCAAAGCCTTCTGTAAAGATTGGTGCACCCAATTTTTTTTCTTCGCCCGTCACTTGTTTCATCACGTTTTGATACGCTTGATTGGCGTACTTTAAACTAAAATTGGAGTCGATGATCCAAATAAGATCATTCGACTGCTCAAGCAAAATATTGGCTAATTGTTTATCGGGCATTAATGATTGTATTTTTTAATATACAAATATATGTCTTTTTCTAAAAATGGTATAGCCGTGGTTTTGCAGGGCCTATCTCAAAATCTATTTTGGTTTTTTTTGACAATATTTAACTTGCTTGGGTCCGTTGTTTAGCGATACCATTAAGAATTTCGTATGTGTGCCTTATATAAAATAGCTGAATCCATTATGCAACTATTTAAACTCTCCAAAGAGCGATTCCTAAAAGCAAGCGAAAAATTCGAGTTCAATTGCTCCAATTTTAATTGCAAAGCCAACGGTGTACAATTGAGTTTGTGTTAGCTTTAATTTTTTGAAATGACT
Organism: Bacteroidota bacterium; assembly: GCA_030692515.1. Classification (GTDB taxonomy): domain Bacteria; phylum Bacteroidota; class Bacteroidia; order B-17B0; family Aurantibacillaceae; genus Aurantibacillus. The sequence continues at coordinate 68,304 of JAUXZS010000016.1, forward strand.
AAAACAGAAGTCTTACTCACTATACCTCATGAAATAATTACCAATAAGATTTTTTTTATCAGAGGACAAAAGGTTATGCTTGATAGCGATCTTGCAGAACTTTATGAAGTTGAAGCAAGAGTTTTGAATCAGGCTGTGAATAGAAATGAATACCGATTTCATGAGGATTTTAAGTTTAAACTTAGTGAAGAAGAATGGAACAACTTGAAATCACAATTTGTGACATCAAGTTGGGGAGGAAGGCGAAAGTTGCCCTTTGTATTTACTGAACATGGAGTTCTAATGCTTTCAAGTGTATTAAACAGTAGAAGAGCGATTGATTTGAATATTCTGATTATGAGAGTTTTTTCACATATCCGCAAAATGCTTACAGAAAACACCGAATTGCGTTTAGCAATTGAAAAGCTAGAAAAGAAAAGTGATAATCACTCTAAAAACATAGAGCTGGTTTTTAAATATCTCGACGAACTCCTCGAGAAAAAAGAAAACAATATCCCACGCAAATCTATTGGGTATAAATTACCAAATAAGAAAAGCTAATCTATTCAACCTTCCTTTTATCCTGTCTAAAATCTTTCCAAGTAAATACAATTGGCAGAGCTTTAACCATGATTGAAAACGCATTGATAATATATATCTGTTGATAGACTTTAAAATACAAACAACCTAAAGAATCTATTATAACCCAAAAGCTAAATGCTATAATAATAGCGTTTCTCGCCCATACTTTTTTTTCTTTAAATGGATACCAAGCTATAAAAGCTAACAAAATGTAGCAACAAGCAATAGTTCCACCAAAAGGTAAATAAACAAAGGCACGAAAAACATCAGCCTCAGGCGGAAACTCAGATGAATGCCAAAGTGAATTGGCGACCATTTTTTCGTATGGCAAAAAAAATAAATTATTTCCAAGAAATGCAAATGCAATACCCGCTAAAGCAAAAATTAAACTTGAGTAGAATAACCATCTTTGCCAAAATAAAAATTGGTTGTCTTTAAAATGGTTTGCCATGAGTTAATTTTATTACTCTGTTTGCTAATGAAGGAAATAAATTAAAAAGTTGAATACTTAGTTTTGTTAAAAATGAAAATTCGGAAAGTTTTTGGAAATAACGGCTTAATTTAATTCTCATGGAAAATTCTTTATTCCAAAATAATTTATAATTTTCAATTAATTGTTGTTTTGAAATTTTACTAGAAAAGTAATTATCAAGATTAGAAGCCAATACAGAAGCCGACTTAAAACAAATACTCATCCCGTTTCCAGTAATTGGAGCAATACTTCCAGCAGAGTCTCCAAGATAAAACACACTATCATAAATCGGAACTTTAATCCTGAAATTAATTCCACTTATTGTAACCGGCACTTTCGTAATAAACTCAGCCGTATCAAATATTCTTTTTAAATTTTTATTTTGATGCAAATATTTTTTTTCAAGTTCAAGAATAGAATTGCCTGCATTATTTAGCATTTTTGAATTTACAATATAACACAAGCAAGATTTACCATCTTCTACATTTGAAATCCCACAATAGCCTCCAGGGAAATTATGTATTTCAATTTGCGTTGCATCCCTTTCCATTTTTATATGATACTTTACACCAATATAATTTGTTCGAACGCGCGAGCTAATATTTTCTTTGGCTTCAAAATTTGATTTTCTTCCAGATGAGTTGCAAACAATAGTTGAAATGTAATTATTTGAATTTGTTGTAACGGAATAATCATTGGTATTAAAATCAAACTTAACTTCTAATGCCTTTTCATTAAGCGCAAAAACAACACCTAGATTTTTTGCTTCAATAAAAAGCAAATTTTCCAGTAGGTAACGACTAATGCCAAACCCACCTAAATCAAGAATAGTTTTAAACTCCCTCTCACCAATTGAACTTAATTTAAATTTATTTATTAAAGGTAAATTTCTATTTTTTAGTTCAGGGCAAATAGTTTTTAAATAATCGTATGATTCCATTGAGATATATTCTCCACAAACTTTATTGCGTGGGTAATCACCTTTCTCAATTACTACAATTGTGTACCCTCTTTTTCTAAGGTCAATTGCCAAAGATAATCCTGCAAGTCCGCCGCCAATTATGGTTACATCATACTTCATTTGTAAGCAACTAATCGGTATCTAAATGCCCAAGTCCACTTTATGGTATATTCATTAAACCCTGCTTTTTTAATTAAGGTAATTAATTCCTGTTTTTTAAATCCTCTTTTTACAGATAGAGGCGCATCGTTTTTTACTAAATAAGATTTTGAGAATAGTGCAGTAAAAAATTTTATAGAGTAATAAGCAAAGCAATGGCGATGTAGGTCGTTAACTAAAACAATACAATTATTTGCCTTACTAAACTTAAATAAATCTATTATTTCGTCATCTTTAAGATGATGAAGAAATAGACTACAATGAATTACATCAATCTTATTTAAAAGTTCATCCGAAATATTTCGATAGTCATTACAAATTAATTCCTTATTCTGAAATTCTAAAAGATTATCTTTTGCATAATTTACACAATCCACTTTTAAATCTACTCCGTAAAAAAATAACTTTAAATTCAACTTATCAGCAAATAAAGAAAGTTGCTTTATAGAATCACCGCCTCCAAAGCCAATATCTAAAATAGTTTTAACTTGTTTTTTTGTTTTTAAAATATCGTTTAAACCTTTTAAAGAAGCATTATATCCGCCTAAATACTTATTAATAATATCTAATTCTAATAAATTTCTATAAAGATCTTTGGTTTCAATAATGCTATTGTCCAAATATTCCTTTTCGTAAGATCTAACACTCAACAGCATGACGTTTTATTTGCTCTAATTTATTAGGATGAGAAGTATATACCGATGAAAAACTAATCATTTCAATGCTTAATCCGGGACCAAAAGCACAACAAAATATTTTTTTATTTTCAATAGAATCAGCATCCTTTATTTTATCAAATACTTTTTCTAAAACAAACAAAATAGTAGGCGACGACATATTACCATATTGTTTTAAAACATTCAATGAATCTTCTACATCCTCTTCGCTCAAATTTAAACTTTCCTTAACCGCTTGCACAATTTTAACACCGCCTGGATGTATTGCCCAATAATCGGGTTTGCTGTCAATTAAAAAATCAGTTACAACAGGGTATATATTATCCTTAATAGAATTTACAATCTTTTTGTTAAGATACATCCTAAACGCTGAGGATGAAATATCCCAAGTCATCAAATCTAATGTATTTGGAATGTAGGACGATCCTATTTCATCAATATTTAAAACTATTCTATTTCCTGAATGTTTATAACCATCTCCACACACAAATGTTGCCGCAGCTCCATCTGCAAATAACAAATTAGCAATTATATCTTCATCAGATAATGAAGGCGAAAAATGTAACGAGCATAATTCCGCACTAATAATAAGCACACAAGCATCAGGACTTGCCTCTGCAATATATTTTGCATGTTTAAGCGCTTTAATAGCTGCATAACAACCTAAAAAATTTAAAGCCAATTTTTCTGTATGTTGAAGTCCATGATTTTCTGCTACTAAAAACTCAAAACCTGGCGCGAATAAGCCCGTGCAGCTAACAGTAATTAAATGAGTAACTTCTTTAGGCTTTATATCCGTTTTTGCAAACAATTTTTCAATTGCCATCGAGGCAAGAGGCATAATTTTTTTTTTATATAATTCCGTTCTTCTTTCAACGCTTTGATTAAAATTTTTCTCGGTAAATAACTCGTAATCCCTTCCGTTAAAGTCGGGTATGCAACTATAGCGTTTTTGTATTTTTGTTTTTTCATTTAACAGCGTCAACTTTTGTTTATTTGAATCTGCATCCTTTGATAGTAAAGCCCTTGAATAAAACTCTACTAACTCTTCGCTTGAAACTGTGTACTCAGGAACAGCGGTTGCTATATCAATTATATATGCCATATGGTTTTATTTTAATAACAACAAAATGAAATAAATATTGTTTAACACAGATGACAGAACTAGCATTATCATTGTATTTTTAAAATTAATGTGCCGTTCACTTTTAAATGATTTTACCATCCATATTAAAAAAAATAGCGTAGCGGGCAACATAATAACAATATAAAGCAAAAAATTATTTATCATAACGGGGCTGCTAAACGATAAATAAACAAACAATGTCGCTATTGAAAACATTAATCCAGAAAAAATAAACGTTCCCCTCTTTCCTAGCATCATGCTTAGAGTTTTTACACCATCATTCTTATCAGCTTGATGTTGGTATATTTGAGTAATAGGATAAACAGTTCCTATAAAAAAAGATGAAGCTATTGCCGAAAATATAACAGATTTATTTGATAGTAAGGTAACAGAAGAAAGCGCGAAAAAATTGGCAAAAAACACCCAAGCACCTTGAAAAATAAAAACAATTAAAAATCCTACAATTGGAAATTTTTTTAATCGAATTTTTCTATAACTATAAAGACGAGATGCAAGTATATATAATACAACAAAAAAAGCAAATGATGCATTAACTATAAAAGAAAGTAAAACCGCTGTAACGTCAAACAAATTTGACATCTGCAAAAGCAGGCCTGTTGGCTTGGGTGGCGCTGCTAAACCGCCGATTGGTCCATCATCCATATCGTTATAACTATTATAGCCATTACTGGATGGAAAAACTAACAGATGCCAAATTATTAAAACAAGTATTAATTGATAATTGAAATCAGGTTGAATATAAAAAAATGAAAATAGAGATATAGGCAGTAAAAAAACTGAAAAAGGAAATCTTAAAAGCTTAATTGTGTCATACATTCAATTGTAAATCTAATCTAATTTTATTTATCACTAAAATTACTTGGGCGTAAGGCTAGAAAATTACATAACTCTTAAAATATTTTACATTATTCACGCATTTTATGCTTTTGCCTTCACATCCGTAAGTCGTATGTGTATAATACCTATCATAAGCTCTTTAATGAACCATTGATTGAACTCTTTTGAATCCTAAGCCCTGACCTACTAAATTTTATTTGAATTTATTCGTCTACAAATCCTTTCCATTAAATTAACATTAGTTTAAATTAATTTTTTACAACTTTATGCTACATAAATTGTTTAGTAAAGGTGTTAGGATACAGATTTAAAAATTTTATTGCCGATCCAAAATCGAAGTTTGATGAATTGTTTAAGATTTTTAAACAGCTCATTACGCACACCAGTGGCGATGTGGAAGAAGCGCTAGATTGGTTTAAACAACTCGATAAAGAGTATGAGTTAACTAATAAAGATTACACCTTAGATGATTTTATTGCTGAACTAAAAAAACGTGGGTATTTACGTGATAAAAAAGATGGCACAGGCGGCATGGCAATTACCCCTAAAACCGAACAAGCTATTCGCAACAATGCCTTAGAACATATTTTTGGAAAATTAAAAAAAGGGGCTTCCGGAAATCATAAAACAAAATTTACCGGCAAAAATGGCGAGGAAACAAGCAGCGATTTAAGAGCTTATGAGTTTGGCGATTCGCCACAAAGTATTGCCATGATAGACTCGATTAAACAAGCGCAAATAAATAACGGCACCGAAAATTTTATTTTAACCGAAAATGATTTATTGGTTGGCGAACAAGAATTTAAAACGCAAACCGCTACTGTGTTAATGATTGATATTAGTCATAGTATGATATTATATGGCGAAGACAGAATAACACCCGCAAAAATGGTGGCGATGGCAATGGCCGAAATGATTAAACGCAATTACTCAAAAGATAGTTTGGATATTATTGTGTTTGGAAATGATGCTTGGCCAATTCAAGTTAAAGACTTACCCTATTTACAAGTTGGGCCTTATCACACAAATACTGTTGCGGGTCTTGAGTTGGCAATGTCTATTTTAAGAAAAAAGAAAGCTAGCAACAAACAAATTTTTATGATTACCGATGGTAAGCCATCTTGCTTAAAAGAGAATGGGCAATATTACATGAACAGTAATGGCTTAGATAGACGTATTGTAAATAAATGTTTAACACTTGCGGCAGCTTGTAAACGAAGTAAAATTGACATAACTACTTTTATGGTTGCTAACGATAGATATTTACAAAATTTTATTGATGAGTTTACTGAAGCCAACCAAGGCAAAGCATATTTTACTGGATTAAAGGGTTTAGGTGAAATGATTTTTAGAGATTACACAAATAAGAAACGAAAGAAAATATGATTAAAAAAAGTTTTAATAATAGTTTGTCATTTCGACGGTAGGAGAAATCTCGTTTACTAAGACCCTTCCTTCGTCAGGATGACAAAAAAGATAGTTAAAAAGCACAAAATAATATTCACGAAAAAAATTAAAATATGAGTCAACCTACAATAAAAACATTAGGCGAATTAAAAAAAACAGATTACAAATTTTTAAGTATTAAGGATGAGCTTCGCGAAAATTTAATTAGCAAGCTTAAAAACAAACAACCCATTTTTGATGGTATTTTTGGTTACGAAGAAACTGTTATTCCCGAAATTGAACGCGCCATTTTAAGTCACCATAACATTTTATTTTTAGGCTTACGAGGTCAAGCAAAAACAAAAATGGCTAGGCAATTAGTAAATTTATTAGATGAATATATTCCGGTTATTGCCGGTAGTCCTTTAAACGACGACCCTTTACAACCGATCTCTAATTTTGCTAAAAATTTAATTACCGAAAAAGCAGAAGCAACACCAATAACTTGGATTCACAGAAGCGAACGCTTTGCCGAAAAATTAGCAACGCCAGATGTAAGCGTAGCCGATTTAATTGGCGACTTAGATCCCATTAAAGCTGCAAATTTAAAATTATCTTTTGCTGATGAAAACGTAATTCATTACGGATTAATTCCTCGCAGTAATCGTTTTATTTTTGTCATTAACGAACTACCCGATTTGCAAGCGCGTTTGCAAGTTGCACTCTTTAATATTTTACAAGAAGGCGATGTGCAAATTAGAGGGTTTAATTTACGCATACCTTTAGATTTACAATTTGTGTTTACAGCAAACCCCGAAGACTACACCAATCGCGGAAGTATTGTAACACCGCTTAAAGATAGAATTGGCTCTCAAATATTAACGCATTATCCAAAATCAATAGAACACTCAAAACAAATTACACAAGACCAAGCGAAATTAAACAAGCAACAAAAACAAATAGAAGTTCCTGAAATTTTAAAAAATTTAGTAGAGCAAATTGCGATTGAAGCTCGCACGAGTGAATTTGTAGATTCTAAAAGTGGCGTTAGTGCCCGTTTAACTATTAGCGCTTACGAAAGTTTAATTAGCGCTGCAGAATTACGTTTTTTGAAAAATGATTTGCCATACTCGTATGCACGCATAAGCGACTTATACTCAGCGGTGCCTGCTATAAACGGAAAAATAGAATTAGTGTACGAGGGCGAACAAGAAGGTCCTGCAATTATTGCGCAAAACTTAATTAGTTTAGCAATAAGAAATACATTTGTTCAATTGTTTCCAGACCCTGAAAAATTAAAACGTAAAAAAGAACAGTCAGATTATGCCACCATCATTAATTGGTTTTCGTCAAATAATATTTTAGACTTGTTAGAAAATGAAAATGATAAAGTGTATTCTTCTGCATTACTTGTTGTAGAAGGATTAGAAGACTTGATTACAAAATATCATCCCAATGTAAAAGGCGCTGATAAATTTGTGTTGATGGAATTTGCCTTACACGGCTTAGCAGAACACTCTTTACTAAGTAAAAATAAATTAGTAGATGGCACCAGCTTTAAAGATTTGTTTGGCTCTCTTTTAAATCAGAATTTAAATTTTGATAAAGGATAAAATTAAACCATAAAACTATTTCTTAGGGCAAGCATTTTAATTGCGGTAATTGCGGCTTCATCTCCTTTGTTACCGTACTTTCCACCCGAACGGTCAAGAGCTTGTTGTTGATTATTTGGTGTTAACACACCAAAAATAAAAGGAATATTATAGTTGATATTCAAATCGGTAATTCCTTTTGCAACAGCGTCGCAAATAAAATCAAAGTGGCGAGTCTCGCCTTGTATCACACAACCTAAACAAATAACAGCATCCACATCGGTGGCCTCCGCTATATACTGAGCACCAAGAGTTAATTCAAAACTGCCTGGCACTTCGCGAATAATAATATTTTCTTTTTCAGCGCCATTCGCTAACAAAGTTTTTACAGCGCCTTCTTTAAGCGCATTGGTTATTTCGTGATTCCATTCCGAGCAAACTATTCCAAATTTAAAATATTTTGCGTTTGGAATTTGACTGCCTTCTGTTTGCGATAAGTTTTTGTTTACACTGCTCATAGTTTCTAAAAAAATATTGTTAACGTCAGTTCGAGTGCCTTTTCGCTTTGCCTCTTGCGAAAAATTTCATAGAGAAAATAAAAAAGTCTGCTTGTAGGCAGACTTTTTATCAAAAAAAATATTAATTATAAATTTCCTAAGGCTTTAACTTTTGCGATATCTCTTTCAATTTCTTTTCCTTCATTGCTTTTTGTATATTCTTTTTGAATACGCTCGTATAAAGCTAATGCCTCAGAAAAATTAGCTTTTTGCTCATAAGCAAAACCAGCTTTTTTAAGATAATAAGGCGTTGTAAAATCATTTTCGCTTTTATCTGCAGCTTTTAAATAAAATTTAATGGCGTCATCAACTTTATTTAATTCCATATTACAATCTCCAACAGCTCCAATTGCTATAGGCGCAACCATCTCATCATCTCCATCATATTTTTGCAAAAACTCAATTGCTTGCTCATACTTACCTGTGCGCAAATAACAAATCCCAGCGCAATAATTAGCTAGGCTTCCTGTTTTTGTCATGCTGTATTCGTCTGCAATTTGCTCAAAACCCATTATTGTTTTCTGACCATCTGGCGACATTACAGTTACTCCACCTTTTAAAGCAATGTTAAAACTATCTGCTTCAAAATAATTTTGAGCCCAAAAAATTTCATTAGACGCTTCGTTTTCTTTTTCAGGCAAATACATCATTTTAAAATATACTATAGCAGCAATTAACACCAATGCTCCACCACCAACGTAAGTAACCATCTTTTTATTTTTCTCATAAAAAAGCTGTATTCCTTGCAGGCTAGGGTCAATAGGTTTATTGGGAGTTTCCTCTACTGTTTCTTCGATATTTTCGTTTATCTCAGTATTATCTACAGTTGTTTCGTCTTTTAAATCAGCCATTTATTCGTAAAATTAGTGTGCAAAAATAGCCTTTTTTACGTAAAAATCTAATTTGAGGCCCAAAAAACTACCCAAAAAAGGCGTATTTTTGCTAAAATCAATGTATTTAAAGCAACTTTCCATAATAAATTTCAAAAACTATGCAGAATTTGAGGGGCAATTCTCTAAAAAGATTAATTGTTTTGTGGGAAATAATGGCATGGGTAAAACCAATTTGTTAGACGCCATCCACTATCTTTCTTTTTGCAAAAGTTTTTTTAATTCTATTGATAGTCAAAATATAAAACACAACGAAGGTTTTTTTGTGCTTCAAGGAAATTTCGAAAAGTCTGGAGAGCCTTCTGATGTTTATTGTGGTTTAAAACGTAATCAAAAAAAAATATTTAAAAAAAATAAAAGAGAGTACGAACGTTTAAGCGAACATATTGGTCAGTTTCCTTTAGTAATGATTTCGCCAAGTGATGCTGATTTAATAAATGGAAGTAGTGATATACGACGTAAGTTTTTAGACGGAATTATTTCGCAATACGATAAAGTTTATTTAGATAAATTAATTTCATACATACATGTTTTAAAACAAAGAAATGCTTTACTAAAACAGTTTTATGAAAACAGAACTTTTGATTCTGAATCTTTAGAAATTTGGGACGATCAATTAATTAATTATGGAGCTTCTATTTTAGAAATTCGTCAGCAATTTTTAAAACATTTTATTCCTTTGTTTAACTCTCATTATCAATTTATAAGCGAAAGCAAAGAAGAAGTTGCTTTGCATTATGAAAACAGCTTAGGAGAAAAAGATTTTAAAACGGCCATTATTACCTCTCTTGCCCGCGACAGAAGTGTTAATTACACAACTGTTGGCCCTCATAAAGATGATTTAGAGTTTACATTGAATGATTTTAGTTTAAAAAAGTTTGCCTCGCAAGGACAACAAAAATCATACTTACTCGCATTAAAGTTGGCACAATTTGAATTTATTAAAGAACAAAAAAACATAAAACCTTTATTATTATTAGATGATGTTTATGATAAATTAGATGAGGAGCGCTTCTCTAAATTATTAGAGATGGTAAGTGGTGATGCTTTTGGACAAGTATTTATTACAGATACTCATCCCGAAAGAATTGAACATTTGCTCAATAAAAAACAAATAGAAAATAAAATTTTTATTGTTGGCGAAGGTTATGCAAAATTAATTGAAACCTGATTCTTTACATTTTTAAACCAGATAGTAACATAGCTTTTTCTTATTGCAAAAAAATAGTTCTCCTGACTCTTGAAGCAACGTTTCAACCCTTATGTTAAACTAAATAAAAATCTTGAAAATATTAACTATGTGCCTATGTGGTTAATAACATCCAGAGAAAAATCTCTAATTAAAACTCACAATTTTTTGGTGTACGCGGAAAAGGAATTACATCACGAATATTTGTCATGCCGGTAACAAACAAAACCAAACGCTCAAAACCTAAACCAAATCCCGCATGCGGACAAGTCCCAAATCTTCTAGTATCTAAATACCACGACAAATCTTCCAAAGGAATACCTATTTCATTCATGCGCGTTTCTAGTTTTTCTAAACGTTCTTCACGCTGAGAACCACCAACAATTTCTCCAATACCGGGAAATAAAATATCCATTGCGGCTACAGTTTTTCCATCATCATTCTGACGCATGTAAAACGATTTTATTTCTTTAGGATAATCCGTTAAAATAACTGGCTTTCTAAAATGCTTTTCAACCAAATAGCGCTCATGCTCACTCTGTAAATCAACACCCCACTTATCTATTAAATATTGAAATTTCTTTTTCTTGTTGTGGTTACTCTCTCTTAATATTTCAATTGCTTGAGTATACGTAACACGTTCAAATTTATTTTCTAAACAAAATTTTAATTTATCCAATAAGGATAATTCGCTTCTTTCGTTTTGAGGCTTTTGTTTTTCCTCCTCCTCTAAACGTTGAGATAAAAATTCTAGGTCTTCTAAATTATTATCTAAAGCATGTTTAATTACATATTGCAACATTTCTTCAGCCAAATCCATATTATCCTTTAACTCATAAAAGGCCATCTCCGGTTCAATCATCCAAAATTCTGCTAAATGGCGAGCGGTGTTACTATTCTCTGCTCTAAAAGTTGGACCAAAAGTATAAATATCAGAAAAAGCCATTGCCGCTAACTCGCCTTCTAATTGTCCTGATACCGTAAGGTTTACAGATTTACCAAAAAAATCTTGTTTATAATCAATTGCTCCGTTTTCATCTTTTGGAGGATTTGCAATATCAAAATTAGTAACATGAAACATTTCCCCTGCTCCTTCAGCATCACTGGATGTGATGATAGGTGTATGAATGTATAAGAATCCTTTTTCATTAAAAAATTTGTGTACCGCAAAGGCTAAACTATTACGAACACGAAATACAGCGCCAAAAGTATTTGTACGAAAACGTAAATGCGCTATTTCACGCAAAAATTCTAAACTATGTTTTTTAGGTTGTAAAGGATATTTTTCAGCATCACTATCTCCAATAATTTCAACAGAAGTAGCTTTCACTTCAACTGTTTGCCCTTTACCTTGCGAGGCAATTAAAATTCCGGTAGCACTAATAGCTGCGCCTGTTGTAATACGTTTAAGAATTTCTTCGGGTGTAGTTGTAAAGTCAACTACAACCTGCAAATTATTATTAGTAGAGCCGTCATTTAATGCAATGAATGAATTGTTTCTGAATGTACGCACCCAACCTTTTACAGTAATTGTTTGGTTTGTTGGTGTTGTTTTAAGAATATCTTTTATTCGTATACGGCTCATAATAACTTCTAATTTAAGAGTTCAAATTTAAGAAGATTTTAGTGATAATGTCACGATATTTCAACGGCCATAAAGAATAATTTAAAGAAAATCAACCTTCCTTAACCCTCATGTACTCTTCTTCACTAATCTCTTCCGCCATTTCAAAATAATTAATTACCAAATCATGAATAAAAACCATTTCCGGAAACTGATTTGCTTCCGTTAATTTAATTACCTTTTTACTACCTATAATCTGTATTTCCTCAAACAATTTAGGTTGTATAATTTTAAAATAACTCTTGCTATTTTTATACTTACGGTAAACCGGAAAGTTTATATCTTTAAAATCCATGGCTAAGCCTTTTTTAAAATTAATTGCAGAATACGTTTTCGAAAATTACAAAGATAATTTAGAACAACTATGTATTATTTTACCTAATAAACGTGGCGCTTTATTTTTAAAGAATTATTTAGCGCAAACCTTTGGTAAAACAATTTGGCTCCCAACTATTATAAGTGCCGAAGATTTAATTGCCGAGTTAAGCGAATTAAAAACTCTTGAGGAAATAGATTTAATTTGTTATTTATACGATAGCTATAAAATTTGCTATGGTAGCGAAGCTGAAAATTTTGACAGCTTTGCCAAATGGGGACAATTAATTTTACAAGATTTTAATGAGATTGATAGATATTTAGCCGACTCTGAACAACTTTATGAAAACCTTAAAGACATTAAAGTTCTTGAGAATTGGAGTCTTGGTGCCGAAACATTAAGTGAATACCAAACCAACTATTTAAAATTTATGAATAGTTTGGGGCCAATTTACAAACACTTTAGTAATTTTTTAGTTTCAAAAAAATGGGCCTATCAAGGATTAGCATACAAACACGCGGTATTAAATTTTGATAATAGTAATTACCCCAATCAATTTTATAAACTAATTTTTTGCGGCTTTAATGCCTTAAATGCTGCAGAACTAAACATCTTTAATAAATTATACCTTCAAAAAAAAGCGGATATTTTATGGGATGCTGATGAGTATTATTTAAAAGATAAAAATCAAGAAGCCGGTTTGTTTCTTAGAAATAATTTTAACTTATTTCAACAGCGCGAACCGTCGTTTATCCAAAATAATTTTATTGAAGATAAAACTATTCAAATAATTTCGGTACCAAAACAAATTGGGCAAGCGCAAGTTGTAAAACAAACCGTACAAAAATTTATCGACGATAATATTCCCTTAGATAAAGTTGCTATAGTTTTGGCAAATGAAAAATTATTGTGGCCAGTGTTACAACAATTGCCAAGCGGCGTAGAGCATGTAAACATCACTATGGAATACCCATTGCGATACACTTCTACATATAGCTTAATTGAACAGTTGTTGCAACTACAATTAAGTTTTTCGAAACAAACTAGACAACATAAAACAATTTATCATAAAGATTTAATAGCTCTTTTACGCCAGCCTATTTTTGCAACCTATTTACGCAACAAAAATAGTGGCTTAGATATTTCAAAAATAATTAATCAAATTACTGAAAGAAATATATCTTTTATTACATCAAAAAATTTAACTCAACTTTTTAATACAGAAAATACGACGCTTTTTAATTTATTACAACCTGCAAAATCTGTAAGTGATTTGTGCAGCCATTATTTACAATTGCTTCAAAATATAAAGGAACTATTTATTGCACAACCATCTACTAATCAATCAAGTTTAGAATTGGAATATTTACAAATCATTATTAAAAACTTCAATCGTTTAACCGAAATAATTCAAAAATACCCACACTTTAATGATGTGTTATCGTTTAAACAATTGTTTGGCCAAATAGTTGGCAACTCCTCTGCTCCATTTATTGGCGAGCCTTTAAGAGGTTTGCAAATTATGGGTGTTTTAGAAACGCGAACTTTAGATTTTGACCATGTAGTATTTGTAAATGTAAATGAAAGTGTTTTACCCTCTGGCAAAACTGTAAATTCATTTATACCAAATGATTTAAAGAGAGCGTTTGGTTTACCGCTTTATATAGAAAAAGATGCGATATATGCATATCACTTTTATAGGTTATTACAAAGAGCAAGCGATGTTGTTATTACTTATGACAGTGAAACAGACACTTTTGGAAAAGGAGAAAAAAGCAGATTTGTTACTCAGCTACAATTAGAAATGCAAGTAACCAATCCCAATATTAAAATCTCCGAAGAGGTTGCTTTATTTTCACAATTCCCGAAAGAGCTTGAAAATGTTATTACGATCATTAAGGACGAAGAAGTACTATCCCCCATTTATCAAAAGGCAATTAGCAACCAAGAATTTGGCGCGCTTTCTCCATCAGGATTAATTTCTTTTAAGGAGTGTAGCTTGAAATTTTACTTTAGATATGGCGCCAAATTAAAAGAGACAAAAGAAGTAGAAGAAAGTGCTGAAGCAAATACATTTGGTTCTATTTTACATTTGAGTTTAGAAAATTTATACAAAGGTTTTATCGGGAAAATTTTAAACGAAAACGAACTAAAAGAAAAAATAAAGCAAATTGAAAGCATTGTTCACCAGAGCTTTATCAGCTTTTTTGATAATTCAGAAATTATTGGGAAAGGGATTTTACAAAAAGAAGTAATTCAGGTTTATGTAGAGAAATTGATTAAAAAAGACATTCGTTTTGTAAATAAACTAAAGGAAGAAAACCAATACCTTACTTTAAAAAATTTAGAGCAAGAATTATCTGCGGCTTTAGAAATTGATATTAATGGCGTGCCAACAACAATTTATATAAAAGGAAAAATTGACAGAATTGATTCGCACGAAGGAAAAACCAGAATAATAGATTACAAAAGCTCTCTAAAATCTTCAGATAAATTTTCGTTTACGTCGTTCGATGAATTATTTTTGAATACAGAATACAATAAACAATTTCAATTATTTATGTATGCTTGGTTATTATTTAAAAATAATTATTGCGCTCCCGAGCAAATGCAACCTTGTATTATTCCCTTTAAAAACTTTTTAGAAGAGCCCAAATATATTTCAAGAGATAAAAATCCACTTGTTTTCACGAAAGATTTTTTAATTGATTTTGAAAATGAACTGAAACGTTTTGTTGAAAATATTTTCGAAAACACTATTCCCTTTTCACAAACAGAAGATGAAGACATTTGTGAATACTGCGCTTATAATGTGATTTGTAATAGACAAAAATAATTTTTACTTTTTTATTCTGCCAACACCAAATTCTCCATCCCCACTGTCATTTTCATTAAGCCAAATTTAATAAATACTTTTTCGTTTTTAATTTCTTCGATAACACCAACTTCAGTGCCGCTTAATATTTTTACTTTAGTGCCAACTTTTAAGTTTGGTTTTATACGAGCAATTTTCTTTTCGGAGTAAGTATCTAGTTTTTTCAGCCTCCTTAATTCTTCTTGTTTTTTTGTCTCAGCGGTAATACCATCAATAAACCGTTTTATCACTAACTTCCTATCTCCTTTAATATTCCAATCATCCATTAAACGTAAATATTTTTGACCATAGTCTGCTAACTTTGCCAACTCAATTTTTCTATCCCTTTCCCTTGTAATTTTATCTTGCCAGTTATCAAATAAAGTGTGGTATTTTTCTTTGGCTATTTTTTTCAAAAATTCTTCATGCTCCAACTTTTGAAGTTGTTCATCTAATTTTGTTTTTTGAGACTGCACTTCAGATAACAAACGATTTAATTTTAATTTGTCCTTATCTACTTTTTGTTTTGCTCGTTCAATAATATGTTTGGGAAATCCCACTCTTTCAGCGACTTCAAAGGTATAACTACTTCCGGGCTCGCCAATACTTAAAATATATTTAGGTTCTAAGTGTTCAATATCAAATAACATACAGCCATTAAATGTACCTTCCAATTTTTCCGCTAACAACTTAACATTGCTAAAATGCGAAGTAATAACTGCTTTTGTTTTTGAACTTTCAATACTTTCCAAAACCGCTTCTGCAATAGCACCGCCTAATTCAGGGTCTGTGCCGCTTCCAAATTCATCCATTAAAACCAAAGTACTTTCGTTTACTTCGTTTAAAATTGATGTCATTGATTTTAATTTGGCGCTATACGTACTTAATTCATTTTCTATACTTTGAGTATCGCCAATATCAATTAAAATATTTTCAAAAAAACAATAATTACTATTTTCTTTTACAGGAATAAGTAAACCACCTTGCAGCATCATTTGTAAAAGTCCAATTGTTTTTAAGGCAATTGATTTTCCCCCAGCATTTGGACCACTAATTACCAACACCCTGTTTTCGGAATTTAATTGAAGCGTAAGTGGTACTGTTTGCCTCCCAGATTTTTTATTTTGCAAAAATAATAAAGGATGAAAAGCAGAAATAATATTTAAATCATAACCTTCTTTTAGTTCTGGTAAATTGGCATTTAATTCTACTGCAAAAAGTGCTTTTGCCATTAAAAAGTCAATGAAACTCAAAGTTTTAAAACCGCTTTTTATTTCAGGAATATATGGCTTTATTAGGGCGCATAATTCTCGCAATATTTTATTTATCTCTCTTTGTTCGTCAATTTCAAGTTCGGCAACTTCATTATTAATGGCAATTGTTACTCCGGGCTCAATAAATATTGTTTTGCCACTTTCGCTTTTACTATGCACAAAGCCCGAAATTTCTGCTTTATATTCCACCAAAACCGCCAATGTTCTCCGTCCATTAAAGAATCCTTCTTCATTATCTCTTAAATATCCGAGCTTACGTAAATCATTAATGTGATTATAAAAACGTTTATCACTTTCTCTACGTTTTTCGGTTATTTGTTTTCTAATTCTATTTAATTCACCCGACGCATTACTTTTTACCTGAGCTTCAACATCAATAATTCGATTTATTTCAGCTACAACAATTTCACATACGTTTATAGTGTCAACCACTTCATGAAGATGTGGCATCGCGGTTTTTTTGCTTTTTAAAAATCGAATCAAGGTATTAATTACCTCAACTGTTTTTAAAAACTTTAGTAGTTGAGTTTCGTGTAGTAAAGAACCATCTAAATTTAAAATAGTTAGTTCTTCACTTATATCTTCATGATCGATACTTGGAAAAAAGCCATTAGCTGCTATAACTAATTTTATCTCGTTGGTTTGCTGCAATTCTTTTTGAATCTGAGAAATATGCTTTTTAATTGAAATGTTATCGCACATCAATTTTGCATGTTTACCACAGCACTTTTGTTTTACAAGTTGTTTTATTTTATCAAACTGAAGAAGTTCAATATTTTTCTCAGAAATCATGCTTTGTACAAATTACAAGTTAAATAAATCTTTGTAATAAAACAACAAAGGTAAGGTTTTGTTAGCTGTCTCTTTTCCACTATTTTTGGGGTAAAGAATAAAAAACAAGATAATGAAGACTGAATTAATTTCTAAACTAGAAGAACTGCTAACGAAAGATGCAGGTGAAGTTGCTACTAATGTGCGTGCTCTGCAGAAAGAGTATCAAAAACTTTGGACAGCTGAATTTGAAACCGCCAGACAAGCCTTTGTAGACGAAGGTGGCAAGGCAAAAGAATTTGAATATGCTAAACAAGCTGAAGACCTTGCGTTTGAAGTGTTGATTGACAAGCATGCTAAAATGAAAAAAGAACTAGAAGCTAAAGTGGTTGTAGAGCAGGGAAAAAATCTCTCTATTAAACTTGAAATAATCTCCAAAATTAAAGATTTAAGTAAATTAAGTGATAATGTTGGTGCAGCTGTTAAAATGTTGCAAGAATTACAAAGTCAATGGAAAAACACGGGTTCTGTTTCTTCCCATAAATACAAAGAAGTGCAGGCGGATTATAGTAGAGCCGTTGAAGATTTTTATTATAACCTAAAAATTTTCCGCGATTTACAAGAGCACGACCTTAAAAGAAATTTTGAGTTAAAAACAGATTTACTTGTAAAATTAAAAGCAATTCAATCTTTAGAAAACATTAAGGAAGCAGAACGCTTAATAAAAGTTTACCGTAACGAGTGGGATGAAATTGGTCCTGTACCAAATAGTAAATGGGAAATTATTAAACAGGAATATAAAACTGTTTTAGACGAAACTTATTCCAAAATAAAAACTCATTATCATGGGCTTGAAGAGAAAAAAGAAACTAATTTAACTTCTAAATTAGAATTAATTGAAAAAGCTAAAGCCCTTGTAGCCGCAGCAGCTGAGGGTAATGTTAAATGGAATGAAACTACCGACCAGTTAATTGCACTACAAAACGAATGGAAAACAGTTGGTAGAACAACAGAAAAAGATAACGAAAAAATTTGGGCAGAATTCAGAGCAATTTGCGATTCGTTTTTTGATAAGAAAAAAGAATATTTTGCTGGTTTAAATGAAAAATTTGCTGCCAACAGAAAAATTAAATCTGAATTAATTTCAAAAGCAGATGCTTTAAAAACGAGTACCGATTGGCAAAAAACCACTCAGGACTTAATAAAACTACAAGAATCTTGGAAAAAACATCCAAGTAATGGCGACAAAGAAGAACCGAAATTATTTCATCGTTTCCGTCAGGCTTGTAATGCTTTTTTTGAAGCTAAAAAGAAATTCTATGAAAGTTTAGACGCTTCTTTTGAAACAAACCTAGTGGCAAAAGAAGAAATTCTTGCTCGCTTTATTGCGTTTAAGCCAGGAGATGATGGTGCCGCTAATCGTGAACAAATAAAAACTTTTACCAGCGAATGGAATGGTGCAGGAATGGTGCCGATGAAAGATAAAAAACGTTTAAACGACGCCTTCTATAATCGTGTGGATGAATTGTATGAGCAAATGAATATTGATAAAAAAGAAATTGCGGTTATGCAATTCAGAACAAAAATAGACCGTATGGTTGGAGCCGAAAATGGCACTGAGCTTTTACGCAAAGAATCTGATTTCCTTAAAAAAATAAGCGACGAAATAACTAGCAATATTCGTACCTATGATAACAATTTAGGCTTCTTTAAAAATTCAAAAGGCAGCAACAGTTTTATGAAGGAGATTGAAGATAAAATTGCGACTGAAAAAGCTAAAATTTCGGAACTAGATGCCAAACGTAAATTAATAAATGATGAATTAACAAAACTTCGTAATGCCGATAAACCAAAAACCGAAGCATAATTTATTTTAAAAACTTTCTATAAAAAAAATCCCCTTGGATAACCAAGGGGATTTTTTTATTTCGAAAAAACAAGTTTAAATTACAAGAAAATCTTTTACAACTTCCTCTGCCTTTGAACAAGCCTCTTCTAAATTTTCGTTTAAAATAAATACATCAAATAAATCTGCTGTTTTTAATTCTTTTTCAGCCTTTGCAATTCTTCTCGCAATACTTTCTGTACTATCGGTACTTCTTGAGTGAAGACGCTCTTCTAAAATTTTAATACTCGGGGGCATTACAAAAACAGCTAAGGCATCGCGCTTAAATTGATTTTTTAAATTTAAGCCTCCCTCAACATCAATGTCAAAAATAACAGCTTTCCCTTTCGCCCAAATTCTTTCTACCTCAACTCTTAAAGTCCCATAATGCGTTCCTGCATAAACCTCTTCCCATTCTAAAAATTCTTGGTTGGCGACCCTTTGTTTAAACTCTTCGGGTGTTAAATAATAATAATCTTTTCCGTTTTCCTCTACTCCGCGTTTTGGGCGACTTGTAGCCGAAATGGAAAATTCAATTTGGTTAGGAAATGTTTTTAATATATGCCTCACTAAAGTAGTTTTACCTGAACCTGAGGGGGCAGAAAATATGATGAGTTTGCCATTAAGCATTTGCAAATATAAAACAAATCGGTCGATTTCATAAATAGTTAATATACTATAAAAGCCCCTGTTATCCATTTTAGCTACCATTAGTATAATAAAGTAGAAAATAAGGCTAAATTCAATTACTTTTGCAGCGTAAATCTCATGAAAAAACTAATTCTCTTTTTTGCCTTAATTCTAAGCTATTCTCTTTTTTCACAAGCGCCTAGCGGTGGAAATAAAGACATGGCAAAAGCTTTTAAAGATATTAAAGGCAGGGTTTACGGGAAATTGATTGATGCCAATACCAATAAACCCGTAGAGTTTGCTTCGGTGGTGGTATTGTGGTACAATAAAGATAGTTTGTTGGGGGGTTCATTAACTAAAGAGAATGGCGAATTTAGTATCGACAACCTACCTGCAATGGGAGGTTTTAGATTTAGAGCTACCCAAATTGGTTACAAAAATTACGAAACAAAAATTTACATTCAAATGCCTAATAAATTAGAACAAGATTTGGGCGATATTAAATTTGAGGTTGATCAAAAACTTTTAAAAGAAGTAGAAGTTACCGCCGAAAAAAATGCGGTAGTAATGTCTATTGATAAACGCACTTATAACGTAGATAAAGATATATCCATAAGAGGCGGCACAGCGGCAGACGTTATGAAAAATGTTCCAGGTGTTACTATGGATGCTGAGGGAAATGCGCAGCTAAGAAATCAAAGTCCAATACTTTTTGTTGACGGACGACCTTCAAATTTAACTTTGGTTCAAATTCCAGCCGACCAAATAGACCGTATTGAAGTTATAACAAATCCTTCGGTAAAATTTGACGCTAATGCTACTGGGGGAATATTAAACATTATTATGAAGAAAAATTTAAAGCCTGGTTATAATGGTATGATTATGGCAAATGCAGGTACTGGCGATAGATATGGCGGAATGGTAAATTTAAATGTAAAAGAAGGGAAGTGGAACATCTCTACAATGTATTCTTACAACCAAGCAATTAATAAAACCTTAGGGTATACCAATCGCACACAATTGGATAGTTTAGGAAATCCATCCGGATACTTTAATCAAAACAACCAAACAAATTTTGCTAACGCTTTTAATTTTGGTAGACTAGGTATTGATTATAGCATTAACAACCGTAATACAATTTCCCTAAATGGAATGATTGTAGCAGGAAGATTTAAAACACATGATGAACAAACGTATGACATCTTAGATAAGGATGCTGTTAAACGATTTTATGGAGGGCGTTTAAATGATCAACACGCAGCCTTTCAAAATTACAATGCTCAATTACTTTACAAAAAAACATACCCTACTGCTGGTAAAGAATTAACTATGGACGGAAGCTACAACCATACCGACTCTCGCAACGGATATTTGTTTACAACTACTTCTCATTTAAATCCAGATACTCTGGTTATACCAACAACCTACCAAGAGAATGTAGGTGGCACAACCGCCAATCAATATGTTTTTCAACTGGATTATGTAAATCCGATTAGTGAAACTAAAAAATTTGAAGCTGGTCTAAAATCTTTTTATAAAAATTCACTCTCAAGTAACAACACTGCAAATGCTACAGGAAGCCAAGATGTTTTTACTCGCGATAGCATTATGAGTAATAATTATATTATAGATGACATGATTCATGCTGCTTATGTAAATTATAATTCAAAAATGTTTTGGGGCATTTCGTATCAAGCAGGATTGCGTTTTGAGGCATCCTATTACAAAGGAAATATTACCGATAAAAAACAAACTTTTTCTTACCAATATCCTTCCTCGTCTGAAGATATTTTAAAATCATTATTTCCGGGTATTTACTTTTCAAAAAAATTAAAAAGCGCGCAAGAATTACAAGTAAATTTTAGTCGCAAATTAAGTCGTCCTAATTTTTTCCAATTAATGCCCTTTATTATGTTTTCTGACAAACAAAATATTCGTATTGGTAACCCACAGTTAAAACCAGAATTTAAAAACATTGCAGAAATAAATTATAACAAAACCTATAGTAAGGGAAGTTACTTAGGCTCTGGGTACTTCCGTTATGAAGAACAACCTATAATAGATGTAGCCTACCCTTCAGAATTTGACCCAACAGTTTTAGTCAACACAACTGTTAATGGAAAAAACAGCGTGCGTTACGGTATGGAGCATACAATAAAATATACTTTTTTCAAGAATTTAGATGTTACTTTAAATGCTAATGCATTTTATATTTACATAAACGGAACAGTAATACAAACTGAACCAGATGTTAAAGCGGAAGGTTACGCGTATAACACAAAAGCTACCTTCTCATATAAATTTCCTAAACAATTAACACTTCAAGTAAATGGAAATTATGAATCGCCAAGAATTTTATTATTAGGATATAGCACCCCGGTTTATTCAATGGATGTGTCGCTAAATAAAATGATTGGTGCTAAATGGATAATTAATGCAACATTAAGCGATGCCTTTAATACTCGTAGAATGGGAGCTCATTACGAAACTCCTTATTATACTCAAGATTTATCTAGAAGAAGAGAAAGTCGTTTTGTGAAATTATCTATTACACATTTGTTTGGTAAAATGGATGCATCCATCTTTAAACGCGGCAAACAATTAAAAGGA
Organism: Bacteroidota bacterium; assembly: GCA_030692515.1. GTDB lineage: Bacteria > Bacteroidota > Bacteroidia > B-17B0 > Aurantibacillaceae > Aurantibacillus. The sequence continues at coordinate 90,696 of JAUXZS010000016.1, forward strand.
ATGGAACAAGGAGGAAACCAGGACGGTTTAGATTTTGGTAAATAAAATGATACACGCTATAAATATTGAAGGCATAAAATTATACGGCTACCATGGTTGCCTAGAAGAAGAATCTAAAATTGGTGGAAATTATATTGTTGATGTATACATGACCACCGATTTTTCGGAAGCTGCAAAAACCGACGACCTTTCAAAAACTCTAGATTATTGCACGGTTTATGAAATAAGTAAAGCTGAAATGGCTATTAGAAGCAATTTAATAGAACAGGTTTGCGAACGTATTTACACAAAAATAAAAGCCGAGTTTTCTACTCTAAAAACGCTACATGTAAAAATCACTAAGCTGCTACCTCCCATGAATGGCAATGTTGATAGTGTAAGCGTGGAAATAAAAGATTAAGTGCCTTTAATACCATTTGTAAAAGGTAAGGTTTTTAAATTAATCGTATCTTTATACAATGAGACCAAACCCATATACCCAACAAGAAATTGAGACCGAATTGTTAACCTTGAAGGATTGGTCCATAAAAGACAAAACGCTCACAAAAGAAATTACTTTTAAAAACTTTATTGAAGCTTTTGGTTTTATGGCAAAGGTTGCACTTGAGGCTGAAAAATTAGATCACCACCCAGATTGGTCGAACGTTTACAATAAAGTAACCATCCATTTAAGCACTCATGATGTGGGCGGCCTTACAGAATTAGATTTTAAATTAGCAAAAAAAATAGATAAATTAATTTAGCATGGATTTTGACAACACCTCTGATACAGAACTATCCGAATTAGGAGAGTTTGGTTTAATTAAACATTTAACGCAACATATTGAAATAAACCACGACTCAACAATTAAAGGAGTTGGTGATGACGCCGCTGTAATTGATAACGACAATTTACAAACCGTTATTTCTACAGATATGTTAGTGGAAGGTGTGCATTTTGATTTAACCTATGTGCCTTTAAAACATTTAGGTTACAAAAGTGTTGTTGTTAACTTAAGCGACATTTATGCTATGAATGCCTTACCGAAACAAATTGTGGTGTCTATAGCTATCTCCAATCGTTTTAAATTAGGTGCTTTAGAAGAATTATATGCCGGCATGTTACTGGCTTGCAAAAAATATAATGTTGATTTGGTAGGTGGCGATACCACTTCGAGTTTAACCGGACTAGTAATTAATATTACTGCAATAGGCGCTGCAAAAAAAGAAGATATTGCATACCGTAATGGTGCGCAAGAAGGTAATTTATTATGCGTGAGTGGCGATTTGGGTGGGGCATATATGGGTTTACAAATTTTAGAAAGAGAAAAAACTGTTTTTAAAGAAAATCCAAAATTGCAACCAGACTTAGAAGGCAAAGATTATATTTTAGAGCGTCAATTAAAGCCAGAAGCAAGAAAAGATATTTTTGAATTGTTTGAAAAAATAAAAATAAAACCTACCTCCATGATTGATGTGAGCGATGGCCTATCTTCTGAAATTTTACATTTATGCACGCAATCTAATGTAGGTGTTGAATTGTATGAAGAAAAAATTCCTATCGACCCATTAACTTTTAATACGGCTCTTGAATTTAATTTAGACCCAACGCTTTGCGCACTCAGTGGCGGCGAAGATTATGAATTACTTTTTACTGTTGACATTGCAGATTACGAAAAAGTAAAAAACATAAAAGAGTTTACAATTATTGGCCATATAACTAACGAAGCCAAAGGCCGTAATATGGTTGCAAAAGGCGGCACCGTCCACGAATTAAAAGCACAAGGCTGGAATGCTTTATTAAAAAAGTAAAAATTTTCTTATTTAGTAGAGCCTCAAAAAGTCGAATTTCTATTTTTAGCCTTACTTTTCTTCCTTGATGAGGGCAATGCATTTTGCATTGAGCCGGCTTGGGCATAGTGTAACGAAAGAAGTCAACTGTCAAAAAGTCAATTTAGAAAATAAATTTTATTGGCGCACAGTTTTTCAACGTAATGTTATTTTGATTTTTTGCAGAGATAGTTGCTGTCTAAACTCTGCGGTTAGTTGATTCAGCATACAGACAATAGTTTAGACAACCAACGGTTTTATTTTGGCTGCCTCTAAATCGCCAAAATAAAAATCTCCTACAAAAGATCAAAAGCGTTTTGGTTACTTTTGCGCGCCAAAAGTGACAAATAAATTCCGAAAATTTAAGGTATTATGAATGTTTTTTGCGAGCTTACAATATGTTGGCGGCTGTGCATTTTTATTTTTAGTTGGTAATAAATGAAATTTGTCCGCATGGTATTAGGTTATTGTCATAGCTAAGCCCAAGCGTTACAGTTGATGAACTCATAGTCGAAGCCTTTAGACCAATTCCATTTGGCTGTTCATATTTGGTGTCAGTTAGTATTCCAAATGTCATAACGCACTTTCCTTTGGGACTTAGTATTGTATCGAAGGCAATTGGAGTTTCATCAACTTTAGCTAAAAACTTTCTTAGCTCTTTTGATATACTTGGGTCGACTTGTCCTTTTTCTGAAGTCAAGCTTCTCGGCAACAGAAAAACCAGTGATTTGAGATTGACCCTTAAAGTAGTGTCTTCTTTTAAAAAATTAATTTCGAGACGCATTGGGATAACTGAATAATTAATAATTGTTGTTGTAATGTACCTGTAATGAAATAAAGGCCCGATAGAGTCTGCGTATTGAGATCCTTTCCGAGGACCATTTTCAATATAAAAGCCGGAATGTTCTCTCGAATTGTGTGAACAACTAAAAAAGCTAAATAAAAATAAGAGTCCGATTGAAAGTTTAATTGTCATTTTCTGTGCATTGCCGCTAACTAGTTGCTAGGAAGACTTAAAAAAAACCACTAATTGCTCTTCTCAATTTCAAAACCAAAATCCATAATTAAAGGTAATGGATCTACGCGCATTCCTTGTTCAAACGAAAATTGATATTTTCCTGATAAAGGAAAACGAACATTTTTTTTAATCGGCACTTTAATATCAAAAATATCTCCTGCCCCACTTCCTTGCCACTTACCTTTTTCATCTGCTAAAACAACTTCCATAGTGTCGGTCATTACTTTTCCGTCGGGATATTTTGTAGTAACAAATAAAAATAAATTACGGTAAGGATAAGCATCTGCGTGACGCACCATTAAAGAAATATTATTTAAGGTCAAGGTATCGGTAATCTCAATATCAAAAACAGCTTTGTCTTTTATATACCACTCGTTCTCTTTAAAACTTTGATACTTACTAAAAACCACATTCTTATTACATGACGACAGAATAAAAATTGCTGCGCACACTAATAAACTATTTTTAACTGTCAGTTTTTGGAGGATCGGTTTTAGGCGTGTTCCTGTTATCATTTTGCGGTTTATTAAATTTTTTATTCGGATTATTATTTTGAGGGCGGTTCGTTTTATTTTTATTTGGATTAGTATTTACTTTATCGTTACCGGCACCTTGAACTTTTGGTTTTTGATTGGGGTTTTGATTTGGATTATTTTTTTGGTTTGGATTTGTTTTAGGTTTTTGATTTGGTTTTTGGTTTGGATTATTCCTTTGATTTGGATTAGTTGATGTATTTCTGTTTGATTTAAAATTTTGTTTTGCTTTCGGTTTTTTATCAAAACGTGTTAAACTATCTTGACCAACCACATTTTCAAAATTAGGTTCAACAGCTTTTGCAAGTGCTTCGGTTACGATTGCAGATTTAATATCATCTGGTAAATCTCCTTTTGCATTTGCTTCTAAAACTTCGTGAACCGTTTTTACTTTTAAGGGAATAAAAACACCTGGGTCATGACGATAACTAAACCACATCATGCGTCCGAAAATATCAGTTTTTTGCAGAAAAGCTTCTCCTTTTTTAGTCAGTAATTTCTTACCTTCCATATCCGGAAATTCTTTTAAAGCATCTATATAACTATCTAATTCATAATTTAAACAACACTTTAATTTACCACATTGCCCTGCTAATTTTAAAGGATTTAAAGATAATTGCTGATATCTTGCCGCACTTGTACTAACAGTTCTAAAATCTGTTAACCATGTACTGCAACATAACTCTCTTCCGCAAGCCCCAATTCCGCCTAAACGAGAAGCTTCTTGTCTTGCACCAATCTGGCGCATTTCAACTCTTACTTTAAATTCATCTGCCAATACTTTTATGAGCTCTCTAAAATCAACACGCGCATCGGCAGTGTAATAAAAAATTGCTTTCGATTTGTCTCCTTGAAATTCTACATCACTCAACTTCATTGCCAAACCAAGCTTCAGAGCAATAGTACGTGCACGATACATGGTGTTTGTTTCTAGGGCTTGGGCTTCTTTCCACTTATCAATATCACTCTGTTTTGCCTTACGGTAAACTTTTCTAATTTCTTCGCTATCAAAATTAACGTTCTTCTTTTTTAATTGAAGTCTTACCAATTCGCCTGTTAAAGACACTGTTCCAATATCATGACCAGGCGAAGCTTCTACTGCTATAACCTCCCCAACACTTAAAGACAAATTATTAAGATTTCTAAAAAATTCTTTTCTCGAATTCTTAAAACGAACTTCAACGATATCAAATTGACTTTGACCATCAGGCAAAGTCATATTAGCTAACCAATCAAAAACAGTTAATTTATTACATCCATCAGAAGTACCACAAGAACCGTTATTGTTACAGCCTGCAGGAACTCCATTTTTTTCAGTGCCACATCCACCAGTGCTACATCCCATTTTTTTAAATTTATGCTTAAAGATAAGAAGTTTGACCGTTAATTCCAAAATACAATTAGCTAGCTTAACTACCTTTACAATAGGCCATTAATGGCAATAAAAGAAAAAGTAAAACTTTAAATTATAGCTTTTTGAGTATCTTTGATAAACTTGAGGTTTTTTCTGTTATATATTCTTATCCTAACAACTTCTTACCTGAAATGTCAGGATAAACTGTTTTTTTTAGACGGCTCTACAAAAAAAGGGAAGGTAACTGAAATTAGTTCAGAGCAAATTTCGGGTAATTTTAACGATGAAATAATTTCGTTTCCAAGACAAACAGTTTTATTAATAGAATATTCGAATGGCTTGTGCGAAATAATTAACGCCCCACAAAAAAATATTATCGCACTCGAAGACAAAAAAGAAAATTTCCATTTCAAACAAGCACAAAAAGAAATTTATAATTACAATCAAATTTCGCTGAACAGTTTAGCTTTAACTATTGCCGATATTTCTGCTTTTTATGAACGAATATTGCCATCAAAAAAAATTGGTTTAGGAATAATGGGCGCTTATAATATTAACCAATACGCAAATGCGGTTAATCTAAATATTTCTGTTTTATCTAACGCCAAAAAAAATTATGATTTGGGTGGCTTTATAAATTTTTATCCTAGTCGTTTTGAAAAAAGAACCAGATTACATTTTGGGATGATGATTAAATACACTTCCTTTAATTTTAGCAGTGTAAAAGATGATAGTGTTATAGTTGGGAATTTAATTTCTGTAACAACGAAATATACACCAGCAAAAGGCAGCCAACTGGCAACCATTTTTACAATTGGCTCGCATACAGATATTACAGAAACATTTTTTATAAAAACAATTTTCGGACTTGGCGCGTTTAAATTAAAGGGCGAATATAAAACACAATATAACCTCGAAATAAATAAGCAGAATAATCAGAGTAACAACAATAATGCTAATCAACCAGTGAGCTTTAATTTTTTACCAAAATTTTATTTTGGAATTAATCTTGGCTTTAAATTATAATGCAAAAAATATACATATTGTTTTTGCTTTTTTCTTTGAGTTTAAACGCTCAAGACAAACTTTTTTATAAAAACGGTAATGTAAAAAAGGGCTATGTTGTTTCTGTTACAAAAGAGGTAGTGTTTTTTAAAAACTCAGATACATCTATACAAACTCAACAAATTCCCAAAACAGATTTACTATTACTAGAAAATTATAAGGGCGATGTTTTTATTTTTGCAAACGATAAAAAAACAGAATCTGAAAAACCAGAAACAAAGTTGTATAAAAGAAATGCATTAGGCGTACAACCATTTGCTGTTTTATTTGGAAGGGTTACATTAGTTTACGAACGATTTACAAAAGACAATAAAATTGGTTTTGTGTTTCCACTATCATTAACATTTGACCCTATGGGTAGCTTATACAATTCAAGAATAGACACCAACAGAAATTCGGTTAAACGTTTAAAAGGTGTAAATTTTATTGGTGGTTTAGATGTTAACTTTTATGTTGGTAGAAGAGAAAGCTCTAAGTTTTTTGTTGGACCAAGAATACGCTATGGCACCGATATGTTCTTAAGAGGAATAGAAGCTTATAGTTTGCAAACTCAATTGGGTTGGAAATACAGTAATCCCAAAAAATCGATGATACAACATTTATCCTTTGGTTTTGGCTTTGTGAGAATTTTATCATCACCGGCAGGACCTTTAATAAGTCCGAAACAATCCTACGGCTGGTATAGTATCAATTACAGAGTTGGCATTAAATGGTAACGCTCTTCAAATCCTTTATTGCCTTGCAAGCCGCCGCTATGAATAATTAAAACTTTCGAATTTGGTCTGATTTTATTTTTATTGATGATATCAAAAACCGCATAAAATAATTTATTGGTGTAGATATAATCTAAAGGGATATTAAATTCTTTTTCAAATTTATTTTTAAATTCAATTAATTCATTAGTCAAATTTGCATAACCGTTAAAACAATAGTTGTTGGTAATACAACTATTTTCTATTTGGAGTTTTTCTAATTCTTCATTTCCATTTATCACAAACTTTTTAGTAGTAAAAATTGATTGAAGTTTATTTAAAGCGTCATTCACTAATAAGTTTTCGCCCTTTAAAACATTTATACCAACCACTGTTTGATTTGTTTTTGCACTAGCTAAAACACCAGCGTAAGTTGCCGCAGTACCGCATGCAATAAAAATAAAATCATAATCCCACTCTGTTTTTAGAATTTCGGCGCAACCTAAAACACCTTCATCATTATTTCCACCTTCTGGAATTAAATAATAATCACCAAATGTTTTTAATAAATAATTTGCGAAAGAAACTTCCGTTTTTTTTGAATAGGTTCCTCTATCTACAAAATGTAATAACATGCCATCTTGTTTGGCTTTTAATAAAGTAGAATTTAAATTTTGGCTTTCCTCTCCTCTAATAATACCAATACAATTTATTCCTTCTAACTTGCAAGCTGATGCAGTAGCGGCTATATGGTTTGAGAAAGCTCCGCCAAAAGTAATTACGGTTTTAAAATTTAACGCTTTAGCTTTTTCGAGATTCAGCTTTAACTTAAACCATTTGTTGCCCGAAATTTCGGGATGAATCAAATCAAGCCGTAAAACATCTACCAATAAATTTTGTTCTTCAAATAAACTTGAACTTAGCTTTTGAATTATGGGATTATAATTAATCTTCACGAATTAAAAATTAATTACTACTAATTCGTTTTCTCTTCCCAAATATTTACTAAATAAACAATAGTTTCAACGGCTTTTTGCATATCAAAAACACTTACCCATTCTTGTTTGCTATGAAAAGCATGCTCTCCGGCATAAATATTAGGACAAGGCAAACCCATAAATGACAAACGAGAACCATCAGTGCCGCCTCTAATACTTGATAGAACTGGTTCAACTCCTGTTCTTTTAATTGCTTCCAAGGCGTATTCAACAACTTGCGGACAGGTTGCTAAAACATCTTTCATGTTTCTATATTGTTCTGTAACAACAAATTCGTAAGAACATTTATCGTAATGCGACAATACATCAACCGTTATCTGACGCAACTCTTCTTCTAAAGCTAAAAGTGTTGGCGTATCAAACGCACGAATAATAAATTTTATTTCAACCTCTTCTAATCCACCATTAATGCCTGTTGGATGCATAAAGGGTTGTTTTTTTTCGGTAGTTTCGGGAGTTTTTTCTTTGGGAATTTTATTTATTATTTGAGCTGCAATTTTTATTGCGTGTTGCATTTTATCTTTTGCAAAACCCGGATGTGTTGGAAAACCTTTAATTTTGATAGTTACCCCATCCGCACTAAAGGTTTCGTTTTCAACATGGCCAAGCGTTTCGCCGTCCATTGTATATCCATAATCTGCCCCTAATTTTTTAATATTTACTTTATCTGCGCCCCTCCCAATTTCTTCATCAGGAGTAAATAACAAACGAATTTTTCCGTGTTTAACCTCGGGGTGATTCATTAAATAATTTGCGGCATCCATAATTTCAGCTAACCCCGCTTTATTATCTGCGCCTAATAAGGTTGTGCCATCAGCAGTAACAATATCATTTCCAATTTGCGCGGCTAGTGCAGGATGCTCATCAAAGCGAATTACTTGTGAATTATCGTTTGGTAAAACTAAATTTTGCCCTGCGTAATTTTTATGAATAACCGGATTTACATTTGTTCCACTACAATCTGGTGAAGTATCCATGTGTGAACAAAAACAAATTGTTGGAACTTTTTTTGTGGTGTTGCTTTCGATAGTTGCGTAAACATAACCATGCTCATCCATTGCCGCATCAGAAATACCCATTTTTAATAATTCTTCTACTAAAACCTTTCCTAAGTTTTTTTGTTTTTCGGTACTCGGACAAGTGGGTGAAGTTGGATCAGATTGTGTATCTATTTTTGCGTATTTAACAAAACGCTCTGTAACTGTAAAATTATAATTTTTAAAATCCATGTTTTTTTTGTTAGACTTTAAAAATACTAATTAATAGAACGTTTTACAAGACTTTAAAATGCGCTATCCTTAAACGATTTAACAGTTTAAAATATGAATTACGAATTATACTTTGCAATTTTAATAAAACTAAGATCATGAATAAATTCAGACATTTAATTGGAATTACATTTGTTTTGTTACTTGTGTTATCTGTTTCTTGTAATAGTGAACCGCCAAAAAAATGTGATGGTTCATTTGAGGTTAGTCCGACAAAAGATACAGTTAATAGAATAGACTGTGATGGCAAGCAAGGAATATGGGTTCCAAGACCATCAAATAAATTAACAGATACACTTTATTACAAGAATGATATTTTGGTTACAGAATAATTAAGCCACTTTCAGTTGATTTAATTTTGCTTTTTTTAATTTATCTAAAGCATAATCTAAAGTAACCGTAAACTGTTTAACAGGTTTTTCTTCGCTTGGCAAAGTGTACATAATGTCTGTCATGATGGCTTCGCACAAACCTCTTAAACCACGAGCGCCTAATTTAAATTCAAGTGCTTTATCTACAATTAAATCTAAAACTTCGTCATCGATATCTAATTTAGTGCCTTCCATTTTAAACAACTGCTTGTATTGTTTAATTAATGCATTTTTTGGATCCGTTAAAATTTGACGTAAAGCACTTCTATCTAAAGGCTTTAAATAAGTAAGCACAGGAAGTCTTCCAATTAATTCAGGAATTAATCCAAAAGCTTTTAAATCTTGAGGAGAAACATATTGTAATAAATTTCCTTTATCATAGTCTTCTTCATTTATAGAAGAAGCATAACCAACTGCTTGCGTGTTTAAGCGTTGTGCAATTTTCTTTTCGATACCATCAAAAGCACCACCACAAATAAATAAAATATTTTTTGTGTTAACGGCAATCATTTTTGCATCAGGATGTTTTCTGCCACCTTGTGGTGGAACGTTAACAATTGTGCCTTCTAATAACTTTAACATTGCTTGCTGAACACCTTCGCCACTAACATCACGAGTAATAGAAGGATTATCACTTTTACGTGCAATTTTATCCAGCTCATCAATAAATACAATTCCCTTTTCTGCAGCGGCCACATCATAATCTGCAGCTTGTAATAAGCGCGTTAAAATACTTTCCACATCTTCTCCAACATAGCCCGCCTCTGTAAGCACGGTTGCATCGGCAATACAGAAAGGAACGTTTAACATGGTTGCTATTGTGCGCGCTAATAATGTTTTACCTGTTCCGGTTTCTCCAACTAAAATTAAATTGGATTTATCTATTTCAATTTCTTCTTTGTTATTTTTTGCAACGTGTGCTATTCTTTTAAAGTGATTATACACTGCAACCGATAATACTTTTTTTGCATCATCTTGCCCAATCACATATTCATCTAATTTTTCTTTTATTGCTAAAGGCTTCAATAAATTTAAAGCTTGCTGGAGTTGTTGTTTTTGCTCCCCCATAGCTTCTTCTTTAATTAAAGTATAAGCTTGGTTAATGCAATTATCACAGATGTGTCCGTTAACACCTGCAATTAAAATCTTCGCCTCTTTTTTATCTCTTCCGCACATTGAGCAGCGTAGAGTTGTATCTTTTGCCATTATATAAAATTAAATAGTTCTAAAATTTAGAATAGGTTTTTGATATTACTTATCAAAATATTTTTTCATGTAAGTGAAGTAATGTTCTTTCCAACCCTTTTTATAATTCTCTCCTTGATCATCAGGAATATTAGTATGAGTAATTGTTAGAAGAGTATGACCATCTTTGTAAGTGAAAAATAATTCAATGAGCGAATCTTCATCTGTTTCTGCAAAATCAGTTGTGCGCCATTTTTGAATTATTCTTTTGTGAGGAAATATTTCAACATTTGTCCCTGTTATATAACCATCCCAAGCAGAAAACTCCCCTCCTTCGTTTGGACTCGTTTTTGCCTCTGCTCCACCTGTAAATTCCGAATGTAATTTGTTATCCAGCCACCCTGAAAATACTTCCTTTGGTGTGCAGTTTAATTTTACTGATACTTTAATTTTTTCCACTTCACGTATATTTTTATGCTTGATTCTTTATTTTTTGTTTTTTGTCCTTTAATATTTCTTTCACTGCTTCTGCAATTTTACTTGGAGAAAATCCGCACTCTTCATATAACTCCATTGGCTCGCCATGTTCAATAAAATTATCTGGAATACCTAATCGAACTAATTGCGCAGAATAATTATTATCGGCCATAAATTCTAAAATAGCACTTCCCATTCCACCCATTATACAACCATCTTCAACTGTAATTACTTTTTTATATTTACTAAACACTTCGTGCAATAAATTTTCATCAATAGGTTTAACAAAACGCATATCATAATGCGCCGCATCAATACCTTCTTCTTTTAGTTGCTCTAAGGCTTTTGTAACTAAATTTCCAGGGTGACCAATTGAAAGAATAGCAACTTCTTTACCATCTTTTATTTTTCTTCCAGTACCAACTTCTATTTTCTTAAATGGTGTTTTCCAATCTACCATCACACCTTGTCCACGAGGATAACGAATACTAAACGGACCTTTTACTTCGTCCAATTGCGCAGTGTACATTAAATTTCTTAGTTCCTCTTCATTCATAGGTGCGCTCACAATCATATTGGGAATGCAACGAAAATAAGCTAAATCAAAAGCTCCGTGATGCGTTGGTCCATCTGCGCCGGCCAATCCACCTCTATCTAAACAAAAAATAACTTTTAAATTTTGTAGGGCAACATCGTGTAAAACTTGGTCGTATGCACGCTGCATAAACGAAGAATAAATATTGCAATAAGGAATTAAGCCTTGCGTGGCTAAACCAGCACTAAAAGTAACTGCGTGTTGCTCAGCAATACCAACATCAAAAGCTCTATCAGGCATAGCTTTCATCATAATGTTTAATGAACAACCTGAAGGCATTGCTGGTGTAATACCAGTTATTTTTAAATTCTTTTCTGCTAACTCCACCATCGTGTGCCCAAATACATCTTGGTATTTTGGAGGCTGTGGTGTTTTAGGAATTACTTTTATAATCTCGCCGGTTTCTTTATTAAACAAACCCGGAGAGTGCCATACAGTTTCATTTCCTTCTTCACTAAATTTATATCCTTTACCTTTTTTTGTTAAAACATGTAATATTTTTGGGCCAGGAATATCTTTTAAATCAGCTAATACTTTTGTTAAGCGAACAACATCATGCCCATCAACAGGTCCAAAATAACGAAACTTTAGAGATTCGAATAAATTACTTTGTTTTAGTAAAGAAGTTTTTATAGCATTTTCAACCTTGCTGGCAATGTCCTGCGCGTTAGGACCAAATTTGCTAATTTTCCCTAACAACTCCCAAATTTTATCTTTTGCTTTATTGTAGGTGTGAGAAGTAGTAATATCGGTTAAATATTCTTTTAAAGCACCAACATTTGGGTCGATACTCATGCAATTATCGTTTAAAATAACCAGCAAATTAGCATTTTCTACACCCGCATGATTTAATCCTTCAAAAGCCAGGCCAGCTGTCATAGATCCATCGCCGATAACAGCAATGTGGTTTTTATCATTTAATTTTTTGTATTTGCTGGCAACAGCCATTCCCAGTGCGGCACTAATAGAAGTAGATGAGTGACCAACACCAAATGTATCATATTCGCTCTCGCTACGCTTTGGAAAACCACTTAGTCCTTTATAAACACGGTTTGTATGAAACACATCTCTGCGACCCGTTAAAATTTTATGTCCGTAGGCTTGATGACCAACATCCCAAACTAATTGGTCGTATGGTGTATTAAAAATATAATGGAGGGCAACGGTTAATTCAACAACACCTAAAGAGGCGCCAAAGTGACCGCCTTTAACGGAGACTAAATCGATGATATATTGGCGAAGTTCAGCACTGATTTGTTCTAACTGATTTTCGTTTAACTTTTTTAAGTCGGCAGGCGAATTTATTTTAGCGAGTAATTCTCCTGGAATAAAGCCTGAACCTTTTACAATTTCCATTAATACAAATATAAAAAAATTAATTTAAAATTTAACGTTAAAACCCTCCATGATATTACTCATAGCTTATACTTATTAACGTTTTTTCGCCGTAATAGTTTAAAAAGACGATTAATGGTTTTTTATCGTCAATAGCTGATGACTAAATAAAAAAAACTGTAAGATTTAACTTACAGTTTTTTTAATTAAATGAAATTATTTCTTTAGTAAAAATCCTTTTTCAAGCGAGATAGTTTCTTTATCGCTTTGTTTAAGTTCAATGTTTTCGGAAATTTCTTTAAATCCTTTTTTGTTGATGGTGATTTTATAATTACCGCCTTTTAAGGTGAAAAAATATTCGCCGTTTTCATTGGTGTTAGTTGAAGAAATTTCAGCACCTGAAGCATCAGTTAAAACTACAGCCACATCCGGTAAACCATAACCTTCGTAGCCATCACGTATTGTTCCTTTTAAAATACTAAGACCATTACTCGTTTTCTTTTTTCCATCTTTTTCAAGAATAGCATAGTCTTTTAAATTAATTTTATAAATATCGCTTCCACCTAAACCACCACCGCGATTACTCGAAACATAAGCAAATTTTGCGTCTGCGCTAATTGTTAATTGTCCTTCTTTTGAAACACTATTAATTGGGTAGCCTAAATTAACTGGTGTTGACCATTTTCCACCTTCAAATACGGTTTTAAACACATCATAACTCCCCATACTTTCTGGTCGATCAGAGCAAAAGAACAATGTTTTACCATCAGGAGCTAAAAACATTCCTGCCTCATCAAATGTTGTGTTCACCTCCGAACCAAGATTTTCAGGCTTGCCCCATTCTTTTTTATTTATGCGCTGTACCATCCAAATATCGCTACGACCAAAGCCTCCTGGCCTTTCGCTTGTAAAAAAATATTTTTTGCCATCAGGGGAAACACAGGCGCCTCCTTCCCAATAGCTAGAGGCAATTGGCTTACCCATAGGCTCAGGAGTTCTCCATTTACCATTATTTACTTTACTAACAAATACATCTCCTCCTCGAGAGTTTTTATCATTGATATCATTTTTATAAATAAAAATTTGTTTTCCATCGGCAGAAATACTCGTAACAGCGTCATGAGCCTTTGTATTTATAGACCCTGGGACTTCAGAAGCTTTTCCAAAACCCTTTGTTAACGAATCATAATTTGCAATATATATATCTTCAAAATAATTACCATCACCCTCAGCATCAACTTCTGAGGCTGTGGTTTCGGGTCGTCTAGTCGTAAAAACCAATTTACTGCCATCTGCTGTTATACATGGATTTTTATCATCATAAACGCTATTAATATCAGAACCTAAATTAATTACTTCAACATCCAAAGGACTAGCCGCCATAGCTTTTGCATTTTGAGCTTGTTTTAGAAAAATATCTGCGTCCTCAACACTTTCTTTGTTTTGCTTAGGGGCCGTTTTAAATTCAGTAAATTCTTCAATAGCTTTGTCGAAATCACTTTCTGAATGCGCAATTTTCCCTAAAATTAAATGATTTTCTGGTTTAACAATTGAGTTTGCATCTATGCTTTTTAAAAGAAATTCTTTTGCTTTATCAATTTGATTTAAATTGTAGTAACAAAATCCTATATAATGTAAAACAGAGGCATCTTTCGGATTATTTTTTTCCACTTCACGATAGGTGTTTAATGCCCCAACATAATCCCCAGCATACATTTTTTGTTTTGCAAGAATCATTTTTGCAGCATCGCCAGCATCAGTAAATACATTTGTTTTTTTATCTTTTTTTGTAGTCTCATCTTGACCAAAAGATGCAATTGAAAGTGCTAAGAATAGAATTAAAAATTTCTTCATAATAATTAAATTGTAATGAAATCTAAAATACGATTAAATTTTAAGATAGATTACACTTTTTAGGAAAGTTTTTCTAACTTTACTTATGAAATTAATTCAACGACTATTTTTAACTTGTTTTTTAGTGTGCATTTATACTGCAACAACAAAAGCGCAGTCTCCATCTTGGGCGCAAGACATTGCCCCAATATTATATTCAAATTGTACAAGTTGTCATCATACTGGCGGCTTAGCGCCTAACTCCTTAATGACGTTTACAGATGCGTTTAATTATAGATTTATGATTAAACAATATGTAGATAATAACTCTATGCCACCATGGCCGCCAGATGCGCAATACAAGCACCTAGCATTTGAGCGCATACTTTCTGCCTCCGACAAAAATAAAATTAGCCAATGGGTTTTAGGTGGCGGACAGCAAGGAAATGCCGCTTCTGCGCCAACACCACCCACCTACACCAACAGTACTACCCAATTAAGTTCAATTGATTTTACTGGAAAAATGCAAAATTATATGGTTAATACTGCAAGCGACCTTTATCGTTGCTTCATTATTAATACCAATTTTTCGGTAGATAAATTTGCAGCTGAAATTGAAGTAATACCGGGAAATTCAGCCATAGTGCATCACGTTTTAGTTTTTGAAGATACCACCGCGTTAATAAAACAAAAAGATAGCGCCGATGCGGGCGCAGGATACACTTCTTTTTTTGGGACAGGTAGCAACGACTCGAGATTAATTGGAGAGTGGGTTCCAGGAACTGCACCTATAAAATTTCCTAATTTAATGGGTGTTAGATTAAGAAAAAATACCAGAA
This sequence comes from Bacteroidota bacterium, assembly GCA_030692515.1. Classification (GTDB taxonomy): domain Bacteria; phylum Bacteroidota; class Bacteroidia; order B-17B0; family Aurantibacillaceae; genus Aurantibacillus. The sequence continues at coordinate 106,068 of JAUXZS010000016.1, forward strand.
TCGTATTACAAATTCATTATCCACAAGGAACTTATTTAAAATTAGATAGTACAAGGGTTAATATAAAATTTGCCGCTAATACTGCATCGCCATTTTTTAGAGAAGTTTTTTTAGCTCCATTACTAGCTGAAAGCAATCTAATTAACGGGCCTCTTTCTATTCCTCCGAATGTAGTAAAAACTTTCACTTCCGTTATGACTGTTACTACAACAGTAACGCTTCCTTATCCTGCTATAACATTACTATCCATTGCGCCACACATGCATTTAATTGGGGACAAAATGAAAGTTTTTGGGCTTGAAAATTCTACAAACGATACCATGCCTTTAATTAATATTCCAAAGTGGGATTTTAAATGGCAGGGTATTTATAATTTCAGAAACCCCATCAAAGTGCCATTGGGTAGTAAATTAGTTTGTCAATCCGCATACGATAATCGTTCAAGCAATTTAAATAATCCAAACTCTCCACCTATTACAGTTAATCAAGGTGAATCAACATCTGATGAAATGAATTTAGTATTTTTTGCATTTACTTATTATTTTCCTGGTGACGAGGATATTATAATAGATAATTCGCCAGTTGTTGGGATAAACGAGCTACAAAAAAGTATTGTAAATACTGTGCAATTATTTAATGTATTTCCAAATCCAGCAAAAAACCAAGCGCAATTAAATTATTTTGCGCCATCAAATTATTTAGCAAAGGCTAAAATCATTAATATGGAAGGTAAGATTTTGAAGGAGTGGCCTACTAATATGCAAGAAGGTTATGGCGCAATTAATTTAAATATTGAAGGATTACCTAAGGGCCAATATTTTTTAACTATAGAAACAAAATCATTTACAAAAACAAAACAATTTATTATTTATGAATAAAATTTCTTTTTTATTTTCCGGTTTATTTTTAATTTTTTTAGTGGCTGGTTGCGAAAAAAAAGTTGGTAAAACAGCGCCTGTTGTTGCTGCAGCTTTTACTTGCGATAGTATTAAATATGCAAGCCATATACAACCAATAATTACTAAAAACTGTGCTATTAGTGGTTGTCATATTTCAGGATTTTCATCTGGAGATTTTACAAGTTATGCTGGTTTAAACACTAAAGTAGTACCCGGGAAATTTAAACTTAGAGTTTTTGATTCCCCGAATAATCCTATGCCACCAAGTGGGCAATTGCCTCAAGCGCAATTAGACAGTATTAAATGTTGGTTAGATAGAGGAGCGCCAAACGATTAAGGCTGAGAATTTTCTCTGATTTTATTAGCCACTAATTACACAAATTAACACGAAACGAAATTATATAGCTTAGTGGAAATTGGTGAAATTAGTGGCTTTATTTTTAAAGTGAAGCTAATTGCTCCTCAATAGATTTTATTTTATTTAAAGCGTCACTTTCTTTTTTACGTTCCACTTCAATAACTTCTGGTTTTGCATTTGCAACAAAACGTTCGTTAGATAATTTTATTTGAACAGATTTTAAGAATCCTTTATTATATTCTAATTCTTTTGCTAAGCGATCTTTTTCTTCAGCAACATTAATATTTCCGGTTAATGGAACAAAAAATTCTGCATTTAAAACCATAAAACCAAATGCACCTTCTACTTTTTCTTTTGTATAACTATACGACGATAAATTCGCCAATTTTATTATCACGCTATCAAAGTCGCTGTAATGCTCACCAACATCCGATTTTTCTTTTACATCTAATTTTTCTTTTGGTGAAATATTTTTTTGTTGACGAATATTTCTAACCTGAGTAACAACTTCTTTTACAACTTCAAAAGCTTTTAAAGTTTCTTGATTAATTTTTCTAACCTCAGGCCATTCTGCAACAATAATGCAATCCTTTTCAGTTCTGTCTTGGGTTAAATGCCATAACTCTTCGGTAATAAATGGCATCCAAGGATGCATGATCTTTAATAATGATTCAAAGAAATTAATTGTAGCATTAAAGGTTGTTTTATCAATTGGTTGCGATTTTCCATCAATAAATTCTGGCTTAATAATTTCTAAATACCAAGCACAAAAATCATCCCAAACTAATTTGTAAGTTGTCATTAACGCATCACTCATTCTGTATTTAGAATAATGATCATTAATAATTTCTAATTGCTCTGATAATTTATTTTCGAACCAATTAATGGCAGTCTTTGATGCTTGAGGTTGTTCAACATTCCCTATCTCAAAGCCTTGTATTAAACGAAAAGCATTCCATACTTTATTTGCAAAATTTCTTCCTTGCTCACAATAACTTTCATCAAACATTAAATCGTTTCCTGCAGGTGAGCATAAAAGCATGCCAACACGAACACCATCGGCTCCATATTTTGTAATCAATTCTAAAGGATCTGGTGAGTTACCCAAACTTTTACTCATTTTACGTCCTTGTTTATCGCGAACAATCCCGGTTAAGTAAACATTATTAAAGGGTTTTAAGCCTGTATATTCTTTTCCTGCAATAATCATTCTGGCAACCCAGAAAAATAAAATTTCTGGCGCTGTTACTAAATCATTTGTTGGGTAATAATATTTTAAATCTGCATTTGCATTTTCCCATCCATTTTTAATTATGTTTGGATCGAATACTGTTAATGGCCATAACCAAGACGAGAACCATGTGTCCAAAACGTCTTCATCCTGTTTTATTTCTTCAGCTTTTATTGTTGCGTTATTTATTTTTAATAGTTCAAAGGCTTCTTCTTTTGTTTTACAAACAACTGTATTTCCTTTATTATCGTACCATGCCGGAATTTGTTGTCCCCACCATAACTGACGGCTAATACACCAATCATGCACATTTTCCATCCAATGCTTATAGGTATTAATAAATTTTTCGGGAATTAGCTTTACATCATTATTTAACACAGCTTCTAAAGCGGGCTTACTAATGTCTTCCATTTTTAAAAACCATTGCATGCTCAGGCGTGGCTCAATAACAGCATCTGTGCGTTCGCTATAACCAACTTTGTTTTTTATTTCTTCAATCTTCTCTATTAAACCCTGCTCTTGCAAATCTTTTGTTATTTGTTTACGACAAATAAATCTATCTAAACCTATATATGCTCCAGCAGCTTCGCTAATTTTTCCTTCGGGCGTTAATACATCAATAGTTTGCAGCTTGTGTTTTTGGCCTAAATTAAAATCATTAATATCATGTGCCGGAGTAACCTTCAATGTTCCCGTTCCAAATTCTTTATCTACATAATCATCATAAATAATAGGTACAACTCTATTTACAATTGGTACAATTACATTTTTTCCTTTTAATGATAGGTAACGTTCATCGGTGGGATTAACGCACACAGCAACATCGCCCATAATAGTTTCAGGACGAGTAGTTGCAACAGTTATATATTCGTTTGTATTTTCTATTTTATACTTTACATAAACTAATTTGCTATTTGTTTCTTTATGGATTACCTCTTCGTCACTAACGGCAGTTAAACCTAGAGGGTCCCAATTAACCATCCGAACGCCTCTATAAATTTGTTTTTTCGTATATAAATCAATAAAAACATCTAAAACAGCATCACTTAAATCCGGGTCCATTGTAAAACGTGTTCGGCTCCAATCACAACTTGCGCCTAAATATTTTAATTGTTCTAAAATAATTCCGCCATACTTTTCTTTCCAAACCCAAGCATGTTTTAAAAATTCTTCGCGCGATAAATCTGCTTTTTTAATTCCCTGGTCGGCTAATAGTTTTACAACTTTTGCTTCTGTTGCAATACTTGCATGATCAGTGCCCGGTACCCAACAAGCATTAAACCCAAGCATTCTGGCTCGACGAATTAATACATCTTGTATGGTGTTATTAAGCATGTGACCCATATGTAGGACACCAGTTACATTTGGCGGAGGGATTACTATAGTATATGCCTTGCGCTGATCGGGTACTGACTTAAAAAAATCTTTATCCATCCAATAAGGGTACCACTTGGTTTCAGCCTCTTTTGGATTGTATGTTTTTGCTATCTCCATGTTAAAGTATCAAAAATTATAATGTTAAATTTCGCAAAAATACACAAACAATTGCGTCTATGTTATATCTTTATGGCACGATTATGGTATAAATTTACAACAACAAAAAAACTTTATTATGAAAAAATTAATTTTAACATTAGGATTAGTAGCAGGCTTAACTGCTTTAACTTTTGCACAAGAAGTACACGGTACAGATGATGGTCATGGTCACGGAGCGGCAACAGATAATGTAGCGCCTACAAGCTTAGCTGATATTAAATTAGATAAGACTACCCATGATTACGGTAATATTAAACAAGGAGATAATGGTGAATGTGAGTTTAAATTTACAAACAACGGTAAAGAGCCTTTAGTAATTACTAATTGCCAAGGAAGTTGCGGTTGTACAGTACCACAATGCCCTAAGGAACCAATTTTACCTGGTAAAAGCGGTGTTATAAAAGTGAAGTATGATACACAACGTGTTGGTGGCATTTACAAAACTGTAACCGTTAATTCAAACGCAAAAAGTGGCGTGCAAACTTTAACTATTAAAGGTAACATTGATGCAAAGCCTGTTGAAGAAGCTTTTCCTCAAAACCCAACACCACAAGGTGCTCCAGTTGAAAAGAAAGGTTAATAACTAAAATTTAAAAAAAATGAAAAAGCTACTTTCTTTAATTTTTTTGGTACTAGGTTTAAGTTTTGGATTAAATGCCCAAGAGTCTACTATTCCTAATCCTGATCCTAATGCTCCTGACATAAAATTTGAGAACGAAGTTTTAGATTATGGAGTAATAGAATATGATGCTAACGGACTTCGTGAATTTAAATTTACAAATACAGGAAAAACACCATTAACAATTACTTCTGTTACAGGAGAGTGTGGTTGTACCGCAACTACTATTGATGGTAAACCAGGCTGGCCGCAAGAACCAATTTTACCAGGAAAAGGTGGCGTAATTAAAGTAAAATATGACACTAAACGTGAGGGTCGTTTTGAGAAAAACGTTACCGTAACGTCTAATGCTAAATTTGCTACAAAAAAAATACGTATTAAAGGTGAAATTAAAGCTAAACCCGTAACAGGTGAAAATTAATATCACATTAAATTTAAAAAATCCTCTTGGTTTATCTAAGGGGATTTTTTGTTTTAATAGAGTCCTATTTTATTTATTATTCATTGTAACTTCTGTTTGTTCTGCACAAGCAAAAATGGAAATAAAAGACGCAAAGAAAAATTTTGGTATTGTGAAGAAGGGAGAGATTATTAAACTCGAATATTCTTTTACAAATATAGGTAACCAACCATTACTTATTTCTGAAGCTGAAGTAAGTTGCTCATGTACCACCGTCGATTTTCCAAAACAACCAGTTGCTCCAAATCAAAGCGGAGTTATTGTTGTAAATTTTGATACCAAAACAGTGTATGACCGGCAAGATAGGGTTGTATTATTAAAAACTAACGACCCTAAATCTCCTGCAAAAATAAGATATAAGGGAATTGTGCTTAGAAAATAAGACGCTGGAAACATCTGTTTTTCTACAATTTATTATTATTTTAAATTACAATAAATCTGGAGTTGAAAATAGTTTCTAGTTTTTTAATTGGCGAAAAAACTCTGAAGTGATAATGGCAGTTGCCATAGCGGCATTTAAAGACTCAGTGCCGTTAGTGCGATGAGAGGGAATTGTAATTGGCTTATTTATTAATTTTAGATTAGCATCGCTAATGCCATTTGCCTCATTGCCAATTATTACTAGTCCGTTTTTTAATTTTTCATCATAAATATTTTCCCCAGTTAAAACCGCACCGTAAATATATTCCACCTTTTGTTTTTTTAATAATTCATTCAATTCACAATAAACAACTCTAATTCGCATAAATGCGCCCATTGTAGCTTGAATAACTTTGGGGTTGTAAAAATCACAACTTGCTGGAGAACAATAAACCGTTGTAACACCATACCAATCAGCTAATCTGATAATAGTGCCAAAATTTCCCGGGTCGCGAATATCGTCCAGAAAAAAGCTAAACTCTTTCTGAAAATCTACCTCTTCTTCAGAATCAATAAAATAATTGCATATGCCTAAAACCTGATTGGGATTATTTTGTAAACTAATTTTTTGCAAATCAGTTTCTGTAATTTCTTCGCAAGAAATTTTATTTTGCTCTAATTGTATCGAATTATTCAAAATAAAATCTTTAGTTGCATATATTTTTGATATTATACTAGGTTCCTGAGACAGAACCTCAGCTACTGACTTAATACCCTCAACTATAAATAATTTGTGACTATCCCTTTGTTTTTTTAGATGTAATGATTGTATTTCTTTTATTTGATTTTTACTAAGCATAATTTACCCTAAATTAGCATAATTTATTAAGAGGTTGAAATTATTTACAAAAATATATAAGGTACTGAAGTTTAAAAAAATTATATCTGCTTTTTTAGTTTTTTTACTTGTTGAAGTTTTTATTTCCTGCAACCCAACAAAAAAGTTATTGCCTAATGAATACTTACTCGAAAAAGTAGAAGTTGTTAATTTCAAAAAAACCAACCAACCAAAAGAAAGTTTCGAAGCCTTTTACAGACAAAAACCAAATCGAAAATTATTTAGAACTATTCACTTTTTTGTTTGGTGGTACAATTTATTTGATGAAAATAAAATTAAAGAAAAAAGAGCTGAAAGAAATTTAAAGTATGATAAAATAAATTCCGAAAGAGTATTACGCACCGAAAAAAAGAATGAAAAAAGAAGAGCAAAAGGAAAAAAGGAAAAAATACCAAAATTAAAAGACAAAACCAGTTTACTTATTATAGAAAGTATTCGCGACATTGGTGAACCCGCCATAATTTTTGATTCTACTCTTACTGAACAAACTAGATTACAAATGGTTAAATTTTTATTTAGTAAAGGTTACTTTAATAATACGGTTACCGATACAATAGAATTTAAAAAGGATAAAAAACGCGCAATAGTTAAATATTATCTTCACCCAAAAAAACCTTATACTATAAACAGTATAACCTATTTAATGGAAGATGAAAAACTTGGCGCCTTAGTTTTTAATGATTCGATAAATAGAATAATTGACGTCGGCGACCAATATGATGCTGATAAATTACAAACTGAGAGACAACGCATTACGGATTTTGCTCTAAATAATGGTTATTTTTATTTTGAAAATGCATACATAAATTTTGATGTTGATTCAAATTACGACAATCATTCGGTTTCAATAGTAATTAATTTAAAAAAGTTTGCAAAATCATATAGCTCAACAAACGATTCTTTAATATTTATTAATCATCCTAGATTAAAAGTCCAAAACGTATATATTATCACCGAAGCAGTTTATAAAAATGTGAGAGATGTAAGGTTTACCGATACAGTGAAAACAAAAAGAGACGGAACTGTTTTTTTATTAAACGAACCCCTATCTTATCGACAACCCATTATATTAAACAATACTGATATTTATAGAGGGCAATGGTTTAGAAAAGACACTTCAGAGTTAACATACAAACAATTATTAGGACTAGGGATTTTTAAAAACGTAACCATTCAGTTTTTAAGAACTCCGGATTTTTCAAATCGATTAGATTGTTATATTATTTGTAACCCCTTACTTAAACAATCACTAACCGCAGAAACAGAAGGAACAAACACAAATGGAAATTTAGGTATAGATGGAAGTATCATTTATCAAAATAAAAACTTTTTTAGAGGAGGCGAATTAATTGAGCTAAAATTACAAGCAGCAATTTCTGCACAAAAACAACTTTCTAAAGACACAACTTATATAGGTTCAATTACGGACATTGCAGATCTAGGTAGACTTCAACGGACATTTAATACAATTCAATTTGGTCCTGAATTTACCTTTTCGGTGCCACGTGCTTTTTTTCCTTTTTCATTAATTCCATTTAAAAAAGATATGTTACCCCGAACTTATATTAAATCTTCTTTAAACTATCAATCACGACCAGAATTTAGTAGAATAATTACTAATATTAATTATGGTTTTAGTTTCAAGTCTAACAAAGGAAGATTAAGGCACGATTTTATTCCTTTTGAAGCATATTCGGTTCAAGCAAACCTACTTCAATCGTTTAAAAATGATTTAGGAAATTTACAAGATGCGTTTTTACTAAATTCTTTTCAAGATCACATAACCACATTAAGCAAGTATGGCTTAACCTATACATCTAAATCAAATAATAGTACAAAACCGCTTCATTATTTTAGATGGACAATAGCCTCATCAGGTTCAATATTACGCCAATACTTTAAATCAACAGGTGCGAAACCAGATTCGTTAGATCGCTATCTTATTTTCGGCATCCCTTTTGCTCAATTTGTTAAAACAGATATTGATTATAGAATAAATATTCCCATTAGAAAAGGCACGAGGTTGGTTTACAGGCTAGCGGGAGGAATAGGAAAACCATTAAAAAATTTAAGTGGTTTGCCTTACGAGCAAAGTTACTTTAGTGGTGGTCCAAATAGCGTGAGAGCCTGGCGTGCCCGTACATTAGGGCCCGGAGGCTATGATCCTTCAAATAGTTCAACAAGCTACGATAAAATAGGTGATATTTTACTGGAAGGAAATGTCGAGTATCGTTTCCATATTATTAAATCTTTTAATGGTGCTTTTTTTGTTGATGCTGGAAATATTTGGCGTTTAAAAAAAGATGAAACAAAACCAAATGGTGAATTTATGGTGGAGAATTTTATAGATCAAATAGCTATTGGAAGTGGCTTTGGTCTTAGATGGGATTTAAACTTTTTTGTTTTACGTCTTGATATGGCCGCGCCAGTTAAGGACCCTAAATATGCGGTTGGCGACAGGTGGACTTATGATAAACAACCCTGGAAACAAATTGTTGCTAACTTTGGTATTGGATACCCTTTTTAATATAACCTAATGAAGATTGCCGGTTTTACAATTATAAGAAACGCTTTAAAATTCGACTATCCTGTTGTAGAAGCTATAACTTCTATACTTCCAATTTGCGATAAATTTTTTGTTGGTGTTGGTAATAGTGATGATGGAACAAGAAAACTCATTGAAGAAATTAATTCAGATAAAATAATTATTATAGATACTGTTTGGGATGACAAACTACGCGAAGGTGGGAAAATTTTATCTATTGAAACAAATAAAGTTTTTGATGCGATTCCAAAAGAATTTGATTGGTGTTTTTATATTCAAAGCGATGAATGTGTTCATGAAGAAGATTTGCCAACAATAAAAAATGCGATGCAGCGATATAAGGATGATGCAAAAGTGGATGGCTTATTATTTGAATACAAACACTTTTATGGTCATTATAAATACATTGGCATTGGTCGTAGATGGTATAAAAACGAAATTCGTATTATTAAAAATAATAAAACTATTCGATCATATAAAGATGCGCAAGGATTTAGAACATTAGACGACAAAAAATTACGTGTTAAAAAAATCAATGCGTTTATTTATCATTATGGTTGGGTTAAATCTCCACAAGCACAGCAAGCAAAGCAAGCTAATTTTCATAAAATGTGGCATGATGATGCTTGGATGAAAAACAATATACCTACCGTAGAAGAATTTGATTATAGTAATATAGATTTGTTAGCAGAGTATACGGGTTCACATCCAAAAGTATTTGAAAACAGAATCAAAAAAGCAAATTGGAATTTTATTTATGATAAGTCAAAAGTAAAAACCAATTTAAAATATCAGTTTTTGTTTTGGGTCGAAAAATTAACTGGTTGGAGAATAGGAGAGAATAAGAATTATATTTTGAAATAAACCGTATACCTAGCCACTAATTTCACGAATTACACAAATTCTAAATTAGGGCGAAGCAAAATCAATTGTGAAATTAAATTTCTTCTTGTTTTGTGAAATTAGTGCAATTCGTGGCTTAAATACACTTAAAATAATCGAACGCCTCTAAACAATCATTACACTTATAAAGCGCTTTACAAGCAGTGCTTCCAAATTGAGAAATCATAATAGTATTTTTACTTTTACAACGCGGACAAGTAACGTTTTTTGGTTTGCCGGTTAAAAAAGATTTATCTGTAGTAATTTCTTCTGGTGGTGCAATACCGTATTCTTGTAATTTTAATTTTGCTTCTTCGCTCAGCCAGTCGGTTGTCCATGCAGGATTATAAACAGTTGTAATTTTTATATTTTCAAATCCTTGCTCCTGCATTTTTTTTCGAACATCATCTTCCATTTGCTTCATGGCAGGACAACCACTATAAGTAGGTGTAATAATTATTTCAATGTCTTTACCAGAAATAATCACATCTCTTACTACCCCAAGCTCAACAATTGAGATTACAGGAATTTCAGGGTCAGGTATTTCAGAAAGAAGGGAGAATATGTTCTCTTTTGTTAGCATTTAATTTTTTGCGAATTGTACTAAAAATAATTTTTACAAGATAAATATTGCAGCAATTATCATAATCACTATAATTACTAAGTACTGCCATATATCAACAAAGTAGGGTGATATTTTTTTCCAAATATCTTTCATCTTAAATTATGTTTACCACTTTGCTGTTGGATGCATTCTTGGAATGGACTGCATCTCTGCAAGAATATAACTCAAATGCTCCGAATGTAATCCATTTCTACTACCACTATGCATATATAAACTTTCAGGTAAAACTAAATTTGCTTTTACCAATAGTTGATTAATTTCTTTTTCCCATAAAGGTTTTAAAACGCTCAAATCTACAGCAATTCCTTTTTTTATTAATAGCGTATCAACTTCTGTCATTTCAAATAATTCTCCGGTGTAAGACCAAATATCATTTAAGCCATTTTGCAAACGGGTTAAACTTTCCTCTGTTCCATTTCCAAATCTATTTACCCAACTAAAACTATGACGTTTGTGGTATGTAATTTCTTTTATTGATTTCTGAGCGATACCTGATAAAGTAACGTCTTTACTTTTTGCTAATTCAGTATAAAATAATAAATCAAAACAATCAATTAATGCTTGTCTTATTATAGTTTTAGCATAATCGCCGTTTGGCTGCTCAGTAATTAAAGCATTAAAATATTCTCTATCGTTTCTAAAAAAAGCTAAATCATCTTCCGTTCTGCCTTTACCTTCTAATTTTGCTGCGTATTCCAACATGCTTTTTCCGCGACCAAAAATATCTAAGGCAATATTGGTTAAAGCTAAATCCTCTTCTAAAAATGGGCCATGTCCAGTCCATTCACATAAGCGTTGAGCCAAAATTAAACTTGTATCACCAAGTCGTAAAGTATATTTAAATAATGCTTCGTTATCCGACATTTATTTCTTGAATTAGAATTTTTAAATTTTATTTATTTACATGTGACCTACTCCATCCGGAATTTGGTAGAAAGTAGGATGGCGATAAATTTTATCGTTTGCAGGTTCAAAAAACGAACCCATATCTTCCGGACTACTAGCCACTATGGCACTGCTTGGCACTACCCAAATAGACATTCCTTCGTTACGACGGGTATACAAATCGCGTGCGTTTTGTAAAGCCATTTCTTTATCATATGCATGCAAATTGCCGCAATGCACAAAGGGTTGCCCTGCTTTTTTTTGTAAAAATACTTCCCATAAAGGGCCTTGAGAATCGTTATTCATCTTATTTTTGCTTGTGCATTTGTAAAAACTATGCAGCAAGACTTTGTTTAATTAATTATTATGCGGCTTGGTAATTTTCATTTTGTTTCTTAGCAAAAGCCATTGCAGCTTCGCGAACCCACGCACCTTCGTTATGAGATTTATTTCGGGAAGCTAAACGCTCTTTATTACAAGGTCCATTACCTTTTATTACGTTTTTAAATTCTGCCCAATTTGGTTCACTAAAATCAAAACCTTGCTTTTCTTCGTTCCATTTTAAATTTGGGTCAGGAACAGTTAACCCTAAATAATCTATTTGCGGCATAGATTGATTTACAAAACGCTGACGTAATTGATCATTTGTTTCACGCTTAATGCGCCATTTAATTGCGTTTTCGCTATTAGGACTTTCAACATCAGGTGGTCCAAACATCATTAAGGTTGGATACCACCAACGGTTAAGTGCATCCTGAGCCATTTCTTTTTGAGCCGGAGTACCAAAAGCTAAATGCGTCATCAATTCATAACCTTGTCGCTGATGAAAACTCTCTTCTTTACAAATACGCACCATTGCTCGGGCGTAAGGACCATATGATGTACGTTGCAACATCACTTGATTCATAATTGCAGCCCCATCCACTAACCATCCAACAGCGCCAACATCAGCCCATGTTAAGGTTGGGTAATTAAAAATGGATGAGTATTTTGCTTTCCCCGTGTGTAACGCATCTAACATCTCATCGCGGCTAGTACCTAAAGATTCTGCAGCGGTATATAAATATAAACCATGCCCTCCTTCATCCTGTACTTTTGCTAATAGAACTAATTTTGAGCGTAAGCTCGGTGCACGTGTAATCCAATTACCCTCAGGCAACATCCCAACAATTTCGCTATGAGCGTGTTGTGATATCTGACGAATTAAATGTTTCCTATAATTATCAGGCATCCAATCCTTTGGTTCAATCATTTCATTTTTAGCTAATTTAGCCTCAAATAATTCCTCAAAATTTATAACTCCCATATTTAACAAAATTATATTCTTACAAAGATAGGATTAATGCGGTTTTAATCCAAAAAATTGATGAATTCATAACTTGAGTTGGTCGTATTCTCAAATAAATTTTTTTATCGCCTCTAAAGCCCTATTTTTGCAAACAATTTATTGACTTATGGCACGTTTTCACACCTTAAAAGTAAAAGATATTAAACGCGAAACTTCTGATGCAGTTTCTGTAGCTTTTGAAGTTCCACCGCAACAACAACCCGAATATCAGTTTAAGCAAGGGCAATATATTACCTTAAAACTAACTGTAAATGGGGAAGAACTTCGTAGATCATATAGTTTATGCTCTAGTCCATACGAAAAAGAAATACGTGTGGCAATTAAAGAAGTTGCGGGAGGAAAAGTGTCCACTTTTATCAATAGAGAATTAAAAGTTGGTGCAAGCGTGGAAGTGATGACCCCAATGGGTTCATTTAATACCGTTTTATCTGGTGGAAATAAAAAAAATTACGTTTTATTTGGTGGCGGGAGTGGGATTACACCAATGATGAGCATTATTAAAAGTGTATTATATGTCGAAAAACAAAGTACAATTACTTTGATTTATGCTAACAAAAATGAAGAAAGTACAATTTTTAAATCAGACTTAGATAATTTAGCAAATACAAATCCGAATTTAAAAGTTGTATATATTTTTGATCAACCAACACATAAAATTTCTGACTTACAAACCGGAATTATTACAACTGGGAAAGCTAAAGAACTTATAGCAAATTTTGGAGGAGTTAATGCAGATGAATATTTTATTTGTGGTCCTGCTCAAATGATGGAAAATGTTAAAACTACATTAGAAGATTTAAAAATTGCCAAAGAAAAAATACACATTGAATACTTTAACGCTGTAATTGAGGCTTCAATTACAGCAGAAAATAACTCTCTTGGAGTTAATGTAAAATCAAAAATAAAAGTATTACAATATGGTATTGAAACTGATTTTGAATTACAAACAAGCAGCATTAGTATTTTAGACGCTGCAATAGAAGCTGGTGTTGATGCTCCATTTAGTTGTAAAGGAGCTGTTTGCTGTACCTGCAGGGCTAAAGTATTAGAAGGAAAAGTAAGAATGGATGCTAACTTTGCTTTAACCGATGCTGAGGTCGAAGAAGGTTTTATTTTAACCTGTCAATCTCACCCACTAACCGAAAAGGTAGTTATTGATTACGACGCCTAATTAAAATTTTTCTTTTTCTATCTATAGATTTCTATTAAAAATCTACCCAAATTATAATTAAATTTTAGTGGTATATTTTTACTAAATTTTACTTTTACTGGGTTTAATTGAAAATTATCCGGGTTAAATTTATCGCTGGATTTGTTATATATCACATAAAAAACAGATTGATTGTTATTCGGGAAACTCTCACCTACACTTTTGGCCTTATTGTTAGCTAAAGATAATTTGTATAACTCATAAGGTTTTGCAAAAATTTTATAATACTTTTTCGTATCAAAATTTATTTTATTTTGATTAAGAAAAAAACAAGCGGTATCATTTATTGAGCGGCTTTGATTAAAAACATACACCGCATTTTTATTTACTTTTCGGTTATTTATTTTAATAAAATTTTCTCCGGCAAAAAAAAGTTTAAGAATAGCGGTGGCCGATTCAGCATCTTCTTGGTAATTTTCTAAAACATATAAATTAGCACCTAATTCTTTTGCCTTATTTTTAAGCAAATTATGCCACTTACCAACGATTTGATTTTCGTGATTTCCCGATATTTTTACTTCTGCAATAAATGTAATTTTATTTGTATCGTTTATTTCTTCTAGGTATTGCATTTCGGTAACAAAATAATCATGCTTAAAAGATGACTGCTTAATCACTTCTATGTTTTGGCCAAAACAAAAAAAGAAATTGAAATAGAAAAATAAAAGGCAAAAAAATTTCATGATATTGAATGTACTAAAAAAAATCAAACAAGAATGTTTAGAGTAAATTTTAAAGTTCCTTTTTTAACGAATGCCGAAAAATTTCCCAAAGAACAATACCAATGCTTACAGATATATTCAAAGAATGTTTAGTGCCCGCTTGTGGAATTTCAATTACTCCGTCGCAAACATTAATCACTTCTTGCTCTACCCCATAAACTTCGTTACCGAAAAACAAAGCTATTTTTTCATCAAAAGAATTAAATGTATTCAAAGGCGTGCTTTTTGTAGCTTGTTCAACTGCAAAAAGTTTATATTTTTTTTGTGTTAAAAATTCAGCTGCATCTAAAGTTGTTTTAAAATACGACCACTTTACAGTAGATGTAGCGCCTAGTGCCGTTTTTTCGATTTCTTTATTTGGCGGGGTTCCGGTAACGCCACACAAAATAATTTCTTCAATTAAAAAAGCATCTGCGGTTCTAAATGCTGAACCAACATTATTTAAACTTCTTACATTATCTAATACAACCACTACAGCTTGTTTTACTGTATGTTTAAATTCATCAACACTAAGCCTATTCAGTTCCTCGTTCTTTAATTTTTGGTTCATTTTAAGGCGTTATTTATCAATTTAAATACTTATATTTATCCATTAAAAATAGATACTTTTTTGTGAAGATAAGTAAAGAATTTAAAATAGGAATTGTAGTATTATCTGCTATTGCCGCCTTTATTTGGGGTGTTAATTTTTTAAAAGGCTCAAATATTTTTTCACATAAATATTATTTATACGCAGTTTATCCAAAAATCGACAATTTAATTCCCGCCAATCCAGTTTTAATAAATGGCTATAAGATTGGCCAGATTACAGACATTTCGTTATTTCAGCAAGGGGGGAAAAATAAAGTTTTAGTTAAGTTTTTATTAACTGAAGATATATTGATTCCCAAAGGTTCTATTGCAAAAGCTGTTAGTTCCGATTTATTAGGTTCAAAAGCAGTTGAAATTATCTATAGCAATCAAATAGAGTATGTAAAAAGCGGAGATACATTAATTGCTGCAACCGAAGAAGGTTTTAAAGAATCGCTAGATAAACGTATTGCTCCAATTCAAGCTAAAGCAGAAAATTTAATCAACAGTATGGATAGCGTTATGTCTGTTGTTAATTTAATTTTAAATACTAAAACTAGAGATAATCTTGATAAATCTTTTGAAAGTGTAAGGAAGGCGATTTTAACTTTAGAACAAACAGCTTATAAATTAGATGATTTAGTTGGTTCAGAAAAAGTTAAGATTTCTAGCGTCATGTCTAATTTAAATCAAATCACAACTAATCTTAATAAAAACGGGCAAAAAATTGACAACATTATTAACAATGTTAGCAGCATGACAGATAGTTTGGCAAAAGCACAACTTAAAGACGCGATTGCTAACGCAGATCAATCAATGAAGCAATTAAATATAATGCTTGCTAAAATAAATGAAGGTCAGGGAACTTTAGGTAAACTAGCCAAAAATGATTCCTTATACAATAACTTAAATAAATCATCTGAAGACTTAGATAAATTGCTTAAAGATTTACGTTTAAATCCTGAACGCTATATCCATTTCTCAGTTTTTGGACGGAAATCTAGTAAACCAACAAAAAATTAAAAATGATTAGTTCTATTATTTTTTCTTTACTTCTAATTGGAGCGTCTGTCTTCTTTTTTATTAATGTAAAAAAAATTAGAAGAAATATTCTTTTAGGAAGAGATGTTTCTTTTTCTGGTAACACTTCTGATAGAATAAAAACAATGGTTTTAGTTGCTTTTGGTCAACAAAAAATGTTCGCTCGACCAATTCCTGCTATACTCCATTTCTTTTTATATTCGGCCTTTATTATCACTCAAATAGAATTACTTGAAATTGTATTTGATGGCGTTGCTGGAAGTCATCGTGCATTCAGAGCTTCGTTAGGAGGGTTTTACACATTCATGGTTAGTTTTATTGAAATACTTTCTGTTCTTGCTTTTATTGGTACGGTTGCTTTTTTGGCAAGACGAAATTTATTAAAAGTACCGCGTTTAATAAAAAGTGAATTAAATGGTTGGCCAAAATTAGACGCTAACTTAATTTTAATTGGAGAAATTACTTTAATCTGTTTTATTTTTATGATGAATGGTGCCGACGAAGTTTTGTATTCAAAAAATTTATCTCATGCAACTAACCTTGGCGATGGCTCATTAAACTTTTCTATTAGCCGTCATTTAGGGCCCCTACTTTTTGGAGGATTATCAGAAAATGGTTTACACACCATTGAACGAATTGGTTGGTGGGGACATATTTTAATGGTTTTGGGATTTTTAAATTTCTTACCCTATTCAAAGCATTTGCATATTGTTTTAGGTTTCCCAAATACTTTTTATTCTAATTTAAAACCAAAAGGCGAATTCACAACATTAGAATCTGTGACTGATGTTGTGGCTCCAAATTTTGACCCTAATTATGTTGCTAAAACAGACCCTAACAATCCTGTGCGTTTTGGTGCAAAAGATGTTCAAGACCTTAATTGGAAAAATTTGATGGATGCTTACAGTTGTACAGAATGTGGAAGGTGTACCTCTGCTTGTCCACAAAGTATAACAGGTAAATTATTATCGCCACGTAAAATTATGATGGATACGCGTGATAGATTAGAGGAAGTTGGCAAAAATATGGATGCTAATAAAGGAACTTTTGTTGATGATGGCAAATCATTGTTAGGTGATTACATAAAACATGAAGAAATATGGGCCTGCAATACTTGTAATGCTTGCGTTCAAGAATGTCCTGTAAACATTGATCCTTTAGCAATTATAGTTGAATTAAGAAGATATTTAGTGATGGAAGAAAGTAATAGTCCGAGTGAATTAAATACAATGTTTACTAATATTGAAAACAATGGAGCACCTTGGCAATTTAGTCAGGCCGACAGAGCAAATTGGATTAAAGAATCTTAAATTATTATTTTAATACATTTTAATAAAACTTTTAAATATGTCAACAATAAAAGTTCCAACAATGCAAGAAATGATTGCCAATGGCGAAACCCCTGATATATTATTTTGGGTTGGTTGCAGTGGGAGTTTTGACGATCGTGCAAAAAAAATAACCAAAGCAATTGTTCGAATTTTAAATCATGTTAACATTAAATTTGCAGTATTAGGTGCTGAAGAAGGCTGTACTGGAGATCCGGCAAAGCGTGCAGGAAATGAATTTTTATTCCAAATGCAAGCCATGCAAAACATTAATGTAATAAATGGTTATAACATTAAAAAAATAGTTACTGGCTGCCCACATTGTTTTAACACAATTAAAAACGAATATCCTGCTCTAGGAGGCAATTATGAAGTTGTTCATCACACACAACTAGTGCAAGAATTAATTGATCAAGGTAAATTAAAAGTACAAGGTGGAGAATTTAAAGGGAAAAAAATTGTTTTTCATGACCCTTGTTATTTAGGTAGAGGTAACGGTGTATATGAGGCACCTCGCGAAATAATTAAAAAGTTGGATGTTGAATTAGCCGAAATGAAGCGTAGTAAAGCTAACGGTTTGTGTTGTGGTGCGGGCGGCGCTCAAATGTTTAAAGAAGCTGAAAAAGGAAATAAAGAAGTTAATGTAGAAAGAGCTGAAGAAGCTTTAGCTTTAAATCCCGATGTTATTGCAGTTGGTTGTCCGTTTTGTAATACTATGATGACGGATGGCGTTAAACATTTCAATAAAGAAGAAAAAACTAAAGTTTTAGATATTGCCGAATTAATAGCCAGCGCAAATGACCTTTAATAATACTAAAAATTCATTTATTTGCTTTTCATTGCTTTTCATTTTTACGATGGCATTAAATGGTTGTAAAAATAATTCTTTAGAGCAAACCGATACTGAAATTAAAACATCTGATAGTTTAAGTATTAAATTAAATTCACCTGAATTAAAAGCTATTAATTTAAAACTCTTAAACGATCCAAACAATGCCGAATTATATAATACGCGAGCCTCTATTTACATTTCACTAAAACAATTACCAGAAGCTATAAACGATTCAAAACGTTGTATTAAATTAGATAGTACAAAATCTGAATATTATATGACATTGGTTGATGCTTATTATTCTCAAAACAATACGCGCTCAGCAAAGGACCTTTTAGAAATAATTGAGAAAAAGTTTCCCGAAAATACCGAAGCTTTATTAAAACTATCTGAATTATTCTATTTAGTTAAACAATATCAAAAAGGAATTGATTATGTAAACAAGGCTTTAAAAATTAATGACAGGTTAGCAAAGGCATATTATTTAAAAGGTAGTATTTATAGAGAAAGTGGAGATACAGCTAGGGCAATATCGAGTTTGCAAACCGCTATTGAGCAAGATAACAAATACGAAAACGCCTTTATTGATATGGGTTTAATGTATGCCGCAAGAAAAAATCCAATCGCTTTAGAATATTATAATAATGCTTTAAAAGTTAATCCTTATAACGAAAACACTATTTATGCTCGCGCTAAATTATTGCAAGATATTGGCAAAACTGATGAAGCAATAACAGAGTACAACTCTATTTTACAAAAAAATAAAAGTTGCGAAAACTGTTATTACAATCTTGGCGCAATTTATTTAGAGATAAAAAAAGATAACAAAACGGCTTTGGAAAATTTTACAAACGCAATCATGCTTAATCCTAATTTTGCGCAAGCTTATTTTGCTAGAGGATATACCTACGCAAAATTAAAAGACAAGGAAAGCGCCAAAGCAGATTACAACATGTGCCTAAAAATTCAACCAAATTTTGAAGCCGCAATACAGGCACTAAACGAACTTTAGGTCGTTTATTTATTCTTTTTTAGCTTAATCCCTGTTATTTGTTGACAAAAAGGTTTTACCTTAATTATTAATCTTTTATATTTATGGTATAATCAAAAAACACAAATGAAGTTAGAGAGAAAACATGTTGGTATTGCCTTACAAGGTGGGGGAGCCCACGGTGCTTTTACTTGGGGTGTGTTAGATAGACTTTTAGAAGAGGAGGATATTGTTGCGGAGGCAATGTGCGGAACAAGTGCTGGTGCCGTTAACGCGGTTACTTGTGCTTACGGTTTACATATTGGTGGTCCGGCAAAAGCAAAAGAATTATTAGAAGAATTGTGGAAAAAAGTAGCCTTAAGCGGGAGCTTTTTGTTTAAGCCAGGCATGATGGATTCGGCTTATGGTAACGGAGACATTTATAACAGCACTGGATACATGATGGTTAATGCCATTACTCAAGTTTTATCACCCTACAATTTTAATCCTTTTAATTACAATCCTCTTAGAGATATTTTAAACAATATTATTGATTTTGAAGAGTTACATCGGTACAACAAAAAGAAACTTTTTATTTGCGCTACCAATGTAAAAACAAACAAAGCAAAAATATTTGCAAATAAAGAAATTACAGTGGACTCCGTTATGGCATCTGCATGTTTGCCATTTTTATTTCAAGCAGTTGAAATTGAAGGGCAATTTTATTGGGATGGTGGATATATGGGTAATCCTCCAATTTTTCCAATCATCACTAATACAAATTTATCTGATATTGTTCTTGTTAAAATTAATTCTATCAATATTAATTCCGTTCCAACTACAGCTAGAGATATTGCAGATAGGGTTAATGAAATTTCATTTAATAGTAGTTTAATAAATGAAATGAAGTTAATTCACTACCGAAATGAATTGATTAGAAACGGAATTTTAAAATCCGATAATAAAGTTAACCGCGAAATTTTTGTGCATACGATTAGTGGATACGATGCATTAAGTCAATTAAGTTATAGTAGTAAAATGAATACTTCTTGGGAGTTTTTATCAGACCTAAAACAACGAGGTAGAGATACTGCCGAAAAATGGTTAGCCTCAGATTACAAAGAAGTTGGTTTAAAATCAACCTTTGATGTTGAGGAACATTTCTTTGATAAATTTTAATGCTCCTTAATAACCATTTAACTTTCTTTAAATTTTCTTAAATAAAATTTTCTTAGTTTTACTTAAGTAATTTACTTTAACGAAATCGATGCCAACTTTTTTTAAACAAAAAAAAATAGTTCCAACTATTAAAAAACTTTGGTTTTGGTTGTTCTTCTGCTCTGCTTTTATTTCCAGCTCTCAGTCATTTTATTCAACTGATTCAAAATACCTAAGTTCAAAAACAGAAAAAAACAATCTGTTATCAAAATATAGATATACCTACCCTGATACAAGCATCAATAACCTTCATAATTATTTTCCGCGAAATTTCTTAGGCAATGTTGGTTTACCATCTCCAACCTACCTACTTACTTATGGCACAAATAATATTGGTTTTAATTTTTACACGCCTCCCACCCAAAACGACATTTATACCGAAAGCCAAGTTGAATACTATCGCTCTAAAGGTCCGTACGCAAATTTAATAGGTGTTGCTGGTAGCAAAAAATTTCAAGCCTTTAAAATGCTTTTTACGCATACCTATAAAGAAAAAGTTAATGTAACTCTCAAGTTCAGTCGTTACACTTCGCAAGGCTTTTATTTAAAACAACAAACATACACTAACAATTTTTACCTTTCAAGTAATGCAACATCAAAAAATAATCGTTTAGGTTATTACTTTTATATTCTTACTAACGGGAATAAAAACAAAGAAAATGGTGGGATTTTACAAGATAGTCTTACCGACAAAACATTGCTAGAAAACAAAGAGCTACTTGCTGTAAGATTAAATGGCGCAAATCGTGAGAATAAAGAAATTAAAGTCATGTTTAATCCATTTATAAAATTAAATAAAGGACAAGATTCAACAACAAAACTAAATCACTTTATTCAATCCAAATCAACTTTTGCTTCGAATATTTATAAATATAATGACGACAATATTGCTATTGATAAATATTATACAATCATGTATTTAGATACAGCAAAAACAAGAGATAGTTCTCATGTTCTAAAAATACTAAATGAAATAAATTATTCGGCCATCACAACAAATTCAAACTTTGCTATTTCAGTAGGCTATAAAAACGAAATTAATCACGTTTGGCAAAAGGCAGATAGTTTATTTTTTAACCATATTGCCACTGCAGATATTGCCTATAGAAAATCCATCAGAGGAACAGATTCCTTAAATACTAACGGTAAAGAAATTGAGAGTTTTTTTAATTTTCAATATGTTTTTGGCGGGGCAAATATTGGAAACTATAAAGTTGAAAGCAGAACAATACTAAATTTAAACAAATCTAAAAACAGACTCATCTATTTTAATTTACTAGCCGAAAATCGCTCGGCAGATTATATTTATAATTATTGGATAAGCAATCATTTTAGCTGGTTTAACAATGGTTATCATTCACAACAACAAACGCAAGCCGTATTAGGTTTTTACCTCAATAAAAATATTACCACTTCGGTTTTTGTTCAGAACATAAACAATTATTTGTTTTTTGATAATGTTGCCTTACCAAGACAATATTCTAAACCCATAACTAATGTTGGGGTTCGACTTACTTACACCAAAGTGTTTTTAAAACACATAGGCTTGTCGCTAAATTATATTTTTCAAAATACTACAAACACTACCTATATTCGAATGCCTCGAAATCAAGGAATCGCTAAATTATTTTACACCGGTAATTTATTTAAAAACAATTTGCAATTACAAATCGGTAGTCAATTGCAAGCGTATCAATCCTTTTATTCTTACGGTTACATGCCAGCCACTCAAACATTTTATTTACAGGAAGGTTTTAAAACAGAAACTTATCCATTTGTAGATGTGTATATAAACGCACGAATACGCCCAGTTTCATTTTTCTTAAAAGTTGAAAATGCTCTTTATGGTTTTGCTGGAACTAAATATGCTTTAACACAAGGTTATTATCAAACAGATAGAGCCTTTAGATTTGGTATAAGCTGGAGCTTTTTTGATTAATTTATACTTTTTTAACGACTACTCATGGTGATACTTTTCACCCTTTAAAATAGTGAAGGCTCTATACAATTGTTCTACAAAAAACAACCTCACCATTTGATGAGAGAAGGTCATTTGCGACAAAGAAATTTTTAAATTAGCGCGTTTATATATCACATCACTAAAGCCAAATGGCCCACCAATTAAGAAAATTAAACGTTTAACTGATGCATTTTGCTTTTGAGCAATAAAATTAGAAAAGTCAAGCGAAGAATATTCCTTCCCTTTTTCATCCAATAAAATAAGTTGGTCTTCAGGTAAAATGTTTAACAAAATTAGCTTTGCTTCCTCTTGTTTTTGCTCAGGCTGTGTGCGCTGTCGCACTGTTTTTGGCACATTAATTGTTTGTATTTCAAATGAGCAATAGTTCTTAAGCCTCTTGGTATATATTTCTATCCCGTTGGTTAAGTAACTATCCTGCGTTTTATCTATTTGAAGCAACAAAATCTTCATTTGTTAAAAGTGCGAAAAAAATATTAACTTTGTAATACAAATAAATGAAAATAGCAGTAAATATATTTTATTTAATTTTTACTTTCTTTTTTGCTGGCGTTGAGCCAAGTGACGAAATTATTTCTGCCTTAAAACAAGGGAAATCAAATGAGCTTGTAAAATATTTTGACGAAAAGGTTTCTATTAAAATTATCAATCAAGAAGATGTGTTAAGTAAATCGCAAGCAGAAGCTAACCTAAAATTCTTTTTTGAAAAACATACCGTTAAAGCTTTCTCTTCAAGTCATGTTAGTTCTACAAATAACGGAGCACAATATATTACCGGCAATCTTGAAACCAGTAATGGAAAATTCAGAGTTTCAATTTTATTGAGACGAAATTTAATTGCTCAATTTCGAATAGAAAACGATAATGATTGATTTTATTAAGCTTCACCAAAATCATTTTAATTTTAAACAGTTTGTCTCTTCTTCGTTTATAGAAGATGTTGGAGACGGCGATCACACCTCTCTTTCTACCATTCCGAAAAATCATAAAGGTAAAATGCATTTACTCGTAAAAGAAGAAGGTATAATTGCGGGAATTGCTGCCGCCGAAAAAATCTTTAAACAAGTAGATAAAAATTTTAAGATTAAATTTTTTTTAAAAGATGGCGATAAAGTAAAAAAAGGAGATGTAGCATTTAGAATAGAAGGTAATACTCAAAAACTTTTAACTGCCGAACGATTAGTGTTAAATATTATGCAACGCATGAGCGGCATTGCTACCAAGACAAATTATTTGCAAACTTTATGCAAAGGAACCAAAGCTGTTGTTATTGATACTCGTAAAACTACTCCAGGCTTTCGTTTTTTTGAAAAGTGGGCGGTTGTTATTGGTGGAGGTGCAAATCACCGTTATGGTTTATTTGATATGATTTTAATAAAAGATAATCATATTGATTTTGCCGGAGGAATAATTGAAGCAATTGACGCAGCAAATAATTATTTAAAAAAAACGAAAAAGAAATTAGACATTGAGGTTGAAACCCGAAATACTGAAGATGTAAAAAAGGTTTTAAAACATGGCGGCGTTAAACGCATAATGTTAGATAATTATACTCCAAAACAAACTCTTGAAGCCGTAAAATTAATTAATAAAAAATTTGAAGTTGAATCTTCGGGTGGTATTACCGAAAAAAATATTGCAGACTATGCTAAATGCGGCGTAGATTTTATTTCTATTGGTGCTTTAACGCATCATGTAAAAAGTTTAGACCTTAGCTTAAAAGCAATAAAATAATTTTTTTACTCTATTTACTTTTTATACAAACTACATGCTTTTTTAAAAATAGCATTTAAATTTTTTACATCTATATCCTTTTCTGGATCTATATAAAAAACTTTAACTTGTTTTCTTCCTTCACTTAATAGTTTAGAATGTTTAATCTTATAGCCTTGAACAAAACCAATATAAATTAACTTCGTTTTTTTATGATAGGAAATGTAACAAAACCATTTATTATTATAGTAATAAAACGGCGTGTTAAACTTCCATTGCTCACTTAACTGATTAGAATAGTTTAAAATAAATTGCCTTAAAAAGAGCAAACAACTTCTGTGCGGTTCTTCTAAAGAAAAAAAATAATTATCTAAATGATTTAGCATGTTGAAATACTTCTAGATACTTATCCCTATAGGATTTTACGCAATATTCATTTACAACAGTTTCTCTGCCCTTCATTCCTATTTCTGTTCTTAGTTCTGGATTTTCAATTAAAGAAGACAAAATAGTAAACCACTCCTCATCTGTATTCACTAAAAATCCATTTTCTCCATTTTTTATGATATCTTTATTTACCCCTACAGCGCTCATTACGGCAGGTACTCCGCAAGCCATGTAAGACAGTCCTTTTAATCCACATTTCCCGTTTGCCCATTCATCGTTTGGCAATGGCATTAATCCAATATCTAATGAATTTAGCTCGTTAACCTCGGTATTCTCTTTCCATTCAATCGCTTCAATATTTAAAGTTGGATGCTTATAAAACTTACTCCCAATAACTTTAAATTTTAATTGGTTTTTATATTTTTCTTGTAATTGAATAAGAACAGGGATTAATAATTCGAAATGTTTAATAGTACTAATACTTCCACTCCAACCAATAGTAATTAATTTTTTATTTCGCAGCTCGATTTTTGGAGTATGCCATTCAGAATTAATAGTAGTTGGGATAACGATAACGTTGTTACTATAGGGTCTTGCTTTCTCTGCTAAATAATTATTTCCAGCAATTACTGTGTGCGCATAAGATATGTTTTTATAAAATTTTTCCGGTTTTTTTATCCATTCCCATTTTTTATTTCCTGGACTTGTATCGGCTAACCAAATGCTATCGTCAAAATCAAAAATAACATGGGCGCCAGATTTAAAAGCAAGTTTTTCAAAATAAGAAGTTCCTAAAAAAGAAGCTTCTCGCTGAATAAAAATAATATCATACTTTTTAAATTTGAAAGAATCTTTAAAACGGATAAGCACAGATTTTATTAAAATAAAAACTTTATTTAAAAAATTTCCTTTCGAATAAAAAAGTTCATCATCTTTTTCATTTAATAAATAAGAATAAGTAAACTTAAAGCCATACTCCTCCAAAAATGAGAGGTACTGTTCGAATCGGTAGCGTTGACTAGGCGAGCGTTTAGGTCTGTGAGCACAAAGTATTAAAACATTTGCCATCTTATTCTTCGGTTTCAATTCAGAATTTATGAAAAAAGTACGGAAACGTCTTTATTTTTTCTAACATTAGCTTCCAAATTTATATCCTAAAGTTTGTCTGTTTTCGGTTATTTGTGTTGGTAAATGTTTAACGTCGTCAAAAATTAATTGCGCTAAATCTTCTTTCTTTCTTTGATCGCTTGGCATGGATGCGAGGCGTAAATTCTGTTTCATCACTACATCACCCACAACCTGCCTTGCAGTTCTAGCATTTCCAAAAAATTTATCTCGCGAATCATATAAATTAGCTATGTGCGCTCTTAAGTGAGTTTCTGCTTCTGGATTTGGAGTTAAACTTTCTTTTAAAAGTAAATTTTTTGTAATATCCCATAATTGTTCGGGTTGATAATCATCAAACACAAACGTTTTATCAAAACGAGATTTTAAACCGGGATTACTTTGAATAAACGTACTCATATTATCAGTGTAGCCTGCAACAATAATTCCAAACTTTCCACGCATATCTTCCATTCTTTTTAAAATAACCTGTATAGCTTCGTTACCAAAATCGTTTCCACCATTCCCTGCAAGAGCATAGGCTTCGTCAATAAATAATATTCCTCCCATGGCATTTTCAATAGCCCCGGCAGTTTTTGTTGCGGTTTGTCCAACGTAGCCGGCTACTAACCCTTCTCTGTCTACCTCTACAACGTGCCCTCTTTCAATAACGCCTAAAGCTTTATATATTTTCGCGATAATACGTGCCAGCGTTGTTTTACCTGTACCTGGATTTCCGGAGAAGACTGAGTGAAGCGAAAATTTATTGACAACATCTTTTCCGGTTTCGTTATAGAAACGAATTAATTTTACAAGTTCGTGAATGTCCTGTTTTATTTTATCCATGCCAACTAATTCATTCAGTTCGGCAAGAGCTTCATTTAATTGCTTATCATTAATTGACAATTTTAATTGCTTTTTTTGTTCTGTAAAAAACACTACTACAAGGTCCTCAAGGGAAATTGTAGAGAGATCTTCTTTTGTTAAATTGTCTAGCTCGGTTGATTTCATTAAGCGAATACCCATATTTTGTTTTGCCTCTTCAACAATTGCATTCACAAAACGCGCGTTACCAAAGTGTTCATCACGCTTACGATAAGCCTCAATTAATTGCTCTTTTAAATAATTATCTGCTTCAGGTGAAAAACCAATTTGTTTTTGTGCAGATGAATAAACTGCAATTTGATGTAACTCTTCTGGCAAATAATCATCAAAGTGAAAATATTCTGTAAATCTTGATTTTAATCCCGGATTACTTTCAATAAAACTTTTAATTTGTTTTGGATAGCCCGCGCCTATAATAGCAATATCTCCAGGGCCATCGCTCATTTCTTTTAAAAGCATTTCAATAACTTCTTTACCAAAATCTTTACTATCATCGTCAGAACGTGCTAATGAATATGCTTCATCGATAAATAAAATTCCTCCCCGTGCACTTTCAATCATTTTTTTTGTTTTGGGTGCGGTTTGCCCTATGTATTCCCCAACTAGGGCCGCTCGGTCTACTTCAACAACATGGCCTTTTGATAATAAACCCATTTTATTATAAATTTTACCAAGCATTTTTACAACGGTTGTTTTTCCGGTACCAGGATTACCAGTAAAAATACTATGCAACGAAATTTTTGATGAATCATCAAAGCCTTTTTCTTTACGCAGTTTTGTAAAATTTAAATACGTAATATTCTCACGAATAGATTTTTTTACGTTATCTAAACCAATTAATGCATCCAACTCAGATAATAATTCTTCGAGCGTTTTTTCTGTTGCCCCTTCGTTATTATTTATTCCAGAACTTGTACTTGCATTTCCCGCAGTTAAAGTTTGCTCAATAGTTTTTAGTAAAGGCGTTTCACCTTCTTCCTCAACTAAAGCGCAATTAAAAGTTGTTGCGCCTATCAACACATCGTTAAAAACAATCTCAACTAAATATTTATCATCCGTCCATATGCCTGGAGTATCGCTACCCCAAGCTTTTTCAAAAGTATAGGTGTAATCCTTTTTATTAACATCCACAAAACCTGTTTGAATAACTGATGCCTTTTGCTGGCCAGAGTCGTCATGAAAATTTACAAAAAATTCATAATGATAATCTAATGCTGTAATGTTTTTAAACTTCACTTCTGCCCAAACATATTTAGTATCATTTTTACTAAAGGTTTTAAGGTATTTGCGATTTTTTTCTTGCCAGCCATCATGATGACTGTTATATAATTTTATATGCTCAATTTCTAAATAAGGATTCGAAGTTGTTGTTACCTCGCCAATATCATTAATATGAAATAGTTTTTCGCCAACAAAAACATCATCGATATAGGCTTGCCACAAATAACTTCCCTTTTTCCAAAATGTCCCTTTCGCTTCAACACCCCAACCATCGCGCAAATAAAAAATGTTTTCTTCCTTTTTTACACTTATATTAATTTCGCGATTACATATTTCTTTTTTACCTACATTCTCAACGCATTTTAAATTTACTTTTGCAGCCCAATCTTCTTCATCAAACAATTTATTAAAAATCGCTAACTCAACTCTAACGTAATCTATTTCTGCTTTATCTAAAGTTGTTCTATAGCGTTTTTGGTTATTAACCATCCACTCATTGTTGCAGAAAGTTAGTAGACTTTTATACTTAAATCTCTTTTCCATAATATCATAAAAATTGTCTATTAAAAATAAAGAAACTATTTAGAAAAATGAAATAAAAAGTAAAATAAATGATTTTGGGGCTTTATAAAGAAAGACTTACTTTTGCAGAAATGAATTTAGTATTTGACATAATAGAAATTTTAAAAGTAACAACCGTGTTGTTTGCCGTAATTGATATCATTGGCTCTATACCAGTTGTTATAAGCCTTAAACAGCAGGCAGGGGGCATAAATGCTTTAAAAGCTTCGTGGGTTTCGTTGCTAATTATGATTGTGTTTTTATTTGTAGGTCAAACAATTTTAAATATTATAGGTATAAAAGTAGAAGATTTTGCAATTGCTGGATCCTTTGTGCTTTTTTTTATAGCATTAGAAATGATTTTAGGCGTTAAAATTTACAAAGATGAAATTCCGGCGACTGCTTCTATTGTTCCATTGGCTTTTCCATTAATTGCGGGTACAGGAACATTAACGACTTTGCTTTCGATACGGGCAGAATATAATTTACTCTCTATTATTATTGCCATTTTTATTAATGTGGTAATTGTTTATTTTGTTTTAAAATATATTAGTCTGTTAGAAAAACTTCTAGGGATTGGTGGGATTGCAATACTTAAAAAGGTATTTGGAATTGTTTTATTAGCGCTTGCCATTAAATTATTTAGAAAACACACAGGGCTATAATAATTTTAAATTAAAAATTATAGATTATAAATTTTAACGTTACGCACCCAAAGTACAATAAAATGGAACCGCTTCGTTGACTTTGTTTTTTAATTGAAGTTATTATTTTATCTAAGAAATTACTTATCTGTTGCCTCCCGTAAATAGTGTAAAAAAGGATACATCGCTTTAAAGCCAGCCACTATTTCTTTTACAGCATTTTTATCTGAAATTTGTTTGTTAGTAAACGCATGACTCACGATAAAATGTCTGTTTCGTAACAAATCAATTAGCGGATGCTCCTTATCATATCCCTTTGGAGCTGTTTTTAAAGCGCCTTCATCATCAACTCCCTTATAGTATTTTTTAAATGAAGCAGAATTTAAAATTTTTAAAAGTGGCGCAGAGTTATAATCTATTTCTTGCCTGATAGCATTTAAGATTTCGGGTTCCGGCATCCAAACACCTCCCGCAATAAAATTACCGCCAGGTTGTAAATGAAAATAATAACCCGGTACAATAGACTTCTTTCCACCCGGATTAATACTTGCCCCCATATTATTTTTATAAGGCGTTTTATCTTTACTAAACCTAACGTCTTTATAAATACGAAAAGTACAATCTTTCGCTTTCATGTCGGGCGAAATGCGTTTATCGAATTTACTAATGCCTTCGATTATTTCTTGAACAAAGGCTTCAAACTCTTCTTTTGCCTTTAAATAATTAGGTTTATTTTTCTCAAACCAATCGCGATTGTTATTGGTCTCTAATTTTTTTAAAAATGAAAAAATACTGTCCATAAATAATTTAATTTTTTATATTTTCTGAAATTTTTCTAAAGAATTTTAGGTGTGTCAAAAATCCTGAGGCTACAATACGTATGATAGTATAAACAGGCAATGCTATAATCATTCCGAATATTCCACCTAATGTTGCTGCCATTAGTGTTACAATAAAAATTTCTAATGGGTGGGCTTTTACAGAGTTAGAAAAAATATAAGGCTGAATAATAAAGCCATCAATTATATTAATACTAAACATAGTAAAAAATATAGTGGTGATAGTTCCACCAATCATATCATAACTTCCTGAACTAATACAAGAACTCACTCCCAAAAAAATTGCAATTACCATTGTAATTGCAGAACCTATGTATGGAATAACATTTAAAATTCCTGCGCAAAATGCGATTATTAAAGCATTTTTTATTCCAAAAAGAGTTAAGAATAAAAAAACCGAACCTCCTACAATAAACATGTCAATAAACAAACTTTGAAAATATTTACTCAGCATTCTTTTACTAATATTCAAAATTTCACGCATTTCCTTTTCAACACCTAAGGGAGTAATTGTCAATAAGCTATTCTTAACTATTTTCTCATCTTTCAATAAAAAAAAGGTGATAAATAAAACACATAATATACCTCCAAAAATTGTCCCGAAATATTGAAAGATATTATTAACCACTGCGCTTATATTTTTTGCATTCACAAATTCTGCTACCTGAGAAGATAAATTTTGTTTTAAACTTTCTTCATCTCCAAACTTTAAAAACAAAGATTTAACACCGGGAACTTGCGCTAATATATTATGAAAAACATCATAAAAATTTAATTCGGCTAAAAAATTTATTTCCTTGGCAAGGGGTGGAATAATTAGAAAAAATAAACTTAAAATAAGAGAAATAATTACCAAGATGGTTATTAAAGCAGCTAAGCTATTTGGCATTCGTCTTTTACCAAACTTAACTCTTTCTAATCGATAGGTTAAAGGATAACCCACTAAAAACAGAATCAATGAAATTGCTATGTAAATTACAATTTTAAAAAATAAAATTGCAAAAGCAACAAGTGCTAATAATCCAATAATTCGCCAAATATTTATTTTTAAAGGCATCATAAACAAAGATAGTTTTTATTGATTAACTTTGGAAGAGTGAATAAATTTATCCATACAACAACGCTATTTTTTGTGATTTTTCTTTTGATTAATTGCTCAAACAAAAGGCAATTTGTTTCGAAACCTACAAAAAGCTTAGTTAATCCCGATAGCGAATTACTGGAGGTAAATGCTGTTGCTTACCATTTAAATGACAGCATTACTATCACATACTTAGAAATTAAAAATGAAAATTTAATTTATAAGCGTCCTGATACAACCTTTGCGTTTTATGCTGATTTACGTATTTCCTATAAACTTTTATCCGAGCCAAATTCAAGAAAAATATTAGATAGTAGCTCTTATCATCTTATTGATAGGGCATCTGAAACTGTTGAAATAAAATCGATAGTTTCTAAATTTAATTTAAAAGCATTAAACAATTCTGATTACTATTTGGATATTCAAGTATTTGACCTCAACAAAAAAATAAAATATAATAAAGGCTTAAATATTTACAAAAAAAATAATTTTACACAGCAAAATTTTCTAATCACTTACAATAATAACATATCATTTAAAACAAATTTTTTAAAAGATGAAACCGTAGTTGTAAAATTTTCAAATCCTGCAATTACGCAATTGACGATAAACTGCTTTTTTAAAGAGTTTGGTCCTGCCCTACCTCCTTTTTCAACAAAAGTTCAAGATGAGTTTAAATACAAGCCGGACAGTGTTTTTAATATATTTCCTAGCCAAAATCAATTTGAACTAACTATGCCGCGCTATGGTTTTTTACATGCTACAACCAATTCAATTAATACTGAGGGTTTAACGTTATATACTTTTGATGAAACTTTTCCTGGAGTGAGCAATAGTGATGAAATGATAAATTGTACAAGATATTTAATGAGTAAAGAAGAATTTGACGGGTGTAAAAATGCCGCCGATAAAAAAGTTGCAATTGATAATTTTTGGATTACAATTGCTGGAAGTAAAGAACGCGCAAGAGAATTACTAAAAAAATATTATGGGCGCGTAAAGGAAGCGAACAAATATTACACAAGCTATACACAAGGTTGGAAAAGTGATAGGGGAATGATATTTATTGTATTTGGTCCGCCCACAAATATTTACAAAAATTCTAAAAGCGAAACTTGGGTTTATGGTTTAGAAACTAGTGTTAGTCCGCTTCGTTTTACATTTATTAAAACACAAAACCCATTTACTGATAATGATTTTATTTTAGAACGCTCGCAGTTTTTTAAAGATCCTTATTACACTGCGGTTGATTACTGGAGACAAGGCAGAGTTTATTTAAATAATGGGAAATAATCAGATTTAAAATTTAACCACATAGAAACACAGGGAATTAATGTTAACCTTATAAAAAAACATAGATTTTTCTTCGCCATCGCGAAGAAAACTTTGCGTCCCTCTTGTGTAAGTTTAGTTTTTTATTTTTATGAAACTATGTGGTTATTTTAAGACCTACTTAGTCTTTGGCTAAACCACCTCTTTTTATCGCATCATACCCTTCATCTCTTGGTAAATTCGGTTGCTTTGATGCGGCAACTGCTAATTCATCACAGCGATTATTTTCAAAATTTGATGCATGGCCTTTTACCCAAAAAAATTGATGTTTATCTGCATTATAAACTCTTAAAAAACGTTGCCAAAGATCAACGTTAGCTTTGTTCTTAAAGCCCGTTTTACGCCAACCAAACACCCATTTTAAATTAATAGAGTCAACCACATATTTACTGTCAGAATAAACCTTAACAGGCAAATCATTACTGGTAACACTCTCTAAACCCACAATTACAGCAAGTAATTCCATTCTATTATTGGTGGTTAATTTAAAACCGGCGCTCATTTCTTTGCGATGATGTTTAAATTTTAACACCACCCCAAAGCCACCAGGACCGGGGTTTCCGCTTGCCGCACCATCTGTATATAGCTCTATAAAGTTCTCCAATTAAGGCTTTAAGTTATACTTTTTTTGGATTAAATTTTAGGATTAAATTTTAAAGCGTTAAAGGTTATTTTTTTATTGGGAAACTGCAAATTAGTAGGTATATTCGTAACTCAAAAATTAAGATTATGTCGGTATTAGTAAATAAAAATTCAAAGGTAATTGTACAAGGTTTTACAGGTGGAGAAGGAACTTTTCACGCCACTCAAATGATTGAATATGGTACCAATATAGTTGGCGGTGTTACTCCGGGTAAAGGTGGAACCACTCATTTAGATCGCCCGGTATTTAATACTGTTTCAGATGCTGTTCAAAAAGTTGGAGCCGATGTTTCAATTATTTTTGTACCTGCTGCATTTGCTGCTGATGCCATTATGGAATCTGCTGACGCAGGAATTAAAGTTATTGTTTGTATTACTGAAGGTATTCCTGTAAAGGATATGATTTATGTAAAAGAATATTTAAAAGGTAAAACTTGTCGTTTAATTGGGCCAAATTGCCCTGGTGTTATTACTGCCGGAGAAGCAAAAGTGGGAATTATGCCTGGGTTTGTATTTAAAAAAGGCAAAATTGGAATTGTTTCAAAAAGTGGAACTTTAACTTATGAAGCTGCTGACCAAATTGTAAAAGCAGGTATGGGAATAACTACTGCTATTGGAATAGGTGGCGACCCAATTATTGGAACACCTACTAAAGATGCGGTTGAATTATTAATGAACGACCCTGAGACTGAAGCCATTGTTATGATTGGTGAGATTGGTGGAAATTATGAAGCAGAAGCTGCGCGATGGATAAAAGCTAACGGAAACAAAAAACCAGTTGTTGGCTTTATTGCAGGACAAACTGCACCAAAAGGACGTACAATGGGGCACGCAGGTGCAATTGTTGGTGGCGCAGAAGATACTGCTCAAGCAAAAATGGCAATTATGCGTGAGTGTGGAATTTTTGTTTGTGAAAGCCCTGCAGAAATTGGTAAAACAATGGCTGCGGTATTAAAAGGAGAAAAAGTTACAGCTTAATTTATTTTATAAAAATTTAAAAGCCTCTTTCATTAATTTGAAAGAGGCTTTTTTGTTTTCTTTTTTATATATCAGATAAGGTTGAGCATAGGCTCGCCAACACTGTTTTTTCCCATTCAATTATATCGTCCCTACGGGACTTCTAAACTAAACGATTTCACTCTCTATAAATATTCTGTCTCTATGAGACAAGTCTGTTTTTAAAACAAATTATCTTATATCCCTTTAGGGATTAAATATCTTTAGATGAAAAACAAAACGGATGAAAAAAGTCCCGTAGGGACGAAATATTAATTTATGGTTGAATTAACAAAGGTCTTTCTCAATTTTTTCAAAAACAGAAATGCAATAATACATCCAAAAGTATTCGCCACAAAATCTTGCCAATCTGCGCTGCGATTAGTGAAGCATTTAGCTTGCATTATCTCTAATAAACCACCGTAAGAAACACAAATTAAAAAATAAATAAACATCCATTTTTTACTTTGATTATATTTTAAAACAACCAAAAACAACAAACTACTTAAAATAAAAAACATGGAGGCGTGCACCCACTTATCAAAACTTAACAATTCTAACCAACTTACAGTTGGAATATAATTACCCGGTGTTGCACATAAAACAAAAATAATTGCCGCCCATAAAAATGAGAAAATAGCACTGTTATTATAAATGAGTTTTTTCAACTGGTTTTTTATTAAGATCCCTCCTGCGTCGGGATGACAGTTTTATCATGCAGAGGAACGAAGCATCTATTTACGTGAACCTTTTTTAGCCGCTCATTAATTGGAACAACAAATTTTACAAACAAAAAACCCTTTCGTGCATAACAAGAAAGGGTTTTAAAGATGCGATGCAATAATTATGCGCCTATTAATTTTTTATAATCTTCCACGCTTAGTAATTCATTTACCTCAGCAGGGTTAGTAAATTTAATTTTAATAATCCATCCATTTCCGTAAGGGTCTTTATTAACGCTTTCCGGAGTAGCATCAATATCCTTATTTCCTTCTAAAACCTCTCCGGTTAAAGGCATAAATAAATCACTAACCGTTTTTACTGCTTCCACTGTTCCAAAAACCGCTTCTTTTTCAACTGTTTCGCCAATAGTATTTACATCTACATAAACAATATCTCCAAGTTCGCGTTGAGCAAAATCAGTAATGCCTATTGTAGCTTCGCTACCGTTAATTTTTACCCACTCGTGGTCTTTTGTGTATTTTAAATCTGCTGGAAAATTCATAGTTATTTTTTTTGATTTACAAATGTAATTGTTTGTTTGAATAATCAAATATTTTTTCGCTTAAATTTAGCCACTAATTGCACTAATTTCACAAATGATTAACCACAACACCAAAACTTATAAAAAAAGATAATTAATTCCTTATTTAATAAGCACCTCGTTTTTTGTCTTTTGCCCGATAATAATAAACTTTTAATTAAAATGGCTTAGTGCTAATTAGTGTAATTAGTGGCACAAAAACTCGCCATTGCTATTGAAAATTAATTCTCAAACTAAATCCACCAGTTGCATTTGCAGTTGGAAAAGATGCAGATGTTTGTGGTTTAGTTCTAATCCAATCATAAAACAAACGTAAATTAATATTTTGAGTTAGTTGATAATCAGCAGAAGAACGAAGCGTTAAGATATCTGTACCACCTGTTGGGATACTAATTCCATCAGAAACCCTTCTGATTATAGAGAGATTTCTTCTATAACTAACATCCAGCTTAACTAATAAATTACTCTCTAATACTTTACCTTGAATTTGAATGCCTTTAATTTTTAATTTAGGATACATATATCCTAATCCAACAATATACTCTTGTCCTTTTGTTTCTATAACTTGTGGGCCAGTAATATTTAAGCTTGTTGATTTATCACGTTTAGTTTCAACATTTGCACTCCATCCTTGTTTTACAAATTGAAAATCAAACTTAACTAAAGGCGAAAAGGCTTCGGTAATTGTAATTGCATTAATATTGTAATACGGCACAAAATTTGGACTAAACGCTGTAGTACCAGTTGCAATTGAAACAGGGGCTCTAGCTGTTTGCGCATCTCCTGTAAATAAAATATTATTAGAAAATCCATTTATGTTATAGGTACTTCTATATCCATGACGGACTGTAATACTTCTAAATGTTTTCTTGAAAACAGAAAGTTTTCCTAAACCATCCCAATTAATTGTAAAGTTCGGCAAAGGTGTTTTAGGAAAAATATTTTGTGTGCTGTAATTTTTTACATTTCTTCCGGTATAAGTTCTATAAAAAGCACCTAACAACACGTCTTGCTGACTATTACCATATCCATCAACATAACTCTCTGTGTTTCCCTGAATATTTGTGTAAGTATATGAACCAATAGAGCCAGTTGGGTTTTCTGTTGAGAAAGCGTTAGCAGCTCCTAATTCGTTAGCTACATTTCTGCGCTCTAATAAAAACTCATCAAATAAAGCTGAGTTTACACCAGTACCTTTATCGGTAAATGAACGGAAAAAAGTAAATGTAGAAATATTAAAATTACCGGTTTCATTTTTACTCACGTCAAAAACAAATCCATGGTCGCCAGGTTTTGCATTTGCTGGATCATAAATCATATACTGGCTAACATTGCTTGACTTAGTATAATTTCCATTTAATTCTATTTTTAAACTACCGTGTGGTTCAATACTCGATCGATAAGTATAGGTTCTGTTTTTCGTTTCTATATATGGTGTTGTTTGTAAAGTGTTTCGAGCAATCCAACCATTCTTCGCACTGTTTTGTCTAATAGCATCATCATGTAAACCGGTTGTAAATAAAAATCCTGGAGCTTGATTTGCAGAAAAATCCATTCCGCCATATTGCGAACTTGGTTTAAAGTTTGGTAAGCCTTGGCCACCTTGTTCTTGAAATGAAATAGAAAGATTTTTAATCATCATGATTCCTCTTGCCAAAAATTCTCCAATATCTTTAAAATTACTGTCTTTCTTTTTTGTGGTGTCTTTTGCCGATGCACTATTGGTGCTAACGGCTCCTTTTCCTGGTCGTGAATCGGTAGATTTGTTTTGTTGATTTGTATTTAGTCTTTTAAAATACGGTATCTTATTATATAATTGTATTAGATTAAAATTACCAGTAATGTTATGCGAATTAGTATTTTGAATGGTATTACCAATACTATCGGTTGCAGCAAATGGTCTGCGCAACCAAGTATATGTTCCACCATACCTGTATGTAACAGTTGTAAAATCTAAAATTGGTATTTTATTAAGTGGTAGGTTAACATTCAAATTCATTTGCTGACGATAGGTAGTGTTCTCTCCAAATTTTCCGACAGACTGTTTTGTAGTTGTATCTGTTTTTCCATTCATAAAAGTGTTGACTATATCATCACGATGTGCTTTGTCTTCTTTAAACACCTCACCATACCTTTCTAAAACACGACCTTCATTATTAGCAGTATAATCAAATTTTATTGATTTTGTAAAATCCCAACGTAAATTATAAGCTCTATTAATTAAGAAATTTTTATTTACGAGTGTTGGATTTTCAAACACGTTTGAGCCCGCATAAAAACTTGTGATATCTCTATTTTTTAGGGCTGCATAAGTTCTATTTAAATCTACTGAAGTACCAAAACTATTTGGCATTAATTGTAAATTAAAATCTTTAATTAAAGCAAACCATTTATTTTGAAATATTTTTACTTTAGTAAATGGTTTAAGTGTAAAAGGACGGGTGATATTATAAGCATATTGAATATTACCACGGTATTGCCTGTTAATATTATACTCAACATTTACATTTCGTTTAAACAATTCAGTATACGCATAGGTAACTGCAAAATTACTAACGTCCCAGGGCATTGGTTTAGCTCCCTTCCGCTTAAAGCCATCTATCCTAACATTAGTTAAGTTAAATCCTTTTCGTTCATTAAAATCTAATACTTGATCCTTAATATCTTTTTTGGTGGCAGCAGGTATATCAGAATTTTTATTAAAATCGTCCATTTTAATATCCGGATCAATTGGATTAAATAAAGGCGTCACAATTGATTGCCCATAATTATAAAAAACAGGTAAAGTAACTTTCCATTTATTTGGGAAAAATTTGCCTGCATTAGTTGAACTGCTAAAATCCCAATTTAAATTTGTCTCTCGGCTACGCTCATTTATTTTTTGTTCAACCCCTCCCCAATATGGAGTTTTGTATGTTCCTGCTAAGGATACAGTTCCTAAGTCGGCCAGTTTTGCTTGCACTTGCCCAGTTGTTGCCCAACCTCCTTTATTAATAAACTCAGTCAATCGCAATTCGTTTACCCAAACCTCAGCACAATGAGCCAAATTATCAGTCCCCTTATTATTTCTAATACCAACCATTACACTTTTTATGGTTCCTAAATTTGGATTACCAACTACAGAAATTTTATAGCCGCCGAAATCTTTAACATAGGGTTGACTTAATTGATTTAAATTACTAAAGTAACCAAGCTTTGTATTTCTTTCATTCTTTACAATAGTAATATCACTAAACTTAAAATTAATTTCGTTATCGGCAGGCCAAACAATATATCGGTCATCAATACTATTAGGATCATAAACACCTTTTGGTGTTAATTTTAATGGCACTTCGTATTCATAAAAGTTATTATTATAATCTGTCCCAACTCTAAAAAATAATGTAAGATCGCCATCATTTAAAGGAATATCATTTAGTTTTTCGGCATGCACATTCATTTTAATGTTGTTAAACATACGCGTATCTAAATCAACATTTTTAAATACTGCTCTGCTATCTCCATCTTTTAAATTACAAACGCGCATTTGCAAAGCCTGTTCGTTTTGTAAAACTAAATTGGTTGTTTGTACATTTTGTTGTTGCGAAATATCTGGTGGCAAAACATAATTTACGGGAACTTTTGTTCCGTTTTCTTGCAAGCTAACAGCAGACACGTCAAAAGAAGTTGAGTTATCATCGTTAGCTATATATTCACCAGTTTGTTTAAGGTCGTAAGCATAACGTCTCCAGTCTGCGCGCACTAATTCGAAACGCGCTAAACGCACAAGCACAGGTCTTTCAAAACCCTTCATGTAAACACGCATAAAACGAATAGAGTTAAAGCCTTCAATACCACCAACAACAGATTCGAATTGTGAGATTGGAATTTTAAATTGATACCATTTTACATTTTTATTAATACCACCAAAATCGGCAGTACCATTAAATGCGTCCACAATATAATTAGTTCCGACTGCTGCTTGATTAATATCATTTGGTGAAATTTTTATATGGTACTGATAATAATTTTCTGTTTCACTCAAAGTATTATCTCTGTTTACGTCTTCAATATTTGGAATGGTACTTGCCGCTGTAGAATAACCGGCGCTGTTTAAACTTTTGTATTGTGCTTCTGTTGGCGAATTGCCTTCGGGATTATTATATTTAGAATATCTTTTTAATGTATTTTCTTGTGCAGCGTCATAATCATCTCCTCTAAAAAAATGATATTTATCGCTTGAAGGGTCGTTTAAAAAAGCGTCTTTAACAGATTGATTAAATGAACCCGATTGCATATCGGCTATTGCACTTCTAAAACGATAACGCTCATAAGAATCACTTAAACCATCGTAACCAACATCTTGAAATTCGCGGTCGTTATTATCTTGCGAAAAGGCGTTAACCGTTGGTGGAATTAAAGGAATGTTTGACACGTTGTTAGAATCTATTGGCAAACTCTTTGAAAAATCTGAAACACCCGGTATTCCATTTTCATATACCATTCGTCCATCTTTTACAATATCTTCAGATATGTTACCCAAGTTAATAAATAAATCACCTACCGGTAATTTTGTTTTATCAAAATCAGGATGCGTTTTTACATCGTAATCTTCATTAAATGGATCCATCATCCAAAACTGAATGTATTCAATATTTGCAGCTTGAAAATCATTTGTTTCTAACCTACGCATAATACCACCCCAACGATTTTGCGGATTTTTTAAAGTTCCATCTTGATTTATACCTCCTGAAAATTGAGTTGGATTTACATCGTAGTTATATGGGCCACGTTCTGTAGGATAAAAACCTAAATCTAAAACTGGTAATACAACCTGCTGACCGTTAGGAGGTGTTTTACCGGGAAATAATTCTGTTTCAAAAACCTGACGCCACATGTTATTTGAAAAAAGTTGATTGTTATAATAGCTTGGAGTAGTTCCGCTTTGCGAACGCGTAAACATTGGGTCGATATTATACCAATTAAAACGCGCGCGGTTTAAACCTGTTGCTGTTGTGTTTGTAGTAACAGCTTCTGGAAACAAACTTGGAATACCTTGTGGAATACTTGCCAAATACCAACCCTGTGGATTTCTAACATCTATTAGGGAAATTGAACCTTCAAAATCATCAATATAAGAGTTACCACTTTTACCAATTGCTTTTGCATTACCGGGAAATAATTTTGCAAACTCTCCTCGTGTAGAAATAGTACTCATTTCCTTGGTGCTATACAATGGTAACTTGTCAAGCAAACGAGTAATGAAAGGCGCATCGGTTTTATAATTAAAATCTAAACCGGCCACAATATTACTTACAGGCTCATCACCAATGCTTACTTTTTGTGTTATTGGTCGTTCATTAAAGCGCAAGATGGTACTACCTAAAGTTAAATTTCTTCCTGCTTTATAATCTAAACGCGTACCCCATAAACTTTTTTGTTGCACATTAAAAAGCGAATTACTTTCTAAAGAAACTTTTACAGTTGCACCTGAGTTTAAAATTCCTTCGTTAATAATTTTTACTCTACCTAATGTATAATCAACTGTGTAATCAGTATTTTCTGTTAATGCAATTCCATTGGCGGTAACCACAACAGCGCCTTGAGGAATGTTTAATGCGTTTAATGCAATCTCAGAGCCAGAAGCAGAGCGATAAGTTCCTTTTATTTTATAACGATTTTTGTTTTGAATAAATGATGCGCCTGTTTTTGTTGAATCGTAAAGCTCAGTAAAAATATATTTATTAGCGCCCGGAAAATCATTAAACTGATCGAATTCTTTTGCTAAACTTCTTCCAAAAGGTTCAACGGTTGGAAAGTAAACTCTACCGTTATTTGGTAAAATGGTATAATCCTTAATAAAATCAAACACACCATCAGAAACTTTATCACCATTAACACTTAAATTATCGCATTTCAAAACACGAATTAATTGTATTCCATTTATTTTCCCAAATGGTATGTAGGGAACATCAACACCGGTTTCAATATTATTATAATAAACATCTAATTTAAAATCTTGCGCATTTAAATTATACGCGCCCAAAGCATAAACGTTTTTCATCATTAAATCCCATAAAGGATGCTTAACACTAACGTTATTACTTTTTAATAATTTACAAACTAAGAGTGCATTATTATCTGGTACTTGATCGCTAAACTCACCAACCTGATAGGTCTTGCCACCAAATGTATATTGATAAGAAACTGCTAAAGATTGCTCGTTACTTAATTGTTGATTTAATGAAATAAAACCGGTACGTGGATTAAAAAAATATTCCGTTTGATTTAATCTTCTGGCATTTTGAATTACGTTATAATCACGTGAAGCATCCATATAACTGCCCCCAGTGTTGTTAGTGTTTGTGGCAATAACGGTAGTTGGTAATTTTAATGAAACAGAACTTAACACCCTGTCTTTTAATAATCCATCAACCGTATTGGTCATGATTGAATATAAATTATTAGCGTCATTACTTGGATTAACGTCAAGTCCATCTGTAATTGCATAGTTGGAAGGTATAATAACTGAACCCGAAGAGTATGCTGACAATCCTTTAAAAACGTGCGCCGAATCCTCTCCTAAATCTTCGAAAGCTACTACATTTCTAGTTTGCTCGGCTGTACCATTAATATTTAAAACGTAAACCTCAACTTTTGTTATTACAATGGGAGTATTAATAACGGGCAAACTTCCCATCCAAGCATCATAATTATCTCTAAAATAATGCCCTAAAAAAAAGTGTTTGTTTTGCTCGTAATTATCGCCATTAATTTGAAAATTTTGTGTTTGCGCACCACCCTGAACCGTTACCTCTTGCTTTTTACCACGCTGTTGAGAAAAAACTGTAGTTGCAGTTAGCTTACCAAATTGTAATTGTGTTTTTAATCCAAACAAAGTTTGACTACCCGAAATTAATGTACTATTTAATGGGAGCGTAACATTTCCTGCTTCTATTTTTTTAATAATTTCGTCTTCGTAGCCGGTATAATCTAACTTAACTTGATTTTCCCAATCAAAAGAGGCTTCAGTATTATAGTTAGTGGTTACTTTTAATTTATCTCCAATTTTACCAATAAGGTTTAATTGAATACGCATGTTAAAATCGAAGTTGGTAATTTTTTGTTGTCTTTGAGGAATGGCCGGGTTGAAATTCTTATTTCTATTTAAACCAAAAATTAATTCTGCTGTACCGGTTGGTTTAATATCAACAGTATTGCCGCCAAAAATACGATCAAATAATTCGCTATTAACTTGAAGTTTGGGGATCATCCCTTTACGTGGCTTCTCATTTAAATCATCTGCAGCAACTCTCGAGCGCCAATAATCACGCATGGATTTTTTAAATTGATAATCCTGATATTCCTTCATGCTCATGTAGGTCTCAGGTCTATAATCTAAATCGCCCATTTTTTGTTTTACATCATAAGTACCTGTTTTTGGATTATACTCAACCTCTGTTTTTATATTTTCAGGATTCTCTAAATAAAGTTTTGATTTAGGATCAAACATTGGTGGTTTACCATTGTTATCATTAAAATTATAATTTAATTCGGGCGGTTCTGTTATTGGAGAATCAGGAAGTAGTATTTTTTTTGACGGAAGTTGGTTGTAAAAATCTGAATTCGCATTTTTATCGGGACTAGATTTTGTAACTACTGCTAAAAGACAAGCTGTTGCACTGGTAACTACTACAAAATTTATAAGTCCGTTTGCTCTCACTAAAAATTATATACTAAAAGTTTTTTAACGCTGCTTTTATTAATATTTCTACATATTCGGTACCAATACCTTGCTGTTTTATTGCTTTTTCTATTGCCTTTTCAGCCGAAATCCTAGG
This sequence comes from Bacteroidota bacterium, assembly GCA_030692515.1. Classification (GTDB taxonomy): domain Bacteria; phylum Bacteroidota; class Bacteroidia; order B-17B0; family Aurantibacillaceae; genus Aurantibacillus. Next base: position 149,072 of record JAUXZS010000016.1, read on the forward strand.
AAAACCTAAGGTAACCAGTGCCAATAACGCCTCGTCTTTATTTTTATTGTACGAAGTTGTTAAAATCTGTGAAATACCTCCCTCATGTTTACCCATTTTACCTTTTAAGTCAACAACGATGCGTTGCGCGGTTTTATCACCAATACCCTTTATGCTTTTTAACATGGCAACATTTGCTGTATTTATTGCGCCAGCAATTTCGCTAGGACTATGGCTGGAAAGCATTAGTAGCGCACTGCCGCCACCAACACCGCTAACGGAAATTAATTTTCTGAATAATTCGCGCTCATCTTCTTCGGCAAAACCATAAAAACGTGGGTTATCATCGCGAATATAAACGCTCTCGATAAACAACTGTGCCTCTGTCTGTTGACTCAGTTTTGAATAAGTATTTAAAGAAACAAGCAACCCATAACCAACACCATTTGCCTCGATGATAATCTGAGCTGGGTTTCTGTATGTTATTTGTCCTTTTACATAATTTATTAACGACATAGCTTTTTCTTACTTTCTATTTTGAGCATCCACAACTGCTATGGTAATCATGTTAACTATTTCCCGTACGCTACTTCCTAGTTGTAAAACATGTACTGGTTTATTTAATCCCATTAATACAGGGCCAATTGCTTCGGCGCCCCCTAGTTCTTGCAATAATTTGTATGCGATATTACCAGCTGCTAGGTTTGGAAAAATAAAGGTATTTACATCTTTATCCACTAAATGACTAAAAGGAAATTGTTCTTTCAATAAATTATTATTTACTGCAAAGTTTGCTTGAATATCACCGTCAACAATTAATCCAGGATAATTTTTATGTAAAATACTTGCAGCTTCGCTAACTTTTCTAGGAGATTCGCCTTCTGCAGAACCAAAATTAGAATAAGACAATAATGCGATTCGTGGCGTAATATTAAACTGTTTCACAGTATTTGCCGTTAGTACAGCGATATCTGCTAACTCTTGAGCTGTAGGATTTGCGTTCATGGTTGTGTCTGCAAAAAAGTATGGTCCACGTTTTGTTACCATAATGTAGAGCCCCGCCACTTTGCTAACCCCTGGTTGCACACCAATAATCTCTAAAGCCGGTATCATTGGCCTACTATATTTTTTGGTAAGCCCTGATATCATTGCATCTGCTAAGCCCAATTCAACCATCATTGCGCCAAAATAATTGCGGTCGCGCATTAATTTTCTGGCATCGTATTGTGTTAAGCCTCTGCGCTGACGCTTACGCCAAAGCATATCGCCAAACTCTATATGATTTTCTTCCTCATCATGCAACCATGGATCAATGATTGGCGTATCACCAAAATCAAGTTGATACTCTTCTATTAAATTTTTTATTTTTTCTTTATTACCCAATAATATTGGCTTTGCAATACCATCATCACGAACCAATTGTGCCGCTTTAAGAACTTTATAATTATCGGCTTCGGTAAATACAACACGCTTTGGATTAATTTTTGCTTTGTCAGCAAGGCTTCGCATCAATTCATTGTCTTTTCCTATCCGATTATCTAACTCTGTTCTATAGGCTTCCCAATCTGTGATTTTGCGTTGAGCAACACCGCTATCAATGGCGGCTTTTGCAACGGCAGAGGATACGGTTGAAATTAAACGGCTGTCGATAGGTTTTGGGATAATATAATCGGGACCAAAACTCAAATTTTTGGAATCATAAGCAAGGTTAACGTAATCAGGAACCGGCTCTTTCGCTAACGACGCTATTGCAAGAGAAGCTGCTAATTTCATTTCCTCGTTAATGCAGGTAGCTCTAACGTCCATAGCACCTCTGAAAATAAAAGGAAATCCAAGAACATTATTTACTTGATTAGGATGGTCGCTTCTACCTGTTGCAACAATAATATCTTTTCTTGCAGCCATTGCCTCGTCGTAAGAAATTTCTGGAGTAGGATTAGCTAAAGCAAAAACGATACAGTTTTTAGCCATACTTTTTACCATATCCTGACTTAAAATGTTTCCTTTAGAAAGACCTACAAACACATCGGCGCCTTTGATTGCTTCAGTTAAAGTATTTATTTTAGTGCTCTCGCAAGCAAAAAAAGATTTATATTCATCTAGGTCTGTTCTACCCTTATGAATAACCCCTTTGCTATCAAGCATTGTAATATTTTCTTTTTTTACTCCTACGGCAATATACATTTTTGCGCAAGAATTTGCAGAAGCGCCGGCGCCATTGATAACCAGCTTAATATCTTTCATTTTTTTCTTTGAAATCTCTACGGCATTCAATAAACCTGCGGCGCTAATAATTGCTGTTCCGTGCTGGTCATCATGCATTAAAGGGATATTTAAAACCTCTTTTAAACGGCGCTCAATTTCAAAACACTCTGGCGCTTTAATGTCTTCTAAATTAATTCCGCCAAATGTAACTGCAATATTTTTTACCGTATTTACAAACTCATCAATATTTGTTGTATCTACCTCAATATCAAAAACATCTATATCTGCAAAAATCTTAAAAAGCAAACCTTTACCCTCCATTACAGGCTTAGAAGCCAAAGCTCCAATATTACCTAGTCCGAGCACAGCAGTACCATTAGAAATAACTGCTACTAAATTACCTTTTGCAGTGTATTTATAGGCATCTTCAGGATTTTTTTCAATCTCCAAACATGGCTCAGCAACTCCTGGAGAGTAGGCTAGAGTTAAGTCTCGTTGGGTTCTGTATGGTTTTGTAGGAATTACCTCAATTTTGCCCGGACGGCCTTGAGAGTGGTAATCTAAAGCATCTTCTTTTCTAAATTTTGCCATAGTTTTTTTTTAAAGGAAGACGAAGATACTAATAATATTTAACCTAAGGAATAGGCAAAAAACGCTCAAAAAAGCGTTATAAAAACGAGGTTTTTGGATGGGAATTTTTATAGTTTTTTAAACCGATAGTTTTCTGAAAAAAACGAGAGTATGTTACAAATATCGAAATTCTCGCCAAGAATTTTTACACTTTTCGCACTGATAAACGTCCTCTACTTCTGTGTGCATAAGATGGTACATTTCTAAACTTCCCTCAATTAAAATTCGTTCTAGCCATAGTAATTCATCATGTCCACATTCAAGACATTTTCCAAGAACTCTTTCGTTTATTACTTTTCTTTCCGGAATAAAACCTTCATTGGGCTCAGTCATAACATTTTTAATTATGCTTTTAAAAACTCTAGATAAAAACAAGTTCCAATTCCAAGTTCAGATTCAAACCAAACCTTTCCATCAAAGCCTTGCATAATATTTTTAACCATAGCTAAACCAATGCCAGAACCAGTTGTTTTTGTTGTAAAATTAGGAGTAAATAATTTTTCTTCCATTCCAATATCAATCCCGCAACCGTTATCTTTTATCGAAATAACAATAAATTCGTGTTTCTCTTGACAGTCAATTTCTATTTTCGGATTTACAGTTTCATCTAAGGCCTGAACAGCGTTCTTTAAAACATTATTAAAAACTCGTAAAGCCTGGTCTTTATCCCCCAAAACAAATAATTCCTTTGAAAGAATATTATTTGTGATAGAAATGTTTTTATGATTCTCGAATATTAAAACAGCAGTATTAATAACCTCGCAAAGGTTTATGCTTTGCAGATTTGTTTTCGGAAATTTAGCGAAGCTGCTAAACTCATTCGCAATATTCGCCAATGAATCTATTTGCTCAATTATTCCGGCACTTGCTTTTTCAAACTTTTCTTTAAAATCATCGGGATTATTTTTCATTAAATGCTGTAAATATTGCAAGTTCAACTTCATTGGCGTGAGTGGATTTTTAATTTCATGAGCTACTTGTTTTGCCATTTCTCTCCAAGCACTTTCGCGTTCACTTTGCGCTAAAAGATTGGCGCTTACCTCCAATTTAACTAGCATTTGATTGTACTCGCTAACCAATTTTCCAATCTCGTCATTGCTTTTCCATTTTATTTTTTCGTTTTGTTTACCAAAAGTAATATTTCCAATTTGCTGTTTAATTAATTGCAATGGTCTAGTAATGTAACCCGCCAATATCAATCCTGATAAAATACTAATTACAAATAATATTACATAAACGTTAATAAAGGCGCTAATAATGTCCGATAATTCATTCACTAAATCTGCTTGCTTGGCATAATATGGTAAATTAACAAAACCAATTAACTGCTTTGTATTAGTAAACAAAGGCGTGTACAATGATAAATAATTTAGTTCTCCAGCCTTTTCGTTTACGCTCGTTGCAGAAGTTTTATTTCCTTTTAAATCTGAATATGCTTGAGGGTTCATTATTGTAGCGGCTAAACCTAAATCATACAAGCGTGGCTCACTTGTATTAAATAAATTTCCTTCTTTACTAAACAAACTTATATCGGTATTAAATAAATGCGCGTATTCTTTTAATTTTAAATTAACTAATTCCTTTTGAGAAACATCAAAAACTTCGGTAGGTGTAAATTGAGTGGCTAATTCGTTTATAATAGTTTGAGTTTTCTCTTGCAGTTGTTTTATATTATCTGCTTCAAATTGATTTGTAACTAATTTTGCAGAAGTATAGCCCACAGCAGAAATAGCTAATAGTAACAATAAAATTATTATAGCTTGAATGCGGCGTGTAAAAGAGGATGATTTAAATCTGTCGGTAAAAAGCGCGCCATAAATAAGATAACTACAATAACTTACAAACGAAAAAAATAAAAATAAATATGAATTATAGGTGAAGTAATAGTTCCAGCTTTTGGTTTTTTGACTTATAATAATTTGCGTTTCCTCATCGGGATTAAAAAAATAATGAACATAATCTGGATTTGTTTTTGAAAGCGCTACCGAATCACTAATAAAATAAGGATAATTAAAATCTCCGTAACGACTTGAAATTTGACCAGAGCGATACACAGCATGATTAAACTTTATTAGCTTCTCGGGTTTTTTTTGTGATTCATCTACCAATAAATCAGGGAAACTTCCTAATTCTTCGAATTGTTTAGGTTCTAAACGAATATATAAATTTTTTGAACCTAAAGATATTTTGCCAATATAACGTGAGTTTTTTTTGTGACGAGCAATAAAAAATAAATTTTGAGAAATTGAATCGGTTTCATTATACTTAATTTGATCCTCAAAAAAACCTTCGTTTAAAAGAATAGGGTCTTTTGGCACCAGCAAAGGTTTGCAATCTTTATCAAATAGGGAAAATTCTAGATTGTACCGATTAAAGTACCCACCAAAAAAATTCTGTTTTAATAGCTGCCCAATTTCATTTTGGCTACTTGGTAAAAATTCTATTAGAATCTTTAATTTTTCATCGTTAGCAATTTTATCTGGTAAATTTGCAAACTCGCTTTCTAAAATAGCATCTTTTCTTTCACTTAAACTATATGATAAAAGATTGAGGTCTAGTTTTTGATTTTTATTGATGTAAAAATTAAAAAATGAAGCGGTTATTATAGACATAATAAGTATTTGTAAACCTAAGCCTAAAGAGTTTTTAGAATAATTAAACTTATTTAAAATAAATAATGATAAAGCAAAAACAACTAACCAATAACTTTCAAACAATTTAGTATACCCAAAGCCTATATCAATAAAAAAACAAATACAACTTATCAATAATACAAAGGCCACACTATTTTTTACAAAATTGCCATTAAAAAATCCTATTAGCTTTTGGACTAAAACAAAAATCGCTAAACAATAACAAGTCAACGCAAACAGCGCGATATAAGCTGGATATTTAATGCTAAATATGCTCAAAAAATCAAAACTAAGAGTTGAGTCTGTTACTAAACTTATTAAAGCATTATTGAATTGAACAACAACAAATCCAACAACAATTGATAAGAACAGAACGTATAAATAATTTCCAGTTTTTTTATTGGTTATTTGGATTTTTAAAAAAAACACCGTGCCTAAAAACAATAAAATAATTGCATTTATTAATATATCTCCTAAATAAGAATTAATTGATGAAAAAGCATTTCCAAATAACTGAACATCATATAACACGCTCCTATAAAAAAATGCCGGCCATTTTAACCAAATCATTAGCGCTCTAAAAAAAATTATTAAAACAAGCAAAATAATAGTTTTATAATTACTTTGGCTTAGCTTAATAAGGAGTAAAATTGAAACTAAAGAGAAAATAAATCCAATTAAAAAAATAACAAAACAAACATTACTAATACTGCTCGAATGATAGAATTGATCATTCCCCGAAAGAAAAAATAATGGTTCTTTATCTAAATAAATTCCATTTTCTGGTAATCCTGTGGTTGCAATATTTATTTCTTTAGGAATCTTTGTCCAATCACTAAAACCATTTTGTAAATAATTATTTTGCAAATCATAATTTGGTTTTAATAAACAGAGTGTTAAGCCCAAATCAGCTGCAATTTGTTTTTTTATATATAAATAATATCCTTGTTTTAACTTCGCTAATCCAAAATCCTCATCAAATAATTTTCTATCATATGACAGCGGAATTTGCGCATTGTTCCAATAAACAAGACTGTCATTTTTAAATTTATAAATACCTATATTTTCTTCTTTAAATAGTTCTACTAATTGTTGCTTATTAATATTTTGCTTTTCACTTAATAACAAATTGAGAGCGTTTTGCGCCAACAATTGTTTAGCCTCTATTTTTCTGGAGGCGTTTTCCGAAATTTGATGAATAGAAAAGGTGAAATGCCTGTCAAGTAAAATTGCTCCGGTCATCAAAACTAAGCTGAAAACCAGTAGGATATAGTGTATTTTCTTTTTTTGCATTTATCATAGCAAAATAGGAAAAAATCTTCTATTCAAGGCGCTATTTTCCTTTTTTTTGCGTTTTAATAAGGTTTATATTTGTACTTTGCAGATATTTTTAATTTTATGGCACAACCAACAAAAACACTAAAACAACCTACTTTTCCAGAGTTAAGTAACACTTTTAAGTACTTTACTTTTTTAACGCATAAAATGGCGATGGTCATTATTGGAGTTGTAGGTTTTACCTTTTATATAACTTCTATTAATGGGGAATATGCTTTAGATGATGGTATTATCATTCACCAAAACGATCACGTAATTAAAGGGATTAGAGGTATTCAAGGTATTTTAACAAAAGATGCCTATGAAAGTTTTTACCGACGTATGTGTGCTACTGATCAATTAGCTGGGGGTCGTTACCGTCCTCTTTCGGTAATAAGTTTCGCCATAGAACAGGAATTTATGGGTGCCTACCGAACAGGCCTCTACTTAAAAGTAGAAGACTCAAACAAGAACGGCATATTAGATAAAGACCTAGTGAGTTATACTTCGCCTTGCGGCAGACCAGAAACCAATTATGAGTATAACGATTTTGTGGATTTAAATGGTGATGGTATGGCTCAACAAAATGAGTGCTACAATTGCTGGGATACAAATAAAAATTTTAAAAACGATTCTGACGAAGATTTAAATATTGACGGTGTTTTTAATGAAGTTGATTGTCAAGTATACAAAGCTAATGTTCGCCACTTTAACAATATATGGACATTTGCACTAGGTTGTGTTTTTCTTTATTTAGTTTTTTCACGTTATTTTTTCCGAACAAATCAAGACCTTGCTTTTTTAGCTGCCTTGCTTTTTACTATGCATCCAATACATTCAGAAGCAATTGCTAATGTAAAAAGTCGCGATGAGATTTTTTCTTTAATATTTATTTCTCTCACCTTTCTCTATTCCTTCAAATACATGGAAACCAAGAAACCGCTTGATCTTTTTTGGGCTTCCATCATGTTTTTACTCGCCTTGCTTTCAAAAGAATATGGTATTATGTTATTAATATTGGTGCCTTTAGCGGTTTACACTTTTACTGATAATGATTTTGACATTAAAACCTTCAGTAAAACAAAAGAATTTAAGCAAACAATTTTTATTGGGTTAACCTTTGTTGTGTGTGCCTATTTTATGCTTTATCTAAAGCGCTCTTTCGACATGCATGCTTTGCCAGGTGCAAAACCAATTAAATCTTTCTGGGTGTTTCCTTTTATTTTTGTTGGGGTTAGTATGTTTTTACTTGGCGCCAATAAAAAGAATAATTTTCAAAAATTAATGAGTTGGTTTTATTTTGTGATGTTGTTTTATTTAGCAATGCGTTTAATGGCAGTGAAATTAAAACCAGGTGTGCCAGATACTGAAATTTTAAATAATCCATACTTATTAGCAACAGGCGAAGAACGCTTTTGTACAAAAGCTTATGTTTTATTAAAATACTTCTGGCTACAATGTTTTCCACACCCTCTATCATCAGATTATTCATACAACACAATTGAGTATCGTCATTTTACTAGTTGGGATTTTATTGCGTCCATAATACTTCATATTGGAATTGTAGTTGGCGCAATTAAGTATACGCTAAAAAAACACCTTCTTGGTTTTGCCTTAATGACTTATATAGTTTTTGCATTGTTAATTGGTAACGTATTAATGGATATTGGCGCAACCATGGGTGAACGTTTGATATTCCATTCAAACATAGGTTTTTGTATTCTTGCGGCGTGGGTCATTTTAAAAGGCTTTGATAAATTATCTGCAATCGCATTAAATATAAGAAGAGCCGTACTTATTACAATTGTTTTAGTTGTTGGCTTTTTATTTGGTTGTAAAACCTGGGAGCGTAATTACGATTGGAAAAACGACGTTACTTTATTTTTAAAAGACGTAAACACAATGCCAAACTCCGTTTTAGTTTTAGGGAATGCAGGAGCACGTTGGGTTGATTTAGCTGATACAAAAGAAATTACAGGCATACAGGTTGTTGGGCAAGATTCAACTCGTTATAATGATTATAATGGTACGCTTCATATAACCGATGAGGAAGTGAAAGAAGGCGGTTATGCTTCCAAAAGGGATGCCGCTTTATATAAAGGAATTGGTTTTCTGAAGCATGCTATCGAACTTCACCCTCGCTATGTTAATGGTTATTTAAATTTAGGATTGGCTTATTTTAAATTAAGAAAAGATTTTGAAGCATTATATTATTGGAAAAATGCAGAACGTCTTTACCCAAACAATCCATACCTAAGAAATTATTATATTGTATATTATAATGATCTTAAAAACCGTGGGGCAACTTATTTTAATCGTGGGCGAATGGATTCTGCAGCAGTTGCCTACAGAAAATGTACATTACTCGATCCATACAATCCAGAAGGTTGGTATAATTTAGGAGGAGCTTACTTCAATAGTCAAAGGTATGTTAAGGCTAAAGAAAGTTGGGAGCGTGCTCTACAATTAAACCCGAATTATGCTGAAGTTAAACGTGTGTTGCCAATGATTACACCTCAAATGTGTGGGCAAGTACCAATGACCAGCGTGGTTCCTCAATCGCAGCCTGTTAATAAAAATTAATGCGGAGGTGGGCAATAATTAGCTTATTGTTTCTAAATTATTCTGTCAAATCACAAACAGTTATTAATTTAGATACTTTAAATTTGCCTACTCAAACAGAAAATATTTATAATAAAGCATTGTTTGGTGATAGTTTAGTGAGCAGCTTTTGCATTGTTATTAAAAACGAAGTTAAACTACACAAGCATGAACATCACAGCGAACATGTTTTTGTTATAGATGGAGAAGGACAAATGAGTTTAGAAAATAAACTATTTACTATTAAAAAAGGGGATTTAATTTTTATCCCCAAAAATAGTATTCATTCAGTAAAAACTACAAGCAAACAACCTTTAAAAGTAATGAGCATTCAGGCTCCGATTTTTGATGGAAAAGATAGAATTATTATAAAATGAAAATGAAAAAAAATTTACTACTAGCATCCCTTTTGATTTTAACATCATCTTTAGTTTCACAAATACTATTTAGTAACAGTTTCGGAAACTTAAACTTACAATCCTATACTACCACTTCAAGCGCCGTGGAATACACTACCGCCCCAACAATTTTTAGCATTATTAACGATGGTTTTAAGAACAACATTGGTTCAACAACCAATCCCAACAAACCTTTTAATGTTCCAGCGCTTAAAAGTGAAGGTTGGGCAGTTGTATATAACGCCTTAGAGAATGATACATTTTTAGTGAGTACAAGTTGGCTAGACACTTTAGTTACAACTAACAGATGGATTATTACTCCTCCAATATCCAACATTGCGGCAAATACCGTTTTAACTTGGTTAGCAAAAAGTCCAGATGCAAATTTTCCAGAAAGTTACGAGGTATATGGAACTAATAAAACAGGAACATTAGTTGCTCAAGATTTTGCAATTGGTGATTTATTATTTTCAACTACATCAGAAAATAATTCTTGGAAAAGACGTTCTGTAAATCTTAGTAGTTTTGCGGGACAAACTTTACGTTTTGCTTTCAGAAATAATTCCAATAACAAATATCAAATTTGGATTGATGATATTGAAGTAATTACATTAACAAATAATATCGATGGTGAATTAACTTCCATTGAAACACCAAAATATATTCTTACCAATTCAACACAAACAATTAGTACAACTATTACTAACTTAAGCGCTACAGTAATAAATTCGGTTACGTTAAATTACCAAGTTGGTAATTCAATTATTCAAACCGAAGCAATTACGCTTTCAAGTCCGTTAGCTTATAAACAATCCGTAAGCACCACTTTTGGATTACCTTATACAATTACAACTGCAGGAAATTATAAATTAAAAACTTGGTTAAGCAAGGTAAATTCTACTTTAGATCAAAATCAATTAAACGATACTTCATTCATATACATTACGGCGCAAAGCACTGCGCCTAGAAAATCGGTTTTAGTTGAGCAATTTGTAAATGCTTTTGATGGAGAATGTCCGGATGCGCAGGAAAAAATGTTAACGCGTCAAAACGATTCAGTAATTGTTGTAAATATTCATGATTTAGATTCCTTAAAAGAAGCTAACTCAATAGGACTATTATCCGCTTACAAAAAAAATTCTGCAACAGCGATGTTCGATAGAACTTATTACTCAAATCCAGGCGCCATTGCGGCATCTAGACCTTACTACGATAGCTTAATTTACAAACAATTACGTAAAATATCTCCAGCAAGTATAAGTATCATTAACAAAAGTTATAACTCAACAACAAAACAATTATCTTTTACTGTAAAGGCAGATTTTATTGGAGATGTAAAAGGAGATTTGCGTTTAAATGCTTACTTAACTGAAAATAACGTTCATGGCTCGTCTTATGACGTTTCTTTAAATGGCTATAACCAGTTAAATAATTTTTATAATGTACCATGGTCACCTTATTATCAAATGGGTTATTATTCTTCTACCTATTCAACTTATGTTTTAAATGCTTTTCAATTTAAACATCAAAACACATTGGTGCATTCATTTGATGGCTCTTTTGGAAATGCCGGCGTAATTCCTACCACCGGAGGAACACAAGGTCAATCTTATCAAAAAACATTTACCTTAACCGTGCCAACCCCGACAAATGCAATTAATAAATACAATTCGGATAATTTATATATCGTAGGTTTTTTAGCAGAGTATAACACAAACCTTTACAATAGAAATATATTAAATGTAGTAAAAGAAAAAATTACCTCGAATAGTGAAACAGTTGGTGTAAAAGAAATTGAAGGGAAGACTCAACTGTCTGTTTATCCCAACCCATCTAGCGGGAAAATTTATCTAACTAGTCCAAATGAAATAAACACATACGAAATTAAAGTGGTTGATTTAATGGGAAGAATAGTATTAATTGAAAACCTTATTCAAGTGGGGAATCCTAGCGTGCTGGATGTTTCAAGTCTAACTAACGGCATTTATTTTCTCCAAATTAGCTCAGTACAGGGCAGTTTTGTTGAAAAAATAGTGATTCAAAAAAACTAGAACGATTTTTTGTCATGTTTTAAAAAAAGCCTATCTTTACATTCCTAAACTGCGGGTGTGGCGTAATGGCAGCCGCACCAGACTTAGGATCTGGCGCTGAAAGGCGTGGGGGTTCGAGTCCCTTCACCCGCACAGTTAATTTTTAACTACTTAAAACCCTGAGATTTTCAGGGTTTTTTGTTTTTAATATTATTTTCTTTCAAAACAAAAAAAGTTAATGACTACTAGACTCACTTTTCACTTCTCTTTCTTTTTCCTAACTTTAAATTGATGATTTTCAAAAATAAACTGTTTCTGTTTTTTTTGTTTTTACTACTTTCTTTTTATAAAGCAAAAAGTCAGAAGCAACAACCTTTTGTTTTAGTTTTAGGAATAGCGCAAGATGGAGGTTATCCGCATTTAGGCTGCGAAAAAAAATGTTGCGACATTGCCTGGAAAAATGATTCATTAAAAAAAAATACTGTGTCGCTTGCTTTGGTTGATCCAGAAACAAAAAGTTGGTGGCTGTTTGAAGCCACTCCGGATATAAAAGAGCAACTAAATTTATTTAAATCTTTAACAGATGGGGGTTACAATTATTTACCAACTGGTATTTTTATTACGCATGCGCATATTGGTCATTATACTGGACTTATGCAATTAGGACGAGAAGTGTTGAACAGTGCTGAAGTTCCAGTTTATACTCTTCCAAAAATGAAATTATTTTTAGAAACCAATGGTCCGTGGAGTCAACTAGTAAGTCTTAAAAACATCCAGCTCTTCAATTTAAGCCAAGATTCTATTTTAAAATTAAATTCTCAAATTTCAATTATAACTTTTACTGTTCCGCATCGCGATGAGTTTTCTGAAACTGCAGGTTTTAAAATAATAACATCTTCTAAAAAATATCTTTTCATTCCGGACATTGATAAATGGCAAAAGTGGGATAAAAATATTATTAAAGAAGTAGAAAAAGTGGATGTAGCTTTTTTAGACGCCACGTTTAACGACTTAAGCGAACTAAAAAACAGAAAGATTGACGAGGTGCCACACCCTTTTATTTCTGAAACAATTGACCTTTTCAAAAACACAGATACTAAAATAAAATCAAAATTATATTTCATTCATTTCAATCATACAAATCCAATGCTTTGGGATACATTATCACAACAGACTATCCAGAAAAAAGGATATAAACTTTCGAAACAAGGCGAGAAATTATAAGTGCTAGAAAATTATTCGGAACATATTCAATCATTGATAAAAACACTTCCTGATTTACCTGGAGTATATCAATACTATGACGAAAATGAACTTCTTTTATATGTTGGTAAAGCCAAAAACTTAAAAAAAAGAGTGTCATCCTATTTTGCAAAAGAGCACGATAGCGCCAGATTACGCTTAATGGTAAAAAAAATAGTTGATATTAAAACCATTAAAGTAAACTCTGAACTAGACGCTTTATTATTAGAAAATAACTTAATAAAAAATCTTAAACCTAAATACAATATTAATTTACGAGATGATAAAACCTATCCGTGGATTATCTTAAAAAAAGAACGCTTCCCTAGATTATTTTATACTCGCCGGCAAGTAAAAGATGGCAGCGAATATTTTGGGCCATATGCCTCAGTTAAAGTTATGCATACTTTATTAGATCTTATTCGGCAAACATATCCTTTAAGAACCTGCACGTATGATTTAAGTAAAGAAAATATTGAAAAAGGAAAGTTTCGACCTTGTTTAGAATTTCACATTGGCAAATGTAAAGCGCCGTGCGTTGACAAACAAAGTGAAGGAGAATACAATCAAAATATTAATGAAATAAGACAAATTATTAAGGGTGATATTAATTTTGCCTTGCGCGATTTAAAAGAAAAAATGCAAGCTGCATCTGAAAACTATGATTACGAGAAGGCTGAACTCTTAAAAAATAAAATTGAAACATTAAGTAATTACCAAAGTAAATCTACAATAGTTCATCCTTCAATTACTAACACCGACGTTATTAATATTATAAGTGATGAAAAAAACGCTTACGTTCACTATTTCAAAATAATAAACGGGGCAATAATTCACGCTCAAACTATTGAAATTAAAAAGAAAATAGATGAAAGCGATGAAGACCTTTTGTTATTTGCAATCATAGAATTCAGAAACAGATTTAATAGCAGCAGTAAAGAAATTTTAGTGCCTTTTATTCCGGAAATAAAATTACCTGAATGTGAATATATTATTCCAAAAATTGGCGATAAAAAACAATTGCTAGAATTATGTTTAAGAAATGCTACTGCCTATAAAATTGAAAGGGAAAATCAAATAGCGTTAACCGACCCCGATAGGCATACAGAAAGAATCATGAATCAAATGATGAAAGATTTAAGGATGAAAGAACAGCCGCGTCGCATTGAAGGTTTTGATAACAGCAATATACAGGGAGAATATGCAGTAAGTGCAATGCCCGTTTTTATTGATGGGAAGCCTGCGAAAAAAGAATACCGTCATTTTAATGTAAAAACTGTTGTTGGCGCAAATGATTTTGCAACCATGGAAGAAATTATTTTCAGGCGTTACTCTCGCGTGATAGAAGAAAATTTACCCATGCCACAATTAATTGTGATTGATGGTGGTAAAGGGCAATTGAGTGCTGCTTACGAAAGTTTAAAAAAATTAAAATTAATTGGGAAAGTTGCAATTATTGGTATTGCAAAACGCTTAGAAGAAATATATTTTCCTGGAGATTCGTTGCCATTATATTTAGATAAACGAAGTGAGACCTTAAAAATAATACAACAAATACGTGATGAAGCACATCGCTTTGGTATTACACATCATAGAAATAAACGCAGCAGAGAAACTTTTAAAACCGAACTTAATGATGTAAAAGGAATTAGTGATAAAACTGCTGAAACCTTGCTAATCGAACTTAAAAGTGTAAAAAATATAAAGGAAGCTAGCATGGAGGAATTAGAAAAGTATATTGGAAAATCAAAAGCAAAATTAGTTTTTGATTACTTCAACAAAATTGAAGAAAAACCAATTAATTAAGCCTAATTTTAAAAAATGAAACGCCTGTTTTTAATACTAACTTTATTTAATTTATTTTATGCTTCAGCACAAAATAACGTGCGCATTTTTTCCGGCCAAGGAGAGCTATTCACTGTGAGCGTGTTTGACTCTATTCAAAATAAAATTCCTCAAACGAGCGTGCTAATAACTTCTATTTATGAAGATACATTACAAATAAAACTTGAATTTGAAAACAAAACAAAATTTGAAACAACTCTATTTATATATGACAAAGGAAAGCCAACCACTAATAAAGAGTTTAATTATAAAATAACTAGAGAAGGAAGTAAAGTAAAATTAAGTTATGTTGGCTATTACGATATTAAAAAATTACCTAATCCTTTAGTGCCCGAAAAACCAATAATTGACACAACCACAAAATACAAAAATACCCGTCTTGGTCATTTTTGCGAATTAAAAGATGGTAAGCCAATTTATTTTAATAATATTCCTAAAGATGAGATTTGTAAAACTGGAATGGTAGCTGAATACCTAAACTATACAAATTTATTAATGGTAAAAGCGCAAGTTGTAGATGATAAGTTTATTGTAGCGGAAAATGTATGCAGAAATAATTGTTTAACAGTATCACAATTAAATTTTATTTTAAACTATATAGATTTTGAGTTAGATAAACTCAAATTAATTAAGTTAGCTTATTTTAATTTGGTAGATATTGCAAATAAAAAAGATCTCGAAAAATCTTTTAGGTTCGAATCTTCAGTGACTGAGTTAAACAGTTTTTTAAAAACCGCCCCAGATTCAAAAATTAAATCAAGCACTATTTGCAAAAACGCTTCTTCTCAAGAAGAAATAAAAGCTCTTGCAAATAAGCTAGGGGCCTATGAAAACGATTCTCAAAAATTTGACGTCTTCAAAAAATCTTATGGTGAATATTGTTATACCAAGGATCAAGTCGTTACAATTTTAACCTTGTTTATTCATGACCGTGAAAAATTTGACGCGGCAAAGCTGCTTTATTTTAGATGTATAGAAAAAGGCAGTTTTTTAGAAATATCCGAAGTATTTTCTTATAATGAAACAATTAGTGGGCTAAAAGATTTTGTTGCCAAACAAAAAGGATAAGAATAGCCCTTTAGCCTATTAAATAAGGTGTTTTATCTACTAAATAACTTGGCTATATGATGGTCTTTTTTTATATTTACGATATTGAAGCCCATTTTAGAAATAAAAGAAATTAGCAAAAAATTCCAAATTCAAGGCAATACTAAACCTTATTTGAGTTTACGTGAAAATTTATTTTCGTTTATAAAGCCAGGTCAAAAAAAAGAAGAGTTTTGGGCATTAAATAATGTTAGCTTTAATGTTGAACAAGGAGATACTGTTGGAATAATTGGAAAAAACGGCGCTGGAAAATCTACCCTATTAAAAATACTTTCAAAAATTACGCCTCCTACTTCGGGTAAAATAATTTGCCGGGGTAGAATTGCCAGTTTATTAGAGGTTGGCACAGGCTTTCATCCAGAACTTAGCGGACGTGAAAATATTTTCATGAACGGTTCTATTTTAGGAATGCGTAAGACAGAGATTTTAAAAAACTTTGATGCCATAGTTGATTTTTCTGGGGTTGAAAAATTTATTGATACTCCATTAAAACATTATAGCAGTGGAATGCAATTGCGATTAGCTTTTGCTGTGGCGGCTTTTTTAGAAAATGAAATCTTAATTATCGATGAAGTATTAGCCGTTGGTGATGCAGAGTTTCAAAAAAAATGTCTTGGTAAAATGGGAGACATTAGTAAAAGTGGTAGAACTATTTTATTTGTGAGTCATAATATAAATGCTGTTAAAAGCTTATGCAATAAAGGCATATTGCTTGAGCACGGCAAATTGATTTGTAAGGATACTTCTAAAATAGTAGTCGAAAAATATTTAAATCAGGAAATGGCTATTGCCAATAAATATATTGCCCCGAAAGAATTAAGTATCGGAGCATTTGTAAATAGCATCAGTATAAAAAATCATGAGGGAAATTCCTTAAACTTTTTACCAATTTCTAATGATTGGAAAGTTGAAATTGAAATTACTGTAAACGAAAATATTCCTCATTTTATTATCGCAGCCGGTTTTACCAATAATGAAAACATTCCTATTAGAACAACTTGGACAAAACCAATAAACATAAAACCAGGGAAATACCTTATTGTTTTTAATGAAGACAAAATATATTTAGGCGCCGGTATTTACAACTTGCATGTTGGACTCTCTTCCCGTGAGCAGGTTATTCAATATCTTGAAAATATTTTAAATGTTGAATTTGATACATATGTAAACAAAGAAATATCCTTACGGTCTGACTCTGGCGTAATATTAAACCAAATGAATTATACATTAAACGAAATCATTCAATAATTTTTTCAAGCACCTCTGTACCTATGGGCTATATATATTCAGGCATTCCTAAAGAATTAATTTTAAAGTTAAAACAAGAAAGTGGTTACGAAAACCTTGTAGAAACGGGAACGTTTACAGGCAATACAATTATTTGGGCGGCATCAGTTTTTAAAAACTGTTTTACCATAGAAATTAATAAGTCTCTTAGCGATTTAGCTTCTCAACGAAGTGATTGTCCAAAAAATATTCAATTCATTGTCGGCGATAGTAAAACAGAATTAAAAAAATTAGTTCCTACTCTTTCTGATAAAACAATATTTTGGCTAGATGGTCATTATTCAGGCGAGGGTACTGGCGGCGTTGATAACGAATGTCCAGTTATGGATGAGCTAGACGCTATAAAAATTCTTCCTAACAGCCTTATTCTAATAGATGACGCAAGATTTTTTTTAGGGCCTCCTCCATTGGGTCATAGGGCAAAAGACTGGCCAGGACTAGATGAAATTATTTTGAAATTAAAAACAAATTTTCCTAATCATTATTCTTCATTAGTTGACGACACCATCATTTCTGTTCCTCAACAATATAAATTTGTTTTAGATAATGATTGGCAAAAGAATTTTTACATACGATACCCAAAACAAAAACAATCGAAAACACTTCTTAGCTCTATAAAAAAATTATTTTCTTAAATGCTCATTCAGTTATTACAATATTTGCTATACAAGAAATCGGCTAAAAAAATTTGGCCCGATTTTAAAAAATTTATTGCCTTAGAATCTAGAGCAACAAAACGTTTTTCAATTTCAAAAAACAACTTTAGACCACAATTAGAAGAAAACAGCTCCACAACAAACTTCGATCGCCATTATACCTATCATCCCGCCTGGGCTGCAAGAATTTTAAAGGAAATTAATCCTACAGCTCACATCGACATATCATCAACAGTAAATTTTTCTACAATTGTTTCTGCCTTTATTCCAATCAGCTTTTATGATTACCGTCCTGCTGAAATTGTACTACCTAATTTATCATGTGATTTTCAGGACCTTTGCAAATTAACTTTTGAAGATAATTCCATTGAGTCATTATCATGCATGCATACAGTTGAACATGTTGGATTAGGAAGGTATGGCGATGCATTAAATTATGATGGCGATCTAATTGCCATGAAAGAATTATCGCGTGTTCTAAAAGCAAATGGAAACTTATTATTTGTAGTTCCGATTGGAAGTGAATCTAAAATCTATTTTAACGCTCACAGAGTTTACACTAAAAATCAAATTGAAAAAACCATGTTTGATTTTGGATTAAGTTTAAAAGAATTTACTCTGATACCAGAATTAGGAAAAGATGGGGGTCTTGTAAAATCTCCATCTGAACAATTATTAAACAAACAAACCTACGCTTGTGGTTGTTTTTGGTTTACAAAAAAATAAAAACATGTCGCTAAACGAACAAAATAGAATAAACTGGGTAAAACAAACATTGGAGTCGTTGCCTTCAGGAAAACGCATTTTAGACGCAGGAGCAGGAGAACAACAATACAAACAATTTTGTAGTCATTTGAATTACGTTTCCCAAGATTTTGCGCAATACAATCCAAAACAACTAGAAAAAGGATTACAAATGCCAAAATGGGAGTATGGCAAACTAGACATAATCTCAGATATCAATAACATTCCTGAAGCAGACGAAAGTTTTGATGCAATATTATGTACAGAAGTTTTTGAACATATTCCGGAACCCATTAAAGCCATTAAAGAATTTAGCAGGTTACTTAAAAAAAATGGCTCATTAATAATAACAGCTCCATTTTGCAGCATGACCCACTTTGCACCATACCATTATTATTCAGGCTTTAATCGTTTTTTCTACGAAAAACATCTTGTTGATAACGGATTTGAAATAATCTCAATCGATTATAACGGAAATTACTTTGATTATGTAAACCAAGAATTATCCCGTTCGCCCTATGTCGGTGAAGAATATTCTAACGATAAAATAACTAAAGTTGAAAAATTGGCATTAAAAATCGTAAGTAAAATGCTTACTCGTTTTTCAAAAAAAGACAAAGGCTCTTCTGAATTACAAAACTTTGGCTTTCATGTTGTAGCTATTAAAAAATGATAATTGTTAAAATACAAGGCGGATTAGGCAACCAACTGTTTCAGTTTGCTTTAGCTTTAGCTTTAAAAACAAAAAATCCAAACGAGAAAATTGGAGTAGACCTAACTTACTACAAAACAAAAAATAAACGTATTACAGAACGAAAAAGTTTTATTCATGCATTCAACATAGATAGTTTTCCAGAAGCAACTTTTAAGGAGTTAAATAAAACAAATCCACTTCAGACAATAAAAAAATTATTCTCAAAAGAAAAAAAAATCTTAATAATAAACGAAAATTCAACCTTATTTCTCCCTTCAATTTTATCCTGTGATACAAATACATTCTTAAATGGATATTGGCAATCCTATAAATATTTTGAAGAAATAAATTCTGTCATAAAAAAGCAGTTCTCTCTAAAAATTTCTTTAAGTGTTGAATCGGAAGAACAAAAAAAAATTATTTTAAAAACACCGACTTCAATCGGTATTCACATTAGAAGAGGAGATTACCTTTCTAAATACTCGGAAATTTACAATCAATTAAACCTAGATTATTATTATAAAGGCGTTGCTTATGTTCAAAAAAATCTTAACGTAGAGAAAATAAGTTTGTTTTTGTTTTCTGATGACATAGAATGGTGCAAACAAAATTTTAAAACAACGGAGGAAGTTTATTTTATAGAAAACGCATCAACTAAACCTGATTACGAAGATTTATCTTTAATGTCTTATTGCACACACAATATTATTGCAAACAGTTCGTATTCATGGTGGGGAGCATGGCTAAATACGAATGAGAATAAAATAATTATTGCGCCTAGTAAATGGTATAATAATCAAGAGCCAGATTTTAATAAAAGCATATACCCTTCAACATGGACAGTCCTTTAGTTACCATACTTATGCCTGTTTATAATGCAGACTTCTTTTTGAAGAGGGCGATGGATAGTATATTAGAACAAACATATTCAAACATAGAATTCTTAATTATAAACGATGGAAGTACAGATAATTCATTATCGATAATTAAATCCTATTCAGATAACAGAATTGTATTAATCGAAAACGAGAAAAATTTAGGGTTAATTTATTCACTTAATATTGGTTTACAAAAAGCGAGAGGAAAATACGTTGCTAGAATGGATGCAGATGATGTTAGCTACAAAAATAGAATACAAAAACAATTGGTTTTTATGGAAAATCATAGTGATGTAGGAATTTTAGGAACATTTATACAAAAAGAAAAAAAGTTTGAGCTCTATGCTAACCCAAAACTAACATCTAACGAACTTAAAGCAAGGTTAATTTTTAATAATATTTTTAATCACCCTACAATTCTGTTTAGAAATAGTTTTTTAAAAGAACAGAATATTTCCTACAACGCAGAGTTTAAGCATGCAGAAGATTATAATTTATGGTTAAATACAATTCCTAAAACTGACTTTGCTATTTTAAATGAGTCACTTTTATATTATGAAAACCATCAAAGTCAAGTTTCCGAAATTTTTAATGCAGAACAAAAAATAAATGTAAATAAAAGTCATCGACAATTTTTCACTTCTCTGAACTTGAATTTTAGCGGCGCTGAACTTGAAATTCATAGGAGATTGTTTTATCAAGATTACTTATACAACAAAACATTTATTGCAGAGCTTGAGAATTGGTTGTTAAAAATTTCTGAAAGCACTTCTTTACAATCATTGCTTACAAAGGAAGCTTTACAAAAAACAACATCAGTAGTGTGGTTTGAAGTATGCACTCATTTTGCTTCAAAAAAAATAAAAACACATCAACGTTTTTACAAATCCCCGCTTTGTAATACAAAACAGCTTTCTTTTAAAAGCATATTACTATTTAATTTAAAAAGTATTTTCGCATTTAACTCATTGCCTTTATAATTTTCAAACATGGTAAAAAAAATAATTAAATTTCTTTTTAATTCTTCTTATTTAGAGAAAAAATTAGCCTTAAAGGAAGTCTTTTTTACAGACGGAAACGAAAATATCACTCGCTTAATTAAATTAGTTAGAAACATACACATTAGCGATGATAGTTCTTTAATTATAGATGTTGGTGCTTACAATGGAGCTACATCAATTTTGTTTTCCGAAGCTTTTCCGAAAAAAAAAATAATTGGGTTCGAGGCAAATCCAAAGGCTTACGAAAATGCAATTAAAAACTGCATCAATCACAAAAACATAACCTTACATAACTTTGCAATTTCTAATAAATCAGAAACGTTAAATTTTTATATTACTTCTAATGATGTGTCTTCTTCAATAAACAAAATCGATGAAAAACAAATTAACAGTGAAGATTATAGAAACGAATTAAACTTAAAAACGCAAATTAATATTGCCGCTCATAAATTAGATGAGTTTCTTGAAGATAAAAACATTTTGATATTAAAAATAGATACTCAAGGGCACGAATTGAAAGTTTTAGATGGCGCAAAAGAAACATTAAAAAAAACCAGTTTTGTATTAATAGAAATGAGTAATCATAAATTATATATTGATGGTTGTAAATATCATGAAGTAGACGAAATGATGCGAAAAAACAATTTTACACTCATTGATATTATTGTAACTTATAGAAAAAAAGGAATAATACTTACTGAATATGACGCTATTTATGCGAATAACAGCATCCAATCTTTAGAAAAATTAGTATTATCTTCATCCTAAAATAAATATTAAATGTTCCTGAAATCAATAATTAAAAAAATGCTTAATCTGGTTCTGTCTTTAATTGACAAAGAGCACTTAGTAGAATATTATCAATTAAAACACAATGAACCTAAAATCTTACCAAGCATAAGCAATTTTTATTCGGGATTTATAACGCCAAACATGAAAATTATTGATGTTGGAGCAAATGTAGGCAACTACTCTCAGGTATTTTTAACTCTTGGCGCTAAAGTATTAGGACTTGAACCACAAAAATATTGCCAGAAAATTTTAGAAAAACGCTTTAAAAACTCAATTAATTTTAAACTAATTCCCCTTGCCTCAGGAGCAAAAGAATCAATTGAAAAAATCCACAAATCCAATTCTCACACCATTGCTTCGATGAACAAAAATTGGATTGATAATGTAAAAAAAAGTGATCGCTTTAATGGAGAAGATTGGAATAAAACAGAAACCATTTCTGTAACAACTATAGATAACATTATAAAGGAAAATTTTTGTCCTGATTATATTAAAATTGACGTTGAAGGTTTTGAATTAGATGTATTAAAAGGTTTAAGCCATTCGGTAGAATATATTTCATTTGAAATAACTTTACCCGAAATGAAGCAAACAGCAATTGATTGCGTAAATGAAATAGGTCGTATTGGTAATTATTTATATTCAATACCAGAAGCAGAAAAAGTTATTGATATAAAAAACTGGCAAACAAAAACTGAAATTATTTTGTATCTAGAATCTTTAAGTCAAAATTCTGAAAAAATTTCGGCGGACATTTTTTGTAAAAAAAGTTAAAGCTATTCATTTGACTAAAAACACGGCCATATTAGTACTTTCGTGCGATAAATACGCAGATGCTTGGCGTCCGTTTTTTCTTTTTTTTGAAAAATACTGGGGTGATTGTCCTTTTCCAATATACTTAGGCACAAATGAAAAAGAATTTAAGTTTAATAATGTAAAACAAATCTTCTCTCATAAAAACACTACTTGGTCTGATGAACTTCAAATTATTCTAAAGCAAATTCCAGAAAAAAACATTATACTTATTTTAGAAGACTATTTTATTTACAAGCAAGTTAATACCGAAACAATAATTAAATTATTAGAAATAATGGAATCTGAAAATGCTGCTTATTTAAAACTGGCAGCTTTTCCAAAAAAATATGACAAACTCTGGCCGCATAATGCACTAACTAGGCACCCAAACATTGGTGAAATTGAAAAAGAAAGTCAGTACCGTGTTTGCCTGCAAACAGCAATTTGGAATAAGGAAATATTACTAAACTTATTAAACCCCGCTGAAAATCCCTGGCAGTTTGAAATTGAAGCTTCAAAACGCTCAAATCTATTAGATAATCCTATATTATGCGTTATGGCCGACCCTAATCAGCAAAGCGTTCACGGACCCATACAATACTATTGCACAGCTTTAACAGCAGGTAAATGGATGCGTGGCGCAGTAAAATTATGCAAAAAAGAAAATATTGCGTTAGATTTATCTCAGCGATTGGTTGAAACTCGTTACGAAGAATTAAGAAGAAAATTATACATTTCCTTACCAATAGGCATACGTAAAGTTGTAGACTTTTTAGGCAACAAAGCAAAAACAAAATGAGATGGAATTTGAAGGCTTAAGTATAATTATTCCAACAAAAGACAGAGGCGACGTGTTTGTAAAAACACTAACAGCCGCTTATAATGCAATTACCAATATTTCGGCCGAGATTTTAATTATTAATGATTCTAAAATAAATAATCCCATTATTCCTAAAGACTTTAATGATAAGGTTAAACTGATTAATAATCCCAAAAGCGGCGTAGCCTCTGCAAGAAATTTAGGCGCAATAAACTCAAAATTTTCTAATCTTTTATTTTTAGATGACGACATACTAATTTCAGAAAAAAACATTTTTGATTTAATTCAAAATATTCAGCAATTTCCTAACTCAGCAATCAATTTTAACTGGCTGTATCCACTGGAGCTAACAGAAAATATTCAAAAAACAAAATTCGGAAGGTACTTGATTGAGAATGAATTTACATCTCTTAAAGGATGGAATAAAAATTTAAAATGGGAAGGAAAATCGGTTTTTGAACTAGATTTAGTTGCAAGTTATTTCTTATCCATTAATAAGGAAAACTTTAATTTAATTGGAGGCTATAACGAAAGCTTCCCACATGCCGGCGCCGAAGATTTTGAATTCGCATCCCGTTTAAAAAAATCAAATATTAAAGGTTTGTGCAATCCCTCTATTATAGTTTGGCATAATGAAGAAGACAGAGTTGCTTTATTGCCATGGCTACAAAGAAAGGAACGTTCGGCAGAAACTAGGAAAATTGCCGTTAGTTTAGGCTACCCAGAAATGGCTATTATTGCTTCAGTATTCAAAATCAAATTCGCCTTATTCTTATATCAAATTAAATCAACTTTCATTTTTGCATTGAAACTAATTCCAAACAATAAATTGTTCGACCATCTATCTTTTAAAATAATAAATATGTTATTAGCAATTTATTTGTACAAGGGATTTTTTAAGACCAAATAATAAATTAAACGTAATTGTTATTGAAAACAAAAGTTACATACGTTATTTCACAAATTAATAAAGCCGTTTATTTTGAATGGACGGCTGAATTAATGAATAAAGAAAAAATAGAGCTAAGCTTTATTTTATTAACTAATGGCAACAGCGAATTACAAAAATATTTGGTAAAAAATGGATTTAAAGTAAAACAAGTAAACTATAAAAATAAATACAATTTGCCAATGGCATTATTGCATGCCATACTCTTTATCTTAAAAACAAAACCAAATATTGTTCATGCACATTTATTTGAAGGAAGTTTAATAGGTCTCTCCGCGGCCTGGTTTTGCAGAGTTAAAAAAAGAATTTATACCCGTCACCACAGCAGTTACCACCACGATTATTTCCCAAACTTTATAAAATACGATAGGTTATGTAATTTTTTATCTACGAAAATAATTGTTCCAACAAAAATTGTACAAGAAATTTTAGAACAAAAAGAATTTGTGCCTAAAAACAAAATCCAGTTGATTCATCACGGGTTTAAATTAGAAAGTTTTACAAAAGTATCCAGCGTAGAAATTTTATCCCTGAGAAACAAATATAATTTAAACGAGTTTTACCCAAAAATTGGAGTCGTTTCAAGATATATAGATTGGAAAGGGGTACAGTATATTGTTCCAGCTTTTAAAAAAATATTATTAGAGTACCCTAATGCAAAATTAATCTTAGCCAATGCAGATGGACCTTATGAGCATATAATAAAAAATTTATTGAAAGAAATTCCCAATGAAAATTATGTCGAAATTGATTTTGAAAATAATTTATTTGCTTTGTTTAAATTGTTTGATGTTTTTGTTCATGTTCCAATAGATCAAACATCGGAAGCCTTTGGACAAGTATATGTTGAATCACTGGCTTCTTCAGTGCCAAGCGTGTTCACTCTTTCCGGAATTGCAAATGATTTTATAATAGACAAACATAATGCTTTAGTAGTTGACTATAAAAACACAAAAGCTATTTATGAGGGCGTTAAACAAATTATCGAAAATAAATCTTTAGCCTCAACTTTAATTAATAATGGTAAAGCTGATGTTGAAAATTTATTTGATATCTCTAAAATGATTTTAGCTTTAGAAACTTTATATTTATCATGACCTTTTTCTCTATCATAATACCTACCTATAACCGAGAAAAAATTATTCCTCGAGCAATAAAAAGTATATTAAACCAAAGTTTTACTGATTTTGAAATAATAATTGTTGATGATGGAAGTAGTGATGACACTGAGTTAGTTATTAAAAATTTTCAGAACGATTCGATAAAATATTTTAAAACGGATAATTTTGGAGTTGCTCATGCCCGTAATTTTGGCATAAAATTAGCGAAAGGAAAATACATTGGATTTTTAGATTCTGACGACTTAATGGAAACAAACCATTTACAAACAGCTCATGAATTTATTATTTCTAAAAAATTTCCGGAAGTTATTCACCTCAACTTTTTATGGGGTCCAGAAAATAAGTCGCGTATACATAAAAACACGCTACCAAAAAATTTACCAGATGATATTTTTAAAAAATGTTCTCTTCATGTAAACTGTATTTTTATTCAAGGCGTATTACTAAAAGACAACTTATTTAATGAGTCAATATCCTTAATGTTTGCCGAAGATTGGGATTTTTTCATTAAAATTGCAACGCGTTTTAAAATACATTTATTAGACGTAAATACTTGTTATTTAGTAGATCACGAGGATAGAAATATGCGAAATTTTGACGAAAAAAAATGGGTCTTAAAAAGGGATGCAATAGCATTAAGTCTTTCGCAAGACAAATTAATTTCTGAGAATTATTCTCACAAAATAAACATGGTTACAGCCCACATGAATTCACTAATTGCTATAAATTTTGCCGTACGAAAAAAGAAAAGAAAAAGTCTAAGTTATTGGACTTTATCTATAAAACAGAATTTTAAAGAGTTGTTTACCAGGCGCTCAATGGCAATAATTAAGCACCTTTTTTTAAGCTGGTAATTTCTGCCAGAGTTGTTAAAATCCGAAATAAAAGCATATATTTATCACTGTATATCATATTTATAAGTAGAATATATTTTAACTATTTATCTGCTTATTTTTAGAATTGTTTTATGACTAAGGCTTATTATTTTATTTAATGTTTACTTTTTTTAGAGATAAGAGTCATATTCTATTTGCTTTTCTTTTTATAGTTAGTATTTCTCATTTTTTTGTGGGAGTTTCACAACAAAAAATTGAGGTCCCAAACAGAACAGAACTATTTAACCCTCAACTTCTAAGTATAAATTCAATAGATAAAGCTCTTGCATACACCGATAGCATTTATAACTTATCGCATTCTAAAAGTTTTGATACTTTGGCCTATGTAAAAATTGCAAGTACTTTTATTAAAGAAAGGTTTTATCATAGCTTATCGAGCTATAACTTTTCGGAAAATTGGATTGCTTATGGTTTTAGTAAAATTTTCTGGTCGCATTTTTCTGCTATCGTAAATCCCGACCATATCTTAAAATATCCCGAAGGTTTATGTAGCCAACAAAACATTATTTTTTCGGAAGTTTTAAGGAAAAAAGGTATTACTTCAAGACCCGTTGGATTGGGCCCCAAGAAGGGCCCTGGCCATTATTTAACGGAAGTGTTTTATAATAATGATTGGCATATTTATGATGTTGATTTAGAGCCTAATTGGGAAATCACAGAGCTTAATCATCCTAGCTTGAAATATTTATTATCTAATAAAGAGATACTCTATAAAATATATGAAAATAAATTAACCCCAAGTCATTTAGATTTTATAATTAAGGATGTAAAATACGGTAAACCAAATACTTTTCCGGCAACAAACATGCTGTGGTTCCATAAAATTACTTTAGGGTTAAGTTATATTTTTCCATTATTATTTTTGATTCTTTTTATTAGGGCTTTAATGAAGCAAAAAAAGCATAAAATAAAAAAGAATTATAATCTCAACCAGAGTGAAGTCTTAACGTAATCTTTAAAACACAAAAAAAATGTGTGGAATTTCTGGCTTTATTGATTTTAATGGTTCCTCCTCAGAAAGTATTTTGGAGAACATTTCAAATACGTTATTACACCGTGGCCCAGATGCATACGGAACTAATTTTTTTCAAGAAACAACTTTTCAATTAGGTTTAGGACACCGGAGGTTATCAATAATTGATTTATCTGAATCTGCAAAACAGCCCATGCAGTATAATCATTTGTGGATCACATTTAATGGGGAAATTTATAATTACAATGACATTAAAACAGAATTAATTTCTTTAGGGCACAATTTTATTACCAATTCAGATACTGAAGTCATTTTGCATGCATACAGCCAATGGAATGTAAATTGCGTGAACAAATTAACTGGTATGTTTGCATTTGCAATATACGACACAAGCGCAGAGGAATTAATTTGTTTTAGAGATAGAGCCGGCGTTAAACCATTTTTTTACTATTGGCACGAAGGTTTATTTCTTTTTTCGTCTGAACTAAAAGCTTTTCATAAACATCCAAAATTTAAAAAAGAAATAAATATAGATTCAGTTGCAGCTTTCATGCAATACGGTAATGTACCAACACCTAATTGCATATTTAATTACTGCTTTAAATTAAAGCCGGGTCATATTTTAACTTTCAAATTAAAACAGAAAGAATTTGAGATTACAAAATACTGGGATGTTTATGATGCCTATAATAAACCAAAATTAGATATTTCCTTTTCAGAGGCAAAAACAGAAACAGAAAAAATTCTAACATCTTCATTTGATTATAGAATGGTATCTGATGTTCCTGTAGGAGTGTTTTTAAGTGGTGGTTACGACAGCGCTTGTGTTACTGCTCTGCTCCAAAAAAATAGTCATAGAAAATTGAAAACATTTACTATTTCAGTTCCTGACATTGGATTGAATGAAGCGCCATATGCAAAAGTGGTTTCAAAACATTTTGATACTGAGCATTTCGAATTTGAGTGTACACAAAAAGAAGCTTTAAATTTGATAGATGATTTGCCTTATCACTATGATGAGCCTTTTGCCGACAGTAGTGCAATTCCTACAACTTTGGTTTGTAAAATGGCAAGTCAACAAGTTAAAGTAGTATTAAGTGCAGATGGTGGCGATGAAGTTTTTGCAGGCTATAATCGTTATGACTACTTAATGAAATATGGTGGGCAACTAAATCAACTTCCGGTATATTTTAGAAAAGGTGCTTCAAGATTAATGGATTTGGTTCCTGCAAATAAAATTCCTATTCTAAAAAATAAATATAATTTTTTTAATAGATACGAAAAATTAAAAGGCTTGTTACATGACCCTTCGCCCAAAAATATGATGCTTAGTTTGAGTAGGCAATTTAATGAATCTGAAATAAAAAAGTTGTTTAAGAAAGAAGTCTCTGATTTACCCAGCGCTTATTTTAGTGACGACTTAAAAAAAGAATTTTATTCTCCACTTGCCTACATGATGGCAATAGATTATCAAACGTATTTATTAGATGATATTTTGCAAAAGGTTGATCGCGCTTCGATGTCTGTTAGTATTGAGAGCCGAGAACCGTTTCTAGACCATCGTATAATCGAACTCGCAGCGCAACTCCCAGATAATTATAAATATTACCAAGGTCAAAAAAAACACATTGTTAAAGAAATTGTTCATCAATATATTCCTAAAGAATTAATGGATCGTCCTAAAATGGGATTTGCAATACCAATTGAAAATTGGCTCATGAATGAATTAAAAAATAAAGTAAACGATTTTGTAAACGATAAAGATATTAAAGAGCAAGGCATTTTTAATTTGAATCACATTCAACACTTAAAAAAAGAATTTTACTTGGGTAAAAAAGAATACGCCTTAAAGATTTGGTATTTATTGATGTTTCAAATGTGGTATAAAAAATGGATGGACTAACTATTCTCTAGTTATATTTTAGAAGCGGTCCTGCATCAAATAGTTAAATCTTTTTATAATAACCCTTTAATGTTAAACCACTATTTGTGAAAGAAAGAAGTTTATTTAGAATTGCTTTTGCTAAACCTAAATACCACTTACTTTCAATTTTTTTTCTCAAAACTTCATCTGAATCTTCTTTTATTACACTATTTTCTTCTTCTTGATTTTTTGAAGCATTAAGTCTTGTAACACTAATTCCTGTAGACTGAAACTTTATTGGTAAAAAAGAATGGCGCTTGGCAACAAAATTTAAGGTAGATTTTGTATAATAAGATAAATGTTCGGGGTAGGATATAACATTATAATCTGCTTTTAAATAATACCGCATTAAAGAATTAAAGTTTGGAGTAGTTACATAAAATAAGCCATCCTTTCTTAATAGATTATATATCGCTTCTAACTCTTGGTTTGGATTATTGATGTGTTCAATTACTTCAAACGATGTTATCACATCAAAATCTTTTGTGTCAAATTTTGAAGAATCTAATATGCCTTCCGTCATGTTAATTCCCTTTTCTATGCAAAGTTTAATTGCTAATTCAGAAAACTCCGTGCCATATACCTCCCACCCTCTTTTTTTTGCTTCAATTAAAAACCAGCCTCTGCCACAACCAACATCTAATATTTTGTTAGTCTTTCTATATTTTTCAAACTCATCTAAAAGTTCCTCGTACCTTTTTACCGTTATTGAAGATAAACTTTGAACAGAATCATAAGAATAAGAACTATAATAATCATTAAGCTCTTGTAAGGAAGGAATTCGTTCCATGAAAACGAAATTACAGCTTGAACATTTAACCAAGCCATGCTTATCATAATAACCTTTTAAAGGAATTAATCTATCATTTTCACAAACCAGACATTTTTTATGTTTTTCCATTTAAAAATTTCATTTTTTACCGAAATAAAATACCTTTTCAAATTTAATTAATATATCTAATAAACTCTAAGGAAAGCAACATGATAATGATTGTGGCAATACTTAGAATATTATTTGTAAGGCACTCTTTTATCGTAAAGATGTTTTAACATAAATATACCTCCAACAAAAAAAGGCAGTTCAGGTATTCTTAATCTTACTAAAGAACCAAAATTAGCAACAGTTAAACCAACAGAAAATGCAAAAAACAGAGAGAATAGCATGCAGAACAGTATCATAGGGTTTTTTCGTATTAAAAAAAAGAAGCCCAAAACTTTTAATTTATAAAGTAGAAAAACCGTTAGTAATAAGAGATAGGTACTTTCAATAGCAGAAATTAGCATGCCAACATTTCTTACGTCAAACAAGGTTGGCCTATATATTCCAGAAAATACTGCCATTGGGGCAACAGTTAATATTCCACTTATACTCGCATCAAAATTTCCAATATCAAAAGCTTTTCCACCATAATGATCGGCCTTCATGTCTTGCTGAGTTACAACAGCTTTCTCTAAAATATTATCTATTTTATACTGCCCTAAGTTGTCCCCAATTGCATCCAAAGCCATATAACCTAATAAAGCACCTGTAGCAATTATTAAAGGCGTGGATATAAATCTTAAAAAAGGGTTTTTAATCTTTTTTACATAGTTATTACTCAACCACAAAATAACTCCTGGCAGCAAAGCGAAAAAAATGTAAGGCTTAATTGCAAGAATTATAAAAGAAGCTATAATTAAAAATAAAATATATGAAATTTTTCTTTCTCGTTTTATAAAAAAATAATAAAACGCATACGTAAACCAACCAACAGCTGATAAAGTAAAAGAATCTTTCATTAAGCCTGAACCCCAAAACAAACATGAAGGAACAAAAAGAGCAGCAATCGCCATTTCCATTTTTAAATTGGGGAATTCTTGTAAAAAAGTCTGATACAATTTCCATATCCCCCCGTATGTTATGCAAGCAACAAGTATTGCACTTGCGAAGTAGGAATGACAACCTAGCATTATGATTGGAATTAACAACCTAACTACAAAATAGGCACTACTATCTCTTCCATTATAAACTGGGTAACCGGTTGAATCGTCAAAAAGAAATAAAAGCCCTTTTGGGTTTCCAAATAAAGCAGTCCAGAAATCGCTGGGGCTCTTATAAATTAAATTTGCAAACGCAGATGCACTTTCAAAGTAATTTGTTGTGTCACCTGCACCATAATAAAAATAATAGACTAAACCTAAAACAACCGCTCCAAAAAGTCGTGCAATTAAGCCTTTTGTAAAATAAAAATATTCTGGATTTTTATGAATGTTTTTCAAGGTAATCCAATGGGCATAGGAAATAGCTACCAGTGCGAATAATGGCGTTAAAAGAATATCAAAAATTGAAAGATCCTCTAACATTTATTATATAAACTCTTTTTTATAAATATGATAGTCATGCAACTATAAAAATACTATTTTTACTTCAATTTATGACTAACGCCAAGACCTTTTTATTTGTTTCAATTGATGGAATGACAGACCCTTTAGGTCAATCACAAGTTATTCCTTATTTATTAGGTTTAGCAAAAAAAGGAATGAAAGTTGAAATTGTAAGTTGCGAAAAAAAAGAAAATTGGGATTTAAACCATACCATAATAGAATCCATCCTTAAACTCTCAAATATTTCCTGGAGTTTTTGTTTTTATAAAACCGGGAAACCCTTTTTATCACAATTACAAAACTTTTTAGCACTTAAAAAAATCGTAATTAAAATAGCAAAAATAAATTCTTTAAATACAATTTTGCACTGCAGGAGCTATTTACCCGGCTTAATTGGTCTTTATTCAAAGAAAAAATTTAAGACTGGGTTTATTTTTGATATGCGTGGCTTTTGGAGTGACGAAAGAATTGAAGGCGGGATATGGAATGTAAAAAGTCCTATAGGTTCATTATTATATACATATTTTAAGAAAAAAGAAAAAGAAATGATAATTTCAGCTGACGCGATTGTTGCTTTAACACACAAAGCAAAAGAAATTATTTTAAGTTGGGATTTGGGTGTTGCGTCGAATAAAATTACGGTGATTCCTTGTTGCGTTGATCTTGAACATTTCTCGCAAAGTAATATAGATGGTAAACGATTGTCGTTATTACAAGAGAGCTATCCAAAACTAAAAAATAAATTTGTGTTAAGTTATGTTGGCTCGTTAGGCACTTGGTATCTAATAGAGGAAATGATGGCGTTTTTTAAAACTCTCTCAAAAAAAACAGATTCAATATTTTTAATCATAACAAAAGATAGTTTAGATTTAGTTTATAACGCAGCTAAAAAACACAACATTGATATTGAAAAGCTAATTGTAGTTTCATCCTCAAGAGAAGATATGCCTTACTATATTTCATTGTCAACCGCATCTATATTTTTTATTAAACCCTCTTTTTCAAAATCGGCATCTTCCCCAACAAAAATGGGAGAACTTTTATCAACTCGTATTCCAATAATAACTAATGCTGGCATTGGTGATGTTGATTTAATTATTCGAGAAACAGAATGTGGTGTTATCCTCAATAACTTTAGTGATGACTCTAATGAAAAGGCAGCTAAAAATTTGTTAGAAAAT
Organism: Bacteroidota bacterium; assembly: GCA_030692515.1. Classification (GTDB taxonomy): domain Bacteria; phylum Bacteroidota; class Bacteroidia; order B-17B0; family Aurantibacillaceae; genus Aurantibacillus. The sequence continues at coordinate 182,134 of JAUXZS010000016.1, forward strand.
ATTGATTTTTATAAAAACAAAACGGTGGCAACAGCTCACAAATATTTTTCTTTAGAAGATGGAATCAATCAATATTCAAAAATTTACACTTTATTTATATAAAAACATTAAATTTAGATCATGCCTTCTCAAAATTTATCAACTATAATTGTCACCGGAGGAGCCGGATATATTGGTTCACACACAATCATTGAATTGCTGACAAAAACAAATTATAATGTAATTTCTATCGATAACTTTTCAAATTCTACTGCAAAGTCTTACCAAAGAATTAAAGAAATTACTAATAAATCTTTTGAATCTCTTGATTTTGATTTATGTAATGAGAATCAACTCGTAACGCAATTATCAAAAATAAAAAACATTATTGGCATCATCCATTTTGCTGCTTATAAATCGGTTCCAGAAAGTGTTACTAACCCATTACTTTATTACATTAATAATTTAAATTCATTAAATAATCTTTTAAAGTTTGCCCAAGAACAAAAAATTGAAAATTTTATTTTTTCGTCATCATGTTCGGTTTATGGTAATGCTGAAAACTTACCGGTTACAGAAGAAACTCCGTTAAAAAAAGCCGAAAGCTCATACGGGCACACAAAACAAATTGGTGAGGATATTATTAATTTTGTTTGTAAAGCAAACCCCAATTTTAACGCCGTTTTATTACGTTACTTTAATCCGGTTGGCGCTCATCCTTCAGGAAAAATTGGTGAGTTTCCATTAAACCGCCCAAATAATTTAGTGCCCATAATAACTCAAACAGCTGTTGGAAAAAATTCTCTAACTGTATTTGGAAACGATTTTGACACCCGCGATGGCTCTTGCATAAGGGATTACATTCATGTTAGTGATATTGCCGATGCACATGTAAAAGCACTCAATTATTTAATTGAAAGAAAAAATAAAAATAATGTTTCGTTATTTAATTTAGGAACAGGAAATGGAGTAAGTGTTTTAGAAGCAATAAAATCTTTTGAAAAAGTTTCTGGTAAAAAATTAAATTATACAATTGGGCCCAGACGTGAAGGAGATGTGGTTGCTATTTACGCCAATAATAATCTCGCAAAAAAAGAATTAAACTGGAATCCTGAATTTTCTTTAGATGATATGATGCTGAGTGCTTGGAAGTGGCAATTAAATTTAGAAGCGGAATAATTTATTAAATTAAACTCCCTTTTCTAAATAATCTTTAAACTTTGTTTTATAATCTGTTATACTTCTTAAAATAACTTCATGCGCCTCCTTTGAACCATAAGTATGCGTTATTTCAACTGCTTTATTTTCTTGGCCTGGCATGTTTTTATAGGTTAAAAAATAATGCTTCAACCTATCAATTAAATTTGCTGGGCAATCTTTTACCTCTTTAATGTGTCCATATATTTCATCTTGCTTTAAAACCGCAATAATTTTATCGTCGGCCTCGTCTTTATCAATCATTCTAAAACCACCAATTGGAATAGCCTCTAAAATTATATCTCCACTAGTAATATTTTTTTCAGTTATCACGCAAATATCTAATGGATCTCCATCACCGCGCAAAACTGATTTTCCTGATTTAATTTCCGAAAAATCTCTTACTTTTTCACCACAATAAGTTTGCGGAATAAATCCATAAAGTGCCGGAACTATATTTGAAAATTTTTGTGGACGATCAACTTTTCTATAACCTGTAACTTTATCAATTTCGTATTTCACATTATCAGTTGGCACCATTTCAATATAGGCCGTGATGCTATTAGGACAATTTTCACCAATCGGAATTCCATGCCATGGGTGAGGTTTATATAATTGAAAACTCATTTTTAAAATTTAAAATATTTTTTAAATAACCAGTAAAATAAAAAAATTACGAGCAGTGAACTTAACAATAACATTATTGTTTGCGACTTTGAAGGGATTAAGTTTCGTTCTTCTGCAGCATTTGATGTTTGTGCTAACAACCTATGTAAACCTAAATTCTTTTTTAAAAAACTTGCTTCCTCATAGTAATCATTACCATAAGTAACTGCATAAAAATCTTCCTTATCGTTTTTAAAATATTTTCTGCTCCTACTGCACCAATTCATAACGGCTTTGTCTATTTGTTTATAAGTACTATAAATAATCCACTCCTCTCCTTCGCTGAATTCTTGAGCGCATTCAACTCCACATTCAAACAAAACCTTAAACTGTTTGGTGGCATTTCCTTTATATAATTCATCTATTTCAAAAATTGCAATGCCAAATTTATTATCGCAAGGTGTTACTGAAATAATTTTTCCTTTAAAAATTATTTCATACTTATCGCATTCTTTGATGCTAAGTTCAGTTAAAGGGCATTGACATGCATTACTTATTTTTGAAATAAGAAAAAGTACTGTTACAAAAAATAATTTTAAAAATTTATAGTTCATTAAAAGGTTGTATTATTTATAAATACATGAGATGCATTTATTAATTCATAAAGCACCTCATCTTTTTCCATAAAAGAAACACTTTTTCTATAAGTAGAAATTAATGCTTCCACTTTTTCGGAAGACTTTAAAGGACGTTTTAATTCTAATGCTTGAGCCGCGTTTAATAATTCAATCGCCAAAACTTTTTCGGTATTTTCAATTACCAAAAAACATTTTGTAGCAGCATTTGCTCCCATACTTACATGATCTTCTTGACCGTTGCTGGAAACAATACTATCAATACTTGCAGGTGTGCATAACTGTTTGCTCTGACTAACAATACTTGCCGCAGTGTACTGAGGAATCATAAAGCCAGAATTTAATCCGGCTTTGGCCGCTAAGAAAGGTGGTAATCCTCTTTGCCCGGAAATTAAAAGATAGGTTCTGCGTTCTGAAATGCTCCCCAATTCCGCCATTGCAATACATAAAAAATCTAAAGCCAAAGCTAATGGTTGTCCATGAAAATTTCCTCCGCTTAATATTTCATCGTCGTCAGGAAAAATAGTTGGGTTATCGGTTACTGAATTAATTTCAGTTTCAAAAACAGACTTCACATAATTAACAGTGTCTTTTGTTGCGCCATGCACTTGAGGTGCACATCGGAAAGAATAAGGGTCTTGTACTTGTTTTTTTTCTTGCTTACCAATTTCACTTCCCTCTAAATATTTTCTAATATCGCGTGCTGTTTGCAATTGCCCGGCGTGAGCTCTGATGGTATGCAAATTATCTTTAAACGGGTCAATTCGTCCATCAAATGCATCTAAAGAAACTGCTGTAATAAAATCTGCGGCTGTATTTAAATGTTCGGATTTAATTAAACAATAACAACCATAAGCACTCATAAATTGTGTGCCATTTAAAAGTGCCAGACCTTCTTTAGATTTTAGTTTTATTGGCGAAAGATTATTTTCTTTTAAAACATCAATAGCGTTTAGCTGTTTATTTTTATAATTTACTTTTCCTAAACCTAACAAGGGCAAACTTAAATGGGCCAATGGTGCTAAATCACCACTTGCACCCAAAGAACCTTGCTGATAGATTACGGGATAAATTTTATGATTAATAAAATCACACAAGCGCTCAACAGTTTGTAGTTGTACGCCACTCTTTCCATAACTCAATGATTGAATTTTTAAAAATAACATTAGTTTTACAACCTCTTGCGGAACCTCTAAGCCCAAACCGCAAGCATGACTCTTAACTAGATTTTCTTGTAATTGCTCTAAATCGTTATCAGGAATAATTACATTGCATAAAGAACCAAAACCTGTGTTTATGCCGTAAATAGGATCATTATTATTTTTTAATTTTTCATCTAAAAAATTTCTACATTTTAAAATAGATTTTTTTGTTGCTTCTGATAAAGCGACTTTTGCATCACTATCCGCTAAGAAATTTTTTAAATCTAATAAAGTTAGTTTTTTAGTATGATCAACATTAAATGTCATTATAATTTATTTTAATTCGTCAATTATTTGCGCAAGACTTAATTTTTTTTGTTCGCCCGTTGTCATGTTTTTAAAGGCGTAAGTTTTAGTTGCTATTTCATCACCACCCACTATACAAACAAACGGAATATTTTTTTTGTTAGCGTAATCAAATTGCTTACTTAATTTTTTTGTTACGTCAGGATAAATTTCGCAGGAAATATTATTTTCTCTTAAAGAAGCTGCTAATTGCAAACAGTGTTGTTGTGTTTCCAAATCAAAATGAGTAAATAATAGTTTGGTGCTCGAAACTTTACTGATATTCTCTGGAAATAAATTTAATTCTTCCATCACATCATAAATACGATCAATACCAAAAGATATTCCTACTCCACTCATATCTTTTAAACCAAAAATTCCTGTAAGGTCATCATAACGTCCACCGCCTAATATACTTGGTGTAAAAGTTCCTGCGTTTGCCTTTACTTCAAAAATTGTTCCTGTATAATAATTTAATCCGCGGGCAAGCGTAATATCTAATTCAATTTTTGCAAAAGAAGTATTAGAATTATCTAAAAGATATTCAATTTCTTCAATTCCTTTTTTTCCTTCATCATTGCTACCAACTAACTTTCTTAACACCTCTACTTTTTCGTTATTGTTTCCCTTAAAATCTAAAAGAGGTTGTAATGTTTCAATTGCTGTAGCTGAAATTCCTTTTTCTAATAGTTCTTTGTTAACACCATCTTTTCCAACCTTATCTAGTTTATCAATTGCTACTGTAATATCAATAATTTTTGAAGGCTCGTTAATCACTTCGGCTAAAGCAGTTAAAATTTTACGATTATTAAATTTCAAAATAACTGGCACGTTTAATTCTTTAAACGATTTATCCATTAATGAAATTAAATCCAATTCGTTAATTAAAGAATCAGAACCAATAACATCAGCGTCACATTGGTAAAATTCGCGATAGCGTCCTTTTTGTGGTCTGTCAGCTCTCCAAACCGGTTGTATTTGATATCGCTTAAAAGGAAATGTTAATTGATGCTGATTCATTACCACATAGCGCGCAAAGGGCACTGTTAAATCGTAACGTAAAGCTTTTTCGGCAATTTTATTAACGACTTTTGCTCTGATAAAACGATTGACAGTTGAATGATAAATTAATAGATCACGCAACCTTTGTTCTTCAATAGGAGTACGAGCATTATTTTCAATTAATAGTTCCCATTCTTTTTTCTTTTCCACGTACTCATCTCCAAAATCTGTATCAGATATCGCCTCCATGAAGTTCCCGCTGTTAAGTATCTTAAAAATAAGTTTATCTCCTTCATCTCCATACTTACCTGTTAATGTAGATAAATTCTCCATCGCAGGTGTTTCTATTGGTTGGTAGCCAAACAACTCAAAGTTTTTTCGGATAATGTTTAAAATATACTGTCGCTTCTGCATTTCTACAGGTCCAAAATCGCGAGTACCTTTAGGTATTGATGGTTTCATTGAAAAATATAATAAGCACAAACTTAACGATTTTATAGCTATTAACTTTCAAAATTTTATCATAATTAGACCAGCTTTTATAGTATCCACATGCGTAATTATCACTATTTTGGGGCAGCCATAATTAAATTGACCTTGAAGAAACCTAAAATACTTCTACTGACTTTTTTATTCAGCAATTTTTATTTTCTATTGGCTCAAAAAGCAGTAAACACATCTTTTTTTGATAAAAATGGGGCTCTCTCTACAATTGAAGATGCACTTTATTTTAGAGAAACTACTGATTCTGTTGATTATTATAAATCGTATTACTTAATAGATAGTTCCTTATTTTTCTATGGCAAAATTATTTCAGCTAAAGACTCGTCTGACCAAAAAAATCTTTACTCAGGGCTTTGTATTTGGTACTATAGTAATGGTAATAAAAAAACCGAAAATAATTATAATGATAAAGGAATTTTTAATGGAACATGTTCGGATTATTTTGAAAATGGAATGCTGAAAAAACAAGTAGAGTATATTAATGGAAGACTCAAAAATAAAACTTTTACCGAATATAGTTCAAGTGGAGCAGATGCAACAGTTTTCCAAGATGATTTTTATGACAACCGCTTTAACTGGTTGCTTACCTCAAACGATAACGGATCGGCAAAAATAAAAATTGGTGGTTTAGAATTAATTAGTAAAACTAAAAAAGGTTTTATAAAATTATTCCCAAATAAAATTGCAACTAAAAATTATTCCATTGAAACTATTATTAATTCAAATTCTTTATCAAAAATCACAAAAGGAGGGATAATTTTTGGATTTAAAGACTCAGCAAACTATTATTATTACTTTATTTCGAAAAATCAGTATTATATCGGGTCCTTTAAGGATAATGTGGAAACAAAACATGCTGATGGATTTGTTTCTCCATTATTAATTGACGGAAATTGGAATAAGCTCAAAGTAATTCGGTTAAAAAATAAATTATTATATAGTATTAATGATGACATCCTATTTTCTGTGGATGAATCCAACGACGTAGAAAATGGAATAGGTCTTTCCATAAATACATCTGGTATTGTTGTGTTTGACAGATTGATTGTTAGGGAATACCAAAACGATAAAGTTATTGAGTCCACATATCCAATATTAAAAGGCTTTAACACATACAACATACATAATGATGATTATGGTATCCAAAATTTTTCAACTGGTCTAATTTTAAACAAAGAGGGGCTTATAATAACCAATGCTTCAAATTTTAATCAATACACGCAAATAATTGTAGAAACATATGTTAATGATTCTATAAAAAAATTCTTTGCTGATTTAGTGGTTAAAGATCATTTTAATAATCTTGCTATTATTAAAATTAGAAATCCAGAAAATTATTATCTTTCAGAGCCTGCCTATTCATTTTGCGAAAAAGGATCAGTTGAAATCGAGAGCGACTTGTACTCCATGTATTTTACTAAAGGAGATACTAACGAAAATAAAACAACTCTTATTAAAGGGAAACTAAAAACTAAAGCCCGTTTTGAAAACTTATCCGCAACTTTTTATTCTTCCTTGAAAACTGAAATAATAACACTCGGCGGGCCAGTTTTTACAGAAGATGGTGAATTGCTAGGTATTATTACTGTTCCCGCATTAAAAAACCTTACAACAGCAGTTAAATTAGGTCAAATAGAACAAATTATTTTTAATTCCCGTCGAAACTTTAAAAAACTAAAAAAACCAGAAAAAAATTCGATATCAGCTATTTCAAGAAACATAGTGCTTATTAAGGTAAGATAGTAGCTATCAAATAGATTAACGAGATACAAAACGAGTATAAATATTTTTATTTGAATTTTCGGCACTTCTAAAATATTAAATAATTAATTTTTACATAAAAGGTGAATTTTCGACACGGAAACTTGCGGAGCAAATAAAGTTTCCATAGTTTTGCGCTCGATTAAAACAATTTTGCTAAAACAGCGTTTACAAACTACAAACAATTAATATGAAATTTCGTTTACTCTTACTTTTAAGCTTTTTAGTTTTTAAAATATACAGTCAAGATAAAGCCACCATTAGTGGTTATATAAAAGATTCTAAAAATGGGGAGTCTTTAATTGGCGCAACTGTATATAAGCAAGGTTCTAATATGGCTGCTTCTGCAAATGAATATGGATTTTTTTCATTGACATTGCCAAAGGGTCAACATGTAATTGTTGTTTCGTTAATTGGCTACGCCACGTATTCATTTCAGGTAAATCTCGAAAAAAATATTAGTAAAACTTATGAATTATCTGAAGAAGGTAAACAATTAGATGAAGTAGTAATTACGGGCGAAGCAGCAGATAAAAACATTACAAGTACTGAAATGGGTACAACAAAATTAGACATTAAACAAATAAATAAAATTCCAGCCATGTTTGGCGAAGTGGATATTGTTCGTTCCATACAATTGCTGCCGGGTGTAACTACTGTTGGTGAAGGCGCGAGTGGCTTTAATGTACGGGGTGGTAATATCGATCAAAATTTAATACTGTTAGATGAGGCGCCAGTGTATAATTCGTCTCACTTATTTGGTTTTTTCTCGGTGTTTAATCCAGATGCAGTTAAAGACGTAAAATTAATTAAAGGAGGAATTCCTGCACAATATGGCGGAAGAGTTTCTTCAATTTTAGATATAAGAATGAAAGAAGGTAATTCTAAAAAATTGACTTTCACCGGAGGTATTGGTACGGTTTTTAGTCGTTTTAGTATTGAAGCTCCAATAGTAAAAGATAAGGTAAGTTTTATTTTAGCCGGAAGAAGAAGCTACATTGATGCTTTGGTAAAACCATTTTTAAAAAGCACTAACGCGTTAAAAAAAGCAGATTTTAATTTTTATGATCTAACTGCAAAAATAAATTGGCGTATTGATGATAAAAACACGGTTTTTGCAAGTGGTTATTTAGGAAGAGACGTTTTTGGAAGTACAGGATTTAAATTTAACTGGGGTAACTCAACAACTACTTTGCGCTGGAATCATATTTTTAATAGTAAACTTTTCATGAATGTTTCTGCATTTTATAGTAATTACGATTATTTAATAGATTTTAAACAAGAAAGTAATAACCAACAATTTAATTGGACAAGCAACATCATCAACTACAGTTTTAAACCCGACTTTAGTTATTTTGCCAACAGTAAAAATAAAATTAGATTTGGCGCGCAAGCGTTATTGTATGATTTTAAGCCTTACGATGCTACCGGCAAATTTGAAAATACTACTGTCATATTTAAATCCGACAAGCGCTATGGTGTTGAATATTCTGCATATATCAGCAATGAACAAAAAATAAGGCCACGGTTAACTTTTGAATATGGCGTAAGAGTTAGTATTTACAATTATATTGGAAAAGGAACAGCTTATACATTTAGAGATACTACTGCTAATGAAGAGTTACCACTTGAGAGTTCTAAAAAGTATAAGAATGGTGAAATAATAAAAGATTATGTAAACCCTGAGCCTCGCTTCTCTATGAATTATGTTATTAATAATTCTAGTTCCATTAAAGCAAGTTATAATAGAATGGCACAATACATTCAGTTAATTAGTAACACGGCAGCAAGCACGCCGTTAGATGTCTATACCATTGCATCTAATAATTTAAAACCATTGTTGGCCGACCAAGGAAGCGTAGGCTATTTTAGAAATTTTAAAGATAATATGTACGAAACATCTGTAGAAGTGTATTACAAATATTTACAAAATCAATTAGATTATATTGATAATGCTAACCTGTTTATTAACCCTACAGTTGAAAACCAATTAGTACAAGGCTTGGGTAGAGCCTATGGAGCTGAGTTTTACATAAAGAAAACAAAAGGTAAAATTAATGGTTGGATAAGCTACACCTTAAGTAAAACTGAGCGTTTAGTAAGAGGTATCAGTAATGATAATTGGTTTTTTAGTCGTTATGATAGAACCCATTGCTTAAATACAGTTTTAAATTATGAAATTGCTAAAAACTGGAGCATTTCAACCAACTTCGTTTTCTTAAGCGGAACGCCGGCAACTTTTCCTAATTCAAAAATTACGATTCAAAATTATAATATTCCTTATAACACAGATGGGATAAGAAACAATTACAGAATTACACCATATCACAGAATGGATTTAGGGGCAACTTACAATTTCAAGAAAAATGACCAACGTCGCTATAAACAAAGCATCGTGCTAAGCGTATACAATGTTTATAATCGCCGCAATGCTTTTAGCGTTTATTTTAGAACCAAACAAGGCTCTACTTTTGAAACTGAGGCTGTTCGTTTTTCAGTTATTGGCTCTATAGTTCCTGCAATTACTTATAATTTTAATTTTTAAAATCATGAAAACTATTTTCAAATTTTTATTTATTAGCACGGCATTTTTCGGGATTACTTCATGCGAAGATGTTGTTCAGATTAAACTAGACGAAGGATCAAAATTATATGTTATTGATGCCTTTGTAAACAATACTCGAAGCAACCAAACAATTAGAGTATTAACCAACGATAATTATTTTAGTAATAGAGAAGCGCCTCCCGTTACAAATGCAACAGTAATCTTAAAAGATTTAACTGCAAACAAACAATACAACTTTAACTACACGTCAAAAGGAAATTATGTTTTTGCTTTAGCGACAACCGATACAATCTCTAAAATAGGGCATCAATATGAATTAAATGTAATTGTAGATGGTAATACTTACACATCTATCTGTCTGCAAAAACGAACAGCTATTTTGGATAGCATTAGCGCAGTATACAATGATGGAACTTCTGGATTTGGACCGCCGAACCCTTCGTACAACTGTTTTTTATGGGCAAGAGATAAAGTTGATTTAGTTCCGGATTATTACTGGATTAAAACTTTTAAAAACGATACTCTTTTTGATAAACCAAGCGACTTAAACACTGCGATTGATGGGACAGGTGGCGAAGTTACAAATGCAGGTGGTGCTGATACATTAGATTTTACCCCGCCAGCAATTTTTTTGGGGTTTAATAGTTATAAGTCTGGCGATAAATGTAAAGTTGAAATTCATTCTATTTCTCGAGAAACTAATAATTTTTTATTTCAGGCAGTTGCCCAAATTCAAAATGGCGGTTTATTTGCAACAACACCCGAAAATGTTAGAACTAACATTACAACACCCTCAGGAGCAAAAACAAAAGCTGTTGGTTGGTTTAATATGGCAACTGTGGTTTCAAAAACTAAACTAATTCCTTAATTATCATTTCAGTTTTTCTTTTATCTTTGATGATCTAAAAAAAACAAAATGAAAAATTATTTTATTCTTGCAGCAATTTCATTAATTATTTTTTCTTGTAAAAAAGACAGAGTTTGCTCCTGTACTATTACAAAAACGGGCACTTCAACCACTACAGGAAAAGCTGAACTAGTTATAATACCAGGTTTTCCTCTGGACTTAGCCGATACATCGTTTGTTACAAACATTAACGAAACACAATCTGTAGATAAAAAAATTGAAAAGGTTACTAAACGAAGGGCGAAAAATAATTGTATTAGCTATACAGAACCATATAATGAAACAATACTTACATCCGTGCCTGCGTCTTCGTTTAATTTATCAGTTATTGTAACTAACAAAGGCGATAAACATTATGCCTGCGAATTAAAATAAATTATTTTCCCATCTTTAGTGTAAGTTCAACAAGGCGATTACAATACCCCCATTCGTTATCGTACCAGCCTATAATTTTTACGAGATTTCCTACAACACTTGTAAATTCAGCATCGTACACTGCGCTGTGCGGGTTTCCAATAACATCTATGCTTACAATAGGGTCTTCTGTGTACTCTAATATCCCTTTTAAATTTGTTTTAGCAGCAGCTTTAAAAGCTTCATTAATTTTATTTACCGTTGGGATTTTGTTTAATACACAAGTAATGTCTGTTAGTGAACCATCGGGCACAGGAACACGCATACCACAGCCACCAATCTTACCCTCTAAATGTGGGAAAATTTTGGTGATTGCCTTAGCCGCACCAGTAGATGTAGGAATAATGCTCATTGCAGCTGCTCTAGCTCTTCTTAAATCTTTATGTGGTGCATCGTGAATTCTCTGATCACTAGTATAGGAATGCACTGTAGTGATATAGGCATCCTCTATACCAAACTGATCTAATACCATCAACATGGGAGCCGCGCAATTAGTTGTACAACTTGCATTTGAAACAATAATATCATCAGGTTTTAGGAAGTTATCGTTTACACCTATTACAATAGTTCTAATATCATCGTCCTTTGCCGGTGCAGAAAGCAATACCTTCTTTGCGCCAGCCGCTATATGTTTAGAAGCATTTTCTTTATCTAAAAAATGACCAGTACACTCAACTACAATGTCAATATTATTTTCTTTCCAAGGCAATTGAGCCGGATCTTTTAACGAAACAATTTTTATTGTTTTTCCATTAATAATCAAATTATTATTTTCGACTTTTATCTCCCCATCAAATTTTCGATGAATAGAATCGTATTTAAATAAATGCGCTAACGTTTCTGCATCTGTTAAATCATTAATAACAACAATATCAATAAGGGGGTTATTAATACAATTACGTAAATAAACTCTTCCAATTCTTCCGAAACCATTTATTGCAACTCTGATTTTTTTCATTTTAGTGCTTATTGAATTTTATTTTTTGTACGGTTTTCTTTGTTTTGATTCTAAATTAAACGTAAACCAATCATGTTTAACTCTAATTAATGCTTCGTCCTTTGCAAACGGAAGCACCTCATCTGCGCCAAAAATAGTTTCTTCTTTTGTTTTTGAATCTAACAAAATATAATATTCTCTGGGCTCAAATATTTTATGAATAACATAATTCTTAGTCGCCATATCAATATGGCGTAAAGACTTTGCAACTTTTTTTCCACTATAATCATAAATGTCATCTTCTCCTGGGCCACCAAGTCCGGCGGTACATCCAACTATTAAAGAATCTATTGGATTAATTTTTATACTAGAGTAACTATAAGGCACAACTTGCTCTTCCTTGAAATTATTTAAACCTGTATAAACTATCCCGCCTTCGTTTTTAATTTCCGTAATAATAAAATTTGGATCTGCTGTCAAGAAAATTTCATTATAACCTGTAAAAATTGTTTGAGTAAAATCTTTATTAATTAAATACTTTTTATTTTTTGAGCTTACAATAAAATACTTTTCATCGTCATTGAATTGAGACACTGAGTTCTTTACAAGTGAAAACACACTGCAAGTATCAGATTCGTTCGTCTTAATTTTTAACTTATCGCCCTGCTTGTTCAAATAATTACAATTGTAAACTGTAGTAAAGGACTTCATAAACTTATTAGCCGAAGCAACCTTTGTTTTATAACATGCTAAGCAAACCTTTCCGGAATTGTCAAAATTAAAAATAGTGTCATAAACAGGCTTGATAATAATATTTGTGTTTTCCTTAATTCCCCATTTAAGATTTTCTTTGAAGGGCGCAGTTTGAGATTTCAAATCTTGCCAAAAGATTAAAAAAAAGAAAGCGAATATGTTAATTACATTTCTCAAAATATACTAAACATTAAATGTAATTAAAATTTGATTTAAAAAGGCTGTTTTTTACCGAAAATAAAAATAAAAAAAACATCAATATCTCCTATGTACTACGTTGTTAGGGGATTTAACAAAATTTAGTTACCTAAAGCAATAGCGTGTTTTTACATTAGAAGAGAAGTTTGTGTGCTAAATTTCTTCTCGGGCATTTTTTCTTTATTCAAATCATCTAAAGCAATTTCATAAACGTTGGTTTCATTATAGCGTGAGGCAATAATGATGTTTGTGCCCTGCGCGTTTTTTAAAAATAATTCGCGTACAAGATTCGGGCAATTATTATCCTTAGAAAGGTGCGATAAAATTAAATGGCTCATAAATTTAGGCTTATGTTTTACGAATATCTCTAAGGCTTGAGAATTTGATAAATGACCTTTATCGCTGCTAATGCGGTTTTTTAGGTAATAAGGATAATTTCCTTTTTCCAACATCAAATCATCATAATTTGCTTCAAGAAAAGCAGCGTTACACTCTTTAAAATTCCTGATGACATGTTCGCAAGCTAAACCAATGTCCGTTAACACACCAATTTTAATGCCATTGCCTGACACAATAAAACTATAGGGATCTGAAGCATCGTGCATTTTTGGAAAGGCAGTTATTGAAAGCTTTCCAATATTAATTGCTTTATAGGCAGCAAATGTTTTTATTAAATCAGTTGGTAAAAAAAGTTTACTGTGTGTTAATGTAGTTGGTGTAATATAAACAGGTAATTTAAATTTTCGAGACAAAACAGAAAGTCCTCGAATATGATCTGAATGTTCATGAGAAATAAAAATTGCTTTTACTTTTTCGAGAGATAATTCTAGGCGAGCCATGCGCTTTTCTACCTCTCTACAGGAGATTCCAACGTCAACCAAAACTCCTTCATCATTATTTCCGACATAATAACAATTACCATTACTCCCCGAATTTAACGATGCGATAAAAAGTGACATGATTTAGTAAAGAAACAAATTTTAATTGATTGAAGATATTTGGTGTAAAAATTATTTTTCGGCTTTACTTTTTCATCCGCTTGTTAAAATCAATCTAGCTGTGCCATTTTAATTCATGAGAACCGCTCAGGCCTAATTTTTCGGTTGTTTTGCTTTTTAAACCCTAAAACTTGTTTAAAACTTTACAAAATCAATTTCTTTCACCAATTAAAAAGAGCTTATTTTCACTCATTATAAATTTAAAATAAATAAAAATAAAAAATGGAACAAAACAACACAACAACTCCAGCAGCCAATAACGGAAAAGGTTTAGGAATAGCAGGAATGATTTTAGGTATTTTAGCAATTATTGTATCATTTGTTCCGTGCTTTGGCTGGTGGGCAATTGTATTAGCAGTAGTTGGTGTTATTTTATCTGCGGTAAGTTTATCGCAGGCAAAAAAGGCGAATGCTCCAAAAGGTATGGCAATAGCGGGTTTAATCTGCTCAATACTTGCAATCATTATTGGTTCAATTTGGATATTTATTATTACCAAAGCTGTTACTGAAGGTGCCGGAATGTTTAAAGATGCTATGGAAAAATCTGGCGCATTAGATTCTTTAAAAAATGCGATGGAGCAGTTTAAACAATTAACTGATACGGTAAACGTACCACACGAATAAATGCTTAAAGCACCTAGTTATGTTATAATAAGTTTGGTGTTTTTTTTACTAATAGGAGTGGGCTTGGCTTACTCCTATTTTTTTTATCCAAATAGCCATCCAGTTGAATGTGTAATAAAATCTTATACCAACAAAGATTGTCCAACTTGTGGTTTTTCAAGATCATTTTCTTATTACACTCATTTTAAATTTATTGAAGCGGAAAAATTTAATCCTACTTCACTACCAGTTTTTTTATTTTTTCTGTTTCAATTTTTATTGCGGGGAACAATTGCGTTTTATTTTTTTAAAACTCATAAAACATTCAGCCCAACGCATATTAAAATAGAACTCGCGATTAGTATTTCATTGTTTTTATTAGCATTTTTACCAATCATATTAAAGTTTTAATATTATGGAAAACAATTATTCAGATCAATTCGTTAACGATTTAGCTCCTCTACCGGAAAAACCACAGTTTTTAAAAGTGCTGTGTATATTATCTTTTGTTGCTTGCGGTTTATTTATTTTAATTTATGGTGTTGGCTCTTTTGCTTTAGCCATTGGTGAAGACACAATTTCTAAAGTTTGGGATCAGGTATTAGCCTCACAGCCGCAATTAGAAGAGGTAAACCCCGTTGAATTTTTTCACGAAGTTGGTAAATTGTGTTTATATAATTTATTTACAAATATTTTTTCTTTAATTGGCGTAATATTAATGTGGCGCTTAAATAAGATTGGTTTTTTTATTTATATCGCAGCCGAATTAGCAACTAACTTTTTAGGATTAGACTTAGATATTGATGGCGGCACTAAGTCATCTCTATCAATGATTTTTTCTATTGCTATTGACTTAGTTTTTATTGGTATGTACGCAGTTAATTTAAAACACATGAATAAATCTAAACTTAACTCTTAAGATAAAAAATCATGGCAGAATCAAAATATCCTAAAGGACTTTTATTTTTAGTGTTTACCGAATTCTGGGAGCGCTTTGGTTATTATTTAATGATAGGCATTTTCTTCCTTTACATGACCACCGATGCTAAAGATGGGGGAATGGGTTGGGAAAACACAACAGCATCTGATATTTTCGGAACTTTTATAGCACTCGCCTACTTAACTCCCTTTATGGGTGGTTTGTTGGCAGATTTAAAACTAGGCTATCGCTTCTCCATTACACTTGGCGGAATTTTAATGGGTATTGGTTATTGCATGCTCGCTATTCCGGAAAAGTGGGCCTTTTATTCAGCCCTTGCTATTATGGTTGTTGGCAACGGATTTTTTAAACCAAATATTTCAACGCTCCTTGGTAATTTATTTAATGACCCTCGCTACAAGTCAAAAAAAGATACCGGTTACAATATTTTTTATATGGGTATTAATTTAGGAGCCTTTATTTGCAATTTTATAGCAGCAATAATGCGTAATAAAATTGGTTGGCACGGTGCCTTTTTAACCGCTGGCTTAGGAATGTTTTTAGGAGTAATTACATTTTGGATGGGAATGAAACATTACAAGCATGTAGATGTTCGCAAGGAACCAAAACCCGAAGATAAACCGCTTTTAATACAATTTGTAAAAATTTTAATTGCAGGTGTAATATTTGCCATATTTGGTTGGATAATTCCCGGAACAATAATGGGTAGTGATAGTACCGATGCTTTTTTTATGTTCTGTATTCCGGTAATATATTTTTACGCTTCTATTTATAAAAAAGCTAATGCCGAAGAGCGTAAACCGTTAGGAACCATGTTTACTATTTTTATAATTGTAATTTTATTTTGGGCTATTTTTAAGCAAAACGGAACGGCTTTAACTACTTATGCTGAATACTACACTGATAGAGAAAGTCCACCTCAAATAACCGCAGTTACTGAAAAATTAGGTTTTTCTGAGAGATTAATTGCGGATAATAAAGAAGTAAATCAAGTAGATGAGCAATTTAGAAAAATAAAAGGAGCAGATGGAAATGTTATGAAGTGTAATGATTACCCATTGTATTTTAAAAACATTGACGCTTCAAAAATGCCTGCAAAAGGCGAATCGGTAAATTTAGTGAATACAGAAATTTTTCAATCCGTTAATCCATTTTTTGTTGTTATACTCACTCCAATCATAATCGCATTTTTTGCTTTTATGCGAAAGCGAAAGAAAGAACCAACTACGGCTTCAAAAATTGCTTATGGATTGTTGATTAGTGCTCTATCTACTTTAGTAATGGTTGGAGCAGTTTATTTCACAGATAATGGCATGGATAAAGCAAGCGCTTGGTGGCTCATTTCAAGTTACGGTGTAATTACAGTAGGTGAATTATTATTGAGCCCGATGGGATTATCAATGGTTTCAAAATTAGCTCCTTTACGATTAACCGCCTTAATGATGGGGGGTTGGCAATTAGCAACATCTATGGGAAATAAACTAAGTGGTGTTTTAGCAAAAAACTGGGATAAGTTTGATAATAAAGCAAATTATTTTTGGCTAAACTTTGCGCTGTTAATGTTTGCCTTTTGTGTAATGATGTTTTTATTAAAACGACTTAACAAAGTATTTCACGAGGGAAAAGAGAATTAGTCGCGTCTTTATTTGAACACAAAATAAATTCTGCCCTCACTTTTTCCTTGATGAAAAAGTAAGCAAAAAAACAAGGCTTATTAAAATTTTGCTAACAATCTTTATTCTTCAAGCTGATGATTTAAGCGCTTCGCGAACAGCCAAAATCATCTCCTCTTCTCCTAACTCTTTTGAACGATAAATATTTTTTTACGCAAAATTTTAAAAGGCCAACTCACCTTGTTTGCTTACGGTATTTGGTTATCCATTTTTTTGATCTTTTGGGCCCCTCAAGAAAAATCAGGCCCACTCCCAAGCGGTTCTATAAGCGCCGTGTTTTTCGCAATATTCTAAAAACGAATTATAAAATTTACTAGCGCCAATTGTAGAGCTATCGCCAATAACCACTAATTTTTTCTTTGCTCTTGTAATGGCAACATTCATTCGGCGTAAATCATTTAAAAATCCAATTTCTTTTCTTTCGTTACTTCGCACTAAACTAATGTAAATCACATCGCGTTCTTCGCCCTGAAATCCATCAATAGTTTTTACAGCCAACGAACTTAATTTTGTTTTATCCAACTCAATTTCTGTTATATTATCTTTCAACCATTCGCGCTGCTCTTTGTATGGCGAAATAACACCAATACTTATTGCAGGCAAATTTTGTTGTTGCCCGTATTCTATTAAAAGTTGTTGCAAGTGTTTAAATAAAATATCGCCTTCTTTTGGATTAAAATAACTTAATGACTCGGGATTTTGAATCTCATCAAAATTACATCCTGCTGTATCAATAAATTCTATGGCTTTGTTTAGCATAGAATTTTCGTCGTTTATTAAAGCATGTGCAGAAACAGACTCGTCAGCAATTAATTCGTTGCCATAAAAATAATTATTACTAAAACCCATAATTGCATTATTCATTCGGTATTGACGCGTTAACAATGAAACAGCTTCTTTAAAGTTAATGCATCTATCCAATAATGTTTGATCTAAACCTCCTTTTTTTGCTTCAATACTTTTTACAACTGGCGGTAATTGAAAATGATCGCCACTTAAAATTAAACGTTTGCATTTTAATAATGGAATCCACACCATTGGCTCTAATGCTTGCGATGCTTCATCAAAAAACAATGTATCAAATCTCTTTCTCGTTAACCCTCTATGTGTACTTGTTACAGGCGTACAACAAATTACTTGCGTTGTTTTAAATAACTCATCAACAATAAAATCTTCTAATAAACGTGCTTCCTTTATGCAATTTTTTGCTTCAGTATAAAATGCTGTACGTTGTTGCGCATCTTCTTTACCAAAAACTCTTTTGTATTTTCCTGCCATTTTAAAATACTCTTCCGCATTTCTTCTTAAATTTTTTATGTCTTTGTAATATGGCGAGGAAGAAATTTTTCCATCCATACTGCTGCTCTGCAATTCATCTGATATTCTTGCAGGATGTCCCATTCGTAAAACATCAATTCCTAATTCTAATAACTTTTCAGTTATTAAATCAACTGCAGAGTTGGTAGGAGCACAAACTAAAATTTGATTTTCTGTTTGTAAGGTTAATCTTATAGCTTGAACTAAACTAGTGGTTTTTCCTGTGCCTGGCGGACCATGAATTACCCCAATATCATTTACGCTTAAAACATGACGGACAGCTTTGTTTTGAGAAAGATTTAATTGCGGAATTAAAACATCGTTGTTTATTTTTTGAAATGTCAAAGGAATATTGCCTTCAATCATTTCACGTAATTCTGCTATACGATTATTATTGGCATTAATTACAACATCTAATGCTAACTGCATTTCATTATAACTATTGTCATCAAACTGAATGTTTAAACCCAGTTTGCCATCATAACACCAATCAGGCAATTCATCAGAATGAATAATTAATTTTAAAGAATTTTTTGAAACAGATTTTATTGTACCGGTAATTTCGAGTGTTTCGTTTTGTTGATTGCTAAATAAGCTAACATTTTTTCCAGAACTAAAATGATGTGGTTTATCAATCTGCGTGGTGCGTTCAATTTCCAAGTGTAATAAATCGCCCGAGCCTAATTCTTCGTTATTTATTTTTATGGGATACCAAGTAACGCCATTCTTTTTTCGTTGGTCGAGATTAACCCGTAAAAACTGTTCTTTATATAAACGGTAGTCCTCTTCGCGTTCTATCTTTAATAATTGTTTTAAGCCCTTTAAGCGTTCGATGGCTGTGGTAGTTGACATTAGTGATTGCTTTTGTTTTTAAGCTCTGTACGCAATTGACTGCTCGTTTTTTTTGAGCCATCATGACTCCAGCCTGGAGGGCCAAAAACATACATTAATTTATCTTTGAAAGATGATTTCTTTTTTAAGTCGATAAAAATGTTTTTCCATTCGTGAAAAACCATGGTGAACGGATTATATGTTTTTATATTTTCTGTTAATCCATAAACTACGGGGTCCGTTTCATCTTCTGCCTGAAAAGTTCCAAATAATTTATCCCAAAAAACAAATAACATGCCCATGTTTTTATCTAGGTATCTCACATTACTTCCATGATGAACTCTGTGATGGGACGGCGTAATAATGATGTATTCTAAAAATCCTAATTTATTTATTGTTTGCGTGTGCGCTAATATGCCAAAAATTTGAGTGGCGCTATAAATAAACATAATATCTATTCCTTTAAATCCTAATAAAGCAAGCGGAATAAAATACACAAAACGGTAAAGGGGTTGAAATACCGAAGAGCGAAAACCAACTGTGAAATTAAACTCTTCACTATTATGATGTGTTACGTGTACTGCCCAAAACAAACGACACACATGATCAATTCGGTGCAACCAGTAATACATAAAATCTTCTGCAAAAACTAAAGCAGTCCAATATATAATTGGATTAACATTCCAATCATAAATAGAAAATTTAAAAAAATAATTTAGTATTAATAAACACAAGCCTCTGATTAAAATATCTAAACCCATATTTAATGAGGTTAAATAAATATTAGATAATAACCCTTTACCGGTATATAATCCTTTGTTTTTGAAATAAGAATAAAAGAATTCGAAGCCGATTACAATTGCGTAAATAGGAACAGAAATTAATACTAATAAAGATTCTCTAAACTCGTTCATGAGATTGCAAATTTAAACAGAATCTTTGAATTTTACATTGAGAAATTACTTGTGAAATGTAAATGCGCTTAGTACAAAAGAACTAAAGAAAAAAATTATTTAGCTATTATCTGATTATAGCAACATGTCCGGTTTTTGTAAAAACCTTACCGTTGTATAATGTATAGGAAATTAAATAATTATAAACTCCTATTTCTACTTGTTTACCACCATAACTTCCATCCCAAGTGTCACCTATGTTTTTCCATTTAAAAATTTCATTTCCCCAACGATCAAAGATTGACCCAGTAAATTTTGTAACACATGAGCCTCCGAATACTTGAAGCGTTTCATTTAAACCGTCGCCGTTTGGCGTAAACGTATTGGGGATATAAAAATCACCGATTTTGCAACCTGCCTCAATCGTATAAAAAGCGGTATCGATACAACCCATTCCGTTTTGAGCTACGAGTGCAATTAAATATTTTCCTGGTTGCTCATAATAAGCTGTAGTAATATTATTCGTGGATGTTTGAACATTGCCTAAATCCCAAAAAATTTCTGTTGCACCAATAGATGTGTTTGTGAAAGTTAGGCTTCCCGGAAAATCTACATAATTACTTTCTGGAGTAAAAGACGCTATTACCTCGCTAACATCTAAGCCTGTTAAAGTTGTAGTTAAGCATCCGCCGTTTGATCCAACTAATGTAATCGTAGAGTTTTGTGTTGGAGAAATTAATAATGGATTACCGAAAAAATAATTTCCATTAACGTACCACTCATAAATACTTGCGCCTGATCCAACAAAAGTAACTGGAGTGTTTGGGCAAACTAACTCAGCAGATTGAGCGATGTTTAAAACTGGCTTAGTATTAACAATTACTTGCGTTGTTGCTGTCGCAGGACAAATTCCATTAGCGCTAGTTACAATGTAATTTGTTGTAATTGTTGGGCTAACGGTTATTGAATTGCCATTTAAATTACCGGGATTCCAAGTATATCCATTGCTCGCTCCAGAAGCAGTTAATGTAGCTGTTTGTCCTGAACAAATTGAAGCGCCAATCAACAGAAGAGTTGGTGTTGGAATAACAGTCACGGTAGAATTGCCAGTATAACTGCAGCTTCCAACTACAACCAATAGACTATAACTTGTGCTTGAATTAGGAGTTACACTAATACTTTGTGTAGTTGAGCCATCACTCCATAAATAAGAAGTGCCAACTAAAGTAGTTCCAATAGTAGCTGTTTGTCCTTGACAAATGTTTGCACTAGATACAGGAGCAATTAAACCACTTAGAACCGAAACAGTAACTGTTGTTTGTGCGGTACAAGAACCGTTATCGCCGATAACAGTATAGGTTGTATTAACAGAAGGATTTACTGTGATTGAATTTCCGGGAGCCCCCATCGGTAACCATGTATAACTTAATGCGCCATTTGCCGTTAAAGTAGCTGTTGCGCCATTACAAATATTTTGGTTGAGAGCAGTAATTGTGGGAGAAGGCGTAATTGTAACATTATAAATAGCAGTAGTTGTACAAGAATTTACTTCACCAACAACTGTATAACTTGTATTTGATAATGGCGACACTGTAATTGATGAGGTATTGTTAAAACCGTTTGACCATGAATATGTAGTTGCACCCGAAGCAGAAATTGTTGCTGTGCCGCCAACACATATAGCATTTGCATTTATTGTTACATTCGGTAAAGTGTTTACCAAAACATTTGCGACTGTACTTCCTGTGCAGGCTCCTTCGCTACCCGTTACTGTATATGTTGTGTTAATAATTGGATTCACAAAAATAGTAGCGGTGTTTCCTCCATTACTCCAAACATAATTAGTTGCCGTACTAATTGCTGAAAGGGTAGCTGTTTGCCCATTACAAATTGTTGGCGTATTTACTGCTATTGAGAGGTTAGCGCCAATTGTAACGGTAGCTGTAATCATCGAAGTACAAGAGTTTGTTGCGCCAATAAGTGTATAGGTTGTTGTCGCGCCCGGAGATGCCGTAAATGAAGAGCTAATTACATTTGTTCCTGGAAATGGATCCCAGGTATAAGTATTAGCTCCGTTAGCTGTTAATGTTGCAACTTGTCCAGCACAAACGGTTACGCTTAATGCCGTAAGTGTTGGTATTGGAGTAACAGCTATAGTTGTAGTTCCAATCGAAGAACAGTTGCCAGTTGTACCCGTAACAGTGTAAACCGTTGTAATTGTTGGTGAAAGAATATTAATAGCTGTTGGTGTGCCATCGTTCCACAAATAATTTGTCGCCCCAATTGCTGTAAGTGTTGCAGATTGTCCAACACAAATACTTGCAGAGTTAGCGGTGACTGTAGGGCTAGCGTTAACTACAACCATTGCGGTATTAGATACCACACAACCTCCAGCTAATGTTGCGTTAATTGTATAAATAGTTGTAGAAATTGGATTAGCCAAAATGTTTTGAGTATTTGCACCTGTGCTCCAAGTATAAGAATTTGCGGCTCCTGCAACAAGAGTTGCTGTTTGTCCACTACAAATTGTTGCGCTATTGGCGCTAATTGTGCCACTTGTGTTAATCGTAATGCTGGCAGTAGCAGATGATGTGCAGGTTCCGTTAGCGCCAATCACAGTATAGGTCGTATTTACTATTGGTGAAGCGGTGATTGAATTACTGTTTGAACCGTTACTCCAGGTATAACTTGTTGCCCCCGAAGCTGAAATAGTGGCTGTTTGTCCTGCGCAGATTGTTGAATTTACAATGGCTAAAATAGGATTTGAATTTACAGTTACAGTTGAAGTACCAATTACCACACAACCTCCAGCTATAGTTGCGTTTACAGTATAAACTGTTGTTGCTAGAGGAGATACACTAACGCTTTGTGAATTTGCGCCGGTGCTCCAGGTATAACTTAACGCTAGCCCTGCCGTTATTGTTGCAGATTGTCCAGCACAAATAGAAGGGGAGTTGACAACTATAGAACCCACTAATGAAACCGAAATGGTTGCGGTAGCTGCTGCAGTACAGGAGCCGTTAGCACCAATTACCGTATAGTTTGTTGTTGCAACAGGTGTTGCCGTTATGCTTGAAGTATTCGCTCCGGTACTCCATGTATAATTAGTTGCGCCGGAAGTAGACAATGTACCTGTTTGTCCACTGCAGATAGTTGTACTTAATAAACTAAGGGTAGGCGTATTGTTTACAGTAACAGTTGCAGTATTTGTTGCAACACATCCACCCGCAAGAGTTGCACTAATAGTATAAATAGTTGTTGTTGAAGGACTAACACTAACGGTTGAAGTGTTGGCCCCTGTACTCCAAGTATACGATGTAGCTGCACCTGCAGTTAATGTTGCTGTTTGTCCAGAGCAAATTGTAGAAGAGGCTACACTAATCGAAGACGTACCATTAACTGTAATTGTAGCTGTGGTAGATGCTGTGCACGTTCCTATAGAGCCCGTAACAGTGTAAACAGTTGTAGCTAATGGAGCAGCAGTTATTGTTGGGCTGTTTGATGCTGTATTCCATGTATAGGTTGTTGCTCCTGAAGCTGAAATTGTTCCTGTTTGCCCTGCACAAACTGTTGTAGATGTTGTTGTTAATGTTGGGCCATTTGTAACGGTAATTATTACAGGGTCACGATAGATACCGCTAGGACAAAATCCCGCCCAAACAGTATACGTTCCGGGAGTTGTAAAAACGGATGTTGTAAATGCGGCTCCCGTTCCAAGTAAAGTTGGTCCTGCTAAATTTGTATACCATCCAATTGTAGAAGGAGGTCCAGTTGTTGTTGCTGTTAAATTTGCTGAATTATTTACACAAATAGTAACATCAGGACTTGCAGTTATTGTTGGCACAACAAGTAATGAGGCAGTTACAGTTCCTGAACCACCTCTTGTAGAGCCGTTTGGTGGAAATAAATTATCGATTTGACAATTTTCATTTCCAGATAAATATTGAACTATTCCGTTTACTCCTCCGTTTACAAAAGATGTAATTGCGGCAGCCGTTGTTCCAATATATCCACCACCGCCACCACCACCTGGACCATAAGCCATTGCTGTTGTGGTAAGAAATCCGGATTTCATTTGTTGATTACCACCATTTCCACCATTTGCCGAAACAGTAATCGTGTTTATTGCCCCGATTGAATTAATAACGATTGCTCCCCCGCCTCCGGCACCTCCGGCACCATCGCGACCGTTACAATTATTAAAAGGCGCGGCTCCGGTTGTATTAGTGTTAAATCCGTTTTCACCATTTGCAACAATTTGTCCGGCCCCAGAAACAGTTCCGTAACTAATAATGTTTATTATTCCGCCTCCTCTTCCTCCTTGCCCACCATAATTATCATTCTGATCTCCAGCACCACCACCACCACCGCAAAATAATCTTCCGGTATTATAATTCAAGGGTCTCCCGCCCATTCCTCCAACAACTCTGCGATTATCGCCTGCCCATGCAGCAACTCCAGGAGCATTTGTTAATGGACTTATATTTGCGTTTGAGAAAGTATAACCACCACGCCCTCCACCAGAAGAACTTGATGTTGCAAAACCTGCTAATTCTAAATTCCAAGCAGTAACGTAACCAGCAACAGAAACATCCGGATTACCAGTTCCAGTATACAATGAAGTATCTCCGCCATTAGCGCCGCCGCCGCCGCCAGCGTTATTACTATTTGCACCTCCTCCTCCATTTGCAATAGCTCCCCTACAATATTGCCCTTGAAATGTAGCTAAATAAGTTGCAACATCTCCTGCAATACTCTCGCCTTTCCTGGCACCTTCTTGCGGATTGTTGTGTGACCAAGCTCCTGCACCAAAAAATGCCCCGGTAGCAAGCGCACCCCCTCTAAAACCTAAAGCACTTGCGTCAATTCTTCCTCCTGCATTTATTGTTGTATTGCCATCAACTTCAATTGAAATAACTCCACCTACCGAGCCATTCCAAGCCGGACAAGTAATAACACCCGCTGCTCCTATTGTAAGTGAAGTATAACGAGGAACCTTTATAACCTGAACTCTTCCTGCAGACGTATAATTATTTTTTAATGGGCAGTCTATAGTAATTACATTTCCTGAAACAGCTGAAATCTGCGCGTACTCGTTGTTTCCAGCATTATTATAATTTGTAATTCTACCATGCGCGGGAGAAAATGGTCCGGCAGAATTATTACCAGTTGCAGCAGCAGTAGCCGAGTTAACACTAGCGCCTTGCATTTGAATGATATAAATTAAATCTCCAATTCCATATCCTGCAGCACTTAAAACATTAATTGTTGTGTTTCCAGTAAAAGCATCAGTTGTAAGAGGTGTGTATGCGTTAACGGTTGTAGAGGCAATGATATTTCCAGCACCATTTTTACCTTTTTGCGCGTAAAATGTGTGACAAGAAAAAAATATTAAAAAAAGTAAACTATACCTTTTCATAATCAGGAATCTAATATAAGGATTTAGATTTTAGACTTGCGTTTTTTCGCTTACTTAAAAGCCCGTTTAACTCAATAATTTACCGCTTTTATAGGTTTTTTTAAGAATTTAAAAGTGCTTTAATGAAATAAGGGTGTTAAATTTGGGAATCATGTTGTTAAACCCAAAGGAATTTGAGCAAAAAATTGAAGAGATTGAATTAAAAAAAGGCTTAAAATTATTCCTTAAAAACAAAATAGAATTAGTAAGCAAAACAGAAAGTGGTAGATACATTTTTTTTATTGATGATAAAATCCCTGGAGAAACTTCTTTCCAAATTAAGTCAGATAAAATTATAAACTACAAATGTTTTTGCGCCAATCAAAAATACTGCCAGCATTTAGCAGCTTGTCTTTTTTATTTGCAACAAGAAATTTTAGTTTTTTCAAAAAACGAAACGAAAAACAAGAAAAAAATTCTTAAACCAAAAAGAAAAACGGCTTTTAATAATTACTTGAATAAAATAAAAACAATCATTAAGCCCTATTTAATTTTTCCTAAGCTAGAAACTAATCAAATTAACGAAATTCATAAAAAAATAAACTTTGAATTAAGTGGTGCCTCAACTTTAACTAACGACTTTTATTTTCATCTTGCTGTTATTTCAGAACTTCCAAAAATTTCTAACATTGAATATTCTTTAACTGAAAATGAAATTGAAGAGTTAATAAAAAATTCAATAGAAATGCTTGAGATTAGCTTTAATTCAGGTCTATCCGCCACAGCAAAAGACGCATTTATAGAGGCTACTTTTTATTCATTAAAGTCACAAACGAATTTTAAATCAGGGTATTATTCTTTTTTAATTTCGAGAGCCTCTGTTTTTATAAAAGACAAACTTGATTTTGAAAACTTAAAGGCGCTACTGAAAAAAAGAAAGCAAAACAAAAACAATTTAAATTCTATCGACAGAAAAATCATCAGTGAAATACAACTTTCGCTAATGCAATCAAAATTAATTGGCAAACCTATTTCATATAAAAATTACGAAAACGCTATTGAATTACCTTTAGCCTTAGCTGAAATAGAATTTCTTCAAAAAAATTATGCTAAAGGTTTTAAATTAATTCAAGCTTATGCCGAAAAAATTAAAGGCAGCAATATTAATAAATATCTAGATTATCTCGAAGAAGTTATTCTCTTTGCAAAAAAATACGGCAACTTAAAAATTGAAAAAAGTTATTTGATTGACAAATTTATTTGTGGATATTTTATAGACGAAAAAGATTTTGATAGAGTTGTTTCATTAACCGAGAAAGGAACTACAAATACTGAAATTACAGAGCTTTTAACAAAAATAAAAAGGGAGTCAGTCTTCTTTACGTTCGAAAAAATTGCTTTAATTTTATTGCGTCAAAATAGGCTTGATGAACTTATTGAAGAAATTAAAAAAGAAAAAAACAAATTTCGATTATTAAACAAAATAGGCATAAAAAAATTGCCAGAACACGATTTAGATTTTTTAAAACTTTATATTAAACACTTTATTAATGCGGTATCTGAGGCTAAATTTCCATATTTTCAACAACAACTTTTTGATATTGCAAAAATATATTTAGACGGTTTGCCAATAGAAATTAGAAAAAATATTGTTGCTACAATCCAAGAAAAAATGATTTATGAAAAACACATGGAAGAGTATATTTCAAAAGTTTACCCCGATGCCCAAAAATAAACCACATAGATTAATTGATCAAAAAATCATAAGAAGAATTTCAAGTGTATTTTTAGGTTTCATATTTGCTTCCTGTCATAAGAAGCAATATCTATGTTTCTAATTAGTCGAACATAAAATTCCCTGTAACCTTTATCTTAATTCATTTAAATTTTAAATTACAGAATAAATGTTTGCAGGGAATATTTACTTAACCTTAAATTTTCGGCATGTTTTTTTGTCACTTTTGACGCGCAGGGCAAATATTTAGTAAATATTTGAGCCAGCTTGTGTGGAAGGATTAATTACATTTGGCTGCGGCGCTCATGCTGGCTCAATGCTATGCATTGCCCTATTTTGGCGATTTAGAGGCAGCCAAAATAAAACCGTTGCCTGTCTAAACTCTTGTCTTTATGCTGACTCTGCTAACCGCAGAGTTTAGACGGCTACTATCTCTGCAAAAGACCAAAATAACATTGCGCTGAAAAACTTTCCGCCTACTAAATCTGTTTTATTATTTAACTTTTTGAGAGGCGACTAATTAGTGAAAAAAAAATAAACTTCTATGTACCTATGTGGTTAAATTATTTAGTGTTTCTCAATCCTCCAGCATAAAAATTGCTTCACCAAATTCATTAATGGCTTTATTATTTTTTTGTTCTTTTGCCTTTTCTAAACCAGATTTATAATACAAAAGGGCTTCGGTGTTTTTTAATTGCGATTCAAAAAGTTTTCCTAATTGATAATAAGCCGCAATATAATCTGCTTTTAACTTAATAACTTTTTTTAATTGTGTTTCACCCCGCTGCACGTCCAATTCAGCAACATATTCCAGCCCTAAAGCGTAATTAATAAAGATATCCTCTGGCTCCTTTTCAAGCATAGCAAGAAGCATGTCTATGCGATTTAGACGTTCCATTAAAAAAATTAAGCAGAAGTAAATTGCTTTAAGAAACGAACATCGTTTTCAAAAAATAAGCGTAAATCCTTTATTTGATATTTTAACATGGTTATTCTTTCAATTCCCATACCAAAAGCAAAGCCCTTATACTTATTTGGGTCAATTCCACAATTAGTTAATACCTGTGGGTCTACCATTCCGCAACCTAATATTTCTACCCAGCCAGTATACTTGCACACATTACAACCTTTTCCTTTACAGATAGTGCAACTAATATCCATTTCGGCACTTGGTTCGGTAAAAGGAAAGTAACTTGGTCTTAATCTTATTTTTGTTTCTGCGCCAAACATTTCTTTCGAAAAATATAAAAGCGTTTGTTTAAGATCTGCAAACGAAACTTTTTCATCAATATATAATCCTTCAACTTGATGGAATTGGCAATGAGCACGCGCACTTATGGCTTCGTTACGATAAACTCTTCCCGGAGAAATTGTGCGAATAGGTGGTTTTTGATATTCCATAATGTGTACTTGTACACTTGAAGTTTGTGTTCTTAAAACCATTTCGGGATTAATGTTTACATAAAATGTGTCCTGCATATCACGAGCCGGATGATTTTCAGGTGTGTTAAGTGCAGAGAAATTATGCCAATCATCTTCAATTTCTTTGCCATCGCTAACTGTAAAACCAATGCGTGCAAAAATATCTATAATTTGATTTTTAACTATGGATAATGGATGGCGCGTGCCTACTTGCAATGTAGGAAAAGCTGGTAGAGTTAAATCAATTCCATTAATATCTTTTGCATCAGATTCTGCATCAAATTTTTCCTTAAGACCATTAATTTTTTCTTGAGCTTTTGTTTTTAACAAATTTAATTTTTGTCCAACTTCTTTTTTTAAATCAGAAGGTACATCTTTAAAATCATCAAACAAAGCAGTAACTTCTCCTTTTTTACTTAACCATTTTATACGGTATTCCTCAACCTGCTCTTTGGTTTGCGCACCAAAAGATTCAACTTCTTCTAACAACTTATGTATTTTTTCGAGCATATTAACTTAATTACTTGATAATCTGTACAAAATTAAACAATTTTAAAGATTATTAGGGATGAGGAAAGTTTTACTGATAGGTTTTTTATGTATTAATGTGCTCTTTGTTCGCGCTCAATTAATTAGTTATTCCGTTCATGATGGGGATACAATTAATATGGTAGATAAAGACAGCCTTAAACAAGGTGTTTGGCGCCGTTTTTGGCCGAACGGCAAGTTAAGTAGCGAGGTTGTTTTTCGAAACAATAAAAAACAAGGCTTAGAGATAAGTTGGTATAATCACAGCCAATGCGTAAAAAAGGAATCTTATTATAATAATGGTCAATTAGATGGGCCGGTTACCTTTTACACAAAAAACTGCGCTAAAGAATTTATTGAAACTTATAAAAATGGTATAAAAGAAGGTCTCGAATTATCTTATCATAGCAACGGAAGAATTAAGGCAGAAGGTTATTATAAAAAAGGAAATTTAGATGGGGTTTATAAAGTGTATACTAAAACCGGAAAGTTTGATTTTGAAAGCAGGACTACTACCGGGCCAATTGATTTTGAAGCAGATGTTTCAGACACCGCAAACAACAGCGTTTATCAGGTTTTAAAACGAAATCCAAAATGGAAAAAAAATATTATTGTTACCGATTTAACATCAAGCATGTACCCATATGCTAAACAAATTAATACTTGGTTAAAACTATTTTTTTTAAAAGACACGGCCCAACAATATTTTGTATTTTTTAATGATGGCGATAATAAAAAAGACGTTGATAAAAAATTTGGTTCAACTGGCGGCATTTATATTTGCCATGCCAAAACCACCGAAGACCTTGTTAATACAATGAAACTAACGATAAAAAAAGGATCGGGTGGCGATTCTCCTGAAAATGTAATTGAAGCAATTATTGTTGGATTGAAGAAAATAAGAAAGCCTGATAACGTTATTTTAATTGCCGATAACTGGGCAAAGGTTCGCGATATTGCGCTTTTATCGAGAATAAAAGTGCCCGTGCGTGTTATTTTGTGTGGTGTTTATGAGGGGATGGAAATTAATACCGACTATTTAAATATTGCTTACAAAACTAAAGGCTCTATACATACAATAGAACAAGATATTTCTGAATTAATTAATCAAACCTCAAATAGAAAATTTAATATAAATGGTTTCGATTATATAATTAAAAACGGAAGTATAAGAGCGAATTAACTATTTTACTTGGCAGCTAGTTTCTGACATGGTTACAGTTGTTGCGTTTCCTGAGGTTGTAGTATTGGTAGATTTAGTTCCGTAACAATTTTGCATCTTTCTAAAATCACCTTTTTTTTGTTTGTCTTTTGTGATTTTATAAAAACTAGACCCACTTGTTGTATTTGTAGAATTGCCCGTGGTAAACTGAGTAGTATACTTTGTTACACATTCACAAGTTCTTGTCTTCCTGCAAGAAGAATTAATAACAACAAATGCAAACAATGCTAATATTATAATTTTTTTCAATTGATTATTTTAGTTTGCAGTTATTAGAAATTATTGTTGTAACTCCCGAACCATTCGTGGTTTCGGCTATGGAATTTTGACAAATAGATTTAGCTTCGCTTTTTTTTATTTTTTGATAAGTGACTGTTTCGGCTGGTTCAAGCTTAGAGTTTCCACTTGCATACAAAGTGGTTTTTGTACACTCGCAATTATAATCTTTTTTACAAGAGCAAAAATTTATAGCACTTATTAATAAAACTATAAAAGTAATTTTTTTCATTAATTGTTTTAAATAGATTAAACAAAGTAAGTTAGAAATAACTAAAACTCAAATTTATTGTTATAAATAAAAAATAAGCATAAAAAAAGCCGTTCAATTGAACGGCTTTTGTATTTAATAATTGTAAAATTATTTTAATTCACAATCTTGTCCATAATAATAAGTAGAAGCAGTAGGTGCAGTTTGTTTAGAAGTATAACTAACACAATTTGCTGTAATGTCAGAAGTCTTTTTAGATTTCTTTACTGTATAAACAGTTGTAGAAGAAGTAAATCCTGGAGCATCACTAGTAGTTTTACACTCACAAGTTCTGTCTTTTTTACATGAAACCATTGCTAATCCAGCAACAGAAGCTATTAATAATATTTTTTTCATTTTTATAAATTTTTTAGATTAATTTTTTAATTATTTTAATTCGCAAGTAACTTCAGTTTTTGTTCCAGAAGTTGGAGCAGTTTGTTGCCATGACATACTACGGCATTGACCGTTTAAAGCATCTTTCTTTTTTGCTTTTTTCACGGTAATTTCATCTGTAGATGTGTAAGAAGGTCCACTTGTAGGTGTTGAAGTAGATGTACAAGTACAAGTTCTGTCTTTTTTACAAGACGCAAAGCTAATTGCTAAAACCGCAACTGCTAGTAAAGTAATTTTTTTCATGTTTTGTTTTTTTTAAAGTTTAAGCGAAATAACGCATTTTTATGCACATGAACAAATTTTTTAGGATGATAAACATCTCTTAAATGCAAAAAATAACTGTTAAAAAGCTCAGTATTCTCGATAAACCAAGATTTATTGATTTTACACCTTTTTTTCTAGCAAAACAACATTCTCTACGTGCGCTGTTTGCGGGAACATATCCACTGGTTGTACCCTTGCAATCTCATAATGTGCTTCCATTAAAGCTAAATCTCTTGCTTGAGTACTAGGGTTACAGCTTACATATACCACCTTTTTAGGTAAAACTCTAAGTATTACTTTAATCACATCTTCGTGCATTCCAGCTCTTGGAGGGTCGGTAATAATAACATCAGGCTTACCATAATTTAATATAAAGTTGTCGTTTAAAACATCTTTCATGTCTCCAGCAAAAAACTGGGTATTTGTTAAATTATTGGCCTTTGAGTTTTCGATTGCGTCTTTAATAGAATCCTCAACATATTCAATACCAATAACTTGCTTAGCGCTTTTAGCAATAAAATTGGCAATTGTGCCTGTTCCTGTATACAAATCGTAAACTAATTCATTGCCGGTTAATCCTGCAAAATCCCTAGTTATTTTATAAAGATTGTACGCTTGTTCAGAATTTGTTTGGTAAAAAGATTTGGCGCTAATCTTAAATTTTAAGCCTTCCATTTCTTCTAAAATATAATCTCGGCCATAATAAGTTTTAATGTCTAAGCCAAAAAAAGTATCGTTTCCTTTGTTATTGTGTGTGTATTGTAAGGATGTAATTTGAGGATAGCTTTCCTTTATAAAATCTAACAAACCAAACAACTCCTTTTCTTGCCATTCAAAAACCGAAACAACTACCATTATTTCGCCAATGCTTGTTGTGCGAATTAACAAAGTTCTGAGTAAACCAACTTTATCGCGTATTCCAAAAAAAGAAAGTTTGTTTTTTAAAGCATAATCTCTAACAGCATTTCGTATTGAATTACTTGGTTCGGGCTGTAAATAACAATTATTAATATCTAATATTTTATCAAACATGCCGGGTATATGAAAACCTAAAGCATTTTTATTTTCTATTTCCTCCTTTGATGCAATTTGTTCATTAGTTAACCATTTTTTGTTTGAAAATGAAAACTCCAATTTGTTGCGATAATAATAATCATCAGCATTGCCAACTATAGGAGTAATTTCCGGAAAAGTTAATTTTCCAATTCGCGTAAAAGCATCGTAAACATATTTTTGCTTAAATTCTAATTGACTTTTATAAGATAAATTTTGCCATTTACAACCACCGCAAGTTCCAAAATGTTCGCACTTAGGCGTAATTCTTAAATCAGAAAATTTTATTATTTTATGTACTTTTCCTTCGGCTAAATTGTTTTTTTTGCGATGCACCATCACATCTACAACATCACCAGGCACAGCACCTTCAATAAAAACCACCAAACCATCGTGTTTAGCAATGGCTTTACCTTCGGTACTTATATCAACCACCTCAAGGTTTTCGATTACAAAATTTTTTTTAATTTTTGTCATAATTAGGTTGTAAAAGTACTGATTTCTGCTTAATGTAAATTGTAATTAAACTTTATAACACCAGTGATACAATTACCTAACAAAACTAGTTTTAATAAATTGTAAATTATAGCGTAATTTCGCAAAATGGCTCGTTACTTTTTAACGCTTTCTTATAATGGTGCTAACTTTAATGGCTGGCAAATTCAAAACAATACGCCAAATACAGTGCAACAAATTTTAG
Source organism: Bacteroidota bacterium (assembly GCA_030692515.1). Taxonomy (GTDB): domain Bacteria; phylum Bacteroidota; class Bacteroidia; order B-17B0; family Aurantibacillaceae; genus Aurantibacillus. Next base: position 215,579 of record JAUXZS010000016.1, read on the forward strand.
AAGAAAAGTTATCGATGTTGCTAAAAGAAAAAATTGAATTTGTTGGTTGTGGCAGAACAGATACAGGAGTTAATGCAAAAAATTATGTAGCACACTTTGAGTGCACATGTAAAGATTTAATTGAGAATAAAGAACATTGGATATATAAATTTAATACCGTTTTGCCTCCACAAATTTCAGTTCAAAATATTCAAAACGTTACGCTTGGCGCACACGCTAGATTTGATGCGTATTCCAGAACTTATTATTATTATATTCATCAGCAAAAAAATCCCTTTATAGACAATTTTAGCCTATATGTTTATGGCGATATTGATTTTGAATTAATGAACAAAGCGGCAAGCATATTATTAGAATATTCAGATTTTACAAGCTTTAGTAAATTGCATACACATGCAAAAACAAATACCTGTCAAATAACAAAAGCTATTTGGCAAAAAACTAATATTGGTCAATGGCGTTTTACAATAACAGCTAATAGATTTTTAAGAGGTATGGTAAGAGCAGTAGTAGGCACTTTACTATTAGTAGGAAAAGGTAAAATATCCATAGATGATTTTAGAAAAATAATTGAAGCAAAAGATAGAAATGTTGCTGGAAGTAATGCCGCCCCTACCCCATTATTTTTAGTTGGAATTAACTATCCAAAAGAAATTTTTATTGAGTAACGCGGAACAAAATAAAGGATTAAATTTTAAACTTTTAAAACGCATTTTAAGTTACACACAACCCTATAAACAACTTTTTTATGGGGCTGTTTTTTTTACTTTAATAATTGCCTCTCTTGCTATTGTGCGCCCATTGTTAATTAGCAAAGCTCTTAATGAATACGTAACTAATGCAAAAGATTTTGAGGGTTTAAACTCTATTTGTTTAATAATTCTTAGTTTATTATTTATTGAAGCATTTTTGCAAATACTCAATTTACGTATCACAAATTTGTTAGGTCAAAACATAGTTAAAGATTTACGCAATCAAGTTTACAAACACATCATTCAATTAAAAAACTCCTACTTTGATACAACTCCTGTTGGTACTTTGGTAACGCGCGCCATATCAGATATTGAAAGTTTAAGCGATGTTTTTGCTCAAGGATTTATAGTGATTGTTGGAGACATTGTAATGCTTTTAATATTTGTAAGTGTAATGTTTGCCAACAACTGGGTTTTAACTTTATTGGCCTTAAGCACAATACCGCTTTTATTTATTGCTACTGCCGTATTTAAACGTGGCGTTAAAAAAACATTTACGCTTGTTAGAAACGCTGTTTCAGCTTTAAATACCTTCACGCAAGAACATATTACCGGCATGCGCTTAGTACAATTATTTAATAGAGAAGAGCAAGAATTAGAGAAATTTAAAGAAATAAATCGTCAGCATAGGGTAGCTAATATTAAAGCTATTTTTTATTATTCTGTTTTTTTTCCAATTGTTGAGATTTTATCTTCTGTTTCAATTGCCCTTATTATTTGGTTTGTGGGTGTAAAAGGAAACAGTTATCAAATTGGACTAGGCGATATTACTTTTTTTATAATGATGATTAACATGCTGTTTAGACCAATTAGAATGCTGGCTGATAGATTAAACACTTTGCAAATGGGAATAGTTTCTGCAGAGCGTGTTTTTAAAGTTTTGGATACTAATGAAAAAATTACAAATGAAGGGACAATTAATTTTGAAGGTGTTAAACAAACTATAGAATTTAAAAATGTAAGCTTTGCCTATACAAAAGACCATTACGTTTTAAATAATATTTCGTTTAGCATTAAAGCTGGAGAAACAATTGCCTTAGTAGGATCAACCGGAGCAGGAAAATCAACTGTTATAAATTTATTCAGTCGCTTTTACGATTTTGAAAATGGAGAAATTTTAATTGACGGCATAAATATTCGACAATTTGATTTAATCAGCTTAAGAAAAAATACCGGTGTTGTTTTACAAGATGTATTTATGTTTAACGATACACTTTTAAATAATATTACACTTAGTAATCCCGACATAAAATTTGAAGATGTTGTTGCAGCGACTAAACAAATTGGTTTATACGACTATATTTTATCTCTTCCAAATGGATTTGATTATCAAGTAACCGAACGTGGGCAAGGACTTTCGGCGGGACAAAGGCAGTTAGTTGCTTTTATTCGCGCCTTTGTTTATCAACCAAGTATTTTTATTTTAGATGAAGCCACTGCAACTATTGATACACAAACCGAACAATTAATTCAGAAAGCCACCGAAAAAATTTCTGAAGGAAGAACATCTATCATAATTGCTCATAGATTATCCACCATAAAACACGTTGATAAAATTTTAGTTTTTGATCAAGGAAAAATTATCGAAGAAGGAAGCATTCAAGAGCTGCTTAACAGCGATTCAAAATTTAAAAAATTATACGAACTAAATAATAAAGAAGAGGTAATTTAAATCTTATATAGAATTATACACTATGCCAACAAAACAAGAAAAATTTGCTGAATTTGAATCCTTTAAAAATTGCACAACCCTTTTTTGGGAAAACCTTGCTAAAGGATTTGCCTTAAAAGGTAAATGGCATAAGGATAATTTTAAAAACAACAACCCTATTGTTTTAGAATTAGGTTGCGGCAAAGGAGAGTACACAATTGGTTTGGCGCAAAACAATTCAAATAAAAATTATATTGGTGTCGACATTAAAGGGAATCGTATTTGGACTGGCGCTAAACAAGCTTTAGAAAACAACTTAAACAACGTTGCTTTTGTTAGAACAAAAATTGATTTTATTGATTATTGTTTTGCCGAAAACGAAGTGGCTGAGATCTGGATTACATTTCCTGATCCTCAACCTCAAAAACCGAGGGCTAAACAAAGATTAACACATAAATTGTTCTTAGATCGATATAAAAAGTTTTTAAAAAAAGACGGAATAGTTCATTTAAAAACAGACAGTACGAGTCTTTATGAATTTACTTTAGAAGTATTAACAGAAAATAAATTGCCAATACTTTGGCATACCAATAATTTATATCAAAACTGCCCTGCAGAAAGGCAAGAACTCATAAACATTAAAACATATTATGAAGCTATGTTTACCGCAAAAGGCGAAGATATTAAGTACATTTGCTTTAAATTAAACAATTAATTTTACGATAAAATCAAACGAAATTATTGCAATTATTGAGGCCTAACAACACCAAACTAGCATTTATAGCTTTTAGCTATAGGCTTATCTAATTTTACTTTTAAAGTATAAAAATAAATTGTAATTTAAACCCTTCGTAAAGCTATAATATGGAAAAACAGCCCTTGTTGGAAGTAAAGAATTTGGTTACGCAATTTAAAACCGACGATGAATTTATTAAGGCAGTAAATAACATTTCATTTACCCTTCATAAAGGCGAAACAATTGGTATTGTTGGCGAAAGTGGTTCTGGTAAATCAGTTACTTCCCTATCAATCATGCAGCTGATTCCAAACCCTCCAGGGAAAATCACCCATGGCGAAATAATTTACCATACAAAAGATAATAAAACAGTTGATCTTGTAAAAACAAAAAATGACGAAATGCGTCACTATCGTGGTAATGAAATAGCCATGATTTTTCAAGAACCAATGACTTCGTTAAACCCTGTAATTACTTGTGGTAATCAAGTAATGGAGGTTCTTTTACTTCATCAAAAAATAAGTAAAAAAGAGGCACGTGAAAAAACAATAAAATTATTTGAAGAAGTACAATTGCCTAACCCAAAGTTAATGTTGGATAGATATCCTCATCAATTATCTGGAGGACAAAAACAAAGGGTTATGATTGCCATGGCAATGAGTTGTAATCCTAATATATTAATTGCAGATGAGCCCACAACGGCTCTGGATGTTACAGTTCAAAAAACCATTCTGGATTTAATGAAAAAGCTTCAGGCAGAGCATAATATGGGTATTTTATTTATTACTCATGACCTTGGTGTTATTGCCGAATTAGCCGACACTGTTGTTGTAATGTATAAAGGTAAAATAGTTGAGCAAGGACCGGTTTTACAAATTTTTAGTGATCCCAAACATCCATACACAAAAAGTTTACTGGCATGTCGCCCACCATTAGATAAACGTTTAAAGCGTTTACCAGTTGTGAGTGATTTTATGTATCGTAATGAAAATGGTGATATAATTGAATTAGATAAAAAAGTTAGTGATGCAATAAACAGCGTAATTATAAGTCCGGAAGAGCGGAAAAAAAATCATATTGAATTATATCAACGTGATAAAATTTTAGAATTAAAAAATGTAAAAACATATTTCCCCTCTGAAAAAACGTTGTTTGGAAAGGTGTTGAGTTACACCAAAGCAGTTGATGATGTGTCCTTCGATGTTTATGAAGGCGAAACTCTAGGCCTTGTTGGTGAAAGCGGATGTGGAAAAACAACTCTTGGGAGAACCATTTTAAAATTAACAGATGCCATTGAAGGGCAAATTTTTTATAAGAGACAAGAGCTTATCCGTATGAAGGAGTCGGATTTTAGACCTCACAGAAAAGACATGCAGATTATTTTTCAGGATCCATATTCATCTTTAAATCCTCGAATTACAGTTGGTGACGCTATTATGGAGCCAATGAAAATTCATAATATATTTCCAACAAGTAAACAACGAAGAGAAAAAGTTTATGATTTATTAAAAAAAGTTGGTCTTGATGAAAAATATTTTTATCGTTATCCACACGAATTCAGTGGCGGACAGCGCCAACGTATTTGTATAGCCAGAGCGCTTGGTTTAAATCCAAAATTTATTATTTGCGACGAAAGTGTAAGTGCGCTAGACGTTAGTGTTCAAGCTCAAGTATTAAACCTGTTAAATGAATTAAAAGAAGAATTTAAATTTACTTATATATTTATTAGTCATGATTTAAGTGTTGTTAAATTTATGAGTGATAGAATGGTGGTAATGCAAAAAGGTAAAGTGGAAGAAATGGGAGACCCTGATGAGATTTATGCAAATCCAAAAAGTGAGTATACTCGAAAATTAATAGATTCTATTCCTAAAGGAAATATCGAAAACATAAAAGCAGCTATCGCACAAAAAGAAAATAATCATCCCTTTTCAGATTGGATGAGCACCGTTTCTGCAAAACAATAACCATGTGGGATTTTTTAAAACAATTAACCAACCCCAACAGCATTATCGAATTTGGAGGATTAGGCTTATTGTTGTTTGTGATTTTTGCAGAAACCGGTTTATTTGTTGGTTTTTTTTTACCTGGAGATAATTTAATTTTACTTGCTGGGATTTTATGTAAAGCGCAACCAAATCTTCTTCACGTAAATTATTTTGGTTTAGTTTTTCTAATGACTTTAGCCGCGGTTTTAGGTAATGTTTTTGGATATTGGTTTGGAAGAACACTAGGTGAAAAATTATATTCAAAAAAAGACAGCCTCTTTTTTAAACAAAAACATTTAGAAATAACAAAAACCTACTATGCGAAATACGGTGGAAATACAACTTTAATTATTGCTCGTTTTTTACCCATTATAAGAACTTTTGCTCCTATTATAGCCGGTGCAATTAAAGTAGACTTTCTTAAATTTATGTTTTTTAATATTGTGGGTGCCCTATTCTGGATTTTAAGCCTTAGCTCTATTGGCTATTTTTTAGTGCAAATGTTTCCGCAAATTACCCAACACTTGAAATTTATTTTTATTGCGCTTATCATTCTTACTTCAATTCCAATATTTCGAATCTTTATTAAAAACAAAACTAAAAATCGAATTTAAAATCCTAGAGGTTTCCCCTGATAATAATCTAACACTTTTAGCTTAAATACGTAATCGTATTTTGCTTGCAACAAATTACTTTCTGCCGCAAATAATCTGTTTTTTGATGTACTAAAATCAAAAGCACTAATTACACCAGCATCAAATTTTTGTTGTGCATATTTAAAAGATTCGTTTGCTGCGTCAACACTCACTTTAGTTGCGGCATATTTTTTAAACGCTGCTTTTGCACTTACATAAGCTTGAGAAATTGTTTTGTATAAATTTTGTTTTGCAATATCCTGACTAAAACGCATGTTAAGCGTGTTTATTTTTGCATTTTTAATTGCCGTATTTGTTTGCAATCCGTTAAATAAAGGTATGTTTAAAGTAAATCCAATACTTTTATTGATGTTGTTGTTAAACTGATCTTGGAAAGATGTTTTTCGAGTTATTAATTCTGTTACCGGAGAATATACACTATCACCTTTATTCGTAATTCCGCTCAATTGATATCCAGAAAAATTAACGCCTAAAATATCTTTTGCCAAACCTGATGTACCAGTACCCATACTTGCATTAAAAGTTAATGTTGGACTAACTCTTCCCTTACTTGCAGCGAGAGATTTTTCGGCGCTTAAGATAGAATACTCTCCGCTTTTAATATTAGGTTGATTTTTAACGCTAGTTTCGTATATATATTGAATGCTATTCGTTAATAATTGTTCATCTTCAACATTTAAATTTGGTCTAACAATTTCAAAGTTCGTAACAGAATCTAAATTCATTAACTGTTTTAAATTTAATACAGAAATTGTCAAATTATTTTCTGCTGTTGTAACATTTACTTGCTCATTTGCTAATTGTGCTTTAATGTCGTATTCAATACTTTTTGCAACAGAACCTGCATTTACTAATTTTAAAGTTCGGTCCAATTGTTCCTTAGTCACCTTTGTTTGATTTTCGGAAATCTTTAAAAGTTCTTCGGCAAAAATTACGGCTATGTAGGCATTGGCAACATTTATAGATAAATCATATTGGAGTTGTTTAACATTTTCTATACTGCTTAAATAATTATACTGATTTGCTTGAATAGTATTGTATTGGCTTAAACCACTCCATAGCACAACACTACTACTTACGTAAAAGTTTTGAGATAAAACTTGAGTGTTCGCAAAGGTGTTTGTAAACCTATCTATTGTTTGTCCGAAATTATAATTGTGCTGCGCGCCAACGTTTAAAGAAGGTAAAGCGGCGGCTTTACTTTGATTAGTATTGTTTTTATTTATTTCTGAATTCAAAGCCGCTTGCTTTAAACTAATATTATGTTTTAAAGAATAAGAAATACATTCTTGTAAATCCCAACCCGTTTGAGATTTTATAACCAGTGAGGTTAAAAGAGAAAAAATGATAAATACTATTTTCATCGTTATAATTTAAATTAAAATTAAATAAATAATCTTGGTAAATACTTTAAAACACTAAAACTTACATTAACGGTAAATTTTAATGCTTTAGCGATAGAAATGGCAGGAAGTTTAATCGACACTTTTTTTCTTTGCCTTATTATTTAGAGTAATAACAAAAACCAAAAAAATCAAGCTTGTAACAACGATTGTAATTAAACTAAAAGTTGGTTGATTAAAATAATAAGTTAATAAAGATGCGCCAATTGTGATAATACTAAATGTGTAAATTATTATTACCGTTTTCACATGGCTATATCCACAGTCTATTAATTTATGGTGCAAATGATTTCTGTCCGCGTTGAAGGGAGATTGTCCTTGTAAAGCTCTTGTTATAAATACACGTAATGTATCCAATAAGGGATAAATTAAAGCAGAGATGGCAAATACGGGTTTACTAACTTGTACCCAAAAGGAATCTAATTTTTGAATTGGAAACTCAATCACTTTAATCGCAAGAATACAAAGAAAAACGCCTATTACTAAAGAACCAGAATCTCCCATAAAGATTTTAGCAGGCGAAAAATTAAAAATTAAAAATCCTAAAAGCGAGCCGGCTAATGCAAATGATAAAGCCGCATAAGGAAATTCATTTGCATAAATAAACCAAATACCAAAAGCAACAGAGGTTATTAGTCCAACACCTGCAGCCAAACCGTCAACGCCATCAATTAAATTAATAGAGTTTACCACTACTACATAAGTAAAAATAGAAATGAAAACACTTCCCCAATACGGAATGTCGTAAACATTAAAGATACCGTGCAAACTGGTAATTCTAATGTTGCCCATGAGCACTAAAATGAGAGCAACAACAATATGCGCAAACAATTTCTTAACTGGTGCAGTACCAATAATATCATCCTTAACGCCTACAAAAAATAAAATAAGACTAGTTGCAACAATTAATTTAAATTCTAATACAGATTCAAAAATGGTTTCATAATAAACCATATCATCAATATTATACCATAATGCATAAGCGAATAAAGTTCCGGCATAAATAATAATACCACCAATAGTTGGCACCGAACCTTTGTGAATTTTTCTATCTTCAGACGGTACATCTATTAATCGCTTCAACACAGCCACTTTAATAAGAGCAGGGGTTGAATAGAGCACAACAATAAATGCCGTTAAAAAAACTAATATTAGTACTGTCATTTAAAAATCGTAGTATAAATTATATATACTTGTTCTAATGCCTAAATATATATAATTGGTTTGATTGTTTAGGTTGGTAAAGTTATTATAATTTTGCGTTCTATGTGTTATTCCTAAATTGACATTAAAATTATAGGCTGGATTAATTACGTAGCCTAATTTTGCATTAATAAGTTGATTTGTGTAATAGTATTCGCCACCGTTAAGCAAGTTTTGATAATTGAACTTTAGATTTACAAAAAATCGATGCCATTTATAATCAACAATACCAATTATCTCTTTTCCAGAGCCTGGAGTAAAGGCTAAATTTTGATTGTAATTTGAATAAGACTGGTTAGTAATGGCTCCTAAAGGACTATTATAACTATTTTCATTTACATCATTATATTCGGCTTGAAAGAATAAGTTTTTTACCCCGAAAACGTCGAAATAATTTGCTCCAATTTGAAAGCCAATTGCATTACCATTTTGATTGCTATTACTAAGGTCGTCGGCCATTAACTGCCCATATAAATTAATTTTATTGGTAAGTTTAAGTTTAAAATCCGCTCCGATAACAATATTGTTTTTATTATTTAATTTATATTCTGGCAAATTAGAAAAAATTAAAGGGTTAAAATATTGCCAACTTAAATCTTGCTTATTATGATTGTTGCCCGCGTGCCAAATCATACCTTGAAAAAAACCAATATTTAAAAATTTAGAAATATTACAGCTTAAGTATTGAAAGGAAGCTGCTTTCTTCTGAAATAATCTTTCTGAATTAGGTGTTGGTGTTAGTGAGGCCGGTTCTAAATTCATTAAAACAGAATAAATATTAGAGTAATTTACCCTGCCTTTAAACCATTGTTGCGTAATACGAGCATAAGGATAGTTAAAAGAATTATCGCTTAATAATAATGAACGATAACCGTTGCCAATTTTTTGTTTGCCGTGACCAATTTGAATGTTTAAATTTTTTAAGGGTTGAACAGAAAAAAAACCTGAAGAAAATGCATAATCATAACCAGTGGTTTTAAACGTTTTCCATCGCCCTTGGCCAGGAACCACCAAATTATTTTTTGCAGTGTTAGAAATATAATCGGGAAATGTAGATTGATTTTCGGCAAACATAGTTTCAAAATAAAATTTATCTCCAATATAACCGCTTCCAATTAACCCGCGCGTGTTAGTATTTAAACGGCGGTTAATTGTATCACTAAAATCTTTGCCCTCCTCAAAATTTAGAATAGGATCTAATCGCAATTTAAAATTTTCATTTTTGGGCTCAACACGAACTACGTGTTTAAAAAAGACAGCGTCTAATGCCGGATCATCAACAATGTATTTAAAAATTCGGTGCGTATCTTCTACATGAATATACTTGGTGTTAAAAAAATGAATGTATGGCTTTATCCCTGAATGAATTGCAGAATCCTTTTCGGCTAAGGCTCTTTCGGTAAGAAGAGAAAAATTATAATCATTAGGCATATTATAAAATTGCGACTTTCCATTAAAAGCTATTAGCAGGAATGTAGCCTGAAGTAAAGTTATCTTGAACCTATATGATAATTTAAATAACATTTTGCTATGTCGGCCGTCCGTTTTGTTGTATTAACTTACCAAGTTTTTACATTCTCTTTTTTCTTAAAATCTTCATAAACCTCTTTAATACCCTCTTCAAGATTAATGGTATGCTTCCACCCTAATTTGTGTAACAAACTTACATCCATTAATTTTCTATGAGTTCCATCCGGTTTCGTGAGGTCGTGTTTTATTTCACCGCTATAACCAACAATTTTTTGAATTAATAAGGCAAGGTCTTTAATGGTTAAATCAACTCCGGTTCCAATATTAACATGCTGCAAACCGTTGTAGTTTTCCATTAAATAAACACAAGCGTCGGCCATATCGTCGGCATGCAAGAATTCACGCAAAGGAGAACCCGAACCCCACATTTCAACAAAAGGTGTGTTGTTTTGTTTGGCTTCGTGAAATTTCCGGATTAAAGCTGGTAAAACATGCGAATTATTTAAATTATAATTATCGTTTGGTCCATACAAATTAGTTGGCATCACCGAAATAAAATTACAATTATATTGTCTTCGATAATTTTCACATAATTTAATTCCTGCAATTTTTGCAATTGCATAAGGCTCGTTGGTATCTTCTAAAAAGCCACTTAATAAATATTCTTCTTTTAGGGGTTGGGGCGCTAATTTGGGATAAATACAAGAAGAACCTAAAAATAATAATTTATTAACCTTGTTTACAAATGAAGAATGAATAACATTGTTTTGAATCATTAGATTGTCGTACAAAAAATCGGCGCGAAAAGTATTGTTTGCTTGAATGCCTCCAACCTTTGCTGCTGCTAAAAAAACATAATTGGGTTTTTCCTCTTCAAAAAAAGTTTCTACTTGTTTTTGATTACGAAGATCTAATTCACCAGATGTTTTTAAAACAAAATTTGTAAAGCCTTTGTTTTGTAAATTTCTTAAAATTGCAGAGCCAACCATTCCTCGATGACCAGCAACATATATTTTTGATTTTAGTTCCACTATATTTTCTTTAAAAATATTTTTTTTGTTATAGGATCATTATAGTAATAATATTTTTGATTTTCATAATCAAAATAATATTTTTTTGTAACCGGCGATTTAAATAGATATTTATTTGAAGCCTCTACTGTTTTATACTTTAATATTTCGTCCTGATTATATTTTAACATAATATTATATTGAGCCTCCAATAATAAAGTGAGCTCGTCATTTTCTTCGCAAACATTTATATAATCAATTGGTTTTAAATTAAAATAATCCGAATATAAAGTATATTTTTTCTTAATTGTTTTATCTTTAATAAAATACATATTGGTGTGGCAATAACCACGATTAAAATTATTTGGTATATATCCATTATTTGAAATCATCCCAGATGAAGTTTCTAGAAGCTCCGATTGTTCTATTAAAATAATAGTTGAATTTGTTTTTTTAGAAAATATAATTCTTGAGTTGTATCCGTCATCGTTCTTCCAAGAATTTTCATCTGCACTCATTTTTTTAGTAATTAAAGTATCTGTTGGGTCTATTGATGAAACCTTATATATAGAATCTTTAGAAAACACATGCATGTTAAGTTCTCCTTTTGTTAAACCACTGTTATTAAAGTTAATGATGACAATGTCGTTAGAATCTTTATAAACAGTTTTGATTGCAAAATTCTTCATCTTATTATCGTCTTTCTTGCTGAATGCACGCTGAATTTTATTATCGAATCCCAAATAAACAAAATCAAACCCTTTACTGCTTTTTGAGAAATTTCTAAACTGAAGTAATAGTCCTGAAGGTTTATTTTTTTTTAGATCATTTACAAATTCAATTTCTTCAAGTTCAGAATTTGTTTCCTCAGCAAAAAACAAAGAATCAATGAGCGTCAAAGGAGCATCTAACTCTTTATGATTATATATTTTAAATAGTTTTCCTTTTGTATTATCACTTTTTTTTGTTTGAGTAAAAAAATAAGTCTCGTCTTGGTTAATCTCTTTTGTTTTTATTAATTTTTCGTTTTTACTAAACTTTAAAGATTTTGCGTCGCTATTTTTTTCGATACTTTCTGTTGCTTCTATTTTATTAATTTTAGCGCTCTCTAAATAATATTTTTTATAAGTTCCTTTTTTGTATAAAACCGCAAATAAATCTTTTAATTGCTCTTTCTCCTCGTTGTTTAATTCCGGAATGGTTTCGTAATTATTTAAACCGTATTCCACTTTCATGTTATTAGAAAGAATTCTTAAATCCGCATCTATTTTTGGTTTTACAAAATACTCAACATCAGGATTAAGATTTCTAAAAGCAATTCTTATAACTTTTGGCTCTCCAATTTTTTCTCCCTTATGATTAATTTGTTGAATAATTAGAGCCATTAATTTATTAGAAAACTTAATGATTTTTTTATCAGGCCCATATATTTCCCCAGTGATTATTCTTTCATCTGGGGCCTTAATAATGCATTCTAAATACGTTATGTATTTTGCTTCGAGTATGCCATTCCCTTTATCTATAACATTAAATAAATAGAAAGGGTTCTTAGACATTATGCTGTCTGTAGGGAATAAAATCTCATTTTGAGAAATCAACATTACAGCATTTAAACTAAAAATAACACTAAGTGCATATTGAAAATAAATGACTGTAATTTTTTTCATGGGATTTATTCTTTATGGTTAAGTACTTTGTGTCCTCCTTCTATCAAATATTTATCGCGTTTAAATAATTCTACATCAGCTAAAACCATTTCTTTACAAAGAGCAGCAACTGTGTATGTTGGAGTCCATCCCATTTTTTCTTTTGCTTTTGTAGCATCTCCCACTAATAAATCAACTTCGGCCGGACGATAATATTTAGGGTCAATTTCAACAACTGTTTTGCCGTTAGATGAATTAATTCCTATTTCATTTTCTGCTTTGCCTTCCCATTTAATTTTAATTCCAACTTCGGCAAAGGCCATATTAATAAACTCTCTTACCGAAATTTTTATACCAGTAGCCAAAACAAAATCTTCAGGTACATCTTGTTGTAACATTCGCCACATTCCTTCAACGTAATCTTTTGCATGCCCCCAATCTCTTTCTGAATCAATGTTACCCATAAATAATTTTTCCTGAAGCCCTAAACTTATTTTGGCAACTCCGCGAGTTATTTTACGAGTAACAAACGTTTCACCTCTTACAGGGCTTTCGTGATTAAATAATATTCCGTTGCAAGCAAACATGCCATATGCTTCGCGATAATTTTTTGTAATCCAAAAAGCGTATAGTTTGGCAACACCATAAGGGCTGCGAGGATAAAACGGTGTAGTTTCTTTTTGGGGAATTTCCTGAACTAAACCATATAACTCACTTGTGGAAGCTTGATAAAATCTGGTTTTCTTTTCTAATCCTAAAATGCGAATTGCCTCTAAGATACGCAGAGTGCCAATTCCATCGGCATTTGCGGTATATTCTGGTGTATCAAAACTTACTTTTACGTGAGACATTGCCGCTAAATTATATATCTCATCGGGCTTAACTTCTTGTACAATTCTAATTAGATTAGTGCTATCAGTTAAATCACCATAGTGAAGTTTAAAATTAACGTGCTTTTCGTGTTGATCTTGGTATAAATGATCGATTCTATCGGTATTAAACATTGAGCTACGACGCTTTACGCCATGAACAATGTAACCTTTGCTTAATAATAGTTCTGCTAAATAAGAACCATCCTGTCCGGTTACCCCTGTTATAAGTGCTACTTTTGCCATAATAAATTTGAATAGCAATATTACAAAAAATTAACGTATAAAATCATTGTAAAATCCCTTTCAATAAAGTGATTTTTAATTATATTTGACATTCATAAAATCAAATAAAACAAATGAAAACCACCTTCACAAAAAAAAATTACTATATTTTATTAGTGGGAATAGCATTTATTGCGCTCGGCTATTTATTAATGATTGGTGGAGGTAGCGAAGATCCAAATATTTTTAATCCTGCCATTTTTGATTTTCAACGTATAACATTAGCGCCCCTATCTTGCTTAAGTGGTTTTGTAACAATTATTGTTGCAATTATGTGGAGACCAAAACAAGAGGAGGCTGAGGCTAACAGCTAATGAATGATGTTAATTCAAATATTCCAGTTAAACCTAAAAAAACCGGAAAATTTAAAAAATTTGGCTTCATAACTTTGTTAATTTTAGTTCTTGCTGCTGTTATTTATTATTTTATTTGCGGCATGACATTTAGTGAAGGAACCCGTTCAGGTATCTTAACTAAGGTTAGTAAGAAAGGATATCTATTCAAAACCTATGAAGGAGAATTAAATGTTGGTGGTATTAACCAAGGCGAAGGAACAATATTACCGGTCACAATTTTTAAATTTTCAACTACAAAAAAACAAATTTACGACTCATTAGAAGTTTACCAAGGGAGAAAGGTTGTTCTCAAATACAAACAGGTAATTAAAAACTTTTTTTGGCAAGGTGATACAGATTATTTTATCGAACACGTTTCATTAATGAAATAAATTATGTCGTATTTACAAGCTTTTATTATTGCTATTATTGAGGGTTTAACTGAGTTTTTACCAGTATCCTCAACCGGCCACATGATATTAGCAGATTCGTTAATGATGATTCACGACAAAGAATTTGCTAAAACATTTGAAATTGTAATACAGTTGGGTGCAATTTTAGCCGTGTTGCTTATTTATATTAAGCGCTTTTTTGTTAGCATAACTATTTACCTGAAGCTATTAGTTGCTTTTTTACCAACTGGCATAATTGGATTACTCGCTTACAAAACAATTAAGCATTATCTTTTCAATCCATTTACAGTTAGTATTTCTTTAATCCTTGGCGGTGTTGTGTTAATATTATTAGATAAGTGGGGTAACCGTAAAGTAAGTGAATACAAAAGCGTAGAAGATATTAGTTATAAAAACGCGGCTAAAATTGGTTTCATACAATGTTTTTCCATGATTCCGGGAGTTTCTCGTGCAGCGGCAACAATTTTTGGAGGGATTTTTTCTGGTTTTAACAGACAACAAGCCGCAGAATTTTCATTTCTTTTAGCAATACCTACTATGTTTGCTGCATCGGGCTACGATTTATTAAAAGAAAAAGATAATATTCATTTAGAAGACATTAAACTTTTATTGTTTGGTGGCGCAGTTGCGTTTATTGTAGCAATTTTTGCCGTTAAAGCTTTTATTGCTTTTTTAAATAAATATGGCTTTAAACATTTTGGCATTTATAGAATTATTCTAGGCATACTTTTTTTAGTATATGCCCTTTACACAGGCTTAGAAATTACTGCCTAAGCAAGCTTAACAAACACAGCAATGTTAATTAATCTTTTTGCTTTTTAATTTATGCATTGATTAAAAAAATAAATTCGCTTATTAATTATTTACTGTGAGCGATAACTTAACAAAAAAACGTCTGCGTACTTCGGGAATTACTGTTATTATTAGTTTAGCATTGGTACTCTTTATGCTTGGTGCTTTAGGACTTTTGGTGATTAATGCCAATAAGTTATCGAAACATTTTAAAGAAAACGTGGGCTTTCAAATTTATTTAAAAGATACAGCAAGCTCGGCGCAAACAGATGGTTTATTACAAGAAATTAGCAACTCCAATTATGCTAAAAGCGTTAATCTTATTAATAAAGAACAAGCTGCAGAAAAATTAAAGGTTGATTTAGGTGAAGATTTTGTTTCCTTTTTAGGAAGCAATCCTTTGTTAAATTCTCTAGAAGTAAAACTAAATGCTAATTACGCGAATACCGATACTTTGCAAATTATTGAAAAAGCGCTTTTACAAAAAGGTTATATTAAAGAAGTTGTTTATCAAAAAGACATGATAAATAGCCTTAATAAAAACACAAGGGCTATTGCTTTTTTTATTTTAATTTTTAGTAGCGCACTTTTAATAGTAGCCATTGCACTTATTAATAACACAATCCGTCTATCTATATACTCACAACGTTTCTTGATAAGAACCATGTATTTAGTTGGCGCTACTCGTTCATTTATAAGTAAGCCATTTATTTTTAAAGGGGTTCGCCAAGGAATAATTGCGGGCATTGTAGCCAGTGTTTTATTGGTTGGATTGTTAGCAATTAGCACACGTTTTATTCCAGATCTTTTACAATTGCAAGATGAAAATTTATTGTTGATTTTATTTTCTTCTATAATTTTGGTGGGGGTTATTATCTCTGCTTTTAGCGCGATGCTGGCTGTTTTAAGGTTTCTTCGCTTAAAAACAAGCGACCTTTATTTTTAATTATTCTTAACTATTTAGCTTAGTTTTATTTAGTAAATTTGTATTTCAAAATTTAACTATGGACACAAATTTTAGAAATACCCCAATCGAAAAACTCGATTTTAATACTGCAACTAGTCAAAATACAATTCTTCGTTCTGCTTTTGCATGGATGAGTTTGGCAATGGTGCTTACAACTATTTCTGCTTTGTTATTTGCATTTGTACCTGAATTAACCACTTTACTTTTAGAACCAACTGAATTTGGTGGAGCAAAACCAACCATGTTAGCTTATGGTTTAATGTTTGCACCACTTATTTTTGTTATGGCAATGGGGTTTGGTGTAAATAAAATGTCGTTACCAGTTTTAATTGGAACTTTTATTGCCTATTCAATTGTAAACGGAATCAGTTTTAGTTTTATATTTTTTATATATAACATTGGTTCTATTTATAAAGTATTTTTAAGTACCGCAGCATTGTTTGCATTAATGGCTATTGTAGGTTATACTACAAAAACAGACCTAACTAAACTAGGAAGTCTTTTAATGATTGGTTTAATTGGAATTGTGATTGCATCTCTTATTAATTTTTTCATGCACAGTGCTCAAATGGATTATATCATTAGCATTTTAGGCGTAATTATTTTTACAGGATTAACTGCTTACGATGTTCAAAAAATTAAAAACTTGGGAGAGCAAGCAGGAGATTCTGTGCAAACTAGAAAGTTTGGAATTATGGGAGCACTAACCTTGTATTTAGATTTTATCAATTTATTTCTCTTTTTATTGCGCTTATTTGGCGGTAGAAAAGATTAAGATTGTCTTTTTATTTAATTTAAAGGGCGGTTTTTACCGGCCTTTTTTTATTTCATATCACCACCAAATTTCATTTTCAATTTTTAATGGCTCCTCGTTGGTTTATAGTTTTAGCAAGCTTTGTAAATATGAGGTTTTAATTATTTCTAGCAATTACGGCGTTTTTTATGTTAAAAAGGTAAACTAACTAGTAAACAATGGGCTTTAATGAGTGAGTGAGCTCAAAAAAAGCTCATTTTTCCGTATCTTTACAGCATAAAATGTCTACTAAAATGAAAAAATCAATTTTTTTAACATCGATTTTAATTTGTGCGCTACAATTCTCTTTTTTTGCACAAACAAAACAAAAAGCTTCAGCTCCTAGCGATGCTACAACTGGTTATACTTATGATTTTGATAAAGCTAATGAATTAATTATTGAGCGTTTATCAAATCCAACAGAATCTAACAAGGATGTACAAACGATTACAGAAGAAAAAAGTTTTCCAAAACTTACAGTTGGACAAAAAATAGACGCAGATTATAGAAAGAAATTGGCCGAATGGGTTGAAAAAAACCCAAGCCTAATTATTTCTACTTTAAAAAATAGAAAAGAAATTGTTTACACATATTAATCGTTCAAGATGAAAAAATTAATTGCACTTTTATTTGTTCTAGCTTTCTTTGGCGGAACTTCTCAAACCCAAATGCCTATTGGTCCACAAACCAACAATTTTAGTGGTATGGTAAGAGGTTATCACTTTACTGCTCCGGTAGCATTTAATTTGTGTGCCTTATATATTCCACCAGATGCTCCTGGTGCGGCTGGGCAAAATCAACACATTAGAGTTGTAAGATTTACAGCTGCTGCTCCACCGGCCTTTCCAGGAGTAACAAATGGTTTTGTTCAGTTATTTACAATTACAAATGCTGCTCCCAACGCAACCGTTGCTTGTAATATTCCAATTAATGCCGGAGATATTATTGGTATTTATGGTGCAAGAGCAGGAAACTGTATTAACAGTTATGATGGTGTAGCATTTGCAACCACTATTATGGGTAACCCTACAATTTGTAGAAGAAGCGGCATGCAAGCTTGTATTGCAGGTGGTGCTCCTATGGCGAATATTTGGTCAGAAATTAACTACAACATTGGTCGTATTTTTATGTACTATAATTGTTGTCCTACTCCCACTATTACTACTGTTCCTTCGGCAACAAATATTTGTAGTGCTGCAGGAACCAGTGTCACTATTTTTGGAGGTGGCGCAACCACTTATACTTGGATGCCAGGAAACATTAATACTGCTTCAATTTCAGTTACCCCTTCTGCAACAACGGTTTACACTCTAACAGGTGCTACCGCGGGTTGTACTGGTACCGGAACTGTTGGCGTTACAGTAAGTGCCTCTCCAACTATTTCTTCAGTATCTAACACAGGGCCCGTTTGCCAAGGAGCCGCAGTTACTCTTTCTGTAAACACAACTGTTGCAGGCACTCCATCTTATTCATGGACTGGTCCAAATAATTATACATCGGGTACTCAGAATCCAGTTATTGCAGGTGCTATGCCAATTCAATCTGGAGCTTATTCTGTGACCGTCAGCAACACTTTCCCAGGAAATATGGTTTGTCAGGCATCAGGCTCTACCACTCTTGACGTTATTCCAACATCTTCAATTACAACCACACCAGAATTCACATTATGTCAAGGCACTACATTAAATTTAACAGCCAATTCTGCGGGGGCAAGTTCTTATTCATGGACTGGTCCTGGCTTTAACTCCGGTCAACAAAACCCATCAATTACCAATGTAATGCCTGCAAATGCTGGCGCATATAATGTTACTGCCTATTTTGTTAACCCTGCAACTACATTAATTTGCACCTCATCCGCTGTGTCTAACGTTCAGGTGGTTGCCACATCACCAACTACAGTTACCGCAAGTCCAAATAATTTGTGTCAGTTTACTAATGCAAACATAAGTGCCTCTGCACCTGGTGCTGTTGGTTTCTCATGGGTTGGTCCAAATAATTTTTCGTCAAACTTAGCTTCTAATGTCATTAATAATATACAACCCGCTTCTGCAGGAATGTATTTTGCAACTGCAACATTTGCGATTGGAACAGTAAGTTGCACGACATCCGGCTCTGATCAAATAAATGTTGTGCCCGTTAATCCGGTAATAGTTACCCCATCAATAAGTGTTTGTGAACCAACCAATGCACAGCTTTCTGCAAGTTCGGCAGGTGCAGTAACCTATTCATGGTCTGGCCCAAATAATTTCTCCGCGCTATATGCTAATCCTACATTATATTTTCCTACACCAGCAATGTCTGGTCAATACGTAGTAACAACATCTTATAACAACGGACAACTAACGTGCTACAATTCAAATACAACTCAACTTACTGTAAATCCTAGGTTGACATTTACTTTAGAGCCTTACAAACAAATGTGTTATAACTCTTTATTAAATGTAAATGGTCCTGTAGGCGCAACTTCTTATTCATGGACAAGCTCTACAGGCTTTTCATCGAATACTCAAAACTTAACAATTCCAGGCATTCAGCCTAATCAATCTGGAACTTACACTTTAAATGTTTCTTTAGGGCCATGTATTACCACACAAAAAACACAAATAGATGTGTTAACTCCTTTAGCGTTTACATTAACGCCACAAAGCAGAACAATTTGCAGAGGCGATAGTGTGCAGTTAGTTGCAGGCTCAACCGGTGGAAGTCAGAATTATGCTTACGTTTGGAATCCAGGAGCATTTTTAACTTCGCCAACTGGTAGCATTCAATATGGCCACCCAACTGGAACAACAATTTACAATTTAGCTGGTTACGACATAGCGTGTCCTAACTATACAGTGTTTCATTCATTTACAGTTCAAGTGAATCAACCTCCTATGCCTGATTTACAATTAGATAAAGCGCAAGGTTGTGAACCGTTGTGTTTATTTTATAATTCAAAAACACAATCTGATGCAGCAATTACAACCTACGATTTTGGTAGCGGCAATGTTATGCAAGCCGATAGTTTTACCTATTGTTTAACTGAGCCTGGTACTTATAATTTAAAAATTATTTCTTTGGGCAAAAACGGTTGTAAAGGAACTTATGAGTTTCCGGTACCAATTGTTGTTTGGCCAAAACCTCACTCTGATTTTAATTGGTCGCCTGAGGTTATCACAACAAGTAATAATCAAGTTACTTTTAACCCAACTTCAAAATATGGTCCAATTACCAGTCTTAATTGGATGTTTAATGGAACTGGTATAGATGGTTACGATACTACTAATTTAAAAACTCCACAGCGTGCTTTTGAAAACATTGGTAAATTCCCAATTATGTTAATTCAAAGGACTGATAAGGGTTGTATTGACACTGTTATAAAAATCATTGAAGTAATTGATGAGATGGCAGTTTTTATTCCCAACTCCTTTACTCCAAATGGCGATGGCACTAACGATGTGTTTAATGTAAAAGGTTTAGGTTTTAAATTAGACGGCTTTAGTATGGAATTGTTTGACCGTTGGGGGCACTCATTATATTTTACTAAAGACGTAACTAAAGGTTGGGATGGGACCGTAAAAGGGCAAGTAGCACAGGATGGCGTTTATATTTATAAAATTAAAGCTGTTGGTGCAAATGGTGAAGGCAAGAAAGAATATATTGGTCATGTTACTTTGATGAAGTAAATCAAATAAAATTATTAATAAAAGTCCTCGTTTATACGGGGATTTTTTATTTGACGTAGAAACAAAAAAACCCGCTTTAAATAAAGCGGGTTTTTTTTGAATTTAAATTATAAAACTTATTGATTTACTAAAAGCTTAAAGCCTTTACCGTGGATGTTAATAATTTCTACTTTAGAGTCGTCTTTTAAATATTTACGAAGCTTTGCAATGTACACATCCATGCTACGTCCGTTAAAATAATTATCATCTTGCCAAATAGATTTTAAAGCAAAGGTTCTATCCAAAACATCATTTTGATGCACACATAACAAACGCAATAACTGACTTTCCTTAGTCGTTAATTTTTGCTCAGCACCATTACGCTGAAGTATCTGTTTCTCAGAATTAAATTGAAATTCTCCAATTTTAAAGTTTACCTCTTCACTTTCCGATGAACGAACTTTATTAGTACGACGTAACACTGCTGTTACACGCGCTAACAATTCTTCCATGCTAAAAGGCTTAGTAATATAATCATCGGCACCAGCACCAAAACCTTCAATAGTATCTTCTTTCATGCTTTTAGCAGTTAAAAAGATGATTGGCACATTTTTATCACTTACTCTAATTTCTTTAGCTAATGTTAATCCATCTTTTACTGGCATCATTACATCTAAAAGTAATAAATCAAAAGAGCCTTTAAAAAACAAATCTCCTCCTTTTTTACCATCATCCGCCAGTTTTGTTTCAAAACCCTTAGCATCTAAATATTCTTGCAAAAGAGGTCCTAAACTCGGATCATCTTCAACTAAAAGTATTCTTGTTTTAACAGTTTCCATCTTTTTAAATGTTAATTTATTTACTTAAAGGTAATCACTAACTATGCCATTTTAACACTTTTAACATTAATTATCAATTGGTAAATGCAAGTTAAAGGTGCTTCCTTTCCCAACTTCACTATCAACAGATATTGTGCCATTATGTTTTAAAACTACCGCCAAAACGTACGAAAGTCCTAATCCAAAGCCTTTTACATTATGCACATTTCCGGTAGGGACTCTATAGAATTTATCGAATATTTTACGTTGATTTTCTTTACTAATTCCTATACCGTTGTCTTTTACTTTTATCATGATTCCTTCAGCGGTATTTTGTGTTGAAATAACAATTTCGGGAACCCCTTTAGAATATTTAATGGCATTATCAACCAAATTAAAAATAATGTTGGTTAGATGAACTCTATCGGCCTGCAATTTAAATTTTGTAGCGTTTAAATTTGTTTGAATTGAACCATGGCGTTGGTCGATTAATAATTGAGTATTATTTATAGCGGTATTAATAATTTCATGAACATCTACTTCACTTAACTTAAGAATAAATTCTCCCTTATCTAAAATAGAAGTTTGTAAAATACTTTCAACCAAAACACTTAAGCGTTTATTTTCATCACGTATCATTTTTAGATAACGTTGTTGTTTTTCTGGTGTTTGTGCAATGCTGGAGTCTCCAAGCATTTCGCTTGCTAATGAAATTGTACTAATTGGAGTTTTGAACTCATGCGTCATGTTACTAATAAAATCATTTTTAATAATAGATAATTTTTTTTGTTTAAGATTATTGGCCATTATATAATAAAAAGAAAAAATAAGAATTACAATTACAATTGAGGAAGTAATTAATAAGGGCCACATTTCTTTAAACACATCATTACTTTGATTTGGAAAACGAACAATTAAATATTCCGGATCAACAAATCTATTACTTGGCGATAAATTAACTTTATAAGCAAGTCCAATTGAATCTGAAGAGGCCTCTGCATTTATTAGATTGGCATGATGCATACTACCTGGATAAAACAATGTTATATTATAACTATGTTTTGCTTTAATGTGTTGCTTTTTTAATTCTAAAGTTAAAATAGAATCTAATAAAACTGTATCAACTGCCTGTTTATAATCTGTATAATAGCTTTTGGTAGATGTTTCATCAAAAAAACTGTAACCTTTAGTGGGTGTAAAAAAATCGTTACTTCCTTGTGCTTGTAATCCCGCACCTTCCTTTAAATTTTTTAAGAAACTGGCGGCGGCGGGGTCAAGTTTTAACGAATCATCAATAAGATCTTTTGTAGTAAACATACTTTTCTGAAAGCCATTACTATCGCTACTAAACTCTTTATAAACTCTAAAATTAATTTGGTTGAACTTGCCGTTTAATGTTGGAGTATTAAACGTAATACCTTGTGTGCGTGTTTTTATTTTTTTATAAGAACCCTTTGTATCAAGTTTTTCGAGTTTAATGGCTGTATTATTAAGTGCTTCGGTAACTCTCTCTTCAAATAAATCTTGCTTAACTCCAAAATCATAATTAATCCAATACACTTGAATGAATATTAGAATTAACAGTGCAACTGAAAAAGAAATTGAAATAATTAATAAAAGGCGTTTATTCATTGCAAATCAAAGATAGATTATTAAAGCCAAAACATTATTTAAAAAATGATAAATTCTAAATAAATCCGATTTAAAAAGCTGCTAGTTAGTCGAACATCAAATTCTCTGTAACGCTTATCTTTATTGATTTAAACTTTAAATTACGAGATAAATATCTGCCGGAAATATTTACAACGTCTTAAATTTTCGGTATTTTTTTGTCACTTTTGGCGCTCAAAAGTAACCAATCCCGATAGCTATCGAATTCGCGTCAAGCTAATTCTACGAAAATTAACTTTTATATATTGATAACTAGAAAGATAGAGTAAGAAAAAGGTTTCCTGATTGCAGTATTTTAAATGCGCTAACAAAATAAAAAATGCGCACAGGAAACCGATTCAAAAATAAAATTATCTCATTAAAAGGTAAACTAAAAGAATTAAAAATTTATTCACTTTCTCGTTCATGTGATTTTCAAAAGAGAAAAGCTAAGAAGATAACCTCATTAAATCTCATTCTAAGTTTTTATAACTGTAATTTGTTAGGAAATTTTTCATTGTCTGGCTGGGCTTTCCAACTTGGCCAACTTATTAATAAGCCTGTTTCCAAACAAGCAATATTCGATAGATTGGACGGCGATTTTACAAAATTATGTCGTGAATTACTTGATAAATCGTTTAGCTCTAAATTTAGTACAAAGAAGTTATTAAATAGGTTTAGCAATGTTTACATTCAAGACAGTACCTGTATTCATTTACCAACATCTTTATTTAAGTTCTATCAGGGTAATAACAGTTTCACTGGCAATCATTCAGTGGCAAAGGTTCAAGTGATTTATAATTTAGTTAAAAATACTTTTGAAGAATTAACATTATCTTCTTTTACTCGTAACGACCAAGCCGCTTCTGCTGATATTCTGAAGTATGTTCGAGCAGGGGACTTAATAGTAAGAGATTTAGGTTATTTTGTTATTAATTCGCTTAAAGAAATTATCAATCGAAAGGCTCATTTTATTTGTCCATTAAGAAAGGACATCAAACTATTTCATCAAAGTAAGAATCAACTCATAGACTTGAAGAAATTGCTAAAAAACAAAAAGTATTTAAAACAAAATGTTTTGTTAGGAAAAGAACAACGATTACCTGTAACTCTTATTGCAGTTAAGCTTGGTGAAAATGAAACTAGATATAGACAAAAATGTGCCCTTCATGATCGAGATAAAAGAAAAAAGATGACCGCTGAAAAAATGTACTTACTTGGGTGGGATATTTTTATATGTTCTTGTCACGAACTAGAACCACAAACAATACAAGATATTTATAGGATCCGTTGGCAAATAGAAATTATTTTTAAATCTTGGAAAAGTCATCTTAAGCTGGAGCAAAGTATTCCGCAACGATTAGTAAGGCCATTTATTCCTGAAGCAATTATTTATTTAACGCTGTTGTTGACGATTCTTTTTATAATGCCATTATATAGGTGGGCACTGAAAATTACTAAAGAAATAAGCCTAATCAAACTAACAAGATTTGTTGCTTTGTTAATGCCTCAAAATAATTGGATTATAAACCAGGCCCAATTAATTAATAACATTAGATTAATCATTTACGAGGTCAGGAATAGAGATAGTTTTGCCAACAAATTATCACTTTTAACTTGACGCGAATTCGATAGCTATCGGGGTTTGTTCAACTTTTTGTCAAGAAAAAGTTGAGACGACAAGTTTACGT
>JAUXZS010000029.1 GCA_030692515.1 Bacteroidota bacterium
CGGTGGTAGTCAAATAACAAACTCTGTGAGTATTTCTCCTAGTACGACTTACACTAATCCTGGAACGTATACAGTAACTATGTACGCTATTAAAGGTTCTTGTAAAGACACAACAGTGAAAATAATTACTGTAGAGATTCCCTCTAAATTAGAAGTACCTAATGTGTTTACACCAAATGGTGACGGAAGCAATGATGTGTTTTTCTTAAAAGTGGCAAACATATCAGAAATTAACGCCGTTATCTTTGACCGTTGGGGTAATAAAGTTTACGAAAGCACAAGCACAACAGGAAACATTGCTTGGGATGGTAAAAACATGTCAGGTAAAGAATTACCGGTTGGAACTTATTTCTACATCATCAAAGGAAAAGGAAAAGACGGTACAGAATACGATACAAAAGGTAACGTTAGTTTATACCGATAAATAAATTTAATCTTTAAATAAAAAATCCCCTGTTTTAATTAAACAGGGGATTTTTTTGTATTACTAAACTCTAAAAATTATAAATCAATAACTCTGCGTTTACTTTTTCTTAACCAAGCTTGCACTATACCATCCATGTCTGGATAATACAAACTTCTTTTTATAAGTCCGGCTATTTCTTCTTTAGAAGAAAAATTATCTGAAACATCAAAATAACCAAATCCAACATAATGACCATTTTCGATTAGGATTAATGAGTTCTCCTCAGGTTTTCTTCCTCTTTCTATGATTGCAAAATCAGATTTATGAAAAGTATATTGATCTAAAATTTCTTGTGCACGTTTGTTATATTCATTTACACCTTCTTCTCCCGCACAAATTCCATTACACTTTTTTATTTGATGATTAAAACAAAAACTACCTTCGCTTGTTAAAGAACAATATTGTAGACACAAAATTTTTTCATCAATCCAACTTTCCAATCTTTCGCGTGTAGAAGAATAATTTGTAAATGCTACTAAAGAATTTTCTGCCTCTTCATAAGGCACTATTTTAAAATGAATAATACCTTCTTTATTTGTAAACCAATCTATACTATGGGTAAATACATCAGCTTTACTTTTTCGATTATAAAGAGGTTTATGTTTTTTAATCTCTTCGGCTTCAAATAGTAATGCTATTAATTCACTACCCGTTTCAACGAAATCAACATTATATAAATCATTCAACATTTTTTTACCCTTACGTTCATCAGTTCCAAAATGGCTTTGAGCGCGTGTATACATGTTTACACTTTTTCCTATATAAATTATTTGGCCTTCTTTATTCAAAAAATAATAAACGCCACAACTTTCGGGTAATTTATCTAAAATGTATTTTTTAATGTTATCAATACGACGAGTCATTAATTCAACAACGCCTTTATTTTTATATAATGGATTAGAATTTTTTAAACTCATTAATAAATCAAATAATTGAGCCGTTGCAACAGCGTCCCCTTCTGCACGATGTCGTCCAAATATTTCGATTCCTAATGAGGCACATAAATGACCAAGGCTATATGAAATTCTTCCGGGAATTAATTTTCTACTTAATCGAACGGTACATAAAGTTTCTCGGTGGTATTTATAGCCTAAAGAAGCAAATTCCTCTTTCACAAAATTATAATCAAAGCCAACATTGTGAGCTACAAAAACACAATTTGCGGTCATCTCAATAATTTTTTTAGCAACCTCATGAAATTTTGGAGCATCGCGTACCATATCATTGGTAATACTTGTAATGTTGGTGAAATATGGGGAAATATAACACTCAGGATTTATTAACGTTGTGTATTTGTCAACAACAACAAGGCCATCGTGCACTATAATGCAAATTTCGGTTATCCTTCCTTTTTGATAATTAAATTTACCACCACAGGTTTCTATGTCGATAATTGCAAACATTTATTACAAATTAACGGCTTTAATTTAAGTAGGTAAAAAAATACTATAATTTGTAGCTATAACCTCTCAATTCCTTATAAAACCTAATAAATTCGTTAATTATATTAAAAAAAGCAATTATTATAATTCACCTACGAAGACTTTTGACTAAAACCTTTTTTAAATTGGTAATATGTAAAATATTTAGTCTGCAATATTAAAATTAACCACATAAACGCTTGGAAAGGTTTGATTACCGAAATTTTTGATAATTTTAGAGAATATTTGAAATAGGAATAAACGACTATCCCAATTTAAAAAAGAAAACTTAAGAATGGAAAATCTAAACATTTCACCAACCCCAAAATCTCCTGAGGTAAAATTTAATATTAACGGTGATCTTTTTATTGGAGGTAAATCAATACCCGAGGATACAAATAATTATTATAAACCTCTTTTTACATGGTTAGAAGAATTTAAAAAAACATCTCCTGCGGCAATAAATATGACGCTTAAACTTGAATATATGAACACATCAAGCGTGCGTATTATGTTAAAGTTTCTTCAAAATCTAGTGGCTTTATCTAAAGAAAACGTACAACTTAAAATAACTTGGGTATATGATTTTGATGATGATGATATTTGCGAACAAGGTGAAATAATTAAAGAAAGCATTAAATTTCCAATGGAGATGGTTGAAAATAGATTTTAAGCAAATAGTTACTTGTATTGAGAGAAAAGTAATTTATAATACTATTTAAATGAAATTAATTTTATCCCTATTAATTATAAATTCATTTGTCTTTTCTCAAATCGACCAAAAACAAATTGATTCTCTCACCAAAATAGCAAATAGCAAATCCCCCGACAGTGTTCGTATATCTGCTTTATCAGATCTTAATTGGATATTCGCAGTTTCAAATCCAAAAAAATCCAAAGAGTACGCAATACAAGAAATTCAATTATCTGCCAACGCTTCACCATTACTAAAAGCGCAAGCCTATAATGATTTGGCTATTTCTTTTTACAAATTAACAATTAATGATTCAGCGCTGTATTATAACAAAAAAGCTTACGATATTCGAAAAGCTGTTGGAAGAAAAGATTTAATGGCCTCATCATTAAGCAAAATAGCAATGATTCATATGGACTTAGGAAATTATTCGCAGGCGTTAATTGCAAATTTGGAAGCTTTAAATATTTACGAACAAAAAAAAGATGAAGCCCGTCTTGCTTTAATATACAATAACATCAGCCAGCTTTACGAAAAATTAAACCGTTTCGATAAAGAGATTTATTATTGTGAGAAATCTTTAAACCTATGCATAAAACTCGGAGACGAATATGGTGAGGCAAACTGTTTAGCAAATTTAGCAGGCTGCTATATAAAAAAGGGTAACGCAAAAAAATCATTCGCCATCATGGATAGAGTAATTGCTGTCTACTCAAAGTATGGTGACTCACTCAGTTTATCAAGCGCCTATAATAATTTAGGTTACATGAATCGTATAACTGGAGATTTTAAATCCGCAAAAGACTATTATTTAAAAGCCATTGCTATTTGTAAAAATCTAAACAACACGCAAAGCTTACTCCTTTTCCTCCATAATTTAAGTTCAATCTATTTATTAGAAAAAAATTATTTAGCAGCCGAAAGCACAAGCAAAGAAGTTTTATCAAACACAAGCGCCGATAACATTACTCAACTGCTATTAACCTATCGCTTATTAGCAACAATATATCCTTATTTAAATAAACCAGCCGAAGCCGAAAAATATCTAGATAATTTTGTTTCATTAAAAGACTCTGTGTTTTCAAAAGAAAATGCTGCGTCAATGGGGCGTCTACAAACACTTTTTGAAATCGAAAAACAAGATCTCATGATTCAAAATCTTGAAAAAGATAAAGTATTGCAATCTGTTCAAATCAAAAAACGAAACACAACTATTTTGGCGGTAACAATTGGATTAGGCTTATCTATTCTCTTAATTTTTGCTGTATTTAGAAGTTATCGTCAAAAGCAAAAAGCCAACTCAATAATTACTCTACAAAAAGAAAAAGTTGAATCTCAAAGAGACGAATTAAAATTTAAAAACGAAATTATTGAGGAAAAAAGCAAAGAAATTACCGATAGTATTAATTACGCGAAGCGAATTCAAGACGCAATTTTGCCATCTATTAGCGATATCAATAAACATTTTCCAAATAATTTTGTTTACTATCAACCAAAAGATATTATTGCAGGTGATTTTTACTGGATGCATTCTGATGATAATTTACTTTTTATTGCCGCCGCCGATTCAACTGGCCACGGCGTGCCAGGTGCAATGGTTAGCATTGTCTGTAGTAATGCTTTGGATAAAGCAGTAAAAGATTTTGGTTTAACAAAGCCTGGAGAAATTTTAGATAAAACAACCGATTTAGTTATTGAATCTTTTGCTAAAAATGGTCAGATAATAAAAGGAGAAATGGGAGAAGAAATAAAAGATGGAATGGATATTTCTTTACTTTGTATTGATAAACAAAATAAAAAAATATTTTGGAGTGGCGCTAATAATCAACTTTGGTTTATTACTCCAGAAACAAAAGTTACAGACGAAAATTCAGAATCGATTGAGATTAGCGAAATTAAACCCGATAAACAACCCATCGGGAAAAACGAATACCGTAAAGCTTTTGTTACGCATGAAATTCAATATTTAAAGGGAACTATTTTTTATTTAATGACAGATGGTTACCCCGACCAATTTGGCGGAGCAAAGGGGAAAAAATTTAAATACAAACAATTAGCTGAAATTTTAATTGAAAATTACAAACAGCCTCTTGAAAAACAAAAAGAAACTTTGCTAAATAAATTTGAGGCATGGAAGGTAGGTCACGAACAAGTTGATGATGTAACTATCATTGGTATTCAGATTTAATTATAACCAAAGTTGTTTTTTCAACGCCAAAGTTTTCAAATAGAATTGTATAATCCCAAAAATTTCCATACTTTTATTATATACATTTTAAATCTTGAAAATACATTCAAAAATAATCACAGTTCTCTTATTTATTGTTGCCACAAGTCAAGCACAATGGACTCTAAAACTTACTAGTAACGTTTATCTACGAACTTGGAAACTTGATACAAAAGCAAATAAGGAAGAAAAAGAAGTTGACGGAGCAACTGTTATACTCTTTCAAAATGGAAAACAAATAAATCAAACAACATCAAGTAATGGTGGAGAGTTTACAATTTTAATACCTCAAAATGGTGAATTTTATTTAACAGTTTCATATCCAGGATGCAATACTAAACGGATGGGCATCAATACCCAAAACGTCCCGAATAATATCGCAAAAGATAATTATAAACCAACTTTTAAAATTACTGGGGGTTTTATTATGGTGAAACCATATCCTGGAATTAATTACTCAGAGTTAAGTCAAGATTTAATAAGAGTAGAATATCTTCCAAATAAAAAAGCTTTTGACGACACTGAAGAAGGTACCCAAAGAGGCTTAGGAATTGTTTCAAAAATATATGATGCCGAAGACGATTTATTTAATCGCTTCTGCTCAACAAATAAAGCGGGAGATGTTGCATTAGCAAAACCCGACTGCCCCTTAGCTAAATCACTTTACGAAAAAGCAATTAGTATTATTCCAGGAGAAAAATATCCTATAGACCAACTGGCAAAAGTTGGCTTGTGCTTAAAAGACATAGAATTAGCTGCAAAAAAAGCTGCGGATGAAGCGGCTGCGAAAAAAGAAGCTGAAATTGCCGCCAAAAAAAATGAAGCGGCAACTAAAGAAGCCGCCGATAAAAAAGCAATTGAAGATGCAATAGAAAAAGTTGCTCAGGAAAAAGCTAAGGCTATTAAGGAAGAAGAAGCAAAATTGGCAAAAGCAACTAGCGAAAAAGTAGCTAAGGAAAAAGAAAAAGAGGAGAAAGAAAAAGCAATAAAAGATAAGGAAGAAAAAGATAAAGCCATAAAAGAAAAAGCTGCTAATGAAAGGTTAGCTAAAGAAAAAACGCTGGCAGAAAAAAGAGAAAAAGAAAAAAGTGGTGATTTAATTATTAAAAAGAAAACCCCTGAGGAAATAGAGAAAGAAGCAAAATTAGCTAAACAAAAAGAAGGAATGGCTAAATCACAAGCAGAGGATAGAGATGCCATGCAAGCGGATGCCGATAAAGCAAAAGCAAAACGCAAAGAAAATGAAAAAGCTGCAAGAGACAAAGCAGAAAAACAAAAAGAAGGTTTAGCAAAATCAAAAGCTGAAGATGAAGCCGCGATGAAAGAAGCTGAAGACAAAAAAGACAAAGCCAGAAAAGATAGAGATGCAAAAGAAGCCGAAGATAAAAAACGTTCTTTTGAGACTAGAGCTAAAGATGGAGAAGGTGAAATGGATAAAGGAGATTCTGACTATAGTATACCTCAAGTTTTAGGTGGCGGCGCTGAAAAATACAAAGAAAAAATTAAAACAGCAGATGGATATTTAAAAATGAAACGTTATCAGGAAGCAAAAGTTGCTTATGAAGATGCTCTAAAATACAAAGCAAATGATCCGTATGCTCTTTCAAAATTAGAAGACATAGCCAAATTAGTAGCTCCTAAATAGTAGTTATTTAAAAAATAAACTATTTATTCTAAACAATTTTTTAATCATATTTTTTAAAAATGGATCCAAATACAACATTACCATTATTAAATTCAATCGAAATTAGAGTGCTAGGTGCTTTAATCGAAAAAAGCAAAACTACTCCCGATTATTATCCAATGACACTGAATGCACTCACAGCAGCCTGCAATCAAAAAACTTCCCGAAAGCCGGTTGTTGATTATGATGAGGAAACAGTAGTAATGGCTTTAAATTCCTTAAAGAGCCAGAGTTTAGTTTCCACTGCCGTTGGCGGAAGTATTCGTTCTGTAAAATACAAACATAATTTTACAACTGTTTACCCTTTAAGTGATGGCGAGTTAGCCGTAATGTGTTTGCTTTTTTTACGTGGCCCGCAAACGCCAGGAGAAATAAATACTAATTCAGCAAGGTTACATGAATTTAGATCTTTGGAAAGCGTACACGAAGCGCTTAATAAATTAATGAATTTGGAAAACCCATTTGTAAAGGAAATACAAAAACGTGCAGGACAAAAAGAAACTCGTTTTACACATTTATTAGGTGAAGAAATAATTTTTGATGACGAGCCTGAACGTGAAGAGCCCGCCAGAAAACACGTGAGCGAAATTGAGTCACGATTAGCAAATGTTGAAAAAGAATTAGCTGAAGTGAAAGAATCTTTAGCGAAAATCATGAAGGAATTATTTTAAAAACAGCTACTATAAATGAGTAAAATTAAAATAGAAGAAAGCAATTTGAACTTTTTAAAACTGCTCAAGAAAAATAATAATCGTGATTGGTTTAATTTACATAAAGAGCGCTATTTAAGCGAAAAACAAAATATTGAATTATTTGCCGATGAATTACTTTTGGAAATGAATAAACATGATGTAATTGAAACAGTGAGTGGCAAAAAAAGTTTACACAGAATTTATAGGGACGTTAGATTTTCAAAAGAAAAAACACCTTATAATTCTCACTGGGGCGGAAGTTTTAAGCGCGCCACAAAATTGCGCAGAGGTTCTTATTACTTTCATATCGAATCGGGAAATACATTTTTAGCCGGGGGCTTTTGGGGTCCAGAGCCTGCCGATCTTAAAAGAATACGCGATGAATTTGCGTATGATGCAAAAGAGTTTAGAGCAATTTTAAAAAACAAAAAGTTCGTAAGTAATTTTGGAACACTCAAAGGTGAGCAAATAAAAACCACACCTAAAGGTTTTAAGGCAGATGATAACGCCATTGATTTGTTGCGTTACAAACAGTTTTTACTAATTAGAAAATTTACTGATAAAGAAGTACTCGGCCCCAACTTTGTAAAACAGGTAAAGGAAACATTTGTCGCAATGCGTCCGTTTTTAAATTATATGAGTGAGGTATTGACAACAGATGTGAATGGTATCTCGATTGTTTAGTTTTTAATTATGCGAAAAATAATAATTATCCTATTTTTTTTATTTCCTTTTTTATGCAACTCGCATTCTAAGCCTTATTATGAAGCCCACAAAGACACAATTAATATTGATAGTTTAGTTTTATTTGTAAAAAAACAAATTGGTGTTAAATATTGTTATGCTAATTGTAGTCCAAAAAGCGGTTTTGATTGTTCGGGTTTTGTGTACTATGTTTTTAGCCATTTTAATTTAAAAGTGCCGCGTTCCTCAATGGATTACGAAAAAAAAGGGAAATTTATTTCTCTTGATTCCTGCAAAATTGGCGATGTAATTGTGTTTACAGGCACTAACGCTAAAAACAGAAGGCCGGGGCATGTAGGAATAATATTATCTAATCCGGGAGAAGAAATAAAATTTATTCATAGCTCATCCAGTAAAAAATGTTCAGGAGTAAAAATATCAACCTTTAAAGAGTCGCCTTATTACAAAGTAAGATTTATAAAAATTGTAAGAGTAGCAACCGTTATTTAAGCAACTATTATTAATGATTTTAATTTTAAAAACAAAATGAAAACAACAAATTGGTCTTTAGCACTAAAACCTTTACTTGAAAAGTATAAAGGAAAACCGCATCCATTGGAGTTTAAAAATTTATATCAATTGGTTGTAATGGTTATACTATCAGCGCAAGATTCAGATAAACACATTAACGAAATTGCTCCACCATTATTTAAAGCTTTTCCCAACATGAAAGTCTTGGCTACTGCTGATGAAAATAGTTTATTTAGCTTTATTAGTAAAGTGCGCAACTTCGGAAACAAAACAAAATGGTTATTAGAATTAGCAAAAGCGGTTAAAGAGGATAAAAATATTCCGCTTACCATGGAAGAACTAATTAAACTGCCGGGTATTGGGAGAAAGTCGGCGAATGTGATTATACGAGGCGCTGGTATAAAAGCAGAAGGAGTTATAGTTGATTTACATGTTGTAAGAGTTGCGCCACGTATTGGTATAGCCAGTGGTACCGATCCAAAAAAAATTGAAAAACAAATAATGGAAGTAATTCCGGAAAAAGATTGGGGTGAAATTGGTATGGCTATTTCTTTTTTGGGTAGAGAAACTTGCCGCCCCACCAATCCAAAACACCACGAATGTGTGATAAATAAATGCTGTGTTTATTTTAAAGAAAATCGATAATAAAATTCTAATTTTTTACTGAACATTAATTAAATCAATATCAAAAATTAAAACCGAATTAGCGGGAATACTGCCCGTTGCTTGATTTCCATACCCTAAAGCAGAAGGAATTAATAAAATTCCCTTTCCGCCCTTTTTAAAAAGCGGAATTCCTTCTTTCCAACCTTTTATAACAGAACCTAAATTAAAAGTAGCCCCCGTACTTGCGCTTTGATCAAACACTTTGCCATCTTTTAAACTTCCTTTGTAATTTACAGTAACGTTTGAGTTGGCATTGGGTTGTATTCCGGTTCCGGTTGTAGTCATCACATAATACAATCCGCTTCCTGTTGCTGTTGCATTTAAATTATTGTCAGAGATATAATTTGTAATTATTTTCTCATCCAACTCATTTTGAGTTGCAATTTTTTTCTTTTTACAAGATAAAAAACTCAAAACAATCATTACTAAAACAAGACTTTTTTTCATTTATTTTTTAAATTTTAATTCCAATTAAGCAAACATCGTCCACCTGCCCTAAATTACCTTTCCAATTTTCAAATACTTCGTTAATACAATCTTTCTGCTCATGTAAAGTTAATTGATTGTTTTTAATTAATAATTCGGAAAATTGTTTTTTGTTGAATTTTTTACCGGAAGGTCCGCCAAATTGATCGGCGAATCCATCCGTAAATAAATAAAATGTAGTGTTTTCAATGTAATCAATTTCGTGAGTTGTAAAAGGTTTAGGATTATCGGTTTTTCCAATTGGCTGCTTATCTGCCTTTATTACCATTAGTTCATTACCCCCTACCTTATTCGAATTAGAAGAATGAGAAATATACCATAATGGATTGTTAGCCCCGCTCCAGAATATTTTTTTGTTTTTATTGTCAATACATAAAAGTGAAATATCCATTCCGTCTTTTACATCACTCGTGCTTTTTTCAAAAGTTTCTAAAACCAACTCTCGTGTTTTATCAAGTATTTTACCAGTTTCGCTTATATTAAATTCCTTTACTGTTCTATGTAAGGCGTTTGAACAAACTATTGAGACTAAAGCTCCCGGCACACCATGTCCGGTTGAGTCGGCTGCAGCAATATAAAACTTGTCGCCAATTTTCTCTGACCAATAAAAATCACCGGCAACCAAATCTTTTGGTTTGTATAAAATAAAATTATGTTTAAAATGTTTATTAATAAATTCAAAAGGTGGTAAAATAGCTTCTTGTAATCGTTTAGCGTATGTTATAGAATCAATTATTTCTTTTTGTTTTTCATCAACCAAATGTTTTTGTTTCTCAACTTCTATTTTTTGTTGTAGAGTAATAAGATTGGCTTTTTGCTTTCCGTTATATGCTCTTATAGCAATAACTAAAAAAAGAAAAACTAAAACGCCGGCTCCAATGCTAATATTTGTGATTTTTTTTTGTTGCCTTAATTCTTCTTTAGCAACAATATCTTTTTTAAGTTGTTTTTCTTTTGTTTCAGCTTCTTTTTTATTAAAATCGAAAGTTAATTGTTGCTGAATAATTTTTTCAGAGTTATCTTTATTTCTAACACTATCCATATATTCTACATGCAATTTATAATGATAAAAGGAGTTTTTATAATCCCTCTTTAGTGTATCAATACGACTTAATAATGCATAACAATCTGCTAAAATTTTCAAACTTCTTGTTTTCTTAAGTATTATGAGATTTTCTTTTAATTTTTTTTCTGCGCTACTGATATTATTAAGCTCAATTTCAACCCTCCCAATATCATTTATTGTGCCTACCATCCCCTCAATATTTTCAGTCTCCTCCTGCATTTTTAATGCCCGATTAAAATAGTCTTTAGCAAGTGTATATTTTTTTTGGATTAAATATATAGAACCTAAATGATTGTATGAGGATGAAATTCCTCTCTTATCATTAATTTCCAAGCTTATTTTTAAAGATTTATTAAAAAAATTATAGGCAGTATCAATTTTTCCTAATTCTAAATACAAATTTCCAATATTGGAAATTGCATTCGCCAATCCAAATTTAGTGTTTGTTTCTTCAAAAAGGTTCACGGCTAATTTGTAATTTTTCAAAGCCTCATCATATTTACGTTCATTAAAATATACATTCCCAATATTCGCGTAAGAAGCGCCCATTTGAGATTTGTCATTTAACTCCGCCCGCAATTTAAGACCGAGTAAATAATTTTTTATTGCTTCTGAAGTATTCCCTTGTTTAATGAACACTATCCCTATGTTGTTATAGGCCGCAGCGACAACTTTTTTATCTCCCGCCTTATTTCCGAAAAAAATTGCTTTATTAAAATACTCTAAAGCATCATGGTGTTTGCTTAAATTAAGATGAGCTGTTCCTAAATTAAAATTAGACAGTGCTACTCCACCAAGATTATTATTTTTCGTATAAATCACTAAAGCCAATTCCCCATACTTTACTGATTTAGTAGGGTTATTTCTTCTTAATTCAAACGCCAAATAATTATAACTTCTAGCTATTGTGGTGTCTGGTTTTTTAATTGCTATACTTTTTAAGACGGAATCTTCGATAATAGAAAAATTATTATCGGAATTTTGGCAATAAAAATTGCAAATCCATCCGAAAATAATAATAATAATATATTTAATTTTTGTTTGCACTAATTCTAAAACCTCACACCTATTATACAAACATCATCAATTTGCTCGAGATTTCCT
This sequence comes from Bacteroidota bacterium, assembly GCA_030692515.1. Taxonomy (GTDB): domain Bacteria; phylum Bacteroidota; class Bacteroidia; order B-17B0; family Aurantibacillaceae; genus Aurantibacillus. Next base: position 11,722 of record JAUXZS010000029.1, read on the forward strand.
TTCCAATTATTAAACGCGTCTTCAATTTTCTGCTTTTGGCCCTCCATACTGTCACCATAACTAGAAATTAAAATATCTTGAAGTTGTTTATGTTTAAATTTTTTTCCTTTTGATCCACCAAATTGATCTGCAAAACCATCGGTTAAAGTATAAATCACATCGCCTTTAATTAAGTTTACAGTATGGTTATTGAATGGAGTAGCATCTTTATGATGTTTCCCAACTGGCATTCTATCTCCCTTAAGATCTATTAGCTCAACACTTTTTTCTGTTTGCCTCAATATCCATATTGGATTGTTTGCTGATGAGTAGGTTATTTTATTATTTTTAAAATCAAAGGCTATAACACTACAATCCATTCCATCTTTGCCTCCTTCTACACTACCGTCTTGAGCCAAAGATTCAATAATTCGCTTACGTGCGTGGTTTAATATCTCTGCAGGACTTTTTAACTTACGCTCATTTATTGCCTCATTTAAACAAGAAATATTTAGCATACTCATCATTGCTCCCGGAACACCATGCCCTGTACTATCAGCAGTTACCAAAGCAAAATCACCATTTACCAAATGCGAAGCCCAATAAAAATCTCCGCTTACAATATCTTTAGGCTTAAAGAATAAAAAATAATTTTTAAGATTGGTGTTTAACAACTCATCACTTGCCAATAACGCACGTTGAATACGTTGAGCATAATTTATACTATCAACAATTTCTTTTTGTTTTTCCTCAATTAATTCTTTTTGCTCAACAACTTCGGCCGTGCGTTCGGCAACTATTACTTCTAATTTCTTTTGATTCACTCTTAATTGAGCAGTACGTATATTGATAAAGCAATAAATTAATGTACTTACCATAATCATATATAAAAAATAGGCTAGCCATGTTTTCCACCAGGGTGGATTAATTACAAATTTATATTTTAATATATCACTCCATTGTTGAGACAAACCAATTGCTCTTACATTAAAAACATACTCTCCGTTAGATAAGTTACTATACAAAGCTCTATTATCTTTTGTTAAAGGACTCCAATCCTTATCTATACCTTCCAACATATATTGATAGTGGATTTTGTTGGGCGCCGACCAGTCAATAGCACTAAACTGAAAGGTAATATGATTTATATGATAAGGTAATTGTAAATTTTTAGGATAATTATAAAATGAAACCAAACTATCAAATTTAACATCTTTTAAACTCTTTTTTATTTCATCTCCAACAAACATTGGATTGCCAGATTTTAAAGAATCCTTTAAAGCATAGAAATCAATAAAGGTTTGCTCAAGTTCAATATTATTTAATTGTATTAAAGGTTTTTCTGTTGAAAGTTTAAATGTATTAAGGTTTAATGTGCTTAAGGCCTTTCCTGTGCCCCACCAAATATTATTTTTACTATCGATTAAAGAAGATTTATTGAAAAAATTATTCGCTTTTAATCCGCTTGTAGTAGAATAAACAAGTGCCTCATAAATACTATTTTCACTTGAGTTTTTTGAGGTTTCTTGTTTAATTTTAGCAGATGCGCTTATGAAATAATTAAGTCCATTCTCTGTTCCAAGCCACAAACCACCTGCTTTATCTTCAAGAATTGAATTAACATCATTATTACTAAGCCCCTCATTTTCTGTAAATCGTATAAATTTTAGGTTCCCAGATTCTAAAGAATTTTTTTCTATCCCGCATAACCCTTCACCATCCGTACCAAACCAAATAGTACCTTTTGAATCTTGAAAAATTGTATTTATATAATTACTACTTAAACCTTGTTTTTTTGTATAATAAGTAAAATAAACGCCATCAAATCTACACGCTCCACCTCCATCAGTTCCGAGCCAAAGAGTGCCTTGATTATCTTTCATCATACACAAAACAGTATTATTACATAAACCTTCTGTTTCAGAAAATGTCGTAAAAAATTTACCATCAAAACGAGAAACACCATTACCATCTGAGCCAAACCAAACATTTCCTTGACCATCTTCTAATAATGACAAGATATAATCGCTGCACAATCCTTGTTCCTCTGTATAATTTAAAAACGATTTTCCATCATATTTAATAACTCCGCCGCCATCAGTAGCAAACCACAAATTTTCATGTTTATCTAATAAAATAGCCTTAATATAATTACTACTTAAACCTTTACTTACATTATAATGAGCAAAACTTTTTCCATCATAAATCATTATTCCATCTCCATAAGTTCCAAACCAAATTTTCCCTGTTTTATCTTCTAAAATCGCCCTTACAGTGTTATTTCCTAATCCTTCTTTGTTCGTATAATGCATGAACAATTTTTCATCATAACGGTTAACACCTCCTCCATAAGTTCCAAACCATAAGTTACCTGCATTATCTTCTTGTATTGAAGAAACATAATTATTACTTAAACCTTCGTTTTCTGTGTAATAAGTAAATGTTTTACCATCAAATTTATTAGCGCCACCACTATAAGTACCAAACCATAGATTACCAATTTTATCTTGAAAAATTGACAATACGCTATTATTACTTAAACCTTGGTATTCGGTATAATAAGAAAACGATTTTCCATCAAACAAATTTACCCCTCCTTCATCCGTTCCAAACCACAAATTACCATTCTTGTCTTCGAACATAGATAATACAATATTGTTACTTAAACCTTCGTCCTCTGAAAAGGTAGTTAATGTTTTTCCGTCGTAACGACTAAGTCCTCCTCCATTTGTTCCAAACCAAATATTTCCATTTTTATCCTCCAAAATTCCTCTTACAGAATTATTGCATAAGCCTTCTCGTTCTGTAAAATAAGTAAAACTTTTTCCATCATAACTGCAAACACCACCACCATTAGTACCAAACCAAATATTCCCTTTTTTATCTTGAATAATTGACAAAACTGTATTATTACTTAAACCTTCTTTTTCAGAAAAACGAATAAATGTTTTTCCATTATAACAACAAGCGCCTCCACCCTCGGTACCAAACCAAATATTTCCAGCTTTATCTTCTAACATAGATAATACTACGCTATTGCTTAACCCTTCTTTTTCGGTGTAATGAAAAAACGAACGGCCATCATATCTGCTAACTCCTGCCTTTGTACCAAACCACAAATTGCCATTTTTATCATTTAAAATGCTTCTAACATATGGAGAATTCATTCCCTGATCAACATCAAGATATTGTAAATTATAAATTGTTGCGTCTTTAAATCTTGGAGTTGCAGCAATAACAGGAACAGGTTGTTTACAAAATATTTCTTTTCCATTTGCAGGAACAACTTTTGGTGTTGAGGAAGTGTCTTTTCTTAATGTAGTTGTAGGAAGCTCCTTAGGTAAAAAAACAACCTTTGGCTCGCCAACAAGATGAACATTTGTATTGGTAGGCAAAACAATTGGAGTTGATACGTTTAATACTTTTGGCAAACCAGCTAAAACAGGTAATGAAACTGCTCTATGTAAACTAACTGGATTATATTTTTGTGTTTTTACGGATTCTGCGCCCGTATGTTTTTTATCCCTCGAATGATTATCGTCTACACTATTAGTATTACAGGAAATAAAACTAATAAAAAATAAAAAAAAATATAGAAGCTTGTTAAAAAGACACATATTGAATGGCATAAGCTAAAGATAGCGAAAAAAAATTGTAATGAAAATGATTACCTTTAAGCTTCTTAATATTATTTTTTACTTCAAAAAAACATTACCTATGTCTTTTACCTCTCTTGGTTTATCTCCATATTTATTAAAAATAATAGTTGAGCAAAAATACGAACAGCCTTACCCTATACAATTAAAGGCTATTCCGGCAATTTTAAAGGGAAAAGATATTCTTGGCATAGCACAAACCGGTTCTGGAAAAACGGCTAGTTATGTTTTGCCTATTATTCAACAATTACAAAAACAATCGGCCTCAAAAAACCGACATGTATCCACTTTAATTTTAGTTCCAACGAGAGAATTAGCGATACAGGTAAACGATGTGTTTAATTTATTTGTTAATGGTTTGCCTGAAAAATTAAAAACACTTGCTGTGTACGGAGGTGTTTCAATTAATCCCCAAATGATAAAATTACAAGGCGTTGAAGTTTTAGTTGCAACACCCGGCAGATTATTAGAATTAATTTCATCAAAAGCCGTTCACTTAACAGATGTGAAAACATTGGTGTTAGATGAAGCAGATAAAATGCTCAATCTTGGTTTTAAAGAAGAAATGTCCAAAATATTTTCTTTACTTCCCAAAAAAAGACAAAACCTTTTATTTTCCGCTACTCTAAGTGAAGATGTAAATACCATAAAAGAAATTATTCTTAACAACCCCCTAATAATTAAAATAGATGGAGAAGAAAATAAAATAGACCTCATTAATCAACTAGCTTATTTTGTATCAGCAGAAAGAAAAGGTCCATTATTGCGTTATTTAATTAAACATCATAAAATGCAACAGGTTTTGGTTTTTACATCTTCCGTTTTTAAAGCAGACGTTGTTGCCGATAAGTTAAGAATAAATGGAATAAAGGCCTCTGCTATTCACAGCAAAAAAAGTCAAGGTGCGCGAGAAGAAGCATTAAATAAATTTAAAAGCGGAAAATTAAATGTGTTAGTTGCAACAGATTTAATGGCGAGAGGTATAGATATTAAATTTTTACCTCATGTTATTAATTATGAATTGCCTCGCTCTCCCAAAGATTATATCCACCGCATCGGAAGAACCGGTAGAGCCGAATCTTCAGGCGAAGCCATTTCTTTAATTTGCGAGGAAGATCAACATCACTTTAAAATTATTCAGAAAAAAATGGGCAAATGGGTTACTATGATTGATAGTAGTGATTTTGATTTGAAAGGATATTAATTGATCACTACAATTTTTTTATTTATTTTCTGCAGAGTGTTTTTATTTTGAACAAAATAAATTCCATTAGCTAAATTAGAAAATGTAAATTGATGATTGTTTGATTCATTTAAAGATGCAGATAAAATAATTTGGCCTAATTGATTTACAATATTAATTTCCAAATCTGTTTCTGAAACAATATTACAGAAACCACTAGTTGGATTTGGATAAATTTTTAAAAGAGAATTATTTAGATTACTATTATTTTCTGCAACCCCTAAACAAGAGGCAACAAATATTGTAATACTATCTGAACTAATACAACCTGTAGTACTGTCGGTATAAGTATAAACAGGCGTAAAAGAACCAATAGCCTGTGGAATAAAAAAACCGTTATTTACATTAAAGCCAGAATAAACACCACCTGATGGATTGCCTGCTAATGGAATTGGTGTTCCGCCAAAAATTACTAAACAACTATTATAGTATGGGGCGGTTAAAGAAACTGGCGCCGATGGTTGAACCGAAATTGAAATAGTGTTAGTTCCTGTACACCCAAAAGTATTTGTTCCGGTTGCTGTATAAACAGTTGTAGCAGTTGGAAAAACAACAGCAACATTACTATTTAACCCCGTACTCCATGTATAAGTAACCGCACCTGAAGCAATAAGTGTTGCAGCTTGCCCTGCACATATTGCTGATGAAGCGGTAACAGAATTTAAAGTTAACGAAGGAATTGCATTAACAGTTACTGTTATAGGAGTTCTGTTAGCACTTAATGCGCAAGTTTCTGATTCGATATAATAGGTATAAACTCCTGCACTTAAAATTGGTGTAACATAAGTTGTACCAGTGGCGATACTTGTTGTTGCTGTTGGCGATGGATACCAAGTAAGTGTACCTGAGCCAGAAGCCGTTAGAGTATTTGAATTTCCAACACAACCAATCAAATTATTTGCAGAAGTCGTATTTAAAGGATCAGCCGGTGTAATACAGTCATAAAATCTAACTAAATACCCATCTGCTGCACCTCCTCCAAAAACGCTTTGATGACCAAAAAAAGTAGCAATTCCAAAACCGTTATTTGTATCTGTTGCGCCGGCAAAATATAAATTATAAAACGCGTCGGTAGAACATCCATAAATAAAATCATCACCAGAATCACCATAAAAAGAACCCCATTGCCTTGCACCGGCATTTGTGAACTGCGCAATAAATCCATCTGTTAAACCACCTCCATAACCATTTTGATGCGCATTTAAAGTTGCAATTGCTGTATTAGGGGCGTTACTCGAAGTGTGTCCGGCAATATAAATATCCCCGGAAGCATGAACACTACAACAATAAGCAGTCTCATCTCCAGCTCCACCATAATAAGTACCCCATTGACGGACACCTCCTGAATTAAACTTAACTAAAAAAGCATCAAAAGGCCCGCCAGCATAAGCCACTTGGTGACCACCAATTGTGGCAATACTCTGACCGTTAGTGCTTTCTGTTTTACCAACCAAATAAACATCTAAATTAATATCTGAAACACAATTGTAACCAATTTCATTTCCATTTCCCCCATAATATGTTCCCCATTGTCGAACACCACTTGAATTAAACTTAACTAAAAATGCATCTTCGGCAAAACCTCCATGAGCAACTTGGTGACTTCCCGAACTAGAAATTACATTTGCAATTGTGCAATCTGTAGAGCCAGTTAAATAAACATTATTATTAGCATCGGTACAACATCCAAATCCCACATCAACTCCAGCGCCACCGTAATAAGTACCCCACTGACGAACACCAGAACTATTAAATTTCACCAGAAAAGCATCCATGTTACCACCATTATTACTTTGATGAGAACCTGCAGTTGCTATTACGGTTCCAAAATTACTATCAGATTTTCCAGATAGGTAAGCATTACCGGCGAGGTCTGTGGCGCAACTTTGTGCAAACTCAGTTCCAGAACCACCATAAAAAGTTGCCCACTGACGAATACCTGCGCTATTAAATTTAACTAAGAATCCATCCCATCCACCACCATTTGTGTTTTGATGTCCGCTTGAAGTTGCAATAACATTTGGTGCGCTACCCAAGGAATAACCACCCATAAAACAATTTCCGGCAGCATCTGTAGCGCAGCAACTTGCAGCATCACGAATAGCTCCGCCATAATATGTGCCCCACTGACGAACTCCCGAGCTATCGAATTTTGCTAGATAAGCATCGTTTACACCACCGCTATAAACACTTTGATGACTTCCAACTGTGGCAATGCTCGTGCCGTTATTAGAATCTGTATATCCTGCTATAAAAACGTTGCCTAATGCATCATTAGATGTTGCAGCACCTATCTCGCCAGAACCAACTCCTCCGTAATAGGTTCCCCAAACCCTAACCCCCGGATCAATTATAAATGGTAAAGATGAATTAACATTTTCGATATTAAAACTGGCTACATTATTTTGTATTTGCCATTGAGCATTTAATTTTTTTCCGTTTTGAGTTACGTAAGGTGCTTGTTCAATAATTTTACCTAATGGAGTATTTATTATCAACTCTCCATTTTTATTAATGCTAATTTTTTCAGCGCCATTAAACTCTAATTGAATTTGTTTGAAATCACCTCCGGCCGAGATTATATAATCATATTTTAATTTACCATTTTTTGAATACCATTTTAAATCGATGCCATTATAAATATTTTCATATAGTATTTCGTGATATGATTTAACACCTGTTACACCGTTTGGACAAACCTCTAAATAATAATTATTATAATCGTTTAGCGGATTTATCTTTTTTGCAACCACATTTTTATTAGCATTTAACCAATTAACATCAACGCGATAAACGGTAGTTTGATTTGGCACTTTACTTTTTTTATTTGTAACAGGATTAATTTCTTCTTTCCAACTATCCACTCTGGATTGTTGATAGCAAATCCCATCTTTTTTTAAATGAAATGCAAGCTGACCATCTGTTCCATAAAATAAAACATCCGGCCTCGGGTTTTTACTTTGGTCGGAAATTTGCCCTAAATTTTCTTGGAAAACAATTTGGTTTGTAGGTTTAAGGCGCGAATCATTTGAAAAATTAGAAAAACAATACCCGTTAGCGAATAAATGTGTTGAAAATAAAAAAATAAAAGAGATAAAGGAAAATTTCATGACAAATTTTAAATTGCAATGAAGATATAAAATTTAAAAGTGAAAACCAAAAACTAAAGTTCTTTAGATTCATTTTTAGTACTATCCGCCTCGTATTCAACCTCACATTTACCCAATAAAAGACATTTATTGAGAATCCCGAAAATTAACACCACTACACCAACTAAACCCATTCCTATGATAGAATTGTTGTATGCAGTAAGAATGATTAATAATCCTAAAGGAACAAGAACCAATCTAAAGTAGCCTATTTTTTGCATGAGTTTCATAATTCTGTTTTTAAACTAATTATTTTAATTCCCTCTATGTGTTATAAGTGTAACTCAATACTAAAGTTACAATAAAAAATGCTTAATCAAAGAAACCTGATTTTAATAAGTTATTTTAACACCTACGCCAATACCCATATCACTATCATAATGCGAAGATGCAGAAAAGTATTTTGTTAGAATATATTTAATTCCTGCCGAATATTCTAAATCGGTATTAAACATTCCCCATAAACGAAGCCGTGATGTAAGCGGAATATCATCTCTTGTAATTTGAAGCCTTAAATTATTATTATGATCATAACGCAAATCGGCAACAACTAAAAACGGTAATAAATATTGTACACCTAAACAAACAACTCCTCTATTATCTTTTGTATTAGATTGCCCAAAAACATTTTTTTCATTGTTAGAACTTTTTCTATACCGCCAATCCCAACCACTATATACAAAAGCGAATTGATTTTTACCTATGTATCTACCGATATGACTTTCTGATTCATAACCTGTTTTGTCATTTAAGCCTAAGCGCCATTCCGTTTGTAATTTCCAGCGTGTATTCATTAAGGAAATTTGGCCATCACTACCATTACTCTCTAATCCAACCTGAGCTCCCAAGAAAAAACGTTTGTCATCATGATATACTTTCCGTAATGATTTTTTTGGGTTTGGCAATTGAGGATTAGGTGGTGAATTTTCATATGAAAAAACTCTACCCATGCCACTCATCATGTGATATAATATATGGCAATGAAAAAACCAATTGCCGTATTCCTCAGAAGCATTAAATTCAATAGTATCTGTTTCCATTGGCAAAATATCTAAAACATTTTTTAATGGTGAATATTCTCCTTGTCCATTTAAAACTCTAAAAAAATGCCCATGCAAATGCATAGGATGTCTCATCATAGAATTATTATTAATAATAATCCGAACATTTTCTCCTGCTTTAATAAAAATTTTATCATTTTCAGAAACGGTTTTGTTATTAATTGTCCATACATAACGATTCATGTTTCCTGTTAATTCAAAATTTAAAGTTCTAAAAGGTACTTCTGGTAAGTTTGTTTTTACAGGCGATTTAAGCATTGCATAATTTAAAGTTACAATATCCTTTGAATTCATTAAATGATGAGCGTGTTTGTTTTTTTTATCTTTATTTATTGTCATCCTAGAAATTTCCGGATACATTACTCGATTCATATCCATCTGCTGCAAACTCATATCCATACCCATATTCATCATATTATAACTAAAGCCCATCATATTATTCATCATTTTCATTCCTTCAAAATAATTTAAACGAGGCATTGGCGTAAATTTTTCACTTATTCCATTTCCTATTTCTAAAACAGCTGAGCCTATTCTATCTTCTGAAGTAGCAATAAAATTATGGGCGATGGAATCATTTGGTATAGTAATTAAAACATCGTAAGTTTCAGAAACCCCAATAATTAATCTGTCAACCACAACAGGTTCTGTATCGATACCATCGTTTGCAACAACAGTAACTTTACCACCACTGTATGCTAGCCAAAAATAGGTTGATGAACTACCGTTAACAATACGTAAACGAACCTGATCACCGGCCTTATAGTTATTTAATTTTTGCTGAGTTTTTCCGTTAATTAAAAATCTTTCATAATACACATCGCTTACATCCATTGCATGCATTCTTTTCAACTCATTGGTTAATTTAGTTTTTAAAAACCCTTTTTTTACGGCTTCAAAATAGTTTTGAGTCGCCTTTTTTTTGATGGCATACCAATCGGTCGCATAATGCAACGATCGTTCTATTTGGTGGGGATTTTCGTCTGACCAGTCACTTAAAACAAACACTTCTTGATTTATAATAGTTTCATTTTTTTTATGAATTATAAATGCACCGTACATCCCAACTTGTTCCTGCAGCATAGTGTGTGAATGATACCAGTATGTACCACTTTGTTTAATTGGAAATTTATAAATGTGTATTGAATTTGGTTTTATAGGTGCTGTAGTGAGATTGGGAACCCCATCCTGTTCGTTTGGTAAAATTAAACCATGCCAATGAATAGAAGTTGCATGCTTCATATAGTTATGCACAAAAATTTCAGCAGTATCTCCTTCGGTAAAATAAAGCGTTGGCGAGGGTATCTGGCCATTAATCGAAATGGCTTTTTTGGTTTTACCTGTATAATTAACGATAGTATCTTTTACATACAAGTCATAATGAACTAACCGTTGAGCAACCATACCGCAATTCATAAATACTAAAAATGCGATTATTTTATACATTATTTCTTGATTACATTTTTCTACTATAAAATCGAAAGCTATTAGACCAAATCTAAGTCTAAAAAGAAAGTATAAATACAAAATTATACTAATATACAAAAAACAAACGAGTAGAATTAAAAGTGACATAAATCATTAGAGGTAAAAATAAAACTATAGACATTTATTTACCCATTTAGGTAAATTATTATATATTTGTAAAAAAATAGAAAATGCCCAAAGAAATTGATACTAATACAGAACAAAAAATATTAGATTCTGCAACTAAAGTATTTCATGAAAAAGGATATGATGGCACTCGCATGCAAGAAATTGCGGATGATGCAAATATAAACAAAGGCCTATTGCACTATTATTTTAAATCAAAAGATAGTTTATTCGAAACAATTTTTAGTTTAGCCTTGGGTAAATTAATTTCTAAGATTCAAGTAATCCTTGAATTGGAAATCCCACTTGAAATGAAAATTGATTTAATGGTGGAGGAATACATGAATATGTTGTCGAAAAACTCCTACTTACCACGTTTTGTATTAAATGAATTAAATAAAAACCCAGAAAAATTTATTGCCAAACACATAGGTAATAACATGAAAAATACCTTTTCCGGTTTTGCATTATCGGTAAAAAAAGAAGTTGATGCAGGACTAATTAGACAAGTAGATGCCAGACAATTGTTCATGAACATCATTTCAATGATAATTTTTCCTTTTATTGGAAGACCGATGATTCAAGTAGTTATTGGCATCGATAATAAAGAGTTTCAGGAATTAATTAAAGAACGAAAAGACCATATAAAGTCCTTTGTTAAACAAGCTATCAAAAAATAAAAAAATTTAACTATCATTTACCCAATTGGGTAAAAAATTAAAAAAATATAATGGAAAAAATAAAAAACATAGGGCTCATTACAAGCATTCTAATGCTATCTTTTCTTTCTAAAATACAAAGCCAAAATTCCCTCAGCATTCAGCAATGCTATGAACTTGCAACTAAAAACTATCCCCTAGTTAAGCAATTAGAATTAATAGAAAAAACTAAAGAATATTCTATTGATAATGCCTCTAAAGGTTATCTTCCGCAAATTAATTTTGCAGGACAAGCAACCTATCAATCTGAAGTCACAAAAATTCCCTTTGCTCTGCCAAATACAACCATTAAAGATTTAAGTAAAGACCAATATAAAATTTATGGAGAAATAAATCAGTCCTTAACAGATGCCTATGTCATTAAACAACAAAAAGAACTCATAAAAACAAATACAAGTTCCGAAACAGAAAAAATAAATGTTGAATTATATAAACTTAAAGAAAGAATAAACCAATTATTTTTCGGTATATTATTGATAGATGATCAAATTAAGCAAACCGAGCTTCTTAAAAAAGACATAGAATCAGGCATCAAAAAAATTGAAGCCGCAATTGCAAACGGAATAGCATTAAAAAGTAATTTGGATTTATTAAGTGCTGAGTTATTAAAAGCAACTCAAAGAAATACTGAATTAAATTATAACCGAAAAGGTTTTACAGATATGCTTTCTGTTTTTATAAATCAATCCTTAAATGAAACTACTAGTTTTTCTCATCCTTCAATTCAAGCAATTACAAACAACATAAATCGTCCAGAATTAAAATTATTCGAAGCTCAAAAAAACACTATTGCCATACAGAATAAATTAATTCTTGCAAAAAACTTACCCCGACTAAGTTTATTTTTTCAAGGTGGCTATGGTAGACCGACTCTTAATTTTTTAAGTAACGATTTTGGCACTTACTATATTGGTGGCGCAAGATTTAATTGGAACATTTCGGGATTTTATACTTATTCAAAAGAAAAAAAAATAGTTGGTATAAATCAAAATATGTTAGATATACAAAAAGATGTTTTCCTTTTTAATACAAATCTTACATTAAAACAGCAAAATAGTGAGATTAGCAAACTAACTGATTTAATCAAAACAGACAATCAAATTATAAAACTTCGAGAAAACGTTAAGATTACAGCAAATAATCAATTAGAAAACGGAACAATAACAACTATAGATTATTTAAATTATGTAAACGCCGAAAATCAAGCTAAACAAAATTTAATATTACATACTACACAATTATTATTAGCACAGTATAATTATCAAACAACTTCAGGAATTTAAAAAATTAAAAATCAATAAAATGAAAAATATAAAATTTATAATTGCCGTTTCGCTTATAATCCTCTTTGCATCTTGCAAAAACAATAAAAATAATTTTGATGCTTCAGGTTCATTTGAGGCTGAGGAAACAATTATTTCTTCTGAAGCATTTGGAACAATAAAGCAATTGGATTTAGAAGAAGGCCAAACACTTAAAGCCGGACAATTTATTGGATATATTGATAGCACACAGCTATACCTAAAGAAAAAACAGTTAGAGGCTCAAATAAAAGCTGTTCTTGGAAAAAAACCAAATGTAGCGGTACAAATGGCATCTCTTCAAGAACAATTAAAAACTGCAGAAAAAGAAAAACTTAGAATTTTAAACTTAGTTAAAGCAGAGGCGGCAACAACGAAACAGTTAGATGACATTAATTCCAACATAGAATTAATTAAAAAACAGATTGAGGCGCAAAAATCTACTTTAGAAATTTCAACAAGCACAATTACAGACGAAACTATTCCATTAAAAATTCAAATTGAACAATTAAATGATCAAATTCAAAAATGTAAAATAATAAATTCTGTTAACGGCACAGTTTTAACTAAATACGCAGAAGTAAATGAAATGACTGCTCAAGGTAAACCCCTTTACAAAATTGCAGATTTGAGTTCACTTATTTTAAGAGCATATATATCGGGGAATCAATTACCTCTTATAAAAATCAACCAAAAAGTAAAGGTAAATACAGATGATGGCAAAGGTGGTTATATTGAACAAGATGGAATTATTACTTGGATAAATGATAAAGCAGAATTTACTCCTAAAACCATACAAACAAAAGATGAACGAGCAAATATGGTTTATGCCATAAAAGTAAAAGTTAAGAATGATGGCGCTTACAAAATAGGAATGTATGGCGAAATAAAATTTTAATAAAATGAGTGATGTAATACTCAATAACATTTGTAAAACATACAACAAGGGCATTGTTTTAGCTGTTGATGACGTTTCATTCTCTGTAGGAAAAGGCGAGTTGTTTGGTTTGATTGGTCCGGATGGTGCTGGGAAGACAAGTATTTTTAGAATATTAACCACTTTGTTATTAGCAGATAGTGGTTCTGCAAGTGTTAATGGTTATGATGTTGTTAATGATTATAAAAAAATAAGACAGCATGTTGGCTATATGCCAGGCAAATTTTCTCTCTATCAAGATTTAACTGTAGAAGAAAATTTAAAATTTTTCGCAACTGTTTTTAATACTACGATTGAAGCCAATTATGAATTAATAAAAGAAATTTATATACAGATTGAACCTTTCAAGAAACGTAGAGCAGGAAAACTTTCGGGTGGCATGAAACAAAAATTAGCCTTGTGTTGTGCTTTAATTCACAGACCAACTGTTTTATTTTTAGATGAGCCAACCACAGGAGTAGACACTGTATCACGAAAAGAATTTTGGGATATGCTGAAGCGATTGAAGCAAGAAGGTATTACTATTTTAGTTTCGACACCATACATGGATGAAGCCACGTTGTGCGAGCGTATTGCGCTTATGCAAGACGGTAAAATCATGTCAATTGATACACCCAAAAACATAACGAAACAGTACGCGGAAATTTTGTATGCGATAAAAGCTTCAAATATGAGTCATTTATTATCTGACTTAAGATTAAACAAACTCATTAGAAGTTGTAATGCTTTTGGTGAATACCATCACATTACCTTTAATGATGACTTAAAAAATTCTAAATCAGAACTACTAAATTATTTGAAATCTAAAAATTATATAAGCATTGAAATAAAACAAGTAGCGCCAACCATTGAGGATTGTTTCATAAAACTCATGAATAAATAAAATGAACGAAATTGTTATAAAGACAGATAAACTCACAAAACGATTTGGAAATTTTATTGCAGCCAATGAAATTACTTTTGAAGTAAAAGCAGGTGAAATATTTGGTTTTCTTGGTGCTAATGGTGCTGGAAAGACAACAGCTATGAGAATGTTATGTGGGTTATCAAAGCCCTCCTCAGGTAATGCTACAATAGCGGGTTTTGACATTTATAAAGAAACCGAAAAAATTAAAAAAAATATTGGTTATATGAGTCAGAAGTTTTCGTTATACGAAGATTTAACTGTAATAGAAAACATCCGTTTTTTTGGTGGCATATATGGAATATCCGACAAACAAATAAATGAAAAAAGTAATACGTTAATAGAACAATTAGGTTTAAAAAATGAAACAAAAAAATTAGTAGCCTCTTTACCTTTAGGCTGGAAACAAAAATTAGCCTTTTCTGTTGCCATACTGCACGAACCAAAAATTGTTTTTTTAGATGAACCTACAGGGGGCGTTGACCCCGTAACAAGAAGACAGTTTTGGGATTTGATCTATTCAGCATCAGATAGAGGCATAACAATATTTGTAACAACACATTATATGGATGAAGCTGAATACTGCAACCGAATTTCGATGATGGTGGATGGCGTTATAAAAGCATTAGACACGCCAACAAATTTAAAAAAACAATTTTCAGCCGATTCAATGGATGAAGTGTTTTTTGAATTGGCAAGAGGTGCAAAACGTAAAGGAGATTAATTATGAAACAATTTTTAACCTTTGTAAAGAAAGAGTTTTTTCATGTGTTTCGTGATAACAAAACCTTGTTAATGTTATTTGGGATTCCCATTGTGCAAATAACTCTTTTTGGATTTGCACTCACCAACGAAATAAAGAATACTGAAATTGTTGTTTGTGATTATGCGAAAGACGCAGCATCAAAAAGAATTATTAATGCATTAGAAGCAAGTAAAAATTTTGAGGTAACAAAGGCAAATTTAAATCATCATCAAATTGAGACATCATTTAAAACTGGAAAAATAAAATTAGCAATAGTTTTTCCAAATAATTTTAATAAAGAATTACTTCATTTAAAAAAAGCCCAACTTCAAATCATTGCTGATGCGTCAGATCCCAATACCGCCACAACACTTACAAATTATGTTTCAAATATTGTAATGAATTATCAATTAGAATTAATACAAAATAATCCAATCCCCTATCAAATCACTCCTGAAGTGCGGATGTTATATAACCCTGAATTAAAGGGTGCAACTAATTTTGTGCCAGGCGTTATGGCATTAGTATTAATGTTGGTATGTGTATTAATGACCTCTGTTTCTATAGTTAGAGAAAAGGAAAAAGGAACTATGGAAGTTTTATTGGTATCACCATTCAATCCATTCCTAGTAATTATCTCAAAAGCAGTTCCTTATTTTGTTCTATCACTCGTTAATCTGACAATCATTTTGTTACTAAGTGTTTTTCTTTTAGACATGCCATTTAACGGCAGCATTATATTATTATTTACCGTTAGCAGCTTATTTATTATTACCTCCTTATCACTTGGTTTAATGATATCAAACATTACAAATTCCGAACAATCGGCAATGCTTATTTCATTAATGGGCATGCTTATTCCAACCTTATTATTGGCTGGATTTATGTTTCCCATAGAAAATATGCCAAAACCCCTGCAGTTTTTCTCGAATATTATTCCTGCAAAGTGGTATTATATCATTGTAAAATCCATTATGATTAAAGGTTTAGGATTTAGTTCAATTATAAAAGAAACATTAATTCTAATTGCAATGACAATCTTTTTGTTACTCGTGAGTTTAAAAAAATTCAAAATAAGGTTAGAATGAGAATATTAAGATTTTTATTACAAAAAGAGTTTAAGCAGATATTCCGTAACAAGTCCTTGTTACCGATGATATTTCTTATGCCAATTATTCAACTAATCGTTATGCCTTTGGCTGCAGATTATGAAGTTAAAAACATTAATCTTTCAATAGTTGATCACGATCACTCAACCTACTCACAAAAACTTACATCTAAAATTATTTCATCAGGGTATTTTATTTTATCGGATTATGGTAATTCATTTAAGAATTCATTACAACAAGTAGAACAAGATAAATCAGATTTGATTTTAGAAATTCCTCAGGGCTTTGAGAAAAATATTGTTAGAGAAAATAAACAAAAATTATTTATCGCTGTAAACGCAATAAATGGCACAAAGGCTGGATTAGGTGGCGCTTACATCAATAACATTATTTTTAATTTTAATAATGATTTAAGGAACGATTGGATTCAATCAATGCGTTATAATCAAATACCAACTATTGAAATTGTTTCTTCAAACTGGTTTAATACATTTTTGAATTATACTTTTTTTATGGTTCCAGGAATTTTAGTTGTATTAGTAACCATGGTTTGTATTTATATGTGTTCTTTAAATATTGTAAAGGAAAAAGAAATTGGAACAATTGAACAAATAAACGTAACCCCCATTAAAAAATTTCATTTTATACTTGGCAAGTTGATTCCGTTTTGGGTCATAGGAGTTTTTATATTTAGCGTTGGTCTGTTTGTTGTTGGAAGATTAGTGTATGGTATAATTCCTGTTGGAAATGCAGGCTTAGTTTATGCTTTTTTAAGTTTATATTTAATAGCCATGTTGGGTTTAGGGTTACTCATCTCAACCTATTCAGAAACCCAACAACAAGCAATGTCGGTTGCTTTCTTTTTCATGATGGTTTTTCTTTTAATGAGTGGCTTGTTTACTTCAATTGATAGCATGCCTGAATGGGCAAAAATAATTGCTAATTGTAATCCAGTAACCTATTTTATTGAAGTAATGAGAATGGTTGTATTAAAAGGAAGTAATTTTTCGGATATTAAAAATCATTTTATTATCATGACCGGTTTTGCAGTTCTGTTTAACAGCTGGGCTATTTTAAATTATAAAAAGACAAGTTAAAAAGTAATTTAAAGTTTTAGTAAATACTTTATTTTAAAAAAACATTAACTAATGTTTTTTACTAGAAGATCGCTGATATCTATTTCATTAGAGACATGCTCAATTGTATTACATGTAATAATCTTTTCTGCTCCAGATTTTTTTAATTCTTCATAAGCATTTCCGGCAAATACTGCATGAACGCCAATACAAGTTGGTGCTTTCATCTTTGCATTTTTTAAATGTCTAACCGTCTCAATCATGGTTCTAGCAGTTGAAATAATATCATCAACCAGAACCGGAGTATGATTCAAATAATTTTGTACATCAGGCACAGAAACTTCAACATCTTTATCTCCTTTCCTGATTTTTTTCAAAACAATAAATGGTGCGCCAGCATCTTTGGCGACCTCTGAAACCCACTGTTCACTTTCTGCATCTGGCCCAATCAATAATGGATTTTTGATATTCTCTTTTATATAGGAAGAAATAAGTTTGGAGGCATGAAGTACTTTAGATGGAATTGAATAAATTTCATTCATGGATGCCCTGCGATGCAAATGCGGATCGATAGTAATCAACGAGTCTGCAAAACCTGATATTAGAGATGCAAAATATTCAGATGTAATACCTTCGCCTGGTTTAAAAACTTTATCTTGTCTCATGTAAGAAAGATATGGGGCAATGAGGCAAACGGCGGTTGCACCCAAAGACTTAATTGTTTTTGATAAAAAATAAAGTGGCAATAATTTTTCATCGGGCTCATGAAGTGTGCATATAATAATTACTTTTTTGTTTTTCACGTCCGATAATACGCGAACATATGTTTCAGTGTCCGGAAATTGACGAATTTCCACTTTACCTTCCTCAGCTTTTAATTTTTGAAGAAGTCTTTCGACCAGTTTTTCGTTTCCTGGTAATGTAAAAATTATAGTTTCCATTTTATTTAATTAAAATAATATTTGCTTCCGATTTTAAATAATCCAATGCATAATTTAGTTCGCCACTTGTTTCTGAATAAATATTAAACAAAACATCTCCTTTTTTTACTTTTGTTTTTAATGGCGTAAATAGCAAAACACCCGCAGTTAAATCATGTGGTGCTCCAGCCAATTTTGCTATTTTGGCTAAACGACGATTATCAATTTCTATAACTGTTCCAGATTTTTTTGATAACACTTCTCTTTTATGTTGCGAGAATTTTGGCTCTTTAAAACCACCTTGAGCTTTACATATTGCCATGAATTTTTTATAGGCTTTTCCTGAACTTAAAATTTCCGTGGCCTTTAAAATTCCATTTCCTTTTTTTGATTTATCAGCCAACTCTATTATACTAGCCGCAATAAGCAATGCTCTTTCTTTTAAATCTTGAGGGGCGTTTTTTTCATTTCGCAAAACGCTTAAGACATCCATTGCTTCTAAAGAGGGACCTATACCCCTTCCCACGGGTTGGGATCCATCGGTAAAAAGTACTTTTACTTTTATTCCAATTGCTTTACCAACAACGGTAAAATAATATTTAAGTTTTTCAGCATCCTCTTCCGTGCGCACTTTAGCTGTTTTACCAATTGGTATGTCAATAACCACATGTGTTGAGCCGGCCGCTACTTTCTTTGATAGAACAGAAGCAATCATCTGCCCTTCGCTATCTACATCAAGAGCCCTTTCAATCCGAATTAAAACATCATCAGCAGGACTCAAATTTACAGATCCTCCCCAAACAAAACAGCCATTTTCTTTTGCTACAACTTCCTTAATTTGTTTAGCATTAAGATTTACCATTGTCATTGTCTCCAATGTATCTGCAGTACCAGCGGGTGATGTAATTGCTCGGGAAGATGTTTTCGGAATTGTAAATCCCGCCGCTGCAACAATAGAAACTACAATGGGTGTTGTACGATTACCCGGAAGTCCCCCCACACAATGTTTATCAACAATAATTTTATTATTCCAAGATAATCTTTGCCCTGAGGCAACCATGGCTTTAGTTAGTCCAATAATTTCGTCAACATTTAAATTATCTCCCGCACATGCTGTAATAAAAGCAGCTATTTCAATGTTAGAATATTGGCCCTTTACTATATCACTTATAATGTTTTTAAAGTCTTTATTTTCTAATGGTTGCCGATACATTTTAGAACGCACACTTTTCATTGATGAAACTGGTTGTACGTGTGCGAAACTAATTATATCGTCTTCTTTTGCGTTTAACGATATCCATGCGCTTTCTGACAAACTGGCTTCGCCATCGTCCAATATTCCATTGTTAATAATATTTAATGAAGCAATTAAAGATTTGTTATTAACAGTTACTAAAACCCGGCTTAGTGCCTCAAATCCTTCTGATTTACAAACATTACAATCTTTATGCATAAACACAACATGCTCTTTTTGTGTATCAATACCAAGACGGATAAGTTGTAAAGTATTATCTAGTTCACTCATATTAACTTTCAATTTCGATTGTTTCAAATAATTTCGGAATGGTACAGTCCCAACCGTAAGTATCTTTTATTTTTACACGAAAAGTATCGGATGCCTGTTTTTCTCCATGAATAATAAAAACCTTTTCGGGTTTATTTTCTATTTCACTCATCCAATTAAGTAAATCTTTTTGGTCTCCATGAGCAGATAAACCTTCAATACTCTCAATATTCGCTTTAACTTGATAATACTTGCCATAAATTTTTGTCTCATGAGCTCCCTCGAATAACTTTCTTCCTCTAGTTCCTACGCCTTGATATCCAACAAATAACAAAGTAGTTTCGGGTTTACCAATATATTCTTGTAAATAATTTAATATCCTGCCTCCGGTAACCATACCGCTTCCAGCAATTACTATTTTTGGATAAGTCGTAGCTATTATCTCTAGAGTGTCCTTATAGTCCCTCACAACATTAAAAATTTTGCACATTGCATTGCACTCTTCTATTGGTAGTTTATGCCAAGATAAGTGTTTATGAAAAACTTCTAATACATTTGCACCCATCGGACTATCCATAATTAAAGGAATTTCAGGAATTTCCTTAGCCTTCCTTAATTGCCAAATTAAATACATAAGCGTTTGGGTTCTTTCTACAGCAAAACTTGGAATAATAATTGACCCTCCTTTTGCGATTGTTTCAAGAATAACTTTTTTCAACTGTTCTTTTATATCTTGTTTTGGATGTAGTCTATCGCCATAGGTGCTTTCAACAAAAAGAATATCCGCCTTCTGCGGTCGCTTTGGAGGATACATTAAAAAATCTTTTTCTTGTCCAACATCACCACTAAAAACAAATCTTTTTTTTGCAATATCAACTTCAATAAAAGCAGAACCGATTATGTGCCCATTTGTTTGATATCTAACTTTCATATCATCACCAAAATTAAACCATTTATCAATTTCAATTTCCATAAAATAATTTAAAGTTTTTTTCACATCCCTAACAGTATAAAGTGCTTTTGCTGGGTCATGCTTTGAATAGCCGCCTTTATTGGCCCTCTCGGCTTCCTCTTCTTGAATTTTTGCACTATCTAATAATATTATTTTTGCTATATCAAGAGTTGGAGCAGTGCCATAAATTTTTCCTTTAAAGCCCGAGCTAACTAAACGAGGCAAATAACCAACATGGTCTAAATGCCCATGCGTTAGCAAAATAAAATCAATTTCGGAAACGTTAATTGGTAATTCGTCCCAGTTAAGCAATCTTAATTCTTTTAAACCTTGAAAAAGTCCACAATCAACTAAAAAATTTTTATTTTCGGTTTCAATAAAATATTTAGAACCGGTAACAGTTGCTGACGCTCCAAGAAAATGTACTTTAATTTTTTGTTTCATATTTCATTTTTTTATTGATTTTGAATTTTTTAACCATTTGAATTACTATCAAAGAAAAAAATCCCGCTCCAATCGAAATGACCAGATCACTTAAAGACATTTCATAAATTGACAATATTATTCTCACTGGCTTAATCAGATATATGCAAATAATTATTACCAGAGAAATGACGATAGACCACCACACATATTTGTTCTTAAATACCTCAGACTTAAAAAAGGAAGTTGTTGTTCCCATATTAAAAACGTGAAGTAGTTGTGAAAACATTAGTGAGAAAAATAAAATATTATTGTAAAGTTCAGGGTTCCATTTTTCAGTTCTATGCACAGTTAAATGACTTAATAGCACAGCTCCTAAACTTGTTAAAGAAAGAATAATTGCATATACTATAATTTCAAACCATCTACGTTTATCTATAATTGGTTCATTTATTTTCCTCGGAGATTTTTGCATTATTTCGTCATTTCCCTCTGAAACTCCTAATGCCAAAGCTGGCAAAACATCTGTAATAAGGTTTATAAATAAAATTTGAAGCGGAAATAACTGGAAATTCTGCTGCGAAACAGAGGCAACAGCGATTACTATAAGCTCATTTAAATTACATGAAAGTAAAAAAATGACAAATTTCCGAATGTTTTCAAAAATCACTCGGCCTTGCTTTACCGCAATAACAATAGATAAAAAAGAATCATCTTTAAGTACCATATCGGCAGCTTCTTGAGAAACTTGCGTTCCTCTTAAACCCATTGCTATTCCAATATCTGCTTTTTTTAAAGCAGGGGCATCATTCACTCCATCTCCAGTCATTCCTACAATGTTTCCGCTTTCTTGAAGAACTGCAACCAGATCTAATTTTTGCTTTGGGTTTACTCTTGCAAAAACTTTTGTACTTAACCACTTTTCTTTTTCGTTTTCAGTTAAGGTAGAATAATCACTCATATCCTTACCGAGAATTACATTTACATTGTCCTTTTTTGCAATACCCAATTTTAAAGCAATATTTTTTGCAGTTGCCGGGTGGTCGCCAGTAATCATTATTACACTAATGCCTGCTGCGTTGCATTCCTTAATTGCCTCAAAAACTTCTTCTCGAGGTGGATCAATCATACCAATTAAACCAACAAAAACTAAGTTAGCTGTCATCTCTTCCTCTAATCTCGCCTCTGGTTTATAAGCGATTGCAATTATTTTTAATCCTGAGCCAGCAAGTTCATTAGTTTTATTAATCCAGAAATTTCTCTCCTCAGATTGCAACTCAATAATCCCTTCCTTCTTTAAAATAAAATTACAATGTAATAGTAGTTTTTCAGTAGCGCCTTTCGCATAAATTACATGATTATCTTCACCCTGATGCAGCGTAGCCATAATTCTTGTATCAGAAGAAAAGGCTTCTTCCTTCAATTTTGGAAATTTAGTTCTGCACGCTTGAATATTTATCTCGTGTTTTTCAGCAAACTTCAATAGACCAATTTCAAGAGGATCTCCAATTTCTTTAATACCACCATTAATTTTTTGCAATTCAGCAGTATTGCACAAAACCATTATACGATTTGCAATTTTTAAAGAGTCATCTGTATCTGCGGCGGTAATTACTTCATTAACTTCAATTTTATTTTGTGTTAGCGTTCCTGTTTTATCCGTGCAAATGATATTGGTTCCTCCAAGTGTTTCAACAGCTGAAAGTCTTTTTACAATTACATTATATTTTACCAATTTCATCATCCCATTAGCCAAGGCCATTGTAGCAACAATAGGTAAGCCTTCTGGTATAGCAGCAACAGCCAGAGCAATAGATGTTTCAATCATTTTAAGAAAAAGCTGCCCACTTAATACTCCGGCTACAAAAATCAATACTACCAAAACACTAGTTACCCAAATTAGTTTTTCACTGAAAACCCTTAGCTTTTTTTCTAGTGGAGTATCGGACTCTCCAGATGCGCTAACCATTGTAGCAATTTGGCCAAGCTCGGTGTTCATGCCAGTAGCCGTTACAATCATATATCCATTTCCTTTTGTAGAGAAAGTGCCTTTATATAACATGTTGGTTCGGTCAGCCAAAACTGTACTGAGAGATAATTTTTCTGTTTGTTTTTCAACAGGCATTGACTCGCCAGTTAAAACTGATTCATCAATTTGTAGTTGAGATACTTTTAAAACTCTTCCATCAGCAGAAATCATATCACCCGCTTCAATGTAGACAATATCACCCGGAACAATTTCTTCTGAATTAATTTCTATTACTATTTTATCTCGAAGAACTTTTGTGGGCACAGAAGCTAATTTTTGTAACGCAGTCATCGAACGCTGAGCCTGAAACTCCATATAAAAACCTATAAACGCATTTATGACAATTACAATAAGAATTGCAATAGCATCTACCCAATCTCCTAAATAAAAAGATAATGCAACGGCAAATACTAGCAGCCACACTATAGGACTTTTAAATTGATTCAAAAAAATTAACCATAAACTTTTGTTGATATTCTTTTCGATAACATTTTTACCGAAAGTTCTTATACGATTCTGTATTTCGATATTAGACAATCCTATTTCAATATCAGACTGCAAATCTAAAACAACATCTTCTGCTTCAATTGAAAACGCAAGAGTTTTATTTTTTAAAAACGACATTATTATCTTCTATAAAAAGCTTTAAATACTTTTAATTAAACTTTGAATGCAACTAAATACAAAACTATTTTTATTAACCGAATAATAAATATTATTTCCTCCTCTTTGAAATTGCACAACCTCTTTATTTTTTAAAATAGACAAGTGTCTTGACACCTCTGGTTGCTTTAATTTTAGTTGCACGCAAATTTTGGAAACAGATTTTTTTGTTTCCTTATTTTCAGCCAAAAATTTTAGAATACGAATTCTATCGGGATGGGCAACGGCTTTTAACGATTCCGATATGTTTTGTAATTTGCTTTCTTTTATACTCATTATATTGCAATATGTATATATCTGTATATTTCAATACAAGTTTAATGATACGAAGAATTACAAACATTGATTTATATCAATTAAATATATCTTTAATTATGATAAATATCATTGTAGACATAAAGTTAAAGGATTAAGCTTGTTTTAAACATTTTTTTGCCAATGTGGTATAACATTTTAATAGTAATTATGCTCGTAATTCTGTCCGGAACATTTGCCGGATTAACCCTATCGTTATTCGGCATTAGGTTAACTACTCTTGAGCGAAAAATGAAATTAGGAAATGCAAACGCCGCAAAAGTTTATAAACTCAGAAAAAAAGGTAATTTATTACTATGCACACTATTGCTTGCCAACGTAACATGTTATACAATAATGGCCATTTTTTTGGGAAGTCTAACTACCGGAATAATTGCCGGGTTTGTCGGCACATCTCTTGCATTTATTTTTGGCGAAATATTACCTCAGGCAATTTTCCCAAGATACACTGTATTATTAGGTGCAAGGCTTAGATGGTTAGTTTGGATTGCGCTAGTAGTATATTTTCCAATTGCATTTCCAATTTCATGGCTGTTGGATAAAATAATTGGCGAAGAGCCTCCATTACTATGGACTAAAAAAGAAATAGAAGAAATAATTAAATTTCATGAAGTATCAGGAAATGGTATAATTGATAAAGACGAAGAAAGAATAGTTCTTGGAGCACTTTCATTTTCAGACAAAAAAGTAGAAGCCATTATGATACCACTTAATAATGTTTTTTACTTGGAATCAGGAACTAAAATAAATCTACAACTGCTAAATCAAATAAGATCAAAAGGCTTTAGCCGCATACCTATTTACAATACTAATGAAAGAAAAATAATTGGCATTTTATATGCCAAAAATCTAATTGGCTTAGCAGACATTGATGGAAAGTTAATTGACGATTTGTGTAGTAAAGATTCGCAGATAATTGTAAATACGCAAATGGAGTTAGACAGTTTATTAAATTTATTGGTGAAACGAAAAATGCATATGGCACTGGTAATAGATGCGGATAAAAATTTTAGAGGGGTTGTAACAATGGAAGATATTATGGAAGAAATATTAAAAACAGAGTTAGAGGATTTGAAATTATAGGAATCTAAAAAATGCCATTTTCAGGTGATTTAGACCCTCACCCCAATTAAGGTCACATCATCCACTTGTTCCAAATTACCAACCCATTCAGCAAACGTATTTTCTAAAATTTCTTGTTGTTCTTTCATTGATTTTTGACTAACCATCTTTAAGAGTTCTTTCAAATTCTTACTCATATATTTTTTTCCTTTGTCACCACCAAACTGGTCGGGAAAACCATCTGTTAGGGTATATATAACATCTCCTTTTTGTAAATCAAATTCCTGTATTGTAAATGACTCAGAGTCTCTATCGTGTTTACCCACAGGCATTTTATCTGGTTTAATCTCTATCACTTCATTATTTCGTATGATCCAAACAGGATTGTGTGCTGCCGCAATCTCTAATTTGGTTTTATTTTTATTAAAAGATATAAGAGAACAATCCATACCATCTTTGCCCCCCTCTATACTTCCATCTTTCTTTAAACGTTCAATAATATTTTTTCTAGTGAGATTTAATATTTCGGTTGGATTACTTGACGTTTCAATAGCTTTTTCTAAACTCGTAATATTCAACAAACTCATAATTGCACCAGGAACCCCATGCCCAGTACTATCAGCGGTTACAAATGCGAAATTACCGTTCAGTAAAATTGAGCCCCAATAAAAATCACCACTGACAACATCTTTAGGTTTAAACAAAATAAAATACTCATTCAAGTTTTCATCTAAAAGTTCTTTTGTTGCTAAAAAACTTTTCTGAATTCTTTCTGCATAATTTATACTATCAGTAATTTCTTTGTGTTTTTCTTGAATTATTTCTTTTTGAAAATGAGTTTCTTTCTCTTTTAATTCAATTATCGCTTTTTGCCTTTGAGTTACTTTAAAACGGTTAAAAATAAAAAGCGCAAAAACAACAACCAAAAATAAACCTATATAAAGTGCATAGCGCTGTGTTTTTTCCTGTTTAAGTTGTGCCGCAACAATTTCTTTCTCTGCCACAACTTTAATGCTGTCAGCGGCAGTTTTTTTCTCGAAACCAAATTTCATTTCCTGTTCTATCGAGGCCTTAGTATTTTCTATGTTAAAAAGACTGTCTTCATACTCTTTAAAAAGCTTATAGTGTTCTAATGCTTTTGCAGGACGATTGGTTTTTTCAAATAAATTATAAAAGTACTGATGAGCAAATTTTATTTCGATAAAGGCGCCAATTTTTTTTGCAATGTTCAAAGATTTCTCTATATATTTTTCGGCTAAGTCGTACTTTTTTAATTCTGTATAAAACGACCCTAAATTTCCGTTGGCTTGAGCTGCCATTTGCGGAATATCAGTTTTCTCAAAACATTCTATACTTTTTAAATAGTATTCTAATGCTTTGTCGTTAAAGTCTTGTGCCTTATATAACAGTGCAATATTTCCGTAGACACAACCCATACCATAGGCATCCTTCAATTCCTCATCTGTTTTTAATGCCTTAAAATAATATTCAAGTGCCTGATTATATTTTAGATTGGCTAGAATTTTATTTTTTTTCTTTTTAGCAGAATCGCCCACTTGCATATAACATATTCCTAAATTTCCAAGTTGATTTGAAATTCCTCTTTTATCATTTATTTCTTCATATTTTTTTAACGATTGTAGATAGTAGGATTCAGCTTTATTATTTTGGGATTGAATATTATATAATACTGCAATCTCGCCTAAAATAGCAGCTTGATTTTTTATGTTTTCAGCCTCCTCCGAAATCTTAAGGGCTTTGAAACTATATTCAAGTGATTTTGAATAGTTACCCTGATTTTTATAAATGGATGCAATATTTACAAGGTGACGAGAAATCCCATTTTTATTTTCTAATTCTTCATCTATTTTTAGGGCTCTTTCATAAAACACGATAGCTTTTGAGAAAACTCCAAGAAATTTATAGGATAATCCTATGTTTCCGCAAAGAATTGAAATATTATTTTTACTATTAATTTCCTCACTTAGCTTAAGTCCCTTTAACATATTTTCAAGAGCTTTATCATTTTGTCCCATAGCTTGAAACAAGCCGCCAATATTACCATAGATATTAATTTGCCCCTTAACATTATTTATTTCTAAATTTATTTTGAGGGCTTTTTCAAAGTACTCCATTGCTTTGTCTGAATTACCAAGGCTTTTATAATTAACTCCTATACCTGCTAAGCAACTACTTTGTAGTTTTTTAGTAAGAATAATATATTTTTTGTCTTTTGATAATTCAATTTCTTTTTCGGCTATCCTTAAGCCTTCATCAAAGAATTTTGAGGCGTTTTCATTATCACGTAAATAAATATAATCGTACCCTATAAACCTCAAATTTTCACCTTTTTTTAATTGGCTTTTTCCTTTAACAGCATATTCGATTGCTTTTGTATGAAAAAAAATTGCGCTATCAGGTTTAATACCCTGATAAATATTTCCTATTTCCATCCATATGTTAGAAATTGTAGTGTCTTGATTATTTGCTTTTAATTCTTGCCGAAGCGAATCAAGTTTAAATGATATCCGTTCGGGATTTTGAGAAAACAAATTAACCCCAATCCAAAGAAAAATAAAAATCCAAAAAAATCTAGCCATAAATACTATTTCTCATAAAATTAAGATAATTAGAAAGATATGCAATTTTGTTTTATTTATGAGCGAATATTTAATAGTTAATGAAACTAATAGGCGTTTCAGTTAAGTCTATTAATTAAATTACAAATTATTAAATTTTTAACCCAACCAATAAAATATCATCTAGCTGAATTACAGATTTTTTCCAATTATTAACAGTTACCTCTAAAAAATCAGCATTTGTACTAATTGCATTAGTGTCAAATTTAAGTATCGTTTCTTTGAAACGATTGACACCAAATTTTTTGTCGTCAACATTTAATTGATCAAATATTCCATCGGTTGAAAGAACTAAAATAGAGTTTTCTTTTATTTGAAATGTTTCTGATTTAAATTTCCGATCAGGTTCAACTTCTCCCAATAACGATAAACCTCCTATAGATTTTGAAGTAGCTTTTAAAATTTCTATTTGTTTATTGTAAACAACAAAACCATTATTGCGAGCACCGGCAAATGTTAACAGTTTTTGTTTATGATCGATTTTTACAAAAGACACATCCATTCCGTCCTGAGAATATTCATCACCCTTATCTTGTTTTAAGGCTTTAAAAATTAAACTGTGTAAGTGATTTAAAATCTCGTCAGGTTCGGTTATTTTTTGTTTAACCACTACCTCATTTAAAATAGATTGAGCAATCATGGTCATAAACGCTCCGGGAACACCATGGCCGGTACAATCCGCCACTGCCAGGTAAGAAAAACCATTTTCGCTATGAAACCAGTAAAAATCACCGCTTACAATGTCTTTTGGTTTATAGAACACAAAAATTTCTTCGAAGGAATTAATCATTTCCTCTTGTGATGGCAACATCGAAGTTTGTATTTTCTTAGCGTAATTAATACTTGCAATTATTTTTCGTTGACTTTCATCAACCACCAATTTTTGTTTTTCGATTAACTGTTTTTGTTTTTGAGAATTTTTAAATCGGTTGTAAATAAAACCACTAAAAATTAATAATAAAAATAACCCGCTATACAATGCAAATTTTAGAGTTTTTTCTTGTTTTAATTTAGCTTGACTTTCTGCTAATTTTGCCAAAGTTATTTTTTTTTCACTTGCTGTTCTGATACTATCAGCCAATACTTTTTTGTCGTACTCATGTTGTATTTTAGATTTATAACTTGCTTTAAGGTTATCTACATTAATAATACTATCCCGCATAGTGATATATAGTGAGAACATTTCTAGCGTTTTTGCAGTATTACCTTGTTTCTCGTATATCTCTTTAAGGGTTTGAGCTGATTCTCTTATTCTAATTGGAAAACCAAGTTCCTTTGAGAGCCGAAGACTTTTAGTACCATATTCTAAAGCAGGTTTCATTTGTCCCTGGTCAAAATATATTTTAGCAATGTTGTTTAGCGCATCTGTAGCGCTCAATTTATCATCAATACTCTCGCTTATTTTTAAACTTTGTAACAAATAATCTAATGCTTCTTTTATTTGCCCTTGCTGTTCATATATAAGTGCAATATTGTATAGTGAAATTGATATCCCATTTTTATTCCCTGCATTTTGTTTTATTTTCAAACTTCGTTGATAGTATTTTAAAGCCTCATTCAATTGCCCTTGATCTTTATAGATGGTGGCCATGTTGTTTAAAGACTCGGCGATACCTTTTTTATCATTTATTTTTTCTCTTATCTTTAAGCTTTGTAAAAAATTATTCATGGCTTCTTTTAGCTGCCCCTGATCCTGAAATAAACATCCGATGTTGTTTAATGAACTTGCAATTAACTCCTTGTCTCCCATCTTTTCTGCTGTTTTTAAACATTGATTGTAATAGTTTAGAGCCTCTTTTATTTGTCCTTGACTATCATATACAATTGCCATGTTATTTAGCGTGCCAGCTATGCCTATATCATCCCCTATGTTTTCTCTTAATTTTAAACTCTTTTGGTAATAATCTAAAGCCTCTTTTACTTTACCCGTTTCAAAATAAACTGCTGCTATATTATTTAACATGCTTGCAACGCCTATTTGATCATGAATTTTAATAAAAATAGCTTTGCTTTTATTATAATAATGTATCGCTAACTTTCCTTCACCTTTAATGGAATGCATGTAACCGATACAGGTAAACATTTTTCCTGATTTTCTTAAATATGTGAGCTTTAAACCCGATGGAGAATTTAGGTTTTGAGTTTTATCTAAGGTTAGGATGGCCTCATCATTTATTTTAATGGGATTAACTTCAATATTTTTTTGAGCAACTAATTGTGCTTTTTCGAAAAGTGAGATGGCTTCATCGGGCTGGTTTGAACTAATAAATTTGGCCCATTCATAAAGTGCGTTGATACGGGATGTATCATGCTTTGCATTTTGTAAAATTAATCTAAGGGAATCGACACTTTTATTTTTCGGTGTAAGTATGGGTTCGGTTTGAGAATTGGAATTAAAAAAAACCAAAACGAATATCAAAAAAAAAGACAATCGACAAAAAATGTTCAATAAAAAGGTAAACATCAGATCTTTGAACAAATTAAATATAACTAATTGAAAAATCTGCTCCTAATAACTCTTTAAACTCTTCACCTTTTTCCAACATTAATTCATCATCTTTACTGCATTTCCAATTTATTTCAAAAGCTTTGTCTTTTAAGGTAACGGATTTTAAAAGCATTATAGTTTTTACAATTATTTTAGACGTTGCGGTATTAAAATACACCCAGTTAAATTCTAAATTTGTTTTTTCCTTAGGTTGTTCTATATATGATTCAATGTATTTTAGCGTCTCGCCATAAAAGTCATTTACATTTTCGGGAAAAGACTTTCCTGAAAATGAGAAGTTTCCATTTTGCGCATCTAATACTATTTCTGGAGTTTCGTTGGTTTGTTTAATAATTATCGTTTCCATGTTTTATATTTTAATTTTAATTGAAAAAAACTTTTCTTTCTCTGGTGTTGGCGTTATGGAATATTCAAAATTTTTTTCGCAATTTTTAGCAATCTCAAGTAATCCTAATCCGCAATTACCATCGCTAGTTATTACATCATCCAATAATCTTTTTTTGTAAAGGGTACTAATTTCATTCAAAGGCAACTCTTTAATGAGACTAAGACTGCTTTCAAGTTGCTTGCAATCA
Source organism: Bacteroidota bacterium (assembly GCA_030692515.1). Lineage (GTDB taxonomy): Bacteria > Bacteroidota > Bacteroidia > B-17B0 > Aurantibacillaceae > Aurantibacillus. The sequence continues at coordinate 42,785 of JAUXZS010000029.1, forward strand.
TCTTCACCTATATAATTACCACCTTCAATTGTAAAAAAGTTATCATCTTTACTAATAGAAAAAATGCCTTCTTTTTGTCCATTAATTAATTTACCGTGTTTAGATATATTTTGTAAAAATTCTATTAAGGACACAGTAAATTTTTTCTCTTTACTATTTGGACTTTTTTCATCTGAAAAGTTATTCTGTAGCATATCAATTACAGAGATTATAATATCTTTGGATACATCGCCTTTGTATAAAATCAAAGTCTTTTTATCTAGCAACAATTTGTAAAAATCGATGTACTCATTAACATCTATTTTTTCAACACTTTCTTTTTTCTGAATAATTTCAAGAAATAAAAAAAATTGTGACTTTGTTTCATTTAAATTTCGAAAGGAATATTTTAGAGGCAAACCTGATTTGCGAGCCATTTCAATAAGGCCTAGTCCGGCACCTCCTTTGTCAGAAAATTCTCCACCAGAAAGCACTTCGTTATAAAGTTTTTTTAATTCATCGCTATTTAATGAATTTACCTGTAACATTTTTTGCTCTAAAGATTCGACATAATTATTACCAATAAGATTGCAAGATGATAAAACAACGCGGTCTTCTAAAATATTAATCTGAAAAAAGTCTGAGTGACCAGGCAAGGTTGTTTGGCTACCTTCTTTAACGCCGCCATGTCTAACAATATTTTGAAAACACTCAGCAATTAGAAATGAAACTTTATTTTTTAATTTACCTAACTCAGTTTTATTTTCTAAATAAAATTCGCTTATTCCGATAAGTTTATCGGTTATTTCGTCGCTAAAGGCGCCCAAATAAGACAAACAAATTTTATCATTTTTTAATTTTTCATTAAGTTGCTCCATATCTTTCAGAGTTTAATTTAATTCTTTAATATTTCAAAGTGCAGTAAATATAAAAAATGCATCGGAATAAAAAAACTAGTATTAATATAGCGTTCTTTTATATTTGAAAATAAAATATACTTAAAACTATGTTGAAATTAAATTGATTTGTATTTAACAGATCATCAACAAACGGCTCTGTCCATTTTTTTCCTTGGGTGCACGGTGAATACAAGGAAGCACTTTACTCTCAGGATAATCTACCGCCAACTTCCACAAATTACCAATACCCAAGCTGATAGGCTGTGCTTTAGGTTTAGACAGATAGTGTAGATCAAAGAAATGTTCACTTAAAAATGATTCAAATCCTTCATCTGCTCCACGATATAGTTTTTTGAGTTCATTACGTATTTCTGGAAAAAGTACTTTTTGCGTGGCTTGTGAGTTTGGCAATATTTCACTTGGCTCGCCATAGTAAGTGCATAAAAAGGTATCGCTTGCTATAGGAGAGCGATCTACATGAAAAGAATAAACATCCGTTGGAAAAAACGGGTGGGTATCATCTCTATCATAGCACTTGATTATATTAAGGGTTGGAGATGCGCCATAATCTTTCAACAGCTCAAAGTCATTTAAAAGAATTTCGCGAGCGAGCTGCCCCTGTTCAGTCAACTGAAGTTCAAAAAGTTCATCGTGGCCAAGCACCGTTATATTTCCATTTAGTTCTACCTTTTTAACAATCTCAGAAAAATCACCTTTTAGCTTACGAGTCCAGCCAATGGCATTAACATCTCCATGAAAAGGCGTAGAAACAAGATCCTGAAAATTGGTTACGCAATGAATTTGTTTCTCAACATGAAATAAATCTATCATAATGGGCAAATTATCATAACGTTTCGCAAGTTGGCACATTATTTTTTATAGAACACTTTCTGCATCTGTACTTATAAATGTTTGTTAAAGATACTAATGAATATTTGAGAAGACGATAAAAAGTTTGGAAACAAAGTTGAAATTTGACGGAAAAAATTGGTTTGCCCCTGTTCTTTGACTTGAAGAGATTCGAACTTATTCCTTTCTTAAATGATTTACAGAGACTTACAGATTTATTCGAGTGACTGCTGAAACATTAGTGAAACAATTCCTAAGATATTTATTTTGTTCTATTATCTAATTCATCAGAAATTCTCTTCAAAGTATCTAACATAGATCCTATATAGAATTCATTAATAATCTTCACAACCTCTATATTAGAATAGGTTTTTGCATCTTGATTTTGGTAATTGGAAATTAAAGACTCTTTATTATTTTGCATTGTTTCACTCAATACATCTAACAATCGCCCTTTAACTCTACCCTCGGTCTCACTTGCAATTTTTACTTGTATCTTATTAATAAGTTGTATAGTTAATTTTAGAACCTCATTCGATAATTCTCTTACAGAAAGCTTCAAATGTTCCTCTTCAGTAAGGCTATTTTCAGATTCAAAAAAACTTAGTACAAAATTCTTTTTTTCTTTAATAAATGAGAAACATTGTTCATAGTTCGTTGCTAGATCATTGTGCATAAACTGATTTCGAATCTCCATAAAAGTGAAGAACTTCTTTTTCGCATCCTTGTCTAATGCTCCAATGTCAATTAATAAATGAATTTTTTGACTGAAGGACAATGCACTCCCTTTATTGCCAAATGAGAAGGTTAATGAGTAATCTTCTTCTATACCAATTAATTTTGACAAAAAACGCGAGGTCATATTCTCTAATTTAAGCGATACTAAAAGCACATCAGCTCTGATTTCCATTTGAGTGTCCATATTTAGTTACATTGCATTGTTTAAATTAAAGATACACCTTTCTGCTTTCAATCCAAATTTTACTGACTCCTCCTGTACCAAGTTGTTTTTGCGACAAAAAAAATGTACATTTAATACGCCATTTTGTATTATAAACTAGTAGTATAAACACAAAATGAAAAAAAGTTGAAATTAAATAACATTAATTAAAAATAACATCCAAATAATGAGTGCACTCATAGAGTTAGAAGATTACGAAGTTCTTTCAACCGGGACAATAATAGGAGTAGCAAACAAATTAATAATTTTCAAACTAAAGGATTTAACTTTTGAGTTTGAATTTAAAAACAATCCTGAGTTTACCGAACATAGAATTAACTCTTTTGTTCCTAAGGATGGAAAAAAAATGAAACTTATTTTTGATAATTTCAACAATAGCCTTGGAATTGGAAATTTAGAACCTCTTGAAGTTGGATATATCGGAACCCAAAAATTATATCTAAATTATCGAGTTTATTCTCTTGCTGACAATACAGGTAAATTAGTACATTACACTTGGCTTTTATCCAAATCGAAAGGAGTGAGAAATGTCAAATAAAGTAACAAATCCAAAATTTGAAGCTTCAGATATATATGAAGGAGGAGACATAACTCAAATCAAAGCCGATGAGTTAAAAGGCAATATTGTTGCAATTCGCCAATTAATTAATTCCCATAATTTGGCTGCGACTGAGAGCAAGAAAAAAGATTCAGAAATCCAAAAGTTAACCGCTGAGAATGAATATTTAAACACCGCACCTTACGTTTCAATTATTGCTGCAATTATAAATTTAGTCGGTTCATTAATAATTGGTTTAGCCTCAGAAATGGCAGGTAACGAGTTACAGAGTTCAGAAGGCGATATTTCAAGAAAAAGTATTTTGTTACTTTCTACTGGCGTAGTACTTATTTTGTTAGGATCATTAGCAACAATCTTTTACCCGAAGGCTAGAAGTTGGTATAATAAAGATAAAAAAACAATCTAAATGAAAACCTTAAGGATGTAATAATTATGATAACTGAAATAAAAATAATTCTTATTGATGAAAATAATGTTAAGTCAACTATATAAAAAAAAGTATTTAATTCGCCATAAAATTTTAGAAACTTTATACCAATCTCAATTTAAAGCTTTTGAAAATGTCCCACCTACCGAAGGAGTTTTTATTAGTGATTATTCAATAAGCCAGAAAGAAATTTCTGAAAAAACAGGATTTGATGAAAAAGATTTAATTCCTGAAATTGAAATCCTTCATGACCGAAAACAAATTTCATTTGAAACAGACGACTACGAAAACTTCTATTTTATCACAAAACAAGGAAGCGTAAACTATCATGATAAATTTTACCTTGAAGAGGGAAAAAAGACACTATTAACCATTGTAAAAGACAGCTTAAGTATAATTACAACAATTGGACTTTTCACAATAGCTATTTATACTTTTATTACAAATATTTCCCAAACAAGGGACAATACAAAAGATTTAGAATTAATGAAGCGTCACATTGATTCTCTAGAATTTGAGGTAAAAAAAACAAAGTTTGAATTTAAATAATTATAATGTTAAATCAATAAGGGATAAAAATCAAAATTTAATTGAATTATATGATAATATAGCTTACAGCCCTAAAGTCTAACAAATAATGACACTCATTTATTCTAAGTTTTCAATAATTTAAAAGTAAAAGACTTAGTAGTTGTTTCAATTAAAAAAATATTTATATCATAAGCAAAATTTCGGATAAGTGCTTTAAACTAAAGCAAAATATCTTTCAAAATAATAAAAAAATAAATGAAACTAAATTTGAAAGCAAAATACAAATCAATTAACATTCTAATTAAGTCGTAGTAAAAAGCAAAGATTCTTATAATCAAAAATTAGTGATATATGAATTACTAAAAAAAACACTAGAATAAACCACAATGACAATTTCAAAAGCGGATATTGATAGATTAGGGAATCTTATAAGGGTTGAAAGAGATAATATTAGTGATTCCACCCTAAACAGTCTGCAAGAATATAGAACTTCTCACAAAGAAATTCTTTCATTGACTTTTAAAATGCTTTGTTTAAATACGCAAAAAATCCACCTTACTTCAATAGTTACATATAGAATTAAAAGATTCCAATCGATTATAGGAAAACTTCACCGTTATCCTGAAATGAGATTTAATCGTATGTGGGATATTGGAGGATGCAGATGTATATTAAGAAATAATTTTGACGTTTATAAATTAAAGGATTTAATTTCCAAGGAAGCCGATTTTGAAATCGTAAAAGAATATGATTACATAGAAAAACCTCAAAAGGATGGTTATAAATCATTGCATCTATTTGTTAAACATAAATTATCTGATAAAATTATAGAAGTTCAAGTTAGAAATCAAATTGACCATAATTGGGCAACTCTTGTGGAAATTACTGATGTCCTATATGATTCAAAATTAAAGGAACATAGCAATAATAAAGATCTTCTTCGGTTTCATTTTTTACTCTCTAAAATTTCAGAACTAAATATTCAAGATAAAAAAGAAATTTCTCAAATTCTTAAAAAATATAATTATTTCGAAAGATTAAGTGAAGTTTTTTCTAGAAATTACATTAAGGTTAGAAGACAATGGTTTGATATTGAATATAAACATAGTCACAAGTTTTTTTTAATTGAAACTTCAAAAGATAATGTTCCCAAAATAGAGTCATATAAAACGTCGAATGAAGCAGAAGATTCTTATTTTAATGTCTACAAATCAAGAAAAAATGCAAATGTTGTCTTGACTCATTTACAGAAACCCAGTTATAGTCAAATTAGTATAGCCTACTCTAATTACATTCTTACATTCCATAGTTTTTTAACTGAGTGCTATGAAATTCTTGAAAGTCTAATTGTTGAATCGCTTGAAAAAAAACAATATATCGAATATTTTAAAATATATAATTTATATAATAGCTTAGTCTTTAATCATATTAGCAACCTCAAGAGCGATATTCGAGAAATAGGTACATATGCAAACGAAACAAAAAACAAAAAGAATAAAGACAAAAGGAAAGAAAAAGAGTGGATAGAAGATATCCAAAAAAATGTGGATGAAAGTAATGATAGACGCAAAAAACTAATTGACAAATTTAGAAAAAGCATGCCGACTAGTGGGTTCGGCAAATTAGCGGTGATATATATTACTATATATATTGATAAAAAAAATCAACGAAAAATTAAGAAAGTATTGGCTTTAAACTCAAACTAAGCAAAAAGATTAATAGTATCATTCATCGTTCATTCCATTTAATAGGTGTTTTTTTCGAAAACATTAAGTTGATTTTATCATAATTTTACTGAATTATTAGTGCCAAATAATAATTGATTTAAAAATGAGTTCTCCTTTCCAAGAGTCAAAATGCAAAAGTCGTGCTCAAAGAGCAATACTTTTGCATATATCTGTGGACCCAGAGAGATTAACTACGTTGATCTCTTGAGTACCCATCGTCAACATCAAATGAATTCTGCTTGTAGCAGAATATTTTTTATTTTCCTATATCTGTGTGAAAGTGAACTTTCACTCTGATTCCGGAAAACAAAAAAGTCCCGCCAAAAGGCGAGACTTCATTTGATGCATTCTGTTCAGCCCACCGACATTTTTTCGAACTCCTTTCTTGAAGATCTCAATAAAATAAGTGTGTTAAAGCAATATTTAAGCATTTAGAGTTTCCTCTGAAAAAGAGCGTGTTTTCTCCTGTATAAAAACTATACATGAGACACTTGTCAGGTATAAATATTTTAATTATCTTTACATGATAAGAGTATTAGGTAAAAACGCTTTACATGACAAAAAGTAAAAAAAATATAATTCCGGATAGTGAAATTGCATTTAATAATCTGCCTTTTTTACCACCTAATAAAGATAAAATTGAAACTGTAAAAGTTTTAAGGCAACTAGTAAAATCTTCAGTTGCATTGGCAGAATTAAAAGGAATAGTTCACATTTTACCTAATCCGGAAATTTTGCTTAATGCAATTATTTTGAAAGAAGCTAGAGCTAGTTCGGAAATAGAAAATGTAATAACAACACAAGATAAATTATACCAAGCTCTTTCAGCGAAAGGCATACAAGTTGATACTGCTACAAAGGAAGTTTTGAGATATCGAGAGGCAATGCTTTACGGAGTGAATTTTATAAAGACGAAGTCCTTTTTAACAACAAACGCAATTATTGAAATCCAAAAAATACTTGAAGAAAATAATGCAGGAATAAGAAAATTGCCCGGTACAGCTCTTCGAAATGCATCAACTAGAAAAGTGATTTATACACCTCCTGACAATATTGATGCTATAAATAGGCTATTGAGAAACTACGAGCAATACATAAATGAGGAAGATGATATTCCTCACCTAATAAAAATGGCTGTTCAACATTATCAATTTGAAAGCATCCATCCTTTTTATGATGGAAACGGGCGTACTGGAAGGATAATAAATATTTTGTGCTTAATTATGGGTGGACTGCTTGAGAACCCTGTGTTATTTTTAAGCGGTTATATAATAGATAACAAATCTGATTATTATAAATTGTTACAAGAAGTTAGAACAAAACAAAATTGGGAGGCCTGGATTTTATTTATTTTGAAAGGGATAGAATCAACAGCAAAAGAAACCATCGCTCAGGTTGCCAGAATCAGTAAATTGTTTGATCAAACAAAAGGAGTAGTCCAAAAAAAGATTCCTAAAATTTATAATAAAGAATTGATTGAAATTTTATTTGAGCAGCCCTATTGTAAAAGTGAATATTTAGAAAATCGATTAGGTATTTCCCGAATTACAGCATCAAAATATCTTAAAGAGTTGGAGAAAATTGAAGTTTTAAAATCGAAAAAGGTTTGGAAAGAAACACTTTATATTAACACAGACCTTTTTAATCTCTTGAAAAAGTAAGCTAAAAAGTTCGAATCCCTTTGAGATACTAGGTTAAAAACCTTGTTTTTTAAAAAAGTTCGAACTCTACTTTTAAAAAACATAGTCTCTCGAACAACTAATATTGACAAGGGTTTCAGAGGAAATAAAAAAGGGACAAAACAAAAAAATTAGTTTGTCCCTTTGGGTGGACCCGGAGAGATTATTGCTACGCAATGAACCCTCCTAACCATGAGTCAAAATGTAAAAGTCATTTTGCTTTGCAAATTGCTTTTTTGTTTTACGCATTCGCTTTTGAAAACAAGTTTTCAACGCTTCTTCGCAAAACAAAAAAGTCCCGCCTTTCGGCGGGACTTTTACATTTATCAGTGGACCCGGAGAGATTCGAACTCTCGTCCAAATAAGGAATAAATAAGCTTTCTACACGTTTAGTTATAACTTGGTTGTAGGCGAAGGGCAGGCGTTATATCAAACCAACCCCTAACTTAGCTATTAATATTGTTTTACATAATAGCATTTGTAAAACAAACTACACATTTATGATGCTTTACCCAAGGCGCAGAGCAGCTTAGCTCCCTGGAAAGCAAAGGACACTTAATTCTAAATTAAGCAGCCATAGCGTAAGAGTTATCTTCGCCAAATAAAAGTTTTGAAAGTTAAATTTAAAGAGCCATTCTTACAACGCTCTACATGCTTACATATCTAATGCGCTTACTGTCAAATCCGGTCGGGCCCATTTGGAATTATAAATTTTAAATGTTGAATTAAGAATGCCATCCAACAAATAAAAAATAATTGCCTTCAAAGAACATAACAAAGGTACAACATTTTAAAGCCGGAAAATAGAATTTTACTATATTTAACTTACAAAACTTCTAAATCATGAAAAAAATCATCGCCTGTTTCGTGTTCCTAACAATTGCAACGAATACTTTTTCTCAGGAAACCGTAAAATCTAAAGCTTTAAAATTAAAATATACTCCGCCTGAAGGTTGGATAGCAGAAGAGTTTGGCGATAAACTTGATTGGGAAATTTCGGGTAATGTTTTATGCAAATGCTCGGGAGCCAAGTTTAGCAAACAACACAAAGATGGAAAAATGAATGTTGTTATTTATCCTAGTTCTCAATCAGGATTAGATTCAGCTAAACGTAATTTTGTTGGTGTATTAAGATTTGAAAATGTAGAAAAATACGATAAAACAAAAAATAAATTTTTCTCTTTCGAAAGAAAAAAATCAAATTTCACTGATTCAAAATTGAACAAAAAATCGTTTGATGTAATACGTTATTTCGCAAAAGTGGAAGATCATTTTTATATTATTTATGCCTGGCAGGAAAATTTAAATTTAATGAGTCCACAAACTGAAAAAGAATTATTTCAAATGGTTAACGCTATTGAGCCTTTTTAACAAACTCAATCAACTTTTTTAAATTTTAAGTTAAACTGAAATCCCTTATTATTTTTAAAACCGCATTCACCATTGAGTTGTTCTGTTAAAGATTTAATGAGGTCCAATCCCAATGAATTTTTTTCTTCTTGTTGCGTCATCAGTCCCGGTCCATTATCCTTTAATTCAATAGTTATTACTCCGTTAATTTCAATTAAAGTTAAAAGTATTTTTAATTTTTGATTTTCTACTTGCGCATGCTTAAAAGCGTTTGTAATAAATTCATTGATAATAAGGCCGCAAGGAATTGCCTGCGTAAGGTTCAAATCAATTTTTGATGAATTTACTTCAATTTCCACATTATTCTTACCACCAAAAGAATTTACAAGTTCTGAAATAAGCGAGTCCAAATATATTCTAAAATTTAAATTGTCAAGATTATCGCTATTATAAATTCTTGTATGTACAAGGGCCATCGAAAAAACCATGTTTCTACATTCTTCTAATGCAGTCTTTCCTTCTTCAGAATTTATTGAATTTTTTTTAAGATTTAATATACTTGTAACTATATTCAAATTATTTTTAACTCGATGGAACAGCTCTGCTAATAAAACTTCCTTTTGTTTGATGGTTTTCTCAAGAAGCGCTTCCTGCTTGAATGATTCTTTAGATAGAAACAAACTTATGGTTACTGTTACAAAAAAGGAAAATCCGATATTTACATACTTAACAATTGACGTTAAGTGCTGGGGTAATTCAACTTTAAAATAATTAAAATGAAAGGAAATTAATGCTGTCCAAATATAAATTAAACTAATAAAAAGCAAAACAGCCATGTGCTTTGTAGTTTCCTTTCTTGAGAAAATTTGCATCAGTCCAAAAAGAAATGGAAAATAATAAAGTAAACCCATCGCATCACTTCCCATACGAATAGCAATTACAAATAAAAAATTTATACCCAATAAATTAAAGAGATAACTAGCTGGCAAATACCCGAATTTTTTATTAAATACAAATACTAAGGGAATTAAACTCAAACAAATAGACGATTCTATTGCAATTTGATAATACCCAAGTGAAATAAAAATAACAGTGCCTAAAGAAACATTTAAAAAAGCCAACATGGCTGTGTTGTTTGTTTTACGGATAAGCGTAACTTGCCAGGGCAAATGATGTGCCTTAATGCCAATATTACTTATTCTTGCTATGCATCTTAAAAAAAACATAAATTCCCGTCAAATGTATAAAAATATAACAGAATCTTCCTTTATTTGAATAATGAATTTATAAAGACAATGGTACTAATTCTTGACGATTTTTTTTTTGCTTTTAATTCAAGATAACTCCTTTTGATAATATCGGTTATACTTTAGTGAATTTGCTATTCTGGATAAACACTTTGTTTCGCGATTACCGAATATCATCCTGTTTGCCCCTAAAATCAGAAATTCTAATTTTCATATTTACTATTTAGTAAAATGGCGTTATTTCCGTATTATATTCCTCCCTTGCTTGGGTTTTTTATCTGATAAAAGTAAATAAGCATCGCTGATGTTCCCAATAAACTTATTTAAAAAAATAAGCAACAAATAAAACCTCTTCGCAATCTCTAGTTTAATCATAACACCCAAATAACAGTAAAAAAGCTAACCCAACTCCATTACTAAAAATTCAATGTAAAGTGGTAAAAATCAACCTTCTTTTGAATGAAATTTTCAAGGGTGAGTAATTTTTTTAAAACTAATTTTTGCGATTTATTTACGAAGCAGAGGATAATTGTTTAATTTTAAAAGAGTAAATTATAAATACACACAATTTTCTTTGCTAGAAATCTCGTTTTATCTACTGCAATTTTGTTTTTCTAATTAGTTCTTTAGCTTTTAAAATTTCTAAATCCTTACGACTTAAAATATCTAATATAGAATATTTAATTTCATAATCAGGCATAATGCCGTGGCCGGTAATATTTGGAATAACGTCATTGGCAACTCTAAAAGCGGGCACTCTAATTTTTATTTTAGTGTTTGGTAAATTATAAAAAGGTGTTATTCCCGCATTACATCCTTCTATGGCGCCCGAAGTTTCTTCACCAATAAATACAGCTTTATTATTTGCCTTTAAATAAGCGGCCACCAAACAAGATGCAGAAAATGAACCTCCGTTTATTAAAACATAAATTTTTCCGTTGTAGTGATGTTTCTTTTTTGGTTTTATGGTGTATACAAAATTATCAGTATCATTAACCGTATTCTTTTTTGAAATCAAACCAAAACCAAAGCGCATTAGTTTAAAAAGTATTGGTTTAGAAGTGTATTTTTTGTAGGGGTATGTTTTTATAGCGGTGCGTAAAGTTTGTGTTTGTGTCGTATCTAAAAGATAACTTAATAATTTATAAGAATTCTCTAAACTTCCTCCACCATTATTTCGAAGATCCAAAACAAGGTTCTCTGTTTGATTATTTTTTACTTCCCTAAAAATTTTACGATAAGCTTTATTGGTTCGTTTTCTCGAAAACGCATCTAATTTTAAATACACTGTTTTATTTTTATCATCCAAATAATTGTAATGAATTTTTGCCCGTTTATAATGCTTACACGAGCTGTCAATTCTTATTGCAAGCGGAAGCTGAGGAATTGTTTTCACATTAATTGCAGGATACTTAACGCGCTTAACATTTTTTCCTGATAAATAATCAACCGTAAAAGTGTCGGGTCTACCAAACAAGGAAGGATAAAATGAATTAAATCCTAGTTGAACATAATGTTCTTTCCCGGTTTGATTAAAGCCATCTGTACTAATAAATCGTTTACAATAACGCAACATAGAATCAACTCCTACACCATTTATAGAAATTATTTCGGCACCTTTTTTTATAAGCGTATCTTTTTTCTTATTTAATGCGGCAATTAAATACACCTTGTCTTTTATTGGTAAAAAGAAGTATGGTGAATAATTATACTTTTGCTTTGAAGCTTCTTTGTAATATTGGTTGGATAAAAGAGCTTCTGTATGTCCGCAATGCAATTCATCAATAATTATTTTAATTTTAATTCGAAATTGTTTTTCTGTTAAACTATCAGTTAATTCACTAATAAATTTATCAAATAAATTATTGTAATGGATTCTTGTGTTATAAATCCCTATTACCGGATGCATGGCAAGAAACACATTTTTCATTAATTCAGCATCCTGTTGTAATTGAACAGGAGAATATTTTTTTTTCAAAACAGATTCTTTGTTTCTCTGCGAAAAACCGCTTTGATTAAGCAAAAAAATTATGAAAATAATAGATGAAAATTGTTTTAAAAATGCCATAAATGTTATCTTTGTAAAAATACAAAATAGAATGCAGAAAATTAAGATAGGCGTTTTACGCGAAGAAAAAAATCCACCAGATAAACGCGTACCCCTTACCCCTCTCATCTGTTCAGAATTGAATAGGAAATATCCAAATATTGAAATTGTAGTGCAACCTAGCAAAATAAGATGTTATAGCGATGAAGAATATGTATCATTTGGAATTACTTTGCAGGAAGATATTAGTGATTGCGATATTTTAATGGGCGTTAAAGAAGTTCCGAAAGAATTATTACAAGCTAATAAAAAATATTTTTTCTTTTCTCACACGATTAAAAAACAAGCGCACAATCAAAATTTGATTAAAGCTCTACTTGAAAAGAAAATACAAATGATAGATTATGAAACACTAACCGATAAAAATCATAATCGAATTATAGGCTTTGGAAGATATGCGGGCGTTGTAGGAGCTTATAATGGCATATTAGGTTATGGACTTAAATACGATCTATTTCGTTTAAAGCCAGCTAATCTTTGCAGAGATAGAGCCGAAATGGAAGAAGAATTAAAGCGCGTAAAATTACCAAATATAAAAATTGCTTTAACAGGTGGTGGAAGGGTTGCTAATGGGGTTATTGAAACATTAAGTGCCTTAAGAATTAGAAAGGTTACTCCCGAAGAATTTTTAATGGCATCGTTTCGTGAACCTGTATATTGCCAATTAAATCCAAGAGATTATGTTGAAAGAAAAGGTGATCATAATTTTGATTTAAACGACTTTTTTAAACATCCTGAGCATTTTGTTTCAAAATTTGGAGCGTTTACTAAAGTTACCGACTTATATATTTCAGCACATTATTGGGATCCACGCTCGCCAAAAATGTTTTCGATTGAAGATATGAAGGAGCCAGATTTTCATATTTCGGTTATTGCCGATATAACTTGTGATTTAGATGGTTCAGTTCCTACAACGCTGCGATCTAGCACTATTAGCCAACCGTTTTATGGTTACAATATTGTAACCGGCAAAGAAGATTTACCTTTTAATAAAGATACAATCTGTATTATGGCCGTTGATAATTTGCCTTGTGAATTGCCCCGAGATGCCAGTGACGACTTTGGAAAAGACCTAACTGAACGCGTATTGCCGTTTTTAATTTCAGAAGATAAAGACGCTGTAATTGAAAGAGCAACTATTTGTAAAGATGGCAAGCTAACTCCTAACTTCGAATATTTAAGCGATTACGCTTATTAAAAATTCATTTATTAAAAAGCCGCATTCATAGTTGATGAAAGCGGCTTTTTTATTCTTTTTTCGTTACAGATTAACCGAAGCGATAATTTAATTAAACTAACTATCTCTCTTTTTTAACCAAGTAGTAACTGCTGGCGCTAATTCTTTTTGAGATCTACTTCCAACAAAAACACCAATATGACCACCTTTAAAGCTATATAATTCTTTATCCTTACTTCCAACATAATCGTTTAAAGGAATTGTTGCAGCCGGCGGAACTAAATGATCTTCGGTGGCATAAATGTTTAATAAAGGGGCTGTTAAATTTTTTAAATTAACTTTTTTTCCTCCTACTTCTAATTCACCCTTAATTAATTTATTTTGCTGATAAAGTTCTTTCATAAATTGTCTGAAACACTCGCCAGCTTGGTCAGGACTTTCGCTAATCCATTTTTCCATTCGTAAAAAATTCATCAGTTTATCTTTATCATCTAAACTGTGGTTTAAAGTTTGTTGTTTTTGCGCCTTCATCATTGGCTTTAACATGTCAAATCCTTCATTTAAAAAATTACCTGGAATTAAGCCATGATTGGCATCCACCAATTTATCAAAATCCATATCTCTGCTCCATCTAAACAATAAACCATCATTCGTACTAAAATCTATTGGAGTAACATGCGTAACTAAATTTTTTACTTTGTTTGGAAATAAAGATGCGTAAATAACACTTAACGTTCCGCCTTGACAAATACTTAAAATATTAATTTTCTCAACACGATTTTTTTTACGAATAAAGTCTACGCAATTATTAATATACCCATTCACATAGTCATCCATACTTAAAAATCTATCACCTTTACTTGGATATCCCCAGTCAATTAAATACACATCTAAGCCTGCATCTAATAAGTTTTTTATGTAACTACGGTCTGGTTGAATGTCCAACATTTTATATGTATTAACCAATGCGTAAACTACTAATACGGGTGTTTTAAAGGTGGAAGGGGTTTCTCTATTATATCGATATAATTTTAATTTGTCTTCGGCATAGACTTCAGTTTTAGGTGTAGTAGCAATATCTATTTCTTTAATTTCATTAAGAGTTTCGTAACTTTTAAATACTTTTTGACTGATTTCGGTCATCTCTTTTATTAAATTTGTTTCCATAATTGAGTTGTTATTATGACTAATATAAACAAAAAAAGCCGCCCTGCAAACACACAAACGGACGGCTTTTTGAGTTCTTAGCTATAAGATTATTTTTTCTTTGTTTTTGAGGCTTTATCATCATCTGCAGTTTCGGTAATTACCGAATTTTTAGATGCTAATTTTGATTGCAAATCTTTTACTTGCTTTTTTAATTCATACACCGCTTTTTGCATTTCTTCAACTTCTGATTTAAAAACAATTGGATAGTTTTCAAAAGTATGTTCGAATTGAGATTCGAAATGTTTTTTAACATCCATGCTTAAATTTAAAGCTTCAGCTTTTACCTTGCTAAATTCTTCGGTTGCAAATAATTCAGAAAATAATTGCTCGTTAACTTTTACCCATTCGTTATACATATCTTTTGCATTAGGAACTTGAGTTAAAGCAGCAGGATCTTTAAATTTATCAGCATATTCTTGCGCAACTTTCTCAATACTTTTTTGAGTTGTAGCTTGCAATTGCATTTGTAATTCTGATTGCTTAAGGCTGTATTCAGTCATTTTATCCATTAATGCAATAGTAGCTTCAACATTTTCTTTTTCTTTACCTGGATTTGATAATTTTAATAAAGGCTCAAAGGTTTTGCTGAAGATATTATTCACTTTACTGTAAAGCTCTTTTAAGTTTGAAGAATCTCCTGCAAATAAATTTGGAAATTCTTTCGACATATTTTGAACTTGCGCAAAATAATCTTTTCCTAAATTGTTATTATTTACAAAAAAACCTTGTACCTGTTTCATACCGTTGTCGTAAACCTCCTTTAAAGAAGCTCCTGTATAAAAATTTCCAAACATTTGTTTCGTTAAATTACTGTATGAATCTGTAGTAAAATAATTTTTAAAAGTATCCATGCTAAACTGACCTTTTTTCATTGCCTCAGCCATTGGTTGAAAAAACTCTTGCATTTTAGCATTCATTTGGCTTGCCTGAATAAAGTTTGTAAAAACATCCTTATTAAAAGTACCCTTCATGTTATTACTCATAGTATCAAAAGATGAATTTAAAGTATTCATCCATGAATTATAAATATTTGTAAAAGCAGTATTTGTTTGACCAAAGTTAGACATGTAATCTTGTGCCGGCTTACCAAAACTTTGAAAACTGTTATTTATACTTTGATTAAAATCCGCCATTTGTTTTGCGTAAGTTGATTGTTGGTTAAACCAATTTTTAAAAAACTCTTGAGGATTTGTATTATTTGAATTAAATGCGCTTGAAGTAGATTGTTGCATTCCGTTTAAAATAGACATTTGTTTCTCTAGCAAATCTTTAAAAATAGTTTGTCCTTCATGAGAAATACTTCCATTAGAAATTGCAGATTGCATTTTTTTTGCTGAATCCATCCAAGTATTTAAATACTGAGTTTGGGTTTCAATCATTGTGTCGATAAGCGGGTTTGATGTTTTCATTGTTTGTTATTTTAAAGTTATTATATTGTTAACCAGACGTTTATGTGTAAGCAATTGAAATTCAGTTTTTTACACGTGTTATTCTAATTCCGGTGCAAATATCCGAAATTAATCGGTCAATATCCAAACTTAGTCGATTAAATAATTGTTAAATTAATAAAAAGGCGAGTTTAACGATTTAGATTTTAGGCTTTTAGGTAAATTTTGATAGTTTAATACCTTTGCCTTTCTGAAAACAACTTCAAATAATCATTCAAAATTTATTAAAACAGAAGCTAAACGATTGGGTTTTGATTTTTGTGGTATAAGTAAAACAGAATTTTTACATGAAGAAGCGCCTCGTTTGGAAAAGTGGTTAAAAGAAAATAAACATGGCGAAATGAAATACATGGAAAATTATTTCGATAAACGTTTAGACCCAAGATTATTAGTTGATGGTGCAAAATCTGTTATTTCATTATTATACAATTATTATCCAGAACAAACTCAAGTTGCTGATGCACCAAAAATAAGTAAGTATGCTTTTGGAAAAGATTACCATGAAGTAATTAAAGAAAAATTAAATGAGTTTTTATTTTCTTTAAAACAAGAAATAGGAAATATTTCGGGAAGAGCTTTTGTAGACAGCGCCCCTGTTATGGATAAAGTTTGGGCAGCAAAAAGTGGTTTAGGTTGGGTTGGTAAAAACAGTAATTTAATTAATAAAGAAAAAGGTTCTTTCTTTTTTATTGCAGAATTAATTATTGATGTTGAATTAGAATACGATGGGCCAATAAAAGACTATTGTGGCACCTGTACAAAATGCATTGATGCCTGCCCTACTGAGGCAATTGTGGCGCCATATATTGTTGATGGAAGTAAATGCATTAGTTATTTAACCATCGAATTAAAAGAAGCTATACCAGCAGAATTTAAAAACAAGATGGATAATTGGGTTTTTGGCTGTGATGTGTGTCAGGATGTTTGTCCGTGGAATAGTTTTAGTATGCCTCATAATGAAACACAATTTAAAAACACTAACGGCTTGCTAAATTACACAGAAGCTGAATGGAACGATATAACAGAAGAAACATTTAGCACGGTATTTAAAAATTCTGCGGTAAAAAGAACAAAGTACAAAGGCTTGAAACGGAATTTGATGTTTTTGAAGACAACTTATTGAGCCTTATTTAAAAATATCCGACAATGCCTTTATCGATTTAGAACGAAAATTTCTTTGATTCGGCTCTACGCAGCGTTAAATTAGATTTGATTTTATCAGTCCCTTAAAATCAATTGCACTTAGCTCTTGTTTCACAAATTAATAATTAATAAATTTTATATGAAGAGTTTTTACTTTACAGTTGTTTTCCTAATAGCGTTAACCTCATTGGCTGTTAAACCCGATTTTAATGCCGCTGCCAATCTGGCTTTTGTTCCTAACATGGGGCAAATAATTACCGATAAAAATACTCCAGCAAGTATGGTGCACTTTAAAGCCAGTGTAAGCGGATTGGAATTTTATTTAACTGATAGTGGTATTAGTTATGTTTTTGTAAAACACAACCGCGACCTTTACGATGCAGGATTAGGAGGGTCGCCAAATCCAAATTTTACACCAACAACTGAATATGGTCGTATTGATATGACTCTTGAAAATGCAGTAATAAACAAGAATACAGTAGTTAAAGAATTTCCTTCACAAGCAAAATACAATTACTATTACGCACAATGTGCAGAAGGCGCTATGGCCATAAGTGGCTATCATAAACTTACTTATAAAAATGTTTACCCAAATATAGATTGGGTTATAACCAGTGATAGCAAAAAACATTTGAAATATGAATTTATTGTGCACCCAGGCGGCAATCCTTCTCAAATAAAAATGGAATATAAATATGCAGAAATAAATGTAACTCCAAATGCTATTACTCTTACATCGCCGATGGGAGAAATTAAAGAACAAAACCTTTATGTTTATATTCAAGAAACAAACGCATCTGTACCTGCGAATTATGTGCAAAACGGAAATATAGTAAGTATTAATACTCAAGCTCCTGTAGGACAGACTTTAATTATTGATCCGCCATTATATTGGTCTACTTATTGGGGTAGCGCAGGATCTGAACAAACACAAGCGCTGGTTACCTCCGGCGTTGGTGAATTTGTTTTTATTGCTGGATACACAAGCAGCACTACTTTTCCAACTACTAATCCAGGCTCAGGAACATATTATCAGGGCGTTTTTGGAGGAAACTTTGATGCTTTCATCACAAAATTTGACACTAACGGCGTGCACTTTTGGTCAACTTATTATGGCGGAAGTGGCAGCGAAGGCTCAACAAGTTATACCGGAATTTCTATAGCTTGTGGTGCAGGTAACGATCTTTGGTTGGTTGGCACAACAAATTCTACTAACTTACCTATACAAAATGCGGGAAGCGGTGCTTATTATCAGGCTACTCTTGGAGGGGGTTATGATTTTTTTGTTGTTAAATTTAATTACGCTGGTGTTCGTCAGCATGCCACATATGTTGGTGGATCTTTAGATGATGGGGGCCTGAGTCATGGTAATGGCGCTGACTGTGATCCATCCGGAAATTTATATTTTTCGGGAAGAATACTTTCAGCGAATTTCCCATTATTAAATCCGGGAGGAGGTGCTTACTTTGACAATACTCTAAATGGCGGGGACGATCTTTGTATTGTGAAATTTTCTCAAGGATGCCAAATGTTATGGTCAACAATTTTAGGGGGTTCCGGTGATGATATGAATTACTCCATGGATTTACATGTGGATAGAATAAACAGTAAATTATACGTAGGCACATGTTCTAATTCTACTAATCTTCCAACGGTAAACCCAGGTGGCTCTTTTTATTTTGACAATACAAATAATGGCGGTACTGATATGTACCTAACACGTTTTTCTTTTGGCGGATTAATGGAATGGGGAACCTATATTGGTGGAAGTGGCGAAGAATGGTTATCCATGTCTGTAATTAGTGCGCCAGATGGCGATATTGGTATGATCACATTGACTGGCTCTACTAACATGCCTTGCGTGAATCCTGGAGGCTCGGCTTTTTTTGACAACACTCATAATGGTGGCACATGGGACATGTATTTATGTCGCTTTGAACAAAACGGTGTAATGAGTTGGAGTACATATTACGGTTCATCAAACAATGAACATTGCCAACATAATATTACGATGGATGCAAATGGTAATATTATCATGTGCGGGGTATCTGATGGCGCCGCTGCTCCTCCAACATTTAATCCTGCCAATGGAAGTTATTATAACGGTGTTAAAGATGCGCAAGGTACTTATTGCCTTGTTCAATTTAGTCCTGCCGGAGTTATGTTATGGGGAACTTTTTGGGGTGGATCTGGACACGATCATCTTTTGGGTGCTGTTGGGGCTTGCATAGGGGTTAGTGCGCATAGCGATATTTTTGTAACCGGAGAAACAAATTCAACAAATTTGCCAATGCTTAATCCTGGCTTTGGTGCATATTTTGACAACACAGCTAACGGTGGTCAAGACGGATTTATAGCCAAATTTAATAACGATATTATTCCTGTCCCTCTGCCCATCGAATTACTTGGCTTTAGTTGTGAACCTTCTCCTATAGGCATTGAAATAAATTGGGTAACAGCAAACGAAATAAATAATCATCATTTTACAATTGAAAGAACAAGTGATGGAGAAAATTACGAAACTATTGGTACAGTAAAAGGTTCGTTAAATTCTTACGCAACCCATCATTATAATTATGTAGACAAAACCCCATTAAATGGTGTGAATTATTACAGACTATCGCAAACAAATACTTCAGGAAGTGAAAAAACGTTTAATCTAATTGCATGTAATCATGAGGATGATAAAGGCGAGGTACTAATGAATATTTATTCAATGACGGGGCAATTAATTTACTCAGCAAGAACTAACGATTACCGAGTTGCCTTAAAATCTGCCGAAATTGCAATAGGTGTTTATCTTGTTGAATTAGTTGAACAGAACAGTAAGACTAACTTTAAACACTTGGTAACTCAATAGATTCTAATCAAGTATTTTTATTTTAAATTCTTATGCCAAAAAAAAACCGCAACCCTAATTTGCAGCAAGGAGTTGCGGTTTGGTTCACATGAAAAAACATTTTAACTTTTATTCTTTGACGAATAAGTACCTTAAAAAGTTACAGTCTATTATTTTTGAAGCCTCAATTTATTCAGTTTCAAAATTAACTACCCTAGATGAACTTGTTGTATTTTATAAGTTAACAAATTACTAGACTATTGTTTTATTAATATTTTATTCTGGCACTTTAGGCTGCGCGGGTTCCTTTGGCACTTTTGGCGCTTTAGGCGTTTTTATTTTAATCCCATTTTCATCGATTTTTATTTGTGCTTCGTTACCATTTATCTTTAAACCCTCTTTATTAATAACAACACCATGCTCTTCGTTATTTGTTTCGTTAATTATTACTTGTCCATCTTTAATAACAACAGTTTTAGTTATGTGTTTCCCCTCGTTATCATAATCATCTTCACCATCATCGTTCAATCCTTCACAATCAATACATTTTAAACCTTTTTCTGTCATTTGCCATCTGCGTCCAACCATATTTCCATCCCAAGTATTAGTAGTATTTTCAACATCATCCAAAAGATGTTTTACGCTTTTATCAAAATAAATTACTTTACCCTTTGGGATATACAATTTAATATCTACTTCTTGTACTTTAAATTTTGTACCAGCAAGAACAGAAAACACTTCGTCAAAAATTAATTCACTGTTATTTTGGCTATATGAATATTTAATAGTTTTTGCGTTTTCATTTGCCTCTTGTTTAGTATAGCCTCTTGAAGTATAATTAATAATTAACTCAACGCTGTCTGAATTACTTTCTAATACATCTAAACCAGCAAATCCTATTATACTTAATTTATTTTCTACTTCTCCAAATTGATATCCACCCTGATTTTTCGAAAAATATGTATCTAAATCATCTGCGTTAACAAAGTTAAATTGTTTTAAAGTTGCCATTGCAGGATTTAACTTAATAATTATAGTATCACCAATGGCATGTAATTCTCTGGTTACTTTTACTCTTGATGTTTCGCTAAATTGTTTAACTGTTGTAACGGTAACATAAAAACCAATTACTAACCCAAATAACCAAGCAATACCTAAACTTAAATTTAACCAGCGGTTACTATACGTAATTTTGAATAGTAATTTAATACCACCATATAATAACATAAAAACAGGTATACCAACAACTAATATAAAGGCTAGAATTCCAAAAGCATAATTAGTGGAGGAATTAAATATTACTGCCTTCCAATTCGAGATATCTGAGTTTGAATCGGCTACAGAAATTCCAAACAAGGAAGTTACATAGGCAAACAAAAATACACATCCAAGAAAAACAAGAAACAAGCCAATTAATCTACCGATTATATTAAAAAAACCAGTTAATATTCTAGAAATGCTACTGCTTGCGCTATTAGCAAAGTCATTATTTTTAAATCGATTTTTTACATCCGTAGCTTCATCTTTAAATGACTGAACTATATTATTAATATTTGCAGATTCGCCACGCATAGCAAATTTATCTGCAGTAGTTTTTGCTTCAGGAATAATTATCCATAAAATAATATATACCCATAAACTAATACCACCAAAAAATATTAATAAAAACATTGCTAAACGAATCCAAACAATATCAATATCGAAGTAAGCAGCTAGGCCGCTACAAACTCCTCCAATTGCTTTTTCATCAGGGTTTCTGAATAATCTTCTTTTAATTTTTTCCTGCGAAGAATTGTTACCCTCTTTCTGATCAGCTTGTTCTTCATTGGCTTGGTCACCGCCAAATTCTTCAGGCTTCCCCATAATTCCTTTTACATGATCAACATCCGACATTAATACAACTTGTTTGGAAGCATTAATTTTTTGTTGCAACAACTCTGCAATTCTGGCTTCAATATCACTCATTATTTCGTTGCCACCATCAGTTTTACTAAAATAACCTTTAATTGTTATTAGGTATTTACTTAAGCTATCATAAGCATCTTCTTCTATGTGAAAAATAATTCCGCTTATATTTATGGTTACTGTTTTATTCATTGCTAAATTTTTTAATTATTATTTTTATTTTCCTTGTTCAATTGTTTTGTTAACTGCTTCAACTAATTCGGCCCAGGAGATTTGAAGCTCTTTTAAATACTGCTCTCCAATTTCTGTTAGTTTATAGTATTTCCTAGGTGGTCCGCTAGTGCTTTCTTCCCATCTGTATCCTAATAAACCAGTATTTTTTAATCTTGTAAGTAATGGATATAATGTACCCTCAACTACTACTAACTTGGTATCTCTTAGCTTTTCAATTATTTCAGTTGGATAAGCGTCTCCTTGAGACAAGATAGAAAGAATGCAGAGTTCGAGCACGCCTTTGCGCATTTGCGCTTGTGCACCGGCCCTATCAATACCTCCTTGGGTGTTTGCCGTATTCTCTGTGTTTGCCATTTTAATTTAATTTTTATTAATACTAATTTTTAAATGCTTTGCTTAAATTGTTTTGATGTTTAATACAACACTGTGCACAACATCACTTTTTATTTTTGTTAGATTTAATTTTAAAAATTGTTTTTCGATTTCAATTTTTAAATTTTGATTTAAAGTTTTTGCTAAAACAAAATCTACATGTCCTTGTAAATTTGTAGTAAAAAGCACTTCCACTTTTTGCGGCTCATTGTAAGGATTTATAATTTGTGGGATTTTAAAATATTCCTTTATTGTGTTTTCAGTTTCAACAGCAACAGGAGATATTTCAGAACCATTACTTGCATTAATTGTAAATGAAGAAATTACTAAACCAGCAATTAAGGTCATTTTGGATATTTTATTATTAAATTTCATTTTTTTATTTTTTAAAACATTTATAATTTCAGTACTTTAAAACCATAGCTATTTGGTGATACAAACATACGTCATTTATTTAGTACTATGCAACACATAGTACTAAATATTTTTAATTTTTACGCTAACTTACTGATTATCAACATAAAAATTTTAATGGGACTTAGCCGAAAAATAAATATCTTTGTGTTAAATATAAAAAAATGCACGATTGGTCTGCGGATTTTGCCGCATTATTTTCATTACAAGGTCTAATTGGTCTAATCACCCTTTCGATTTTAGAAATAATCTTAGGTATTGATAATATTATTTTTATTTCAATTGCAGTAAATAAACTTCCTGTATCGCAACAAAAAAAAGCCCGAACTTTAGGGCTAACGCTTGCGCTAGTTGTGCGCTCAATTTTATTATTTTTTATTGGATGGATTGCAGGTTTAAAAGAAGCAATATTTCATGTTGGTGATTATGGTGTTAGTGGTAAAAGTTTAATTTTAATTAGTGGTGGCATTTTTTTACTTATTAAAACTTGGCAAGAAATAATTGAAAAAATATACACAGATACAGATGAAATTGAAACTAAAAGTAAAGGCAAAAACACTTTTAATGCAATTATTTTACAAATAATAATAATTGATTTTGTTTTTAGTTTTGATAGCATACTCGCCGCCGTTGGTGTTAGTGGTATTGTAGTAATTATGATTAGTGCCGTTGTTATAAGTATGTTGTTAATGATTTTATTTAGCGGATTGGTTGCTGATTTTATAAATAAAAATCAAGGAATTAAAATGATTGCGTTGACTTTTTTATTAGTGATTGGAGGAATTTTATTAGCAGAGGGGCTTATTGATTGCTATAATTTTTCAGTTCCCTTAGAGAAACATATTGAACTGAATAAAAACTATGCTTATATCGCCTTAGGATTTGCTTTGCTAATTGAGATGTTTAACATGAAAGAAAAAGCTGTTAAACGTAAAAAAGATTTGGGATTGTAAAAACACAAACAACTATACTATAAGTAATTGTTTGTATTGCGAAATATAATTTTCTTTTGAAAAATGATTTATTGCGTCTTCCGAAATTTTCTGTTTTTCTGTTAAACTTGGCTTTAATAACAAATCATTAAAATTTGTATATAAATAACCCCAGTTATTTTGAACTGCCAATTTAGAATAATCGCCAAGCTTGTCAGAAATGACAACCCTCAATCCGCAGGCTAAATATTCTGCAAACTTAACGGGCGACGCAACTTGATTGGTAATAGAATCTTCTCGAATTAATAAACCATAATCGCCTACAATTAAAAAATCAGAAACATCCTTAGCATTTAAGTGTTTACAAATTACTTGTTTGGGAAATAATTTTAAAAGTTTATCTAAATTAGAATTACTTGGTGAGAAAAAAACAATTTTATTTTTAGAGCTTTTTTTTAAGATTGGTTCAATAAATGAAAAAATAAGGTCAAAAGATTGCCAACCAGCAATTGAACCAGAATAAACAAATACCTCATCGCTGTCGTCCAAATTTAATTGCTTACGTTTATCTGAGATTGAAGCGCTAGAAAGTTTTATTTTTTTAAAATCAGAATTTAAAGTACAAGGAATTACAACATGCTTATTTCCAATATAAGAATATTTATTTTCCCAAAATTCTGCCAGTGAATTTGAAACCGCTATTCTAAAGTCAGAATTTAAAATAGCTTTCTTCTCATAGGAATAAATTTCATTCAGCAAAAACTCATCGTTAACCACATTATATTCCTTCCACTCGGCTTCAATTGCGCCCCTTCCATCATAAATCACTTTATCGCAGTTTTTATTATCACGCATTAGTAAAGCTAAATTCGTAGCTATTACACTTCTTGCAATAATTGTTTTTGGTTTGTAAACAGAACAATAAATGCGCAATAAAATTTTATTCAATTTCCAATTGCGGAGTTTTGGCCACATTGGTAAGATAATTGCATTTGGCATTTCTGCTTTAATTTTGCTTCTATTTAAAAAGTAATCTCGAATAGAAATAAAAGCCACTAACTTAATTTTTGTGTTCAGATTGTTTTCAAGAAATTTTACAACATCAATTACCTGAGAAGAAAATATTCCGGAATAAGCTTCACTTATCGTTAAATAAAAAATCACTTACTTTCTACAATTGTTTTTAAAATGCGTTCAGTGGCTTTTCCATCCCATAATTCAGGTACTTTTCCTTTTTTGTAAGAACCCTTTTCAATCATTGAAATATGATTTTTTACAATCTCTAAATCAAAGGATAATAAAGTATTTGAACCTTCAGTAACCGTCACAGGTCTCTCTGTATTTGGACGTAACGTTAAACAAGGTTTTTGTCTGAACGTTGATTCCTCTTGTATACCTCCGCTATCAGTTAAAATAAACGAACAATTTTTGACTAATTTTTGAAATGAGAAATAATCTAATGGTTCGGTGCAAATTAAATTTTTATTGTTTGTGATTTTATCATACAATCCAAACTCTTTAGCATTTTTTATAGTTCGAGGGTGTATTGCAAATACTACTTTATAATTGATAGAAACATAATCAATTAACTCTATCAATTTTTCAAATTCCACTTTATTATCAACTGTTGCTGGCCTGTGCATAGTCATTAAAACAAATTTACTCTCATTAATACCAAGGCTATTTAAAATACTCGATGTTTCAATTTCTTTTTCAAAAGCCACCATCGTATCAATCATGGTATTTCCAACAAAATAAATTTTGGAATCATCCTTACCCTCATCTTTCAAATGCTTCATTCCGCTGGGTTCTGTAAGAAAAAATAAATCCGTTATATTATCTGTTAAGATTCTATTGTGTTCTTCGGGCATAGTTTTATCAAAACTTCTAAGACCAGCCTCAATGTGTCCTAATTTAATTCCACTTTTATTTGCAAATAATGCTCCTGCCAGTGTTGAATTTACATCACCCGGAACTAACAACAAATCTGGCTTACCAATATCATTTACTAAATCTTCTAGCTTAATCATAATCTCTGCAATTTGTTTATTGGCAGATGCCGGAGAAATATTCAAATAATAATCAGGTATTAAATTAAATTGCTTAAAAAAAACATCCGCCATTTTTTCATCATAATGTTGCCCGGTATGAATAATAGAAATTTTTAGATTAGGATATAAGTTTACCGCGCACTTTTTAAACTGGGTTACTTTTATAAAATTTGGGCGAGTACCTATTAAAATATATATTTTTTTATCTTTCATTTTAAGTATTATAAAATAATTTCATTAAACAGTTTAATTAATTTTTTGCTTTATTCATAAAACGCTTAATCTTCATTGATTATATAATCGCTAATTTCTGAAGTCATTCAACGCAACTAAAAATTTCTCTGTAACAGAAGAGAAAGTATATTGACTCACATCAAAATAGCCATTTTCAAAAGGCACATTTCCATTTAAATATTTAGGCAAATCACGTTCCATATTTTCAGGTAAAATATGAACACCTACACGATTTTCCCTAATAAATCTTCCTACATCACCCTCTTCTCCAACGTACACTATTGGTGTTTGTGTATAAATTATTTCGAAGAATTTGGTTGAAATTAAATCTTTATCCGAAACCGGAAAGAAAGCTAAGTAAGCAGCAGATTTTTTAATCCTTAAAAACAATTCTTCTTCAGGAACAAAGGCATGTTTTCGAATACATCCATTAGAAAAACTCGAGTCTAACAATGGGTAATTGGTTCCTGTATAAATATTCCATTTAAAACCTGAATCCGGATTTTTTTTCACAACTTCAGCAAGTTTTTTGATATAATCTTCAATACCGGGATATAAACTACCACCATAAATAAATCCTTCTCTCATTTCCTCCTTTGTTGTATTCGGAAATTTATCCGGATCATAAGCGTGTGGAAGCAAATATAATTTAGAAGAAAAAACAGGGTATTTTTCCTTAAGAAAATCTCCCATGTGTTGAGTTGGAAAACAAACCATATCGCTACACTCCATCGTTTTATACTCTGACTCTTCTTGAAATTTTTTCTTGGATGCTGATAAAGTCTTCATTCCATAATAGCTCCCCCAGGTCCATGGGTCGCGGAGGTCGCTTATATATTGTATTTCTTTATAGCGCATTTTAAAAATAGATCCATAGTATAAAAGAGAGAATGGCGCGCCTGTAACAACCAAAACATCAATGGGTTTGTTAAGGTGTATATTCTCTAACTCATTCAACATGGATTTTTTCCACGCATATCCTCTATCAAACAAATTTTGTTTTGTTAAGGGGCTCAATATACGTGTGTAAAAATTATATAGTACTTTTTCAAGCAAAGATTTTGTAAAACCGCTGAGCCATACCGGATAATGTTTTGGTAACGCCCTTACTTCAATTCCGGTAAATTCTCTTTCATACCATTGGTAATTTAGTGCATCACTCGCACAAATTACAGTTACCTCATGTCCTTTTTTTGCTAACTGCTGACTGAACTTAGCCCATCGCCTACCGCCAATTTCATTTGAAGGCGGAAAGGTATAAGACACAATAGTGAAATGCATTTTTTTATTTATTTGATTTCTAAAGGGTATTTATATTTTTTTGCTGCTTTTTTTTGCGCACTTAATTTTTCTAAAAAACTATAATAATTAACAAAGTCTAAACTTACTCTTTGTATAATTTTTCTATGTTGTTTACAATTTTTATAACCCTTTCAAAATCCATTCCCAAAGTATCGAGATACCATCTTATGTTTTGATATCTAGGCTGATTCTCATCTTCCACTAACTCCAGAGCTTTTTCTCTGGTTATTTGACCCTCACGAATCTGGTTACTTCGAAAAGTGTCATGCTCAGTAAATCCGGCAACCGTGTAATAAACATAGTTATAGAATGCAGCTGTTCCATCTCCAATCCTCCATGTGGTGTTGGTGTCTACGGCAAGCTCCCAACCGTAATCATTAATCAGTACAGAATTAACTAATTGCTCATCCCAACGCCAGTAATCAAATATGTGAAAATAATCTTTTTTCTTTGTAAAACTCCTGTAATACTCGCCAGATAAGGTGTCCCAAAGGGAGGAATTAAAGTATCCTGGGCTATTTGTCATTGCTTTAAAACGTTTGAAATGATAACGCAATTGTTTCATCACACCATGACTGTATACACGATCTTCTTCAAAATCTGGTTTAATTCCTAAAAACCCTGTTTTAAAATGAGTCACTTCCAAAGGATTAATACCCCAAAGATTTAAATCTACACCCGTTTGTTTTTTCATTTCCTCTGCATACCTAAAGAAATGTTTATCGCCGGCAGTTAACATGGCCATCATTCCCAAGTTGGGTGATTTTAGCCATGCTTCTAAATTCATTCTAATATTTTTTCGTTTTAATGAAATATCTGCTGCTACAATAATGTTTTCAACGCCTAACTCAGCGCACATCCTGCTAATATTTCTTCTTCCAAGGTCTGTAACCATTCCCCAATCGTAGGTATACGTTACAGGTCTAAGCTTTAGTTCTTTTACAATTAAATGCAAACCATAACAACTATCTCTGCCGCCTGAAAAAGGAACTATACATTCCAAACCATTCTTTTTTCTGTAAGGCTCAACAATTTTGAATAACTCTTCTTTCGGTTTTGGCGTGTTGCGCAACTTATAGTTAAGACAATAATTACAAACCCCCTCCTCATTAAAACGAATATAAGGCATCGTTTCTGGTAAAATACATTTTGTACATCTCTTCAAATGAAGTTTCTTGTATTGCAATAATGCCTCTTGTGTTTTATTATAATTAAATTCAGGAATTAAGTTTTCTGTTCGAACCTTGAAGTCATTTAAATTCCATTTTAAATTTTTTAGTACAGGAACATCTATAATTTTAAAGGATTGATGAATCTGAGAAATATCCGCACATCCTATTTCTGTTAAAGCATACTTTTCGGAAGCAAAATAAGTAGCGCCCTCTTTTAATCCAGTATAAAGACTTCCATTATTTGAGATTAATAAAATTTTACCAATGTTCTGAATCAGTATTGCGCAAGAAACAACGCCAATACATTTCTTCATAATCACGTCGGCCAAATCAGTTATTGAAGAGCCATTTTTAAAATGCTCCAAAGCAATACCGGCTATAACCTCTGAATCAATTTGATATTTCCTCTCTATTTTGAGTGTTTTCCAAATTTCCTCATCGTTTATGATGATGCCATTATGCAGCACAAAAATATCATCCCTAATTACTGGTTGATTATCAGAAAGTCCATTTGTAATTAGTCTACTATGACCCAAAACAATCGAAGAGTGATACGGCTTGATTTTATTCAAGAGTTTGTCAATATTGTAATCCGCTCTGTAAATTTGGTACTTATCATCCTTTATAAAAATCAATCCGCTGGAATCTTTTCCTCTTTGCTGAGCATGCTTCGCCAATAATTTTAAATCTTTTTTATCAACAGCTTCAGAAGCTATAATGCCAAATATTCCGCACATAATTTATATTATTTTTAGATTTTTTATATCCCTTTAATGCAGAGACATAATTTTTTTTGAATTAAGTTTTTATATTAAAAGTAAAAGACAAAATTTTGGTTATCCATTTACTCACTAATTTTTTGATTTAATTTGTTCTATTAATTTCTTATTGTAAAAATTCACCCCTTTTTGATTTAAATGACTTGCATCTGAAAAAAGTGAGTCGCTATTTGAATGATTTAAGGTGAAATCAAAAAAAACAATGTCGGGATATTTAGAAAGAATTTTTTGCACTTGAGGCAAATACGAATTTTGATAATAATTTTTGTAGGACGCATTCCATTTTAAGGGATGACTTGCTAGCCAGGTTTTAATATGGTTATTAGAAGCAAAATTCAACAATGAATCAAGGTATTTATAATTTCCTCCAGGTATAAACTTATTGTAGCTTAGGTTTGTATCAATCTTAAAATAAATATCTTTTTCAACGTATCCATTATAAATATAGTTTTCTTGGTAAGGTAATGGCATTGGGTTTAAATCAAACAACCTGGAAGTCATATTATTGATACTATTAATAGTGATGTTATTTTTAAGAAATTCTAAAGCTGACTGGTTTTCATTAGCATTTTGAATTAGCATGAGGGTAGACTCTTCAGTAACTTCTTGTAAAACTCCAGGGTAAATATCAACTATGAGGCTATGAATTTTGGACTTATTTGTTTTGATAAGCGTGTAGGAATCTTTCATGTTTTGCCCTGAGGTGCCCATGTTAAATAATTTTATGCCTGCGGATTTAAAAATTCGTGGATCATAGCCTCTGTATGCATGAGAAGAGCCTATTACAAAAATAGTTTTATCATCAGGCTTAAAATTTTCTAAATCATTGAACATTAATTTTGTTTGACCTCCTTCTGAAATAACATTTTCATTTACTAAAGACCATAATCTAACGCCTTTTACCTTTACAGATGATAACAACATAACAATTACTAAAAAAACAAAAATTTGTATTATGATATAGAGCGAGATGTTTTTGAGCACTAGAACTGAAAGTAAATGAATTGAACCTTACCCCAAAAGCCACAGGTAACGATAAGTGTAACTAAAACAGAAAAAAGAGCGAAGGATTTCACACAAAATAAGTTAGCCTCTTTACGAATAAACTGATGAACTCTTCTATCAAAGGCTAAAAATAAAACACATACTAAAACTAGTATAATCAGAGAAGCTTTTTTTAAACCCAAGTCAGCAGGATTGAAATCAATAGTGTTATTCGAAAACATAGTTTGAATATAACTAACAGAGTCTGATAGACTATTTGCTCTAAAAAAAATCCAGGCAAATAATACGAGATTAAATACCACTAACTGATTTATTTTTTTTTGAATAAAGGCTGTTTTAATATATTTAAAATTTAAACTATTTTTAGGTAAGAAGTGACCAATTGAATTATACAAAGCATGTAAAGCACCCCAAATTAAAAAAGTCCAGTTAGCGCCATGCCAAATTCCACTTATTAAGAAAACATATATTTGATTTAGCACAGTTTTCTTTTTACTAATTCTACTTCCTCCGAGAGGTACATAAACATAATCTCTAAACCAGGTGCTTAATGAAATATGCCACCTACTCCAAAATTCTTTTATTGATTGAGAAATATAAGGCAGATTAAAGTTTTCCATTAATTTAAAACCCATACACTTAGCCGAACCAATTGCCATATCGGAATAACCAGAAAAATCGCAATAAATTTGAATGCTAAAAAGAAATGCTCCGGCATAAAGGTAAAGACTATTCATGTGCGAATAATTTTCGAATATATTATTTGTAATAACATTTATGTTGTCGGCAATTACAACTTTTTTAAATAAACCCCAAACCATTAATCGTAATCCCATTGTAAATTGACTCCAATTAAAATTATGTTTTTCATAAAATTGGTGTATTACATTTTGAGGTCGTTCAATTGGACCAGCAACCAATTGCGGATAAAACATAACATACAAACTATAGATTCCAAAATGGCGCTCGGCTTTTTGTTTACCCCAATAAACTTCAATAACATAACTTAAACTTTGAAACGTATGAAATGAAAGACCTACAGGAAGAGCAATGGAAATAAGATCTAATTTCCAATCCTCTTGAATGAAACTACCTAGATAGTTAATATTTTGGGCTGCGAAATTATAATACTTAAAAATAAAAAGTAATAAAACGGTTGAAATTATGCTGGCTACTAAATAATATTTTTTGTGTTTTTGATTATTAGAATTTTCAATTAAAATACCTGCAGAATAATCGATAACGATTGCTAAAATTAAAATAAAAAGATAATAAGGAATAAAGTACGAATAGAAATAAACACTCGCCCCTAAAAGCCATACCCATCTGTAACTGTGCGGTAATAAATAATATACCAGCGTTACTAGCGGAAAAAAGAGAAAAAGAAAATCGAAGGTGTTAAAGAGCAAAGTTTTGTATACTTATTTTTTTAAAAGCCAGAACGTAATCGATAAAAGGAAGTTGAAAGACCATGGCTACGGTCGGTATAATAAATTTGAATAGGTAAATCAGAGCCGGTAATTTTTTTTCCTTTGTAGTCTTCGCCTAAAAATCGAATGGTTATGTTTTTAGTTTTAAGAATTTCTAAAAGCTCCTCTTCTGAATTATAGATTAGAACTTCGTCAACATATCTGCATGCCTTCATGATGGTAACACGCTCTTCGATTGTAAATATTGGTTTTTTCTTACCCGGATTAATAGTTTCTGAAATGTTTTCTGCTTTATTAAGTGCTACAATTAAATAATCGCAATTGTTTTTACATTCTTGTAGCATCATAACATGACCTGCATGAAAAAGATCAAAAACACCACATGTAAATCCAATTTTCATTTAACTATTTTCTTTAATAAAATCGCTAATGTTATGCTCAGGAAACCAATTCAACAAGTCTTTTGCTTTTGTGATATCAGCGAAAGTAATATCAGATTCTCCTTCTCGTTTTGGAATAAATTCATAGTTAGGAGAAATTTTCTGCGCCAATTCCAACACACTGAGTGTATCACCGTTTCCAATATTAAAGGCTGTATTCAATATCTTATCATTAATGGCAGCTAAATAATTTGCTTTGGCTAAATCATACACGTGAATAAAATCACGTTTTTGTGAGCCATCTCCTGTTACCAAAGGAACCTCTCCGTTCTGGTGTCGGTATAAAAATATACCTACTACACTGCTATAAGCGTTAAATTTATTTGCGGGATTAAAGCTTCGTGGACCATAAGGATTAAAGTACCTGAGGTTCACATAATTTAAAGGGTAACGGGTGCTTAATAATTCTAGATATTTTTCTACTTCATACTTTTGAAAAGCGTAAGGGCTTAAGCAATCTATTTCTTCAGTTTCGGGAGTAGGAATAATTTTAGGAGTGCCGTAAATTGCACTTGAACTGCTGAAAACAAATTTCGGAAAATAATTTTCTTTAATCATTAACTCAACCAAATGCATTGAGCTCGTTAGATTTTCAGTTATATGTTCTGTAACAAATTCAAAGCTTGGTTGTATTCGAGGTAAGGCTGCTAAATGAAAAATGCAATCGTATTTTTTTAACGATTGCATATTACCTATAGTGTCTTCAATAAAAACGAACCTAGAATTATTTAAATGATTTGAAACATTATTTTTATTTCCAGTACTTAGATTGTCTATTCCATCTATATGCCAGTTTGTTTTTTCGATTAAATAATCTAAGAGATTAGAACCAATAAAGCCTGCAACACCAGTAATTAAAACATTATTTATTTGCATGTAACTCGTCTAAAATAATGTGTAGAATCGTGTGGTGGTAGCATTCAACTATACCAAAGCTATTTGAATCTAACCAAAAATTAATTTTTCCTTTACCGTTTAATTTATTAGTTTTTTCAAAACCAGATAAAGTAATTACATCTCCTCCTAAAGAATTAACAAAGTCAACTGAATTATTAATGTTAGCAGATTTACCTGAACTACTAATTGCAATTAGAAGATCGCCTTTTGTAAAATGAATTTTTAACCATTCGACCATCGCATTTTCATATCCATAATCATTTGCAAAGCAAGTAATCAAAGCACTATCGCTGAAGGCAAATGTTGGAAACCGCGCAATTTTCGCAAAGTCTTCCATCATGTGAGAACAAATAGCATTTGAACCACCGTTGCCGATAAAAAAAATGCGTTTACACTCTTTTATCAAGTTAACAGACTCAAAAATTTGGTTGTTAATCGTTTCAGAATTCAAAAATTCTTGAAACTTTAATTTATACGTGTTTAGCGGCATGATTTAATAATAATTCTTTTGTTACTGATTTTTCGTTACACAACCAGGTTGTTGACAAGCTGGCCGCAAGTGAAGGTACTAATAATTTATCTTTTATTTTATCATCTAAAGACGCGCATAAAGAAGCGAAAGCGAAAAAAGTATCGCCCGCGCCGATGGTATCTACAATATCGGTTTTAAAAGATTTTCGTGTATTAAACTCCTTGCCGCTTGTGTATGTGGAACCCTGTTTGCCCGTTGTAACGAATAAATGTTCTGAATTTAATTCATAATTAAAAATATCGATAATATCTTGTGGTTTTGGGTTCGAAATTCTTTTATTTACTTGCAAACTTGCTTCACGCAAATCAATACAAGCACTTTTCTTTTTTAAATTCTTCCACTTTGAGATGCGATTAAAACCAAAATTATTTGAATTGGTTTGGCACATTAAATGAAAGCCATCTGTAATAGTTAATTTATCGCAAAAGCCATGACCAAAATCTGCTACAATTACTACATCGTATTTTGAAGTGTCAATATTAATTTCCTCAAAATTCTCTGTTTCAAATTTATTTATTTCTACATGTTTCTTTTTATCACTAACATCAACATAACGTGTTTTTACAATCTCATTATTTGTATTAGTAATTACACTCACTTTCTTTACAAAATCATAAATATGATTTGCGATTGCTTGCGCGCCGCCTTGTTGAATTATTTTAGTTCCTTCTAATTTAAAAACAGGGCAGATAGATTTCATAGATTGACCTTCGTACGAGACATCTATAAACTCATCCACAATTGTTTCGCCAACAACTAAAACATTCAAGTTTTTTATTTCATCAAAAAATAATTCCAGTTCTTTTAACATAATTAATTTTTATTAAATAGTTTAACATAATCTTCTATTTCATTGTATGAGAAGGCAAAGTCAACGGGTTCAGAAGATAAATTTACCCTGTATCTTAGGGTATCTGCTAGTCCACGAATGGGTAATTTACCATTAAATATCAAGAGCACTTTTGTATTGGTGTATGCCCCCATATGCACAGCACCTGAATGCTGGGTAATAATTAAACTTGCGTTGCTGCACTTTTCCAAAACCACACGATTATCGGCAGACACACATATTTCGATGTTGTTTTCTGATTGCAATTCTGCACTCATACTTGGATGTCCTGTAATGTACACCTTATCAAAATAGGGAGCTACCATTCTAGCAATTTGTAAATAATCCCAGGGACCACCATTATTGGTTGTATAGGCATCTCCTTTTTTTCTAGGAAAGATAACGCACGAATTTTCAGTTTTTGTTTTGTAAAGATTTTGAATAGGATACAAAAACTGTCTTCCCTTTAATTGCCAATTTCTAAAAACAAACCAATACATGTCATGGTCTGCAATATTTAAATAGCCTTTTTTTGAAGCGTAGGCAATCTCCTGAAATTTTTTAATTTCTTCCTGCACATCTTTTGGTGGAGTAGCAGCATTCATCCAAGGAGGTACTTCTGCATAAAAATCTCTGAGTGGATAAAATTTGTAAATAATAGATTCTCCTTTTTCATTAATTAAAAAAGGCTTTCCAATTTCTAAACCGCAAAAATGAATTTTAACTCCCATTTTATGAAGATGCATTAAAAAGGGAGTGGTATGTAATAATAAATGTCCGAACTCTCCTTTGAAGGGGCCGTAGTAACATTCTTTATCTCTTAACGCTTTACGATAAAAGGTTATGATATCATAATATGCTTTTAAAACAATTTTAGCATAATGCACTTTCCCGAAAATATTGAGTGTACGCTGACCATACAAAATGGTAGTGGCATCGTTCGCAATAAGATCTTTTACATTTGGCTTTTTCACAAAAGTTGCAATTGATTAATTAATCTTTTTGTTTGATATTCGAAGGTGTGCTCATGAATGTTGTATTTTATCTTGATGATGGGTTATTATTTTTTTTATTATTAAATGAAACATTATTAGCCTCTATATGATTCTCAAATACTTTTTCTACCCAGTATTTTATTTACTCTGTACTTTAAATAATAACTAAAATGATTCCAACTTACACCTGATGAAATAAAGTAAGCGCAAACAGTTTTAAATCCATAAGGCGTAATTAAAAAAAACAAACGGTACCATTTCTTAGCAGCTGTTTCTTCGAATGAATTGACTTCGTATTTTAAAATTGCCTTATTCTGCATTATAAGTTTATTATACCAAACTCTTGCAGATTTAACTGATTCTGGACTTGGTTTAATACTAAATTGACCATTAATAAACTGATGTAATAATAAATCATTCTGTGTAAATGATATTTCCAGGTCTCTTAATAAAAGTTCATGCATTCTTAAGGAACGTTGTTTAGATTTATCCTTAAATTGAACAGTAACATTATGGTCACCTCTTCTATAAAAATAAAGTAATTCGTTTAAGCCATAAATTTTTACGTAATCCCTTACATCATACCAAAACTTCCAATCCTGCCCCACGCCAAATGATTCGTCGTAATACAAATTATTGGTTCTTATTTTTTCGGTAAGCATAAGCATGGTAGCATGGTTAGTTGGTGTACCCCAAATTAGTTCAGCCTTAATATCGTTATCCGTGACAAGGCCCTCGCCGCTAGCATTGTTTTCGGAGCCAAATAGCTGCATGGGCGTTACACACACGTCAACGTCAGTATTACTTTCTAAAAAATTGTATTGTCTTTCAAACCTGTCCAAACTTGATATATCGTCGGCATCCATTCTGGCAATATACTTTCCTTTTGCTAAACGTATTCCTTTGTTCAGTGAAGCAGCTAACCCGCAGTTGTGTTCATTCTCAATAATAACAATTCGTTCATCAGCAAACCTTTTAATAACAGAAAGTGTTTTGTCAGTTGAAGCATCATTAATAATAATAAATTCAAAATCAGCATGTGTTTGTTTTAAAATTGAGTCTATGGCCTCAGCGACATAAGCCTCTGCATTAAAGGCAGCCATTACAACAGAGATAGAAGGGGCAATCATTTAAATTATTGAGTTAATTCTTTGATTTAAAAAATGGAATAAAACATGAAGTAGCATGAATTTATAACTGGTTTTCATACCAATTAACCGTGATTTTTAATCCATTTATAATATCTACTTCCGGTTTATAATTCAATAGATTTTTAGCTTTTGATATGTCAGCAAAACTATCCTTAATATCTCCTTTTCTTTCGCTATGAAATTCTGGTTGAATTTTAGAATTTAAAGTTTTAGCAATTATTCTAAATAATTCATTCAAAGAGGTTGTGCCTCCAAAAGCAATATTAAAAACCTGATTAATAGCTTCCTTGTTTTCTGTCATTGCAGCCAATAGATTTGCCTGAACAACATTTTCAATAAAAGTAAAATCCCTGGTGGTACTGCCATCACCAAATATTCTGGGCGAACGCTTGTTTAACAGTTCATTAATAAATATTGGAATAACCGCAGCGTAAGGTCCGTTTATATTCTGCTTTGGACCAAACACATTAAAATATCGCAATCCAATAACTTCCAATCCATATGTTTTGTAAAAAACATCAGCGTACAATTCATTCGCTTTTTTTGTAACAGCGTAAGGCGATAATAACTCTCCAGTCTTAACTTCCACTTTTGGCATCGTTGTATCGTTACCGTAAACTGATGAGGACGATGCGTAAACGAAGCGTTTGACCTTATTGGCAACACTGGCATACAACATATTTAGGAACCCGTTAATGTTGGTATTATTTGTTGTAATAGGATCAGCTATACTTCTTGGTACACTTCCCAAAGCTGCCTGATGAAGAACATAATCAATATTATGAGTAGCGTTTTTACAATCTTCAAATACAGTAATATCGCCAGTTATTAATTTGAATGAAGGGTTCGAAAAAAACTCCTGAATGTTTGCCTCATACCCCGTAGAGAAATTATCAAGCACCCGTACTTCTTTTGCATTGTTCTTAAGTAAGAACCCAATCAAGTTACTCCCTATAAAGCCTGCTCCTCCGGTTACTAAAAATGATTTTTGTGGGATTTGAGATAATAAGTTCTCTGGAAACATACGTGCTATTTTTTAAATTGACAAAGCCATTCTTCTAGAAATACAAGTAGCCATAAACCATTAGTATTGTTAGAGATAATAAGTTCGTTTATTGCATCTGGATTAAAATATTCGTTAAGTAGTGAATTTTGAGACAACAGTTTATCTTGCAACAGTTGATTTAATTCACCCTTTTTTGAAAACCATTTAGTTAGGGGTATTGAAAAACCTTGCTTTTTGCGGTGCACAAAATCATTAGGAAAGTTCTTAAGCATTAATTCTTTTAAAAGTAACTTGCCTCGCCATTCGCCAGAATTTTTGTTAACATTAAACTCTTCAGGGATAGTTGCTGCAAACTCCCATACATTTTTATCAATTAAGGGTGTTCTTACTTCAAGACTATGTATCATGCTAGCCCTATCTACTTTTGTTAAAATGTCAAAGTTCATATATGTTTTCATATCCATATATTGTACCTTGTTAGTTAGTGAATAATTTTTAGTTCGGGCAAACAAAGTATCAAACTCCTCTGGCATTTGAGCTATACTTTTTTTGTATTCACTCTTCCAAAGTTTGCTGCGCCAATTATTATCTAAATAACAATTAATTTTTATCCATTCATTTATAGTATCTTTTTTTGGATATCTCGCAGGAAACAACTTTTCTTGTAGTGGATAAATACTTTTTTTAAAGCCTGTTCGATGGTTAAGGGGCATATACTTTAACCAATTAAGATATGAATTATAACCGGCAAAACATTCATCGCCACCATCGCCACTTAAAACCATTGTTACATGCTTTCTGGCAAGCTCACAAACGTAATAAGTGGGTATGCAGGAGCTATCCCCATAAGGCTCCCCATAGTGTTTTACCAATTTAGGAAGTATTGCCATTGCATCGGGCTTTACAATTTCGGTATGATGATTGGTATTAAATTTTTTGGCAACCTGCTCAGCATATTTTAATTCATTGTATTCTTCTTCTTCAAATCCAATACTAAATGTTTCTACTGGCTTGTTCAATGTTTGGCTCATA
The DNA here is from genome assembly GCA_030692515.1 of Bacteroidota bacterium. GTDB lineage: Bacteria > Bacteroidota > Bacteroidia > B-17B0 > Aurantibacillaceae > Aurantibacillus. The sequence goes on from JAUXZS010000029.1 coordinate 81,628, forward strand.
TAGTCTACCACTAAACTGGAGTCGATACCACCAGATAGAAATGCACCAAATGGAACGTCGGAAACTAAATGTGCTTTTACTGAGTCTTTAATAACTGCATCTGTAGCTTCTAACCATTCTTTTTTTGTTTTGGTTTGTTTTTTACTAAAATCTACATCCCAATACTGTTGTTGATCACTTACCTTTCCATTAAAATCAATATTAATAAAATGAGCTGCTTTTAACTTTTTTATTTGCTTAAATACTGTTAATGGTTCCGGTATGTATTGCATCCACAAATACTGATCAATTGCATTTATATCTATCGTGTTTTCGAATTCAGGTAAATTTTTAAATTGTTGCAGTTCGCTTGCAAAAGCTATAATGTTTTTTGATTGATAAATAAATAATGGTTTTATTCCAAAATGATCGCGAGCAATAAAAATATTTTTATTGTTTAAATCAGTAATTGCAAACGCAAACATTCCTCTAAATTTTTCAAGGCAAGCTTTACCCCATTTATCATATGCATAAATAATTACCTCTGTGTCAGAGTTAGTTCTAAATTTATAACCAAACTGAATCAACTCGTTTTTTAAATCCAAATAATTATATAGCTCCCCATTATAGGTAATCCATATATTTTCTTTTTCATCACTCATTGGTTGCTTTCCCGCAGCCAAATCAATAATTGATAATCTCCTGTGTCCAATAGCAATATTATCAAAAATCTTATGACCGAATCCATCTGGGCCTCTATGACTAATGGCATCGGTCATTGTTCTAATAACTGCTTCGTTAGCAGAAAAATTTAAGTCAATATAACCTGCTATACCGCACATAAACTTTTAGGATTATATAGTAGTGTAGAAATGTTTTCAGGAACCATTATATTCATTAATTGTTTTTTTATATAAATCCATCAATTGATTCAGCACTATATCAGGCTTAAGATTAATAATCCGCTCAAGTGCTTTTTGTTCCATCCGATCTTTGACTGCAGAATCAAGGCTCAGAACAAAATTTATTTTATTCAGCAAAGCAGAATGGTCGTCCACATCTATAATTAAACCGTTTTCGCCATCTGTAATTAATTGGTCAAAACCGTTTCCTTTTGTTCCGATAACTATCTTTTTGTTTGCCATACTCTCAATGCAAGTGTTCGGAAAATTATCTGTTCGAGAAGGTAATGTGATAAGCTGAGCATGTTTAATGATTGGAAAAAGAGTTTGATGCTTTTGAGAAGGGATATAAATTACCCTGTTTTTGAATTCCGCTGCTTTATGCAACAGATAATCCCAGGCATCTATGTTGTTTATTTTATTATTAAGTTGCTTTCCAACAAAAACATAATATAAATCCGGATTATCACTTAATAACCTGTGGATTATTTCAGCTATTGTTCCTACACCTTTTATTAAACCAATTGAACCAAAAAAAAGCACATACTTCTTTCCGCTTAAAAACTCGTTATATATATTATAGTTTAATTCACCAATGGGTTTAATATAAGGGGTTTCGAGAATTGATATTTTTTTGTCGATTTGCAATTCAGTTAAAGAAGCGATAGCTCTGCTGGGGCCAAATACAGCGCTTGCTTTTTTCATAGATGCTATTTCAAAATGATTTATTATTTCCATATACGTTTTGCTCCTCCCCGAACCTCCCATATCATTACATTGTTGAGTTGAACTGGAAAGTCTTACTAAAAAAGGTATTTTCTTTAAAGAATAATAAGCATACCCGTTTAGATGAGGATATTGTATAATGTCTATTTTGCTCTTTTTATTATAATTTTTCAGCGCTCTAAACACGAGGCAAGAACCTTGTCTGAAAAATAAATGATATTGTAACCACTCTGGAAATAAAAAACCAAGTTTAAGTTTTTTAGTATAATACTTAATTCGCCAAGCATAATCTGTGAATTCTATTTTTTCTATATCTATTCCTTCAAAAACAAAACTACCGGAGGTATCGGATAATAAAAAAACAATAACTTCATTTCCCTTAGATTTTAACCATTTTGCAAGCTTATACGTATAGTTAGCTAAACCACCGTCGAAGGATTTTTCTGATACAAATTCAGGAGTTACTATTGCTATTCTCAATTTAAATGTTCTTGAACCATCAATTAGCTTTAGGGCTATTTCTATTTAGAAATAGCTCCCGCCTGAAGTTTACTTTATTCAATAACTTTTGGTAAAAAATTATATCCTGAAAGAAAAGAATAAATTTCTTTACTCTTTTTTTAATTTTTAGCGAATCAGGTTTTGTTGAATCAATAGCAGATGTAATGATCTTTAAGGGTTTGTCAATCGCTGTTTTAATATACCATTCATAAGCTAACCCAGCTTTTCTATCCGCCTCTGATGGATTTAAAAAGCATTGATTTAAAGCTTCGTAAATCTGCTCCTCATTAGCTGCATCATACATGGGATATAAATCGGATTCTCGGTTTTGATATAATTTATCATTTCTGTAATGAATTACGGGTTTTTTCATTGCTAGAAATTCGAAAATTGCGCCATACGAAAACCAACTATAATTACCAATTTCACCAATTCCCACATCTGCATATGTAATCATCCCCATTAAATTTTTTCGTTGCGTAATTGGAAACCAAAATACATTGTTTACTATTCCAAGGTCTTGAACCAGTTTTTTTGAATCACTAACATCGGAGCCATATTCAAAAACAATGAGGCAGGAATTAGCATTTACTTTTTTAACAAAATTACTAAATGCCCTGAAAATTTTATCATTGCCTTTCTGACTCCATTCATCCACTGGGTTTTTCCAGGATTGCCTGATATGATTAAACGCTATAAAACTAAAATTCGTTCTGAGCTTTTCCATTTCATCTCTATAAAGGCATTGTTGCCTGAGGTATTCAGCATTTTTCCAACTAAACTCAGGTGTGTATAAAAACGGCAATGTGCAATAGTGCCTTTTTCCTTTTAGTTGAAAGCGCTCAATAAGTTTTTCAAATTTGTCATTTGTTACATCCCAAATAATATCTTTTGCTCGCTCAATACCTCTTCTTTGATATTTTGCAATTTGTTTTTTTTGTAAGTTAACATAATCACTTCTCGAATTATCCCTCTCAAAAAAAGGTAATTCATAAAAATCCGAACCATAAGGAATTACCATGTTTATGTTTACAGCTGAATAAGTTAGATAAGCTGTAGAGAATCCGCAAGCAATAATATAATCATAGTCTTCAAAAATTGAGAATATTTTTCTTTTATTAATCTTTAAAATATCTTCGTTAAGAATATTAACTTCATAAACTATATTATTTATGCTGTCTAAGTCAAAGGTGTCGGACTGGGGTTTGAAATGCTCAACCTCATTTACCAGAAATAAATCTGCTGAATATCCCAAATTTCTCAAATGTCTTACAACAGAAAAGAAATTATTATTCATGTTCCCAACGCAGGCTATTTTAATTTCTTTATTTTTCACTTAAACTTTTTTCAAGCAATTTTCGGTCAGGGAAATTAATTAAAACACCAAAATCTTTTTTCTGATAAACTACCATACTTCCCATTGCAATAGCATTTGCACCACCCTGCTTTATACCTGCAACCATATGCTCCATACTGCCAGCGCCGCCATGAGCTATTACCGGTACTTTTGATACTGAGGTAATTTGTTTAATCAAATCAATGTCTAAACCTTTCCAAGTGCCTTCATTATCAACACTGGTTATTAAAATTTCACCAACTCCCGCTTCTTCAATTTTTTTTACCCACTCCTCAATAGAGTAATTATGCTTAGTACCTGCTGAATTAGAAACAACTTGAGCTTTTCCGAAAAAATTCTTTTTTACATCTATTACACCTATTACAGCTTGTGAACCATAGACCTCTGAAATTTGTTTTACCAGATTTAAATTGCTGTGTAAGGAGGTGTTTATTGCTACCTTTTCAATACCTATATTAAAAATTCGTTGCGCTTGCTCAAACGTTTTAATACCACCGCCATAGGCCAATGGCATAAAACATTCGTTCGCAATTTCACTCAATAATTTATAATTAGGCTCTTTATTTTTCGGTGTTGCTTCAATGTCTAAAAAAATAAGTTCATCCACTTCTTTTTCGTTAAAGATCCGAACGGTGTTTATTGGATCACCAACATATTTTGGATTTTTAAAATTAACCGTTTTAACCAATCCGTTATCCTTTAATAACAAACAAGGTATGTATCTTATAAGTAACATTTATAATTTTGAGAAATTGCTTAATAATTGCATACCGTACTTATGACTTTTTTCAGGATGAAACTGCGTACCATACACATTATCGTTTTGGATGGCAGCATCAAAGTCTCCACCATAATCTGTTCTTAATATTGAATTTGTATTTTCATCACAAACTACTTTGTAAGAATGCACAAAATAAAATCGGTGCTCAGGGGTAAACTCCTCTGTTAATTTGCTTGGGGTATTTACATTTACAAAATTCCAACCCATGTGAGGTATTTTTAAATTCGAATTTTCCTCAAACTTAAATTTAATTGTTTTAGCAGATACCAAATCCAAGCCCTTTAAAATTCCTTCTTCGCTGCTTCTGGTTAACAATTGCATACCTAAACAAATTCCGAGGAAAGGTATTTTATCCACTTTAGCTTTATGAACTAAAACTGAACGTAAATTTAACTCGTCAATTTTTTGAATTGCAGAATCGAATGCGCCAACACCAGGCAATAAAATTTTTTCAGCTTGCTCAATTTCGTGGATATCTGAGGTGATCTTACACGGAACGCCAATACGTTTAAGCATATTTTGAACAGAACCCAAATTACCTAAACCGTAATTAATAATTGTTATCATTTAGTATAACTAACAGAAAAACAATATTTCATATAAAAACTTTTTGGCACCAGATTTGATTTGTATAGTATTGCAAATATAGGCCGCATGCGCTCGAAACGTTTTTTATAAGTAGGATATTCATACCAATACTTAGGTTTAGCGGTCATTACTTTTTCATACTCTTCATCGCTAAAGTGCATTCGCTTTTTAATATAATCTATCAAACCTTCTTCAATAAAAGGAGAAGTTTCATAATATTCTTTTATGGCAACATCTCTATCCATTTTTCCATTGCGTACTTTTGCTGCAAGCGTATTATTTCTATAATCAATATGGAATTTTTGAGGAAAATAAACACTGTGACTAAAAGCTGTCATACGATTTTCTAAATGATGACCGCCATAATCCTGCCAGCCATATTTTTCTTTTAATAATATTTTAGCTTCCTCTTTATTATAATTTGAATACCAATAAGGACGAATTTTTTTTATTTTTTTTACTGCAATCCATTTCATAAAAGTCCAAAACGGCATATTTGGATATGTTTTAAGTTTCATTTGGCCAAATTGTTTATGTATAGATGCAATGTATTTTCCATCAAAATAATTTTTACCTAAAGGAGATATCCCCTCTTCGATAAATGAATGCCCTTCTAATACGTATTTAATTCCAAATTTATCTGCTGCACGGTACATTGTTTCGGCGAGCGCAATATCTGTTGAAGCATCCAATTCAGAAACATTGGACAAAAAGAAAGCTCGATAAATATCATCCACTTCATTATTATCAACTACAATTGTATAAAGGTCGATATTTAATTTATTAGTAATGCTTGTAATATTTTGTGTAGCTATTGCTGTATTATATGTATTATCATAATGAACCGCCAGTGGCCTTAATCCATTTTCGATAGCCCAGTGAAGCATATATGATGAATCGGTTCCACCACTTACACCAACAACACAATCGTATTTTTTATTTTTTCCGGTAACTTTTATTTCCTGAATGATCGTAGAAATTAGCTGCTCGCCTTTAGAATTTCCGGTACCATACTCGGAAATAAGATCATCCGTCATTTTACAATAATTACAAATACCTTTTTCATTAAAAGTTATTGAAGGAACAGAGTTATCGTAAATACATCTACTGCAAATTTTGTAATCAGGTGCCAAACTTCTTTTTTTTGTCAATTCCATTTTACTCTATTCTTGCTTTTTCTATTATTAATTTTTTTCCATCGACAGTGCGGATAAAAGCGCCTGGATATGGGGAACTTTGAGCCCTAATAAAATTATACAAGTCTTTTGCAGTTTTTGTAAGATCGATTTCGCCATCATCGGGTTTACGTTGCGGATAAATTTTAATTTTACTTTTATCCTGGGGTGTAAATTTTATCGTAGAAATATTCTGTAAGACTTTCAATAAAATATTTTTTGAAGCAATGGTTACTTTTTCATATACTTCTTTTATGGAATCATTTTCTCCTATTACTATTTTTTCTTGTTCGATAATATCTCCATCGTCTATTCCATCATCTAACTTAAATAAAGTTATCCCGGTTTCTTTTTCGCCATTTATTATTGCCCAAACCAATGGAGCACCACCTGCATAATCCGGCAGCATAGATGCATGAATACCCCATGCTCCGTATTTTGCAAGATCTCTAATCTTTTTTGGCACCATATAATACCAACCCATAATTAAAATAACATCGGGGTTAATACTTTCTATAATTTCAGAGTAATCACTTGTTATTTTTCCTTCTTGTGAGGAGTCGATATAATAACAAGGAATATTGTTTTTTGTTGCAACAATTTCAAGTTCAGAATAATTGTAGTTTTTTACTTTAGTATCGCTGTATGAAATGCCAAATTCTTGTGGAATTGTAAATAAAGCGCCAACATCAATATTATTATTTAAAAGATGTGTTAGTATATCTTCGCTAAATTTTGTTGCTCCAAAAAAGATTGCTTTCATTCTACTTTTTCTCCGTTTAAAAAAATACGACACCACCATTCGAAATTCAAAAAACTCCAAATTAATAAACGATGATTTATTTTATCGTTAATATGCTCATTAACTATTTTTTTTACGTAATCGCGATTAATAAACTCTGACGATACATTTTTTTTACCCAAAAGCAATTCTTTTACATAGTCTGCATTTTCGCCGCGATACCAGCTTTCATCGGGCGCACTAAAGCCTTGTTTCTTTCTATTTAAAATACTTTCGGGCATAAAACTTGTCATGGCTTTACGCAAAACATTTTTACCATCATCAAAATCGCGATAGCTAGCTATTTGTTTTGACTTTGAACTGTCGTTCTCATTTATTTTTTTTATTTCTGCTGTTAAATTACCAAGTTTATGTTTAACAGGTATTTTTTGGGCAAAGTTTACCAGATCATTATCCATAAACGGAAAACGTTCTTCTAAACCATTAGCCATGCTTAGTTTATCACCAACTAAAAACAAACTAGGTAAGAATGTTTTAATTTCAAAATACAATGAATTATTAATATGTTGTTCGGGTGTATCGTATTGCAATTTATTATTAAAAGTGAAAACCCGTTCAAATATTTCGCGTGGTTCATTATGATTTAGTTTATTAAATATGCTAGCGCTAAATAATTGTTGCTTTTCGTTTTCAGGCACTAAGCGTTGCCAAAATCCGTAATATTGATCAAAAAATTCTTTTTGATTTAAGGCATTAAAAACTCTGTAATAGCGCCATGGATATCCGCCATATAATTCATCACCACCGGTACCTTGCAAACACACTTTTACAAATTTTGAAGCTAAACGAGAGATATAATAATTAGGATAACTCATTCCAACTTTTAAATCTTCTAAATGATAAACTACTTTTGGTAGGCTCCAAGCTAAATCTCCCGCATTTATTACCTGTTCATAGTGTTCGGTTTTAAAAGCGTTTGCCATTAATTCTGCATCTCGTCTTTCATCATAATTTGCTTCAACACCTGTTACACTGCTCATGTCAAAACCACAAGTAAATGTTGCCATTCGAGGAATCATAGTTGAGCCAACCGCTGTAATTGCACCACTATCCATTCCTCCAGATAGATACGAACCAACAGGAACATCAGCCACCATTTGGCGCTTTACTGCTTGTTGAAATAATCGTAAGGTCTCATCCTTAGCATCATCAAAAGACATGGCTTCATCCGTCTTTGAAAAATCATAATCCCACCAACTATTATGAACCAATTGTTTAAAATCATTTCCAATTTCAATAGTATTGGCAGGTGGTATCATGGCCACGCCTTTAAACAAAGTACGGAACGAAAATAAATTCTGAAATGTAAAATATTCATTTAGTGCATTCAAATCAACATCAACCTTAAAACTTGGATGTTTTAAAAACGCTTTAATTTCTGAGCTGAACAAGAATGTATTTTCATTATACCAATAATAAAGCGGCTTAATTCCAAACTTATCTCTACTTAAATATACCTTTCTATTACTATGATTGAACGCGCCAATGGCAAACATTCCATTTAACCGTTCAAAAAATATAACACCGTATGCCTCAAGCCCTTCAACAATAACTTCAGTATCTGTAGTAGATGAAAATGTATGTCCTTTATTTATAAGTTCTTGCTTAAGTTCTTTAAAATTATAAATACAACCATTAAAAACGATGGTCCATTTTTTTGTTTTTGAGTGCATAGGCTGCGCGCCATTATCAGAAACATCGATTATTGATAAACGACGATGACCGAAAGATATATTTCCATCAATAAAAATACCTCTACCGTCAGGGCCGCGATGAGCAATAGCATCTGTCATTGATGAAATTATAGATTCATCAGTGCGCTGATTATTTAAATTAATTATGCCTGTTATTCCGCACATAGTTTACTTAGACACAATTACTGTATGTGCAGCCTCTTCACTTCTAAAAAAATCTATATTTAAATTTAAATTATAAGCCCATTGCTTGAATTCTTCGGGCGAATAGCGCTCTGCATTACTTGGAGAATACCAATCAAAGTTACAAGAATCATTTTCTTGTTTTGTCCATTTTGGATGATAAAAACATTTAATAAAGTTCCAATAAATAAAACGTTGAATATCATACTCACCTCCTTTTATACCTAAAGCAGGAATATCCGGACATTCGAATTTTACATTTAATTCTGTTAATCGCTTACCTAACTCTGTTAGCTGATCAGAAAATTGCCACATTTGTTCATGCGATAAATTGTGAGTAGCTTTTCTAAAATGATCATCTACAAGCTCGCGTGGCAATGCTTTTTTTGCGTATACGTAGCAAGCAAATTTACCTCTAGGAGTTAATAGAGAGGAGAGGTGTGCAAATGTTTTTTTAGGATCTTCTGTATGATGAATAACCTGATCGCATAAAATAAAATCTAATGTTTCTTTTTTAAAAGGGAGGTTAGCGATATCGCCACGAAAGAAAAACACATTAGGAATATGCTCATAACGTTTAGCAGCAACAATAGCTGCTTCAGAAAAATCAATCCCAAATACAGTGGCGTGAGGCGCCAACTCAGCTAACCAAGCGCTTTTATATCCCAGACCACAGCCAGCGTCAATAATAACTTTTTTATCACTTAAAAATGCTTTTAATCCATCTAAGCTTTTAAAACCATAAAGATCGAGCACCCAGTTTTTTTGAAAAACCTCCATTTCATTGGTACTGCTTTCTGCATCTAACTTTACCCATTTTTCGGAAAATGAATTGTTGGTTTGTGTTTGATTAAAGTGCTCGGAAATATTATTAATAATAGCAATGTTGCCGTTAAATTTAACCGGAACAGAGAACAAATTTTGTAATTGATCTGTAGTCATTATTTTATTAATTTAATTTTTTCAACAACATAAAGAAAATCTTCTTCAACCATTTTATTGTGAAGCGGGATAGACATTGAAAATTCGTTACATTGTAACGCACCCATAAAATCCTGTGGCTTTAAATTATAATTTGTAGCGTAATAACCCAACATATGAACGGCGTGTGTTCCGGGACGAGTACTTATACCTTGTTGTTGTAAATACTCCATGATATCATTTCGTTTCATTGGCGATTTTGATTCATCAATAAACAACACATAACTTTGCCAACCGTGCTTATAACCTTTTTCAACTTTGGGCGTGCGTAACCACGGGATATTGCTTAACTCACTCGTATAATAATCCGCCCATTTTTGACGCTCATCAATGAACTTATCTAATTTTTTAATTTGTACAACACCCACCGCACCTTGCAGATCTGTCATACGGTAATTAAATCCCGACAAATTAAATTCTGGTAAGATATAAGGCTTTGGTCCTTTATGTCGCTGCTCTTCGCTCACAGACGCTCCATGATTACGGAGCATATCCATTAAATTTGCAGCCTCCTCATTGTTAGTTGTAAGCATTCCTCCCTCTCCGGTTGTGACCGATTTACGAGGATGCAAAGAAAAACAACCGATATCACCTAAACTACCCGCTGGTTTGCCATTGTAACCTGATCCAGCAGCACATGCAGCATCTTCAACTATTTTAATATTTGGAAACTCTGCTTTTATTGCATCAATATCTGCACACAATCCAAATAAATGAACCGGAATAATAGCTTTAGTTTTAGAAGTGACTTTTGATTTAAGCTGTTTAACATCAATATTAAAGGTTATGGGATCAACATCAATAAAAACCGGAATGGCGTTGCAATAAATTACTGCATTAGCAGTACTTACCCATGTAAAAGCAGGAACAATAACCTCATCACCTGGTTTTACACCCACAGCTAATAAAGCTAAATGCAACGCGGTGGTGCAATTACTTACAGCTAAGGCGTGTTCTACCTGATGGCGCTCTGCAAATAATTTTTGCAACTCTGCAACTTTTGGTCCTTGGGTTAACCAACCACTAAAAATTGGTTCCTTTAATGCCTCCCATTCCTCTTGTCCCATCATGGGTTGTGAAATTTGTATAATTCGTTTGTCTGCAGTTTTCATAGTTCTATTTCTTTAAAACGTTTTTTAATGTATCGGCTAATTGTTTCGTGAAAACATCTGTTCCAGTTGCATTTAAATGTGTTTCATCAAGAAATAAAAAGTCGTTATTATAATTTTTATCTAAACAAAAATCAAAATATTCTATCTCATTACTTTTATTGTAATCGTCTAATGTTTTTTTTAAGTTGTGAGGCGTGTAGCTTAAATGATATTTTTTGTAAACTGGAGAAGTATAACAAACGTAATTAACGCTATATTCTTTACATAGATTGTAGATTTTATTTAAATAATAAATATTTAAGGTATCAATCTCAAGTTCTATATTTACATCTGGATAATTCATAGAAGGAAATGAATCTTTTCGTTCAATATTTAGTTTGGCATACCCTTTGTTTTTCAATTCATTTTGATCGACCACTTTGTTAGATAAAATATTTGAAAGACGGCAATAATTATTATACTCCACATACTTTATTACTGGAATGTATCTCCATATATAATACTTATATAATGGAACGTTCGTTTTATAAAACTGGTTTACTTCATTATCTATAGAGAGGTAGTGCATGAAAAAGTATTCAGAAAGTGGATGGGTAAATGCATTTCTACTTAACCCGCCTTCATCTACTTGCTGAATATAGTTTTTGATCGTATTTCCGTTTTTTAAAAATAAATATAGCATAAGGTAGTTTTGAGGTAACCCACTACCACCATATCCAATATTAAATCCTGATAAACCAGTTAATGAATCAAAAAGAACTGTATTAAAATTATTATGAACTCTAGACGATCCCCCTACTAGATAATCAAAATTTTGATTTTTACAGTTTATAACATAACTTGGTTTATCAATATAAAGCTTACTCATTTTTGAATCATAATAATAACTAATGATGAATAAAAAAATGTAGGTTGTTATTAGAAATATAAATATTTTCAAAAAAAGTTTCACTAAAATTGAAAGTAAATAAATTCTTGTTCGCTATGATAAGCCCCAATAAATAATATTAAAAAAGCTAATGCATGATAAAAAACGAGTCTATAAATAAACTTTTTATCATCCAAATACGTAATAAACTTTGTTTTATATTCAATTTTATTGATAAAAAATAAGATAAGAATTGCTGAGCCTAGTAAAAAAAATTCAGAGTAATACTCTTTAATGTTTTTTTCAAAAATCAATGGTTCAAGCCAAAGATAACCACTTTGAGATAAATTATATATATAAGATGGAATGCCTAAAAGATATTTTTTTGCAATATAAATTGCCAGCGAAATATTTTCTGCTCTAAAAAAAATCCAAGCAAAACAAACTACGTAAAAAACTAAAGCTCTTTTAAAAATCAGCTTCAAGTGATTTTGATTGCCGCTTCTCTCATTAAATTTTATATATTTATTTAATACAATTTCGATTACAGTAAACAACCCATGTAGTGCGCCCCAAACGATAAATGTCCAGCTGGCGCCATGCCAAAAACCACTTACTACAAATACAATAAATAAGTTAAAACACAAACGATAAAACCCAACCCTATTCCCACCCAATGGGATATATAAATAATCTTTGAACCAAGTTGAAAGCGACATGTGCCAGCGAGCCCAAAAATCGCTGATACTTATAGCTCTGTAAGGTGCTTTAAAATTTTGCATTAATTCTATGCCCATAATGCGCGAAGCTCCAATGGCGATATCTGAATACCCAGAGAAATCACAGTAAATTTGAAAAGCAAAACAAACAGTAGCAACAAAAATAGTAACGGATTCATAATTGGTTGGATTATCATAGACTTGATTTACATAAACCGCTAAATTATCGGCAATAACGATTTTTTTAAAAAACCCTATTAACATTTGCTTTAAGCCATTGCTAACTAATGAAGAATTGTATTTATGGGCTGTATGAAATTGAGGTAGTAAGTTTTGGGGGCGTTCAATTGGGCCGGCCACTAATTGAGGATAATACATCACATAAAGTGCGTATATCCCAAAATGTTTTTCAGCCTTTTGATTACCACGATACACCTCGATAGTATAACTCATCGCTTGAAACGTGTGGAAAGATAAGCCTATCGGTAAAATTATTTTAAGCAGATTTAAGCTGTAATTCCAATCTAAAACATTAAACAAAGTGTTAAAATTATCTATAAAGAAATTATAATATTTAAAAAAAGCCAGAATACCAATATTAGAAATCAAACTAATTATTAATAAAAAACGCCGTTTTTTTCCTTGGGATTTTTCGATATAAATTCCTGCAAAGTAATCTATTACAATTGTGCCGGCTAGAATTAAAATGTACACCGGAATAAAAAACATGTAAAAGGTACAACTGGCAATCAATAACATTAGCCATCGCAATTTATGTGGTAGAATAAAATACAGCCCAGTTACAACTACAAAAAAAACAAGAAACTCAAAGGAGTTAAAAAGCATTTTTTAAATTTTATTAGTTTCTCTCCAGGTAATAAGTCTTAACAAACCTTCTTCTAAAGAATATTTATATTCAAAACCGATTTCTTTTTTTGCTTTTACAGCTGAACCTATTCTATTTTGAACCAAGGCTCTTGCATCATCCGCACTGTATGGTTTGTAGGTTACTTTTAAGTCTGATTTTTTTAAGTTTAGAATCAAATCACAAAGCTCTTTAATTGATGTTTGCACTTCGGTCCCTACATTATAAAATCCAAAATCTTGATCACTTTTTAAAGCCTGTACATTACTTCTTGCAACGTCTTCTACATAAATAAAATCATAAGCCTGACTACCATCGCCATTAATAACTGGGGCTTCATTTGCATCAATTTTATTAAGCATTATTGGAACCACACCTGTATAGGCGGCTGTTTGATCTTGGTGCGGACCATAAACATTCATATACCTTAGGCCAATAACTTTTAACCCATAGCGATCATTAAAAGCTGTTGCCATTGCTTCGCCTGCAATTTTGGTTGCTCCATAAAAATTTTTATTGTTAAACGGATGTTCTTCTGTCATTGGCAGTTGAACAGCATCACCATAAACGGATGCAGAGGACGACCATATTAATTTTTTGATGTTATTATTTACGCATGCTTCTAAAACATTAAAGGTTCCTGCAATGTTTACATCAAATGCAGTGCGGGGAAAATCTTTACAATGTAATAACCACATTGCGGAAAGACAGATGACATAATCCATACCTTTCATAGCAGTATCCATAATATCAATTTCTCTTATATCTCCGCCAATTGGAAATATTTTACATCGTTTATCTTTAAGCGATTCAGATAAATATTCTTTTTTTCCGCGCGCAAAATTGTCGTAAACAACAACTTCCGCGACATCATCTTTTAAAAGTTCGGCCACTACAAAACTTCCAATAAAGCCTGCCCCGCCAATTACTAGTATTTTACTGTTTTTTATTTCCATTTTGTTTTGTTTAAAATCACATTAAATCCTTTTATAACTCCAGATTGATTCTGGTTCAATATAACCATGAATGGTATCCCAGGGGTAATCTTCATTTGTATTATAACTTACCTTGTCTATTTTAAATTGATAAATATTTTCTAACCAATCTATCGTTATTCCGTCTTTAAAATAATGCACTCCTATGGTTACTCTGTAATTATTAGGTAAAAGCTTAAAATTAAACATAACATCTACTTCGTGCATTCCTTCTTCAAAGGTATGGCTTAAGTACTTCGAATCTTTACTGTCTACAGAAAAAATAATTGGTTCTCCTAAGGAAGTAGTGATATTAATATTAATAGTTACATCTTTGATTTGTTTTAGCGCTTCTAAATAAAGCTTCAACTTAAATGGCTGATTAAATGCGAACCGTGTAAGTGAATTATCATTCATATCAGTTAAAACTATTTTCCTAAAAAAAGCCTCACCTGTACCAAACTCTCTATAAAAATCGTCTGGAATTGTTCCATCGCTTTTTAATTGTTTATCATCATTTAAATATTCCTCAACGATATCTCTTGTTGTACCAGTTTTTAAAAGTTTTCCGTTTTTTAAATATATTCCTTTTGTGCAAAGTTGTTTAACGGCTAATAAATTATGGCTGACAAAAAGTACAGTTCTTCCACTCTCTGAAACTGACCGCATTTTACCTAAACACTTCTCTTGAAATTCCTGATCGCCAACTGACAAAACCTCATCCACAATTAATATTTCAGGCTTTAAATGTGCCGCAACTGCAAAAGCTAACCGCACATACATTCCTGAAGAATAACGTTTAACGGGGGTATCAATATATTTTTCAACACCACTAAAATCCAAAATTTCATCAAAACTATCTTTTATTTCGGCTTTTGTCATCCCTAGTATCGCACCATTTAAAAACACATTTTCTCGCCCTGTTAAATCTGGATGAAAACCTGTTCCAACTTCAAGCAAGCTAGCAACCCTCCCCTTAATTTTATATTCTCCTAATGTAGGCGCTGTTGTTCTTGACAATATTTTTAATAATGTTGATTTGCCTGCGCCATTTTTTCCTACAATTCCTAAAACATCTCCTTGATTTACATCAAAAGAAATATCCTTTAATGCCCAAACATAATCGGAGCTTCCCTTTTTGGTCCTATCATTCTCCTCACCGATTTTTAAAAACGGATCATCTTTTCCTTTAATTTTATACCAAAATCTTTTTAAATCGTCGCTTATGGTTGTGGTACCAACCTGCCCGAGGCGATATTGTTTTCCGAGATCTGTTACTTGAATTACTTTTTGACTCATAAAACTAAACTGTGTCCATAAAGGACTTTTCTGTTTTATTAAAAATAATAATTGAAAAAAAGAATAATACCATAGTAGTTATTATTGCCATGATAATAAAATATACTGAAAACACTCCGTGTCCAGTTAATATAAATTTTATTGCTTCCATTGATGAAGCAATTGGATTACACATTAGTATTGTTTGGTTGAGGGGGCTAAACATTGACGCAGGAAAAGTAACAAAACTTAAAAACATTAATAATTGAATTGCAAATCCTAATAAAAAAGTAAAATCGCGATACTTTGTAGTAAAAGATGAAAATATAATACCTAAACTTAAACTGAAAACACCCATAATTATTATAAACAATGGCAGTAAAATAAAATAAGCAAATTGTGGCTGAACTTGGTCAGTTTTAAAATAATAAAATAAATATACTACAGCTAACAAAGAGATTTGTAATCCTAATTTTACCAAACCGGAAATTATTACAGAGAAGGGCATTACCAAACGAGGAAAATATACTTTTCCAAAAACAGAAGCATTTGAAATAAAAGTATTGGATGTTTTAGTTAAACAATCTGAAAAATACACCCAAAATGTTTGACCAATTAAATAAAACAAAATCGGTGGAATACCATCTGTTGAAAGTCCAGCACTTGAACTAAAAGTAAAAGTGTAAATAATGGTAATAAAAATTGGCTGAATAAACATCCATAAAGGTCCTAATAGCGTTTGTTTATACACTGAAGTAATGTCTCTTTTAACCATTAAGGCAATAAGATCTTTATAGGCCCAAACTTCTCTTAAATTTAAATGTAAAGAAGAAGATTTTGGTTTAACTATTATATCCCACTCCTGATTACTTTGGTTTTTGGTTGACATTTATACTATTTCAAACTTATTAATAACTCGTTAGGTAATCTAACTCTTATGCATTGCCCAATACTTTCGAGTAATACTTCAATTTGTTTATTTTCTCCTACATCCACTACATAACCTTCTATGCCCTTTAACACGCCGGAGCTTATCTTCACTTTATCACCTTCTTTATATTTTTTGTTAATACCACTTGCCTCTAAATGGTATCCTAATTCAACTAGCTGTTTTAGTCTATCAATTTCAATATCTCTTATTATGGCAATTTTACCTTCGCTTCTAACAAAATTTACAACGCCTTTTGTTTGCATCACCTTTTCATTTTCGCTGGGATTAATATTCACAAACACATAACCATTTAAGAGCGGTAATTCTACCATTTTTTTTCTATCGCTCCATTGGCGCATTGTTTTTATAATTGGTATGTAAGCTACAATTCCTTTAGAATTAAGGGCATCACTAATTTTTTTTTCTGCTCTAGAACTAACATAAATCGCATGCCAATTTTTTATTTTATTAGTTGTCACAGTTTCCTTTTTTTATGGCTTCGCCTCCTCAGTCACATTATTTTTGTGGCAAGTAAACGATTACTCAAATTATTTAAATCTTTTAGCCTATTTACTCCACAACAATAATGGATGCATTCCAGGCTCTTTAATTTTATTTAAATTAAATTCATCCGACGTAAAATGTACATATCTAATTTTTTTATCAATCTTTTTTTCAGCTTTTTCAATCTGTTCAATTAAAAAAGCTTTATTAATTGTATTGCCAACTAAAACCAAATCTATAATGTTTGTTGATTGTCCTTTTGAAAGATTACCAACCAAATAAACTTTCTCTAAATCACCAATTCTTTGCAGGATATAATCTATCACATATTCTAAACCAACCATTTTTAAAATGATTTTATTTAAGTCAGGAAAAAGTGGATGAAGCGTATTTACTGTGAAAACTTTTTTATTTCCTTCAGCGAAAGATTTAAGAAAGCCAGATTTTTCAAATTTATTTAGTTCTAAACGAATTGCGTTAGTTGATTCACCAAACTCCTCTTCCAAACCCCTTAGATACGCAGTGTTTTTGCTATTCAAGAAAAACTTGAGTAGCAATTTAATTCGGGTTTTTGATGATATTAAAGTTTCTATCATAATTTGAGTACTAAAACTACTCAATATAGCACTAAGCAAAGATGAGAAAAATCATTTGAAATTGCAATTATCTAATGCTAATTATTTTAAAACTAGATGGTTAACTTGCCAAAAAAAAATGTTAATAAAATGGTAAAACAGAATAAATCTACTTTTTAAAGTTATAACTCTTTCCATAGCCATAACCATAGCCATAACCATAGCTGTAGCCATAACCTTGGTAATAATAACGTTTTCCAAGGCGGGACACACCATTTAGAACAAGAAGGACATTTTTTAAATTATTAGACTCAATTACATTTTCCATGAAAGTAATTACCCGTTTTGAACTAGTTTTTGTATTTAAAACAAAAATTGTAGCGTCAACTTGATCAATTAAATAAATTGAATCAGAAAGCAAACCTGCAGGTGGGGTGTCAATTATTACAAAATCAAAATCTTTCTTTACTTGTTCAATTATTTCTTTTAATTTTTGCGATAACACAAACTCTGAAGGGTTTGGTGGCACCGGACCTGAATAAATGCAAAATAAATTTGGGATATGAGTTTCTTGAATAATTTCCTCTAAAGTATTTATCCCAGAAATACAAGTGGTTAAACCCTTAGTTTGAAGAGGCAAACCAAACCTTTTAAATACTCTTGGTTTATGTAAATCTAACTCAATTAAAATTGTTCTTTTGCCGCTCTTAGCAAAAATACAAGCAAGATTAGAGCTGGTAAATGTTTTTCCCTCGCCGGGCGAAAAAGAGGTAACTAAATATGTTTTTGCGCCAACTCCAATATTAGCATACATTAAATTTGTTCGCAAATTCCTGAATGCCTCAGAAATTATTGAGTTTGGATTATAATCGACTATCAATCCTGTATTATTCTCATCTTTTACGAATGGCAACACACCAATTAAAGGTAATGCTGTTAATTCTTTTAAATGTTCAACTGATGTAATTTTTGAATAAAAGAAAGCCCGTAAAAAAATAATTAGTATAGAAACAATTAAAGCAAAAGATAAAAAAGATTTTTGAATTCCCGGTTTATCTGGAGATACAACACCTATGTTACGCGGAGATTCAACTATTTTAATATCTGGCACAATACTTGCTCTAGCAATTTTTGTATTCGCCCTCTTTTCTAATAAAAAATTATATAACTGTTCACTTACTGTAGCTCTTCTCTGAATATTCAGAATATCACGCTGCTTACCCGGAATTAATTTCGCTTCATTAATATAGGTCAAAATCTCCTTGTTTAAACCTTCTATTTGCTGACTTGTAGCTTTACGTGTGTTGTTTATATAAATTAATAAATCTTGTTTAGTTTTTTTTATGCTCGCTTTTAAGTCAGATACGATTGGGTTTGTTTCTTTTGCAATATTATAAACTCTGTTTAACTCAATTTGTTTTGTGTAAAGATCATTAACTGCAGTACTCATAAAGCCAATTTTTTCGAATACAAAAACATTCGGTGGCAAAAATTGCGGGTCTTTATCTTCAATAATGTATTTTTCTAAATCATTTAAAGCAGAGAGTTGTAATTGTAATTGAGATTTTTGCCCATCGTATGTACTAATTTTCGTCAAAAAATCTGCTTGCTGCCAATTCAAATCTATGATAGATTTTTTTTCTTTGTAGTTTTGCATTGTATCTTCAATGCTTTTCAATGAAAAAGTAATTTCATTTAATTGCCTATCAATGTAGGTAATAGTCCTTTCATTTAACTCGAATTTTGTTTTTAATTTACTGGAAGAATATACACTGTTTAAAGTATCTAAAATTAAAATTGCTCTTTCAGGTACGATATCTTTTAGGCCTACAATCAAAATGTTCGTGTACTCTGGGTTTTCTACAGATAAATTCCCTTGAATATTTGCAATTAAATACTCTTTGCTATGGATGCTAAATTGATAAAATATTTCTTTAAAAGCCTCAGCCTTTTTTTCGGCAAAAATATATGTTCTCTTTACGTTTATCCGTAAATCGACATCAATTAAATCTTCATCAAATTTCCCTTTTTTTACTTGTTTTGAACCTCCTAGATCATAGCTAATTTCATAATTGTTATAATCAATTATTTTAAAATCAAAAACTTGCTCGTAAAACCCAGGGTTAATTGAATTAATAACAATATCAAATGGCACATTTTTAAACTGCTCAGTGGTTCTAACTTTTCCTACAATAAAATAAGAAACTTGAATGTCATCCAATAATTTATTTACTACTTGACTGCTTAAATCGTAAGATTGAATTATACGTTGTTCATTCAAATTATCAACATAAGAGCCATAAGAATAAAAACTAGCTTCGCTTACAACGTTGTTTTGGAAATAAGTATCGTTAACTTTTAGTAAAAACTGTGTAGAGGCTTGATATATATTTGTTAACCGATATACGTAAAATGTACCAAGCGCATAAAATATTGGTAAAACGATTAAAGGAACCCACCAATTTGTTTTAACTATCCGAAGTAAAAGATTAAGATCTTTTTGGGAAACAATTGCTTGTTTTTTAGTATTTGCTGGGTCTATCGCCAATTTTTATTTTAGTTAACAAATATAAAGTTTTTAAGGATATCCTTGTTTGATTTATTAAATTTATATATATTTATACTCTGAAAATGAAGGCTATTAAATCTATACTCACTATTTCGTTCATTATTTTTGGAACTCAGATTTTATTATCAGCTCCGCCCCCACCCCCAGCAGGATCTCCTGGATGTTGGCCTCCACCTTGTATTCCGATTGATGGAGGAGTTACATTTTTAATTGCTGCAGGAGCAGCTTATGGCGCAAAAAAATTAATTGACGCTCGTAAAAAAAACAAATACACAATTTAAATTTCTTGTTTTCATGAGGGCTTTATTTAAACAAAACGCCTTTGTTAAATTCATTCTAACTGCTGGTTTCCTATATCTTTCACTGTATTTACTTTACAATTTCATTATTAAAGAATATACCTATTACGATCAAAAATTTATTGGTTCAATCATTCATTCTGTTAATTTTCTTTTAGAGTTTGTTGGGTATAAAACATTTACTGTTTTGCAAGATCGTGACTATCAAGTGATTGGAATAGACGGTTCGAACGGTGTATGGGTAGGCTCAAATTGTAATGCCATTACATTATTTTCATTATTTTCTGTTTTTATTATTGCCTATCCAGGTAAAATAAAAGATAAATTTTGGTTCATACCGCTAGGTGTTTTTTGTATTCACTTTCTAAATATTATCAGGGTTCTTGCGCTTGTTTTAATTGCAAACTATTATCCTGAATTTTTAAATTTTAATCACACATACACCTTTACTTTTTTGATTTACTCATTTATTTTTCTGCTTTGGATAATCTGGGTAAATAAATTTTCTACAAAAAATTCTTTTGCTCATGAAGATTAAAACACTCATCTTTTTCCTTTTTATATTTGGTTGTATTGGATACTTTAGAGAGTTTTTTTTTGTAAATCTAAACAACATCATGTTTCAAAAATATTACAACCATACAGATTTGCCGATACCCAGGGTGATGAAACCACTTAATATATTTTCCTATAAATCTCTTTATTATTTAAAATATCTTTTTACCTTATTGTGGATTGGTATTTTCTTTCTAGCCAATTACCTTGCGATTAAGAATCTTACACCGCAAAAAATATTATTAAAATTTCTTATCTATTCTTATATCATTTTATTAACTTTAGCCGCTGTTGTAATGATATACGGGTATTTTGTGAATGGCAGGTTGCAGGATGATGAATACACCGTTAGTCGCTGGTTACTTGGAATTGCACAGTCACCAATTATTTGCTTAATACTAATTGCCTCTGAAAAATTATATCCTAAATCCATAAAATCATGATAAAAAGAGATTCAGCCATTTTTAAACTAATTAAAGAAGAAGAACATCGCCAAACCACAGGAATTGAATTAATTGCTAGTGAAAACTACGTGAGTAAGCAGGTAATGCAAGCAATGGGAAGTGTTTTAACTAATAAATACGCCGAAGGTTTGCCCTTTAAACGTTATTACGGAGGATGTGAAGTGGTTGATAAAATCGAACAATTAGCAATTGATAGGGCAAAAGAATTATTTGGTGCTGCATGGGTAAATGTGCAACCTCACTCAGGCGCGCAAGCAAACGCAGCGGTTATGTTAGCTTGTTTAAAACCCGGCGATACTATTTTGGGTCTTGATTTATCTCACGGCGGACACTTAACACACGGCGCTTCAGTTAATTTTTCGGGAAAATTATATCGCCCCACTTTTTATGGTGTTGAAAAAGAAACTGGTGTAATTAATTACGATAAATTAGAGGCTATTGCAAAAACCGAAAAACCAAAAATGATAATTTGTGGCGCAAGTGCCTACTCTCGTGATTGGGATTACGTTCGTCTTAGAAAAATTGCCGATTCGCTTGGCGCTATTTTATTTGGTGATATTTCTCACCCAAGTGGTTTAATTGCAAAAGGCATTTTAAATGACCCATTACCGCATTGCCATATTGTAACTACAACCACTCATAAAACATTACGCGGTCCACGCGGAGGAATGATTATGATGGGTAAAGACTTTGAAAATCCATTTGGAGAAAAAACACCAAAAGGAGAAACAAAAATGATGAGCGCTATTTTAGACATGGCCGTTTTTCCTGGAACTCAAGGTGGACCTTTAGAACATGTTATTGCGGCAAAAGCTGTTGCTTATGGCGAAGCTCTAACTGATGATTATATGCTTTATTGTATACAAGTAATTAAAAACGCACAGACTATGGCAAAAGGATTTATTGACTTGGGATATAACATTGTTTCTAAAGGAACTGATAACCACATGTTTTTAATTGATCTTAGAAATAAAAATTTAACAGGGAAAGAAGCTTTAGCTGCGCTTGAACAAGTTAATATAACAGTAAATAAAAACATGGTGCCTTTTGATGATAAGTCTGCTTTTGTTACTTCAGGTATTAGAATTGGATCGCCAGCAATTACAACTAGAGGACTAAAAGAAAAAGAATGCTTAAAAATTGTTGAGTTAATAGATTCGGTTCTAAAAAATAAAGACAATCCTAAAGAATTAGCCAAAATTAAAAAGAAGGTAAATACCATGATGGAAAAATACCCGCTTTTTAAAGCATAATAGTTAATAGCGAATAGGTATTTGTTAATGGATTAGTTTTTCCTAATCCCTTTTAACTAATAACTATTCCCTTCAACATTAAATTTCGAACTCCTGTTTAGCCAACTGCTTTTCAGGAGTTTTTAGCTCAATCGTGTATTTACCTTTTGCTAATCCTTTTAAAGGAATATTTAAATCATAATCTTTATTGGCGCAAGGCATTAACCACTGGCTTTTTATTTCACATACAGGTAATCCTTTTTCATTATAAACATATAACGAAACATAATTTTCTTCATTATTAGAATATTTTATTTTACCTCTTAAATATTGAGGATAGGTTTCCATCCTTCCGCTAGCAAATAAAAAAGTTTTGGTGATAACAGAATACCAAGGCAGTTTTTCTCCTTTTAAATTTGCCACTAATTGTTTTAATGGCAACAATAACGAATCATTCATCGACGCAACGTTTGCTGTTGATTTATTATCGCTAATAGCCCAAATAGCTTGCTGTTCAGTATTTGCTTCCAGTTTATTAAAATTTAAATATTGTGCTACCAAAACTAATTTTTCATCTGCCATTTTATTTACATCGTACTTTGCTCCTGAAGAAGGCGAATGATTTGATGCTTGGCAACAATACCCTTTTACATCAAAAGACTTATTTTCCAGTTTGCGTAGCGCGATTATTTCCTCTTTCGTAATTAATATATCTTGATTTTTTTCATCAATAGAATTTAATCTTCGTCCGGCTTCTACAATAATTATTAAGGAATCGAGACCCAAATTTTTTAATTCCATCTTTATACAAAAGCCTTGATAACCTCCTAAACTTTGTACTTGCGCTTTTACCATTTTTAAGTCGAGCGCTTTTTGTAATTTCATTTTTTGGTGATTTGCTGTCAAATGCAAATTCATTAACAAAACAAAAACAATTATTATACGAACCATTTTTTCCTCCCTTTTAAATAAATAACTAATAACATTCATTTTGGTTACAATTTAATTTTAGTATTTTGGTACAAGATTTTTAAACATGGATAGATTTACAGGCATCATTGGCATTATAGTCATTTTCGGTATTGCCGTTTTAATGTCGAATAATAGAAAAGCAATTAACCTCCGTTTAGTATTTAGCGGTTTAGCACTTCAAATTGTTATTGCAGTTCTTGTTCTTAAAGTTCCTTTTATCACTAGTTTTTTTGCTTGGTTAGGAAGAGGAATGGGGAAAATAGAACAATTTGCAACACAAGGTGCGGCTTTTGTTTACGGTGGAATAATGGTAGATAAACATGACGGCACGGCTAGCTCTTTTGGAGCACCTCACACTTTTGTATTTGCCTTTAGCGTTACCGCAACAATTATTTTAGTGTGTGTTTTAGTTGCCATTCTTTATCACGTCGGCATTATGCAACGCGTTGTTGCGGTAATAGCAAGAGTTATGAATTTTGTTATGCGCGCAAGTGGCGCTGAGGCATTGAGTAATGTGGCAAGTGCATTTGTTGGACAAGTTGAAGCACAAGTAATGATAAGACCTTATTTACCAAGCATGACTAAAAGTGAATTACTGTCTTCAATGGCAGGAAGTATGGCTTGCATTGCCGGAGGTATTTTAATTGTATACGTAAACATGGGGGCAAAAGCAGAGTACTTGTTAACTGCAAGTTTAATGGCTGCTCCTGCCGCAATCGTAATTTCAAAAATTATTTTTCCTGAAACAGAAGAGCCCGTTACTAAAGGCAAAGTAACCTTAGTCGTAAAAAAAGAACATACTAATTTAATTGATGCCATTTCTCATGGCGCCGGTGATGGAATGAAAATTGCTATAAATGTTATTGCTATGTTAATTGGTTTTATAGCTTTGATTGCTCTAATTAATTATAGTTTAGGAAAAATTTATCCTGACCTTTCGTTAGACTATATTTTTGGAAAATTATTTTATCCACTTGCCTGGTGCATGGGTGTGCCTGGAGATGACGTTCAGCAGGTTGCCACATTAATGGGACAAAAATTAACCATTAACGAATTTGTGGCTTTTGATACTATGACGCATCACTTAACAAAACCTTTAAGCGAAAAAGGATTAATTATTGCGAGTTTTGCAATTTGCGGTTTTGCTAATTTTAGTTCTGTTGGTATGCAAATTGGTGGCATTGGCGCATTGGTGCCAGAGCGCAGGGCGGATTTAGCAAAGTTAGGCTTACGTGCATTAGTCAGCGGAACTTTAGCAAGTTATCTATCAGCAACTATTGCAGGAATGCTTTTGTAAATTTTAAAGCATGGTGAAAAAAATTTTAATCATATTTATTTTATTTTCTACCAAACACTTTCATTCTCAAAATCTTGATTTTAAAATTTTAAAAGCTGTTAACCAAACCGATATGCCTTGTTGGGACAAAACCATGAAAGGCGTTTCTTTTTCAGTTTATCCAGCAATGCCAGTTAGCGTGATTGGCATTTGGACTCATGGCTACATAAATAAAGACGAAGTAATGATGCGCAATGGTTATAAAAGTGCTGTATCAATCGCATTTGCTATTGGTTTATCTACGGGATTAAAATATGCAGTTAATAGAACTAGGCCTTTTAATGAATACCCAAATGACATTGTTAAAAGAGATAACGCCGGCCCTTACTCCTTTCCTAGCGGACATACCACAGCAGCATTTGCAACTGCAACAGCTTTAAGTTTAAGTTATAAAAAATGGTATGTTACAGTTCCCGCTTATGCTTATGCAAGCATGGTGGGTTATTCGCGTATGCGCTTAGGAATGCATTATGGCAGTGACGTTATAGGAGGAATGATAGTTGGGATTGGAAGCGGTTTGCTAATTTGGAAATTAGACGAAATTTTGACAAAAAATAATTTCTATCGTAAAAATTCTTCTATAGTTGAATAAATATAATCCAACTCTTCTTTTGTTATAACATACGGTGGAAGAATGTAAAATATATTTCCAAGTGGACGCAATAAAATTCCTTTTTGTAAAAAGAAATCGGTAATAGTTTGAGCAGCGTTATTTAAATAATGAGTTTGCTCATCTGTATTTAATTCAAAAGCTATAATAGTTCCTTTAACACGAACATCTTTTAATTTTAAATTTGAATTTATTTTTGTTTTAAATTTTTGGTGCTCCTCTTCAATCATTTTTATTTTCTGCCAAACATCTTCATTTTCCAATAAATCTAAACTTGCTAAAGCCGCACTGCAAGCCGTTGGATTAGCAGTATAACTGTGTCCATGAAAAAAAGTTTTTGTTTTATCTTCACTTAAAAAGGCATCGTAAATAAATTGAGTGCAACTTGTAACGCCAAGCGGCATATAGCCACCGGTTAAACCTTTACTTAAACAAATAATATCAGCTTTATTTTTTAGATAATTGTTTGCGAAAAACTTACCAGTTCTTCCAAAACCCGTCATTACTTCATCTGCAATTGTTATTACATTATTTTGATTACATATTTCGATTAATTCATCTAATAATTTTTCATCGTACATTAACATGCCAGCGGCGCCTTGAACGAGTGGTTCAAAAATAAAACCGGCTACATTTTCATCCGCAATTAATTTATTAAGCAGCGCTTTAACTTCATTAATATTTTTATCTGTAGGGAGTGGAATATGTTTTACATCAAATAATAAATTCTCGAAAGCATTATTAAATACATTTCTTGCGCCAACACTCATTCCTCCAAAAGTATCTCCATGGTAGGCATTTTCAAAAGCAATAAATGTTGTTTTACTTATTTTTTGATTATGCCAATATTGAAGCGTCATTTTTAAAGCGACTTCCACCGCAGTTGAACCATTATCAGAATAAAATACTTTCGATTGATTTTCAGGAAGGTGTTGCAATAATCTTTCAGCTAAATTTACTGCCGGCTCATGAGTAAAATCTGAAAATATAGAATGTTCTAATTTAAAAAGTTGCTCGCTAATTTTTTTTGAGATGTATGAATTGCAATGTCCGTGTAAGTTGACCCACCAACTCGAAATAGCATCAATGTATTTATTGCCTTTATCATCAAAAAAATAAACACCTTCACCCTTAATAATATTTATTGGTGGATTGGCTGTTAACTGATGAGTAAAGGGATGCCAAACAAAACGTTTATCTTTTTCTTCAATAGACATTTAGTCTTCAAACAAACTTAAATTAATTTTTTGCGCTTGATTAAAAATACTTTCTTTTGAAATATCAGTCATTTCCGGAATTTCAGCTAATAATGGAAGCTCTGAATAGTTAGTGATAGCTAGCTTTACAGCCTTGTCAAAATTTCCAACTAAAACTAGTCCTTTAATTGGGAAATTATTCTTCACTAAATAATCTATACTTAATAACGAATGATTAATGCATCCCAAATAATTTCTACAAACCAAAATAACATCCGCTTCAAATTCCTGAGCCAAATCAATCACATAATTACTATCATTTAAAGGCACCATTATTCCACCGGCACCTTCAATAATTAAATTATTATTAGTATCAGGTAAATGCATTTGCTCTAATTTAATTTTTTGATTCGCTAAACTTGCGGCTAAGTGAGGGGAAACTGGCTCGTCAAAACAATAACCTTCTTTATGGCAAACCGTTGTTGTATTTGAAATTAATGATGAAACCAAATCTTTATCTGTTCCTCCGGAGATTCCGCACTGCAATGGCTTCCAATAATCTGCTTTTAAAGCTTCGGTTAAAACTGCGGAAACAATTGTCTTGCCAACATCTGTACCAATTCCTGTAATAAAATATCTATTCATTTTTATTTGATTAATCTATCAGTTTTTAAAATCCTGACAAGATTCGATTAATAAATCTATTTCTTGTTTTGTATTAAATGCATGAATACAAAAACGAACACGTTCTGTTCCTTCTTTAACAGTTGGACTTTTTATTGCCTTAGCGTAGATGTTTTTTTGCGCTAATTGTCTTTCTAATGCATCTGCATTACTATTATTTCCAACAACTAAACTATGAATAGCACTTTTACTTTTTATTAAATTTTTTATTTCGGATGTTTTTGAGTTAAAATAATCAATGTTTGTTTGCAAGCTATCCTTTTGCTTTGTTTCAATTAGCAATTGATAGGCAGATAAAATTGCATCTATGCTATGATTAGGTAACGCAGTTGTATAAATAAATGAACGCGAAAAATTAATTAAATAATTCCTCAACGCATCACCACCAACAACACCAGCGCCGTGACAACCCATTGCCTTGCCATAAGTGTAAACTCTAGCAAAGCAATCCTTTTCAATTCCTAATTCATTGCACAAGCCACGACCATTTTTACCAAACACACCAATAGCGTGCGCTTCATCTACAATTAAAAAAACATTCGTTAAACACTTTATAAGTTCAACTATTTCTAATAAAGGAGCAAGATCTCCATCCATTGAATAAACACTCTCAACAGCAATGTAAATAGTTTTAAAATTATTTTGATGACGCTGAATTAATTCGTTTAAAGAGTTTATACTGTTGTGTTTAAATTTGTAATGAGAAGCGTATCCTAATTTTATGCCGTCATAAATAGAAGCATGAATTAATTCGTCAAATAAAATTAAATCTTCTTTTTGAGGAATGCTTGAAAACAATCCAAGATTAGCATCGTATCCTGAGTTAAAAATTAAAGCGCTTTCAGCGTGATGAAATAAAGCAATTTCTTTTTCTGCGTCTTCAGTATAAATAGAATTTCCGCTGATTAAGCGAGAACCGGTAGAACCGAAAGACGTTTCTGGTTTTAAGGTCGATGATTCAAGTTTTTTGCGTATTAATCCTAATATAGAAAATCCTAAATAATCATTACTACAAAAATCTATTTCAGGAACCTCAGTAACTAATTTTCGTAACACTCCTTTTTGTTCTCGTTCAGCAAGTGCTTTGAACAAATGGTTTGGAATGTTTTTATCAGACATTTTTACTTTGAAACTTCTTCTTCAACAAGTTTATCTGCAAAAGCTTTTTTAGGACTTAAGCCTAGAATTTTAAACATTTCCATATCTTCATTATATTTTGGATTTGGCGTTGTTAATAATTTATCTCCTGCAAAAATAGAATTTGCACCCGCTAAAAAACAAAGTGCTTGTCCCTCCATACTCATGGATAAGCGACCTGCACTTAAACGCACAGCAGTTTTTGGTAAAATTATTCTTGCAGTGGCAATCATTCTTACCATATCCCAAATTGGCACCGGCGGTTGATTCTCCATTGGCGTACCTTCTACAGCAACTAATGCATTTATGGGAACGCTTTCTGGTTGCGGACGAAGAATGCTTAAAGTATGTAACATACCAATTCTATCTTCTGCAGTTTCCCCCATTCCAATGATTCCACCAGAGCAAACTGTTAATCCTGCTTTACGAACATTTTTAATTGTGTCCAATCTATCATCAAATGTTCTGGTAGAAATAATTTTATCGTAATTTTCTTCAGACGTATCTATATTATGGTTATAAGCGTATAAACCTGCGCCAGCCAATTTTTTTGCTTGCTCTTCAGTAACCATTCCTAATGTAGCGCAAACCTCTAAGCCCTTGCTATTAATTGTTTTTACCATGTCAAGTACAGTATCAAAATCTTTATTGTCACGCACTTCTCTCCAGGCAGCACCTAAACACATTCTACTGGCGCCACCGGCTTTTGCATTATCCGCACATTTGCTCACTTCATCAACACCCATTAATTTATGAACTTTTACTTCGGTATGGTAACGAGCGGCTTGTGGACAATAGCCACAATCTTCTGGGCAACCACCAGTTTTAATTGAAAGTAGTGAGCTAACTTGCACCTCTCCAATTTTATGAAAAGTTTTATGAATTTCGGAAGCTTTAGAAATTAATTCCAGTAAAGGAGTATTGTAAATTTCAAGAATTTCTTGTTTGGTCCAGTCTTTAATCATAGCACTAAATATAAATAAAAAAATAATATTAAATCACAAAAATACAAAGAGATTTGGATTTTTTATCCTCAAATTACAATGCGGCCATCACGCATTACAAGCGTTCTGTCAGCCATACCAGCTAATTCGGAATTATGTGTTACAATTACAAAAGTTTGATTGAATTCATCACGCAATTTAAAAAACAACTGATGTAATTCTTTTGCGTTAACGCTATCTAAATTTCCGCTTGGTTCATCTGCAAAAATAACTTTTGGATTATTAATCAGAGCCCTTGCCACAGCAACTCGTTGTTGCTCTCCACCACTAAGTTCTGAAGGTTTATGATCTACTCTATCTTTTAAATTAAATAATTCTAATAATTCCTGGGCGCGATTTTCAGATTCCTTCTTACTTTTTTTTGCTATCAAAGCCGGTATACAAACGTTTTCAATAGCGGTAAACTCAGGTAATAATTGATGGAATTGAAAAACAAAACCAATATTTTGATTTCGAAAAGCGGCTAATTTTTTTTCGTTTAATTTAAAAACAGGTTCATTGTTAATAATAACCTCGCCTTCCGTTGGTCTATCCAAAGTTCCAAGAATGGTTAGCAAAGTAGTTTTGCCGGCACCGGAAGAGCCAACAATAGAAACGATTTCACCCTGCTTTATTTCTAAGTCAACTCCTTTTAGAATTTCTAAATCGCCAAATTTTTTATGAATATTTTTTCCTACAATCATTTTTTTGCCGCTAAGACTCTAAGGCACTAAGATACACAAAGTGCAATAGAACCATTCTTCTAATTCCATTTTTTTATTTATGTCTTCGTGACTTTGTGGCATTACTATCCTAAATATAAATAGCACATAAAGGTAATGAGTAAAATACCAAGAAGATCTAAAATCAAACCTACACGCAACATATCTTTTATATTAATTTCTTTTGTACCAAATACGATAGTGTTTGCCGCGGTAGCAACAGGTAACATAAACCCAAGAGAGGCAGCAAAGGTGGCAGGCATCATCAGCAATAAAGGTGCTACTTCTAAATCTTTTTGCAAAGCAATCATAACAGGAATTGCTAATTGAATACTTGCAATATTTGATGCAAATTCGCTTATTATAGTTACTATAACGCAGATTCCTAAAATAATTAATATTGGCGAAACGCCTTTTAAAACTGCCAGACTGGCCGCTAACCAACCGCTTAAGCCTGTAATTTCGAAACCAAATGCTAAAGCAAAACCAGAACCAAACATTAAAATAATATCATAACGTAATTTTCTGGCATCGTCCCAAATTAATAGCGCCTGTCCTCTGTTTGCTTTGGACGGGACTAAGAATAATACAAGAGCTGCCAATAGCGCTACAAAAGCATCATCAACATATTTTGGAACAATAAAAATATGATTCCAACCTCTATATTTAAATCCTCCGAAATCAATATCAGCACGGGTAAGCCACATTAACATGCAGGAAATAAAAATTCCAAAAACCCATTTTTCCTCATAAGAAAATTTGCCTAACTTATTATATGAATCCTGAAAAAACTTATCGTGAATTTTTAGCTCAACTTTTTTTCGAATAAAATAAACATTAAGCACAAAAAAAGTAAGCGCCAAAAAAACAAGAGATATAGGATAACCAATTGCACTCCATCTTAAAAAATTTAAATCGTTTGCTAAAGGAAAAGCTTCTTTATATGCTTTAAAAAAATACATATTTGGTGGTGTACCAACAGGCGTTGCTAATCCGCCAATAGTTGCCGAAAAAGCCAAGCCTAACAGTAAAGCCGCTGCAAATTTTCCGGAATTTTTATGAATGTATTCTTTTGTTTCGTGAACCAAAGCAAAAACGGCACCAAAAAGCATCATTGTTGTTGCGGTATTACTTATCCAATTACTTATTAAATAAGTAGAGATCATAACCCCAAATAAAATTGTAGATGGTTTTGTGCCAACAATACAAAGAATTTTTAAGGCAATCCGCTTGTGTAAATGCCATTTTTCGATTGCAAATGCCAACATAAAACCACCAATAAATAAAAACACGATGCTATCCGTATATTGCTGTGAAACTGTTTTGCAATCCGCAATTCCAAGAACGGGCAACATTAACACCGGAACTAAGGCTGTAACAGCTAAACTTACGGCTTCAGAAAACCACCAAACAACCATCCACATAGCAACGCCTGCCATTAAACTAACCTGATGATTATTTTCATCTAATTCAATGAAAAACCAAAAAACCAATGCCAATAGAGGTCCTAGTGCCTGAAAAAAATATTTTTTATTCGTTCGCAAGTGCTATAAAAAGTTAATTCGCATGAAGATAATTTAAATATTCATTCCTCTTTAAATATTTTGTTAATTTTGTTTTATATGGCAAATTTGGTTACAATTGTTAAAACATTCTGGCATTTTGTTACAGAAAAACTCTGGCATGTAAGACTTGATAAAGTTGATAAGACGCAAGGTTTTTTTATAAGGCAATTACGTATTTTTTCCTTGGCAATAAAGGGTTTCAACGAAGATAAATGTTTAACCAAAGCAACAGCCTTAACTTTTTATACAATTTTTTCAATTGTTCCAGTACTTGCATTAGCTTTTGCAATTTCAAAAGGTTTTGGTTTAGAAAAAAATCTTCAGGAAATGGTATCTGGAAACTATCCAGAATATAAAAACATAATAGACGAAGCATTTGTATCGGCTTCAAAACTATTATCTACCGCAAAAGGCGGGGTTATAGCGGGCTTTGGTATAGTATTATTGCTTTGGAGTGTTTTAAAATTATTAGTGAGTATAGAAGAAAATTTTAATGAAATTTGGGAAATTAAAAAAGGAAGGACCTGGGTTAGAAAATTTACAGATTATTTAACTGTAATGCTAATTGGCCCCGTATTCTTAATTGTAGCCGGTGGTTTAACTGTAGCTATTCAAACAAAAGTCGGTAACATTCATTTGTTGGGCTTTGTGAGCACTATACTAATAAAATTATTAGCCTACAGTTTAATTGTTTGCGTTTTTATGTTCTTGTATTTAATATTACCAAATACAAAAGTAAGTTTTAAATCATCTTTAGTTGCTGCTTTAATTGCAACTGTTTTATTTCAAATATTGCAATGGGCTTATGTAAAATTTCAAATCGGAGCAAATCATCTGAATGCCATTTATGGTGGTTTTGCTGCACTACCATTATTTTTAATTTGGATGCAATACAGTTGGTATATTGTTTTGTTTGGCGCAGAAATTGCTTTTGCAAATCAAAATATCGATCATTACGAATTAGATAATGAAATAAAAAAATTAAGCATCCGCTATAAAAAAGTTATTGCGTTAATGATTGCAAACATTGTTGGTAAACAATTTTACAATGATAAAGAGCCATTAACAAGTATACAAATTGCCAAAAAACTCGACCTTCCTGTTAGGCTAGCAAGGACAATTATTAATGAATTTGTTGAAAGTGGTATTTTTATTGAAATGAGAACTGATTCTGAAAAAGAAATTGTTTATCAACCTGGAATTACCGAAAGTAAATTTACTGTAAAAAATGTTCTAGAATTAATGGAGAAGCACGGAGTAAACTCATTACCAATTAATGACACATCCGAACTCATTGTAATAAATAAATTAATGCAAGATCTTGACAAGACACTTGATAATGAATTAGGGAACACTTTCATAAAAGATATTGTAAAATAAATTGATTAGATTTTTTAGCATACTTGCAATTTTATTTTTTGCTACCCCCGCAGTTTCACAAAACGACACACTTTCTTTAGGAGAAGATACTGTTGCACAATTAAAAACTCAAAAAAAAGCAATTTATTCAAGTGCCCGCAAAGCTAGTATTATGAGTGCAATTTTACCCGGGCTTGGTCAGGCTTACAATAAAAAATACTGGAAAATTCCGATTATTTATGCTGGCTTGGGTGGCTTTGGCTATATGTTTTTAACTAACAACAAACAGTATAATATTTATAGATCAAATGTAATTGCCTATAACGACAATGATTCTACTACTGTTCCAGCTTTGCCGGAATACTCCAGCGATCAATCTCAAGTACTTAAACTTCAATATAGAAAATACAGAGATTTTTCTGTGATTGGATTTACAATTATCTATTTAATAAATATAATTGACGCCAACGTTGACGCGCATTTAAAAACATTTGATGTAAGCGACGACCTCAGCTTACACGTTGACCCCTGGCAAAGCACCTACAAAACTAGTAGCGGTTACCGAACAGCAACAGGGATATCCTTAAAATTAACTTTTAAATAATAGTATTATGAACATCGCATTATTTGGCTACGGTAAAATGGGCAAAGAAATTGAAGCCATTGCCTTAAAAAGAAATCACAACATTGTACTTAAAATTGATAAAGATAACATTGCCACTATTACAGATGCAGACCTTAAAAAAGCAGATGTAATCATTGAGTTTAGTACACCTCACAGCGTTTTAGAAAACATTAAAAAATGTGTAAACGCAAACGTTCCCATTGTTGTTGGCACTACTGGGTGGTATGATAGTTTTAAAGAAATCAAAAAACTTTGCGAAGAAAAAAACGGAAGTTTATTTCACGCTACAAATTTTAGTTTAGGAGTAAATTTATTTTTTAAGGTAAATAGTTATTTGGCCGAATTAATGAACAAATACACAGACTATGATGTGAGCATGGAAGAAATTCATCATATACACAAATTAGATAAACCTAGCGGTACTGCCATTACTTTAGCGGAACAAATTATCGCTAAAATTGACAGAAAAACTAATTGGAGTATCGAATCAAAAAATAGTGAAACTTTATTTATTAACGACATTAGAGAAGGTGAAGTTCCAGGAACACACATTATTAAATATCAATCAGAAGTGGATGATATAGAAATTATGCACAAAGCCCATAACCGCAAAGGTTTTGCTTTGGGCGCAGTTATTGCCGCAGAGTTCTTAAATGGTAAAAAAGGAATTTATACAATGAATGATATAATCTGATTAATTTTTAATCTGTAATTCAAAATTTATAATTTTTTTATTGAGTTACCACTGGTTTAAAATATTCGAGAAGGAAGAAAAAGAAGAAGACTACCTTCAGCCCAATACATTTATTAATTTTGAATTTAATGGCGAAAAAATTTGTGTTGTAAAAACAGCTAAAGGTTTATTTGCATTTGGAGATAAATGCCCTCACAATGGAGCAAGCTTAAGTAAAGGTTTTTGCACAAAAGAAAATGAGGTGGTTTGTCCTTTACATCGCTATTCTTTTGATTTAGAAAGCGGAAAAGCAACTTCTGGTGGCGCTTTCGCCTTAAAAACCTATCCTATTGAAATAAAAGAGGATGGTGTTTTTGTTGGAATAAAAGCAAAGTGGTGGGAAGCATAATCTAGATTTTTTGATTTAAGATTTCAAAACACATAGAGACATAGTTTTGATTTTCAAAATACTCACAAAGCAAAACATAGATTGAAGCGACGCTTCAATTCTGTGTGAGCTTAATAATTAATCTTAGAAATGACTGAGTTAACCCTAAGTGTCTATGTGGTTAAATTAATGAACAAGATCCATTTTAGTAAACACTCTTACAGGATAAAGAGCTGCAAAAAAACCAATACTCATAATTAATCCGAGTATCCAAACAAAATCTTTAATCTGTATTTCAATAGGATAATAAGGGATAATAAACTCATCGCCAAATTTCACTAAATGGAATTGTACTTGCAACCAACAAACCAATAAACCAACCAACAAACCAATAATTGCTCCCACACCGGTTATTAAAAACCCTTCGCGCATAAAAATATTACGAATTAAATTTATGCTTGCCCCCATACTATAAAGCGTTTTAATATCTTTTCTTTTTTCAATAATTAACATGGTTAAGGCGCCAATAATATTAAAAGTGGCAATAATTAAAATAAAAGCTAAAATAATAAACGTCGCTAATTTTTCAGTTTCTAAGGTTTTAAATAAAAGGTCGTTTAACTGGTAGCGATTTTTTACAATAAATTTACCTCCCAATTTTTCCTGCAACAAAACTTGTACATCTTCATATTTCCCTTTGTCACATAAAATCTCAAGAGCGCTAACTTTATTAGGTTCATTAAATAACTTTTTAGCTGTTTCAATATTTACAAAAGCAAACTGATAATCAAATTCATCATTCAACGAAAAAATGCCGGTAGGCGTGCAATAAATTTGATTAAAATTATCGTCAGGATTTAGACTGTTTGATTTTCCTTTAACTGGGCTAAAAATACTTAACTCATTTACAAATTCACGAATGTTTATTTGTAATTGATTGGCAATTCCTCTTCCTAAAAGAATATTATTTTTTTTAAGTTCGTTTAGTCCATAAACACCATCTTCAATTGAAGTTTCTATTTCTGCAACCTGGTTAAAATTTTCATCTACTCCTTTTATTGTAACAAGCGCTTGTTTATCAATATTTTTTAATAAGGCCTTATCACTTAGGGTTCTTGAAATTACTTTTACATTCGGAATCAACTTTATTTCAGAAATTAATTTTTCGTTAGCCTCAAAATATTTTCCTTTTACAAGTGTAACTTTTAAGTCGGGCTCAAAAATATTATACAAATTAGCAACGGTGCCAGTTAAACCGTTCATGGCAGACAAAATAATTATTAAAGCTGCGGTAGTAATTGCAATTGCAATAATACTAATCCAACTAATAATATTAATAGCATTATTAGATTTCTTAGAAACCAAATATCGCTTGGCTATATAAAATGAAAAATCCAGATTAAATTTATTACTTCTTTAAAAGCGCGTCAATTTTCATTGCGTAGTCTAAAGAATCGTCAATAAAAAACATTAACTCAGGCACTATTCTTAATTGTTTTCCAACAATAAGACCTAACTTTTTACGGATTACACTATTTTGATCTTGAATCATTTTAAAAATAACAGCTTTGTCCTTATTCCCCATTATACTTAAATATGCTTTTGCCGAACTTAAATCGGGACTAATACGCACCGTGGTTACGGTTATAAAACCACCACCAAAAAGGTTACGGGAATCGCTTCTGAAAATCTCGGCCAATTCTTTTGCTAATAATTTACTTACTTTTTGCTGTCTAAGGCTTTCCATACTGTAAATGTACTGAGATTTTTGTAGTATATTCGCTAATAATTGAAATAAATTTACGTTTAACGTAAAGACTGCTATTAATGAAAAAACTATTCTCGGTTTTAAAATACACCAAAAACTACAAAGGTTACCTTACTGCAAATGTTTCTTTTAACATTTTGTTTGCAGTATTTAGTGCGGTAAGTTTAACGCTTGCTGTTCCCTTTTTAAAATTATTATTTGAAGAAACAAATCTACTTGAAACAGGCTTAATTTTATTAAATGGTAAGCCTAAGTTTGCCTTTTCATCAGAGTATGTTAAAGATATTTCTAATTACTATTTGGCAGGATTAATCATCACTCAAGGAGGCAAAGCCAAAGCTTTGGTAGTTATTTGTGTTATTGTTTTTAGCATGACTTTTTTTAAAAATATTTTTCGTTATCTGGCAATGTATTTTATTGCACCAATTCGTAACGGCGTTGTTCGTGATTTAAGAAATAAAATTTACAAAAAAGCAATGAATTTACCTTTGAGTTATTACAGCGAAGAAAAAAAAGGTGATCTTATGAGTCGCATGACATCAGACGTGCAAGAAATTGAGTGGAGCATTATGCAAACACTAGAAATGATTTTCAGAGAGCCTTTAACAATTATTATTTCATTTAGTTTAATGCTTTTAATAAGCGCAAAACTTACGTTATACATTTTAATTTTACTACCCATAGCGGCTTTGTTTATTGTTATTTTAGGCAAGAGCTTAAAAAATGCTTCGCGCAAAAGCAAAGAAACTTTAGGCGGATTAATTAGTGTGATTGAGGAAACTTTAGGCAGCCTAAAAGTCATTAAAGCTTTTAGCGCTATGAGTCCGATGCAAAAAAAGTTTGAAGAGATTAATCAACGCTACTACAAACAATCTGTAAAAGTTTACAGAAAAACAGACCTCAGCTCCCCATTAACAGAAATAATAGTTACAGGTATTTTAATGTTTATTTTATTTATTGGTGGTAGTATGGTTTTTAATGGTGAATTAACCGGACCATTATTTATGGGCTATTTTATTTTGGCATCGCAATTAATTCCTCCAATAAAACAATTATCTACTGCTTATAGCAATATTCAAAAAGGAGTGGCAAGCGAAGAACGCATTGATAAAATTTTATTAGCCGATAATCTTATTGTGGATAAAGCCGATGCAAAAGAACTTCATGAATTTTCAAAGGAAATAGAATATAAAAATTTATCCTTTGCCTATCATAAAGGAGATGAAGGTTATGTTTTAAAAGATATTAATTTAAAAATCGCGAAAGGAAAAACGATTGCGCTTGTTGGCCAAAGTGGTAGCGGAAAAACAACTATGGCAGATATGTTGCCGCGTTTTTACGAAAGTGATAAAGGAGAATTATTAATTGACGGTGTTAATATTAAAAATTTACAAACCGAAAGTGTACGTAAACAAATTGGTGTGGTAACTCAAGAAAGTGTTTTGTTTAACGACACTGTAAAAAACAATATTATTTTTGGTATGCAAAATATTTCAGCCAATGAAGTAATTGAAGCTGCCAAAATTGCTAATGCTCATGAATTCATCATGCAATTACCAAATGGTTACGATACCATTATTGGTGACCGTGGCGGTAAATTAAGTGGTGGTCAACGTCAACGTTTAAGCATTGCGCGTGCCATATTAAAAAATCCGGCAATTTTAATTTTAGATGAAGCAACCTCTGCTTTAGATACTGAAAGTGAAAAATTAGTACAAGAAGCATTAACAAATTTAATGAAGAACCGTACAAGTCTTGTAATCGCTCACCGGTTATCAACAATAGCTAATGCGGATGAAATAATTGTGATGAGTAAAGGTGAAATAATTGAACGTGGGAATCACGAACAATTACTCGCGCTAAATGGCACTTACAAGAAACTTTGCGATATGCAAAGCTTTAAATAGTAATTTTTAATCTCTTTTTGTTTAAAAACTAGGTATTTCTCCAAAAAGTTAAAGTAGAATTAATTATCTTTAATAATATTAAAAGATGAAAAAGCTATTTATATTATTTTCTCTATTACTATTTTTCAGTACAAATGTATTTTGTCAAAATAATTCTATTAAGTCTGCCGATACAATTGGGCATATTGTTAAAGAATTAATCGAAGTTTATGACACAACTAACGCCAAGGTAAATTTAAAAATACCGGATAAAGGTTATTATATTTTAGTTTACAGATATAGGTGGAAAGATATCGGTAAAGGCATCGACAACAAAGATTCTATAAAACTTTTAGAGGATAAAATTTCTACCATTTTACTTGGCGGAATGATTGGAAACCTTAAGGTAATTTGTTTAGCATATGATAGATCTGCAGACTACGACAAATGGATGCAAAATATAAAAAAAGAAAAACCGTTTAAACCAACTTCTAAATATAAAGTAGATTATTATAATTTAAATGGTAATCAAATAAGTGAAAAAAGAAGCAGAGAGCTTTTTACTAAATTAAGTCTGTTTGGGCCCGACGGAAAAATAATTAAATTTTCAAGTTCAATTGCTAAATTTTATTATCATTTAAAAGACGAGAAAATAAATGTAAAAGGTAAATTGGTTACAGTAAATGACAAGGGAATTAACGAACCGCTTAATGATGTGCTTGTGTATTTTCACGGAGAAAATAAAGTTGACACTCTTGGTAAAGGGATAACAGATATATATGGCGATTTTGACGTAAACATTCCAAACAACGAATCTAGCTATACTCTTAAAGCAGATGCTACGCACAAAAACATTAAAAACATAATGCTTCTTACTCAAGAAGGAAAACAAATATCCTATCTACAAAAATCTTTTTTATCCTATGAGTATAAATTAATAAAAGCAGATATTTTAGAAATGTCTGAAATGAAAGTAGAAGATGATATTAGTTTAACCTTCAAAAACTTTGAAGGAAGTAAAGAAAACAAATTGTTAGTTATAGAAGATATTATTTATGGTCTTGATGAATTTAATCTTGATAAACAGTCAGCAGAAATATTAAATAAAGTGGTTAAGATTTTAAAAGAGAGAGACAAGATTAAATTAGAAATAATATCTCATACAGATTCTCAAGGAGACGACGCCTCAAATCTCAGCCTGTCAAAAAAAAGAGCGAATGCCGTAGCAGAATATCTCATTAATAATGGCATATCTAAAAAAAGAATAACTGCTATTGGCAAAGGAGAAACCGAGATTCGAAACAGATGTTTTAATTCTGTAGCTTGTTCAGATAAGGAGCACGGCTATAATAGAAGAACAGAATTTAAGTTTAGTAAGTAAATCTTGCATTAACAATCCCCTATCAATAACTATTCGTTTTCATTTTATATGTAAGCATTCAAAAATTTAACTTCAAGGTTAAATGAGTGGTCAGTTATTTATAGTTCCTACGCCTATTGGCAATTTAGAAGACATTACGCTTCGTGCAATTAATACACTTAAATCGGTTGATTTAATTTTAGCGGAAGACACTCGCACATCTTCTTTTCTCTTAAAACATTTACAAATCGAGAAGCCTTTAAAGTCTTATCACCAGCACAACGAACATAAAATTTTAGAAGAATTAATTTCCTCATTAAATTCAGGAAAAAATATTGCATTAATTTCTGATGCAGGAACGCCAGGAATATCTGACCCAGGATTTTTGTTAATTCGCGAAGCAATTGCACATAATGTAAATGTAATTTCTTTACCCGGCGCCACAGCATTTGTTCCTGCATTAGTTAACAGCGGCTTACCTTGTAATGAATTTAGTTTTTATGGATTTCTTCCGCAAAAAAAAGGAAGACAGACAAGATTAAAATTATTAGCGCAAGAAGAAAAAACATTTATTGTATATGAATCGCCTTTTAGACTTTTAAAATTATTAGAAGAATTTAAAACCTATTTAGGTGAAGACAGAAAAGTAAGCGTATCGCGCGAAATCACAAAATTATTTGAAGAAACAAAAAGAGGAACAGTAAAAGAATTAATTACTTATTTTTCTTTAAAAACAGTTAAAGGCGAAATTGTTGTTGTTGTTCAAGGTAATAAAAACATTGATACAGAAACATTAGACACAGAAACAGATGAGTAAAAATCACAAAAGAAGGCGAAAAAAAACAAACGCTCCACACAACATTGGCTCGCCTCCCGGCACTATGTTTTATAATGGGGAAGAAAAAGACCAGCGCGTAAAAATTACGTTAATTGAATTTAACGAGACCGAGTATTTTGAAGACAATTTTTATGACTTATCAGATTGTTTAACTCACGTAAAAGACAATATGGTTAAGTGGATTAATGTGGAGGGGGTACATAACATTGAGCTTATTGAAAAATTCGGGAAGCTTTACAATCTTCATCCATTAACATTAGAAGATATTGTACATATTGATCAACGTTCAAAATTTGAAGATTATGACCACTATGTGATAACAATATTAAAAATGATCATGTATGATACGGAGGTTCATTCAGAACAACTTTCGTTAGTTTTAGTTGAGAATACTCTTATTTCCTTTCAAGAACCAGACAGCGGTGATGCCTTTGATATTATAAGAGCTAGATTAAGACAAAATAAAGGAAGAATTCGAAAACTAAATTCAGATTACTTATTTTATGCATTGTTAGATGCGGTGGTTGATTGTTATTTTGATGCCATTGAAAAAATTGGAGATAAAGTAGAAAAGATTGAAGAAGAAATTATTAATGAACCAAGAAGAGAATCACTTATTGAACTCTATAAGTTAAAACGCGAAGTTATTTACTTGCGTAAACAAGTTTGGCCTCTTCGTGATATGATAAGTAATTTATTGCGTTCCGAGACTAGTTTTATTACTTCAAGTACACAATTATTTTTTAGAGACCTGCAAGACCATAGCACGCGAATAATAGATACTGTGGAAACCTATCGTGATTTATTAAGTGGAATTATGGATATTTATTTAAGCACGAATTCAAATAAAATGAATGAAGTGATGAAAGTGCTAACCATCATTTCAAGTATTTTTATTCCTATAACGTTTATTGTGGGAGTTTACGGGATGAATTTCGACATAATGCCAGAGTTAAGATCTCCTTATGGCTATGCGATTGTTTGGAGTGTAATCCTTATTCTTATTATTGGGCAAATAATTTATTTCAAGAAAAAGAAATGGATGTAGAATTCAAAAAACTCTACAATCCTATTACGTTAACTCTACTGCGTTTGGATATTTAGCCTTCCAGTTCTTTAAACTTTCTTTTGTTCTAACTGTAATAACCGTTCTAGCGTCTATACGTAGTTTTACTAAGTAAGTGCTTCCTTTCACCTCCGCCACTTTTTTAATCTTTGATTTTGTTGCTCTCATTTTTTCTTATTGTAGTTCAATATTATAACGCAAATAAACCTATTTAGTTTTATTAATAACGTTAATTTAAGCTAATATACTAATTATTTCGACATACAAAAATATATTACGACAAACGCCCCTAAAAAGGGGCGTTTTAACAGAATATTATAATATAAATATTATTTTACTTGATTGATAACCGCTGTAAAAGCTTCTGGATGATTCATTGCTAAATCTGCTAACACTTTACGGTTTAATTGTAAACCTTTTGCATTTAACTTACCCATAAATTCAGAATAA
This sequence comes from Bacteroidota bacterium, assembly GCA_030692515.1. Taxonomy (GTDB): domain Bacteria; phylum Bacteroidota; class Bacteroidia; order B-17B0; family Aurantibacillaceae; genus Aurantibacillus. Next base: position 123,860 of record JAUXZS010000029.1, read on the forward strand.
CTCATTCCGTGCTCTCTAACACCTGCGTTAATACGTTGAATCCACAAACCACGCATTGTACGTTTTTTGTTTTTTCTGTCGCGATAAGCATACGTTAAACCTTTTTCAAGGGTATTTTTGGCGATTGTCCAAACATTACCTCTTGCACCCCAATAACCTTTGGTTAAATTTAGGATTTTTTTTCTGCGAGCCCTGCTGGCTACGTGATTGACACTTCTTGGCATTTTTTTTAATTTTTACTTTGAATTTTAGTGCTCATCTAAGAGACTTTTTGACTAAAATTCGGGTTAAACATTTGTTTAATTAACCGATTTTTTTTCGATAATTTTTAAAGAGCTTTCGCTTAGATACACAACATGAACTTCACGTTCGGGGTATCGGCTTTACTTACTAGGCCACTCTTAGTTAAACCGCGTTTACGGTCTTTTTCCTTTTTAGTTAAGATGTGACTTTTGAAAGCATGCTTTCTTTTAATCTTACCGCTTCCAGTCACACTAAAACGCTTCTTAGCGCTGGAATTAGTTTTCATTTTTGGCATTTTTTCTTTTTTTTAGGTTGGCAAAGATATTGTTTTATTCGTTTTACGCAAAGATTTAGTGAGTTTATTTTGACTTTTCTTGCCCAAAAACCAAACTGGCTCTATAATTTACGGCAAATAAGCTCAAAGCTATTGTCATTTTAACATTATTCTAATTACCTAGAGTAAACCGGTAATCTTCCATGAGTTGCTGGAATCTTAAGGTTTTCAGCCTTTTTCTCGATAACATCTACCAATTTATCTAACTCAACTATTGAAGCATAAACAGTGCTAAACTCTGTTTTTGTATTAGCATATTTATCTAACATGGTTTGCGTTGGACCCATTGATTGACTCCAGCTTCCTCCTACAACTCCCTCAACCGAGCCAATTAAACCCGGCAATGTCTCAAATTCACGTTTTGCAAGACTTCTATCTCCATTTAAAACCAAATCAATTTGTTTTTCCTTTGCTTCAAATGTATTAATATCCACTAAAAGACTTACCGCATTTACATTCCCGTTTAACGCGCCTTTTTTAATAAACTTTATTCTTTCTTTTAAGTGATCAAAATAATCAGAGGTTCCTAAAACAACTCTTCTAAATTCACCTATTTCCTTATTGAATGCAAGTAGCTTTTGTTGATCCGGCAATGGCAAAGTGGATTGATTTAAAGTAGAAATTGTAAAAGCAGTTTTTTCGACTAAATTTTCTACCGCTCCATTATACACCTTATCTAATTTAATAAAATATTTTCCGGGTATTGCAACCGGCCCTTCATCCGCAGAATAATATGGATTTGATTCATCATGAGTATTAAAATTAATTGGCGATGTAACATCATAACGACCATTCCAAGTAAAACGAGATAAACCTTTTTTTGCAGGCAAATTAATTTTACGCACATCATTACCTTGCTCATCTGTAATTGTTGCTAAAACATAAGCCGCATCTTCATTATCCTCTAAACGAATACTATCTGCCGTTGGATAAAAAACATCTTTATTATTTTTGATATTCTCTTTTTCCTTATCGGTTCTTTTTTCTTTTAAAGTTTTATAATCGTCTTTAATATAATAAGAAATAGTTGCGCCTATAGGAGGATTTGGTGCAGTAAAAAAAGATTCTCCTTGAAAAGATTTTCCTTTATGTCCGTATGGCGTAGATTGAAAAAACACCAAGCCATTTTTAATTGGAAAAATAACAGCCGACTTTTTCAAATCATCTGCTTTAATATTTTGCAGCAATGTATAATCATCCAAAACAAAAAAGCCTCTTCCAAAAGACGCCAACACAATAGCATTTTCATCTTTTTGAATAGCAATATCTTTAATGCAAACTGCCTCGGGTAAACCAGCAGTTAATTCAACCCAATTTTTACCGGCATCTAAACTAAAATAAAATCCAAACTCGGTACCACAAAAAATAAGCTCTGGATTTTTATGGTCTTCTGCGATACTATAAACCGCCGCGCTTACAGGAAGTGTTGTGCTAATGTTTGTCCATGTTTTTCCTTTATCGTTACTTTTAATTAAATAAGGTTTAAAGTCTCCTTGTCTGTGATTATTAAAAACGGCATACACCACATTTTCATTATGCTCCGACGCTAATAAATAATTCACCAAAGGTTGCATTTTAAATCCACTCACATTAATTTGAGGAATGCCTGCAATGTTATCAATCTTTGTCCAACTTGTTCCACCATTATCGGTAACTTGAATTAAGCCATCATCGGTTCCTGCATAAATTAAATTTTCATTTTTAGGAGATTCTGTAAGTGCAGTAATATTTCCGAATAAAGAAGTAGAAGCGTTTTTTGCAACTGCATCCATACTCCAAACTTTTCCCATTATCGCTAATTTATTTCTATCAATTCCCCTTGATAAATCCGGACTAATCACCTTCCATGAGTTGCCTCTTTCATCACTTCTAAAAACTTTGTTAGCAGCAAAATAAATTCGTTTGTTATCAAAATTACTTATCAGTATAGGTGCGTCCCAATTAAAACGATAAGCTGGCTCACCTTCTTTTTCAATGGGTTTAATGTCTACAATTTCTCCGTTCTTTTTATCGTAGCGAACTAATCCACCATATTGCCATTCGCTATAAATAATATTTGGTTCTTTTGGATCTACTCTACTTTGAAAACCATCTCCACCAACTGTAACAAACCAATCTGCGTTAATAATTCCACTACCACTCATTGTTCTGCTTGGCCCGCCTAGTGTATTATTGTCTTGTGTTCCTCCATAAATATTATAAAATGGTTTTGCATTATCTACACATACTCTATAAAATTGTGTTATTGGTAAATTAGCTTTGTAATCCCAATTAGTTGCATTATCAAAACTCTCATACAATCCACCATCACATCCCATTAAAAAATGACCAGTATTTTTTGGATCAATCCATAAAGCATGATTATCTACGTGCTTACTTTTTTCGCCCATTCCCTTAAATGTTTTACCACCGTCGGTAGTAACTTGAGCCCAAGTTTCCATTGAGTAAACTTTATTCACATCTTTTGGATCAGCAATTAATTCTTGATAATAATTTCCATCCGATGCGTGAGCACTCTGTTTTTCCCAACTTGCACCTCTATCTGTACTTTTGTAGAAACCTTTATTTTCTTTTCCTTCAATCATGGCGTAAACCACGTCGGTATTTGCCGGAGAAACAGCTAAGGCAATTCTTCCTTTATCATCCGCAGGTATTCCATTCGTTAATTTATCCCAAGTAGCGCCTGAGTCAGTACTTTTATAAATAGCGCTTTCTGGTCCGCCGCTAATGTATGTCCACTCATGTCTGCGACGTTGATGCGCAGCTGCATACAAAATATTTGGATGATTAGGGTCAATATGCACTTCGTTAAAACCAGTATTATCGCTTACGTTTAAAACTTGTTTCCATGTTTTACCTCCGTCTGTTGTTTTGTAAATACCACGCTCGCCACCAGCACTCCAAACCGGACCATAAGCCGCAACATAAACAATATCAGAGTTAGTTGGGTCTATTGCAAAATTGCCAATATGTTCTGATTTTTTTAGACCAACATTCTTGAATGATTTTCCGCCATCTTCACTTTTATAAACACCATCACCATAACCAACGGCTCGCTGATTGTTGTTTTCGCCACTACCAACCCAAACAATATTTGTATTATTTTTATCGATAGCAATACAGCCAATAGAATAAACCCCTTGCCCATCAAAAATTGGTTCAAAAGTTACGCCGGCATTTTTGGTTTTAAAAACACCACCTGCTGCTGCAGCCACATACCATTCATTTTTATTTTTAGGATTAACGGCAATGTCAATTACTCTGCCTGAGGTAACCGCAGGACCAATATTACGAAATGATAAAGATGAGTATGTTGATGGATTTAAGAAAAGTGGTTTTTCTGGTTCTTTTTTCTCATCTCCTTTTTTTGGAGATTCTTTTTTTTGCGCAACAAAATTTGATGCTACTAAAGTAGCTGCTAAACATAAAATTTTAATTTTTCTCATCTTAAAATAATTAATAGGAAAACAAAACTAACATTTTAAGCCAGTTAAGCAAAACCGTTAAATTGAATGTAATCATTTAAATAACTCATTTTTAGAATATTAGATAGGTATTCGTGGGTATAATTAAATCAAAATTCACGCTAAAAGGGGGAGATAATTTTATTGAAACAAACAAAAATCAAGTGCATTTATTTTTTAGACTCTACTAAAAATTTGTTTAGCCTAATAAAATTTAATATTTTTGTGCATGACAATTTCTCTTACAGAAGAAAATTACCTTAAAGCAATTTATACTTTAAGTCGCTTGGGGGATGAATCTGAAGTGACCACCAACGAAATTTCTAAACACCTTAAAAACAAAGCGGCTACTGTTACCGATATGCTTAAGCGTTTGGCTGAGAAAAAATTAATTAATTACATTCCCTACCAAGGAGTTAAATTAACGGAAAAAGGAAAACGCACTGCCATTAAAGTAGTTAGAAAACATCGCTTATGGGAAGTTTTTTTAGTGGATAAATTAAATTTTAAATGGGATGAAGTGCATGAAATTGCAGAACAATTAGAACACATAAATAGTGATGAATTAATACAACGCTTGGATGTTTTTTTGGGGAAACCAAAGTTTGATCCTCATGGCGACCCAATCCCAGACGCTAACGGCCAATTAAATACCATAAAAGCTCTTCCATTAAATCAACGTAAATCAAAAGGCAATTTTATTTTTGTTGGTGTTAACGAACATTCAAAATCTTTTTTACAACACCTTACCGGTATAGGTTTAAAAATAGGCGATTCGTTATTAATAGAAGAAATAAACGAGTTTGATAATTCTTTTAAAGTAAAAATAAATAAAACTAACAGTCAGTTTTTTAGTAATAAAGTAGCTTCTAATATTTTAGTTGAAATTAAAAAATGAGCAAGTCCTTAGAAGAAGTTAATGCAAGTGTAAACACAAACTCAGGCAGCCCAATAAAAAGGTTGCTTGCATTCTTGGGTCCTGCCTACATGATTAGCGTTGGTTATATGGACCCAGGCAATTGGGCAACCGACATTGCTGGCGGAAGTAAATTTGGCTATAGCTTATTATGGGTTTTAGTAATGAGTAATATTATTGCTTTATTATTGCAGAGTCATTGTGTACGATTAGGAATTGTAAGTGGCAAAGACCTTGCTCAAGCATCTAGAGAAACTTACCCAAGATTTGTAAATTTATTTTTATATGGCTTAGCAGAAATTGCCATTGCTGCTTGCGATTTAGCAGAGGTTATTGGAATGGCAATTGGTATACATTTATTATTCCCTAACATTAGTATTTTAGTTGGTGTTTGTATTACAGTAACCGATAGTTTTATTTTATTGTTTTTATTAAACAAAGGCATTAGAAAATTAGAAGCCTTTATTATTTGTCTCGTACTTTTAATTGGCGTTTCTTTTTTTATTCAACTCACCATTGCAAAACCCGAATTAGGAGAAATTGCAGGAGGCTTATTTCCATTCATACAAAACGACGAAGCCCTTTATATTGCTATAGGAATTATTGGTGCAACCGTTATGCCGCATAATTTATATTTGCACAGCTCCTTAGTTCAAACCCGAAAGTTTAAACGAAACCCCGTAGAAATAAAAAAAGCAATTCGTTTTAATATTATTGATAGCGCCATTGCATTAAACCTTGCCTTATTTGTGAACGCAGCTATTTTAATTTTAGCCGCCACCACTTTTTTTAAAATGGGAAAATTTGATGTGGCCGAAATAGAAGATGCGCATCAATTGTTAGAACCCATGTTAGGAAGCACACTTGCTCCCATTTTATTTGCAGTAGCTTTAATTGCAGCCGGACAAAGCTCAACCATAACCGGCACATTAGCTGGACAAGTTGTAATGGAAGGTTATTTAAATTTACGTTTACAACCTTGGATTAGAAGATTACTAACAAGATTAATTGCAATCATCCCTGCGTTTTTAACTATCTATTTTTTGGGAGATGGCGCGTCTGGAAGACTATTAATTTTAAGTCAGGTTATTTTAAGTTTACAATTAGGTTTTGCTGTTATTCCATTAATTCATTTTGTGAGTGATAAAAAGAAAATGGGTGAATTTGTAATTCCACTATGGCAAAAAATTCTTTCTTGGATAGCTGCTTTAATTATTATTTCGTTAAATGTAAAATTGGTGTTTAATGAGATTTCTGATTTAATCCTTAATGGTGAATCATCTTTACTTTTTAGCTTTACACTTGTGCCTATATGTATTTTTTGCATACTCATGCTTGTATATATTACTGTTGTGCCATTTATAACTAAAGAAAAAATTAATAAAAACTTAGGTTTTCATAACGAGTTATCGCCCTTAAAATTAGATTTTGCAACTAACATTAAACGCATTGCGGTGACTGTAGATTTTAGCGATAGCGATAACAAAGCCATTAACAAAGCATTACAATTAGGAAATAAAAACTCTACCTTAATTTTAATTCATATTTTAGAAAGCACCAATGCCATGGTGTATGGCGAAAACTCATTTGATTTAGAGCGCGAAGAAGATTATCAAAAATTAAAAAAGTACCAGCAAGAATTACAAGAACAAAATATTACAACCGAAATACAATTAGGTTTTGGAATTCCAAAACAAGCAATACCCGAACTCATTATTAAAAATAATTGCGATATCATTATTATGGGAACGCACGGACACAGAACCATAAAAGATATTTTATTAGGAAGCACTATCGAAAGTGTAAGGCACGAAATTAAAATTCCTTTGGTGTTGGTGTAAATTGCAGTAAGACCTTCAAGGTCTTAACAAATTTCCGAGAGACCTTGAAGGTCTGAAAAGATTGAGTGAATTAATTCTTTGACTAACAAAACCCAATGTCGTGCTGACGAAGGAAGCATCTATTGTATAGATACCAAATAATAAACCCAGAAAATCTTTATTAGCTAAATTTCGTCATTGCGAGGCTTTTTTGCCGAAGCAATCTCATACTTAGAGTTGTTTGAGATTGCTTCGTTCCTCGCAATGACGCAAAAGCAGAAAGCACCACCGAAAGTGTAAGGCACGAAATTAAAATTCCTTTGGTGTTGGTTTAACACATTTTCATGTCATGCTGACGAAGGAAGCATCTAAATTAGAGATATAAAAAGACAATCATAAAAAAATTGATTTAATAAAAAGTTCGTCATTGCGAGGCTTTTTTGCCGAAGCAATCTCATACTTAGAGTTGTTTGAGATTGCTTCGTTCCTCGCAATGACGCAAAAGCAGAAAGCACCATCGAAAGTGTAAGACACGAAATTAAAATTCCTTTGGTGTTGGTTTAAATTGCAGTAAGACCTTCAAGGTCTTAACAAATTTCCGAGAGACCTTGAAGGTCTGAATAGATTGAGCGAATTAATTCTCTGACCAACAAAACCCATTATCGTGCTGACGAAGGAAACATCTGTCGTATATATACCAAATAATAAACCCAGAAAATCTTTATTAGCTAAATTTCGTCATTGCGAGGCTTTTTTGCCGAAGCAATCTCATACTTAGAGTTGTTTGAGATTGCTTCGTTCCTCGCAATGACGCAAAAACAGAAAGCACCATTGAAAGTGTAAGACACGAAATTAAAATTCCTTTGGTGTTAGTGTAGAATGGTCTTCTCGCAAGCAAATGTCACATCGAGTAGAAAATTCTGTCTCTTTGAAAGCTTGCAAACAAGCCGGCTCAAATGTAAACAATACATTTTCCCTGTATCGAGATGCTGAGAGCTTCATTGCGTTCTCGATACAATTTTTCGCAAGAGGCAAAGCGAAAAATCACTCGAACTGACATGCCCTGATGTCTTACTGAACGTTTAAGAGGGGTTCGATAAGAACCAAAAACAGTAGTAGAAATACGTCACCTAATCAAACTTACATTTCCTTTTATGTCTTTAAACTCATTAAATCTGTTAGTATATTTGATTAAATAAAAATAAACACCACTACCACATACTTCGCCACTTGTAGTGTGACCATCCCAATTAATAGTGTTGATTTTAGAGTTCTCGTTTAATATTGATTCTTCAATACTATAAATTAAAGCTCCCCATCTGTTATAAACGTAAACAGAGTTTAATCTTGCGCCAAATGGCATTTTAAAACGCCAAACATCATTTACGTTATCATCATTTGGAGTGAAGATATTTGGGATTACTAGTTCTTTAAAACAGGTATCGCTTACTTCAATTGTTATAGTGTAGTTTTTAATAAAGGGACAAAATAATCCTGAACCATCATTTTTAATTGAAATGTTTATGTCATAAAAGCCTGCTGAAATAATTGTATTACTTATTTTTGCCTGAGTAAAAGTATTAGTGTAACTTTTTAATGATAGATTGCTCTGCCAATTATAACTTGTGCCTAACGTTGGTGTATTTATTACTATTAAATTAGTAGTATCATTAGGGCAAAGAACTAAAGAACTGCTTTGTATTTGCGGCGTGCCTATAAACTTTGGTTTTACCTGAATAAATACAGTATCTTTTGTAATTATACCACAAACATCCTGATGCACAATATAATTTTGCGATGTTGTAGGCTTAACATATAATCCCCCACCTGTTGCAATTTGCGAAGCGTTATTAAACCAAATACATTCTAAACCAACCTCGGGCGGACGACCAATAAAAACACTATCGCCATTGCATAAAACTGTATCTCTCCCTGCGTAGGGTGGTAAATCAGCTTCAATAACCGACACGTCATCGATATAATATTCAGCAACCATTCCAATCGACAAGGGATAAACAAGGCTATATGTTGCAGTGGCATAACTTTTAAAATTACCAAGAGTAAGATAATTTTCAGTTCCTGTTGCAGTAAAAGTACCTTGAACTTTCATCCAATTTAAAGTGTCAGAATAGAATACACCTGTTGGACTTTTGACCTGAGGATTCACTATAGCTTCTCTTGCAGGTAAAATTGTCGCAATAGTACCGCTATCAAAATATAAACCTAATTCGTCAATTGCATACTGTGATCTATTTAATAAATTAGCATAATGCGTAACGCAATATTTTTTATCCTTAAGTAATTTTTTTATTAATTGGGTTTGTATATAACTTCTCCATGAAACAGAAGCTGGTGAGCTTTTAAAATAATTCATATAAGCGTACGCACGGCCTGAACGAGGAAGTTGGTCAAGCACATTAGTGTTAAAACAATCTGAATTCGAATTTCCACCACCGCCACCGCCTTTAAGACTATCCCAGCCATTTGCGTTATTGATATAAAAGGAGCCTCCACAGATATCAACATCTTCAAAGCTTGGATTAATAACATAATTTACTTGCCCTAAATTTATTAGATATAAAAAACAAAAAACAAAAGACAAGAGATAGTCCCTTGCCTTTTGTTTAAAAATTGAAACAAAAATTTTATTTGTTAATAATGATTTTATGTAAATCATAAGTACCATCTGGTAATTTAACTTTTTTAAAATAAGCATCTTTAAGAATTAATCACCTCTACCAACTTTTTACAATTTTCAGCATTATCAAAATTTGAAATTTGTTTTTTTCGTTCTTCAAGATGAGATTCAGAAAATGGTAATGCATAAACAGAATTAATTTTTTGAATAAAATCAGTTCCTGAATTTACAATCATAAAGCCATTATTCTCCTTAATTCCCGTGCCTTCCGTCATGTTTTTGTTGCAAACAATAAATCTGCCTTTAAATAACACGTTTAATAATTTTAATTTTAAACCAGTTGGTTGAGCTGTATATAAAACATGCATTTGTGCATCATGAATTAATTTATTCATTTCGCTTTCCTGAGGACTATCCATTAAACTTATGTGTTGATGATTTTTGATTGCATCTTTTAAAAAGTCTGGAGGATTTAAGCCTGCAATAACAATCGGTAATTTTATTTTAGAAAAAACATTTTCTATTAACCAAATTGCAGCTTCGTAATTTTCGGAAATACTTAAGTTACCATGAAACAATATAAATTTACCAATACCAAGCTCGCTAGTTAATTTTTCGTTGGCATGAAAACTCGGCAAATACAATGTTTTAACTTTTGGATAATTTACTTTAAAATAATCGGCATCGGTTTGGTTTACGGCCAAAATATAATCGGTATGGCCTACAATAGATTCGAAACGTTTTAATTTTTTCGCTTCTATTTTTAAATAGATTTTTTTTAAACTGTTTTTTTCAGACTTAGATAATTCTAAATAATAATCGTGTTCGATATTGCTATGACGGTATATTTTTTTTCTGTTCGCAAAACGTTTATCATTTAATAAATAGCAAGTATGCAACACTTCAAATAAAATAGGAAAACCGTTTGATAATAAATTCTTCTCTAATTCTATTGATTGTCGTGATTTAACGGTATAAGGAAGTAATGATAGATTGGCCAACAAACCAGTTTTGCGCTCGTAATAATAAACCTTTTCGCACAAGGCTTCTAATTCTGGAGATGGTTTTCTGCCGTAACTGAAACAATGTAAATAAATTTTAATGCCAGCTTTTTTTAACCAAACCAATTTATAATAAACATCAATTACCCCTCCGTAATTTGCAGGAAAAGGCACATCAAATGAAATTATATTAATTGCGTTGCTCAACAGTCAAAGATGACTATTTTTATTCGAAATAAAAACCGTTTGCGTTTATTCCGGCGTTAAAATATTTTTTTTGAGCACCATTGGCTCCAAAAATATAAATTGTTGATTTTTGAATGTAGTCTAATGCATCGGCAGCATAAATAGTATAATCGTTAGGATTTACGCCCAGTCCATAAAAATTTTTAGTGCCGTTTGAAATAAATTCAGTTACCGGAAGCGCATTTGAAGTAATGGGCATTTTATAAATGCCGCCATTTAAAAAATAAAGAGTGTCTTTAGTTTTATTTAAACATAAACTGTTGGGCGAATCGTTATTACTAAACTGAAAAGACTGTTCGATTTGATTTGTTAAGGGGTTAATTCGTGATAATTTTCCTAAAATAGAATTTGTGTTATCACCACCGCTTAACACCCAAATTTTATCATTTTTATCAATTTCAATACTTCCGTTATTAATTCCAACGCTAATGCTATCGGTTTTTGAATCGGTAATAGTATTAATAACGTAACAATAATCTCTTTTCATATTGGTTACAAGTGCTTTATTGTAAATTAAAACCATTTTTTCTGTCCAACCACTGCATGGTATAGAAGAGGTTTTAGTATTTGTATTTAAATCAATAACATTGATAGCATTGGCGTTATAATCACTCACGTAAGCTTTTTGATTTGTTATTGGCAATACATAACGTGGAGAAGAAAGATTAGTTATTTGATTTATTTTTTTAAATTGATTATCGCACACAATAATTTTACCTGAATTATTTACAACCAAATAAAATTTATCATTTATTTTAGATAAGCTCTGTGCCACATCTCCAATAATGGGAGAACTCGTATTTTGTGATTGATAAAAATTTTCTATTACGGCATCGTTTCCACTATCAAATAAAGACACAGAGGAATTACCGCTACCAAAATTTCCTTCATTAATAACATACACTTTTTTGGCAGTAGTTAATTGAACCTGCGGTTGAATAACATCTTGCGGTTTATCTTTAACACAAGATGATAACACGAATAGCAATAAAGTTATTTTAAAATAATTGATCATAAAAAATAATGGCGCAGTAAAATTATACTGCGCCAAATAACTTAGTTTTTAATTAATTTTTTTACTGTTTTGTTATCTCCAGAAATTAACTCTAACATATAAATACCTTGTTGCAAAGAGTTTAATTCGATTGTATGGTGCATTTCTAATAATGTTTGCTCATAAACTAATTTACCGTTCATATCAATAATCGAAAGCAATGTTGAATGATTCGAAGCAACATCAATTGTTAGTGAAGAGATAAATGGATTTGGATAAATATTGCTTTTTAAATTTGCAGTATTTTTTACAATACCAACTGTAGAATAGGTTGTGGTAAAATTATCAATCCCAAAAAACAAAGGTGTGTTTGGTCCAAAATTACCATTATCGCTTGTGTACATAAAAAACTTCACGCTATCTACATTCCCTAAACTACTTGTGTTTACCCATTGCCAAGTATCCACAATATAATCTAATGTATTATTAGCAAAACGAAAATCTGCTAAATAAAACGGCACGCTGTCTTGTAATAAAACGCCGCCCTTATAACCTCTAACGGTTACTTTAAAAAAATCAGGGTCGTTACCACTTACACCACCAAATTTTTTAGCGAAAGAATCGCCAAGCTTCATTGACTTATAAGCATAGGTAGTGTTGGTGATATAAAAACCGTTTACGGTATTTGAAGGAGAGCTTAAATTTATTACACCATTGGCTTGAGCAATTGCGTATGTATTTGAATTGTTATAACCAAACTTTGGTTTTACCCCATACAAATTGCCAAAACCTGCAGTAGCAGAATCATATTTATTGGTGTAAGCAAAACCACCACTCCAATAATTAAAACCTGTATCCCACTTATACTGGAAAGAAGCATTACTAGTTGTAAAAGGTGTGCTTGTTGTGCTAGTGTAAGCAGAGTTGGGCGAAAGCGTAAATGTCTCAAAATCTGCAATGGCTGTTTGTGCTTTTAGAGAAAAAATTCCTAAAGCAAGCGTTAAAATGGTAATTGTTTTTTTCATGTTTATTATTTTTATTTTTTCGTTTGTAATGTAATACCAATTTCATAATTTCTTAAAGGCATTGGTCGGCCTAATAGGATTGTATAATTTTCATTAAATAAATTATTGCATGCTCCAAAAACATTAAAGCTAATCACTTTAAAATTAATTGTATGGTTTAATCGTAGAGAAGAAATCTGATAAGGATTTAACCATTGCGAATTATCGCTAGTAGTATAGCGATAACCAACATATTGATTAAAAAAAGTAATTGCTGTTTTTTTGTATCCAATTAAAACATTCGAATTAATTGTATAGCGCGGTGTATAAATTAATTGTTTGTTAACCGAGTTGTTATTTTCTTGATTGTTAGATTCAATAGTTGACAGCACATAACCTGTTACAATATTTACAGCACATCTAAATTTGTTTTTAATATAATTAACCCGCCAGGTTGTTTCTGCTCCTCTACTCCAAACTTGTTGAATGTTTATTGGAGAAGGATTTCCTCCCGCACCGGGAATCCATAATATCCAATCATTAATTTTTCTGTTAAACACTGCTCCGGAAACAAAAAAAGTAGTGTTATTAATTTGTCTGTTATAATTAATGGCGCCTTCTTGCGTATAACCTTGTTCGGGTTTTAAATTAATATTACCGCCCGGCAACCAATACAACTCATTTAATGTTGGGTGGCGATAAACTTTAGCACCATTTAATGTTAAAGCAATTTGTTTGGTTAATTTATAATCTGCAGAAACATTTCCTGTAATTGGGAATGCGCCCGTACTAAAATAATCTATTCTTGCGGCAGTATAAACCAAAAGTTTGTTGTTTAAAAATGAAAATTTATTGCCAAGCAAAAACGATAATTTATTTAAACTTTTTGTTGATGCGTAATTATTGGTTGTAGCAGAACTGGATGTAAAATTTACTCCAAAATTTAGTTGGTGTTTTTTATTCCAAGTTAAATAATTTTCGTTTTCTGCAATTAAAGTTTGTGTTTTACTTTTAGAAAATAATTGAACAAGACTATCGGTATAATTAATTTTATCATTAAAATAACCGGCTCTTATTGTTGATTTAAAATTTGTATTTATAAAACTCCAGTCGGCAGTAATTCTCGACGCCACATCATCTTGGTACGTTTTACTTTCTGTTTTATAATCATAAGATGGTAGTCGCCTTTGATTTGAATTTATCCAAGCATTAACTGAAAGTATTTGTTTTGAATTAATTAAAAATTTTAATTCCTGCATTAATCCTAAAAAATTATAATCGGCATTTTTTTGTTGTTTAATTTGATTTTCCTTATCGGTAGTGTCTTTATAGTTAAAATTATTGTTACTGATATTATTATAAACTTTTGTTGAAGAAATAAAACGGCTTTTACTAAATAAAATATTTGTAGATAGGTTTTTTAAACCAAAACTCCCAGCTCCAATACTTGCCGATGTAGTTAAACCTTGATTAAATAAATTAGAGTTTTTTAAATGTATGCTTCCACCAACCGCGCCACTACCCCATAAAGAAGAAGAACCTCCATATTCTATTTCAATATTTTCAAAAAGAGAAGCGGGAATTAAAGAAAGATCGGATTGACCCAGCATAGCATTTTGAATATTAAATCCGTTCCATAAAATTGCGGTCTGCGAGGCGTTACCACCTCTAAAACTTGTTGTAGATAATGCTCCCGGCCCATAACTTTTAATAAAAATGGGTGTATTTAAACTTAAAACATCAGCAATAGAATTAAATTTAAATTGTTGTTTAATAGTAGAATCAATTGTTTCAGTTTTTTTTCCAATTCTAGAAAGTTCTATTCTATTTGCCCTTACCTCCACATTTTTTAAGGAGATAGTATCTTGAGCAAAAAAATAATTTGTAGCTAAGGCCAATAAAATAACAGCCTTAATTTTAAAATTAAATCCACAAGCAAAATGCTTATTTATTGTTACAGTCAATTTTTGATAATTTTTGTGCGTCTTTAGCCTCACATCCCGAAAGCTTTTAAACATTGTGCCTTTGGCAGGTCTTCTGACTTATCCTTAATAAAACGCCTTCCCGTTTTAACAGTGGCTTACGAATGTTTTATTTCCAAAAAGGACTCACAGCAGCGGGTACTATTAGTGAATTTCACACTATTCCCTATTAATCTTTTGCATGCCAGCATAACTTTTTTATGGTCAGACTGGTTTTAAAAAAGAACCAATTGCAGGGCAAAGATAAAAATTGTATTTTAATTAAAGAATTTATTTTTTCTTTGCATAATTATTAAATGGAACAATTTCAAAAAATAGAATTAATAGAATACTTAACAACGTTTATTTCTGACTCCAGAAAAAAACGTTTTGATGAAGTTATTTCTCAACGCACCGATCATTTACGCATTGTTTTAGAAGATGTTTACCAAGGCCATAATGCCAGTGCTATTTTAAGAAGCTGCGATTGTTTTGGTGTGCAAAACATTCACTATATCGAAAAAAGAAATAACATTAAAATTAGCGCAGATGTGGATATGGGTAGCAGTAAATGGCTTAATATTCATCAACATAAAAACAATGATAATAACACGCTTCATGCGATTAATGATTTAAAAAGCAAAGGCTATCGTATAGTTGCAACAACTCCACATAAAAACGATTGCACCATAGATAAATTACCGGTAGATAAAAAATTAGCCCTAGTTTTTGGGACAGAAATAGAAGGTATTTCGGAGACAGTATTTGAACACGCTGACGAATTTGTAAAAATACCCATGTATGGCTTTACCGAAAGTTTTAATGTAAGTGTGTGCGCGGCATTATGTATGTACGAATTAACAACACGCATTAGAGAAAGCGTACCAAATTATTTATTAACTGAAGATGAAAAAATAGATATTTATTTTAATTGGTTAATAAACAGTATTGATTCGAGTGTTGGCTTGATTGAAAATTTTTATAGAGACAAAACATAATCATTAGCCACGTCCCGATTGCTATCGGGATATACTAATTTCACAAATATATTTTATTTAGAAAACTTTTCTTTTCCACTTCGTGAAACTATTAGCTTTATTCAAGAAAAAAATCAGCAGCTATTCCATCCGCATATAAACGCGCTTGATTTGTTAGAGTATAAGTTGCATTATTTATTTCAAAATCTGCTTTCTTTTGTTCTGCAATTTTTAAAAAATGTAAAAGAGTAGTCTCACCAAATAATAATTTTATCTCTTCCGTATCACATCCCCAAATTGTTCTCAATCGTGTAAGAACATATTCGTTAAACCTATCCTTAATCGACAACTCTTCTTTTTCAAAAAAATCGGTTTTGTTTTCGATTGCTTTACTGTACAAGCCGTTGTTTTTTAAATTCCACTGACGAGAAACGCCATTAAAAGAATGCGCAGAAGGTCCGATTCCTAAATAGTGTTTTTGTAACCAATAATTGCTGTTATGTTTTGCGAAAAAACCAGCCTTCCCAAAATTTGAAATCTCATAATGAATAAAATCAGATTGCTTTAAAAAATCCGTCATTAATAAAAATTGTTGGCTACTTAAATCATCACTTACTGATGGCTCTTTTCCTTTTAAATTATTGACTCCTAGGGCAGTTTTGTTCTCTATGGTTAAATTGTAAGATGAAATGTGCTGCGTATTTAAACTAACCGCTTGTATTAATGTGTTTTCCCAAGTTTTTAAATCTTGGAATTTACTACCATAAATAAGGTCAATAGTAATATTATTAAATCCTTTTTCTTGAGCTAAAAGAACAGAATTAACAGAATCTTTGGCAGTATGGGCTCGATTCATCCATTTTAACTCTTCATCATTAAAACTCTGCAAACCAATACTTAACCTGTTGATTCCTATAGACTTCCATAGATTTAAATTTTCTGCTGAAATATCATCAGGGTTAGTTTCAATTGTAATTTCAATAGATGAATCATAAACAAAAAATTTATTTATAGCAGTAAAAATGGCTTCAAATTCAGATTTATTTAATAAACTTGGTGTTCCTCCGCCAAAATAAATAGTGCTTAACTTCTTGTTTTTAAAGTAGTTATGTCGTAATTCAATTTCCTTAATAATATTAAGTACTACTTCATTTTTAATACTCAAATTGGTGCTAAAATGAAAATCGCAATAGCTGCAAGCCTGCTTACAGAAAGGGATATGAATATATAGTCCGCTCAAATCTTACTTGTTGTTATGTTTGTTGATGAAACCGTCTTTACTAAAGATTAAGCCCTAAAAATATTATATAAAAAGTACAAATTTTACCTTTTTTAATCAAATATTTAATTTTTTTAACGATTTGTATAATAATTATTATATTAGCAGCCTATAAACTCATAATTAAAGTATGAAAAACATTACTAAGTTTACTTTAACCGCAGCAGCTCTAGTTATTTTTGTTGCAAACGGATTTTCACAAAAACTGCTAAAAAAAGCAGACGCGGCTTTCGAAGCTCGTCAATATTTTAACGCTATTAACATGTATAAACAAGCATATGCTAGCGCTCCTAAGGACAAAAAAGCATCCATAATGTTTAAATCTGGATATGCATCGCAAGAAATTAATGATTATAAAGGTGCTGAAACCTTTTATCAGAAGGCAATTGCGGCTAATTATGATGACCCTACAGTTTACTTCCGTTTAGCTGAAGTTTTAAAAAGCCAAATGAAATACCCTGAGGCAATTATTGAATTTAATAATTATAAAGCCAAAGGTGGAAATGCTAAAAAAGCAGATTTGGGTGTAAAATCTTGTGAGTTAGCTCAGCAATGGAAGGATGCTCCGCAGCGTTATAAAATTGAAAATATGTCTTTAATCAACTCTAAGGAAAGCGATTATTCTCCGAGTTATAGCGATAAAAAATACAAAACTTTAGTATTCACTTCTCGTAGAGAAGGTGCATTAGGTTCTCAAGAAGTTAATGTTGGGTCAAATCACTCAGATATATTTGAAACTAAATTAGATAAAAACGGTAAATGGTCTACTCCAGTTTTATTACCTCCATCAATTTCTTCTCCAGTAAATGAAGGGCAAGGTTGGGTAAGCAAAAAAGGTGATATGATTTTCTTCACTCGTTGTCCTGAAGAAAAAAACAAACAAGTAAAGTGTGGTTTATATATGGCTAAAAAACAAGGTAGTACTTGGGGCGTAGCTACACGTTTACCTTTTAATAATGATACCGTTCAATTCGGACATCCGACATTATCTGCTGATGGTAAATTTTTATACTTTACTTCAAGAATGAGTGGTGGATACGGCGGATTGGATATTTGGAGATGTACTTTTGATCCAAAAGCAAACGTTTGGGGACAACCAACAAATGCCGGACCAGCTGTTAATACAGAAGGGAATGAAATGTTCCCTACAATTTCTGATGACGGAAAAAAATTATATTTCTCTTCTGATTACCACCCAGGAATGGGAGGTTTAGATATTTTTGTTGCGGAGGCTGGAGCTGATGGGAAATTCACAAAAGCAGTAGAAAATCTTAAATATCCTATTAACTCATCTTTTGATGATTTTGGAATTATTTTTGAAGGTAAAAAGCAACGTGGTTACTTAACTAGTAATCGTGAAGGTGGAAAAGGAAGTGATGATATTTGGAGTTTTAATTTACCATCGTTAACCTTTAATGCAAAAGGTATGGCAATGAGTAAAGGTAATGATATGACTGGCGCTGGAAGAGGTGAAGCTGTAGAATTAGTAAAAGTGAAAATTATCGGAACCGATGGTTCAATTAAAGAATTCACTACAAAAAAAGATGGTAATTATGATTTTAAACTTAAAGAAAAAACACAGTATACAATAACAACTATTACTGATAAATCTACAAAGTCACCTACATTTGATAAAGGATATTTGGCTTCTAAAGATCAACGTATTATTTCTACTATAGGTTTAGATAAGTCTAAAGATTTTATTGCTGATTTTGAATTAACTCCGGTTGTTCCTTTTATTCGTATGCCACAAATTTTATATGAATTAGGTAAATCTACTTTACTTCCAGAATCAAAAGATTCTTTAGCATTCTTATATCAAACTTTAGCTGATAATCCTTCTATTGTAGTTGAATTAAACTCTCATACAGATAGTCGTGGAGACGCTGCTAAAAATCAAGTTTTATCACAAGAACGTGCACAGTCTTGTGTAGATTATTTAGTAAAAGAAAAAGGAATCAACCCTGCTCGTTTACAAGCTAAAGGTTATGGGAAAACACAATTATTAATCTCTGACGATGTTATTGCAAAAGCTAAAACAAAACAAGAAAAAGAAGCTTTACATGCATTAAATCGTAGAACAGCATTCCGTATCTTAAATTGGGATTTTGTTGACCCTAATGCTACTAAATCTGGAACAACACCAACTAAAACTAAAAAAGATGGTGATGAAGAAGATGAAGACGAAGAGTAAAATTCGGACAAATTATTTAAAAAAGGCTACATTATTTGTAGCCTTTTTTTTTGACGTAATGTTGTAATTATTAAGTATCAAAAAAAAACAAAATGCAAAATTTTGTAGTATATAAATCAAGTGCCGGAAGCGGGAAAACCTTTACGCTCGTTAAAGAATATCTGCGCCTTTCCTTATCTGATGAAAAAAAATTAATTACTAATTATAAAAGAATATTAGCGGTTACATTTACTAATAAAGCTGCGGCTGAAATGAAACAACGCATCTTAGATGCGCTAAATCAAATTGCCAACCAACCAAAAATGGTTTTTGTTGGCGAGTTGCTTTGCAGCGAATTAAGAATTAAAGAAGAAGAACTAAGAAAAAGAGCTAAAATTGTTCTTAGTCAAATCTTACACCATTACTCAGATTTTTCAATTGGAACCATTGATAGCTTTACACACAAAATAGTTAAAACTTTCGCGCATGATTTAAAACTGCCGGTAAATTTTAATTTAGAAATGGATGTGGAAGGATTTTATGACAAAGTAATCTCATCACTTTTTTCGCAGATTGGAGAAGATGAATATGTAAGTAAATTACTAAAAGAATTTGTATTAACAAAAGCAGAAGAAAACGCAAGCTGGGATCCTGAAAAAACAATCAAAGAATTCGCGAAATTATTACAGAAAGAAAATTCAGATACATACCTTAATCAACTTAAACTTTTAAATACGCTTGAGCTCGAAGAAATAAGAAAAGAATTATTTGCTTATATATCCTATTACAACAGTTTTTTAAAAACAGAAGGGCAAAAGGCTATTTCGTTAATATTAAAAAACGGTTTAAGTGATAGCGACTTTACTCATAAACTACATGGTCCCCAAAGTTTTTTTAAAAAATGTATTAATCAAACAGTTGAAATTGAAACCACCATTAAAGGCAGAGTAATAGATGCAATTGAAAAAAATCAATGGGCTGATAAAAAAGGCGATAATAAAAATAAAGTAGAAGAAATTATTCCTGAACTAAACGCGTTAGCTAAAAGTTTAATTGACTTTATAAAAGAAAACCATTCTTATTATAGTTTATGCAAATTATTAAGTACACAAATATATCCCCTCCTACTTCTTAAAAAAATAGAAGAAATAAGTTCAGAAAAAAAGCAAGAAGAGCGTTTGGTTTTTATAAGTGAGTTTAACAAGAATATTTTTGAATTAATAAATAATGAACCCACACCATTTATTTATGAAAGACTAGGCGAAAAATATCAGCACTATTTACTTGATGAGTTTCAAGACACCAGTACATTGCAATGGCATAATATTCTTCCGTTAATTGACAACTCTTTATCTAGTGGCTGGTATAATTTAATTGTGGGCGATGGCAAACAAAGTATTTACAGATGGAGAAATGCAAATGTACAACAGTTTATAGATCTTCCTAAAATAGAAAACACAAGTAATAATTTTTTGGTTGAAGAAAGAAGTGATAATTTAAAACGGAATTTTACCGAAAATTTATTAAATACAAATTTCAGAAGTCTTAAAACAATTATAGACTTTAATAACGATTTGTTTGATAAATTAAATATTGAACACCTAACCGATGTTCATAAAAAAATATATCACAATCAACAACAAAACATTAAGCATGCGGGAACTGGTCTAATAACTGTAAACACGGGTAAAATAAATAAGGACGATATAGATGTACTTAACTTTAAACTCGTAAAAGATTATATTCAAAACGCCCGAAACTCTAATTTTGACTATAGAGATATTTGTATTATAGTCAGGAAAAATACGGATGGAAACAACATCGCTAATTATTTGTTAGAAAACAAAATCCCAATTATTTCTTCAGATTCTTTACTCTTAAAAAATAATTTAGAAATTAATACTATCGTTGCTTATCTTAACTATTTATCTAACAATCAAGACAAAGTTAGCGCCACAGCTGTATTAAATTATCTGCTTCAATCAAAACAAATTACAAATAAAGAATTTACTAGTAGCGCTAAAAAACTAGCAAAAAACAGCACGTTATTTGAAGTACTTAAATCATTTAATATCGAACTTCCAAACGAAAATTTATCGCTTAACAACTTGTTCGACCATTGTTTAATTATTATAAATGCTTTATCATTAAATAAGAATGGCTACACGTATTGCCGTTTCTTTTTAGATGAAGTTAACGAATACTTAATTACCAAAAATTCAAATATCGCTTCGTTTTGCGAATGGTGGAAAACCCGTAGTAATAAAGCTTCCTTAATTATACCAGCAAATACAAACGCGGTGAAAATAATGACCATACATGCCAGCAAAGGCTTAGAATTTCCGGTTGTAATTATTCCTTACTGTAATTGGAATTATTATAAAGCCAATGATAACTGGGTTAACATTACTAACCAAAAAGTAAAATTACCTGTTGCCGCAATTAATTTCACATCTAGCGTTAAAGATGCCGGTTTTGAAAAAGAATATCACTTAGAAGAACAAGAGCAAATTCTTGAAAATCTTAATCTACTTTATGTTGCATTCACAAGAGCCGTTGAAAGACTACATATTATTTCAGCGCATTCAAGTCCGCGAAAAACACTTGTGTGTAATTGGCTGGATAAATACCTAATTCCAAATTACGCTGAAAAGGAACCAAATTATTTTGAAATTGGGCAATCAAATAATAAACAAATCCAAACTGATAAAATAGATTTAAACCAATATAATTTAAATCCATTAAAGTTCGAAACTTCAACAGATGTTGTTCAAATAAAAGCTGCCTATTTAATGAACTCTGAAGATGCTTTAGAGGCAAAAGAAATGGGAATTATCATTCATTCTATCTTATCTAAAATCACCCATAAATTACAAGTAGATGAAGCCGTTAATTCTGCTTTAATAGATGGCATAATTAATCAATCACAAATTATTTCCATAAAGGAGAAACTTAATAAACTTGTTAATCATCCCGAATTACTTAATTATTTTTTACCCGAAAAAAATTATAAAATAGAAGCTGAAATGGCCACCTTTTCGGGTGAAGTATTAAGACCCGACAGAATAGTTATTGAAGATAATGCTACCATTATTATTGATTATAAAACCGGTAAACAAAACAATAAAAAATACTTTAAACAATTATTAAAATACCAAGAAGCGTTAGAAAACATGGGATATATTAACGTAAAAAGTTTGTTAGTTTACATTGAAGATTTAGCGATTATCGAACTAAATTAGCTATATTCGTGGGTAAAATTTACATTATTTTAAAATGAAAAAAACAATTCTATCGCTAATACTTTTTAGCTCCTTAAATTTTTTATCCCAAAAAGCCGGTATAAATTTTTCTTATATAGACTCTAGCGTTACACCGCAAAATGATTTTTACACATTTTGCAATGGTAATTGGCAGAAAAAATTTATTTTACCCGAAAGCGATGCCCGATACGGAAGCTTTAATGAAATAAACAACAACAACTTAAAAAATATTAAAATCATTTTGGATAATGCTTCTAAAAATAAAACAGCTGCTCCAAATTCAAATGCCCAAAAGCTCAGAGACTTTTACAATACCGCAATGGATTCTGTAAAAGCAGACAAATTGGGTTATAGTCCTATCAAGGAACAATTAGAAAAAATAGAAAAAATAAAAACGGTTAACGACCTAATTATTTTAAAATCTAAATTTGATTTCGACGGAGTTAGTTTATTTTTTGTTGATGGCGTTTCGCCGGATGCTAAAAACAGCAAGAAAAACTCATACAATTTGTCACAGTCAGGAATGGGATTGGGAGAAAGAGATTATTACTATGCACCGCAATACGATTTAATTAGAATAGAATATAAAAAATATCTCGCAAACTTATTTGAGTTAATTGGTTATTCAAAAAATGAGAGTTACGATAATGCAAAAATAGTTTTTGAATTTGAAAAAATAATAGCTGGCAAAGCATTTACAAGATTAGAAATGAGGGATGTCGAAAAAATGTATAATGTTTATACTCCCGCAACTTTAAAACAATTGGCGTCATCAATAGATTGGGATTCTTACTTTAAACAAAAAAACATTAAACAACCAGATACAATTATAGTAGCCATGGTTGACTATTTAAAAAATGTAAGCTCTGTTATTAATACAACACCAATTGAGACTTTAAAACTTTATGCAAAAGCGCAATTGATTATGGATGCCGCTCCGTATTTATCGAGTGCCTTTGAAACTGTTCATTTTGATTTTAGAGGTAAGATTATTAGTGGCGCTAAACAAATGAAGCCTCGTTGGCAACGCACACAAAGCACAATGGATAGAGTTATTGGAGATATTGTTTCAGAGGAATTTGTAAAAAAACATTTTACCCCTAAAGCAAAAGCCAAAGTAAATTCTTTAATTGATAATTTGGTTCTTGCATACCGTGATAGAATTGCTTCAAGAGATTGGATGGAAGCAGAAACTAAAAAGCAAGCAAACAAAAAACTTGATTTATTGATTAGAAAAGTTGGGTATCCCGAAAAATGGAAAAATTATTCTAAACTTCAAATTACAACAGATAATTATTGGGCAAATTACAATAGAGGGATTAAAAACGCAGTGATAGAAAATTTGGAAGAATTATCAAAACCAGTTGATAGATATAAGTGGCAAATGACGCCAGTTACCGTAAATGCTTATTACGACCCCACAACAAATGAAATAACTTTTCCAGCAGCTATTTTACAACCACCATTCTTTGATGCAGATGCAGAAGATGCAGCAAATTATGGTACCATGGGCGCAATCATCGGTCACGAGTTAACTCATGGTTTCGATGATCAAGGTTCTCAATTTGATGCGGATGGGAATATGAAAATGTGGTGGTCTAAACTAGATTACGATAATTTTATAGGCAAAACTAAAGGAATAGTAAATCAATTTAATAATTACGTTGCAATAGATACTTTACGTGTAAACGGAAGTATGACGCAAGGTGAAAATATCGCAGACCTTGGTGGCTTAACAATGGCGTATTATGCGTATAAAAAATCTTTAAAAGGTAAGTCCTCTACAAATATGGGAGGTTATACCGGTGAACAGCGTTTTTTTATAGCTTGGACGCAAGGCTGGAAAACAATTTGCAGAGATGCTGAACTAAAAAGACTACTGACAGTTGATTATCATTCGCCCGGATATTTTAGAGCCTTTGCCCCTCTTACCAATTTGAATGAGTTTTACGAAGCCTTTAATGTAAAAGAAGGTGATAAAATGTATACACCAACAAGTAGCCGTGTAGAAATTTGGTAAACAAACTTTATAAACTTTTTTTAATTTGTCTATTGCCCTTTTCATTCAAGGCGCAAATACCTACTCTGGTTGAATCTTGGAAAACCGATAAGGATTTAAAAAGTGCCACACTTAGTTTTTGTGTTATAGATGCTCAAAGTGGTGAAATTGTATCTGAATTAAACTCTCATCAATTTGTTATTCCTGCAAGTACACAAAAAGTAATTACAACCGGAGCCATACTGGGTACTCTTGGTCCCAACTATAAATATTCAACCAAACTATTTTATACCGGAAGTCTAAATAAAGAAACCGGAATACTATCTGGCGACTTAATAATTTACGGCAGCGGCGATCCCACTTTACAATCAGAATATTTTACAAAAGACACAAATCAAATAACCGATAAGTGGGCGCAAATATTAAAAGAAAAAGGCATAAAAGAAATTAAGGGAAAAATAATTGGAGACGCAAGTTATTTTGAAAGAATAATACCCGGAAATTGGATTTGGGCCGACATAAATAATTATTTTGGCGCTGCGCCATGTGGCTTATCTTACAACGATAATAAATTTAAAATTCTTTATAATAGTAAAGAAAATGGAACAAAGGCGATTGTAAGTAAAACAATTCCAGCATACTGTAATACTACTATTTGCATAAACTCAAATGTAATAAGCAAAGGTACAGAAGACGAGGCCTTTGTTTATGGCGACCCTTATAGTTATACGAAAGAGGTGAGCGGAAAAATTCCTCCAAACAAAACAAATTTTGAAGTTGAGGCTACTTTACCGGATCCTGCTCTATTGTGCGCCGAAAAATTATTTACTTCTTTAAGTAAAATCGGTATTAAATGTAATCAACATTTAATTGAATCTAATTACAAACGTAGCGATAGTGTAATTTCTAAACAACTTTTATATACTCATTACTCTCCCTCATTAGATAAAATAATTTATCATACCAATTTAAAAAGCAATAACCTCTACTGCGAAACATTATTAAGAACTTTAGGAAAGGGCAGCATGAGTTCAGGAATAAATGCAGTTGAAAGTTATTGGCAAAAAAAAGGTTTAGATGTGTCTGAACTTTTTATGGTAGATGGAAGTGGCTTGAGTAGAGCAAATACTGTAACCACAAGTTTTCAATCAAATTTGCTAACAACAGTTTTCAACGACAGCGCACTTTATAAAATATTTAATAGCTCTTTGCCGGTTGCCGGAAAAAGTGGGAGTATGAGTAATATTGGTAAAGGAAAATTAATTGAGAATAATATGCGCGCCAAAACAGGCTATATTAATAGAGCAAGAGGTTATTGCGGTTATGTAAAATCAAAATCGGGAAAAGACCTTGCTTTTTCAGTTTTGTTTAATAATTATAATTGCTCCGCAAAGGAAGCTAAAAACAAGATTGAAAAATTTTTAATTGCCGTTGGTGAATTGTAACTTTATAAAATACTTTGGGCTCAAAATTCAAATTCTTTACTTATGAAATATCTTATAAAAAATGCTACGCTTGTTAACGAAGGAGAAATTGGTTGTTTTGATGTTTTAATCGAAGATCAACTCATTTCAAAAATAGATAGGAACATTGAAATTGATGGGAATTATACGGAAATAAATGCCGAGGGTTTATTTTTATTGCCCGGCGCAATAGATGACCAAGTTCATTTTAGAGAGCCTGGATTAACACATAAAGGAGAAATATATACGGAAGCAAAAGCTGCGGTTGCTGGAGGTGTTACATCGTTTATGGAAATGCCAAATACAAATCCACTCGCAGTTACAATTTCTGAATTAGAAAAAAAATATAAAAGAGCTTCAGAATGTTCCCTAGCCAACTACTCATTTTTTATGGGTGGCACCAATACTAATTTAGAAGAAACTTTAAAAGTAGATTATTCAAAAGTATGTGGACTAAAATTATTTTTAGGGTCTTCCACCGGCGATATGTTGGTGGACCACTTAGATGCCCTCGAAGGTTTTTTCTCAAAAACAACAGCCTTAATTGCAACTCACTGTGAGTACGACCCCTTAGTAAAAGAAAATCAAAAACGTATTGTAGAGCAGTACGGCGAAGATCTTGAAGCTTATTTTCACCCAATAATTCGTAGCGAAGAGGCTTGTTATAAATCTTCGTCGTTTGCAGTTGAGCTCGCAAAAAAACATAACACGCGCTTACATATTTTACACATTTCTACCGCCAAAGAATTAAGCTTATTCACTAATAAAATTCCTTTAAAAGAAAAAAAAATTACTGCAGAAGCATGTATTCACCATCTTTGGTTTAGTGATGAAGATTATAAAACAAAAGGTAATTTTATAAAATGGAATCCAGCAGTAAAAACAGGTTATGATAGAGATAAAATTTTTGAAGCTGTATTAGATGGGACTATTGATGTTATTGCAACCGATCATGCGCCACATACTCTTGAAGAAAAACAATTATCTTATTTAAAAGCGCCAAGCGGTGGGCCATTAGTTCAGCACAGCATTTTAGCGATGTTAGATTTTTATCACGATAAAAAAATCAGTTTAACTCAAATCGTTGAAAAAATGAGTCACAATGTTGCTACTCTTTTTAGGATTGAAAAAAGAGGTTTTATTAGAGAAGGTTATTTTGCCGATCTTGTTTTAGTTAATTTAAACAAGCCTCAAACCGTTACTAAAGAAACGTTATTGTATAAGTGTGGCTGGAGTCCATTTGAAGGACATACTTTTAAAAGCAGCATTGAAAAAACATTTGTAAATGGCCACTTGGTTTATGACAACGGAAAATTTGATGAAAATAAATTCGGAAGTCGTTTATCATTTAATATTTAGAATGTGGAAACACAAATCTTAAACTCCATTTTACCCTTAGTCATTTCTACTGCAAAAAAGGCAGGTGCTTTTATTAGAAAAGAACGAGAAAATTTTTCTTCTGATAAAATAGAAGTGAAAGGATTGAACGATTTAGTAAGTTATGTTGATAAAACATCGGAAGCCATAATCGTTAAGGAGCTTCAACTTATTTTTCCGGAAGCGGGTTTTATTGTTGAAGAAAACACCCTCTCATTTAAAAAAGAATATAATTGGATTGTTGATCCTTTAGATGGCACAACAAATTTTATTCATGGCATACCATGTTATGCAGTCAGCATTGCCCTAGAGCATAAAGGCGAGATTATTTTAGGTGTGGTTTATGAAGTTAGTCGCTCTGAATGCTTTTACGCCATTAGTAGAGGTGGTGCGTTTTTAAATGAAAAACCTATAGTCGTTTCAAAAAACAAACACTTAAAAGATTGTTTAATTGCAACAGGTTTCCCAATTTATAATTTTGAGAAAATTGTACCCTACTTAAAAACTCTGGAATATTTTATGCGAAACACGCATGGAATTAGAAGGATTGGCGCAGCCGCAGCCGACCTTTGTTATTTAGCTTGTGGGAGAGTTGATGCTTTTTTTGAATATAATTTAAATTCATGGGATGTTGCCGCGGGTGTTTTAATTGTTAAAGAAGCCGGCGGAAAGGTTTCAGATTTTAAAAAAAGCAATGATTGGCTGTTTGGAAAAGAGCTAATCGCAGCAAATCCGACCGTTTTTGATGTTTTTTCAAGTGAAATTCAAACAAATTTCAGTCAAAACAACAAAATTTAGAGCTCCGCGATGTAAATAACTAGTGGGAATACTTTTTGTCTAAATGGAAATTTTTTCTATATTTAGGCCAATTAAAAATTAAACCCGAATTGCTAAATTATATTTTATGAAGCGTATTATTATTTTACTTTTAGTGCAATTTTTTAGCGTTGTATACTCTCAAACAACCAACACTAGAAACTGGAGAAAAACTGAAAAAGACTCCATGGCAAACGCATTTTTGTTATACGAGGAAAAAAATTACAAAATGGCTCTGCCATATTTCGAAAACATTCACAAAGGTCACCCAAAAGAAGAATTCGTTAAGTACGTTTATGGCAAAACAGCTTTATACAGAAGTGATAAATACGAAGAAGCATTAAACATGTTACAGCAGATTTACGCTAAAAACCCAAAAGTAGATCTTATTGAATATGATCTTGCGCGCGCCCTTCATTACAATTATAAGTTTGACGAAGCGCTTGAAATGGTTGATAGGTTTATGGCAAACAAACGCACTAGACTAGAAGATAAACCCGCTGCAGAATTTTTAAAACAGTACATTCTTAATGCCAAATATTACAACTCTATACCAACTCAGGCAAAAATTACAAATATTGGCAAGCCAGTAAATAGTCCTGATGAAGAATATGTTCCAACAATCTCGGCAGATGAATCAATGCTAATTTATACTTACACGGGGCCAAAAAGTAAAGGAGGAAAAATAAACGAAACCATAATGGCGCCCGATTCAATTAATGGTATTTATATGGAAGATGTTTTTATGTCTATTAAAGCAAATGATGAATGGCAAGCACCGGTGCCTTTAGATAATATTAACACAAAAAGTCATGATGCTGCAATTTCATTAAGCCAAGATGGACAAGTATTATATATTTACAGAGATGACGCCGAAGGTCATGGAGATATTTATGAAAGTGCCTTAACAGGCGAAACGTTTTCATTTCCATTAAAATTAAAAGGAGAAATAAACACTATTTATCAAGAAGGTCACTGTTCTTTATCACCAGATGGTAAAACGCTTTATTTCACAAGTGATCGCCCTGGAGGATTTGGAGGAAGAGATATTTACAAAGCACAATTATTATCAGATTCAACTTGGGGAAAGATTGTTAACCTTGGCGACTCAATAAACACAAAATACGACGAAGATTCTCCATTTATTCATCCCGATGGTTCATCTTTATTTTATAGTTCTAACGGACCAAAAAGTAGTGGAGGTTTTGATATTTTTAGAGCTTACATGGATCTTTCAGATTCTACATTTAAAAAAACAGAGAATTTAGGATTCCCTATTAACACACCAGATGATGACATTTATTTTGTATTAGCTGCAAACGGAAGCAGAGGTTATTATAGCAGTGGTAAAGCCGGTGGCGAAGGCTTAAAAGATATTTATTTGGTTGAAACCGGATTTGATGCAAAAAAACCGGTGTTATTATTTGTAAAAGGTAAAGTTACTTTTGATAGTATTCCTGTAGAGTCTGTTATTAAAGTAGAAATAACCTCCAAAAACAACGCTGTTTTTAATACCCTCAAAACAATTCCAGGTACCGGAAATTATATGATTTCGTTGCCTCCTGGGCAATCATATAAAATTACTTATGCCTACAAAGATGAAAAGCCAAAGACCTTTGAGTTTGACGCAAGCCAAATTACAGCTTACACAGAAAAAATAGTTGACATTAAATTTGCAACTCCGGTTGATACAATTCCTGTTGCGGCAGTTGTTCCTGGTAAACCATTACCCAACGAATTTGACAAAGAGGCCATAACATTATTACAGAAAAAAATAAGTAAATACTCTTCGGCTTACGGAAAAATTTCTGCAGAAGGTTTAGAATTTAAAGTACAAGTTGCTGCCTTTAAAAACCCTAAAAATTATAAATTTAAACACTTAAAAGGTTTAGGGAAAATTGATAAATTAATTTTAGGTGATGGCATTACGAGAATAACCATTAACGGTTCATTTAATACATTAGAAAAAGCGTGGATACACAATAAAAAAGTAATCAGAGCAGGGCAAGATGATGCCTTTGTAACAGCACTATACCAAGGCAAACGCGTTTATCTTGAAGAACTAGTTAAGATGGGAATTTTTAAATAATACATTTTATTTTCTGCATAATAAAAAAACCTGCATGAACATCATGCAGGTTTTTTTTTATGTTCATTCAAATTTTATTCTTTTTCCAATAACATCATCGCCCAGTTCGTGCGGATTTTGTAATCCTTGCGCAATATAACTCGTAAAATAATTTCCTTTTTAAAATTAATTTAGTAAGCGTTTTTGCATTCATGAAATTCGAAGCTGAAAGTTAAATAATTCTCTTTCTAATATAGTCGACCATCAAATTCTCGGTAACGCCTATCTTTATTGATTTAAATTTTAAATTACGGGATAAATATCTGCCGGAAATATTTACAACATCTTAAATTTTCGGTATTTTTTTTGTCACTTTTGGCGCTCAAAAGTAACCAAAACGCTTTTGATCTTTTGAAGGAGATTTTTATTTTGGCGATGTAGAGACAGCCAAAATAAAACCATTGCCTGTCTAAACTCTTGTCTGCATGCCGATTCAACTAACCGCAGAGTTTAGACAGCAATTATCTCTGCAAAAAATCAAAATAACATTACGTTGAAAAACTGTGCGCCAATAAAACTTATTTTCTAAATTGACTTTTTGAGGGACGACTATTTATTATTCCTTTTCAAACAACATCATTGCCCATTCATTTTCATTTTTATAAGAAACAAATTTTAAGTTGTGTTTGGCGGCAACGCTTTTTAATTCATCCATATCGGTTACAAAAAAACCACTTAAAAATAATTTTCCAGTTGACGCTAATTTTTTTGCGTAAAACTCCAAATGTTTTTTTAAAATATTTTTATTAATGTTTGCAATAATCATATCAAAGGGTTTTTCATTTTCTAATGATTCAATATCTCCCTTTGTTACAACTATTTTACTGCAATTATTTGTCGCGCAATTTTCAATACTGTTCTCAACACTCCATTCATCAATATCAATTGCTAAAATATCAGTTGCTCCTAATTGCATAGCCAAAATAGCTAGTATGCCCGTACCACAACCCATGTCTAAAACTCGTTTGTTATTAAAGTAAGTTTCAAACATAGCTCTGCATACTAAACGTGTTGTTTGATGATGACCAGTACCAAAACTCATTTTGGGCATAATCACTATTTCATGCTTTACTTTATTATTTTTTTCATGAAACGGAGCACGAATAGAAAGTAAATCATCAACTAATACAGGTTCAAAGTTTTTTTCCCATTCAGCATTCCAATTAGTAAGTGGAATTTTTTTTATCTCGCAAGTAAATTTAAAATCCTCGAAATCAAAATTAGATAACTCAACGTTGGTTGCACTCTCTTCTTTTATATAAGCAGTAAATCCTGAATCGTTAAAATCAAAACTATCAAATTCATATTCAGAAATTAAAGCCATTAAAATTTCAGAACCCGGCTCTGGCGGACTAACTGTAAATTGATAACTTAAATAACTCATTGAAGAATTTTAAAAAGAAGAAATTATTTTACAAAAATCATCGGCCTTTAAACTTGCGCCCCCAATTAAACCACCATCAACATCGGCACAGGCAAATAATTCGGCAGCGTTTTGCGCATTGCAACTTCCGCCATATAAAATCGGAATTTTTCCGGCAGCCTCATTTGAAAATAAATGAGTAATAATTCTACGAACATATGCGTGCATTTCTTGCGCTTGCTCTGGCGTAGCAGTTTCTCCAGTACCAATGGCCCATACGGGCTCATAAGCTAGATAAATTTTATCTAATTGTTGTTCTGAAAAAACTTTAAGAACATTTTCTAATTGTTGCTTAACAGTTTCGAAATGTGTGGCGTTTTTACGTTCTTCTAATTGTTCGCCAAAACAAAAAATTACTTTTAAATTGTTATTTAATGCGTGTTGTATTTTTAAAATTAGTTGTCCGTCGTTTTCATTAAAAAAATGTCTTCGTTCGCTATGTCCGACTAAAATATATTGGCAACCAACCGAACTAAGCATTTCTACAGAAACTTCGCCGGTGTAGGCGCCTTTAAGATGTTCGCTACAATTTTGCGCGCCAACAAAAAAATTTGTTTCAGTTATTAAATTATCGGCAACTGTTTTAAGGAAAGGAAAAGGCGGAAAAATAATTTTTTCTATCTCCTGAAAATTTTTTGATTTTAATTTCATGCTCGCAACTAAATCAATTGCATCATCAAGAGTAGAATTCATTTTCCAATTTCCTGCTACTATCTTTTTTCTATTCATTCAGAATTATTTTACCCTAACACGCGGGTCTAAGATACCGTATATAATATCAACGATTATATTTATTCCAACAAAAATAGCGGCAAAAATTAATGTTGCTCCCATTACAACGGGTAAATCATTTTTACTCAAGGCTTCAACAACTTCATAACCAATTCCTTTCCAACTAAAAATTTTCTCTACAAAAACAGCACCTGCCATTAATCCCGCAAACCATCCCGAAATTGCTGTAACAACGGGGTTTAACGCATTTTTAAGAGCGTGCTTCCAAATTATTTTACGATAACTTAATCCTTTTGCTTTTGCAGTGCGAATATAATCTTGAGATAAAACATCCAATAAAGAACTTCTTGTTAATTGAATAATAATGCTCAAAGGGCGCATTCCAAGCGTTATTGCAGGTAAAATAAGATTTTTTAGTTTTAATGTTTCGCCATTCCAAACATCAATATCGTATAAACTACCAGAAGGATCAAGACCAGTATAAGCAGAAAGTACATAACCAAAAAGCCAGGCAACTATTAAACCAACCAAAAAAGAAGGTGCACTCATCCCAATAACAGTAGCCAAAACAAAAACAATTCGGTCAAAAAAAGAGTTTTTTCGGGTAGCCGTTAAAATACCGAATAATATTCCAAAAAAGGAGGCAATAATAATGGCTGCAAAGGCTAATACTGCGGTTTCGGGCAGGGTATCTTTGATAATTTCTGTTACGTCCCTTTTAGTAATATAACTTCTCCGCAAATAAGGCCATTTAAATACAACAACACGGTTGTCACCAGCGGTAAATAGTGGGGTCCACGAGTATTTTTCAGGATTTAAAAACCATAAACTTTTGTTATTATTGGGATTATGGATGGATATTGGAGATAAATCATTTAAATAATGACTGTATTGAATAACAATTGGCTTATCAGTGCCCAAATCTCTATGAATAGCTTCTACTGCTTCTTTACTCGCTCTTTGTCCGAGCATAACCGTAGCGGGATCTCCAGGCAAAACATTGAACAAAAAGAATATAGTGGTGACTACACCAAACAGCACCAAAATGCCATAAAAAAATTTTGAAAGAATAAATTTTACCACAGTTAAAAACGTACAAGCGCTAAGATAATTAATTATATTTATGAATAGAAACTGTTTTTAGATAAAGCTTATTTTTGTACAGATAAGATTTGATATTTTTTTGAGAAAAACCCTAAATATTGTAGCACTTTTGCTCTTTTTACTTACTGTTGGTTCTGTAAAAGCCCAAAAAATTGGCTTGGTACTAAGTGGCGGTGGGGCAAGCGGACTCTCTCATATCGGAGTTTTAAAGGCTCTAGAAGAAAATTCTGTGCCAGTAGATTATATTTCAGGCACATCAATTGGTAGTTTAATTGGAGCCTATTATGCCGTAGGCTATTCTCCTAAAGAAATTGAAAATTTAGTAAAAACTATCTTTTTTCAGAGTATTACAAAAGGTGATTTGCCAGCAAAATATGAATATATGGTAAAAAAACGCGATGATTATGCGTCTTGGCTCACATTTAAATTAAACATCAAGGATAACTATCTAAAAAATTTACCAACTAACGTTATAAATTCTATTCCAATTGATTATTATTTAATGGAAACATTTACCGGCGTATCTAATTCGGTAAATAACAATTTTGATAGTTTAATAGTTCCTTTTAGATGTGTTGCATCTGACGTTCAAAATAAAAAATCTGTAACTTTTAGAGATGGTGATTTATCAAGTTCAATAAGAGCGAGCATGAGTTATCCATTTTATTTACGTCCTATTTCAATTGACGGAAAATTATTATTTGATGGAGGCTTGTATAATAACTTTCCTACAGATGTAATGTATAACGATTTTAATCCAGATTATATTATTGGAGCAAATGTTGCCGAAAAAAATCTGCCACCTGATGATGATAACTTATACTTACAATTAAGAAATTTATTGATGACACAAACCAATTTTGAACCAGTGTGTGAAAATGGAATTTTAATTGAGCCTTGGAGCGATGTTAGTGTTTTTAATTTTGATAATGCGCAAAGGCTTATAGACAGTGGATATTACGCAACCCTTAGAGCAATTCCTCAAATAAAAAAACAAGTTCAAAGAAAATTAGACCTAAAAAATCTTGAAGAACAAAGAAAAAAATTTAAAGAGTATCAAAAACTCGAAAACATTGTTTATGATAATTTGGAGGTTACTGGGTATACTAAAAATCAAGAGCATTTTATTTCTAAAAGTATTTTTTATAAAAACAAACCATTCACCATTAATCAATTAAAAAAACGTTATTTTAGATTGGCCGGTGATGATAAAATAAAAAACATTTTTCCTGTTTCAGTTATTGATACAGTAACAAAAAAATACACCTTAAAATTATTTGGGAAAAAAGAAAAGCCTTTTTATGTTGATGCGGGTGCAATTCTCTCTAACCGGCCAATAAGCGAAGCCTTTTTAGGTTTACAATACAATCATTTAGGTAAAATAGGAACTAGCATATATGCTAATGGCTATTTAGGGAAATTATATTCTGGTACGCATTCTCATATCCGTTTTGATTTTCCGGGAAAAAATCCTTTTTATATTGAACCATCTTTCACCTATTCGCGTTGGGATTATTACAGTAGTAGTGTTTTGTTTTATGATTTTTTAAAGCCTGCATTTCTAATTCAAGAAGATAAATTTGGCGAAATAAAAGTTGGCGTGCCAGTTGGAAATATTTCGCAAACAAATTTTGCGGCAGGTTATACAGAGTGGACAAATCAGTATTACCAAACAGAAAATTTTACAAAATTAGATACAACAGATAAAACTTATTTTGACTATTGGTATTTGCAAGCAAATTACACTATAAATACATTAAACAGAAAAATGTATGCTTCGGAAGGCTCTTTTGTAAACGCCCGCGCAAGATTTTTACAAGGAAGAGAAAGTCATCAACCAGGAAACACAAGTATTGACACTTCCTCATTTAAAAACATAATACAACCAACTTGGTTACAATTAAAATTAACCATCGATAAATATTTTAAAACATCAAAAAGTTTCAAGGTTGGTGTTTTTGGAGAAGGTGTTTATTCTACCCAAGGTTTTTTTAGTAATTATCAGGCAACTATTTTATCTACCCCTGCCTTTAATCCCACCCCCGAAAGTCAAACATTTTTTATTGAGGCCTACCGAGCACACAAGTATTTAGCAGGCGGCTTAAAATTAATAGTTACACCAATTAAAAATATTGATATTAGAACTGAAGCATATATATTTCAACCAATAGAATCAATTCTTAAAACAAGCGATGGCGGCTCAAGGTATAGTAGTCCTTTTTTATATCGTTATATTTCTGGTTTAGCTGCATTGGTTTATAATAGTCCAATAGGGCCCGTTAGTTTAGGCGTAAATTATTACGATCAAAATGACAATTCATTTTCTTTCTTTTTTCATATCGGTTACATTATTTTTAACCGAAAATCAATTGACTAATTATTTTTTTTATAAAGGTCGAATAGCTTAGTTTTTAAATTAACCTTGTTGTAATTTATAATTGTGCTATCAGGGGCGTCTTTATCAAGTATTCGAAATTCATTTGTTACATTTTTTGGATCGATGCTAATATTATAATAGCGAATTAAATAACATTGTAATGGCCAATCATTCCACCTATGTTCTGAAATGCTAACTGAAGAATATTCGGGGATAACGTTTCCAAATTCGTTAACATCATCAATCATATCGGCATCCCTACTTTTTTTTCCAACATTAAAACCCGAGAAAATAATTATTGAACTAAATAATATCATTGAAAATAATATCAATGCATTTTTATATTTTGAATTCAGAATTTTATTTGACCATAAATATACTGGCTCCGAAATAAGTAACGCAAAACCGA
This sequence comes from Bacteroidota bacterium, assembly GCA_030692515.1. Taxonomy (GTDB): domain Bacteria; phylum Bacteroidota; class Bacteroidia; order B-17B0; family Aurantibacillaceae; genus Aurantibacillus. Next base: position 160,001 of record JAUXZS010000029.1, read on the forward strand.
TTGCAAAAAAAGGTAATGAAGGAATAAAATAAAAACCCTTTTGTACTTTGGTAACTATAAGTGGTAAAACACCAGAAAAACCAATTAAAATAAAAAAAATAGCTAATGCAATTTTGTTCTTTTGTACTTTAAAATTTTTTCTTGAAAACAAAAGAACAATTATTACTATCGCAAAAGGAATTATTAATTCCAATACTATTCTTCCTAAAATATAAAAATGAGATTCTACAGTTGGGTTCTCCCCTATTCTATGCAAAACTCTTTTAATAAAATAGTTAGTAAGACTTTCTCTAGCATCAGGAAAACTAAATAGAACTGCGTAAATTAAAACAGGAATAATAACTAAAATAAAAGTTTGAAAAACTAGTTGCTTAATGTTAAGCTTTTTGAATACCAACCAATAAATAAATGGTAAAGCAATGGGGAAAAAGCCAGGAATGCCTTTAGAAAAAGTAGATAAAAAAATAAAAAAACCAGAAAAAATTAAATATCGAATTGATTGATTTATATTGTCTATTGATTTTAAATAAAACAAAACGGAAAGTAAAATAAAAATACCCATTGTGTTTTCGTGCATGTTATTTGAAAATGACCAAAAACAAACAGGAATAGTTATCCATAAAATTAATGGCAACCAACTTATTTTAAGTTCATCTTGCCCTTTATTTATTTGTTTCCAAATAGCAACAATTAATAAGCAGGTAAATGCAATCGTTACTATAACATAAATTCTTTCGGTATACATTCCGTTGCCAAAAATTTTAAAAAAAACAGCTTGTATGGCAAAAACTAAAGGGGGGTGTTCATGAAAAGTGGAAAGGCCACCAAAACCAAACTTACTAAAAACAGGAAACCAAAAACTCCCAATACCGTTGGCTAAATTTTTTGAAACACAGGTATAAAGCATGCCGTCCATAAACATACCGTTTTGAATTATAGTGGGAAGTGTTAATCCCATTATAATCGAAAGAGCAATTAAAAAAAATGGAAGTTGATTTTTCTGCATTCTAGATTAGCATGGTAACAATTAGTTATAAAACTAAATAAAAATACCTTCAATTATATTAAAAATAAAAGCCGCTATTAAGCGGCTTCTAATTATTTAAAATTCATCCTCGTTAAAAAAGAAATCATCTTTTGTTGGATAGTCTGGCCAAATTTCTTCAATGGTTTCATAACTTTCACCTTCATCTTCCATCTCTTGTAAATTCTCTATCACTTCCATTGGTGAACCGCTTCGCATAGCAAAATCAATCAATTCATCTTTAGTTGCAGGCCAAGGTGCATCTTCTAACCAACTTGCTAATTCTAATGTCCAATACATATTTTTATTTTTAAATTTTTAGCCTTTTATTTTCATGCAAAGAAAATAATTTTTTGCTAAGATGAAAGGATTATTTTTAAAAAATTTCGTGATTCTTTAAACTATATAATCAATTGATAAACAAGTAGTTATATAAAATGCGTAAAAATTATCGCTTAAATTTTGTGATTTTCGAGGCTTTAAATAAAAATTTATTCTTTTAAAAGCTTTTTATAAAATAATTTACCTTCAATTTCAACTTTTATAAAGTAAGTTCCTGAAGCAAGATTAAGACCCGAAAAAGAAATTTTTTGTTGTATTTCTCCAGCTTCTTCCTTTAATTCAATTACTTTTATTTCTCGTCCGGTTATATCTATCAGTGCAATTTTAATTTTTGAATTATGTAGATTTACTAATTTAAAATTAATTTGATTTGAAAATGGATTTGGAAAAACCTCCAAACTTATTAAATCAGAATTTTCTTTAATTCCAATATTTATTGTTGTTGTATCAACTTTTTGACCATTACTGCTAATAACAGGGCTAAATAAACCGGCACCATTTTCAGCCATAATATTAAAATAATAAATTGTGTTTTGCGTTAAACTTAAAGTATGTGCGATTACCGAAGTTGCCGCCCAGTTACTTGTCCAGGTTTGTGTATTTGTAGCGCCTGGACTTGTTCCAATACTATACCAGTACCTATAAATTGAAGAGTTTGGGTCGACTGATGTTCCCCAATTTGCCCTTAGAGAATCTGTAGTATTAACAGTTGTAATATCTGCCGCAGGCCCATCATTAACAAAAGCAATATTACTTGGTGGTGTCCAATCAACATTTACATCATGAAAATAAATAGAAGATAAATTTCCAGCAGAATCCTGACAAATAGATTTTATTTTTCCGGCATTTTGGGTAGGACTTGGATTTAAATAACGCATATCGTTTGCTAATCCGCTTCCAACATTAACATTTACGTTTGCAGCTCTTGAACGATACACTTTTATCTCATCAATACTATATTTACAATTTCCGCTTCTAAAACTAACAGAGTTTCCATTTTGGTAAGGAGCAGTGTCGGTCCAAGTAGCAATAATATTATTATTCCAATAAACGGAAATTTTACCGGTAATTCTATCAAAAATTACTTTTATATCATACCATTGGCCGGCAGAAAATGTATGTGTTTGAGAAATTTTTGGTGCACCAATAACATCATTTATCGTTTTATAAATTTCTACTTTTTGATCATCCAATCTAAACCACACAAAATAAGAATTATTTCTATTTGGCAAAGTTGGGTTATCGCAAGCAAAATGCAAACCGGCACGACGTGTTGTTCCAGCCCCTTCAAACTTAGCTAGGAAATGATACATGTACCTGTTACTTAATGATTGCGTAAGCGAAGTGTAAATATTTGTATTACCTGCAGCCGGACTCGCTTCATCCGTTTGCTGTAAAGCGTTTCCAGCAATTCCCCAAACACCAACGGTTTGAGTCCACTCAGGATGAATAGCATTATCAAAATTATCTGCTAAAAATCCTTTAGTATAATTTGCTCGCCATTCTGTACCATCAAAATCAATCACTTGATAATATCCTTTTTCAACGCCACTTCCCCCAATATTATCTACATCACTAATTGTAGCGGTAAATGCGGCAGTCTTCCAAGCGTTAGCTGAATTTACAACTGTAGTTGGCGCAACATTATCAATTGGTCCAGCTGTAACTGTTCCGTTCATTATAAAATTAGCGGCCCAACCCGCAGCAGTTGTAGCGCAATCACTTCTAAATTCAACTAATATACTATCATTAACAGAAGTAACCGGACCAGGATTCACTGTTCCGGTATATTGCCCTATTAATGGAGAATTAATTGAGCCGCCGTTATAAATAAATAAATTATCATACCCAGCTTCTAAGGCAAAAGATGTAAAACTAAGGGTAATGTTGGTTGTTGCGGGCTTCGTAAATAACCAAAATTTTCGCTCATCACTTCCATAATTAGCAGCAGCTCCACCACTATCATAAAAAGCACCAGAAGATGTTGTGTAGGTTGCAGTAATCGAATATGTGTTATTTATTAATTTATAAAATTTTGCCCAATTCCATAATGGACCAGGATCTGTATGAGATTGATTTGGATTCATTTGATGCCCTTTAACTTTAACACAGCTTCCTTGTAGGCATTGCGCAGTTGTACCGCTACAACCAGGGCCGTAATAGGTGCGAAGCGGATTAATATTATTACTTACACAAATATCTTTTGTTAAGGCCGCCGATGAATTATACATTGCGTTTGTAAACCATGAGGCATTGTTAATATAACCTTCATGCTCAATCCCAACCGTGTAAGGGTTTTCGGAGCCAACGTGCCAGGCTTTTGCGCTTTCTAATACCATTTGTGTTACTTGTCCGTCAGAACTTCTTATAACATAGTGAGCAGAAGCGCTCGCTGAGCAATTTTGAAACCATGAGATGCAACCCGCGTAACTTCCTTGCACAAAATGAATTGTAACAGCAGAAATTTGCGTGCCGTTACGACTGCTATAATTACAACTTGCTGCTGGATTATATAATGCAGGAGGATAGTCGGGCGACATTACCGACGCATTGGACGTTAATTTGTATACATCGCCATTTTGGTTTTTTACAGAAGAGTTATTTATTGTAATACTTTTTGAACTTAATATAGAATAATTGTCACCAAAAATTTCAGCAAGATTTATTTTATGATTTGGAAAACTGTAAGCATCCTGAAATTCTGATTTTGATAAGAACCAAAACAACTGATACAAATGAGCATTTAAAGCAAAATTATTTTGAATCTCATTAACAACTGGTAATTCACTTAATTCGATTAAAATAGATTGATACTTACTAATATCTTCGGCGAAAATATTTTTTTCTGTCTGTAAAACACTAAACGCTTTTGCATAAGCTAAAATAGAAGTTTCAGGAGAGGCAATTATTTTTTCTTCAGAAAAACCAGAAAGTTGTGAAACTCGACTTAAATTATTTCTGAAATAATTTTTCCCATCTAAAACTAAGCCCATAACACCGTAAGTTTTTGGGTAACCAATACAACTTGGCTCAGTGCTATTATCTATATGTTGAAAGCGAGTTTGCGTAAACGAAACAGCTTCCAAAATTCCTTTAGGGATAGAAGGATTTAAACTATAGGCTTTTTTAAATGCTTTTGAATAAGGATTTTCAATTAATAATTCATTTGCTGACGAAATTAATAAAGCAAACGAAAATAGAAAAGTAAGTAGTTGTTTCATGAATAAATTTTAGTGTTGTGAAGATAAAAAATTTAAGCTGAAAGTATTATTAAATAAGTAAAAGAGATGGTTTTTAGTATTGAATGTCTACTAAATCGATTTTAGTACTCTGAAAAAGAATTAATTATAAATTATTTTTTTTGTAACTGTATAATTTGAGTAATTAATTTTAGCGAAGTAAATACCTTTTTTCGATTCTTTTAAATCAATTTTTGTTTTATAAGATTCAATTACATCATATTTTAAAACTATTTGTCCTAAAACATTTTGAATTACAATAGAACTTGGCAAATCCATTTCAGAATTTAATACTATTTCAAAGTCTCCGCTGTTTGGGTTTGGGTAAATTTTAATTTCGGAATTTAAATCATCTAAGTCTGTTTCGTTTTCATCACCAAATAATTCAAAGTTGCTTTTGGATATTATATTTGGTGACATACCTCGTGAGGAAATACTGTTCGGGCACGGAGCGATTACAGCATGGAACTCTGACCCATTTTGTACAATAAATCCATCTTTTAAATTAATTTCATTTGAAGCTGTATATATTACATGCGTTTGGCTCTCAATTACCACATCACCATTACCATTATTACCTCCTACACTATTTCCCGCTGCGAGAGTTGAACCAGCCTCCTCCTTAAAATTATTCCCTTCAATAGCAAACGCCGCATATACTGGGTAGTTATAGGTTTTATTTTGGATAATATAATTATTATCGCAGCTTTCAAATACTTCAACATCGTCAATATAAAAACCACCTGATTCGGCTAACAACGCCAGAGTTGTTAATTGATTGGAATTAAAAGATATACTACGCTCAACTAATTGAAAAGCACAGCTTGGACTAAATCCTGCTTGATAGTTGGCATTTGAAAGCTCTTCTAAAATGTTATTATTATCTTGCCAATTTGTTGGGCCTTTTTTTGACCCAAAAAATCTTAAATGACAAAAGTTTAAAGTGTAATTACAACCTTGCGGTACTGAGCCTTTAGGCTTGTTAGCTCCTCTGCGAACTAATTTGTACCTTATTTTAAAAGTTTTAGTATTATCAAATGTAGCCCCATTTTCTAAAGCAATAGCAACATTATCTTTTCGTTGTTTATTGCAACTTCCATTTACTATTTCTGTAGCTAGTTTAATAAAACGTTCACTTGCATTATTTATAGTATTACATGATGGAGTAATTGAATTATTACAACTAGCTATATTTATCCATTCCGTTGAAGGAACTTTCCAATTCGTACCTGGTACTGAACCGCCGTGCGGATTTACACGCCAATTTTGTACTTTTGAATTAAAGCCGCTACTATTTAAAGTTCCTAAGGCACAAGTTGTTTGTGTGTTTTGAGTTAATTGAAACCCATTATTAGGTACAATATTATTTTGTCCAATTGAGCTAAAGTTATAAAATAAGGTTAGAATAATTATTTTTTTATACATGTAATTGAAATGTTAAAAGTGGATTAAAATTTGTTGGTGAAAACCCATAAATATATATAACAGGGATGTAATTTGATATTAATAAAGAAATTGAGTGTTTTTTTATTTTCTTTTCAATCCCAAGTCTATTAACAAAACTAAAATTAGCTTTTGTATTAATAATTTTATTATTATCATAAAATTGTGAGCTATAATTGTCTGTATTAGTAACTATACCATTATTTGAAAAGGTAAAAAAACTGTTAGAATTTCCATTAACGTGAAGGACAGAATAAACGCCCGCGTCTAAAATTACATTATACTTATTTTGCTTTTTTAAAAAAAATCTTTTGCGATAACAAATTTCCGTAATATAATAGTTATAATTTATTTTGAAATTAATTTTTGTTGTATTTGAATTATTATTTTGATCAACTTCATAACGTGTATTTATAATTGCATGTTGACCATAAAAGTAAGAGCCGCCAAACAAAATATAATGCGATGATTTTATGCAACGCTCGTACTGTAAGGTAAAACCAGTTAGAACATTGTTTACAGATTTATCATTTTTAGTTTTAGAATTATAGGGGAAATCTTTAGCGAATGGCATTCTTGAAAGTCCTCCATAAACACTTATAACAAAACCATTTTGTTTCAAAACGCTATCTAGTTTTTGAGCAGATAAGCCAAAACTAATTACAATAAAAGTGAATAAATATTTAATTTTCGATATCAATATGTTTTTTTCACTTCTTTTTTAATAATTCAATTTCTTTTTTTGCGCTTTCTAGTTGTTTATCCAATTCCACAGTATATAAAGTTAATTCTTCAACTTTTTTTAGTAATATAGATGACATTTCACCTAAGTCTAAATCGTTTTTTACAACTTCTCTTTCACTTGGAACTCCTTCTAAATGTTTATGTTTTTTATAATATAGTTCTACTTCATTTAAAGGTTTTAATTTATAATTTTCCTCGAAAACATAATCTGGTAAGGTGCCTAATTTTACTTTAATCGACCTGCAATATAATGCTCCAGACCCATCAACTAAAAATTCAAAGTTTCCATTTGTGCCATTAATCATAGCAATTTGTCCACCAACCGTTAATGCAGACGCAGGACTCCCAAAAGATTTGCCAATTTGAACTCTGCCATCAGCGTATATTACAAAATTTTCATTTGTTGTAGAGTTTGGATTTAAACCTGAAATTCGAAAAGCCTTTTTATTTATCTCTGTTAAAATTTCGCAACGACCATCGCCGAAAACACCAAATTTTTCAATATTAGTGGTTGCATTAATATCGCCAATGCTTAACATTTTATTAGTTGCAACTGCTGATAATAATTGAACTCGTCCGTCACCAAACACTGTATATGGATTTGAATTACCATTGTTTAAAATAGAATAGCTACGCACATTGTTATTTGATGTAACAACTTCCATCGCCGTTCCTCCACTAATATTAATTTTAAATAGCGGCAATCCAAAGCCAGTTGTGGCTCCAGTTAATGGTCCAATTTCAACAAATTTATTCATGCGCACTTGGTCGCCCATAAAAACTGTGCCGCCTGCTAAATTTATTTTAGTATTGCGTACACATTTATTATTGATGAATAAATCGCCCGGGGTAGTGCCATTTAAAGAGCCTCCAATATCTATATAACCATTACCAACACCAGCATTATTTTCAATAAACATACTTAATGTAGATTTATTTGTACCAACACCAATATCAAATGATGAAAAAACACCGAGTCCTGGCCCAGGGGTAAACCATCCGCCGCTGCTAACAACACACGCAGCTGGGTCATCGCCACTTATTGGTGGGGCTGTATTACCAAGAACAACAATGGGACCGTTACCTGTTGTTGTATTGGGAGTAACAACTTTTAATCCTCTGTTGTAATTTAAAAACAAACTACCTGCCAAATTAATATCACCCGCAACTTTTAAATCTTGTTCTGCAACAACTTGGTCTTTTGCTCTTAAAGTATCATTTGCGGTTATACATTGCCCACTAATTGGACCGCCTGCAGTAATAGTACTAGTAACTATTATATCAGAGGCGGTGAAAGTTGTAGCCGTTTGGCTTTTACCTGTAGCCGCAATAAAAACCATAGCTACTAAGCATTTAAAGCTTGTTACAGCTTGGTTTAAGGATAGGGGGGGGGTAGGCAGTATTTTCATTCTTTACTTGTTTTAATCTAAATTATAACAAGAATTAACGAAAGTCTAATTTTTTTAGACGAGAAGGGTTATTTTACGCACCAAAAAATTTCATAACCAAACATCCTGATTTTAGTACGTTATTTATTTCTTTTAAAAAAATTATCCAGCATTTTTTTTGCCAATGAAAAGGGTTGAAAATTGCTTTGGCTACTTTTTGTTTTTAACGCTTCAATAGCTGCATTAATTTTTGGGTCAGAGTAAAATTTATGTTTTAATTGTTCATCAATTGTTTTTAGAAAAAGATCGAACTGTTGCTCTTTTCTTTTTTGACTAAAAAAACCATTCGAAATTGTAAAGTTTTTATACTCCTCAATCATTTTATAAACCTCATCAATACCTTTATTTTCGGTACTTGAGCAAACTAATGTTTTTGGAATCCATCCACTTTCTGATGCTTGAAACAAATGCATGGCGTGTGCATATTCTGATCTTGCCATTTTTGCTTTTTCAAAATTTGCACCATCTGCTTTTGTAATTACTAAAGCATCTGCCATTTCCATAATGCCGCGTTTAATGCCTTGCAGCTCATCACCAGCGCCAGCCAACATTAATAACAAAAAGAAATCGGTTATTTTACTCACTGCAATTTCGCTTTGTCCTACACCTACTGTTTCAATAATAATAAAATCAAAACCCGCGGCTTCGCATAATAAAATTGTTTCGTATGTTGAGCGGGCAACGCCTCCTAAATTGCCGCTACTTGGCGATGGACGAATAAAAACATTTTCTTTTACAGAAAGTTCTTCCATTCTAGTTTTATCTCCTAAAATGCTTCCTTTAGTTTTATCGCTCGAAGGGTCAATCGCTAGCACGGCCAGTTTATGTCCGTGTTTTAAAACTTCGTTTCCAAAACTTTCAATAAATGTACTTTTGCCAACTCCCGGAACACCTGTAATTCCTAACCTAAACGATTTTCCTGTTTTATTAATAATGCCTTCAATTATTTTTTCCCCTAACTCTTGATGATTTTCGTTTTGAGATTCAATAATTGTGATTGCCTTGCTTAAAATAGCTATGTCAGCATTTAGGATGCCGTCAATAAAAAATTTTGGTGGTTGATTATGAAAAAGTGAACTCAATTTATTCGAATCTTAAATGTTTAACCGAAATGCCTTTGCTCTGTAATTCTTTAAGTGAGTTTATTCCAATTTCTAAATGCGCGTTAACATAATTTTCAGTTACTGCTTTATCACTAGCATCTGTTTTAACACCTTCGGCTACCATTGGCTGATCACTTACCAATAATAATGCTCCAGTAGGAATTTCGTTATGAAAACCAACCGAAAAAATAGTTGCAGTTTCCATATCAATTGCCATTACACGTAGCCTTCTTAAATATTCCTTAAACTCTTCATCATGCTCCCAAACTCTGCGATTAGTTGTGTAAACAGTTCCGCTCCAATAATCTCTACCACTTAAACGTATTGTATAAGAAATTGCTTTTTGCAAACTAAATGCCGGAAGAGCGGGCACTTCAGGTGGAAAATAATCATTACTAGTACCCTCTCCTCTAATTGCAGCAATAGGCAAAATTAAATCGCCAATCTGATTTTTTTTCTTTAATCCTCCACACTTCCCCAAAAACAAAGCAGCTTTAGGTTTAATAGCGGTTAATAAATCCATGACGGTTGCCGCTCCTGCACTACCCATTCCAAAATTAATAATGGTAATATTATTAGCTGTTGCAGTTTGCATTGGCCTATCTAACCCTTTTACCTCAACATTATAAAGCTTCGCAAACATATATACGTAGTTAGAGAAATTTACTAAAAGAATATATTCTCCAAACTCGTTTAACGGAACACCAGTATAACGAGGCAACCAATTATTTACAATTTCTTCTTTACTTTTCATATGGGATAATCTTTATTTAATTTATTACACACAATAACCGCCATCTTTTTATACAACAGAAGTTATATCATACTATTCATAATTTGTAAACTAAATTTTTCCAAAAAATCAATTAATGTAAATATATTTAAAAAATATTTGTCATCCTTTGAACTTACCAATAAAATATCCATTATTTAATACAAGACTTAAAAAGCAAAAAGAGCAAACCTATATTTTTGACGAGGTTAGAAAAAAATGGCTGGTTTTAACGCCTGAAGAATGGGTACGCCAACACTTAATTCATTTTTTAATTAAAGAAAAAAAATATCCAAGCTCGCTCATTTCTATTGAAAAAGAAATTATTTTAAACGACCTAAAAAAACGTTACGACATAGTTGTATACAACAAACAACTAAAGCCGATTCTTATTATTGAATGTAAGGCGCCCTACATTGACTTAGATAAAACAGTTGTAGAACAGGCGCTGCGTTATAACTTAATTATAAAAGCCGACTACTTGATGATTAGCAATGGTGTAAGTGATTTTACTTTTAATAGCTCAAACGAACAAATTATTTTACCCGATTACTTAGAGCTTTAATTTTTAATGAACTTAATCACACTTTTATTACTCGCACTTGTAATTTGCAAAAAATAAATTCCTGAATTTAATTCGCTCACATTAATGGAGTTTGCAGAAGTCTCGTTAATAATTGTTTCGCCAATTAAATTAACTACTTTGAGTTTACAATCGCTAATACCCTCTAGGTATAATGTTTCAGTAACCGGATTCGGGAAAATTTTTATATTATTTTTAAAAGACATTTCGTTTAAGCCTACGCCAGATATAAATTGATTGAGTTTATATTGTCTAAAAAATCTCCAAATCTCAACACTTGCATTAAAATCCTGATTGGTGTTTGCAATAAAAGGAAATGCCCCAGGCCATGAATGACTACCGCCAAAAACCTTATATAATTCAACTGTACTTCCATTTGTACCATTGGTATATTTATAATTTACAGCGTATGAATTATCTGAAGTATTAATATTTGGAACCGAATAGGTTATTGGTGCCGCATTACAATTACTATGCATTCTCCATTTTTTTACAACACTGTCAATATGAGCAAAAGTGCCACTACCATTGTATGGCACTGTGGCATCGTTGGTGCCATGAATTTCCATAATAGGAAAAGGTCTTGTTGGTGCACAGGTAAACCAAGAGTTTAACATGCTTCCGGTAACCGAAGCAATTGCTGCTATTTTATTTGGTAGATTACAAGCTAAATAATAACTCATAATACCTCCATTACTCATGCCACAACTATAAACAGAATTTAAATCAATGTTATAATTTAATTTTAAAGAATCAATTAAATCGCTCATAAAAAGCACATCATTCTCTGTTCCACCAAAACCAGCATTCCAATACGGACTGCCGTTTGGTGCTTTACCATCAGGATGAACCACTAAAAAATTTGCGGTATCTGCAATGGGCATAAAATTTGAATATAATTGCTGCTGCGATGCGTTAGAGGTATATCCATGTAAATTTAATATTAATGGCACTGCTTGTGAACCAGTATATATATTGGGCACATACAGTCTGAATTTTCGCATAATATTGTTAGACTTAATACTATCAATTATTGTTACGCCGCTTTGCGAAAAACAAAACAAGCTTGTTGTTAAGAACAAGCTTGCTACTATAAATTTCTTTAATATCATAATGAGACCAAGGTAGTGAAAAAATTAGTTATTCAACATAACCGGCATTACTAACATTAAAATATCTTCAGCTGGATTTGATTTGTTGTTTGGTAGAATAATTCCTGCACGATTAGGAGCGCTCATTTCAATTGTAATTTCATCGCATTCCAGGTTGCTTACCATTTCCATTAAAAAACGCGAATTGAAACCAATCTCCATATCTTCTCCAACATAAGTACAGGTCAATAATTCATGCCCTTCGTTTGCAAAATCTAAATCCTCAGCACTTACACGTAATTGACTGCCGGCAACTTTTACACGTATTTGATGAGTAGCTTTATTTGAAAACACACTCACGCGTTTTAAAGCGCCTAAAAAGGCACTTCTATCAACGGTTAATTTGTTTGGGTTTTGTTTAGGGATAACCGCTTCGTAGTTTGGATATTTACCATCAATTAAACGGCATACTAAATTTACATTTCCAAAACTGAATAAAGCGTTGGTTTTATTAAAATCAACTTTAACAGCATCATCTACGCCGGCCAATAAACTTTTTAAAACATTTAAAGGTTTTTTTGGCATAATAAAAGAGGCAGAAGTCCCTGCCTTTGCATCGTTACGTGTGTATCGTACTAATTTATGAGCATCTGTTGCAACAAAAATAGAATTTACTTCTGTAAATTGGCAAAACACACCACTCATTACTGGTCGCAAATCATCGTTACCAGTTGCGAAAATAGTTTTATTAATTGCGTTAGCTAATACATCACTTTTAATTACAATAGAAGATTGAGAATCTAGTGCTGGTAGTTTTGGATATTCATCACCGTTTTGTCCAGAAATATTATAATCACCGGTTTCGGTTTTTAATTTAATGGAGTGTTTTGCTTTATCTAAACTAAAAGAAATTGGTTGTTCAGGTAAATTTGAAAGAGCATCTAATAATGTTTTCGCAGGTATTGCAATATTGCCGGTTTCGTTTGACTCTACCTTTAAAGAAGTTGTAATGGTTGTTTCCATATCACTTGCTGATAAAACCAACTCATCTTTATTTATCTCAAACAAAAAACAATCTAAAATTGGAATAGTGTTGTTCGAGTTTAAAACTCCACCTATAGATTTTAAATGTTTTAGTAATGTAGACGCTGATACAACAAAATTCATAGTTTTAGTTTTAAAAAACAAAATTAAAGTTAGCAACCGAATAAACGTGCAAACTAAGTTTTAGTTTTAAACTATTTTTTAACAGAAACGTTTGGCTCAAAATAAGCCTGAGTAATTAGTAATTTTCCAAAAACAAAATATTGGATTAAAGCCCATTCTTTATCATTTGCAAATTGTAAATATAATCTATCTGGATCATTTTGATAATTAACTCCAATCTCGCTAGTGATAGCAGCATTAGGGGTTTTATTATAAAATTTATATTCACTTGTTTTAAAATCGGTAGTAGTAATGCTAATAACGGCAAAAGGTTTATTTACAAATAGCGAATCGGTTAGTTTTTTATTTTTTCCTGTAATAAGAACCTCGTAAGAAATGTTTTGAAAATAAGCTAAATATTGCTTCATTTTCATTTCATCAAAAGGAATTTCAGAACCCTTTGAGTTTTTTAGACTGAAAGAAGTAGTACTATTTAAATCAACTGTAAATGATGAATCGGGCATATTAAAATGTTGAACTTTAATTTGCTTTAACTGTGGCGGAATATAATTTAAAACAATTCTATCGCGCCATTCATTTTCCTTAGCAATAAAACGAGGAATAAGATATCCCTTGAAGCCAGGTATAAAACACACGTATGGGTCTTTGTAATTCTCTCCGGTTTCAATATCCGTTAAAATCATATAGGAGCCTTCAGAATCAGGAGTTTCATGCCCAACATAATATTGTTTTACTAAACCATCTTTGGTATAAATCTCCACCTTTAAAGCGGTTGAGGCCATTAACTTTAAAACTGCATCTTTTGCGGTTTTTGGCACTGGCATTTTAACTTCAACATGTTTTATTACTTCTAACAGATTTAATATTGCATCTGTTCGGCAATTATACTTTTCATTTACCACCCAACCTTTTGGTGTGCGGGTTATTGTAGCGTTATCACCTTCTTTATCTGCAATAAAAATTTTCGTGATAGCAGCGGTATCTTTAATTTTAAAATTTCTAGCGTCTTCATCAACAGTTGTTGATGCATGCTTAGACTTATAAATAAAAACAGAAAGTACAGCAAGAATTAATAATACTGCAATAATTATTACTGAAGAAAATTTTTTCATTTTTTTATAGAACGATACAAATTATTTAAACTCGCTGCGAGAATCAAATAAAGAGCTAGCTAAATTATTATAACGGAAACCTATTTCAAATCCGCCCGCGTATCTTGTAGCATTTCGGTATCCTGAAATATTAATGTCATACGATGTAAAAAATGCAATGTCTCCGATTTCGTAAATTAATTTAGGAATTAAGGCGTCTTTTGAACGGTAAAACAATCCAACCCCTATTCCATTCTCCGTTTTTTGACCGGTTACCTTAGTGCCCATTTTAATACGATATTTTACGTAAGAACCGGCAACAAATTGCCAAGCTTTTCCTTGCTGATTATACAAAAAAGTTGGTGTAACAGAAAATTTTGTGTCTTCAAAATCAAAGTGAGTAATAATTTGACTCGTTAATCTAACAGGGATGCGATATGTAGAGCCTGGACCAAAATCCTGAACAGCTTTATTTAAATGAAAAGCTCCAAATGAAATTTTAATTGAAGAAACATCATCATGATCTTGGTCTGTTATTACTTTACTATATTCCCAAGCCATTCCGGCGGCTATATCGGTAGTAGTAAACTGACGGTAAACAACTGTTTCACCGCTGGCAAGCGTATTATCAATTTCGTTACCATCAAACTGAGAGCTATATGTTAACTTATTGTAGTTTGCGTTATTTGCAGACACACCACCGGCAATACCTACACTAAAAGCACTTCTTCTTCCAGTTTTAATAATGCCACTAATATTTAACAGGGCGTTTGTTTTTTGTAAATTAGCTGAGCCTGCTTTATCATTAAAAACAGTTAATCCCATTCCTAAAAAGGCTTTACGTTTTTTAGATTTAAATAAGCCACCATCTACTGAAACTGCTATAGTTTGAAAAGCGTTATTCATTGCAGCCCATTGGCTTCTATAATTAACAATGGCTCTAAAATATCCATTATAAAAACCAGTATTTGCCGGACTGTTAAATAAGGGTGCTTCATTAATATTAGAAAAGTGAATGTCTTGTGCTTTAAAATCTGCGCTACAAACAACCAATAAAAAGCTAAAAATGTATATTATTTTTTTCATAAAAATTTTTAAACTAAAATTACCTCACTAATGTTACGTTTCCTTTTAACAATTTTGATTCATTAAAAATATTTTTATAGGTAATTAAATAGGCATAAACACCAGTGATGGCTTGTTGTCCTTTAAAATAACCATCCCAACCTTGAGTTGGATCTGTACTTCTAAAAACTTCTTGACCCCACCGGTTCCAAATGCGGAAATCATATTCCCTTGCAAACAATGCGCTACCTAAAGGCATAAACATATCGTTATTGCCATCGCCATTTGGAGAAAAGCCTGTCGGCATAATAACATCATTCTTTTTATCTGTAAATACCGCAACAACATTTTCAGATCTATTAAAACCAATTGCCAAGGAATCTAAACTTAAAGGTGCGCTATTTAGAGGAGTATGATTTTCAAATTCCCAATGGTGAAAAACAAATGTAGTATCCAAAGGAATTGCTTTTAATGCCATTGTGGTTGAGTAATAACGTCCCTTCCATAAATAATTATTAAGCACAAGTGAGTTTAATTTTACACTGCCGGCACCCGCAGGCTTAACATCCACAGTTATATCAAATGGGCCAGTCATACCATAACAGCCTGTAACATTAAAACCAGTATTAGGACTACCGCCTTGCACAAAATCACATCTTTTGTAAATTGTTCTTCTAAGTTCTGAAGTAAGAGTATCCCATAAATCAATTGCTGTGTTAAATTGTCCAGGTAACGGAACAGACGCTGGATCTTCGTGATATTTAAATTCTTTCAAATACAAACTTTTTACGTAATCAAAATGCGCTAAAATATTTTCGCACTTTAAAGGGCCGTTTAATAAATCCTGGTAACGATTTTTATATTCTAATTGAAATGATAGGTTACCTGTGTTAGGTCTCATTAAATAATAAAGCATATTGCCATGACCATTACCTGCACCAGGACTAACTGCATAGGTAGAACTATGCACTGTACAAGGAGAAGTGTAAATACTATTGTAAACTAAAGTGTTGGTTGCTACTGCTGTAAAATTAAAAATTGCAGGTGTGTTCCATAAATAATAGTGAAACTTATTTCCTGGTTTAGTTGGTTGTCCACCACGCGCATAAGCAACATTAAAATTCCATATGTCGCTATTCATAGCGTAACTATTTAAAATCATATAATCTATAAAGCTCTCTTTATCCAAACGGCTCATTGCAGTATTATAACGAGAAGCGTTATTCATTGGTTGAGTAGTAATCCAGTCGTAAACGCTGGTTCTAAAATTATTCGAAAATGTAGTAACTGCGCCATCGTTATTATGATAAAAAAGCATGTCTAAAGAATCTTTTGATTGACCATTATAATACCTTTCAAACTCAGCATCATAACATTCTCTTAAATCATAAACACCACTGTATTTACCATTAATAAACGCTACTACTGGTTTAATATGAAGAGGGCTTACGTGTAAATTATTTTTTGCAGCTAAAGATTGATAAAAAACATCACGAATTCCTGTACCGAATGAAATCCCTCCATTTGTTGGAGAAGGTACTGATGAATGGCTTTCAAAATCACCAGCTTTTAAGTGCAAGGTGTAAAATGATCTTCTGGGTGTAGTACCCAATCCTTCGACATTAAAAACGTTCCCTTCAAAATTACAACCAAAGCCTCGTCTATCATCTATAGTAATAAATAAACCTTTTTGTTTTGTTATCCAAGATTCATTCGGGGGTCGACTAATTTGTGCATAACCCTCCGTCATTTGAACCTTTTTATCGTAATACTCAACGTGTATTTGAGGGCCTGGATTAATACCTCCAGCATTAAACCAATTCGTATCTAACTTATCTATTGCTAAAGAAACAACCCCAAATTCAGGGTGAAAATCATTATGTTCTTGATCAATAAAATACGTATTTGTTTGACAAAAACTTGGCAAATAATCCAATGTACAAGTGGATATCGGAGTAAGTGTTGTAGGGAAAGCTACAGCCCTAATAATTGAAGTGTTTACAACAATTATCGGATTTAAAAAAGAATAAATAGCGTCCGTCATTGTAGGAACACTTCCATCAATGGTATAATGTATTTCAAAACAACCACCGGAGGAATCGGCGGCGCCCCCTAAAAATATATCAATTTGATTAATTGGCACTGCTGGAGGATAAAAGCCTCCTGCATTTACCGTGCTATTGTATACAGTGGCTGGTGTAAATGAAGGGGTTGGCGCATAATTTCTATAAAAACTTCCAGGTACAGTTGGATTTGATAAAGTAAAAGAGTTTGTTGGGTAAAGACGCCATGCGGCAACCCCAATATTAAAAATATCAACACGACCTCTTGTGTGGTTTGCCTTTGTTCTTTGAACAAAAATTGAATCTCGAACAACTCCTTGTGCAGTAGTTAAAATTAACCATTGGTTTTTACATTGGTCTAAAGTAAAATTAGTGTGATAATTAGAGCCTACGGTTTTGTTTTTACCACTTAACCAAACTGCTTTGTACGAGCCGGAAGACATTGTAAATGTTGAAGGAAAGGCCCATTTTTTTAAATTATTTCTGTCGTTACTTAACCAATAGCCATTCAAAGTTACAGAGCTTGTGTGCGCATTATAAATCTCAACCCAGTCGCTCTGATTTCCATAATTATCAATAACTCCCGAGAAATTACTTGCCGAGTACTCATTTAAAACAATTGCCACATTGCTTTGAGCTTTTAGAGTGGTTAAACTGCTTAGCACTAGTAATAAACCAAAAACTAAAAAAAGTTTTCTTTTTAACATAATAATTTAACGTTTTAGTTCAAAAATAAGTAATTCCAAATATACACATAAGTACGTGAAAACTAAAAAAAACGTTGGGTACGTTTAGATAATTATTAAATTCTTATTGTTAATTACGAAATCAAAAAGCTAACTTTGCACAAGGATTATGAGCGATATTATACATCACGAATGCGGAGTTGCACTTATTAGGTTGCTAAAGCCGCTTGAATACTATAAAACTAAATATGGTTCGGCAAGATATGGCTTACATAAGCTATACCAAATCATGGAAAAAATGATTAACCGTGGGCAAGATGGGGCCGGTATTGCCACTATCAAATTTGATGCGCAACCAGGAACCACCTACCTAGACCGTTTAAGATCTATTGAACCCAAGGCAACTCAAGATATTTTTGGTAAAATAAATAACCTATTTGTCAACGCGCAACAAAATAATCCTGAAGCATACAAAAGTGCAAATTGGCAAAAAGAAAATATTCCTTTCCTAGGCGAATTGATGTTAGGTCATTTACGTTATGGCACTTTTGGTAAAAATAGTGTTCAAAGTTGTCACCCATTTAAACGTCAAAATAATTGGATGAGTCGCAATTTAGTGGTTGCCGGGAATTTTAATTTAACCAATGTAGACGAACTTTTTACTCACTTAGTTGAACTTGGTCAGCACCCAGTAGAAAAAGCGGATACCGTTACTGTAATGGAAAAAATTGGTCATTTTTTAGATAAGGACAACGACCGTTTATTCAAAAAATTTAAAGAACAAAACGATAAAAATTTTGAGATAAGTAAATTAATTCAGGCTAATATTGATGTAGCATCTATTCTTAAAGAAAGCAGCAAGCGCTGGGATGGTGGCTATGTTATGTGCGGTATGATTGGGCATGGAGACGCTTTTGTTTTACGTGATCCAAATGGAATACGACCAGGATATTTTTATCAAGATGACGAAATAATTGTAGTAGCCAGCGAAAAACCAGTAATACAAACTGTTTTAAATGTTCCTTTTGAAAATGTAAAAGAGATTAAGCCCGGCCACGCTTTAATTATTAAAAGGGATGGTACATTAACTGAAGAGGAAATAATTGAACCACAAAAAAAATTATCTTGTTCTTTTGAACGAATTTATTTTAGCAGAGGTAATGATGCGGATATTTACAAAGAACGCAATCAACTTGGAAGAAATTTAACTCAAAGTGTTTTAAACGCCGTTAACCAAGATTTAGAAAATACTGTTTTTAGTTATATTCCAAACACTGCCGAAGTTGCATTTGGCGGGTTAATTGAAGGGATTGATGATTATGTAAATACATGGAAGGCAGAAGAAATTATTAAATTAAAAGATAATTTATCGGGAAAAGAATTAAAAAAAATATTAGCAACGCATCCAAGAATTCACAAAGTAATTTTAAAGGATGCTAAGCAACGCACTTTTATTACGGCAGATGAAGGAAGAGATAGCCTAGTTAATTTAGTGTATGATATTACCTACGGCACGGTAAAAAAAGGGGTTGATAGTTTGGTAATTTTAGATGATAGTATTGTTAGAGGTACTACTTTAAAACAAAGCATTTTAAAAATATTAGATAGATTAGAGCCTAAAAAAATAATTGTTGTTAGTTCGGCTCCTCAAATTAGATATCCTGATTGTTACGGTATTGATATGGCTGTGCTTGGAAAATTTGTTGCTTTTGAAGCGGCAATTAACTTACTTAAACAAAATGGTAAAGAAAAATTCTTACAAGACGTTTATCAAAGAGCAAAAGTAGAAGTTGAGAAACCAAAGGAAGAACAAATCAATTTGGTTAAAGAAATTTACGCTAATTTTTCTGCCGAACAAATATCTGATAAAATTGCTGAAATAATAAAACCCAAAGATTTAAAAGCTGAATTTGTTTTAATTTATCAAAAATTAGATGGTTTGCATACTGCTTGTCCGAATAACTTAGGTGATTGGTATTTTAGTGGGAACTATCCTACGCCAGGCGGAAATAAAGTTAGCAACCAGGCTTTTGTAAATTATATGGAAGGCAATAATGCTAGAGCGTATTAAAAGTTAAAAGCAGTGACTTTATTAAATTATTAAGAGCAGTGACTTCATTAAATTGTTGCGCAATTTAATCCTCTAAAATACTTATACTGTTTACACCATCAATTTGAATTGTTCTTTTTCCTCCTTCTTTTTTTGGAATAGAAATTGTTGAGGTATATACTTTTTTTGTTTTTGTAATGCACTTAATTGTTCTATCTCCCGAATTTATTTTTCTGTATTCTGTTGTGGCCTGTATATCTATTTGCGAAAAAATAATATCGCTTCCTCCAATAATTACAGAGTCCATTATTTCCGTATTGTAATTGGTGAATCGTACTTCATATCCTTTACCACAAGAAGTAAAAATAAAAAAGAGAGAAATTAAAATAAAGGCAAATAAACTTTTTAAAAATTTCATTATTTCAAATTTAAAATTAGAATAGCAGTTAAAATTTTCTATTCATTTCTCGTTCAATATCTTTTTTCTTAATATCATCGCGTTTATCGAACAATTTTTTTCCTTTCGCTAAAGCAATTTCCATTTTAGCAAAACCCTTATCGTTAATAAATAATCTTGTTGGGATTACAGTTAATCCTTGGTCTTTTACTTTTTTCAATAGCTTATTTAATTCTTGTCTGCTTAGCAACAACTTTCTTTCTCTTAAAGCTTCGTGCTGATAAAAAGAAGCATCGGCATACTCCGAAATATGAAGATTTTTTACAAATAACTCGTCGTTTCTAAAATAGCAATAACTATCCGATAGTCCGGCTTTCCCCTCTCTAATAGATTTTATTTCGGTTCCTTTTAAAACTAAACCTGCCACAAGCGTGTCCAAAAATTGATAGTCAAATTTTGCTCTGCGGTTTTCAATGTTAATCGTATTGCTTAATTTAGCCACAAAGCAAAGTTACAATTAAAAATGCAAAATTCGTCCCTTTTATTAAATCCGGTTTCTGAAAATGATTTAAATCAAATTGCAGAACTAGCTAAAACAATTTGGCAAAAACATTATGTTCCAATTATTGGACAAGAACAAGTAGATTATATGTTACAAAAAATATATAATTACGATAGCTTATTGGATCAAATAAAAAATAAAAACCAAAACTATTATTTTATACAATCAAATAATACAACCATTGGTTTTTTATCTGTAACGCCAGAGGAAAATAATTGCTGGATGTTAAATAAATTTTATTTGCTAGAAGAGACTGCCGGAAAAGGATTTGGCTCTATAATTTTAGAAAAATTAAAGAATAGTATTAAGCCAAAAAAAATTAAGTTAACTGTAAACCGAAATAATATTAAATCGATTAATTTTTATTTTAAAAATGGTTTTACAATTGAGTCTAGCGCCATATTTGATATTGGCAATGGTTATGTGATGGACGATTTTATAATGGTGTGGCAACAGGGCTGACGCAGGATACAAGACTATAAGATACAATGCAACAGGATAGAGAACAGAATCGCGAAACCAGAAACTTTTAACTTTCTAAACTTTTCAACCTTCCAAACTTTTATTATCAAGCATTTTTTCAAGAGAATACATTTCATCCCTCAATCTTGCAGCTTCATTAAAATTCATTTCTTTTGCAGCGCGTAACATGGCTGTTTTTGCTTTTGCAATTTGTTTTTTTAATTCGTCCTTACTCATGTATTGTATAACCGGATCAGCTGCTACATCAAGTGCTTCCGGCTCAAGATATACTCTTACTAATTTTCCATCCACAGTAATTTCTGTACCACTCATAGTAGGCTGTAATAACTGTTTTCGTCCTGCCTGAACGGGTGTAATGTTGTGTTTAAAATTATAGTCAATTTGTTTTTTTCTTCTACGCTCCGTTTCCTCCATC
Organism: Bacteroidota bacterium; assembly: GCA_030692515.1. Taxonomy (GTDB): domain Bacteria; phylum Bacteroidota; class Bacteroidia; order B-17B0; family Aurantibacillaceae; genus Aurantibacillus. The sequence continues at coordinate 181,769 of JAUXZS010000029.1, forward strand.
GTTAATTTCATGCTGTCTGTAATTCTATCCGCATACATGATAACTCTTCCGTTTACATTTCTTGCGGCTCTACCAACAGTTTGCACTAAACTTCTTACATTTCTTAAAAAGCCTTCTTTATCGGCATCTAAAATGGCCACTAAACTTACTTCGGGTAAATCCAAGCCCTCACGCAATAAATTAATTCCAATTAAAACATCAAACATACCAACACGTAATTGTCGCAAAATTTCAACACGCTCCAAAGTATCAACTTCACTATGTATGTATCGGCATCGTACATTTAACTTTGTGAGATATTTGGTTAACTCTTCTGCCATACGTTTAGTTAAAGTTGTAACTAAAACACGCTCGTCTTTTGCAACAACTTTATGAATTTCATCTAACAAATCATCTACTTGATTGGAGCAAGGTCTAACTTCAATTAAAGGGTCTAATATTCCTGTAGGACGGATTAATTGTTCTACCACTATTCCTCCCGCTTCCGCTAATTCAAAATCTGCGGGTGTTGCGCTAATATAAATTACCTGATTTAGCATTGCGTAAAACTCTTCAAATTTAAGCGGGCGATTATCTAAAGCAGAAGGCAAACGAAATCCATACTCCACCAAATTTTGTTTCCTGCTAAAATCTCCTCCATACATTGCTCTTACTTGCGGTAAAGAAACGTGACTTTCATCTACCATCAATAAAAAATCATCCGGAAAATAATCTATCAAACAAAATGGTCGTGTTCCCGGTAAGCGTCCATCAAAATAACGTGAATAGTTTTCGATGCCACTACAATAACCCAATTCACGCATCATCTCTAAATCAAAATTAACTCGCTCCTCTAATCTTTTAGCTTCAATGGTTCTACCTTGTTTATTAAAAAATTCTACTTGCTTTACCATATCTTCTTGAATAAAGACCATTGCTTTTTGAAGCGTGTCTGGCGCGGTAACAAAAATATTTGCAGGATAAACACTAAACGAATCAAATTTATTTATGATATGATTATTGGCGCTATCAAATGTTTCTATACTTTCAATCTCATCACCAAAAAAAAGTATTCGTAAACAGTAATCTGCATAAGGTAAGTTTACATCTACCGTATCTCCTTTCACTCTAAAAGTTCCTCTTTCAAATTCTGCAGTAGTGCGTGAGTATAAAGAACCAACAAATTGGTGTAATAATTTATTTCTGGAAATTAATTGTCCTACATGAATAGGAATAATATTCTTTTTAAAATCAGACGGATTACCCATACCGTAAATACAACTTACGGAACTTACTACTATCACATCTCTCCTTCCAGACAATAATGCAGAGGTTGTGCTTAATCGTAATTTTTCTATTTCTTGATTGATTGCTAAATCTTTTTCGATGTATGTTCCTGTAGTTGGAAGAAATGCTTCGGGTTGATAATAATCGTAATAACTTACAAAATATTCTACAGCGTTGTTTGGAAAAAATTGTTTGAACTCACTAAACAATTGCGCGGCTAAAGTTTTATTATGACATAAAATTAAAGTGGGTTTACTTACTTGTTGAATAACATTGGCGGCTGTAAATGTTTTTCCAGAACCGGTAACGCCCAACAAAACCTGATGCTTTGAATTTGAACGAATGCCTTCAACCAATTGCTTAATTGCTTGAGGCTGATCGCCTGTTGGTTGAAATTCAGATATCAATTCAAAATTCATTTATTCGTATTTTAAATTATACATCTCCAAAAAATTAAATTTTTTTAAGCGAAAAAGTGTTTTTTTGGAAATGTTATGCAAAGTTACTTAATCAATTTATATTTCGCAGCAGCAAATTCTTTGTTACAATAATTAAAATGCCACCATTCGCTGGTAATAGGGAAAAACTTTGCGTTCTGCATAACTTTTCTTAACAATTTTCTGTTTTCAAAAGCCTCTTGCGTTAACTCTCCGCTTTTTAAAAACTGCCATTCATAAACCGGTTGCGATAATTTTCCAAAAAAATCAAATTCCGAACCCATCTCTAATAATTTATGAGTGCTATTATCAATAATAGAAACATCCAAAGCGCAGCCATAGTTATGAAGTGAAATCGCAAATGGCGGCGATAAATAAGCGTATTTAATATTTGGTGGCATATCTAAGCTATCCCACATCATTTGCTGCACATGCAAAGGTCGACTTGCATCAAAAATTATTAAAGAATAATTGGGGTATAATTGTTTTAAATAAAATTGTGCGTTACAAATTCTTATAGCAACATCACAGGGGAAATAAGCTTTTCTTAGACCGTCATAAATATTTAACTTTAGAAAATTATCAGTGGATGCATATTTTAAATCAACTTTTATGGATGTATCCAAACTTTGAATATCAATAAGGTCATATTCTTTAAAAACATATTCTAAATAAGAAGTGTCGGCATTTGTTTTTAATTTAATTGCCGAAGCGCTAATATTAAAAGTATCGTTGAAAGCAATAATTGGTCTTTTTGATATTTTATTGCCCTTGCATTCAGGAGCAGTATTGCATCCAAAAAACAAAAAAATCGTTACTAAAATATATACTTGATAAATTCTCAAAAAATAATGGTTTGTTTCGTAAATTTTCAAAGCAAATGGCTAATTTTGAAAGACAAAAAATTAACTTATGCCTTCATTTGATATCGCCAGTAAATTAGATGCTCAATTATTAGACAATGCAGTAAATGTAGCAAAAAAAGATATATTAAACCGTTGGGATTTTAGAGACAGTAAAAGCACCATTGAATTAAATAAAAAAGATTTAATAATAAATATTAGTACCGAAAACGATATGCGTTTGGATGCAATCTTAGATGCCATTCATTCACGTATGATTAAACAAAACCTCGACCCACGAGGACTAGATGAAAGTAAAGAGCATTACCCAAGTGGTCCTTTAATTAAAAAAGATATTAAAGTTAGACAAGGTTTAGAAAAAGAAGCTTGTAAAAAAATAATGAAGGATATTAAAGACAGTAAAATAAAAGTTACTGCTCAAATCATGGATGATATTATTCGAGTTACAGCAAAAAAAATAGATGATCTTCAAGCCGTAATAACATTATGTCGTAAAGGAGATTATGAAGTGCCTTTGCAGTTTATTAATATGAAGTAATTAAATTCAAAATAAAGGTCTCACACTAATATATGATAATAAGAAGTAAAGCTCCATTAAGGATTGGATTAGCAGGTGGAGGAACAGATGTTAGTCCGTACGCGGATATTTACGGTGGCGCAATTTTAAATGCCACTATTGATTTATACGCTTACGCATCATTAGAGCCACTTTCAAACGGTAAAATAGAATTTTGTTATGATGGAACTGATCGTTGTGTGATTTTAGAAAGTAAAAAAGAATTAGAGTTAGTGGAAGGATTTGAATTGTTTATTGGCGTTTACAATCGTTTAGTAAAACAATTTAATTTAGATGCTTTATCCTTTCGTTTAACCTCCTACATCGAAGCACCTCAGGGCTCTGGACTTGGCACCTCTTCTACCATTGTGGTTTCTTTAATTGGTGCCTTTGTAGAGTGGTTAAAATTACCTTTAGGTAAATATGACATTGCGCATTTAGCTTACGAAATAGAACGTGTTGATTTAAACATGAGCGGTGGAAGACAAGACCAATACGCCGCAACATTTGGTGGCATTAATTATATGGAGTTTTTGAGCGACGACCGAGTAATTGTAAATCCGCTACATTTAAAAGATAAAATAATAAATGAATTAGAATTTAATTTGCTTTTATATTTTACAGCAACACAACGTTTATCGGCAACTATTATAAATGAACAAGTACAAAATGTAAAAGATAAAAACGAAAAATCGGTTGATGCCATGCATAATTTAAAAGAGCAAGCGCATCAAATGAAAGATAGTTTATTGCGTGGTGAAATAAATAAAATTGGTGAAATATTAAATTTTGGCTGGAAAAATAAAAAAGCAATGGCGCAATCCATCACCAATCCACTCATTGATAAAATATATGATACAGCATTACAAAACGGCGCAACTGGTGGAAAAATTTCTGGTGCCGGTGGTGGTGGCTTTATGTTTTTTTTATGCCCCGGCGTTACAAAAGTAAAAGTGTCAAAAGCCATTGAAGCCATCGGTGGAAAAACACAATCCTTTAAATTTACAAAAGAAGGGTTAGTAACATGGACGATCAATTAGTTAAATAGTAAATAGCGAAAAGTTAATAGTAAACAAATAGCAGTAAAACAGTAATTTCAAAATAAGAAACGTGAAACAAGAAACAATGAACATAAAAACATTAGACGTCACCAATTTTAAATTCGAAAATCAAACAGCTTACTATAAAGGAAAAGTGCGCGATGTATACACTATCGGAGATTCTTTATTAGTAATGATTGCCAGTGATAGAATAAGTGCATTTGACGTTGTTTTACCAAGAGGTATTCCTTACAAAGGACAAGTATTAAATCAAATTGCAGAGCAGTTTTTAAATGCAACTAAAGATATTATTCCTAATTGGTTAATATCAACTCCGCATCCAAACGTAAGCATCGGTCGTATGTGCCAGCCTTTTAAAGTTGAAATGGTTGTTCGCGGATATTTATCAGGACATGCGGCAAGAACCTACGCGAGTGGTTTAAGAGAACTGTGCGGCGTAAAATTAGCAGAAGATTTAAAAGAAAGCGATAAATTACCTCAACCCATAATTACTCCTACTACAAAGGCTTCTCAGGGTCACGACGAAGATATTAGTCGCGAAGAAATTATTAAACAAGGCATTGTAAGTAAAGAACATTACGAACAATTAGAAAAATACACTTTAGAACTTTATGCACGCGGACAAGAAATTGCTCACAAAATGGGTTTAATTTTAGTAGATACTAAATATGAATTTGGTTTGTTTGATGGTAAAATTTATTTGATGGATGAAATTCACACCCCTGACTCTTCGCGTTATTTTTATTTGGAAGGTTATCATGAGCGTCAGCAAAAAGGAGAAGAACAAAAACAATTGAGTAAAGAGTTTGTAAGAAGATGGCTAATTGAAAATGGTTTTCAAGGCAAAGAAGATCAGGCTGTTCCCGAAATGAGCGACGATTGGGTAACTGAAATAAGCAACCGTTATATTGAATTATATGAAAAAGTGGGTGGTAAAAGCTTTGTAAAGTCAAATTATGACAACATATTAGAGGATATTGAAAATTCAATAAAAACTGAACTAAAAAAATTATAACTTTACAACATCACTAAAACAAGCAGAATGAAAGATATTTTCGAAAAAATTAAAGCAAATTTAGGTCCTATTGGCGAGCACGCTAAAGAATCACATGGTTATTTTACTTTTCCAAAACTTACAGGAGATATTAATCCGCATATGGATTTTCGCGGGAAAAAGCTTTTAAACTGGAGCTTAAATAATTATTTAGGATTAGCAAATCATCCAGAAGTAAGACAAGCAGATATTGAAGGTGCTACAAAGTTTGGTTTAGCGGCTCCTATGGGTGCACGTATGATGAGTGGAAACTCTGATTACCATGAAGAATTAGAAAAAGGCTTATCAAAATTAGTTCAAAAAGAAGACACTATCCTTTGTAATTTTGGTTACCAAGCAATGGTATCAGCCATTGATGCCATTGTAGACCGTCATGATGTTATTGTTTACGATGCCGAAAGTCACGCTTGTATTTTAGATGGTGTGCGTTTGCATATGGGTAAGCGTTATGTGTTTAAACATAATGATATTGAGGATTTTGAAAAACAAATGGTTCGTGCAACAAAACTAGCCGAAACTACTGGTGGAGCAATTTTAGTTATAACAGAAGGTGTTTTTGGAATGCGTGGCGACCAAGGAAAACTAAAAGAGATTATTGACATGAAGAAAAAATTCTATTTCCGTTTATTTGTTGATGATGCACACGGAATTGGAACAATGGGCCCTAATGGTGGCGGAACGGGCGAGGAACAAGGTTGCAACGATGGAATTGATATTTATTTTGGAACCTTTGCAAAATCATTTGCTTTAATTGGAGGTTTTATTAGTTCAACAAAAGAAATTGTTACTTTCTTACGCTATAACATGCGTTCTCAAATCTTCGCTAAATCTTTACCATTACCATTGGTTTTTGGATTATTAAAAAGATTAGAGTTGTTAAACAAACATCCAGAATACAGAACTAAATTATGGGACATCGCTAATAGCCTTCAAAAAGGACTGGTAGATGCAGGCTTCAATATTGGAGATACCAACACAATGGTAACTCCGGTTTATATGAATGGTTCTATTCCAGAAGCAACAAATATGGTTATTGATTTGCGTGAGAATTTTGGTGTTTTCTGTTCTATGGTAGTTTATCCTGTTATTCCTAAAGGTATGATTATTCTACGTTTAATACCTACTGCAACACACACACAAGAAGATGTAAAATATACGATCGAATCTTTCAGTAAAATAAAAGATAAATTATATGGTGGTTTATATAAAGCCGATAAAATCAGAGAAGGTTTTTCTCAAGCGTTATAGGCCTCATCCCCCTGCCCCTTCTCCTTTGGAGAAGGGGAGAAAAATCCCAAGCTTATTAGTTTGGGATTTTTTTCTTCGATGATTTTTTTTAAAAAATTCATTCACTCCAACGCACGCCCAGCGTCATGCCCTAGCCTACACTCCTATAATTGATAAGGATTTGATGCTCATCTAATTTGCGCTTAAAGCCGCAGGCTTCTATCTTTTCCTTATTTTATTTTAATAACTGTCTATGTTTCTATGTTGTTTAAATTTGTGTAATTCGTGCATAAAGCCGCAGGCTTCTATCTTTTCCTTATTTTATTTTAATAACTGTCTATGTTTCTATGTGGTTTAAATTTGTGTAATTCGTGCATAAAGCGCAGGCTTCTATCTTTTCCTTACTTTATTTTAATAACTGTCTATGTTTCTATGTGGTTTAAATTTGTGTAATTCGTGCATAAAGCCGCAGGCTTCTATCTTTTCCTTATTTTATTTAATAACTGTCTATGTTTCTATGTGGTTTAAATTTGTGTAATTCGTGCATAAAGCCGCAGGCTTCTATCTTTTCCTTACTTTATTTTAATAACTGTCTATGTTTCTATGTGGTTTAAATTTGTGTAATTCGTGCGATTCGTGGCTTAACTTATATACTCTATTAACAATTTATATTACCCTGTTAAAAAGTATGTGCCTCAATTACTTTGTGGATATTGTATCTTAGCTATCCTTATTATGGCAAAAAAAACAGAAGATAAAGAAACCCCTTTAATGAAGCAATACAATAGCATCAAGGCTAAATACCCTGATGCAATTTTATTATTTAGAGTTGGCGACTTTTACGAAACATTTGGAGAAGATGCTGTAAAAGCTTCAAAAATATTAGGCATTGTTTTAACAAAACGCGCCAACGGCCAAGCTTCTCATATTGAATTGGCTGGCTTTCCGCATCATTCAGTAGATTCTTATTTACCTAAACTGGTTCGTGCCGGATATCGCGTGGCAATATGCGACCAGTTAGAAGACCCTAAAACCGTAAAGGGAATTGTAAAACGTGGCATTACTGAGTTAGTTACCCCCGGCGTTTGTTTTAATGATAAAATTTTAAATCACCAACAAAATAATTTTTTGGCGTCCATTCATTTTGATGGCGATCAAGGTGGTTTGGCGCTATGCGATGTATCTACCGGAGAATTTTTGGTGGCACAGGGTTCTATTGTTTATTTAGAAAAGCTAATTCAAAATTTTAAACCAAACGAATTATTATTCGAAAAAAATAAACGCAACAATTTAAATGAATTACTAGGCGAGCGTTTTTATTCATTTGGATTAGATGATTGGGCGTTTACTTATGATTATGGTTATGAAAGTTTAACCAAACATTTTGAAACTGCTTCTTTAAAAGGTTTTGGTATTGAAGGTTTAAACCTTGCTATTTGTGCTTGCGGTGCTATTTTGCATTACCTCAACGAAACTAAACACGATAAATTAAAACACATTAATAAAATAAGTAGAATTGATGAAGACCAATATGTTTGGTTAGATAAATTTACCATTCGCAATTTAGAACTATATACTTCAAACAACGAAAACGGAAAAAGTTTAATCGATGTTATTGATAAGACAGTTAGTCCGATGGGCTCCCGTTTATTAAAGCGTTGGCTGGCTTTACCTCTAAAAAATATTGAAGCGATTAAAGAAAGACAAAATGCCGTTGAGTATTTTGTGACCAATATCGAAAACCGTTATGAAGTAGCAGCGGCTTTAAAAGAGGTTGGCGATTTAGAACGCTTAATTTCAAAAGTGGCTGCTTTACGCACCAATCCAAGAGAATTAGTCCATTTAAAAAAATCTCTTATCACCATTAACGAAATAAAAGAAAAAATAAAATCGTCACAAAATCCAACACTTCAAAAAATTGGCGACCAGTTAAATCCTTGTCAATTAATTATCGACCGCTTACAAAACGAATTAAACGAAGATGCGCCCGTAAATATTTTAAAGGGTGGCGCAATCAATAAAGGTATTAATGAAGAGTTAGATGAATTAAGAGAAATTGCTTTTAACGGTAAAGATTATTTATTACAAATACAGCAACGAGAAGTTGAGAAAACCGGAATATCCTCTTTAAAAATTGCTTATAATAGTGTATTTGGTTATTATTTAGAAGTAACGCATTTACATAAAGATAAAGTGCCACAGGAATGGATTCGTAAGCAAACACTTTCAAATGCCGAGCGATACATTACTCCTGAATTAAAAGTATACGAGGAAAAAATTTTAGGCGCGGAAGAAAAAATAAAAACACTTGAGCAACAATTATTTGACAATTTGGTTCGTGATATTGGTGATTATATTTTACCCATTCAATTAAACGCTTCTCTTTTAGCTAAGCTGGATGTGCTTTGTGGTTTTGCTACCTTAGCCTCAGAAAATAATTATAACAAGCCTATTATCACCAACGATTATTCATTAGACATAGTAGAAGGAAGACATCCCGTTATAGAAAAACAACTTCCTATTGGCACCGAATATGTTAGCAATAATGTTTTTTTAGATAATGATACTTGTCAACTAATGATGATTACCGGCCCAAACATGAGTGGTAAATCTGCTTTATTAAGGCAAACAGCAGTAATTGTTTTATTAGCACAAATTGGAAGTTTTGTTCCTGCAGATAAAGCAACGCTTGGAATAATTGATAAAATTTTCACACGCGTAGGAGCAACAGATAATATTAGTTCAGGCGAATCTACCTTTATGGTGGAGATGAATGAAACCGCAAGTATTTTAAATAATTTAAGCGATAGAAGTTTAATTTTATTAGATGAGATTGGAAGAGGAACTTCTACCTACGATGGTATATCTATTGCCTGGAGCATTGCAGAATTTATTCATAATCAACCAAAAAATAAAGCCAAAACTTTATTTGCCACACACTATCATGAACTAAATGACATGTGCACTTTTTTTCCTCGCATTAAAAACTTTAATGTGTCGGTAAAAGAAAGTGGAAACAAAATAATTTTTTTAAGAAAATTAGCCGAGGGTGGTAGCGAGCATAGTTTTGGTATTCATGTAGCGCGCATGGCGGGCATGCCAAAATTTGTTGTTGAAAGAGCAAACGAAATATTAAAAAAATTAGAGAAAGAACATGAATTTGAATTTGCAGATACAGATGAATTGGTGATTAACGGACAAGAAAAAAACGGTCCAAAAAAATCTAACGATATGCAATTAAGTTTTTTTCAATTAAATGATCCATTGTTGCAGCAAATAAAAGAAGATATTTTAAAAATCGATATCAATACCTTAACTCCTGTCGAGGCGCTATTAAAATTAAATGAAATAAAAAAGTTGGTAGGAGGCTAAAACCACTTATCACATTTAATTGAATCTAAATCGTTTTTTAATTATAATTAGAAAAATTCTGATTATCTTTAAAATTATTCAAAAAAAAATTCGTTATGAAAAAACAATTATTTAGCATTCTAATTTCTTTTGTTTTCTTTAATACTTTAAGTTCTCAAATAGCTTATAAAGATGTAGCCGGAATATTTTATGCGCGCTGCACAAGTTGTCATCACACAGGTGCTTCAAATTATCCTTTTATGAATTATGCTCAAACCACAATAATGGGTGCTGCAATTCAAAACGCTTTAGTGATTGGGAAAATGCCACCTTGGAGTGCTGATACAGCTTATACAAGATTTCAACACGAAAGAATTATTACTAGTTCTGAAAAACAACAAATTTTAAATTGGATTTCAGGTGGAAAAGTAAAAGGGGATACAACGCTTGCTCCACCCGCACCAATTTATTCATCACAATATCAATTAACAGGCAATGCTGATTTAACTTTGGGAATTGGCACCTTTACTTCTACTTCATCAAGTACAGATAAATATTATTGTTTTTCTATTCCATCAGGATTAACGCAAGACAGAATTATTAGAGCTTACGAAGTTGTTCCAGGTAACAAAGCAATTGTTCATCACGCTGTAATTACCGCCGATACAACTGGAACATATGCAGGTGATTTATCAGGAAGTTGTTATAATATTACTGGTAATTTAGGAATTGGCACTTATGCGCCTGGTTCAAAAGCAACGGTTTTCCCAGGGCAGGCGCCATTAAAAGCAGGAATGTATTTAAAAGCCGGCTCAAAAATTATTATTCAATTACATTATCCTGCAGGAAGCAGCGGACAAGTTGATAGCACAAAAATTAGATTGTTTTTTTACCCAGTTGGTACAACAGGTGTAAGAAGAATTTATTCTACAACCCCACTTCAAAACTGGTCGATGGCAATACCCGCCAACAGTGTTGTTCCCTACTCTGCCTATTATCCATCTCAAAGCCAAGGATTACCAGCACCAATATCTGCTTTTGCGGTAATGCCACACTCACATTTACTATGTCAAAGTATTATATATTATGCTGTAAACCCTGGTATTGATACAATACCGTTAATACGAATTAATGAATGGGATTTTGAGTGGCAAGATTATTTTATTTTTAAAAAATTAGTGAAAATTCCAGCAGGTTATAGACTTTATTCTAAACACATTTACGATAACACCACAAATAATCCTAATAATCCTAATAGTCCTCCTATTATGGTTTTTTCTAATACTGGCACAAAAGATGAAATGTTATTTGATGGCATGATGCATATGAATTATCAAACAGGAGATGAATTAATTGATATAGAAGCCATCATCAACAGCGACCCACTTTTACAAGTTAAAGAATTTAATAACAATGAAAATACTATAACGGCTTTTGCTTTTCCAAACCCTTTCAACAATTCAATATCAATTCGATATTCCCTCAACCAAAATGCAGCTGTTACAATTGAAATTACCGATATTCTAGGAAAGAAAATAGGTTCTTATACTATTGGAGAACAAACAAAAGGAACGCATACTTGGGTATGGGATGAAAAAGAAGTGAAAGGTAATTCTATTTCTTCTGGCATTTATTTTTATAAAATAAAAGCTAATAATTATTCTTTTAAGAGTAAAATTATTAAGCAAGATTAATTTTATTGTATTCCAGTTTTTTATTTTCGAGAAAATCCGAATCAAAATTTGATTCGGATTTTTTTTGCTTAATTTTTGATATGACCTTCTCTTTTAATTTTTTTAATAATCTGAATTAATTGCATGGTGCAATTGTCATTCCGATGAAAGAGGAATCTGAGCTAGAACAGATGCTTCCTTCGTCAGCATGACAATGTATTGAACTGCATTTTACTTCACTTTGATTTTATATTCCAAATTATCTTCAAAAAAAATAATTCCCAATCATTGGTTTATAAATTCGAACATATCAAGTAAAATAATGAGAAACAGTCCCGATAGCCATCGGGAGAGAATGAAGTAAAATCAAAAAGAGAAGCTTCGCTCTCGCTCTGCTTCTCTTTCTGATTTTGTACCCGGGACGGGTCCCGATAGCTATCGGGATGAACCCGTACATCCGTGAAGATACAGGGTTTTATTCCGATAGCTATCGGAACCTGCGTGTCTACCACCCCGATAGCTATCGGGGCCACCACCCAATCAATACTTCTCTTTTAATTTAATTATCATTTCAGGGTATTGCTTTAAATTCAAAATGTAAGTTTTGCTCTTCATTTTTTTGATATGAGCCTCTATTGCTCTCGCTGTTTCGTATTCCAAATTATCTTCAAAAAAATATAATTCCCAATCATTTTCTTTTGTCGTGAAACTCTTCGAGAACTCTTTATTAAAATGTTGATCAATTCTGTAGGAAAGGTCTTTACAACTACCAGTATAAAATCTATCAAGATTTTTTGAATATAAAATATAAACTGATGCCATTGGATTTCAAAAAAAAAGAAACAAAGCTTTCGCTCTGTTTCTCTTTCTGTTTTGTACCCGGGACGGGACTTGAACCCGTACATCCGTGAAGATACAGGATTTTAAGTCCTGCGTGTCTACCAATTCCACCACCCAGGCATATGGTTCTTTTTTATAAAGCGATCAGGACTTAAAATCCTGCAACCGCTGCGCCTGCGTGCTACCATCCCGATAACTATCGGGACCACCACCCAGGCATTTTTGGTAAAAAAAGAGTTTACTCTTTTTGAGCGAAAGACGGGTCTCGAACCCGCGACCTTAACCTTGGCAAGGTTACGCTCTACCAACTGAGCTACTTTCGCTTTTTCCTTTTGGGGAGCGCAAATGTACTGATAATTTTTATTTTTCAAAATAATTTTTAATGTTTATCACTAAAGCATTGTTTTTATTTTTTAATAAACCTGTAAAACATATCTTAGAAAAAAATTAGTCAAAATTAAAATAGCTACTTACTTATTTAGTAATCTTCCTTTAAGAACAAACATAATTTAAAATGAATTATCGCACAATCGCTAACGATTTGATTTCCATATAAATAGAAACACTTTTTAATCTTGCCATTCTCAGAAAATTGTGTATACTTGTATGTTAATAAAATAAAAAAGAGAAAAATCTCTTATAAATTTATTTTTAAATATTTTGCTTTATGAAATTTTTTAGAACATCATTACTTTGTTTATTCTTAATCTCGCTAACATTAACGGTTAATGCGCAAGGCGGTGGAAAAACAATGTCTCCACTCAAACGTTTTATCACTAAAACCCCGTGGACTTTTAACCTTGGCGGACACGTTGTAGACGATGATGGGCGACCATTTTCCAATTTATTTAATGTTAACAAAACATGGAACTTTTTACCATACCCTACTCGTTTGGCCATTGATGGTTACTACAAAAAAGGCTGGAGTTTTCAAGGAGAGTTTTCTTTTACACAGTATAAAACAGGCAAAACAATTCAACAAAATGATATTACTGGCACGTACACTTTTTTTTCTGCCGATGCGCATGTTAAGTACGATTTAAACGAATTGTTTGGCGATACGCATTGGTTTGACCCTTATGTTGTTGGTGGATATGGTTACACTTTAAGAACTATTGCTAAAAATCCTAATTCTGTAAATGCAAATCTTGGTTTAGGTTTTAATTTATGGATTTATCAAAACTTAGGACTTAATTTACATACTATAGCTAAATTTGCCATGATCGAAGGAACTTCAAATTACCTTCATCACTCAGTTGGTGTGGTTTACCGCTTTGAATATGGTTTAGGTAACCGTCCTGGTAAATTAGGTAAACGCTACACTTTCTTAAAAACAAAACTTTAATAATTTTTTCATGAAATCATTTAAATCCTTTTCCTTGTCGCTTGTTTTGCTAGCATTTAGCTATTCGGCAAGCTCCCAAACGTTTGCTCAAAGAATTAAAAACACCACTTTTATTTTTGGTTTAAGCGAGCACATTGTTATTGATAACGGCAAAGAGTATCAATTTAAATTTGATACTAAAAACTGGAACTTAATGCCTTTCCCAAGCAAAATTTCTGCTGAGGCATATCTAAAAAAAGGATGGGCATTAGCTACTGAATTTTCGTATACCTCTTATAAGGCCAATAAAGTGGTTGATAATGTTACCTTATTAAAAGATAATACTTTTTTTGCCGCTGATTTAAATTTAAGATACCATTTTGAAATTTTATTTAAAGTAAAAAACTTTTTTGATCCTTATTTAACTGCAGGTTATGGTTTTACATACCGCTCCGGCGTTAATAAAACTCAAATAAGCACTGGCACTAATAATGTTGGTGTTGGCTGTAATTTTTGGATATACAAAGGTTTTGGCATCAGTTTACAATCCGTTGGTAAATTTGCTTTAAAAGGTGGTACAAAATCAAATTACCTTCAGCATTCTGCCGGTATAGTTTATAAATTAAAACCGCTTTCTGGGAAACCGGTAATAAAAGAATAAAAATATTAATTATTTTATTCAAAAAAACCATCTCGAATAAAGATGGTTTTTTTGTTTCTTCTAACTCTTGCTGCGCAGAATTTGTAATTCTGCTTAATCTATTTTATAACAAATAACACGCGAAATGTATTTACGTTTGTAACGCAAAAATTAAATTTTCGTCTTTCTTTTGTCTTGACACTTCGACTCCCTCAGGATAAATTTCAAGAAACAAAAGTCAGGGCTTTTTAAAATATTCATAAACTTTCTTTTTAGACGGCAATGCAAAGCATTGAGCGAGCTTGTGCGGTAGTTACAAAAAAGTCAAGGTTCTAAAATTTTCGTCTTTCTTTTGTCTTGATACAAAAGAAACAAAACCTCAAGACTTCATGATATTTTACTAAAATTCATCGCAAACTAAGCCTGATGATTTAAGCGCTTCGCGAACAGCCAAAATCATCTTTCGCACTACCCT
>JAUXZS010000031.1 GCA_030692515.1 Bacteroidota bacterium
GCTGCTAGTGGAACTGGTCCAATTAACCCCTTTACTGCTACAGGTCCAGCTTCTGGAGTAATCTCTTTTACAAACGGTTGCGGTGTATCTAATACTACTCTAAATGTTGTTCCTTCGCTTGTATCTACTTTTACAACTAACTCCGGAGCTGGAGTTTGTTTAGGTACTCCTGTTTCGTTTTCTAATACTTCACCTGTATCTACGGGCTGGCAATGGAATTTTGGTAATGGAAACACCTCCACTTTACAAAACCCAACCTATGTTTATCCTTTACCTGGTACTTACATAGCTTCCCTAACAGTAACTAGTGGTACAAATTGTCCTGGAACCAGTACTCAGGTTGTAGTTGTTCGTCCTATGCCTATACCTGCATTTACGTTAACACCTGCCTGCGAAAATACGCCAA
Organism: Bacteroidota bacterium; assembly: GCA_030692515.1. Taxonomy (GTDB): domain Bacteria; phylum Bacteroidota; class Bacteroidia; order B-17B0; family Aurantibacillaceae; genus Aurantibacillus. Next base: position 407 of record JAUXZS010000031.1, read on the forward strand.
CCGTTTCTATAATAAATGGTTCTACTATTCAGTCAGGTACTATGGGTTACCAATGGACGATGAACGGAGCTTTACCAAACACTTCATCTGCTCCTGCACCTGTGGTTACTTATAGTGCTGCAGGAAATTATACAGTAGGATTAACTTTAACTTCAAATTTTGGTTGTATTTCCTCTTTAACTAAAACCGTTAATATATTTCCTAAACCAACAATTTCGTTTACAGCAAACCCTGTTTGTAGGGGTTTAACAACCACATTCATAAATACGAGTACTGTTGCCTTGCCAAACACCATCACAAATTGGTATTGGGATTTTAATAATGATAATATCACAGATAATACTACCATGTCTCCAACTAACACTTTTGCTAATGATGGTGTGTATCCCGTGGAATTAAAAGGATTAACAAATAATGGTTGTAGAGATTCCTTATTGGTAAATATTACTGTTCATGCGACACCAACAGTGGCCTTTTCTGCAGCTAATAATTGTGCTAATACTGCAATTGTTTTAGGTAATACATCCTCTATTAATGCACCATCAACATTAAGTGTTTATGCTTGGAGTTTTGGCTTTAGCTCAACGCCTGCAACTAGTAGCTTAAGCTTACCTACCAATGTTGCGTATAGTGTACCTGGCGTTAAAACAATTACATTAACACTAACCAGTAATAATAGTTGTACAGCCACAGCTACACAAACTGTTTTAATATACACAGCACCAACGTCATCGTTTAATGCAAATCCTGTTTGTTCGGGCATTGTTTCTTCTTTCACAGATATGTCTACTCCAACTGGCTCAATAACTAATTGGGAGTGGGATTTTGATAATAATTCAACTATAGATGCAACCACACAAAACCCAACAAATCTTTACCCAGCCTCTGGAAATCATGTTGTAACGTTAATTACAACATCTAGTAGTGGTTGTAAAGACACGCTTCAAAAAACAGTAGTTGTATACGGACGTTCAGTAATAAATTTCGGACCAACATCGGTTTGTTATAATACACCAACAGTATTTACAAATTCTACAGTTACAAATGTAAATTTAAATACAGCAGCTGTAAGTAGTTGGAGTTGGAATTTTGGTGCTCCAGGAGGAGGCAGTTCAACTTTGCAAAATCCAATTTACACCTACACAACGCCTGCTAATGCAACTACTAATACTACATATAGCGCTACTTTGTTTGCCACTACTGCTAATGGTTGTAAAGATTCATTAACCTTACCTGTAACGGTTTATAGTTTGCCAACTCCAAACTTCACTGCAGATTCAGTTTGTTATGGCTCACCAACAACTTTAACAGACGCGAGTAATTTAAATGGTAATCCACTATTTATTTTTTCATGGGATTTTAATGCAGATAATATTTCAGATTTATCAAACAATTCACTTTCTTCAAC
>JAUXZS010000035.1 GCA_030692515.1 Bacteroidota bacterium
GCCTGAGTTTGATCCCGTTGCCGCCGCCGAATTTACTCCTGATGTAATAACCGCTCCGCTCGGCGCCGTCCACGTATAACTCTGACCCCCAACGTTGGGCGTGCTTAAATTAATAATCTTATTTACGCACGTTACACTTCCTGTTGTTGATGGGTTGTTGGTTACTGTCGTGTTTGGTGCAGCAATTGCAATATTTGTAGAACTAACACACCCATTTACGGTTGATGTAACCGTCATATTATAGGTTCCTCCGAGATTTATTAACGGAGTAGAAGTTGTTCCACCAGAAACAATCCCTGGCCCGGTCCAATTATAAGTTACACCGCTACCAGGACTACCAGTCAAATTCATTGAAGGATTACTACAATTCAAAACTGTTGGGCTTGAAATGGCAGGAATAGGAAGAACTGTATTAACTGGCACACTAACGGTTGCCACATTGGTAGAAGTACAACCTGCGCCAGAAGTTACAGCTAATGAAAAAGGTCCGGGGCCATTTACTGTAGGGCTTGCGGAAGTGCCGCCGCTAACAATTCCTGTTCCGCTCCACACATAAGTTCCTCCTCCAGAACCGGTTAAAACGCGCGTTGGATTTGAACATGTAATAGAGGCAGGGGCTGTTCCTGCATTAGCAACAGGTAAAGGATTTAATGTAATTTGACGAGTATAACTTTGAACTGCGCAACCATTTGGCTGGGTAATAGTAACTGTATAAATAGTGTTGCCCACTACTGTGGGAGTAGCAGTTATACTTAATGAGGTTGAAGAGCCACCAATTGCACCAGAAGTACTAGCACTCCAAGAAAAAGTAGAGCCGGCAACAGTATTACTTGTTGTTAAAATTGTTGTTTGATTTTGGCATAATGAAGCGGCACCTGCATTTAAGGTTGCTATTTGTACTCCGGCCATTGGCGTAACCGTATAATCACAATAATTTCCAGCATATCCATCAATCATTATATAATAGTCTGTACCGGGGGTCAGTGCGGTAGAAGCCCCGACGGTGAAGGAAGTGGCGGATGTGCTTTGATTAATGCAACTTGAGATAGGAGCGAAAGTGTTACAATTTGTACTTGCAAGCATTATCATTTGAATTCCACTTGAGGTAGAGGCACAATTTCCAACTGCGACTGAAAAAGTAGGAGAAGGAGTGTTTGCAGTAAAAACAAGCCAGCTGTTATTCTCGATACTTCCACAAAAAGTTCCGTTTGTTGTAAAAGTATTAGGCACATTATTTGCCTCCGCATTTATTGCTGCAATGTTTTCATTGTCGGCAGTATACCAACCTCCGGTATTACCACAATAAGGATAGGTATCACAAATACGAGTTGTGCTTGAGCAATTATCGCCAGCGGGTAAATTAACTCCACAGCCAACAGGTGGGCAGCCAACGATAGCTGTGTATCCGGTTCCAATATTATTATCTAAATTAGTTGTAAATCTGATAGTGATAATGCCAGTGGTAGAAGTTACTGCAGTACCCAATGTTGTATAGGTATTAGTAAAAGTGGCTAATAAAGGGCCGCCGGTGCCAGTTCCTTGATAAACCCTTACATAATCACCAGTATTTAAATCTAAAAAAGTAAAGTTCATTCTAATCGGCATTCCCACAACGCCACTCTGAAAAGTATTGAAGTAATTATCTCCTTGGCAATAATATAATGCCGTACAAAAGGGAGCGTTGTAACAACACAAATCATTTTGCACAAAGCCTTTACAGGTGGTTATTACGCTTCCGCCGGGAGGGGAAAGAATATATGTTTGAGATTTTAATTGATTTACTGAACAAAGTAAAAACAATATTGCGATAAAATTTATTTTCAATTTCATTACTAAAAATTTTATTTCTGTCTTGAATTATTATTTGGTAAATGCTCTGGAGTTATGATTGGATGGTTCGGTAATTCGCTTACATTAATAAATTTATCATCATATTTTACTTTTGAAAAGCCAAGTTGTTTTAATAAAGATTGAATACTATTTAAGTTAAATGAGTTTTGACTAGAATAATAAAGAGATCCTATCTTATATTCAGGCGAATACCCACTCTTATAATTATTAAACAACACAAAATCTTTTGATATTTTAGAATAATTATCAAATTCTGCCTGGTTAACGTCTAAAATCCTAAAATAAAAAAGGTTACCACTTAAAGAATTTTGAATTCTCCCACTATATACTTCTGCAATAGGATTTTGAGCAAGAAATAAAGAGTTAATAGATAAGAAAAGAAATAAAACAAAAGCACTTCTATTGCTTTTTCCAGATTTTCTGCAATTAAGCGGCAAGTTAAAATCAAAAATCATAATTAATTTTTTTAAAAAATCGATAAACGAAAATAATAAAAAAAACTACACGACCAAGGGAAAAGTGTATGTCTGAATCCCTAATTCTATTTAGAAATCGAAATTTTAACAAATCGGGCGTTATTCGGCTTTTAAAATAAACTTTCTAAGCAAATTTAATGCTGTTTGACTGGTCATCACAATGTTTCGTTGTCTATCATCGCCAAACAAAAATTTTACCGCTAAAGTTTTTTCATGAGATGCAATAGCAATCCAAACCGTTCCTACAGGTTTATCTTCAGTTCCACCGGTTGGCCCAGCAATACCAGAAACAGAAACCGCATAATCACTGCCAAATTTTTTTAAGGTGTTTTCAGCTAATTGCTCTACACATTCTTTGCTTACAGCTCCAACAGAAGAAAAAATAGACTCGTCAACCTCAAGGAGGTTTTTTTTAGCCTCATTCGTATATGGCACAATTGCCCCTTTAAAAACATCCGAGGCTCCTGAGATATTAGTAAATAAAGAGGCAATATAACCTCCTGTGCAACTCTCGGCTAACGCAACTGTTTTTTTATTTTTGCGTAATAGTTCGCTCACTATTTGCGCAAGAGTTGGCGTTTCTTCACCATAGTTTTCATAACCAAAAATATATTTCTCAATAATAATTTTTAATTTTTCAATTTCGTCATCAATGTTTTTGCGTAACTCTTCTAAATTTGGTCCAAAAGTTGAAAGCCTTAATCTTACAATGCCAGGTTGAGGTAAATATGCCAGTTTTATGTTTTTACTACCCAAATTATTTTCCCAAGTTTCAATTAGTTCAGCCAATCCGCTTTCACCTATTCCATTCGTTAAAATAGTTTTGTGATAAATATTCGGCAATTTATTTTCAATCTTAATTTTTGGCAGTATTAAATTGCTCATCATTGCCATCATTTCATAAGGAACACCCGGCATACTTATAAAAACAGTGTTTTCTTTTTTCATCCACATACCAGGCGCAGTTCCTTGTGCATTATTAAATACAAAGCATCCGCCTGGCACTAAAGCTTGATTACGATTAATTTCAGAAACTTCTTTTCCACGCCTAATAAAAAAAGAGGAAACTTGTTTTAACACTTCCTCGTTTAATATTAATTCTACACCAAAATATTTAGAAAAAGTTTTTTTTGTTACATCATCTTTTGTTGGCCCCAAGCCTCCTGTTATAAAAACAAAGTCAGCGCGTTTTAAAGCTTGGTTAAAAGCATTAATTATTGCTAATTCATCATCAGCAATAGTTGTCATATGAATTACATTTACTCCAATTAAAGTAAGTTGCTGTGCAATCCAAACACTATTAGTATTAGTAATTTGCCCAATTAAAATTTCATCACCAATGGTTAGAATTTCAGCTTTCATAATTTAGTTAGTTAAAATAATTTTTACAAATTTTAAAACCATCAATTCCTCCCAATAGTTTATATTTGGCATAAATTTAAGTAATCTTAATAAACATGAAAAAAGTAATTTTAGCAACGTTAATGTTGTTTTCAATAAGCGCATCTTCTCAATCAATGATGGAGAAAATGAAGCTTAAAAAAGATAGCATAGAAAAAGCGGCGAGAGCAAAGGCAAGTGCTGTAATTACAGGTACAGTTGCGCCCCCAGCCCTAACTAATGAAGAAGTTATTAAAGGATTAAAAGAAGCTTTAACAGTTGGAACAAACAACTCATCTGGAATGGCAAGTAAGTTAGATGGTTTTTATAAAAACCCAAAAATATACATTCCTTGGCCAGAGGAAGCAAAAGACATGAAAGCGAAACTTACAAAAATGGGAATGTCGAAAAAAATTGCAGAATTTGAAACAAGTTTAAACAGAGCCGCAGAAGAAGCAGCGCTTAAGGCAGCGCCTGTTTTTATTGATGCTATTACGAATATGAGTTTACAGGATGGTTTTGCTATTTTAAAAGGTGTTGATACTGCGGCAACCAATTTTTTACGCAAAACAACTTATAGTCCTTTAAAAGAAAAATTTATGCCAATTGTAAAAGAAGCTGTTGCTAAAGTAAAAGTAACGAGTTACTGGTTGCCGCTAGCAACTGCCTACAATAAATTACCTGGTGTTAAAAAACAAAATCCAAATTTAGATGAATATGTAACTAATAAAGCTATTAATGGACTTATGTTATTAATTGCGGATGAAGAAATTAAAATCAGAAAAGACCCAATGGCACGTGTAACTGATTTGTTGAAAAAAGTTTTTGGTGGATAATTAAGCCCACTTTTCTAAGCTTGCTCCTTTTTTAAAAAATCGTTCGATACTTTTTTCGGTTTCGGCTAAAACTTTTAATTCTGGCGCATGGTGTGGTTTTTTTCTCGCATCTATTATCATAGGTCCTTTACAAGCCCAGTGTTTGTTTTCAGTAAAAGAATCTACTCCATAAGTATCATGACTTGGGTTACTTCTCGTATATGTTATCCACACATAATCATTTAAGTTTTGTGGATTAGGTTCAAAAGTGAAGTCATCGTAAATAACTATTTGCACAATGCCGTTGAACTCATTTATGTTTTCGGAAATGTATACTTCTAGCTTTTTTATTTCGATTTTTGCACTATCGTAAGTAGTAAATTTATTCAACATTAATCCAACAACTCCTTCCATTAAAATAACAGAGTTAGAGATAAAGTTTGCATTCAATAATGCTTTTGGAATAGTATTTTGAAGTTCTCTTTTTTTATCGCCATATGCTGCAACAACTAACTTACTTCCTTCGTTTATTCCATCCCCGCTATAATCTAAAGTATCAATAGTTGTTTTTGTTTGAAAATGTAAATCTCTTGTTAAATCTATTCTTTCAAAAACATGTTTAAAAAACGCGCGAATATCGTGGCAATTTATTTCTAAAGAATCATCGCCGGTTATAAATAAATATTTTGCCAAACTTAATTGTCCGGTACCTAAAATTCTATTTGCTTGCGTTAATAATTCTGCTGGTCGCTTATTTTTTAAATAGGGTGTGTATCTTTCGCTACCAATTGCTAACAATAACGGGTGCACGCCTGCCGCATCAACGGCATGCACTTCTTTTACTCCCGGTATTTCATTCGGAATTGCGCTTCCGCTAATTTCATGAATGAGCGCTCCAAAAGCTGTGTCTTCTTGCGGTGGTCTTCCTACAACGGTAAATGGCCAAACTGCATTTTCTTTTGCATATACTTTATGAACCTTTAATAAAGGAAAATCATGAGCTAAACTATAATAACCTAAATGGTCGCCAAAGGGACCCTCTAATTTATTTTCATTTGGATAAACTTCTCCGGTAATTACAAAATCGGCATCTAACGAAACACAAAAGCCATCCACATAGGCATATCTAAATCTTCTTCCTCCTATTGCACCTGCAAAAGTTAATTCGCTAATTCCTTCTGGTAGTGGCATAACGGCTGCCAATGAATGACTCGGTGGACCCCCAACAAAAACACTTACTTTAAGCGGCAAGTTTTTTTTATTTGTTTTTGTTTGATGGATTCCAATGCCTCGATGTAATTGATAATGCAAACCAATTTCTTTATTTAACTCGTAATTATTGCCATTTAATTGAATACGATACATTCCTAAATTAGAATTCATAACGCCTGTTTTATCATAATCTTCAGAATAAACTTGGGGCAACGTAACAAAAGCACCACCATCCATAGGCCAATGTTTTATTAAAGGCAAATCTGTAATTTTTATTTCCTTAAAACCTGCAGAAGAAAAAGATGCTTTTTTTGGTAATGCTTTTAGCGCTGCGAAACCAGTAGAAGCAAATTTTATAGGACGTTTGATGGCAGCTATGGGATTGTTTCGGAGCACTACCATCTCTTGAACCTTTTCGAAAGTATCTTTAAACATAAATTTACTTCTCTCTAAAGTGCCAAACAAATTACTTATTGCTTTGTATTTACACCCCTTTAGATTTTCAAATAAAATTGCCGGCCCACCTTTTTCAAAAATTTTTAAATGAATTGCTGCCATTTCTAGGTTAGGATCAACCTCCTCATATACCCTTACTAACTGGCCGTTTTTTTCCAGATCAAGAATACAATCATTTAAATTTTTATAACCCATATTTATTTAACCAATTTCTTAGCATTAAGTTTTAAAGAAAAGAATAGAATTTTGACTTCATGAATTTTTCGTAAAATTTTGGTGTTTCCTTATAAAAACGCCATCCAAATGTAAAATTATGTGTAATAGACTCCGATTTTAACGACATTATTTTAGCGCTATTATATAAATTATAATCATTAGAATTTGAAACCAACAAATAAAATCGTCTCATGTTTAATCCCATCGAAAATCTTCCGGTACCACTCCAAGACATGTAGGATAAATTTCTATAGTTATCCCCTAAATTATAGCTTCTCCATTGTTGTTCTGGACCAACAGTAAAATAGCCACTAATAAATAGTGCTTTAAAAATAACTAATGTTGCAGCGCCACCAAAAGCTCCTGATATATTCACAGACTGAAACCCTTTTAAATTTGCATAATCGTTATAATATTTGCGCGATTGAATAGGGAAAATTGAACTGTCATTATTTAATGTGTAAACATTAAAACTCCCTCCAATAATCCAAGAAGCTGCTGATTTTAATTGGCGGTAATTACAACCAAAACCTGACTTAAAAGAAAAACGATCGTAGTGAGAAAAATACATAAAGCGACTTGAAAGCAAACTACTTTTTAATCCTGGTTGTAAATAATAATTCCCAGTCCGCTTAAATGCAGTGTCAAAATTTTGTGTGCTTTTGTTATAGAAACCCTCAAATCTTCTGTAATAATTTTCAGATACCCAACGGTTATCGCCAACATTAAATCCAATGTTAAAGGTTTTAGTGTGTCCTTTTCCAGTGTTAAACTCTTGCGGCTGTGTTCTGGTTCCAAGCGATAATGAAAATTTATCGTAATTTAAAACAATACCACCTATTAGTTGCGATTCGGCAAAATAAGTATTGTTCGAAATACCTAAGGAATCGTTATTTATTAATTGTTTAAACTCATTACTAAAATTACGGTATTGCTGAAATAATCCAACAATAAAAACACGCTCAAACTTTTCATATTTTAGAGTGTCCCAATTTTTTCTTTTTTTTTCTATAGAGACCTTGGTCTCAGAAGTGTTTTGAGTTCTTCCTGAAAGAGAAGATAAAACTAAAAAAAAGAATAAATACCTATGCATTATTTTTTATATAACTTTGCCTTTCGTAAAAATATAAAAAAATTAAACATGCCTGCATTCCTTGATAAACATATTGATAATTTAATTTTATTAATTGTTGAATATACTCCAAGAGTAATTATGTCTCTGCTAATACTTTTATTTGGATTGTGGTTAATTACTCGAATAGCAAAATTAGCAGACAAAGCAATGATTCGTCGTAATTTAGAAGTTAGTTTAAGAACTTTTTTAGCGAGCTTACTTTCAATCGGCTTAAAAATAATTTTAATTGTTACTGTTGCCGGAATGATAGGGATTGGAACTGCAAGTTTTGTAACTATTTTAGGCGCTGCCGGCTTAGCAATTGGCTTGGCTCTTCAAGGTTCGCTCTCAAATTTTGCAGGAGGCGTTTTGATTTTAATATTTAAGCCATTTAAAGTTGGCGATTCTATTGAGGCTGGAGGGCAGACTGGTGCCGTAATTGAAATACAAATTTTTAATACCATCCTATTGACCGGAGAACACAAAACTGTAATTCTCCCAAATGGTCCTTTATCTAATGGCACTATAGTAAACATTTCTCGTTATGGGGATTTAAGGGTTGAAATAGAATTAAATATTACCTCAGAAAATGATTTAAGCTTTGTAAAACAAGTAATTCAAGATGTTATAAAACAAAATGAAAAAATACTTGTAATACCTGAAACAAAAATTTTGATAGGCAAGATGACTGATGGCGCCATAACAATTATTGTTAGACCATATTGTTATTTCAAGGACAGTTCTGTTTTAACAAGTGAATTGTATGCTGAATTTAAATCAGCGTTCGAAAAAAATAAAATTAAACTTCCTGCTCGTCAACGCTAACAATTAAATTAATGGAAATAACTGAGGCGCAAAAATCTGTAGATACTTGGATAAAAAAATTTGGCATCCGCTATTTTAACGAGTTAACTAATACCGCCATATTAATGGAAGAGGTCGGAGAAGTTGCGCGAATAATGGCTCGCAAATATGGTGAACAAAGTTTTAAAGAAACGGATAAGACAGAAAATTTAGAGGATGAATTAGCTGATGTGTTGTTTGTTTTAATTTGTATTGCCAATCAAACAGGAATAAATTTAGATGAAGCGCTTAAAAAAAATTTAGATAAAAAAACTAATCGCGACTCTACAAGACATTTAAATAACGATAAATTAAAGTAAGGATTAGTAAAAAATATTTGGGTTCGAAAAAATATTCCAATATAATTCTGGCTTTTTTATTTTATTATCCGTTTGATATAAATATTGATTACCCTTTTCATCAATCATTGGAATGTGGCAGTTATTAGCTTTATTCCATTTTTTAGGGATAAATTTCATATTGTGAATAAATTTATTTTGCACAACATCTCTCACTCTCTCTGCATCAACACCAATGTTTGTTTGAATAGATTGAGACAAACCAATATTACATTTAAATTGCGCGCTCAATAAACCATGAGATATATTTGAATAAATTCCGTTAGTTGTATCCATATAACATTTAGTATATATTTCTGGATGATCGTATGGTGTTGCTTTTCCCATTTGCCCAGTCCACATAGTACAGTTTATTGCCGCCTGAAAAATATCCTTATACTGATATTGAATTAATATTCCACCAGTTCTATATCTGTCTAACATTGGTTTTGCCAAAATGTCATTTTCAATTATTAAACTAATTTTATCAAATTGAAATGAAGCTATGCCAGTTACTTGCGAAGTTTTAATTTTATTTAAATAAATGTTATATGAATAAGCCACAGAATTTTTTAATCCTGTTTGGTTAGAAATTGACGTTATAAACGGATTAAAAAAACTTTGTTTTGCCCCATATCCTAAAACAACTCCTTGAGCAAAAATTATCTCGGGGTAAATAAATTTTGGTCCTAAATTTTTAAAACTAAAATATGTTCGTATTTCCGAATTAGTTTGGAAGAAATTATTTAAATAGAAAAAATTGATGTTTAAGCCAAATCTTTGAAAGTGTGTGCCAATTGCAACATTAGCACCTACATTAAACCCAATACTTTTATCTTTATAAACCAAGTCTTGAGAAAAGACAGGGCTAAAAAAACTAAAGAAAACAATTATTATAAAAGTTCTAATTATTGTGTTTTTTATAATCACTAATTTTTTGTTGAAGTATTTGTGGTGTTAAACTTATGCCCGAAATTATTATGTGAGCTTGTTCATAGAAATGTTTCCGCTCATTTAATTTATCATTTATATATAAAATTAAATCGCCCTCCTTCATCAGTTTAAGAAGCGGTCGTTTCACTTTAGACTTTTCAAGTCTTTGAGCTAAAGTAGCGGTGGGCAAATCAATGAAAACTAAAAGACCATTATTTTTTATGTTTTCTAAATTGTTTTCGTAACAAATTGTTCCGCCACCAAGGGCAATAACAGTGTTGCTTTCTTTAGAAATTATTTCGAGTAAAGCAGTTTGTTCCATTTTCCGAAACGCCAATTCACCAAAACTTTCAAAGATTGATTCAATGCTAAGTTTTTCTTTTTGTTCTAAATAGAAATCCAAATCAATAAAGTTGGCTCCTAATAATTTTGCTAGCTTTTTACCTGAAGTGGTTTTTCCAGATCCCATAAACCCAGTTAAATAAATATTGCCATTGGGTTTTGTAAGCATAAATAATTTACTGAAATGATTCGAATTAAACTATTGCAATTTACACAACAAAAAATTCACAAATTTTAATTCGTTGTATTGATTTTAAAATTTATACTGAAAAGAAAATTTTCATTGTATTCCTTAAAATCAAACTTAAAGTTGTTTGTTTTTAATACAAGATCAACTAAACCAAGCCCGTTATCAGAATCATCCATATTTGAACTATCAGAAATTAATTTTGATTTTATTGCTAATAACTCTTCTTTAGTTTTGGTTTGTAAAAAATTAAGTTTTTCAATAATTGCAGCTTTTTGTTTTGAATTAACAACATTTATGGTGTCAATTGAATAAGATTTATCTCCCATTGAAACCAACAGTAAAGACTTATAATTAAGGAGAGCGTCGCCTGGAAAAAAATTATGTTTAATAATGTTTTCTACGCATTCATTAATTGCGCTATACACTCTTTTCACAACAACTATGCTTTCGTTATTACTTTCTAATTTACTGCGAGTAATATTTAAAACCTGAGTTAATACTTTACTATCAATAAATCCATAATAACTAAACAGAACGTTGTTGGTGTATAATACTTCAGTTAGAGTTCTCATATTGTTTTACTAAAATACTTTATTTTTTTGAGAGGGCAAATTCTTTAGCAAAATAGGATAATATCACAGAGGCGCCAGCTCGTTTTATGCTTAATAAAATTTCATCACGCACTTTATCGCCATCAATCCATTTTTTATTTGCAGCAGCTTTTACCATTGCATATTCCCCACTTACATTATATGCAGCAATCGGTAAATTAAAATTATCGTTTAATAATTTAATGATATCCAAATAGCTTAATGCGGGTTTTACCATTAAAAAATCGGCGCCTTCATTAAAATCAAGGTCTGCTTCCAACAATGCCTCGCGACTATTTGCAGGGTCCATTTGGTATGTTTTTTTATCGCCAAATTTTGGCGCACTATCTAATGCATCTCTAAAAGGGCCATAAAAAGCACTGGCATATTTTGCAGTATAACTCATTATTGATACATCTGTAAAACCAGAATCATCCAGGGCATTTCTAATATAACCTACCCGCCCGTCCATCATATCGCTTGGCCCAATTATATCTGCTCCAGCTTCCGCTTGAAGGAGTGCCATTTTTGCAAGAACTTCTAAAGTTTCGTCATTTAAAATTTTTCCATTTTTAACTATTCCATCATGTCCATCACTGCTATACGGATCCATTGCAACATCCGTCATTATTGTTGCTTCTGGAAAATATTTTTTTATTTCTTTAATTGAACTTGGATAAAGTCCTTTTTTGTTAAATGACTCTGTTGCTTTTTTATCTTTTAATTTATCGTTTATGCTTGGAAATAAACAAAAGGTAGTTAATCCCAATTTTAAACATGTTTCAATTTCTTTTAAAATAAGATCGCTGCTATATCTATAAATACCAGGCATTGAAGAAATCTCTGATGTTTTATTTTTTCCTTCGGTTAAAAACAAAGGAAAAATAAGATCGTTTACCGTAACTGAATTTTCTTGGACTAAACTTCTAACATTAGCGCTCTTGCGATTTCTACGAGGTCGATTTGGTAAATTTATCATACAATAATTTAGATAAAATTACGGCATTTTTATTAAATAAATAAGGATTTGTTTTAGAAACTAAAGAGATTAGTTTTTTGCAATCATTGTTCTTTCATTCATTTCAAGCATTGCCGCTAAAACGAGTTGCGAATAATTTTGCGAGGCATTTTTAAATCTGGCTGTTTGCGCTTGCCAAAGGTTATAGATAAGTTCCATATTGCCTTGTTGTGGATTAAATGTAAGTAAAGCCTTTTCTACATTATAAGAACCTGCATGATAAATATGCATAACAAGAAGCTTAAACCACAACTCATTCTCGCTATAACCAGTGATGTTTAAGTCAGAAAGCATTTTATGTGCTTTTGGAATACAAACAGTTTTGATTAAACTACTAGAAGCATAAGCGCTTCTCTCAAAATTTGAACGCTCATCAATTTGATTATTTACTTTTAAACCATATAATTTTGCTACATCCTTCATTAGTTGAAAAGAACCGTAAGCTCCGGCATTTGATTTCTGTAATTTATTAGGACTTTCAATTAATAAAATTGCTTGTGCAAACCAAGGATCTACACCATTTCCAACAAAACAATTAATGCCATTGTGAAAATTTTGGGAGGTTTTACTAAAATCATAAAAGAATTTTTTTCCTGTTGTTAGCAAAACTCTACAGGAGGAATCTAAATTATTCGCCATGCGGACACTATCACGATAACATTTTTTTTCGGAATCGGGTTTTAAATTCCATTCTTTTACGCAAATTTTTTCAATAACTTTTCGTGAATTCGCAAAATTCATGATAGCGCTATCTTCATGAAGATTCATTACACTTCGCCAAAACTTTACTTGAGCAACTGTGTCAATTTTTAAATTATATAATGATTTATCTAACACATAATCTTCATTACAATTGGTTTTGGGATTAAGAACTCCAACAACGCAATGACACAAAGTTATAGGCTCCTCTTTATTGCCCTCAGTTAAGGTATTTGTTTTTTTTGCTACTGGCTCAGAAGAATTTATTGCACTATTAGTACAAGAAAATAGAAAAACAGATATTAATAGTAATAATCTCATGAATTTGTAAACCTAAATATAGTCAATATTTTTAAGAATTCAAATTGAGAAAAAATTAAAAAATTAAAAACGTATTGTTATTAATTATCTTGTGTTGGGCTTAATATGTTGAGTGGTCCCGTTTTTGTTTCCGTTTTTCGAGAAGCAGTAGTGTAAACAAATTTGTAAATGTAAGTTCCTTGCTCGCAAGTTTTACCTTTAAATTTACCATCCCATTGCACAAAATTTCCTTCAACAAAACTGCCTTTAGCAGAAAATAGTAATTGCCCCCAACGATTAAAAATAGTTAATTCTAAATCTATTATTCCATAACCCAAAGGTTTAAAAATATCATTAACACCATCACCATTTGGAGTAAATGAATTTGGAATATATAATGCAAATTCTTTTCTAAGCTCAACGCAAACCTCATCTTTACTAATACAACCATGAGAATTTTGAACTTCAAGAACATAGCAGGTATTTGCAGTTGGTTTAATGTATGTATTAGGACAATTAATACAATTTATAGAAGACATATCAGAACTACTCCATGTATAAAGCCACCCATCACCTGTTCCATTTAAGTACGTAAATTCATCAAAATTTATACTAGTATCTCTTCCAGCGTCAACGATGGGATTTGGATTTACATAAACACTTATGGTTTGTGTTCCGGGACATAATCCTCCTTCAGCGGCCCCAGTAACCGAATAAACCATCGGTAAAGTTGGTGTGGCAATTGGATTAAAAACATTATTAAAATCTAAAAAACTATTCGGTGTCCATGTATAGTTTGTTCCACCATAGGCAAACATAGGAGCCGTTTGACCAAGACAAATTGAATCAGGAGCAACAATTGTTACGGTTGCCGTTGGCGTAACAGTTAATAAAATTGTATGACTATTACTACATGTGTTAGGTGCAATGCCATTAGTTCCAACAACTGTGTATAATTGAGTTGCTAAAGGAGAAGCAGTAACAGTAGAACCAACGCTAGAACTTAATGAGCCAGCTGGTGACCAAACATAGTTTGTTGCGCCGCTAGCAAATAGAGTTGTTTGAGACCCTCTGCAAATATTGCTTTTTAAAGCCGTTAAAAAAGTTGATGGGGATTGTACAACAATTACACTACTTGTAGCGGTTGATGTACAGCCGTTTACAGATGTGCCAACTACCGTATAGTTTGTTGAAATTATTGGTGATACATTTACAACAGCAGAGGTATTATTAGAAATTCCTGCGCTTGGCTGCCAATCATAAGTATTGCCACCGGTAGCACTCAACACAGCACTATTTCCGCTACAAATAAAACTTGCAGATGTAATTGCCGAAACAATTGGAACTGAGAAATTTTGTACAGTAACACTTATTGATGAGGTACAAACTCCATTGTATCCTTCGAGCACATAAGTTGAAGTAACTGCAGGGTTTGCAGTTACTAATGATGTATTTGTGTTATTTAAACCTAATGAAGGTGACCACGTATAATTTGTTGCTCCAGATGCGCTTATAGTTGCGCTTCCTTGAGTATCACAAAATGAATACGTTCCAATAGTTGTTAAAGTAGGTGTTGGAGTTACTGTTACCGTAAACAAAGCCGTTGATGTACAACTTGTACTTGACCCAATTACAGTGTAGGTTGTTGTTACGTTTGGAGCTAGAGTTACAACGGTATTTGTAGAACCATTACTCCAAGTATAGGTTGTAGCACCAGAAGCTGTTAAGGTTGTTGATTGCGTACTACAAATTGTATTATTACCCACAACATTAATTGGAGGGCCAATACCCATATAAACAGTTTGAGTAGCGGTTGCTGTGCATGTATTATTTGTTCCCGTAACTGTGTAAACCGTTGTAACTAATGGCCCAAGTGAAATAGTAGGAGTTGTTGGCCCTGTATTCCATGTGTAAGTAGTAACGCCAGTTGCTGTGGTGTTTGCTGTTAATGTTGTTTGTTGACCGGCGCATAGAGAATTATTGCCAGTAATAGTTATCGGCGGGGGAGTATATGATAAAACTGGAGTTGGCAAATTTGCTAACGACGAACCAACGATACCCGGCCCTGCGCCGTAGGTAGTATTAAAGCACGTGCTTACAGGGTTTGTTACAAGGCCGGCTGGTCCACCTGTGCTAATGTATGTAATACCTAAGGGCATTGCCGCGCCACTGAATGCAAAAAGACCGCCGCCGCCGCCGCCGCCTGGCCCGTGGCAATTTCCAGGGAAAATAGTGTTGAAATTACTACCACCATTTCCTCCGCTAGTGTTTACTGTTAAATTTCCAACATAATTATTACAAGCAATAAAAATTGTGCCGCCTGCTCCACCACCTCCTGCACCTTCTCCATTGGAGTTCACGGTAATGCTTTCACCTCGAGCAGCAATCACACGATTGTTACAAATTATTTGATTTGCTTTAATATAAATTATTCCACCACCTTTTCCACCGGCTGTAGCAACTTGATTGTTATCCTTAAAACCACCACCGCCGCCACCGCCCATAAATAGGGAGGCAAATGAGGGGGCTAGTCCGATTCCACCAACTCCACGATCATCAAAAACTGCGCATCCATTGTACTGATTACCGCCCAAACCGCCCGGACCAAAATTTCCACCACCACCACCACCTGAATTTCCACAATTTGATCCTCCGCCGGCATTAGCTTGCTTTCCTTTCATGCGATCAGCGCCAACAACCCAGTTCGAAATACCTTCGCCTTTTTGACCTCCTGTTAATCCAACAAAACTACCATTACTACAACAAAAAGCTCCAACAATAAAATTACCACCTCTAAAGCCACTTGCATTTACATCAATATCCGAATTTAATGTAAGTGTACCTGCTTCAAATGCTAATACCCCGCCAATAGTACCATTCCAAGGAGTGCAATTTAAACTTGATGTAACAGTGGGCTGACAATATTTTGGAACTCTTACAATTTGTGTTGCTCCAGTAGCAGTATTGTAAGCATTTGTAGGGGCAGAATTAACAGTAATCACGTTTCCAACAACTGCAGTAATATCTTTAAATTCATAAGTGCCGGCGCCTCCCATTGCAGTTACATTTCCGTAAGTATTATTATTAGTGGTTACAACAGCGGCGCCTTTCATTTGAATGATCATAATTTGATCTCCAACCGCAAAACCTGCGGCAGCGGTAACTGTGATGTTTGAACCCGCAACCCCTGTAACAGCGGCATAAATATTAATAATCCCGCCAATATTTTGAGCATAAGCACTGCCCAATAGAAAAGAAAAAAGAAGTGAATAGAAAAGTTTCATAGAAGCCAAATGTACTAATGAATAGAGACTTAGTTTACTATTTAAGCCTAAAAATGAGTGAAATAACAGTTTTAATTAGTGAAAATCTAAAAAAATAGATGTTTCATTAGGTTTTGTTTTTTCCAAGTGCCGCTAACTCTTTTCCAATGCCTGTAAAAGAAACAATGTTTAACGGAAATTCTAAAAAAACGTGTAAAAAACTTAAAAAGAAAAGTACCTGCAGACCTAAATTATAATCATAAATATATAATGAAATTGAAATTAACCAAGCTGCAATTGTGCCAATTAATATTTTTTTTGGAACTAAATGCCATTTTATAACGGATGTTTTTGAAAACCAATTTAAATAATGATAAGTATAAGCAAATGCAATAAATCGCATAATCACAAAACCAGCATTTGTTGTAAAGATTTGCTTAATGCTAGTTAATTGATCTAAATTAAAAAAATTAATTAATCGATAATTTAATTCCCCAAATTGAGTATAACTTTTTTGTGCGTATTCGCTTACAGGATAAAATAAGTTTGCTGGTTGAATAGTGATAATTATTACTGAACATGCTATTAAAATTAAAATAGAAATTAAACCTGCCAAAGATTTTTCTTTTAAAACACCGTAAAGCATAAACGCCCATGTAAAAATAAAAACATGAATGATTGTAGGTAAAAATACTGCAACCCAAGTAAAAAACAGAGGTGAATTATTTAAAAACCCAACAAAAATAAGAGCAAGAGCAAAAATAACGAAACGATACAGCCAATCTTTTATAAAAACAAATGCAATACATGATAAGAGGCTGTATAAGATGATATCGGCTGTTAGCCCATAATTTTTTGGAGGATTATAATTCCAATAAACTAAAATCACACAAGCAACAACTAAAAAAATAAAATCATATTTACCTTTAGTGAAATAATTTTTTTTATGTAGCCAACCTATTTCTGTTAAGTAATGCAATGGCCCTAAAATTCCATAGGAAAACAAAAATAATTCGAAAGGTATATAGAATGCAACAATACATGAAATAATAATTAAGGCGCTGTTTAGGTGATGAATAGTAGATGATTTCATTTTATTTTTTGGTCGGTACTTTGTTATACTCTGTAATAAATTCAACCCAGCTTTTTGTTTTATAAGAATTGCTCCCTATAAAATATAAAATTGGTTTAATTTGCCCGGGAGATTGATAAAAATTTAAAACATCGATTGTATTTAATTGTTCGTCAAGTAAACAAACTGAAGGGAGGCTAAATTTATTGTTGGTTAATTTTAAAGTTAAGTTATGTAAAGGATAATTGTTTATTACCTGATTGTAATACTTAGTGTTTTTATAAAGAACGGTATCTGTTGATTCGGCGTTAAAATTAACAAAATAAAAATTTTTGTTTAAATAATTTGCTACGCTGGTATCAACAAAAGTAGTTTTGCTCATGACCTTACAAGTATTACAAAAATTTGCGCCGATATTTATAATAACTTTTTTTGCTTTCTTTTTTTGTAATTTTTCTAAATCTTTAATAGAGTATACATTTATTTTTTCTTTTACAAAATTAGTGTCAACAAAAGTATGCTCAAAATGTTTACTAAATTCGTCAAACACGCTTGTTCGCCAAGCATTTTCAACCATAAAAACCAAAATTGGTTCTAACTTTTTGTCTTCTAAAAAACCTTGGGTTAATAAATTATACTCAAAGTTATTGGTAATAAACATAGTTGAGGGATAACTCAAGCTATTACCTAAAAATTTAATTGCTAACTCATGCGGCGTTTTTGGTTCAGCAGACAAAGGCTTATATGTTTTGCCGTTGTATTCAATTGTATCTTTTGTTTCGGCGTCGAATTTTACAGCGTAAAAATTAGTGTTAATATAATCAGCAATACCTTGATTAGAATATGTAGTTCTCATCATATGCTTGCACCAACCACACCAGTCTGTATAAACATCAACAATAAATGGTTTTTGAATTATTTTGTTTTTTTCTTGCGCCTCTTTAAATGTAAGCCATTTAACAAGTCCCTCTTTCTCTGATTGAGAAAAATCGCTACTTACTAAGATAAAAAAACAAAATAAAAACGCAAACTGTTTATTTAACATCTACTTAATGTATTTAAAATACTAATTCTTAAATTTGTATAAATTTAAAAACTATTTATCATGATAAAAAAATTACTTTCAATTTGCTTTCTGGCATTAGTCGTTAATAGTTCTAACGCACAAAGCTTTTCATTATCTTATCAATATAGTGCTGTAACTTCTACTTCAGGGCCAATCGATCCAACCCCTGCTCCTGTTGCAACAGGCATTACTTCAGGGTCTTGGACTGCAGTTGGCACAGGCACTAACTCATCAGGTGGAGGGTATTTTTCATTCACTTCATGGGGCACCGGCGCAACAAACGCAAATAATACAACATTTACAGGCTCAATTGATTTAGGTAGATATTATGAATTAACAATTACACCCCAAGTAAGTTATGCGGTAAGTTTAACCAACATGTCTTTTGGGGTAAGTCGTTCCGGTACAGGAATTCGTCATTTTGCTGTAAGAACTAACAAAGATGTTTATACAAATAATATTGCCGCCACTTACACAGCATTAGGTGCTGCGGCTAGCGCAAGTGTTCCTGTTGTAACTGTAGTTAGTGGAAATACTTTTTTATGGACAGATGATGCGTTTAACACTGGCTCTGGTGCAGCAGCTTTTGCTACAAATAATATTTGCAATGTGAATTTTACTGGTCCAAATTATACTAACCAACCAAGTCCCTACACCATTCGTATTTATGCTTGGAATGCAGAATCTGGTGGCGGTACATTTAGGGTTGATACACTTGTATTAAACGGCAGCGCTACTTTTTCAATTGGAGTTGGATTAAATAAAATTACTCACGATTTAAACGCTAAAATTAAATTATATCCTAATCCAACTGCTGATGGTTTTGTTAATATAGATGTTCCTACTACAAATTATTCAAAAATAGAAGTGGTTAATATTTTAGGTGCGGTTGTTGCTTCTCAAAATAATACTTTAAATGAAGAAAAAATTAAATTAGATCTTGCAACTTTACCAACCGGAACATACTTTGTAAAAGTTACTGCAGGTGAAAAATCTTACACTGAAAAATTAATTATTTCGAAATAAATTTATTGTCCTTAATAAAAAACCCGAATCATTTACGATTCGGGTTTTTTTGTTTCAAATTTTTATCTATGTTTTTCGATCTAAATATTTAAACCGCTATTTATTTTTTATTCAGATTTGATAACTACTCCACTCATAGGGT
Organism: Bacteroidota bacterium; assembly: GCA_030692515.1. Taxonomy (GTDB): domain Bacteria; phylum Bacteroidota; class Bacteroidia; order B-17B0; family Aurantibacillaceae; genus Aurantibacillus. Next base: position 19,343 of record JAUXZS010000035.1, read on the forward strand.
CTCCGGCAGTTCCACAATCCTTTCCGTTTACATCTTTAATATTATTTATTGTTTCTTTATCTATTATTTTATTGTATGGATCAATACCAAACATATATGGCTCTGCATCAACAATAAATTCAATTACTTGCTCTTTATTGTTAATTCTATGCTTCTTTAAATAAAAATTGTCTCCCAATTGTTTCGAATTAGTTTTACTTTTTGCAAACACGGCAATATCAAACCAGTTATCTGGTTTTACTTCTTTAGCCTTTCCTAAACTATCACTTTGCGTTTTTATACAAGAAATTAGAGCTGTGATTTTATATTTGCCCTGGCTTGTTTTTTTATAGCTCCAACTTTTAACGCTATTATCATAAACCACAATTCTTTCAAACATATCCTTTACAGTTTCTTTTAAACTATCTGGCGTAGCTTGTTTAATAAAATCATACAACTCTATAGAGGTTGTATAAGGTGGCTCCTGAAAAGCTACTTTCTTTACGTATCTGCTAAGTGCTGCATTTAAAGTATCTTCTCCCAAATAATCTTTTAGTGAATACATAATTACACTTCCTTTATTGTAATGAATGTATTGTTGATTTTCGCACAACAACAACGGAACTTCTTTTTTGCCTTCTTGTGTTCTGCCTTGCAAATATTTATTCATTTCATAGCGCAAAAATTTACTCATCGAAGCCTGTCCATATTCTTTTTCCATAACCATTAAGGCACTATACTGACTCATTGTTTCGCTAGTAACGGTACACCCTTGAACATTAGCGCCAATTACCTGATGAGCCCACCATTGATGCGCAACCTCATGTGCTGTAACGTAAAACGGATAATCAACTTTATTCGGGTCAGTATCATCCACTTTTGCAATAAAACCAATGCCTTCTGAAAACGGAATAGTATTTGGAAATGATTGCGCAAATGTTGAGTATCTCGGAAATTCTAAAATACGAACTTGTTTGTGTTGGTATGGACTAAAGCTTTTAGTATAATAATTTAATGATTTTTTAATTCCTTTAATCATTCTATCAATGTTATACTCATGTCCTTTTTGATAATATATTTCAATATTAACTGTGTTAGATTTATCTATTGGATTTTCCCATTTTTCTTTTTTGATTTCGTATGCTGCAGATAAAAAAGAATAGAAATTTAAAATAGGCGCATCCATTTTATATTGAAAATAATGACGCCCGTTGTCTTTCCAATCTTTTAATAAATAGCCGGGGGCAATTGCGATTTGACCATCTTTAGTTGAAAGTTGGCAAGAAAAACGAATCCAGTCCGCATCATGAGAAATATATGTATTAGCATACGCTGCAGTATCGGCAATGTTTGCCATGCGTAATTTTGGCGCCAACTTATATTTTTTTCGAGTAGAGTTTTCTGAAAGTTCCATATCAGGATTATAACCAATAGATGGTAAAATGCCACTATTAAAAAACGAACCGTTTTCAACAATCATCGATTCGTCTTGGCGCATAATACAATTTTTTGGAAAGTATTCAATGTCAAATTCGAATTTGATTGAATCGTTTGACTCTAATGGTTTTTCCAATTCGTAACCATAAAAACCATTTGTTTTATCATCAACAAACAATTTTGCGTTGGTGCTAAAACGAAAGTTGTTTATTGTAATTTGACTGCTAGAATTTATAAATATTTTAGACAAAGACTTTTTGTGTTTATTTTTTAAATAATAAAAGCCTTTAACTTTTGCACCAAGTTTATCTGGGAAAATATCCACTTTCAAATTTGATTCAACAACTCTTGGCTGTAATTCTTTTTCGTACTTTTTATAGGTAATTTCAAAATTGGCTGTTTGTTTTTCTATTTCTTTTTCAGTTTTATACGGATTTAATACACGTGTGTTATAATAAATTAAAGAGCCGAAACCTAAAAACGATACCAAACCTAAGGCAATGGTTATTTTATATGAAAGCTTGAAACTTCTAAAAGCTTGTTTCCATCTTACAGAAAATTGTTGCTCTTTTCCACGTTGGTACATAGCTATGGCTATAGTGCATATTATCAACATTAAACCCATCCAATAAGCTTTAAAAACAAATAAGTTTGGAAGTGTTTGTCCGTGGCCATTCATGTCAGAATAACGCATAGTGTCGCCAGAAGAATTAAACTTAAATAAATCATTATCATAATTTAATGCTCTTAGAATTAAAGGTGCGCCAAGAACAATAAAAACCATCACAAAAAAAGCAACATAACGATTTTTAAAAAACACTTGAGTAGATAACCCTAAAGCAACTAATAATGAAATACCAGCTATTTTTAAAAGTATTAAATCTGTAAAGTATAAACCCAATTCAAATTTGGTGTAGCCTGATAAACTTTGAATACAGATACAAGTAAAAATACAAACAAGATTAACCACAAGAGCTAATAAAACTAAAGAAATAAATTTGGAAGAAAATAACACTACATTTTTTACAGGTGTAGAGCCGATTAATTCATCTACTTTAGCATCTTTCTCTCGCCAAACTAAAATGCCAGTGTAAAACACGATCATTATTAACTGAAAAAAGCTAAACGTCCCACTTGCAATTTCTATTTGCATATAGGTTAAGGGATAGGTTTCAGTGCCATAAATTAAACCCGAAAATTGTGAAGTAAGAACAGTTAACAAAACAGATAAGCCCAAAATAATAATAAAAAAAATAGACTTAGAGATTTTTAGAAATTCGAACTTTGTTAAAAATAGTAATTGTTGCACAGCAAGATTTCTATCGAAGATTTGTGAAACTTTTGGCAAGTGCCCAATAGATTGAATTGCTTTTGATGGTTGAGATTTTGATTCTTTCTTCTTACGTTTAAATAAACTTACCGGATTTAAAAACTGATTAAAATTAAATTTATAATACGTTAATAATAGTAAACCAAACGATAACCCCAACCATAATAATCGATTGTATAATATATAACTATTAAATGGTATAAGGCGCGAGTTAGTTTCTGCTGGTGTCCAATATTCGGTTATTGATTCAAGGGCCTGGGCTCCAAAGGGGTCTAATAAGGCCGCAATTGTTTTATTATCAATATCTGCAACCATACTTCTTGAAATTCCGGCAACAACAATAAAAACAAGGCTGCCCACATAACCACTTGTCATGTTACGGGTAAAAGTAACTAAACTGAAAAATAAGGTGCCAATAAAAAAAGTGTTGGGCAATAAAAAATAAATATACGGTTGAAAAAAATTGATGAATTTAAATTCGCCTAATTGTCCATTATCATTACTTGCCAAAAGAAAAGCAAATAATATTCCGAGTATAATGCCCGTTAAAACAAATGCGGTTAATAAAAAGGACGCGGTAAATCGTCCAAACAAATAACTAAACTTTGAAATAGGTTTTGTAAAATAAAACGGAAAACAATTGTATTGAAAATCTTTTTGAACACAACCCGCCATTAATGCTACACAAATTAGCAGTGTTATTAATCCAAATAAATAATCAGTATTAAAACTAGTAACTATACCTGCAATGGTGGTTGCAGAATTGATATAAGAATTGGTATCGGCAGACACGCCACTAAACATTCCTGAAATAGCCGCCCCTAATAAAAATGCCAATGCAACAAACACAGCAAAGTAAATGTAAACTCCTGGTCTTTTTAACCATTGCTTTAATTCGTAAGCAAAAATTTCTTTAAACATAATTTATCTATTTGTTATTTATTTTTTGTCATGTCGACGAAGGAGACATCTATCACTAGTGTTGAGCTCCCTCCTTCGTCGGGATGACATTTTATATTTCATTATTTAAAAAATTCCAGTTTGGATTTAATGTTTTTATTAATCCGTCTTTCTTCTTCCTTGACCAACCTTTTAATTCATGTTCTCGTTTTATTGCTTGTTCTATTTGCTGAAACCGTTCAAAATATATCAAGTAAAAACAATTATACTTCCCTGCAAAATGTTTCTTTTCATTTAAACTATCTTGTTCGTGTTGATGTAAACGCACTTTCAAATCATTAGTTACACCGCAATACAAAACCTTTTTTGTGATGTTTGTAACGAAATAAATAAAATAATTATGAGTTCCTAATGTTTTCAATTTTTAGATTTTTCCTTGGGAGCAAATTCGTTTTTAAATTTATTCTCTTGTCATTCTGAAGAAGGAAGCATCTTTTTGTTTAGTAAAACTAGATCCCTCCTTCGTCGGGACGACAATGTCGTTTATTTTGCATTAATATAAGAGAAGTAAACATCCTCTAAATCACCTTCAATTGCTATGAATTGAGAATTAGGTAAAGAATCGCTCAAAACATGAACTAAAATTTTTCCTTCGGCAACACGAGTAGAAATTACATTGTATTGCTGACGATATTCTGCAATTTCTTCTTTCGCAATAACCACCTTATATACTCTACCTTTTAATAAATTTAAAGCTTCGGTAGTTTTACCATTAAACATTACCTGGCCTAAATTCATCACAGCCATTTTATCGCATAAATTACTTACATCTTCAACTATATGAGTTGAAAGTATTACAATAATGTTTTCTCCCACTTCGCTTAACAAATTATGAAAACGATTACGCTCTTGTGGATCTAAACCGGCTGTAGGCTCATCAACAATTACTACTTTTGGATTTCCAAGTAAGGCTTGTGCAATACCAAAACGTTGGCGCATACCTCCACTGTAATCTCCAATGTAACGATGACGCACTTCGTACAAATTTGTTTGATGTAACAATGCATCGCAAACTTCTTTACGTTCGGATTTATTTGAAATGCCTTTTAAAATTGCGAAATGATGCAACATATCATCTGCGCTTACCTTAGGATAAAAACCAAAATCTTGCGGCAAATAACCTAACACTTTACGCATCTCTTCTTTATTATTGATAACATCTAAGTCATCTAAAAAAATTGTGCCCTCGCTTGGTTCTTGCAAGGTAGAAATTGTACGCATTAAACTAGATTTACCCGCCCCATTAGGACCAAGCAAACCAAACATGCCGTTCGAGATTTCTAAATTTACATTTGATAAAGCTTTTAATCCTCCAGGATAGACTTTACTTAGGTTTGATATTTTTAATTCCATAATTATATTAAAGATAAAGGTTAAGACGTAGATGCTCATATAAAAGTTACAAGTAGCTATATACTTACATGAACAGTAAAAAAACAGGGATGGAAAACGTTAGGGTTATTTTGAAGGTTTAAAATCTGCAACATTCAATTGCTTATCGCAGATAAAAAATTCGTCTTGTATAGCATTGGAAGCAACAATAACCGTACGATTTTTAGAATACTCTTTAACTATTTTTTTATACCAATCAATTGCATTAGCATCAAGATTTGAAATAGGCTCGTCTAATAATAATACAGGAGTGTCGCACAAAATAGCGACGCCTAATTTTAATCTTTGTTTCATGCCGCTGCTAAATTGTTTAATTAATTTATTTTTTGATTTCGTTAAATCAATTAATTCAATTATTTGTTCAGTGGAAAGATCATTTACAAAAGGCTTAAAAATTTTTGTGTGGTCAATCATTTCAGTTAAAGTAAACTCTTCAATTAAATGAATGTATGGTGAAGCAAATGAAATGTAATTTTTTATTTTATCAACCGGAATAATTTTGTCGTTCAATTTATAAATAACATCGCCCTCATTCTCAGTAATAAAACCACTTATTACTTGCAAGAGTGTAGATTTTCCGGAGCCATTTCCACCAAGAATAACAATTTTATCGTTTGGGTTTATTTGATAAGAAAGATTTCTAAATATCCATTCCTTATTAAAATTTTTTCCGAGGTTACTTAATTGAATAGATAGCATTTCATTTAATTAAATTCCTTTTACAATTCCGTCTTTTTGATTACGAATAAAATTTACAATTTGTTTTCTAACTGCTGTATCCGGCATTTCATTTTCAACAATTTCTAACGCATTGGTTACGTTATGACCACGCACAAAAATAATACGGTAAATATCTTCAATTTGCTTTATTAATTCTTTATCAAATCCTCTACGCGCTAAACCAATTGTATTGACACCGATAAATTGAAGGGGTTCGCGAGCTACTCTGCAATATGGCGGCACGCTTTTTCTTACTAACGAAGCGCCGGCAACAAATGAATGAGCCCCAATATTTACAAATTGTTGGGCTGCAACTACACCTTCTATTATTACAAAGTCTTCTACTGTAATGTGTCCGGCCAAACTTCCATTATTGGCGATGATAACATTATTACCAATAGCACAATCGTGTCCGAGATGTGTATAACACATAATTAAACAATTGTCACCAACCTTTGTTGTCATTCTATCTGCAGTACCTTTATGAATAGTTGCAAATTCTCTAATGGTTGTATTGTTTCCAATAACGGTATTAGATTTTTCTCCTTTGTATTTTAAATCTTGGTTAATAATTCCAATAACTGCGCCCGGAAAAATTTTACAACCGTTACCAATAATTGTATCAGGATAAATTAAAGCGTTGGAATGAATATAACAATCGTCACCAATCACAACATCTTCATGAATGCTAGCAAATGCATTAATGGTAACATTTTTACCGATTTTGGCTTTGGGACTAACGTTGGCGAGAGGTGATATCATAAATTAAGTTAGTTGTGGCTCTGGAGTTTTAACCTCAATGTTTTTTACTTTTACAATTTGCGCCATCATTTCGGCTTCCATTACAGGTTTATTGTTTACATAAGCAACGCCACGCATATGGCAAATACCTCTGCGAATTGGAGTAACTAAAACTAAGCTAAAAACAACTGTGTCTCCAGGTATCACCATTTTTTTAAATTTAACGCCGTCAATTTTCATGAAATAAGTTAAATAATTTTCAGGATCAGGGACAGTTTTTAAAACTAAAATTCCGCCGCATTGCGCCATTGCCTCAATAAGCAATACGCCCGGCATTACAGGATTTTCAGGAAAGTGCCCTTTAAAAAATTCTTCGTTTAAGGTTACATTTTTTACCCCTATAACATGTTCTAAAGAAAGTTCCATAATTTTATCTATCAACAGCATTGGCTGACGATGAGGTAAAATTTTCATGATATCTGTAATGTTTAATAATGCAGGTTTATTTAAATCTATTTTTGGATAATCTTTTTCTGCTTTTTGTTTTTTAGCTAAAGCTTTTAATTTTTTTGCAAAATCAACATTTCCAGCATGGCCAGGACGAGCGGCTAAAACGTGTATCTTCATTGGCTTTCCAACCAAAGCTAAATCACCAACAATATCTAATAATTTATGGCGAGCAGGCTCATTGTAAAAATGAAGCTTTGTGTTATTTAAAACTCCACGGCCTTTAACTTCTACGTTTGGCTTATTAAATACTTTGCGCAAATGATCTAATTTTTCTTCAGGTAATTCACTATCTACTAAAACAATTGCGTTATCTAAATCGCCACCTTTAATTAAATTGTGGGCTAATAAAGTTTCTAACTCTCTTAAAAAGACAAATGTTCTGCAAGGTGCTATTTGTGATTTAAACTCTCTAAGATTATACATTGATGCATGTTGAGTTCCTAATACTTCACTACCATAATCAACCATTACAGTTACCCTAAACTCATCTTGAGGTACCGCTAACATTTCTACTTTTTTAACCGAATCTTCAAAAGTTAAATTTTCAGTTAATTCAAAATATTCACGCTCTGCATTTTGTTCAACCACACCAGCTTTTTCAAGAATTTCTATGAATTTTAAAGAGCTGCCATCCATTATCGGCATTTCTGGTCCGGTAACTTGAATTAAACAATTATCAATTCCTAAACCCATCAAGGCTGCAAGTACATGCTCAGTTGTATGAACTTTTGCTCCGTTTTTTTCAAGCGTTGTTCCTCTTGAAGTATCAACAGCTAAGTCAGCATCCGCTTCAATAATAGGCTGCCCTTCCAAGTCAATGCGCTGAAATTTATACCAATGATTTTCTTCGGCAGGATTAAATGTTAACGTAACGGGTGCTCCAGTGTGCAAACCCACGCCCGATATAGAAACAGGCCCCTTTATAGTTCTTTGTTTATCGCTCATTGAATTTAAAAATCGTGTATTAATAAATGTAGTTAAAATTAATAAATTTTTTACTCAAACTCTAAATATGGAAGCAGTTTCTTATAAACAGACTCATCATTTATAATATCTTTTAAATTAGTGGCTGTTATAACGGTCTTTCTTCTCCAATCAAATATGCTTTTTGTTAATTCATAGGATAAATAGGGGTGTTTATTAATTGTCTTAAAATCATCTTTATTTAAATCAATTTTTTCGATTACAACTGTTTCAATATAAATAAACGGTTTTAATTTTGCATAAAGTTCATCCGTAAATCCATACACTTCTTTTAATTGTTCGATAGTATTATAACCCCCTAAAAGACTTTTATATTTTAATATTCTTTTTGCAAAGGCAGGGCCAATACCATCTAAGTTTAATAACGTAATGCTATCCGCAGTATTTATATCAACTTTACTTTTTACAGTTTTTTGCGGCTCTTTCTTTTCAACCACCTTTTGATTGACAAAAACATTTTCTGAATTGCTTTTATTTGAGAAAATAATATACGGCTTTAACTTTTCGAAAAAATTATCAGAAATACCATACACTTTTTGAATATCGCTTTTTTGTTTGAAGACAAATCCTCTTTCTCTAAATTTTAAAAAAGTTTTAGCCGTTTTTTCTTTAAAGCCAAGCGCTAACAATTGTTCAAACGAAACGGAGTTTGGATCAAAAGCAAACAAATTTATACTGTTTTTGTTCTCGGAAAAATTAGAGGAAAAATGCTTTCTAGAAGATTCGTAAGAGCTATCGAGTTTTCGTTCAACTAGTGGCAGATTTTCAACAATAATATTATCTGGTTTTATAAATGAAGGGTAAGCTATCCGAACAATTAATAATATTAAACAAATTAATGAAAGTGTAAGTAAACCGTTACGTTGCTGTTTATTAAAACCAAAATAATTATTCAGAAAACTGCTGGCCATTTTTATGCATCTTAAAAATATAAAATATTGGAATACCTAAAAACATTATTAATACCCCTAAACCTGTATTAAGCGTTTTAAAAATTAATAAATCGATACATATTGCAGAAGCTAATAAAATATATAATGCTGGTAAAACAGGGTATCCAAAAGCTTTATATGGTCTGGGTGTGTTTGGTTCTTTTTTACGTAAGTAAAATAAAGCGGAAATGGTAACGATGTAAAATATCAACGATGCAAAGGTGCAATAATCCAATAATGACCCATAAGAACCACTTAAACATAAAACAGATGCCCAAATGGCTTGAAACCATAAGGCTTTTGATGGGACATGATTTTTATTAATGTAAGCTGCCGATTTGAAAAATAAACCTTCTTTTGCCATAGATTGAAATAATCGTGAGCCCGATAAAATTAAACCGTTGTTACAACCAAAAGTAGAAATGATAATTAATAATGCCATAATGTAAGCAGATAACGTTCCGAAAATTGCCGACATTGCTGCCGTACCCACCCTATCATTTTCCGCAAATGCAATTCCTTTTTCAAAAACATTTTGGCCTTCTGGAGAACCCAATGCCGGAAGCAACATGAAATACGCCACGTTGGCTAGCACATATAACACAGTAACAATTAAAACGCCTATTAATAATCCTAAAGGAATATTTTTTTGCGGCTCTTTTACTTCTCCGGCAATAAACGTAACGTTATTCCACGCATCGCTACTAAACAAAGCCCCAATTAGAGCAACGCCTAAGGCGCTTAAAAGCGTTGTGATACTAAAATTGGAAGTTGAAGATTCTGAAATTAGACCCGTTCCAGTAAATGGTAATTGTATATTTTTTTCCCAATACCCGGTTTTATAACCAACAAAAAACCCGATAAAAATTAATCCTAATAAGGCTAATAATTTTGCGCTTGTGAAAACACGTTGTATTATTTTACCATTATTAATCCCTAACGTATTTATGTATGTGAGAAATAAAACAGAGCCAACAGCCAAAAGTTGGGTGGAAGAAATAGTAAATTTCCCAACTTCCAACAAAGTATTTTTCTCATCAAAAACCGGAATAAAAACTCCAACAAATCTCGCAAAAGCAACAGCAACAGCTGCAATAACACCAGTTTGAATAACTGTAAAAACTGTCCAGCCATAAACAAAGGCAGTTAAATTACCGTAGGCCCTTTTAATATAAATAAACTGTCCACCGGCCTTTGGCATCATCCCAGCTAATTCGCCATAACTTAAAGCGGCAAATAACGTAATAACACCACTAATGAGCCAGCACATTAAAACCCAAAAAGGTGAGCCTAAAGTTCGCATCATATCTGCACTTACGATAAAAATACCCGATCCAATCATGCTGCCGGAAACAATCATAATGGTATCAAATAAATTTAAACTCCTTTTTAATTCACTCATAGTTGGTTTATGGATTTAAAGATACTTAAATTTGCAAATAATTAAACAAAAGAGAATTATAAACAAATGAAAGTTATTGGGGATAGGATAAGCATTTTTAAAAAAGATAATCTATTAAGCATAGTTATTTTACCAACTGTAGACAAAAAAAAATTAATGATTTTGTTTCTGTGGCTTTTTGCATGGACGGTTTGTGGACTAATTGTTTTAATCAGTTATTTTAAAATGTACGATAAAGACACAAGGGTGTTTATGTTAATTTATCTTTCGTTTTGGGCCTATTTTGAATTTAAAATTGCAAGGGCATTTATTTGGAAGAAAAAAGGTAAAGAGAAGATTTGGATAAAAGATGGTGTTATAAATTACCAACGTGAATTAAATAAAAAAAGTAAAATTAGAGAGTATAATATTTCTTTGCTGGACGATTTTAAAATTATTGATTTAAATAATACAAGTTTTGCAGATACGATTAACCAAAGCTTTTGGATAAAGGGTGGAGAAAGACTTGAGTTTATTTCGCAAGGAAAATCTACTCCTTTTGCCATGCAAATAACCGATGCTGAAGCTAAAGCTTTATATAACGAAATAAGTAAATTTATTTTGGAGAAAAAGGAAAAATAACCTAGTGCAAAATTTTAAAAACAAGCTCTTTTAATAATTCTCCGTTTTCGATACTTGGATTATTAACGCCTTTAGCTTTTAAATCGCATTCTTTTAAATAAGAAAAAATACTTTTTAATTTTCCTGTATTATAATTTGCAGCCGCCTTTGCGTAACCGTCTACAAAAAAAGGATTTACACCTAATGCACCTGCGGCAGCAAATTTACTTTTATCTTGTAAGAAATGGAATTTTAAAATTTTGCTAAAATAGCCGTATAGTGAGCTTAATACCATTACAGCAGGATGTTCTTTTTCATTAAAAGCAAAATAATTAATGATACGATTTGCTTTTAAAATATCTTTTTTTGCCAAAGCATCTTGTAACTCAAAAACATTAAAATCTTTACTAATGCCAATATTATCCTGAACTAAATCCGCCGTTATTTCGCTTCCTTTTGGTAGACTAATAACTAGTTTATTTATTTCGTTTGTTATTTTACTTAAATCATTTCCAAGAAACTCAGAAAGTAAAAAAGTAGCTTTTGGAGCAATAGTATAATTAATATCTTTTACGTAATTATTTATCCATTCGGGAACTTGATTGTCGTAAAGTTTAGATGACTCAAAATAAACTGCATTTTTTTGAAGTGCTTTCGCGATAGCACTTCGTTTATCAATTGTTTTATATTTAAAACAAAATACTAAAATGGTTGTGGGTTGCGGATTAGCAATATAGTTTGCAAATTGTTGTGTGGCAGAATTAGTTGAAGTTTTCGAAGCTCCGGTAACATCATTTCCTCCAGCACTTTTATTTAATTCCTTAATGTTTTGAGCCTCTTTTACAATTACTACTTGATGCTCACTCATCATTGGAAACTGTTTAGCCAAACCTAAAATACTTACTAGGTCTGCATCTTTTCCATAAACAATGTTTTGATTAAATTCTTTATCAGCATCATCCAAAACATTACTTTCAATGTAATCGCTAATAAGATCAATATAATAAGGTTCTTCTCCCGATAAAAAATAAATGGGTTTATAAATTTTTCGTTTAAGATCTAGTAATATTTGATTTGCTTCTTTCAACTTTTTGTTTCTGAATCTAAAATTTTATTTTAATAATAAAGGTTGTTCCTTTTGAACTTTCAATTTTTAAGTCAGCATTTAATTGGCTTGCTAAAATATTTATTAATTCCATCCCCATCGACTTTTCATTCAGCTTTTCAAAATTATCTGGCAAACCTTTTCCATTATCGCTGATTGTTAAAACGCTTTCCTTGTCATTATTCATCAAAGAAATAGAAACTTTTCCTTTTTCATTTTCTTTGAATGCATGTTTGTAGGCATTGGTTAAAATTTCATTTATTAACAGCCCTAAAGGAACGGCTGAATCAATATTTATCTTTCTTTCTCGTGATGCTATTGAAATAATTAATTCAATGCTGTTTGAAAAAATAGTTTTTTCAATTTGGCCTACTAGGGTCTCAACATAATCCCCCATGCTAATACTTGAGATGTTATCTTTTTGATATAACATCTGATGAGTTAGGGAGATAGCATTTATTCGCTGCTGAGCGTCTTTCAAAATAGTAGTTGTGTTTTCATCTTCTACTTTGCCTATTTGCAAACTTAACATGCTTGAAATAATTTGCAAATTATTTTTTACTCTGTGATGAACTTCTTTTATTAAAGCTTCTTTTTCTTTTAAAGATTGTTCGATTATTTCATTTTTTTGACCAATCTGTTTATTCGTTTCATACAATTGTTCTTCGCGTTTTCTAGCGTTATATTTATTTAACACTAACAATAAAATAATCGCTAATAAAATAATTATCCCTGCTAATGAATAAGCCCTAAAAGTTTTTTGTTTAGCATCTTCAAACTTATTTAGCTCTATTAATTTATCTTTTTCATTCATCTCTGCCTCGGCTTGCTCTATGCTAATTGCAACACGTTGGTTCTTGACCTGCCTTTCTTTTTCAAGTACTTGAAAACTATCGTTAATGCTTAAATACTGTCGGTAATATTGATTGGATTTACTAAAATCATTTGTAGAATTATAATAGTTTGCCCAGGTTAATAAAAGCCTAAGTTTTGGTGCAATACCTTTTACTTTTTCATTTAAAAGAAACTGAGCAGAATCCAAATAGTTTTTAGCTAATTGTTTTTGCTTTTGTTTAATATAACATTGTCCCAGTAAATTGTAACTATTAAAAGCACTTTCAAAATTATTAACCTTCAAACTATAATAAACATCAATTTTTAAAAGAGGTATTGCATCCATAACATTTCCTCGATTAAAATAGCTTAAAGCCATATTTCCATCAATAAGAGAAAGAAAAAACATATGGCCCGCTTCTTTTTCTTTACTTACTTTTCTCTGTATTAATAAATTTTTAGCCTTTAAAAAATAATATTCTGCGCTATCAGAATTTTTTTTGGCGTTATAAAAAACTCCTATATCATTATACAAATTACCCAAACCGCTTGTATCATTATTTAAAATATCTTTTTCACCTTCTTTCCACCGTTCTATAATTGCTTGGTCTGATAATCCCAACATATTATACAAAGTGCTTTTTGGTCTTCCATATGAAATATTAATGGTGTCGTTTTTTCTGTCCCATCTTGTCTCCATTAAATGATGCATTTCAAAAGCCTTATTTATATCTCTGATTCTAATAAAGGCATCTTTTAACATGGAGTAACAGATTAACGAATCGTTAACGTTTGAAGCGTGTTTTCTTAATCCGTTTTCTAAAATAAAAATAGCTTTGGTGTAGTTTTGATTGTATAATTCAATGTCGGCCTCTATTTTATCAAATAAAAATTTGGCTTCTTTACTTTGAGAACGCAAATAAACAAGGCTTTTTACTTTTAATAAAGTATCTTTTATTTGAGGATAAATTTCTTTTATATCTTCGTATGGAACTGAAGCAACTAATCGAACTTTATTTTTAAGATCGGCTTTATTAAATTTCTCTAAAAATAATTTTTGGTCAACTCCGGCCTTAAAAAACAAAGGCAAAAAAAGTAAAACCAAATAAATATTTTTTAAATTAATTTTCATATTTCTTTTATCCGGCCCAACCGTCTCTATCTAAACTTCTGTATTGAATCGCCTCAGCAATGTGATTTGTTTCAATAGCTTTTGAATTTTCTAAGTCAGCAATTGTACGGGCTACTTTTAAAATTCTATCGTAGGCTCTTGCACTTAAACCCAATCGTTCCATAGCGTTTTTTAAAAGCGAATTTCCAACTTCGTTTAATTGACAATAGGATTTTAAATCTTTGGTGCGCATTTGAGCATTGCAATGCACATTTTCATCCTCCACAAATCGCTCACTTTGAATTAATCTTGCATTAATCACTCTTTCTCTTATATTTTTGCTTGCCTCTGCATTTGTTTGTTTACTTAATTCGCTAAAAGGCACGGGCGTAACTTCAATGTGCAAGTCAATTCTATCTAATAAGGGTCCGCTTATTTTATTTAAATATTTTTGCACGATGCCTGGTGCGCAAACACATTCCTTTTCTGGGTGATTATAATAACCACAGGGACAAGGATTCATACTTGCTATTAACATAAAGCTTGCAGGATAATCTACGCTAAATTTTGCTCGGCTAATATTTACAACTCTATCCTCTAACGGTTGGCGCATTACCTCAAGTACAGTTCTTTTAAATTCTGGCAATTCATCTAAAAACAAAACACCATTATGTGCTAAACTAATTTCGCCGGGTTGCGGGTTGTTCCCTCCTCCAACTAATGCCACATCACTTATTGTGTGGTGCGGACTGCGAAACGGGCGCTGAGTAATTAATCCTTTTCCACCTTTACCGGTTTTACCTGCAACACTATGAATTTTTGTGGTTTCAAGCGCTTCATTTAATGTGAGTGGAGGCAAAATACTTGGTAAGCGTTTACTTAACATAGTTTTACCTGCGCCAGGAGGCCCAATTAATATGGCGTTATGTCCACCAGCGGCAGCAATTTCTAAGGCACGCTTAATATTTTCCTGACCTTTTACATCCGAAAAATCAAACTCAATGTTTTCTATTTGATTTAAAAAAACAGTGTTTAAATCTATTTTAGCTTTTGGTAATTCTTCCTTATTATTAAAAAAATCAATAACCTGTTTAATATTGTTAGCATATAAAACCTCCAATCCATCAACAACCGCGGCCTCGCCAGAATTTATTTCAGGTAAAATAATTCCTTTAAAACCTTCTTTTTTTGCTTGTATTGCAATTGGAAGCGCTCCTTTTATGGGCCTAATGTCGCCGTCAAGCGCTAATTCACCCATTATTACATAGTCGGCAATTTTTTCGGAAAGAATTTGTTCGCTTGCTGCTAAAATTCCAACCGCTATAGTTAAATCATAGGCAGAGCCCTCTTTGCGAATGTCCGCGGGAGCCATATTAACAGTAATTTGTTTGCCGGGAATTTTATATCCGTGTTGTTTTAAAGCGGTATCAATACGTTGTTGGCTTTCTTTAACAGCACTGTCCGGTAATCCCACTAAATAAAAATTAATACCTATTGCAACACTTACCTCAACGGTAACTTTAGTAGCATTAATGCCTTGTACAGCATATCCAAACGTTTTCACCAACATACATGCAAGATAACCAATTTTCTAACATTTAAAATCTATATTTTATGTATTAATTTAAACAAGGCAAGATTAATTTTTGATTTTTTGATTTTTTTTGTAGGTTTGATTAAATATTATTAAAAAATGAAAAAAATATTACTAGCCGCTTCTTTGTTTATAGCATTAACTTCTTTTTCTCAAGAAAAAACAATTGAACTAAACTGTTATAACAAATGGGCAGCCAAATTTGAAGATAGAGGCGCAGAAGAAGTAAAAGATGGTGTTTATGATGATGTGATTATAACTACCCGCATGGGAGCAAAAGCTACATGTAATAACGGTAAAGCTGAAATAAGAAACGGAAAATTGGTGAAGTTTTATATTTTACTAAGTGACGGCAGTCATGAAGAAGTTAAAAGAACTTGGAAAAACTCATCAAACGAAAATGTTACTATCATTAACGGCATTAGCAAAAGTATGATTTCGGTACATAATGAGTTAATTAACGTGCTTTTTCCAAGTAAAATAAAGGCAAAAAAAGCAAAAGCTACAACTGCTCCTGATCCTACAGACGATTAATAGTCTTGCTCCTACGTTAAAACATAAAACAAATTTTACATTTAGTTTTTTACCGCGATTTCATTTTGATCTTTTGCAGAGATAGCTGCTGACTAAGCTGTGCGGTTAGGATATTATGCGCACAGACAAGAGCTTAGGCAGGCAGTGGTTTTTCTTTCGCTGTATCTACCGTGCGAAAGAAAAAATCTCCTTTCAAAAGATTAAAAGCGTTTTGGTTACTTTTGCGCGACAAAAGTGACAAAAAAAACGTCTAAAGCTTTAGGTTTCGGTTTATTGATTCCAATATGCTTTTATTATTTATTTAATAAATTAATTGTACATTATAAAGTATTTGAAAATAATCTAATTACTGATATTTGTCATGTAAGTTGGTCTGCAAATGACACTTTTATGACAAACAAAACCCAATAATATACCATATTTGCGGTATAATTGGACTCCTTTAAAATAATAGCTTTTACTCACAAAAATCTTCCATTCGACCTGATTGGAAAATTACACCTTAACCAAGACGAACAAACAACAGTTTTAGGAGCCGTAAAATTAAATTTTGGCTTTAACGAGTTTTTGTTTTTATGTACCTGCAATAGAGTTGAATTGTTTATTGATTCATCGCACGAAATAAATACAGTTTTTATTAAAGAACTCATTCTGTTTTTAAACAGTCGCCTAAATAATGTTGAAGCAAATACTTTGTCGGAAAATGCAGCAGTTTATTTAGGAGACGAAGCCGTTGAACATATTTTAAAAGTTGCTTCTTCTTTAGATTCGATGGTGGTTGGAGAAAGAGAAATTATAACACAAGTTAGAAAAGCTTACGATTTTTGCAACATGTTAGGTTTAACCGGTGATTTTATTCGCTTACTAACCAAACAAACTATTGAAACCGCAAAAGACATTTATACCAATACCGACATTGCAAAAAATCCGGTTTCGGTTGCCTCTTTAGCATACAGACAATTGCGCAACTTAGGAATTAAAAACGACGCGCGTATTTTATTTGTTGGCAGTGGCGAAACCAATACTATTTTAGCAAGCTATTTACAAAAACATAAATTTGCCAACTTTACAGTATTTAACCGTTCGCTGGTTGGCGCAGAAAAATTAGCAACTACTCTTAAAGGAAAAGCTTTTGAGTTAAGTACGTTGTTAAATTTTGAAAAAGGTTTTGATGTTTTAATTGTTTGCACATCTAGCAACGAAGTTTTAATTACTCCTCAAATATTTGCGCAGTTAAACGGAAACGAAACCTCTAAAAAAGTAATTATTGATTTAGCAATTCCTGCCAATGTAGATGAGGCTGTGGCAAAAAACAAACAGGTAAATTATATCGATCTTAATTCTTTAAAACTACAAGCCGATGCTAATTTACAATTGCGCAAAAATGAAGTTGAAAAATGCGAACACATTATTAAAAATAAAACCGAACAATTTAAATGGCTGCATAAAGAGCGCCGAATTGAGTTGGCTTTTGGCGAAGTACCCAAACAAGTAAAGGCCATTAAAGATTTTGCGGTAAATGAAGTGTTTGCCAAAGAAATAAATTTATTAGACCCCAACAGCAAAGAAGTTTTAGAAAAAGTACTTAGCTACGTAGAAAAAAAATACAACGCAGTAGCCATTAAAACTGCTAAAGAAGTATTGTTGAATCCGAGGGATTAGTTCAAATAAAAAGAGCCAACTTAATTCGTTGGCTCGTTTATAATAGTAGTTTATATTAACTAACACACTACTTAATAACTATTACTTTTAGGCTCTCTTTGTTAATACTGCACAACAACAAATCCAGTTCTGGTTTCTTTGTCGCCATCTAAAAATTCTATAACGTAATAATAAGTTGCTGCTGGTACTTTATCTGCTCCAAGAGTTATTGCAGTGGTATTAACATAACCATTCCAGGAGTTGTCGTAATTTGTT
>JAUXZS010000036.1 GCA_030692515.1 Bacteroidota bacterium
GAACACCAAACACAGCGGGTAAAACAGGAACAAGCAAATTACCAACAGCAACTTATTTCTATATTTTAGATCTAGGTACAGGTACAGGTGAGAAAGAAGATATTAAAAGAGGATTTATTCAATTACAATATTAAAATATAATACAAATTAGCCATACTAAACCCTTTTAACTTTGTCTTGCCTTCACTTTGTATAAAAAGGGATTGAATAAAATTGTATTTTCGTCTAACATAAATTTTTAAACGATGAAGTTAATTTATTTACTTATTATATTGTTTGTTTATTCTGGAAGAATTTTTTCTCAGAACGATAATCAAAACTCGAGACCAAAAGATATTAAGGATAACCCTCAATACTTGAAGGCGGTACAAATGGAACAAAATCATAATAATCCGAATATTCTTGTATCCGAATATTTTGGTTATGAATCAAAAATAACTCCGTTGTTTGTGAACGATTTAATACCTAGTTCATTCCCGAAATCAATTGGATACACCGATAAAGAAAAATATAGGGAAACAATCAATATTTGGTTAAAGGAAAATCAAAGCCTTGTGAAACCTGATAAAAAAAATAGTTTAATATCCGAATAACATTTTTTAAAAAATTAAAATGATGAAAAAAATTAAACTATTTATTTATTTATTTGTTTGTTTGGGGCTTAACAACCTCGTTAAAGCTCAATACGGTTGTTTCACCCCTAGTTTGGGCGTATACGATGCGAATACTTTTACGCCTATGTCGGCAACAATTCCTTGCACTTACACTAATTTAGTGGCTATTACACCTGTAACTGTGTTTTCTGGCAACAATGCTACATTGCCATGCCTGCAAATTAAATTTGCAAATACAAACGCTAATTCAGCAACAAACAATTCGCTAACAGTTTTTCAAGGAACAACTGCTGTATCATCACTTTGTAGTTCATTTCCAGCCCCCTGTTATACTGCTATTCCAGGAGCTACTAATTATTCTTTTTCTTTGGCAGGATTAAACCCAACTCTTTCTCACAGCTATAGTTTATGTAATATCGCAACCGCAGGATCATTTAATTACACCGTATCAAGTTGTTATAGCAATGTTGTTTTAGCCTCCGGTGTATGGACGAATGCTTCACCAAACTCTTGCCAACCAGTTAATATTCCGGCTAATTCAGCCATTGGTATTACTGCGTTTAGTATCACTCCTGCAGTTCCAGCTACAGCATCAATTACCTCCGCGGCGGGTTATTTGTATTTGGATACGTACCAAATGACGGCGGGAACCTATACAATTACTTATTTCTTTGACAGTCAAAATGTTTGTACAGCAACTGCTACAAGAACGATACAAATTACGAACCCATATAATGCTAGTTGGACAGCAATTGCACAGCAATGTCAAAACAATGCTTGTGTGAATTTAAATCCACAAGTTACCGGTACACCTAGCGGAACCTTTACAGGAACTGGTGTTACCGCTAATTCATTTTGTCCTTCGTTAGCAGGTCCCGGAACTTTTCCGATTACTTATACGGTTGGAATTACACCACAGTGTGGGATGACTGCTATTCAAAATTTAACTGTAAATCCCACGCCAACGGTTAGCGCGGGACCTACAAAAAGTATTACTTGCACCAATGCAACCACTGTTTTAGTTGGCGGCGGCGGGGGCTCCTATAATTGGAGTGGTCCTGTAGGTGGTATAGTCTCAGGTGGAGCAACGGCAAGCCCAACGGTTGTACTTGCCGGAACATATAGTTTAGTTGTAACTAGTGCCGCACCAGCAAATTGTCAATCTTCACTTACCACAGTAGCCGTTGTAGTAAATACTACTGCTCCAGCACCGTCAACCTTAGCGCCAAATTTATTAACCTGTAGTACTTTAACCACAAATGCAGCAATAACTGCAACCGCGGGAATGGGATACAGTTGGACAGGTCCCGGCATTGTTTCTGGTGGAACAACATCAAACCCGATTGTTAATCAATCCGGGAATTACATTACAACTGTTACAAATGTTGCTAACGGTTGTTCTAGTACCGCAACAGTTGCTGTTTCTCAAAACACTACAGTAACAAATAACCCATCAACAACTGGAAGTGTAACGTGCGTAAATAAGATTATTAATTTAAGCACGCCCAACGTTGGGGGTCAGAGTTATACGTGGACGGCGCCGAGCGGAGCGGTTATTACATCAGGAGTAAATTCGGCGGCGGCAACGGGATCAAACTCAGGC
>JAUXZS010000044.1 GCA_030692515.1 Bacteroidota bacterium
TATGTTTCAAAAAAAGAAGATATTAAAATTGTGGTCGCCGCAATTAAAGCTGTTCACAAAGGAAAAATTTTTGAAGATAATATTCCTGAGCTGCTTAAAATAAAGTGCTTTAAAGATGGGCACTATTACAAATTACTCTACTCCGAAAGAGAAAAAGAAATTATTCATTATATCTGCAAAGGCTTTTCTGTTAAAGAAATTTCGAACATATTATTAGTTAGCTGTAGTGCAATTGAAACAAACTTGACGATAATTTACAAGAAGGCAAATGTTAAAAATCGGCAAGAGTTTTTATCGTTTGCACTTAATAATGGTCTTCAATTCTTTGGTACTAAACACTTATAGAGGAAACACCTGTTTTTTTTCGTCCTTTATTTTAACAAATATTTCTGGGGGTTTCCCTACTTGACACGCCTGTTTTTTTACTTTACATTGTTGGCGTAATAATTACTGATTTGTAAAAAAACAAAAAAATTATTTTCATGTCACTAACAGTTCAAAATAAAAAACAAGTTGAATTATTAACTCAACTATCAAATACAACTGGTTTATACAGCGTGGCGGCTAAACTATGTTTAGAAAATAATCATGTGGTTCGGAATCAATTTCTGCTCGAGTGTTATGAACAGTGCCATATTCCACAAGCAAATATTTATTGGGGTAAAAAATTAGTAATAGAAATAATTAATTATAATAAAATGTATAACTCTAATCTAATAACTAAACAACATGAAAAAAACAACTACAGTTAAATTAAGATTTATAATGCTTTTAAGTATTATATTATCCTCTATCATCAGCAATGCCCAAGTAGTTCCAAATATCGACTGGGTTAAATATTACAACCCAAGAAACCAAGTAGATAATTCCGCAAGCGCTCTTGATGCAAATAACAACGTTTACACAACAGGTTATTTTAATAACAATACTAACCGTGATTTATTCGTTCAAAAGCACGATTCTCTTGGCAATTTGCTTTGGACTTACACTTATGATTACGGAGGAGATGATGCCGGAAATGCTATTAAAGTTAGTTCAATAGGCAATGTTTATGTTACAGGTGTTTCATATCGATCTTCAAGTGGAGATGATTTTTACACCATAAAACTCAATGGTAGTGGCTCGTTGCAATGGGCAGTACGTGAGGATGGAGGTTCAAATTTAAATGATGCTGCAATTGATATAAAAATTGATGAAGCCAATGCATTTATATATGTAACCGGTACAAGTAATAACGGTTCAAACGAAGATATTTTTACTGTAAGTTACAAAGATGCCGCTGGTGCTTTAAATTGGCTATATACTTACGATGCAGGAGATGATGATATTGGAGTTGGATTAGTTCTTGCAAACGCAGGGGCAGACGTTATAGTTTGTGGTAATAGCAAAAATGGATCTGGAAACATGGATATTCTTGCTTTTTCTCTTAACAATAGTCCCAGTGTAAATTGGAGTACATTAACTGATGGTACTGCAAATTCAGATGACAGAGCGGAAGCAATTATTTTAGCAGGCGGTAATTTTGCAATTTGTGGCATGCTAAATAATAGTTCTACCAACGATGATTATACAACTCAGTTATATGATGCAAGTTCTGGGTCAATTATTTGGCAAAAGGATTATGATGTTTCTAACGGTTACGAATCTGCCACTTCTTTAGTTCGAGATTCAATAGGTAATATTGCCGTAACAGGTTATGTAAATAATTCGAGTATTTATGAATATCACACCATTTTATATGATAGTACAGGAACTCAATTATGGACAAATATTGAAAATACTGGTATCGCGGGTTTATATATTGAACCTCGTATTGCCTGTGATACAATCGCGCATCATTTTTATGTTGCAGGGGCTAAAGCAAATACAAGTAATGATGCCTCAGTTTACCAAATCACGCCTACTGGAAATACCACTTGGAGGCAAGATTACGATGGATCGGCAAATGGACACGATGCGGCAACAGGTTTGGTCGTTAACGGTATCGGTGTTATTTATCTCAGTGCTTTAGGAACAAATACAGCATCAGGTTTTGATATTACAACAATTAAGATTAGTCAAACACCTTCTTATTTCCCAATAAATTTAACTCCTACTGAGCCGCATGATACTAAATATCAATTTTTCAAAAATAGTGGGCAAATTCAAACAACTGACTTTCGCAATGCTGATGAAGTTGTATTTTATACAAACGAATGTGCGCCAGATGTTTTTGTAAAAAATAATTCCTTTAGTTTTGTGGCTTCAAGAATTGATACATTTATCTCACTACCCGATACCTTTCAGCGAGTTGATGTAAGTTTTGTTGGAGCAAATCCTTTAACAAGAACATTTAAGAATGAAAAAGGATTAACAGAACTAAATTATTTTTTACCCCATTGCGGTGCAGGCATTGTTAACGTTGATGGTAACAATCGTCTTATTACTCCAAATATATTGCCAAACATTGACCTTCATTACTATTCAAATACATACGGTCTTAAATTATATACAGTAGCTAAACCTTTTGCTGATACAAGTAAATTGGTTTTAAATATAACAGGGGCAACGAATGCTACGGTTACTTCTGGTCAATTAAAAATAAGCACGTTTAAAGGTGACTTATTTTTTAAACTAGAAGTTTATCAATTAGACACCTCATTGATTCCAATTACATTAACCGGCACACCACAAATCGTAAGTATGGGAGGTGGTAATTTTAAAATGATTTCACCTGCCTACACACCTACATTACCTTTAGTATTTATGTTATCGCAAGGCACGGCTTCGGCAGCTCCTTTGCATATTAGCGGAATTGCAGAATGGAGTACACCATTTGGAGGTACTGGTGAAGATGAATTAAAAGATGTAAAAACCGATTTAAATGGAAATAGTTATTGGGCAGGGTTTACAAATTCATCAAACAATTATCCATCTACTGCTGGTATCGTTCTTCCTTTTCTGGGTGGATATGATTTGATGGTTGCCGTTATAGGAAGCGCAATTGATTACGTGACGTTTCCTCCTACATCGGCTATGCCAGAAGCAGACGCTATAGTTTCAAAAACATTTTATGGAGGCAGCAATGATGATAAAGCTTTTGCTATCGCGGTCACGGGGAATAGAGCGAATAGTGAAATTTTCGTGACTGGTGTAACGAATAGTTCTGATTTTGGTATATTAAATCAAGGAAATCCATTTTATCAAACATATAATGGAAACAACGATGCTTTTATATTAAATTTAAAATATACGGGATTAAAACTTAATCCAAATGTCACTACAAATAAATTTGCAACTTATTTTGGAGGAAGTGGTGATGATGAAGCACATGATATAAAATTGGTCAATGGTAACATAGTTATAGGCGGAAAAACAACCAGCCCTGCAACAGCAAATACATGCACAGTGCCTACCGACAATGGCTTTCCAGTATGTAGTGCAATATTTAGTCCAACTAATTCTGGAGGCACCGATGGCTTTATATCTATAATATCTATGTCTACAGGCCTTGTTAATTCTACTTTTATTGGGGGAGATTTGGACGACGAAATAAACGAAATAGCAGGCGATACTAATTTCGATATTGTATTTGTAGGTACAAGTGAAAGTGATGGAGGCACTTTAAATCCTGTTGCAATAAGTGGATCTGGTAAGTATAATCAGTCTTCAAATGGAGGAAATAAAGATGTAATTTTTGGAAGGTCAAGCACAACAGGTGCTAATAAATGGCTAAGTTTTTTTGGAGGTTCAGGCAATGAATTAGGAAAAACTATTTCAATAAAACCAAATAATGATTTTTTTATTAGTGGTTTAACAGAATCAAGTACGCCGGCTTGTTCATCATGTACGTGTACGGTTCCCGGCGCAGGTCAGTTTCCTTTATGTCCAAAAACCGGAGCGACAACTTTTACAGCAATGAACACTCTAGGCACGAATATTCAAGAAGGCTTTATTTCTTTGTTAAAAAGTACAGGAGAGTTGGATTGGTCAACATATATGGGAGGTAGTGGTGGTAATGGTTTTGAATCAATTAATTCTATAGTTTATGGCGGTATTAAGATTGAAACTGCTTATGATGACATGACAAACGGTTTGTTTTTTGGTGGGCACACTGATGCTAATATTGGAACTTCTATTAATGTTTCAAATGGAGCTGTGCCAAATAATCTTAGCCATGGTAATCCAAGTATTCCTGTTACGACACAAGCATTCGATGGCTATTATGGAGCGTTTAAAAGTGGGTTAGATTTAAAAGTCAGAAGTTTGTTTTTAGGTCAATTTAATACACCAACTACTTACCCCGTAGATGTATTTAGTTCAGTTAACAAAGTTCACGTCTTTAAAAATCAATTGTTTTATGCTGGAAAAACAACCAATCCGGCTTTCAAAAAACGTCTTAGCTCTGGTCAAGGCGGAATTCCACCCACAGTTCACTATTCACCATATATAAATTCAATGAACTGGAGTTATAATGGCCCGGCTACTTATGGAACTAATGTTAACTACTCAGCAGATGCGTTTATGGCTAGGACAAGTATCGACAATATGAATATGTATACTTCACCTCCTACTAACGGACTTGTGGAACAAAAAAAATCGTTTCAAACGTTAAAATTATTTCCAAATCCGAGTAACGATAATTTAACATTTGAACTTAGTAATTTTGGAGGAAAAGATGTAACTTTTCAAGTAATAAATATGTTAGGGCAAATAGTATATTCAGAAAAAGTCTTGAATAAGAATAGTGAAGTAATATCTCACACCTTTAATGTATTAAATTTTACTAATGGAATTTATTGTATTACAATTGTAAGTGGCAATAAAACAATAAGCAAAACGTTTATCAAAAATTAAGAATGAAAAAAAGTGCTTTTATAGTTTTTGTTTTATTTATTACCACTTTGGGCTTTTCCCAAAGTGGTTTATATAAAGCAATTGGCAAAGGTGTTCATTGGCCAGTAAATAATTTCGTTGTTGATTCGATTACTAACAAAGTGTTTTTGGACGGTTGGTTTTTAAAGGCAGGGTTCGGATCAAATGAAATCAATGCTAAAGGATTGGTTGTATGGAATGAGAATCACTGGGATAGTATTCATCATATTCTTGATAGTTCAACTTCTTTTAAAAAAATTGATAATGATTTATATTGTACAGGAAGGAAATTAAGAAAATTAAACCGCCTTACAGGAAATTGGGATGTTATAGCAAGGTTTGGTAGTGGCTATTGTGAGACAGTTTGTAAATATCAAAATAAGCTGGCAATATTTGGTTATTTCGATTCGATTAATGGATCACCTTGTAAAGGGATGGCTACGTTTGATGGAATAAATTTCACGCAAATAGGAAACATAACAGTAGGTGCAGGTTTTGTTGATGCAATAGAATATCAAAGTAAGTTGTATGTTGGAGGAAATATTTTTGAGAGTACAGGATTATTCAGGGGCATTGGAGTTTGGGATGGTAGCAATTGGGCTTCGGTGGGAAATTATTGGCAAGGATTAACTGCCGGAGTTAATAGATTTTATATTTATAAAAATAAACTTCTTGTAGCTGGTATATTTTGTTATGATAATAATGCACCTGGCAATGCGATTTTCAGTTTTGACGGTACAAATTTCGATAATTTAAGCGGTGGTTTTAATAGTGTGTATGAAACAGCAGTTGATATGTTTGAATATCATGGAAAGCTAATTATAACAGGTATGCATAATAATGATACTTATTTGCCAAACAGTAATGTTTTATGTCCTGCATGGATTAGTTTTGATGGCAATGACTTTTGTACTTACGTTAATTATATGAATGTTGGTAGTGGGTTTTTAAAAGGTGGGGTTTATAATGATACTTTAATATTTGCGACACAGAAAATTTTAGGGCTTGATACGGTTAACTTTTTTGCAAAATTTATGGGTAACATGACTACAATAGCTTGTACTAATGTAGTTGGAATAAAACAAAATAATTATATTAAGGAAGATATTAATATATATCCAAATCCAGTAAAAGACAGATTAACTATTGAGTTTGATAATAAAGATATAGAAAATATTAAATTCACTCTTGCAAATACATTAGGTCAAATTATATTCGAAATCGCCAATGTAAATTTAAAGCAAGAAATAGATTTGTCTTTTTTAACTAGTGGTATTTACTATTTAAAAGTTCAAAATAATTCTGAACAAAAAGCGTTCAAAATAATTAAAGAATAATGTATTGGGCGTTTTAACCCGCTTTCCGTTTCAAGTCCTCACTACGTTATCACTTCGCTCTGGGCTTTCCACTACAATCGGTAACGCAAAAAAAGAACTTACATGAATAATATAATTCAATATTAATTTAATTAAAACATCCTTAGAAAAATAAATGATTTTTTAATTTCTAAAAATAAAAACCGTTTCAGTTTCCCAAAACGGTTTATTTAATTCTTCCCATTGACTTTAAACTATTTGTCCTTTAAAATAGTTTCGCCTTTTACAAGCCACGAAAACCCGAAAGCCCATAGCGCAATAATTTCTAAAAACAAAACAGGCGAGTATTTCTCAAATTTTTCTTTTAAGCCCGGTATTTGAAAATACAGCAACAGTATAACAATACAAGCAACCATAATATAACCGCAAATTTTATAAATTAAATTACGTTTTTTCTTTTGCGGTGTTTGTGTGCTGGCAGTTTTATTTGATTTGGTGAATAAGAAGATGGAAAAATAAGCGAGTAATAAAAAGAATGCTCCGGCAGAATATAAATGTACTTTCTCAATCCAAGGTGGTATTATTTGGTTAACGTAAATAGTACATTCATTGTCATCTAAGCCATCAGGAAAGATTGCCACCATAAAACCTAAAATACCGCAAAGCTTAGCCATCCAAAAATCTAATTTATCGTAACCTGCATAGGTAAATAAAAATAAACTCATGGCGCAGAGGATGCCTGTAAACACATCGCGCATGCTAGTGTTGTGGTAATCGCTTATAGATGCTTGAACACCTTTGCAAGCACCAAAAGCAATTGCACCTAAAATTAATATAATAGGAAAGGTGATTCCTAAAAATCCTACTATCTTTCTTAAAGCTAAGTAGGATAAAGCATAACTGTTTTTCATAATTGTAGTTTTAAAAAAAGAGAGGGCTTTCGCCCTACTCTTATTTACTTTAGTTTTTTAAACTGTAATTTACTTACTTGTTTATATTGCGCACTTGTTCCACCAAATACAGATTTAACATAGCTTTTTACTTCTAGTGCAATATCTACTAAA
>JAUXZS010000050.1 GCA_030692515.1 Bacteroidota bacterium
TAACCGTTCCTCCACTTAAAGCACCTGGATTCCAAGTATACGATGTAGCGCCCGATGAAGTTAAGGTAGCCGAACTTCCAGAACAAATATTTGTTGGCGAAGTTACAGCAGTGATAGTAGGGTTTGGATTTACAATTATAGATAGTGTTATTGTACTTGTACAAGCGCCATTAGAACCAGTTAAAGTATAGGTAGTGTTTACTAGCGGAGTAACGCTTATGGTCGTGCCATTAAGTGCTCCTGGATTCCACGTGTAACTTGTGGCGCCGGAACCGGTAAGTGTTGTTGAATTTCCAGAACAAATAGCAGTATTACTTGCAACAGCATTTACTGTTGGAATAGGAGTTACAATTAAATTAACGGTATTAGTTGTGGTACAGCCAAATGCGTTAGAGCCTGTAACGGTATAAAGAGTTGTTGAAGCAGGTGTAACGGTAACTGTTCCTCCACTCAATGCTCCGGGATTCCAAGTATAAGATGTAGCGCCCGATGAAGTTAAGGTAGCCGAACTTCCAACGCAAATATTTGTAGGAGAGCTAATGGCTGTAATTGTAGGATTTGGATTAACTATTAAATTTACTGTTGCATTTGATGTACAACTGCCATTACTACCTGTTACTGTATATAAAGTAGTGGATGTTGGATTAACCGCTATTGGATTTCCAGTAATGTTCCCTGGATTCCATGTATAGGTTAATGCTCCATTAGCCGTTAACGTGGCCGAAGCACCGCTACAAATAACAGTAGGGTTGCTTGTTGCATTTACAGTTGGAATTGGATTTACAAGTAAAGAAATAGTTTTAGTATCGGAACAATTTGCGGTGGCTCCTATTACAGTATAAATTGTGGTTCCAAGAGGAGATACTGCTACGCTTGAGCCACTTAAATTACCTGGGTTCCAAGTATAAGTTGTTGCCCCAACAGACGAAAGTGTTGAAGTTCCTCCAACACAGATAGAAGTTGGAGTTGCAACTGGATTAATAGTAGGTGTTATATTAACAGAGACCTGTCTAGTAGTAGAATTTGTACATCCTGCGGCATTAATTCCAGTCAAAGTATATACTGTAGTTGTTGCAGGTGTAACGTTAACTGTAGCTCCAGTTAGTGAACCAGGATTCCAAGTATAACTTATCGCTCCGGACGCAGTTAATGTACTTATGTTGCCACTGCAAATTAAAGTCGGTGATGCGTTTGCAGTAACCGTTGGATTAGCATTAACAACCAAGGTTATTGTTTGCGAACTTGTACAACTTCCATTTGCTCCAGTAACAGTATATGTTGTATTGGCTGCCGGAGTAACTGCTATAGTTCCGCCCGCTAAAGCTCCAGGATTCCATGTATAAGTTGTTGCACCTGAAGCATTCAGGGTAGCCGAATTTCCAGCGCAAATAGCGGTAGATGAAGATGAAACGTTAAGGGTTGGTGTTGCAGTAACAACGTATGAAATAGTTTGAGTTGCAGGACAAGCTAACGAATTAGTTCCAGTAACTGAATAAGTTGCTGTAACTGTAGGCGTAATAATAATCGAATTAGAAATCACAGCACCGGGGTTCCAGGTATAATTAACAGCACCACTTGCTGTTAATGTCGCAGAGCCTCCACTACCACTACAT
The DNA here is from genome assembly GCA_030692515.1 of Bacteroidota bacterium. Lineage (GTDB taxonomy): Bacteria > Bacteroidota > Bacteroidia > B-17B0 > Aurantibacillaceae > Aurantibacillus. The sequence continues at coordinate 1,614 of JAUXZS010000050.1, forward strand.
ATTGTTGTGGGTGAACTTATTATTGTCATGGTTGGCCCATTACTTACAGTAATTTGAACAGTTTCTGTATCAGTACAAGAAAGTAAACTACCCGTCACAGTGTAAACAGTTGTAGCAAGAGGAGAAACAGCAACAACAGCCCCGTTTAAGTTACCTGGTTGCCATGTATATGTTGAAGCGCCACCTGCGAATAGATTTACACTACCCCCAGAACAAATAGTCGAAGTGCTGCTAAATGCAGAAACAGTAGGGGAACCAATAACACTTATGCTAATAGTATTTGAGCCAGTACAACTTCCATTACCACCCACTACTGTATATGTTGTAGTTATAGTTGGATTAACAACGGTTACCGATCCATTAGCGCCTGTACTCCAAGTATAACTGGTTGCTCCATTAGCCGTTAATGTTGCCGGACTACCACTACAAACAACATTGGTACTTGTGTTTATAGTAATTACTGGTGCCGAAGAAACCGTTATTAAAATTGTTTTTGATGAAACGCAACTGAGAGAAGTTGTTCCTGTAACGGTATATATTGTCGTTGCCGTTGGCGAAACCACAACAGAAGATCCGTTAAGATTCCCAGGCTGCCATGTGTAACTTACCGCGCCTGAAGCAGTAATAGTTGAGCTTAAGGTTGGGCAAATAGTAGAAGGAGATGCCGACACTAATATGTTTGGTGCTGAAATAAAAACAGTTGTAAATTGGGGCCATCCACCACCGGGTAAATTACAAGAACTTTTTGGAGGGCAAACGCCGTTTCCACTACAAGAATCAACTTTATAAACCGAAAAGGTTGTTGTTAAACTAACTGATGGAATAACCAAAGATGGTGTAGTTGTTATTCCCTGAAGTATACCTAAATTGTCATAATATTTAAAATAAACTGTTGAAGTAACACAGCTTGGTGCTAAACTTGGACTAGCACAAGGAAGTGGACAATTAGAATTTAATATAGTTAATGTTTTAGCACCCGGGCAACTTGGAGAAAGTGTTGTAGAGGTGGGTGAATGTATTAACGAAGCTGAACAAGCAACAGGGGCAACACCTGGTACTATAAATGAATTAACGGCAGTCCACGGACCTGTACTGGTAGTGCCATAAACCGCTTCTCTTGCCCTAAAATACATTGTAGTTCCTGGACAAAAATATGCGTACGGTATTGTAATAGCATTATAAGGTTCAAGTACACATGCATCATTCCATGCTGGGGCAGAATAGCCAGGAACATTCAATAATGAATTAAAAAATGGGTAGCTAACATGTGTAACCCCAGGCCCAGTCCAATTAGTTAAAGTATTTATTAAACAGGTTGGTTGAACCCCTAAAAAACCAGTAGGACTGCAAGAAACTTCAATTTGCATCCAATATGGACCGCCACCGCAAGTGGCTCCATTCGAAGATGCGTTTACAGTAATCCCAGTTGGACCAGCAGTAAAGGTATAATTTACAAGAGGGAAGGCGTGTGACGCAAAAAAAGTTTTGCTTCCAAATAATAAAATAAAAAGTAATAGATAATTAAAACGCATATTATAAAATTAATTAGCTAACTTATTAAATATTCTTGAATACTGAACGTTATTAACAATTTAAAAAATTAACTAGTTAAAAATCAATGCTTTAATTTAAATTTTAAGGAGTCTAAATTGTTAATTATTTTTTTTAGCAATAGAAAAAAATAACAATTTTCAATTTGACTAAAAACATTGTGAAAGAAATAAAATTTTTAAAATTTTAGAATCGTTATTTTTGAGGGATTTATGTCGAATAATACTATAGCACTATTACCAAATCATGTCGCAAATCAAATTGCAGCCGGTGAGGTTGTGCAAAGACCATCGAGTGTAGTTAAAGAATTATTGGAAAATGCAATTGATGCTGGGGCTACACACATTAAATTAATTATCAAAGATGCTGGGAAATCATTGATTCAGGTAATTGATAATGGAAAAGGCATGAATCCATTTGATGCTAGAATGTGTTTTGAAAGACATGCAACTTCAAAAATCACAAGCTCTGATGATTTGTTTGCACTAACAACTAAAGGTTTTAGAGGCGAGGCTCTGGCAAGTATTGCTGCAATTGCTCAAGTAGAATTAAAAACAAAAAGGGCCGATGATATAGTTGGACAACATATTGTAATTGATGGAGGAAAATTTATTTCGCAAAGCGAATGTCAGTGTTCAAATGGAACAACATTTATTGTGAAAAATTTATTTTTTAACGTTCCGGCAAGAAGAAATTTTTTAAAAAATGATCAAATAGAACAAAAACATATAATTGATGAAATTGAACGCGTTGCAATTCCGCACACAGACATTCATTTTGTTTTTCAAAGTAATGGCAATGACGTTTTAAATCTCCCACCCGGAAATTTAATACAAAGAATAAAATCTTTGGTAGGAAGTTATATTCAGAAAGAATTGGTGGCAATAAGTGAAGATACAAATTTTGTAAAAATTCGAGGCTATGTTAGTCTCCCTGAATCTGCAATAAAATCACGAAAGGAACAATATTTTTTTGTAAATAATCGTTTCGTAAAAAATCCATTTTTAAATCATGCAATTTATGAGGCGTATAAAGATTTAATTACTTACCAATCTCACCCACGTTATTTTTTGTTTTTGGAAATGGATCCAAAAAACATTGATATTAACATTCACCCCACAAAAACCGAAGTTAAATTTACCGACGATAAATCGGTTTATATGCTTTTAGTTAGCTCCATAAAAAGAGCCCTAGGTAAGGCTAGCGCTGGCCCCTCATTAGATTTTGATTCTGAAATGAGTTTGAATATTGATGCGCAATCTGAAAATAGAATTCTTACTCAGCCAAAAGTTAGTTATAATCAAAACTACAATCCATTTAATTCTAACACATCAAGTTCTTCTGATAATTCACTTCAAAAAGCAAACAAACAACATTGGGAAACCATGTTTGATGGTTTTAAAAACACACAAGAAAATACTGAGGTTGTTTCAAATAACACGAAGCAAAATGCTTTAGAAGAATTAAAAAGTGAATCGGTTGCTTTCAGTTTTTTTCAACTAAACAAAAAATATATTGTTACAACTTATAATAAAAATGTTTTAATTGTTGATCAGCAAAGGGCGCATGAACGCATAGTTTATGAGCATTATTTAAAAACAAAAAAGGAAACCAAAATAACATCACAACAATTACTATTTCCCGAACAAATGGAATTGAGCGCAAACGATTTTACATTAATAAAAGGCTTAACCGAAGAATTTAGAATATTAGGTTTTGATTTTGAAGTGTTTGGAAAAAACAGTATTGTAATTAATGGTACTCCAAGCGATTTAAAAGATTTTAAAATAATTGAAACCATTGAAGGAGTTTTAGAAACATTTAAATTAAATACAATTGACAGTAAAATAGAAAAGCATGATAATTTGTGTAGAGCAATTGCATATAATACTTGTATTAAATATGGAAAACATTTAGATGAAGAAGAAATAAGATTAATTTTGGAGCACTTATTTAACTGTGAAAATCCATTATACACCGCGTCAGGAAAATCAATCATGATGGAAATAGATTATTTAGACATCGAAAAATATTTTAAAAAATAAATGAATTTTAACAATCAATACAGACCAGGTGCTTTTGGGGGATTACCCATGGTTACTAAAAATATTATTATTATTAATATAATATTTTTTCTTTTAACTGTTGTCTTACAGCAAAGTCAAAGTTTCGATTTAGTAAAGTATTTAGGTTTACATTATGTTACAGCGCCAGACTTTAAACCTCATCAGTTTATAAGCTATATTTTTATGCATGGAAGTTTAATGCATTTATTATTTAATATGCTTGCTGTTTATATTTTCGGCCAGGTGTTAGAGCAAGTTTGGGGCCCAAAACGTTATTTAATATTTTATATATTAACTGGTTTAGGAGCCGCATTAGCCCAGTATATTGTTATTTATTTTTCAGTAAGTCCTCTAATTGATTCTATACAATTTGCCCAAAAAAATTTAAATAGAGAGTCAATTAATGGTTTACTTAACACCATCGATTTTCAGAAAAGTTTAAGTCATCAAACTTATCCAATATACGAAACGTTTGTAGAGCAATATAATAAAGCGGTTCAAGATAATTCTCCAAGAGCATTAAGTATAGCCTCACAGTTTTTATTGGATTACAAGAATCAATTTTTAAATGAGTTTGTAGTAGTAGGAGCATCGGGTTCTCTTTTTGGGTTGCTTGGAGCGTTTGGAATGATGTTTCCTAACCGAATGCTCTATCTTTATTTTTTATTTCCCGTAAAAGCAAAGTGGTTAGTTATTGCTTATGGTGCATTTGAAATATTTTCCGGTATAAGAGCTAACCCAGAAGATAATGTAGCTCATTTTGCTCATATTGGCGGTTTAGTGGTTGGAGTAATTATTGTTTTAATTTGGAGAAAAGATAAAAAACATTTTTATTAATTATGAATTTTTTTCAGAAAATAAAATACAATTTTCAAATTCAAGGAATTCTGACAAAGATTATTATTGTTAATGTCGCTATTTTTTTAACGGTTAATTTAGTTGGAAATTTATCGCATTTACCTTTGTTAAATTACTTAGCTCTACCCTTAGGAGGCGATAAGTTTTTATATAAATTCTGGACCATTTTCACCTATATGTTTACGCACGAAAATCTCGGGCATATTTTTTGGAATATGGTGTTGTTTTATTTTACAGCTCAAATATTTTTTACAATTCTTGGACAAAAGAAAATGCTTTATGTATATGTTATGAGTGGCATTTCAGGGGGAGCTTTAGTTTTGATTTTAGCTTTATTATTTCCCGCTTCATTTGGTAATTCCTTATTATTAGGTGCTTCTGCTGCAGTGTTAGGTGTGGGCGCTGTTATGGCAATTTACTCTCCTAACTATACAGTTTATTTATTTGGTGTTTTAGAGTTATCTTATAAATATTTTTATTTAATTGTTTTTGGGGTTAGTACTATTATCGATTTATCAGTTAATACAGGAGGTAAATTATCTCACGTAGGTGGAGCATTATTTGGAGTATTATATGGTTATAATTTAAAAAAAGGGGTGGATGTTTTTAACATAAATATTTTCAATACGCGAAAAAAAAAGCTAAAAATAGTAAGTAATAACAGCGGAAATAAGGGTTTTTCAGGAAAACAATCCGATTCTGAACAAACTATGAATGAAATTCTAGATAAAATTTCAAAAAGTGGGTATGATAGTTTGACAAAAAGGGAAAAAGATGAACTTTTTAAATTGTCACAAAAAAAATGAACCAAGTAATATTGTTATAATTAAATCAGGTTTTATTAATATTTTGTTATATTAGTCCTCCCATAATGAAGCAAAAAATTTCTGTCATATTAACTATTGTATGTTTATGCCTTAATGGCTTTTCCCAATCAAAAGGTGGGGCAAAGCAAGATATTGACGATGCACATGAGCACTTCAAACATCATAATTATTTAATGGCAATTCCTATTTATAAAGCCGAATTAAAAAAGGATAAAAACAATAAAAAAATAAAATATAATCTAGGAATTTGTTACCTAAACACAAAAATAAATAGAGAGGAATCAATAAAATACTTTGAAGATTATTCTAAAGAATCAAATGCTGAGGAAGAAGTTTGGATTAATTTAGGGAAAGCTTATCTATTAAATAATAGAATTGAGGAAGCGGTTAGTTCTTTTCAAAAATATAAAAGCTTGAAGCCAAAAGATGGTAACAAGGTTAAACGATTACTTGAAAATTGTGAGAATGCGAGAAAGTTGATGGATAATCCAACGCGTGTTACATTTCAAAATCTCGGTAAAGAAATTAATAGCGATGAACCAGATTATTATCCCTTTGTAAGTGCCGATGAAACTTTTTTAGCTTTCACTTCTCGTAGAAAAGAAAATTTCGGAGGAAAGAAAGTTGAAATGGATGGATATCACAGTAGCGATATTTATTTTAGTAAAATTGATAATTCTAAATGGTCAAAAGCTGCAAATGCCGGGAAATCTATAAACGGAGCTTTAGATGAACAGGTTGTTGGTTTAAGACCGGATGGTTTAGAATTATATGTGTACTTGGATCACATAGATAAATTTGGAGATTTGTATGTCTCTTCAAGAAAAGATGTGTTAGCTGAATTTCCAAGACCAAAATTATGCGACCCACTAATTAATGCTAAAATAGAAAGTAGCGGTTGTTTAAATGAAGACGGAAGCATTATGGTTTTTTCGAGAAGAGAAAAAATAAATTCTAATAGCGATTTATATGTTTGTAAGAAATTACCAAATGGTAAATGGGGTCCATCTCAAAAATTACCGCCTTCTATAAATACAGAATATAACGAAGACTTCCCTTATTTATCTAACGATTGCGCAACCCTTTATTTTGCAAGCGAAGGTCACAATAGCATGGGAGGCTACGATCTTTTTAAAACAGAATGGAATTTATTTGAGAATACTTTTTCTGAACCAGAAAATTTAGGCTATCCAATTAATTCAACTGATGATGACAGAAGCATCTGTGTTACACCTGACGACAGAGTTGCATACATTAGTGCCTTTAGGCCAGGTGGTTTTGGCGATTTAGACTTGTATAGAATAAAGTTTAACGATAACGACCAAATACATAAAATTTTTATCGGACAGGTATATCTAGGGGATACACTTAAAGAACATCAACCAAAGGCGTATTCTGTAAATATGATTGTTACTAACGCACAAAACAAAATAGAATATAATTTTACGCCGCATTCAAAAACTGGAAAATTCGTAATGAGTTTGCCTGCCGGTTTTTATAGACTTTCAATTGTATCGCAAGGATTTGTTGAATATAAAGAAGAAATGACGATTTCTGATTTTGGAAAAATTGACATTGAAAAAAACCGAAATTTTGTTTTGAAACAAAAACCGGGATATGTTCCTCCAGTTGAAGTCAACGAAAAAATTAAAAAGCCACAACCTAAACCAAAGGGTAAAACTGCTACTAAATAATTTTTAATTTTCCTTTTTATTTCTTTCTTTAAGAATAGTTGTTATTTCGGTTAGCGATGCGTTTTTTGCTTGCAATAAAATTAAATAGTGATACAATAAATCTGCAGCTTCATTTAAAAATAAATCTTGGTTATTGTCTTTCGATTCTATTACTAATTCAACAGCTTCTTCTCCTACTTTTTGCGCAATTTTATTTATTCCTTTTTTAAACAGTGTTGAGGTGTAAGATGAATCTGTTGGATTAATTTTTCTATCACGAATAATGTTCTCTAATTCAAATAAAAAATTTTCTGATCTGTTTTTTTCTTTAAAACAAGTGTCTTCACCAGTATGACAAACAGGACCTTCTGGTGTAGCCTTAATAAGTAAAGTGTCTTCGTCACAATCTAACAAAATAGAGTTAACATTTAAATAGTTTTTACTTTCTTCTCCTTTTGTCCACAGCCTGTTTTTTGATCGTGAGAAGAACGTTACACGATTTTCTTTTTTCGTTTTTTCAAATGCTTCCTCATTCATGTAGCCCAACATTAAAACTCTATTTGTAATGTTGTCTTGAATAATAACAGGAATTAAGCCGTCGTTAGATTTGGTAAAATTAGGTTTCATATCTTAAAATTAAATTCTTATCCCTACAATTAAAATATCATCCACTTGATCTAGTTCCCCTTTCCAATTTTCGATAGTTGCATCTAATTGTTCTTTTTGTTGTTTTAAAGGTAGTTTTGATATTGAAATTATAAGTTCTTGAAATTGTTTGTTCTTGAATTTTTTTCCTTTTGGCCCGCCAAACTGATCTGCGTAACCATCCGTAAAAAAATAAATCATTTCGCCTTTTTGAATAGAAATTGTTTTAGATTGAAAAGGAATTGTTTTCTCATTAAATCTACCTATCGGTTGTTTGTCGGCGCTTATTTGCGACAAGATCCATGTTTCATCCCAAAACTCTGATTTATTTGTTGGAGTGGTTATCCAAATGGGATTATGTGCTGCAGCTATATGTAATTTCATATTCTCGAAATCAAAAACACATAAAGCACCATCCATACCATCATTCACCTTATAATCACTTTTAGAGAAAGTTTCCTGCATTAATTCATTCACCTTATCAAAAATAAGTGCAGGATCGTTTAATTTAAATTCTTTTATTGCTCTGCTTAATGCATTGCAGGCAACCACGCTTACTAATGCTCCCGGGACGCCGTGGCCCGTGCAATCGCCAACAACCAAAATCGCATTGTTTCCGATTACTTCTGTCCAATAAAAATCTCCTGCTATTACATCTTTTGGTTTATATAAAACGAAGTGGTCGTTAAACAGATCTTGCATTGTTTTATCGGAGGGGAGCATGCTTCCTTGAATATGACGGGCATAAACAATCGAGTCCATAAGATCTTTATTTTTTATTTCAATTATTTCTTTTTGAAATTCAACTTCTGTTTTTTGTTTTTCGATAAGGGTAAATAATTTTTTTGTTTTTCTGTTATTATAAAATAAAAGTATAAAGGCAATAATAACAATGGCTAGCCCGCCAAACAAGTAGGCTAATTTATTTTTAAGAGAAGCGCTTTCAACCTTATCTTTTTCGATACTTAAATTTTGCTCTGCAATAATTTTTTCTTTTTCTGTAATAGTTAATTTACTTTCAATATCTGATATACTTTTTATTTTTTCTAACGTAAAAATTGTATCGTTGATAGCTTTTGAGTGTTTTAAGGAATAGAAAGCGTTTTTATAATCTGCCTCATCTTCATAAACGCTAATAATGCCCTTAAGGGCTTCTCCTTCTTCAACAATTAAATTATTTTGTTTTGCCAGTTTTATTGCGCTATTAAAAAAACTCTTGGCGGCAATTAAATTGTTTAATTTTTTATAGCATTCTGCTGTAAGCGTTAATCCAGTAATTTCGCTATCAAGCATTTTATATTCCTGTGCTATTCGAGTGCAGTTTTTGTAGTGATTGATGGCCTCAATAAACTTGCCTAATTTATAATAAATATTTCCCGAGCTCACTTCAAAATAAAACTCTCGCCCTGACTTTTGAATGTTAAGTTTTTCGTATTCGGTAAGTGCATCAAGCCCCTTGCTTGGCTGATCCAGATCGCAATAGGTATTAGCTATATTGGTTAACGTATTTGCTATTCCTTCGACATCATTGATCTCTATAAAAATTGTCCTTGCTTTTAATAAATACTCTAGCGCTTCATTATATTTACCTAGACGCCCAAGCGCAACAGACTTAAGTGAGTACGATTTTGCTAAACCAGTTTTTTCATAATTTTTTTCAAAGATCCTAATGGCTTGTGTTAATTTATCAATCGTAGCTTTTAGGTCGCCTTTTAAAAGAAGATATCGCGACTCGCAGTGAAGAGAAAACGCCAACTGCACTTCTAGGTTATGTTTTTTGCTTAATTTTTCGGCTTCTTCACAATAGATTATTGAAGAATCGGGGATGGAATTATAAATACTTTTTGCTATTTCAATTAGTAATGGGACTCGTTTTTGAGCAATAGTGGTTGTTTGTAATTCTTTTTTTAAACTGTCAAATTTATTTTGCTGTCCCTTAGTTTTGAATGAGAATAAAAAAATCAAAAGAACAAGGCGGAAGTTGTTTGATCGTAGAAAATATATTTGTTTATTGAGTTTAGCCATTACTAATTATAACCTAATGGAGATATTTTTTGAAGATAGGTATTTTTTTAATTCTATTACCTCAATTTCCTTAAAATGAAAAACACTTGCTGCTAAAGCGGCATCTGCTTTTCCATTTATAAATATATTTTTAAAGTGTTCCATTGTTCCGGCTCCCCCGCTGGCAATAACGGGTATATTTACGGCTTCAGATATTTGTTTAGTAATATCTATAGCAAAACCATTTTTTGTTCCATCGTTATTCATAGAGGTTAACAAAATTTCGCCAGCGCCTAATTTAGCTCCTTCAATTGCCCATTCAACTGCTTTCAAATCTGTTTTTATTCTTCCACCATTTAAATATACAAACCAGTTGTTGTTTTCAAATTTAGTGTCAATTGCTAAAACAATGCACTGACTACCAAATTGCTCAGCTAAATTTTTAATTAGTTGAGGGTTTTTTATCGCTGCACTATTTATCGAAATTTTATCAGCCCCTGCATTTAATAAAGCAGACACATCTACAATAGAGCTTATACCGCCACCAACCGTAAATGGAATATTAATTTGTTTTGCAATACGCGTAACAAGTTCAGTTAATGTTTTACGTTTTTCGTTTGTTGCGGTAATGTCTAAAAAAACTAATTCATCAGCACCTGCTTTCGCATACATTCGTGCTAATTCAACTGGGTCTCCTGCATCGCGAATATTTTCGAAATTAATGCCCTTTACAGTTCTACCATCTTTAATATCTAAACAAGGAATGATTCTTTTCGCCAACATGTTAAATAAATTTTTTTAATTCGTTAAGCGTAATGCGTTTTTCATAAATTGCTTTTCCTACAATAGCCCCCGAACATCCAATTTCTTTTAAGTCTTCTAAATCTTTTAAATTAGCAACTCCTCCACTTGCAATTAAATTTATTTTTGGAAATTCGCTTATTATTTTTTTATATAAATCAATTGCGGGCCCTTCCAATAAACCGTCTTTTGAAATATCGGTACAGAAAATATTTTTTATACCTTGCTCATTATTCTCTTTAATAAAATCGAATATTGAAACATCAGTAGTTTCCAGCCAACCATTAATGGCAATTTTTTCGTTTTTCACATCTGCGCCAAGAAGGAGTTTTTCAGCCCCGTATTTTATTACCCAACTAAAAAACAGTAATTTATTTCTCACTGCCAAACTGCCTATTGTGGCTATCCTAGCGCCAGCTTCAAATATGGAATGAATATCTTCATTAGTTTTAATACCACCACCAAAATCTATTTTTAAATTTGTTTTATTTGCAATTTTTTCAAGCACTTTATAATTAATAACCTTCCCTTGTTTAGCGCCATCCAAATCAACCAAGTGTAAGCGTTTAATTCCTAAATCTTGGAATTCAAGAGCAACATCCAATGGATTTTCATTATAAATTGTTTTTTGAGAGTAATCACCTTGTGTTAAGCGAACACACTTACCTTCAATAATATCTATAGCAGGAATAATTTCCATAATTATAATTTTATAAAATTTTGTAAAATTGTTTCTCCAACTACTCCGGATTTTTCAGGATGAAATTGTACACCGTAAAAATTATTTTTTCGCAGAGCTGAACTATAATTTAAATCATAATTTGTTGTAGCAATGGTGTTTTCTCCCATCTCAGCATAATAACTATGCACGCAATACTGGTATTCATTTTCTTTAATTCCTTTAAATAAATCTGTTTTCAAATCGAAAATAGTATTCCAGCCAATTTGCGGAACTTTACTTTCAGTAGACTTGAATAATTTTATTTTTTGATTAAAAACTCCTAAACATTTTGTGTCACCTTCTTCTGAGGAAGTACACATGAGCTGCATTCCTAAACATATTCCTAATACAGGTTGTTTTAATTCTCGAATAACAATGTCTAGTTTTTTTTCGCGTAAATAATTCATTGCACTGCTTGCCTCACCAACACCAGGAAATATAACTTTATCAGCAGTAGACATTTCAGCTATATCATCAGTAATAATCGGTTCAATGCCAATTCGCTCCAGAGCAAAAGTAACTGAGCGTATATTACCGGCGTTATATTTTATAATTACTGTTTTCATTTATAGTAGTCCTTTCGTTGAAGGTAAACTCATATTATTTATATCTCTTTTAACGGCAATTTTTATTGCTTTGGCAAAGGCTTTAAAGATGGCTTCAATCTTATGGTGTTCATTTTGTCCTTCTGCCTTAATGTTTAAATTACATTTGGCGGCATCGCTAAACGATTTAAAAAAATGGAAAAACATTTCAGTTGGCATTTCACCAATTTTTTCTCTTTTAAATTCCGGTTCCCACACAATCCAATTTCTTCCGCCAAAATCTAACGCAACTTGCGCTAAACAATCGTCCATTGGTAAACAGAAGCCATAGCGCTCTATCCCTTTTTTATCGCTTAAGGCATTTAAAAACGCCTCGCCTAAAGTAATCCCAACATCCTCAATGGTGTGATGTTCGTCAATGTGTAAATCACCCTTTGCAACAATTTTTAAATCAATATTTCCATGCTTAGCAATTTGTTCTAACATGTGATCAAAAAAAGAAAGGCCTGTAGAAATTTCAGATTTTCCAGTTCCGTCTAAATTTATTTCAATCGAAATATCGGTTTCTTTTGTTTTTCTTACTTGGGAAATTTTTCTTTCAGGTAATTTTAAGAAGTTGTAAATCTCTTCCCAATTATTGCATTGTAATGTAATTTGATTTTCATAACCAGCTGGTTTATCATAATTTTTTATGAAAACCATTTGTGTCCCTAAATTCTTTGCAAGTTTCACATCGGTTATTCTATCTCCAATAACAAATGAATTTTTCAGGTCATAGTCACCACTTAAGTAGTTTGTAAGCATACCAGTGTTTGGTTTGCGAGTAATTGCATTGTCTTTTTCAAATGTTTTATCAATGCATACTTCTGTAAAAAAAATTCCCTCTGCTTCTAACGATTTAATAATAAAATTTTGTACCGGCCAAAACGTATTTTCAGGAAAAGAAGATGTGCCTAAGCCATCTTGATTAGTAACCATCACAAATTCATAATCTAATTCACGTGCTATTTTGCCTAACCATGTAAATACTCCAGGTAAAAATTGAAGTTTTTCAAAACTATCAATTTGAAAATCTGTAGGTTCAAAAATCAAAGTGCCATCTCTATCAATAAACAATACTTTTTTCATTGGTTGTAATTTTTTAATGCATTTAATAATGTTTTATTTTCTTCTATTGTTCCGATTGTTATTCTTAAACAACCCTCGCATAATAGTACGCTACTTCTATTGCGAATAATAATTTTATTTTCGGCGAGGTATTGATATATCCCAGAAGGATTATTTGTTTTTACCAATATAAAATTGGCGTCGCTTGGATACACCTTTAAAATAAATGGAAGTTTAGAAATTTCATCTGATAATAAATTTCTTTGAGCAACTATTTCTTTTATCCAGGTATTTACTTGACCCAAATTATCGAGCGCTTTAATTGCTATTTGTTGAGAAACAGAATTAATATTGTACGGGGGTTTTATTTTATTAAACACATCAATAATTTGCTGTGATGCAAAGGCTGCCCCAACTCGCAATCCAGCGAGGCCCCATGCTTTTGAGAGAGTTTGTAAAATGACGAGGTTAGGATAATTTAATAATTCAGGAATTAAACTTCTATAGCTTGCGAAATTAATATAAGCTTCGTCTATTACTACGATCCCATTAAACGAATCTAATATTAATTTGATTGCATCCCACTTTACACCATTTCCGGTTGGATTATTAGGGCAGCAAAGAAATATTAATTTTGTGTTTTCATTTATCGTTTTTAAAATGCCCTCTGTATCTAACTGAAATGTATCTTGAGTTAATGGCACTTTAAGAACTTCAACATCATTTATTTTTGCCGATATTTCATACATGCCGTATGTTGGTGGACAAACAATAATATTTTCTTTAGTAGGATAACAAAAAGCACGAATTAAAATATCAATTGCTTCATCACTTCCATTACCTAAAAATATGTTTTCAATTGCTAGACCTTTAATCTTACCAAGTTTTTCTTTTAACTCAAGTTGTAATGGGTCGGGGTAACGATTTAAGTTAATTTGATAATCTTTATCAAAGCTTATTGGTGCGCCGTTTGTATTCTCGTTCGCATCTAAAAAGATGCCGTCTTTTCCTTTATATTCATCACGCGCGGATGAATAGGGTATAAGCCTTTTTATATTTTGTCTAAGTAAATTATTTAAGTCGAATTCCATATTTATTTTTTTAATCTTATTGTTACTGCATTTTTGTGCGCTTGCAAACCTTCTGCTTCAGCCATCACTTCAATGGCTGGTCCAATTTTATTTATGCCTTCTTGCGTTATTTTTTGCATGGTTATTTTTTTTACAAAACTATCTAATGAAACACCGCTGTATGCTTTGGCATTCCCATTAGTTGGTAAGGCGTGATTAGTTCCTGAAGCGTAATCGCCAGCACTTTCGCAAGAGTAATTACCAAGAAAAATGGAACCTGCATTTATTATTTGTTCTGAAATAACCTCGTCATTTTCACAAGCAATTATTAAATGTTCTGGAGCATATTCATTTATTAATTGAATAGCCTCCGAAACATCTTTTACTAAAAATGCCGTACTGTTTTCTAATGCTTTGGCCGCTATTTCCTTTCTTGGTAAAACTTCTAGTTGTTTATATACTTCTAATTTAATTTTTGAAATAATTTTTTCATTTGTTGAGATTAAAATTACCTGAGAGTCTTCTCCATGTTCCGCTTGTGATAATAAATCGGCTGCAACAAATTCAGGAACGCAAGTCTCATCGGCTATTACTGCAAGCTCAGATGGTCCAGCCGGCATATCAATTGCTGTTCCGTTTTTATTAACTAATTGTTTTGCGCAAGTTACATATTGATTGCCTGGACCAAAAATTTTATAAACTTTCGGAACGCTTTCTGTGCCATAAGCCATTGCTGCAATTGCTTGAACGCCACCAATTTTAAATAATTTGGTTACGCCTACTAATTTTGCCGCATATAAAATGGCTGGATTTAAATTTCCGTTTTTATCGGGAGGGCTGCATAAAATAATTTCTTTACAGCCGGCTAATTTTGCGGGTATACCTAACATTAATATTGTTGAGAAAAGAGGCGCAGAACCACCCGGAATATATAAACCAACTTTTTCTATCCCTACAGATTTTCTCCAACAGTTTACACCATCAGAAGTTTCAATAATTTTTATTTCTTCTTTTTGTGCTTTGTGAAATTTTTCAATATTACTTTTCGCCAATTGAATGGCCGCTTTTAATTCCTGGCTACATAATTTTTCTGCCTGTTCAAATTCCACTTCAGAAGCTAAGAGTTTAGCAATAGTTGCTTTATCATATTGCAAGGTGTATTTAGCAAGAGCTATATCACCATTTTTTTGAACATCTACTAGTATATCATTTACGGTTTGTTCAAGTGAAATAGTATCAATTGTTGGACGTTGCAACAATTTAGACCATTCATTTTTTGGAGGATAGTTTATTGTTTCCATTATAAAATCATTTTTTCTATTGGGACAACTAAAATTCCTTGTGCACCATTACTTTTTAATTTTTCAATTATTTCCCAAAATTGATTTTCTTCAACAACAGAATGGACAGAGCTCCAACCTTTTTCTGCCAAAGGAATAATGGTTGGGCTTTTCATGCCGGGTAATATTTTGCAAATGGTTTCTAATTTATTGTTAGGTGCATTTAGTAAAATATATTTTGTGTTTTTTGATTTACGGACGGCATTAATGCGGAATAATAATTTATTTAAAATTTCCTGTTGTTCTTTTTTTAATTTTTTATTTGCAATTAAAACCGACTCTGATTTTAATACTACTTCAACTTCTTTTAACCCGTTTGTAAATAACGTGCTGCCAGAACTTACTAAATCACAAATTGCATCTGCCAATCCAATACCGGGAGCAATTTCTACAGACCCACTAATTTCCTGAATCTCTGCTTTAATTTTATTTTTCTTTAAATAATCGCCAAGTATATTTGGGTAAGAAGTTGCAAATCTTTTACCGTTGAAATCTTTCAGTGATTGATACTTTTGGTCTTTTGGTATAGCAATTGATAAACGACATTTTCCGAACCCGAGCTTATCTATCAACTTTATAGATTTATTTTTTTCAAGCATTACGTTTTCTCCAACTATTCCAATATCTGCAACACCATCCTCAACATATTGTGGAATATCATCATCTCTTAGGAAGAAGACTTCTAATGGAAAATTGAAGGCCTCTGCCTTAAGTTTGTTTAATCCATTATCGAATTCAATACCACACTCTTTTAAAAGTTTAAGTGAGCTTTCGGAAAGTCTCCCTGATTTTTGAATTGCTATTTTTAATTTTGTTTCCATTGTTTAGTTTAATTTTTATTATAAAAAAAGGCCTACCGTTATGGTAAGCCTTATATATTATTTTAGTTATATTTAATTCTAAAACGCAATACACACGCAGCCTACCTGATGTAAGTTATGGTGATGATGTATATGCATTGTTGCTTTCACTGGGGCAAATTAAGGAATTATTTATTTAATAACCAAATTTTAATTTATTGTGCCAGCGGCCATTGTATTATTGGTGTTTTCGTTAATTAAGATAAACCCTCCAGTATTTCTGTTTTCAGAAAAAGAATCAAAGCTTATTGGTTCTGAGGTTTTAATTAAAACTTTACAGATATCATTTAACTTCATTGATCCATCACTTTGAAGTTCCATAAAAGAATGAATATCAATTTTACTAATAACTTCTTTCACAATGGCTTTAGTTCTAAAACTATTTTGTTGTAATAACATTTTTTGTCCGGGGATAAAACCAACATTATCCATCCAGCAAATTGTTGCTGTAATTTCTTTTTCAGTTCTTGGTAAATGTTCTATAGGTACAATTGAATTTCCTCGACTAACATCCACATCATCTTTTAAATGTAACACAACGGGTCTGTTTATTTCTGCTACTTCAACTTCGCGTTGATTGATTTCTATTTTTTCAATTTCAGTTTCAATTCCTGAAGGTAAAACAACCACACGTTGTCCTTTTTTATAATTACCACTTACAACTTTTCCTGCAAATCCTCTGTAATCGTGATTCTCTTTAGTTTGCGGACGAATGACATATTGTACTTGAAAACGCGACGCCTCTGTTTTTTTTGTTTCGTATATTTCTATAGTTTCTAAAAAATTAAGGAGGGTCGGGCCGGTATACCAATTCATTTTATCCGATCTTGTAACCACATTGTCTCCGGCCAAGGCACTTGCTGGAATAAAAGAAATGTCCTTTAGTCCTAATTGTTTTGCAAAAAGTAAATAGTCGTTTTCAATTTCTGTGTAACGTGCTTCCGAATAATCTACTAGATCCATTTTATTAATACAAACTAAAACATGAGGCATTCCTAAAATAGCAGATAATATTGAATGACGTTTAGTTTGGTCGGTAATACCATTGCGAGCGTCTACTAAAATAATTGCCAAGTTTGCGTTTGAGGCACCAGTAAACATGTTACGCGTATATTGTATATGTCCGGGCGTATCTGCAATAATAAATTTTCGTTTATCTGTTGTAAAATATTTGTATGCTACATCAATTGTAATTCCCTGTTCTCTTTCGGCTCTTAATCCATCAGTTAATAAAGCAAGATCAATATCAGAGTTTATACCTGTTGTTTTGCTTTGCCTTGTTAATGTTTCAATAATATCTGTTGAAATAGAATTGCTATCATATAATAAACGACCGATGAGTGTGCTTTTGCCATCATCAACGTTTCCTGCTGTAAAAAATCTTAATAAATCCATTATTGTTTTATTTCTATTTCCCTTCGATTCCGCTCAGGGTGACATTTTTTTAATTAAATTATATGAATGCTATTTTTATAAATTAAAAGTAACCACCTTTTTTTCGGTCTTCCATTGCTGCTTCACTTACGCGATCATCCATTCTTGTAGCGCCTCGTTCGCTTATTTTTGCGACTTTCAATTCTACAAGAATGTCGTCCACGGTATACGCCTCACTTTCAACGGCAGCCGTACAAGTCATGTCGCCCACAGTTCTGTAACGTACCTTTTTATTTACTATTACATCGTCAGCTTCAAGAATTATAAATTCGTTAGTATTCATTAACTGTCCATTTTCTGTTAAAATACATTCTCTTTCGTGTGTAAAATAAATGGATGGTAATTCTATTTTTTCTCGTTTAATATAGTTCCATACATCTAACTCTGTCCAATTACTGATTGGAAATACACGTACATTTTCTCCTTTATTAATTTTGCCATTGTAAATATTCCAAAGTTCGGGTCTTTGCATTTTGGGATCCCATTGTCCAAATTCATCACGCACAGAAAATATTCGTTCTTTGGCCCTTGCTTTCTCTTCGTCTCTGCGAGCGCCGCCAATACAAGCGTCAAATTCAAATTCTTCAATTACATCTAATAAAGTATATGTTTGCAAACCATTTCTACTTGGAAATTTTCCTTTACCGTCCTGTAATTTTTTTGCTTTAATTGTATCAGTAACATAGCGAACAATTAATTTCTCATCTAACTGTTTTGCTAAATTATCCCTGTAAGTAATTGCTTCCGGAAAATTATGTCCTGTATCAACATGTACCAATGGAAATGGAAATTTACCAGGACGAAATGCTTTTAAAGCTAAATGCACCAAACAGATGCTATCCTTTCCACCGCTAAATAAAAGCGCGGGTCTATCAAACTGTCCGGCAACTTCACGTAAAATGTAAATTGCTTCGGCTTCTAACTCATCTAAATAATCAAATTGTTTACTCATAATTTTTTTTGTCACATCGAGTAGAAAATTCCGCCTCTATGAATTTTCGTTTCGAGATGTTTTTATTCCTTTTCTTTCACTTCTCGATAATATTTTGCAAGAGGCAGGCAAAATCAATCGAAGCGGCACTAATTAATACTTAATCTACTTAATATGCAGCCCGCATTCTTTTTTATCGTTTTGTTCCCACCACCAGCGGCCTGCTCTAAAATCTTCACCGTCCTTTATCGCTCTGGTACAAGGGGCACATCCAATACTTACAAAACCTTTATCATGTAAAGAATTATATGGAATATTATTTTCATTAATGTATTTTTTTACTTCAGTTAAATTCCAATTTAAAATTGGATGAAACTTTATTATTTGATTTGCTTCGTCCCATTCTAATGAAGGCATATCTTGTCGGTTTCCCGATTGATCAGCTCTAATGCCAGTGATCCAAATGCGATTACCTTTTAAAGCGCGTTTTAATGGTTCAACTTTTCTAATGTAACAACATTCTTTTCTATTATCTAAAGACTCATAAAAACTATTAGGCCCTTTATTTGAAACTAATTTTTCCAATTGATTAGTTTGCGGGTACATTACGGTAATAGGTTTTTTATACCGCTCCAAGGTGCTGCTTAAAACAGAATAGGTTTCGTTAAACAAACGTCCTGTATCTAATGTAAAAATTTCAATAGGCAAATTATTAGAAAATATAAAATGCGTTATCACTTGGTCTTCATAACCCAGACTGGTAGAAAAAACTATTTTTCCAGAAAATTCTTTTGCCAACATGGCTAAGGATTCTTCTGGCGATTTATCTTTTATTAATTGTTGTATTTTATTTATTTCGGTTTGCATTTTACTTTAAAGCTTGTAATAAATCATTTAAAATATCTTCTTTATTTTCTAAGCCAATTGAAACACGAATTAAACCTGGGGTAATTCCTACAGTTAGTCTTTCGGCCTCACTTAGTTTACAATGAGTGCTTGAAGCCGGATGCGTAACAATACTTCTTGCATCACCTAAGTTTGGAGAAATTTTTATCATTTGTAATTTGTCTAAAAATAGTTTCGCAGCTTCATACCCTCCTTTAACAGTAATGGTTATAATGCCTCCTCCAGCTTTCATTTGTTTTTTTGCGATGTTATAATTTGGATGTGAAGGCAAAAAAGGATAAGATACATTTTCTAATTTTGAATTCCCTTCTAATGCCTTTGCAACATGAAGAGCGTTTTCGCAATGTCTATCCATTCTTAAGGCTAAGGTTTCTAAACTTTTGCTTAATACCCATGCATTAAATGGACTTAAAGAAGGACCGGTTAATCTTCCGAATAAATAAACATCATTTATCAATTCTTTTTTTCCAACAACAACGCCTCCTAAAACTCTTCCTTGGCCATCCATGTATTTTGTAGCAGAATGAATTACCAAATCTGCGCCATATTTAATTGGTTGTTGCAGATAGGGTGTAGCAAAACAATTATCTACAATTAAAAGTAAGTTATGCTTTTTTGCAAGAGCACCTACTACTTCTAGGTCAATTAATTCTATTGCAGGATTTGTTGGCGTTTCTAAATAAATAAATTTCGTTTCAGGCTTAATTAATTTTTCAATTTCGATAACATTATTCGTATTAAAATAGGAATAGGAAATATTCCATTTTGGAAAATACTTTGTAAACACAGCGTGGGTTGCTCCAAAAACTGAAGAACAAGAAATAACATGGTCTCCTGATTTTAAGATAGACATGAATGTTGTAAATATTGCCGCCATACCCGTTGCAGTTGCAAAACCGGCCTCAGCTCCTTCAAGTAAACATACTTTATTAATGAACTCGCTAGTATTTGGGTTCACATATCTTGAATAAATATATGCATCTGATTCATCATTAAAAGCAGCACGCATATCTTCTGCTGTATCAAAAATAAAACTTGATGTTAGATATAATGGAGTAGAGTGTTCATTATTCTCACTGCGTTCCATTTGTGCTCGGATAGCCTGAGTTTCGAAATGTTTGTTTTTCATAATATTTAATTAATAGATATTTTATAAGTTATTTTTGCTGTTGGCTCCAATGTTTTTGAAACAGAACAATATTTTTCTACTGATAATTTTACAGCACGCTCTGCTTTATCTAAATCGACTTTTCCTTTTATTTTATAGTGCAGACAAATATCTCTGAACAAAGAATACCCCTCTATTTTTTCCCTTTCACCATCTACTTCAATTTCAAAAGACTCTATAATTTGCTTTTGTTTTTTTAGAATTAAAATTACGTCAATTGCGCTGCAACCTCCAACTGCGGCAAGGAGTAATTGCATTGGACGCATGCCTTTGCCTGCCCCACCTATATCAGTTGAACCATCCATTACAATGGAATTACCAGTATCGTTAGTGGCTTCCATATTAAAGTTGTCGTCTATTCTTTTTATGTTTATTTTCATTTTAGTATAAAATTTGTAATTCTAAATATACTTCATTTTAAAACGTATTCACCCCATTCACAGTAGTATATTTCATGGTGTATTTTACGCCTGGATTAAGATATTTGTATGCACTATGACTCATTAGTGCCGCTTCATGGAATCCACATAAAATTAATTTTAATTTATTTTTATAGGTATTAATATCACCAATAGCATAAACTCCTTCTATGTTTGTTGAATAATCATCTGTATTAACTTCAATGGCATTTTTATCGATATTTAATCCAAATGTTTCAATTGGTCCTAGTTTTGGACTTAAGCCAAACAAGGGAATTAAATTATCGGCCTCTATGGTTTGTTCCTCTTTTGTTTTTAAATTTATTGCACCAACTTTTTGTAAAAAAGTATCCCCTGATACTCTGGTTAAATTTGAGTTTAGTAATAAATTGATTTTACCTTCTTCTGCTAACTTCATTACCTTATTTACACTATCGGGAGCCCCCCTAAAGGCCTCGCTGCGGTGAACCAATGTTACTTTTTTAGAGATATTTGCTAAAAAAATGGTCCAGTCTAATGCGCTATCACCGCCACCAGCAATTACAATATTTTTGTCGCGGTAGCTTTCAGGATCTAAAATCATATAACTAATTCCTTTTCCGTTTTCGAATTTAGAAAGGTTTTCAACTTCAGGCTTGCGGGGTTCGAAACAACCTAAACCACCTGCAATTACTATAACGCTTGCATTTATTTTAGTTCCCATGTTGGTAGTTAAAATAAAATCACGCTCACCTAATTTTTCAAGAGACTCAATTCGCTCGCCTAAAGTATAGACCGGATTAAAAGGTTCTGCTTGCGTAACTAAATTATCAATTAATTCTTGCGCTAATACACTAGGAAAACCAGGGATGTCGTATATTGGTTTTTTAGGGTAAATTTCAGATAGTTGTCCGCCAACCTGCGGCAAATAATCTATTAAATGACAGCGCATTTTTAAAAGTCCTGCTTCAAAAATTGCAAATAATGCTACTGGTCCTGCACCTATAATGGCGATATCTGTTGTTATCATTTTTAAATAAATGTACTTATGATTGTTTTTAAACTAATTGTAATAACTAAACATCCCACAAAAAGTAATCCTTTTTTTGTTGGAATTTTATTTGAAAAATAAATGGAAATTGGCGCAGCAATCATTCCTCCAATAACTAAACCTAAAATAATTTGCCAATGACTTATTCCGATAAGTAAAAAAAATGTTATTGTACTTATTGTAGCAACAAAAAACTTGGCCAAATGAGAAGAGCCAACGGCATATTTTAGTTGACGACCACCAGCTATTAATGAAGTTGTAACTATTGGACCCCAACCACCTCCACCAACAGAATCTAAAAATCCTCCTGTGACAGCTACTAAACCAATTTTTTTAATTTTTGAACCAGTTCTTAAATGGATATTTTTAGCTCTAACAATTATCATCAAGCCTAAGATTAATGTGTAAAATGAAACTAAAGGCTTTATTAACACAAAATAATCTTTACTAATAAATGAAATAGCTGTTGCTCCAAATATGGCCCCAATAGCTCCAGGCCAAACTAATTTTTTAAATAATTTAATATTTACATTTTTAAATCTCATATAAACTAATGATGAGGACCCTGTTGTAAATACCTCCGAAGCATGCATGCTAGCGCTTGCTATGGCGGGAGAAATACCGATGCTTAATAAAAATGTTGTTACACTTACGCCATAAGCCATTCCCAGCGCTCCATCAATCATTTGAGCAATAAATCCTGCTAAAACATAAATCCATAAATTAGAATCAAAACTTTGCATTGTAATTCTTAGGAACGAACCAATATCTGTAAAGGGAACGTAAGTAAAAATTAAATGGCCAATTACCATAATTATAATTACAGCCAACGAATATAAACTTGCAGTTCCTATTCTTTTTATTGAGAAAGCTTTAGTGCTTGGTTTATCAGCTAAAGTGGATGTAATTTTATTTAATTCAGAAACTTTGCTTGCAAAATCTCCATTTAATTGCGTTCTAATTTTATATAAATTTTCTAATACTTCCTGCATTTCATCCGGAAAGGCCTGTTCAAATACTTCTCTTACTCGTTTTGCAACGGTTGGAGATTTGCCATTTGTTGATATAGCTATTTTTAGATCGCCTTTTCGTACGATTGATCCTAAATAGAAATCGCATTGTTCAGGAGTATCAGCTACATTTGCCAGAATACATCTTTTTTTGGCCTCCTCTTTAATTTCAAAGCTTTTTTGCTTATCATTAATGGCCACAATTAAAAATTCTATGTTATTTAAATCTGAATTTTCAAACTGCCTTTCTATGGTTTTAACATGAGGGTAAAATTTTAAATAGTCCTTTAACGCTGATGAAAAATCCTTTGCAACGATTGTTAAATCAGCTGCTGGGCAATTTAATAAAACAGCAGACACTTTTTCCAATCCAACTTTTCCTCCACCAACAATTAGCACCCGAAAGTTTTCTAGCTTTAAAAACACAGGAAATAATTTATTTATATTTTCGATGCTCATGATTGAATAGTGTGGTATAAATTAAAACGAATTACTTCTGACATTAAAAATGTATTTCCTGATGATAACTGTTGCCAAATATGTATGTACTGTAATTGCAAACTTATTTTTTTATTGAGTTCATAATTTAATCCTGCATAAGATCGGTTTTGATCGAAATAATTATAAGTAATATTTTTTCCGGCATTTATCATTAATTCATTTCCAATTAAAATGTATAATATTTTTCCTTTTTCTTCATTTTTTGTAATCGGAAAGCGCAGGTCAAGCCTGTAACGAAATCTGTGATTGAATTGATATTCATTTACTGGCTCGTTATTTTTTACCTTCTCATTAAAACGCTGTTCGAGCCTGAAGCGATGCGATATTTTTAAATTATTAAGGTTGTCATTAATCAAAATCTCTTGCCATGGTCTCCATTCTCTTCGGGTAGATTCGTTATTAATGAAAAATCTGAAATGAGCAAAGCCCGATGTTGCAGTAATTTTGTCATTAAACTTATAGCTTAACCCTGTTCTACCTAAAACTTGCGAATTGGCGTGATACCAATTTTTGGCTCTAAATTGAAAGTCGGAATTTACAGACCACTTTGGATTGATGTTAATAGTATTATAATACCCAAGCCAAAGCATGTTGTCTTTTATTATTATCGGCGAATTTTGTGATAGAAGTTTAACCGACATAATGAGGATAGCTATAAAAATAAAGCGCATTATTAGTTAAATAAATATCTTGAGTTAAGTCTGCTTAAAGTAAACTCTCTATGTAGTTTTACAACTTCACCAATAACAATAACTGCCGGAGCCTCAATATTTTCTTTTTCAGAAATTCCAACAATAGTTTCAATTACTCCTAAGGCAATTTTTTGGTTTGGCAGCGAACCATTTTGGATTAAGGCTACTGCTGTATTTCCTTTATTTTCTTTTTTAAAAACTTCTGTAATTTCTTTTAGTTTTGAAAGCCCCATTAGAATAACAACTGTTGCATTTGTTTTTGCTGATAAAACAACATCCTGCGATAAATTATTTTCTTTCGTTGTTCCGGTAATTACCCAAAAACTTTCACTAATCCCTCGATGTGTTACAGGTATTCCACTTAATGCTGGAACGCCAATTGAACTGGAGATTCCTGGAATCACTTCCGTTTCTATATTAAATGCATATGCGTAATCAATTTCTTCTTGGCCTCTACCAAATACAAATGAGTCTCCGCCTTTTAAACGAACTACATGACCATGAGTGAAGGCTAAATCTATTATTAATGAATTAATTTGATCTTGAGTATAAGCATGTTGGTTGTTACGTTTACCTACATATATTTTTAAAGCATTATTAGGGGCAAATTTTAATAGTTCTTTATTTACAAGTGCATCATATAAAACAACGTTTGCTTGTTTTAAGGCATTTAAGCCTTTTATTGTTATTAATTCAACATCGCCGGGTCCGGCACCTACCAATGTTAATTTTGGGTTTACTATTTGTGACATAATTTTATTTTTAACTAATTTTTAATTTAAAATTTCGATTAACTATTTATGTGTTTGTCGAAATTTCAAACACAGTTATTTATTTTTTATACAGCAACAACAACTGTCATATTTTATATAAATATATTTTCGCTTACTCATTTTATTTTTCAATTAAAAGTTCTGTTTCTCTATATTTTATAACATTTGAAACGAATGAAGTTGCTTGCGTAAAGTATTTTTCGGCAAAAATTTCACTAGGTTCATTTTTGTTTATCTGTAAAATAAGTTCACTAAAGGATGTATTTAATTTTATTAGATCACTTTGAATAAAAACTTTATCAAAATCATTTATTACACTATGTTGCGTGTTCACATGAATTTGTTTATCTAATAACAAACCTTTCGCAGCATTTATAAATGCCGCATACGAGAAGTAGATACTATCACCCCATTGTTTATTTTCAAAAGCTTCAGCGCTATACGCTAATTTTTCTTCTGCTTCAAAAAATAAAGTTGCTACTAAATCAATTACAACTCCGGCACATTCACCAACACCAATTGCAGTAGCAAATTTTTCTTCTTGCCCCCAATCAATTAATTCATCAGCAGATAAGGTGCTATTATCTGCAATCGGTTTTAATAATTGATAGAAATAATCTTTTCCTTGTTTATCGTAATAAGAATTAAAATATTCTCCTTCAACTGCATTTTTTTCGAAATCTTTAAATAATGTCCTTAACACATCCGGCGCTCGTTTACTAGCAACTTTAATTACTTTATCAGAAATTCTTCCTTCGCCATTGCCTATTGTACCTCCACCTAACAATACTTGAAGCGCTGGAACAACAGTGGTGCCAACTTTAAATGAACTTCCGTGAAAACCAATTTGAGCTAGACCATGCTGACCACAAGAATTCATACAGCCACTTATTTTTATTTTTATGTCGTGGTTGTAAATTAAGTCAGGAAACTCTGAATAAATTACTTCCTCTAGGGCCACCGAAATTTGAGTGCTATTTGAAATTGCTAAATTACAAGTGTCAGTTCCTGGGCAAGCTGTTATATCGCCAACTGAATCGAAGCCAGGAGTTGCCAGATTAATTTTTTCAAGTTCACTAAATATTAATGGCAGCTCTTCCTGTGACAAGTTTCTCAATAAGAATCCTTGGTTAATAGTAACTCGAATATCATCCTTATCTGCATATTTAGTAATGATAGATGCAAATTTTCTTGTATTCGTGCTTGAAATATTTCCTAATTGAATTTTTACATATACTGCAAAAAGGTCTTTTTGTTTTTGTTTGAACGTATTTGTTTTTAACCAAATTTGATATTTGCTTTCATCTATTACAGGTTTTTCTGAATTTAAAAACGAACGAAAAGTTGTTGGAGTTTTATTTTCGGTATCAATTTTAAATGTTTTTACTAAAAGTGATTTTTCCTCTTCTTTCACTAAATTTAAAAATGCATCTAAACCAATCTTATTAATGAGATATTTTAATCTTGCCTTATTGCGACTTGCTCTTTCTCCGTGCCTATCAAACACACGCAATGTAGCTTCTACAAAAGGAATAAGTTTATCCTCATGTAAAAATTCAAAAGCTGTTTGTGCTAAAAATGGCTGCGCACCTAAACCACCGCCTATTAAAACTTTAAAACCAATTTGGTTGTTTTCAATTTTTGGAATAAAACCCAAATCATGAATATAGGTTAGCGCAGTATCTTTTTCATTGTTAGAAAAAGCCATTTTTATTTTCCTTCCCATTTCCTGGCAAAAAGGTTTTCGCAAAAAATACGTAAACAATGCATGAGCATAAGGCGAAACATCAAAAAGTTCGTTTGGATCTATTCCTGCTTCTGGCGAAGCTGTAATATTTCTTACAGTATTACCACAAGCTTCACGTAAGGTAATGTCCTCTTGTTCTAACTTCGCCCATAATTCCGGAGTCCTATCTAAACTTACATGGTGTATTTGTATATCCTGACGCGTTGTTAAATGTAAATTCCCATTTGAGTATTCATCACTAATATCAGCAATGCGTAATAATTGTTTTACGCTTAATTTTCCAAACGGTAATTTTATACGGATCATTTGAACACCTTGCTGACGCTGGCCATATACACCACGAGCTAGACGAAGGCTACGAAACTTTTCTTCATGTATTTTTCCTTCCTTAAAAGCACGAATTTTTTGGTCAAGATCAATGATGTCTTTTTCAATTAAAACTTTTGATGAAGAATTTATTTGTTCTAATTCTGTTCTAAAACTTTGCATAATTATTATTTTGTGGCATTATATAATTGATACCAATCTTCGTTCGTTAATTTTATAGAAAAAGCAGTTGCGGCATTTTTTATCCGCTTTTTATCAGGACTTCCAATAATTGGAATGGCACCTAATTTATGTAACCAGGCAACTGCCGCTTGCTCAATGTTGATGTTATATTTTTTAGCAACTACGGTTAGCGCTTTTCTAACTTTAACGGCTTTTTTATCATTACCACTAAGGATCCTGCCGCCAGCTAATGGAGCGTAGGCCATAGGCTTACTGTATTGTTCTTTAATAAAGTCTAGTCTCCCGTCATCAATAGCTGATGTTTGCAATAAATTCAATTCAATGTGGTTGGTAATTATTGGTTGAGGCAATAAAGAAGCCAATAAACGGTGCTGAAATACATTGAAGTTTGATACTCCGATGAATTTAATTTTTCCGCTTAACAAAAGCTTTGTTAACGCAGAGGCAGTTTCTTCCACATTATATAGTGGGTCGTAATGTTCCAATAAAAAAATATCGATGTAATCCGTTTTTAATCTTTTTAGAGAATCGTTTACGCTTTTGGTAATGTGTTGTGCGCTTAAATCGTAATATTCATTTTTTTTGTTTGATGATTTTCTTATTCCTGCTTTTGTAGAAATTATAACATCTTCTCTCTTTATAGAACTTGAATATATTGCCTTTCCAAATAATTCTTCAATTCTTCCTTCTGAATAATTATCACTATGATCAAATGTATTTACGCCTAATTCTAAATTGTAGTTTATTATTTCTTCTATTTTCTTTTGATTTGCTAAAGCTGCTGTTGTATATCTCCAGAATCCATAAATTGCTGCTGATACTTCTGGTCCTGATTCGCTGATATATATTTTTTCCATGATAATGCGTTTTAATTTTTTAGGCTTATTGATTTAAAAAAAAATGCCCCACCGTATTAACGGAGGGGCACATATTGAGGGTCAATATTCTTCCGTTAACAACATCGTTGCATCATCCAACAACACATCATGTTGTTTGAGAATTTAGTCTTATGGTTAGAATACTTTTTCATTTTCGTGTGCAAATTAATGCACTTTATTTTTATTATCCAAATAAAAATTAAACTTTTTTTCTTATATCATACTATTATAATAGGAGATAAATCTTTGAAAGTCTTATAATTAATGAGTTTTTGTTTTTTTCTTTAGCTTATTTTCTCTTAAAATAATATCCGATAAACTTGTTTTGGATAATATTTTAATGCTTGCCTCTCTCACTTCAAGTACAACATTTCTTAGTCCACAAATCTCTTCATTCACACATTCTAAGCAAGGTTCATAAAAATTGAGACTCACGCAAGGTAGCAATGCTATTGGTCCTCCAGTTGAACGGATTACATTGCTTAACATTATTTCTTCGGGATGTTTAGCAAGTAAATAGCCCCCGGTTGCGCCCATTTTGCTTTTAACAAACCCTTCATTTTTTAATTCTAATAAAATGGTTTCTAAAAATTTTCTCGGTAAATTTTCCGATAAGGCGATCTCTGAGGTTTTTAAAGTTTTCTGATCTGGGTATACTTTCGCCAATGATATCAATGCTTTTATGGCATATTTTGTTTTTTTCTGGAGCATATTTGCGATTTTAATTTTCAAATATACTGCTAAATTAGTAGGAGTTAAAAAATAATTTCAACTCCTACACATTATTTGGATTTAAAGATTTGGTTGTGGTGTAATTCTTAAGTAAGGTTTAATTTCTTTAAATCCTTTAGGAAATTTTGCAGGAATATCTTCTGTTTTTATTGCAGGAATAACCACAACGTCTTCACCTTGTTTCCAATTTGCAGGGGTGGCCACGCTGAAGTTTGCTGTTAATTGCAATGAATCAATTACACGAAGTATTTCATCAAAATTTCTTCCAGTTGAAGCAGGGTAGGTTATTAATAATTTAACCTTTTTATCTGGACTAATAATTACTACAGATCTTACAGTAAACTTATCGCTAGCATTTGGGTGAACAAAATCATATAGTTTTGATACCTCAAATGTTGGGTCGGCAATGATTGGATAATTTACAGTTGTGTTTTGCGTTTCATTAATATCTTTTATCCACTTTAAATGCGATTCAACCGGATCAACGCTTAGTGCAATTACTTTCACTCCGCGTTTATCAAACTCTGATTTTAACTTTGCAACTGTACCAAGTTCTGTAGTACAAACCGGGGTAAAGTCGGCTGGGTGCGAAAATAGAATTCCCCAATTGTTTCCTAAATATTCGTGAAAGTTAATTTTTCCTTCGCTTGATTCTGCTACAAAGTCTGGCGCGTTATCTCCTAATCTAATTGACATAATGTTTTTTTAATTATTGATTAATACTTTTTCTTTAATTTCTATTTTATTTGTTTTTTTAGTATTCAGGCTAATTTTATCAGTTACCAAAGAAATGAATAATTTGTTTTTTAAGATATAGTCACGATTGGTTAATAGTGTTTGGAGATTTACTTTTCCAACAATATAATTATAGTCGCCACTGTTGTACTTTTCTGTAATCTCATCGAAAGTTATTTTTTCAATATCAGATTTTGAATTGTATCTGAAGTACACTTCTATAAAAACATCGTTAGTAAAATCAGACGCGTGCTTTTGAATATGTTTTTTAAATTCATATTTATAGCCGTGAGATAAAGCTGAAATGTCTGAAAGTACAGCCGCTCCAGTAGGATAACTACCTGCGCCTCTACCTTGTAAAAATTGCTCACCCGAAAATTTACCTTCAACAATAACACCATTAAATTCATTTTCCACATTGTAAAGTTGATTGGTTTCTTTTACAAAACTTGGAGCAACTATAATGCCAACTTTATTATTTTCTAAACGCTGAATAACAGGAGTTAGTTTTATTTTGTATCCTTTTTCTGATGCATATTTTATATCGTTTTCGTGTAAGGTAGTAATGCCAATATTAAAAACATCTTCTGGTTTTATTATTAATCCAAATGCATGTAATGCAATTATTATCGCTTTAAATTTCGGATCAAACCCTTCAACATCATTTGTAGGGTCACTTTCTGCAAAACCTTTTTCTTGAGCTTGTTTTAAGGCAACAGGGTACGATAATTTTTCGTTAATGGTTTTTGTTAAGATATAATTTGTTGTTCCGTTAAATATACCAGATACTTTTTCTAATTCTTCATTATCAAAATATTCTTCAAGCGTTCTGATAATTGGAATACTGCCACCAGCTGATGCTTCATATAATAGAGAAACGTTATTTTTTTGTTGAAGATCGTATAACTCTTCTAAGTGAATGGCTAACATTTTTTTGTTTGCTGTTACAACGTGCTTTCCTTTTTTTAAGGCTTCACTAACAATATTAAAGGCCTCATCTGCATCATCAATTAATTCAACAATCACATCAATTTCAGGATCATTTAAAATAACTGATTTGTCAAACGTAATAAGGTCTTTTGAGACACTTCTGTCTTTAGTTTTATCTTTCACTGCAATTTTTACAATATCTGCTTTAAAGCCCGTGCTGTTGTTTAACACATAGTATAAACCCTGGCCAACACAACCAAATCCGAATAATCCTATTTTTAATTTCTTTGCCATTTTTTCTCGTTTTAATTTTTTAGTTATTAGTTTTTTGTAAATTAAGTTTGTCTTTTTTTGTTTTTTCTTTTTTGTAGTAATCAGAAATTACTTTTGTAAGTTTTTCTGTTTCAATTAAAAATCCGTCATGCCCATAATCAGAATCTATTTCAGAATACGTTGCATTAGCAATATGTTTTGCTAAATATTTTTGTTCAGTTGTTGGAAACAAAATATCTGTAGCAACTCCAATAACCAATGTGTTTGCCTTTATTAATTTTAAAGCTTGTTCTTTAGTTTCAGTTCTATTTCTTGCAACGTTGTGACTATCCATAGCATCCAACAAACGCACATATGAATAAGCGTTAAAACGATTCACTAATTTTTCGCCTTGGTAACGTTGATAAGAAGCAGAAGCATAATTAGTTGTTTTATTGTAGTTCTCATCTTTTTGTGTGTTATCATAAGCAGAGTATCCTCTGTAACTTAATAAGGCAATACTTCTTGCGGCTGATAATCCTTTTTTAGCTGCATCTTCTGTATTTGAATAATACGTTCTATCAGCTTTAATGGCTAAACGTTGCGATTCGTTAAATGCAATTCCCCATGGAGAATGTTGCGCATTGGTCGCAATTAAAATTAAATTTTCAGTTAATGCCTTATTTTCTAATGCCCATTCCATTGCAATTTGTCCACCTTGCGAACCACCAATGAGTGTGTGAATTTTATCAATCCCTAAATGATTTTTTAATAGTTCAAATGAGGCAGCAATATCTTTAATTGTTATTTGCGGAAAATAATTAAACCAGGCTTCTTTAGTTTCAGAATTCAAACTTAAGGGACCTGTAGTGCCGTAACAAGAGCCTAAATTATTTGCACACACAATAAAATAATCATTTGGATTGTAAAGACTGTTTTCTCCAAACAATCCATTCCACCAATCAAAAACATTACTGTTTGCAGTTAACGCATGACAAACCCAAACTACATTGTTGCGTTCTTTATTTATTTTACCAAATGTTTGATAGGCAATATCAATTCCTGGAAGAGATTGACCATTTTCTAATTGAAAACGTTTTGAATATTTAAAGGTAGATAAACTCATAGCTGTGGTTTTAAAATTTTAGTTATTAAATATTGTTCCAGAAAAAATGAGTTGCTTTTTTTCTTGCGAGCTTAAAAGATTTACTTCATCAACTAATCTAGTAATGTGTATAGGAATAATATTGAAAGGGAATGCGCCCCCTCTTTGTTCTATTCCAAATTCAACTTGAATTTCTAAAAAGTTGCGGTGACTTTGGTCGCCTATTAAATTTTCGCTTATTACTGTGTTTGTATATTTTGATTTATTGTTTTTCATGATTCAAGGTTTTAATGATTTTATAAAATTGAAATTAGAGATGCTTTGATCTAATCTTAGAGCGCATCAAATATTGCCCTGGTTTGCCAAGGTTAATTTTTCCAATAAAAATTTGAGGAAAAATAGCTTAGCACATGCAGCAACAGCAGCACATACAACAAGCCATCATTAAAAACTGAGGATTGATTAAGGTTATTGAACCCTTTAAATTTGTTTTGTTTTGTTTTTTTGATTCCGTGTGTTTCATTTTTTCTATTTTTAATTTATTTTCCTCCGTTTTTCATCGGAGTAGGAGTTGGCACCTGTTTTCCAATCTCGGTTTATTGAGACTTTTAGTTGGTTGCCAGTGGGTCAGTGAGCCTATTCTCTCGCCACTTCTTAATAAATTAAAACACACAATGGGTGGTTTTAATCTGCGACAAATTTAATACATTTATTTTTACACTTCCAAATATATTTTAAAATAAATCAAGTTTTACCGTGTTTGTAATGTTTTCGGCGGGAAGAATGAAAAGCTAAAACCGTATAGATTTTAACTATAGCCGAGTTTTTTTAACAAAGTTGAATTTAAATGGATGTTAAAACTCTTCAAAATTGAGATTTTATTTCTTTCAAAAGTTGATCAAGATTAACATCGCTTTCAACCCAATTAATTTTAACACCTTCTTTTTCCATTTTTCGAAACCAAGTCATTTGTCTTTTAGCAAATTGATTAATAGCGGTACCTAATTGTAGAATTAATTCTTCTTTTGTTATTTTTTTTATAAGATAAAGAGATATGAATTTATATTCTAAACCAAAAAATTGTAAACGTTCGTGAGTAATTCCTGTTTCCAACAATCCTTCAACCTCTTCAATTAATCCGTTATTAATACGATTGATTAATCTTTCGTAAATACGTTCTCTACGTTTTTCTAACTCTATTTTTATTCCAATATAATAGGGATGATAATGAAGTTCACTTGAAGGTAATTTTGCAGACGAATTCTCTAAGTGTTCAGCTATTTCTATTGCGCGGATTAATCTTTTTTTAGAATTTAGATCTACTTTTTTTAATAATTCCGAATTAAATAGTTTTAATTTTTCTTGTAATTCTTCTTTTGAAAAATTATCCAGTGTATTTCTTAAAGAAGTATTTTCTTTTATTTGCGTAAAACTAAAATCTTTATGTAAGGCATCTAAATATAATCCTGTGCCTCCACAAATAATGGGTATTTTTTTTTCGTGGGTTATTTTATCGAAAGCAACTTTTAATTCCCGAATAAAATCATGTAAATAAAATTGTTCCTCAGGCGAAATAATGTCGATTAAATGATAGTTTATTTTTTTACCCTTACTTACATACTCATCTAAATCTTTTCCCGTACCAATATTTAAATCCTTGTATACTTGCCTTGAATCTGCACTAATAATTTCACCGTTTAAATTTGCAGCTATAGCACAAGCTAAATGAGTTTTTCCGCTAGCGGTTGGACCTAGAATTACTATGCAATTATTTTTCATTTCCAGAATAAATTAATTTTAAGTTGCCTAAGTTTTGCGTAAGGTAAAATGTTTTTTTATCAAAGGCTTCAGTATTTGTTAATGCAATTCTTTCAAATGTTTTTTTATTTACCAAAAATTTTATAGGAGGTGTTTCGCTGTGCAATTTAAATCCGGCTTTAATAAAAGACTCCCCTTTAGAAAATTGTTTGTCAACATAAGTCATTATATCACCCGCGTTTTTTTCGTTACAAAAATAGCTCATGAGTTTTGATAAGCCCCCGGTTACCGTTATGCCACTCTTGCAACAAAAACGTATCAATTCAAAAGATTGTTTGCCCTCTGGTAAACGATTCATTTTTCGCCCTTTAGAGAAAGAAGCTGCACCAATTAATTCTTCCTTATAAAACAAGCCGTAATTATAGGCGCTGGTTGTTGACTCAAAAAAATGCCAAGAATTAAAAAAGTTGACAGCTTGGGTTTTATCAATTTTTTCAATAATACAATTTCTTGCAAAAATGGTTTTGTTCAAATTTAGTTTAGACAAAACTATTGAAACAATTTTTGTTGGTCTTGTTATTATGTAATCAATTGGAATGTAAATAATATTAGCAGAATTTTTTTTACTTAATTGACTTTCTCCAACATAAATGTTGATGGATGTTTTAGTTGACGAGACTTTTAATATATTTTTTGAATAGAAACATTTTAAAGAATGTGTTTCTAGTTCTTTAATTAAGGGATTTAAATATTTTTTAATATCTGACAAATAATAAGTGTAGTATAAATAAAAAATCCACCTGTTTTAAAGACAGATGGATTTATAAATTACAATCATTAATTAAGCATTTACAGGTTGCATCGCTTTAACTACACAAGCAGAAATTTTTTCAGCTAATTCCTTTGTCTGTTCTTCTGTCCAAGTGCAGCGAATACCAAACGAAATTAATTTACCAACTACTTCTTGTGATTTTGGAATATTTAAGTTGTTGTAGTCTTGAGGTGCGCCCAAAACTTGTATTGCCAATTTAGAAGCTGTTTTTAAATTTTTAATATGGTCCCATTGATTTATAAAATGATACATATTGGTATACCAATAATTAAAACCACTAACGCCTGCTTTATTAAATTCATCAACAGTTCGTTTAGCTATTTCAGTATTTGGTAAAAATATATTTAAAAAAGTTCCTGAATCGCCATTATCATCACCTAACTTTGAAAAACTAATGCCTTCTGTTTTTGACAAATGATTTTGCAGTGTTTTTTTATGTTTTAAATTTTCTGTGCGAATAAAAGGCACTTTACGAGTTTGCGCAACGCCAACAGCAGCGTGTAATTCGCTAATTCTATAATTAAAACCAATAATGGGATGATTTTCCATTCCTCTATTATTTCCAACATGGTCATGACCATGATCACAATAACTATCGGCTAATTTAAATGTACTTTCATCATTTGTTACCAATATGCCACCTTCGCCAGCTGTAGCGATTTTAAAAAAGTCAAATGAATATGCGCCAGCTTTACCAAAACAACCAGTAGCAACTCCTTTATAAGACGCCGCAAATGCTTGGCCGGCATCTTCTACTAAAATTAATTTATTTTCGTTTATTACCGTCATTATTTCGTCCATATTGGCATTACCACCGCACATATGCACTAAACAAACAGCTTTTGTTTTAGGAGTAATTGCATTCTTAATGCCTGAAGCGCTTAAACAAAGGGTTTCATCTATTTCTGCAAAAACAGGCAATGCACCAAGCATTAAAACAGCCTCAACAGTTGCTATATAGGTAAATGGTGGACAAATTACTTCGTCTCCTGCTCCAATCCCTGAAGCAGCTAAAGCAGCCATAATTGCGGCAGACCCGTTAGATACTGCTAAAGCATATTTTGCCTTAGTTATTTTTTTTGCTTCTTCTTCAAAATCTTTTGCTTTCCAAATATTGTTTCGTTGAGCTTCATGATTAAAACGGAACATAATTCCAGTAGACAATACATCTTCAATTTCTTTACGCTCTTCGGCGCCAAATAATTCTGTTCCCGGCATGGTATATGATTTTAAGGTTTAAAGTTACAATTTATTGAGTGTTTATCAAAAACGTAGAATTAATAAGAATGTTGCCTTTTTTTAAGACGTAAATTAAAATTTAAAAAAGAGAATTAATTTGGAAAATAATAAAAATTATTTTCTGCATCTACAATTCCAAAATTTGCTGAAACAAGTTTGTGGTTTTCGTAATAGCAATCTAAGCCGGCACTATCAAAGCTTATTCGTTTCTCGCCCCATTCATGTGTTTCGGTATCGGTAAGAGCAAAGCCATTTGCTTTCATTAACTCAATTAATTCTTTTTCTTTAAGTGTAAATAGTTTTACATCAAACAATAAAGTTTCTTTATTATCAATCTCTACACTCGAAAAAGTTTGGTTTTTGTTATTATCAAAAAAAATAGAAAAGCCCAAATCCCAGTAATGATAAACTAAAGAAGAGGTATTTAAAATATCATCGGTAAGTGTTTGTGTTTCTTCGGGCTCACCAAATACAGCTTTAATGTTCTCTCGGGTTTCACCAAAAGAGATTGAGCAAAAGCCTTTTAGAAGTTTTATTATTGGAAGTTGAAGCATTACAAGGCTAATGTATAAAAAGTGTTGAAAACAATGAAAAAAGAAATATTAAATATTTACAAAAATTATTTTGGAAATGAGTAAAATGCAAGTATATTTGCACTCCGATTTTGAAAATACAAGTAGAAATTGGGCCCGCACACGAAATGCATCTTTAATTAGAAGCGATTCCTGCGAAAAAGTGAAATGATTCCGTAGCTCAGCTGGTAGAGCATTACACTTTTAATGTAGGGGTCCTGGGTTCGAATCCCAGCGGGATCACCCGATGGGACTGAGTTGAGAAATCAACATCAGTCCCATTTTTATTTGCCCCAAAAGCATTGATTTTACTACATATTTTGTAAACAACGCTCATCATATTTTTGGTTCGATATTCATTATTTTCAAAAACTAATTTCTCAGGAAAAATCGAACCAATTAGTTTTTGCTTAGTGTCTAAATTTGCTTTTTCGTACTGACTAGCAAAGTGTTTTAATAAACTAAAACCTCCATCAACATATCTTTTATAGTTAGCATCTAAACTTGCCACTTCAATAACCTTACGGGATAACCTATCAATTTCAGGTTGAAACTGGGATTTAATCTCTCTGAACTCTGATGAAGTTATATCGCCATCCAACATCATTTGCTGGGCTTTAGAAAGCCTATCTTTATTTAAGCTAATTTCAACATTAATAGATTTAATAGCTTGGCTTTTATTTTCTCCATTTGACTTAAACATTTCAAGTATTACTTTAGAATAAGCATCTATTACTTGTGGCTTAAATTCAAACTTCAATAACTCACTTAAAAACACTTGGTTAGCTTCAGGTGCTTTAAAACGCTCTCCACATCCCTTTTTGCAATGGTAATAAAAGTATCTATTACCTGCCCGCCCTTTTGATGCACTCCCAGTTAATTTTTCACCGCATTTTTTGCAAACCAAAAAGCCTCTTAAAGGCAATTCATCTTTTGCCGTATTCTTCATGGGAACGTTCCGTTTACGACCATCTAAAATATCTTGTACTTTATAAAATAGGTCTTCAGAAATTATGGGTGGGTGCATTCCATTTACAATATCGGAAGGCTCATCTTTGTATGCAGGTACTTGAATCTTACCACAATACACAGGGTTGCGCACTAATACCCACATATTGTTCTTACTGCAATCAAAGCCTTTGTCGGCTGCCATTTTTCTTACTTGTTCAATATTGTAAATGCCATTCGCTAATTCTTCAAAAATAAATTTGACATAAATGGCATCATCACTTGGTAGAATGATTTTGTTATTAAGTTCATCTCGTGTGTTCTTGTAGCCTTTCGGAGCAGTAGCCATCCATCGCCCTTCTTTCCTAGCTCTCCGCATTCCCACCAAAACATTTAAAGCCCTTCTATCGTTTTCAACTTCCGGTGCTGCCAAATAAAATGCCAGCATGATTTTATTTTCAGGTATAGCTAAGTCCAATGGTTGCTCCATCGCTTGTGGCTCAACTCCTAATCTGTTTAATTGGCTAATCATGCTGTAAGCATCGCCAGCATTACGTGAAAACCTATCCCATTTTGTAAACAACAGTAGGTCGGCATAGTTTTTATGTTTCTTTAGTGTTGCCAATAACTTTATAAATTCGGGTCGATTAAATGTTTTTGCAGAATAGTCCTCTTTATAAATTGCAACTACTTCAATATTTTGTAGTTCACAATATTTTTCCAATCGCTCTAATTGATGTTTTAAACTATAACCTTTATCGGCTTGTTCATCGGTTGATACTCTGATGTAAATAATTGCTCTTCGTTTCATATTACGCTGATTTTAAATAGTCATTATTTTCTTCTTTAATTTTCGATATGGAAATAATATTTGCCTCTCCCTGCGTTGCCAAATATTGTTCTTCTTTATCTTTCATGTATTCTTTAAACATGATGAAATCAATTTCAGCAATGATGTATAAGAAGTCCCTAATTTCTTTTATATCATCATCACTAAAATTATCTCCATTCTTGTTAAGCATCTTTTTAAATTCCTCCAAACTAATTTTTGGTTTGATTAATTGCTTCGCTTCTTCCAGTTTAAAATTTGTCTTTTTCATAGCTCATTTTTTTGCTAAAATGGCACAGAACAAATATACGTAATAATTTACTTATATTATTGATTATCAATGTATTGTGTTTATGATTTTTAGCTTTTTTTTACACAAAACTAATTTAAGAAAAAAGGCAACTAAGCGGATATTTAACCTCGATGACTGTAACTGAATTTTAATTGATACTGTATTGCTTAGATTATTTTTGCTTTTTAATAATTCTATTGGCAATAAAATTATCTATCGAATTTTTTAGGTTTTGATAGCATTATTTTCACTTTTGTAAACTTCTATTTTCACTTTACGGAGCGATTTTTGCATACTACGATAGAGTTAAAAACAGTTCTTTAAAAATTGCGATGAGGTTAGAAACATCATTTTAAAGTTTACGATGTAATTGAAAACATCGGTTCACTTATTAGGATGTATTCAAGGAGTATTTAAGGACAAAATTTCGAGTTTGGGGTGCATTTGTGGAACAATTAACCAAAGTTAAAATAAAGCAATTAAATCTGCATTTTTTGGGTTTTTCTAATGCAAACTAAAAGAGAATCATTAATAATTCAAACTAACTCCTACACCAAACCCCATATCGCTATCGTAATGAGTTCTAACTCCAAGATTTTTATTTAAGATGTATCGCAGGTCAATCATATATTCTTTGTCTGTATTAATCATAAATCCAGCCCGTAATCTTTTAGTTATTGGTATATCCTCTCTCATTAATTGTAACCTTACATTACCATCCTGATACACTTCGGCTTGAGCAATTATTAGCATAGGCAATGTGTAATTAATTCCTAAACTGATTTGCGCTCGGTTGTCTTTTGTGTTTGTTTGAGAAAATAAATTTGTTTCTTGTTCGTCTATTCCTAATTTACGGTAACGCCAATCAAACCCTACAAATGGCATAAACCATTGCATTTTGCCGATGTACCGCCCAATATGAGTTTCAGTTTCATACCCATGTTTATCATGGTAGCCTAATCGCCACTCTGTACCAATACTCCAACGTGTGTTTTGTATCATTGCCATTCCATCATTTCCGTTTGAAGCAAAATCATTTTCCAGCATTAAATGAAATTTTCTATCATCGCTTTTTAATTTACGATACGCATATTTTGGATTTGGAATTAATGGATTGTTCGCTTGATTTTCATAAGTAAAAACTCGTCCCATACCGCTCATCATGTGATATAAAATATGACAATGAAAAAACCAATCACCTTCTACATTTGCATTAAATTCTAAAGTGTCAGTTTCCATTGGCATAATATCTACGATGTTTTTTAATGGCGAATTGTTACCGTGTCCGTTTAGTAATCTAAAATCGTGTCCATGCAAGTGCATGGGGTGGCGCATCATAGAGCCATTGTAAATTATCATTCTCACATTTTCGCCTTTTTTAATTAATATTTTATCGGTTTCAGAAACTACTTTGTTATTCAAACTCCAAACGTAACGATTCATGTTACCTGTAAGTTCAAAACGTAATTCTTTTACTATTGCCTCTTTTGGGAGACTTGTACTTACTGGCGATTTTAACATGGAATAGTTTAGTGTAACAATATCAGAAAGTTTATTGCTATTGTATTGTTCGCTACCCATCTTCATGTCATTCATTTTGTGTTTATCTTCGCCAGTAATTTCAGGATACATTACTACATTCATATCCATTTGATTAAGGCTCATTTGCATTCCCATATCATCTAAATTGCCATTCATTTTCATCATGCCGTTCATCATCTTCATTCCTTCAAAATATTTTAATTTTGGAAGGGGTGCGGTTAATTGCTTAATGCCATTACCCAAATACATCGAAGCGGAATTAATACGGTCTTCGCTGGTGGCTAAAAATTCGTAGGAGGTACTATCGTTAGGTATGGTAACAATTATATCATACGTTTCGGAAACAGCTATAATTAGCCTATCTACATCTACTGGCTCTACATCATTACCATCGTTAGCTACAACGGTTATTTTTCCCCCTGCGTATGTTAGCCAAAAATAAGTGGACGCTCCTCCATTTGAAACCCTTAATCTTACCTTATCTCCGCCTTTAAACTGTGAAAGTTGTTGTTCGTTTATACCGTTCATTAAAAATTTATTGTAGTAAACATCGCTTACATCCATAGCCAACATCCGCTTCCATTCGTTCTTCAATTTGGTTTTGAGATGCTTTTGCTTAATGGCTTCGGCATAACTTTGTGTAGTACCTTTTTTTATAGCAAACCAATCCGTAGCGTTATGTAGCATTCGGTGTACATTATTAGGATTATAGTTTGTCCACTCACTTAAAACAACCGGTATAGTAGGTAAATCATCAATCCCTTTTCTAAATGTTTTATCGTCTTCACGCTTATTCATTATAAATGAACCGTACATTCCTATTTGTTCCTGTAAGCCCGAATGACTGTGATACCAATGTGTGCCGTTTTGGATAATAGGAAATTTATACAAATGCGTAGTGTGTGGTTTAATAGGCATTTGCGTAAGATAAGGTACGCCATCTTCTTTATTTGGCAAAAATAAACCGTGCCAATGTAATGATGTGCTTTCATTTAATTCATTACGTACGTATATTTCGGCGGTATCTCCTTCAGTAAACGTAAGTGTTGGCATTGGTATTTGTCCGTTTACTGCAATGGCTCGTTTTTCTTTCCCAGCAAAATTTACAAGAGTATCTTTAACAAACAAATCATAACGTATGGTTTTTTGTGCTTGAACTATATTAGTCGTAACTAACAGTATAATTACTTGCAACAGTTTTTTGTAACTACTTTTTTTAATATCCATTTTATCACAATTACTATTTTACTCACTTAGTTACATTAAAAAAAGTGTATTCAAATTTTATAAGAAAGCCATTTGGTGCAGTACGAAGCATATTACTATACAATTCTTTTCGATACGCTAAATCTATTCTTGCCCTGCTTCTAATTATAAATTGAATTGAAGGAACAATATCTAAATTTGATTTACTATTTTGATTTAGTGTTTGTCCTAAAAATTCAACCATTAAATTAATGTTCGTTTGTTTAAAGTTTTTATATACTCTTGGATACATTAATCGTCCGAATGATAAAGTATAATTAGTTGCATCCTTACTCTGTGATTTTGGAAATTTATTTGCAGAAGTGTTATCTGTTACATTTTCATAGCTTATAGAAGCACTAATAGCTAACTTACTCACTAACTGGGTAGCAATAATTCCCAATTCACCTCCCGAATTATGACCCATCGTTTCTAATTCTTCCTGATGAATATCCGCTCTATTAATACTGAAACGTCCATAGGTAGCTAATCTAAAATGTTTATGAATATCATCATTACTGTAAAATCTATATTTAGCATAAAAACTACCTCCTTCTAAATTTAGCCCACCCGTAGCTCTATTACTTTGAAAACTTTGTAAATGCACCATCCATTTTTGATTAATGCCCCACATTATTTCAGGCATTAAATGGTAATTAAGTTTGTTGTTTTTGTCAAACATAAAACTGTTCATGGTTCTAACTCCTATTGAACCCGTTGGCATATTACTAGCAGGTTCGGTCATTACAAAAAGTTCCTGTGCTTTGGTTTGTAACTGGATTAAGAGTATTAAAATAATTATACCCTTTTTCATTCCTGAACTAATTTTATATGATAATCGTTTTCATTATTAACCGAATATGTTGCATACTTAATATACTTTTTAGAAAGCTTTTTAAATTCTTTTGCGGTTACATATCCTTTATCAAGTACCCTAAATTGTTTCTCTCCATTTAAAGTTTGAGAATTAGTATCAATAAACACGTAATTATTTTCTTGCTTACCATCCTCAATAGCAAAGTTTGAATAAGAAATATAGAGAACCATTGTGCCAACAAAGAATCCTGCCTTTTCCACTCTATCCTTAAAATCTTGAGGCGTTAAATTATGTTCGGCTTTTAGTATTACAGTAAACAAATTTTTATTCAAATCAATCTCCACTTTATCTACGCCATCTATTACTTGAAGTTGCTTGTATATAGCATTACTACACATAGAACAAGTAAGCCCAGTGGCTACAATATCAACTTTTTTTAACTGTGCGTTGGCAGTATTAATTAATACAAAGCCAAGTACTAGAATCATTAATTTTTTCATGCAACTTTATTTAATTGTCTCTACTGTTTTACCACAACTTAACATTTGAGAACCGTAATAAGGGTTTTTGATAGCACTTTCTTTACTCAGCCAGTTTGCTCCTTTGCCATCGTTATACATAGGGCAATGTTGGTAGTAAATTGTACCGGGTTGTTTAGATACTTTTATTAATTCATAAATATTTTTTGAAAGCGTAACAAAATGGTCTCTTTGATGACTGGCTTCCTTAGTTTCGTTTATATGTGCGGCATCAAAAACCAAGTCTTTCATTACTTTCATCCAAACGTTATGTTCTTCAGTAGTTAGTTTATCCATTTTAATTTCATTAATGGATTTTACCAATTCACTTGCTTTTTGCGAAGCCAAGTTTCCATCCGTACTAACCAACGCATCTTTTAAAGAAAAATAATTGCTAAATACTTTTGCTAATTGATTTGTTACTTGTGTTCCTGTATTAACTTCTGTTTCATTTTTGGTTTCACTTTTTAGTGTTTTACTTTGTTTTCTTTCGTATTTACAGCACCCATGTAAACTTGCATATACGTTATCAGGAGCAAGGTATTTTTCGTTATCATATCCTGATAAAGCGATGCGCTTTAATATTGCATCCGTGCTTGTCTTTTTAGTATCGTAAGTAACAATAGCTAATTTGGTATCTGTATTCCATACTACTTTTGAAGTTTTCTTTTTGTTACCTGATTTTTCTATTGTGTTTTTACACATATCGCAATTACCCGACACTTTAACCGTATCAGTTTTAGCATTTTTAATTTGTGCATGGCTAATTATAAATGATAATAATAATGCCATAAAAGTTAATCCTGTTTTTTTCATTTTGTACATTTTAATTGTTTGTTTTATTGATTTATTATTTTCTATTCTATTAATGAGTATTTTCTGAAATTTGAAATACATGAATTGAAGCATTCGTAGTTAATTTCTAATTCAGAATGATTTTTATAATCGGAAAGTGTTTTTCTGCATTTCTGCCATACTTCTATGCAGAAATTCAAATACAGAACTTCTACTGCTGATTTTCGTTTCATCAATACTATTAAAAGTACAGTGATGTCCGCACAGTCTCGCATTAGAGTAGCAGATAAGTCATCATTAGCTTTAATAAAATAGGAATCAGCACGTAAACAACATTCCACTAACAAATCAAGTTCGTGCAAAGCCAAAGAGCTAATATCTACAATATGTACTTTACTTTTTAACAATTGATTTATAGAGCGATAATGTTCCAAAAATGGTTGAATAATTTGTCGTATTTGCTATGTTAGAAAAACCCGTTGAGTCTATATAGCTTGGCAAAAGTCCTTTTACGTTATCAGTTGTGGTTTTAAAGCCATCCAATAATTGCACAAGATAAAATAATCCACGCATAATTGGGTTTGCTGCCTTGCCCCAATCCGCTATATGAAGCTCTCCATTTGGCTTTAACACCCTTTTAATCTCCTTTAAAGAATTAAGTTTTTGGTCTTTATCTAAATGATGAAATACGAGGCTTGTAATAACTCTATCAAATGAATTGTCTGCATACGGCAGCATAATACCATCATACTTAGTTATCATAATTTGTGCCTTTTCTTTTTCAACTTTCT
The DNA here is from genome assembly GCA_030692515.1 of Bacteroidota bacterium. Lineage (GTDB taxonomy): Bacteria > Bacteroidota > Bacteroidia > B-17B0 > Aurantibacillaceae > Aurantibacillus. Next base: position 45,613 of record JAUXZS010000050.1, read on the forward strand.
CTTTCGCTATTTTTACTATTTTTTCATCTACATCTACTCCATCAATTGCACATTCGGGCTGAGTTTTTCTTACAAGTAGTGAAAGAGTAGCAGTACCTACCCCAAAATCGAGAACATGATGATGAGGTAAAATATTAGCTTGTTCAATAAGTGCTGATTTAAACTTCAACTCAGGCATTGTAAATGCAATAAGCGGATTGTATAGTTTTGTTAGCCAATTGAATCTTAAAGCCGGTATATAATTTGTTTTTTCCATATTAATTTACTTTTGATAAATATAAATCATGTCCAAATATTTTTAATCCATGATATATACTAACTCGTAAAACGTTGCCTGATTTTATTTTCGCAGAACAACTTGCACTATGTTTATCAGAAGGCATAATAAAAGTGCCGTTCTCATATTCATCTCCATCAACTTCAAGGTTTGTAATTACAACCTTTCCAACTTCATTGCTTTTATTTTGGTCGTTAACCCAAACTATTTTACCGAAATATTTATCCTCTTTTTTATAAACAGCTATTTTTCGTTCCCCATCCGATGTGAGCCAATTACCCTCGATTGAATTGGTTTGAGCATGGGTAACTTTAACCATAAATAAAAAAATTATTAATACTACAACTCTCATATTTTATTTCTTAAAACATATTAATTAACATAATCAAACTCATTACTATCATTAAAGCATCTTCAATAATTGTTATCGTACTCATTGGCAAATTAAATACAGCTCCTAAACAAGCACATTTTATTTTTTTCTTGTTTAATACACTTTGTAATACTCCAATAATACTAACACTCATTACGATTGATGTAACTAAATTTGTTATTAAAGGATTAATGTCTGTTAGATATGCAATCCCCAATCCTAACTCAATAAAAGCATATACATATCCGTAGCCTTTCCATTTTTTTGCCACAATATCATACATCGAATAGCTTTCTGCAAAGCCATTGAGGTTTAAAAATTTAAAAAATGAAAAGATTAGAAAAAATCCAGCCATAAAATGCCTCATCCATTGCATCCAACTAAAAACCACGTTGGAACTTTGAATTAATAAAGTGATGCCTATAATAAAACTGAAAATTATTAAAATTGGTTTATAGGTTTCAATCCAACTTTTAGTTTGTTCCAACGTTTCATTATGTTCCATAGCAGATATTCTATACTTACTATTATCTCCACCTAAAGCTATTTGCAGGTTATGTAATGAAATATGCTTATTCATAGTTATTGTTCCTGTATTGCTTTCTTTTGATACCAATACATTAGTTATATCGGGCAATAAGAGTAGAGCGTTCTTTACTTTAGCTTCGCAGCTACTACAAGTCATTCCTGTTATTTTATATGCGTGTGTCATTTTAAATAGTTTAATGGTTAATACTGACACAAAGGTATTTTCAACTATTCCAAAAATGTTATAGGATAACTCATTCCGTTTATATAATTCACAGGTCATCAATTGGCAGCCTTTTATTTTCTTTAATATTTTTAAAATGTGATGGTGTTAATCCAGTTACTTTTTTAAATTGAGTACTTAAATGTGCCCCACTACTAAAACCTGTTTTAATAGCTATTTCATTCAAACTTAATTCGTCATATACTAATAATTCCTTAACTTTTTCAATTCTCTGCAAAATCAAATACTGTTCTAAGGTTTGCCCTTCAACATCAGAAAAAAGATTACTTAAATAAGTATAATCTTTCCCTAATTTGTTTTCTATAAAAACCGAAAATTTAAGCGGTGTATTATTAAAATTGTACTCCTGAATCCATTTTATTACTTCAGCCTTAATGCCACTAATTAGTAAAGATTTTTTATCGTCAATTAAGCTAAACCCATAACTAATAAGTTCATTCTTAATAGCACTAATTACTTCTTCACCAGGACTTTTAACCAAATGTACCTCGCCCAAAGAAACACTAACTGGTTTATAACCGTTTTTATCGAATAATTGCTCAACGACCATAATGCAACGGTTACAGACCATATTTTTAATGTATAATATTTTTAATTTATTCAAGATTGCTTTTAATATTAATAATGTTCATGTTCTTAAATTAAAAATAGTGTAGGAACCCACTTTTGTAAAAATCAGCTATGAATAATCGCATTAAAACCAAAAGCAGATTCACTACACTATTATTTTTATTCTTTTTTAGTAAACCCAAACAAATAACCTACTTGTAATCCAATTACTAAATTTTTTCCAACTTGCCCGTTGTCTGCTAATACACCGCCAAATACCGTTTTAAAGCCTGCATTAGCAAAGAGCGATAGTTGTATAACGTCTTTTTCTACTCTCGGTATATTTAAACCAACATTTGCTAATGCGCTAAAATCATTTGCAATTGCATCATTAACCAAGTTATACGATTCGTAATTATTTACACGTTGAGAATTTAGTAGCCTATTATATCCACCCGAAATATTAAAACACAGTTTGCTTTTTTTAATTACCTCTTTGGTTTGGTAAGCAATGCCAAGCATCACATCTAAGTAATTAAACTCATACGCTGGGGTGTAAGCGTACATTCCTTTATCAAATATAGCCCCACGCTGTTGGTAAGCAGTATTTAAGGTTAGCGCAAATTTGTCATTAATGTTATATAAAAACTTTACGCCCATGCCATTACTTATTTTCACAGCGTAAACAGGCATTTCATGTCCAGCACCATGAATATTATTCATCTTACTTCCATAATAAGTAGAAGTACCAATGTTGTAATTTACTCCAGCTTTAAATTTGGATTGTGCTGAAGTTGCTTGTGCTATAAAAGCTATTGTGAGTATTAAAAAAATGCTTTTCATAATTATATAATTTTATAGTTCAACATCATGCCGCTATCTTCATGTTCCAAATTATGACAATGAAAAGCAAATTTTCCTAAATTGTTTGGAAAGGTCATTATGATTTTTACTTTCTCATTCGGCATACATAATACGGTATCTTTCCAGCCAGTTTCGTGTGGTAAAATAATTCCTCTACCTCCAACACGAGATAATACTTGAAAATGAACACCGTGCAAGTGCATAGGGTGTAAGTCTGCTCCAGCAGAATTATCAAACTCCCAAATTTCGGTAGTACCAGCCGTTACGGTTTCATCTATTCTATCCATGTCAAAACTCTTACCGCCAATTTTATGTATAGATGAGGAACTGCCCATGTTCATTCCTCCATGTCCACCCGAATGATTATTGGCAATGTCAAACGAACGTGTTTTAATAGCTTGTGATGAAGGGATTGGATTGAATACTGCTAATGAGGTTGGAATAGTAAATGTTTCGGTAATTTGTTCGGTTACTTTAAACTTTAGTATTTTAAATGATTCTGAACCTTGCGAATCTCCACCATTAAATGAATTGCTTTGTAAATAAATTTCTGTTCCTACTGTTGCAGCACTAAAATCTACTAACACATCTGCTCTTTCGCCGGGCGATAACAATAAACTATTTGTAGTTTGTGTAGCTGATAATAAACCACCATCTGAACCAATGATATTAAAATCTAAGTTATTGCTAAATGATAAATTATATACCCTTGCATTAGACCCATTCAAAAGTCTAAGCCTATAAATTTTTGTTTTAATATTATGGTAAGCAGACCACGAACCATTAACACAAACGTATTGCCCAAAATAACCACTCATTACATCCTCTGCTTCGGGAGAATAATTTATACTTCCATCAGAGTAAATGCGTCTGTCTTGAATAATTAATGGCAATTCAAATTCGCCTGATGGTAAATTTAAAGCAGCCTCTTCGGTATCATTAATAATAAACATACCAGCCAAACCTTTATTTACTTGTTTACCCGTTGTTAAATGTGGGTGTGGGTGAAACCAATTTGTACCTGCCTTTTGATTAATTGTAAACTGATAATTAAATGAAGAACCCTGATGAATGGTATATTGAGGATGCCCGTCCATATTTTCAGGAATGATTAAACCGTGCCAATGAATGTTAGTTTTTTCTTCTAGCTGATTTGTTACATTAATAGAAACCGTTTGCCCATTATTTACTTTGATAACTGGGGCTAAAATATCGTTGGCAAAACCCAAAGCGTTAGATATTTTACCCTTAATAATTGTTGTTTGATTTTGTTTTGCAGTAAAATTTATAGGCGATGCGCCATTTAAAACAGGAAGTAAGCGTAAAGGATTATCAAAACTTCCACTATTAACAGAAATGGATTTAGCCATATTCATAGCTGTTTTTTTACAGCCTTCTAAAAGCCAACTCACGCCTCCAAAAAGTGTAAATAAGGTTGCGCTACTTGAAAGTTGTATAAATTTTTTTCTGTCCATTATTATAAATTTATTTACAGGGAAGATTTACACCTTCCCTGTTTTTGATTTAATTTACTGTAACTGTAATAGATTTACTATCTTCTTTTTTCATTTTTTTATCCATTGCTTTTACTTTGGCGGTAAATGTTCCTTTTGAGTTATAAGCATGAGTTACGCTTGAACCTGACCCCATTGCCCCATCACCAAAATCCCATTCAATGTGATGTGCATCCATCGAGCAACCAGCATCAAATGAAATGGCTTGTCCTTGTGTTCCTGATTTCGACTCACTATCTACGCAAGCCATTGGTTTTTTCATGCAGCTATTTAAAGTTAATACTGCTAATGTTGCCGTAGCAACTACGATTGATTTTGTTTTCATATTAGTTTATTATTATTTTATTTCTGTAAATTGTTTTTCCGTTTCTTAATTCAATAAAGTATATACCCTTGTCTAAATTTGATACGTTTATAGCATCTGTACCATTTACTTTATCGGCTTTGTAGTGCAAAAGACCTTTAGTATCAATAATTCTAAGTTCAAAGTATTCTATTTGTGTGCTTACTGATTTAGTACTAAAATAAAGTTTATCGTTTGTTGGATTGGGATATAAACTTAGTTCTGATTTTGAAACTTCGTATTCATTAACCCCAATAACGTTTCCTACAAATTGCAAGTTGTCGATATACATAAAACTATTGTGAATAGGATTATTGCTACTTGCTGAAATAACTATACACGCTGAGTCAGGATTTTCCCCACTCATATAGTTTAAGTAAGTATAATTAGTAAACCATGTATGAGCCATTGCATTAAAAATGCTTTTTCCAAAAGCTACTGTATCTCGTTTCATTAACATACTGTTCCATTTTGTTAATATTACCGAAACGTATGCAGTATCGCTTGGTAGCGTAACCATATATTGCATATTATAAGATAGATTGGCTGGACGTGAACTAAAAGGAAAACCTGAAATAGGTTTATAACTTACGGTATCTATTTTTCCTGAAACTACTCTGCCCGGTACAACCCCTTTGCCTGTTATGCTTTGTGATATAACCGCTAGATAATTACTTCCGGGATTTCCCGGTGATAATTTTGCACAGGTATAAACCGAATAAGCTTTTGTAGTAGCGTTTAAATTGCCCCAACTGTTAGGCGAATTATAGCCATTTATAATTGTCCACAACTCAAATCCGTTGTTTGGAATTTGAGCTTTTAAATCTATAAACCCAATAAATGCTATTATAATTGCTACTGTTTTCATTTCAAGTTATTGAATAATGATTTTTTTATATAATTGATTATTTACACTACTCAGTTTAATAAAATATATACCAGCATTTAATCCAAGTTGTTTAGCTGAGTATTGATAATTAGTTTTTTCAGGATTATCAGTAACGTTTAATGTTTTAACAACTTTACCATGTAAATCCATTATCTTAATTTCATTAATTTCGTTGCCTGTTTCTACTTTAATTTCAAACTTATCGTGCGTAGGATTAGGAAATACTTTAATGAATTGGCTCTCACTAATCGTTTCATTTATTCCAGTAGTAGGTGCAGGTGTAAGAACAAGCGAACGTGTGTATGGAAAGTCTCCTGTTGTAGCATGATTATGATTAGTTGTAAGCGCACCCAAATAGAGAGTGATGTTTCCCTCATTAGTTAATGGAGCTTGCCAGTTAAACGTCCATTCATTAAAACCTGATGAAATTACATCTGCGGCACAGGGTTTATGGCTTACATAATTTCTCGCTCCATCTACGTATGTTCTTGTTCTTATAGCATCGGTTAATTGAAAGTTACCTATGGTTGTATTGTTAGAGTTTTTTAATGCTAAACAGGAAAATCCCATTTTATCTATTCCAGTTTGGGTTATCGAAACTGTTACAGAATATACTTGACCGGGAGTGTATTGAGTTACACCTCCAGCAATGCTAAATGTTATGTTTGCTGTCCCACTATTATCCGTTCCTGCATGGCAGCCCGAACAACTGGTTTCTCCCGGTGCGCCAGTATGTCCGCCAACCAAAGGAGCATCGCATGGCGAACTATTGGTATTTAAAATAGTCCAACTTGCCAATACAATAACGATAACAAATAGCCCGAATATTACACTTAGTTTTTTCATATTTTTTAGATTTAAGGTTTTCTTTCGTATTTACAACACTCATGTAAATTATTATATGCGGTTTCATCTCCTTTATATTTATCGTTATCGTAACCTACATTAGCAATATGTTTTTGAATAGCATCTAAGTTGATTTTTGTTGAATCATAACTTACTTCCATTTGTTTTGATTCTGTGTTCCATTCGGCTTTTGAAATGCCATCAACTTTAAGTGAGCCTTCAATGGTTTCTTTACACATATTACAATTGCCCCAAACTTTAAAATTAGCAGTAGCATTTGAATTAACGGATTGGTTACACGCCATTAGAAAAATACTGATTAATATTATGGATGTTATTTTTTTCATTGTTTATGTTTTATCGGTTAATAATGATTTGAATTCAGTTGGAGATTTTCCTTCAACTTGTTTAAATTGATTTGTAAAATGTGCTGGACTACTATATCCTAATTGAAAAGCAATTTCACTAAAGGTTAAATTACCTTCTTGTATTAATTCTTTTGCCTTATCTATTTTAAGCTTTATAAAGTATTTTTCTATACTTACTTTTTCAAAATCAGAAAATAATGTGCTTAAATAGTGATATTCGTAATGAACCTTGTTGCTTAAATAAACGCTCAAATTAGTTTTTAATGTTAGCTCCTTATTATATAGTAATTCTGTTAATGCTGACTTTATTCTTGAGGTTATTTTTTCTGCATTGTCATCAATGATTGAATAGCCAAATGGTAAAAGAAGTTCGTTCAATTTGGTTAAAGTTTCTTTTTCAGGTACAGATAGAAGCGTAACCCTACTATACGAGATTTCTTTTGGATGCAAACCTGCATCTCTAAACAAGCGATTAACGACCTCATAAGATTCGGCGTTAATCATATTTTTGATGTACAAAAAATACGACATAATTTATTATTTGATTGATACAATTAAAAAACTATCAGCAAAAACCAATAGTAGATTAAAGCAAAATCAAATCAATAAATTTCTATTAAGAATAAAGAGAGGGTTTGGTGGTTTAGGAGGTGGATGAACAAAATCAATAACATGATTCCACGACCTATTTTCTGTAAGATAAAATTCAAATGTATGAGCAAATAGTAAACTTAACTCAAAAGGTTTGCTAATCTTACATTGTGATGCAGAGAAAACTTTTTGTGTTTCTGCTTTCAAGATTTTTGTTTCAGATTTACAACAGCCTTTGTTATGCGCTTCACTTTCATGACTACAACCGCACTTACTGCCTGAACCTAAACTTATACCATATACCGAATGAGAAACTCTAGTGCCACAATAGTGTTTACTGTACAGAACCCCTGATGAAACAAGGGTAAAATAGATTGTAAATAGTATGTGAATTAGTTTAATCATTCAACTATACAAATTAACAAATAAAACATCAACTTATTGCATTTTAACACATTAATTCTTAAAATTATGTAAATGAATAATTTAACATAAGAATTACATTAGCTGAAAATTCTGTATTATGAAACAACTCTACACCTTAACTTTATTGTTTATTAGTGCTTTTACAGCATTATTGGGTCAAAACACTATTAAATTAAACATTAATCATAAATTAGGAAATAGCACGTTTGCTGTAAACCAAACAGCTACTAATAATTTGGGGCATTCATTCAACCTGAATAGAATGCAGTACTATTTATCAGGATTTGTAATTACTCACGATGGCGCACAAACAACCACAGTATCAGGTGTTTACGCACTTGTTGATGCTGCGGCTCCAGCTCAAATTGATTTAGGGAACTTTCCAAGCATCACTAATATTGAAGCCATTAAATTTTCGGTTGGTGTTAATACGCCTGAAAATAATGCAGACCCTACTTTGTGGCCTTCTACTCATGCACTAGCTCCAAAATCCCCATCAATGCACTGGGGTTGGGCTTCAGGTTACTTTTTTATTGCTTTGGGTGGTAATTCAAGCCCTTCATTAAATCAGCAATTGGAGTTACACGCTTTAGGTAATGCAAATTATTTTAGTCAAACTATTGTGGCAACTGCAACCGTAGTTGGTGGAGAAAAAATTATTAATCTTAATGCTGATTATGAAATGGCACTTAAAAATATCCCTATATCAAGCGGACTTGTATTGCATGGCTCTAGCGGAGCAAACGCTACTATGGTAACTAACTTTAGAGATTTTGTATTCACAGCTTCTAATTTAAGTGGTGTTGGAATTAATGAAAATGCAGATTTTAAAAACGGAATTGTTGTTTACCCTAATCCATCTAACAATGGTGTTTTTACATTCTTATCGCCAAATAATGTTGAAGAAAAATACAGTTACCAAATTACTGATATTACTGGGAAACTAATTGAATTTGGCGAAGTACGCAATAAGAGTGGAGAGCAAATTACAATCCAAAACAAAGGAATGTATTTTTTGTCCTTTTATGAAGGAAAAACTAATGTTGCAACTCAAAAATTAATTGTGCAATAACACAAGTGCGTATAAATAATAAAAAGAATAGATTACTGCTTTTTTTCTTTATTGCTGTTCTTTTTACTGCTTGCTTAAACCGTTCTTTGTTTTCAGGTTCAACTGTTCTAAACAAAATTGTTGTACCTAAAGGCTTTCCTGAAATTAGTTTTCCCGACGATAATCATTTTACAAAAGAAAGATGGTTGTTAGGTAAAAAACTTTTTTATGATACGTCTCTATCATTAGATAGTTCTATAAGCTGTTCTTCATGTCATAAACCTGCATTAGCCTTTAGTGATAGTATTGCACTTAGCTTGGGTGTAAAAAATTTAGAAGGCACTCAAAATGCACCTACACTTGCAAACGTAGCTTATCATCCATACTACACAAGGTTAGGTGGCGTTTCAACTTTAGAGAAGCAAATCCTTGTTCCTATTCAAGAACATAATGAGTTTAACTTCAATATTATTGAAATAGCGAAGCGCTTACAGGTCAATCAGGAATATTTGCAACTCAGTAGAAAGGCTTATAATCGTGAGTTTGATTATTACGTGATTACACGAGCATTAGCAAATTTTGAAAGAAGTTTAATTAGTGGCGAAAGTAAATACGATAAGTATAAGCAAGGAGTGGTTAAATTATCAGAGAAGGAAATGAAGGGGATGGATTTGTTTTTTAGCAAAAAAACAAATTGTAGTGAGTGTCATTCAGGATTTAATTTTTCAAATTATATGTTTGAAAATAATGGTCTCTACGAAACTTACAAAGATATTGGGAGAAAAAGATTGACAGAGAAAGAAGAAGATTTGGAAAAGTTTAAAGTTCCAACGTTGCGAAATATCGAATTAACAGCACCTTATATGCACAACGGCTCTATGAAAACTTTAGAAGATGTTGTTAAGCATTACAATAGTGGTGGTAAAAACAACAAACAAAAAAATAATTTAGTTAAGCCTTTAAACCTAACAACAATTGAACAGCAAAATTTGATTGCATTTTTAAAAACACTAACAGATAAAAAATTTTGTACCAATAAATACTTTAATTAAATGAAAAGAAATATAATAGTAACATTTTCTATAACAGCTACTTTATTACTGGCATTAATTGCTTGTAAGAAAGATACAAAAACAACAACTCCCGATGGCGAGGAAGCTAAATACGATGGTACACCCTATTCGTTTAATAGTGGTAGTTTCCCTGCGCCTAATCTCGCAAACGATAACGTTTTAACCGAACAAGGGGTACAATTAGGCAGAATGTTATTTTATGAAAAATCGCTGTCGAAAGATAATTCTATTTCCTGCGCCAGTTGCCACAAACAAGAATTTGCCTTTGATGATACAGCAAGATTTTCAATTGGCGTATTGGGTCTTAAAGGGAAACGACAAGCTATGGCTATTTTTAATACAGCATGGCATACCAATCAGTTTTTTTGGGATGGTAGAGCGAATTTGTTACGTCACCAATCTTTGTTACCAATACAAGATACTTTGGAAATGTTTGAAACACTACCAAGTATAGTAACTAAGATTTCCAATAACCCCATGTATCAAATCCAATTCATAAAGGCATTTGGCTCAAGCGAAGTTACTTCCGAAAAAATATCCAAAGCTATGGAACAGTTTATGAATTCGATTGTTTCAAACGAATCTAAGTATGATAAATATTTAGCAGGTAGTGCTACCTTAACGCCAAGTGAGGATAATGGACGTAAATTATTCTTTCAAGAATACAATCAATTCTTTCCTTCACAATCAGGGGCTGAATGTTCGCATTGCCATAGTGGGTTTAATTTTACCAATAATGATTACATGAATAACGGCATGGATACAGATGCCTCTATTACGGATATTGGACGAGAGAAGGTTACAAACAATGTAGCAGATAAAGCTAAATTTAAAGTACCTAGTCTAAGAAACATTGCACTTACAGCACCTTATATGCACGATGGGCGATTTAAGACATTAGAAGAAGTAGTTGACCATTATAATAGCGGACTAAAGGCATCCACTTATATTGACCCAGCTTTAGAAAATACAAGAGGAACAGGTTTAATGTTAAATGCTCAGCAAAAAGCAGATTTAGTGAATTTCCTTAAAACACTTACGGATTATTCATTAGTAAATAACCCGAAATATAAAAGTCCATTTTAATTAATAACCTAACAAATAGAAAAGTAAAATATGAAAAACCTAACCTTCTTAATTTTGGCTTTGCTTATGAGCCTGTCCGTTTCTTCACAAACAGCAACAAATTTTAATTGTAATGACTGTGCATCCGTTAATCACGATTTATTTACTGAGCTTAACGCTGGTAAAGTTGTAGTAATATGTTGGGTTATGCCATGTGGCTCTTGTGTAGGCGGTGCGCTTGCAGCTCAAGCAGCCTGTCAAAGTTTTTCTACATCAAACCCCGGACAAGTTTATTACTATTGTGTAGATGATGTAGCGAACACTAATTGTACTACACTTTCAAATTGGTGTTCCTCTAACGGAGTAACTAATACTACTGCAAAGTTTTCAAACTCTGCTATTAATATGACAAATTATGGAACTGCTGGAATGCCTAAAGTTGTTGTTATAGGTGGCGGAACAAGCCATACGGTTTATTATAACCAAAATAATAATACCGTTAGTCAGTCAGGGGTACAAGGTGCAATAAATAATGCCTTATCAGCTATTACAACCGATGTAAAAGAAATTGAAAATAGCGATTTTGTTTCAGCCAACATATACCCTAACCCTTCTAATTCGGCTTGTTCTCTTTCATTTAATCTATTAAAGGAATCCAAAGTTAAAATTGAAATTCAAAATGTATTAGGACAAAAAATTTCAGACGCATTTAGCGGTGATTTAAAAAAAGGAGAAAACACTTTAACAATTAATACCTCTGAATTAAGTAGTGGTAACTATTTCATTAACATTTCTAATGATGGCACATCAAAGAAAATTAAAATGATAGTAGCTAAGTAATTTTCAAAACCTTGTATTATAAAGCCAACAAATCACTTGTTGGCTTTTTTATGGACTATCAAATGCAAAATCAAATGCGAATATTAACACTACTTACTATACTCAATTTACCATTACTAAAATTATATTCGCAAGGTTGCTGTTCAGGTGGTAGTGGCAGTCCCATAGCAGGCGGTGCTTCACAGGGAGTTTTACAAGAAAGGCAATTTGAAATTGCTCTTAATTATCAGTACACTGGCACAAACAAATTCATGGTAGGAGATAAAGACACAACAAAATTATTCGATTATCTTTTTTCAAACTATTTATATATGCGCTTTGCTTATGGAGTTACTGATAGATTAACAATGTCAATCGAATCAGGATATTTCTTTAATAAAACACAATACGGTTTCCAAAAATCCGATACTATTAAATCTTCAGGTATTGGAGATTTGATTATTTTCCCTCGTTATAGCGTTTATACTCGTAACACAGAAAAAACAAGAACTGAAATTACATTAGGAATGGGAATGAAAATACCGTTGGGTAAGCATAACGATTCTACACTCGTGTTTACTGACCAAAACACGGGGCAAAAATATTATACTACTTCCCCGCCCACAGTTCAAACAACTACTGGGGCTAACGATTTTATTTTTTATAGCTTTGTATATAGAGGTTATCCTGAAACCAAGTTTAGAGTTTTTACAAATATCCTTTACATAAAAAAAGGATGGAATTCATTAGGACAAAAGTTTGGCGACTACGCAAGTGTTGGTTTATTTGCAAGTAAAACTGTTTTCAAAAAACTTGGAATCACACTCCAAATTCGTGGGGAATGGGTAGATTCTATGAAGTATGATAAAAATATAGATATGCTTGCGCTCTACAATATTGATGTAAAATCAACAGGGAGTAAAAAAGTGTTCTTTGCTCCTCAATTAAGTTTTACTCAAAATGATTTTACGATTTACGCTATGAGTGAAATTCCATTATATCAATATTTAAACGGAACGCAAGTAGCATCACAACAGCAATTTACAGCAGGGATTTCTTACAGGTTTTTCGTGAAAAGAAAAGTTAAACCTACCGAACCTGATAAACTAAATTAATCCAATCCTAACATCTTTTTTTCTTAAAGTTTTAGATTAACCCCTAAACTTTATCTTGTTGAAAATCAACATTAAACAATACTTAAAACAATTATTTACGCAATTATTTACACAATATTGGAAATTATATATATGTTTGCTAAACCAAATAAAAAACTAGATGATAAATGAAACTGTAAACCAAAAAATGATTTCGATAGCAAGGGAATCGAGAGAGCTTGAAAATAAAGAGTTGGCAGAAATAATGGAGGTAAATAGTTCAAGCATTTCACGTTGGGAAAATGAAGGGATGGCTGTATCTAAAGAAACCATAAAAGAAATGAGCAATCATTTACAGTACCCTGAAAGTTTTTTTTATCAAAAAGGCGAGTTATTACCATTGGCTTTAAGTTACCGCAAACGCAATATAGTTGCTACAAAAATCATCAACCAAATAGAGGCTAACATTAATATATCTCGCCTAAACATGGAGGTATTGTTAAATACCATAAAATTGAAAGAAGCGAACGTTCCGGTGTTAGATGTTATTAAATTCAATACGCCCCAAGAATGTGCTAAACAACTAAAAAAATTATGGCGAGTAGAAAGAGGCGTAATTGAAAATCTGTCGGAAGTATTAGAAAATCAAAATATAATGCTTTTAAATCTTGATTTTAAAACTGAGCGTGTAGATGGCCGTTGTACCATTGCTAAGGATAAAAACCCAATAATTGTAACAAATAAAAGTTTGTTGGGAGATAGGCAACGATTTACTTTAGCCTACGAGCTTGGGCATTTAGTGATGCACTTATATACACAACCTAAGTTTGATAGAGATTTATCGCATGAGGCAAATTTGTTTGCAGCCGAATTTTTAATGCCTGAAAAGGACATAAAAAAAGATTTAGAAGATTTAACTCTTGCTAAATTGGGCGATTTAAAGCGAAAATGGAAAGTATCTATGCAGGCTTTATTATATAGAGCATCAGACTTAAAAGTAATTACACCTAACCAAAAACATTATTTAGTAAAGCAGTTTAACTCACAAAATATAAGGCGCAGAGAGCCAGTAGAACTGGATGTGAAAACTGAGCAATACAAATTGGTAAGAGATTTATTAACTACTTACCGAAGCAAACAAAAATTAAGTGTGGTAAAAATGGCGGCATTTTTACACTTAACTCCCGAAGACTTTTTAAGCCGCTACAATGATTAGTAACAATTAAATAGATATATAGGAGGTAGATAGTATGAAATCAGGAGGAACAGTAACCGTAACAAAAATTGCAATTAGACCTTACACAAACAAGGATTTAGCAAGATTATTTGGCAAAAGCGAAAGCACATGGCGGAGAGAAGTAGCCCGTATCAGGCATCAAATTGTACCAACTGAACGCATTGGGCATAGTTGGAGTATTAAACAAGTAGAACAGATAATGAGTTTACTTGGCAGACCTTACGAGGTAATAGAAGAATTAGGATAACCATTATTTCATAAAAATTTAGGAATGCCAGTCTGAAATAAGCTGGCAATTTTTATTTAAAGCCACTAATCGACTTTTAAAATTAATATATTTGAGTTGCAGTATTTGTTCACGGATAATAAATTAATTGAAAATATTTAAAGTAATGCAAAAAACGACATTTAAAATATCCAAAATGGACTGTCCATCTGAAGAGCAAATGATAAAAATGTCACTTGCTGACCTTAAAGAGATTAGTTCATTAGCATTTGATATTCCTAATAGAAAATTAACCGTTTTTCATTCTAATAATCCTGACCAAATTTTCCAACGGCTTGATAGCTTAAAGTTTGACACTACAATTATCGAAAGTATTTCGGTTGATAATACAGAAATTGAATTTAATAACACCAGCCAAGAAAGAAAATTACTTTGGCAAGTTTTAGCTATTAACTTTTTCTTTTTTGCAATTGAACTTACAACTGGATTTATTTCAAATTCAATGGGATTAGTTGCAGACAGCTTGGATATGCTTGCCGATAGTATTGTATATGGACTTGCGCTTTTTGCAGTTGGTGGGACAATGACACGAAAAAGGAACATTGCAAAATCAGCGGGTTATTTCCAGTTGTTACTTGCCGTTTTCGGGTTCATGGAAGTAATCAGACGATTTGTAGGAACTGAAACGGTTCCTGCTTTTCAAACAATGATAGTTATTTCAATTTTTGCACTTATCGGAAATGGACTTTGTTTGTACCTACTACAAAAAAGTAAAAGCAAAGAAGCACATATGCAAGCAAGTATGATTTTCACATCTAATGATGTAATTGTAAATCTCGGTGTAATAGTAGCAGGTGGGCTTGTTTACTTTACAAACTCCAAATATCCCGACCTTGTTATTGGAACGGTTGTGTTTTTTATAGTTGGGCAGGGTGCATTCAAAATCCTTAAACTATCTAAGTGAGCAACAAATAGAGAAAGTAAATACTAAAAAGCCGATAGAAACACTCTATCGGTTTTTTTATGCCGATTTCCATAGTGTTTTCCGTAATTACATCTAAAATTGCGTAAATAATTTCCAATCAATTCCAGTCAAATCCAACCAATTCCAGTCATTAAATTGATTGACGTTCACTTTCCAGTCAAATCCAGTCAGTGCCGTTTTTTGTTGCCGTTACTTTGTCCTGTAAAAAGAAAACAAGTAATCAATAAAAAACAGCAATATGGAAACAGCAAAAAAAACTAATCAAAAAGCAAGTACACAATTAAAATTACAATTACTAAAAGGCGGTTTGTACCCACGCACAAAAAAAGAAACTGCCAGCGAAAATTTGTGGTTAATCTGTAAAGCTGCATTTTGGAACACACAATTATTTACACACGAAGAAGAGGCAAATTTTAAACTATTAATTGCAGAACACTTTAAGGGAAGCAGAAACTTAGATGTAACCTTTAAACAATTAGTAGAGCGTGTGTGCCTTGTTAAGCGATATTTAACACGCAGGAAAGGACGTTACATTTCAAAACCGATAGATTGGTTAAATGTAAATTACAAAAACGGTTTATCAGGAACAGCCAAATGGTACAAAGATGTAGAAAACCAAAGAGCAACCGTGCCACATTACAACGAGGGTATTGCATTATTTGCAAAAGCACTTTTAAAGTACGCCGACAGCCGCAACATTATTAACCTCTTAAACTACCGCAGAGAGTTGATAGAATTAAAACAACATGATTTAGTGCAACTCTACATGAACAGTATCATGCACATTCAGTACCTCAATTTCTAAAAAACAAAAAATCAAATCAATTAAAAACAATCAAAAAAAATAAAAACATGAGTAACACAGCAAAAGTAGTAGTAATGGAACAACCATTTAAAGTAAGACCCTGCAACAAAAAAGAATTGTATAATCATTTCAAAGTGAGTAAACACATTTTCAACCGTTGGATAAAAGCCATAGAGCCACAACTCGGAAAACCCATTGGTGGTTTGTATAGTGTAAAACAAGTATTGTTTATCATCGAAACATACGGCACACCTTGTCAAATTGTAAATGAAGCAGCGTAAAGCAAAGTAAACGGAGGTAAACGAAAAACCAGTAAGAACCAAAATCCGCTTAGTGAGCCAAAACCCTTGCTAATCTTTGCACTCGCAAACAACATCAACAATTAAAAAAGCAGAAAATGAAAACAAATGAAATCACAAACGACAGCACCGCTTCGCATACCTTTTTAACTGGAGCAATACTGTTTGCCAACTTAGATTATTCGGGCTTGTTGGATTATGCAGTAAAGGCGATTATAGGTGGAGCAATATGGATGAGTTTTAAACTGGCAGGCGATTATTTATCCATTAGACTACGAAAGAAAAACACAAAAGAGAATTAAGAACAATAAAAAAAAATATAGAAAGGGGAAAAAACAAAATGGCTAACTGGAAAAAAATAGGAATTATATCGGGCATAGGTGCAGGTTTGGTAGGCGTGTATAGTTATGCCAGTAGATTATCCAAAGCCAGCGATAAAATAGAAACGAATATAAAAGCAAACATCCACTCCATAAAATTAGAAGGGATAACCATTCGGATAGATGTAAAATTAAAAAACCCAAGCAATGTAAAATTCAAAATTAAATACCCCTTTGTTAAAGCCCAATATAAGGATAGCGTGATTGGCACATCTCAAGTAATTGACAAAAACATAGAGATACCAAAGAACGGAGAAGTAAACATAGAGGGCATTATGATACTTGTCCCCTACACAGGATTATTTTCAGTGGGTGCTGGACTAATGAAAGCCTTAACCATGAATGAAGCCGCAATCATTACCGTTAAAACCATTAGCCAAGTGGACTTAGGTTGGAGAAAATTACCCTACGAAAAAACAAACGACATCACATTAAGAAACAAAGCCTAATGGAAGCAACTACAAAAATAAAACTTAAAAGCCTCGACCCATACAGGCATTTATTTCCAGCCGCATTGGTAATAGATAAAACTATAAAAAAGGGTGCAGGTGTAAGTGATACGGTAGCGTTTATACCAAAGGTCGTTGCAAAATGCAGATGGCAAGTGAAAAATTATGTGGATGCCGAATTAAGAGGATTAGGAATGTATGAGGCTTGCGAAAAATTATGGCACTTTGTAAAACAACACATCGAATATGAAAAAGACGAAAGAGGCTTGGAACAGGTACGCAGCCCACGCCGATTAATTCACGATGTAAAAGGCGATTGCGATTGTTTTACAACATTCATAGATACGTGTTTAACAGAGCTAAATATTCCAACCATTAACCGAATAACAAAGTATAAGGAAAACCACTTTCAACACATTTACCCCATAGTACCAATGAGCAATGGACAGTATATCGTGATGGATTGTGTAGTGGACAGATTTAATTATGAAGAACCTTACAGCGAAAAAAAAGATTACAAAATGGATTTACAATTTTTAGATGGCATAGATGATGAGAAACTAAACGGAGGTGTAGATGTACAAGACCTGTTTGGATGGGACGGCGAAATGGGCGAATTAGGGAAAGCCAAGATATTTCGTAAGAACCAAAGCACATCTGCCATGCCCTTGCAAAATCAGGGCAACAAAAAAACATTAATTAAAAACAAAGGCTTTCAAAAATTTAAAACGATTGCCAAAAAGGGCTTAAACATTGCCAACAAAGCGAATCCGGCTACTGCGTTATTACGTGCAGGTATATTAGCCTCGATGAAACTTAATGTAATGAAAGTACCACAACGATTAAAGTGGGCTTACTTAACAGAAAGTGAAGCACAACAAAAGGGTGCTGACATGGCGAAATTCGGAAAGCTAAAAAATGTGCTATACCGAATAGAACAAATATTTTACACCGCTGGAGGTAAGCCCGAAAATCTTAAAAAAGCAATCTTAGAAGGTAGAGGAAACCGAAACAAAGAAGTAAATGGATTTGGTTATGCTGAAAGTATGGATGGAAACGTATCAGGCATGAGTGAATACACCAATGTTTCTACACTACTAGGTACAAGCATTTATCAAGATGAATTTGTAAATGGTTTAGAAGGTACAGAAGGATTAGGTGCAGCCGTAACCACAAGTGCAGCCATTACAGCAGCAACAACAGTTATGGCATCTATTGCAGCCTTATTAAAATCAATAGGTAATGTTTTTCCGAATAAAAAACAAAGCCATGATTTTAATGTACCCGAAGAAAACAAAGGGACTTCAAGTGATGCAGAAAGTGGCAATGCAAATAGAGATAATCCTACATCGGAGAATGCGTATAGCGAAAATAGTAACAACTCTTCAAGCAATTCAAACGCAAGTAACAGTTCAACAAGCAGCCCTGAAGGAAACAAAAGCAGTAGCAGTAACGAAGGTAACAGTAATAGCGAAAATGTACCAGCTAATCAAAACACTAATAGCGAAGCAGGCACAAACGAAGACAACCAAAATAATGGCGCAAATGCGAGAACAGCAAACACAAATACCGACACTAAAACAGATGACATTAAAAAAGGTGGCTTTAAAGAGTTTTGGGAAAATAATAAAAAGTGGATGAAACCTGTGGGTATTGGTTTAGGTGTTGCAGGGATTTTGTTTGCAGGTTACAAAGCCTTAAAAAAAGATGATTCAAAGGGAAGTGCAAAAAAATCGAGTGGTGGATTAAATGGTGTACCTAAAAATAAAAAAGGAAAGCGAAAAGGGCGCAAAAAACAACAATACAAACCCATACACAAAATAGAGTTGTAAATAATAAACCCTTTAAAAAAACAAAACAATGAGTAAAAAGAAAAACAAAAAATCCAGTAAGAAAAATCAGTCCAAAGTGATGACACTTACACAACCATTAGAAACCAAAGGCAATGGAAAAAATACCGCAATTGAAACACTAAAAGATATAGCGGTAGGTGTTATTGGTGGTGGCTTGGCTGGAGCAGCCATTGGTAAACCTTCCTTGCTAACAGGTATCGGGACATCACTCATCGGGCATTATGTCGGTGTTCCGCTAATGACCAGTTTCGGGTTTGGTATGATGGCATCAGGCACATATCAAATGGCTACGGGTTCAGTAAATGGTGTAAGTGGTCTTGAAGGCGTAAAAGAAAGAGTACAACTGTTTAAGGAAAGCTTAAAACAGCGATTGTATTTAGACAAAATCATCAAGCCTAAAAAGAAAGAAGACGAAGGGGCAAACGGTATGGGAAGCGTTCAATACTTTAAATATCCCAACACCGAAAACAAAGAACTCGATATGGGTTCGATGGATAACATCGAGCGTGAAATAGCTCGGTTAGGAGAACAATACGAACGCAAACAAATGACAGGCATGAATGATGACATAAATGGCATAGAGGATAAATTGTATTAGTCCTCGCTTCACAAAAGGCATAGAGCCTTTCCGTTCCTAAAAACGCATTGCAGTAAACGCAAACCCTAATGATAAAAAATTAGTGTAATGGCAACGCCTTGTCTTGAGTGAAGCAAAATAATACAACCAATAAACGAAAAATAAAAAAATTAAAAACAAAAAATTATGTTAGAATTATTAGAAGGAGTAGAAGAATACAACAACGTAGGAGCTTTGTTGGGTTTAGAAGGTTTAGAGGGTAGTGATGAGTTGTTAGGTGCGTTACGCAGAATGAACCCGATTGCACGATTAAGAGCCATTAACAAAATGGCAAGTACAGGTGCATCGAGCAAAGGCTCTCGTGCCGAAATGGAAAAACACTTTGGCGAATTACCGGTACACATCAAAGAAGGATTATCAAAAGGTGATTTACGTCTAGCGGATAACGTGATTTACAGTATCAAACCTGTAAGCTCAAAAACAATCAAGATGTTTGAAACACAAGACGACAAAGAAATCGGATTGCGTAATGTATCAAACGCTAAGTTACCAAAGAACCAAGCGTTTTTAGTGAGTGGTATTGTTTTATTAGCTGGTGTAGCTGCTGATATGACAAAGGATAAAGTAATGGCTACACAATTTGGCGCATTAGAAAATTTTGCACCAATCGTAAATGGGGAATTCTCTCTAAAGAGCAACAAAAAACAAATCGTTCCCGAAACCAGCAACAACGTGTTTAAAACAAGTAATATGCACAACGTACCATTAGGCTATTACAAGTTAGCAAATCCACGTTTAATTCACGATGACATCTTAATGGAGATGACTATTGAATTAGGAACAATGGATGGTTTAGACCAAAAGACCCATTTGTTTGTGGGCTTACATGGAACTATCACAACTCCATAGTTAATTCTGAAATCAAAAAAGTCCGCTGTAAGTGGCAGCGGACTTTTAAGACATTAAAAACTTTAATATGAAAAACTATGCTAAAGATAGTAAAAAAAAGATACGACATACAAATTGCAGAAGCAAACAAAAGTGTAAGCAAAACATTTGAGTTGGATAAAACCGTCAAGCGTATCAAAGGCGTATTAGTTACTTCGGATAAAGACGACTTGTTGTATTACAGGGGTTCACAAAAAATTGAAATAAATAATCAAGAATACTTCCCCGAAAATTATGAAAGTAAATTGTTGATGTCGGGTGTTAATGTATCACCAAACGAACGCTATTATAAAATTGATACAACTAACATAGGTAATGGTATTATTAAATTAAGTTATACCGATGCCGATGATGGTAGAACAACCTTTGCAGCTTACCGAGTGTCCTTGTATGTAGATTGTGAAACGGAGGACGAGTTATGATGCAGGAACAAGTTTGTATAACACCGTTAGCCATCAATAAAGCCGGTCAAGTAAAACACTTTCAAATCAGATTACCAAAAACAGCAAAGAAAGTAATTGGTGTTGAAATTGGTGGGCGGTTTTTGAATGGAAGTAAACTTGTGCCAAACATAAATTCAGATGCTCTATTTAAGTGCAATCAATTAGTAGGCGAATTAAAACTACAAAGTTGCGAAGAAGCGAATGTGTTTTATGCTGGCGAACTTCGATTGGACAGTAATATGGCGTATGGCGATTATACTAAAAATACGCAATGGATACCCGAAGTATTTACACATCAAATGCAAACGTTTGAAGACGTAGTCATAACTAATGCAGATAGCACGGTCATCAATGGAATGTATAAAGACAACATCGGATTGCAAAACCAACAAAGTGTAAGTTATCTATTGAATGTTTATCTGTGGTATTCAAAATAAGAGACAAGACATAAGAATTAAGACACAAGAAAAATAATTAAAAAGAAAA
The DNA here is from genome assembly GCA_030692515.1 of Bacteroidota bacterium. Lineage (GTDB taxonomy): Bacteria > Bacteroidota > Bacteroidia > B-17B0 > Aurantibacillaceae > Aurantibacillus. The sequence goes on from JAUXZS010000050.1 coordinate 67,215, forward strand.
AATGAACGTAGCACTTGCTTTAGAATATATCCCACGCCGAATGAAAGAATTGGGTTTTAACAGCGATTATTATATCCGTTTCAGACACTTTGTGTTACAGGCAAACGAACAATTAGAGATAAACGCTTTTAATCAGTTTTTCATTTTAGTTGAGGAAAAGTGTGATGTCAGCATACAATCTGAGTTTGGCGTGTATGATATAGCAGAAGATAAAATAAACGAACAAAGCTACGAACATCAAGGGGATATACTTATCAGTAATAATCGTAACAGTATTAACCATGTTCGGTTTATACAAGTTATTCCAAAACATCAATCATTAAAAACTAAAAATTAAAAAAAAATTTATGCCCATTCAATTCGACAACTTCGACCAAAATAAAATTGACCGCTTAAAAACACATTTAAGCAACATGGCTGAAAAACAAAAAGCCAAGTTTTACGAAATTTTTGTAGATAATTTAAAAGCAGTTCCAAAGACTGATGAAATCAGCGATTTTGATGCTTATGAAGATTATATGACAGTAGATACGGAACAAATCAAAATCGTGATTTATAACTCTACCCTGTCGCCACGCAACGACCAATACGTGTTTATCCTAAAAGCGAAAACACGAGAAGATGCACAAGCTTTTGGATTAAACGGATTGCCATTTGCAAAGTTTTCAAAACGTAGTATTAGCGATTGGAGAAAAACTAACCACGAGCGTAGCGAACAGGAAACTGAAATCCGCAGTCTTAAATCGGAAATCCGTGAGCTGGAAGAAACCATTAATGAAAAGGATAATGTTATTCATCAGCAAAATCAAATCATTGAACAAGCCAAACGTAATGGAAATAAAATAGCAGGTTATCATTTAGGAGATATTGCAACTGTTGCAGTAGAAGGACTTGTAAAAAGTGCTATGGATGGTAAGTTTCCATTACTTGATGGTTTAATGGGATTAAAGCGAGATACTACCAATCCGGCTTTAGGAACAGTAAACAACACAAACGAAAATGCCGAAGTAAGTTTTGAAAGTGTAAAAGAAAATGCGGAGAACTCTGCCACACTTAGCGAACAAGACCAAGCGATGTTAGAAATCATTAAAAAAATACAAGCACATTTTAATGAAGAAGAGTTTAATCAAATTTTAGATGTGTTGGATTTATTTGCCAATGATAAAACACTCATTGCAAAAGCCCTCGAAGCAGGTAAAGAGTAGTTCATTAAAATCAATTTAAAACAAACAAAGGCAAAGGTGGAAACACTTAGCGTGGCGAAGCCTTGCCTTTTAAAACAAAAACGTATGCAAAAATTCAGTTATAAAATAGACATCAGCGCAGCTTCAGAAAAAGAAGCGATTACAAAAATGAAAGCCTTAACCGTATTAGCCAGTAAACTAAAAGATAAAGAACTGGAGAAGTTAGCCTACATCATTCAAAACGACCCCATCAAAACCGCAATGGCAAAAACCGCATTAGGCGTGTAGTATAAACATGAATAACAACAACCATAATCGTAAACCAGCCATTGTTCCATATAAACACGAACAAGCGAACAAAAGCGAAGGTTTGAGCCTAAAAGAAAAAATAGGTTTGACGTTGCTTTCTATCGCTGGGCTGGGAGGTTTGATTTGGTGGGGAACTACGGCAATTAAAAACAAAGTGGAAGATAAAGCCCATGCCAAAAGTTTTGATGACGGAAATCCCGAAACCCTTGCCAAGCAAATAAAAATGGCTTTTGAAAACGATGGTTATTGGGGAACGGACATGGAAAAATTAAGGGCAACAATCATTAGCATTGAAAGTAAAGAACAACTCAACAAAGTATTCAAGGCATATAAAAAAGAATACCACCGCAATATGTATTTAGATATGAGCGATGAATTACAAGCCAGTCAATACAATGAGCTATTACAAATCATTGCTACTAAACCCGAAAAGAAAGGAGCAAAACCAACACAGAGTTTTTACACCGCTTGGGCAAAACGATTAAAAGCAGCCTTTGATAAAACTTACTCCTTTATTCCCGGCACAGATGAACCTGCTATTAAAGCTGTGTTTGCTGAAATTCCAACGCAACTTGATTTTGTAAAAACAGGAATGGAATACAAACGGATGTATGCCACCGATTTAATGGAGGCTCTGAAAAGTGAATTGGAATACTGGGAGATTGGAGATTATTTAAAAATCATTTTATCAAAACCAAAAAAGTAACATGAGTAAAAAAGAAAAACACAATAAGAAAAAATCCTTGTTTGGTTTGGCAGAAAAAAAGAAAGGCAACCTACCAACAACCAAAAAAAGCAATGCTGGTGGCTGGGTATTACTAGGATTAGGATTAACAGCCACAGGTGCGTTAAGTTATTTTGGGTATCAATACTGGAAAAAACAAAAGGAAAAGAAAAACGAGCAAACAGACACAACGAATAACGATAACAAAGAAACCGAAAGCCCAAGTAATTACACGCCACCAAAGTACACACCTAAACCACCCAAGCAAACAGAACCCCAAAACACAACGGGCTTTCCAATGATTAAAGGAAGTAAAGGCGAATTGGTTAAAAATTTTCAAGAGGCGTTAATTGCCAAACATGGTAAAATTATTTTACCGAAGTATGGTGCAGACGGAGATTTTGGAAGTGAGATGTTAGCTGCCCTAAAGAAATTAGGATTAGGCGAAACAATTACTGAAACCACGTTTAATCTCTACACTAAAGGAGCAAGTCCCGACCATAGCAACGTTGCAAAAGATTTATTTGCTGCTGCCGTAAAGAAAGATTTTAATAAAGCTATTAGTTTATTAAAAACACTTCGCAATGTAGAGGACTACAAAACAGTAAGCGACACTTTTAAAAACTACCGTATTGGTGCAGTTCGACAAACCTTAGTAAATGGTATACTAAACAGTTTTGCAGATACCAAACAAAAAGATGCTATTCGCTTAGTTTTCTCCAATATGGGCTTAAAATACGATGGCAACAAGTGGTCGCTAAGTGGTATTGATAATTCCTACCAAATAATCACGCTACAAAACACAAAAGTTTGGAAAAACCCTCGCACATCGGTTAATGTCCCTGCAAACATGGTACTAGGAAAGTACATCACAAACAGAGGTGAGTTTACATTATTTCAAAACGACGGACTTTATTACTTAGTAGAAACCCAACACGTAAAGCAACACAACAAATAAGAAACTAAACTAACAAAAAAATGAATAAAAGAAACATCAAATACATCGTTATCCATTGCACCGCAACGCCGAGCAATACAACGATAAGCAGTATCAAAAAATACTGGAAAGAACAAAGAGGCTGGGGCGATACGGCAGGTTATCATTATATCATAGAAGCCAATGGAGAAGTAACACAATTAACTCCTGAAGAAAAAAATAGCAATGGTGTATATCAGCATAACAGTGAGTGCATCAATATTGCTTACATCGGCGGTATTGACAAACAAGGTAAACCAAAAGACACAAGAACCAAAGCACAGGCAGATGCCATGTTCAATTTAATTGTGAGGCTTACTGAAAAATACAAAGGCGCAAGTGTAGTAGGCCATAGAGATTTTGCTGGAGTAAAAAAGGCTTGTCCGAGTTTCGATGTAAAAACATGGTTAGCGAATTACACACCAAAATTAGATTAAGAAAAACCAAAAGGTAAAAGCAAATGAGCAAAGAAGTAGAGGACTTTATTAAACGCAATGCTGCCGATGTAATTCGCAGCGTACAAAACACGTCCTTTTTTCCTTCAGTAAAAATGGCTCAAATGATAATTGAAAGTAGTGGCAAAGATGCCAACGGAAAATTTGGAATAGGTAAAGGATTAGCAGTAAGAAAAGCAAATAACTATTTCGGCATAAAGGCAGATAGCAGATGGAAAGGGAAAAAAGTAGCCCTTGCTACGCCAAGAGATGGAAAGCCCGTTAGTTATTTCAGAGTATATCCGATGCCATTGGACAGTATGAAAGACCACACCACGTTTTTATTGGTAAATGGCAGGTATAAAGCAAATGGTGTATTTGCGGCAAAAACACCCGAAGCACAAGCCGAAGCCTTACAACGTGCTGGTTATTCCGAAAGCCCAAGATACAGCAAGGCTCTTATTGGTTTAATCAATGCCTACCAATTGAAAGAACTAGATAAGAAAAAACCAAACGATGATTTTACGATTTGGTATGTATTAGGAAGCACCGTTGCTTTAGCTGCCACCGCTTACGCCTTTAGAAATAAAATCAAACAACAATTTAACAAGAGAAAAAATGAGCCTAATGAATTATCTAAAACAACTTTTAAAAGACAAAAGCAATAATTACAGTATGCGTGAATTAGTGATAGCCATTTGTTTATTACTGATTGTCATAAGCTGGTTCGCTAATCTCTTTTTTGGCAAGGACATTCCCGAATATATGTTTTATGCCATTATCAGTTTAATTGCCACAGGATGCTTTGGATATAGCATCGAGAAAAACAAATCCTAAAAAAGAAGTAATAAATTAATCCTTAAAACAAAACAGTATTTATGAAAAGTATATTTAAAAATTTCGCTTTGGCATTAGCAGTATTCAGTTTCGTCTTTATACTCGGAACGTGTGGTGTAAGCCAATTAAAAAAAGAAAAAGCAGAGCCAATTGATACAAACATAGTTCATTTGATAAAAGAAAAAGTAGGCGAATTACAAAAACACTACGAAAATCAAATTCATTCACTCGAAAAAAGTAAAGACAGCTTAAAAAACTATTTCGTCAAATCGCAAAAGACACTTTTCAAATTACGAACAGCAACTAAACTATCAGAACAGAAGTTAGTGAAGCAATTAGATAGTGATACTTCACAATTTGTAAACGATAGTATTAAACCTGCATTAACAAATTACATCGCATTACAATTAGAAAAGGATTCGATATGCAACGAAAGTATTAACACTTTGCAATTAGTAAGTACAAAGTAAGATAGCATTATCAGTTTAAAAAATAAAGAGCTATTAAATCAATACGACCTCACTAAATTTTATCAGCAACGAGAGCAAATACTGACCGAAGAATTAAATACAGCATACAAATCGCAACGTAAGGTTCTTTTAAAAGCAAAATTATTTAAAGGCATGGCGATTTTGCTAACAGGTGTATCAAGTGCATTAATCATTAATCAAACATTAAAATAAGTATGAAGGAAAAAACATTAGTATCCACATTCACACTTATTGGTTCATTGGCTTCTTACTACTATGGCAAAACACACGACAAAGATGTAGTGCCGTATGTAATGATAGGTGGATTTATAGGAGCGTGGATTGGAGAAATAATATCAAGTACAATTAAGAATAAAAACGAAGATAAAAACAATTAAAACTAAGAACTATGGCTATACAAATAATTAATAATGGAGCGAGTATCAAAATCATAAATGGTACACAAATCCGCAACCTAACAAAAAATCAAATCATTGAAATTGTGGTTGTAAAAACAAACATTATAAAAATAGACATTGGCAAGGGCGCATTGTATAATGTGTTTGTACCCTTTGCAGATGTAACAAGCCCGGTTGTGGCAGATGCCGAAGCCCTAAAAGAAGCGATTAATGAAATGTTAGCAGCTGGTGCGATTGCTGGGACTGCCACCGAAGCCAAACAAAACATTGAAATTGAAAGGCTAACATCCCTCAATACAACTGCTGACACTATTAAAAATGCAGTAAACGCTTTAGACAACAAAATATTTTTTGAACCTGTAATTATAGATGAAAGCAACCCGAATGTTATTTACAAAGGTTTCGCCAGCCCGTCGGCGAATGTGGAAGATGCGGTTTGGGCGATACAAAGAATTAATAATTCAGGAGATGTTTGCACTTATCAGTGGGCAGACGGAAACAAAAATTTTGATAACATCTGGAATAACCGCATTAATCTATCATACGCATAATATGGCACGTTATTTAGATTTATTCACAGGTAGGCTATTTAATTTTAGAAACGCAAAAGGTTCTGATATTAATGCGGGCACATCTGATAAACTAATTGTTACACCTTTAGCATTAGCAAAAAGCCAAAGCTATTGCAATGTAGGTTTACCAATCGTTTATGCAAGTGTATTAAGTACAAAGAGCGCATTGTTTGTGGTAAGCAATCAAAGCATAGTTATTCCAACCAATTCATTCTTTTACCAAAACCGAAGCAATACCATACAAGCCCAACTATTTGCAAGTGTAAATTCAGATACCGGATTAAGAGGAGAAATTTGCTTGGTGGATTTAGGAAACAATACGGTTGTTCCGAACACAACAGTTCAGTTTACCAATACAAACTACACAACACTTAGTACCAACATCTTTACTATTGAAGCTGGGAAAAACTATGCAATAGCTATTCGCAGAGAATCGGGGGCTTCTAACAGATTTGTTTACCTACGAGGAGCAACAATAACGTTAAAACTATTAGCTGCTTAATGGAACAAGGCAGTACACATGAACTATTAGGTTTGGGGCAAAGCACACTTGCCCCAAACTTTTTGTCTTTTGTAAATCAAATGCAAAGTGATTTACAAAAAGGAGTTAAACATAACAAACGAGGCGTAGAAGCCATTGCCAATGAATTACAAATAGATGACCTGACAGAAATAAAAGAACTAACTGAGTTAGCCATTGTGAACGTAGCTCGTGGAATTGCACAAGGAAAAGGAACAGTTGAAGAAAAATATTACCGCATAGTAGAGCTGTATAACAATCAAATGATTTTATCCCACCGTACTTCTCAATCTATTCTGTTACAACAATACTCTACACCAGCTCCAATAGCCTATTTAATGGGCGTGTATTGTGGTTTACCACATTTACACACGCAAGGCGGTTATGCGTATGAACCAAGTGCAGGGAATGGATTATTAACGATAGCTGCTGAACCTAACCGAGTTTATGTAAATGAAATTGATGTAACACGAAACCGTAATTTACAAACACAAGGTTTTGCGAATGTATTTAGCAGAGATGCTACCAATTACTTTTCATACATAGATTTAAAACAAACATTTCAGGCAGTCCTCACTAATCCGCCTTTCGGAAGATTAAAAACCCCAGCCGAGTTTAGCAATTTTACTATCACAGATTTAGACCAGTTGATGGCGTTAAAAGCATTAGAAACGATGTTACCTAATGGCAAAGCAGCTATTATCATAGGTGGTCATACACGTTGGGATGATAGGAATAGAATTGAGCGTGGCAAGAACCGCATCTTTTTTAATTATCTCTATCATCATTATAACGTGGAAAATGTAATACAAATTGATGGAGGAAAACTTTACACACGACAGGGCACAGGTTTTCCAGTACGCTTGATTTTAATTAATGGTAAAAAATGGGAAAGCAATGGCGCAGCTCCTTTAAAAGATAATTACAATAGCAAAGTCATAAAATCATTTGAGGAATTATTTGAACGAGTGATTGGTATTACAGAAAATATAGCAGTTGAAAAACAAACATCAGCACAAGAAAAAATAAACATGAACATAGTTGAATTAGAAAGAGAAGCCTTAGAGCTTTTAAAGGAAATGAATGGCGAGGACTTAGGAATGCCATACAAACCTGCCTCAGAAGCCTGTGTGGTATTAGATACGCAAGTACCCGATTCGATGGGCTTTGAAACACAAGCCGCATTAACAAGAGTGAAAAATGAAATCGGTGGTAGCATGGATAATTTTGTTAGACACCGTTTAGGTTATTTATCACACAACGATTTATGCAAAGCCTTATCCGCAGAACAAATAGATGCAGTTGCCATGAGTATTTATAACATCGAAGCTCGTGGACAAGGAATGATAATTGGCGACCAAACAGGCATCGGCAAAGGTCGTATAGCAGCAGCCATGATACGTTATGGTGTAAAGCAAGGCATGAAACCAATTTTTGTAACCGAAAAAGCCAATTTATTTTCCGACATCTATCGTGATTTATCCGCTATTGGTTCTGCCGACTTAAAGCCTTTTATTATTAATGGTAGAGAACCAAAAACCGATGTGAAAGATGAAGACGGAAACATCGTACATCAGGCACTTGCTCCGAGCGAACAACAAACCATTTTCAACACAGCCAAAATACCAGATTCGTATGATTTTGTATTAGGCACGTACTCACAATTTAATTCCCCCGAAAAGAAACCCGAAAAACCCAACTACTTATTGCAAATATCGAATGGCAATATGTTGATTATGGACGAAGCGCATAATTCCAGCGGTTCGAGTAATACAGGGGAATTTATGCAGCGAGTGGTTAGTCAAACAAAAGGGGTGGTATTCCTTTCAGCCACCTTTGCAAAACGCCCCGATAATATGCCCATCTACGCTATGAAAACATCTATTAGCGAGGCTAACATGACCAAAGATGAATTGGTAGAAGCGATTAATAAAGGTGGTGTAGCCTTACAAGAAATTTTATCTAGTCAGTTAGTAGCCGAAGGGCAAATGATACGCCGAGAGCGTTCCTTTGAGGGTATAGAAGTTAATTACATTTCTTTAGATGAGTATTCCGATAAACACAAAAAACTAGCAGATGGCGTTACCAGCATTCTAAGAGATATAATCGGTTTCCAAACCAATCACGTTGATAAGAAAGTGGAGGAGTTGGATGATATAGTTTCTAAAGAGGGTAAAGAAATTGAACTACGAGAGGGAACATCACAAGCTGGTGTAGATAATTTGCCTTACTTCTCTAAAGTATTTAATGTGATTAATCAGATGCTGTTCTCATTAAAAGCTGAAGCGGTTGCAGATAGAACCATAGAGCGATTGAAAGAAGGTAAAAAACCTGTAATTGCTTTTGCTTCTACAATGGGCAGTTTTATTGAGCAAATGGAAACCGACAAAGGGCTTTTAGTAAGTGATGGCGATTTGATTGACACCAACTTCTCCGCTGTTTTAAGAAAAGGTTTAGAGGGGATTATGCGTTACACCGAAAAAGACATTACAGGAAAATCGGTATTTAAGCATTTTGAGGTAAGCGATTTTGAAGAAGAAGCACGAATGGAATACGACCGCATCTCTAAAGCCATAGATAATTTAAGTGTGGGTCTATCTATTAGTCCTATTGATGTGATTATACAAAAATTAGAAAAGGCAGGATATAAAGTTGCAGAAGTAACAGGCAGAAAATTCAGCGTACAATTAAATGCTGAAGGCTCAAAAGGTTTGGTAAGCAATCGAAAAAAATTAAATACCAACGATGCCTTTAGGCAGTTTAATAATAACGAAGTAGATGTGTTAATGATAAACCAATCGGGCAGTACAGGCGCATCGGCTCATGCCATTGTTACACCTAAAGTGCCAAAAGAAGAAGTAAGGCAACGTGCAATGATTGTATTACAAGCCGAGTTAGATATTAATACCGAAGTGCAAAAGCGTGGGCGAATTAATCGTACAGGACAAATCTTAAAACCAATTTACGATTACATGATTTCTTCTATTCCAGCCGAAAAGCGGTTGATGATGATGTTACAAAAGAAATTAAAATCATTAGATGCTAATACAACTTCTAACCAAAAACAAAGCACAAAGATTTTAGATGTACCTGACTTCTTAAACAAATACGGCGATAAAGTAGTAAAAGAATATTTACTTGAAAATTTAGAAATAAATAAACTCTTAAACGACCCATTAGGTTTGGAAAAAAAAGGAAGTGAAAGTAACGAAGGTTTAGAAGATGCAGCGCATAAAGTATCGGGGCGTGTAGCGGTTTTATCTACACAACAACAAGCCGATTTTTATAATGAGATAACTGAACGCTACAATGATTATGTAGGTTATTTAAAACAGATTGGCGAGTATGATTTAGAAGTAGAAGCACTTGACTTAAAAACGGAAACCATAGAGCAAAGCATTATTAAAATGGGCAAAGGTGGCGAGAGTGCATTTGGCGAAGATAGTACCTTAGAAAAAGTAAAAGCAAATGTGCTTAAAATGCCTTATTCTAAGACTGACTTAGAGCAAATGTTAATTGAAACCTTAAATGGAAAATACGCAGAGCAGCATAAAAAAGAATTACTCGATGATTTTACCAATACGATGGAAACAAATTTGGAAGAGGAAATAAAAAAATCAGAAATCAAATACGAAAAACTGATTGAAGAAATACCTACCGAGAAAAAAATAATGAAACTTGCTGGTTCTCCAACTTATCAACACGCAATTCGTGAGCGTGAAAAAGAATTAAGAGAAACGCACAAAGCTAATGTTGTTAATATTCAAAAGTCTTATAAATACAAACAAGAATATTTACAACGCATTTTAAATTTCTTTACAATAGGTAGAAAATTATCCTATCCTGTATTTTCTTTTGATAACGGACAAGAAACAGTATTAGCAGTATGTTTGGGGATTTTAATTGATAAGCGAAAGAAAAATCCCTATGCACCAAGCGCCATTAAAGTAAAGGTAGCCATTGCAAACAGTAATAAGTACATTGATATTCCAGCGAGTTTTAATGATAACATTTCTAAAATTATTGCAGCAAGTATGGATATAAAGGAAGTTGAGCAATCGGAGTTATTGAACGAATGGAATGAAGAAATTAAGCAGCGCACAAAAGACCGTTCATTTCGGTACATGATTACCGGCAATTTATTACAAGCCTTTGGTTCGGATAGCGGAAAATTAGTGAGCTATACCACAATGGACGGACAAACCAAAAAAGGTATTTTAATGCCTGAAGAATGGCAACCGAAAGCTAATGGCGAAATGAAAATTACAGTTCCAATTATTAAAGCACTTCCCATTTTACAATCCTTAACCAATGGTTCAGCTTTGTATGCTTCTAACGAAATTGCTTTTTTTAATGCGGGTAATAAGTTCAGAGTAATAGTGCCTTTGGCTCGTTCTCGTGGTGGCGATATTTACACCGATAGAGATTTAATGGCATTGGTTGATAAGGGACTGTTTGAAAAGGCATCGGATAAAATGGCGGCTTATTTACCAAAAGATAATGTTGTAGCCTTTGCAACTATTCTGCAAAACAAATTTGGTGTGAGTGTTTCAATTCAACCGAATCAGTTGAGTTTAATAAAAACCGATACCGTTAAAATCAGCAATCGCAAACCAATTTTGTTACCACCTAATGAAGATGATACAGAAATAGAACGCATCCGCATTTTAGAATTAGAAGCCGAAGCCCTTTTAATTGAAATGGAACTCATGGCAGCTTAACGTTAAACCCTTAAAGAAAAAGAAAAATGATAAACGTAAATAACTATAAAGAAACCGTACACAATCTTGATTATTCAACCCTACCAGCTACCATGTGGAAGCCTTTTGATTACATTAAAAAAGCTACAATGGATTACACAAATTGGAATGCTTATGATTCGAGTGAGGGAATAAAAAGAATGATGGATAAGTATTTTTTTGACTTAGATAATTTTTTACAAAAAAATCCGAAAAAAAGTACAACACCTACAACTGAAACAAAAGTAAACACAGCGAATGTAGTTGAGAATGAGCCAAAAGTAAAACAAGTTACCGAAACTAAAGCTATTACTACTCATTCTGTAAAAACAAATGCAGAAAATAAAAACGAAGAAGACTTTGATTTAACTTTTGTTGAGCGTATTCCCGAAGAATTAAAATTTATCAAACGCTTTTTATCTTGGAATAATAAGAAAAAAACGAAAGATGATTTTTTACGTTTCATTAATTCATTGCACAGAGCTATTACAGAACGCAAGGTAACTAAGGCTTCGCCGTATGCTAAACAAATCCGTTACATACAGGATAAATTAATACTTCGCTATAATGAAATTGAAAAACCCGAAGTAGTTGTGATTAATCCTAAAACTTTTAACGAGTTCAAAAACCTTATTTCACAGGAGCGAGTAATGCCATCTGTAATGCTCATTAAACGATACATCACTCTAAATGGAAAATTTGGCGTGAAAGAAAAAGCACAAAATTTAATTAAAGCAATGGAGCGTGCTTATAAATTAAAAAAGCTAACCAAAAATGATAAGTACAATAAATTGCTTGACCAAATGCACGAAAGCCTTTTAACTTACACACGAAGCAAAACACAAAAAATACTGAGCATCCCTCAACCCGAATTAAATGGCTTAAATGGTGTGTTAGGTTGCCATTGTGAATTATCGGGAATAGAAGAAGATTTGAACGGAGTAAATTGTTTAGAACCCGATACAAAAGTAACGCCTGCGATTCCAATAACCACTTACAATACACAATTACCAAAAGGTGTAATGTCAAGTATGGAATTTAGTAACGTACAATTTAAAACGCTTGGTTTCGTTGGCAAGTACCGCAAACTTATTGGCGACCCAAGTAAAGGATTTACAGCGATGGTTTACGGTAAACCAAAAATGGGTAAGTCTTTTTTATGTGTTGATTTTGCTGGGTATTTGGCTCGCAATCATGGTAAGGTTCTTTACATTGCTCGTGAGGAAGGTTTAGACATGACCTTACAAGAAAAACTAAACGCTAAAGATGTTAAACACCCTAACTTGTTTGTAGCTGATACCATCCCCGAAGATTTATCGTTTTTTGATTTTATCTTTTTTGATAGCGTAAACAAATTAGGCTTATCCGCAAGTGATTTAGAAACGCTTAAACAAGCTAATCCTAACAAGTCCTTTATCTATGTGTTCCAAACCACCAAAGAGGGTAATTTTAGGGGTGCTAATGAGTTCCAGCATGACGTGGATGTTGTTATCCAAGTTCCCGAAAAAGGCTTGGCTGTTCAAAACGGCAGGTTTAATCAAGGAGGAGAGATGAGGATATTTGAGGATGAAAGTTTTAAACAAGCAGCATAGTTTAACAGCAAGAATCCACCGAAAAACTGTGGATTTTTGTATTTTTACGAAAACGATTTTATAATGAACACCATTTTAAATGTAGGAGTTGAAAAAGACCATGTCGAATCTTTGACAAGAGCGAGTGGTATTAATGCGCTGAGTGAATTAATTTGGAACGCTTTAGATGCGGATTCAGAAGCTATTAAAATCGAGTATGAGAAAAACCCGGTTGGCTTTTTTACAAAGCTATCCATAAGTGATGATGGACATGGATTAACACATGAAAAAGCAAAAGAAATATTTGGCAGTATTGGTGGTTCAGAGAAAAAAAAGAGGTCAATAAGTCCAAGCGGTAGAGCTTATCATGGAAAGGAAGGTAAAGGACGTTATAAGTCTTTAGCTTTAGGAAATAGCGTTCTATTTACAAGTGTTTATCTTGGTACTGATAAAAAGACAAAATTTAAGTTCTCTATTAAAATTGACAGGAATAGTTTGACGCAAACGGAGATTTCTGATTTAATGACATTACCGCAAGGGAGTAATGCCGAAATAGGATTTAAAGTTGATATTACCAACATTAATGATGAATTAGCTAATGAGGCATTGCTTTTTGAAAATAGAAAAGAGCTTGAAGAAAAATTTGCATCATACTGGATAAGCTATCCAAAGTTTAAAATTTATTTTAATAATGTAGAATTAAACTTTTCTTCTCTAATAAAATTTCAAAAGAATTTAGAAACCATTTTTAACATAGATAATGAAGTATATCCATTTATTTTTAAAGTAATTGAATGGAATATTGAGAATAAGAAAAAATTATATTTATGTAATATTGACGGAATACCATTTAAAGAGGAAAATTTAGGTTTTAGGAGTTCTTTACCTATTTCGTTATTTGTTCAATCAAATTATATTGAGTTATTACATCGAGAAAATCAACTTGTATTAAGTGAGCTTAATACGAATGTTGAGCTAGTTTTAAAAGAAGCTCGAAAATTCGCTAAGGACTATTTAAAGCAACGATTGCATGAATCCTCTAAGGAGTTTATAAATGAATTGAAGAAGAAAGGTATTTACCCTTATAGTGGCAAGCCCGATAATATTGTTGAAGAATCAAAAAGACAGGTTTTCGATATAGTTGCTCTTCATGTTCACGAGCATTTACCAAACTTTGATAGTCAAGACGACAAAAATAAAAAGCTGACATTAAAATTAATTAGCGAAGCTCTTGAAAATGATGCTGATAGTTTAAGAAAGATTCTTACTGAGGTTATTGAATTGCCAGAAACCAAGCGTGAGGAACTATCAGATTTACTAGAAAACACATCGCTTTCAAGTATTATTGATACGATGACGGACATTAAAAATCGTTTAGCATTTTTAAATGGCTTAGAGCAAATTATTTATGACAAAGAGCTAAATAAGAATATCAAAGAAAGAAAACATTTGCATAAAATAATATTAAAAGAAACTTGGATTTTCGGCGAGGAATATTCTTATGGTGCAGACGACATTACTCTAAAAAATGTTCTTAAAACTTACTTAAAGGACTACTTGGGTCGAGAAGATTTTGAGGAAGTGATGGCTAGTGATGAAAATACTGAACAGCATAATCTTATTCCTGATGTTTGTTTGTGGCAGCAACATAGTATGGGGAGTGCTGGAAAGAAAAACTTGGTAATAGAATTAAAAAAACCAAGTTTAAACGCTGGTATTAAGGAGAAAAATCAAATTGAAACTTATGCCAGTATTGTTGCTAACGATAATAGGTTTCCCAAAGAAAACACGAAATGGCAATTTCTATTGATAACTAAAGATTTTTCAAATGATATAAAACCGCTTTTAAAACAAGCGGACAGGAAGAAGGGACATATTGTAAAAGGCGATAATTACGATGTATATGTTTTGGATTGGGGGGAAATAATATCTGAAGCTAAAATTAGACATGAGTTCTTAAAAGAAAAATTAAATATCAACCTTAAAGATAATGAAGAGGGTATAAATTATTTAAGAAGTCGATACAAGGAGTATTTGCCTGATAATTTTTAGTTTTAATAGTAGTTTAATAACAAGAATTCGCAAAAAACTGTGGATTTTTTCTATTTTTGAAATATGCAAAAACAACATTGGGAAAACGTGTTTTCCACTAAAACGGAAAAAGAAGTAAGTTGGTTTCAAACCTACCCTAAGACATCTATGTCATTTATAGAGTTGTTTAACCTACCATTAGAAGCCAAAATTATTGATATTGGTGGTGGTGATAGTCATTTTGTTGATGCGCTATTAGATAAAGGATATAAAGACATAACCGTTTTAGATATTTCTGAAAATGCGATTAGTAGAGCTAAGTTGCGACTTGGCAATAAATCAAAAATGGTTAAATGGGTGGTTTCTGATATTACAGATTTTAATCCAACCGAAAAATTTGATTTTTGGCACGATAGAGCTGCTTTCCATTTTTTAACTACGGAAGAAAAAATTTATAAATACGTAGATATAGCCGAAAATTCAGTAAAAGAGGACGGTTATTTTGTTTTAGGTACTTTTTCCGAACAAGGCCCAAAAAAATGCAGCGGTTTAGAAATTAAACAATATACCGAAGCATCTATGTCTGCGAGATTTGAAGTGAAATTTGAAAGAATTAAGTGTTTTACTGAAGACCACATTACCCCATTTAACACTGTACAAAATTTCCAGTTTTGTAGTTTTAAAAGAAAATAAAGTCAGCTCCTTTAGTTACCGTTGATTAACCTAATAATTTCAAAAACGGCAAATATTTTAGCACCACTAAACCTTATCTATCAAGGCTTTGAGTGAGTATAACACCTTCAATTCCTCTAATTCTTGGTTCGGGTTTTGCTCAGCTAGGTTCACACAAAAAACATTAACCCTTGGAAGACAAAAGTCTCCGAGGGTTTTTTGTTTTACGGAGTAGACTTGGGTATTAAGAGAAGATAAAGTGTAGCAATCTAACTAAAGTATTTCCTGTAATTTTTTCAATCACACATTAAAAACCTCGTAAACTAAGATTCTCAATATTTTTTTTCTAAATTTTTAATTCTTCAATAATAAATGAGTTATTTTTCTTTAGTGTTGTTTCTTGTAAGTTTGATATGGTAAAATAAAAAAGCCCTTCCTTTATTTAAAGGATGGGCTTTTTTTAAATAATAATAAAATATTATTTTAAATGTTTTAAGTTTAAGCCATAAAGAACGATGAATAAAATTGGGAAAATAACTGCCATTACTCCAAATCCACTGTAGATAATTCCCATAATCATTGAAATAACGCTTGCTCCAACATACAAGAAATAACCCATTTTTTGAAGCTTCCACATTTTGATAACACCAAAAAGTGAAATTAACATTGTTACGAATCCAACAACTATATATGCCCAAGTTAAGCCAGCACTTGGTCCACTTGACATAGCCTTAGAAATTGCTTCTCCCGCTTCTCCTGCATCACCAGACATCCCTTCAAGAGCTGACGCGCCCGCAGTAACTGCCCCCATAACTGTAATAATTGCAATGTATCCAATTGCAGCAAAACCTGCTGCGATGAATGATAAAATACATAAAACCGTTAAAAATACTGGTCTTTTTGCGGCTTCACCGCCTGCATTTGTTTGTGTTGTTTCTTCCATTTTTTATTTTTTTTAGTTAATATAAATTGAAAGTAATCTCTTTTTTCTAACTAGAGCAATCGATTTTATAAAAGTTTTTAACATTTTTTGTTTTCAGTCTGTTTACTAACCAATCCAGGCTTTTAAATTGGTATTTATGCCTTTTTCGTCATTATTACTTAATTTTAATTTAGGGTTAAAGAAATAGGTAGTTCCTTTTTTATCTTTTCTCAAGGGAATAGTTTTTAGTTGTTCTGCAGAATTTACTGTTAGTATTATTTCTTCGGCGTCATCAAAATAGCTTAACCAGTTATTAAAATTATTTTTCAGAGCTATTCCATTAACTGCAATTATTTCATCGCCGGTAAATAATCCTCCTTTCCATGCTGGAGAATAGGGCGCAACTAAAGTAACTTTACTATTTAAACCACTATCCATAATTTTAAAGCCATATCTATTTTCGCAAACAAACTCACTTTCTTTCTTTTCAAATTCAATTCCTAAATAATCAAAACATGTTTTTAACTCCAATTCAAAATCTTGTGGTGAATAGACAAATGTTTTAAAGAATTCTGTAAAATCTTTACCGCTTACTTCGTTTACCAATTCAATGATTGAATTTTCAGAATAACCTATTCCTTTTTTTCCAAAACGTTGATATAATAAAACACATACGTCTCGTAATGATTTTTTATTTTGAGTGCTTTGTAAAATTTTTACATCCAGCATAAAAGCAATTAAACTTCCCTCATCATAAATGTTTGTTTTGCGATAAGGTGCGCCCGGCACATAACCATCTAACCAGGTTTCCCAACTGCTGTCTGCTACACTTAAATTATAACGTCCGTAATTATGAAAATGTTTTGTTAAACGCTCTTGCAATGTTTCAAAATATTGTTGTTGCGAAAAAACATTGCTGCTTAATAATAACTTGTCGCCATAATAAGTGGTAAAGCCTTCATAAACATAACCCGTTTTGGCATAGTTTTCCTTTGTGTAATTATATGGAAGCATTTCTATTGGACGAATTGTTTTAACATTCCACGAATGAAATAATTCATGACAACTTACACCCAAAACATCTTCATAAACCGAACCAGAATTAATAGCGTAACCCGGCCCAATAGCAATGACTGTGTTTTTAATGTGCTCAACGCCATGATAAAATTTAAAAGGCAGCACCTGGAAAATAAAATGATATTCGTCTGTAGTAAAATCATTCCAAAACTCAATGCTTTTTTTTGTGAATGCAAAGAAATCGTTTTTTATCTTCATAAAGTCAGGCTTACATTCACCAATAAAATGCAAATAAAACTTTATAGCGTTCACTTCATAGAAATCGCTCTGTATTTTCTCAGAAGCAACAAAAGGCGAATCTACCAACTCATCAAAATTTTTGGCGGTTAGCCTGTTTTTTATTCGCGGTAATGAACATACTATTTTATAATCTTCCGGAATAGTTAACTCTACTTGATGCTCCTCATTCATTCTGTCAACTACATACATGCAACAATGAATAGGGTTGATATACAATTGATTCGTATCTGCATAACAGGCCCCAGCGTTTAATTCCGCAGCATAATAGCTGTAAGTTACTTTTATAGAGCTTTGGTTTTTAGTATCAATTTGCCATAAATCTTTATTTAATTTGGTATAAGGTAAGGCTTCATTTTTATCATTGAATATATCTACGCGCTTTATGTTTTTTGCAAAATTACCGAGTTCATATCTTCCGGGACGCCAGGCGGGTAGTTGCAATTGAGTAATATCTTGAGAAATAGAATCAATAAACATATCAATATAAACATAATGCGACGCTGGATTTTTTTGATACATTAAATATTTTATCATGGTGCGGGGTTGTTTTAATTTTATTTAAATGTATATATTTGAATTATTGTGAGACAGGCATTAATAACACTTTTTATACTCAACTTATTAAACATTAATGGTCAAAATTTTGATTCCTTAAAAGTTGAAGCTAATAAACTGTCATCCGACACGGCAAAAATAAATTTGTTTTATAACGAGGGTTTTTCATATAGGACAAGTGATATCCAGTATAGTTATGATTGTGCCAAAGAAGCTGAAAGGTTGGCGCAAAAAATAAGTTTACCTTTTTATGCAGCCAAAGCGAGCAATTTGTTAGGGATATTATATTACAGAAAGGGAAATTTAAATTCCGCACTTTCATATTATAAAAATTCATTATTGTTACGGATTTTAATTGATGATAAAAAAGGGATTGCGCAATGCGAAAGTAATATTGGAAATGTTTATACAGATTTGGCGGAATATAAATTGGCAGAAGAATCTTATTTAAAAGCTTTGGCAATAAGTAACGATTTAAATTTGCCAAAACAAATTGATAACTGTTTGCTGAATTTAGGGGTTTTAAATGTTGAACTAAAAAACATAAGTGTTGCTGAAAATTATTTTAATCAAGCTTTAAAGAACTCTAAAAAAAGATTTGATTACGAAATGCAATCGTCTTGCTTAAATAATTTAGCGGAAATAAATACAGCTAAAAAAGATTATGATGCCGCTATTGCCAGTTGTGTCAATTCTATAAAACTTAAAAATTTAATGGATAACGAAATGGAAATGGCAGATAGTTATTTAACCATTGCCTTTGCTTTTATTAAAAAAAATGATGCCGCAGCCGCATTAGAAAACTTAAAAATTGCGGATAGTATTATTTATAAATTTAACTATTTACCGGCAAAAATAGAGGCGCTTAAAATTTACTCCATGTATTATGAATTAGTAAAAAATTATCAGGAGGCATTTGGTTTTTTAAACAAGTCTTTAGCCTTACAGGATAGTTTAGAAATCGTAAATAAAGAAATAAATTTGGAAAACAATTTTAGCGAAGCCTCTCTAAAAGAAATTGATAATGAGGGAAACAAAAATGAATTCCCCATTTTGTATTTTAATCTTTTAATTGTAGTGCTATTAGCATGTGCAGTTTTTATTTTTAAAAATAAACGATGAGTAAAAAAAACAAGAGTGCTGGAAATGTAGTTTATTCTACCAATCCAAACTTTAATAGTAATTCAAACGAAGAGGAGGATGAGAACGAAATTTCTTCAAAGCCAGGACAAGCGCCTTTAAAAATTTATTTGGATAGACTTGGTGGTGGTAAATTTGTTAGTCGTATTACTGGTTTTATTGGAAAAACTGGAGAGATTGAATTGCTAGGTAAATTATTAAAACAAAAGTGTGGGGTAGGTGGTTCAGTAAAAGAGCGCGAAATTTTAATTCAAGGAGACCATCGCGAAAAAATAATTTTATTGCTTTTAAAAGAAGGTTATAAATCTAAAAAAGCTGGGGGCTAATTGGCCCGAGTGAAAATAAATAAGCCACTAACTCAACTGCCGGCTGACCATTTTCGAGAATTAATACTGATGTGCATTAATGTTTAATCCAATTGTCATTCCGACGAAGGAGGAATCTAGACTGGAACAGATGCTTCCTTCGTCAGCATGACAATAACTTGAGTTTTTTATTTCAATTTGATATAACAAAAATCATCTAATAAAAAATACTCTACTATTGCAAGCTCTTTCTATAGAAAATAAAAAAGCCACTAATTCCAAGAACGAACACTATTTTTGTTTAAAATTTTAGTGAAAATTCGTGTAATTAGTGGCTAAAGAAAACAGTTGTTATTCTACAACCAACTTTTTAGTTGAGCTAATATTTCCAGTTTTTAAGCTTACAAAATAAATACCCGTTGTTAAGTTAGTTAATTCAATTTCAAATTGACTTTTACCAAATTGCGATTTGTAATTTTTCCGTTTTACTACTTGTCCTAAATAGTTTAAAACCGAAATTTCTAATTCAGATACTTGATTAATATTTAATTCAACAAAACAAGTTTGTGTTGCAGGGTTTGGAAACAATGAAAATTGTAGAAGATCTTTTTTGATTTCATTAAATCCTCCTATAGGTGGAAAATATAAGTCCTCATTGAGATAATAATGGGTATTAGATGTGCCTTGTATGTATGGGTTACTATTGGTAACAGTTAAAGGCAATTTTACCGTAATACCAGGTCCAGTTGGACCCACACTTGCAGTAGTTGGAGAAGCAAAATGAAACATTGCACGGTTGGCTACACTTGGGTTTAAGTTAGTGGCAGGTTTTGTTATGTTTATTTTATGAGGATATATATATGTAGATATCGTGCTCGTTGAATTACTAAGCCATAATTTTGCCTTTACATTGGGTAAGTTGTTCCATTTTTTTCCTCCTTGTGTAAAGTTGGTATCAGACTCTGCATAGGTGTAAATAATATGTTGTCCATCTGGAGTTCTACTTAATTGTACACGCGCATCTGAAGTTACTTTACCTGCGTCATCATCCCAAGGGTTGTCTGCAAAGCCTGGGTTACCCGAAACGCTGCTAGGAGCTTCACTACTTAATGAATCTACCGTTAAAAAAGCCCAAGGTCCTGTGCCATCGCCAATAAAATCATATAGATAGGGATGTTTGTTTGGACCATGAGGCCAGGTATAACCTTCTGTAGTATATTCATTTGTGTAAGCTAAAGAGTCATTGTGGGAACTTGCAGTACTTGCAATAATTGTTGCAATGTGTAATCTATCATTTGCATCAACAGCACAATCAAGTCCTTCAAATGGATTAAACATTGGAATTACTAAATTAGAGTTAGTAGAAACTGCATCTAATCTTTTTTTCACTAATTGAAAAGCAGAATTATTAAAATCAATACCTGGTATTAAAGCCCAAGAGGTTCCACTATTGGTTGTTTTATAAACAATTGGTTGCCATCCTGTGTTGGACAATGTTTGTCCGGTTCTGCTTCCAAGAAAAACAACATAGCCAACTGTTCCTGTTTCGTTCCAAGCCATATTTGCGTTTGAATTCATTTGTCTGTAAGCATCTGTTTTAATGGTTACAGGAGGTAAAAACGAATCTGTTTTCCAGTCAAAAACACCTGCGTTAAAACTACCTGTTTGTATAATTGCACCGCGAGCATCTATTGGCGCAGCATCTGGGTCTTCCGCTAAAATCCCTAATGATTTAACCTTTCCGTCATCTGAGCTATTAAAGCCATATTGTGCAAAATCATTTGAAAATACATTTGGACCAAAAGGACCAGCTGAACTAAAAAACTGTTGAGCATTAGGAGCAGCGCTCGCCACGTTATTATAGGCAGGTGAACTAGGAACACCTAATTGTTTACTCGCAAACCAATTACCAGTCCATGATGCACCGTCGGTGCAAGGGCCAGAACCAACAGCATAAGCGTTTGCTAAATTTGTGTTTCCCGGAGGATTATATATTGCACCTTGTGGGTAACGCCCAAAATTTGTTGCATCACTATAAATACAAGTGCTATCCCAATTAGAACCCCAGTTTGCAGAAATCATAGCTAGAATTACACCGGTATTACTATTTGGACTACCAACGTAACTTGCACTTTTACGTTGAATAAAAGAAACAGCATTTAAATCATCATTATAATGTAACGGTTTTGAAGCATTAGAAAGCACCCCGTAAATATTGGCCGAACTTGAAAAAGCCGTAAAGTTTGTTACACTTAAATTGCCTTTTTGTGAAGATGAAGGGTTGTTTGGAATTTGATTATTTGTTTTTGAAGCGGAAGCCTTTTCTTTTTCAAAAGAGATTTGATTTTTAGCTGCCAGCTTTTCCTTTAAGTTTGAAACGCCGCTTATTTTTGCGGTGTTTTGAGCACTAAAGGTTAAAGCGCTTAAGGCTAAGATGGTTGTAGTTAGTTTAATCATGTGTTTTTTATTTTATACTTTAAAGATAGCTTTTTTAGCGTTAAAATATTTATTTTTTTAAATACTACAATTCATAGCAAGAGGTTGCTACAAATTGCACATACATTTGTGCATAAGTTAGGGTAAAAAGCGAAAAGGATTAGAGGCGATAGAGAATACAAACCCTAACTTTATTTAAAGCGTAATCAATAAAAAAGAAATATCATGGCAAAAAAAAATGCAGAAGAGGTAATGGAAGCTACAGAAAAAAAAACTATTAATTCTGAAAAGCTAAAAGCGCTTCAACTAACACTTGACAAATTAGAAAAAACATATGGTAAGGGTACCATTATGAAATTGGGTGACACTAAAATTGAACCAGTTGAGGTAATTTCTACAGGTTCACTTGGTTTAGACATAGCGCTTGGTATTGGTGGTTTACCAAAAGGTCGTGTTGTAGAAATTTATGGACCTGAATCATCTGGTAAAACAACGTTAGCAATTCATGCAATTGCGAGTGTTCAAAAAACCGGTGGTATTGCAGCATTTATTGATGCAGAACATGCCTTTGATCGTTTTTACGCAGAAAAATTAGGGGTTGATACTGGAAGTCTTTTAATCTCTCAACCAGATAACGGTGAGCAAGCATTAGAAATTGCCGATAATTTAATTCGTAGTGGCGCTGTTGATTTAGTGGTAATTGACTCTGTTGCTGCACTTACGCCAAAAGCCGAAATTGAAGGTGAAATGGGTGATAGCAGAATGGGTTTACAAGCACGTTTAATGAGCCAAGCCTTGCGTAAATTAACTGGTACAATAAATAAAACTGGTTGCTGCTGTATTTTTATTAATCAGTTACGCGAAAAAATTGGTATTATGTTTGGTAATCCCGAAACTACTACTGGTGGAAACGCACTTAAATTTTATGCATCGGTTCGTTTAGATATTAGAAGAATTAGTCAAATTAAAGATGGAGATTCGGTTACAGGAAATCGTGCTCGCGTAAAAGTGATTAAAAATAAAATGGCACCACCATTTCGTATGGCAGAGTTTGATATTGTTTTTGGAGAGGGAATTAGTAAGATTGGAGAAATTATTGACATTGGCGTAGAAAAAAATATTATTAAAAAAGCAGGTTCGTGGTTTAGTTATGAAGATACTAAATTAGGACAAGGTCGTGACGCTGTAAAAGCATTGTTTGCCGAAAACCCTGATTTAGCTGAGGAGATTGAAAAGAAAATTATAGCTGCACTTTCTGCCGAGCCTGCACCCGCAGAATAATTTAGGCCTGGCGTAAGAATTAGTATTGAAATTTGAGACGTTTCGGTTTTTCTTACACCGTATTTATTTATAATAAATGCAATGGGGAATTGTTAAAGAGATATTGTTTAAATGAAGTCGCCTTTTCTTAATTGAATTGGCGGCTTTTTTTATTAAAATTGATTTACAATTAAATTGGAAGTTAATCGAATGGAAAAAGTAAAGTTACCTTGGGTGGAGAAAAAATTATATTGATGAAAGGAAAAAACTTCTGAGTATTAATTAAGCAATTCGAAGCGACTGAATTAACCTATAATCTTTTTATTTATCCTATACCCTTTACCTTTTTGGGATTGAATAATACGTTTGCCAAAGAGTTTACGAATATTGTATATATGAACATCAATGGTGCGCTTAGCGGCTACACTTTCATCTAACCAAAGTAAAGATGCAATTTCGAGCTTACTAAAAAATTTATCTGGAGTATTGTATAATAATTCAAACACTTTAAATTCTTTTCGTGGTAGTTGTATTGGTGTGCCTTTATTAAAAATTAAATATTTTTCTTCATCCAAAATAACTTCTTTACTCGAACTACCACTTAATCGGATCCTTCGTTTTAAAATGTTTTTTAAAAACAAGTTCATTACCGCGGGTTTAGCATGAAAATTAATAAATGAATCTACTCCTGAATTAAAAGCAACTTCTTGCGCAAAATCATCTTGTTTATCAGAATAAATTACCACAAAAGGTTTTGAGACTACATTTCGAGTTTTAATTTCTTTGGTAATTAGAATTGCATCATTAGGAGATAAATCTAGATTAAGAAAAATAATATCGCAATCGTTTTTCTCAATAAACTCAAAAAATTCAATTTCCTGATTAAAAATATAAACATTTGGATAGGTGTTTTTAAATAAGTCTATTGTTTTAAAAATATGACTAATTGAATTATCAAAAAACACTATGCAGTAGGAACTATTATTCATAACCTGAACAGTAAAGTTTGGTTATTAAGTTTAACTCTATGCCAAGCAAAGGTTAATTTAATATTAATTAAATTCAAGTCCTAAAACGCACACGTCATCGGTTTGCTCAGATATTCCTTTCCAATTTTGAAAGTTAGTTTCAATAGCTGAAAATTGCTCGCTAACAGGAAGGTTTGCAATAGAATTTAAAAATTTCTTAAAATTTCTACTGCCATATTTTTTAAGAAATGGACCTCCAAATTGATCGTGGTAGCCATCGCTATATAAATAAACCTGTATAGGGTAATCAAATTTAAAATAGTGTGTTGTAAACTTTCTGTTTTTTTCCATTTGCCATCCACCTATCGGAAAATTATCCCCCGACAAATTAATTGGCTCGCTATTTTTACTGGTAATTAATATGTTTGAGTTGGCCCCGGAAAATTGAAAGCCGCGCGTTTCTGGATTAAAAGCAATTAACGAAAGCTCTACCCAATCGTTATTTAAATTATCATCGTCTTCATGTCGCTTAAATGTTTCAATCCATTTTTTATCTATTTCGTTTAAGATTTCTCCTAACGACGAGTATTCTTTTGAATAAACTAAATAATTCAAAAAGCCAATTGCTAATGTTGAAAGCACTGCGCCGCCAACACCATGTCCAGTGCAATCACCAACCGCATAATAGCACCAGCCATCCTTACTGCCTAGCCAAAAAAAATCGCCGCCAATAATCTGCAAGGGATTGTAAAAAATAAAATAGGGATTACCGTTTTTTTTGAAATGTCGTTCTTGCGGCATCAATCCTTGTTGCACATGAGAAGCATAGTACAGTCCATCAATTAAATCTTTGTTTTTTTTCTCAAGAATTTTGTAATCTCTTGAAGTTTCAAGAGAAGGATTTTCAGTTATAAATAGTTCAGTTGTCATATAATTATGGCAAAGGAACAGAATACGTGTAATTGCAGAGCCAATAAATAATTAAGCCAAAGTTATTTTAGCCGAGTGATGTAATAATTTAGACGTAGAAATTTTTATTTATGAGCAAATATTTTATGCGCCGAAATATTTAATATTCCAGAAATTTTTTGAGTTTCTTGAAATAGTGTTTTAGAATTTGTTGGGTATTTGTATTTAAGTGTTTTAAAGAACACATCCATTTTGCCAAGCCAAACCTTTACTATTTTAAGATTTTTTTTATTGATGATAGTTTTAAGATTTTGATTCTTATTAATCTCTTCTGAAAGAGCGCTAATAATATGTTTTATTTTTTTATCCGCATCAAAGGTATCTAATTCTGATTTTGAACAAATTAATTTGATTAAATCTAAATTTAAGTGATAGTTCTTAAACAAAGCTTCTAAAACAAAACCATTATTAAAACTAGTTTCAATTTTTTTTAAAGTCAGTGATGTTTTTCTTTGAGTCATATATAAAATAAAAGCGCCTGCTAAAGATAGCAGGCGCTTTTTATAAATTAAAGTATTGTTATTTTGAAACCACTAATTTAACGGTTTCTTTACCAAGCTTCGTGTTTAGTGTTACAAAGTAAACTCCATTTGTTAGGTTTTGTGTATTAATCGTTAATTCATTAGTTCCTTCAAATATCTGAAGATCTTTAACTACCGACAATACTAATTTTCCTGTAACATCCATAACGTTGACCGAAATATCTGAATCAATATTTGAATTAATAATTAATGATGTGATATCTGATGCAGGATTTGGATATAGAGCCACATAACCAATTTCCTTTTTAACTTCTGTGTAACCAGTAAACCCAGTCAACGGAGCAATAACAGGATCAGTAAAACTTGCAGTTGCTAATGCAGGAGAACCTGTACCTGGTCGATAATCAGGAGAAGTGTAATTATAAGGTGTTGTTAAAATATTACTAAACGATGGACTGGAGTTAAGAATTGAATCATTTCCATTATTACCAAACCAAACGTTCATTGCTGAACCTGCGTTTGTTGCAAATGAATTTGCAGCGTTTTGTTCAACAGTTTTACCAATTGCTGTTCCTGCAACGATATTATGTTTAAATTTTAAACCACCATTACCCGCAGCAATTTCACAATTTGTTCCATCAACATGAACTCCTCTTTGTGTATCCATAAAAATAGAGTTGTAAATTTTTAGGTTACTTGTACGACGAATACGTACTGCACGACGGTAACCGCTAGCTATTGTATTTGTATTAGCTCCTCTAAAAGGACCAACCATTGTAATGTTGCTAAAGATACCTGAAGTTAAAGGCGTAGCAGTAGTTCCGTTTGCATCATTATCTGACTCAAAACCTTCGGATGTTGAAACTGTTGGGTTATCCGCTAAATTTGGGTCACGAACAATTAAACCAAACTGAACGTTTCCGCTATAACCATTATCAGTATCAAAATCATCATCCAAATTACGGTAAGAGACTAAGTATTTTGCGTCAACATTTCCACCAAACCACTCAAAACCGTCATCATTTGTAAATGAAGTTTGGATATATTTAAGAGTAGTTGCTTTACCAACAGCACCCAGAGTTAAACCATTAATTTCTTTATTTGGTTGGTAAACGTAACCACCAAATTCAATTCGTAGATATTGTAATGAACCCGAATTGTCGTTATTATTTGGAGTAGCTCCGCCACCAAATTCAGAATCTACACTAACTGGTAAACCTTCTACATTATTTATACCATTAGTATAATTTAATGCGGCGCTACCTAATAAAATTATTCCACCCCAGTCGCCAACGCTGCGTGCACCCGGCGCCTGATCTGAACAAAAAACAATGGGGTTAACTGTATTGCCAATTGCAACTAATTGAGAACCTTTTGTTACAACTAATGCAGATCCAGCAACTGCTTTAGAGCCTAAAACAACAACGCCCGGCTGAATGGTTAATACTGAATTTCCTTTTACATAAATCGGTCCTTGTAATAAAACTGTTTGTCCTGTAGCCCAAGTTGTATTAGCTGTAATATTTGTGTTTACAGTAACTGTAGGTGCAGGGTAAATTTTGTTTTGCGGATCCCACTCTGCCCATCCTTGAGTCCACATTGGAGTTGGAGCCGGCGCAAAAGCACCACGGTAAGTTGTGCCTGTGAAAACTTGAGCAACACTTGAAGTTATTGTTACCAAAGTAAATACTGATAATAAAAGTTTTTTCATGATTTTTTATTTTAAATTTTTCAAGACAAATGTCTAAACATTAAGTTCTCTTATCATTACTTTAATCTTATTAAAAAATTACAATTATGTTAAGCTATGGTTATCCAAGGCTAACTTTAAAATTTGAAGGAAAGTACTAGTGAGTAAACAGTTCCAAATGTTTGATTCCAAAAAGGAGACGTGTTTTTTGAATTAACTGTTAATGGTTTATTATCATAATTTTGTTTGTGAACTAGCGGCTGCGAGGCTGCTAAAACATCTTTTATATTAAATCTAACGTCAAATCTGTTTTTAAAAAATGATTTAGTTGCTTGTAGATCTAAAACACTTCTTGGTAATTCCCAAATTTCTTGAAATAAATTATTTCCAACAATGTAAATTCTAGGCCCTATTCTATTGAACATCGCGCTAAAACTATAATTGTATTTATTATCTACATAAGATAAACCTGCGTTTAAAACATAGGGCGATTGGCCTTGCATCGGTCTATCATAGGTAGATTGTGTGTTTGTTTTGTCAATTTTAGAATAAATAATTGCTAGGTTGCTAAACAACGTTAGGTTATTTAATATTTTTCCAATAAAATTCGAATCGTTTTTGTAAAAATTTCCAATATTAATACGGTACTCTAACTCTATGCCTTGCACAATTGCTGAGGGGATGTTTTTATATTCGATTTGACTGGCATTTTGAGATTGAGACAATTCTATTGGATTAATAAATTTTTTATAGAATCCAGAAACAGAAACTAATTGTCCTCCATTCGGAAACCATTCAAATCTCAAATCATAATTATCTATGATTGCTCGTTTTAAGTTTGGATCGCCATTTAAACTAAACTGGGTATTAAAGTCATAAAAAATAAAAGGGGCCAACTCTCTAAACTCTGGTCGGTTTAAAGTTTTTGAATACGAGCCTCTAACATTAATTTTTTCAGTTGGAGAATAAATTAAATTTAGCGATGGCAAAAAATCAGTTACTAATGTATCTTGCGATATTATTTTTTGGTTGATGATAAATAAAGGATCTTTATATGCTAATTTTTGTCTGTAGCTTTCAATCCGTAAACCTGTCACTACTCTAAATCTTGATGAATATTTAAGGTCAATCATTGCGTATGCCGCTGTTAAATTTGAGCCTGCAGTATATCCACTTTGGGGTTGTGTAGTTTCAACTAATTTAAAACCTCCAATATTATAAGGAAAAGCTGACGTACTAGGTGTTAATAGACCCATGGTTTGTGATGTAAAAATTTCGTTTGTTGGCAGAGTAGATAAGGTGCTATTAAAAACCGTAGAGCTACCAGCCCCGCCATATTTAGAATAAACAAATTGTCTAAAATCAAAAACCCTATCTCTTACTTGATATAAACCTCCAATTTTAGGTTCGATTGTAACATTAGGGTTTAATTTAAAGGAGCGAGAAAGATCAACTTTACTGCTAATCACTTTTTCGTTGAGTTCGCTCCAAAGCATATTACCCGAATATTCATTACTAGTAGAATTATTTACACTTAATTCTGCCTGATAAGTTGTGTCTAACGGTTCGTAAATTGGTGGCTCTGATGGATCGGTTTGTTTGTTTTCCAAAAATGAGAGTCTCGTATAAGAGTGTCGCCTTAAATTCGGAATAGTTCTTTTAATGGTTGAATAATTTCCATTCCAATTTATTTTTACTTTGGCTTTAGGGAGGTAATGTTCACCAAGTAATTGTGATGTAGAAATATTGTTTTGTGTAAACCACATAGTAGTGGCTTTAATTAACAACGGGTTTGCTTCGTTTGGGGTTGGTGTACCTTGTCGTTCAATTGTTCTATCATCGCTGCTAATACTAAATAGGTTTTTTGAACTAATAGAATTATTGTCGTTTAGTTTACATGACATATTTAATAAAGCCCCGGCTAGCTTTTGTGTTTGATAAGTTCTATCTAACAGCACCTTATCGGCTAATAAAGGGTCATCAACGTCGAGCGGAGTTCCGGATTGAAAAGATGTTCGTGCTGTACTATAAAATGAGTTTGAGTTATTGTATGTTAGAGAAGCTAAAATGCCGAAAAAATCTTTTTCTTTACGTTTAATATTATAGCCTGTTGCTAATTGAAAACTGCTGTTTGGCGAAAATGTTTTATTATAAATACCCCAATCTGAAACTGGTACTGTTTGCGCCAAATCCGCTTGGTCGTTAACATTTATAGGAAAATTGGTGTAACTTGGTATCGACGATGGTAATTGTCGAGTTCCATCATCAACTCCTAACCAATCTTTTTTCCCTCCCTTATAATATAACTGTTCTTTGTTTGTTGTAATAGAATTGTAACCTCCACCTGCGGAAACTGACAAAAAGTTTTTTTCTGGAATATTTTTTGTGTTTATTTCTATAATCCCTCCTGCAAATTCACCGGGCAAATCAGGTCTTGCAGTTTTAGTAATTACTAAATTATCTAACATGTTTGAAGGGAAAACATCAAAAGAAAATGCTTTTTTGTCACTCTCAGTGCTTGGTAATGGTGCGCCATTTAAATAGGCTGTATTATAGCGCTCATTTAACCCGCGTACAATTGCATATTTATTATCTTGAATACTTGCCCCACTCACACGTTTTAAAACATCACTTGTGTTTTTATCCGGAGAACGTTTTATTGTTTCGGCACTAATACCATCACTCACACTCGCATTATTTTTTTGTTGTAAAACTAATGCCGTATTGTTTTCTTTGTTAAGGGTAACTACAACTTCAACTTCTAATAAATCCTGGCCAGATGAGGCGTCTAATAAAATAGTCACGTTAGCAACATCATTTGCTTTTACAGTTACCTCATTAATTTTTTTTGGCGTATACGAAATATAATTTATTATTAATGTCACTTTTCCTTCTGGTACATTATTCAAAGAAAATTTACCGTCAAAGTCGGCACTGGTTGCTTTTGTTGTGCCCTCAATTAAAATGGTTGCCCCGGGAAGTGTTTCTCCGGTTTTTGAATCTAAAATTGTTCCCGAAATTCGGCCGCTTTGCGCAACACTATAACTTACAATAAAAAGAAATACTATTGAATAAAAGAGTTTTTGCATAATGTGTTGTAATATCTGCAGCAAAAAAAGCATATTTAAATTATGGCTACTTAAATTTCATGTTACCAAAAGTTTAACTTAATTGTTATTTTTACCCTATTATTTAATGATTAGTTAACTTTGGGGCGTCGGCATTTTGGTTAATTTTGAACAGAGACAGTAAAACACTATGGATAATTCTAAATTTAAAATACTTCTAGTTGATGATGAGCCTGATATTGTTGAATTCCTAGGATATAATTTAAAAAAAGAAGGTTATACCATTTTAAGTGCAAATAATGGTAAAGATGCTGTGGAGATTGCAAAGAAAGAAATTCCACATTTGATTATTTTGGACGTGATGATGCCGGATATGGATGGAATAGAAACCTGTAGAGAATTACGTGAACAAAAAAACTTGCATGATGTTTTAATAGCTTTTTTAACTGCGCGAAGTGAAGACTATACTCAAATTGCTGGATTTGAAGTTGGTGCAGATGATTATATTACAAAACCAATTAAGCCTCGCGTTTTTATTAGCCGTGTAAAAGCACTTTTACGTAGACTTCAAACAAACACTATTTCAGAATCTGTTATTGAATTTGGCAATATTAGAATTGATAAAGAAAAGCATGTTGTTTTTAAAGGCGATCTTGAAATAGCATTGCCTAAAAAAGAATTTAAATTATTTTCTTTATTAAGTAGTAAGCCCGGTAAAGTTTTTACACGCGAATATATTTTGGATTCGGTTTGGGGCGATGAAGTTATTGTTGGAGATAGAACAATTGATGTTCATATTCGTAAATTAAGAGAAAAAATAGGCGACGATTATTTTAAAACTATTAAAGGCGTTGGTTATAAATTTGAATTTTAGTACAAGTAATTAAATAATTAAAACCCCTATTCTTTAATGGATTAGGGGTTTTTTGTTTCGGAAAACAAAAATTAATGCGTTTTGGTTTTGCTATTAAATTAAGGTAAATTAGTGGAGCAATTTTAATCGTTTGATAAAACACCTCATAATAACCATAACAATTCTTTTTTTTCAACACAATTCTTTTGGACAAAATCGAACCGTCGACTCCCTTAAACTTGCTCTTAAAAACGCAAAACACGATACTACAAGATGTAATATTTTAGCGATTCTTGCAGAAACAGCCAGCGATGAAGAATGGCCAGCTTTTAATGATCAATTAAAAAATCTTTCACAAAAAAACAGCCTTAACAATGGAAGGTATAAGAAGATTTATTTAAAACATCTTGCAACTGCGGTAAATAATTTTGGGATAATTTATCTTAGCCAAGGCAACATTAAAAAGGCGTTGGATTATTATTACCAAAGTTTAAAGATCAGGGAAGATATTGGTAGTAAAATAGGAATAGCAGAGTCACTAAATAATATTGGAAGTGTTTATCAGAAGCAAGGCAATGTGCCAAGAGCGTTGGAGTATTACATTAAGAGTTTAACGATTCAAGAGGATATTGGTGATAAACAAGGGCTTGGGACCTCTTTAAATAATATTGGGGTTGTGTACCAAAACCAAGGTAATATCCCAAAGGCTTTAGAGTATTATCATAAGAGTTTAAAGATTAGAGAAGAAATTGAGGATAAAAGTGGAATAGCAAATTCTTTAAACACTATTGGTAATATTTATCAGAGGCAGAGCGATGTCAAAAAGGCCCTGGAGTGTTATCAAAAAAGCTTAACAATTCAAGAACAGATTGGTGACAAACAAGGGCTTGCAACTTCTTTAAATAATATGGGGGTCGTTTATCAAAACCAAGGTGATGCCCAAAGGGCTTTAGCCTATTACCATCAGAGTTTAATGATTAGGGAGGAGATTGGAGAAAAAGATGGGATACCATATTCTTTAAACAATATTGGACATGTTTATAATAGTCAAGGCAACTCCCAAATGGCTTTGGAATATTTTCAAAAAGGTTTAAAGATGTTTGAAGAAATTGGGAATAAAAAAGGATTAGCAGAGTCATTAAACAACGTTGCTAATTTATTGCAAAATAAAGGAGAATCAGGCAAGGCGCTTGTTTTTGCCAACAAAGGCATGCTAATCTCTAAAGAGTTAGGCTTTCCTAGCGACATTAAAAGCGCAGCTTCAACAATAAAGCGGATATATCAAAAGCAAAACAAATACAAAGAAGCCTTTGAAATGTATGAACTAGAAATTAAAATGCGCGACAGTATAAACAATCAAGAAACACAAAAAGCTGCTATTAAAAAGCAACTACAATATACTTACGAGAAAAAAGAATTAGAAA
>JAUXZS010000051.1 GCA_030692515.1 Bacteroidota bacterium
GGGGCTTTTCAGCACTACACTTGATACGAAGCCGAAAGCTCAAATTTAGCACAAATTTTCATACGAAGAACGTCCGCCCCCATTACGCCAAACCGCTGTTAGTGGCTGTGTTTCTGTCCGTCATTGAACTGTCAGGGATTGTGTCATTGTTGGTTTACCTTTTCTGATTGAAACACCATCTTTGCGTTCTGCTGTCATTGTTACAATATATGTCCCCGAAGACGAATATTTATGAGTAACTGTTAAGGAATTTATAACTGTCGTATCTGCTGTTCCGTCACCAAAATTCCAAATAAAAGAGTAACCGTTTTCTGAACACGCAGCATTAAAAGTTACTTCAGTATTTGTCGTAATTGTCGTTGGGGTATATGTAAAACAACCTTCTGTCGGCTTTGTGCAAGAATTTGTCAAGCCGATGAATACAGTCATAACTGTCAGAAGAAAAACTGTCTTAAATTTTTTCATTGTCTTTTCTTTTTTGGTCAGCAAGTTTGAGTTGTATTTGTGTCTTAATAATTACCAACGAAGTTGTCGAATAATTGTCAAAATTTTTGTCAGCGTATGAATTGTCATTGACCTTAATGTAGTCAATGAGATTTTCTCGCATTTGTTTTTCTTCGTCTTTATTCATTTGTCGAACCGTTTATAGGCTCTGTCAAACGATTGTCTGCCCTGTAATTTTTTCTAAAAGTCAGCACGGGACTGTCCTACGAAAAAATTTGTCGAAGCACCAACGTTGTCAAGTTGCAGGTCAGTCGAAAAGTATCCAAATGGACAGTCCCGTAATGACTTTACAATTGTCGTGTTGTCGGTCGTTTAACATTGCCACTAACGTTTTGCAGCTACCAGAAGTGCGGATTTTGAAACCGTTTTCTACCGAACTGCTTATAACAAAGCTAAATATTTAATAGACATTTGCAAAGCGAAAATAATTGTCTTTCGCGGGAGCGACCGCTTTTGCAAATGCCGAAGCCGAATATCCGCATTTTTGGTAGGTGCTGTTAGCACTTCGCCGTTTTCCTTTCTGCGGTTAGTTATTTACAACTATTTTTTTCTTGAATGATTTCTTAGTTGTTTGCTCTTTGACTTCAATAAAATACACACCACTTGTCAAATTATGTTTGAATGAATAATTTGGAGTATTAATAGTGAAACTATTGGTATATACAATTCGACTTTGTAAGTCTAACACTTTTACTTCATATGTTTGTTGTGCATTTGGTTGATTAAAATATATATTTATGTTTTCCTGAATTGGATTTTGAATTACTAAATCAATTGTTTCAACTTTCGATTCTAATATACCTGTTGTTGTTTGACCAGCATATCTCATTTGAACTGTAGTAGATGTTACCGGACAACATAATCCGGCATCCATAACGCTTATGGTATAATTACCAGGGCAAACCCCATTCATAACGGGAAAATTAGTAATGGCAGGTGTAATTGTATATGAATATGGAGGGCAACCTCCACTTGCAGTTAGTGTCCCTGTTGCGTCACAACAGGTGCTACAAGTAGCTGATGTTGTTGTAACTGAAAGTGTCAGACACTGACCAAAAGATTCTTGTGAAATTAATGAAAGAAAAAAGAGGCTAAAAATACTTACAACTTTTATTTTAGTAGTTTTTTTCATAATATATATTTATAAGTTATTATTAAATGTACGAATTAATTTCTAAAGTCTGCGGTTAGGTCGATATATCTCTCAGTTGTATTTAGGTCTACAGAGTTTAGTGAGGTCAACACGATGCTAAATAATTTTTGTTTCTAAATTGTCGCCACCAAATTTGAAATGTGAAGTAAAAGAAAGAGAACTTTATTGTCGCAATTTAGTTTTGATGTTGCTTGTCTAACGGTGAGTGCTAACTACCTTATACCCGATATAAACCTTCGGTTATCTGACACACATGTGTTGGAAAACCGAAACCGAGTAGCGCTTTGTTAATTGAAATTTTGTCTTCCATTTTATATCGCAGCCATCAACAAATTTATATCCTTAAACGGAAGATTAAATGCTTCGCCTAAAAATTGATTGGTTAAAATGCCATTGTAGATATAAACACCATTTCTTAAACCCGGGTCTTTTCTTACAATACTATCAAAACCACCTTCGTCGCCCATATTTAATATCACTTGAGAAAAAATGTTACTCAACGCATAGGATGCAGTTCTTGCTACGCGGCTATTAATATTTGGTACGCAATAATGTATTACGCCATGTTTTCTGAAAACCGGTTTTGTATGATTTGTGACATGTGAAGTTTCAAATACGCCACCTTGGTCAATGCTTACATCAATAATTACTGAGCCGTTTTTCATTTCGCTAACCATTTTTTCACTAACAACACAAGGCGTTCGTCCGCGTGTTGCTCGCAATGCTCCAATAGCAACATCGCATGTTTTTAAATGTTTTTCTAAAACTTTAGGGACTATTACAGAAGTAAACACTCTGCTACCCAATTGATTTTGTAATCTTCTTAAGCGTGATGTTGAGTTATCAAAAACTTTAACTGATGCGCCTAATCCTATAGCTGCTCGTGCCGCAAATTCACCAACGGTTCCCGCACCAATAATAACTACTTCAGTAGGTGATATCCCACTTATGCCACCTAAAATAGTTCCTACGCCCTGGTTAACGTTACTCAATAATTCTGCTGCAATTAAAATACTTGCTCCTCCGGCAATTTCACCCATGGCACGTATTAATGGAAAAATTCCTGCCTCATCAATTATTAAATCAAAGGCAACACAATTTAATTTTTTGGAGATTAATTTTTTTAAAAAATCTTGTGGTTGTACCGTAAGTTGCAAAGAGCTAAACAAAGTTTGTTTAGGTTGCATCATCTCAATTTCTTCAATTGTTGGCGGTGCAATTTTAAAAATTACATCTGCTTTATATACATCATTTGGAGATAACACAATTTCGGCACCAGCTTCGCTATAATCGGTGTCGTCAAAATTAGCAGCTTTTCCTGCACCAGTTTCAATAACAATTCGATGCCCGTTATTAACCAATAAGGCTACAGCATCGGGTACTAAAGCAACTCTGTTTTCCTGAAAAGCAATTTCTTTTGGAATACCAATAAATAGTTTTCCTTTTTTGCGCGCTACTTCTAGCATCTCCTCTTGAGGAGCATATGCGCCTTTAGTTAAAGAAAATAAAACATCTTTTGTCATTACCATAATTAATAAATTATTATTCTGTTTAATTAATAAGCAGGCCCATGATACCTCGGTGCATTGCAATCATCAATACTCTTTTTTCTTGGTCGGTATACTAAGCCAACTCTTAATTCATATGTTCTATTTCTGTAACTAATATTATTTTTTTTATGTGATAAAATATCAGGATTCCAATGTTCTTCAACAAACATTGATATTTTTTTGGTTATTGGAAATTCGTATCCCAATCCAACTACGCCGCTAAAGAAAATTGTAGGAAAATCTCCAGCGTAAGGAGTAAACACTGAAACACTTTTTCTGAATAAATAATCTAATTTAATACCTGGCATTAAGTACCATTGCCTTGACAAACCAAAAGGACCAAAAAATTTCAAATAATTATTCCATTGAATGTAAGTGTATTTATTTGTAGAAAATCCACCAGTTCTTGTTCCAATAAATGGATCTATAATTTCTTTTTCTCTTGCGCCTTTATGTGTATACTCTAACTCTGTTTGCCAGCAATAATTTTTATTGGTAATAAATTCAGCAAATAAACCAGCCCCCCAACTTATATAGTCGCGAGAAATATGCGATTGCGGATAATACGCATTATAAGGAAAACTTGTAGGTGTATCTACATTAGCGTCTTTTTGCCCTTCGTTCTTATTGTTATAGTAATGGGCAGAATTATTTCCGGCACCAAAAACACCAATGCCTCTAAAGAATTGAGCATTTGCCTGTTGTAAAAAAACAACGAGTACAACTATAAATATTTTCTTCAATTTAAAACTCACTATTTTTAATTTATAATATTTAAACACTAACTGCTTCCGTATTGGCGCTAATTTTTTTAACTAAGCCTTGTAAAACTTTCCCCGGACCAACCTCAATAAAATTTGTTGCACCATCAGCAACCATTTGCTGTATACTTTGTGTCCATTTTACTGGAGCAGTTAATTGAGCTACTAAATTTTTCTTAATTTGATTTGGGTCAGATACAGCATGTGCACTCACGTTTTGATAAACGGGACAAATTGGACTGTTAAAATTAGTAGCTGTAATTGCTGCTTCTAACTCTACTCTTGCTGGCTCCATTAAGGGTGAGTGAAAAGCCCCGCCAACAGGTAGTACTAGTGCACGTTTTGCGCCAGCCGCTTTTAATTTTTCACAAGCAATATTTATTCCTTCTATACTCCCAGATATGACTAATTGTCCGGGACAATTATAATTTGCAGCAACAACTATATGTCCTGACTGTGTGATTTCTGCGCAAATGTTCTCAACTATAGTGTCATCTAGATTCAATATAGCAGCCATTGTGCTTGGGTTAACTTCGCATGCCTTTTGCATGGCTAATGCGCGTTTATATACCAATCTTAAAGCATCTTCAAAACTTAAACATTTGTTAGCCACCAAAGCAGAAAATTCTCCTAATGAATGCCCTGCAACCATATCCGGTAAAAAACTTTCACCAATAGTTGATGCAAGAATAACTGAGTGTAAAAAAATAGCTGGTTGGGTTATTTTAGTTTGTTTTAATTCTTCGTCGGTACCGGAAAACATAGTTTCAGTTATCTTAAAGCCTAAGATATCGTTAGCGTTTTCAAATAGTTGTTTGGCTAAAGAGTTGTTTTCGTAAAGATCTTTGCCCATTCCTGAAAATTGGGAGCCTTGACCTGGAAATATGTATGCTTTTTTCATTGAATTTTATCTATAAATACTACAGAATTGTAAATTTAATAGAATAAAGCGACTAAATCAATTAAGAAACAAGGCAATAGTTAACCAGTTGATGTTAGAAATTAAATATTAGTGTTTTCTGAATTAAAACTAAATAGTTATGTATGAAAACTGAAAAAGCCCGCCTAGTTTGACCAAGCGGGCTTTTTAATAGGAGAAAATCCTAAAATTTATTGAATTGCAGCAACTTTTTTAGCCAATTTTGACTTAATGTTACCAGCTTTATTTTTATGAATTACATTCTTTTTTGCCAATTTATCAAGCATACTTGATACTTTTGGTAATAAGTCTTGCGCTTCTTTTTTAGAAGTTGTAGTACGAAGTTTATTTACTGCATTACGTGTAGTTTTTGCGTAGT
This sequence comes from Bacteroidota bacterium, assembly GCA_030692515.1. Classification (GTDB taxonomy): domain Bacteria; phylum Bacteroidota; class Bacteroidia; order B-17B0; family Aurantibacillaceae; genus Aurantibacillus. Next base: position 5,267 of record JAUXZS010000051.1, read on the forward strand.
AACGGTTCTCAGTACGTTTTGCATCGTTTGAACGAATGCGTTTGATTGAGGATTTATGATTTGCCATCTCTTTAAATTCTAGTTTTGTACCCAATTTTTGGGAAGGCAAATATACAACTTTTTTTGAATATCCAAGTGTTAAAAACAATTTTGCTATAAATTCTATTAAAGGTTAATTTTGTATAAATGAGGGAGGTTTTTCGATTAATAGTGTTGTTTTTACTGGGTTTTTCAGCCACCGCGCAAACAATAATAACCTCAAAACCAGAGAAAAACCTTGTTCCTAATGGTAGTTTTGAGAATTATAGGAAAAAAGCGAACAATCTTAAGCAGGCTGTTCCTTGGCGACCAATAGGCACAATAGATTATTATCATAACCCACTTTCTAACGACACCACTGCTCAAAAAGGTGCTTATCAGGGCGATTGTTACATTGGATTTCGTTTTCAAAAAAGGTATAAAGAGTTTGCTCAGGTAAAATTGGCAGAGGCTCTTCATAGGGGAACGGTGTATGAGTTTTCAATGCAGGTGAAATTAGCGTTTTGGAGTAATGCCATATTAAAATCTTTTGGTGTTTTGTTTACAAAAGGTGGCTATACCAAACAAGGGGATGCTGTTAAAGGTAACATGATAGATACTGTTTGTAAAAAAGGAGGACTTTTTAATAAATACAGGTGGTTTACTATTAAAGGTTATTATAAAGCCGATGGTGGTGAAAAATATATAACTATCGGAAATTTTTCGCCAAAAATTAAGAAAGAAATGGTACGAATGAATCTGTTAAAAGTAGGCTTCAAAGAATCCTATTATTTTGTTGACGATATAAAATTAGTTCGTAGCAAAGAATTTGAAGAAAAAGTGGATATCGAAATAGTAGGTCCAAATTATCGCGACCCAAATCAAGATTCTGCTTTAGTTGTAAATAAAGATATAAAAGTAGGGGATAAGGTTGGCTTAAGTAATATTTTTTTTGATAATGGAAGATATTATTTGTTACCCGAATCATATATCGAATTAAATAAATTAGTGCAGTATTTACTTAAAAATCCAACAGTTGAAATTCAAATTAATGGCCATAGTGATAGTGGTGGATTAAAATATAAAAATCAAAAAATGTCTGAGCTACGGGCACGAGAAGTTTTTGAATATTTAATTAAAAAAGGTGTGCAAAACAAAATGTATTTTAAAGGCTTTGGAAGCGCACAACCTGTTGCAACAAACGACACTGATGAAGGAAGAGCAAAAAACAGAAGGGTAGAATTTCAAATCATTAAAAAATAAAAATATGGAGGACGGAAAATTATTAATCGATGATCCCAAAACAATAAAAGCGTGGACTTTTTATGATTGGGCTAATTCAGTTTTTCCGCTTGTTATTACCTCCGCTATTTTCCCTAATTTTTATGATTATGTTACCACTCATGAGGGTACTGAGTTTATTGGACATAACGTTACATTTTTTGGAAGAGAATTTGAAAATCAAAACATTTACACATTCATATATGCTTTTGCTTTATCAATTGTAGTATTAATTTCTCCAATTTTAAGCGGTGTTGCCGATTATTTAGGAAATAAAAAAAGATTCCTACAATTTTTTTGTTACCTCGGTTCTATTTCTTGCATGTGTTTGTTTTTCTTTTCGCGAAAAAATATTGAACTAAGTTTTATTCCATTTATAACCGCAACAATTGGTTTTTGGGGTAGTTTAGTATATTATAATTCTTATTTACCTGAAATAGCAAGTACAGAAAATCAAGATAAAGTAAGCGCCAAAGGTTTTGCAATGGGTTATTTTGGAAGTTCATTACTACTAATAATTTGTTTAATTGGTATTATGGTTTTTAAAAAAAATCCAGTTACCGGAGAAGGCTTTTTTAAAGTTGAATATTCTTTTCTGTTAACAGGGCTTTGGTGGCTTGGTTTTGCGCAATACACTTTTAAAAATTTACCAAATCAAAATCACTCGCTACACGGGAAAGATAAAAAGGATTTGGTGTCAAAAGGGTTTAAAGAATTGAGATCTGTGGCTAAACAAATAAAAAAACTCTCCCAATTAAAACGTTTTTTAACAGGGTATTTTTTTTACAACATGGGTGTGCAAACAGTTATGGTTGTTGCTGTTTTATTTGCCAGAAACGAAATTATTTGGGAAAGCGAAAAAGCAAAAACAACATCTTTAATTATAAGTATTTTAATTATTCAATTTGTTGGAATAGCAGGGTCATTTATTTTTTCTAAATTATCTTCACTATTGGGGAATATTAAAGCCTTAATGGTAGCAATATTCATCTGGATTTTTATTTGTGCTTTTACTTATATGTATGCCTATTATCCTATTCATTTTTATATTGTTGCTTTTTTAGTGGGTTTTGTAATGGGAGGAATTCAGGCATTATCAAGAAGCACATACAGTAAATTACTTCCTGAAACAGAAGATAACACAAGTTTTTTTAGCTTTTTTGACGTGATGGAAAAGTTAGGGATGATTTTAGGAACCGTAACGTTTGGTGTGATTAGCGAAACAATCGGAGGTATGCGTCCTTCAATATTATCACTTATTGTTTATTTTGTTTTGGGCTTCTTAATATTACTTACTATGAAAAAAGTAATGCCCGAAAAATCTGCCAACTAATTAATGGCGTAATTTTTGCTACCAATAAATATGTCTTACAATTTTTTTTTATTTTTTTTATTTTCAGGTTGTTTGAGTTATGCTCAACTGTCTTTTATTAATCAGAGTACTGATTTAGGAACTATCAACGAAGCTTATGAAATTGAAGGAGATGTGCTTGTTAAAAACAACAGCGCAAAAAAGATTTTTTTAATGCGGGCAGATGCAGACAAAGGCGTGAAAGTTTATACATCAAAAAAAACTTTACAGCCTGGCGATACGTGTTTAATTATTATATCTTTTTTGCCGGAGAGCGCCGGAAAATTTAAAAAGAAAATTAATATAATTTCAAGTGAAAATCCTTTACCGAATGAATTATTTATTTCTGGAAATTTATTAAAATTAAAAGCCGACGATAAAAAATCTTGTTTTTATTTTGGTAGTAGAAAAAACTTTGTCGTAAACTCCAATACAAATTCAATTGTAGCAAGTCCAACTTTAACCAAAAAAGATAATAGCAACAAAATTCCAGATAATTCTTCAGGGCCAGCTAAAATAGATACAGTTTGGGAAAAACCAATTGAGCCAATACAAAAAATTAACCAAAACGAACTTTCAATATTAGAATATAAACCAAACAATATTTTATTTTTAGTAGATGTTAGCAGCTCAATGAAAGATTCTTTAAAATTGCCAGTCATGAAACGCGCTTTGCATACATTAATTAATGCGGTTAGAGAAATAGATGTAATTACATTTGTTACGTATGCAGATAGTGTAAAAATAATAAAAGAGGGAATAAAAGGTTCTGAAAAAATTGAACTTCATAAAATTGTTGACGGTTTAAAAGCTAAGGGATTAACAAAAGGAAACAAAGCCATTTTATTTAGTCAGCAATTAGCGCAAAAACATTTTATTAGCGAAGGAAATAATCAGATTATTATGGCAAGCGATGGGAAATTTAGATTTTATAGCGAAGACTATAATACTTGGACGCTTAAACAATTGGATAAAAAAATTGTTTTAACTACAGTTGCCTTTGGAAATGATAAAGATGCAATGAAAAATTTAAAAGAAATTGCAGTTAAAGGGGAAGGCTCTTTTATACATATTAAAAAACGAAATGGGAGCGAAGAGAAGCTTTTAGAAGAAATAAAAAGCAGGAGTAAACGCTAATGTTAAAATTTGTAAACATTAGTAAGGAACTATAATTGTCATCGTCTACTTAAGTATGAAAAAACTAATTTTATCTTCAATACTACTTGCAGCTTTTGGTCTTTTGTCTTGCCAAACTGAGGTTAACACTAAAGAAAATAAAACTTTAAATAAAAAAATTATGGATACGAGTTATAAAAAAACGGATGAAGAATGGAAAAAAATCTTAACACCAGAACAATATTATGTTTTGCGTCAGAAGGGAACTGAACAGGCCGGAACCGGTGAGTTTAATAACCATTCAGAAAAAGGATTTTATACTTGTGCTGGTTGTGGAACTGAATTATTTTCGAATGAGCAAAAATTTGATAGTCATTGTGGTTGGCCAAGTTTTGATGGAGAATTGGGTGGAGGTGATCGTGTATTAAAAGTAAAAGATTTTTCGCATGGAATGATTCGCACCGAAATTGTGTGCGCTAAATGCGGCGGACATTTAGGTCATATTTTTGATGATGGGCCAACAGCAACAGGACAAAGGTATTGCGTTAATAGTTTAAGTTTAGGATTTCAACCCGCGAAAGACAGCACGGATAAAAAATAGAAATTATGCTTCAGATTATAAAATAAAAAAATACAATAAAAAAATACACCTGTCAGGTTTTAAAAACCTGACAGGTGTAAAAAATAACTTTTTCTATATATGAATACATCAGTTTGATTTTTAAAACCTGGCATGTGTTAGTTTAAAACATTGGTTGAACAGGTTTGTTCTGTAAAATTGTTTCTATTTTTTCTAGCACTTCTGTTGTAAGTAACGGTAAAATATCTAAGGCTGTTATAGTTTCTTTTAATTGTTCAGTTTTACTAGCTCCCAGAATAACAGTACTAACATTTGGATTTTTTGCGCACCAAGCTATTCCAAGTTTTGGTAAACTAGTACCTAAATCTTTTGCTAATACATCTAACAACTTTGTTTTTTCAATTCTTGTATTGTCTCCTAATGTGCGTTCTTTTAACCAATCCATTCCTTCAATGTGCAAACGGTTATCTGTGGGCATAGCATTATTGTACTTTCCAGTAAGCAAGCCACTCGCGAGCGGACTCCAAATTGTTGTTCCTAAACCAAAATCTTTAAACAACAATAAAAAGTCTTTCTCAATTTTTGTACGTTCAAACATATTGTATTGCGGTTGTTCCATCGTTGGACCAATTAACCTGTTTTTTTCGGCAAAAACAAAAGCTGCCATTAGTTCATCATTTGCCCATTCGCTAGTTCCCCAATACAAAATTTTGCCCTGTTGAATTAAAGTGTTCATTGCCCACACTGTTTCTTCGATTGGGGTGTTTTTATCTGGGCGGTGACAAAAAAGCAAATCAATATAATCAACTTGTAATCTTTTTAAAGCCGCATGACAGCCTTCAATAATATGTTTGCGGGATAAACCTATTTGATTTGGTTTACCATCTTCAAAACCAAAATAAATTTTGCTTGATAAGCAGTACGAACTCCTTAGCCAATTTTTTTTCTTTAATATAGAACCCATCACTTCCTCAGATTTTCCTCGAGCGTATATTTCGGCGTTGTCAAAAAAATTCACGCCATTATCGTAGGCAATGCTCATTAATTCATCCGCTGTTGTGTCGCCTATTTGTTTTCCAAATGTTACCCAACTTCCAAAAGAAAGTGTACTTAATTGTAATCCCGATTTTCCTAGTCTTCTATATTCCATAAAGTAATTGTAAAGGTTAAAGATATTCTAATTTTCGAATAATTAAAAAAGAGAACTTTTCTGCTCTCTTTTAACGCTGTTCTAATCAAAAATAAATTTTTATAATTTAATTAATTTGTTTTTTAACAAACTCAAAGTTTCTTTTAATGCTTGACTGCAAAATTTCACCATGCTCTTTCATGTCGATGTCTTCTTCCTCATATACCCAAACAATATTCACTTCACAGTTTATTGGATTATTTAAAGTTTTAAGGATGTCTAAAATAATTAGTGTACTGGATGTGCTTATGTATTCTAAATCAATAGTTAACGATATTTTTTTGGGGAAAGTTTGTTTAAATTCCTCAAGCCAAAACAATATAGGTTCATAAAAGTTTTTTGCATCTTCTGGTAACGAACTCCCTATGATAGAAAGATCTCCGGAAGTTGTAAAAATTATTTCCGGTGTTCTTTTTGTTTTCGAAATCAATAATTTTTTCATGCAGTAAGTTATATCTAGGCAAAGGTACAATAACTAAATTTACCTAGCCTTGAAATATGATGAATTGGCAATATAATTCAACGGACAAACGTTAAAAAATGTGATGGAAGTTAAATCCTCGAATAATAAAAGGGAGGCATTAACGCCTCCCTTTTATTTATTTAAAGAAATGATAATTTTTATTTAGCAACAATAATTTTTTGTTTAATTGATTGACTGTTATTATTACCAACGATAAAATAAATTCCATTAGCTAAATTACTAACTTCTGCTTTGTAATTGTTTAACGAGTTGATCGAAATTTCTTTTACAACTTGACCTAAATTATTTACAATAGATAAATTCATTTCAGAATCCGTTGAGATGGTAAATTCACCATTGTTTGGGTTTGGGTATACATTCAAAAATAAATTTTGATTGTTAGAAG
>JAUXZS010000052.1 GCA_030692515.1 Bacteroidota bacterium
ATTATTTACAATAGATAAATTCATTTCAGAATCCGTTGAGATGGTAAATTCACCATTGTTTGGGTTTGGGTATACATTCAAAAATAAATTTTGATTGTTAGAAGATAAATTTTCTATGCCAGTACAAGCCGAAACTGATTGTGTTATAGTTGTTGCATTTGTGCATCCATTTGCATCTGTTCCTGTAACAGTATAAGACGTAGTAACGGTTGGAGAAACGGCAATAACAGTTGTTGTTGCAGCAGTATTCCATGTAAACGTATTTGCACCGCTTGCAGTTAAAGTTGCAGTTTGACCAGTACAAATTAAACTTGTGTTTGACACAGCGGTAACGGTTGGATTTGCATTAACTGAAATAGATATTGCAGCACGAGAACCCTCTCCACATGTGTTTGTTGATGCTGCATAGTAAGTATAGTTACCGACCGTAAGTGTTGGAGTGTTGTATGTTGGGCCAGTTGCCAAAACGACTGTTGATGTGGCTGAGGAATACCAGTTGATTGTTGCAGTTCCAACAACTGTTAAAGTAGTTGTGTTGTTTTCACAAACTGATTGATTTGATGATGGAGTAGTATTTGTAGGAGTTGCTGCCAGAGAACAAAGAGATGTAATTATAACGGTTCCATCTCCTACCCCTAATCCAACTGAATTAGTTGGATTTGCGCCACCATTAAAGGACCCTCCACCACCGCCTTCAGGAAAACCAGTAGTAGTGCTTCCAGCACCACCACCGCCACTATATCCTCCTCCGCCACCGCCTCTGCGGTTGTTCCAACTGCTAGCTCCTCCGCCACCACCAAATCCACCATGGCCATAAAGAGCCCCGCCATTTCCGCCATTAATAAAGGAGAATCCTCCCGCTGTACCAAGTCCATTGCCTGTAATTCCAGCACCACCATCCGCAGAACTTGCGGTGCCACCCCCGCCACCAGCGGTGCCACCAGCACCATTTGTTGGCCCATTTACTCCAGGCATTCCATTAGCACTAATTGTGGCATCAGAAAGAGTGGTTAAAGTTTGAGCCCAACTACCACCTCCACCACCAGCAACAACTAGAGGTGTGTTTGTTGTGTAGGTTACAAAACTACCACCACCACCACCATATTGGTTTGTTCCTGGGCTAATGGGAGCAGCGCCTTGTTGACCTACCAATATTTTTAGAACTGTTCCGGCTGTTAATGAATAATCACTTGCAACAAATGCTCCACGACCACCATTGTTTCCAAAGCCTTTCGCTCCGTATGCCTCCACCCTATAATTACCGGAAACAGGAATTGTGAATTCTTGTATTCCCGCTGCACATGTAACAGAGCCTTGTAAGTTAGTTAGAGTATAAGCAGTGTTCACCTGTAGTTGTGTTGGCCCAACACTACCCGTAGCTCCGGCGCTTGTAAATGTATAAGTTGTTTGAGCTTTTAAAGTACTTGCCCCAAAAACTATAACGGGGAGTAATAAAAGCTTAATGAATGATGTGTAATTTTTTTTCATAGATTTTATTTTTAGAAATAAAAGTAGGAAAATAGTCTAAAAATAAAATTGACAAATATCAATTATGAAATTTTTATACAAAAAAAGGGAAGCATTAACGCCTCCCTTTTATTTATTTAAAGAAATGATAATTATTATTTAGCAACAATAATTTTTTGCTTAATTGATTGACTGTTATTATTACCAACGATAAAATAAATTCCATTGGTTAAATTACTAACTTCTGCCTTATAATTGTTTGACGAGTTGATCGAAATTTCTTTTACAACTTGACCTAAATTATTTACAATAGATAAATTCATTTCAGAATCCGTTGAGATGGTAAATTCACCATTGTTTGGGTTTGGGTATACATTCAAAAATAAATTTTGATTGTTAGAAG
>JAUXZS010000067.1 GCA_030692515.1 Bacteroidota bacterium
ACAAAACAAAATTCTACTCAAGGTTATTAACAAATGAACACATATTAACAAAAGAAAAAAGAAGCAAAAAAGAAAAAGCTGCACTAAATAATACTACTTTTAATTAATTAAAAACATGTCAACCATTTTCAGGAAGAGACAATCGACTCGGTGGACAAAAGACATAACGTTTTGACAAAAGAAAAAGGCACATATAATTTAACATCTCGACTCATTGCCGACTCGCAGACCACCCTTAGAAACATTTTTTGTTTTTTCTTGCCGCCGCACTTTTTGCGCCTTTTAAGCGCAGTTCGGCTAACTCCTATTGCAATCAATTTGTTTGCCACACAATCCAGCGCAACACCAAAGCAAACAAAATCATTGCAATCGCTCACACGCGTTGGCTTTTTTAAAGCCATTTTGGCTACCCCTAAACAAAGCACATTCATTTTTGCAAAAAACAGGCAAAAATAAATAAGCTTTGTTGCCACCGCACAACAATAAGGTACCCAACTTTAAGGTGGGTAGTTTATGCACGTTTGCCTTTGGCAACATAAAGTGCGCCACAGGCGTATGGTAAATTATTTGTAGTTATTCTGCTACAGCTTCCTACGTATTTAGACGTAGCTAAATAATATACCATGTACTTAGACCGTTCTTATTATTCTCATAGTGTTAAAATAACTCGATGTTCATATACAAATATTAAAAATAATTTTACCTTTAATAATCTAAACCCTAAATCAAACAAAAATGAAATCACAACTATTATCTTTAGCAATGCTGACAATTTCAGCTCTAGGCTATTCACAATCGCAAAACTGGTGGAGAGTAAACGGTAACTCTCCAAGCACTTCTGATTTCATAGGCACAACCAATTCTACCCCACTAATATTTAAAACTAACAACACTACAAGGTTTACACTTGACGCAACAGGTAATGCCATTTTTAATGGCAATATAACAGCAGCTAACGGGATAAATTTTGGTGATGGGCTTGGTTTAAAATCTTACACAAGTTCTAATCCCTTAGTAGGTAAAATTATTGTTATTGGTGGTGGCATAAATACACCTCCCGGAAACAATACACAAGACGATCCTCCAGCCTGTGTAGTTAGCACGGGTCCTAATCCAAATGTTACTGGATGGTTAGCAGGTATAAATCAAGGTTATTATTCTTCAGCCACACTAAATGGCAACAACTCTTTCTTAACAATGTATAGTAATATAAATAATGGCAACGGTTACATTGATATAAGTGGTTCAAATAACAGTGGTGGCACTCCTGAATTATTCATCAATAATAATTGTGGTAGAAACACACGTATTAATTGGCTTAATGGAAGTGTCTTCATGGGTCAATATGTGTTTATGAAAAACAATCTTGAAATTGGCGACCCTACTAACGGAATGGTTACTGGTACAGGCGTTCTTCTTAATATTAAAAATAGTATTGGTTTTCATGCCAATATTGTTGGAAACGCAAACTCAGCTATTGTTGATGCATTTAAAGTAAGTAAGGCTAGTGTCGATTATTTTAATATTAATGGCCTTGGGATTACTAACATTGGTTCAGGTCAATTTTTAAGTCCAAATAAACAATTAACAGTAAATGGTGATGTGTTATTTGCAAATAACGGAGTTAGTGCGGGAGCACATCAATATGATGGCTTTAGTGGTTTTGAAATTGTAGGTGGAGATAGGGTACCGACAAGAAGAGGTATCTCAGTTGAAGATGATCCAAACGGAGATTTAAGTTTTTTCATTAATAGTTTTCAATGTCCTAACGCTGCAAACTGTGCTACATTCAGATTTAAAAATGGAACGAATGGTTTTACTCAAGCTACCAATGCAAATTCTGCTCTTGACATTTTAACTATAAACCCAGAAGGAACTACTAAAATTTTCATGCGCACAAACGTATCATTAAATCCATCTGCGTTTACAATTAATGATGCCATTAATAATAAGGTTAATTTTGATGTAAAAACCAATGGTAAAACAATTATTGGAGACCAAACACAAACGACAGGTCCGCATAATGATGCAATGTTAACTATAAATGGGAAAATGGTTTCTAAATCTTGTTACATCAGAATCAATGATTGGGCTGATTATGTTTTTGCAAAAGAATACAAAGTACCAAACTTGTATGATGTTGAAAAATTTTATTTAGCAAACAATCACTTACCCGAAATTCCAAGTGAAAAAGAAGTTCTAGAAAATGGTATTGATGTTGCTGAAATGAATAAATTATTATTGAAGAAAATAGAAGAGATAACTATTTTGATGGTAAAACAGCAAAAAGAAATTGATATTTTAAAAGCGAAGGTTAATTAATGAGGTACACAGTAATAATACTGGTTTTCAATTTACTTAGTTTTACGATTAGGTCTCAGGATGATTGTGAAAAATTTAAAAGCGACCCTATTAAAAAAATTTCCCTTAAAGTTGCTCATGTATCGTCAAAAACTAATGGTATAAGATCCTTTCAATCTTTTGGAGTTGAAAGTGATTACTATATAAGACTAAACAAGAAAAATAAATTTGGTATTAACGTTGGTTTGGGATATTACTATAGAACATTAATGAAAAATGATGGCAGTGGAAATTATGATGGAATAGATGTGAGCACAATGAGCATTTATGGTTTTACCATGCTTCATCAAACATTGGAGTTGCCTATTTCCTTTAAATATAATTTACTACAAAAAAAGTCAACTGAAGTAAAAATTTCTTTTTATGCCGGCTTATCATTAGTCTATTTATTAAAAGGAAAAGTTAGTTTTACAAAACCTGAATTAAGAGACATACTTTCAAATGCCTACGTTCCAAAAGAAGATTATAGTTATGATTATTTTTTAGGCAACTTAAGTTATAAGAACGACTTCAATCAAGGGATTGAAATTAAAACTTTCTTTCCAAGTAATAACTTAAAAACAACAGTTGGACTAGAATATTTTCTTTATAAGAATATGGGTTTGGGTTTGGAATATAACTACTTCGTAAAGCCAATAGGAAAAACTTTCAGACCCTCTTTTAATACAACCCAAAAAGCAAAACCAAATTACAACAATTTGTCACTATTATTAATTATAAAATTTTAAACCGATGAATAAAATAATTTCTCTAAGCATATTATTGACGTTACTTTCGTTAGGGCTTAAGTCTCAGATTGGCTGCGGAACAGTGCCTCCAACAGTTGACTCTTTATCTTTACTTAACCCTCAAGCAAAAGCTTTACCTCTTAATAATGCTACAATTCAACTATATTTTCATATCATTAGAAAAAGTAATGGTAACGATAACAATTCAATATCTGCTTATGATGCAGTGCAAGCTTTTTTTGGATTAGCCCCAATATACAATCCTCAAAACATTTGTTTTGTATTGTTAGGTATTGACTACGTGGATGAAAATGATTACTACAATGATTTCGACTTCAGTAATGCAAGCAACGCTAGTCTGATTAGCCAAAACGTAACTTCTAATGCTATTGACGTATATATCGTTCCAAATAGCAATAGTGGAATTCAGGGTATTGCTGCGGGTGGTATTCCCGGCCGAGCCGTAATTATTCAAAAACAAGCTATGACTAACGGCAAAAACATTTTTTCGCATGAGCTAGGTCATTGTTTAGGTCTTTATCATACTTTTGAAACGCAATTTTGCTCAGAAAACATTAGTACTAGTCCATGTGGAGTTGGCAATAATAATTCCAATAGTTGCGGGGATCTAGTCTGCGATACCCCTGCAGATAACAATGGTAGCTATAACTCTTCAAATTGTAGCTATACCGGTGGCGGCGGATACAATCCACTTGTTAATAATATAATGTCTTATTATGATGGTTGTCTAAGCCAATTTACTACTGGCCAAGGCGAGAGGATGCTTGATGTAATTGCAAATACCCAATTGTTACTTGACAGACTAACACCTGCTAACACAACAATCATTCAAACAACATTTCCAATTATTAATGGGCCACCGCAATGCAATAATCCATTCCCACCGAATTTCTGCCCACCTCCAATTCATAACCTTATTGTAATAGGTAAATCAAAAGTTTCAACTTTGGGTGCAGTTATTGTAAACCCATATAACCCTATTAACAATCCCTTTCAATATACTACATCGATTGGTTTTGTATCAGAAACTGAAATTGAATTATTGCCTGGATTTGAAGCAAAGCAAGGTGTAAAATTTGCAGCAGTTATTTCATCTGCCTGTCCTGCAAGCGTTAACTTTAGATCCAACAATTCATCCTCTCAAAACTATATAGACGAGTTTTTTGACCAAGAAAGTATGTCAACTAACACTAATAGTTTATTAACGGATATTTCAAAAGTTAATAATATATCCGAGAGTAGTATATTTAACATTGTACCCAATCCTAACAACGGTAGTTTTAAATTAACTTTAAACAATTTTAATGAATTACCAAAAAGCATTACTGTTTGTGATGCGCAAGGTAAAGAAGTAAAATCTATTCTAAATCCAACAGATTATGAATATATGTTTAACTTAAATGAATTACATAATGGCTTGTATATAATTAACGCTTTTTATAATGACAAAACCGTTTCTAAACGATTTATTATAAACTAAAAGTAAACCCTCTATAGATTATTTGTAGAGGGTTTTTATTTTTTGGGCGTTTTAACCCGCTTTCCGTTTCAATCTTTGCAAGAGGCAGGCAAAGGATTTTCTCTACAATCGGGAACGCAAGTAGCAATAAAAAAACCGTCGGATCACACCGACGGTTTTTGTTTTACAAACACAAGGTCTTTATTAACCTGTGTCAGCTTTTGTTAACTTAGCACCTAACCGCTTAATAAAACTAAATGTACAGACCTCTTAGTATTGCATTTGATTATTGAATAGAATAACTTTAGTGATAAAGTTAACACCAATAGAGGCAAATTAGGTATAGACCAGAGCATAAAGGCTCATACACAGATGTAATCCTCTATTGGTTTTCTAAACAAGCA
>JAUXZS010000004.1 GCA_030692515.1 Bacteroidota bacterium
TACGCCTATTCCAATCATAACCGCTGTTGCATCGCCAACTGCTATTTGTATTGGCGCTTCAAGTACTTTATCCGCTACTGGCGCAACTTCTTACACTTGGAACCCAGGTGCTTTAACGGGTAGTAATATTGCGGTTACACCGACCACAACTACTACTTACACAGTATTTGGTTCAAATGGGACTTGTTCAAATACTCAAACTGTTACCGTAATTGTTAACCCTTTACCTGTGTTAATTGTTGCCGCAAGTCCAACGGCTATATGTAGCGGGGCTTCTGCAAGTGTAACAGCAAGTGGTGCAGCAACTTATAATTGGTTGCCGGGTGCACTTTCTGGTTCTTTAGTTGTTGTTTCTCCAACCATTACTACTACATATACAGTTATTGGCACAAGTGCATTAGGTTGCTCTAATTCTGCAACAATTAATTTAATTGTAAATCCTATTCCATCATTAACTGTTAGTGCAACGCCAACAAATATTTGTATTGGCAGTTCGGCTACTTTAACTTCATCGGGCGCTACCTCGTATACATGGAACCCAGGCGCTTTAAGTGGAGGAACAGTTACTGTAACTCCTGCTTCAACAACCTTATACACAGTTACTGGCACTAACGCTTTTGGCTGTACCACAACTAACACTGTTAATTTAATTGTTACGCCTATTCCAACCATAACCGCTGTTGCATCGCCAACTGCTATTTGTATTGGCGCTTCAAGTACTTTATCCGCGACTGGCGCAACTTCTTACACGTGGAATCCAGGCGCCTTAACGGGTAGTAATATTGCCGTTACACCAACCACAACTACTACTTATACTGTATTTGGTTCAAATGGAACTTGCTCAAACACTCAAACTGTTACTTTAATTGTTAACCCATTACCAACTTTATTTGTTGTTGCTTCTCCAACGGCAATTTGCCCAGGGTTTTCGTCAACACTAACAGCATCCGGAGGTTTAACCTATACATGGAACCCAACAGGCTCGAATAGTTCTTCTATTACTGTTAGCCCTATTAACACAACTAATTATACCGTAACAGGTGCAAACGCATTTGGTTGTAGAAGAACATCAACTATATCTATTATTGTTCGACCAACGCCTACTTTAAATATTATTGCTACTTCGACAACTATTTGTAGTGGAAACTCTACTACATTAACTGGATTTGCGTTTGGCGGCGGACCATTCACTTCTGTTTGGAATCCGGGAGCAATTGTGGGAAATGTTGCAATAGTTACTCCAACAGTAAATACAACTTATTCTTGGACCGTTCAAAATAGTTTTGGATGTATAAGAACAAGGACGATAGCGATTAACGTAAATACAACTCCAACAGTTATTGCATCAGCAACAAACCCAACGATTTGTGCTGGAAGCTCAACTACTTTATCCGCTACAGGCGCAACCTCTTATACATGGAATCCTGGCGCTATAACCGGTTCTAATATTGTTGTAACACCGACAATTAATACAACCTATTCTGTAACAGGGGCTAACGGATCTTGTATAAATACAAAAACAATAGCGATAATAGTTAATCCAATACCCACTCTAACTGCTACAGCCTCTGCTACTTCAATTTGCGTAGGCGCAACGGTAACACTTACAGCTAACGGTTCAGGATCTTACACCTGGAATCCGACAGGTTTAACTACTGCAACTATAACCGATACTCCAACTTTAACAACAACATACACTGTTTCAACAGATAATATTTTTGGTTGTATTGGAACATCAACAATCTCGGTAGTTGTAAATTCCATCCCTTCATTAACAGTGTCGCCATTAAACGCAACTGTTTGTAGCGGATACGCAACAACATTAACAGCGATGGGAGCTACCAATTATACTTGGCTACCCAGCGGTAACACTACTTCGATAACTGTGGAAACCCCTACTGTAAATACTACATATACAGTTATTGGTGAAAATGGAGTTTGTGCATCTTCATTTACTGTTGATGTGTTTGTAAATCCATTACCAGCCAATTTGACTGCTACCACCAGCGGCTCTATTACTTGTACTGCGCCAACAGTTACACTAACAGGAAGTTCAACAACAACCAATGTGAGTTATGCTTGGTTTGGTCCCTTTTCGTATACTTCAAGTGTTCAAAATCCAATAGTAAGTGTTCAGGGTACTTATACCTTTAGTGTAATTGATAATGTTACAGGTTGTATAGCTTCAGTTACATTAAATGTGCCAACAGATTCTTCAATTCCATCGGTAACAGCTACTGCAAGTGGCAGCATTACCTGCTCAAACAATAGCGTTACAATAAATGCGGTTACAACATCTACAAATGTTTCATACTCTTGGAGTGGCCCATTAAGTTTTACAAACACAACACAAACTTTCACATCCACTCAATTTGGAGTTTACACGGTAACAGTAACTGATCTTTCTAGTACCTGTTCAAGCACCGCAATTGTTTCGGTAGGTATTCACACAAACGTTGTTGTTACTGCTTCAATCACTCCTGCAACATGTACAGGAAGTGTAAGTAATAACGATGGAACTATCTCATTACAAAACTTTACAGTAACAGATAAATATGATTATGTTTCAGGAAGCACTTATACAGGAACTGCAGTTTATTTAACTGCAACTACTATTCCAACAACTGGTATTGTAACAAATACTTTAGCAAATCCAACTGGTACAGTAGCCTATACGATTAGGATATTTGATGCTGAAGGTTGTATTAAAGACACTACTTTGATTTTATACCCAATTAATTGTTTATCGGTAAAATCATTAGGATTAGCTAAGGCTGTTAGCACGCCAACTTTAAATTCTAATGGAAGTTATGACATCAATTACACGGTAGTCGTTAAAAATTATGGTTTGTTACCTTTAAATGATGTTGTTTTAACTGAAGACTTAAACAGTACATTCCCTTTACCTTCAACATTTACTGTAATCTCTGCTCCTGTAATTACATCAATAGGAAGTAGTTTAACTATTGAACCAGCGTTTGATGGAAATACTCAAACTTCGCTAACAACGTCTTCTGTTAGTATTTTGAATGTTGGTCAAAGCGATACAATTGTTTTTGGAGTTAGAATATTTACTAATGGATTCTTTGGTCCTTTTAATAATTCAGTTATTGGTTTAGCTAGTCCTAGTCCTAGTGTATTTGTTACAGACTCTTCACAAGTTGGTTTAGATCCTGATCCTGATTTAGATAATGATCCAACAAATAATAATACACCTACACCAATTCAGTTTACTCCAAATCTATTTTTTGGTTTAACTAAAACGGCAACACTAAGTAATAAATTAAGCGATAATACCTATGATATAACTTACACTGTTACAGTGCATAATTTAGGAAATGATACCTTGAGGAATTTAACTGTTAAGGATAGCTTGTTTGCTAAAACAGTTAAGTACCCTGCGAGTTACATAATGAAGTCAGGTCCAACAACCACCGGTAGTTTAACTGCTAATAGTTCTTTCAATGGCAATAGTGATATTAATTTATTGGTACCTGGATTAAGCTTAATGCCTCCAGGAAACGTTAATACAATTATTTTCACTATTAACGTAAACCCTGATACTGTTACCGTTTTTAAAAACAGTGCATTTGGAACATCTGTTGGCACCGGCAGTATTCTTGTTTCTGACACATCAAACGCTGGAAATAATCCAGATGTAAATGGCAATGGTATTTGGAACGAAGCATCTGACAATGTGCCTACCGTTGTAATAATTCCAAATACAGACTTCTTTATTCCAGAAGGATTTACGCCTAATGGAGATAATAAAAATGATTTATTTGTCATAAAAGGATTACCTGTTGGCGTAGATAATGTTCTAACTGTATTTAATAGATGGGGAAATAAAGTTTATTCTAAATCTAACTATGACAATACTTGGAACGGAACGCCAAATGTAAATGGCACGTTAGGGACCGAAAAATTACCACAAGGAACGTATTATTATATACTCGAATTCAAAGGTGGTGATATAAAAAATACTAACGGATATGTTATTTTACAATACTAATTAATTAGAACATTAAGCTTAAATTACACATGAAAAAAATAAAAAAAATAGCCATCGTTGCAATCCTAATTACAATTGCGACATCAAGCAAGGCTCAGTACGATGCCCTATTTACTCAATATATGTTTAACGAAATGTTTATTAATCCTGCTTATGCAGGAAGTAAAGAAGCAATGAGTGCAACTTTATTGCATCGTCAACAATGGGTAAATTTTCCGGGTAGACCCGTTACTACTTCTTTTTCATTACATGGTCCATTAATGCAAAACAAAATGGGACTAGGATTAAGTGTGCTTAATGAAACAATTGGCGTGTTGAATAGAAATTTAGTTTATGCAAGTTATGCTTATAGAATGAAAACTGGAGATAAAGGGCATTTAGCCTTTGGTTTAATGGGGGGGATTCACAACCAAATAAATAAATTTGCGTCACTAAAAACTAATGATGACGGAACAGTTGACCCTCAATTGGGGCAAAATTCGCCCAGCATCATTGCACCAAATTTTGGTTCGGGAATTTATTTTAACACAAAAACTTTTTATACAGGATTATCAATTCCAAGAATGGTAGATGATAGAGTAACTTTTAATCCAAACGGTGATGTTTTACAAACAACAAAAATTGACCCAAGTAAATTTCATTATTATTTTACAATTGGAAACATGTTTACTTTATCAAGTGATTTAAAACTAAAAGGTCAAGCAATGGTAAAAGCAGTACAAAATGCCCCAATACAATATGATTTAACAGCTACATTTTTTATAAAAGAAATGATTTGGGCAGGAGTATCATACAGAAGTAATTCCGCAGTTGCCGCAATTATTGGAGTGCAAATTAACCCGCAGTTTTTAGTAAGCTATTCGTATGATTATGGAATTAACATGATTCAAAAATATTCTCAAGGCTCACATGAAATTGGCTTGAATTATTTATTCTCTTACAAAGGCAAAAAAGTAGTTACCCCACGTTATTTTTAATTTTACAATTCGTTTCACATGAAATCTAATATCAAATTTATTTTATTGTTTACTATTTGTTTTACTTTTTATTCAATCGGTCAAACCGCGGCATTAAAAAAAGCAAATAAATTTTATACAACCCAAGCATATGCTCAGGCAATTCCATATTATAAGAAAGCGCTAAAAGCTGATAGCACTAACAAATTAATTCTTGCTAATTTAGGTGATTGTTATCGTTTAACAAATGATACTAAAGGGCAATTGCTTTGCTATGGAGGCCTTGTGAAATCAGGCGCCGCAGAACCTATTCATAAATTATACTATGGCCAAGCATTAATAGAAAGCGGACAACAAGAAAGCGCAAAAAATTATCTTGAGCAATACAGCGCCGACAACAGAGGAAAAGAATTAGCTTCCTCATTAGACAAAATGAAGGCATACACAAAAAATTCTGACGCTTATAAAGTTGAATTAGTTTCTTACAATTCTCCACAAAATGATTTTACAGCTGTGAAATATCATGAGTCAATTGTTTTTGCTTCTTCAAGAAATAAAACAAAATGGATAAATAAAAAACACGGCTGGACAAATGATAGTTATCTAAAACTATATACTACAGAAAATGCCGGATATGGTGTAAACTTAAAGCCAACTTTGTTTATGGGCGATTTAAGTTCAAAATATAATGACGGACCAATTTGTTTCTCAAAAGACTACAACACAGTTTATTTCACGAGAAATAATTCTAATAAAAAAATGATTAGTAGCGAGGATACGTATAAATTAAAAATATTTCAAGCGGGTTTAAATCAAAATGGTTTTGATAGGGTAACAGAATTACCATTTAACAATAACAATTACAATTGCGCTCATCCTTCGCTTTCTTTAGATGGTAGTTATTTATATTTTGCATCAGACATGCCTGGCGGCTTTGGAGGGATGGATATCTATTATTCTAAAAAAGAAGGGGAGACCTGGGGGACGCCAGTTAATCTTGGCCCAAAAGTAAACACAGCAGGAACAGAAGTTTTTCCATTTATTGCTGCAAACGGCTTATTATATTTCTCATCAAATGGTCTTGATGGATTAGGTGGATTAGATATCTATGAAACTAAAATCAAAAACGAAAAAGCTGGACGGGTATACAATATGGGAGAGCCAGTAAATAGTAGTAATGATGATTTTGGTGTTTTCTTAGGAGAAGATAATAAAGTTGGCTACATAAGTTCTAACCGCAAAAATGGCGGAATGGATGATGATATTTATAATTTTGAAATTTTACGTGAAGTAAAAAGAGGAAAAGAAGTTTTAATAATTACAAAAGATAAAGATAATGGAGATATAATTCCAAACACTAAAATTGTAATTAATGGCGAAACTTTTGAAACCAATGAAAAGGGTGAATATGCAACTACCGTTGAAGAAGATGTTAATTACACTTTGGTTGTAGAAAAAGATGATTATTATAAACTAGAAGACAGCGTTTCAACTAAAACATCAGAAGAAGATACTTTTACAAAAGAATTGCGCTTAGAAAAAGACCCTAAATTATCTTTTTTAGCATTTGTTACAGATGCCAAAACTAATTTGGCCTTGGAAGGTGTGAAAATCACAATAAACGAACTTCCGAGTAAAGAACCTTTTGATACCTATACAACAACCGCAACTGGTGATTATCATAAACCTATTAAAGATAAAAAAGTAGGTGATAAAATTAGTTACTCTTTTAAACTTGAAAAAGAAGGATACTTAACTAAAACAGCTATTTTTATTTATGACATAAAAGCTCCAGGTGAAATAAAAGTGAACGAATCAATTAATCTTTCTATTGGTAAGGTGGCTGTTGGAATGGATTTAGCAAAAATGATAGATATTAAACCTATTTATTTTGATTTAGGAAAATCTGTTATTACAAAAAATGCGGCTATTGAGCTAGATAAAATTGTTGCTGCAATGAACGAATATCCAAACATGTATGTTGAATTAGGTTCGCATACAGATTGTAGGGGTTCGGCTGCAGCTAACATGAAATTATCAACTGCTCGTGCAAAATCAAGTGCTGCTTATATTATTAAAAAAGGCATTAACAAATCTAGAATGACAGGTAAAGGTTATGGTGAGGCAAAACTTTTAAATGGTTGTATTTGCGAAGGTAAAATTAAACCCACTTGTTCTGAAGAAGAACACACGAAAAACAGAAGAACTGAATTTTTAATTACCAAATTGAAATAATTTTTTAATGAGAAAACTATTTTTTTCGTTTTTTAGTTTATTAATCTTATTAGTTCAATCACAAACTCTCTCAACTAGTTTGACTGCCTGTTATGCTTTAAACGGAAATGGAATAGAGCCTATTAATAATTTAACCGGTACTTTAAGTGCTGTTACACCAACAGTTGACAGATTTAGCAACCCTAATTCCGCTTTACATTTTAATGGTACACCTGGAAGTTTTGTCTCTCTACCAAATAGCGCATTATTAAAATCCACAAACGCTGTTTCATTTTCGGGCTGGGTTAAATTGGATAATATTATCCAAAATCAATATATCGTTTTTGCGCACAATACATGCGCCAGCTTTCATGAAGGATATACTTTGGTTGCTCAAAATTTAGGTACGGGTTTTAGATTGTACGGAGTAAAGTCCGGACCTGCTTGTTCAGGCGCTACACAGCATGTTTTAGCGAGCAGTTCTACATTAAATGCAAATACCTGGTATCACATTGGTGGTTATTTCGGGAACGACTCAATAAAAATATATTTAAATGGGGCTTTAGCCGGCTCTATGCCATCAACAGTTACACTTAACTATAACGCAACTGATAATGTATATTTAGGAGGCTCTGGTCTTGCATTTAATCTGCCTCTTATTGGAACAATCGATAATGCAAGATTTTACAACCGAAAATTGACAAATGGTGAATTTAACCAACTATTTTTAACAGATCCGGCATGTGTGGCTTCAGTTTCAAATCCAAATTGTAACAACTCTTTTTATGCCTTGAGTGGTTCATCGGTATTTGAGTCAAGTATTGGCATACCAAATACATCCACGCTCACTGGTTTACCGCTTCCTCCTGGAGCAACAGGTTTAGCTATTGGTCCGGCATTTGGTTTTCCTGCGTCCAATCCAACATATTGGACAACCGCCGGAGGAACATATTGGTACTATAATGGAACAAATTTTGTAAACACAACACACTCCACTGGCAATGCAGGAGCCGTAAACCCCGGAGGAAGCAAAAATTTTATTTATAATTTAGTTGGCGCTACAGGTCAAGTATATAAATACAACGGTACTGGGCCTGCAACCTTAGTGGCAACAATTCCCGCCTTAGCGGCTGGAGGCCCTTATGACTTGGTTGGTGATGACCAAGATAATTTTTATTATTTAAGAGCTCAAACTCCCCAAAGCTTAAATGTTTACAATCCCCTTGGCGTTTTAACCTGTTCGTATTCATTAACTGGTATTGTGCCAGCAGCTCTTGGTGGGGGCTTTGGTATTGTTGGTAATACAGTGACAGCCCATACGGGAGCAGCTTATTATGTCGGAACAATTACTGGTTCAGTAGTTAATTTTACTACAGCTCCATCTTCGTTTGCTTCTCCATCTGATTTTGCAAATTGTTATTTGGTTACTACTTTCTCATCCACCATTAATGCAAATCCTAGCGCTTCATTAACGTGTAGTAATCCTACGGTAACCTTAACAGCCAGCTCAACCTTAAGTCCTTTAACTTATACATGGACTGGGCCAGGAATATTAACACCTATAAATAACCAAAGTGTACAAGTAAATGTTGCAGGAGTTTATACCTGTTCTTTAACTGCTACAAATGAATGTCCAGTTAAAACCTCTATTTGCACCTATACTGTATTAAATGGTAGCAGTTTATTAACTCCAACCATTTCATCCACCGGAAGTTTAAGCTGTACCAATCCCACTACACAGCTTTCTGTTGCACCAAATTCTGTAACCAATACTATTTTATGGAATGGTCCGGGAATTGTTGGTGCAAATAATACGCCAACAATAAACGTTAACGCGCCTGGTATATATTCTGTTACTTTAACAAGTACTATTTGTAGTGGAACAGCCACGTTTAATTTACAAAGTGGTATTGGACCGTTAACATTAACCCCAAATCCACTAAGTGCGCAAATTTGTTCCTCGAGTGGACCCGTTACTTTATCGGTTACGGGTGCAGCAAACTATACGTGGTCTCCGGCATCTTCTCTCATACCATCTACCGGCTCTATAGTTGTTGCTAACCCAAGTATTACAACCACATATACAATCAATGGCACCACTGGTGTTTGTTCTGGTAGTGCATTAGTCACGGTTTCTGTTAATGCCACACCAACAATAATTATTAGTGGTAGCGCTCCTATTTGTGCTGGCGCATCAGCAACTCTATCTGCTAGCGGAGCATCAACTTATACGTGGAATCCAGGTAATCTTGTTGGCTCAACAGTAATTGTTACTCCTGCAACAACAACCAATTATACGGTTATTGGCTCTAACGGTTCGTGTACTGCATCAGCTGTAACATTAGTTACTGTTATTTCAAATCCAACTATTACAGCGTTAGGTTCACCTGCCTCTATTTGTCAAGGTGCTTCGTCAAGTTTATTAGCGGCCGGCGCTGTATCATACACTTGGCAACCGGGTAATTTAAATGGCGCATTAATAACTGTTACACCTGCTATCAGCACTATATACACCGTAAGTGGCACAAACGCTTCAGGTTGTGTTGCCAGCAACACATTATTAATTACTGTTAATCCAAATCCAACAATAACAATTAACCCTGCCTCTCCTACGGTTTGTATAGGAAGTTCGACAACGTTAACAGCGAACGGTGCTATAAATTATACTTGGACTCCAGGAGGCAACACTACTGCAACAATAGCAATTTCGCCAACTATAGCTACAACATATACGGTAAATGGTGACAATGGATTCTGCTCAAGCACTGCAACAGTTTTAGTTAATGTAAGCCCCTCACCAACAATTACGCCATCAACTAGTAATACCCTTATTTGCAACGGATCATCCGCAACTCTTTCAGTCGTAGGGGCTTCAACTTATACTTGGAATCCTGGAAACTTAAACGGAACGCCCATAATTGTTTCGCCAACTACCACA
>JAUXZS010000005.1 GCA_030692515.1 Bacteroidota bacterium
TACGCCTATTCCAATCATAACCGCTGTTGCATCGCCAACTGCTATTTGTATTGGCGCTTCAAGTACTTTATCCGCTACTGGCGCAACTTCTTACACTTGGAACCCAGGTGCTTTAACGGGTAGTAATATTGCGGTTACACCAACCACAACTACTACTTACACAGTATTTGGTTCAAATGGGACTTGTTCAAATACTCAAACTGTTACCGTAATTGTTAACCCTTTACCTGTGTTAATTGTTGCTGCAAGTCCAACCGCTATTTGTAGCGGAGCTTCCGCAAGTTTAACTGCAAGTGGAGCTGCGGCTTACAATTGGTTACCTGGTGCAATGGCAGGTTCATTAGTTGTTGTTTCTCCAACCATTACTACCACTTATACTGTTATTGGCACAAGCGCTTTAGGCTGCTCTAATTCTGCAACAATTAATTTAATTGTAAATCCTATTCCATCATTAACTGTTAGCGCAACTCCAACTGCTATTTGTAGTGGAAATTCAACTACTTTAACAGGTGTTGCAAGTGGTGGCGGTCCGTTTATTTCTGTTTGGAATCCAGGAGCTGTTTTTGGCAATAGTGTTGTTGTTTCACCTTCCACAAATACAACTTATACATGGAGTGTACAAAATTCATTTAACTGTAATAACAGTCAAACAATTACAATCAATGTTACAATTAGTCCAACTGTAATTGCCTCTGCAAGTAATAACACTATTTGTTCAGGTAGTTCAACTACTTTAACGGCAAGCGGCGCAACCACTTACACTTGGAACCCCGGCGCTTTAACTGGAGCCAACATCACTGTTACACCTACTATAACAACAACATACTCAGTTACAGGCTCAAATGGTTTTTGTACGGATACTAAAACAGTTACTATAATTGTAAATCCAAACCCTACTATCACTGCTGTAACTTCGCCAACAAATATTTGTTCTGGAAGTTCGGCTACCTTAACTTCATCGGGCGCTACATCGTATACTTGGAATCCAGGTGCTTTAAGTGGAGGAACGGTTA
>JAUXZS010000011.1 GCA_030692515.1 Bacteroidota bacterium
TAATTTTCTTCTTTAGAGCAAAAGAAGGTTTTGAATACTGGTTTTTCTTGACAAACTTTGGAAGTCCGCTGTCTACAGTTTTTGTCTTTGTTTTTTTCATTTTTAGGTTGATTTTGTGTCAACCTATTTCAGTACAAGACAGATGGGCGCATTACTTATAACGTTTTGCAAGCTTGAGCAGTGCGGTTTATGAAACCTTCTGCTTCTATACCTACAAATGTTTATTAAATGTACTAATGTTTATTAGCAAAGCCAAATGAAAAAAAGTTCCGGTGTCGACCGGACATTAAATTGGATTTGCGATGCGCCGAAAACCCGCATTGCGCAATTGCTTGCTGTTACCACGTCGTATGGGCGCACCCAGTTTACGAAATGATTATGCGTCCGCCGAATAAAATGTAAATAAGTAAGGAAGTAACTGTAACAAGAACAATAAGAAGAAGAATATTATAACCCAATGGAATTTTTGTGTCACTGGAGGCTTTAACCTTGACTGGAGTCGCCATACCGCTTTTAATAAACGCCAACAAGAATAAATTAATTGTTGTCAGCACTTTGTTTGTCGAAGTCCAAATATTTCTTAAGTCGAGTGTCATGGTGTCTGCCGATAAATTACTTTAATAAACTACATTTACTTTCGTTAAATGGATTTTTTGTGTCCCCACATTTTTTTGTAGCATTTCTCTTGGTATCGTGTATTACAAAACCCGATTGGTCTATGAGCGGGTCTGGGCACATACAAGTATAATCTTTTTTGCAACCGGTCAACAAACAGGTTGTCAAAATTATAAAGAGAATTTTCGTTTTCATTTTTTGTCTGAAGTTCGTATATCTAAGATACAAAATATTTTTGTCTGAATGAAAATTTGTCTGCCGAAATATTTGTCCGACCCTATGCGTGGTAACGTTTGGCGGCTACCAGTAGTTGGCGTTTGGAACACTCAACTGTCTATACCCACAAATGTTTATTTAAAGATACAAATGTTTGTTAGCAAAGCCAAAACAAATTAAAGGTCTGCGAAGCAGGCAATAAATGGCTTTGCGATGACCACGTCCGCGCCAATTACTGGTAGGTGCTGTTATAGGCAGTTTATTCACCTGTCAATAATTTTAGTTTGCTGTAAATTATTTCTGCCCTATGATTTATAAACTCATTAAAGTCGTCTGTAGAGTAAATACTGTCGATGTTAGGAATTAAATTAGAATTCAAAATTTCATTCTTCTGTCCTGTCGGAATAATGTCTTTGAAATATTCTGACGGAGCTCTATTTGAGATTTTTTTATTCGAATTAGCAGGTAGAAAACAAAAATTAGCAATTATATTAATTTCCTTAGTCTTAAGGGATTTCTTTTTAGAGAGAAAGTTTTTTGGAAAGATGTGATGGTATTCTTTTCTGTTAAATGAAGATAAGGAATAGTCAATATTGATAATTTGTCCATTGGTCAGGTCAAAAGGAATTTGTTGAGCTAGAAGTAAAAGATAAGCTCTTACATGTGGATTACTTTTCAATAAATTTTGAGTTTTAAAAAAGGTCTTGTCAACGGAAGATTTGTATTTGTCAATATTTACAAAATTATTATTAAGAATTTCGTCCATGAATATTATATCATCATTCATTTTTGCATCTGTGGAATCGGAATATCTATTTGAAAATGATGTACGCCAAAACCATTTTTTTAAACACTCGCTTTGCTCACCCGCAACGTGATTCTTTTTTGAGAAGAAATATGTCAAAGGAACGATTTGATGTGAATTGGGTAAAAAGTCATCTGCTTGAATTTTGAATTGGGTAGATATAAAATCAATTGTTAGCTCTAAAGCTTCACCTAATTTTTTAGTATGACTTCTGACTTCATCTGGTTTTAGGTTTAAAATTTCTTTTGTCGACGTTGTCTTTTTTATAATTGCGGATAGGCATTGAAGTACAATTTTGTCTTTCACATCGCCAAAGCCACTTGAAGATAAGGTTTCAAGTATTTCATCTAATTCCTCTTTTAAATGATATTCCTCAGTCCACGTCCAAGCAATCATTAAATCTAGGGTTGATAGTTCGGTACCAGTATTATTTATTCTTTCGAAAATAATGCCTACTTCCGCTTTTTCTCGTCCTTTGATTGTAACAATTGGAACTTCATAGTTAGAAAAGGTTGATTGAAGTTTGCTGGCGAGTTCTATTTTTTCAGGTTCAGCGGAAAACTCCATTATTCTTTTTAGGAAACTTTGATTGTCAAATAATAATCTAATTGCGATTGCATTATTCGGATCAGTAATAGATTCTTTCATGATAAATTTTTGAGTGCTTAACTCAAAATAAATATCAAACAATTCGGGGTCGGGCGAATAATCTGTAACTTCTTGTTCGATGTTTTTGCATAGGCAACCATAAGCCGAAGTTATTCTCTGCTGCCCGTCAAGGACATAGTCAACTGGATATTCTTTGTCGATAATCGGTAATTTAAAACCTCCAATATTTCTTGCAGAAGGCAAGTCATCTTTTGTATTCCAAAGCAATAAACTACCAATTGGATAGTTATTATAAATGCTATCTAATAATTCAATAATTTGATTTTGGTCCCAAACAAATTTTCTTTGGAAGGGCGGAATTTTAATAAGTCCAAATTCAATTTTCTGAATAACCTTGTCTAATTTTAAGTGGTCTGAATTTACGTCTTTAAGTTTTTCTGTTGCCATTGTTGTCTTTTTATAAATTGCCTATAACGTTTGGCAAGCTTGCGCAGTGCGGTTTATGAAACACTGTCTGCCGAAACGTTAATTTAAAGATACATGTTTATTAGACTTTTGCAAAATGAAAATGTCAATTCGCGAAGCGACCTTGAATTTGCAAAAGCCTTGCAAGTCCGCCCGCATTGCGCCATGGCTTGCTGTTATAGGTTGTGCGCTTTATAAAGTTAAGCCTTGATTAGGTGTCTGCTTATGAATTTTTGGTAAAAAACATTATTTTTTTTCGTATATTTGTACTATGAAAGCAATGGTTATAACTCCAAGAAGTGAAAATGAATTTAAGTTTATTAATGACTTACTTAAGAAGCTGGGAATTTTGTCTGCGACAATGACAGAAGAAGAATTGGAAGATATTGGTTTGTCAAAAATGCTCAAGTCGACTGATAAAACAAAAAAGGTCAGCAAAGAGAGTGTTATGAATAAACTTAAGTCGTAACAATGCAAGTTGAGTTTTTAAGTAAATTTTCTAAAGACATTGATCGTATAAGTCAGAAGTCTGTAAAAACTAATTTAGCAAAATTAATTAGTTTATTGGAGTCTGAAAACGATTTGAACAATATTCCTAATTTAAAAAAACTTGTCGGTCATAAGTCAGCTTATAGATTTCGAATTGGTGACTATAGAGTAGGATTCTTTTATGAAAGTCGAAAAGTAATTTTTGCCAGAATTGTCCACCGCAAAGATATTTACAAAGTTTTTCCTTAGTTTTTGGTCGTCCGTCAGCGCATTACCTATAACGTTTTGCGACTAATGGCCGTTGGGCTTTTGGAACACTCAACTTTCTTAACCGACAAAAGGTTATTTAAAGATACCCAACTTTATTAGCCGCCGCAAATAAAATTTCGCGTCAGCGACCTTGTTAATAGCGCGCGGCGATGACCCGATTCCGCCCAATGGCCATTAGTTGCTGTTATAAGTTGTGCGCCACACAAAGTATTATATGCGTGTCTGCCCGTCGTGAATTAATTTTGGGATTTACGAACTACTGGTTGGGTTTGAGGCTCCAAAAGAATAGCATCTATATAAAATTTTCCTTTATAAAGTTCCTCTTTTCCTTGGTAAACAAAATAAGTATAATGGCCAAGTCCAAGGCCTAGAATTACAATACTACTTTCTATTTGTTTTGTTGCTTTTGGAAGGTCGACAGTTTTAACTAAATTATTCTTTGAGTCCATGATTTGAACCTTACAATTAATAAGTGAATCAGAGTTTGTAATAAGTTTAACTGTAACTTTGTTATATACTGGATCTACTTCTACAATAACTTTAGCGTCTGAGGATTTTGTCTGCGAAATTAATAATGTCGTAGTTAAAATTAAAAATATTGATATTAATGTTCTCATGTCTTAAAGTTTTGGTCTAGTAAATTTACTAAAAATTATTGAAAACCGCAATCTGTCTAAGGGGTCTGTCAAGCGGAGTGTCGTCGAACGAAATGTTTTTTGTCTACCGAAATGTTGTCTCGGAGGATTGTCCTGGCGCATTACTTATAACGGTTTAGCAAGCTTGCGCAGTGCGGCTTATGAAACACCGTCTGCCGAAACGTTTATATAAAGATATGTGTTTATTAGACTTTTGCAAAATGAAAATGTCAATTCGCGAAGCGACCTTGAATTTGCAAAAGCCTTGCACGTCCGCCCGCATTGCGCCATGGCTTGCTGTTAGGTGCAGTTATTGTCATGGAAGTCTAATGCCAATACGAAAATTTGATATATTATTAATTTCTTTATTGTCAATAGGTAAATTGTAACCTGCATATATTGTCACACTGATAATCCTAAAACCGACGTCACCATATAAATAAGTATCTCTTTGCCCCGAAATTTTCATTGGTATAATTCCCAATCTACATAATGGAGCAATTGCACCTTTTAAGATTTTTGGTTGATAACAATATTCAAAAATAGCTGTCGGACTTAAATAAGATGTTTTGTCTGCTCTTATTAAAGTTGCTCCAGGTGCAAAAGCAATGTATGTATGTCTTTTGAACCATTTTAGAGCGCCAACTGAAAGACTAAAACTGTTAGCTTTTTGATATGTATAGTCAAAGTAAAAAAACGGTGCGTATTTGTTTCTTTTTGAAGACTTGTCGTCTTTTTTTTGAGCATTTAAGATGCAAGAAAAAAGTAAAAATATAATTAAAAGTCTTCTTGTCATAATTGCACCTAACGGTTTGCGGCTTGGCGTAGTGGGGGTGTAAGCTCCCCAAAATTGGACTATATAAAAGTAGACTTTTTATTTAATTTATTAGTAATAGTTGAACCTTGCTTTGCAAGCTTCTGTGCAGAAGCTTGCAAAGCAAGGTTTTTTTGTTTAAACATAACTGGTGATAATCC
>JAUXZS010000014.1 GCA_030692515.1 Bacteroidota bacterium
TATTTGAGATGTGGCAAGTGTTGGTGTTGTAATTGTTCCACTTCCTCCTATTACTGTCCATGATCCGCTTCCTACTGCTGGTGTATTGGCAGTCATTGTATAAGTGCTAGAACAAATAGTTTGTGATGTTCCTGCGTTGGACATAGATGGAAGCTGATTAACAATAACAGACATTGTAGATATAGATGGAGGGCAAACTCCACTTGTAATTGACCATTCAAAAACATTAGTACCAATTGCTATTGAATTTACATTGGTTGTTTCAAGAGTTGAATTTGAAATAGAACCAGTACCCGAAATAATTGTCCATAAGCCAGTGCCTGATGTAGGTGTGTTCGCCGCCATGGATACGCTAGGGCTACTTATACAAATTGTTTGATTAGCGCCGGCTGAAGAAACAGTGGGCACTTTATCTACAAAAATTGTAACCGTTGAAGTTGATGCAGGACAAGAGCCGTTAGTAATTGCCCATTGAAAATTGTTTGAAGGCACACCTAATCCCGTAACCGTTGTGTTTGAAAGGGTGGGAGTGGTAATTGATCCTAATCCTGTAATTAGTGTCCATGAGCCAGTTCCAACTGCTGGTATATTTCCATTTAAAGTAACACTTGAAGTATTTGCACAAACAGTTTGAGAACTTCCGGCAATAGAAACAGAAGGCATTTGATCAACTGTAACTTGCATTGTTGAAGAAGATGGAGGACATGACCCATTTGATATTGTCCATTGAAAAACATTAACGCCAACAGCAATTCCGGTTACTAGAGTAGTGGCCAAAGTGGGATTAGAAATTGTGGCTGTACCACTAATAACAGACCATGATCCAGTACCTACAACTGGAACATTCCCATTCATAGTTACTGTTGGATTATTAATACAAACAGTTTTGCTTGCTCCTGCAGCAGAAATGGAAGGCGACGCGTCTCTTTTTATTTTTATTGTATCAATTGATGGATTACATAATTTATTTGCAATTACCCAAGTAAATATATTTGTTCCTATGCTTAAACCTGTTAATGTATTTGTTGGGCTTACTGAATTTGTTAATGTTCCACTTCCTGTAGAGTTTAACCCCTCTACTACATACCAATTTGCAGATCCAACTATTGGAGTATTGGCAGAAATAGTAGTGGTACTAGAACAAATATTTTGATTTCCACTAGTTGCTGCAATTGAGGGAGGAGCTGGGCAGCAATTATAAACAATGGCGTCACTATTTAGATTACCCATTGCCAAATAAATATTATCATCTGAAAATCCAGCAGTTAATGGCAAACCCGGAAAAGTTATATCATCTCTGTATTGGCCTGCTAAGATTAATTTATTTCCAGTAATTGCCGCATCAGAAATAAAATTACCATTGTTGCCATAAATACCTTGTACCCAAAAAAATGTTCCGTCTGTTCTGTATTTCGAAACAAACATTTCAGATTGGCTTGTGGCTCCTAAATTTCCATCTGGGACAAAGAAACCAGTAGACTTAAAATTTCCAATCACATAGATATAACCTTTTCCATCTGATTTTATAGTAGAAACTACATCTTCGTGTTGGGATTTACCACCTGTTTGTGTCCAAATTTTTCGCCAAGTATCAATACCAGTTGCTCGGTTACATCTTGCCATAAAAGGAACGTCGTGAACACCAGAAACAACTACATTGGCAGAAGGGAAAGTTGCATTAGGATGAATACATCCACTAATATATATACCTCTACAATCACCGGCAATAGCGAAGCCAGCATTTGCACCTCCACTACCACCAGACCCAGCTTGTATTTTTTGACTCCAAATCCAAAATCCATTTAAATTTAATGCAGAATAAAATACACATTGGTCTCCCGTTGTATTTGCAAGTACAGTTCCAAATGAAGTTGTATTAGAATTAATAAATGTCATGTTGTTACCAACCATATTCCCTATTAAGAACAGTGTATCATTTGAGCAAATGATTTTAGAATGATTATTTGGAAACACTTCATTTGTTATATCATCATCATTTGATTTTGCCTCACTTAACCAAGTTTCGTTACCTGAAAAATCGTAGCTGACTATAAAGTGGTTAACTTTAGTATTATAAAGTGCGGTTGTAGTCAAAGAGCCAAAACTTGCAGCGTTTTTGTATTTACCCATTACGTATACAAATTTACCGGAAGATGTGATTGATATTCCAAAATCATCTCCGCTTGAACCCCCTCCCCTTTTTGCCCATCTGAATTTTCCATTTGAATTGTAACTTGCCGTAAAAACATCTTTACTACCTGAAGAAGCAGCCAAAGTAAAATTTGGTGACCCAATTGATTTAAACTGCATAGTATTTTGGTAAGAACCCGTTATATATATATTTCCATCAATTGCTTGCTGAACACTATAGGTTTCATCATTTGATGTGGACCCCATATTTACAGCCCAAATTAAATTCCCAGAAAAATCGTGTTTTGCTAAATAACCATCTCTATTTCCATTTCCACCACCAAAATTCATTTCTGCAGAGGCAATACCAGTGAAAGTATTTGCGTGTTCGAAAAAACCACATGTGTAAATAACCTTATTAAGAGAATCAACAGTCACTGAATAAGAGGCTTCATCTTCACTATTGGTTGCATGAGATTTTGCCCAAACATAAGTTGGCGCCTGAGAAAATAAAAATTGAATAGAAAAAAATAATAGAATAAAAATAAATCTAAAATGAACTAAACTAAAATATTTAGATTTAAAATTGGGAGTATGCAATTTACTACTATTCAATTTGATAACTAGTGTTTTAAATTTTTCTGAATATAAATATAAGATAAAAACTAAATTGTTTTAGGTAAAACAAGTTTTAAAGCTAAATTTTAGCTGGGAACTGAACTTTATACGATTATACAGCGAGAATAACCGATCAAAATAACTAATATTTACACTAATTATCAAGCAAAACACCACCTTAAGTTTTGAAAATAACCTTGCGAGAGCATTAAAATTAAAGCGGGCTAGTAAATAATTCAACTTTTTCGTTTACGTTTTTTTTTATGATTTAAAATCATTTGAGTTTATAAAAAAGTGTATTTAAAAGCAAACATTAATGAAATAAAATCTACTTTTTTAAAGAATCTCTAATCTCCATTAATAATTTTTCTTGCGTTGTTGGTTCATCAGGAACAGTTGGTAATGCCTCCTTTTTCTTCTTTGCCGCATTCAAGCCTTTAATAATTAAAAAAAGGACAAAAGCTATAATAGTAAAATTTATTATTGCTGATATAAAACTCCCATATTTAACCGAACCAAACACCGTTAATTCCTCTAAGTTTTTTAAATTGGCGGCATCTAACGCCGGTTTTAAAAGCAAAGGTGTTATTACATCATTAATTAATGACGAGATAATTTTACCAAAAGCTCCGCCAATTATGACACCAATTGCTAAATCAACAACATTGCCTTTCATTGCAAATTCCTTAAATTCTTTAATTACTCCCATAATCTTAATTTTATATTTACTATTTTATTTATTTCAAAAATGTTATTTCAGTTATTATTTCAGTTTAAAATTTGTAAGAAAAGCCCACAGCCAAAATTTCTTTTAATTGTAAACGTGGTCCAAAACTTTCTTTTACCCCATCTCCATTTCCATCAACTGGTAATTTAATATCATCATCATAAACAAGTGTAGTACTAATTGTTGCCGAAATAAATTTATTTACTTTTAAACCAATAATTGTTTCCCAATTCACATCTATGTTTTGTGGGTTATGTAAATAATTAGAAAATAAATCCATATTTGATAAAAGTGTAACGCTTTTATCTTTGAATAAAGTAGTTTTGTAAACTAATCTAATATAGCCGCCAAATTCACTTCTATATTTTTCTCCGTGTTTAATAACGTTACCGGAAGTATCGTAGCTTGCTTTTGTAACACCAAAAGCTCCAGCGTCAGCCAAATCCTGAACATTTACAATTGTACTTTTAGATGTTAAGGGAGCAATAAAAGCACTAAAATTATCATTTGGTTTATAATCCATACCAATTGCTGCAATAATATATGCTGGCGCCAAAAAATTTGAAATTATATTAGAATCATTTGGGTAATTATAGCCCGGAGCCATTTGCGTTTTAAAATTTAGTAGCGCAGCATAATACCAATCCTTGCTTGCATTTCTGCCGTATTTAGAATTTAATTCGATTTTATCATCAGATTTTATGAATTTTCCTTTATCTCCTTGCCTAAAAATTCCATAACCTACGTTCAACATATTATCCCATCTATTTTTATTTTTTTTTAGATTCGCAAATAGATACAAGGAGCTGTTTACATTAATAGAGTTTTGGCCGCCACCTGCCCAATCGGAGAAAGAGGCTTGTGATAAATTTAAACTAAATAAACCACCTTTTTTCCAACCATCAATAGTATCATTGTTAGCGGTTCTTAAATTTTTTTCTTCATCTGTTACCTGCCCAATAATTGATACAGAAAACATAAATAAAGAAGAAAGAAATAATAATTGTTTTTTCATAGAGGTTTATTTGTTTTGTTAATAGTCATTTTTAGTCTTTAAATATTAAGTTTTAATCGCCACTAAAAATACAGTTTATTTTTAGCGAGTTTTAATTTTTTAGTTACAAACTAAATTATTACTTTGATTTAAAATTGACGATTTAAAAAGACATCAAAATGATAGACAACGAAATTATTTTAAACAAAGCTACTTTTAACCCAAAAGTTAAAACATACATTTATTTAATTGTATTATTTTATTTATTTGTTTCGGTAATTGGCTGGTTGCTTCTCCCCTTTTGGCTATTAGGCTTAGGCAATTGGATAAGTACAAAGTTTTTTAATACGTTAGAATGTCAGTTAACGTCAAAAAACCTTCGTTTTTCGAAAGGTATTATTTTTCATATCGAAAAAACTATTCCTCTTGAAAACATTCAAGACCTTTCTTTTTATGGCGGACCAATACTAAGAGCATTTGGCTTAACCCTTATTAGAATTGAAACGGCGGGAGGTGGTGGCAAACATGATAATAACATGATGAGCATGTTAGGAATAAATGGCGCCGAAAATTTTAAAGTCGAAATTTTAAATCAACGCGAAAAAGTGATGAAAGAAAAATATCAATTTTCATCTCCTGTTTTGGATAATACAAATTCTGAAAAAAGCGATGAACTGCTTAGAGAAATAAAAAATGTTTTAGTAGAAATTAAAGAAGCTTTGAAGAAGTAATTATTTTAGGTTACATTCTCTTCGTGCGTGAGAAAAATATACTTCTTGACTAATCGTTATCTTGAAAATAAAGTTTTTTTTTGAAATCCCTCTAACTCCCTTTTCTAAGGGAGAAATAATTTATTTTATTTTCAAGAAAACAGTAAATAAATTATTTTCTATCTTTTCTATCCTTATGAATACGAGCATGAGGTTTGCTTCCAAACTTTGATGGCTTTTTTACAATAGCACTTGGATTATAAACCGGACCAACTCCTAACTCTGCCGGAAGAGGCATCTTAACAACATCATAGCCCATTAAAGCCTCAATGCGACCAAATTTTTGTTGGTCATATTGATTAATGAAGGTAATAGCAACGCCAGCCTTTGAAGCTCTAGCTGTTCTTCCAATACGGTGAATATAATCTTCAGGATCGCCAGGTGCATCAAAATTAACAACCAAACTAATTCCATCAACATCAATACCACGCGATAAAATATCTGTACCAATTAAAATACGTAATTTTTTTGCTTTAAAATCACGCATAATTTCTTCGCGCTCAGCTTGCTCTAAATCCGAATGAAAGCCTTTTATTGAGCCTTCAATATTTCTTAAATTTTTCTCTAATTGTTTTACGTTTTCTTTCGTGGATGAAAAAATAATTACCGATTGGTAATCATCATTCTTCAAAATACTTTTTAATAAAGCTTCTTTTTGACCATCAAAAACTAAATAAGCTTGTTGCACTATTCCTGCCGCTGGCTTACTAATAGCAATATTAATTTGTTCTGGATCATTCGAAATTTCCTTTGCTAACAAACGCATTTTAGGAGGCATGGTTGCTGAAAACAATATGGTTTGACGTTCTTTTGGCAAATAACTAATAATTGCTTTAATATCATCAAAAAAGCCCATATCTAGCATTCTATCTGCTTCATCAAGGACTAAATGTTGTAGGTGTTCAAAATTAATATCCTTTGCTTGTAATAATGAAATTAAACGTCCGGGTGTCGCAACAACAATATCAACACCTTCTTTAAGTGCACGTTTTTGTTTTTCCCAGGTCATTCCATCGTTTCCACCATAAATACCCATAGAGCCTACTGAACAAAAATAGCCCATACCATCAATTTGCTGATCAATTTGAACAACTAATTCGCGGGTTGGAGCTATAATTAAGGTATTTAAATGGCGCGTAGGCGCGTGTAAAATATGATTGATGATTGGTAAAAGATAAGCCGCTGTTTTACCTGTGCCTGTTTGAGCACAAGCAATAAGATCTTTGTTATTTAAAATAACTGGGATTGCTTGTTCTTGAATTGGTGTGGGGTTTTTATAACCCATACTGTATAGTCCTTCCAATAAAGAACTTTCAAAATTAAAATCGTCGAATGTCAAGTATTATTTTTTTAAATTGTATGCTGTAAAGATAGCCATTTGAAAGGAGAAAGAACTATTTTTTCTTCTGAGCTACTCCGTCTTTATAGAAAGTGGTGTCTTTTATGAACCCTTTATTATCCGGTAAAATACCGTTATTAGTAATCCAGATACCTTGTTTTAAACCAAATTGGTCTTTCACGTTAATTGTATCGCCTTCAGCGGTTACTTCCATAGAACGTTGGTCTAATAACTCGCCTGGTCCATTATCAGTAGATTTAGCTGAATCCATTACAGTTTTGAAATTTGTTTCAGCGTCATCAGAACAAGATACTAAAACAAAAAAACTAATTATTGCGCTTAAATAAACTATATTTTTTCCCATTTTACGAATAATGATTTGTACAAAGTTAGTGAAAATTTACTCTGTAAATGCAGAGATTTTCCAACCAGCCTTAGTTTTTCTGAGCATCATAATGTAGGGCGAACCAACAAAATTTTCGGGTTTCTTTTCTTTTGGAATATCTCCAATAACCAAATAATCGTTTTTTGTAAAGAATTTATTAAAGGCATTAACGCGCATTAAGCACATTGGCGAACCCGACATTTCAAAAAAATATTTCCGTAATTCGGCTCTATCTGGTGAAGTATATTCATTATAATCCATAACAGCCACTAAATAATTTTTAAAATAATAATCAAGCGATTTTGTTTTTTCAATATAGGCTGTAAACTTCTCGCAGGATTTCTTTTTTTCAAGTAATAACTTAGAACTAATATGGTCGTTTGTATTTACATTTAAAAGTGTAATAGAATCGTTTAAATTCGAATAAAATTTAGTGCAATCTTTTTTAAAATAACAACTAACAATATCCATAAAAGCTTTTTTTGCTTCCTCTTTTTCTGATTGAGCATTTGAAAAGACCCAACTAAAAATTATAAATAGTATTACAAGAATTCTCATATTTTATTTATTGATACTAATTTACAAAAAAAATATTTTAATGAAAATTGAAATATAGAAAATCGCCAGAGTCGAATAATCTTCTGATAATAAAAGCTAATTCGAAAAGGTAAGTTGTATTATTTACTAAACAAACTATCTACAAACTCAACAGAATTAAATACTTGGAGGTCGGTCATTTTTTCGCCAACGCCAATATACTTAACAGGGATTTTAAATTCGTCAGAAATGCCAATAACAACACCACCTTTAGCGGTGCCATCTAATTTAGTAACGGCCAAAGCAGTTACATCTGTTGCGGCAGTAAATTGTTTACACTGCTCAATTGCATTTTGTCCGGTACTGCCATCTAATACTAAAAGTACTTCGTGAGGTGCATCTGGCAATACTTTTTTCATGACGTTTTTAATTTTTGTCAACTCATTCATTAAGTTAATTTTATTATGTAAACGTCCTGCTGTATCAATAATTACTACATCAACATCTTTTGATTTTGCACTGCTTAAAGTATCAAAAGCAACACTTGCAGGGTCGGCACCCATACCTTGACTAACAATTGGCACTCCCACTCTTTCGCTCCAAATAGTTAATTGCTCTACTGCTGCTGCTCTGAAAGTATCTGCTGCGCCTAATATTACCGATTTACCTGCTAATTTGTATTGGTATGCTATTTTGCCAATAGATGTAGTTTTACCAACACCATTTACGCCAACCACCATAATTACATGAGGTTTATTTTTTAATGGTTCTGAAAAATGGGAAGAACCTTGATTACCACTGTTTTCTAATAATAAACCAGATACTTCTTCTTTTAATAATTTATTTAAAGCATCTGCCCCAACATATTTATCTTTTTTCACGCGTTCTTCTATGCGCTTAATTATTTTTAAAGTGGTATTAACGCCAACATCTCCGGTAATTAATACTTCTTCTAAGTTATCTAATACCTCTGCATCAACAGAACTTTTTCCAGCAATGGCCTTGGTTATTTTACCAAAGAAACTTTCTTTAGTTTTAGTAAGGCCTTGGTCTAGACTTTCCTTATTTTCTTTTGTAAATAATTTTGAGAAAAAACTCATTTTTGAAATAAATAATAATTAGAAACTTGGTTAAACAAAAAAGTCTTTCCAGTTTAAAGGAAAGAATTTCTTTTAAGAACTAAATAAAATGTTTGTTAACTTATTTCGATTTCAAGAAATCAGCAACGTGATCGTTGTGAACGATTTCTTCTTTAAAACCATAAGCACCAGTTTTTGGTGATCTTACCATTTTAATAACTTTTGTAAAATCTTTACCTTTTCCGCTTTTTAGCGTTGCAACTACTTTCTTTGCCATTTCTTCTAAACTTTAATGGTTATTTAATTTCTTTATGAACAGTCATTTTCTTTAATACTGAATTATATTTCTTTAATTCAATACGCTCAGTAGTGTTCTTTTTGTTTTTTGTTGTAATGTAACGAGACGTTCCCGGCTTTCCGCTTTCTTTGTGCTCTGTACACTCTAAAATTACTTGAATTCTATTACCTTTTTTAGCCATTGCTTTACTTTTTTAAAATTACGCTGCTAAAATGCCACTTGCTTTGGCTTCTTTTATGCAGGCACTAATACCTTTTTTATTAATATTTTTTAATGCTGATGTAGAAACGCGCAAAGTAATCCACTCTCCTGTTTCAGGGATAAAAAAACGTTTACGTTTTAAATTTACCTTAAACTGGCGTTTAGATTTACTATTTGAAAACGATACTTTGTTTCCACCCATTGCTTTTTTTCCTGTTAACTGACAAATACGTGACATGATAAATCTTATTTCTAAATTAAATTTCCCTTTAAAAAGGGACGCAAATATACGAGAACAAAACTAATTAGCAAAATTAAAAGCCAATTATTTCAACATTATGATAATTAATTTCTTAAAAATCTTAATTCTATGCTTTTTAACCCGAAAAACGGTACAATTTATCGGTGCCAATTAAATCAAAATGCCCAACTAAATTTATTTGCGGAGCTTTTAAGCCATTTCCAAATTTTAAATTTGGGTTCTCAAAAACAAAAATTTCATCAAAAAGATTTTGTTGTATAAAATCATTCAATACCCTTCTCCCACCCTCTACTAAAACACTTTGAATCTTTAAATCAACCAATTTATCTGAGATTTGCTCTAATACATTTAAATCAAAATTAAGTTTAATAAAGGTAATATTGTCTTTAACTTCATCCTTAATGGCATTAAACACAATAGTTTTGGCATTATTATCATAAACATTAAAATTTTCAGGAACTTCTAAATCTTTATCAATAATGATTCTTCTTGGACTTTTACCTTCAACCAATCGGTTAGTTAAATTAGGATTGTCGGCCAAAACCGTATTTTTTCCAACCAAAATACCCATTTCCTCCATTCGCATTTGATGAACAATTTTTTGGGATTCAATTCCTGTAATAACATTACTGCCTCTATCTGCTGGCAACGGTATATTACTAATAAATCCATCGGCCGTTTGAGCCCATTTTAAAATATAATAGGGTCTGTTTTTTTCATAAAAAGTAAAAAAGCGTTTGTTTAAAAGCTTGCCTTCTTGTTCTAAAACACCTGTTGTAACAACAAGCCCGGCATTTTTTAATTTTTCAACGCCTTTACCCGCTACTAAAGGGTTTACATCTAAATTACATACCATAACTTGTTTAAACCCTTTTTCTATAATTAAATCAGCACAGGGCGGCGTTTTTCCAAAATGACTACAAGGCTCAAGCGTAACGTATAAAGTACAGTCTGCAGGATTAATATCTGAAGATAAATTATTTATGGCATTTACCTCTGCGTGTGCTTCTCCATAATTTTGATGATAGCCAGATGCCACTATTGCATCATTATAAACAATTACACAACCCACCATTGGATTTGGTGCTACTGCCCCTAACCCTTTTTTGGCCAATTCAATAGCCTCATGCATATAATGTTTATGGTTCATTCTTTAATAGCGTAAAATTACGTTCAATTTCTTAAATTTGTATTCGTTAAAAAATTAAGTACCATGTTTGATAATTTACAAGATAAACTAGATCGCGCCTTTAAACTTTTAAAAGGACAAGGCAAAATTACTGAAATAAACGTTGCAGAAACAATGAAAGAAGTGCGTAAAGCACTTTTAGATGCCGATGTTAACTACAAAGTTGCTAAAACCTTTACAGACACTGTTAAGGAAAAAGCTTTGGGTCAAAACGTTTTAACTTCTGTATCTCCTGGGCAATTATTAATTAAAATTACGCATGATGAATTAGCCCTATTAATGGGCGGTACAAAGGAAGATATCTACTTAGGTGGTAATCCAACTATTATTTTAATGAGCGGTTTGCAAGGTTCTGGTAAAACAACTTTTACCGGTAAATTGGCTAATTATTTAAAAACTAAAAAAGGCAAAAAACCTTTAATGGTTGCTTGCGACGTTTACCGTCCGGCAGCTATAGACCAATTACATGTTTTAGGAGAGCAATTAGACGTAGAAGTTTTTAGTAATAAAGAAGAAAAAAATCCTATAAAAATTGCCGAGGCTGCCATTAAACAAGCAAAAGAAAACGGTAATAGTGTTGTGTTAATAGATACTGCCGGTCGTTTAGCTGTTGACGAACAAATGATGAACGAAATTGCTGACATTAAAAAAGCAATTAAGCCCAACGAAATTTTGTTTGTTGTGGATAGTATGACCGGACAAGACGCCGTTAATACTGCTAAAGCCTTTAACGACCGTTTAGATTTTGATGGTGTAATATTAACCAAATTAGATGGCGATACCCGAGGTGGTGCAGCCTTATCAATAAAAAGTATTGTAAACAAACCTATTAAGTTTATTGGTACCGGCGAAAAAATGGATGCTTTGGATGTGTTTTATCCAGAACGTATGGCCGACCGTATTTTAGGTATGGGCGACGTTGTAACTTTAGTTGAGCGTGCGCAAGAACAATTTAACGAAGAAGAATCAAGAAAATTAAGTAAGAAAATTGCCACTAATAAATTTGATTTTAATGACTTTTTAAGTCAGTTACACCAAATTAAAAAAATGGGTAACATAAAAGATTTAGTTGGCATGATACCCGGTGTTGGCAAAGCTGTAAAGGATATGGATATTGATGATAATGCTTTTAAAGGTATTGAAGCCATTATTTTTAGTATGACCCCAGATGAAAGAAGTAAACCCGATTTATTAAATGGTTCGCGCAGACAACGATTAGCAAAAGGCAGTGGACAAGGCATACAAGAGGTAAACAAATTATTAAAACAGTTTGAAGATACTCGCAAGATGATGCGCATGATGAATGATAAAAATGCTATGAGCAAATTAATGCGTAACATGCCAAAAGGTATGACTGGTGGAATGCAGAAGTAAGCCACAAATAAAAAAGAGCCACGAATTACACGAATTGCACTAAACTATAATTTAAAAAGGGCTGCTTGTTAAACTTAATTTAAAAAGGTGCCACGTCCCGATAACTATCGGGATACACGAATTGCACTAAACTGTATTTTAAAAGTGCCACGAACTACACACCTTATAAACTAAACAAAATTTAAACAAATAAAACTTATTTTACAGGAAGAAGAAATATTTACAATTAACGAACCAGAAGGTTTATACAACGTAAATAATTTACTTTATAAAGAGGAAGTTTATTCATTTATTGCTTGTTGTTTTGAAGTACATAAAAATTTAGGGAAAGGCTTTTTAGAAGTTGTTTACAAAGATGCTTTGAGTTACGAATTGAAACAAAACAACATTCCTTTTGAAAAAGAGAAAAAGTTTGAGATAAAATATAAAAATATTATTCTGCCTCATTATTATTTTTCTGATTTTATAGTTTTTGACAAAATAATTGTAGAGATTAAAGCTCAAGAAAGTATTGCCGATACACATTATAAACAATTAATTAATTATTTGGCAGCTTCTAAAATGAAAGTTGGATTATTGGTTAACTTTGGTGAAGAAAGCTTAAAGTTTAAACGAGTTATTTTATAATAGAATTAGTGAAATTATCATTTATGTCGCAGGCATAAATGATTTATGAAACAAAAGTATAAATACAGATTAGTGACAATTAGTGTAATTCGTGGCAAAAATATATAGTGGTAATGTCGAAGACAAAACTATTAAGTTTTTGGGAATAGATTAGTGTTAATTAGTGAAATTAGTGGCTTATTGATAATTACTGTAATTTAATGTCGCAGACATAGTAAGTATTATACAACAGATTAGTGTTAATTAGTGAAATTAGTGGCTCAATAATATTACAGCATAGAAATAAAAATCAGTGGCAAAAAAAACGATATTCATATTTATTTTATTTGTGTTCTGCTTTGCTAATACTACTTGCCGCAAAAAATTATCTACTCCAGTTAATTTATTTGGGATATGGGTTGCCGATGGACAATTATGCCAAGCTATGTTTCTAGAAATAAAAAAAAATGGAGCGAGTACATATGGCACCGACGATCAAAATAAGGGCTGTAGCGGAAAAAGCTGGAGTGGTAAATATCGAATGAACTCATTTCAATTATATATTGGTAAAACAACCTTTAATATAATAGAACAACCAATTTTAATAGACACTCCTGATTCAGCAGGTTGGGGTAACAAAAGAGGAAGAATTGTTGCGGAAATGACTTTAAAAAGTTCTGTTTTCCATAGAAAAGAAACTTTGACATTTCATAAAACTGTTAATTTTTAAAATGAAATTTATTTTTAAAATACTATTCTTAACCGTTATATTATTTGCTTTTAGCACTTGTAAAAAAGCTAGTTCCAAGCCAGTAAATCTTGCTGGCGAATGGGTTTCATTCTCAAACTGCCAAATGGGTTTTGTAATTAATAAAGATAATTCGGGCTCATACAAATCTTATAACAATAAAAAAGGTTGTGGTGTAAAAGATTGGGATGGCGATTTTTATATTACAAACACACAACTAAGATTAGAAAAAACTTCATTGTTTGGTTCTATAACTTTTAGATTTATTGAAAAGCCAAAATTATTTGTAGGCAACGACTCTATTAGCAGTTGGTCTTTAACAGGAGATGAAAAAAGTTTGGCTACCAGAAAAATTATTGCCACCATGACTTTAAAAAACCCTGGTACTTACAATAACGAAAAAATAAAATATTATAAAATAATTGAGTATTAAATGCAACTAATAGACGGAAAAAAAATATCGCTTCAATTACAGGAAGAAATTGCTATTGAAGTAAAAAAAATAATGGCCTCAGGTATTAAACAACCACACCTTGCTGCTATTTTAGTTGGAAATGATGGTGGCAGCGAAACCTATGTTGCCAGCAAAATTAAGGCTTGCGAAAATGTTGGGTTTAAGTCAACCTTAATTCGATTTCCAGATAATGTT
Organism: Bacteroidota bacterium; assembly: GCA_030692515.1. Lineage (GTDB taxonomy): Bacteria > Bacteroidota > Bacteroidia > B-17B0 > Aurantibacillaceae > Aurantibacillus. Next base: position 13,907 of record JAUXZS010000014.1, read on the forward strand.
AGTGAAGAAGATTTATTAAAAGCAGTTAATGATTTAAACAACAATGATGATATTGATGGGTTTATAGTTCAATTACCTTTGCCCCGCCATATTAACGAACATAAAATTATTGAGGCCATTAAACCAAGTAAAGATGTAGATGGTTTTCATCCAATAAATGTTGGACGAATGGTGTTAAATTTACCTTGTTATGTAAGCGCAACTCCTTACGGCATTGTGCATTTATTAGAAAAATATAAAATTGAAACCACAGGTAAACATTGTGTGGTTATTGGCAGAAGTCATATTGTTGGTTCACCAATGAGCATTTTATTAGCAAAAAACACAGAGCTTGGCAATTGTACGGTTACTTTATGTCATAGTAAAACAAAAGACTTAATTTCTCATACCTTAAAAGCAGATATTATTATTTGTGCTTTGGGTATTCCTGAATTTTTAAAAGGCAACATGGTAAAAGATGGTGTTGTTGTTATTGATGTTGGCACCACGCGTGTTGTTAGTACCGAAACAAAAAGCGGCTTTAAATTAAAAGGAGATGTTATGTTTAATGAAGTAGCTCCTAAATGTAGTTTTATCACTCCCGTTCCCGGTGGCGTTGGTCCAATGACCATTGCAAGTTTATTAAAGAATACATTGTTGGCTGCAAAGAAAGAGATTTACAAATAGTTAATAGCGAATAGTTTTTAGAAATTAGGCTCTAAAACAAATGTCATCCTGAGGCACGAAGGATCTCTTTTGCAAATAGATTCCTCATTCTTCGGAATGACAATTTACCGTTTAAAAATTCTTATTACTTCCCATCCTATAATTCCTTTAAAGACTTACTTAATCCGTAACTTTAATATCGAGTTTGAATTTCCTAAGAGAAAATATTTCCATTGCGCTCGACTCCATAAAAGCGAATCGATTAAGAGCCATTATAACCATGCTAATTATTGCCATTGGTATTACGGCATTAGTTGGTATACTATCTGCAATAGACGCTATAAAAAATGGCATCAATAGCAATTTTACAAGTATGGGTGCAAACACCTTTACAATTCGTAATGCTGATATAAATATTAGAGTTGGTCGTAAAGGAAGAAAAGCAAAAACCTTTGATAAAATAAAATTTAAAGAGGCTGTTCGGTTTAAAAATGAATTTAATTATCCTGTAATTACTTCTGTTTCAACCATGGCAAATGAAGCCTCTCGTATTAAGTATGAAAACAAAAAAACCAATCCAAACATTCAGGTTTTTGGCAGCGACGAAAATTATATTTTAACTGCGGGTTACGAATTAGAAAAGGGAAGAAACTTTAATGCTTATGAAGCCATAAGTGGTGCGCCACTCGTAATTATTGGAAAAGATATTGAGAAAACACTATTTGGAGATTTAATAGACCCACTAGATAAAACAATTAAAATTGGTTCGTCTCGCTATAAAATAATTGGCGTTTTAAAAAGTAAAGGCAATAGCGCCGGCTTTGGTGGCGATAAACTTTGTATTATTCCTTTAACAAATGCCCGACAATATTTTGGAAGCAATGACATGAGTTTTACTATAAATGTATTAACCAAAAACAGTGCTCAACTAGAAAATATTTTAAATGAAGCAAAAGCAACATTTAGAAAGATTCGAAAAATTCCAACTACAAATGTTGATAATTTTGACATTGTTAAATCTGATAATCTTGCTTCTATTTTAATTAAAGATTTAAAAACAGTTACACTAGGCGCCACCATTATTGGTTTAATAACACTGCTTGGCGCTGCAATAGGATTAATGAATATTATGTTAGTGAGTATTACAGAACGCACACGCGAAATTGGAATAAGAAAAGCATTGGGTGCAACACAAAAAGCAATTAAATCTCAGTTTTTAATTGAGAGTGTTGTTATTTGCGTAATGGGAGGACTAATAGGAATAGTATTTGGAATTATAATCGGTAATGTGATAAGTTTTGCATTAAATACAGGTTTTTTCATTCCATGGTTTTGGATAATTATGGGCGTTATTATTTGTGTAACAGTTGGTCTCTTAAGTGGCTATTTACCGGCTAAACGCGCATCCAAACTCGACCCAATTGATAGTTTAAGGTTTGAGTAATTTAAAAGGATTGCTAATTATTAATCTTATATTTAAAAGCAAAACTATGTATTTATAAATGAAAAGGTTTTATCACAAAATAATAAACTTAGGATTACCACATGCTAAAAATCAAAAAGATGTAAAAAGCATCAAAATCATTAATCAAATGAGTTTGATACTTGCCATTTTAATGATCTGCTTTTGTATTATCGGTCCAATTCTTGGTTTATTTCCTGTTTTATATTTTTCAATTCCATTTGCATTTGCTTTTAGCTTAACTACTTATTTTAATTTTAAAGGATGGTTAACTTTTAATAAATATTATTTTACGCTTGTACCAATTATTTTTATTTGCCTAATCTGTTGGCATAATGGTATAAATATGGGCGATCGTTATTTTCTTTTTGCTACTGCATTAATTCCAGTAATTCTATTCAGAAATATTGTTCTCATTTTTGCTTTATCTTACTTAAATATGGGCGCTTTCTTTTTTGTTACGTGGTATCAAACTAACTATCAACCTTATGTTAAAGTAAATCATACCGCAGAATTGCAATACTGGTTTATTTCTGTTATGGCCATATTTACAATTTTTTACTTTGCAATGCAATACTTCAAAAAAGGTTCTGAAGATTATGAACATGAAATTGAAAAAAAGAATGAAGAAATTTCCTCTAAGAATAAAGAAATTGTCGATAGTATTAATTATGCAAAAAAAATACAGAACGTATTATTAGCGCATAACGATTTTTTGCAGAAACACCTACCCGATCACTTTGTATTTTTTAAACCAAAAGATATTGTTAGCGGGGATTTTTATTGGGCTACAGAACATAACAATAAGTTTTATTTAGCTGTTTGTGATAGTACTGGACATGGCGTGCCGGGGGCTTTTATGTGTTTATTAAATATTGGTTTTTTAAATGAAGGGATTAAAGAAAAAAACATTGAACAACCTAATGAAATATTTAATCATGTAAGAAAAAAATTAATTGCTGATATTTCAAAGGAGGGGCAACAAGATGGGATGGATGGAATTCTTTTAAAAATTGAAACAAAGAATAATAAAACAGAAGTTGAATATTCTGGAGCGAATAATTCTCCTATTCTTATTCGTAATAAAGAATTAATAACATTACCACGCGATAAAATGCCTGTTGGGAAAGGAGAAAAAACAAATTCTTTTAATCATTATACAATTGACATACAAATAGGTGATACTTTATATTTATATACCGATGGTTTTGCCGACCAATTTGGAGGTCCGAAAGGAAAAAAATTCAAATACAAAGCATTAAATGAATTATTGCTAAATAATCACCAAAAAACAACAGCGGAACAAAATAAACTATTTGATTCTACTTTCGAGAATTGGAAAGGCAATTTAGAACAAGTAGATGATGTTTGTTTGATAGGAATAAAGTTTTAATTTCCAAAACTAACAGCAATAATTTGAATTTTTCGTTCAGATGCTGCCGCAGGATTGTAAACCGAATTTCGTTTATCTTTTAAATCATCACTTACTTTACTTGCAACCAATTCACCAATTTCTACATCTTCAAAAATAATTTTTCCTTCGCCTGGAGTTTCATTATTAAAATATTTTACAAAAAAACCATCTTTTGTTTCAGTAAAATAATTACGCAAACTGCTTATTCTTCGTTTAGCTAAATTAATATTGTAATCTGTACTTGCCAATGGACTGCAATATCCTTTCATAGTAATTTTTACAGTTTCGCGATTTTTTAAAACCTTAACTAATAAATCAGAAAATCTTTTTAAGTCGTCCATTCCTGCATCAACACTATCCGCAAAAAAATTCTCCACTCTATTGGTAGCCTTTTCTTTCATTTCGCCCTCTAAACCTTTAGGGAATTCGGCTACGTATTGTGGAACTAAAACTTTATATTCATTATAAGTTGTTTCGTAGTTTTTGGTAGTAGTAATGTTTTTTGTTTTAGGGTTAGGTTCGTCATTATGAAAATATAAGGTTAAAGGCACCAATAATTTCATCTGGCCCCTTACCATTTCCATAGTATCAATTGGTAATGGCGGTAAACTCAACGGCTCAATTGTAAACCTATAAATATCATTACAACAATTTAATTTATTTTCAAAATAAGACCCTACCCTGTTGCTAGAAAGATAAGCTCTATCTCTACTTTTATTAACCGAATAATAAATATCGTTATAACTGCTATTAATGGGATATCCGGCATTTTGTGGTTCTAAAAAAACAGAATCTTTAAATTCACTTTTAAAAATATCAAAACCTCCTAATCCTTTGTGGTATGTGCTGCTAAAATACAAAGTGTTTCTTTCGTTTACATACCAAGGTGTAATTTCATCGTCGGGTGTATTTACTTTTTTTCCTGCGTTTATAGGTGTATTATACGTTCCATCAGAATTTTTAATACTGTACCAAATGTCTAAATTACCCTCTCCTCCTGCTCTATTACTTGCAAAAAACAAAACCTCATTGTCATTCATCATGCCAAAACTTGGTTGCGAAGTGTTTACACCTTTTAAATTTATTGGTTCGGGCATACGCTCTAAAGGTTGCCATTTGTTATTTACATAATTACTAGCATATAATTCGCAGATATATTCGCTTGCATTTTTTGCTTTACAACGCGAAACTATCATTTGTTTATAATCATTACTAAAACAAGTATTGGCATTGTGCAAGTACGTAGCATTTATATTTGTATCTAATGCTTTTACTTTTTGCCATTTCGTCATTTTAATTTCCGACTTGTAAATTTTATTAAAACTCACATCGTTCTCATCTTTTTTTGCAGAATTTTTTAAGGATGAAAAATAAAGTGTACTGTCTTTTTCAAAAGCAGCATACTCACTTACTTTACTATTTATTGTTGTGTCTAAATGTTCTATTTTAGAGGTAGTTGGACTTTTAATGAGCAACTGAGCAAGGTCGCAAGCTTCAATCTCAAGCAAAGATTTTTTTATATAATAATTAAAATCAATTTTATTATTTTTCTTTTTTATTTTAGAAAATTTTGTAAACCATTTTTTTGCATCTTTATATTGCCCTTTGCTTTTAAGTAATTGCCCAATCCAATAAAAAGTTAAAGGATATTTTTTACCATTGTCAACAGATGCAACTCTATAATACAAACGTAAAGCAATATCAATATCAAAGTTTAATCTACTCGCCTCAGCGAATTTATATTGCAAACTAATTTCGCTGCTATCTCTATAATATAAGCGATTATAGCTTTGAGCGGCGCTATACCAATCTTTATTTGCCATTGCGGCATCGCCTTGTGCTAAAACTAGGCGATTTGATTGTCCAAAAAAAGAAAAGGCGCAACCTAAAAAAAATGGTATGAGAAGTTTGATTTTTTTCACTTTACATAAACACAGGACAAACCCTTTTTTTAAGAAAATTACTTGGCTTCCGAAAAATTACATAATTAATAAATATTTCAAAAGCGCCCCTTCTATTGGTTGCCGCAGTGAATTTACTCGTATTAATATCATACGCTATTCCACTTTGCAAAGTTTTATGAGTATAACCAAACCTAAAAACAACTGCATCTTTTGTGCGTAAACATATGCCAGCTAAAACAGCTTTATTATCATCTCTATTAAAATAATATTTTAAAGAGCTATGTGGAATTATTTCGTAATTTTTTGCTTGCTTAGAGATGAGTGCTTCGGCAATTACATCTACTTTTTGATTTATAGGAGTTGAATAACTTAAATAATTTGTCATTTTAAAATCTAATCTACTTAATTTATTTCCTTGATAAGTGATTACAGGATTAGTAATATGGTGAAATCCTAAACCAACAGTAAACCTATGTTTGTTATTTAAGATGTATTGAATTCCAGTTCCCATATTTACATCAGCGTAATTAAATTTGGTCCAATCAAAATTTTCGCCGGCAGCTGTAGTTTTGTTATAATTTACACCATCAAATTGATTATCAAATGTCATTTTATCATAATCAAAACCAACCTGACACCAACCTAAATTCATTCCTGCAGTAAAAAGTAAACTACTATCTGCCTTCCCTAAAAATATATAAGAACCATTGGCATACAATTGTGTTGTACCATATCTTGCATCTCCGGCTCTATCACTATTAAACACTAAACCAACACCAACCATATCTTTTACTAATTGTTTTGGTTTTATGCGAGCTTCGCCATTCATACTAAATGTTGAATAAGGAACGGGAACTGCTTGCCATTGACTGCGGTAGATTGCACCCACTCTAAAATCTCCATTAAATAAACCAGTAAAACCAGGTGTAAGGTTTAATAGAGAGCCATTAAATTGCGAAAAGTGAATATCTTGTCCAAAAGAGACTTTAAACAAAAAAATTGTCCAGAATAAATATTTTAATCGCTTTTTTATAAAAAATCGTTCCTTTAAAAATACGAATTTTTCAAATAACAAACAAAGCTTTGTTTACCATGTTTAATTATTAAATTTGTACTTCAATTTTAAAGACTATGGCAACAGATAATTTTCAAGCTCACGATTACTATTTAATGGATGAGCTATTAACAGATGAACATAAATTAATTAGAGATACAGCCCGCGCTTGGGTTAAAAAGGAAGTAACACCAATTGTTGAAGAAGCTTGTCAAACAACAGTTTTTCCAAAACAATGGATAAAAGGTTTGGCTGAAATCGGAGCTTTTGGTCCTTACATACCAGCAGAATATGGTGGTCCGGGATTAGATCAAATTTCATACGGCTTAATTATGCAAGAATTAGAGCGTGGAGATAGTGGATTACGTTCTACTGCATCGGTTCAAAGCTCTTTAGTAATGTATCCTATTTATGCCTATGGAAGCGAGGAACAAAAGAAAAAATATTTACCAAAATTAGCCACAGGCGACCTTATGGGTTGCTTTGGTTTAACAGAGCCAGACCATGGAAGTAATCCAAATGGTATGATTACAAACTTTAAAGATAAAGGAGATCATTATTTATTAAATGGCGCAAAAATGTGGATTAGTAATTCACCCTTTGCTGATATTGCAATAGTTTGGGCAAAAGATGAAACTGGAGAAGTAAGAGGTTTAATTGTTGAAAGAGGAGATCCAGGCTTTACAACTCCTGAAACTCATGGTAAATGGAGTTTACGTGCGAGTGCTACTGGTGAATTAGTTTTTGATAATGTAAAAGTGCCAAAAGAAAATTTATTACCAAATGTAAAAGGCTTAAAAGGACCATTAGGTTGTTTAAATAGTGCTCGATTTGGAATTGCATGGGGAGTAATTGGTGCAGCTATGGATTGTTATGACAGTGCATTACGTTATAGTAAAGAAAGAATTCAATTTGGTAAACCAATAGGCGCTTTTCAGTTAACACAAAAAAAATTAGCCGAAATGATTACTGAAATTACAAAAGCGCAATTATTAACTTGGCGTTTAGGTGTATTAAAAAACGAAAATCGTGCTACACCTTCTCAAATTAGTATGGCAAAAAGAAATAATGTAAACATGGCATTACAAATTGCTCGCGAAGCGCGTCAAATACACGGCGCTATGGGTATTACAGGCGAATATCCAATTATGCGACACATGATGAACTTAGAAAGTGTAATCACTTATGAAGGTACACATGACATTCACTTATTGATTACTGGAATGGATGTTACAGGATTTAATGCCTTTGGCTAGTCCTTAATAAAAAATAAACCTCATAAAAAATCCCCTATCAAATTATTGATAGGGGATTTTTTTATTAAGACTATTTAATAATTATTTATATCCAATAACTTTTTTCTTAGTTTTATTTTTGTGCTTCCACTCAACCTTCCAACCGTAAGGGCAAGAATTTGCGGCAGCGCTAACAGGGTTGCCACTTGCATCCACACTAAATAATACTTTTAACGCAAAATCTTTATCCTCCACTTTAATATTTACTTCGCCTTGCACTGGTGCCCACCATCCGCAAGTCCAATTCCAAACTATTGGAGTAGTTACTTGACTTGTAAAAGTGTTACCTTCACGAGTAGTTCCAAAATTTTCAAGGCTGCTTAAATCACCATTACTTCCAATACCTTCTCCAGTACAAGTTAATATCCCGCCAGGTAAAGTATATGTAAATCTACGGTTGATGTTATATACAGCAGTTTTATCTCCGTCAAAAGTGACATTTAAATTGCTACCATTAACAGAGCTACCCAAACTTGCTTGTGTTTTAACAATTAATAATTCCCACCAAGAACCACCAGTATCATTAGTGATAAATTGAGTTCCATTTAACTCTACGCTTTTAGAATCTGAAGAGCGAGTAACTTTAAATGCTAAATAATCAACTTTTAACACACATCCTGCTTGCTTCCAACGTTTACCTAGGGCGTAATCAACAATAGTTAATCTAATAGAACCAGATTTAAGACGGTTATTAACTACTGTAACTCCATCATAATTAATTTTGATGGTTCCTAAATAAGCGCCTGTTGTATCAATTGTATATGGTACGGCTGTAATACCAAGAGTAGAATTAATAGCTTCAATACCAGAAACGCTAGTTCCTCTACCATGTAAAAAATTGTTATTACCGGCAACGGTATTTACATCACTTACGGCAGCGTCATTTTCTGTTTGAACAGATCTGTTATCTTCAGAAGCTTGGCCATCTTCCTCTTTAAAGGCTTTTTTCTTTTTACAACTTGTAAATACTAAAACGCTTGTTAACATAACAAGAGAAAGAGAATAAATTAGTTTATTTTTTTTCATTTTTTATAAGTTTTTTATTTTGACTAATAGAGATTTAAAAAGTTTAACGAATATATTAAATAAAAAATAAAAAAAGAATCTTGCCGGTAATAACCTGATTATCAACCCTTAATATTTGATATAAATTAGTTCCAAAAAAGTAAGACTTTTTAATTTTATGGTTGAAATGTCCTTATTTTCATCATTAATTTTGTAAAGCCCTTGAATTGGAAAACCATTTATTTTGGTTTTACCTCTGGTTTTGGGTTTTAATAAAAACAAAGTTGATTGATCATCAAAATCTTTATCAAAAGAAACAGAATAAACAACCACATCATCAAATAATAAATATTTATTGGTAATAATAGCGTTAACTGGATTTTTTAAAAAACTATTATTTTTATTTACCGGACAAATAACTATGGTCTTATCTATATACTTTGTTGGAATATGTTCTTTAAAATTCTCTCCTCTTATTTTTATAGGCAAATTAATAAATGGAATCATAAAATCTTCATCATTATTTCTAGTAACATAAAACGGAAATTGAATGGTTACATTAATGTATTTTAATTTATATATTTTAAAACGACTGGCGCTCAACATTACTACTAAAAACAAAAAACCATCAGATAGTAGTCCCAAGATAAAGTATATAATAGAAGATTTTAGATCTGATACAAAAAAATTATTTACAAAAGTAATAAGGACTGTTAAAGAATACCAGAAAAGTAGTCTAAAAAAAATATTTTCATTGAAATGAATTTTATCGTAATCAAAAAATTTAGAATAATTATTGGCATTATTCAACATTTGAATCCAAAAATTTATTCCAAATAAATAAATAATTATAGAAATAAAAACCGTAAAATATCCTAAGAAACCGTCTATTAAAAAAAAGTCGAATAAACCGTGAGAGGCAATGGCTAAAGACACTGATAGTATAATGTTAATGTAGTGATTTCCTTTTTTAAATATTTTATATCTGTAAAACCCATAAACAATAATGGTAGTATTAATTATATGTTCTAATGAAGAGTAAAAAGTTCGAGGAGTGATAATTCTAATACCATATAAACTAAAGTATTTAAAATTTTCTATCATAGCAAAGCCAATGGCTGTTACACCAGCAAAGATAAAAATATCAATAGGTTCGTCTAATCTCTTTCTGAAAATTGTGAGTACAAGAATAACTCCAATAATTTTAGATAATTCTTCGTTTAAGCCAACACCAATTATTGAATATAAAATATCATTAATAAACTCTCCATTTTCGTGAAAACCGATTTTATAAAGTAAGCTATAAAAATATAAACTAATTGCTGGGGTTAAGCAACCAATAAGTAATGCAATTATTAATGGCCCAATTTTTTCGCGTTTAAAAACATCAATTCTTCTAAAATAATCAACCCACATTGTTGCCGAAACAATAACAGCAAAAGACGTAGCTAGTAAAGTTATAGTTGAATTATCCATTTAATGCAAAGCTAAAGCAAAAAACCCACCACGTTAAACGAGATGGGTTCTAAAATAAAAATATTCACAAATTTATTCAGCTACAACTTCAAAAGCTACTGTAGCAGAAACTTCTTTGTATAAACGAACTTTTGCAGAATAAGTGCCTAACTGCTTAATATTATCTTCAGCAATTTCGATATTTTTACGTTCAACAGCATAACCGGCTTTTTGCAAAGCATCAGCAATTTGAATATTGGTTACAGAACCAAATATTTTTCCGCTTTCGCCAGCTTTTGCACCTACTTTTATGCTAACTTCTGATAATTTCTCAGCGTTTGCAGTTGCTTCCTTACGTAATTTATCTTCTTTAAAAGCACGTTGTTTTAGTATTTCGGTGTGCATTTTCTTCACACTTTCAGTAGCTAAAATTGCCATTCCTTTTGGTAATAAAAAGTTACGACCATAACCGTTACGCACAGTTACTTTGTCATCTTTGTAACCTAATCCCTTAACATCTTGTTTTAAAATAACTTCCATTTTAATTTCTTCTATAAATTATTTCATTAAATCGGCTACATATGGCATTAACGATAAATGACGAGCACGTTTTACCGCTTGCGCCACTTTACGTTGGAATTTCAATGAAGTTCCAGTTAAACGGCGAGGTAATAACTTACCTTGTTCGTTAACGAATTTCAATAAAAAATCAGGGTCTTTGTAATCTATGTACTTAATACCACTTTTCTTAAAGCGGCAATATTTTTTCTTTTTTGCCTCAGCTGTTGGAGGGTTAAGATATCTTATGTCTTTTGGCGCTGCCATTTTTTCTAAACGTTAATTGGTTAAAACTTATGCGTTAGCACTTTCTTTCTTTTTTGTCTTAGATTCTGCTCTAATGCCCTTACGCTTATCAGCGTATGCAACAGCATGTTTATCTAATGAAACAGTTAAAAAGCGTAATATACGCTCATCACGTTTGTAAGTAACTTCCAAATCGTTAACTATTTCTTCACCTTTACCTGAAAATTCAAGTAAATGGTAAAAACCAGTTGTTTTCTTTTGGATTGGGTATGCTAATTTTTTTAAGCCCCAGTTCTCTTCATTAACGATCTTTCCTCCTAAATCGGTAATGGTTTTTTTAATTTTCTTCGCGGCCTCCTTTGCCTGATCATCAGACAAAACGGGAGTTAAAATGAAGACCGTCTCATAACGTTTTTCCATTGTTTATTTTTTAATTGGGGTGCAAAGATAATAAAATAATCTAAAAACCGCATGAAAATGCAATTATTTTAACCTGAAATTGAAGAAAATTTGACTAAAATTACAATAGTGCGAACTTATTGGGTAAAGGGTATTAGATTTATTTCTTGGTTTCTTGCTCAAAAACACCTTCAGTTATTGAAGATTGGTCTCTAAAACAGGCTACTCCACCCCAATTAAATATCTTTTTTTGATACATCCAAACATCATTTTCAATCACTAAAATACGTTGGATAATATAAACTCCATTTCCCTCTATAATTTCTTCTGTTACCCCTTGTTTATATTTAGCTAATAAGGCTAAAGTACGACTATCAATTTTGCGGTTTGTGTTTGAGGTATTAGCTACAGAAAACTTTTGCTCCGAAGGTTTATATTGAGCTATTGAATTTGGCAAAGCTGGGGTATTTTGCGGGATATATCCAACTTTTGAAGCTGCTAAAAGCTTTCTATCGGCTGCTTGTTTTTCACGAATAAGTTTAATTGCTTCGCGCTCGGCCTTTTTAATTTCTTTCATAGCCTCCTTCATTTCTTTTAAATATGGCTCATCATAATCAATATTATTATTTTTGGCATTATATTGATATTTATTTATTGGTTGATCAAATAATGAATAATCTATACCATCATAACGCGTAAATAAAACAACATCTGCGACATAAGTTGGGAATTTTGTCATTTCAGTAGATTCTTTTATCCCTTTTGTGCTTACAAAAAACTTTTTTTGAACGTATCCTTCTTTAACAATAGTTACATCAAACTCACGATTTAGCGGTAAGTACAAATTATAATTGCCATCTACATCTGTTTGTGTATTGCTAGTTAAAAAGGCATCTTGTACTACCTGGACGTTTGCACCACCAATTACAGCGTTTTTATCGTTATATATTTTACCCATAAAATGAATTGTCATTTGTTGTCCAAAACAAAATTGTAGGCTTACAAGTAATACGGTAGTAAATTTTAATCTATTCATAGTATCAATTTAACGGCTTATACCATAAATTGGTCGGCGAAGTTACATTTTTAATCGGATTACTAATTAACTTTTACTTGTTAATAACTGTTATAAAAATTTAGATTTATTTAAAAAAAATCTTCCTGTTTATTCAACTATTTTTTATTTTCAATTTCTATCTAACTTCAAATCTGAGACTTATATATCTTTCATTAATTTTTTAGTTTAAATGCTTACATTTATCTTTGTTTCCCGATTTAAGCCTATGATTTTCTTTAAATACAAATTTTATCTCCCAATATTAATTGTTTTTTTAACATTTTTTTCTTTTTCACAAAACGAATTTATCGATTATCGCTCAGCAACCAATCCACTATATTGGAAAAACCGTAAACCTTTTGAGGGTTATTGGCAGCAAGATGTTCACTACAACATTAAAGCAGAATTAAATGATAGTACAGATATTCTTACCGGAAATGAAGAGCTAACTTACTGGAACAATTCACCTTACGATATTTCTTTTGTTTATTTTCATCTTTATTCAAACGCTCAAATTAAAGATTCTTATTGCGCCGACTTGTATAAGAATAATGATTATAATTTAAAATTCGGTAAATATCGGTCTAATGGTCTTGGCACCCAGGTAGAAAAAATAACGGTAAACGGCGCAGAACTAAAGACAGAATTAGATAATACCATCTTAAAAGTATATTTCCAAAAACCTTTAAAATCAGGCGAATCAATAACAATGACGTTAGATTTTAAAACTTATTTTGATACAGAAGCAATCCGTAACAGAATGAAAATGTTTAGTACGTTTGGTTTTAAACACTATGATATTGTGCATTGGTACCCAAGAGTTGCTGTTATTGATAGTAAATTTGCTTGGAACACCGATCAACACATGGATCATGAATTTTATGGCGATTTTGGTTCTTTTAATGTTGAAATGACTCTTCCAAATAACTATGTAGCTGATGGGACAGGAACTTTAATAAATGAAAAAGAAGTTTTACCGGATACGCTTCGCAAAAAATTAGACATTAGTAATTTCCTTAAAAAACCTTTTAACTCTCCCCCATCAATAATCACAAAAAAGGATGGCACAAAAAAAACCTGGAAATTTTCTGCAATTAATGTCCACGATTTTGCTTTTACCGCCGACCCAACATACCGAATTGGCGAAACAAATTGGGATGGCGTTCGTTGTATTGCGCTGGTGCAAGAGCCTCATGCTGCTGGATGGTATAATTGTTCCAACTACATTGCTAAAATATTAGAAGTTAATTCTTACAATATTGGACCTTACCACCACCCTAAGATGATAGTGGCTGATGCACAAGATGGCATGGAATACCCAATGCTAACATTGTGCGGTGGCTTTGACCCAGGTTACCGCTCTTTATTAATTCATGAAATTACCCATAATTGGTTTCAAGGTATGGTTGGAACTAATGAAAATTACCGAGCATTTATGGACGAAGGATTTACGCAATTTTATACCGCCGACACTTATCAATACATTGATGGGCCTATAATGGTGACACAAAAACCTAAAAGCAATTACGTTGAAAAGTTTACGGAGCCAGTAAAAGTTTTAGATAATCAAATTTATAATTCATTTTATTATAATGCGGTAATTAAAGAAGAAGAACTGCCCCTTAATACCCATAGTGATGATTTTAATGGTGCAATAAGGCATGGCGGTGGCTATGGGCAAGTTTACACCAAAACTGCTGCAATGCTTAAAAACTTAGAATATGTTTTAGGGCGTTCGTTTTTTGATAAAGCAATGCAGCATTATTTTAAACAATGGAAATTTTGTCATCCCTACCCAGAAGATTTTAGAAACTCAGTTATTGGTTTTACGGGTGTAGATTTAAACTGGTTTTTTGACCAATGGTTAGAAACCACAAAGACTGTAGATTATAAAATTGGCCGAATAAAACATAAAAAAAATGATGTTTACGAAATTACTTTCAAAAGAAAAGGTTCTATGCAAATGCCAATTGATTTTGTTGTAATTGATAAAAACGATTCTGCCCGTCACTACTATATACCCAACACTTGGTTTGAAAAACCCACAGGTGCCAATACTTTACCTAGATGGATTGGTTGGGGACCAAACTTAAAACCAACTTACACAGCTACTTTAAATATTGGTACCAAAATTAAAAATGTAATAATAGATCCATCTTATCGATTAGCGGATGTAGACATGACTAACAACGTGAAACATGGATTTATTAATGTGCGTTTTGATTCTCATGTTTATAACCCGCTAAACTGGAAAAAATACGATATGCGTATTCGACCGGCACTTTGGTATAACGGTTACGACGGTGCCAAATTTGGAGCAGTATTATCTGGCGATTACCTATTAACCAAACATGTTTTTGAATTTGGTGTTTGGTTGAGTAGTGGCTTAGGTCAAGCTTATATCGATAGTAATGATAAAGTGAATAGCTTTAATAAAATTTCGTTTTTATTAGATTATAAAACTTCGCTTAATAAATACATTAAAAAATCTAATGTTTATTTACAATTAAAATCTTTAGATGGATTAGATGCCGGAACTATTGGTTTTGAAAAAAGAATTAATAACAACAACACTCGCCTATACACACATTTAAAAGCTATGTTAAGAGATATGCCACAAGACATGGTATACTTAATTAATGATAAAGAATGGGGTTATCGTAAGTTAAACAGTGCTATACATATTGGCTTAGAACACAATTATAAATATAAACGAGGTGTCGGCAATATTTTATTGAATTTACGGTCGGCAGCATTTACAAATGATTACGATTTTTCTGCAGCCACAATCACCAGCGTTAACAAAAATGATCTTGGTAAAATTAATATTAACACTAGAGTTTTTGGACAAATTGGATTTGGAAATAGTTTACCTTCCGAATCAATGTTATATGTTGCAGGCGCTAACAATGAAGACTTAATGGATAATAAATATACCCGCTCAATGGGGATAGTACCAAGAGATTGGGGAAATTATGGAACTACAACCAACCATTTTACTTCCGGTGGTGGTTTGGGTTTAAGAGGTTTCTCAGGTTATTTATTAGCGCAAAAAAATGCCGACGGCTCATTTAGTTACAATTACAAAGGCGCAAGTGGAGCAGCTTTTAACACCGAAATTGAATTTGGAGAACTATTTAAATTCATGAATCCTAAATTTTTAAAGAACAGCATTAAATTACAACCTTATATTTTTGGTGACGCCGGAATAATAAATACAAATCCTGCAAATAAGGCAAATGTAATGAGCGATATAATGTTTGATGCTGGTGTTGGTACAACTCTAAGCATTGTAAGATGGGGGCAACTATATAATATAAAGCCATTAACCGTTAGGTTTGACATGCCATTTTTCATTAACAGATTACCTTATGCTGAAAAAGATTATTTTCAGTTTAGATGGATGATTGGCATTAATAAAGCATTTTAGCGAATTATTATATTTGTTTAAAGAGTTATTGTTTAAAAACTTTTATATATTTAAGTTTTGAGTAAATATATTTTTTTATTTAATGAATAGAAATTTTTACAAAATAATATTTATTTTTTCTTTGATTATCTTTTCAGGAAAAAAATTCTATTCTCAAAACCCGGCTGCTTGTAACAATACTCAAAATCTTTGCACGAATTCTGTTTTCAGTTTTTCGGCCAGTTCAGGTACAGGTTTAACACCTGGCTTAAATGTTAGTAATCCCTTTGGTAATCCACAAGCTGTAAATGCAGGTTGTATGTTTACTAATGTACCAAACCCACAATGGTTAATGATAAACGTTACATCAAGTGGTAACCTAGGCTTTTCATTCGGTGCTTTTGGTTCCGCATTTCCACAAGCTGGCAATTATGATTGGATTATGTGGCCATATTCACCAACAACTTGCGATGATATTTTTAATAACACCTTACCACCGGTTGCCTGTAATTGGAATTGCACTGGGTCTGGCGGCACAGGCATGGGAACTGTACCTTTTGGGGGCTCTGCCTGCAA
Organism: Bacteroidota bacterium; assembly: GCA_030692515.1. Taxonomy (GTDB): domain Bacteria; phylum Bacteroidota; class Bacteroidia; order B-17B0; family Aurantibacillaceae; genus Aurantibacillus. The sequence continues at coordinate 30,386 of JAUXZS010000014.1, forward strand.
TTTCCAACCTTCAATTCCAGTTTTACAAGGACAACAATATCTTGTTTTAATTACCAATCCAAGTGGCGTAAACACAAATGTTTCATTTGCCAATACAGGCAGTGCAGGTATTTCGTGTAATCCGCTACTATATCCGAGTCTTACGGCATGCCCAGGACAGTTAGCTGTTTTTACAGGTACATGGGTTAATGCAGTTAGTGGAACTTATACACTTTACCCAGGCGCGGTTGTGCAAACAAATCCTTCGTTTACAGTAAGCTCATTGGTTAATCAGGTTTACACGGTTCAGGCACAAGGATTGAATACTTCAGCGGGTGCAATTGCAGACCAAACGACTTTTACTTTAACAATAAATCCTGTTATACCCATTTCAGTAACTACACCAACTAACTTTTGTTACGGCAGTAATGCCGCTTTTACTATCAATCCAACTGGTGCTGGGTCTTTTAGTGTTACAGGTCCAGCTTCTCCAACATCTACTTTTGGGACAACATCTATTTCTATTCCAAATATTACCACACCAAATATTGGTACCTTTTCTGTAATTGCAAATTACACCAATGGTTGCATTGGCACGCAAACTACACAAGTAAATGTAGCGCCTAATCATTCAATTGCAATAAGTACTAACAGCAATGTCTGCCAAGAAGGAATAGTAAACTTAACTTCGTCGATGCCAACTGCCACGGCTTATGCGTGGTCTGGGCCAAGTGCATATGCATCAGCTTTACAAAATCCAATAATCAATACAATTCAACCTACTGCATCCGGTATTTACACAGTAAGTTCAAATATTAATTTTAATGGTATTACTTGCCCAAGAACGAACACAACTCAAATATCTGTAGTTCCAACGAGCACTGTTGCCGTTACACCAAATTTTACATTGTGTCAGGGAGCAAATTTAAATTTAACATCAAGTGCTACTCCAGCTTTTTCTTATTCATGGTCAGGTCCCAGTAGTTATACTTCCGGATTGCAAAATCCAGTGGTTATAGGTATTCTTCCTTCGGGTGCAGGTAATTATTCTGTTATAGCTTCTTTTTCTAATAGCGCATTAACTTGCACAACAGGTGCTGTTTCTAACGTTTCTGTAGTTGCCACATCACCCGTAACAGTTGCTGTTCCAAATAATATTTGTCAAAATGCTACAGCTAACTTAACCGTTACAACTTCTCCTACTCCGTTATCTTATTTATGGTCTGGTCCAAATTCTTTTACATCTAATTTAAGTAATCCTTCTATTACCAACATACAACCTATTGCCTCAGGTATTTATTCAACAACTGCAACCTACGCTATTGGGTCTGTTAGTTGTACCACAACTGGTACAAACCAGATTAGCGTTGTTGGAACAAACACTGTTGCTGTTGCGTCGAATTTTACAGTTTGTGAAGCATCCAATGTAAATTTAACTTCAAGTGCTACAGGAGCAACATCCTATTCTTGGAATGGACCAGGAGCTTATAATTCTGCGGTTCAAAACCCAACAATTACTTCAATTCTTCCTTCTGGCTCAGGTAATTATACTGCAACTGCTTTTTTCACTAATGGTTTTTTAACTTGTACAACAAGTGCCCTTGCTAACGTTTCGGTAGTTGCCACTCCTACAACAACTATTATTTTTCCAGCAAATATTTGTCAAAACGCCACTGCCAATTTTACGGCATCAGCTGCCGGTGCCATTTCTTATACATGGGCTGGACCAAATAGTTTTAATTCAACTATTGCAACGCCAACTATTCCAAATATTCAAACTAATGGCTCTGGAATTTATACAACTACCACCATGTTTGCAATGGGAACGGTCAGCTGCACAACTAATATAACAAATTCGTTAAGTGTTGTTGGCACTAACACTGTGGCCGTATCATCCAACTTTACTGTTTGTGCTGGAGCCAATGTAAATTTAACTTCAAACGCCACCTCTGCAGTTTCATATTCTTGGAATGGACCTGGAGGTTATACATCTGCACAGCAAAATCCAACAATAAGTGGCATTCTTCCATCAGGCACGGGTATATACACTGCCACGGCTTTTTTCTCTAATAGCATTTTAACTTGTACTACATCAGCTGTTTTGAATGGATCTGTGATTCCAATTCCCCCACTAAATGTTACCATGACGAATAGTAATATTTGTACTTTTCAAAGCACAACTATTACTGCAACCGGAGCTATTAATTATACCTGGACACCATCTGCAACTTTAAGTTCTAGTAATGGCGCAAGTGTAACAGCAAACCCATTAGCAACCACGGTATACAGCGTTACAGGTGCTGATGCTAGTGGTTGTTTAAAAACAAACACTTTAATGTTAACAGTTAACCCCTTACCAACGTTAACAGCTACAAGTAATACAATGTGTTTGGGAACAAGTGCTTCATTAACAGTTAATGGAGCTGTTGGCTATACATGGACTCCTGCCGGATCTCTAAACAACCCCAACGGTTCAACGGTTACCGCAACACCAACAACAAGCACTATCTATACTATTACTGGAGTAAGTAATAAAGGGTGTTCCGGCACAACCACAACTAGCGTTTCTGTAAAACCCTTGCCAGTATTAGCTATATCAAACCATACTATTTGTTCTGGTAATTCGGCAAACATCGGTGTATTAGGTGCAAATAATTATACTTGGTCGCCAGGTACCGCCTTAAACGCAACTAACATTGCAAACGTTATTGCTAATCCTTTACAAACAATTACGTATACTGTTATTGGTAAAGATTTAAATGGATGCGTACAATCAACTATATCAACAGTTGTTGTTAATCCCCTTCCTGTAATTAGCATCACATCACCAAGTGCAATTTGTAGGGGTCAAAATGCACTAATGTCGTCAAGCGGTGCTGTAACTTATACATGGAATAATTCTGTCAATACTTCATCTCAATCTGTTAATCCAATTGTTACAACAACTTATAGTGTAGTTGGCCAAGACGCAAATGGCTGTAGTAATACTGGAACTGTACTTATAAACGTATTTACTCAACCAACTTTAAATATTACGGGAACGCCAACAGTATGTGTTGGAAATGCAATAACACTTAGTGCTAATGGAGGGATTAATTATAATTGGAACACTGGTGAAACTACAAATACCATTACCATTGAACCACAAGTAAACAGTGTTTATACAGTAAGTTCCGGAATATCACCTTGTAACTCTTCAACAATTTTTGCAGTTACAGTTTATACACCACAATCTCAAACACCTTTTGCAAATCCATCTACCATTATTTATGGTTCATCTAGTGTAATTTATGCAAATAGTATAGCCGGCAACATATTTAATTGGTCCTATTCCCCAGATATAAGCTGTAACAGTTGCGAAACGAATACGGTTAGCCCAAATACAACAACTATTTATACAATAACTGCTACAGATAATAATGGTTGCATTGTTACAAATACAGTTTTAGTACAAGTAGATATACTTTGTGGAGATAATTTTGTTCCATCTGCTTTTAGCCCTAATGGCGATGGTTTTAATGATTTTTGGTGCGTTTATGGAAACTGCATTACCACGATGAACTTACAACTATATAATCGTTGGGGAGAAAAAGTTTTTGAGAGTGATAATAAAAATAATTGTTGGGATGGAACCTATAATGGTGTAATGCAAAATGACGCTGTTTTTATTTACCAATTAACAGCCATATTAATAAATGGAGAAAAAGTAGTTAAAAAAGGAAATGTAACCTTGAAAAGATAAGATTGGAATACATGAAACAAATACTTCGCAATAAAAATAATTGAAAATGAAAAAAACCTATTTCATTATTTTGATGCTGTTGGCTAAAAACATATTTAGCCAAGATATTCATCTTACACAATATTTTATAGCGCCTCAAACCATTAATCCTTCAGCTTTCGGTGTTATCAATTCTTTTGAGGCTGGACTTCAATATAAGTCTCAATGGAATGCTTTTACAAAAGGATTTACTACCTACTCTGCATTTATTAATAAACAGATAACAAGTAACAGAAAAGAAAATAAAGGCTTTTTTTCAGCTGGATTAAATTTCGGTTATGATAAATCAGGAGATGGCAAACTAACAACCATTAGTGGAGGTTTACCTATTAATTATTCTCTAAAATTAAATAATAGCCAGTTTTTAACTTCGGGAGTGTCTGTTGGTTTTGCCCAAAAATCATTAACAGGCCTTAATCAAACATGGGGCTCACAGTTTGATGGTTTTAATTTTAATTCATCTTTGCCAAATGAAAATAAAAATCAACAATCAATCGTGGCATTAGATGTTGGCGCCGGAATTGCTTTGATAAATAAAAAGAATGGTAAAAAATTTGCTGTAAATTCTGAACCATCAAATACCTTAGGCTTTTCAGTTGCACATATTAATAAACCAAAATATTCTTTTTCTAGAAACAGTAACGAAAGATTATTTATGCGCTTTAATTTATACGAATCGTTTAATTATTGCTTTAATGGCTCGCCCTATTCTATTTCACCATCGCTTATGGTTCAATACCAAGGCAGAGCAAGCGAAGTTATTTTAGGAACCATGTTTCTTTATCAATCAGGCAGCAATTCATACATTACTGGTATTAATCAATCAAAAACTTTTGGATTTGGGGCATATTACAGGTTTAAAGATGCTTTTGCATTAAATGCATTTGTGGAAGTGAAAAAAATAATTTTTGGAGCTTCTTATGACTTAAATACTTCTACTTTGCAAAAAACATCTAAAAGCAGAGGTGGCCTTGAAATATTTATTAAAATAAAAAACGCGAGTCACCTATATAAAGGTTTCGGCAAATGGTAAGTTAATATATTTTTGATTAACATTATTCTAAAACAAAATCCCTTAAATCATGTTTAATAACCATAAACTCTAACAATAATTTTTATCTTTAACCAACAAAAAATATAAACTAAAACAAAACAACATGTTACAAAAATTAAAATCATTTACTGCAGCAATTGCAATTACAGCCATTACAACAACAAGTATTAATGCACAATTAAAAGTGCCTGCTCCTAGTCCACTACAAACTATAAAACAAGCTTTTGCTTTATCTGACATTACAATTGAATATAGCCGCCCAAGTGCAAAAGGCCGTGTAATATATGGTGATGTAGTTCCTTTTGGGAAAGTTTGGCGCACCGGAGCAAATGGTGCAACTAAAATTACATTTGGAGAAGACGTTAAAGTTGAAGGAACTGATGTTAAAGCTGGAACTTATGCGATTTATTCAATCCCAAATAAAGATAGTTGGGAAATAATGTTGTATAAAGATTTGACATTAGGTGGTGATGTTGCCGAGTACAAAAAAGAAAATGAGTTACTACGTTTTACTGTTAAACCAACAACAACTTCAGATAAAACTGAAACATTTACTATTGATTTAGCAAACATTACATCTAATACAGTTAAAGTTCAATTAGTTTGGGAAAAAACAAGAGTATCGTTTAATGTTGTTGCCGACATTGATACTAAAATCATGAAAACGATTGATAACACAATTGTAAAAGATAACAGACCATATTACCAAGCGGCATCTTATTATTATGAAAATGATAAAGACCTTAAACAAGCAGTAGAGTGGGTTGACAAAGCTATTGCTAACAATCCAAAAGCTTATTGGGTACTTTTATTAAAGGCAAAAATTCAAACAAAACAAAAAGATACTAAAGGCGCTATTGCAACCGCAGAGCAAGTTATAGTTTTAGCGACTGAAGAAAAAAATGATGATTACGTTGCTATGGCAAAAAAATTAATTACTGAAAATAAAAAATAACATACTGTCTTTTCGAAGGGAGAATTACTGAGAAATCTCAAACACAGATTTCTTCTTTTGCAGAAAAGAGTTAATAAAAAAAATCCCGCTAAATTAATAGCGGGATTTTTTATACTTTAACTTTTCTACGATTTATAAACATTTGGATAATAAAAGCAAAACCCATCACCAATAAACAGCCAATTACATTTAACCACAAAAAAGCCGTTAGATTTACTATCCAAGCGTAAACAATAAAGGCTTCTGCAATTAATGCTGCGTAAAAAACTGCCATCCCACCTACTCGCTTCATATAAAAAGCAACTAAAAATATTCCTAAAATTGTGCCGTAAAATAAAGAACCTAAAACATTTACTGCTTCAATTAAATTTCCTAACCTGCTCGCATAAAAAGCTACTACGATACAAAATAAACCCCAGGCAACCGTAATCCAACGAGAAACAGATAAATACTTTTTTTCACTTTCATTCTTCTTAAATATGCGTTTATAAAAATCAACTACCGTTGTAGAGGCTAAAGAATTTAAACCACTCGCGGTAGAGCCCATTGCTGCCAAAAAAATAATAGCAATTAAAATGCCAACAACCCCAACCGGCAATTGTTGAGTTACAAAACTTAAAAAGATATAATTAGTATCATTTACATCTGCCGAAGCATAATTTTTGGTCATTAAGGCTGTTACTTCTTTTTTGATAGCTGTATTTTTTTTATCAGCTGCTTGTACTTTAATTCGAGAAGCATCTATTTTAATTTCATCTTTAGAATGTAAGGCATTTACTAGTTCATTTACTTCTGTTTGTTTTTCAATATAAGCAATCGTGTATGCTTGTTCTAAATTTTTAAATTCATCTTTATAAACACTATTTTGTATTCTGTTTACTTCAACATTATTAAAAAAGATGGGAGCTTGATGAAATTGGTAAAATGTAAAAACTAAAACTCCTATTAATAAAATAAAAAATTGCATTGGTATTTTAACTAAAGAGTTCATTATTAAGCCAAGTCTGCTTTGTGTAACCGAACTACCAGTTAAGTATCTGCCCACTTGAGATTGGTCGGTACCAAAGTAAGAGAGTTGAAGAAAAAAACCTCCAATAATTCCAGACCAAATATTGTATTTATTATTTAAATCAAAATGGGTATCAATGGCATTTAACTTATTCATTTTACCTGCAATATGCAAAGCATCAAAAAAGGAAACATTCTCAGGTAATAAGTGTATCACCATATATGCTGCTAAAAATAAACCGCCAAAAATAATACTCATTTGTAAAACCTGAGTGTACGAAACAGCTTTGGTTCCTCCGTAAACTGTATAGGCAATTACAATTAATCCATTAAAAATAATGGTATAAAAAACATCAATATTTAAAATAGTAGACATAATTATTGCAGGTGCATAAATGGTTATACCTGTTGATAAACCTCTTTGCAATAAAAATAAAAAAGCGGTAAGTGTACGAGTTTTATTATCAAAACGGGTTTCTAAAAATTCGTAGGCTGTATAAACTTTTAGTTTATGAAAAATAGGGATAAACGTTATGCATAAAACAACCATGGCTAAGGGCAAACCAAAATAAAATTGCACAAAACGTAAACCATCGCTATAACCTTGGCCGGGAGCCGAAAGAAAAGTAATAGCGCTTGCTTGAGTTGCCATTACAGATAAACCAACATGATACCAAGGTAATTTTCTATCGGCTAATAAATAACCTTCTATGTTTTTTTGACCACGACTTTTCCATATACCATAAAGTATAATAAACAAAAGCGTAATGCTTAATACTAACCAATCAATTAAACTCATTTAAAATACTGGGTGAAAAAATAAAGAAGTACAATTACAATAACTAAAACCCCAATGACAACTGCGTAAACATTATTCCATTTTTTCATCATTAAAATATTTATTTTGATAGAACACAGATCTTACAGATTAAACAGGTTTTCACAGATTATTATTTTTCCAATTGAACACAATTTAAACATTTTTTATTTTGATGGAACACAGATATTATAGATTATTTTTTTGATTATTCAATTTCACTTTTTAAACATTTACGATCATTTGTAAATATTTTTCTTCTGAACTCTGCTTTTTTTCCAAAATTTAGTAATAATCCAACTTCAATATCGGTAGCTCTTAAATAATTTAAAAGCTGTAACTCGTTTTCGTGCACTAATACTTCACTCGCTTTTAATTCTAGTATTACAGAATTTTCAACGATTATATCCGCAAAATAATCTCCAACCAAAAAACCTTTATAATGAACTTTTATCATTTTTTGTGCTTCAGCATCTAATCCTTTGTTTTTTAATTCAAACAACATTGCGTTTTGATAAACCCTTTCAAGAAAGCCATAACCTAACTTATTATAAACTTCATAATAGGTTTTAATTATTTGCTCAGTTATATTTTCATGCAATAAAGTTTCCATGTAAATTTTATCTGTGTTTTATCTGTTAAATCAGCTTTATCCGTGTTCAATCAAACATAGTTATTATTTATTCTGTGGTAAACTTAAAAGATTGACAAATAACCTGTAAGCCCCAGGAACTCCTGCGGGAAGCTCTCTAAAAAAAACTAAGCCAGTATACACAAAATTTCCTTTTCCATATTTACCAATAATTAAACTTCCATCGCTTGCTTTTTCGTTTGGGTCGTTAATAGAAAATACTGTTTCGTATTGTTTATCAATTTCTGTAGCAAAATAAATACCCCGTTCTTGAATCCATCCATCAAAATCTTTGTTTGTAATTTTATTAGGAAAATTTAAAGCTGAATGTTTTTCATTGATGAAATTCACTTCAGCTTTTTCATTAGTTACTCTATCTCTTGAAATAGTAAATGGATACGGGCCAATATTAGCCTTAACAGGGCCTATACGATTATTAGTATTGTATTGCACAATTAAATTACCGCCGTTTTTTACATAGTCCATTAACTTAGAATAATGTATCTGTAAACGATCGTTAGTGTTATAGGCACGAATACCGCATACTATAGCGCTGTATTTCGATAAATCATCATTCAATAATAGCTCATCGGTTAAAATAGTTACGTTATAACCTATTTGAGTTAATGAAGCAGGAACGTCATCTCCTGCCCCAGGTATATATCCGATGTTAGTCCCTGATTTTTTTAAATCAATATTTATTAGCCCTGCTTCTGCTTTGTATAAAATAAATTGATAAGGAATATGATCATACTCTACCCGCTTAATACTTTGATTAAATGTGGTATTATCTGCAGTAATAATTGATGCCTCAAAATTTCCATTTATTGCAGTTTTTTCTGGAGTGATGGTTACCTCAATAATTTTTTCATCACCTTTATTCTTCAAAAAAATGTTTGGGTCTTTAATAGTTACACTCCATCCTTGAGTAGCTTTAATTTGAAGAGAGGCATTAAAGTTGGCTTCGTTAGTTTTTATAGTTATTTGAATTGTTTTAGATGCACCTTCGCTAAATACAAATACTTTATCAGAAACATTAATTGTAACCGGTGGCAAAATTTCAAAAGGACGATAAACTTCACCTTTAACAGGGTCGGTATATTTATAAACTAAATCTCTAGTGATTTTTAAATTTAAATCCTGAATAGTAATATCAAATACTATTTTTTCTGCCGCATCATTTTCAGGTTTTCCAATCAAAGAGGGTGTATTAACAGTATAAATTCCAACATCATGTTTTTCATTTAACCAATAAGGATTTGAGTACGGAATATAGGCGGAAATTCTTTCTTTACGTTTAAAGGTATACAATTCATTTTGCTTTAAATTGAGAACCATTGTAGTATCACTTTGTAAGAATTTTACACTATTTAATTTAACCACATTTGGGTTACGATTTACAACTTGAGTAATAACTGTTGTTTCTTGTCCGGGAATACCAATATAATCTGCAGAAAACGCTTCTAACCATAATCCTGAGCAAGCAACAATCAAATTTTCTGTCTCTTTAATTTTTTGTTTCTTCCAATAATTGAGAGTTCTATTTTGATCATTTAATGATTTTAATTCCTTATAAACCGTCACTAATTCTTTAATACTATTTTCGGGTGCCTGCGGATTGTATTTGCTAATGCAATTATTAATTAATTTTTGAATTTTTTCAGTTTCTTTAAACTTAGTCCAGTTAGTATTTATGCCTTCAAATAAATCTGAAGTAACACTATCCCCTTTCAATAATTTAAAATATTCTAAATTAGAACCTCTTTGTTTACTAGAACCAAAACCTTGGCTTTTGTGCATCGAACGACTTTCTGCTGCAATTTCGCCGTAACTTTTCCCTAATAGTGGATTAAAAACCCCGACATCAATTTTTAATTGGTTTGGAGCTGTTGTATTTGTAGTTCCAAAATTAAATGTATTCCAAAAAATACGTTTAGCTTGCCAAACCTCTGTATATTTTAATTGCTCCGGAAATTTTTTTGGATCAGCAGCAGCATCAAAAGCTTCAACAGCAAGTATTGCAGAAGCAGTATGGTGACCATGACCACCTTCGCCTGTAGTAGGAAAACGACAAATAATAACATCGGGTTTAAATTTTCGAATAGTAAGAACTACATCAGCTAAAATACTATCCTTGTTCCAAAAAGTAAATGTTTCTTCTGGATTTTTAGAATAGCCAAAATCATTAGCACGCGTAAAAAATTGTTCTGCGCCATCTGTTCTGCGAGCAGCTAATAACTCTTGCGTTCTAATTAATCCTAATAATTCACCTTGCTCTTTCCCAATTAAATTTTGACCACCGTCGCCACGCGTAATTGATAGGTAACCCGTTCTTAATTTTTTCTCATTGGCTAAATATCCCAATAGACGCGTATTCTCGTCATCAGGGTGAGCAGCAATATATAAAACACTTCCAACGGTATTTAATTTTTTTAAATTCTGAATAATTTCGGCAGAATTAAATTGAGGATTTATTTGAGAAAATAAATTTGCAGCTACAAAAAAGGGCAAGGCTAATGCTAATATATATTTGGTCATAATGATTTAAAACAAGCTTTGAAGATAATAAATTAGATTTAAAGAAAATTGTTATTTAAACACCTATCTTAATATTAACAATGTTCCAATAAAAGTAGACTTAGTTGAAACGTCCAATTGAAAGCATAATTTTGAAAGTGTCTTTAAACATAAGAAACAGTAATTTTGTAGTGTAAATAAACTTAAATAAAATGAAAAATATACTTCGAATAATTGGTTTTGTAGTTTTTAGTTTTAATGTTAGTGCACAACTATTAAATGGTGGAATGGAAACCTTTACTTATACAACTAACGATACATTACCAACTGGTTGGATGGCGGAGTCACAATTTAGCACAATACCTGGTAAAACAAATGATGCGCATAGTGGCAGTTCGGCATTTGTCATCAACGGTTTTTATTACTATTTGCCCGGAATGCTTGTTAACGGAAATCTTAATCCGGCATCTTTTTTGTTTGATTGGGTAAAAGCTGGAACTCCGATTTCAACAAAGCCAACTTCATTAAAAGGATTTTATAAATATACCAATGTTGTGAGCGGAGATTCGGCCTTGGTGAAAGTATTGTTAAAAAAACACAATACTTCTACAAATAAATTAGACACTATTGGTTTTGGGATAGCAAAACTAAGGCCTGAAGCAGCTTATACAAATTTTGAAGTGGCTATTACAGACTATTCTGTAGGTGTGCAACCAGATTCTGTTGTAGTATTTTTTATGTCTTATGACTACCTAAAAGGTACTCAACCAACTTGTGTAGATAATTATTGCAGGTATTTATATATTGACGACTTAATTTTAACAAACACAGTTGGAATTAAAGAAAATAGAAGGGAAAATGAAATTGATTTTTTTTACTCGGCAAACGAAATTCATGTAATCAATAAAAATAGAAAAGAAGTTACAATCGATATCTATTCGATTGAAGGAAAACTAGTTTTGCAAAAAGAAATTATAGAATCTGAAAACAGAATAGATTGTTCGGAACTTCAAAAAGGTGTTTATTTTGTTAGGTCAAAACAACTAATAGGGGAAAATTATAAGTTTTTAAAAGATTAGTTTAAACCTGCTAATAGTTCTGTCAATTCAGCCTCAGTCAAATCGCGCCACTCGCCTACTTTTAACTTCTCTAATTTAATATTCATTACTCTTACGCGCTGCAATTTTATTACCTGATAATCAAACATGGTACACATCCTACGTATTTGCCTGTTTAAACCTTGTGTTAAAACTACCCTAAAAATTCGTTTCGCATTTGGTTCGAGACTAACCGTACAAGGTTTGGTTTTAACTTTCTCGCCAAGTAGTAATACACCTTCTGAAATTTCCTTTAAAAATTGTTTTCTAACCGGAAAATTTAGAGTAACAACATATTCCTTTTCATGCTCGTATTTGGAGTTAGCGATTTTATCAATTATTTCGCTATGATTGGTTAAAAGAATTAATCCTTCAGACTCTTTATCTAATCTACCAACAGGATATACATTTTGAGGATGTCCAACAGCATCAATAATATTGTTTGCTATTTTCTCAGATGTACATTCAATTCCCTTGGGTTTATTATAAACAATATATGTTGGAACATAATCTCTTACTTCTAACTCCTTACCATCAACTAAAACTTTATCGCCTTCTTTAACGGTTGTGCTAATAGTAGCTACTTTACCATTTACTAATACTTTTTTCTCGTCAATTAATTCGTTTGCTTTTCGTCTTGAAATAAAACCAGATTGCCCAATGTATTTATCAATTTTCATTCTGCAAATATACTGTATATAAAAATCTTTCAGTTGAAATAAGTAAATTTATATCTCTCTATATTAGCTTAACAAATAAATCACTAAAATGAGTTCTCGCAGAAATTTTCTTAAAGCCTCGGGTATACTAACTGCTGCCGCGGTAATGCAGCCTTCTATAACTTTCTCACAAATACCCGAAAATGGTTTGTTAAAAATAAAACCTAAAGCCTTAAAGTCGGGAGATACAGTTGCCATTACCTCCCCGGCCGGAGCTGTTTGGGATAGCAACCAAATCGAAATATTTGCAACTATTTTAAAAAGCTTTGGATTTAATGTTGTTTACGGAAAAACCTTAAAAGAAAAGTTTGGCTATTTTGCAGGCTCAGATGAGTTAAGAGCAAACGAGTTAAACGATTTTTTTGCTGATAAAAACATTAAAGGGATATTTTGCATGAAAGGTGGTTGGGGTTGCGCAAGAATTTTAGATAAATTAGATTACAAATTAATAAAAGAAAACCCAAAAGTATTAATAGGTTTTAGTGATATTACAGCACTTTTATTAGCAATTACTTCAAAAACAAACTTAATTACTTTTCATGGTCCCGTGGGAAATTCGGGATGGAATGAATTTACAAAATCAGTTTTCACAAACGTAACAATGGCCCAAAAATCATTTATTTTTCCTGAAAACCCATTTGGAGAAGATAAAATTGTAACCATAACCTCAGGTAAAGCCAGTGGTGAATTATTTGGAGGAAACTTAACTGTTTTAAGTTCTTTAATAGGAAGTAGTTATTTACCACATTGGAAAAATAAAATTTTATTTTTAGAAGAAGCTAAAGAAGAACCGTATAGTATTGACAGAATGCTGACTCAATTAAAATTAAGCGGGGTTTTAGATGTGATTAGTGGATTTGTATTTGGCAAATGCGCAAAGTGTTTAGCAGAAGAACCTTTAAAAGCTTTTACGTTTCATGAAGTAATTATGCAACATATACAACCATTAAAGATTCCTGCGTTTTATGGCGCAATGATTGGGCATATAGAAAACAAATTAACTGTGCCATTAGGAATACATGCCACAATAGATGCTGATAAGGGAATTATTTTATTAAACGAAAGTTCTGTAGTTTAACATCCTAAATAAAATTAACTTATTTTAATATAGTCTATTACTCCCTACAATTGGAGGAACTATAAGCAAACCCATAAGCTTTGTTGATTACTCAATCAGTTTCGTGAAAATTAAAATTTTGTATTTTGATGATAAGTGTATCTTTAACATAAGAAATTTAAACCCTATGGAGATTTTTTTATTACTAGTAATTATTGTATTACTAATTGTTTTTCATTTGTCTAAAAATTCAAAATTAAAAAAATCAGAAGAACGACTTTCAAATATTGAAAACTATCTTAAAAAGGTAAATTTTAGTCAATCACAAAAAACAACTACTGCAACAACAGAAACGGCAAAAGAAGTTTCAGAAAAAATAATCCCACCAACTATTAAACCTGAAATTGTTCCGCCTATAATCGTTGAAACTCCACCAGTTGTAATTAAAGAAACAATTATCCCACCCATAAAAGAAGTTGAGAAAGTTATTTCAAATACAACTGAACCAATAAAAATAATTCCACAACAACAAAAACAACCTGTTAAGCCATTAGTGCGACAAGAAGATTGGTACACTAAATTTAGAAAAAATAATCCCGACCTAGAGAAATTTATTGGCGAAAACATTTTGAGTAAAATTGCTATTACTATTTTAGTTTTAGGTATTGCCTTTTTTGTAAAATATGCCATAGACAAAGAATGGATAAACGAAATTGCAAGAGTTGGTATTGGTATTTTATGTGGGGGAATTGTTTTAGGATTTGCGCATTACTTACACAAAAAGTTTAAAGCATTTAGTTCTGTTTTAGTTGGTGGAGGTATTGCTATTTTTTATTTTACAATTGGAATAGCCTTTCATCAATACCATATTTTTGATCAAACCACAGCTTTTATTATCATGCTCTTAATAACAGGCTTTAGTGTTTTTATATCTATACTTTACGACCGAATAGAATTAGCCGCCATATCAATTATTGGAGGTTTTGCAACACCATTTATGGTAAGTACAGGACAAGGCAATTATCAGGTTTTATTTACATACATATTAATCCTAGATATTGGCATGCTTATTTTAGCATATATGAGAAAATGGAATCTCATCAATATTCTTGCTTACGTTTTTACAATGATTCTTTATTTTGGTTGGCTACAATCAAAAGTAATTGGGCAATTTAATCCTCCCTATAAAGGGGCTTTAATTTTTGGTGCAGTTTTCTACTTAATATTTATTTTAATGAATATCATTAATAATATCAAAGAAAAAAGAAAATTTGCCGCATTAGATTTAACACTTTTAATTAGCAATACCTTTTTGTTTTTTGGTGGCGGTATGCAAATTTTAAATTATTATCATCCAGAACTAAAGGGTTTGTTTAGTATTTTATTAGCGGGCTTTAATTTAATTTGTTCGTTTTTACTATACAAAAAGTTTAAAGCAGATGCTAAGTTGGTTTATTTAATGATAGGTTTAACTTTAACATTCATAACGATTGCAGCACCTGTTCAACTTCGTGGTAATTACATAACTATCTTTTGGGCATTAGAAGCAGTATTACTTATTTGGCTGTCACAAAAATCACAAATTGTATTATTCAGGTTTGCATCAATTATTCTAACATTGTTAATGGGTTTAAGCTTATTTATAGATTGGGTAAATATATACTCAAATTACAACCATCAAACTGTAGATATTATTTTTAACAAAGCTTTTATAACAGGTTTAATTTCATCATTATCATTGTTAGGTATTGTATTCCTGTTACGTAAAGATGAAGAAAAACTCACCTATTTAGGTATAACGTTTAATCCAAAAAAATACAGTTCTGTTTTAAAAGGAATTTTTATTAGCTTAATTTATTTAACTGGCTTCTTAGAGGTAGTTTATCAAGTTAATGATTGGTTTGGAAATACATTAACGGTTCCTATTTTAATAATGGTTTATCATTTACTTTTCGTTGTAATTTTAAACAGTATCTCTATCAAAATTCAAAATAAAGCCACACAAATTTTTATCTACATTTTAAATTTAATTAGTTTGATAATTTTCATTGTTGGTTTATCCTGGATGCCAATTACAGAATTAAAGGAGAGTTTATTAACTACAGAAAGTAATCAAATAGGATTTATTTTTCATTATGTCTCTCTTCTTGCCGTAATATTTATAGTGTTTAGAATGTATAAAATGATTCATCAGAAAGAGGCATTTATTAAAGATAGAAAAATATTAAACACTACTTTAATTTCGATAGCAATCGTTTATATATCGAGTATTGAATTAATATTACACGTTTTAAAATTAAATTTAACAAACGTATATAATCTCGCCTCTGATGATGATTATTTTGGTAAAATAATGGAAATCTCTACTGTTGAAACGCATATCATCAAAATTGGTTTTCCAATCTTATGGGGTATTTTAGCCTTTGTGTTTCTTTTTATTGGTATGAAAAAGTATAATAAAACTTTTAGGATTGCATCGCTGTTATTAATTGCACTGATTTTATTAAAACTATTCACCTACGATATTAAAGATGCTTCTGAGGCAGGAAAAATAATTGCATTTATAATTTTAGGTGTTGTATTACTAATCATCTCTTTTATGTATCAAAAGATTAAGGCCCTATTAATAGATGACACTAAAAATAAAGAAACTTTTACAGAACCTAATCCCGATTCTGAAACAAAACAAGACTAGCATTTTAAAATCAAACATATGAAAAACAGATTTTTTATATTAATTATATTAATTAGTTGGGCTGCAAAATTTACCTCGCAATGCTACTCTCATCAAATAACTATCGATGGCATAAAATCAAACAGCTTATATAAAACACCCCTCAATCCAGAAGTAAAACAATATATGACTGCCGATTTGCACGATGTTCGAATTCACGATTCTGCAAAAAACGAAGTGCCATACGTTGTTTTAAGTGAGCCATTATTAAAATCAAAATCCGATTTTATCGAATACAAAATTGTTTCTCAAAAACATTTTAATACTTATTCTGAAATTATTATTGCTAACCCAACTAAAGATAAAATTAGTAACATTGCTTTTAATATTAATAATTCCGATGCCTATAAATATTGTGCTATTGAAGGCAGCGAAGACATGAAACAATGGTATAGTGTTAGTGCGCAACAAGAATTAAGTTTAGCCTATAATGATGTTTACACAAACACCTATAAGTGTATTTATTTTCCGCTCAACGACTATAGTTACTTTAGATTATTAGTGGATGATTGGCACGCAGAACCTTTAAAGATTAACAGAGCTGGTTATTTTAAAAACTCAGTTATTGCTGGGAAGCTTAACGATGTTGTATTTACAAAAAATGTAAGTGAAGATAAAGTATATAAAAAAACTATTGTACAATTATCTTTTTCTAATAATCAACATGTAGATAGAATTGATTTTAAAATAAAAAGTCCGCGATTATTTTCTCGAAACGCAAATGTTTATGTTAATCGTGAGCGTAAATTAAAACATAATAAAACAGAAAAATATCGTGAAGTACTTTTTGGATTTGAATTAAACTCTAATAGTCCTTTACTTTTTGATATACCCTATTTGAATGAGAAAGAAGTTTTTGTTGAAATAGAAAATAAAGATAATCCCCCATTAGAAATTGAGAGCATTAGCTGCAAACAACTAGCGAGTTACTTAGTTTGTGATTTAAACGCTGGTAATAAATACACTTTAAGATTTGGAAACAATGCATTAAAATTACCCGAATACGATTTAAGTAATTTTGTATCTAGCACTCCACAATTATTACCAGAAGTTGAATTAGGCATAATTAAAGAAATTCCTAAATTACCCAAAGTTACAACCGAAAAACAAACTACTTTTTTTGAAACAAAACAGTTTTTATGGCTATGTTTGGGTTTAGGTTCAATTATCATCTTTTTCTTTTCGAAGAGTTTACTAAAAGATATGGCAACAAAAAAGGAGGATTAAATCATAGAAACAGCTATGCATATTTCTACGCCCAACGATTCTGAATTTGAATCTATAAAAAAATACATTTCAGAATTCGAACTTGATAACCGAGATTTAAAAAAAGAGCAATTCATAATTGCCAAAAAAAAAAATGAATTAGTTGGCTTTGGAAGAATAAGAAAACATAGTTCATGCGACGAACTATGTTCTCTAGGGGTAATTATAAAAGAAAGAAAAAAAGGTATCGCCAAACAACTAATTCAACAATTCATTAAATTATCTAATCAACCTTTTTATTTGGTTTGCATTATTCCTGAACTATTTATTCCATTTGGTTTTAAAATTGTTACAGAATATCCAGAAGAACTAAAAAACAAATTACATTATTGTACTGGAGAATTAATTGTTGAAGAAGAATATGTTGTAATGAAGTATCTAAATTAAAAAAGCCTCTGGAAAAATCCAAAGGCTTTTAAATTATATAACTTTTGTTTCAAAAAATTGAAAAGCTAAGAGCTTATTTACATCATACCACCCATGCCGCCCATATCAGGAGCGCCACCCATAGCTTGTTTTTCTTCTTTTTTCTCTGCTAATACACAATCAGTTGTTAAAAGCATTGCTGCAACCGAAGCTGCATTTTCTAAAGCAACACGACTTACTTTAGTAGGATCAATTACACCTGCTTTTAATAAATTCTCGTAAACCTCAGTTCTTGCGTTAAACCCGAAATCATCTTTACCTTCTTTTACTCTTTGAACTACAATAGAACCTTCAATTCCACAGTTCGTACAAATCTGACGTAAAGGCTCTTCTAGAGCACGTTTAACAATTGCAATTCCTGTATTCTCGTCTTCGTTTACACCTTTTAATTTTTCTAAAGCGTTTATTGCACGAATATAAGCTGTTCCACCACCCGGCACAATTCCTTCTTCAACTGCAGCACGTGTAGCTGCTAAAGCATCATCAACACGGTCTTTTTTCTCTTTCATCTCTACTTCGCTTGCTGCACCAATGTATAAAACAGCAACACCACCAGCTAATTTAGCTAAACGCTCTTGCAATTTTTCTTTATCGTAATCAGATGTTGTAGATTCTATTTGAGCTTTTATTTGATTTACACGAGATGCAATATCTGCTTTTTTACCAGAACCATTTACTATCGTTGTATTATCTTTATCAATAGTAATTTTTTCTGCTTTACCTAAATCAGTAATATCCATGTCTTCTAATCTGCGACCTTGATCTTCGCTGATATAAGTTCCACCAGTTAAAATTGCTAAATCTTCTAACATTGCTTTTCTACGATCGCCAAAACCAGGAGCTTTAACCGCACAAATTTTTAAATTAGCACGTAAACGATTTACAACTAAAGTTTGTAATGCTTCACCATCTAAATCTTCGGCAATAATTAATAATGGTTTTCCTGTTTGAACAGCTTTTTCAAGAATTGGTAATAATTCTTTCATTGCTGAAATTTTCTTCTCATAAATTAAAACGTAAGGACTTTCCATTACTACTTCCATTTTATCAACGTTAGTAACAAAGTATGGAGAAATATAACCTCTATCAAATTGCATACCTTCAACAACTTCAACAGTTGTATCTGTACCTTTTGCTTCTTCAACAGTAATAACGCCTTCTTTTTTAACCTTACTCATTGCTTGAGCAATTAATTTACCAATTGTGTTATCATTATTAGCAGAAATTGTAGCTACTTGCTCAATTTTTTTGTTTTCGTTACCAATATTTTGAGATTGCTTTTTTAAATTTTCAACCACAGCAATAACAGCTTTATCAATACCGCGTTTTAAATCCATTGGATTTGCACCCGCAGCAACGTTTTTTAAACCTGCCGTAATAATTGCCTGTCCTAATACTGTTGCTGTAGTAGTTCCGTCACCTGCAACATCTGCAGTTTTAGAAGCAACTTCTTTTAATAATTGAGCACCCATGTTTTCAACCGGGTGACTTAATTCTATTTCTTTTGCAACAGTTACACCGTCTTTTGTAATTTGAGGTGAACCAAATTTTTTGTCGATAATTACATTACGTCCTTTTGGACCTAAAGTTACTTTTACAGCGTTTGCTAATGCATCAACGCCACGTTTTAAAGCATCACGAGCTTCAATATTAAAGGTTATATCTTTTGCCATTTTATATGTTTCTTGTTTTAAGTTTATTGTTTGTTTTTTAATTACTGACGTTCGGATTTAAAACTGTGAAACCCGAAACTGGAATTAAATTATAGCGTATATATCGCTTTCTTTCATTATCAAATAATCATTACCATCAATAGATAATTCTGTACCTGCATATTTACCATAAAGTACAGTATCTCCAACTTTAACAGTCATAGGCTCTTCAGGTTTACCATTACCAACGGCTATTATTTTTCCACGCATTGGTTTTTCTTTAGCTGTATCAGGAATAATTATTCCTCCGCTTGTTTTGGTTTCTGCCGGTGCAGGTTCTACAAGAACTCTATCCGCTAAAGGCTTTACTTTTACATTTGATTTTGCCATATAATTTAAATTTTTTAAAGAATTTTTTCGCAAAGTTAATCGCATAAATCGTACCAAGTCAATTTTTTATATGAATTTGGTCAAATTGTGCAAAAGAATAAATTTTTGGCACGTTTCGGGTGACAAGGTGGCATTTTAAAAGAGGTGAAAAGTAAAATTTATTTTGCTCTTTCTCCGTTTTTATAGGTTACAACGAAACCGTTATACCCTTTAATAACAAGGTCATCTTTCTTCTTAAAAGCTTCTTCTTTGGTATTAAAGTCGCCAATTAGTACTTTGTAAACTGCGCCCGCTTTTTCAATAGTTACTTTACCTAAATCACTATATTTTGCTTTTCCAGGATCAGAGCTAAAAGTACCAATTTGAACCAAGTAGGTTAATCCATCGTTCGAAGCACTTGAAGTGTTACTTGAAGTTGAAACCGGATTAGCTACAGAAGCAATTGTTGGCTCAGATGTTGCTAGAAGAGTTTTTGTTGACGGTGCTACTGTATTAGAAGGTGTTGGAGGCACATTGGCTTCAATTACTTTAACGGGCTCTTCGGGTTGCTCAGGCAAATAACTTAAAGTTTTTGATACACCGTTAGGATCAATTTTTACATCAATTTGTTGTCCAATAACTTCTTTTTTAACGCCTGTTTCAATATAAGAAAATTTGTGGTTTAAAACTACGGGGCCAGTTGTTGAAGGTGTTTTTAATTTAAAAGAAACTACAAATTCAGGTTCAGTTGGTAAGGTTACCCAAACAATTTTTACACGATTTTTCTCGAATGTAAAATAACCCGTTTTACTGTTACCTTCACTTGCTTCAAAACCTTCGGGCAATTCTAATTCATATTTTGAGAAGTTAGCGATTGAGCCTTTATTCAATTTAACTTCCATATTTAAATTTGAGCTAGGAGCAATACTTTTGGGAATATTTGTAACCATTGTAACTTGGGCTTTTGAACAAAAATTGATCGCCAATAATAAAATGATAAGATAAAAATTCTTCATAATTTATATTTTTAAACAAAGGTACAAAAATGATGCAAATCTTAAGGTTTATCTTAATAAATTTGAAATCCAAAATATGAAAGTTTTTATCTGTCTTTTTAGCCTTTTCTTGTTTCAAACAAAAATATATGCTCAAATTATTAATATTGAAAATAAACGCTTTTTAAAAGATACTAATGGCTTTATTGGAAAAGCAGATGTAAACTTTAATATTAATCAAAACATAAATCAAGTTTTATCGCTTGGTGTAAATATTCATAGCCAATATGTTCATAATAGGCATCGTATTTTAGCGATTGGCGACTTGGCTTTTATTAAAGCCGGCACGCAAGATTTTGTAAATTCAGGTTACCAACATCTAAGATATAATTATAAAATGTATAAAATTATTACTTGGGAAGCATTCGTGCAGGCACAATATAATCGTATTTTGTTATTGGATAGAAGATATTTAATGGGAACAGGGCCTAGATTTAAACTTATCAAGAAACCAAATATTAGAGCTTATACCGCGCTTTTATACATGTACGAATACCAGAGTCAAAATAACGATTCTATTGAAAGTTACAATAACAGAATGAGTAGTTATTTAACATTAAGTTTTGGTTCAAAAAAAATTGAATTTACATCCACCACATTTTATCAACCAAACCTTGCAAATTTTAACGACTATCGAATTGCTAACGACTCTTCTTTAGAAATTATTATTACTAATCATTTTAACTTTAGGGTTGGTTTTAATTTGCTTTATGATACAAAACAACCAATTGGTATACCTGATTTGACTTACATATTAAAAAATGGTTTAACCTTTAAGTTTTAATTCAAAAAAAAAGCTGCCCTTATTAGAGCAGCTTATAATTTTTTTGTATTTAATTTATTTTTTGAAATCTACTTTATAAGAAATTCCTTTAATTAAAATTGTACCACTATTATCGCAAGGAGCTCCTTCAGAACCGTAATCAATCGATCGTGGATAAATTTTCGGGTCTGTTCCAGTTGTAAATGATGCAACACCATTAATAAATGGGTGAAACTCTGAATTAATAACAGATACAGAAGGTGTAGTTGAAATTCCAATAACTTTATCTGGTGAACAAGTATAATTTCTAACTAAAGGATTTTCAAGACCAACAGTAAATGTATAAGGTACATCGTTAAGAGTGTGCCCTTTAAAAGTGCCATCATAAGCAACAACTGCTAAAGACCAATTAACCGCAGTTAGAGCAGTTGGAAGCAATTGTTTAGTATT
Organism: Bacteroidota bacterium; assembly: GCA_030692515.1. GTDB lineage: Bacteria > Bacteroidota > Bacteroidia > B-17B0 > Aurantibacillaceae > Aurantibacillus. The sequence continues at coordinate 52,716 of JAUXZS010000014.1, forward strand.
TGATAATGTTTTATTCAAAGTACCAACCCAAGCTAATTTTTTGCTAGGAGTGTCAATCTTTGTCATTTTAAAATAACCATCAATACTCCATCTCAAATCTGTAGTTGCAGGATTTTGATTTGAAGCTGGAGCTAAATTTTTAATTCTAGATGCACCAACCGTAAGCGAAACTGAATCATCAATCATCCAACCATCAACTACATAATTATTTAATGAAATATTTCCATTAAAACCATAATCACGGTAATAGTTAGAGTTAATATCAGTAAATGAGTATGTCATAACGATAGATCCACTACGAGTTTTGCCATCCATACATTTAGTATTATTAAAAGTTATAGAAGCTGACTGAGGCGAAACTGTATTATTCACAACAGTAATAGTACCAGTTGATCCAGGTGCAGGAGCAACAAATTTAGGATAAGAATTCTCACCTAAAAAGCCACAAATCATATCTATATCGGTAACAACAGTATTGGCAAAAGAGGCATCAATAGCCGTTTGAAATTCAGTATCCGCTTCAGGAGCAGGAGTTTCTTTTTTATTACAACTTGTTATGAAAATAGCAGTCGCTATTAAAACTGAAAAACTTAAAGTAATTTTTTTCATTTTGATAAATAGTTTTGAAATAATTTGTTGCAATTTAGCGAAAATATTTGAACCAACAAATAATGTTAAAAAAATGCTAGTTTTCCCAAATTGTAAGATAAATTTAGGCCTAAACATTACAAAAAAAAGGCCTGACGGTTTTCATGATATTGAAACAGTTTTTTACCCCATAAATTGGTGCGATGCCCTTGAAGTCATTGAAAATAAAGAAGGAACAGAACCTTTTCTTTTATCAGAAAGCGGACTAAAAATTAACGGTAAAAAGGAGGATAATCTTATTTTTAAAGCTTGGCTACTTTTTAATAAAATTAAAGCAATTCCCCCAATTAAAGTGCATCTACACAAAAACCTTCCAATGGGCGCTGGTTTAGGTGGTGGTAGCTCCGACGCAGCATTTTTTATTAATCTCATCGACCAAAAATTTGAATTTAACCTTACAAACAGTCAAAAAATTACTATTGCTTCAAAATTAGGGAGCGATTGTAGTTTTTTTATTAATAACCAACCTGTTTTAGCAAAAGGCAAAGGCGACCAATTTTCACCTATTAAAATAAACCTTTCTAATTATTATATTTTAGTTGTAAACCCTAACATAAATTGTAATACCAAGGAAGCTTACAATAGCATAACTCCAAAACTCCCACAAATTGAATTAGTTAATATTATTGAAAATGTCGCTATCAGCGAATGGAAAACAGTATTGTTTAATGATTTTGAAGAAACTATGTTTATAAAGTATCCCGAAATTAAAGTCCTTAAAGATTCTCTTTACAATTTAGGGGCATTATACGCCTGCATGAGCGGTAGTGGCAGCAGCGTATTTGGCATTTTTGAAACAGAACCAGAATTAAAATTCAATACTAGCTATAAATATTATTTACAAACACCTGCATCAAAAACTTTGTAAATCTTAAAAAACTTTTTTTCTTTGTTGTCTGATAAATGAAATCTAATTTTCAAATAAAACATAAATGTAAATGGCTCCCATGCCATTAATCTATTATTTGAGAGCTACGGTCTCTCTTACTTTCGAAAATAAATTTATCAATTACAATTAAAAAAAAATAAACTACCATGTTACTCGTATTAAAATTTGGCGGCACTAGTGTTGGTTCGGCTCAAAGAATAAAAGATCTTGTAAAACTTACAGTTAATGAAATCCCTAAAATTGTTGTGTTAAGCGCCATGAGCGGGACAACTAACGCTTTAGTGGAAATTTGCGATTCGCTTTACAATAGAAATATTATTGATGCAACAAGACAAATTAATAATTTAAAACAAAACTATTTTTCGGAAATAAAGTTACTTTATACCAACAAACAATGCATAGAAAAAGCCAACAATTTAATTGAAAACCACTTTGCATACATAACTGCTTTTACCCTGGATATGTTTACTGCCAACGAAGAAAAAGCTATTCTTGCGCAAGGTGAATTATTAAGTACTGCACTATTCCATTATTATCTGGAAGAAATAAAAGTGGATTCTGTTTTATTGCCTGCGCTAAATTTTATGCGTATTGATGAGGATGATGAACCTAATTTACCTTACATAGAAAAATACATTGCAGAAGAGATTAATAAACATCCAAATTCAAATCTATTTATAACGCAAGGTTATATTTGTAGAAATGCTTTTGGTGAAATTGATAATTTAAAACGAGGTGGCAGTGATTATACAGCGTCTATTATTGGTGCTGCCATAAGAAGTCCCGAAGTACAGATTTGGACCGATATTGATGGAATGCACAATAATGACCCGCGCATGGTTAGCAAAACACATCCTATTGATGAATTAAGTTTTGATGAGGCTGCTGAGTTAGCCTATTTTGGTGCTAAAATCTTACACCCCACCTGTATTTTACCTGCCAAAAAAAGAAATATCCCAGTAAGATTAAAAAACACCTTACATCCTGAGGCAAAAGGCACTTTAATAGCAAATATTAATACTAAAGAAGGAATTAAAGCAGTAGCTGCTAAAGATGGCATTACAGCTATCAATATAAAAAGCGACAGAATGCTATTAGCGCACGGTTTTTTACGTGCTGTGTTTGAAATATTTGAACGCTACAAAACGCCGATTGATATGATTACAACTTCGGAAGTAGCAGTTTCTTTAACAATTGATAATTCAAAAAATTTAAAGGAAATTTTAGTCGACTTAAAAGAAATATCTCAAGTCGAAATTGATGAAAACCAAACAATAATTTGCATTGTGGGTCAATTACCAAAAGATAAACCTGGTTATGCCAATAAAGTTTTAGAAGCCTTAAAAGACATTCCACTTAGAATGGTTTCTTATGGTGGAAGCGCTAATAATATTTCTGTTTTAATAAACGGGAATTTAAAAAAAGACGCTCTACAAGCATTAAATAAAGGATTGTTTAATTATAATTAATAAATCATGTTTACTCAAAAACATATCGATAATTTTTCAAGCCACGAAACACCTTTTTATTTCTACGATTTGGAGCTTTTAAAAAACACACTTCAAAAAATAAAAACAAGCGCACCTAAAAATTACCATATTCATTATGCTTTAAAAGCTAACGCACACCCTACTCTTTTAGAAATAATAAGGAATGCCGGCTTAGGCGCAGATTGCGTAAGTGGTAACGAAGTTAAAAGGGCTTTGGAATGCAATTTTAAAAATTCAGATATTGCTTTTGCAGGTGTTGGAAAAAGTGATAAAGAAATAAACTTCGCTTTAGATAATTCTATTTTTTGTTTTAATGTTGAAAGTGTTCACGAATTAAAAGTGATTAATGAATTAGCAAAAAATAAATCTACAAAGGCAAATATTGCTTTACGCATAAATCCAAATGTTGATGCCTATACGCATAAATACATTACTACTGGCTTAGAAGAAAATAAATTCGGTATAAATCCATACGAGTTTGACCAAGTTTTAGATGTATTGAAAAATTTAGAAAACATAAATTTCACAGGTTTACACTTTCATATTGGTTCTCAAATACAAGACCTAACTCCTTTTAAAAATTTATGTTTACGCGCTAACGAAATAAATAAATGGTTCATTCAAAAAGGCTATTTATTGCCGCATATTAATTTAGGCGGCGGACTTGGAATAGATTACCAAAATCCTGATGCTAATTCTATTCCTGATTTTGAAAAATATTTTGCAATTTTTAAACAGTTTTTAGAATTACAACCAAGTCAAGAAATACATTTTGAATTAGGTAGATCTATAATTGCGCAATGTGGCAGTTTAATCTCACGTGTGCTTTATATTAAGAATGGAATAAACACCAATTTTGCAATTTTAGATGCGGGAATGACAGAGCTTATCAGACCAGCTTTGTATCAAGCTTACCATAAAATTGAAAATATTTCAAAACTTGAATTACCAAATTCAACTAAATACGATGTTGTTGGTCCAATTTGTGAAAGCAGCGACTGTTTTGGTAAAGCCGTTGAAATGCCTTTAACCGAACGTGGTGATATAATCGCCATTAGAAGTGCAGGAGCATATGGGGAGGTTATGAGCAACCACTATAATTTAAGAGATCAGGTAAAATCGGTTTTTATGTAAGTATAGTGTATTGCTTCTCTCCTTTTTTGTTTTCTTATTTTTTTATTTTTTAAATTATAACTATCTTTAGTTATTATAATTATTAGTTGAAATTAAAATTTTCCATATTACTCTTTCTAATCACTTTTCTGGGCCAATTAAATGCTCAAAAAAACAAAACTGAATTTGAATTGTTTTTGGGTGACACCATCAATGTAATTGATGAAAAAGGTGATAAACAAGGGCGCTGGATTTATTTTGGAAGAGATAGTAAAGGCATAAAAAATAAATTACTTAAATACAATCAAATTGTTGAAGATGGTTTTTTTACAAATAATCTGAAGAGTGGGACTTGGAAATCTTATCACACTAACACCAATAAAATTAAAAGTATAGTTCATTTTGAAAATGGAGAGCCAAATGGAAAAGTAAAATTTTATTCCGAAAAAGGAAAAATAAAGCAAGAAGGTAAAGTAAACAACCATCAATGGATAGATAACATCACTTTTTATAATGATAAAGATGAATCTTATTCTAAATCGGCTGAAAACGATAAAACATCTTTACTAATTTTCTCCGGCGTAATTACTAAGAATGGAAAACCACTGGACGATGTTGAACTAATTATTGAAAATTATAATTTACCCTTATCAAAACAAACATCCGCTAGCGATGGTAGTTTCACGGTTAAATTAAATCTTCAATCAGAATACATAATTAATTTTGTAAAAAAAGGATACTTAAAAAATTCCATTTTAATTTCCACTAAAACGTCAAGCATTGACGACCCTACTGTTTACACTTTAAATGATTGGAAAGTTTCTTTGAGTGATAATATTGCAACCGGCGCAACAAAAGACCTTTTAGGTTTTATTATTAATAAACCTTCGAATAAAATATATTTTAATAAAAAGAAAAAAGAATTTAGTGCGGATGGCTCCTATGAGCATTTATTTAAAAAACAACTAAATGAAATTAGTTCTACTACGCAGCTGTTGGTGGCTTCAACAATGGAAAGCAACAAAAAATTAGAAATTGATAATTTAAGAATGCAATCCGAAAAGAAATTGAAAGAAATTGAAATACTTAAAAAAGAACAAGATTTGCAACAAGCATTAATAAAAGAAAAAGAAAATGAACTGTTAGCCAAAAAATTAGAGGCCGAAAAAAAATCAAACGAATTAGCGCTATTTGAACAAGAAAAGAAAATAAAAGCGTTGCTATTTATTGAAAAAGAAAAAGAAATTCTTGAAAAACAATTAGAAGCAGAACACCGTGCCAGTGAAATTGCAAGCTTAAAAGTAATTACCCACCAACAACAAATGGAAGGGATAATGCATGAAAAACAATTAAAAGACGCAAAGGAAAAAATATTTAAAGAAAAATATTTAACCGAAATGTCAAAAAAAGAATTAAACGTAGCTAATAAAGAAAAAAAAATTCGGGAAAGTGAGATGGCCGAACGTAAAAAAGTATTTAATTATCTATTAAGCGGGTTTTTTATCATTGCTCTTTTCTCCTTCTTTTTAATCAGAAATATAATTCAAAAGAAAAAAGCCAACTCTTTACTTGCAAAACAAGCCATTGAAATTAATTTCCAAAAAGGTGAAATAGAAGAGAAAAGTCGTTTAATAGAAGAAAAAAACCAAGAAACTCTACAAAGTATTATTTACGCTAAACGTATTCAAAACGCAATTTTACCACCCCCATCAGAAATTGATCCTTACATAAAGAATTATTTTATTTTTTATAAATCAAAAGATATTGTAAGCGGTGATTTTTATTTCTTCTCAGATAAATATGCCAAAGATCTTAAAAAGGTGATTTTCGCAGCAGTAGATTGCACTGGTCATGGAGTTCCTGGTGCATTTATGAGTATGATAGGCACCGAAAAATTAAAAGATGCCATTGATTGTTCTTATCAACCTGGAGAGATTTTAAAAGAATTAAATTTAGGCGTAAAGGGTGCGTTACGGCAATCGGGCGACAACCTTAATGCCACACGTGATGGGATGGATTTATCGTTATGTACAATTCCAATAATTCAAGAAGGTGATACTAAAACTACAATCGAATATTCTGGCGCCAACAGACCATTATGGGTAATTAACAACAAACAAGAGCTTATAGAGTACAAAGCCACAAAATGTTCGATTGGCGGTTTAACTCCCGATGAACAGCAATTTGAAAACCATGTTATAGACTTAGAAAAAGGAGATACTTTCTTTTTATTTAGTGATGGATTTGCCGATCAATTTGGTGGGCAAAATTCAAAAAAATTAATGACGAAAAATTTTAAAGACATTTTAATTTCTATCAATCATAAAAGCTTAGCTGATCAAAAAGAATATTTGAAAGAATTTTTTGAAACCTGGAAAGGACAAAACGAACAAATTGATGATATTTTGGTAATTGGTGTTAAGGTTTAAAACCAAAACTCATTTATAAAACAGTACAAATTAACATTTGTGATTTTTTATTCTCACAATTCGTGAAATAATTGTTCTAATGATCTTTGATCCTTTAGAACAATAAAATGCACGAATACTAACTTAAAAAAGTCGATATATTTACTTTTGATTTATTTTGTGAAATTGGTGTAATTAGTGGCGAAAAAAAATCACTCAATCTTTTATTTCACCCAAAAAAAAAGCCAAGAAGTTCGTGAATAATACTAGTTTATAGCGATTACATTTAGTAATCAGTCCTAATTAATATTTGTCATCCTGACTTAGGAAGGATTTTTGAAAAGAGATTTCTCCTTTCCTAGAAATGACACATTTGACTATGAAACATTTGTATTTGGTTTAACAACATCATATAAATGAATATCAGTTACAGTTAACCGCACTCTTCCATTTTTATTTGCTTCAGGTGTTAATGGTTTAAATTTGGCGTTTTCAACCATCTCCTCCACTTTATAAGATTTACGAGAATAAACTGTTTGTGAATAAGTATCGTTTATTGCCTTTATTAAAATAATGAATTCAACATCTCTTTCCTTAAAATCTTTTATCGTTAATCCAAACAGCGGACTCTCTTCATCAAGTGGATGAACAATAGTCCAACTAAGCGTAAGAAAATTTATACGGCTAATTTCTAATTTCAAATTAAAAAATTCACGTTTTTTTGATTCGAGATTATTTAAAGTAATAGTAACGCTTGCCTCAGACTCTATAAGTTCATATTGTTTTCTATTTGCAATACGAAACATAATTCCTTTTCCATCTTTATACGGCGAAATAAGAATGTTGTTACTATAAAGTAAATGAGCTCTTGGTCGAGAGAAACGACCATATAAAACACCAGTTGCTAAAGCAAACGTTAATAACCCTAACAAAGATTCAACTGCCGCTGCAACACTAGCTGCATTTCCTGTAGGATAAATGTGCCCATAACCTAAAGTTGTAATAGTTTGCGCACTAAAAAAAAATAAATTAATAAATTGTTGAGATGATGTTTCTGCATCTAAACCACCAAAATTTTGTGGGCCAATCCAAAAATAAATAACAGCGAAAATTAAATTAACCAACACATAACTTGAAATAATAACCAAAACTAAATTTAAAATTGATGTTGTTATTAACCAATGATAAACATCCAAATTTTTAATACCCATGCCTGCGCGGTGTACATTTACTTTGCCATTACTGTCTAAAAATCGTACGCGATTAGAGTAATTTTTAGAACCAAAACCAAGTTCAAGCGCTTCTTTATTTTTGTTATTAAATATTGCCATTAAAATAATTTAAGTATGTAACTTTGTGTAATGAAAGGTAAAATTAATTATTATTGGTTACTAATTTTAATTCCGGTTATTTTTGTTGGTTGGTATTTATTAAGAGTTAAGGAAGATAAACCTATCACCTACCTTGCCTACTTCGGTCCAAAACAGGCATTAAAAATTAACGACACTACTTATCATTTTATTCCTGATTTTGAATTTACCAGTCAATTTAATCAAAAAGTAACTCAAGCCGATTTAAAAGACAAAATATATGTAACAGAATATTTTTTTACTACTTGCCAAAGTATTTGCCCGGTAATGAATACAAATTTAGAGCGTGTTTATGCCGAGTTTAAAGATAATCCAGAGTTTTTAATTGTCTCGCACACTGTAGACCCCGAAATGGATAGTGTTCCGGTATTATTGGAGTATGCTAAAAAACATGACGTTGTTAGCAATAAATGGCTTTTTTTAACCGGGGAAAAAGCTAAACTTTATGATATTGCAAGAAAAGGTTATTTATTAAATGCTGAAGAAGGAACAGGTGATGCCGATGATTTTATACATACACAAAACTTTGCTCTAATAGATAAAGAGAAACATATTAGAGGCTTTTATGATGGCACTGATAGTTTGGAAATTAACCGATTAATAAACGAAATTAAATTATTGATAAAAGAATATGACTATAAAAAACGCATTTCTAATTAGTTTTTTGTTTTTATCTTTTATAGGTAAAACCCAAATTGTAAGTTCGGTTTATAAGATTGATGATTTATTAAACCGAATAAAATCAAAAGATACAACTTATGTTATAAATTTTTGGGCAACTTGGTGCAAACCTTGCGTGGCCGAATTACCATCGTTTGACAGTCTATCTAAAGTATCAAATGCAAAAATAATATTGGTGAGTTTAGATTTTAAAGAGGATATTGAAAAGAAAGTAAATCCTTTTTTACAAAAGAAAAATATAAAACTAGAATGTGTTTTATTAGATGAAATTAATGGCAATGATTTTATTAATAAAGTTGATCCAACTTGGACTGGCGCAATTCCAGCAACGTTATTTAAGAAAGATTGTAGAAGTTATTTCGTTGAAAAAAAAATTAACCGGTACGAGTTACTTAAAGGCTTAACAAGTACTGAAACTAAAAATAAATGTCCGGATTAAAAGTCCAATAACGATTCGCCGCTTGGCGCAGGGGGGATTAAAAGCACTCCTGAGTCTACACCGACAAAAGTTTATTAAAAGTACAAAAGGTTTTTAGTGAAGGCAAATGAAAAGCGGTCTGCGAAGCAGGCTTTGGCTTGCCTGAACGATGACCTCGTCCACCCCCTTGCGCCAAACGGCTGTTACCACGTCGCTGCCTTAATGTCGAAGCGACTATTTTTAAAGAAAAAAAAGAAAACTTATTTCTTTTTAAAAAGCTTACCTACACCTTTTGCAGAAATTTTTTCATTGGTGTTGTCCCCAATTATCCAAAGAAACTGCCCCTCAAAATCATAATCTATAAAATAAAGGTCTTCTTTTGCTATTGGCGCAATCCACAAAAAGTCCGCTTTTTTTTGACGATAAAACATTTGCCCGCCTTTAGCTAATAATTTTGCGTCTTTCTTGGCAAAGATAGCCACAACATTTTTCGGTTGAATAAAATTAAAACCACATAGGGTAACGTCGCCACTTGATAAATTAATTACTAATTCGCAACCTGTGGGTTTTTGCGATGTTGTACTATCTATCTCAACCCAAGTCCCTTCTAAAGAAGGTTCAAGTATGTTTTTCTTACACGATACTAATGACGACACAGTTGTTAAAATCAACAGAATTCCTAAGAGCTTTACGAAACTTTCTTTCATAGCATAAATTTTAGAATAATCAAAAATAACAATAATTATCACAAATCAAAAAAATCTATGTTAATTGGAGATTGTATAAAGCATCCAGATTTTTGTTGTCAAGAAGGGTAGTCTGTCTGTGGTTGATTTCTTGCCTGCAGTGCTTGGTAACTATTGAATTAGCGACATTCTGCTACAAATGAAGATTGATTCTAAGGTGAAAATCGCTCGGACTGACAGTGAAAAATTAAATCAGTGCGAATCTCTGTAATCTGTGGCTAAAAACTTCCAAATTAAACATCTAATAATTTAAACGCCTCTTCTTTTGTTTCGGCAACTTTAAACAATGTGTTTAATTTTGTAATTAAAATAAGCTCATTTATTTTTTTATTCATGTTACACAAAACAGCTTCGCCGCCAGCAACCCGCGCTTTAGTTAATAATTGAATAAGGGTATTTAATCCACTACTATTCATATAAATTAATTTTTCCATATCTATGGCCCATTTAATAAAACCTTCCGCAATTAACTCGTCCGCTTTTTCTAATAAAGGAGTTGCTTGACCCTTTTCTATTAAATTACCACTAATGGCAACAACTGCGTGATTCTCATTTTTTTCTATCGAATAATCAAAAACCATAATTACTATTTTTTAAAATTATCACAAACACCCTTTTCTTTAAGATTTCTGCACTTTGCAAAAAAATTGAGCGAATGATTCACTATATCAAAATTCAACATATCCTGTGCAGACCTTTGTATTTGTTGTATTCTAGGATCACAAAACTCAAATACTTTACCACAATCGTTACAAATTAAATGATCGTGTTGTTTGTACTTGTATGCTTTTTCAAACTGAGCCATGTTTTTACCAAACTGGTGTTTAATCACTAATCCAGCACCTAACAAAATCTCAATATTATTATATAAAGTTGCTCTACTTACTCTATACTTTTTATTTTTCATCATTAGATATAATTGTTCAATATCAAAATGACCATCGTGCGAATAAATTTCGTTTAAAATTGCAAAACGTTCCGCTGTTTTACGGTGTTGTTGCTTTTCTAAATAGTCCGTTAAAATTTTATTTACAGCGTCCTTAGTCTCTTGGCTCATATCTAAGTTTCTAATTTAGACATTATTTAAGATTGATACAAATAAAAAAATAGGTCGAATTATTTTAAAATTACATCTCGAAAATAAGCTTATTCGTCAAACACTATCAATAATTACAAAGTTAATTTCCTATATCCCTATGTGGTTAAAACATTAGCAGTCACAGTATGACGGTCAGAGATTTTATGTGATATCACAGAATTTAATTATCTTTAAGCCCATGCAATATGGCATTTGTTTATTAAGTGTAATTCCCGGCAGAAAAGAAGCTACTAATACAAGCGAAATGGTTACTCAGCTTTTGTTTGGTGAGCATTATACTGTTACCGACACAACTGAAGGCTGGCTAAAAATTATGGTTGCTTACGATAATTATGAGTGCTGGATAAACATTAAGCAACACACTAAAATTTCAGAATCAACATTTAATCAAATTCAAAAACAAGACCCAATTTATTCAAACGAATTAATTCAGGTTATCTCAAACAAAAATTCAAACACCAACTTTCCTTTATCCTTAGGTGCTTCATTGCCTTTTTTAAAAGATAAAACACTAAATTTTGAAGCTTTTAATTTTAGTTTCGAAGGGCAAGTTACCCAAGATAGTCAGAAAAAAACAGCAAAAGATATTATTTCAACCGCTTACCTTTTAATTAACGCACCTTATTTATGGGGCGGGAAAAGTCCTTTTGGTATAGATTGTAGCGGATTTACACAAATAGTTTATAAATTAAACGGTTACAAATTACCACGTGATGCTTCACAACAAGTTGAATTAGGAACTCCGCTTAGTTTTGTTGAAGAAGCAGAAGCTGGAGATTTAGCCTTTTTTGATAATGAAGAAGGAAATATCGTGCACGTTGGAATTTTACTAGATAACCAACAAATAATTCACGCAAGTGGCTCTGTACGTATTGATAAATTTGACCATTATGGCATTTTTAGTTCCGACACAAAAAAGTATTCTCATACTTTAAGAGTGATAAAGAAGATACTTTAATTTTTTTTTGCCACTAATTTCACTTAGGTGAAGTCGACAGCAAAAATATTAATGACCAATTTTACGTTTAATACCAAATATTTTGTAGTCTCATATGTCATTTCGACGAAAGGAGAAATCTCTTTATAAAGATCCTTCCTACGTCAGGATGACAAATATTAATTCGAACTGATTTATAAATGTAATTGGTATAAGATTATTGAAAATCAGTGTGTCCCGATAGCTATCGGGAAGTGGCTTTTTATAGAAATTACTTTTTCAAATAAAAAATAGTTTCGTGTTCTAAAACTTCACCATCGTCTACCAACTCATTAAAAGCTTTTATCCAGGTTTCATCATTTATTGAACCCATTTTTTCTTTTAAATCTTCTAAAGTTAAAGGTTGAGCTTTTATTATTTCAACAATTTTTAATTTTACTTTTTCAAAATCTTTTGGACGTTTACTAATGCAAACATCGCAGTGTCCGCAGTCTGAATAATTAAATTCATTAAAATAAATCAATAACTGCACCTGCCGGCAAACCTTATTCTCATTAGTATAATCAATAACCGAATTAATTCGTTCTAAATAACGTTGTTTTAATTTTTGATAGTTTTCGGGATTAAATTCTAAAAATTTGATATTTACTCGGTCATTTAAAAAAATTAATTTTGGTAAGGCAGACTGCGGAACGTATGAAAGCAAACCTTGTTTATCTAAAAATTTTAACTGTTCTGTAAGCTCTACTGCATTAGTTTTTACACGATAAGCTAAGTCTTTTTCATTAATAAAAACATAGTTCTCAAATAAACCGCCGTAACTTCGTAATAAGGTTTTAATTACCGGTTCATACTTTGGAAATTTAATTTGAAAACTATAAAGCTCTTCCTTATTCCCTAATAGCAATACCTTAGAGCCTTCAAAACCTGCATCTAAAAACGATAAATAATTTTCTTTTTCTAAAAACTTAATACTGTTATATACCAACACTGGTAGTAAATTATAACTGTTACAAATTTTATCAATATCAAAATCTACCGTTAATCCTTGCCCCGACTCAACTGCCACTTGATAATAATTGCAAATGGCCTGATAACTTTGTTTAATATAATCTAACTCAGGAAAAGCATATTTAAAATTATCAATTAAACGTTGTTGGTCTGCCTTAGTGTAAAAAATAGTACTGTAGGCAATTTTGCCATCTCTACCGCCTCTTCCCGCCTCCTGAAAATAAGCTTCCAAACTTTCAGGTAAATCCATATGAACTACAAAACGCACATCAGCTTTATCAATGCCCATACCAAAAGCGTTAGTGGCACAGATTACTTGGATTTTATTTTGAAGCCATTGTTCTTGTATGTTTTGTCTATCATCAAACTTTAAACCGGCATGATAAGCTAAAGAAGAGATTTTTTTTGATTTTAATATTTGTGCTAATTCTTCCGTTTTTTTTCTGTTACGAACATAAACAACCCCCGAACCCCCAATGTTTGTGATTAGTTTAAGCAATCGTGTAACTTTATCTTCTTCTTGCTGAACAACGTAACGCAAATTTTTTCTTGCAAAAGATTGCCTAATTACGTTTTGGTTTTTAAATTCTAATTGTACTTGAATGTCTTCAACAACAAACTTGGTAGCACTTGCTGTTAGCGCAATTATGGGTACATCCGTAAAAAATGAGCGAATCTCGGCTACTTTTAAATAGCTTGGTCTAAAATCGTAACCCCATTGAGATATACAATGCGCTTCATCTACAGCAATTAATGTAATAGGTAAATAGGATAATTTTTGACGAAAAATTTCATTCTGTATTCTTTCTGGCGATAAATATAAAAACTGTACATGCCCTAGCGCAGCATTATTTAGGGCAACATCAATTTCTTTAAAATTCATAGCCGCGCTAATTGCAACTGCCGAAATTCCTCTACTTTTAAGGTTTTGAACCTGATCGTTCATTAACGAAATTAAAGGCGAAATAACTAAGGTTGTACCACCCAATATTATTCCTGGCACCTGGAAACAAACAGATTTGCCACCACCTGTAGGCAATAGCGCTAAAGTATCGTGTTTATCTAATACAGATAACACAATATCTTCTTGTAATGGTCTAAAACTATCGTAGTCCCAATACTTTTTTAAAACCTGATGAATATCTTGTTTTATATTTGTACTCAATATTTTACTAAATTACATTTTTTTGACTTTATAGTGACTTTAAATTATATAAACCAATTATTATTTTTAATAAAGAGATTGCTCATTTGCTATTTTCTTTATTTTATATGCCGCTTATTATTTTACATAGGCAATGCCAACCTTTTTCCTTCGGTTAATTTTGTAGACTTTATTCAAGATTCATTTTACGGTTTACGCTTTGATACCTTCAGTATTTTTGTTGGAAATAGTCTTTTTATATTTCTATCCTCAATCCCTAGCAACCTTTATCACAAAGCATTTTATCAAACAAGTTTAAAGTGGATTTTTGTTTTTACAAATTCCATCTTTTTAATGGCTAATTGCGTTGATATTGCTTATTTCCGCTTTATTAAAAAACGTTCAAGCGCAGATTTGTTTGAACAAATTGGTGGGCAAACCGACTTAGTTAAACTTCTACCCCAATACTTAAAAGATTTTTGGTGGGTTTTAGTCATCTATGTAATATTAATTATTACCCTTATAACTCTTTACAAAAGGGTAAAACCTATTATAGTTCAAAAATATGTGTTTACAAATTTAAAGGACTGGTCATTTATCTTTTTAATTTATTTGGTTTTTAGCGGTTGTATTGTGTTGGGTATACGTGGTGGATTTCAAAGAATACCGATTGATATTGTTAATGCGGGTTCTGTTACAGTGCCAGAAGAGATTCCAATTGTTTTAAATACACCCTTTACTTTAATAAAATCGGTTAGCCAAAAAGCAGTTGCTAATTATAATTTTTACGATAACGCGTTTTTAAAAGCAAATTATAAAACCATTCATCAATTTAAAGATTCTACTTTTCAAAAACAAAATGTAGTGGTTTTAATTTTAGAAAGTTTCTCTAAAGAATACACAAAATTAGGAACTGGTAAAAACTTAACGCCATTTTTAGATAGCTTAATGGGGCAATCTTTGGTATTTACAAATGCATTTTCTAATGGATCAAAATCTATTGAGGGAATACCTGCGATACTTTCAGGCCTACCATCTTTAATGGAAAATCCTTTTATTAATTCAATTTATGCCAATAATGTACAAACTTCATTTGCATCTGTTTTAGGTAAAGAAGGTTATACAACTGCATTTTTTCATGGAGGAATAAATGGCACCATGAATTTCGACGATTGGGCGCCATCTGCTGGCTATGCACTATATTTTGGGAAAAATGAGTACAATAATAACAATGATTTTGATGAATATTGGGGTGTTTGGGACGAACCATTTTTACAATACACTGTAAAAGAAATGAATAAATTTAAAGCGCCTTTTCACAGTGCCATTTTTACCTTAAGTTCGCACCACCCTTATTTTGTACCAAAAAAATATAAAAATAAGTTTAAAAAAGGTCCGCTCGAAAACTCTGAGTCTATTGCCTATGCAGATTATTCTTTAAAACAATTTTTTATTAGTGCTAAAAAAGAAAGTTGGTACAACAACACCTTGTTTATTCTGTGTGCCGATCATTGTGGCGTTTCTGAGCATCCCTTCTATAGCAATGTTGTTGGTAATCAAAGCATTCCTATTTTATTTTTTAAAGCTGATAATTCTTTAAAGGGAACCCATAACATTGTTAGTTCACAAATGGATATTTTACCTAGCGCTTTAAATTTAATGGGCTATAACAAACCATTTTTTGCCCTAGGAAAATCTTATTTAGAACCAGGTAAACACCAAAGTTATTTTTATGCCAATAGTACACATTATGTGTATACAGACTCTTTGGTTTGTTCGTATTCGGAAGCTAATTTAAAATCTGTTGTAAATTATAGAAAAGACAGTACTTTAAGCAATCAAGTAATTAGTTTATATCCCGACCTTGAAACGACATTAAATAAAGAATTTAAAGTGTTTATACAAACTTATAATCAAACCTTAATAAACAACAGCGGCTATGCAAAATAAGCGCTTTGTCTAATAATAATATCTCTGTATATTCGTTATCTTAATTAAATCTGAAAATCTTAAAATTCCATATTGTTTTAATTTTGCTTTTTTGGTCCTTTTTGTCCAACTCGCAAACAGCTACACTTTCGGGCATCGTTAAGGGAATAGATGGCGACCCTGTTGAAGGTATTACCATTGGTGTAAAAGAAAACTCAAAACAAAGCACACTTACCGATGCAAATGGCTATTATAGTCTGATTGTTGATGCAGGAAAACCAATAACGGTAGTTTATTTTAATGTTAACTATACAGCAATTTACCATCAAATCACTGCACTAGCGGATGAAAAAATTACTTTTTCGCCAACATTAAAATTTAAAAATAATTTAATTGAAGTTGAAGTAACCGATATCAAATCAAGAAGTGTAGAAATTGTTAAACTCGACCCTTTAGTTTTTAATCAATTACCAAGTCCTACTGGTAACATTGAAGATATTATTAAAACCCAAATGGGTGTAAGTAGCAATAATGAACTAAGCAGCGGGTATAGCGTGCGTGGCGGAAATTATGATGAAAATTTAGTGTATGTAAATGATATTGAAGTTTACCGTCCGTTTTTAGTTAGAAGTGGTCAGCAAGAGGGTTTAAGTTTTGCCAACCCTAATATGGTTCAAAGCATTAATTTTTCGGCAGGAGGTTTTGAAGCAAAATATGGCGATAAATTAAGTAGTGTTTTAGATATTACTTATCGCAAACCTTTAAAGTTTGGTGGAAGTGCCTCTGGTAGTTTTTTAGGGGGGAATATGCAGGTAGAAGGCGTTAGTAATAACAGACTAATTGCTTGGAGTATTGGAGCCCGTTATCGCACAAATTCTTATTTGCTTAAAGGATTAGATACAAAAGGAGAATATCGCCCGAGTGCATTAGACATTCAATCATTTTTAACTTTTGATGTAAACCCAAAATTAAAAATCGAATTCTTAGGTAATATCGCTAATAATAAATACCTCGTTATTCCAACAAACCGCCAAACAAATTTTGGAACAGTTAATAACGCTTTGCGCTTTACCGTATATTTTGACGGACAAGAATTAATGCAGTACACCACATTTATGGGAGGCTTATCTACTACGTACCGCCCAAATAGCAGAACCAAATTAAAATTTATTACATCTGCTTATCACGCTAACGAAGAAGAAATTTATACCGTGCAAGGGCAATATTATATTGATCAATTAGAAGCAGATTTAGGTAAGCCAAATTTTGGTCAAGTATCTTTTAACAGAGGTATTGGAACATTTATAAATAATGGCAGAAATTATTTAACCGCGAGCGTTTATAATATTGAACATAAAGGAGTTCGAACAATTAACTATAATAACGAATTTTTATGGGGCGCACGTCAGCAAGTAGAGCAAATAAATGATAAATTAAGCGAATGGAAAACAATTGATTCTGCTGGTTTTATTGTTCCTTATAGTCCAACCGAAATTAATTTAACGGATGTTTACAAAACAAAAATTTCTTTACCAAGCTATCGTTCTCAGGCTTATATGCAATATAATTTTAATAAGTTATTAAGAGATTCATCCAACTTTAGCATTACAGCCGGTGTTAGAGGAAATTATTGGACAGTTAATAATCAATTTTTGTTTTCGCCCAGAGTTACCTTCTCATTTAAACCAAATTGGAAACGTAATTGGTTATTTAAATTTAGTTCGGGTTTATATTATCAACCTCCTTTTTATCGCGAGTTAAGAGGTGTAGATGGGCAAATTCATAAAGACGTAAAAGCCCAACAATCCATCCATTTTGTATTTACAAGCGATTATATTTTTCATATGTGGGATCGCCCATTTAAATTAGTTATTTCAAATTATTTTAAACAAATAAATAATTTAATTCCTTACGAAATTGATAACGTTAGAATAAGATATTTTGCTAACAATAACGCCACCGGTTATGCCGCAGGAACAGATGTGAGAATTAACGGAGAATTTGTAAAAGGTGTTGAAAGTTGGGCAACAATAGGTTTTTTACGGACTTACGAAAAATCTCCAGACAACATACACTACGATTACTATAATAAGGATGGAGAGCAAATTGTAAAAGGCTATACATTTGACCAAGTAAAGGTAGATAGTCAAAGGGTTGACCCAGGTTATATACCAAGACCAACTGACCAGTTAGTTACTTTTGGTTTATTTTTTCAAGATTATTTACCAAATTATCCTTCTTTTAAATTTAATTTAAATTTACAGTTTGGAAGTGGATTACCCTTTGGACCACCAACACACCTGAGATACCAGCAATTATTACGTATGCCGCCATATAGAAGAGTTGACGCGGGTTTTGCTTATAATTTATTAAAAGCCAATAGAGAATTTAAACAAAAAAATGTGTTTAACAATTTAAAAGAAATGTGGCTGTATCTCGAAATATTTAATTTACTGCAAGTTCAAAATTCGGTTTCTTATACTTGGATACAAGATGTAACAGGTAACCGTTACGCCATTCCCAATTATTTAACAAACAGACAGGTTAATGTTAGGATACAGATAAAGTTTTAATCAATTTCTTCCCATACAAAGAAATAAAAAACTGTATTAAAAAAACCTTACCTTTAGTTTTCAATCATGAAAAAAATATTTATTTTTCTCTTTATTTTAATCTCAATTTTTTCTTGTAAAAAACAAGATGCGGTTGATAATAGTCCAACAGGAACTCCAATAACAAATATTGTCCCTAACGATTCATCTAGCTATCAAGCATTATTTTCTTGTTTAACCAGTTATTTTAAAAACGCAGGAATATTTTATCCCGGTAATAAAATCACGTCTGCATATTATTCAAACCAACTAATCACTAACGAAATATATTCTGCGGCAAATTTGCAGGATATGGGAACTGTAAGTTTAAACAATGTGATTTTTAAAAATAAAAGTATTGTTACCAATTTTTATTATAACGATACATCTGCTACGCAATTTACTTCTCCACACAACTGGGAAATTTCGGGAACACCGTCAATAAGTACATTTTCATGGTCAAACGCAAATGCGCTCCCAACTTTTACTGCAAGTTCAAACATCCCTGATTCTGTAACTTTAAGTTCAGGCTTTACCATTCCAATTAAGGGAACAACTAATTGCAATCTTATTCGTGTATTTATTCAAGGAGGTGTTGGCAGCTCAGTATATCCATCAAAATTATTTTCGGGCACAGACACCATTCTTTCCTTTTCTGCTAGTGAAATTCAAGGCTTAACCACAACGAATACAGGATACATTTCTGTTCAACTATTTAAAGACCATTACCGGACTATTGGTGGTAAACGCATTAACTTTAGAACAGGCCTACAGTACTCTAATTCTTTTCTAAAAATAAAACCTTAGGGGTTTTGGAATCTAAGATATAAGATTTAGGACTTGCGTTTTTATTAGCCACTAATTACACAAATTAACACTAAGTCATTTTTTTACAAATAGGTTTCGTTTTCGTGAAATTAGTGTAATTCGTGGCCCTTTTTTAAATGCCGTCGTTATTGATGGCAACCGTAATTCACAATTTGAGCAATTATTAACAATCCTCTCTATTTCCTAGTCTTTTTTGTATCTTTGAAAGTCTATGCTATCGTTAGATCCCAAAGAATTAACCATACCTGTTTTGCAAAAATATTTGCAGAATGCTATTGCGCCACGCCCTATTTGCTTTGCAAGTACAATAAGCGTAAATGGCGAACCTAACTTGGCACCCTTTAGTTTTTTTAATGTTTTTTCATCCAATCCACCAATAGCAATATTTTCGCCGGCATATAGCGGTAGAACCGGAGCTGCTAAAGACACTCTTAAAAATGTATTAGAAGTGCCTGAGTGTGTTATAAATGTGGTTGACTACAATATGGTTCAACAAACAAGTTTAGCAAGCAGTCCTTTTCCTAAAGGTGTTAATGAATTTATTAAAGCCGGCTTCACGTCAATTGCATCTGAGTTAGTTAAACCATCACGAGTAAAAGAAAGTCCGGTACAATTTGAGTGCAAAGTAATTGAAGTTAAAGAACTTGGTAAATTAGGTGGCGCAGGCAATTTAGTAATTTGTGAAATTATAAAAATTCATATTAACGAATCTATTTTAAACGAGCTTAATCAAATTGACGTTAATAAAATAGACCTTGTTGCACGTATGGGCGATAATTATTATTGCAGAGCCTCTGGCGATGCATTATTTGAAATAGAAAAACCTATTACGACTATTGGTATTGGCTACGACCAAATACCTTCTGACATAAGAAACAGTAAAATACTAAGCGGTAATAATTTAGGTTTATTAGGAAGTGTAGAAGCCTTGCCTAGTAACGAAGAAATAAAAGAATTTAAAAAAACAATAAAATCATTTTCATCAAAAGACGACCAACACCAATACGCGAAAAGTTTATTGGAGGCCAACAAAGTAAAAGAAGCCTGGATGGTTTTGCTTTAGTGAAAATTTAAAAACGTAAAAAAATAAAAACAAATATATCATGGAAGTAGTAGGAACACTAAAAGCAAAATTCGATACTCAAAAAGTGAGTGATCGTTTTCAAAAACGCGAATTTGTATTAACAACAGAAGCAAACACGCCTTACCCGCAACACGTTAGCTTTCAAGTTACACAAGACAAATGCACCATCTTAGATCAATTTGGTGATGGCGAAGAAATTAAAGTTCAATTTAATTTACGTGGCCGCGAATGGAACGGACCACAAGGAATTAAATATTTTAACACGCTTGAAGCTTGGCGTATTGAGAAAGTACAAGGAGGAAATACCTCTGCGCCAACTTCTCAAAACACAAACCAAGCATCAAACAACAGCATTAACACTTCTTCGGCACCTGTATTTACAGGTAATGCAGGAGATAATGATGATTTACCGTTCTAAACAAGAACTCATTTAACTGTCATTCTGAACGTTAGTGAAGAATCTGAACTCAAGATTCCTCCTACGTCGGAATGACATTTTTAATCATGACTAAACAAAAAAAATCATCTGTCCTTTTAATTTATACCGGTGGTACCATTGGTATGATGCAAGATGTTATAAGTGGAGAATTAAGACCTTTTGATTTTAAATCCTTAACCAAACAAATTCCTGAATTAAATAAGTTTGATATTGAGTTATCATCTATTGCTTTTAAAAAACCGATAGACTCTTCAAACATGCATCCAAAAGTTTGGATAGACTTGGCAAACATAATTAAGAATAATTATAAAAAGTACGATGGCTTTGTAATACTTCACGGTTCGGATACAATGAGTTTTACAGCGAGTGCTTTAAGTTTTATGCTTGAAAATTTAAACAAACCTGTAATATTAACAGGCTCGCAATTACCAATTGGCATAATTAGAACTGATGGAAAAGAAAATTTAATAACGGCTATTGAAATTGCGGGCACTCTGGAAAAAGGAAAGCCGGCTGTTAATGAAGTGTGTATTTATTTTGAATATAAATTATATAGAGGAAATCGTACTTTTAAATATAACAGTTCGCACTTTGACGCTTTTAAATCGCCCAACTACCCTGCTCTAGCAGAGGCTGGTGTAGAAATTAAGTATAACAAAGCTGCTGTTTTAAAACCAACATCAAAGACATTAAAAATTCATACCTCTTTAGATAACGATATAGCTGTTTTAAAATTATTTCCGGGCATAAGTAAAAAAATTACTTCAGCCATAATAAATTCGAGCGGTATAAAAGCAATTATCTTAGAAACCTTTGGCGCAGGAAATGCAACAACAGAACCTTGGTTTATAAATGAATTAAAAAAAGCAATTAACAAAGGCATTATTATTTTAAACATTACACAATGTTTAGAAGGAATAGTAATACAAGGCAAATACGAAACAAGCTCGCAGTTAAAAAAATTAGGAGTAATAAGCGGCGCCGATATGACTTTTGAAAGTGCTGTTACAAAATTAATGTTCTTATTAGGACAAAATATATCTACAAAAGAAATTTCAAAATTGCTTCCTAAAGATTTAAGAGGCGAATTAACAAGTTAAAAATAATACTAATAATCACTTTAACAGATTAGATTCTCTTAAGAACTTAAAGTGAATAATAAAAAGAAATAAAATAATATATGAAAGTTTGTAAAAATATTCTAGAAACAATAGGTAATACACCTCTAGTAAGAATCAATAAAATAACAAAAGATTTTCCTTGCGATGTATACGCCAAAGTAGAGACTTTTAATCCAGGCAACTCTATTAAAGATAGAATGGCAATAAAAATGATTGAAGACGCAGAAAAAGACGGGCGCTTAAAACCGGGAGGAACAATTATTGAAGGAACCAGTGGTAATACCGGAATGGGTTTAGCAATTGGCGCTGTTATTAAAGGTTACAAATGTATTTTTACAACAACAGATAAACAAAGTAAAGAAAAAGTAGATGCTTTAAGAGCATTTGGCGCAGAAGTAATTGTTTGCCCAACCGACGTTGAGCCTGAAGATCCACGCTCATACTATTCTGTTTCATCACGCTTGGTAAATGAAATTCCTAATGCTTGGAAGCCGAATCAATATGATAATTTAAGTAACTCAACAGCTCATTACCAACAAACCGGACCGGAAATTTGGGATCAAACAGATGGAAAAATTACACATTTAGTAGTTGGAGTTGGTACAGGTGGAACAATATCTGGAACTGGAAAATATTTAAAAGAAAAAAATCCTAACATCAAAGTTTTAGGAATTGACACTTACGGTTCGGTATTTAAGAAATACAAGGAAACCGGCATTTTTGATAAAAATGAAATTTATCCTTACATCACCGAAGGAATTGGTGAAGATTTTTTACCTGAAAATGTAGACTTTGCCATTATTGATCATTTTGAAAAAGTAACCGATAAAGATGCGGCAATTATGACCCGCCGTATACCAAAAGAAGAAGCCATTTTTGCCGGAAACAGTGCTGGTTCCGCAATGGCAGGAATTGTTCAAATGAAAGATATGTTTAAAAAAGGCGATGTGGTTGTGGTTATTTTTCATGACCACGGTACGCGTTACATGGGTAAAATGTTTAACGATGACTGGATGCGCGACCGTAACTTTTTAGAAGTTACAAAACCAAAAGCAATAGATTTAGTTGCCAACCATAAAAACCAAAAATTATTAAGCATAGATGTGGATGCTACAATTAACGAAGCGTTAGGCATTTTAAGTAAATATTCTATATCGCAAATTCCAGTAACTGACAATGGAGAATATGTTGGATCGATAAACGATAATTACATTTTCGGGAAACTAATGGCGAATAACGACATTAAGAGTCAAACGGTGAAAAGTTTAATGCAAGCCCCCTTCCCTATTGTTGGCGAAAAAGCACCAATAGAAGAAGTAAGTAAATTAATTACAAAAGATAACAATGCTGTTTTATTGCGCGATTTGGGAGGAAATATGCACATAATAACAAAGCATGATATTATTGAGGCAGTTGCAAAAATGGGAAATTAAATTTTATCTAATAAATCAGAACAAAATTGTTCAGTCGCAACTATTTTACGGTCCTTAGTAAAGTCTATTCATAGAAATATACGTCTATCGCTGTTTTCGATAAATTTTATCCAAGAGTCAATATCGTCTTCTGTCGATATTACTGTGCATTTAAAGATGTCGAGGCTAAGATCATAGTTACTCGGCAAAAAGATTGAAGAAAAAGTCCAAATTATTTCTTTTTTTTATTTCCTTTTCCTGAATTGCCTGAGTTACCTGGGTTTTTATTAGTACTGTTTGGATTATGCGGGTTTTTGGGATTTTTGTACCAACCCTTATGCTTGCCGTTGTCTTTTTTATAGAAAACAACGCATGATGTTTGGCTCAGCATTAGAGCTGATAGTAACGATATTAGAGCAATAGTTTTAATTGTTTTCATTTGTATTGTTTTTAAATGTTTAAATATTATAAGTGAAATAAAGTAGGGTTATTGGAACCAGGCTTACTCTGGTTTCATTGGAATCACTTCTCCTTTCACAATTAATAAGCAGTTAGATTTAATATCCTTTTCTTTTATTGCGTTTGTGGTCCACCCTATAGGGTAATATACGGTTTTTGTATCAACTTTTTCAATTAATAAATAATCTGCTAAAAAGAAATTTTTAAGGTAAGAGTTTGTTTTTATTACTTCAAAAAACCTTTTATTGTTTGCGCCTTCTTTTATATATGTTATTTTAAAAAGCGCTTCCAGATCTTTAGCCTTGTATAAGTCATTTTTAATAACCTCGACCTTATCATCCATATAAACAGTATTTTCAGTACCGATAAAAGATTGTATGCTCACAAATATGCTTAGTAAAATAATGGCTGTTTTCATAACGTTAGTTTTAAAGGTTAATGTTTTATTATCTCACATTTTTAGAATAATATAATTTTAAAAATTTAAAACTTAGGCCAGCAGTTATGTATGAGAAGCCAACCAGCCGCTACTTCAAGCATTAAAATATTTTTGCGGTTTTCGCGTTTTAATTATTATAGGTTTATTCTTAAGGTGTCCTTTTGCCGAGCCTTCACAAAACTGTTGCCTTATTTTTTAGTAACATTTATTAATCCTTCAAAAAAACAGAGGGAAACCGGAAGTAAAGTATTATCATTAAATATTTCCAACTTCAGGCTGCCTTTTAATCTTGGTTCTGTAAATCATTAAAATATAGTCTCTGACTATTAAATGCTTTTTGGTTTGAAAAAAATGGTTGACCAATTCGAGCGCAATAAAACCTACAATAATTGATAACAAACCTTGCAGCCATTCGGGCGCATCGTTAACTACTACTTTTTTTCTTCCGGCTAATCCAAAAAGATTTTTAAGACTTTTTCTTTCTAAGACATGATGCGAAAACATAAGAGTAACCCACATGCCGACCAAAAAACCAATAAAATTACCAATGGCCTTTTTTATAATAAAATCCTTTATTCTTTTTTTGGAAAACCTTTCGAGTAAAGTAACTGGGCGCAGATGAGAATCAATTACCTCTAAGCCTTCCCATAATTTTTTCGTTTTATCAAATAGGTCTTTGTTACTTTGGTTTTCGTTTAACCATTTCAAAAAAACTTCCGACTCTTGCGAAGTCGAATCGCCAGAGAGATGTTTTGATAACATTAGCCATATTCTTGAATCCTTCATAGTGTTTTAATTGTATTACTGTTTTTTTAGTTTATTAAGAAACTTCATTACTTCTTCATCGGGCCTATTATCTTTACCTTGATTTAAATTTTTCCACCAAAAAGATTTGCTTATGTTCTTTTCTATTAGCAAACTTGCGTTTTATTAAACTTACTCTGTCTATACCTCCAAAATTTATTAAAAGTCTAAATGTTTTTTAATCTTTTGTAAAATAGGTTCTGAGTAAACCGAAGCGACAACTTTGTTTTCTATATCAGCAGGGCTTAATTAAACGGGCGAAAAAACAACAATACGAAAAACTGTTGTAAGAGGTTCGGGCGGCGGGCCATTGTGAATTTTCGAATATTTTAAATGAAGCAACCCGGGTTGAGTACTTTGCTCCATAAAAACACTACCAACTGCATAAGGTAAACTCCACCACTGTGTTCCAATTTTCATGTACACCTTAATTTCCCCTTTTAACATCACATCACTTGTGATCTCCGGAAAATAAATTTTGTTTGCATACCAACCCCCGTTAAATGTCCATGAATTTGGATATACGGTGAATGTCCGTTCAAATTGTTTTAAGTTTCCTTTTCCGCCGGGCGTGCCCTTATCTCCTTGTGGACCTGCCACATTTTTCTTGCAGGAACTAAATACAAGAAACAAAAAGAGAATTAAAAGGTTAAAGGTTTTTATATTCAAATTTATCATGACATGTTTTTAACTATTACAGTTCAGATATAATGACCATTCGAAAATTTGCCGTCGCTGGTGCTGGCGGCGCTGGACTACCTTCGATATTAATAAAGTTTAAATAAAGATGGCCAACATCAAAGCCGCATTGTGTAAAGAGATCGCCCTGATCATAAGGCAACTCATTCCACACGGTTCCATTTTGCTTATATACTTTTACAGTTCCTTTATCAACTACTTTTTGTGTGAGTTCAGGAAAGTTAAGTGTGGCATTTTGACTCGCAGTTGCCGTGTCTACAACCCATAACTCTGTATTCACAATAAAAATATTAGTAGATGTAATATTAGCGTTGCCGCCTATTCCCGGGTCGCCGGCTTCGCCTTTCGGACCATGGATTTCTTGCTTTTTACAGGCAGTAAATGAAATGCCTATGAAAAATATCAATGCACCAATTAGTTTAATGAGTATTTTCGATTTGTTCATTTCGCTGGTTTTAAAACAAATTTAAACAAAAATTGCAATGCTTTGAGAATTGTGTCTAATTATTAAAGTCCGTGAATTTCTTTTGCTTTTTTCCAATTCTTAAGTAGTCCTGCTGACAGTATTTGAAAAATGAAAAAGCTAAAAATGTTTCATATTATCTTTTGTCTAGCGGAATTTCGTTTGCCAACTTACCTATAACAAGTTGGGGCTTTGCGTTGGCGAGCTTGTGGAACGCTCAACTGTGTACCCACACTATGTTTAATAGTTGCACAACTGTTTCTATTCGCACTGCCTGCCTACTAAGGCTAAACCCTTGTTAGCGGCTGGCGATTCTGTCCCACAAAGCAAAACTGTCTATGTTAGAAAATAAATTTCATCTACCGTATAGCTGTTGAACATTATCTTTTTATTGCTAGCTCAACTATTTTTTTATGCAGTTGTTTTTCGTCTATAGGTTTAGAAATGTGTCCATTCATTCCAACTGCTTTACATTTCTCTAAATCTGCCATTGTAACATCGGCAGTTAAAGCGATAATGGGAATTGTAGACTTCATTTTGTTGCGGATGTATTCGGTAGCCTCAATCCCGCTCATTACTGGCATTTGTATATCCATTAAAATAATATCATAAGAACTAGTTTGTAATTTTTCAATAGCCACTTTTCCGTTTTCTGCAAAATCGTATTCAAATCCAAATTCATCCAATATAATTCGTAACAATAATTGATTTAGAGGAGTATCTTCTACCGCTAATATTTTTATTTTTTCAACTTCAACATTTATTTCAGGAATTGGTGATTCGCTTTCAATTTTTGAGTTCGTTTTTTTAAAACTTAAAGCAAAACAAAAAGTTGAGCCTTCATTTATTTTACTTTTTACACTAATCGTTCCGCTCTGTCCTTCCACCAACTGTTTAACAATTGCAAGACCAAGACCTGTTCCGCCGTATTGCCTTGCAGTGCTACTGTTTGCTTGTTGAAAGCTTTCAAAAAGAGTCGGAATCATATTTTCATCAAATCCAATTCCTGTGTCAGAAACAACA
Organism: Bacteroidota bacterium; assembly: GCA_030692515.1. GTDB lineage: Bacteria > Bacteroidota > Bacteroidia > B-17B0 > Aurantibacillaceae > Aurantibacillus. Next base: position 79,961 of record JAUXZS010000014.1, read on the forward strand.
AATTCGATAGTCACCTTTTCTTCGCTTGAATCAGTTAGCCTGATGCCCACTGTAATCTTGCCTGTAGAAGTGAACTTAATAGCATTACTGATTAAATTCAATATTATTTGATTTAAACGAACAGAATCGCCAATTAAAACTTTTGGAATTTTTGTATCGTAATCTATTACCAATTTTAAATTCTTTTCTTGAAATTTCAAATCAAATAAATGTAACATTGCTCTAATATCCACTTCCATTTCGAATTCATTTTCTTCAAAAGTCATTTTACCCGCATCAACTTTTGCCAGATCAAGTATATCATTAACGAGAATTAATAAGGCATCGCTGCTTGTTTTAATTGCATTAATGTATTCTTTTTGTTTGTCGGTTAAGTCTGTTTTCAGAACTACTTTCGAAAACCCAATAATCGCAGTCATTGGTGTTCGGATTTCGTGACTCATATTTGCTAAAAACTGCTGTTTTAAAACAGTAGTTATTTGTGATTGTCGTGCAAATTCTACAGCAATTGTTTTTTCGGTTTCAAGATTAAGGGCCTTGCGTTCCAAAGCATCTTTTTCCATTTGAGAGGCGATGTTTAATCTTGCATTTTTTTGGAAGCTTAAAATGGAGTATATTAAAAGGCCAAAGCTACCTGCCAATAGAATAATAAAAAGCAAATTTATATTTTGCTTATCCCTATCGTTTATCACTTTTCTTTCTTCAAGTAATTTATATTCTGTGTTATTAATTTCCTTTAATAACGTTTTTATTTTAGTAGTAATAATTTCCCCATTTTGGGCGAAGGTTGCTTTTTGAATATTGTTTAAATTGTTCGCGTGATTTTGTATTATTAATTCTACTGAAAAGTTAAATCGTTGATCGAATATGTTCTTCAAAGTATCTACCCGTTGCTGTTGATATATGTCGTCTTCGGTAAGTCTGCTTAGCTCATTAAAATGTAATTTTATGTTTGGAAGAGAAGCGTAATATGGTTCTAATAAGGATGTATCATTAGTTAGTAAGTAGCCCCGAACGCCAGTTTGATGATTCACCAAACTCACCAATAAATCATCACTATTCTTTATTACTTGTTGTGTATGCTCTACCAATGCAGTTGAATTAGTATTATTTTTTGCATTGGAATAGAAAAGTATAAATATTGAAACCAAAACTCCACTTGCAAATACAACTTTCAAGTAGGGGAATTTTTGTTTTGTTAATTTCATCAGTATTAAATTAAGCTTAATTAGTTTACTTAAAAGTTATGGTCGTCAATGGCGCTTGACGTTAACGTTTTGGAGCTAAATTTCAGTTTTGGGTTTGAAACTTTTTCTACAGAAATATTACTTACAAAGCTAAATGTTTATTGGACATTTGCAAATCAAAAATTAAAAACTTGTCTACCGTGTTTGCAAATGCTTTGTTGTCTGCCCGCATTACTGGTAGGTGCTGTTATAGGGCGTTTTATTCTGTATATACTTCTCCATTTGGGTTTCGTCTTACTATTACTTCCTTAACAATATATGGTGTCCATGAATATTCGGTTTCAAATAATTCAAATCGGAAGATTAGTTTTTCAGGATAATGTATATGTACAGTTGATATGCCTTCTTCAAAGTTATCCGCGATTGACTTTGGAAAAAAATGATCGTAAGTTTTATAACATGCTATTGCCAATTTAGAAAGTGTGTCTGGATATTCTTGAAGTATCGCCTTTGGAATATTTTCTTGTTGAGTCATAGGTTTACCATTAAAATTGTTGTCACTTGGAAAATCTATCATTCTTGCTGGAGACTCTCTTATCTTTTTATTTTTTCTTTGATTCTTGTTTTTAGTTTTATCAGTTGTGATTTGAAAATCTGGCTTTAATGTATCTTTTTCTTTATCTGATTGTAATAATGTGTCTGGGTCTTGAGGAATATTAATAGAGTCAACTTGATTCAATAATTCGATAGTTCGTTCTCTATTCGAGTTATTACAACTCGTCATAAATATAATTATTGTCGATATGTACGTTAATCTTATCATTGTCTTTTTAAATGCCCTATAACGGTTTGCGACTAATGGGTGTTTTTGGCTTTGTCAAGTTACACATTAGAGCGCTAACGGCAAAAAATTGCAAGTAGGTGCTGTTAGCTGTTGTTTTTATTTTGTCCGTTTTTTAGTAATTGTCTAATTGTCGCCAAGTGTGAAAGTAAAACTAAAGGAACTACACAAGATGGCAACCAGTTAAAAGGAAAATATAATACCGCAATATTAGGTTGGTCAAACGCAAATTTTTGAAATGGAAATGGTGCTGATAGAACAGCATTTGCAACAATATTTATTAAAAGTCCCAAACAGATAAAATTCCAAATCAAGATTATTCTTCTGTCTAATTGTTTTTTTATAAAACCTGTAAGCTCCCCAAAATTGGACTATATAAAAGTAGACTTTTTATTTAATTTATTAGTAATAGTTGAACCTTGCTTTGCAAGCTTCTGTGCAGAAGCTTGCAAAGCAAGGTTTTTTTGTTTAAACATAACTGGTGATAATC
>JAUXZS010000018.1 GCA_030692515.1 Bacteroidota bacterium
CAATCCCTGACAGTTCAATGACGGACAGAAACACAGCCACTAACAGCGGTTTGGCGTAATGGGGGCGGACGTTCTTCGTATGAAAATTTGTGCTAAATTTGAGCTTTCGGCTTCGTATCAAGTGTAGTGCTGAAAAGCCCCCACTACGCCAAGCCGCAAACCGTTAGTGGTAAGCGGTTGGACATCGAACTAAAAAAGACATTATCCATAGACAATGAGCCTTCATAAATTAACGACAAGAGAACTGGAAGAAAAAATTGACCAGTTCCGTGACAGGACTGAAACCCTCAAAGACATTCTCAAGGACATTAAAGACCCCAATGCAAAAAAGACATTGCAGTCTCATATGAGCAACTACAAGACTTCACTGGACTCATTGAGAGCTGAATTAGAAAAGCGGAATAGTAAATAACATAATATGTTAACTTTGTTTAGGTTGTAAAAAACTTCTATTTTCGCAGACTAAAATGCGGACTTTTTTACTTCATATTTCTTTACTTTTAACGACAATTAATTGCCTTGCAGTTCGACCTTTCATCACGGACGACGCTCGCGTTGTTGGTTGGCGACTTGGACAATTAGAAAGTTGGTTACGCTTTGACAAACACGCTTGGCAAAATTGGAACATGATCGCTTATGGCCCGACAAAACGTTGGGAGTTAGCGGCAGGTTTGGTACACGGACTTGAAGCACCGCAGACCGAACATCAAGGTTATACTTACGCTATTCCTTTATTACAAGCCAAGTTTTTAATCCACGAATACAAACCAAACAAAGCGCCGGGCGTTGCGGTTGTTGCAGGTTCTTTTTTACCCGGCGGACAAGGTGCATTTAAAGCTCCCGGTTATGGCGCTTTTGGTTATGTTGCCGTGACCCAATGCTTCGGCAAAGACGAAAACGTTTTAATTCATGGTAACATTGGTGTTAGTCATATACAATACACAAACGTTGACCACACCGTAATGACTTGGGGCGTTGGTACACAAATACGAACTGTCGGCGGACTTCACGTTCTCGGCGAAATATTCTCAGGTGATCCTTACGTTCCTGGTTCTGGAATTTCTTATCAGGCGGGTTTCAGACACTTTGTAAATAATTTCGTTCAACTCGACCTTACAGTCGGACAAGGTATCTCAGGACAAAACAAATTACCTTTTTGGTACGGTGTTGGTGTTCGACTTGTAACTGACTACTTCGACAAACGACATAAGAGAAAAAATAAAAGCGTTAATTAAACTGTGTGCAACCGCCAACCACTAACAGCGGTCTTGCGACCATTTTTTGCGTGTTAACGCTCAAATGCATAACTTGGACTTAGCAAAAAACGGCGCAAGGCCGCAAAACGTTATGCCGCATTGTTCAGACAGACATTTACCTCAAATTCGGTCAAAAAAATAAATTTGCAGATATTCAAATAATTACTTACCTTTGACGTTAGTAACGTAAAAAGACAGTATGATTGTTTCATTTGGCGACAAGACCACTCAAAAAATTTGGGACGGTGAATGGGTTAAAGGTTTTTCGACAGATATACAAGAAATTGCCCGTAGAAAATTAAGAATGCTTAATAACTCTTTTGACATAAAAGATCTTATGATTCCACCCTCGAATAGACTTGAAAAACTCAAAGGCAATCTCAAAGACTTTTATTCTATTCGAGTAAATAATCAATGGCGCATAATTTTCAAATGGGAAAATGGAAACGCTGTTAATGTTGAATTGATAGATTATCATTAAAAACAAATGACAATGAAAAAATTAAAAAACATTCATCCAGGTGAAGTCTTATTAGAAGAGTTTTTGATTCCTCTCGAATTAAGCGCTTATAGACTTTCAAAAGAAATCTCAATTCCGCAGACACGTATTTCTGAGATTATTAAGGGCAACAGACGAATTACTGCAGACACTGCATTGAGACTGTCTAAATTTTTTGGTAATTCTGCCAAATTTTGGCTCGGACTTCAGGACGACTTCGACATTGAAGACGAAAAAGCACACAAACAAAAGGACTTAAACTTAATTAAGCAATACGTTCACAACGCTGCATAACAGCAAGCAATTGCGCAATGCGGGTTTTCGGCGCATCGCAAATCCAATTTAATGTCCGGTCGACGCCGGAACTTTTTTTCATTTGGCTTTGCTAATAAACATTAGTACATTTAATAAACATTTGTAGGTATAGACGGAGGAAGTTTCATAAACCGCACTGCGCAAGCTTGCGAAACGTTATAAGTAATGCGCCATGATGTCTTGTACTGAAATAGGTTGACACAAAATCAACCTAAAAATGAAAAAAACAAAGACAAAAACTGTAGACAGCGGACTTCCAAAGTTTGTCAAGAAAAACCAGTATTCAAAACCTTCTTTTGCTCTAAAGAAGAAAAT
>JAUXZS010000045.1 GCA_030692515.1 Bacteroidota bacterium
GCTATTAACTGATTTATCCCTTTATGGCGTCTATTGCGGTGGGGATCACCTCTTCCCATTCCGAACAGAGAAGTTAAGCCCACCTGCGCAGATGGTACTTGGCCTAAAGCCTGGGAGAGTATGTCGATGCCAATTTTAAAAAAATCCTCACTATTTATTTAGTGGGGATTTTTTTTTGACCTTTTTTTATGAGTTTTATTGAATTAAGTTTTACCTATGATAAAAACACAATCAAAAATTTATATAATAGTCTTTTGTGAAATCTTTATAATCTTGTGTATAGTTTCTTGATTCATTTTCCTCAATAACCAGCGTAGCTTCTGAGAATTCAGTTTCTTTAAATTCAAACTGCATTAAATGCCGTTTCTCACTTTCTTTTTCTGGCTTAGTTCTTATGCGTAATAATTTTGATAAATAAAGCCCTTTTAATTCCGCCATTTTTCTAAAAATACCAGCTTCCGTTTTAGGTAGAATTAGGCAAAACTTACCTTTAATATCTAATAATTTAGTTACTGCGTCTATTAATTCTTCAAATGGAAGTGAATCTGAGTGTCGGGCAACCGTTCTTGTAGCCTCTGTGCTTTTGTAAGAATCAATAAAGTAAGGAGGGTTTGTTACGATTAAATCAAATTTTTGAAGACTAGTTTTTGCTAATTCTTGTATGGAAATATTTTTAACATCAATCTTGGCGCTATAAATACTTTCATTCACGTTCAACTTTGCTTGGTCTGTACTTTCTTTATCAATATCAATAGCTGTAACTAACGCTTCAGATTTTTGTGCAAGCATTAATGCAATTACGCCAGTGCCTGTTCCAATATCTAAAATTGTTTTACTTCCATTAGGAGATACCCAAGCACCTAGAAGAACTGCGTCTGTGCCAACTTTCATAGCACACTTGTCTTGTTTTATCGAGAATTTTTTAAAAGCAAATGTGTCACTAGACATAAATTTTATTTTTTCATTTTTGTGAAACTAAAATTTGCACTATTTGTTTCAAAAAAAAAAAAGCGCTAGAAAACTAACGCTTTTAAACTATTTTTAATAAGATGCTTTAGTATCACCACGACCTAAATTACGACCATAACCCGGAGATACATTATACCTTAACATAATTTCCAAACCTCCATTTCTTTTTGAAGCTGGTGTTAATGGAGAAACGTTAATATCATAAGACGCACCGAATGCATACACGTCATATTGTACCAAAACCGTTGGCACAATGGCATCTCTATATCTGTACTGAGACCCTACAGATATTGCGGCAGGTTTTTTGAATCCTGTGTAAGTAGATTGATCAACCAAAATAAATTTAAATAATGCACCTACAATAAACTGACTGCTTGGACCTTGACGCATATATAAAAAGCTTGGCATAATTGCATTTTTTGAGTTTGGGATATTAAAATCTCCATTTGCATAAACGCAATAACGAGTATATAACTTTTCTGATGTAATAATAAATGAATTAGCCGGAATAGTAAAATGGTAGGCAGAAAAACCACCGTCAAATTTATTACCATCTTTTGAACTAAAAAACTTTTCGCTTTGAGCATAATTGAAATTAAAGCCTCCACCAACATCATATGAAGTGATTGAACTTCTTGGCGTTGCTGGCTCGCCACTTAATAAACTTGCGTCATATTCGTAACCATTAAATTGTTTGTCCCAACGTAAATTATTTACATCTATAGTTCTATAAAACAATCCTCCTTGCAAACCTCCAGAAACTTTCATTTGTTTATTTATTTTCTGAATATATGAAATTCCAAGATTTGGATTTAAGGTATTTAATTTGGCATCACCTGCAGCATCTCTAAAAACATTTAAAGCAATTGCAAAATAACTTCCTTTAATTTTTTTAGCCTTAATAGTTTGTTCAAAGGATAAACCAATAGTTTGATAACTAGTTGCAACACTACCCCATTGAGTTCTGAAATTTGAAATAACTCTTGTGTTATAGTGCACTCCTGCTAATGCAGGATTAATACTACTTGGAGTTTCAGTATATTGAGAGAAATGAATATCTTGAGCTTTAGATAATTGGTTTACCATTAAAAAAGCTAACAAAGAATTTATTATATATTTAGTTTTCATATGCTTATCTAATTAATGTTACGTTACCCTTCATGCTATAACCCTTGCCCTCATAATCTTTTCCTTCGAGTCGAAAAACAAATACGCCAGTATTCATCATGTCTCCATTAAATGTTCCATCCCAACCAATATTTTTATCAGTTGTTTCAAAAACTTTTTGACCCCATCGGTTAAATACCATAAACGTTAAACTTTCGAGGCATTCTCCTCTAACATATAAAATATCATTTGCACCATCTCCGTTAGGTGAAAATGCATTAGGGACAAACATTTCGCCGCAATCCTCAACAACAATTACATTAATTGTATCGCTAGAAAAGCAGTTTTTACTATTGTACCCGGTTAAAATATATTGCGTGGTTGTAAGGGGACAAACCGTAACATTGTGAGCCGTTAGAGAATTACTAAGTTTATAATTTGGTGACCAAATATATGAAGCTGCTCCAGAAGCAGTTAAGGTAACACATTTACCAAATCTAACAATAGTGTCACTTTTGTATTGCCCTGGAGGAACAATTGTTACGTTTGGAATGTCTACAACTTTAATATACTTATTTCTATAAGTAGTTAAAATACTGCCTACCGGAATATCATAAGGATTTGCAACTGTTAGAATTACATTGAATATACCAGGTAAATTATAACAAATTGTAGGATTAGTTAAGCTAGATGTTGCAGGTGCTCCCCCGGGAAATGTCCAAGTATAGGTTTGCGGACCACCTGCCATTGTATCTGTTAAGTTTAAAAATGTAACGCAAGTTCGAGCACAAATTGTATCGTTGGTTGTTGCGGTTGTAAATTGTATGTTCCGAACCGGCCGGCAATCAATGGCCCTCACACTGACTGTATCTTGGCGCCTACAACCAGGTATACCATTGTAACCTGAAATCAAAGTGTAAGTGGTTACTCCAGGTAATCTACATGGGGCATTAACAATAACTGAATTATTATTAATTGGAGTTAAAATTGACTGGGAATTACAAGGTGCCTGCGTGTATTGAGAAGCCCAGGTGTATGTTGGAACGACCCCGAAAGGTAAACCCGCATTATTATTACTACCTGTTAAGGTTAAAGTATTATCTGGCGCACCAGGTGTATTACCAACAAAACAAACAGTATTAGTAGCAACATTGTTAATAGTTGGAATAGCTATTGATGTTAGAGGTTGGGGTAATACTGTAACTGTAATTAATCTTGGTAAAGAGACACAAGCTCTTGCATCAAATATTTCAAAAGTATATGTACAAGTAATTGAAGGAGTAGCTATAACCGTTCCCGCTAAAGGATTGTCTAAACTCGGCGCTACACTTAAAGGGTCATGCCAAACATAACCGTTGGTGTTTGTAGCAGAAGGAATTGGCAAAACCGCTAAGCTACTGATACCGGTAGTTGCAAGTTTTATGGAATCTCCAATACACATTATAGGTTGTTGTGGGGTTACTGCCATTGTAAATTGTGGGATTACAGTAACGCAAACAACCGCAGAGCCAGAGCAAACTGAAGTGGAACCTGTAACGGTATAACAAGTAGAAGTTGGCGGTCTAACTGTAACTGTAGGCCCAATACAAATTGTCATGTAAGCTGGATTACATTGCGACCAGCTATAAATTGAAGCACCTGTTGCGTTTAAAATTACAGGTTTAGAAAACTGAGGGTAATTACTTGCCATACAAGTAGTAAAACTAGATTGTGTTACTTGCACGTTTAAAGGTGGCGCTAAATTTACCGTAACTACCGAAAAACTATTACATCCCGCTCCTGTTCCGCCAAAAACAGTATAAGTACCAGGGCCAACAGATATTGAAGGTTGAACAACAGAGGTGGTTAAAGTAGTGCCCGACCAAGTGTAAGATGTAGCTCCGGTTGCGGTTAATGTTGAGTTAAATCCCGTACAAACTGCAGATGCAGTTGACGATATAGACATTGGCGGACTAGAGCCCATATTAATAGTAATTTGAGCGCTTCCATTACAACCCGCTCCATTGTCTCCCAAAACAGTATATGTAGTTGCAACATTCGGAGAGGCATTTGTTACAGAGCCACTCGTAGTACTCAAAGATGTTCCTGGTGACCAAGTATAATTTACACCTCCAGTTACTGATAATGTTGTAGTTTGACCAGGACAAACAGTGGCCGAACTGGCAACAACAGTAAGGGTTAAGCCTGTAGTCATACCTACCTGAACAGTAAGCATACCATTACAAGTTCCAGAGCTAGCAAAAACTGTATAAGTGGTTGCTATAGTTGGATTATCTACCGCAGATGATGTTGTTGAAATTGTTGTGGAAGGTGGAGCAACCCAAGTATAACTTGTAGCACCATTTGCTGTTAAAGTAACAGCACTACCAGGACAAACCGAAGGGCTTGAGGCTCCAGCGGCAATAGCTAAAAAATTACCTACAACTACAGTAGTATTTGCAGCTGCAGTACAAGTACCAATGCTCGCTATTACTGAATAAACGGTTGTGGCAGCAGGCGTAACAATTTCTGTTGATGCAGTGCCTAAAGCAGTTGCACCGTTAAACCATTGAAAAGTAGAGCCTGCACTTGCATTAGCGGTAAGTGTAGCAGATGCACCCGTACAAATTGTTTGTGATGGAGCGGCAATAGCTAAAGTAGGACCTGCTGAAACTACAACTACTTGAGTAGCTGAAGCGATTGGCACTAAGCCATTTAAAGCAACACCAACAATAGAAAAGGTTCCAGCGGTTGGGTAAGTAATTGTAACTTGGGTTCCAGTTGCCGGAGCAAAGGTTGGCCCAGCAGGAAAGGCTCCCCATGTATATGTTGTCGCCCCAGCAACAGTTCCTGTAACAGTAGCGTTAGCAGTTTGTCCAGAACAAGCAGTTAATGGTGTAGTAAAGGTAAATGCAACAGCCTGACTAAGAGTAATATCATCAACCGCTACAGAAGGATCTCCAGTGCCAGGACCACCCGTTACCGTGCCGTTTTGCCATCTAAAACCAACTCTCACAGCAGCGTTATTGTTTGCCGATGCAGGGAGAACATAACTTTGAGGAGTCCAAGAGCCTTGAGGAGTACAAGCGCCAACAACTGGCGCAAGTGTACCCAAAACATTCCATACCGCTCCATCAAAATAAAGCGCTTCGCAAAAATCACTACCAGGATTTCCGTTTGCTAAATATTTAAAAGCCATTGTAATATTTGACTGTCCAGTACAATTAACAACAGGTGATTCAGCTCTTTTATTTGTCTGCGAACCTGCACCTATCAAATAAGCGGCTCCAGGATCTAAAAATGGTGCAAATATATTTGAACCCATGTGTAATGTGTGATTAGTGCCACAACCTGTACCACAAGACCCAACAGGATTACCGTTCTCAGTCGCACTTATGAACCAAGCGTTTGCTTGAGCACCATTTCCAGGTCCGGTAGCTAATGCTGTAACTGCCCACGCACCGTTAGATGCAGTTGGAACCCCCGCCGTAGCAAGATTTCCTTGATTACAAGCTGCGCCGCCAAAAGTCTCAGTCCAAAAAACTTGAGCAAAGGTATTTCCTGTTAAAAAAAGTGCGATAAATAAAAAGCAAGAATGTATAATTCTTTTCATAATGTGGATGAATTTTAATTAGCTAATATATAGTTTAAGTTTTAAATAATCTAATTATTTAGATATAAATCCTAACTTTTTACAAAGGGTATAAAGTTAATTAAATCAGCAGCGATTAGATTGCTATTAAACACGTATTGTTTCGCTAAAGGGTTGGGTTAATTTTAAATTTAAAATAGATATTTATCTAAAAAGCTATTTTTTTTGCTTGAATCTCATCTTTTAGCGAGTAAACAAAAAAATAGTTCCCAAGTTTTAAAAACAAATTAACATTCAAAATTTTCAAATTAAAAATAATGCAACTTTACACTTTAGAAAATTAGTCTAAAAAAAACATGCATTTAAAATATTCTTCAAGCCCAAAAGCACTATTAGTATTACAAGACGGAAAAGTGTTTGAAGGTAAAGCTTCGGGAAAAATAGGGACAACCACCGGCGAAATCTGCTTTAATACAGGCATGACAGGTTATCAAGAAATTTTCACCGACCCTTCTTATTTCGGACAAATTGTTGTAATGGCAGCTACACATATTGGGAACTATGGTGTTGAAGAAAATGAAGTTGAAAGTGATGGAATAAAAATTGCAGGCATGGTTTGCAAAAAATTTAATTCTGGTTTTTCTCGTCCTCGTGCTCAAAAAAGTTTACAACAGTATTTTGAAGAATCAAACATTGTTTCTATTTGTGAAGTTGATACGCGTGCTATTGTTAAGTATGTTAGAGAAAATGGCGCAATGAATTGCATTATCTCTTCAGAAATATTAGACGTAGATGTTTTAAAAAAACAATTAGCTAAGGTGCCAAATATGGAAGGTTTAGAATTAGCCTCTAAAGTTTCTACTAAACAGACTTATTTTTTTGGTAACGAAACCGCAAAATACAAAGTTGCTGTGATGGATTATGGCGTTAAAAAAAATATTTTAAGATCGTTGACAGAAAGAGATTGTTACTTAAAAGTTTTTCCTTTTAATGCAAGTGCTGCAGAAGTTTTAGCATTTAATCCAAGTGGCATAATGTTGTCTAATGGCCCAGGAGACCCTAGTGCAATGCCAAAAGAAAGCGCTGTTGTTAAAGAACTTGTTGATTCTAATATTCCTGTTTTCGGGATTTGTTTAGGTCATCAATTATTGGCCCAATCTCAAGGAATTTCAACTTATAAAATGCATGCAGGCCACCGTGGAATAAACAGCCCGGTTAAAAATTTAATTAGCGGTAAAAGCGAAATTACTTCTCAAAATCATGGTTTTAGTGTTAGTCCTGAAGATATTGCTAAAAATTCTAACATAGAAATTACACATGTAAATTTAAATGATCAGACGATAGAAGGTATACGAGTAATTAATAAAAATGCCTTTTCTGTACAACATCATCCAGAGGCTTGTCCCGGACCACTTGATTCAAAATATCTTTTTGATGAATTTGTTACTATGATTGAAAGAGTAAAAAGTTTAAAGAAAGCAACTGCCTAAGAAGTTAGAATTTAGATTTAAATCTTAAATCAAAAAATCTTAGATCTGAAATTACTTTATTTCTTCGAAATCAACATAATCGCCTTCTTTATCGGCGCTTTTTTGAACTATATCCTTTGAATCTTTTTTTGTAGAAAAGTTAACTTTACTTTCTGTAGTATTGCTTTGATTGTTATTATTTACAAATGATTTTTTTGGACTACTTTTAAAAATATCCACCAATTTATAAATTAACCAAACAATAATTAAAGTCCAAATTACATCTTTCATAAGTAGAACAAATTTAATTATTTACTTATATTATTGGGGTTATAGTTTGTTAATTTTATTTGGGAATGTTTTTGCCACTGATTTCACTAATTAGCACAAATTTTTGTAACGCAAATGCTCTAATTTTTTTGGTGAAAATTGTTTTAATCCATAAAAACTAAGGATTAACACAAGAATTAACACGAAACGATTTTGAAATAGACCTTATAATTTATTTTTCTTCGTGAAATTAGTGTAATTCGTGGCGGTTTAGTTCAGGTAGTTTTTATAAACAATAACAGCTTACTTTATTAACAAAATTGGCTGTGCAGCAAGGATTTTATACTTTTGCACAAATTAAATTTAAGCCAATGGAATCTTTAGAAAAAACAAACACCGATTATCAAACTCAACTAAATGATTGGATAGAACAAGAAAAAGCTGCAATAGATTTAATAAGTACAGTTGGAAAATTATGGTTTGAACGCTCTATAGAACTTATTTTATTTAGAAACCAATTAGTAGACAGAAGTGCAAGCGAAATAATGAACCTTCACTTATATGCAAAAAACATTGTAAAAAAACCAATTACTGTTTATGAAACAGTTGCTATAGCTAAAGAAATTCTTGAGTCTAATGTTGGAGCCGGTAGAATAGATATTGGAAAGTTGGCATTTGAGTGGGATCAAGAAAAAGCGCAATATAAATCGCAAAAAGATTTTATTAATGATAAATTAAAAAACATGCTTGGTGTTTCTAATCCAGTAACACCTAAGGATGTAATATTATATGGTTTTGGTCGTATTGGGCGTTTAGCGGCTCGCGAGTTAATTGCGCAGGCAGGCAAAGGCGAACAATTAAGATTAAAAGCAATTGTTACACGTGGCAACAGCGATGAGGAAATTGTAAAACGCGCCGATTTGTTACGCACAGATTCTGTACATGGCCCTTTTCCCGGAACAGTAATTGAAGATTTAGAAAATAAAGCACTAATTATTAACGGGCATACCGTGCATATGATTAATGGCGATAAGCCTGATACTATTGATTATACAGCATACGGCATTCACGATGCTTTAGTAATTGATAATACCGGAGTTTTTCGTGATAGAGAAGCGTTAAGCCGCCATTTAAAATCAAAAGGCGTTGCAAAAGTGTTATTAACAGCGCCCGCAAAGGGCGATGTGCCAAACGTAGTACACGGCGTTAATCACGAAACAGTTGATGTTCGAAAAGAAACTGTTTTTTCAGCTGCTAGTTGTACAACAAATGCCATTATGCCAATTTTACAAGTAATTGATAAAGAATTGGGTATTCAAAAAGGGCATATCGAAACTGTTCACTCTTATACAAACGATCAAAATTTACTTGATAATTATCATCCTAAATACCGTCGTGGCCGCTCTGCGGCTTTAAACATGGTTATTACTGAAACCGGTGCAGAAAGTGCTTTGAAAAAAGTATTGCCTCATTTAAGTGGGAAATTTACAGCCAACTCGGTACGTGTACCAACTCCAAATGTGAGTTTAGGTATATTAAACTTAAATGTAAATAAGGAAGTAACTAAAGATGAAGTAAACGAAATTATTAAACGTTATGCTTTACAAGGTGCATTGGTTGAACAAATTCAATACGCATTTAGTAACGAATTGGTAAGTACAGATATTATTGGAAGTTCTTGCCCAAGTGTATTTGACAGCCAAGCAACAATTGTTTCTCCAGATAAAAAAAGTATTGTATTATATGTTTGGTATGATAATGAATATGGTTATACTCGCCAGGTTATTCGCTTCAGTAAACACATCAGCGAGGTACGTAGACCGGTTTATTATTAATCGCTTACTGTTTAGCTTTTATTTTAAGTCTCGTTTTAGTTTTTTCTATAACGAGACTTTTTTTATAATTTAATTTTGATTCATTTTCTGTCACATAAATTTTTTAATAAATAATTTAGTCTAATTAGTGCAATTAGTGCCATTTTATACTATGTTTGTAATTCTATAATGAAACTTCAAGAAGAAATAAAAAAAGTAATAAGAGATGTTCCTGATTTTCCAAAACCTGGAATAATTTTTAAAGATATCACTCCAATTTTCTACGATCAAAAATTGTGTTCTAAAATTGTAGATGAATTTATTGCGCGTTTTGATGAGAAACCTGATGCAATAGTTGGCATAGAAAGCAGAGGTTTCTTATTTGGTTTTTTGGTAGCAAATAAATTAGATATTCCCTTTGTTTTAGTTCGCAAAGCCGGAAAATTACCTTACAAAACTGTTAGCGTTGAGTATGATTTGGAATATGGAACTTCAAAAATCGAAATGCACGAAGATGCTTTACAAAAAGGTTGGAACGTTATTATACATGACGACCTCTTAGCAACTGGCGGCACAGCAGGTGCTGCCGGAAATCTTGTTAAAAAATTAGGAGCTAACGTTTTAGGTTTTAACTTTGTAATAGGTTTAGATTTTCTCAATGGAAAACAAAAATTAATTAATCATTCAAATAATATAACATGTCTAGTACACTTTTAGAGAACGAAGTTGGTATGAGTTTTCATATGAACGAAAATCAAGTAATGATAGCGGATATGATTCGCAAATTTGGTAAAGAACATATTTTGCCTAAAATGATGGAGTGGGACGAGTCTCAAGAATTTCCAATAGAAGTTTTTAAAAAACTTGGTGAGCTTGGTTTAATGGGAGTATTGGTTCCGGCTGAGTATGGCGGTTCTGGATTTAGTTATACAGAATATGTTACAGCAATTACTGAATTAGGAAGTATCTGCGGCTCAATAGCATTATCAATGGCTGCGCATAATAGTTTGTGTACCGGACATATTTTGCAATTTGGTAACGAAGAACAAAAGAAAAAATATTTACCAAAATTAGCAACTGCTGAGTGGATTGGTGCTTGGGGTTTAACTGAAGCTAATACTGGTAGCGATGCTATGCGTATGCAATGCACTGCTGTGCAAGATGGTGATCATTGGGTAATTAACGGAACAAAAAATTGGATTACTCACGGCATTACCGGAAACGTTGTGGTTGTTTTAGTTCGTACTGGAGAGTTATTGGATAGTCATGGAATTACTGCCTTTGTTGTTGAAAGAGGAACACCAGGATTTAAAGGCGGTAAAAAAGAAAACAAATTAGGAATGCGTGCAAGCGAAACTGCCGAATTAATTTTCGAAAATTGTCGTGTACATAAATCACAAATATTAGGAAATGTTGGTGATGGTTTTGTGCAAGCCATGAAAGTATTAGATGGTGGTCGTATTAGTATTGCCGCGTTAAGTTTAGGAATTGCAAAAGGTGCATTAAACGCAAGTATTAAATATGCAAAAGAGCGTGAGCAATTTGGCAGACCAATCGCTAATTTTCAAGGAATAGCTTTTAAGCTGGCCGATATGGCTACTGAATTTGAAGCTGCTGAATTATTAACTTTTCAGGCGGCCGATATGAAAAACAAACATAAAAAAATGACCAAAGAAAGTGCAATTGCCAAATATTTTGCAAGCGAAGTTTGTGTAAGAGTGAGTACTGAAGCGGTTCAGATTTTTGGCGGGTATGGTTATACAAAAGATTTTCCTGTCGAAAAATTTTATCGTGATAGTAAACTATGCACTATTGGCGAGGGAACCAGCGAAATTCAAAAACTGGTAATTGCCAGAGAAATATTAAAATAACTTAAAAACCGCTATTAGGATACCAACATTCATCCTAAAACATCGCAAATAAACTATTTCTTTTTCCTTAATACTTCTTCAAAAAAAAGTTTCGTAACTTAAGCTACGAAACTTTTTTTTATCCTTGCCTTAATAAAAAATAATTTACTTTCTAATGCGCATTTTAAAATGAAAATTGGTATTTAGCGGTTTTTTTATTTAAATTTATTCTCATGAAATTTTATTCAACACATGCTATAGATCAATTTACACGCTACGCCATGAAAGATACTGCCGGCTTTAATTGGTTGATGAATAATGGATACAGAGAATTACTAGCAACATTCGACGCGATTCGCGATGACAAAAAAGCCTTTAAATATTTAATGAGCAACAAACATTTTGTTTTAGCAGCTTTTGTAAATGCAATTTGGGATGATGAAAAAGCTTTTAAGTTTTTAATGGATGCCAAAGCTTTTGAATGGGCAGCTTGCGCTAACGTTATTAATGGCGATGATAAAGCGGAAGAGTTTTTGAAAAAATCGGGTAACGAACATTATGTTTTACTGGCACATGCTATACAAATGAGAATACATGAGGATGGCGACAGAAATGTTAGTCCTTGGGGAGTAATGAAAAATTTATTAGATTTTAAAAAAGCAAAGGATGAGGATAATTGATAGTATACCGCATCAAAGCATGACCATTAGTATTTTTCAAATGAATGATAAATACCAGGTTAAATTTGAAGCTGGACCAATGGAACAAATATTTAAATTTTCGGTGGAAGAGGTAAGGGGGGTAGAAAATTTAAAAAAATTAATGAATGAAGATTTTATTGAAAAAACCCGTTTACGTTTTAACGAAATGTTTATGGAAATGAAATCTTTGAATTAAATATATTTTTATGATCATTTTTCATAACACCCGTTGCTCAAAGAGCAGGGAAACCTTAACGATTCTTAAAGAAAATAATTGTGACGTCGAGATTCGTGATTATTTAAATGTCCCGCCAAGTAAAAAAGAAATAAAAGAAATTTTGGCAATGTTAAAAGTTAAACCAATTGATATTGTAAGAAAAACTGAATCTCTCTTTCTCGAAAACTATAAGGGCAAAAAAATTACCGATGCAAAATGGATTGAGATTCTAAGTAAACATCCAATATTGATTGAAAGACCTATTGTTATTGATGGTAATAAAGCAGTTATTGGCAGGCCGCCGAAATTAGTTATCGATTTTATAAAGAAAAAAAGAGTTAGTAAGAAATTAGCCGAGTAAAGTTTCCTTAATTAAAACAAATACGCCAACTGTTAAAGTAAACCAACCAAAGGCAGGTTTTAATTTTTGAGGCGAAACTTTGTTAGAAATAATACTTCCCAATAATATTCCTATAACACAAATTGTTGATATGCTTAAAAGAAATAGCCAATCGATTTCTTGAGAACCAATATTACCTGTAAAGCCAAATAAAGAGTTAATAGCAATAATACAAAGCGATGTTCCAATTGCTTTTTTAAATTTTAAACGTAAAAAGAAAATTAATACAGGAACAATAATAAAACCGCCACCTGCACCAACAAAGCCTGTAATTAAACCAACTAAGGCTCCAAGTAAAATAACAAAAGGTGTTCCCATCGGACTCTTCGCAAATTCATCCCATTTAACTTGGTCTCTAGTATTAGGTTTTCTTTTTCTAATCATACTAAAAGAAGAAAAGAAAATTAAAATACTGAAAACAACCATTATCAATACTTGCTTAGAAATTTCAAAATTAAAAACATGTATAATCGATGGAATAGCAGGCATTAAAAATTTTCGTACGCAAAAAACGGTGATGAGTGATGATATCGCGAACTGAGCAATTGCTTCAGCGCTAATTTCGCCCTTTCTTAAATAAGCAACTGCTCCAATTAAAGAAGTCATACCAACAATAAATAAAGAGTAGGTAGTTGCTGATTCTGGACTATAGCCTAATATATAAACTAAAACCGGAACACCAAGTATCGATCCTCCACCACCAATTAATCCTAAAATTAATCCAATGCATAAAAATGCTATGAAGCCTGCTAGAATCAACTATTTTTTTGTGATAATATTTATGTTTAATTCTTTTAATTGTTCTTCACTAATTTCGCTTGGCGCATCAATCATTACATCTCTTCCTGAATTGTTTTTAGGGAATGCAATAAAATCACGAATGCTATCCGCTCCTCCAAATAATGAGCATAACCTGTCAAAGCCCAGAGCAATTCCACCATGCGGAGGCGCACCAAATTCAAAGGCGTTCATTAAAAAACCAAATTGTTTTTGAGCGTCATCTTTTGAGAAACCTAAAACATCAAACATTTTTGCTTGAAGATCTTTGTTGTGAATACGAATACTTCCACCACCAATTTCAACACCATTAACTACAATATCATAAGCGTTTGCCCTAACGGCTCCAGGATTGGTGTTTAATAATTCGATATCTTCTGGTTTTGGTGATGTAAATGGATGATGTTTAGCGTGCCATCTTCCTGCAAGCGATGCTAAAAGATTTGGGTCGCCTTCGTTCCATTCTAATAATGGAAAATCGATTACCCATAAACACGAAAAAATATTTTTATCTCTTAAACCTAAGCGGTTACCCATCTCTAAGCGTAACTCGCTGGCGGCTTTTCTTGTTTTATCTTCTGCTCCGGCTAAAACTAAAATAAGATCGCCTTTTTCTGCATTACAAATTTCCGCCCATTTTTTTAGTTCTTCTTCATTGTAAAATTTATCTACACTCGATTTTAAAGTGCCATCTATATTAAAGCGTGCATACACTAAGCCTGTTGCGCCAATTTGCGGACGCTTTACCCATTCCGTTAATTCATCTAATTGTTTACGTGTGTATTCTGATGCACCTTTTGCGCAAATAGCAATAACTGTTTCAGCATCATCAAAAACTTTAAATGATTTACCTTTTGTTGTAGAATTAAAATCTATTAGTTTCATTTCAAAACGAGTGTCAGGCTTATCGTTACCATAATATTTCATGGCATCAGCATAACTCATGCGCGGTATAGAAGCAATGTCTAATCCTTTTACTGTTTTGAATAAATGTTTTATTAGGCCTTCAAAAGTTTGTAAAATATCTTCTTGTTCAACAAAACTCATTTCGCAATCTATTTGTGTAAACTCAGGTTGTCTATCAGCGCGTAAATCTTCATCTCTAAAGCATTTTACAATTTGATAATATCTATCAAAACCGCTTACCATTAATAATTGTTTAAAGGTTTGTGGACTTTGTGGTAAAGCATAAAACTGATTTGGGTTCATGCGACTAGGAACTACAAAATCGCGAGCCCCTTCTGGCGTAGATTTAATTAAAACCGGCGTTTCTACTTCTAAAAATTGTTGTTTGTCTAAATAATTGCGAGTTTCAATGGCTATACGGTGACGTAATTCTAAATTTTTTCTAACAACATTCCGACGTAAATCTAAATAACGGTATTTCATTCTTAATTCATCACCGCCATCAGTTTCATCTTCTATTGTAAACGGAGGAGTAATGGAATTATTTAGAATCTCTACATTTTGTAATTTAATCTCAATGTCACCGGTAGGTAAATTTTTATTTTTACTCTCTCTCTCTATTACGAGTCCAGTAACTTTTAAAACAGTTTCTCTAGAAAAACCTTCTTGATTTAGGATTTCACTATTTC
Organism: Bacteroidota bacterium; assembly: GCA_030692515.1. GTDB lineage: Bacteria > Bacteroidota > Bacteroidia > B-17B0 > Aurantibacillaceae > Aurantibacillus. Next base: position 14,741 of record JAUXZS010000045.1, read on the forward strand.
CGTCTTCGCCTGAAAAAATAAGTTGAGTTATACCATATCTATCTCTTAAATCAATAAATGTGGCGCCACCAAGTTTTCTTGTTTTTTGTACCCAGCCACATAATGTGACGATTTTATTTATATCTGATATTCTTAATTCTCCGCAAGTATTAGTTCGTAAGCTAGTTGGTAACATAGTATTTAATTTAGTCTAAAATTAACTGTTTTTGTTTAAAAGTCAATTTCGGGATTTATTTTTTTTAATTCTTCTTTTTGTTTGGTTATAAAAGCTTGTAGTTTCAACTGTTCCGGCTCACTAGCGTTCATTTCACGATGATTAAGTGCCAGGTTAATTTTGTTTATTATAGAGTTGGTAGTTATGGTTTTTTCATCAAAACAAGTAGTCGAAAATTTTTCTAAAACATAATTTATAGCCAATTCGTTTGGATGAGCAAGATCTTCTTTATAAAAACGATAATCTCGTAAATCATCATTTACCAATTCGTAAGATGGAAAATAATAGCAATGTGTGTTTTGTTTAATTAATTCGTGAATGGCTAAAATTAAAATTGATTTACTGAGGTTATTTTCAATTACTCCATCTTTTAAATGTTTAACAGGCGAAACGGTAAAAATTACTTTTTGTTTAGGATTTAATTGTTTGAGATTTTTTAATAAGCGAGAATAACTTTCTGTTATCTCTAATACCGATAAACATTTTTTATCGAAAGTTGCAGCTGGCTGTTTATGACAATTAGCAACAGTTTTGTTTAATGATAAGTGCTGATAATAAAATGCAGTTCCAAAAGTGATAAATAGATAATCACTCTCTTTTAGAAATTGCTGAGCTTTTTTATTTTCAGAATTAATTTTTGTAATTAGTTCTGTTTTAGAGTTGGCATTGATGGAAGTGTGATGTAAATAACTGAAGTAATTGTCGTCTCGTTTTAAAATTAAACTTTCGTCAATTAAATTTTCTGATACAATATCATTCAAACAATTATGAATACTAGATGGATTAAATAAAATTCCGTTAGGATTTGAAAGGACGTTAAACTTATGATGGATTAAAAAGTTGCCGACGTTTTCAGAAAAACAAGAGCCAATCAATAAAACTTTATGACTATGATTGATGGTGAAGTCAAATTTTTTAGGGTTATAGTTTAAATGAAACTGCATTCTTTAATTTGTTTTAACCTCTTCAAATTTTTTGTCAAGAAATTTTTTCGCGCATTCATAATTATTTTCAACTTCTCCATCCAAAATAGCATCTTTTAATGAATTCTTCAATATCCCTATTTCTTTACTTGGAGGAAGGTTATAAAGCTTCATTATTTCTTCTCCGCTTATGGGTGGTTGCCAATTTCTTATTTTATCTTTTTCTTCAAGCTCAATTAATTTTTTACGTACAATTTCAAAATTAAGCATGTAACGTTTTACCTTATTTGGATTTTTTGTAGTGATATCGCTTTCGCATAACAACATTAAATCATCAATTTCTTCTCCAGCTTCAAATAATAAACGTCTAACGGCGCTATCGCTTACTTCTGTTTTTGCTAATACTATTGGTCGTAAATGAAGTTCAACTAATTTTTGAACATACTTCATTTTTTCGTTGAGTGGCAATTTTAAATTGGTAAAAATTTTTGGTACCATGCGCGCACCTTTATCTTCGTGACCATGAAAAGTAAAACCATGTCCTTCTTCAAAACGCTTTGTTGCTGGTTTAGCAATATCGTGTAGAATTGCTGCCCAGCGCAACCATAAATTATCACTTTTTTTGGCCGTATTATCTAATACTTCTAAGGTGTGGTAAAAATTATCTTTATGCGATAAACCATTAATTGTTTCAACTCCTTGAAGTTTTACCATCTCCGGAAAAATAAGATGAAGCAAACCTGTATCAAATAATAATTTAAAACCTACTGATGGAATAGGGGAGAGTATTATTTTATTTAATTCATCACTTATACGCTCTTTTGAAACGATATTAATTCGTTCTTTATTGGTTGTTATAGCGTGTAAAGAATCTGGATGTATTGTAAAATTTAGTTGCGTTGCAAATCTAATAGCGCGCATCATTCTTAAAGGGTCGTCGCTATAGGTAATGTTTGGGTCTAAAGGTGTTCTTAATAGTTTGTTTTCTAAATCGGCTAAACCATTAAAAGGATCTAATAATTTGCCATAATTATTTTTTGAAACTCCAATTGCTAATGCGTTTATTGTAAAATCTCTTCTGTTTTGATCATCTTCCAATGTTCCGTCTTCAACAACGGGTTTACGCGAGCCTCTTGTATAACTTTCTTTTCTGGCTCCAACAAATTCAATTTCTATATCACGGTATTTAACTTGGGCTGTGCCAAAATTTTTAAATACTGATAGATTAGATTCTTCTCCTAATTTTTTATGGAGAGCAGTGGCAAGGTCTATTCCTTTTCCTATTGAAACAATATCAATATCCTTACTGTTACGTTTTAAAAAAATATCACGTACATAACCTCCAATAGCATATGCGTCAACATTTATTTCGTTGGCACACTCATTTATAAGTTTAAAAATATCTTGATTTAGAAAAGAATACATTTGATACGTAAAAGTACGATTTTACTTGAAAAAAAGCGGCAAATGTATAGGTAAAATGAACTATTATTTTTTTAATTCAGAGCGTCTCTTTTTCTCTTTCATTATTAGGTTTAGTTCTCGACCGGTTTGCCCTTTTACACTTGTGTTTTCTTGCGCTCTTCTTATTAAATAGGGCAACACTTCTTTTACCGGACCATAAGGCACATATTTAGCCACATTGTAATTGTTAAGGGAAAGATTGTAACTGATATGGTCGCTCATGCCATATAATTGAGAGAAATAAATACGTTTATCATCGGGAGCAATGTTTTTTTGTTTCATTAATTCAACCAGGTAAAGACTGCTTTTTTCGTTATGTGTTCCAGCACAAAGTCCAACCATCTCTATGTTTTCAACGCATAGTTTTAGCGCGTCGTTATAATCTTTATCGCTGTTTTCTTTACTGGTTTGAATTGGTGAAGCGTAACCCATTTCTTGCGCGCGTTTTCTTTCTTTTTCCATATAAGCACCACGAACTAATTTTGCGCCAATATGATAACCGTTATTTTTGCCATGAGTGATTGATTCGTTTAAATAACTTAATCTATCATGACGGTAAAATTGATAAGTATTATAAATGATTGCTTTAGTTTTATTATAGAGCGCCATGTTTTCGTTAGCAAGCCCATCTATTGCTGGTTGAATCCAGCTTTCTTCCGCGTCGATAAACAATGCTTGATTACTTTCAAATGCTGAATTACATATTTTGCTCACACGGTTTTTTACTCTTTGCCACTCTTCCTTTTCTTTTTCTGTCAAAGTTTCATTAGCGCTTACTTTTTGTAATAAATCAAATCGTGCTAAACCGGTTACTTTAAAAACACAAAAAGGTATGTGAGGATCGTTTTTTGCTTTTTTAATTGTTTCCAAAGTTTCATTTAAACAATTATCAAAATCAACTTCACTTTCTTTTCCTTCAACACTATAATCTAAGATGGTGCCAATATTATATTTTCCTAATTGAGATATGGTTAAAGAACAATCGTGTATAGTTTCGCCGCCAACAAATTGTTTAAAGATGGTGTTTTTTATTAAGCCTTTAAAGCCAATATTTAATGCAAGTGGGCCAAAATTAGCGCCTAGCTTCACTAATAAAGGATTGCTAATTAATTTAAATAACCAGTAGGAGCGATTTAGTTCTGCGTTCGTTTTTGCTTTAAAAGCGTTCTCTGTATTATCAAAAGATACCATATTAAAAATTAGATTTTAAAAATTAGATTTTAGATTTGAATCTTAAGTTTATTTCTTAAATCTCGAATCATAAATCTTAAATTATTTTATTAATAACCAAAAATTTCTTTAAGGGTTAAAAATTTAACTGTGCCATATTTCTCAAGTGTTTTTAAATCTAAACCATCTTTTTTACCGAGCACTAAAACGGTTGTTGGTTTGCCTTTAACGTTTTCTTGTTGAAATTTTTGTATATCTTCTAATTTGTAGTGTTGTACTTTTTCGAAAATATCTTTTCTAAGGTCAGTCTTATTTCCTAAATCGATAGCCGCTAAATAATTAAAAAATATATCAGCCTTTGTAATTCTTTGCGTTCTCATTTCTTGCAAAATCATTTCTTTTGAAGAGTTGAATCCACCTTCGGCATTTGGCATTTCGTTTAATAAATCACTTAAACCTTTTAAAGCTTCGCCTAATTTATCAGATTGTGAGCCTATGTAAGAAGCATTATAATAGTTTTTATTTAATTTTTTTGGTTGGTTATATCTTGAATAGGTAGAATAGGCTAAAGCTTTTGATTCTCTTAAATCTTGAAACAAGATACTGCTCATTCCTCCTCCAAAATAATTATTGTAAAGCGCAATTAAAGGAACATCTGCGGGATCATATTTTTTTCCATTTGATAATAACATAATTTCAACCTGAGTCATATCGAAGTCTACAACATAAACAGTTTTATCAAGAACCTTTTCGTTAAAATTTAGGGGTTGCGGAACAGCATTTAATTTGGCCGGAACGTTGTGGTTTGAATTTAGCATCGCTGAAACAGCATCAAGCTCACTAGGTCCATAATACAATATTTTGTGTTCAAAGCTAGTTAAGGATTTAATTTTATTTTTTATGTCTGCTACACTTACCTTATTCATTTCAGCATCTGACAGAACATTAGAAAAAGGATTTACTTGACCATAACGCGCATAGTTTACCATGGCAACATTTAAAATTAAACCTTTTTGTAATTTTTGATCGTTACGTTCTTTGATAGCATCTTCAATTAAATTTTTAAGAACAGTTTCGTCTACCAATGGTCTACTAAGCATTTTTTCAAATAATTTTAATGCTGTTTCAAAATTATCGTTTAAACCGGATAAGCTAATCCATGTATTTTCATTATCACTAAAAACATTAAAGGAGCAGCCCAGTCTATAAAACTCTTGTTTAATTTTAGCAGCATCCATACCTTCTGTTGCGAGATAAGGAATATATTTAATTGCAATGGGTAATAACTTGTCGTTGTTTTTTCCCATGTCAAATTTGTAATACAATTCAAATAATTTATTCTCAACGTTTTTGTTGTATAATAATGGAATATTCGATTTTAAAGTCGACTTAACAATGTCTTTGTCATAATCCAAAAACTTTGGGTCAATTGTAGACGGTACAGTTTTATTAATGTTTTGTACAAATTCAGATGTGTTATCTCTATCTACTTCTACCGGAGTTATTGCGGGCTTCACTACTTTTTCGGTGACTGGATTTTCTCCTGTTTTTTTGTAGACTACAACGTAGTTTGAATTGGTAAAATTTTTATTTGCAAAATCTACTATTTCTTTTTTTGTGATTTTCGAAATACGTTCAATTCTATCTACTGATTTTTGCCACTTTATATCCTTTATAAATGCATCTAACATTTCTGATGCGCGAGAAGAATTTTGTTCTAATTCTTTTGTTTTTCTTAATTTAAAATCTGTGATAACAGCCTCTAAAATCCAATCAGGAAACTCACCTTTTTTTATTAAATCTAATTGACTTAAAACTAATGCTTCAACTTCTTCTAAAGATTGCCCTTCTTTTGGTTCACCTGTTATTCCAAATAGAGAATAATCTTTCAAAGGATAAAAAATTGCATTGGCACTTAATACTTTTTGCGCTTGATTTAAATTAATATCCATTAAACCAGCGGTTCCGTTATATAAAATAGTCGACATTAAATCGCCTAAGTCGGCATCTGTGGTTCCTTCTCCATCAACAGCCCATCCAAGATTAACACTGGCAGGGTCTGGACCAATAACTGTTTTTACAATTTTAGAGGTGATGGGTTGTTCCTTAACGAATTTATATCCTTCAACAGGTTTAGAAGCAAAGGACCCAAAATGTTTTTCAATATCAACAATTACTTTATCGGGATCAAAATCGCCGCTCATAATAATGGCCATATTATTTGGCACATAATATTTGTTGTAAAATTTATTTATTTCAACCATTGATGGATTTTTTAAATGCTCAATAGTTCCAATGGTTGTTTGTGTACCGTAAGTGTGATTTTTAAAAAGACCTTCAAATAGCGCTTCAAAAACTTTATTATTGTCATTATCTAATCCACGGTTTTTCTCTTCATAAACTGCTTCTAGTTCTGTATGAAATAAACGTAAAATTGGTTTACGAAAACGCTCTGCTTCAATTTTTAACCAGGTGTCAATTTGATTGCTTGGAATATCGTTTACATAAACAGTTTCGTCAAAAGAAGTAAAGGCATTTGTTCCATCAGCACCTATAGTGGCCAGCATTTTATCATACTCATTTGCGATTGCATATTTTGCGGCAACACCACTAATGCTATCAATCTGATGATAAATGTTTTTTCTTTTTGTTTCGTCTTTGGTTTGACGATAAACTTCATACAAATTTTCAATTTTTTTTATTTCAACTTCTTCTTTTTTAAAATCTTTTGTGCCATAAACATCTGTTCCTTTAAAAACCATGTGTTCTAAATAATGCGCAAGCCCGGTTGCGTTGGCTGGGTCGTTTTTACTTCCTGCTTTAACTGCAATAAAAGTTTGAATGCGTGGCGCATTTTTGTAAACAGATAAATACACCTTTAAACCATTTTTTAAAGTGTAAATGCGAGTGTTTAATGGGTCGTTTATTGCATATTCATAGTTTGCTGTAGAATTTTTTACATCAACTATTGGAGTTGAATTGCCAAGCGGTTTACCTACCGGTTTATTTTTTTTTATTGTTGTTTGACTAATGGAGAAGAGAGATAAAAATACAGCAAGAAGTATAAAATTTACTTTTATTATTTTCATTTGTTTGAAGTTTTTATTTGGGAGTTAAATTTAATAATCAATTTCTAAATCAAAGCGTTTTTTTAATTCGAGTAGGGCAGGGTTTTTCTCTGACATATTCTTAAAAACATCTATTGGTTTAAAAGCTTTGCCTTGTGTTTCATCTGCAGTTGTTTCTAATTCTAAACAAATTAGATTATTGTGAAGCAATTTACGCAGTTCATCTAAAAACTCTTGTTTAATCGCCATAAGGTTTTCCTTTTGCGATTCGTTATTAATTTTTAAGGTGATTGTTTTGTTTGAGAAAATTATTTCGGCTGTAGATAAAGTAACCGCTAATTGTCTTGCGCCACTTTTTTGCTTACTGGTTGCGTAATCGGCAATTACAGTTTTAACATCTTCGATGGTAACCTCTTTATTAGCTTCTTTAGGAAGTAATTCTTCTTTAGGAATATCAGATGCTTCGGTTGGCTTGTTGTTTTGTTGTTGTCTTGTTTCGTTTAAACTAAAGGCTGATTTTATTTTTAATTGCTCAAAAGGTACACTAGGTTTGGTAGCCAATTTAATTTCTGGCTCTTGTAATGCTGTAACTTTAGATTGTGTTGATGAATTGATTGTTTCTGTTTCAGATTTTTTTTCGAAAGCGTTTTCTAGCTCATCATTTTTTTTTTCCGCATCGGGCGACGCGGTTAAAAAAGTTAATTGCATTAAGGCCATCTCTACCAGAAGCCTTTGATTTTTCGCGCTCTTATAATTTACATCTGTTTTACTTATTAATGCCAAAGCTTTAAGTAAAAAAGTTAAGTTGCATTTTTGTGATTGTTCAATATAACGAGCTTTTAATGATTCGCTAATTTCTAAAAGAGAAATTGTTTGCGGGTCTTTACTTACTAATATATTTCTTAAATGTTCGCCTAAACCAATTAAAAAATTATGACCATCGAATCCCTTTTTTAAAATGTCATCAAAGGTCAGCATTATTTCTGGTAACTGCTGATTTAAGAAGGCATCGGTAATTTTAAAATAATAATCGTAATCTAAAACATTTAAATTTTCTACTACTTGTTTATAGGTTAAATGGTTTCCTGTAAAAGCAACCATTTGGTCAAAAATCGAACAAGCATCTCTTAATCCACCGTCTGCTTTTTGTGCAATAATGTGTAAGGCTTCTAACTCATAACTTACATTTTCTTCTTTAGCCATAAAGGCTAAATGGTTGCTAATATCTTCTGTTTTAATTCTATTAAAATTAAAAACCTGGCAACGAGAGAGTATAGTGGGTATTATTTTGTGTTTTTCGGTAGTGGCCAATATAAATTTGGCGTGTTTTGGTGGTTCTTCAAGGGTTTTTAAGAATGCGTTAAATGCTTGCGTACTCAACATGTGCACCTCATCTATTATATACACCTTATATTCACCTAATTGTGGGGCAAACCTTACTTGGTCTACTAGGTTTCTAATATCTTCAACAGAATTGTTACTGGCAGCATCTAATTCATAAACGTTTAATGAAGCGCCGGAATTAAAAGAAGTGCAAGAATCACAAGTGTCGCAGGCTTCGCCGTTTGCATTAATGTTAAAACAATTAATGGTTTTAGCAAAAATACGGGCGCAAGTTGTTTTTCCTACACCACGCGGCCCGCAGAACAAATAAGCCTGAGCCAATTGGTTATTTACAATGGCATTTTTTAAGGTATTGGTAATATGACTTTGTCCAACAACTGTGTTAAACAGTTGCGGTCTATATTTACGCGCCGATACAATAAAATTTTCCATTGATAAAGCTTAAATTTACATTAAATAAGCCTTTTCTTAAAAAGTATTTGTGCCTAAAAAAGGTTAAATTATTAACCATGTGTTTATAAATATATTTTAGAAAGTTAAATTTAGACCATTGAATTCTCGAAAAATCATAATGATTTTAGCCTTAACAGTACTTGTTAATTGGCTTAATGCACAAAGAATTTTAAAAGGAGTTGTAGTTGAAAAGGACAGTAATACTGTAATGCCCTTTGTTTATATTATTAATAAAAGTAATGGCAATGGCACCATGACGGATAATGACGGAAAATTTATGTTATCCTCTAACAATAACGATACTTTAATTTGTTCTTATGTTGGCTACGCAAAAGCTTACTTACCGGTTGCAAAGTTAATTGCCAATGATAAAGGCGAAATTAAAATTGTAATGGATAAGCAGTTTGTAAATTTAAATACCATTACAATTACCTCTTTTAAAATTAAACCATACGAAAGAGAATACATGAAATCTATTATTGATAGAAGCAAGATAAAAAGTTTGGATTATATTGGGAGTCCAATCTCCGCGCTTTACATGCAATTTAGTAACGAAGGAAAACAAGTGCGAAAATTAGCAAAGATTTTTGAAGACTTATTAATTGAAGAGGAAGTACAAAAAAAATTGAGTCCCGAAATTTTACGAAGATTAACCGAGGATGAAAATATTGACTATTATGCGTTTAGAAAATACTGTTATAATGTAAGTAACGAATTTATTATTACACACGATGGTGTTGAGCTTTATTCAAAAATAATGGAGTGTTATAGAAGGTGGAATGCAGAGAAGGGCAAAGGATATAATAACGATAAGGGTTATAAAGAATTTAATCACGAAGGATATAAAAGCAGGAATAAATAAATGATTTAAGACTTAAGATTTAAGAAATAAAAACTATGGATGTAGATTTTTTAGGAACAGCAAAAAAACAGTTCGAGTATTATAAACTGTTAGGCGAAAAAACTTTTGAGCAACTCAACGAAGAGCAGTTGTTTTTTGTTTATAATGAAGATAGTAATAGTATTGCCGTTATTGTAAAACATTTGCAGGGTAATATGAAGAGTAGGTGGACGGATTTTTTAACTACCGATGGCGAAAAAGAAACCCGTAACAGAGACGGTGAATTTGAAAACGATATAAAAACAAAAGCCGAAATGTTAGCGCTGTGGCAATCTGGCTGGGATTGTTTGTTTACAACTTTAAACTCTTTAGAAGAAGAAGACTTAGAAAAAACTATTTATATCCGTAACCAAGGCTGCTCTGTAATGGATGCCATTTTAAGGCAATTAGCGCATTACCCTTACCATATTGGGCAAATTGTTTTTTTAGGAAAAATGCTAGCCAATAATAATTGGAAATCTTTATCTATTCCTAAAAATGCATCTAAAGCATATAACTCCGAAAAGTTTTCAAAGCCTAAAAGCGATGTTCATTTTACAGATGAGTATTTGAAAAAGAAGGAGTAGATTATTACGGGGATAAACTGCTTTTGCAATTTAGCACTTTTTTACATTTATGGTATAGTTTTGTTATTTTGGTTTTGGGCAATTTTTTTTGCCTCTAGTTTGGAACTCTGATAAATCTTTACAATAAATATTATAATTGTTCAATTAGTTCCTTTTTTATCATTTTATATGCTGCGGCATGATCGTAAACTTCTTCTGGTCTAAGTAACGCTTTTGTATCTCCTAAAAAGTTTGCGTTTAGCATCTTCGCTTCCATGTTTGTTATGAACTCTTTTTGAGATGGAATTTGACCAACGGAAAACATCATATATTTTTTAAAACATTGTATTACTTGTTTTTTATTTACTTCAGTTGTTGTAAATGCTTTGTGCAAATCAAATAAATCTCTTCCTTTTCTTCTTTGATACAATGCTCTTAATTTTGTTCCTAATAGTTCTTCAATTTTATACGTTGTGATATTACATTCTCCTTTAAGCCACTCTGAGTTTACGGTAAATGGTACTTTTTGCCATCCTAGTTCAGCAAAATGCTCTCTACAATTAGTTTCAATTTTTAATCGAATTTGTGTTACTGGTGGAATTTCTGAATCAAATTTGTATTTTAATTCAGACATTAAATCTCCTAATTGTACATTTACTTTGCCATCTATAAAATTCAAAACAGTTTTTAATCTATCAATAATATCTCCAAATGGTGCTGCCTTTATTTGTACCAAGTCTATGTCTTCTGAATATCTTGGCTGTGGGCTTAAAAATAATTTATGTAAAGCCGTACCACCTCTAAATGCTAAGTTTTCTGCTAAAAAATCATCGTTAAATATTTCAACTAAAGTTCTGCAAATTACAAGATCTTGTTCTACTTGTTCGTTTGTGCTCCATGGAACATTATTACTCCATTCTATTATGTATGCTTGAGGTATCATTTTTTATTTTAAATATCTGATTCTACTTCAGTATTAATTATCACTTTCCATTTTTCATCAAACGGAAATCCCTTTTTTTCACCTGATTCGCTTAGCGGTTTTCGATTGAATTTTAATTTTGCATTTAGACACATTTTATATAAATAATTAGCAAGCACCTCTTTATTTAAAATTTTATCTAAAATATACCCTAATCGTTGGAGTGTTACAAGAGGTATTTCTTTTACAAATTCTTTAGTAATACTTTCTGGTTTTATTTCATCGCTTAATTCTTCTAACACAGTTGCTACTCTACTTAATCCACCAACTCTTTTTTGAAATTGAATTAAATCAGTGGCAGTTAAAATCGGGGAGGATATTTTTATATACCCACTTTCTGTTTTACGATTTTCGGTGTATTTTTCTGGAACTGTTTTTCTACTGATGTAACTAATTTTTATTCCTTTTTTATTAGTTACACGCATTTGCGGAAATTCAGTTACAACAAAAAATTCTTGGGGTTGCTGATGTGATGCGCCATGAAATGCAGCCGCATTTAATAATGCTAAATAATATTTTTTGTTACAGTATTTCATTAAACCATTTAAAAAAACAGTGGGTGGTAAAATACCTCGTGAGGCATACTGCGCTGATATTATTAAATAATAGCCATTACTTATTGAGATAACTTTGTTTTTTTTAGACAATCGATTGATAGCTAAATTTAACGACGCATCTGAATTTTCGGGAAAAGCAGCACGTAATTCTTCAATAGAAAAGGCTGTTTTACCTTTTGAAGCTAATTGATCTACCCAATCAATTATTCTTTTATGAGCATTTACATCTTTCATTAGAGAACTATTTTATGACAAATATATCTAAAAATGATATATATCGCATAAAATTGTTTCTTTTGGGTGTAAATAATGTTGTTTTTGATGTAGCCCGTTGACTCCTCTGCGAGTAAATAGTGTGGTTATAGCTAATATGTTACTTGTATTATAAATATTAATTCTAGTTAAGATCGCAGCATTACAAATGCAGCAAAGCGGAGACTTTCCCCATGAAAAACAAGCTATATGTCCAAATTTTTTAAAATAATGAACATATAGTAGTTTGGTGTTCATTTTACAGATGAGTATTTAAAGAAGAAGGAATAGGGGTTTGTTTAGGCAAGGACGTTTATTTACCTCATCAATTAAAGATTTATAATTAATAATTTGAATTAATGCGCACGGATTGAAAATCCGCGCGAACGGAGTTTGTAATTATGTTAGCGCGGTTTGTAATTATGTTGGCGCGGATTTGTAATCCGTGCCACTGTTTTGTAATCTGTGCCTAACTTAAGACGACACGATTATTAATAAATAATAGAATTTATTCTCTTTGATATATGTCCACTAAATACAAAGCAAAAGATAATGATAAAGCTTATTTTGACTAGTTGCGGATATTATTTTAATTAAAAATAAATTGTATTTAAACCTTACTATTTTTTAAACCTAAAATAAATCGAATTCTTTTTTTGTAATCTTTTTTTAAGGGATACTTTCTGCTTGGCGTGATATTATTAAAAACCAAGGCTATTAAAAATAATATTATCACACCTGTTAATACTGGAGAAAGAACATAGGCGAATCCCAAGGCCTTTATTTTTTCGCTACCAATATTTGCTATTAATGCTGTGGCCCCTCCGGGAGGATGTAGCGTTTTTGTAATTTGCATAAAAACAATAGAAAGAGAAACCGCTAAGGCAGAGGATAACCATAATTCGTTCGGGATTAGTTTACAAACCGTAACACCAACAATAGCGCTCACTAAATGGCCACCTATTAAATTACGAGGTTGAGCTAATGGACTGTTTATAGCACCGTAAATTAAAACAGATGAGGCTCCAAATGAACCTATCAAGAATAAATTATCATTAAAAACAAAATATTTACTATTAATCAATCCAATTATAGCTATTCCAAAAAATGAACCAAGAAAAGTAAAAAAATGTTCTTTTCTATCAATTAAAGTTTCTTTATAAAAAACATATTTAACTTTTCTATAATTTCTTTTTATTTTTTTTGTTGGCATAAACTTAAAGTTTATTTATAAATTATTTTCGTGAAGACCACAATTCTGCCTCGTGAATTTATAAGAACAAAAGGCCTATATTAATTTAGGGTAGTGAGTAGCGTTTTTAATTATATTAGTTAAATAAGATTATTATCCATTGCAAAGCGAGTAAGTTCAACTTTGTTTTTTAAACCAAGTTTACTTAGAATGTTTTTTCGGTGCGTAGTTACTGTTAGCGGACTTAAAAAAACATTTTCTGCGATTTCTTTATCTGTTAAACCTTTTGCTATTAGAACGAGTATTTCTTTTTCGCGTTTTGTTAATGATGAGAAAAGGTTTGTAGTTGTTCTATTGTCAGAAAAATTATCCATTAATTGAGTAATAACCTCATCACTAAAATGTTTCTTTCCACTAGCTACTTTTTGAATTACATGAATTAGTTCTTGTTTGTCTATGGTTTTTATAATATACCCATACGCTCCAGCGTGAAGCATTTTTTTAATAAAAAGTGTTTCGTTAAGCATGGTTAGAGCTATTATTTTTACCTCTGGTTTTATTTTGTGAATTTTAGTAGTAGCTTCTATCCCATCCATCACAGGCATTTGAATATCACTTAAAACAATATTAGGATCAAGTTCCTTTACTTTGTCGACCATTTGCTGCCCATTGTTGGCGCTTCCTATTACTTCCATGCCTTCTATTTGATTTAGCATTGCTGTAAGCCCATCAATAAATACCTGATGATCATCTACAATTAATATTCTTATACTCATAATTATACTGGAATTTCACTTGTTATTGTTGTTCCTTTCCCTGGAGTCGAATCAATATTTAGGCTTCCTTTTAACCATAACGACCTAGTTACAATATTTTTTAAACCGCGCCCAGTATTTTTTTTACCTACTGTAAAACCTTTTCCATCGTCTTCAATCATTATGGAGATATGACCGTCAAGACCTATTAATTGGATATTAATTTCAGATGCATCAGCGTGTTTAAGAATATTATTTACTGCCTCTTGGATAATCCTATAAATATTAAATTGGGATTGTTTTTCTAAAACAAATTTTTCAAGATTATGAACATGGAGGTTAACTTTAACAATTCCAGATAAAGTTAGTTTTGTGACCAGTTCTTTTAACGCTAGCACAAGGCCTCCTTCTTCAAGGGTTTGTGGCATAAGGTTAAAAGTAATGTTGCGAATTTCTTCAGAGGCTTGGTTTAACAGATTTATAGATGCCAGCACTTGATTTTCATTGCTATTAATAGTTTGAATGTTAAGCTTTATTGTAGAAAGTAAATGCCCAAGGCTGTCATGAATATCTTCGGCTATCCTCTTTCTCTCCGACTCCTGGGTGTCGATGACAGCATCGGCCTGTTGTTTTTGCCTGCGAGTTAACTCAAGCTGAAATTTATTTCGTTGTTTTAAAGAATAACGATTAAATAAAAGAAAGGAAATGAGTAAAAGTAATGCGCCTGCAATCACAACCACCCAATTAATCAAATTTTGTCTTTTCATTTCAGCGAGTTGTAACGCGTCCTTCTTTTCCTGACGTAGTTTCATCGCGCCTTCTTTTTTTTCGTAATCATATTGGAGTTGCTTTTTAATTGCGGCTTTTTTTGTTTGTTCATTGCTAACGCTATCTCTATACTTAATAAATGTTTTAAAGTTTGCTAGTGAAACAGCATAATTTCCCAGTGCACTATCTATTTTAGAGAGACCAAAATAAGAAGCGCGTATTGATTCTACATACCTTCCTTTTATTGCCGCTTCTAATCCTTTTACAGTATATTCCCTACCTTTTTTTGGATTACCCATTTTTAAAAGTGTAAGCCCCATATTATTTAATGAGTTAGAAAGTCCACGTTTATCTCCAGTTGAATCATGAATAGTTATCGCCCTATGGTAATACTTTACAGCTTCTTTTAAATCGCCTTCTTTTTCATAAATGGCAGCAATATTATGAAAAAGATTTGCAACTCCCCGAGTATCGCCAATTTCTTGAAAAATTTTTAATCCACGGAAATTAAAATCTAGTGCCAATTTACGGTTGTTTCTAGTTTCATAAATATACCCAATGTTATGAAGACATGTGGCAATTCCCTGTAGGTCATTTAGGTTTTCGCGTATTTTCAAACTCTTATTATAATAATCTAGCGCTTCGTTATTGTGTCCTATTTGAGAGTATAAAGCCCCAAGATTATTTAGTGCGGTTGCAACTCCGTGTTTATTACCCTGTTCTTCCTGCAGTTTAAGCGATTCATGAAGTGTTTCAAGAGTTTTCTCTGTTTGGCCCTGACGTTGATAGATTGCGGAAATGTTGTTAAGTGAATAAGCCATGCCTTCTTTGGCTCCAATTTTCTTTTGAATTTCGAGCGCACGAATAAGGTATTCAAGCGCCTGACCTGGTTGAGCCTGCTGGTCGTATATTGCGCCAAGGTTACTTAAAGAATTGGCAATTTCTTTTGGAACATTAAGTTCCTCGTTAATTTTTAAACCTTTCTTAAAATAATTAATTGCCGTTGGAATTTGACCTCTAAGATGATATACAAAACCAATATTATTGAGGGCAGCAGCTTTGGTAAATAAATAAGAACGTTTTTCCTTTGCGTGTGCAGAAGCAATATTTTTTTCTATGATTGAAAGAGCTTTATTACAAAGAGGCAAGAGTGTATCCGGATTTGTTGTGTAAAGAATTTCTGTTAAAGCAACATAGGTATAAGCCCTTGTTGTATCATGTTTTGCATTCTTTAAAACAAGGTTAAGCGAATCGAGCTTTTTATTCTGAGCCTTTAAACTCACATTGCTCATAAATTGAATAACCAGTAAGAGTTTTAGTGCATGACAAGGGCGTATCATATTCCGAAATTTATTTTAATTAAAGTGTAATTTATCAAATATAAAAAAAGATAGTGTTAAACAAAAGTGGATAAAAAGCTAAAAACTACCCTTTTTGGGGTACATTAAAAAATACTCTGTTTGGTGTATTTTTAGAACTAAAGTTCCACCTATATTTGATATATACAACTAAAAAAATATTATGAAAAAAACTGTAAGTATTGTTTTGATTGCTTTTGCCATAAATATTGGCTTAAGCTCTTGTTCCAAAGCCTATAATTGTCATTGTGTATACGCTACTAATGGCGTGGTTAATCATGAAGATAATCATAAAATAAACGAAGGTAAAAAAGAAAAATCTGCCGATTCTTGTAATAAGGGCGACAATGTTACAACCACAACCACATCTAATGGTTATACCAGCACGACGACTACTGAATGTGAATTAAACTAATACAAAGGTTAAGTTGCAAAGGTATTTAGTAAATTACTTAAGGTATTATTCTAATCTTTATTTTAAATTACTTGGCATTTTAACGAACAATAAATATGAAACATTATTTAACCCCTTTTATTATTTGTCTTTATGTATTTGGTACTTTTAAATTAAAAGGGCAGGACCTGATAATTAAAACAAATGGTGATACATTGCATGTTAAACTAATTGAATTAGACTTGAATGCTGTTTCATACAAAAAAAATAGCATGCCCGATGGACCTAATTTTATTCTTAATAAAAAAGAAATATTTTTAATAAAATATAGTAATGGCGATATAGAATATTTTAGTGACCAGCAATCTATTAAAACAGTTAACACCAACAGTTCTTCAGTGTCATCAAATAATAAAACATATTCTCCTGATCCTTCATCCTCGGGAAAAAATAAAATTGAGTATCTAAATGAGCAGTATCTTATTAATAAGAAGAATGCAAGGCAAAAGGATGTGAACCGGCTTATGGAATCATCAAAGAATCCTGCAGTTTTAATTGGACTGAAAGCCGCTAAAAGTATGTCGTTGGCACAAAAAATAACAAAAATCACTTCCTACCCAACTACCATTTTAGGAGGTGTTACCACACTTGTTTCGGTTGTGGAAGGTTATCAGCTGGTTCAAAGAGGACGGGCCACAGGTCGAACATTTTTAAATATGGGGCTCAGTTTTGTAGGAACTATTACATTGCCAATCACTTCAAAAATTCTCTCAAAAAAAAGCGATAAGATGTATGAAAAATTAATCGATATGTACAATATTACAAATTAATATGTCATGAAAAAACTTCTTTTTCTTTTTCTTTTTACAATTTGTTGGTGTTCATGCATTAAGAAACGAGCTATAAAATATGACCCTGATCTTGCTGGCACATGGGTAGGGACATTCGATAATAATTACTACTGGCTAAAAGTTAACGCCGATGGCAATGGCACTTATCGCAATTATAACGGCGGCTTTAAAGATGAGCTAAAAACAGGGCAGGTTAAGTATAGTTTATTTGAACTGAGGATGTGGGTTGGCAATAAAAAGTTTAAGGTGAAAGAGTGGCTAACAGCTGATATGAAAGATGTTTTTGAGGTAATGGCGAAGGACTATGAAACACTCGCAGATACAAAATACCAAGTTGATCGCAGGATGGTACTAAAAAATACGGTTTTTGATTCAGGAAAGTTCATTACTTTGTATAGGATTAAGCAGTAATTAAAATTAACCAGGATTAGATTTCTAATTTATCAGGAAATTAAATGAATGTGCCCTAACGTTAAGAGGCGAAAAAATAACCTTGACGTATGGGAAGGATAAGCATCTTGTTACTTTTTCTTAGTAAAAATAAAAATTATACTGAAGGTTTTGATCAACTGTTCTAAAGAAGACTTATTTTAAATTCTCATTATCAGTAATATTTTAGCTTAATGTTGTAAAATCCTGTTTTTCGAAAATAAAAATTTTTATAAAAAAAAGATTTCCCATTGGAATGAAATGTGTTTGCGAACCCTTTATTTTATCCTGAAACGATTTTGTTTTTTAAATTTTAATCCAGTCTTTCCCTGTACAAAAATCTTTCTTGCGTGCTATCAAATGGTCTGTAAACATAATACACATAACCATCTTTTATTTTTATTTTTTCGGCGCTATGGTGTTTTAGTTTATAGGTATAAACTTCTTTACCGGTTTGATAATTAATTTGTTTAAGGTAGTGGTGCCCATCCTTACTAAAATTATGTTGGCGCGGATTTTTAATCCGTGCCTAACTTAAGACGACACGATTATTAATAAATAATAGAATTTATTCTCTTTGATATATGTCCACTAAATACAAAGCAAAAGATAATGATAAAGCTTATTTTGTTACCATGGATGGATATCATGCAGAAGAAATTTCGAGCAATAAATTCATTTATCAAAAATTAAACTACAATCATGAAAACCCGGTAAAAGATCGGACAGTAGAAAAACCGGAAGATTATTTGTTTAGTAGCGCAAGGAACTATGCCGAGTTGGATGCTTTATTGAATAAAGAATTAATTCCACATCAGTTAAAGACTTATAATTAATATCGTGAATTATTGCGTACGGATTACAAATCCGAGCGAGCGGGTAGCTTGGTGTTCATTTTTGTAAAAGAACAACTCACTTATTTATTTTTCGTAAAAGCTGTTATGAAAAATAAATACGATACATCAGTAGTTTTTTTGTACGCTATGGGCAAAGAACATCTTTTGCCGTACCATTTCAGAAAACAAATTCCTTACTCAACCATTGCCGACTGGCGTAAAAATGATTACAGTCAATACCTCGGTCATGAGTTTAGGTTTTTTTTTGATCAGGCATTTAGCAGTGCCGAATTAAATTTTAAATACTACAAGCTTAAAAAAACACTAATGAGCTTAGCACGCTCGTGGATTTCGCTTTCGCACATTTTAGTGCCTATTGTAAAAAGCGCTGCCGGCGATAAAAAAAATCAGCTTAGTATTTTAAATTCTGTTAATTATATGAAAAACCATTTAGGACTCGAGAGGGCTTTAAAATTAATGGGTATATCAAAAACATTATATTATCAATGGACTACCGAAGCTAGGTTTGAGTGTTTTGATTCGTACACGCAATTATGTGTTAAGCGTCATCCGCAGCAATTAGAGTTAAATGAGATACTAAAAATAAAAACCTTGCTAACAGCATCTGAAACTAATCATTGGCCCATCGTTTCAATTGCAGGGCGCGCACTACGCGAAAATGAATTAGTGTGTAGTTTATATTCTTGGTATAAGTATGCTAAGCTTTGGGGCATCTATAAAAAGATAATAAAAAAACAGCGAAAAACAGTTGGCTTAATAGCAAATTGTCCGAATGAATATTTGCATGTTGATACAACTTTTTATGAACTTATAGATAATAAAAAAATATGTATAAGTTTTGTGATGGATAATTATTCAAAAATGATTCTTGGCTATCATGTGTCTGAAAGAAACAATTTTGAGTTGGTTAAAAAATCAATGACTAAAGCTTTAAAAGTTATAATGACTCATCCCGATCAAGCACATAGTTTTATGGTAACCGATGGAGGAAAAGAAAATCATAACCAATACATTGATGCTTTTATTGCTAAACTAACTAAACATAAAATAACAAAAGTTAAAGCATTAAAAGATATTCGTTTTAGTAACTCACCTGTAGAGGCAGTTCATCGAACCATAAAGGGAAGATATTTGCGAAATAGAAAATTTGAGAGCATTGCCGCGCTTAATAAATATTTGAAATGGGCAGTTAACGATTATAATGTATTACGGCCACATTATAAACACAGACCAAGAACCCCGCAAGAAGTTTATTTTAATACAGCTTTAGGTTTTGATGTTCGAAAAAGAGTAAAAGCTGCAATCAAAAAGCGAGTTAAAGCTAATAAATGCGCTAAATGTATTCAATGTGCAAATGGTTGTAAAACTGAGCCTATTATAAAAAGCAAGAAATAATTAACGGTTCTTATAAATCTACGGTACACCGTAGATTTTCATTCAGAAAAAGCGGAGATTTGTGTATATTTGGTTGAATGAGACTATTAAAAATAGGTTCGATTCCCGTACGGGCTACCAGTGCTAATTTTGGCAAACTTTACCTCTTGACCACTTATTTCTTTAAAGTGTTCAGTTGCGCAATGTATTTTTAGTTTTTCAATTTCACGTAATTCTAATCCTGACTCTGAACCTTTCGTTTCTGCAACAAAATAAATGTGACGAACTTTGTCTTTATCAAAAACTATGGCCCAATCTGGACTATAATTAGCTATAGGAGTAGTAATATAAAAACTCCTAGGTAATTTAGCATAAACACATACTTCCGTTGCATCTTCTAACTGTTTAGCAAAGGTTCCTTCGGTCTTAGAATCGGTTGTTAGATAGTCGTAAATATGCTTCTTTAGAATCTCCGATTGCCTTAATACAGCTTTACTATTTGTAAATATGGTTGTAGCATCATGTCTTTCTTCTGTTTTATGATACACAATGTTATTGAAAATAAGGCTCGCCTTAACCTCATTTATTAACTTACCACATTTAACAATAAACTCTTCAGGATTTTTGCGGACCAACACAAATTTCTGGGGACTAATTTTCTTTAATATTTCTACCACTGTTTTTCTTGTGAGATTTGTATGGCTCACTATTTCACCAATTAAATCGTAAACGGTATTTGAATTTAAATCTGCATCTAAGGTTTTAGTTGTTCTACTTGTTTGTGTAAAAGCTTCTTGGTTTTCTAGCTCTTCTTTCGTTGATTTTTTTAGCTCACCGCTTTTAACTTCGTAAATACGTTCTGAGATATGTAAATCGGCATTTAATCTAATAACACTATCCTGAATCAATTTATCAGTATCAAATTTTACTTCATAAATCGTTTTGATACTAATTTTATCCCATAATTCCTGAAACTCCTTTTTTGCAAAATTTCTATTAACTACAACAGGCAAATCATCTCGTTCGTTTTCAGGCTTAAAGGCTTCTCCTGTATAAACCGATTTCAATAATCTTACTATTTGATTTCGGTATGGCTCCAGATTTTCAGGTAGCTGAACGGTGTTATTGACTATCTTTTCACGTCCGACCTCTGTTATTTTATCATCATCATCAATAATGTCGTTTTTGTATAAATGCTTATTAAGCTTTTTCGCCTGTTCTTCATCAATTCTTAATTCATTGCCCTTTTCATCTTTAATCAATTTACCTAATAGGAAATTCACTTCAACTTTTTGAGGTCGGTCTTTTAGTGCTGCGGCAATTTCAGATTGCAATCCCTTTGCGAAGGACTCATAACTTTCAGAAGCAATTACAGTAAGCTTATTTACCTCATGCACTGCTTCGCCAATTGCTTCATAGTCTAACCTTATACCGTTTTTATCTACACATAAACGCATACCACGACCAACTTCCTGCCTTCTTCTTATAGTAGCATCTGAATGTTTTAAAGCACAGATTTGAAATACGTTTGGATTATCCCAACCTTCCTTTAACGCAGAGTGGGAAAATAAGAAACGAGTAGGTTCACCAAAGCTTAATAACCTTTTCTTATCCTTCATAATTAAATCATACGCTGTAATGTCGTCTGATTCTGCTTCTTCTCCCTTCTTTGCCCGTTTGGTTTCAGGATCAATCATTTTATTTTTCTTGTCAATTGAAAAATAACCGTTGTGAATTTTGTCTGCACTATCTCTTTCGAGGTATTCTTTAAACTTGGTTGGAAGATAGCCTTTATGTACTTGATTTGGGCTTGTATCCTTTAAGTAATCATTATACTCCTGATTAAACAAATCAAGGAAATCATTTCTTATAATATTGTATTCTTCTTCAAATATTTTAGCATACTCGCCAGCTTCTTCTTCACCTGCTTCATTGTACTTTTTATATTTTTCAACAGAATCAATAAAGAAAAGGGAAAGTACTTTAATACCCTTCTCAAATAATTGCTTCTCTTTAGTTAAATGAGAAATAATCGTTTCCCTTATTTGAATTCTCCTAAACGCTTTTTCATCCAAATCGCCAACGGCTTCACCAGCGAATATATCAGTACCATTAATGGTTATTTTGTTGAAGTAGCCATCAATCTCCTGAATGGTATGATTTTTATATTGGGGCATGCCACCGGATAAATCAAATAGATTCGCCCCTTTGCTTAATCGTTCTCTGGTTCTTTTTACACCATTGCCGCTGCGTTTTTCATATTCAATTAGGGCAACCGGCGGTTTATTTGTACTTAAAATGATGTTTTCTAAGTAGAGGTATCCTGTGGTTCCAGTTGAGCCTTTTAAATTGATACCTTTTACTTGAATCTTTTTTACTAACTTCTTGTTGTAGGCATCAAGTGCATCTAATCGATAAACTTTATTGTATTCTACTTTATGAGTCGCAGAATAACGCAGAGTGAATAATGGCTTAAAGTCCTGCATCCCTTCCAATGTTTTTTCTCCGTCTACAGATTGCGGTTCATCAATTATTAGAATTGGATTTGTTTGTGAAATAATTTCAATCGGCCTTCGTGTACCAAATTGATCCAACTCCATGTAAATTCTCCTGGCATCTTTACCCTTTGCATTAAATGCCTGAGTATTTATAATCATGACACTAATTCTATTATCAGCGGCAAAGTTTTCAATATCCTGTGGGCGACTTGAATTATAAATGAATGGGTTTATTTTATGACCATAAATTTCTTGAAAATGATTTTGTGTTAAATCAAATGAACTAAACACACCTTCACGAATGGCAATACTTGGAACAATAATAATGAATTTGCTCCATCCGTACTCTTTATGCAACTCATACATGGTGCGGATATAGGTATAAGTTTTACCTGTGCCAGTTTCCATTTCAATGGTTAAGTGATAACCACTTTTATCTTTTGCAGGACGTTCAATCTTTTCACTCTCAAGTATTTCATTTCTGCGTTGTACGGATTGAATGTTTTGAAGTATTTGATCAGGGATGATATGAATTGGTCTATTTCGATATCCAATACTCTCTGAAATTTCTTCTTCTACTTCCAGTAACTTGCCCTCGCTAGAGGCAGCAAGTTTCGCTTTACGTATTAATTCAGCACTGCGTTCTAGTGTAAACTTCGCTGTTTCTTTAGGTTGCCCCAAAAAGCAATCTACAATTGCTTTTACCGCGTTAACCTGAAATTGTTGTTGTTTAAATTGTAACTGCATAATTAAATAACTTTCATTTCGGTTTCAGGGCTTAATTGCTTAAGCAATTGTTTTACATTTTCTTTTGCAGAATTATCTTCAAAAGATGAATCCTTAAAAACAACGCGCAATGGCTTTAACTTAGAAACTTCCTTAGCAAACGCTTCATTAAGGCCACTATCAAAACATGCCAGCAAGGAGTTTTCTGCAACTTTATATACTTGTTTTTTATTTACGGTTAGTTGCTCAATTTTTAATGATAAAGGCAAACCCCAATCCAACATAATTTGTACCAGCAAATCATCGGCTGTCCTATCTGGTTTTATGTTGTCAGCAAAAGCTTCTAATTGATCTTGTTTAAAATCCTGAGGACGGTAGTAAACATCTTTCATGTTGCTATCATCTAAGCGATATACTCTAAATCCTAAATCAACGTTTTTTATAGACTCTCTTGAGTCTTCGAAGTCTATTTCAGTGTTTTTACCGCTAGCGTTATTTTCTGTTTTAGAATTAAGTTGTTTAATAGCTCTACGAATCCTTTCCTTTCCAATTTCGCAAATATTCAGATACTTAGCTTTGAAAGCTTCACTATCTTTAGGTGTGGATTCAGGGATTTGAACTAAGATATATTTTCTATTACCTCCATCAGAATAGTTCAATTGCATTATTGCATCGGCGGTAGCGGCGGAGCCGGAAAAGAAGTCAAGAATTATCCCTTCCTTATCTGCTAAACCGACATTTATTAAGTATTTTAAGAAGCTTGTTGGTTTTGGAAAACTAAAAATCTGTGCGTTGCCAAATAATTTTATTATTTCATTTGTACCGTGTTGTGTATATACATCATCAATTATCGAGAAAGGTTTACCAGTTCTAATCTCTCCGTTTTCCTCCTTCAAATATTGTTTAGTATGCACTGACCAAGCTCCATCTTTTGACTTGATAAATTCTAGCTCTCCATTTTTTACTGCTTCTTTCACTCTTTCTTCACCCCAAAGCCATTGCCTCTTTGGCATCACAATTGATCCATCCGGAGCCTCAATGCCAAAAACTAAATTTTTTCTTTCGCCCATACTCTTGGTTGCTTCTAAAGGGTGAGTACGGTAATGTCCTCTTGCCTCATAATTTTCATCCTTCAATTTGTAGTATCTCAGAATTGATTCTTCAGTAAGAGGAATTTCAAAATTATCAAGTTCGTTGATGTTCTTGGCATATACAAGAACATATTCGTGAAGTGAAATTAAAAACTTCTCTTTTGCACCACCCCCATACCGCTTTTTCCATATCACACAATCTATAAAATTCAGTTCGCCGAAGACTTCATCACATAGTTTTCTAGTATTATGCACTTCATTATCGTCTATAGAAATAAAAATTAATCCTTTCTCAACCAATAAGTTTCTCGCTAATTTCAATCGAGGATAGAGCATGCTTAACCAATCAGAATGATATCTACCTGAAGAATCAGGATTAACAACTAGCCTTCGATTATATTCATCAATGAAACCACTTTCTTCCATGTGTTCATCGTTTTCTATTGCGAAGGTGTCTTTATACACGAAATCGTTCCCTGTATTGTAAGGAGGATCAATATAAATCATTTTGATTTTACCCAAATAGCTTTCTTGTAGCAATTTTAATACTTCAAGGTTATCGCCTTCTATGTATAAATTTTCAGTATTGTCAAAATCAACCGAATCTTCGCGCACAGGTCGCAATGTTTTTGTTGTTGGCAAATTGGCCTTTACAATAGCTTCTTTTTTACCCGGCCATTCTAGGCGGTAACGTTCTTTATTGCCTTCAACAATATCTTTCTTTAATTCCTGCTTCAGTAAATCAAAATCAATTGCCCTCCCGTTTGCAGTTTCAGTTACGCAGTTAGGGAATACCTCTGCAATCTTTTTGATGTTTTCACTTACTAAATCAAGTGATGTTAGGTCAAGTTTATCTGTAACGTTTTCCATTTCAAGTTTTGTGTTTAAAATTCAATATCACTTAAATCATCTTTTTTTGATCCTTTGTCATTTTCAAAAGGCTCTTCTTCTTTATTGTCATTACCTTCCGGTAAAATTAATTTAGTATCCGCTTGGGTTAAAGCTTCTACTCCTTTTAAAGTGCGTTGGATGGCTCTTGTTCGTGTTCCAATAGCATCATCTAATTGATTCAAGCCTGTTTGAATATTTGTTTGTGCTTTCTGCATTAAACCTCCAAATTTTTCAAACTCTGTTTTTACAGCGCCTAACACTTTCCATACTTCACTGCTTCGTTTTTGTATCGCCAATGTTTTAAAGCCCATTTGCAAACTGTTAAGAATTGCTGCAAGCGTTGTAGGTCCAGTTACAATTATTTTGTAATTACGCTGCAAATCTTCTAATAAACTTGCTTTACGAACCACTTCAGCATAGATACCTTCAAAGGGTAAAAACATAATTCCAAAGTCAGTGGTGTTTGGTGGATCAATGTATTTATCATGAATATCCTTTGCCATTTTTTTAATAGTATTCTCTAAGTTTTTTTGAGCAATATCGATTTGAGCAATATCTCCTGTATCGTGAGCAGTTTGTAATTGCTCATAAACATCTTTAGGGAATTTGGCATCAATTGGCAACCACACAACAGAATTACCATCATCGCGCCCTGGCAATTTAATTGCAAACTCAACAAGATCACCACTGCCTTGTTTTGTTTTTACATTTGCCTCATATTGCTCTGGAGCTAATACTTGCTCTAATAACATTGCTAATTGAACTTCGCCAATACCACCACGCATTTTTACGTTACTCAATACTTTTTTCAAGCCACCAACATCTTGTGCCAAAGTTTGCATTTCGCCTAATCCCTTTTGTACTTCAATTAGTTGCTTCCCTACAGTTTCAAAACTTTGACCTAATCTTTCGCTTAGTGTTTTTTCTAATTTTTCTTCTACTGTAACTCGAATGCTTTCTAATTTTGTTTCAGTACCTTTTACTAATTCGTTTTGTTTAATTTCTAGCTGAGCAAATTTTTCTCTTTGAAGATTATTGAATGATTCTACATTTTTATCGAATGTGGTTCCGAAGTCTGTAAACGCTTTTGATAATGCTTCGCGAATTGATTTATTATCATCTTTAGTTTGGTTGTTGATTTTATCCAATTGTAAAACACTTGAATCAATAAGCTCTTTTATGTTTTTAGAAATTTCTGCTCTATTGCTCTTATTGTTTTCATCAATCTTGCCAATTAATGATTCTACTTTTTCAGCAAGAGTTTTATTGATTTCTTTTAATGCATTATTTAATTCCTCGCGATTCTCACGTGCAATCTTCGCGTTTTCTTCACGATTTGTTTTAAAATCTTCCTTGAGATTTGATTCAATTTTGCTAAGCCCTTTATCAAGCGTGTCAAGTTTTTGATTCAATTCAGAATTATCACCTGCCGATTTAGGTTTCATTACAAATTGTAGAATAACAACTACAACTAGCAATGCAATAATTATATATAAAAGTATTTCCATTGTACTTATCTTTTCTTCGTTTCTTGAGTAGAGAGTAAATCCTTTGGATCTACCTTCAGAATTTTTGCAATATCAAAAAGTATTTCAATACTAGGCTGCCTTCTATTTTGAACATAAGAGTTTACCATATTGTAACTCTTGCCCAGTTTTTCTGATAGCCAAGTTTGTGTAATTGATTTTTCTTCAAGGACTTCTTTGATCCGGTTCATTGAAATAAAATTGAGGAATAAATATAATGAAATAATTGAAATTATCTCATTTTGTGAGATAAATAATGAAAATTTAATAATGCATTAAGAACTATCTTTTAACTGCGCCAATAAACCGCTAAAGTCTATTATATGTTAGCATTCCTCAGCTCTATTCCAAACTGGGTCATTTTTGAACGAATGAAGCTGTTCCCATGAAATAAGGGCATTTACCTTACATTGATCCTTTCCTTGCGTGTCAATTAATTTGATTTTACCAATTCCTTTAGGAGTTCTAAACGACTTGGATTTAAAATATTTTGATTTAGCCAGTATCACATATCTAATTACTGGTGGCGACTTTATATTGAGATAATTGAAAATTTTGGACAAAAGTTCACTGTCGCGCTCAAATTCTTCAAATTGCTTCATATTGAGTCCCTCGGCAGCCTTGGCTTCAATTATTACGATTGTATCTTTGGAAAATAAAGCGAGATCAAAGGTTCTCTTAATAAGATTATTAACATTATCCTCACCAACAACATTAACTAATTCATCCCGATGCTCTTTTACACCAATTTTATGTGATTTTAAAAAATCTCGATAAAAACAAACTTCAAATCCCGCCTCCCAAGAATCTTCAATGTTTAAATTAAGGTTATTTACAAACCCCGAAAAGGAAACCTCATTTTTTACTGGAGAATCAATTTGATTTAACCAACTCACAAAGCTCTTGGTTTCCATTGGGTCTTTAATATGGTGATACAAATGAGAACAGAATAGCCTTTCTTCTCTAGTGATTTCCGCCCATGGTTTGTGTAAATAATTTGACTGCATATATCTTATGGCAAAAGGTTATTTGAATTTAATTTTATTCCTAGTCCATTTTTCAATAATTTAAAAATGGCATCCATTGAATTTGAAATATTAGCGTCATAATCATCACTAAAACTCACCAGCTTAGGATCTCCGAATCTATTATACAATTTATCGACGTTTTTCTCCCATTTATATTCTTCGAGAAATTTAACGGCAGATGTATTGCCATTAACTAAAGGTTCAATTTGATGATACAAAGCATCCCCTTCTTCATTCCAAATTTGTATCTGTAAATCAGCTGAATTATAATTTGTTAGAAAATATGAGTTATCAGAATACCCAATATTAATACAGAAGCATTCGTAATCGATATATAGTTCAACTTCTATAAATTTTTTAAGAATATCATGAAGTATAAAAGTCATTAATTCTCTAGATTTATTCTTGGTTCTTGCATCAGCTTCTAATAGATAGATTAATTTTCCTTCGTATTCTTCAATCCATTGGAAGTTCCCATCTTTGCAATACTCAATTACCGCCGGATACTTAATAAACAAATACCTATATTCTGTCTTTAATTTCTCATTGGATAAATTCTTGTTTATTATTTCGCTTAAATTTTTTGGCGACTTCTTTTCGATAAATTCTTCATATAGATTAAAAGCATTGTGACTTCTTAAGTATTCAAAATCAAATAAGGAATACTTTTGCCCACTAACATGCTTGGCACAATCATCAAAACATAAAAGAACCCTAACTAATAGATTTTTATTTTTAACCTTGTATTCATTAAACCATTTAATCCCCTTTGATACATCCGATTTTGGAGAGTAATTAGAATTGATGTTATCCATCATTAATTTTATCATTTCATTCGTATGCTGTTCAATTTGCGGAACCTCCCAAATAGGTTGTTTCATAATAAGATACTGTTTAATGCTATCTAGTTTTTGCTCCTTATTATAATGGGCTTTCTTGGCCTCTGGTGGATAATTGTTTAACTTCGAATTCTTTTCATGGCTAATAAGACATAAATTTCCAAATTGATGTAAGTACATTTCATCTATTCTGTTGACTGCCTCGTTTAAAGGATTCTGTGGGTAATGATGTTCCACTGAACTTCTAAAGGTGTATTCGTAGGATTTTACACGTATGTCCTTGTCAATATCTTTCATTTCTGACCACAACAAATAATCGCAATAATTGAAAACAAGATTATTTTCAATTGAACCATATTTCAATTTTTCTAGATTAATTTGATTTGGATTTCGACTTATCGGCCCTTTGTTTATATAGATCATTTCATAATAGTCTTTCGGATTTTTAGATATAAACCTGTCGTAAACAAATGATTTAACTATATGCTCTAAATAACTAATATAATCTTTACTATTAATGTCAATTTGCTCCATCAAATAGTTTAACGAAGCATTGAGCCAATATTTATAAGACATTGAAGGAATGGAAACATGAAACATGGATAATAACATCAAAATCCTCCGATTATCACTATCAAACGACTCGCTTGATTCCTCACCAAAAGTGTTAATATACTTTACACCGTTCTTTGTTTTTCCAGACCTATACCATTTTAAACATTTCAAACTCCATCTATCAGTGTTAGCCGTAAAATCTCTTTTGATAACGTATTTATCAAATAAAAATTTGCTTTTTAGCAAATTATAAATAAATTCTTTTACAAAATCAACTTTAGCCAATTCATTTAATGGTTGCATTTGTAGCTCAAATAATTCAATTAATCTTTTATCATCTAGTGCAACCTCGTCTTTTTTTAATTGTACCCTTAATACATGTAGCAAGAAATTTTGGAAGTTAACAACAGAATTAAATCTATCAGGTGTTTCCTCTTCGTCTTCTTTCTTTTCAATTTGTAATTGATTAAGTAAAATATCGTCTATGCCAGATTCAATAGCATTACTATTGGTTAAAGTATTGCCTAGCTTTGATATTAAGTCATCAAAATCATAAACAATTAAGCTATTCCAATCTGCCTCCCCGAAAACGACATGCCTCTGATCAACCGAAAATCCATATTGCACATACTTTTCCATATTGGAGCAAGCTTCCCATATTAAATCAAATGCGGTTTCATACTTTTCTCTTTCCGGTAAATTATTAAAGCAGCCCATTAGCTTGGCTTTTAGTATTTCATGTTTCTCTAGCTGTTCGCCTCGGCTATTCATTATCTCAAAATAATGATTAAGATCAATCCCATCCGGTAACGGAACACGCAGAATTTTAACGTATTCGTAGAGGTATGTCGAAAAGTCTTTAAGGGTAATACCGTTTTCACCTAATTTCTTATCCAACTCATTTAAGCAAATATTATAACCATTTCTAATATTAACTTCATAGTTCTCGTTTTCAAACTTCCCTGCAAAAGCAGCATTTAACGACAACGTTGATTTTTGACGGCTTGCAAAACTTAAATTTAAATGACTATACCATTTCAAATCTACTTCCTCAGAAAAGTTATTTTTAATTACAGAACTTAGTATGGTTAAAGTGGTTAACCCGTGTAACTTCTGGATGAAAACCTAGTATAAATAGATTAGGATGATTTCCTTTGAACTTTGTTGATGTTTCTTTTAACGCCCCTAAAATTTAATCCCAGATCAGTCTTGTTTAATTTTAGTAAACTATCTGATTTGATACCGAGGTGGACCCGGAGAGATTCGAACTCTCTTGTTTCAATCTTTAAAACCTTGTATAATTCAAAATATGCTATTTCTATCCGCTTTTTCTGAATGAAAATCTACGGTACACCGTAGAAATCTTAAACAGCTTGCCAAAGGAAGAAATGTTTTGTTTTATTTTCAAGGATTACAGCTTCTCCCTATACAAAAAACGTTCTTGAGTGCTATCAAATGGTCTGTATACATAATACACATAACCATCTTTGATTTTTATTTTTTCGGCGCTATGGTGTTTTAGTTTATACGTGTAAACTTCTTTACCGGTTTGATAATTAATTTGTTTAAGGTAATGGTGCCCATCCTTACTAAAAAAAGCATATACTTTATTAGTCATTTCATCTACAAACAATTGCTTTTTCCACTCGCGCCAATTTTTAGGATGGTGATACTTGATGCTTATACTATCTATTAGTTGATGTTGTTTATTGTAGTGATATAAATAATCGTTATGATGATTAAAAATACAGATGGTGTCTTTTAAAATAAAAATTGGAGCGTAGAGTGGTTCGTAAAACATGCTTTGTGTAAAGCCACTCATAAGCGCTGCAACAATGCGTTTATCTGTTTTATAATAATTGGCAACTCTCCGAGCCTCTAATTTTAAATGTGAGGGTAAATAATAATATTCTAAATTATAAAGTTTCATTAAATCGGCATTAGTAATGGTGCTTAATAGGTGGTTGAGCGAATCGTTAGTTTTTAAATAATAATAATTAAACAGCGGATATTTTTGCCAATTATCATCGTAATAATAATGGTTATTAACGCTGTCAGCAATTGGTTCAATAAATTGGCTAAAATCTTTTTGTTTAATTGGGTAAAGAAGTATGTCTGTGTTTAAAACATCTAATCTAAATACAGAGTCTTTACAAATTACATCGGTATAGCCTTCGTAATCATGAAAAAAATGTTTGGCTTCGCCTGCTTGTTTAGGTAGCTCACAGGAAGAAATTATTTTTCCTTCGTAAGTAGAGAGTTGAATTTGCGCCTTTGTTAATGATTTTTGAGCTGTGAGTAAAATTAATTTATCCTCATAAAAATCAAAATCGTAAATGCTATAATTTGCTTTAGCCACTAATGTTTCGGGTTTATGAGTGGCATAAACAGAAACACTGTCTAAGATGTTTGATTGTTGTTGAAGAGATATATTTAATTGAATGGTATCTAAATTATTTGTTTTAACATCCTTAACACTACTTTGGTAGCTGAGATGGGAGAAAATTAATTTGTAAACGGCTTTTTTCGGAAGCGTTAAACTAAACTCTCCTTTATTGTTGGTGTTTGTACTGTATGGCGAATTTGAAATACGAATAGAAACATTTTCGATGCCTTTTTCTAAGTTTGTTTCAACAACTTTTCCTTTAATAATTATTTTTTCATTTTGAGAAATTGTAATGTAACAACTCAAAAACAAAAGTAAAATTAATATGTGTTTGTATCCAATCATTTATTAATAGACGTGTAAAAATAACTATTCCATAAAAATACAAAAGTATAGGTAAAGACCTTCAAGGTTTCAAAAACCTTGAAGGTCTAATATGATAAATAGTTCTCGATACACTTCACTACGTTGCGCTACTCGAATGGAAAGTCACGCTGAGCGGAGTCGAAGCGCTATGTAATTCAAATTACGTTTAGTAAAGAAGTGTTTAAACATGTTTCGACTCCGCTCAACATGCCCAACTCGTACTGGGTGTAAAATTTTTAATTTGTTCGAGTGTAAAATTAGCGAAAGTCCCCGACAAATCGGAGACTTCCTCTAAAAATTCGTTGGTTTCTATACTTCGACATTCGTCTTTTTGCCGATTGTAGGTAATTCCCTTAGGAAAGAAGGTGTTTTGTAGTTCCTGCCGCTGAGTATAATCGCTGTGTTGCCACATTTCACGAAGGTTTATAGAGAGATTCAAAGTGTAGCTTATGTAATCATCCAACTTCGACATCTCAATTTTGTTTTTACTGATTTGTGCCTCAATTTCGTCCTTTTCCTTTTCAAACTTAGCTTTGTATTTTTGGTAAAGTTCGCCCGTTATTTCCTCAAGGATGTATCTTTCCTCCAAACGCTCTAAATGCTTGCTTAAATCGGCTATTTTAGCCTTAGCGGAGGCTTGATTCTCTTCTGTAGAGGCGTTCATTTGGTTAAAAGTGTATTTTAATTGCTGATAAATCAGTTTATCGTAATTGACGCTAATTCTATACCCTTCTATTAGGTTTTCAAACTTGGTGTTTACTACATCTGCATTACGGTTGCATTTGCAATTTGGTGTGTTACACTTGTAATAAGGAGTATCACAGCTATTTGCAATATAGCCCCTCATTGGTTGCAAACAGGATTCACATTTTGCAAAGCGTTTTAAGGCTATTTCTTTTCGTTCCTTTCGGGTTTGCAAACCAAGTTTCTTTTCGTTTAAGATTCCGTTTACTTGCAGAAATATATTTTTTGTGATCAGCTTTTCATGTTTTCCTTCTAACACTTCTCCTTCCAAAGCTTTGTGAACCATAATGCCGCAGTAAAAAGGGTTTGATAAAATCTCACTTATTCTCCCAAGACTGCATCTAAAGTTTAGATTAACAAGACGCTTTCTTATTTCTTCATTTGGTAAGCGTTCTTCTGCTTTCCATAAAAACATTTTCTTTAAGATTTTACTCTTTTCATTTAGTATTATTTTCTTTTCTCCATTAGTTCTAAGGATATCATAACCTACCGGTGGCTTTGTACACCATTCTCCTTTAAGCAATCGTTCTTTTACGCCTGCCATACTTTTTTGTCTGCGGAGTTGGTTGTCAAATTCTCCGAATAGAAACAACATTTTTTGTTGCATAATTCCGGCAGGGTTGGTTGTATCAATTGGTTGCGTTACCGAAACAACCTCAGTCCCCAATTTTCTTAGCTGACCACTTAACCAGATAGAGTTTTCGCTTCTCGAAAAACGCTCCAAACTATAAACAAGTATTTTTGAAATCTTATGCTTAGTTGTTTTAATATATTTAATCATCCGTTGGAATTCTTTTCGCTCATCCGTTGCAGCACTTTCATAAGTACCTCCAAATCTTTCACGAACAATAAGTTTATGTCTTTTAGCGTATTCTTCATTGCCCTTGAGTTGAGTTTCAAGACTCAGTCCGTCCATTTGTTTCGCTCCTGATACACGGGTGTAAATAACACAGTCATCATTTTCAAAACGGATATTTTTTTTACCCTTTGAAAAACTTTTAAATAATTGATTATCGTCTGCCATATTTTTTAATTAATAGTTATTTGTAATTATGCTGCTTCTTTCAATTGTTCTTGTTCACCTTCAATTGGGTAAAGTTCAACAATAGTATCATGTTCGTTTTTTAGTTTTTGATTCTGCTCTTCTGAATACAATTCATAAGCCACCTTACAAAACACTTTTATACTATTAATTATTTTCTCCAATTGTTCGTCACTTAAGGGTTTATTATTTTCATTTGTTCCTAAAAGGCCTCTTGCTTTTTCAAGAGTAAGTTCGCCTTTAGTTTCTTTATTGTTGTCATTTTCTATCTCTCTTAATTCTATCTCTTTCATTTTGGTTCAAGTCTAAGTTAAACAATTTGTTTTACACGTCAAAGTCACCCTAAACCTTGCTTGTGTTGGGCTTAGTGTGGGTTACAGGCTTACATAGTTCCGGGAATAATTTATTAAATGGCTGTTTTTTAGAACAATCTCTTATCAGGTCTAATATCATTATGTAGCGCACAATGGCTGTTTTTGATAATTTAAATTTTGTTCCTTCTTTCTCATCTTCTAAGTATTTTGCCATTGGATAAAATTGTTCGTGTAAATTTATCAGATCACTTATAAAAGGGAAATCACCGGGTAGCTGTTTTATGTATTCTGATGCTAGCATTTCTTCTATAGCTTTGCAGATGGTAATGGCTGTTCGGTAATAAATCTTTGTTTTATAAGTGAGTTGAAATAAATTTTCTATGATACATCGGATGCGGGGCACAAAGTAGGTAAACGCTGCGAAGTTTTGTGGCACCATCCTTCCGCCGCGATTAGTGTTGGTTGTAAAATAACCGCGTGTGATACTCGATGAAATATACCCCTGTTGTATCCTGTCTAAAATATCTGGCAGAATGTATTTGTACTCTTGTTGGACTAATTGATTTTTATATTCATGATTAATTATTGGTTTTAGGTTTGTATAATTAGTTATTTGTGGTGGATTGGATGATGAATGGTTGTTGGTGTGGTTGTTATTTTCTTTTTCAGACGGAGTTGTTTTATTCTCGGTATCATTTTTTAAAGACAAAGCATTTAAATTTGAAGGTATTGGCATTGTAAAGTTTCTGTTCAAATAAGCATATTGCTTACAAGTGTTTCCACAATACTTTTTAGTATTTCGTTTTCCTTCAATAGGTTTATTGCAATACAAACAGGTCATTTTTTATCTTTTAGTTTTTAAATTTTTATTAATTCTTGTTTCAAACTTTAATTGAGCGCCAGTTCATCAGGATTGTCTTCTCCATAACGTTGTTCATTCCATTCATTTATAGAATCGTAAATATTTTGCAAAGCTGCACTTTGAATTTTATTGCTTTTAGAAAAAGACAGTTCTAAAAATACTTCGCCGGTTGATTCATTAGTTCCTGTAATTTTATTGCTTAGATTTCCGGTGCGTATCATTTTGCAAACATCCAAGAATATTTCTATTGGAGCTTTGATGTTTTGTTTTTCGTTTTGTATTTTCATGCGAGTTTTAATAATTAAGTTATTTCAAATATTTTTTTCTTTGCCTTTGGTTTGTACTTATAGGCTTTAGTTTGTTTATCTTCTTCCATTTCAAGAGTATTCTCATCGTCGTCATCATCTACATCATTTGAAGGCAAGGATTTATATTGTTTTGAGGCAAGCATTTTATTACTTGATCTTATTTCTCGTATTAAAAGTTTAAATTGTTCGTCCCTCTCACCCATTTGTTGTTTATGTTCTGCTTTTATGGCTTCTATATCTTTACTTGCTTTGTATGTACCTAAAAGATATCCGGCGGCCAGACCTGTTATTCCGGTTGTAACAGGATTTTTAATAAAATCCTGAATGTATTCCATCCAATCCTTTGGTTCTTCTGCTTTTTTATCTTCTTTTCGGCCTGCTTGCTGGTTGTTTTCATTGGTATTACTCATGTTTGCCTCCTTTTTTTGTATTAGTTATAATCAATTACTGTATATTTTATCGCATATTTTTGGTTCTACTTCCATTTTTACTGTCAATTAGCGCATATTTTATCGTCTATTTTTTATTTCTCTTTTAGCGCAATTGACGATACAAAGGAGAGAAAAAGGAATGAGGCAACTCTCCAAGTAGGTGCTAGGTGGGAGTAGATTTTTTGCAAACCCTTGATAAACGGGATGTTTTGAAAACGAAAAAAGCAGGAAAATTTCCTGCTTTTGATTTTTTTTGAATATTTTGATTGGTTTTACTTTTTCCGTTTCTTGTCGTAGGCCAGTTTTTCTGCGTATTTTAAATAAGCTTCTTTTATTTTATCAAAAATGGGTGGCTGATATTCCATATTCGCCTTATGAATGCTTGCAGATAAGTTGCTTTGCCAGTGTTTACCTAAGTCCAACTCTAGTGTTTCGGCAAGTGCTTCAGTTATTTTTGTGATCTCTCCTTTACCATTATTAATTAATCCTGCTTCGTGTAAACCGTAGATTAATTGCACAAATTCATTTTTATTGTTTTCAGAACCCGTCCATTTCATTGGGTATTTTAAACTAATTGTATTTTCTGTTTGATTTAAATATCCGGGCAAACGTTTGAGGATTTCGCTTAAGGCTAAATAACCAATATTAAAAGCAACAACTGCTTGCATTTCAGAAGGAAATTTGCGAATCATTTGTTCATCACTCTCGTTAAAGGGAATCAACTCTATATTATCACGCTCATCAATTTCGGGAGCCATTTTCATTGCTTCGGGATAATTTTCCCACATATTTTTTATAATTAGTTCTATCTCCTCGCCACGATTGTATTTTTCAATAAAATAATTACAAGCTTTGTTATGTTTTGTAAATACTAAACTATAAAAACGAATAATCCCTCGCAATTGATTCAATATTCTATCAGCTACATAGATTTTATCTTTCGCCTTTTTAAATTGAGCTAAACAATTATTTTCTATGGTTTTGACATAGCTCTGTAAGAGCAAATCAAATTGAACAGTAGAGTCGTGATTCATTGTTATTTATGTTTTCAATGATAAAGTTAAGGAAAACAGATAGGCATTTATGGTTTAATTGAAAACATTTTTCACTCAATTAAGGCGTAATTGAATCATAGTTTTCAGGTTTAGGGAGGGGTTGGAAATAAGATTCAATCTTTAAGGAATAATTGAGGAGCATTTAGGGAGGGATTGCGGAGCATTTGAGAAAAAGTGTTTTTACACAAAACGCGTGGAATTTTTGCGGATACTGAGGGCAAAGTTGATGTTTTTATTGGAAATGCACCCTAATAGTAAGCATTCTCCATTTAAATTAAGATTTTCTAATACAGTAATTGTTATTTTATCGGTAAGGTTAACCGAAATTTGTTCTTTTTGATTTTGCGTCCCACTTTTTGTGTTTCTTAATTTAAAAACGATTGATGATTCTTCATTTAAATCATTTTCAGAAACTTCAATTTGAAAGACACATTCAGAAGGATTTATTAAAACAGGAATCTTAAAAGCGAATTCTTTGTTTTTTTCTAAATTTATTTGCTTTCGATTAATAATAAAGTTTTCCATAGAGCGTGAAATAATTTTCAATTTTTATTTAGTTTAATAAGAGAAGAAATTGGCTACTGTCTTTTAAGAAAGTATTGTTTTACCTCAGATAATTAAGTCCTTTTTTTAGAATGTAACTTACAAACCCAACTGCGCCTTGTGTTTTTGTTTTTTTGAATAAACTTTTTTTATGGGCTTCAACTGTTTTATTTCCAATGTTCAATTTATCAGCGATTTCCTTGTTTGATTTTCCTTCGCAAATTAAAGGAATAATTTCCGATTCCCTTTTACTAAATTGAGATTTATTTCCAAATTCTTCATAAATAGGAATAAATTCATTCTTATATACTAAACGTATAGTCTCAACTATTATTTCGAGGTCAGTGTCTTTGGTAAGATATGCGCTTGCCCCTTTAGAATAAAAATAATCCCTTAATGTGCATTCATTATGTGTAGTAAGAAAAATAATTTTCGATTCGGGATAAATTTCTTTAATCATATCGAATGTTTTACTGCCATTCATATTAGGCATTTCTATATCCAATAAGATTACATCAGGTTTTTTTGTTTTAAGTAATTCTAATAACTGCATACCATCTTCGGCTTCTCCAATAGTGTGAATTTCATGCTTATGTAATTCAGAGATCAGTAGTTGGCGCAATAATTTATGGTCTTCGGCAAAAAGAATGGTTATTGGCTTCGTCATGATATAGGTAAAAAACTAAGGTAGATAATTGTTTTATATTAACAAAGAGTTAACAAAAAGAATATACTAAATGGAAAATAAAATCGTTACTTGTATAGGCTAATTGGATTATTAGGGTAAACCCTAATTGACAATGAATTTTTTTTAGTCGTATTTTATAGCATTACTAAAACATAAATTTTTAAACTAATTTTTTTTCATTTTTCACTGCACACAAAAATTTAATAATATGAATACAAGAAATTTTAGAGTTCAAGGAAACATTGTATGTTTATTCACTCCTAGTGGATTACCTCCAGTAGTATCACATTTACCAAATATTGAAGTACAGTTTTGGTATAAAGCCGCATTAGATACTCTTTTTCTAGGAAAATGTCTTACCGATGATAGTGGAAATTTCACCATCGATCTACAAAAGGATAGCCCTGTTAATTATATTATTGACGGTAAAATAAATAATGTATCCGCAAAAATTTTCTTTAATGGTAATCAAATTGAACCGGTTACTCCTATTCCAGCAATTATACTTCATGAGGGGTATAATAGCATAGGAACTTTTGAAATTGATGTAACAAACATCGAAGAAAGAAAATTACCTGATGAACTTACCGGAATTCCTAATACGCTTCCAATTTCCAATTCCGCCATTTTTCAATTCTATTACGATCTACATCCACCTGTTCCAACTGATTTGCAAGCCACGTTTTCTATTCTTGGTGCTGAAGGTGATATTTTAGAGGAAATAAATTTAAATCCTGACTCGGAAGGTTATTTGCAATTAAACATTCCAATGCAACCAGTGGTTGTTATTAAACCCGGAATTGACACTGTAGTAAATTATTTTGTTGATGGTCCTTTTGATAATCGCAACGAAGAGAATTACCTAGAAGTATCAAACGGAGCAAGTCCGAATATTTACACACTAATTTGGGATATTGCCATAAAAGCAAACGTACTTCAAGTTCAAGATTCAGTTGGCGACTATCACAAAATATTACCGCTTATATCTGTTGGTACTGCAATCGACGCCATTTATTTAAATAAAAAAGGACAAGTTTACGGTTTCAATAACACAACAAATTTGTGGGAATCTCTTGGAACACTTCAGTTCACAAGGTTTGAATTTCCTGAAAATTTAACGGTAGTATCTGATGGATTTTACGAGCCTTCTACAACTAGTGGAATTATTACAACAGGTACTTTAGGTAGTATAGGTACTCCTTTCGAAGGTTTTTTTGGTACAGTTAAAAATCCAGAGTCATTTAACTTAACAGTACATCTCGATGTTTTTAATACGGGAGGCTCCGGTTTGCCACCAATATTTTCCGGTGATTTTTTGATTAAGCCAGGTGATACAGATATTCACTTGGTACTATTACCGGGAGCACCGCCTATGGCACCGGATAATACCCCAACAATAAGTGAAATTCAAACGATAAGTGGCATTACATTTTCTCCAGTATTCACAGATTTCTTAACTACCAATGGTCTAACAACCACTGATAAAATTCGGCAAGCAGGGCCGATAACTTTTGTTAATAGTTTTCCAAGCTCAGGTGTTGGTCCGGTAGAACTGGAAACACTACAGGCTCACGTAGATTTATATTCAATTAATGGAGATGCTACACAAAATCAATATTTAATAAATGATGGGTTTGCAAATCTTCAGAAAATAGGAAATACTCCAAAGGATCAGTTTCTGAATGCAGTTGTGGATGCAAGCATGCCTTTATTTGAAGCCGCTAGAATTCATGAGGTTGCAACTCAGAATCAAAAATTAGTTGGGAATTTACTTGGGGGATTATTAACTGATCTTGGAATGGTAACTCCTGCCATACCTCAATTACCCAATTCTAATTTTATTACAACATCCTTAGCGAATGCGGTTAATGCTTGTGGGTGTGACGATTGTAAATCAGGAATAAGTCCATTTGCTTATTTAATGGATCTGATAAAGTATGGCGCAGGACATCTAGATCACATAGTTGCCCCTTTGTTTACTCATGGCGGTTCGATAAACAGTTTCGTAACACTTATCTCGGATAAATTCCAACAACCTTTCGGAGCACTTAATGTTAATTGTAACACGCTTCATGATGAATTCTGTAGAGTTAGATTGGTAACTGAGGTTTTGGAAAAAGTTGTAGACATTAAGATCGCTAACGGTCAGCTTTCACCGGCACAGATTGCAAAATTAAATTCAGAAAGAAACCAATTCTTTACTTTAACTTATAAATCTATTTTACTTGAAGCAGGGACATCTCTTGAAGAATTGAGAGATGTGGTTACAACAAAACCTGAATCCGAAAAAATAATTGTGGCACAGGCTTGGGCGGATAAATTAGGGATTACACTTTACGATCCTGCATATCCTAATTTCACGGCAGATAGAATGTATCTAACTCTTGTGAACGGAAATACACAACAGATATTAAATGCGGTAAATCTTGAGGCGGTTTTTGGGTTTAGAAATACAAAGAGAAATGTTCTTACAAATACTCCACTCTCAATAGTAGAGCAATGGAGAGCTAATTTTTTGCGGGATAAATGGAAGGCAGAGGATTATGCATTTACCAATTACAGTAGAGAAAATGTAATTTTCAATAATGATGCCACCTTTAAACCAAACTGGCAGCCTGTTATCGATCCGGATATCATGGGATGGACGGATATGACTTATGTTACATCTCCGTATGCCAAGGCACTTTGGGCTAGCAGAAAACAACAAACCGATGCATTTCTTACTTATTGCATAACTAACAATGCAAATACAGTACGAACTTCTGTAGATTTTAATAATAGAATTGTAAGGGTATTAGGAAGAGATATTGTTACTCAGGTAATTGAAGGAAATGTTATTCAATTAGAACGTCCGGCGGGTACATGGAATAATTTAAACGTATTGAATTTAACTCTTAATCAAACAAACACGGATGTCGCATTAAAGAAACCTAGTCAGTTAGTACCGCAATCTCCAATGATAAAGCCTGTCGGAGCAAGTCCTAAAATGCGTTATAAAAGGATATTGGATGTACTTCCCGGCTATGTAACTGGAACCGCTATGATTCCTGTTTTAACATTCCCAAGCTCTGTTATTGTTGATCAACTTTTAGGAGGGTACGCAAAACTAGAAAGCACCGCAGGAAGTTCACCTTATCAAACCGCACCTCCGGTTTCATCTCTTACAATTGGGCCCATCAGCTTTAATACATCCCTTAATCAGGTTACTATGACTTTGACAGGAGGAAATGGTGTTGATGCAATTTTCCTCGCCGGAACAATGAAATTCGTTTATGAAGTTGAAGTCCCAATTTTCACAGATATTATTTTAAACCCTGAAAATATTACTACCAACTTATTTTCTGTTACTCATAATTACACTTTGTTGACGCCTGTTCCTGCTGGTATGACTAGTCCCTTGCCTTATACGACATGGAATCCTCCAAGTTGGCCACCGGTTATTGATCCAACATTATCTCCTTGGGGAAAATTAAAACAAACCTATCAGTTTCTAGCCGCTGGAACTTCAGTACCTGAGCTCACAAACATCATCACTGTCAATCTTCGAATGCCGGTAGCCTTATTTAATGAAATGATGCTGCTTATGCTCAATTGTGAGAATTATGTGAACTCAATGTACACGTTTGCAAGACCAACAATTGAAGAACTGTATCATATTGCTTCTGCAATGCAAACAAGCGCGAGAGTCCCTCAAAGGGATACATGGGTGAAAGAAGAAATAAAAGGTTCTCCTACTCCGCCTGCTTTGCTTAAATTGAATAGTCAGTTTTTTTGGAAATCGATCACTGAACCTATAGAAGGTCCATGGGACCCGAGTTTACAAACAATACCGAGTGCTGTTGGTCAAATTAATTCCACTCATGCGGCAATCATTGATCCGGAATTACTACTCGAATCTAATCTTGTGGTGAATCCTGAAGCGAAGCCATATAGGGATCTTTATGCGGCAAGAAAAATAGAATTGAATAACACATTCAACACCTTCAAAGGCTTTACTCAAACTCCCGCTTTTGACCCCAATGCTTTTACAAAAATGCTGAACCAGATCAATACAGGTTCCCCGGCGACTCCTTTTACTATTCCTCCTTATGCACCTACTGCTTTTGATATATTAATGGATGATCTCCAAAGCACAGATCTGTTCAAGCAAAAGACAGCAAGTGATGCGGCATGGAATGCATTCAGGTTAACTCGTGAGCAATTATTAGAAATAGCTCCAACAAAAGCCGCCTATGAATTAAATGATCCTGTTAAACTTCCAACTTCAGCTCAAATTGATAAAGCAGTTAAAGTATTGGTTTCGGCATTTAAACGAAAGCGTTTATATCCTACAGGTACAGGTTGGATAGCGGAAGAAATCACAGGAGTTTTCCCAAATGGCGTTCCAGTGTTTTATTATAACGTCATGAAAATGAGGATGGCTCCTGGCAGAAGCGTATTTGATAATCGCACAGCATGGCAGTTAACTCTTGCTGAGTGGAATAGACAGCCCTTCATTCAATCAGATATCATACCTCCGGAATACATCAAGAATTTTGTTCCTTCAAATTGGGTATATACTACTTGGAACTTAAGGAGAATAGCATTAATAAATACTTATAATGCAATATCAGTTTTTATAAACCAATCTGTACCGACAGCAGGACAATTATTTACAAATTTAAAAGGGCAACTCGATTTAATTGTTCAACGTGTTTCTACGACAACTCCTTCGGGATTAAATTATTTACCATACTTCACGGATCTTAAAGTCAAGGAAAGTAATAAGGAAGATATTCGACCTTTTGTTGCGCAATTAGGAATGTCGATGACAGAATATAGATTTTTAAGTAAAATATATTCTGTACTTGAGAATGCAACCCCATCAGGACCATCTCCTTTAATTGAATCGGAATATGCCGACATTATTGATATTTTGATTCACATAAGAAATATCAATTTACCTTTTACATTGGTACAAGAGGAATACACACAGGGTATTTTATTAGATCAGGATTACTTCCAGATATTCCGATTACCAATTTCTAATTTTCCTCTGGCGGATTTGCAAACCCTGAACAAATGGCGGGCACCATATAGCGCACGTAAAGAATGGTTAGATACATTGCAAACTCGTATAGATAAGGAAAAAGCCGGATTAGAAAAATGGAAAGATATTTTGTTAGCGGCGGAAGATGTAAATATGCCATATATGCGCGATTCGCTTATAAGAGCACTTACACTCCCATGCGAATTGTTTGCAGATGCCTGTGAGCGAATTGCAAAAACTTACTTTATCGAAACCAAAGATAATTGCTGTGTAAAACATACGCGCGTTTCATTCGCCATTGAAACTCTGCAAGGATTATTCTTTGCTTTACAAAATGGGGTTTTTGATGACTTTGTAACTAACTTTAAATTAATCGCACCATACTTTGAAAAAGAGTGGCAGTGGCTTGGTTCTTATGCAACTTGGCGTTCGGCTATGTTCATTTACCTATACCCGGAAAACTTATTATATCCAACTTTAAAAAGAAAACAAAGTCCGGCATTCATTAATCTCTCATCAACACTTAGAAGTTCCAATCGTTTCAGTCCTATAGATGCATGTTTTGAAGCCAAGCAGTTTCAAAAATATTTGGATGATATAGAAAATATGGAAATCATTTGTAGCACAAGTGGCAGATCATATTATACGGACATTAATGCTAATCAATGTTGTGATAATCCTAATATTCTGAAATGGGAAACGTACACCTTTGGTCAATCAAAAACCGGGAAACCTTATTGGTGTATAAAACAAACCGAGGAATGGGATGGTTTGGATTTTTGGCAGCCTTTACCACTTGATATTAAAAACATAAAATTAATTGGCTGTTATATTCTTGGTACAAGAGGAGCAGGATGGGCTCCTATTGAATTATCATTATACCTTTTCTATTCTTATTTGGATAATGGTAAACTAAAAATGGGTAATATTAATAAACCTCTTTTTGAGCCCGGAAGTTCATGGTCATCTCCGGCTGATCTTGAAGATCTACCTAAAATTGATGATGTGGAACCGGCAGCAGTAACAGCCTGTCAACACAGCCTTGATTGGGATGTACCATGCTTTATTTTCTCATATGGTAAGTCTACTACAATTTATCAAACGATAACAATAAAGCAACCTTGGCGACACACTCCTTTTATTAGACGTCAAGACTGGTGGCAACCGCCAACATTCCAAATACCAATAGCTGTATTCAACAATATTCACATGCATTATGCTTGGGATAGAGGAAACAATAAATTTATCACATGGGGTCTGAGAGTATATAATAATGATTTTAAACCAGTAACTGCGATTTTCCATCCACTATCGGCAGTGGTAGGAAATCAGGGGGGTATTACAATTGTGTTTCCACAATCGGTTAATATGGGTTACATTGGTAAGGTTGAAACCGCTCTATGGACACCTCCGTCAACGGATGGAACTATTAATATTATTGGCGCCTTTGAAAGCAGATTTGAAAATGATACTGTTATACTGCATTATAGAAACTCTAGTGGCGCATACAAAATATATAAACTCACGACCAATAGTAGTATGCTTACCTTTGATCCTACTAGCGCTCCTTTACCTGATCCAATAACTTCTAGTCCATTTGTTTCAGTTAATGGTCCACCAAATTTAAAAAGAATATATCCTTTTTTCCAAGAAAGAGATGCGCTAAGAACTTATGCAGTTTCAGACCCTTCAGATCGCAAGTACGCTGTGAAAATTCTTGACCCTATTGTAACTGCTAATTAC
The DNA here is from genome assembly GCA_030692515.1 of Bacteroidota bacterium. Lineage (GTDB taxonomy): Bacteria > Bacteroidota > Bacteroidia > B-17B0 > Aurantibacillaceae > Aurantibacillus. The sequence goes on from JAUXZS010000045.1 coordinate 59,257, forward strand.
TGTATACTTCATCCGGAAAAAATCAATGATGTTCGTATTGAGTCCGCTGAATGTATTAAGGACATGAGTGTGCGAAAGACCAGTGTGGTAACAAAACTCAAGAAGAATATGAATTCTCCGCAAGGAACTTCTACGGGATGGATAAAGAGACCCGATTGCGTAAAACAACTTTTATATGAAGCTTATTATTTTACACCAATGTTATTGGCCCTTGATCAACAAAAAAGAGGGCAGTTCACCTCGGCTTTAGAATGGTATCGGTCAGTTTACGACTATACAAATGCCTTGCTCGATCAGCGAAAAATATTCTACGGATTAAAATTGGAGGAAACCATTCCAAACGTTTTTGTACAAGCTCCTGATTGGTTACTTGATCCGCTCAATCCGCATTTAATGGCGCAAACCCGCGCCAATGCTTATACCAAATATACTTTGATGAATATTGTGCAGTGTATGAACGCATACGCAGATCGACAATTCACTTTAGATACGATTGAAACTGTCCCGATTGCACGTAAATTATATAGCGAGGCTATTGAACTTTTAAAAATAGGTGGGCTATTGGTGAAAGATAATATGTGCGTTGTTTCCGCTAATGCTTGTTTGGATGAGGCTACAGGAACAGAAACAGCAAAAGGATGGAGTACGATGTATGGCAAACTAAAAGATGACCTTGCCGGTATCGGTAGTTCAGCTATTATTCAAAGCATTTCACCAAACATCATCGGTTTATTAAATTCTGCAACAGAAGAAACCTATCCTGAAAAATTTGCCGCTGCTTTTGAATTGATCGAAACTTCAACACCGCCACCTGCTGCGACGGAAGATGTGACCGTGTTTATGAATGGACAAGATCAGAGATTAAATGATGCAGGGCGCTATGTGCTTGCCTTAAATGACCCAAAGGATTTTAATCAATCTGTGGGTAATTGGTACGCTACAGCTGTTGCCGAAATTTCAGGAATATCCGTGGAGGAACTTTCAACAACGGATGGACAAGCAAAAATAAGCTGGTTAATGGATGCTGTACCAGATAATTCTACGCCATTTGCTTTTAATTTTACAAATACTACAGGTCAACAATATTTTAATGGGGACTTATCCTATAATCCAACTAATCCGGGATCTGCAGCATATGCAGTTAATTTAAAATATAAAAATGCGCCTTCGGTAATTGGGTTGCAGCCAATTGAAATGCCCGTGGCTTTTAGCCCGCTCCTTGATTTTAAATTTTGTATGCCAACCAATCCTGTATACAGATCGCTGCAAATGAAAGGTAACCTAGAGTTATTTAAAATATTTAATTGTAGAAATATAGCAGGAATTGTTCGCGAACTGAATGTATTTGCTGCTGCCACGGATAGCACTACCGGTATACCAATTATCGGCGCAAGCGGTAATCTAGTTTTACCGGGCTCTAATAACTTTGCGCCAACTCAATATCGATTTAATGTATTATTGGAAAGAGCAAAACAAATCGCGCAGCAGGCACAGCAAATGGAGAGCCTATTCCTTGCATCCATTGAAAAAGAAGATTCGGAGAATTACGCACAGTTAAGAGCAAGTCAAGATCTTGAAACTTCAAGAGCTACCATTAAACTTCAAGATTTGCGTATTAACCAAGCCAAGGATGAACGCGTTGTTGCAACTATACAATTGGATAAGGTCAATTTCACTCAAGACCATTTCAATGATTTAATTGCTGAAGGCTTAATTGGATTTGAAACTTCAAGTTTATTTCTATTGCAAACTGCATTTGTTCTTCAGGGTCTAGCAACAGCTGGAAACGTTGTTGCCGCCGCTGGCAAATTTTCAAGCGGTGTCGGTTTTGCGGACGGTTTAAAATTTTTAGCTGATTCCTTTTCCTCTGCGGCGCAGGCATTTTCAACTCAATCTTCTTTTCTTTCTCAAATGGCTTCTTTTAAACGCCGTGAGCAGGATTGGAAATTCCAAAGCCAATTGGCAGGGTTTGACATTAGCCTAGCTAATCAGCAAATTAGAATTTCTGACGACAATATTCGTATTGTTACACAGGAAAGAGATATTGCAGTATTAAATAATAATCATGCGCAACAAACTGTTGATTTCTTAAAAAATAAATTCACCAATGCTGAATTATATAACTGGATGGGTGGTGTTTTAGAAGGAGCATACAGTTATATGTTGAATTTGTCAACAGCCATTGCAAGAACGGCTGAGCAGCAATTGTACTTTGAACGTCAGGAACAAGCGGGGCCATTTATACTTAACGATTATTGGGAAACGCCTTCCTCAGGATTTACTTCGGGGACATCGGACACTAAGGCTGATCGTAGAGGGTTAACCGGGAGCGCAAGATTATTGGTTGATATTACCAAATTGGAACAACATGCTTTCGAGACCAATAAACGCAAGTTACAATTGACCAAAGTGGTCTCATTATCACAAAATTTCCCGGCAGAGTTTCAGAATTTTAAACAAACCGGCGTTTTAAATTTCGAGTTAACCAATAAATTATTTGATTACGATTTCCCTGGACATTATTTACGTTTAATTAAGGGAATTAAAACCACTGTAGTTGGATTACTACCGGTTTATGATAGTGTTAAGGCTACTTTAACAGCGAATACAATCTCGTATACTGTAATTGGTGGAACCACCTTTCAGAAAATTCCTATTCGAAGAGTTGAAGTGGATTCTGTGGCACTCACTTCCTCTAATAATGCTACCGGCTTATTTGAATTACAACCTGTTCAAAATGAATTACTCAATCCTTTCGAAGCAATGGGTATTGAATCGCAATGGGAATTTAAATTACCACAATTCAGTAATCGTTTTGATTTTACCAATATTGCCGATGTATTATTAACGGTTGATTATACAGCCTTTGATAATTTCCAATACCGAACACAGGTGTTACTTGATATTGATAATACGCTGTTCTTTAACCGTGGATTCTCCTTCAAAAACAATTTCCCTGACCAGTGGTTTGAGTTGGGCGAGGTATTGGAGGGACCTTCAACTTTTGCAGTTACCATTCAATTAAAACGTGAGTTGTTTCCGCAAGGAATTCAGAATCTGAAACTTGATGGAAGTCCTTTGCAGTTATTTTTTGCAAGAGCTAACGGTTTTGAGGATGAAATTGAAATTTTTGACTTCTTACTATCCACAGGAACCCCCTCAATAAATAAAAAAACAAATAAAGGGATTGTATCAGTATCAGTAAGTACTATTAACAATAGTCCTGTTACGAACCTAAAATTAGTTTTTGATAATAATCCTATTAACAGAGAATTATTTTCTCAAGGAAATGTAACAGATATTTTATTATTGGTAGGATGTAAGGCAGAGTTAACAAAGTATCCATTGTAATTAGAAATGTTGAATTATGAACGTTGGCTTAATTTTAAACTTGTTAATTCATTTTTAGTTGAAGTCCGCAACCAGAAATTATTATGGCAAACACCAAAGGAACCTCAGTTATATCTAATCCACAAGGTGGCGGTGCACAAAGTGGACTTGGAGAAAAATTTTCTCCCGACCTTTTTACCGGTACTGGTAATTTTTCTGTGCCCATTGCTGTTCCACCGGGGAGAAATAGCTTTCAACCTGAGTTAACATTAGGTTACAGTTCAGGAAACGGGAATGGTGTTTTTGGCATTGGTTGGGCTTTGGGAATTCCGGGGGTAATGCGTAAAACATCAAAAGGTATTCCTATTTACGAGGATAAATCAGATGTTTTCATTCTTTCGGGTGCCGAAGATCTTGTTCCCGTTAAAATTGAAAAAGAAATTCTTATTGGCGATATTGGTTATGAAAAAACATTTTATCGACCAAGAACGGAAGGCCTTTTTGCTAGAATTATTCGCCACAAAAAAACTAACGGTGAGCACTATTGGGAAGTGCGAAGTAAAGACGGGTTGATAAGTTGGTATGGAACGCAGGGATTAGTATCCAACGATCCTGCCATCATTGCTGATCCTGAAAACCGAAATAATATTTTTTCGTGGGCATTAACTAAAACCGAAGATACTTTCGGAAATGTGATATTATATTCTTATGATCGCACCCTTGTTCCCTCTGCAATTTCCGGTAATGATCCTCATTCGTACGATCAAATATATCTTGCTTCAATTAAATACGCGCAATATCTTGCAGGAAGCGTAACAAAGTACATGTGCGAAGTGAAATTTATTTATGAGGAGCGTCCCGACTCTTTTTCAAATTATAAACAAGGCTTTGAATGTAGAACTACCAAACGATGCACGAAAATTGAAACTTATACCAATGCAGCTTCTCTTATAAAAACAAAAACTTATCATTTTAAATATCCAGCAGAATTGCCGCTTAATGGGGCGACTATGCTTGAATCTGTGATGGTTGAAGGGCATAACGGTTCTGAGAATGAAGGAATGCCCCCTTTGAATTTTTCATATTCTTTGTTTGACCCTGTAAAACGTGATCTGAAAGAAATAAGCGGGCCATTTCCTGTAAATTCTATTGCTGAACCGGGGTTTGAATTGGTAGATATAACAGGAAACGGTTTGCCTGACCTTTTACAACTTAATGGCGTTGCTCGTTACTGGACAAATAAAGGAAGTGGAAAGTTCAGTCCACCAAAAGATTTAAATATCGCTCCGGGTATTACTGTTTTACCTTCTGTTAAAGCAGAGGGTGCAGGTATTCCCGGTATCGCTTTTATTGACGCTAATGGCGATGGACGCACCGATCTTTTAGTTTTAAACGGTATTTCTCCTGGATATTTTCCGGGAGCTTTTCAAAAAGTGTGGGATGAAAATGGTTTTCGCCCATATACACAAGCACCATCTTTCAGCCTCGGTGACCCTGAAGTGCAATTGATAGATTTGGATGGTGACGGTGTTACAGATGTATTACGAAACGGAGCAAAATTCGAGTGTTTTTATAATGATCCCGAAAAAGGTTTTAATAAAGTAAGAACCGCTATTAAAACCTTTGCTGATTTTAGCTTCTCTGATCCCCGCATTCGCTTTGCTGATATGACCGGTGATGGCCTGCATGATATTGTACTTATTAGTTCAGGGCGAGTTCAATATTGGCCTAATACGGGTTACGGACGTTTTGGCAAAAAAGTAAACATGAAAAACGCACCTGTTTTTCCCGAACAGTACGATCCTAAGCAAATTTTGTTGGGAGATTTGGATGGAGATGGTCAAACCGATATTGCATTTATTGAGAATAATAAAATCACTCTTTACCTAAACCAAAGTGGCAATGGCTTTTCGGCACCTATCAAAATAGTTAATACACCACGCGTTTATAGCCTTAATGCCATAAGAATATGTGATATGATGGGGACAGGACAAGCAGGAATTTTGTGGAGTTTTGGGCCGGATGGTGGAACTCCCGGAAAAATGTTTTTTTTAGATTTTACAAAAGGCAATAAACCTTATGTATTAGAGCAAATGAATAACAACATGGGAAGTCTTACGAGGGTTTCTTATGGATCTTCTGTTTATCATTATTTACGCGATCAATTAAATCCAATTACACGTTGGAAAACGCAATTACCTTTTCCAGTGCAAGTAGTAAATAAAGTTGAAGTGCATGATCTTTTATCGGGAGGAAAATTAGTAACCGAATATAATTACCATAACGGTTATTGGGATGGCGTTGAAAGAGAATTTAGAGGCTTTGCGCATGTTGACAGCAAAGACACCGAAAGTTTTGAACGCTTTAATTTACAAGATTTATTCAGCGATAAAAAAGTTAACACTGTAACTACTGAGTTTTATAATCCGCCTACTCTTACGAAAAGTTGGTTTTATGTTGGACCGGTGGGCGACGGTTTTAGCAGGTGGACAGAACCTAATTTCAGCGATGAATATTGGAGCGGTGATGTCAACATTTTGCAACGCCCACTAACGATGCTTGATTTATTAAGCGAATTACCAAGACGCGCTAGACGGGATGCATTACGTACATTAAGAGGTACATTATTACGTAGTGAATTATACGGTTTGGATGGAAGTTCATTTGAATCAAGGCCATATACGGTAACTGAAAGTTTGATGAGTGTGAGAATAGATTATCCTAAACAAGAAAATATATCTGCTGAATATAACTCTATGGCAAGCGGCGAAAAACAAGCTGTTTTCTTTCCGTTTAATATTAGCCAACGTACCACTCAATACGAACGTGGTACCGATCCTATGCACAATTTTTCTTTCACTAAAGGATACGATGCATACGGACAGGCTCAAGGTCAATTAAGCATTGGTGTACCACGTTTAGCTGACCCAATCAGTGGTGGACCGGGAAATTATTTATCAACGTATTCATTTACCGATTTTATTTATAAAGATAACGGTTCAGGGCAATACATGGTTAATCGCTCCAAAAGAGTAATTGCATATGACGCTTCCCAGCCTGCCGTCGGAAAATCGGTGTTTGCATTAAGAGATGATATATTTAATAGTGTAGTTGGTTTAGAGGTTATCAATTGTACGCTTACTTTTTACGATGGTGCTGCATTTGTAGGATTGCCTTTTGGACAAATCGGAAATTATGGTGCGCAAGTAAGAAGTGAAACATTAATAGTAACTGATAATATTTTAGATACAGCATATGGTATTGGCACTCACCCTCAAGCTTTTCAACTGGCACCTAATTGGGGTCTTCCTAATTACCCTGCCGCTTTTGCCGGACTGTTGCAAAATGGAGACACACGTTTGGGTTATAAAGATAGACGTTTTGTTTTTCCGGATTACGTTTCGGGATGGTATGCAGAAAGCGCACGAATAAAATATGATTTTCAAATAGGACCGGGTTTTGGATTAGTTTTAGAAAGTAAAGACGTATTTGAAAATTTATCTACAATTACATATGATGTTTATAATATATTGCCGGTTAACAGCAAGCAGTGGCTGAACGGAACAGAATTTTTAGAAACAATTGCTGAGTATGATTACAGAGTAATGCAACCATTTAAGGTTACTGATGTAAATCAAAACATTTCTGTATTTGATTTTTCTCCTTTAGGGCTTTTACGAGCAAGTGCCCTAATAGGCAAAGGAACGGAGGGCGATTACAAAAGTAATAGCGGAGGGTATTACGATCGGTACGCTCCAAGAGTATTGATGGAATATGATTTTTTTGCTTTTATTAATAATAGCGATCCAGTATTTGTAAAAACAATTAGTCGCGAAAAACATTATCAGCAAAGTGCAGTTAGCCCTACAATTATTAAAGTTGAATATAGCGATGGATTTGGAAGATTACTTCAAACGAGAGTACAGGCAGAAGATGTTATTTTCGGTAATCAAACAGTAGGAACAAGTAGTTTACCTGCTGACCAAAATACGGCCAATGCAGATAGTGTAGGAGTTGAAAGAATAACAACAGACCCTTTAAACGTAGTTGTGAGTGGTTGGAAGATTTATAACAATAAAGGTAAAGTAGTAGAACAATACGAACCTTATTTTGATAAAGGATTTGATTTCACGCTACCAATCTAACCCAAATAAAATAAATTTTGCCAGCGTTACAAAAGATAAAGATGTATTATGATCCACTTGGCAGAGTGGTTAAAACGGTCAACCCTGATAAAAGTGAACAGCGGGTGATTTATGGCGTACCTAATAATTTAAATACAC
>JAUXZS010000062.1 GCA_030692515.1 Bacteroidota bacterium
TTATTTTATTGTAGGTTTTGGTTTAGTGTTAATATTGGCATTATTTATTTTACGGGGCTACAAACAAAAACAAAAAGCTAATGCAATTATAATTACGCAAAAACGTTTGGTAGATGAAAAACAAAAAGAAATTCTAGATTCTATCCGTTATGCTAAACGCATACAAACTGCTTTATTGCCTAACGAAAAGTATATTGATAAAAGCCTACAAAAATTAAATAAAATTTGAACCACATAGAAAACATAGTTTTTATAATTAGTTTGTTAATCACTCTTTTTTTAGTAGGCTATAGCCTATTTTGCCAATGGCAGAATACTATGTGCAACTATTTAAATAAAGTGAATTTCTATGCACCTATGTGGTTAAAAAAATATTGTCTGTCTTGCATCTTGTGTCTTTTATCTTTTGTTTCTTTTTCACAAAACATCGACTCTCTAAAACTCGCTCTAAAAAATGCAAAGCACGATACAACTCGATGTAATATTTTAGCAACGTTAGCAGAAACTGCAAGCGATGAAGAGTGGCCAAAATACAATGAACAGCTTTTAAAACTAAGCGAAAGCAAAATAAAATTAACTCAAAAATCAAGCATTGATTATAAAATCTATTTATTGCATTATGCGGGCGCCCTAAACAACATTGGGGTTATTTACAATAATCAAAGAGACATCCCAAAAGCATTAGAATACAATAGCAAGAGTTTAAAAATAAGAGAAGAGATAGGAGATAAAAGCGGAATAGCCACTTCCCTAAACAACATTGGGGTTATTTACGATAAACAAGGAGACATCCCCAAAGCATTGGAATACTACAGCAAGAGTTTAAAAATTTATGAAGATATAGGAGATAAAAAAGGAATAGCCACTTCCCTAAACAACATTGGGTATATTTACGAAAATCTTGGAGACATCCCCAAAGCACTGGAAAACTATGACAAGAGTTTAAAAATTTATGAAGAGATAGGAGATAAAGAAGGAATAGCCTATTACCTTAACAACATTGGGTATATTTACAAGAATCAAGGAGATATCCCCACAACTTTGGAATACTATAGCAAGAGTTTAAAAATAAGAGAAGAGATAGGGGATAAAGAAGGAATAGCCACTTCCCTTAACAACATAGGGTTTATTTACAGTATTCAAGGAGACCCTTCGATAACATCTTCCAAGGAAGATGCACTCAGGGCAGGTATCCCGAAAGCGTTGGAATACTATAGTAAGAGTTTAAAAATTCAAGAAGAGATAGGAGATAAAGAAGGAATAGCCACTTCCCTTAACAACATTGGGTTTATTTACAAGATTCAAGGAGACCCTTCGATAACATCTTCCAAGGAAGATGCACTCAGGGCAGGTATCCCGAAAGCATTGGAATACTATAGCAAGAGTTTAAAAATTTATGAAGAGATAGGAGATAAAGAAGGAATAGCCACTTCCCTAAACAATATTGGGTTTATTTACAATAGTCAAGGTAATCTAAAAGAAGGTTTTACTTATGCTAAAAGAAGTATGGATGTTGCCAAAGAACTTGGTTTTCCTGAAAACATTAAAAACTCGGCGCATACAATAAAAACAATTTACCAAAAACAAAAAAAGTATAAAGAAGCCTTTGAAATGTACGAGCTGGAAATAAAAATGCGCGACAGTATTACTAATCAAGAAACTCAAAAAGCTGCTATTAAAAAACAACTACAATACACTTACGAGAAAAAAGAATTAGAAACTAAAGCAGAACAAGATAAAAAAGATACTATTGCAAAAGCAGAATTAAAACAAAAAGTAAACGAACGTAATTATTTTATTGTAGGTTTTGGTTTAGTGTTAATATTGGCATTATTTATTTTACGGGGCTACAAACAAAAACAAAAAGCTAAT
>JAUXZS010000063.1 GCA_030692515.1 Bacteroidota bacterium
ATTAGCTTTTTGTTTTTGTTTGTAGCCCCGTAAAATAAATAATGCCAATATTAACACTAAACCAAAACCTACAATAAAATAATTACGTTCGTTTACTTTTTGTTTTAATTCTGCTTTTGCAATAGTATCTTTTTTATCTTGCTTTGCTTTAGTTTCTAATTCTTTTTTCTCATAAGTATATTGCAGTTGTTTTTTAATGGCAGCTTTTTGAGTTTCTTGATTATAAATACTATCTCTCATTTTAATTTCCAACTCATACATTTCAAAGGCTTCCTTGTACTTGTTTTGTTTTTGGTAGATTAATTTTAGAGTGTTTGCAGAGTTTTTAATGTTTTCAGGAAAACCAAGTTCTTGAGCTATTTGCATACTCCTATTTGCAAATATTAACCCTTCATTAGTTTTGCCATTTTTTATCAAAAAAAGAGAAATGTTGTTTAAAGAATATGCTATCCCTTCTTGATCATTTATCTCTTCTTGAATCTTTAAACTCTTTTGGTAATAATCCAAAGCCATGTGAACATCATTTTGATTAGCATAAATACTTCCAATGTTGTTTAGGGAATATGCAATTCCACTTTTATCTCCAATTTCTTCATAATTCTTTAAACTCTTGTTGTAATAATCCAGTGCTTTAGGATTGTCTCCTTGCTTTTGGTAAATAGTACCAAGATTATTTAAAGAAGTTGATATACTACTTTTATCTCCAATTTTTTCACAAATAATTAAACTCCTATTATAATAATTAAATGCCTTTGAAATATCTCCTTGATTTTGATAGATAAACCCAATATTGTTTAATGAAGTTGATATACCACTTTTATCACCAATTTCTTCTCTTATCTTTAAACTCTTGTGAAAATATTCTAACGCCTTTGAGATGTCGCCTTGACTTTCATAAATACTCCCAATGTTATTTACTGAAGTTGCAATCCCTTCTTTATTTCCTATCTTTTCATGAATTTTTAAACTCTTGTTAAAGTAATCTAATGCCTTCGGCTTATCCCCTTCATCCATTGCTAAGTATCCGTTGTTATTAAGAGCATTTGCAAAGTGCTTTAAATAAAGATTTTTTTCATCGCTATTACGGATAAGATTTTTTTGCGATAAGGCTTTTAGTTGTTCATTAAAAGCAGGCCATTCATCATCGCTTGCGGTTTCTGCGAGAACTGCTAAAATATTACACCTGGTAGTGTCGTGTTTTGCATTTTTAAGCGCGAGTTTTAACGAGTCGATGTTTTGTGAAAAAGAAACAAAAGATAAAAGACACAAGATGCAAGACAGACAATATTTTTTTAACCACATAGGGGTATAGAAATTTACTTTATTTAAATAGTTGCACATAGTATTCTGCCATTGGCAGAATAGGCTATGGTCTACTAAAAAAAGAGTGATTAACAAACTAATTATAAAAACTATGTTTTCTATGCGGTTCAAATTTTATTTAATTTT
>JAUXZS010000013.1 GCA_030692515.1 Bacteroidota bacterium
TATATGACAAGAAAAACGGGGCATTTCGAACCTCTGAAATCAACTTTATAATTGCACAAATCGCCCGACACACGGGCGATTTTGCTATAATAAAAAAGGGACTTAGTTCTCTTTTTGAGCCTAAGTCCCTTTCAGCGGAGACTGAGGGATTCGAACCCTCGTTACCTTGCGGTAAACACGCTTTCCAAGCGTGCTCGTTCGGCCACTCTGACAAGTCTCCTGTTTTTTACAAATTTAGCAATTTTGATAAAAGTATAGATGTTTATTTTACACCATTAATTTGATAACAAATCATTTACTAATTTTACTTTTAAAAAAACAGCAATGGCAATTATTCCGGTTCACGATTTAATGATTAAAGACCTTCAGCAAGCTGAATTTGATATTATTCCTTTAAATGGCGATGGAGATAGAAATTATGATGGAATTATACCGCACAGACATAATTTTTATGAATTGCTTATTTTTAAAACCGAGGGTGGTATTCATGAATTAGATTTTAGAGATTATAAAATTGAGTCCAACTCACTGCATTTTGTTTCGCCAACGCAGGTTCATAAATTAAAAGCAAATCAATCTAAAGGTTTTGTTTTGTGTTTTACAAACGATGTTTTGTATTCACATCTTGGTAAAAACAAAAGCTTTACGTATAGTTTTCCTTTCTACGATTTTAATACCTACCTGCCTTATTTAAAAATCAAACCTTTTTTGTTTAACGAAATATTTGAGCTAGTAGAATCGATAAACACTATTTTTTATTCAGAAAATCCTTTTAAAAATGAAATCATTAAATCCTATTTACATATAGTTTTATTAAAAATAAAACACTTTTTTTTAGAGTTTAATCAAAATAACGCCAGTAAAATATTAGTTACTCATCCAAGTATAACTCAATTTAAAATTTTAATTGATCAACATTACCCCGACCAGTTAAACGTACAAGATTATTCTAAAAAACTAAATCTTTCGCCTAATTACCTTAATGTTTTATGTAAAAAAGAAACAGGTAAAACCGCCATCCAATTAATTCATGAGCGTGTTTTACTAGAAGCTAAACGCTTATTGTATAGCACAAATTTAAGTATAAAAGAAATTTCGTTTTCTCTTAACTTCGAAGACGTACCATACTTTAATCGCTTTTTCAAAAAGAATATGTTAGTTACGCCTTTGGATTACCGATTAAAACTTCAAAATAATTGAAAAGTGCAATTCTTGTGATGTTTTGTATAACTATATAATTTTACCCTTACTTTATTTTTGTATCATAAAATTTACGATATGAAAATTAAAAATGTAACAGTTGGATTGTTTTTATTTACAATAATTCTCCTTACTTCCCAATTTAAATCAGGCTCACCTGTTTTTGGTAACGGTGCACCTCAAAGCAAATCAGGTTCTCCAGGCGATAATGGAATCTGTTCAGATTGCCATGGCGGAGTGCCCATAAATATTAATAATAGTTTAACTAGTGATATTCCAGTAACCGGTTATATTCCAGGTGCTATTTATAATGTAACGGCCTCCATTTCACATTCTTCGTTAAATAAATTTGGATTCGAAGTTTCGCCCCAAAATTTAACGGGTCAACAAAAAGGAGTTCTAGTATCAACCACCCCCGCTAAAACACAACTATTAAGTTCAGGAAAATGGATAACGCACGTGGGAACTGGAACAACAGGAACTTTAAATGCTACTAGTTGGAGTTTTCAATGGGTTGCTCCGGCTGCGGGTAGCGGTTCTTTGTCTTTATATGCAGCCTATGTTGCCTCTAACGCTGATTTTGGTGCAGGAGGAGAAATAGTGTATAAAGCTAGTTTGCCAATTACCGAAGACCTTAGTGTTGGTTTAGTTGAAAATGAAAATGTTTCACAAGAGTGGTCAATGTTTCCTTTACCATGTAAAGATATTCTAACTATTTCAAACGTAAAAAGTCAATCACAAAAAGTAAGAATCGTTATTAGAAATATTACAGGAAAGATTCTAATAGAAAGAGCAATTTCAAGTAATAAAGAAAATATTGACGTAGATATTGCAGAATTAAATTCAGGTATTTATATAATTACTGTATTTGAAACAAACAGAACTTTGAGCAAGAAATTAATTAAGCTTTAGTCTTTATTTGGTATCTTATTTAAAACAATAATTGCTTTTAAAATCGCATTATCATTTTGGTTTAAAATAGGGTAGTAGGCATCCTTATCAAATAAATTACGTCCAATTAAGGCTTTTAATATTTGATTAAATCCTTTTTCGTTTCCATCTAAATGAATTGAATTAATTTTTTTAGAAACTAAGTAGTTATTAAATTCTGTTGTTTCATTTTTACCTACATTAAATTTTGAAATAAAATCTGCTGCATTTTTATAGATGTTTAAAAATTTGGTTCTGTTCTTATCTGTAAATTCAAATGCAAACGTATTTAAGGCGCCGCTATAAAATAAACGATTAACGATAGTGCTATATTTTATGCTATCCAAGGGCACAAAAATATCTGGCACAATACCACCACCACCGTAAACAATTTTTCCTCCCGGTGTTTTAAATTGTTTACTCTTATCTACTTTAATACTATCCACATTATATAATTCACCATGTTCGTAACGCGAATATTCTTCATTATAATAATCATCTAAACTTTTATTATAAGGTTTTTGAATGCAACGGCCCGTTGGTGTATAATATCTAGCAATGGTTAAACGCACAGCCGAACCATCGGGCAAATCTATTTGGTCTTGCACTAAACCTTTTCCAAAACTTCTTCTACCAATAATAGTTGCTCTGTCATTATCTTGCAGTGCACCAGCTACAATTTCGCTTGCGCTTGCGCTACCTTCATCAATTAATACTACCATCTCATTTTTTTCAAAACCTCCTCTTGAGGTGGCATTGTAAACTTTTTTTGGATGTGCTTTTCCTTCTGTATAAACAATTTGTAGTCCGTTCATTAAAAACTCATCAGCTAATTCTACAGCTGTTTTTAAAAAACCACCACCATTACCGCGTAAATCAAGAATCAATTTTTTCATTCCTTGTTTACTTAAATTATTAAATGCATTCAAAAATTCGTCATAAGTGGTACTTGCAAATCTGCTTATTTTCATATAACCAATACCTGGCTTAACTAAATAGGCTATATCTAAGCTATACAAAGGAATTTGACCACGTGTAATTTTAAAATTTATTGGTTTATTAATTCCAGATCGTAAAATGCTAACGCTTACCAAACTGCCGCTTTTGCCTCTTAATTTATCAAAAACATCTTTATTTTCGATCTTTTTTCCAGTTAAGTTTTTGCCATCAACTGCAATTATTTTATCGCCTGCTTTTATTCCAAGTTTTTCAGATGGCCCACCAATTATGGGATTAATAACTCTAACTGTATCGTTAATAATATTAAATTCAATACCAACACCATCAAAATTGCCTTCTAAAGGCTCATTAACTGCGCTAAATTCAGCAGCAGGAATAAAATCACTATGCGGATCAAGACTTTTTAGCATGGACGTAATCGTTTTATTTTCAAGTTGAATTCTATTTACAGTATCAACGTATTGTTGCTCTATATAATCTAACAGATTATTTATTTTGGTTCCGTTATTTTTTTTATGAAAAGTAGTTTTGTTACTTGATAAATCTGAATTAAAAGTAAAATAATAGCCAACTCCTACACCCAAAGCCAGTACTATGGCAAAATAAAGTGGCATTAAAGGATTTATTTTTTTTTTATTTTCTGGGGAATTATGTTCTGGTTGTAATAGCACGTTGTAATTTTGTATCTTTGTGTTTAATAAATATTAATTCTCAAATGTAATTAATAAGTGGCTTTCATTATAAATTATAACTTATTTTAGTAAAAATGGATTTTAAAAACATAGTCTTAATTGGAGTTATGTTATTAATGATACTTTTTGGTTGTAAAAAGAAAACAAAAGCCAAGAATATTACGGAGCATCCTGTACCTTACGTCCCTATTGATATTACGGTGTACCCCAACGACCCTTTAAATTTTAAAATTCAGGCAATTGGCGGTTGGGTTTATATAAATGGCGGTATAAATGGCATTATTATTTATAGAAAATCACAGCAAGAATTTGTGGCCTTAGAAAGAACTTCCTCATACCTGCCTAACAATCCAAGTGCTCGCGCAATAGTTATGCCCGATAATTTTACTTGTAGAGATACAATTAGCGACTCACGTTGGCAAATTTTTGACGGTGGCGTAACCCAAGGACCAACACAATGGGGCTTAAGAGTTTATGGCACTAATTATGATGGCAACTCTTTAAGAATAAGAAATTAATTTTTCGTCGCCACTTCTGTTTTCCAACTAGTGGTGTTAATCAAATGCAAAATATCTTTCTTAATAAAATCCACTACAATTCTTAATGAGTCAATGTTTGGTACACTATTAAAGTAAAGCGCTCCTCTTAAAAAATGATGTGTGCTGTCGGTCAAATAAAATTGTATTGCCGATGCGGTATTCCCGCCAATATCAAAAACAAGCCCATATACTTTTGCGCTATCTCTTAACACAGCAATTTCATCAAGCCCAGTAGCTTTTACCTGATGTTTATTTGCAAATTGATGCGAATCTTCTAAATATGTTCCAATATTATTTGCTACTACTTTATAACTCAAATGCAGTGTAGCTTTATATTTTGGAAACTCTAAATTTAACCAACAAGGGTCTGCACCCATGTGTTTATCTTGTTTTATATTAGAATAAACAGGAATTTCAAATTTGTAGGGACAAATGCTATCATACAATCTGTAGTGTTTTTCAGGAAAATTTATTCTAAAATAACCTCTTGGCTTTGGCGAAAAAATTTCGTCATCATCATCGCAACTTGCTAATACAATAACAAATGCAAGACTTAGAATATAAAAAAGTGCTTTGTAATTTAATTTCATAATGTAAAACAAAAGTAAAAAACGTAATTGCTATTTATTAATTTGTTTCCTTTTGTTTTAATTTTTTATTGTTAATAAGGCAAACCTGCGCTATCTAGGTTTTCAAGATTTGTATTTGAATCAAATCCTTTAATATCAGCACTTGCACCATCTTTACGTTGCAAAATAACATAGCTTTCACAATTTATTTCGGTAATCGACCTTTTTGCGCCATCTTTATCATTCCATTGTCGTGTTTGAATTTTTCCTTCTATGTAAACTTGCATTCCTTTTTTTAGGAATTTCTCTGCACTTTCTGCCAAGGCCCGCCAAATAACAATGTTATGCCATTCAGTTTGCTCAACTCTATTACCAGCTTTGTCTTTGTAAGTCTCAGATGTAGCCAAACTAAAGTGCACGCGAGCAATATTTCCATCTAAGTATTTTATTTCGGGGTCTTTACCCAAATTCCCAACCAATATCACTTTATTTACGCCTGCCATTTCTCTATTTTTATTTTGTTCTCAGTAAAATTAAGATTTACTGCAGTCAATTCATATTATTAGGGCGTTTCCATTGTTAAAAACAAGAACAAAGTTTTCAACAATGGTCGGGCTTTTCATTGCAAGTCCTCGCTACGGTTTTCTCTCAAAAACCTTTAGCTGTGGGCTTTTCATTACAATCCCTAACGCATGTTAAATGTTAACTTTCACGTTAAATAAAATTATTTTAAAATTTTGTAAAAAAAATCTTTAAAATATTTGTTGAATAAGAAAGAAGTGTTACCTTTGCCCTCCGTTTTTTGACCAAATAAGAAATACTGATTAGAAGGATTAAAAAATCTTTTAAAAATGTTGAATTTTTATTTAAAATAATTAGGAAGTAACAAAAAGGATATGTACTTTTGCAGCCCCTAAAAGAGAAGAAAGTTGAAAAGGCAGGGAAAACACGTTTTAGATTGACATTTTAATAAGGAGTACAAGAGTCTCAACGTAAGAG
>JAUXZS010000021.1 GCA_030692515.1 Bacteroidota bacterium
CACCGAACAATGCGCGGTCTACTGAAGGACACTGAACGCTACTTTCCAATAATGCTTCTTCAGTTTTAATCGTACTGTACTCTTTTCGCTTTTCAACCGGCTGAGCATCGTCAGTCGGAACATCTTCAAACATAGACAGCAGAGGATATAAAGGATGATCTGGAGATTGATGTGACACGCCCCTAACATTTTCACGCCATTCAGTGAAAGACACTGGATGTAACGTATAACCAAGCTCATTGACCCACTGAATGGTTAGAAATAAATGCGCCCAATTTAAGGAAACTCAATAAAGAAAATATATAAAGCATTGGAATGTGGTTGAGAAAATTAAAAAGGCTAAAAAGAATGGAACTTTCCGATGATTCTATCAAAACATCAATTATCAGATATTGTAAGATACCAAAAGGTTTAGGTCGCCACTTCTGTTATTTATTATGAGAGCAAGCCGTAAATGTGTCTCTTTGTTAAGGGTTTGTAGTTTCGCATATGGATACTAAGTTTATTTATTGTAACTTATGTAAACATTTGACTAAGCATCAACTTAAATCTTCGCATAAGTCAAAAGAAGTGGAATTAGATGTTGACGAAGATCATAATATATTCCCTATAGATTACATTTTTTATACACATAATTTTTGGATTTGTATGGGTTGTGAACTAGCAACTCTTGAAGTTCAATATCGTGGTTTGGACGATGATGATGAAGAACCGATAAACACCAAATTTTTCCCAACAAGAGCTATAAAAATTAGAGATTCTCGAGATTTTTCATCAATTCCTAAAGAAATAAACCAAACTTATAAAGAAGTAATATCTTGTTTTAATGAGAGGAATTACATTTTAGCAGCTATTGGAATACGAGCGATTCTAGAGGCTATATGTAGAAATTTAAATATTACTGATAAAGAATCATTTGGTTTAAAAGGGAAATTAACTATATTGAAAGAAAGAAATTTATTTTCTAATAGTATTATCAATGCATTAAATGAATTTAAATTTCTCGGTGATGATGCAGCACACAAACTAATAAGTCCAAATTTTTCGGAGGTTGTCTTAGCATTGTCTGTTTTAGATGATCTATTGGAGCATCAATATGAAGCTAAATATAATTTAGAAAATAGTGCTGATCGATTACACAATTTCAGGGCAAAAAATAAAAATCAATAAGTATGACATTCTGGAAATTATCCGATTTTGGGTAACTAAGGGATAATTTATCAAAACATTTTGCAATGCAATAATTAAAGTTAATCCCCAGCCGGGAATCTCGTTAGTTCATTTTCTTCGGAATGCCGAGGCTGGATATTGCAGTGAATCGAACCTAATTTGATATAGCTGGAAACAAAAGTTACCCCTAGTGGGTTTGAAGTGAGGGCAGATTCGTACCACACGCTCGCTCTAGCGAACCAATTTTAAAAGTAACCTATTAAAATGTATTTTATATATTAGCCAAACTTTGAATATTTTTAATTAGACGGTTAACAGGCTGGTAAACACATTGGCGGAATCAATAGCCATTATTTGGAAGATACCGGGTACGCCCCTCAATTCTCTACAACCTCAAAGACAAAGTGCCGACACATGCCTAAATAATCACGCGGTCAGGATAGGAATTTTAGAAAATAGCAGTCATACCCCCGGGGCATGCAATTCTCTGCGGCTTTCCTTTTAAAGTACCGCTCTCTGCAATTCCTTTCATAAACCTAACCAAAAAACTTTATAACCACTGATAAATACAGCTGAGGCCGCCACTAAGAAAGCCAAGAATGAGATTGTAATAGGAGTAAAAAATTTTAATCGTTCTTCATTTAATCCGGCAAGGATTGAACTGAGCAAAGGAAAGTGAATCGACTTTTTTATAATTTCATTATCATTTTCATCACGAAACGATACGATATAAAAGGTGACTTTGTCGTAACTATATTTAGGATTTAAATGATAATAAATCCTACCGAAAATCAGCTCAGGCTGCGCATGTAATTTATCTGCAATTTCCCAAATATCTATTGGTACAAAGGGGTCGTTTACACCCCTTACTTCACCCTCTATATACTTGGGATATTCAGAAGCGTACATTTCATAAATAGTTTTAAGGATTTCACGATCGGTAGGTAATTTATATTTTTTGCACATGCACATATGATCTTTAATAATGAAAAATTTAGATTTTAAGTTATCCAATAAATAAAACGGTTTTTAGAATGATAATGGCAGCATTGCAACACTGCTGATATTTTCTGTGATGGCGATAAAAAATCCCACCCAATTCCTTTCATAAATATCCACAAAAAAGCTAAATAGGAATAAATAAAAATGGCTACAAGAGGCCGCAAATCAGCAGCTAGTATGCGGAGCCTCCTTTAAATAAAAATTATTTTTTGGGTATTTAATTTGAAAAGGTTAGAATGATTAGTATTCTCCTTCCTTCAAATGCTTATGCTCAAAATATTTCTGAAAAGAGAAAAAATAATTATAGAATTTAATGAATATAGACTAATGGCAATAATTAGATGAAAATTAAGCCCGCACTTTTTGCAGTCAAAACTTTTTTAGAAATCGTATGGCTTCAAATAATATTTTTTTTAGTTTATTCCTTTATTTTTTTATATTATTCCAGTAGTGTCCGGCAATTTAACCAAGGTGATTGTATAAGAGATTGATCTGTAGAATGAAATAGTATGTTTTTGGGTGTCACCGATTTGAAAGTGAATTTTTTGCGAAACTGGAAGTTTCTCTACGTGGTTTCTCATCATG
>JAUXZS010000037.1 GCA_030692515.1 Bacteroidota bacterium
GACCATGAGCCTGTCCCACTGGTAGGCGTGTTGCCTGCTAAGGTCGTTGTTGGGTTAGAGATACATAAGGTTTGATTTGCACCTGCGGAAGCTATACTGGCCGCCGGATCCACCTGGATGGTCATGCTCGAGCTGGAAGAAGGACAAACACCGTTAGAGATAGTCCATTGCAAAACATTAGTGCCAGTAGCCAATCCCGTAACCGTTGTGTTATTAAGAGTTGGTGAAGTAATCGAGGCAGTCCCCGAAAAAACAGTCCATGAACCATTACCAACAGAAGGGTTATTTCCGTTTAAAGTTGTGCTTGGAGAAGATACACACAAAGTTTGACTTGTGCCAGCAGTTGAAGTAGTTGGAGCTTGATCAACAGTAATTGTAACATCTGAGATTGAAGTACAAGTGCCGCTTGTAATTGTCCACTCAAAAACATTATCACCCAAACCCAAGGCCGTTATAGATGAATTAGGAGACAACGAATTTGAAATTGTTCCTGTACCAGAAATTAATGACCAAGTGCCAACCCCTGCTGTTGGTGTATTCGCAGCCATAGTTGCAGAAGAAATACAAATAGTTTGATTGGGACCTGCAACTGAGATATCAGGAGGAACACAGGCCGTTGCATTGTATGAAATAAAAGTTGAACCAATTCTACTAGATTGATAAGTAGCTTGCATCCATTCAGGGCTACGAACAGCATTTGAAATTCTAATCTCATCAAAATCACCGTCTACATCTCGAGCAGGGGTGTCTTGAAACTCGCCAATGTTGAGAGTTGTAAGGGTTCCTCCTACTGGCGGATTAACGAAAGCCGCATTACCTCCAAACTGAATCCCATTTACATAAAATTGAACATAGCTATTCGTAATATCTCTAACCATAGCTAAATGATACCAAGTGTCGGCGACAATAGTTGTAGTAAGAGTTGAAACAGTGACAACATCCGTACCAGCACCAATCTCCCACAAAGTTCGAAATTTAAAAGCATTGACTCCAGCGCCGCTATAATTAAAACTATAGGAAAAATTATCTGGGCCGCCAATCTCGCCAAGTAACCCACAAGAAATTAAAACATTATCATTAGCAACGAGCTGAATAGTTTCAAAACTTATCCAAGTTTCTAAGGTCAAATCTCCATCAATTCTAAGACCAGCATTTCCAGAGCAAGACATTTTTTCTGTTGTTTCGATATCTCTTCCATCTGCAGCGACAGCTGGTGACTGAAGATTAGTTCCGGTAAGCGTAAGATTATTTCCATTACTAGTAGCATCATTCTGGTTTAAATTTAAATGGTAAGTCGCTTTAAAGTTAGCGTCCCAAGTACTAGTAGTAGAAGGGTCTACAGAGACCGTGCTATTACTAAAATATAAATAAAAATCAGTATCTACAGTAGCACTTAACAAAGGAATTTGAACCCATGCGATTAGCTCACCAGTAACAGGATTGTATTGTTCTAGCTGATGATTAATTATTGTTGAGCCGTCGGAAGAAGTAAAAACAATATCGTAGCCATTTATGTTTTCAATCTTGCCACCACTAGTATTATGACGAAGATCGTTATCAGTAAGGCGAACAAGTACTGGGAAATTTGAAAGGTTATTTGTTCCAACTGAAATTTCAACTTCTTGGGTTGTTAACTTTTTGAAATAATTATATCCAGGAACAACACTATAAATTGGATTTATAATAAAAAAAGAAAAAAAAACTATAAAAAAAACAAGCGTTTTTCTTTTAAAAAAAATTATGTGTCCCGGCTTAATAAACGTGGTATTTTTATCAGATATAAAGCTAAAACTTATTCTGGAAAAGACAGTGCAGTTTCGACGAATACGAGTAATTTTTCGACGAAAAAAATAGGTTAAATTATTGACAATCAATTGTTTATAAAAATTGGATGTAAATTAAATTGACATTTATGGCTAGAAAACCAAAATTCAGAAAATCAGATTGAAATCATCACAAAGTTTTACTTTCTTAAAAAGGTCTTCAATTCTGCCAAATTTAAAGCGTTTAAACAAAACTCCTTACTTAACATACCTTTTCTTGCGACACAAACACCATAATACATATCGTGAAATCCTTCTTTGCGATGAGCATCAGGATTGATTGAAATTTTTACATTTTTTTCTAAACAATACCAAATCCAACGCCAATCAATATCAAGACGGTATGGATGAGCATTTAATTCAACACTAACTTTATTAGCCGCGCAAGCATCAATAACTTTTTTGAAATTAATTGGGTAGCCTGGTCTTGCTAATAAAAGCCGCCCGGTGGGGTGGCCTAAAATTGAAGTATAAGGATTTTCAATAGCTTTAACCAATCTTTTAGTAGCTTTTTCCTCATCCATTTTTAAATTTGAATGAATAGACGCAACGATAAAATCAAAAGTTTTCAAAACTTCATCAGGGTAATCTAAAGAACCGTCATTTAAAATATCACTTTCAATTCCTTTTAAAACCGTAAAGTTGCTAAACGTTAGATTTAATTTATCAATTTGCTCTTGTTGTTCAATAACTTTTTCAATTGACAATCCTTGAGCATAAAAAGCAGCTCTTGAATGATCAGAAATTCCTAAATACTCATAACCTAAAACCTTGCAATACTCAGCCATTTCGGCTAAAGAGTGAACCCCATCGCTGAAAGTTGTGTGGTTATGAAGAACACCTTTTAAATCGTCTAACTCAATTAATTTTGGTATGTTATTTTGTTTGGCCAGTAGAACTTCGTTAAGCCCTTCGCGCAATTCGGGTTCAATATATTGTAAATTTAAAGCTTCATAAATTTCTTCATCATCAAAAAATTCCGTGTCATTCAAACTATCGAAATCTATTTTTTCCAAGTGCTCTGCTGTAGATGAAAGTTCTACAAGCTTATAAAAAAACTCATTTGGCTTGCAGAAAAAATAATCTACTTTCAAAGGAATTTTATTTTCGAAAGCTGACATATCCAACGAAACTTCACCATCAAGTAAAATCTCAACTTTGTCAATCACCTCATATTTCCTTGCTAATTGTCCAACCACACATATCTGAAGTTCTGATTGATGTTCTAAAATAAAGTCAATTAAATTTTGAACAGGTTTTTCTATTAAAGCGTAATGAAATTTATTACTATTATGGATAGAAAACTCTATGTTTTGTTTTATTTGAGCCTGCGTTTTTTCACCAAAACCTTTTAATGTTATTAGACGATTTTCGTTACAGGCATAAAGTAACTCTCCAACACTTTCTAAGTTTAACTCATTCCAAAGTTGTCGTATTTTTTTTGGTCCAAGCCCCTTAATACCAAGCATTTTCACAATGCCTTCGGGTGTTTTTTTTAGTAATTCAGATAATTCTAATGTTGAGCCTGTTTTTATTAATTCATTTATTTTGGAGGAAATACCTTTACCAATTCCTTCAATGGCTTCTATATCTTCTTGAGATTTCCCTTCGAAATCATATCTTAATTTAGATAATTTATATGCGGCAACTGTGTAGGCTTTTACTTTAAAAGGATTTTCGTTATGTAGCTCTAAAAGTTTAGCAGTGATTTCTAAAGCATCGATTATCTCGTCGCTATTCATGATTTAATAAAGTTTTTGCGAGCGCTAAATCGACCTGATTAGTGATTTTTATGTTTTCTATATTGCCTTCAACTAGATTTATTTTTTCGCCACTGTACTCCAAAACGGTTGCATCGTCTGTAAAAATAGTTTGATATTCTTGTTTAAAAGCATGCTTTATTTTTGAAACCAAAAAACATTGCGGAGTTTGAATAATTCGAAATAAAGTTCTGTCGACCGAAGAATTTAAATCACCCTCAACCTTTCTAATTGTATCTGTAACTAAAACGGCGGGTGTTGCATTTCCTTTTTCTTTTGCAACATCAAAACAATTTTTAATGGTTTGAGCAGAGACGAAAGGCCTTGCCGCGTCGTGAATTCCAACGATCGCGTTATTATCATCAACCAGCTCTAAACCATTTTTTACTGATTGAAAACGAGTATCGCCACCAATGGTAATTTTTATATTATTATTTAATCCGTTTTTTTCTAATAGACTATTTAGATATATTTTATAATCTACATGAACACTAATAATTATTTTAACTAATGGGTTATAAATTAAAAATGCCCTGATTGTTTTAATAATTATTGGCTCTCCATTAATTTCGATGAATTGCTTTGGTACATTACTTTGCATTCGACTACCGGTGCCCCCTGCAACTATTATTACAAACTGTTGAATCACAAATTAAAATTAATTAAAGTTATAGTAAATAAAAAATCCCAACCTGTTTTGATTGGGATTTTTTATTAAAATCTTTTTTTATTTCTTTTTCAACTTATCTAAAGGAATTAAATAAGTTGTTGTAGCGTTAATATAATTCATTGGATTTTCAGGTAAATTACGCACATTTTTTTGTTCTAATCTAAAGTTCTCATCATAAAATATAGGCATAAACGGAGCGTCCTCTAAAACAACTTGTTCAGCTTGAGAAAGCAATGCAAAACGTTTTGCTTTTTCTGGTTCCACACGAGCTGCCATAAATAACGAATCAAATTTTGCGTTTTTATATCTAAAGAAATTGATATATGATTTTTCTGAAGGGCTAGCGGGAACATGTTTCCCGTAAAACAAAGTCAAAAACGATTCTGGATCTGGATAATCACTCACCCAGCCAAATCTAAAAAAATCTGCCTTACCGGCTTGAATATTTTCTATGTGTTCTGATAATGGAACTGTATTGATATTAATTGAAACGCCTAAATTTTCCTTTAGCATTTTTTGAACTACTTCTGCAATTAAAATATTTCTATCACCACCACCGCTATTAATTTCAAGAGTAATTTCTGGAAAACCTTTTCCATCGGAATATCCAGCAGCTTTCATTAATTCTTTTGCTTTTGAAGGATCATATGTATATCCTTTTAAAGATTTATAATCGTAGCCTTCTTTCTCAAAAGCCTCTGTGTATGGAACCATTCCATAATCTGCAGAAGTACCTTCACCTTGAATTGTAAAGTCCGCAATTTTATGACGATCAATTGCTAAATTAAACGCTAAACGCACATCCTTTTTTTGAAAAACTGGATTTGCCTGTAAATTAAAGCCGTAAAAATTTGTGTTTAATGCTGTTGATGAAACAATCTCAAACTCTGGGTTATTTGTTTTAGCAGCACCTAGCTCACCCATAAATTCATGAAACATTTCTACAGGAATACGGTAAACCATATCTAAATTCCCTCTTTTAAACTCTAGAATTTCAGATTTTTTATCACGAATAAACGACCACTTAATACCGTCTAAATACGGTAATTTGTTACCAAACTCATCATAACCCCAATAGTTTTGGTTTTTCTTCATGATAATTACTTCTCCTTCTTTTACAGTTTCAATAAAAAACGGGCCTGTACCAACGGTTTTAGTGCGCATTTCGTTACCATATTTTTCAACAGCTTCTCTAGCATAAACATAACAACCCGGCATAGCTAATAAGTTTAAAAAACTACCATCAGGATGCACTAATTTTATTTTTAATGTAGTGTCATTAACCACTACAATTCCCTTTACCCCTGTAGCTTTTCCTGTTTTTGAAGCCTCGAAATTTTCATTTGCACCAAGAACACGATCTTTTAAAGTAATATCAAATTGGTTATTATTTGGGTCTTGTGTACAAACTCTATCTAAACAATATTTTACATCTGTAGCTGTTGCCATTCGGCCTTTTCCTTCTGGAAAACAAACGTCATCATGAAATTTTGCGTTGTTTCTTAAATGAAAAGTATATTCAGTTTGATCTTCGCTAAGTTCCCAAGTTTTTGCAATTCCTGGTAATAAAGTCAAATCTATTTGGTTATATTTTACTAAACCTTCATATACTTGTGAAGCAATATGAAAACTGTTTATCTCATTTATAGAAATGGGCATAAGGCTTTTAATGTTTTCCACTTCATTTAACCTTAGTATTCCTCCCATATACACTCCGCCCTTTGCTTCGGAAGTATCACTATTGTTGTTTTTTTTATCGCCACCGCAAGACGTTAACAATAATGATAAAGAGATGGAACCAAATAGAAATAATTTATTCATAGTGATTTAATGACAAAGTTTTGAACAACAAATATAGGTTTTTGATTGATTTTTGCTAATTTTTTTTTCAATTTATCTAAATAAAATAGACGAAACTATCGTTTAATCAAGTTCAAGCAAAACTGGGCAGTGATCGCTATGAACAGCACTTGCTAAAATCACTGATCTTTTTAGTCTTGGTGTCATGCTTTCAGATGCCAAATTATAATCTATTCTCCATCCCAAATTTTTGCCTCTTGATCCAGCTCTGTAACTCCACCAGCTGTATTGATGGGGTTCTTGATTAAAATGCCTAAATGTATCAACAAAACCTCCATTTATAAAAACCTCCATCCATTCACGTTCTTCGGGCAAAAAACCACTTGTGTTAGCGTTAGATTTTGGATTATGAATATCAATTGCTCTATGGCAAATGTTAAAATCTCCGCATAAAACAAGGTTTTCCTTTGTTTTTTTTAATTCGTTAATGTAAGCAGAGTAGTCTTTTAACCACTTCATTTTAAAGGCTTGTCTCTCGTCTCCGCTGCTGCCGCTGGGATGATATACACTCATAATAGAAATATCTTCAAAATCAACCCTAATAATTCTTCCCTCAAAATCATATTCTGCTATTCCACAACCATATTCGATATTTTTAGGTTCTTTTTTCGAAAAAATAGCAACTCCGCTATAACCTTTTTTTTGCGCCGGATACCAGTAGTGATAATAGCCAAGTTCCTCAAACTCACTAACATTTACTTGTTCTGGAGTAGCTTTAATTTCTTGCAAACATAAAACGTCTGGGTTTGTTTGTTTTATCCATTCAATTAAACCTCGTCCCATAGCAGCACGTATGCCATTAACGTTGTATGTGATTATTCTCATAATATGTTATTGTTTACAATTTTAAACCAAAAAAAAGAAATAGACAAATTATTTTGTTTTAACACACCTATAAAATTTTGAACCTGCTAAATAATTTTTATTTATTTTTATACTTCAACATAATTATTTTAATGAAAAAAATCAAACAACAAATCCTAGCCTTATTACTTTTATTTTTTTGTCAGACATTATTTTCGCAGAGAGATAAAGAGGAAACCGATCCCTTATTTACAAGCGCCTTTAATAAATTTGAAAAAGGTGACTACAAAGAATCATATAATGACTATACTGCCTACTTAACCAAAAAACCAAAAGATAATAACGCTTTATACAATAGAGGCTTGTGTGCCTATGAAATGAAGGATTATAATGATGGGATAACCAACTTTACCAAAAGCATTTCTAACGGAAGAAAAAAACAAGATGCTTTTTATGGAAGGGCATTGTGTAATTATAAATTAAAAAATTATAAAACTGCTATTTTAGATTTTGATACAGCAATTTCAATTAAACCTAATTACGCCAAGGCACTAACATTTAAAGGTGCTTCGCTAAAAGAATTAAAAAATTATAAAGAAGCTCTAATTGCTTTGGATAAAGCAGTGGAGTCTGACCCAAATTACGAAAGTGCTTTTTATTATAGAGGAATTGTAAAATATTATTTAAATGATTTTGAAGGTGGTCTTGCTGATTGTAATAAGTCCATCGCTATTAAATCATACTACGACACTTATTTTTGGCGGGGATTAATTTATATCAGTTTAAAAAAATATAAAGAATCTATTGCTGATTATGACACAGTAATACACCACGATTCTAAATATGCAACTGCTTATTATAACAGAGCTATTTCATATTACGAACTTGGTAATTATGAAAAAGCATTGTCTGATAATAATAAATCTATTGAGCTAGACCCATCAAAACCGGAAGCATATTATAACCGTGCATTAGCCAAATTTGAATTATTAAAATATAAAGAGGCTGAGCCAGATTTTAATGCCGCAATTGATTTAAAATTAGATGACTCGAAACATTATTTATGGCGCGGCGTAAATTATTATTATCAAGATAAAAATTCTGAGGCTTTAAGTGATCTTAACATGGCAGTTCAAAAAAATAAAAATAATGAGTCTGCTTATTATTATAGAGCGCTTGTGAAATATATTTTACAAGATGATAAAGGCGTGGTTGAAGATTGTACTTCTGCCTTAGCAATAAAAAAAGACTATAGCACTTATTATCAGCGAGGAGCAAGCAGATACCAGCTAAAAGATTA
The DNA here is from genome assembly GCA_030692515.1 of Bacteroidota bacterium. Taxonomy (GTDB): domain Bacteria; phylum Bacteroidota; class Bacteroidia; order B-17B0; family Aurantibacillaceae; genus Aurantibacillus. Next base: position 8,218 of record JAUXZS010000037.1, read on the forward strand.
TGCAGGAGCAGTAGAAGATTATAATGAGGCATTAGTTCTAAAGCCGAATTACAAATTAGCAGTATTAGAAAGAGGGATTTCTTATTATCAACTTGAAAAAGATGAACTAGCATTAGCCGATTTAAACAAAGCTATTGAGTTAAATCCAAAAAGTGGTCGTGCCTTTTACTTTAGAGGTAAATTAAAAAAATATATGAATGATTTAACAGGCTCTTGTGCTGATTTAAAGCAAGCTCAAGCTTTAAAGTACGATAAATCGGAAGATGAATTAATTAAGAACGGCTGCAAATAAACTCATTAAATATTCTGGATTAAAAAAATTAAACAAAAACATTTTAATTATTAGAGGTAGTAATTAACTTTTTATTTCATTATACTTTTTTATAAAACTATCTTTTGCAGCTGTTGTGCTTTTTAATTCTTTTTCAAGTTCTGTAACATCTTTACTTTCCTTTTTAGCAGTTTCTATCTTACTTTTTAAAGCCTTTTCTTTACTTTCCCATACTGTTGCTATGTCTTTAATTCCTTTAGCAGCGCTATACTTTGTAAATCTACTTCCACCTTTTCCTATAGCATATAAATCATCAACAGCAGTGTTAACAGCTGCTTCTGTAGAGCAACGTTTTGCTGTTTTAGAATATAAACCTATAAAACCCATTACTTCAAAGCCATTAAAATTGCCCAAGTTATTATGAAAAAAATTAACTTGCTCGTCGCCACCATTTGTAGAATATAATTCAGCTATTGGATATAAAACATCTTTTCCTTTTTCGTTCTCAAATAATTTGGCTTTTTCCATCGCTAATTTTGGATTGCTTTTTGAAATTGCTTCTAAGGCTTCGCCGCAAATAGCATAAGATTGCTCACCTAAAGCTGTATTGTTTAAAGCAATAATATCAGCGTCTGAAGCAAACTTTTTATTTAATAAACTTAGTGCCTTTGCTCTAGTTTTGGTTTTATTATCTTTTGCATAAACCGACAATAAGATTGTTTTAACCTCTGGAAGTTTATCTGTAGGTGCCTCAATCAACTTGGTAATTGCATAATTCCGTACTACGTGGTATTTATCATTTTCGGCTGCCAATTTAAATACATTATAAACATCCGCATCTGCTAATTTAGAATCTAATTTTTTTAAGGCTTCGTATCTATCTAAAAATAATGGTGCATTTTTATATTGAAAAATGTATTCTGTTTGTGTTTTAGAATAATCTAAATCACATAACAAGTGTCTTTCTGCATCAAAATTTACTAATTGAGGATTACTACTAACCTTTACTGTAAAAGTTTGCTTGGCCTCGGTTACTGTTATTTTTGTGCGCTCAACTTTTCCATTAGCATAAACATCAATTTCAATTGGCAAAGTATATAATGGATACTTTTTGAAGTTTTGCGTTTGCTCTACAGTTAACACCAAATTATTTTCTGTAGCATTATAATTTTTTGTAAAAATTAATTTTGGTCGCCCTTTATTTAAAAACCATTGGTTAAAGAACCAGTTCATGTCTAAGCCCGTTGTTTCTTCAAAAGCTAAACGTAAGTTGTGAATCTCACCCGTTTTAAATTTATTTGTTTCTAAATAATTTTTTAAAGAAGCGAAAAAGGCATCATCGCCAACCGCTTTACGTAACATATGCAAAACCTGACCACCTTTATTATAACTAAAACCGTCGAACATATCTTCTCTTTCATCATAATCAAAACGTATAAGATCTACCTCTTTGCTTGAGTTCATATACCCCTCTCTGCTATTGTAATGATGATAGTCTGCAGCGTCTCTTCCAAACTTATATTCTTCCCATAAATATTCGCCATATGTTGCAAAACTTTCGTTTAAGGGTAAGTTACTCCAACTTTCGCAAGTAACTAAATCTCCAAACCATTGGTGAAATAATTCGTGTGCAATGATTGAATTTCCTTTTACGCCATCAATAGTTTCGCGTGTTGTTTGATAAACTGCAAAGTCGCCATGTAAAGTTGCACTTGTGTTTTCCATTGCACCACTCACATAATCGCGTACTGCAATTTGCGCATATTTAGGCCAGGCATAAGGCACTCCTAATTTGTTAGAATAAAATTCTATCATTTCTTTTGTATCCCCAAAAATTGCTTTGGCGTGTGGCTCATATTCTTTTTCAACATAATAGCTTACTTCCTTTCCATTCCATGGCGCATCCACAACTTTTCTAAATTCGCCAACAGCCATCATTGCTAAATAAGGTGAATGAGCTTGTTTCATCTCCCAATGATCTGTTCTTGTTCCATCGCTATTTTTTTTACTGTCAACTAATAAACCGTTAGATAGAGTTGTGTATTTTTCATCCACTGTCATAAAAATATCTTGTGTCATTTTTTCATTCGGACTATCAATAGTTGGGAACCAAGCGGAGTTAGATTGCGTTTCACCTTGCGTCCATATTTGAGGCATTTTAAATTTATTTTCTCCTGTTGGATTAATAAAATACAAGCCTTTATCGCCACTAATAGCGTTACTTCCGCCAGATTTTAATTCGTCTGGTTTTGAAACATAACTAATTTCAACCAAATATTTTTCCTTATTTGTGAATACTCTACCTAAATTAATCTTCAAAGAATCATTCTCATATTTATAGCTTGAGTTTTTAATTTCAGATAAAGTTTCTTCTGCGATTTGAATTGTTTTGTTATCCTCTTTTTTCTTTACTTGTACAAAAGTAACTTCAGAAATTTTTAAACTAATAATATCCATACCGCGTGCATTTAAATACAGCATATTTGTTGGATAGAAATAAGGTTTTATTTCTATCAATGCTTTGCCATTCATTTTTGAATTAGTCCAATCAAAATTAACTTCTAATTTAGTGTGTATGATATCATTTGAACGTGGATTAGATTCTTGATAAACTTCCTTTTTTGGAACTTCGTTAGCCACAACGCTAATTGTATCCAAATGAATAGATGGTTCATTATCAACTATAGATGTAGTTGCTTTTTTTGTATTATGGCAAGCAGCGGCAATAAAAGATATTGCAATTGCATTTATTAAAACACGTTTTGTCATTTTGTAATATTAGGCTGCAAAATTGTAATTAATTTATTGAAAACCAAAATATTAACAGCGTTTTAGTGTTAATGGAAAATTATAAGGATAAACGTTAAAATTTATTGATTAGGAAAGTAATTGATAAGCACTAAAAGCTGATAAATAGGCCAAGCCAGACATAAATACAAACTGAATAAACACCCACATCCAGCTCTTAGTCTCGCGTTTTACCACAGCAATAGTGCTCATGCATTGTAGGGCAAAAGCATAAAATAATAATAAAGACCAACAAACGGCCGGTGTGTAGGTTAAGTTTCCATCATTATCTTTTTCTAATAATAATTTTTGTTTTATGCCAACTTCGTTTTCAGAATCATTTGCCTGATAAATAGTTGCCATAGTTCCTACAAAAACTTCGCGGGCCGCAAAAGAAGTAATTAATGCTATTCCAATTTTCCAATCATATCCCAAAGGCTTTATTGCGGGCTCAATAAACTGCCCGAATTTTCCAATATAAGATTGTTCGAGTTTTTCTTTTTCTACTTTTTTTAATTCGGTAGTGTTTATTTCTGTAGCCGCAAGATTTTCTAATGTTTGTTGTTTTTTCTCTAAGGTCTCAAATTGCTCGCTAGCTCCATGCGTACTTAAAAACCAAATAATAATAGAAATGGCAACAATTATCTTTCCGGCTTCCTTAACAAAAACTTTTACTTTAGAAAAAACCATGATGCCAATATTTTTTGCTTGAGGCCAACGATAAACAGGAAGTTCCATTATAAAAAAAGAAGATTCTGTAGTTTTTAATATTCGTTTTAGAACAAATGCAGTTAAAAGCGTTACAAAAAATCCGAGAAAATACAGCAAAAACAATACCATACCCCTTGAATTAAAAATGCCTAAAAATTTACTGTTTGGGTACATTACAGAAATTAATAAAGTATAAACCGGTAAGCGCGCCGAACAACTAATAAGGGGTAAAACAAAAACTGTAATCAATCGTTCTTTAGTATTGCTAATGGCCCGAGTGGCCATAATTGCGGGTACGGCACAGGCAGTACCACTAATTAACGGAATAACTGATTTACCATTTAAACCAAAGCGACGCATAATTTTATCCATAATAAAACTTGCCCGTGCCATGTAACCAGAATCCTCAAGAAAGCCAATGAAAATAAATAAAATTGCAATTTGCGGAATAAACATTACAACCCCACTTATTCCCGCAATTAATCCATTAACTATTAAATCGTTTAATTGCCCTGCAGGTAATTGATTGTGAATGAATTCTCCTAAATTTAAAAAAGCTGTTTCAATCCAATTCATCGGCGTTTCAGAAATGAAAAAGATAAATTGAAAAACTAAAAACAAAACCATCAATAAAATAACATAACCAAATATTTTATGTGTTATTATAGCATCAAGTTTAGAAGTTCTTCTTTTAGACGATAACTGTTCTGGGCTTTTTACATTTTTTGCAACTAAGTAGTTGATTGTGTTAAACCGGTAAATTTTATCTGCGTTTTCGTTTGCACTAGGGTCAATTTTCTTAGAGATAAGGTTGGATATATATTGTTTGTAATCACAATCTTTTAAATAATCAGCGTTAAGGTCATAAAAAATACTTTCACTAATTTTTGCGTTTAATATTGCTGCTTTTAAATTTTCAAAGCCTTTTTGTCTACGAGAATCTAAAGGAATAATTTCTACATCGAGTGCTTTTTTTAGCTCAGGGATATTTATGATTACATTTTGCTTTTCAGCCTCATCAATCATATTCAATGCAATAACTGTTTTAAATTTGAGGTCGATTAATTGCGTTGCTAATAATAAATTACGTTTTAGATTAGAAGCATCTACTACAATTACAACAACATCAATATTTTCTTTTTCATCTAATAAAGTTTTGCATGCAATTATTTCGTCGTTAGATTTTGGGTACAAACTATAAACACCCGGTAAATCAAGAATAGATAATGTTACTTTGGCATCATCTTTAAAAAAAGTAGTTTTCCCTTCTTGCCTATCTACAGTAACTCCGGCATAATTACCTGTTTTTTGAGAAAGACCAGTTAGTCCGTTAAAAATACTCGATTTACCGGCGTTTGGATTTCCGAGCAAAGCAACCTTTAAATAATTATTTTGTTTTAACCCCAACAAAAATTTAGGCCAGCAGTTCGATTAGCACAGAAGCAGCCTCATCTTTTCTAAGACTTAGTTCATAGCCGGAAATATTAATAGCCATAGGGCAGCCCAATGGCGCGGTTTTTGAGAGACTAACTATTTCGCCCGGCAAACAACCCATTTCAATTAATTTTGAACTTAGGGCTTCATTTGTAAATGACCTGACAATAGCAGTTTGGCCAATTTTAAGATGATCTAAGGATTCCATAATTAAGTATAAAGTTACAAACTCCACCACTTATTATATATACCGTAAATGAGGTAGAAAAAATGACTTTATCAATAATTAAGATTTTTTAATTTAGATATTGCGTTTAAATTTGCTTTTATTAAAAATGATAAAAACCGCCAAATATAAAAACGAAAGAGTTGCTTTTTCAGATACCGGAAAAGGGAAAGTAGTTGTTTTATTACACGGGTTTTTAGCCTCGCATAAAATATGGGCACAAACTATTAGTAACCTTTCAAAATCATATAGGGTAATTGCTATTGATTTGCCTGGCCACGGCAACACAGAATGTATAGGTTATGCGCACAGTATGAACTTAATGGCTAAGTGCGTTAAATCGGTTATGGATTCGTTAAGATTAAAAAAATATGTAATTATTGGGCATAGTATGGGCGGCTACGTGGGCTTAGCATTTGCCGATCTTTTTCCGGATAATTTAATGGGTTTATGTTTGTTTCATAGTAGCGCCTACGCTGATAGCGAAGAGAAAAAGAAAGATAGGCTCAGAGCAATTAATGCTGTTAAAGCCAACCGAACTATTTATACAAAAACAACCATCAAAAATTTATTTGCTACAAAAAATTTAAAGTACTTAAAAGATGAAATTTCTTTTGCTACCACAATTGCTAAAGAAACAAGTAAAAAGGGAATAATAGCAGCGCTGCATGGCATGAGGGACAGACCGCGACGAGATATTATTTTAGGTCTTGTTAAATATCCTATAATGATGGTGATTGGAGAGCAAGATAACGTTTTACCTTACGAACAATTATTAGAACAATCGCAACTCATAAAAAATAAAACTGTTTTGTATTTAGAACATGATGGCCATTTGGGATTTTTAGAATCGCCTAATGAAAGCAATAAGGCATTAAGGAAATTTTTAAGGAAGTGTTTTAATCCCGCCCTTCAAAAAAAATAATTAATATACTTTGTATAATGATGCAGCCATCAACCAAAAACAAATAAAAATAATTGTGTCGGTTTGGTTTAGCCATTAATGTTAATAGAACAGATAAGCTAACAATAACAATTGATGTTATAAGAAAATTAGTGTTTGACATTAAAAAAGCAGTCGCTAAATAAATTAACACCAATATAATTGTGATGTATTTTGTATTCGCTATTCCAAGTTTTATTGGTAAGGTAACTAATTTTGCAACTGAATCGTTTTCCACATCTCTAATATCAAACAACAAACAAAGCGCTGAAATAAAACAGAACTGGCCAATCGCATAAATAAAAACACTTTTATCAAATTCTGAAATTAAGGGTAAAACAACAGATGTAAAAATAAAAACAAAGGCTATTATAAAAGGTTTTAATAATCCATTGTTTCTTAATTGAAAAGGCGGCAAAAAATAAAATAAACTTAAAAACGTAAGTCCTATATAAAGAAATAAAACCTGAAGGTTTTCTAGAAAAAAATTCCACAAAAAATTAAACGAACAAAAAATAGCGAGAATAATTAATGTAAAAATTAATCGACGGTTTTTATTATACCAATTGTATTTTATTGTGTCTTTTAATATTGCGGCATAATAGAGGCGCTGAATATTGTAAAGAACAAATGTGGCAATAAAATTAGGAAGAATAAATTGCAGAATGTGCTCTGAATACTTTGGGAATATTAAAGCCGTTTGTAAAGTAAAAAAGGCAACACAAACAGAAATAAAAATATTTGATAAAATTATAAAATCCAGAATTTTTTTAATTGGACTTAATAATAATTTCATTACAATCGTTGTTTTACAGCTTCAAATAATACAATACCCGAAGCCACAGAAACATTTAATGAAGCAATTTTTCCTATCATCGGAATTTTAACCTCCACATCGCTGCGTTTAATATATTCATTGCTAATTCCATTTTCTTCGCTTCCAACAATAATAGCGGTTGGTTTAGTGAAGTCGGCGTCATAAATTAATTTATCTGTTTTTTCGTGGCAAGAAACAATTTGCAAACCGCTTTCTTTTAAATATTCTATAATAGTTTTTAAATTATCTTCCCGGCAAACCTTTAAGCGATGAAGTGCGCCAGCGCTCGTTTTTATAGCATCTCCATTAATTTGTGCAGCACCACGACTGGGTATTATAATAAAATCAACTCCTGCGCATTCTGCTCCTCTTGCAATAGCTCCAAAATTTCTTACATCAGTAACCCTATCTAAAATTAAAACTAAAGGAATCTTTCCTTTTTCAAAAACATTTGCTAATAATTCTTCAGTATTATAATAATTAATTTCGGTTAAATAAGCAACAACACCCTGATGGTTTTTATCGGTAATTCGCTTAAGTTTTTCTGGTGGCACAATTTGAATTGGAACTGCTTGCCCTTTTAAAGCGTTTCGTAATTGGTGATACAGTTCATTAGATAAACCTTTTTGAATAAATATTTTTTCAATGTCTTTTCCTGCCTCAAGTGCTTCAATAACAGCACGGGTACCAAATATTAAGTTATCTTCTTCCATTGAGGCAAAGTACTTAAAATTTAATTCATTTAGCAAGTCAAAAACGTAACATCTTGTAATAACTACAATTTCAATTGTTTTTGGTAAGTTGTTCTATACTTGTATCTTTGCTTTAAATTAAAATGATGGAAGCATTACATAAAAAGGTTGAAGAAGCGTTAGATACCATACGCCCTTATTTAGAGGCCGATGGTGGTAATGTTGAAGTTGTTGAAATAACCGAAGGCAATATCCTGAAGTTAGCATTAAAAGGAGCTTGCAAAACCTGTAATATGAGTCAAATGACAATGAAAGCGGGAATTGAAGAAACTATAAAACGTGCAGTTCCAGAAATCAAAGAAATTATCTCTGTAAATTAATTAACGTTTATGAAATTAACACAAAAGCTTTCTCAAAGTAAGAAGCCTCTTTTTTCTATCGAAATTCTTCCTCCCCTAAAGGGTAAAAGCATTCAAAGTATTTATGATGGTATTGATCCTTTAATGGAATTTAAGCCAGCATTTGTAGATGTTACTTATCATCGTGAAGAATATATTTATAAAAAACGTGAAGGTGGTTATTTAGAGAAAGTGAGTATTCGTAAGCGTCCAGGTACTGTTGGTATTTGCGCGGCTATTATGAATAAATATAGTGTTGAAGCTGTGCCTCATATTATTTGTGGAGGTTTTACAAAAGAAGAAACCGAAAATGCACTAATTGATTTACAATTTTTAGGGATTGATAATGTTTTGGCTTTGCGAGGCGATAGCATTAAAACAGAATCTGCCTTTGTTCCTGAACCTGGCGGCCACCCTTACGCAATTGACCTTGTTAAACAAATTACTGAAATGAATAAGGCTCAATATTTGGATGAGGAAATGAAAAATGCAGCGCCAACTGATTTTTGTATTGGTATTGCCGGCTATCCAGAAAAACATTTTGAAGCGCCAAACATGATAAGTGATTTAAAATATTTAAAAGCAAAAGTAGAAGCGGGTGCAGAATATGTAGTTACTCAAATGTTTTTTGATAATAAAAAGTATTTTGAATTCGTAAAACTTTGTCGTGATAACGGAATAACGGTTCCTATTATACCGGGTTTAAAAATATTAAGCAGTAAAAAACAAATTACAACTTTACCAAAGATTTTTCATATCGACATACCTCAACCATTTTACGAAGAGTTAGAAAAATGCAAAGACGATAAACAAATAAAAGAAGTTGGCATAAAATGGTGTATAGAACAAAGTAAGGAGTTAGTAAAGGCTAATGTGCCTTGTTTACATTTTTACACTATGGGCACTTCAGAAGCTACTAAAAGTGTAGCAAAAGAAGTGTTTTAAAAAACATTGGTCTTGTCTTTTTTTAAAAGAGAGAGCAAATTATACATGAATTACAATTTTTATACAGGCGAACTTTTATTGATTGATAAACCATACACCTGGAGCAGTTTTCAGGCGGTAAATAAAATAAAACACGCCCTTAAAAATCATCCGTCGTTAATAGTTGATAACGTAAAACTTAAACCAAAAGTAGGGCACGCTGGCACGCTAGATCCATTAGCAACAGGCTTGTTAATTGTTTGCACAGGAAAAAAAACAAAAACTATTAATGATTTAATGGGGATGGAAAAAGAGTATACCGGAACTTTTTTGTTAGGTGCTACTACTCCATGTTATGATCTCGAAAAAGAAGTAGACAAAACATTTCCGACAGAACATATAACAGATGCAGCAATTAAACAAGCAGCACTAAGCTTTACCGGCATTCAACAACAAGTACCGCCAATATTTAGCGCATTAATGATTAACGGTAAACGTGCTTACGAACTGGCAAGAGCTGGCGAGGAGGTTGAAATGAGGTCGCGTGAAATTGAAATAAAAGAATTTGAAATTACAGATGTAACAATGCCAACCGTTAGTTTTAGAATTGTTTGCAGTAAAGGAACTTATATTAGAAGTATTGCGCGTGATTTTGGTTTAGCATTAAATAGTGGCGCTCACTTAACAAAACTATGCAGAACCCGTATTGGAAATTTTAAATTAGAAGATGCTGTTACTCCTCAAGAGTTTTCGGAACAGATGAATGCCTCATAAATTAAAGAGCCGCAGATTTCACTGATAACAAAGATTTGCGGCCTTGTAAGTTTTTACGTAAAAAATTTATGAAGCCTTGATTTTTTGTTTCTTTTTGATCAAGCAAAAAAAAGGCGAAATATTATCAGAAATTAAATATTCAAAAAGTGCAGGAACTCATCCAAACGATCTTTCATGCCCGATTCATAATCGCTTTGGCTATAAGTAGCTTTAATAATGTAATTGTAACGATTAAATGTTTGAATAATGCTTGATAAATCTTCGCGATTGACTTTTATAGTAACTTCCATCTTCATGCTATCAGGCTGCGACGAAACGTGCAAACTTAAAATTTTTGCATCATTCCCCTCAATAATATTTCCTATTTGAGTGACAGAATAATCGTTTTGATTTAATTCTAAAACAATTACTCCACCCGGGTTTTGCACCGAAATCATATTACTTAAGTTTTGAACTATTCCCTTTAAAGTAATACAACCTTTATATTTTTCGTTTTCATCTAAAACTGGTATTAGCGTTAAATTTAAACCACTCATTAATTTTACCAATTCATATGTATGTTGTTGTAAATGAATAACCGGTCTCATCAAATGTAATTTACTTGCGTCAATCTGTTCTTCAGGATGATTGTAATCTAACAAATCTGCTTCCGAAACTAAACCAATCAACTCACGATCTTTTACAACAGGTAAATGCGAAACTTTAAATTGTTCCATCCAATCTAAAGCAAGCTCCACCGTATCTGTAGTTTTTAGCGGTGGAATCTCATCCGTTATTAAATCTAATACTAACATCTTTTTCTTTCTCAAATTTATGTAAATTAATTAGTTTTATTGTAGTTTTAAGAAAAAGTAACAAATAATTTTTTACCTCAAAATGACTAAATTAAGCGTAAACATCAATAAAATAGCCACTTTACGTAACGCTAGAGGCGGCAACGTACCCGATTTAATTAAAGCAGCAAAAGATATAGAAGCCTTTGGAGCACAAGGAATAACAGTACATCCACGACCTGATGAACGACACATTACTTACAAAGATGTTCGTGAATTAAAACCAATTTTAAAAACAGAATTTAACATTGAAGGAAATCCTAAAGAACAAAAATTTATTGATTTAGTTTTGGAAGTAAAGCCTCAGCAAGTAACATTGGTGCCCGATACACAAGGACAACTTACTAGCGACCACGGATGGGACACTATAAAAAACAAAGACTATTTAATTGAAATTATTTCTTTATTTAAAAAAAATAATATTCGCACTTCCATTTTTGTAGATCCCGATTTACAAATGATTAAAGGCGCAAAAGAAACTGGCGCGGATAGAATTGAATTGTATACAGAAGAATACGCTCGTTTGTTTGATACAGAAAAAGAAAAGGCAATTATACCCTTTACCGCCGCAGCAAAATTGGCCGGAGAATTAGGCTTAGGCGTTAATGCCGGACACGACTTAAGCTTAGATAATTTAAAATTTTTTAAAGAACATCTTCCAAATTTATTAGAGGTATCAATTGGCCATGCATTAATTAGCGATGCATTATATTTAGGTTTAGAAAACACAGTGCAATTGTATTTAAGACAATTGAAATAAAAATAAATTATGAAATTAGCATATAGAGAATTTGGACAAGGACAACCGCTTATTATTTTGCATGGTTTGTTTGGACAAAGTGATAACTGGAATACCATAGCTAAAAAATTTTCCGAAAATGGTTTTCATGTTTTTACTTTAGACCTCAGAAATCATGGCCTCTCACCACATAGCGATATTTGGAATTATGAAGTAATGGCAGATGATTTGAAAGAATTTATTGATTATCATAATTTAGAAAACCCCACTTTATTAGGGCACAGTATGGGTGGGAAAACAGTTATGTTTTTTGAATTAAAATATTCCGGCATCGCATCAAAAATAATAATTGCTGATATTTCCCCACGCGCATACGAACCTCATCATGGTGATGTATTAGAAGCATTAAATGCTGTTGATTTTAAAACTATAAAAACACGCAAAGAAGCAGAAGCAACTTTAAATAATTATCTAAGCGATTTTGGAACCAAACAATTTTTACTAAAAAATATTTATTGGCGAGACTCAGAAAATAATTTAATGGATTGGCGTTTTAATTTAAAGATAATTACAAAAAATATTGATGCTATGTCTATTGCATTACCAAAAGGAAAAAGTAATGTTCGTACATTAGTTATTAGAGGAGAGAAATCAAATTACGTAAATGAAAATGATTTGGAAGATTTTACAAAGCATTTTCCAAATCATCAAGTTGAAACTATTTTAGGTGCAGGACATTGGATTCATGCAGAAAAACCAAAGGAGTTTTTTGATGCAGTAATGAATTTTATTCAGTAAACTTTTGCCACAAAGCCGCTAAGACAGAAAGTTACACAAAGGTTTTTTTAGTGATTCTTAGTACCTTTGTGACTATACTTATAATAATCCCAACTCCTTTAAAAAATCGCCGATCTCTGCATTTTTTGGTAAAAGAAAAGCGCTTATGCCACATTCCCCTGCGCCTTTAACGTGTTGTATTGAGTCGTCAATAAAAACTGTTTCTTCAGGTTTTAAATTATTTTTTTCTAAAACAAATTCAAAAATTTCTTTATCTGGTTTGCGCATTCCAACACGGCACGAATAATAAACCTCATCAAAATAATCAGTAAAATTTTTTACCCCGTGTTTGAGATACAAATCGTGTTCAAAAGCGGCAATATGCGGTTCAGAAGTATTACTTAAAAGAAAGGTATTGTAATTTTGTTTCATTTTAACCAAAACATCCAATCGTCTATCAGGAATATCTAATAACATGGCATTCCAAGCACGATGCAGTTCAATTTCAGGGCCTTCAAAACGAATTTGTTTTCTTACTTCAGTAAAAAATTCTTCGGTTGAAATAATACCCTTATCAAAATCGTTAAACAATTCGCTTTGGCTGGCTTGAGTATAAAGTGCCTCAAATGGCATATAACTAAGACCATTAAATTCTGAAATAGTTTTATTTACATCTAAATTGATGATAACGCCACCCAAATCAAAAATTATGTTTTTTATATGTTTCATTATTATTTTGCAAATATGGGGTATTTATCTATTTTTGCAATCCCTTTGGTGGGAAAAATTTTGGTCCTATAGCTCTCCCGATAGCTATCGGGACGGTTAGAGCACAAATCGGGTTTAAAAATATTTTGGTCCTATAGCTCATTCGGTTAGAGCAACTGACTCATAATCAGTAGGTGCTTGGTTCGATTCCAAGTGGGACCACTCTTAAAAATCATAAACCCTTTACTAGCAATAGTTTAGGGTTTTTTGTTGAAACTTCACAAAACTGGCATTAGTGTTTAATCAAAACGCGACTACTGGTTTTTTAAACCACATAGTTCATATAGTTTCATAGAAAATATCTAAACTCAAAAGTTAAACAAAGTATTTCAGCCAAAAGCTAATTAATATTGACAGATCATAAAAAGTTTAAGTAGCTATCTAACAAATAAACTATGTTTTCTGTGTGGTTCAAATTTTATTTAATTTTTGTAGGCTTTTCTCAATATACTTTTCGCTTGGCAACAAAGCAGTTTGTATACGCTTTGCGTAATGAATGGAATCTAGAATTTCTTTTTGTTTTTCATCTACCAAACGTTTTTGCGTAATTATAATTGCATTAGCTTTTTGTTTTTGTTTGTAGCCCCGTAAAATAAATAATGCCAATATTAACACTAAACCAAAACCTACAATAAAATAA
>JAUXZS010000054.1 GCA_030692515.1 Bacteroidota bacterium
CGTTATGCGGCATGCTTGACAGACAGACATGAAATCGACAATTAAAATATTCATTCTATTTCTTTTAACCATCGTGACTTCATGCATGGGCCCTAAATATGTTTCGACAGTTGTTTCGGACCATTACGACGAAAAAAAGGACCAGACAACATATGCTAAATTTCCTTATGGCAGCCTTACTCTTCCAGGACAATGGACTAAAACTTCTCTCAATCAAGTAAGCGGACAACAAAATTTTAAATCCAAAGACAGTCTCTCTACAGCCTTATTAATAAATCAAACATCCAGTTATCCATTTTACGTCAAAGGCATGACTTCAAATGAATTTGTTAAGGCTATGTATGAATGGGATTCAAAATATTTTACGGACAACATCAAAGCAAATTGTACAATAATCAAACAAGACACCGTAAATCATTTTATAGTTTGGCAAATCATTGCTCATAATGACAAATACAACGTTGAAAATCAGTATTTATTTGGCTGCGAAAATGGTCTCGTCTTTACAGTATTCGCTCCGACAAGAAAATTGACATTCGAACAAAAAATTAATTTCCTTGAGACGGTATATAAAAACAAGACTGTTGGGACATGTTGCAATTAAAGCACGACCGCATAACAGCAAGCAAAAGTAAGCGGGCAGACTCGGTCATCGTTCGCGCAAGTTAAGGTGCGCTGAAGCGCGAACAATTTTTATTTGCCCTCACTAAAAAACATTTGTATCTTCAAACAAACATTTGTGCGTATAGACGCAGGAAGCTTCGAAAGCCCGCCTACTTCTGCTCGCCAAACGTTAGCGGAAAATTTAAACCGACACCCGACAGATAGATGACAATACAGAAATTTATAAATTCGCCAGATTATGATAGAACCACATTTTGAACTTCCGTTTTTCACCAACCTGCTAATTCTTTTGGTGACAGCAAGAATTTTTGGAGAAATTTTTGAGCGATTTAAGCAACCTGCAATGATTGGTGAAATTATCGCAGGAATAATTTTAGGTCCAAGTATATTTAACCTAATCCACAGGACAGAAGACATTAAAGTAATTTCAGAGTTGGGTATTTTTTTGCTGGTAATTATAGCAGGACTTGAAATAAATATTGATGACATTCTCAAATCCTTAAAAGGCAAAAACATTATCATTTCACTAATGGCGTTTTTCATACCAATATTTGGTGGTATCGCAGTTGGCTACATTTTCGACCAAGATATTATGACGACTGTTTTTATTGGTTTGTGTGTTGCCATTACAGCTCTTCCAGTGAGTATTAGAATTTTAATGGACTTAGGAAAAATAAACTCAGAAGTCGGACAGAAAATAATTTCAATCGCAATTTTTGATGATGTTTTGGCACTTTCAATATTAGGAGTATTGCTAAATATCAAAGATACCGATATGTCTGTAATGTCAATAGTTAAAGCAGGTTCAATATCATTCTTTAAACTTGTTATTTTTCTATCGCTATTAACTTTTGCTTATTTATTAATCAAAAAGGTTTTGCGAAAAGGCAATTACATTCAAGAATCACTTGACAAACTTGTTTCATTGCTAAAAGGAAAAGAGCCGTTATTTGCTTTGTTTTTTGCATTTGTTCTTTTGTTCTCGACAGTTACAGAGAACTTAGGGCTTCATTTCATAGTGGGAGCATTTTTTGCTGCAATGCTTATTAGCGGCTCTTTAATCGGTAAGGACAATTTAAAAGCAATAGAAACGACAACAAGCAATATGGCAATGGGGTTTTTAGCACCAATATTTTTTGCAGGTATCGGACTTGAATTTAATATATCCTCAATCAGCAACATAGGACTTTTAGTTGCTGTAATTGCTGTTTCGTATTTATCAAAAATCGCAGGCGGTTACTTTGGCGGGACACTTGCTGGACTTAGTAAGAGAGTTTCATTGACACTTGGTGTAGGACTAAATGCAAGGGGAATAATGGAACTTGTAATTGCTAACATTGCATATCGTAACGGACTTATAAGCACAGAAGTTTTTTCAATTTTAGTAATTATGGGTGTGCTGACAACATTGACAACTCCTTTATTACTGAAACGTGCATTTGGACGACTTGAATAGAAAATCTTCCGCTAACACGGGTTTGGCAAAAGTGGCGGTTCAGTGCTTCGCAGACACATTTGTGGTTAATCAAAGTTTGGTTCTCCGCATCAACATTTGTGGTGAAAATCGCCACCTTCGCCAAGCCCGAAAACGTTATAGGGCATTTTAAAAGACGACAGAAACGAAATGGAAACACGACAAATAAATTATAAACATTGGCTGACAACTAGCAGGGCTTGTTTTGTATTTACCATTCTTTCTCTAACTTTTCTTTTTCCCATTTTTACAGCAGCTCAAAACAAATCAATTGAAAACCCATCCATATTACAATTAAAACAAGTTGAAGGGGTCTACGATTCACAAGAAGGAACATTCTACAGCCAGTATATTGACAAAGAAAACATTAAAATCATCCATCGTTTTCAAACTAAAAAATTTGTTGATGGTTTGGGTATTACTGAATATTATTACACTAACTCTGATACACGATATGAAAGCAGAACAAAATATGGTTTGATTGATACAAATGGATATATTTTGATTCCTTGTATTTATGAGCGAGTATTAATTACAGGGAGTAAAAATAATTATGGGTTTTACACGAATGACAGTTTAGGAATAATAAGCCTCGAAAAGGGAGTAATTTTAAAACATCCCATAAAAAATTCTCAACCAAAAAAAGAAAACGTTCTTCGAAAAGAAAACGGTTTCCACTCTTTCAAGAATTCAACTGACTATATCGTATTAAGAATAAATGATTTTCTCGGTGTTTATTCTTTCGACAAAGAGAAATATATTATTCCGACCATCTATGATAAAATAACTTTGTATGACAATATAGCAGTTTGCCAAAGTGTGAATAATTTCGTTTTTTATGATTGTATAACTGAATGTAAATCTGAAATATTTAAAGAAATTCATACGCTTAATGAACAAAAATGTTTTTTCGTTAGACTTAAGGATGGAAAAAGCCTTATTTGTACTGATCCTACATCACCATTAAATTCAATCTATACTAAATTACAAATTGACGAAGCTCTTGAGTTTAACAACCGTTATTTGATAGCGACTAGAGGCGACAGGTTTGGACTTATTGATGAATTTGGTAACATCTCTGTGCCATTTGTTTATGATGACATTTATTTCTTTGATAAGGAATTACTCCTTTTGAAAAAAGATGACTTATGGGCAATTTCAGATTATAAGCACAAACTCTTAACACAATTCCAGTTCATTAATATTGATAAACAAAATCAAATAAACTTGAACAATTTTATTTCTTTCTCGGGAATTGATACAACCGATAAAGTAATTATGAAATATTTCGATTATGAATCTGGCTATGGTAAATTCAACGAATACTTGTTGGCTGAAATTAAAAAATCGCTTATTTCTATAAAGAGTGAGTTGTACTCACGTAAAATTTCAAAATATGATGATTTTGTATATCCAATTTATGTTTTAGGAAGTAAAAAAGGCTTTCAACTCATCACCGTTAAGTCTAAGGAAGAATTGATTATTGATTCATTATACTGGGATAATGTTTATATGATTCCACGTATATATGGTTATCCATTTGAGATTGGCGTTCAAAAAGGTGATAAATTTGGATATTATAATTCTGAAAAAAACATCAAAACATACCTAAAATATGACGGTATATACTTTTACTACAAACTGTTTTTCTATGAAAGTATTTTGTACTCAGGTACTCATAGCGAGAGGTCACCTTTTACCTTTGTTAAGAAAGGAAACGTGTTTATCAGAAGTTCATATCCAAAAACTAATTGGATAGAAAAACTAACTTCTCCACGAAATTATAGTTGTACATACCAGGGCAAACCGAAATGGAGGAAATATATGAAAGAGGAAGAATTTTTAGAAAAGAGAAAACGCGAAAAATGACAAGAACAAATAGTTTAATAATAAAAACGCCCTATAACAGCAAATAAGCTCAAGCAGGGTTTTCGTGCTTCGTAGGACAGGAAAGTGGTATATTTGGAGTTCAGTTCTTCGTAGGAAGTTCAGTGGTAAAATGCCCTGCCTGCGCCTATTTGCAAAACGTTATATGCAAAGCGCAATGACGTTAAGACATAACGGTTCGACAAGATTTTTAACATTTCGGTCGACAACATTCCGGCTGACTTTAATACATCTCGGTAGCGTTTTTTTGCCCTCGGTCGACAAATCCCCGATAAAAGAATTTAAAATTTTCCCTTCCTTCTTTGCGCATCCTTCGGAATGCGTAGAACGGCTACCGCACATTGTAACAAATTTATTTGCTAAACTTGGTAACAGTTTTTTAAAGCAAATAAATATCCTACAATTGCCACCGCACTTTTTTGGTTTTTACAAAACCATTATGGCTATCCCTAATTTAGCACATTCGTGTTTTTCGCTATCGCTGCAAAACCCAAATAAGCTAAATGCTTCCCACAATATAGGCGTGCGTTGCACTTTTGGGTGCGCATCTCACTCCGTTCAATCAAAAGCGCTAGCCTGCGGCAGCATGGTTTTTATATTATGTTTAAATTTATATCATGACAACTTCAAAAATTAAAATCCTAATCGTTGAAGACGAACAACTTTTCAGAAAAGTGCTTACTTATATTTTACAAAAATATAATATCAATACCATTGGTCTAGCAGATAATGGAGAGCAGGCTTTAGAATTCTTAAAAGAATGCTCTCCTGATATAGTTCTACTTGATCTTGAAATGCCTGTTTTAAATGGAAGTAAAACCTTAAATAAAATAATGAAATCATTTCCAAAAACAAAAGTAA
>JAUXZS010000056.1 GCA_030692515.1 Bacteroidota bacterium
TGTGGTAGTTGGCGAAACAATTATGGGCGTTCCGTTTAAGTTTCCAGGATTCCAAGTATAAGTTGAAGCCCCTACGACTGAAAGAGTTGCGGATGATCCGTTGCAAATAAGGGTATTACTAGTTGATGGCGTAATTGTTGGACTAGCATTAACAGAAACGGTTACTGTTGCACTCCCCGAACAAACGCCAGTGACACCATTAATTGTATAAGTTGTTGTAACGCTTGGGTTAGCAACAACTATAGAGCCGGTAGATGGTATGAGCGAAGATGCTGGAGACCACGTATAGTTTGCAGCACCTGTAACCGATAAAGTAACAGGCCCACTCGAAGAACAAATTTGTGCGCTTAATGGACTTGGAGTTAAAGTTAATGGTCCAATACCACTTTGTAAATTAAAGGTAGCTGTTCCATTACCACATAATCCTGTGCTTATGATACTGACAGAATAAACACCTACTACGTTTGCCATAATTGTTGCTGTATTATTAGAGCCAACAATGCCGGGCCCAGACCACAAAATTGTATTGGTTGCAGAGTTCGGTGTGACAGAAAGTTGCGTAGTAGGATTGCTACAACTTAAAACTCCAGTCGACAAAATAACAGGGGTTAAGGTTCCTGAACTTAAAATTCCCGGAAACGACAGCCCAGTGAGAGTTCCACCGCCTTGACCTTGCACCGCTCCAAAACTTGTATTAAAATAAGGAGAACTGGGCGACAGGAAAATTCCAGGCGCACCTCCGTTTAAAAAAGCTGTTATGCCTGATTGCGATCCAGATGTCCAAATTATGCCGCCACCACCGCCTCCGCCTTTACCATGAGCATCGGAAGCATTGGCATTATCGGATCCGCCATCGCCGCCAGCAACCGAAACATTTAAAGAAGAAAAAGAAGTAACATCTAACAACACGCTTCCGCCAGAACCGCCCCCACCCGCACCATCAATATTTGCAACAGGTACATCATCTCCCTCCGCGGAAATGATATTAGAGTTTCCTACAATATTTGCTGCTTTTATTAGAACAATACCTCCACCGTTCCCCCCGGCTGTTCCGACTGCATTATTTTGATGCCCCGCCCCGCCTCCTCCGCCTAAGAAAACTTTATTATTAGTATTAGAATAATTTAATTGTTCTCCGCCAATCCCTCCACAAAACAGAGTAAAGTTTGGCGGACATGTAATAGAAGAGCGAAAAAAACCACCACGGCCGCCTACCCCATAATTACCACCACCGCCACCGCCGCCGTTAATATCATTACCACCTCCGCCACCATTAGCATTTTTTCCTTTTCCAAGACTGTTTAGAGGGTTAACAAAAATTCCTTCTCCTTTTTTAGCTCCAAAAGAAGAGGGTGAGGAGATTACATAATTCATGGTGTCTCCCCCACATGTATAAGATCCTGGAAGTAAATTTCCTCCTAAAAAACCTCGACCATTTACGTTTATGTTGTTATTAAATGTGACAGTACCTGAGGTTTCAAAAACTAAAACACCCCCAATTGTTCCACTCCATGGCAAGCAGGTTAAAACACCACTAATATTTATATTGTTGTTGTAAACTGGGACTTTTATTAATTGTATTATGTCTGAAGCTGTATATGGCCTTGTTAACGGGTTTACTAACGTAATAACGTTACCAGAAATACTTGAAATGGCTGAGAACTCATAGTTACCGGAATTATTATAATTGGAAATTGTTCCATATGAGATTGTATTAGCTGAGTTAATTGTGGCACCTTTCATTTGCATAATTAAAATTTTATCACAAACGCTAAAAGCTGCTGAGCTAGAAACAGTGAGCGATTGCGGCGCAATATTTATTACGCTTGCATAGGAATTTATTACGCCTGAAATATTGATGATTTGGGAAAACAGATTTTGTTGAGGTAAAAGAAAAAACAAAATAAACAATAAAGTAAACACCCTATTATTAAAAATCAAATCTTTACTAAATAAAAACCTCGAGATTAGCATATTTTACTAAGATCTTAAAACCAAAATGGTCAGTGCAATAAACATTAATTTTTACTTATTTGAATTTTAAATGTACATTTTAATTTTTAGTTTAAATTATAATATTGTTTAGTTAAAAGGATTTTGTAAGTAAAAACATGCCGATTGCTTAAACTATTTTATAAGTGGTAGGGTTTATTGAGTAGTTAAATTCTTGAAGTTCTGTTATTTGGTTTTATTATTGCTAATATTGCATAGCAAAACCTTAATCTTCTCAATTAATTTTTGGTTAAAACAATACATATACTATTTCTTACCATTGTTTTTGCAGTAAATAATAATTTTAAATCTCAAATTAAACCATCTGCAAAATTTACATTTGACAACAAAAATGATCTAGACGAAATAACTGGTAAAAAAATACGCTCTAACGGTGTTAGTTATACCTACGACCGATTTGGCAACGCAAATAACGCAATATATTTATTTGGCAACCAGTATAGCTATATTAACCTCGGTAATTATACGGCACTTAAGCCAACTTCCGGTAGTATTTCGCTTTGGATCAAAATAGAAAATGAAGTTTCCGCGGGAAAAGGATATAAGTTTAACCCTATCCTTTTAACCAAGTGTGCTAAAGAAGATGATTTTTTTGAAGCATATTCTATATTTTACCTTCCCGAAACGAAAAAATTAAATGTTACCTGTACAAAAGATTCCGTAACACAAATAGGTATAACATCCATCCAACCCATTGAGCATTATGATTGGCACCACCTAGTAATAACTTATAACTATAGTTGGTTGTCGTTTTATATTGACGGGAAACTTGAAAAAAAAATGTCGAAAAATTATACTACTCAATTTCTTGAATCAGATTCTGTAGTGGTTGGTTCGACAGCCAACATAAAAAACCAACGCTACCTGATGGCAAGCGTTGATGATATTGAATTTTTTGATCGTGTTTTAAACGATAAAGAGATTCTTGAGTTATATCATGCTCCCAACCCAAACAAAAATAAAATAATATTAAACTGGGCCTTAATTATATTAGCAATTATTGCTTTCATTATTTTTGCTTACCATTTAATTAAACGTCAAATAAAATTAGCCGTTCAAAAAGAGAGAGTCAGGCTTGAGCTACATAATAAATTATTAGAAACAGAGCTCAGAGTAAATAGGGCATCCATGAATCCGCATTTTTTATTTAACTCTTTAAATACGCTTCATAATTTTATTTTATTAAATGATATAGACATCGCTAGCGATTATTTGGTAAAATTTTCTAAACTCATTCGTAAAATATTAGATAGTAATATGCACGATAATATTTCGTTAGATTTTGAAATTGAGATTTTAGAAAAATATCTTGAAATTGAAAATTTACGGTTTGAAAAAAACATTAATTTTTCTATTATAATAGATGATGAAATTAAACCGTCATCCGTAAAAATTCCTATTATGATGTTGCAGCCCTTTGTAGAAAATGCTATATGGTATGGTTTACTTAATAAAGCTGGAGAAAAAAACATTACCATTAATTTTTCACTTCTTGAAAAAAAATACATTTATTGCACAATTGAAGATAATGGAACCGGCAGAAAAAAAGAAAGCTTAACTAATTTGGTTGAAAAAAAATCGTTAGCAACAAATTTTATCAAACAACGGCTTGAATTATTAAATAAAATTCATAACTTAAACTGTAGTTTAACGATTGAAGATAAACCAAATAATCAGGGCACTATCGTAAAAATTGTATTGCCAATTTTAAATGCTTAACATGGAACTTAGAGCAGTAATAATTGATGATGAACAAAAAGGAATTAATACGCTTAAAATTTTGATTGCAAAACACATTGATGCTGTAAAAATTGTAGCAGAATCTATAAGCGCATCAACTGGCATTATTCATATTGAAAATTACAAACCCGACATTGTTTTTTTAGACATAAATATGCCAGAAATGAATGGTTTTGAATTATTAGAGAAATTATCCTGGAAAGGATTTAATTTAATTTTTACTACCGCACACCAAGAATTTGGATTAAAAGCAATAAAAAACAATGCTGTGGATTATCTTTTAAAACCAATTGATTATCGCGATTTACAATTTGCTATTAATAAAATAAAAAATAATCTTGAAAAAAATAAAATAGACTATACCGCATTATTAAATACAATTAATCAACCTCAAAAAAAGAAAATAATTATTAATTCGAAATTTGGCATTGAATCGGTTGACGCTAACCAAATTATTTTTCTTGAATCGAAATCAAATTACACACTTATTTGGCTAAGCAATTACAAAACCATTTTAACATCTAAAACATTAAAAGAATTTGAATTACAATTGTCTGCGCCCGAAATGAATTTTATGCGTGTTCACAATTCCTTTTTAATTAATTTAAATCATGTTTCAAGATATTTAAAAGAGCAAGAAACTATTATCATGATAAACGAACAACTCATTCCCCTTGCCAAAAGCAAAAAATCTAGTTTTTTTGAGTGGTTACAAATATAATTGTCTCTAAAAATTCATTTTTATTTATCTAAGTATCTTTACTCGGTTTACGTTTAAATTTTTAACTTTACCCCCGTGAAACGTAAAATTATTATAGGTACCCGCGGAAGCGATTTAGCCTTATGGCAAGCCAATTACACTAAAAATTTATTAGAGGAAAAAGGTAATGAGGTTGAAATTAAAATTATTTCAACTGCCGGAGACCACTCGCAACAATTTGAAACTAGTTTTGATAAACTAGAAGGCAAAGGTTTTTTTACAAAAGAATTAGAAGAAGCCTTGTTAAACAAATCCATTGATCTTGCTGTTCATTCTCATAAAGATCTTCCTACCGAAAGTCCGGATGGGCTATTAATAGCTGGCGTTTCTAAGCGCGAAGACCCTTCTGATATTTTAATCATAAACGATAAAGCCGCAGATGATAAACTTAAATTTGGCTTAAAGAAAGGTGCCATAGTTGGGACTTCTTCAGCCAGAAGAAAATCGCAATTATTAGCATTTAGACCCGATGTTCAAGTAAAAGATTTACGCGGTAACGTTCCAACTCGTATTAATAAATTAAGAGAAGGTGGTTACGATGCTATTTTAATTGCAACAGCAGGTGTAGAAAGATTAGAAATTGAGTTAGATGAATTTACGGTTGAAAAATTAAATCCTGAAGTATTTGTTCCTGCACCAGCTCAAGGAGTATTAGCTTGGCAAACTAGAGAAGATGATAACGAACTTTTAACTATCATAGATGAAATAAGTGATTTTGATGTTTTAATTAAAATAAATATCGAGCGTCAATTATTAAATCTATTTGATGGCGGCTGTCATTTACCCTTTGGCGCTTATTGCGATACCGAAATGGATGACGAAGATCGTTTACGTTTTAAAGTATGGGTAAGTATTGCTCCGGAATGGAATGCACAGCCAAAACAATTTTATTTTGACACTTTAGATACCGATGGCTTTGTTGATAGAATGTACGACCACATTAAATTTGCAAAACCTAAAAAAATATTTATTTCAAAAACATTTAAAGAAGGAGATTATTTTCCATCTGCACTTGGTAAATTAGGTTATGATGTTCAAGGAAAAAGTTTAATTGAGTTTAAACAAATTGCCATTCGTTTTTTACCAAGAACAGAGTGGATATTTTTTAGCAGCAAACACGCTGTGCGATTCTTCTTTAATCAAAAACCTGAATTGTGGCCTGGTGTAAAATACGGTTGTGTTGGAAGCTCTACCAGCGCTGAATTGCGCTCGTTCGGACACCGTGCCGATTTTATTGGTCAAAGCACCGATATTAAATTAGTTGGCAAACAATTTAGCAGTAAAGTAGGTAACGCTCGTGTTTTATATCCCATTGCAAGAGGCAGTATGCAAAGTATACAATGGCAAATGGTAAAAAGAGATAGCGTAGTTAATTTAGAAGTATATGCCACATTACACCTAAGCGAAGAAATTCCAACAGAAAATGAAATCTTAATTTTTACCAGTCCAAGTAATGTAGAATCTTATTTTGAAAAAAACACTATCCATCCGCATCAAAAAATTATTGCTATGGGCGAAGCAACCGGTAAAGCTTTAGAAAAATTAAAATTTAAAAAGTATACTATGCCAAGAAGTTTTGATGACCTTGGTTTGATTCAAGCAGTGATGGCTTTGCCTAATAATTGAAGCAACTATTTTGTCATCCCGAAGAATGAGGGATCTCAAAACAGATTCCTACTATCGTCGGAATGACAAAAACTTTTACAGCAAATCGTTTGCTAAATTAGCCAATGCACTACGCTCACCTTTTTCTAAAGTAATGTGCGCGTACAGGCTTTGACCCTTTACTTTGTCAATCAAATAACTTAAACCGTTACTTTGGGCGTCCAAATAAGGCGTGTCAATTTGATTAATGTCACCAGTAAAAATAATTTTAGTATTCTCCCCTGCTCTAGTAATAATTGTTTTTACTTCATGCGGTGTTAGGTTTTGCGCCTCATCAACAATAAAAAACACATTACTTAAACTTCTTCCGCGGATATAAGCTAAAGGACAAACAACTAATTTTTGAGACTCTATCATCTCAGCAATTTGTTTATGCTCTTTATCTTTTTCGCTAAACTGACTGCGAATAAATTTTAAATTATCCCATAATGGTTCCATATATGGATTTAACTTGCTATTAACATCGCCCGGTAAATAACCAATATCTTTATTGCTTAAAGGAACAATTGGACGAGCTAAATAAATTTGATGATAATTTCTCCTTAACTCTAATGCTCCGGCAAGGGATAATAAAGTTTTTCCGGTTCCGGCAACACCTTGTATTGATACTAATCTAATGTCCTGATTCATTATGGCATCCAATGCAAACGACTGCTCTGCATTTTTTGGAATAACTCCAAATGCCGACGTTTTTATTACGCGATTAAGAGTGTCGTCTTCCGCATTATAACGGGCCATAACACTTTGAGAACCGTTTTTTAAAACATAATAATGATTTGGTAAACTCTTGTGATTTTTTAAAATAGGTTTTGCTTTGCAGCTACCCGTATTATAGATAGCAGTAATTTGTTCTGCTGTTGCTTTAATACCTTCGGTATTTCCGGTATACAGCTCATCAATCGTTTTTATTTTTCCGGTCTCATAATCCTCGGCATTTAAACTTAAACTTTTTGCTTTTATGCGTAGGTTAATATCTTTAGTAACTAAAACTACCTTTCTATCGGGATGCATTTCTGCAGTATACAAAGCCGTATTTAAAATACGATGATCAGCTTTTCTATCTGCAAAAATTCGTTCGGCGTTTATTTTAGAAGAGAAATTCATCTCTATCTTAAACATCCCTCTGTTGGGACCATTAATTCTCGTCCACTCTTGCAGAGTATTATTACCACTTAATTTATCAATATACCGAGTAAATTCGCGTGCCGAATAATTTTTGGTATCGTTTCCCTTTTTAAAGTTATCCAATTCTTCTAAAACAGTTATTGGAATTACCACATCGTGTTCTGCAAAATTTTTAATTGCTGTGTGATCGTAAATAATAACAGAGGTATCTAACACAAATATTTTTTTGTCGTTGATACTTGCCTTGCTAGTTCTTTTGGCCATATAGTAAATTAAATAACTTATGGTAAAGCTATTAATCCAAAAATGGTTTTAGCAATAAGTAATAAATTAATTTTAACAATGAATTGTTTATTTAAGCAAAAAGCCCTCTGGCAATTAACCAGAGGGCTTTTAATATTTTATTGTGAACAATTATTGGGCTTCTAATTTTTTACCCATGCGTTTTCTTTCGTTCTCTTCAAGATAAATTTTACGAAGACGGATATGCGAAGGAGTAATTTCTACATACTCATCACCTTGAATATATTCCATTGCTTCTTCTAAACTGAATTTAATTTTTGGAACAATACGCATTTTTTCATCAGTACCAGAGGCGCGCATATTTGTTAATTGTTTTTCAGTACAAACGTTTACTACTAAATCATCAGGACGAATGTGCTCACCGATAATCATACCGGGATAAATTTCATCACCAGCTTCGATAAAAAATTTACCACGATCTTGTAATTTATCAATACTATAAGCAACTGCCGACCCTTTATCTTTGCTAATTAATACTCCTGCAATACGACTAGGGATTGGTCCTTTCCAAGGCTCATAATCTTTAAAACGATGCGCCATAATAGCCTCACCTGCTGTGGCAGTTAAAACATTATTACGTAAACCAATAATACCACGAGAAGGAATTTCAAACTCAATATGAGTTAAATCTCCTTTAGGTTCCATAATTAGTAAATTACCTTTGCGTTGGCTTACTAAATCAATTACTTTGCTTGAGGATTCTTGGGGTACATCAACTGTTAACACCTCAATAGGCTCACACTTTTGACCATCAATTTCTTTAATAATAACTTGTGGTTGACCTAATTGTAATTCATAACCCTCACGACGCATTGTCTCTATCAATACAGATAAATGAAGAATACCACGACCAAACACTAAGTAAGAATCAGGAGATCCTGTTTCTTCAACACGCATGGCTAAGTTTTTTTCTAACTCTTTATATAAACGATCGCGTAAGTGACGTGAAGTAACAAATTTACCATCTTTACCAAAAAACGGTGAGTTGTTAATTGTAAACAACATACTCATTGTAGGCTCATCAATATGCATGGTTGGCATACCTTCTGGATTTTCAAAATCAGCAACCGTATCACCAATTTCAAAACCTTCAATACCCGTAAACGCACATATATCTCCAGTTGTAGCCTCAGTCACTTTAAGTTTACCTAAACCTTCAAAAACAAACAATTCTTTAATGCGAGATTTTTGAATTCTACCATCGCGTTTTACCACACTTACTGGCATGTTTTCTTTTATAATGCCACGAAAAATACGGCCTACCGCAATACGACCTATAAATGAAGAATAATCTAAAGAAGTAATTTGAATTTGTAAAGTTCCCTCTCTTTTTGGGGCAGTAGGAATATTTTTAATAATAGTATCTAATAAATAAGTTACATCTGTAGTTGGTGTTTTATAATCTGGGCCCATCCAGCCTTGCTTACTTGAACCGTAAACAGTAGGAAAATCTAATTGATCTTCATTTGCATCAAGATTAAAAAATAAATCGAAAACATTGTCATGAACTTCTTCAGGACGACAATTTGGTTTATCTACTTTATTAATAACTAAAATTGCTTTTTTACCGGCAGCAATCGCTTTTTGAAGCACAAAACGCGTTTGTGGCATTGGCCCTTCAAAAGCATCCACTAATAAAATAACACCGTCAGCCATGTTCATCACACGCTCTACTTCACCTCCAAAATCCGCGTGACCAGGAGTATCAATAATATTAATTTTTGTTCCCTTGTATGTAACAGAAACGTTTTTCGCAAGAATTGTAATTCCGCGCTCACGCTCTAAATCATTATTATCAAGGATAAGTTCGCCGGTTGCTTGGTTATCGCGGAACAAATTACATTGATGTAAAATTTTATCTACTAAGGTAGTTTTACCGTGGTCAACGTGGGCAATAATGGCAATGTTTCTAATTTCAGACATATTTTGTTTTTTAAGCGCCGCAAAGATACGTCTTTTATTGGTTAAAACACTTTATTACAAAGGATTATATAGATTTTTATTTCTACTTTTAACAAATAATTGGAAAATAGAACTAATATTCAAAACTCTTTAAACCCAAACAAATGGGTAGAACTGTATTCGGATTATTTATATAAATACGCCTATTACCGTGTTAATAAGGATGAATTGGCGCAGGATCTTGTTCAAGACTGTTTTTTAGCCGCTTTAAAATCTTGTGAATCCTATAAAGGAGAAGCTTCGGAAAAAACTTGGCTGGTTAGTATTTTAAAAAACAAAATTATTGATCATTATAAAAAAGCTTCAACCCGCAACGAATCTCCTCTTCAAATAAACAGTTATAATGTTCCTTCTTACGATCATTTTTTTAATAGCAAAAAAAATGGCCATTGGCAAAGCGAAGCTAAACCTAAGAATTGGGTCGCTAATGAAAATACTTTTGATGCGAAAGAATTTCACAAAACCCTAGAAACCTGCCTTGAAGAACTGCCCGAAAAATGGAAAGGAGTTTTTACAATGAGTTTGTTAGATGATACAGATTCAAAACTCGTTTGTAAGGAGTTTGCCTTAAGCTCGTCTAACTTCTGGGTAATAATACATAGAGCCAAATTGCAGATGAGAGAATGTCTCGAAAAAAATTGGTTACAGTTGTGATGGAAGAATTAAAAGAACATACACATAAATGGTACACTTTTGGTTGTAAAGATGCTACCTACCTTACTGTTAAAGCAGATTATGGCCCTCTTTCGTTTTCAGAAAAAATCCAGTTAGGTATTCATACGCTTATGTGCAAGTATTGCCGTCGATTTGCGCTTCAAAGTAAAAAAATAAACGAGTTTTTAAAAATTTCGTTCGAAAAAGATAATGTAACGCTTTCTCAGATTAAAAAAGAAGCTCTAAATCAAGTGATTACAGAAAACTCGAAAAAATAACCAATATTTTTGTAAGCATTTGGAATCTATTTCGACTATAATTACGTAAATTCATATAAACCTTAAAACAAAAATTAAAATGGAAAAAAAATCAGCATTAATTACTTGCTCTATGATTGCAGGTGCTTTATTAAGCGTTTCAGCTGTTAAAGCTAACACAAACAACTTATTAAGCTACAACGGTTTGGGAACTGCCGGAGAAGTTCGTACGTCATTAGTTAAAACAATTGAATTAACTTGTGGTGAGAAAAAAGGTGATGCTGCTAAAGCAGACACTAAAACTAAGGATGCTAAGTGTGGTGAGCACAAGGCTAAAGACGGTAAGTGCGGTGAGCACAAAGCAAAAGATGGTAAGTGCGGTGAGCACAAAGCAAAAGATGCTAAGTGTGGTGAGAAAAAAGCAAAAGATGGCAAATGCGGAGAAGGCAAATGCGGAGAAAAGAAAAAAACTGAAACTCCAAAATAATTAAACTTAACCCCTCTTCAAAAAAGAGGGGTTAATTTTTTTAGTTATGAAGCTAATAAGCAATAAGCATATAGGTATAGGTTTTAGAAAAGATTTTTCTGAGGAACTTTTGGATTCGGATACCCTTAAGCCGGCGTTTATTGAATTGGCGCCCGAAAATTGGATTGGTATGGGGGGTTACTGGAAAAAACAATTAGATAAAGCCGCGGAAAAATATCCTATCACCTGCCATGGTTTATCATTATCAATTGGAAGTCCGGACGAATTGGATTTTGATTTCCTAAACAAAATAAAAAAATTTATTAAGCAATATAATGTGCAGATTTACTCTGAACATTTGAGTTATGCAAAATGCGATAATGCACACTTATATGATTTGTTACCAATTCCGTTTAAAAAAGATGCGGTAAAACATATTGTTGCTCGCATTAAACAAGTACAAGAAATTTTGGAAATGCCCTTGGCTATTGAAAACGTTTCTTATTACACACCGGTTGCTGCCGAAATGGATGAAGCAACTTTTATTTCAGAAATCGTAAATGAATCTGGCTGTAATTTATTATTAGATGTTAATAATGTTTACGTTAATTCATTCAACCATAACTATAGCGCAAAAGAATTTATAAATAAACTGCCCCTTAACAAGGTAAGTTATATTCACATGGCGGGGCACGAACAAATTTCAGATACCGTTATTATTGATACGCATGGCCAAGCGGTCATCGAAAAAGTGTATGAACTATTTGAGTACACAACAGCTTTAATTAAACCCGTTCCGGTTTTATTAGAACGAGATTTTAATATTCCTGAATTAGAAGAATTACAAACAGAACTTACAAGAATGGAAACGATTGTTTCTAAGACTTGGCGAAAGGAACATTCACTTGCTTAAAGAATCTACACATATTCAGCAGTCAAGATTAGCCAGCTATTGCAAAACAGGCATTAAACCCGAATTAATTGGCGTAATTGAAGAAAACCTTCATCATTATCGCCGCCTAGTTTTTAATATTGGTGTTGATACAATTGAAACCGCTTATCCTATTACTCACAGTTTTTTACCGTCTGATGTTTGGAATAAACTACTTCATGATTTTTACGCAGAACATAAATGTCAAACACCTCAGGTATGGCGAATGCCTTTAGAGTTTTATGAATATTGTGTAGAAAAAAATATTCAAGCACAATTAAACATTCCATTTTTAAATGATTTATTATACTTTGAGTGGCTTGAGCTAGAAATTCATACTATGGATGATATTGCTTATCCTCAAATTAATATCGAAGGTGACATTCTTTTAAACACAATAGCCTTGAACCCTGAGCACAAACTAATAAAATTAAATTATCCTGTTCACATCGTTGCACCAACAGAAATGAAAGATGAGGCAGGGGATTATTTTTTATTGATGTATCGCGAAAAAGAAACTGGCAACATTCAATTTATTGATGTTTCCATTTTATACGCTTACATTATTGAGCAATTACAAAGTGGCATTCGTTTACAAGACATTTTAGCTGAGGCAGATTCCTTATTTCAAATAAATAATTTTGAACAATTAAAAGAACATGTTCTTATTTTTATCGACGATTTAAAAAAACGTAACTTTATTCTTGGATTTTTAAACTAAAAAACATGATAAAACTATACTTCAAAATCAGAGCCATATTAAACAACGCGCAAGACTTGCCCTTATTATTTTTACGTTTAATATTAGCCTATGGCTTTTGGGAACCTGCTAAAATGAAATGGGCGGATATTAACGGAATTGCAGAATGGTTTGATAGCATGGGTATTGTTGCGCCAAAGCTAAGCGCTTACCTTGCAGCATCTACAGAAATGGCCGGTGTATTTTTATTGATTTTTGGTTTAGGTACGCGCATAATAAGTATTCCATTAATAATTACTATGCTGGTTGCCATTAAAACCGTGCATTGGGAAAATGGTTTTGCATCATCAGATAATGGATATGAAATTCCATTATATTATATGCTGATGCTTATAACGCTTTTATGTTTTGGTCCAGGGAAAATAAGTGCGGATTATTTTATTGGTAAAAAAATGAGAAACTTTCTTAGCTAATTTTATCCGACTCAACAATAACTTTTCCTGTTAAATTTTCGTTAGCAAGCTTTATCATTGTTTTTGCAATACTACTTGCCTTAACACCTTTGTATTTTTTTAATCCTCCTATAAAAAGTGGACTTAATAATTTAAACAAAACAACTCCAATTTTTTCTCCCAATCTAAATTCTTTTCTATCTCCAAGAATTAAAGATGGACGAATAATTATAAACGTTTCAAAATTTAAATCAGAAATTTTTTCTTCTAAGTCGCCTTTTGTTTTTAAATAAAAATTAGACGATTTTGCATCGGCACCCAAAGAAGAAACTAAAATAAATTGTTTTACATTATTTCGCTTTGCAATTTGTGCTATCTTAAATGGGTATTCGCAATCAATTTTATATTGATTTTCCTTTGAACCAGCCTTTTTTATTGTTGTGCCAATCGCACAAAAAATATCATCTCCCTTAATTATTGAAGCATCGATGTTATCAAAATCAATAATTTTTTCTTCAATTTTTAAGTGGTTTAGCTCAGACTTTCGCCTCACCAACAAAATAATTTTTGAATAAAATTTAGAGTCGTTAAGTTGATTTACCAAATTGCTTCCTACTAAACCTGTTGCGCCAACCACTAAAGCTGTTTTCATAATTTTTAGTTTTACTTCCAGCTGTAATCTTTAACTACATCAACAAAAAACTTTACTTTTTCTTTATCAATATCAGGATATAAGCCATGCCCCAAATTACAGATGTAGCGTTGTTTTCCAAACGCGCTTAGCATTGCTTGAGTTTCTTCTTTAATTTTTTTCTCGCTAGCATATAATAAACAAGGGTCGGCGTTGCCTTGCAATGTTTTATTTCCGGCAAGATTTCTGGCAACTAGCGGGTTGATTGTCCAATCAAGGCCAATAGAATTACAGCTGGTTTCAGAAATTTTTTGAACAGCATAATGCGCATCTTTTGCAAAAACAGTTATGGGAACTAATGGCGATAAGGCGTCGCAAATTTTTGAAATATACTTTAAAGAAAACTCATAAAACATTTGTTCACTTAAAACACCAGCCCAAGAATCAAACAATTGCAAAATATCAGCGCCTGCAGCAACCTGGCCTTTCAAATAATTAATAGTACTTAGGGTTATTTTCTCTAACAGTTGATGAGATAATTCTGGCTGGGTATATAAAAATTGTTTGGCTTTGCTAAAAGTTTTGCTTCCGCTTCCTTCAATCATGTAAGCAAATAAAGTCCATGGAGCACCAGCAAAACCAATTAAAGGCACGCGGTTGTTTAATCCTTTTTTAGTTAGTTTAAGAGCTTGCATTACATAATCTAAATCTCCTGCATCGGCAATTTTTAAATTATCAATATCTGTTTTGTTTTTAATAGTATTCTCAAACCACGGCCCTTTTGCCTCTATCATTTGATAAGGTAAACCCATTGCCTCGGGAATAACCAATATATCACTAAAGATTATTGCAGCATCAACGCCTAAAATATCCACTGGTTGAATGGTAACTTCACAAGCCAAGTCAGGCGTTTTAACAAACTCTATAAAGTTTTTTGCTTTTGCTCTTGTTGCCCTGTATTCCGGTAATATTCTTCCGGCCTGGCGCATTAACCATACAGGCGCGCGCTCAACATCCAATCCTTTGGCTGCTCTTAATAATAAATCGTTTTTTAACATCTCCGTAAAGTTACATTCAAATTTCAGATTACATAAAAATTATTTTTTTTACGACTTAAAATAATGATGAGCGGTTTTTAACGTCAGCTTAAATGGGTGTATATTGCGAGTATAAATTATTGTAATGAAAAAATTATTATTATCTATCGCCATTTTTGGAGCATTCATAACTAATGCGCAACAACATTTCTGTTCAAAATCAAAACAATCATCAATGGCGGCACACATTAATCATCAGGCAAGGACATCGGCTTTAGTGCCGCACATTTCGCATGAGTTAAAATACGATATAAAATTTGTACACCTAAACTTAAATTGCGAACGCACTAATAAATTTGTTAGCGGTAATGTTAAAACAGTTGCCACAGTTACAATGGCTGCCTTGGATACATTTATGACCATTCTACACGTGAATCATTCTGTAGATTCTGTACGTTTTAATGGCGCATTATTACCCTCCGTAAGAAAAGACAGCGCAGTAAAAGTTGGCTTACCCTCGCCACTTGCAAATGGTGCAACATTTACTGTAGTTGTATTTTATAAAGGAACAGCGCCCGTTGGCGGCTCAGCAATTGGCAGCGGTTATAGTTTTGGAACTTCCGCTTCTTGG
The DNA here is from genome assembly GCA_030692515.1 of Bacteroidota bacterium. Taxonomy (GTDB): domain Bacteria; phylum Bacteroidota; class Bacteroidia; order B-17B0; family Aurantibacillaceae; genus Aurantibacillus. The sequence continues at coordinate 15,328 of JAUXZS010000056.1, forward strand.
GGAAATCAAGTAAGTTGGAGTTTAAGTGAGGCAATTGCAGGCTATCATTGGTGGCCTTGCAAACAAATACTAACAGATAAAATTGATTCAAGTTGGGTATTTGTAACAACAGACTCTACAAATAAAGTTGGCTCAAATGGAAAATTAGAAAATGTAGTTGTAGTTGGAAACAAAAAACGCTATGAGTGGAAATCAAGAACACCAATTAATTATTATTTAATTTCTGTTGCTACTGCAAAGTATAAAGAATATAATTTATATGCTCATCCGTTGTATTTACCTAATGATTCTATTTTAATTCAAAATTATATTTACGACAACGCAATTAATAATCCCCTCTTTAACACTCAAAAAACTGCTCTAAATAAAATGCCGGGTGTTTTAGAGTTTCAAAGTAAAATATTTGGCATGTACCCTTTTTACAAAGAAAAATATGGTCATTGCATGGCGCCATTTGGTGGCGGGATGGAGCATCAAACAATGACAAGTTTAGGTTTTTTTGAATATTATTTAGATGTACACGAGCTGGGGCACCAATGGTGGGGAGACAATGTGACATGTGCGAGTTGGTCGGATATTTGGATTAACGAAGGCTTTGCTTCTTATACCGAACATTTAGTGGCACAATATTTAGATGTTACAAATTTTGCTCCTAATTTAAATTCTGCGCACAATAGTGTTATGTCGCAACCTGGAGGAAAAGTGTTTGTAACAGGTCCAGACACAATGAATTCGAATATTATTTTTGATTCTCGTTTAAGTTACGATAAAGGTGGTTCAATTATTAGAACCTTACAATTTTTAACTAATAATGATAGTGTTTGGTTTAACACATTGCGTGGTTTTCAAAATACTTATAAAAATAGTACCGCATCGGTTATTGATTTTAAAAATTATTACCAAACGCAAACTGGCATTAACGCAACACAATTTTTTAACCAATGGTATTATGGCGAAGGATATCCAACATTTAATGTAAAATATTATTTTGGAGGAAACACTTGTACAATAAAAAGCACCCAAACTACGAGCTTTCCTTCTTCAGTGCCGATATTCATAACTCCAATGGAATACAAAATTACCCGCGCGGCTTTACCCGACACTACAATAAGAGTTATGCATAGCAACACTGTAGAAACCTATACTTTTAATTTATTAGGAAATGTTACTGGAGTTACTTGCGACCCAAATAATTGGGTTATTAATAAAGTGATTGGGCCAGCGTTTGATCCATCTTTAGGAATGGCAGAAAATGAAAAATTAGTTTACGATTTTAAAATTGGGCCAAATCCAACGAAAGGTGTTTTTACGATAACTAACAATAACAATTTAGAAGGCAAAACACAATTGTTTGATATTACTGGTAAATTAATTTTGGAGAAAAAACTAGAATCAGAAATGAGTTTTGATTTAAGCAATTATCCTAATGGAATTTATATTATTAAGATTTCGGATTTAAACGGAGCCGAAAAATATTCTCAAAAGATAATTAAACAATAAATTTAAAAAGCCTTCTCTAACCAGAAGGCTTTTTTGTTTCGTTAGTGGCCATCAATTTCACTTTGAATAACGTATGCAAAAAACATTAAAAAAAATTATGTAGTCTCGGCGGGAATCGAACCCGCATTTAGCGTTTAGGAAACGCTCGTTCTATCCATTGAACTACGAAACCATTAAAAACTACATCTTCTCATTCTATCCCCGCCCGAACGACTTATTTGATTGATTCATCTATGCAAGCGTTCAGTCGGGCGGGCATTGAACTACGGTGCCAGTTTTAATAAGAGCACAAAAGTACTAAAAAAATCACCGTTTTCTTTGAAAACCTGCTTTAATAACTCCTTATTGTGCTCCGCTCAGAATACTTTAAAAACTACTTTTCACTTTTTTATCCGCATATTTGTGTGCAAATGCCAATTACAAAATTAGATATTCAACAATTTCTTCAAACAACACAAAATCAAATTATTTTAGATGTAAGAAGTCCCGGAGAGTTTGAACACGCCCATATTCCTGGAGCAATATCTATTCCCCTATTTACAAATGAAGAAAGAAAAATAGTTGGTACTGCATATAAACAAGAAAGCAGAGAGCGTGCCATAAAAATTGGTTTAGATTATTTTGGTTTAAAAACCGTAAAAATAATTGAAGAAGTAGAAAAAATTATATCAGAAAAAAAATCAACTTCAAAAGAAATTGGCGTTCATTGTTGGCGCGGAGGCATGCGTAGCGCGGCTATTGCTTGGCTTTTGGACCTTTATGGTTTTAAGGTTTATATATTAAATGGGGGATATAAAGCTTATCGTAATTGGATAATTAAACAATTTTATAAACCATTTGACATTCGAATTATTGGCGGTTATACAGGAAGTAATAAAACCGGAATAATTAATGAGCTAAAAAATTTAAAAGAAAAAACAATAGATTTAGAAGGTCTCGCTTCTCATAAAGGTTCCGCCTTTGGTAATTTAGATCAACACCCACAACCATCTCAAGAAATGTTTGAGAATTTATTAGGTGGGGAATTAGATAAACATTTAGCAAATAAAAATTCTTCCATTATTTGGATTGAAGACGAAAGTCAACGCATCGGAAATATTAATATTCCCAATCCATTTTATGAAACTATGCGTCAACATCCTGTTTTGTTTTTAGTTATTCCTTTCGAAGAAAGACTAAATCATATTTTAAATGATTATGGAAAATATCATAAAGAAAAAATTGTAAATGCAATTATACGCATCAAAAAAAAATTAGGTGGCTTAGAAACAAAAAATGCCGTCAATTTTATTTTGGAAGATGATTTAAAAAGTTGCTTTTCTTTATTACTAAGTTATTATGATAGACTCTATTTAAAAAGCACATACAAAAGAGAAGATGCGGATATAAAAATTAAACAGTTAGAATTTAATTCTGTAAACGCAAATACAAACACTCAAAAAATACTTCAACATGTCTACAACCGATAACACCATTGCCCTAACACAATATGCTCACGGTGCGGGCTGTGGTTGTAAAATTGCGCCGCAAGTATTAAAAGAAATTTTACAAAGTTCAATTTCTCAACCATCAAAAAATTTATTGGTTGGTAATAGCAGTAATGACGATGCCGCAGTTTACGATTTAGGAAATGGAAGCGCGTTAATTTCTACCACAGATTTTTTTATGCCTATTGTTGATGATGCTTTTGATTTTGGAAGAATTGCTGCGGCAAATGCTATTAGCGATGTTTATGCCATGGGAGGAAAACCAATTATGGCATTAGCTATTTTAGGCTGGCCCATTCAAAAATTATCAACTGCATTGGCGCAAAAAGTAATTGAAGGTGCAAGAACAGTTTGTGCCGAAGCCGGAATTGCCTTGGCCGGAGGCCATAGTATTGATAGTTTGGAACCCATGTTTGGGCTTTCTGTAAACGGACTAGTCGAAATAAAAAATCTTAAAAAAAACAACACTGCTCAAGAAGGTGATTTTATTTTTTTAACTAAAGCTATTGGCGTGGGTGTTTTATCAACTGCCCAAAAAAGAGGCTTGCTAAAAGAAGAGGATAGATTAACATTAATAAAACAATTAACCCAATTAAATAATTTCGGAGAAAAGTTAGGTGCACTAAAAGGTGTAACTGCTTTAACCGATGTTACAGGTTTTGGTCTTTTAGGGCACTTAATCGAAATGGCTCAGGGCAGCAACTTATCCGCCATCATCAATTATTCATGCGTGCCAAAAATAGATTGTCTTGCTTCTTATTTAAGTCAGAATACAATTCCAGATGCTACGTTTAGAAATTGGAATGCTTATAGCTCAGTAACAGAAATTAGTGCAGACGTAAATGTAATGGAAGCTTTTAATTTATTGCCAGACCCTCAGACTAATGGAGGTTTGTTGTTTACCGTAAGTCCTGAATCTTTAGATGAAATAAAAAATTTACTAAAAGAAAACGGGCTAGAAAAATTCATAATTCCAATAGGAGAAATGATAAAAAAAGAAGAAAAAGTAATCAGAGTGGAGAAATAAATTTATTAGTATCTTCGTAAAATGACAATAGCAATTTACGCTCGTTCAACAAAAGATAATCATTCAACTTATGTTGAGCAGATTTATTCAATTTTAAAAAACGAAAAAGTAGATTTAATTATTCATGAACCTTATTACAATTTTTTAAAAGAAAATTATAATTTCACAATTCCAATTGCCACGTTTTCCGATTCCGACGATTTAATTTCTAAAGCTTTTTACTTAATTTGTTTAGGTGGCGATGGAACAATGCTTGAAACACTTTCTCTTGTAAGAAACTCAGGTATTCCGGTATTGGGAGTAAACACAGGTAGGTTAGGCTTTTTAGCTTCGGTTAATAAAGATGATTTAGCAAAAGCCTTAGGACAATTATTAAATGAAAAATTTACATTAGATAAAAGAGAATTAATAGAAATTACCGGTTGCGCTGAATGTTTTCAAGATGTTAATTATGCTTTAAATGAATTTACAATTCATAAAAAAGATAGTAGCGCAATGATTAATATTGACACGTATATTGATGATGTTTTTCTTAACTCCTATTTTGCTGACGGGCTAATTGTTGCTACACCAACCGGTTCCACTGCGTACTCTTTAAGTTGCGGAGGACCGATTATGATGCCGGACTCTGATAATTTTATTATCACACCTATTGCTCCACATAATTTAACAGTAAGACCCATTGTAGTTTCAAATAATAAAAAAATTAGTTTTAAAGTGAGTGGCAGAAGCGATAGTTTTAATATTGCTCTTGATTCAAGAAGTGCGCAAATACCTTCAGATTCTGAAATAATCATTAAGAAAGCTGATTTTAGAATTAACTTAATTAACCTTGAAGGACAACATTTTTTTACAACACTTCGTAATAAAATGATGTGGGGTATAGATAGGCGTCATTAAATTTTAAATCTAAATTTTTTTAGTTGTTTTTTTAGCTTTTATACTTTAAATTTGGTTATAACTAAAAAACAGATGAAAAAAACTACTCTATTATTATCAATTAGTTTATTGTTTTCAGCAAGTATAAATGCTCAAAGTAATAACGATAAATTTTGGTCGCCTATTAGCGAAAGCGCAATTAAGCAAACCGGAAAAAGACAAATAGTTCCCAATAAATATTTAGCTTTTCAGTTAAATGCCAACGAACTAAAAATACAATTGTCTACTGCGCCTCATGAAAACAATGTGAGAATAAACGAAAGTACATGTATCGTTTCTCTACCATTGCCAAATGGAACAATTCAAAAATTTAAAGTAGTTGAAAGTCCAATAATGGAACAAGGACTAGCGGCTCAATTTCCAGACATAAAAACATACAGTGTAAAAGGTATTGATGATGTTTATGCTAATGGAAAATTAGATTGGAACGAATTTGGGTTTCACGGAATGGTTCGTTCTATAAATGGTGATTTTTTTATTGATCCGTATTGTGTAGAAAACGTTATGGATTACATAACATATTATACCGCAGATTTTGTGAAAGACCCTTCACAAAGATTACCAGAAGTTGGTGTTTTAGATAATACAGATAAAGAATCAGATACTACCCCGAAAAAAAAAGAAGGAAGTGGCGCAAAAACAAATAGTGCTCCACCAGCAACTTGTGTGGGAGCCCAATTAAGAACTTACCGTTTAGCTGTTGCGTGTACTGGAGAGTATGCTGTTGCCGCTACCGGATTTGCTTCTCCAACTATTGCGCAAACATTAGCAAAAATTGTAACAAGTGTAAATCGTGTAGATGGTGTTTATGAAACTGAAGTTGCTGTGCGTTTAGTTTTAGTGGCAACTGAAACAAATGTTATTTATACAGTAGCTGCAACTGATCCATTTACAGGAAACAACAATGCAACCACTTTAATTGGAGAAAGTCAAACTGTAATTACCTCAAATATTGGCACCGCAAATTTCGACATTGGTCACACTTTTAGCACCGGCGGTGGTGGTTTAGCTGGCTTAGGTGTTGTTTGTAACGCTACTCAAAAAGCGCGTGGCATTACTGGTAGCCCTAGTCCTGTAGGCGACCCATACGATATTGATTATGTAGCTCATGAAGTAGGACATCAATTTAAAGGTAATCATACGTTTAATTCAACTGTAGGTTCTTGTGGTGGCGGTAATAGAAATGCATCTACCGCTGTTGAACCAGGAAGTGGTATTACAATTATGGCTTACGCCGGAATTTGTGGCTCACAAGATTTAGCGCCAAATAGCATTGCTTACTTTCATGCAATTAGTTACGATGAAATTGTAAACTTTACTAATATAAGTACTGGTAACGCCTGCGCGGCAAATACTGCGAGTGGCAATAACCCTCCTGTAGTTACCGGTTCAGGAAATTACATCGTTCCTAAATCAACTGCCTTTATGCTAACAGGAAGTGCAACAGACCCAAATAGTGACCCATTAACATATTCTTGGGAAGAAACAGATTTAGGTGTTTCAGGAAACTGGAATTCAGGAAACAAAGTATTTTTTCGCTCTTATGCTCCTACAACATCACCAACAAGAAGTTTTCCGAGTAATGCTGTTGTGTTAACAGGAAATTATACTGGAACAAAAGGAGAATACGTACCTGCAACGGCACAAACTTTACAATTTAGATTGACCGCTCGCGACAATAAAATGGGTGGAGGCGGAGTATGCTATGCCATTAATAGTGTTACTATAGATAATTCTGGTCCATTAACCGTTACCAACCCAAATATTGCCGGTCTTGTTTGGGGCTCAGGAACTCCACAAACAATTACATGGGCAGTAAATGGGACAAATGCAGCTCCTGTTTCTTGCGATACTGTTAGAATCCTAATATCGTATAACAGCGGCACAACGTATAGTGTGTTATCAAATTCTACGCCAAATGATGGGACAGAATTAATTACTGCACCAACAGTAACTGCAAACATCACCACTTGCAGAATTAAAATTGAAGCAAAAGGAAATATTTTTTATGATGTTAGTAATTTTAATTTTGAGATTTCTATCAATGTTGGTTTAAATCAATTATCAAAAAATAATCCTGTTGGTTTATCCGTTTGGCCAAATCCTTTTACAAACCAAATTAGTTTTGCTGCTGGTAATTTAAATAGCGAAAGCATTACCGACGTTAAAATTATGGACGTTTTAGGAAAAACAGTTTTTCAAACTAAATACAACAATAAAACAGAATTAAATGAAACTCTGGATATTTCAAATGTAAGCGCAGGTTTATATTTTATTAGTGTTACAAACAATAATAAACAATCTGTATACAGAATTGTAAAAAATTAATTTCGAATTTGAGCATTAAAAAGGGTTACTTAAATTATTAAGTAACCCTTTTTTATTTACACATTATAAATACATGAAATTATTTTTAATTTTTTTCCCTTATTTTATTTTCTCGCAACAAATAAAAAAGTTGGATTCCGTTTTTTGTGATTGCCTTAATTCAAGAACTGTTCTGTTAAAAGGGAATTCAAAAATTGGTCCAACAATACCCCCACCAAATAGTAGAAATGTAAATGAAATAAGTGAGCTCAAACAAAAAACAAAATTTGCTTTCGAAAAAGAACACAATAGCGCTTGGTATAAATTAATTATTAAATCAAACGGCAATTTGGTATTTGATATTATTCCCACAAATGCTAATGATGATTACGACTTTATGCTATTTAAGGGGGCTAGTAAAGACTTTTGCGATAGCATGCAAAAATTTCACATAAAACCCATCCGCGCTTGCATCTCGCGTAATAAAGAAAAGATAAAAGGTTTAACAGGTTTAAAATATTCCGCCAATAAAGAAATGATAAAAGAGGGCTTAGGCGATGCTTATGCAAAACCAATAGAAGTAAAAGATGGAGAAATCTATTATTTAGTTTTAGATAATGTATATAAAGATGGTGCTGGACACAGCATTAATTTTTATTTTGAAGAAAACATTACCATTAATGGCTTAGCATTGGATGAAAATAAAAAGCCAGTAAAGGCCGAGATTACAATAACCTCGCAAAAAGGAGATACTATTAAAAAATTAAACAGTGATAAAAACGGCAAGTACAATTTTGACGTTGCCTTGAGAAGAAACTTTAAATACTCTCTTAATTTTTATAACGATAGTACATTTTTTGATTCGAAGGAAATTACAACCAAAACAAATAAAGACACCCTTAAAAACATTATTACTCTTTTACCCACTTTAAAAAAAGGAAATAAATACACCATTCAAAATATTAATTTTTATCCCGGACACGCGAACGTTTTACCCTCTGCATTCCCCTCTTTAAAAAATTTAGTAAGGCTTATGCGTAAAAACGAAGGTTTAAAATTGTTAATTGTAGGCCACGTAAATGGTTGTGAGGGCGAACCAAAAAGCGTTAAAGATCAACTGTCAAAAAGCAGAGCCATTACCGTGAAAAAATTTTTAGTGACAAACTCAATTGCAAATGGTAGAATAACAACAGATGGAAAAGGTTGCGACGAAATGCTTTTTCCTTTAAACAACGAAACACCAGAATGGCAACAAGTACTTAACAGAAGAGTAGAGATTTTTATAGTAGAGAAATAAACCTAATACTGCGTTTTCATTTCTATATACTTTAAAAATTCTTGTTTTGTTATTTCATTTTCAAATTTTCCTCCGTAAAAAGAAGTGACCGTTGCCGCATCACCATCTTGCACTCCTCTTGAAGAAACGCATAAATGTTTGGCATCAATTATTATTGCAACATCATTTGTTTTTAAAACTTTCTGCAGTTCTTTTGCAATTTGGATGGTTAATCGTTCTTGTACTTGCGGGCGCTTTGCATAGTATTGTACTACTCGGTTTAATTTTGACAAACCTATTACTGTTCCATTTGAAATATAAGCTACATGAGCCTTTCCGAAAATTGGCACAAAATGATGCTCGCAATTACTATAAAATGAAATGTCTTTTTCAACCAACATTTGATTGTATTGATACTTGTTTTCAAACAAAGTAATTTTTGGTTTATTGTCCGGCTTCAACCCACTAAATATTTCTTGAACATACATTTTTGCAACACGGTTAGGTGTTCCTTTTAAACTATCGTCCTTTAAATCCATTCCAAGAGTATCCATTATCTCAGCAAAATGAAACTCAATTTTTTTTATCTTTTCAGTATCGCTTAAATCAAACGCATCCTTTTTTAAAGGCGTTTCTATATTAGCGCTTGCATGGTCTTCGCCAACTTCGTCGGTATTTAAATTCATGGGCAAAACTTTTTTATCTTTAAGCAGGGTATTCAACATAGTTTCTTTCTGTTTCATATAAAACAATTTTTAAGTCGTATTTTTTATCAAGTTTAGTTCGCAGGATATTATATATTACAATTGCAATATTTTCTGCAGTAGGATTTAAATTTTTAAATTCTATCGTGTCTAAATTCAAGTTTTTGTGATCAAATTTTTCGATTACGTGCTCCTTAATTAAATCGCTTAATAATTTCAAATCGATAACAAATCCCGTTTTTGGATCAACTTCCCCTATTACTTTTACAATTAATTCATAATTGTGACCGTGATAGTTTGGATAATTACATTTACCAAACAAAGAAGCATTTTCAACATCGCTTAAATCAGTATTGTGAAGTCGATGGGCTGCATTAAAATGTTCTTTTCTGTAAACAGCAATTTTATTTTCCATTTTATCTTGTTAAAATCAGAAATAGTTGGTTAAGCTATACTAATTAATTTTACAAACATTGTGTAAGAAGTTTGCTTACAAAGTAGTTTGTCAATTCTTGAATAAACAACTTTTAATTTAAATTGTTTAGCGAAAATAAAGTTAACAAATATTTTTTAGAAAAAAGGCTATTCGCCAAAGTATTCTACACAAATACGCGGGGTTTCGTATAATTTTACACAGTGCAAAGCAACGCCAACAGGTAAATGAGGCACTATTTGATGCCATATAGCAATTGCCAAATTCTCAGTGCTAGCAAGCTTTCCCGACATAAAATCTACATCCAAATTTAAATTTTTATGGTCTAATTTTTCACAAACAAATTCCTGAAGGATAGAACTCAGCACTTTTACATCCATTAAAAACCCCGTGTCTTGATTTACTTTGCCTTTTATTGTAATTATCAGCTCGTAATTATGTCCGTGCCAATTAGAATTGGCGCATTTTCCAAAAACTTCATTGTTTTTTTCTTCACTCCAATTAGGATTGTATAATTTATGGGCAGCATTAAAATGTTCGTGTCGAGTTAAATAAACCATGAGCAAATTTACATAAATATTTTTGTGAAATCCTTATAATTAATGGCTTATTAAACGGGGAATTCTTAATTTTGAATATGCCCAAAGTGTTAATAGTTGCCGCAACCCAAAATGAAATTCAACCACTATTAAAAATATTTAAGATAGATGTAAGCGGCGCTGAAGGTTTATTTGAAAGTAATTCTGAACCAAATTTATTTGTACTTATTACAGGCGTTGGAATGGTAAATACTGCCTACTATTTAGGTAGATATTCTCACAATTTATATGATATTGTAATTAATGTTGGAATCTGCGGCTCATTTAATAAAAACATTAAAATTGGGGAAGTCGTAAATGTTGTTACTGATACATTTAGTGAAATGGGCGCCGAGGATGGTAAAGAATTTATAAAATATGTTGATTTAAATTTGGGAGGAAACACGCTATTTAATAATCAAGTAACCATAGATTTTACAAGTTTAAATGAATTAAAAAACGTAAATGGTATTACAGTTAATACAATTCATGGCAACGAAGAAAGTATTCAGAAAACAACAAAACTTTTTAATGCCGATGTTGAAAGCATGGAAGGAGCCGCTTTTTTTAAAGGCTGTCATCGTTTATCAGAAAATTATTTTCAAATAAGAGCAGTATCAAATTATGTTGAGAAACGTGATAAAAGCAAATGGGATATTCCTTTAGCAATAAACAATTTAAATAATTTTGTAACAACATTACTTAAAGAACTAATCAAATGAGGCTTACACTAGGCTTTTCTCCTTGCCCAAACGATTGTTTTATTTTTGATGCATTAGTGCATAATAAAATAGATACCGAAGGCTTACAATTTAACGTGCTTTTGGATGACGTTGAAACGCTAAATAAAAAAGCGTTAAAGGGCGAATTGGATATTTCAAAACTAAGTTATCACGCTTTAGCTCATACATTAAACAATTATATTTTATTGAAAGCGGGAAGCGCATTAGGATATAATTGCGGACCGATATTAATTACTAATCAACCTGAACTTATTCAAAAAACAGGCGATAATTTAAAAATTGCAATTCCTGGAAAACTAACAACCGCTAACCTTCTATTATCTATTGCCTATCCTAACTTAACTAATAAAAAAGAATACGTTTTTAGTGAAATTGAAGGTGCCGTATTGTCTGGTGAAGTTGATGCAGGGTTAATCATTCACGAAAATAGATTTACTTATCAAGAAAAAGGTCTAAAAAAAATAATCGATCTTGGAGAATACTGGGACTCTTTAATTCATGCCCCAATTCCTCTTGGAGGCATCGTCATAAAAAGAAATATAGATACAGAAATACAACAAAAAGTAAATCGTTTAATTAAAAAAAGTGTTGAGTATGCTTTTGCTAATCCCAAAAGTAGCATGCCTTATGTTAAGGAGCACGCGCAAGAAATGAGCGAAGAAGTCATGAAAAAACACATTGCCCTTTACGTTAATGATTTTTCGATTGACCTTGAAGAGGTTGGAATAAATGCCGTTAAATTACTTTTTGCAAAAGCAAAAGAATTAAACTTAATTAAATTTGAAGAAAATAAAATAATGATAGATTAGTCTGTTTAATCTACCAGATTTAATTTTTATTTAACCCTTTCCCACTTCTGAAACTTATAATCGCATTTATTTTTCTCGTCCGCTTTATGTGGCTCTTCCCAAACTAATTTAAATTCTTTTTCATTTATCTCTGGAAAAAAAGTATCTGCTTCAAAACTATGATTAATAACGGTTCGATAAATTTCATTAACTAGGTGCATAGAGTTATTAAAAATTTCTGCGCCTCCCGTAATAAAAACTTTTTCTTCGGTACAATATTTTAAGGCGCCTTCAACAGAGTGAAAAATTTCTCCGCCTTCAACTTTATAATCACTGCTTCTTGTGATTATTAAATTTCTACGTCCAGGCAAAAGTCTACCAATACTTTCATAAGTCTTCCGTCCCATAATAATTGGGCAACCCATGGTGGTGGCCTTAAAAAATTTAAGGTCGGCCGGCAAATGACAAAGTAACTGATTGTTTTTTCCTATGCCATTTTTTAAATCTGTTACAACTATAGCTGCTATTACCATAATAAACTTAATTTTGTATGCTTGAATATTTTACAATTAATACTACAAACCTATTTAAATAAGTTTAGCAACACAATAAAACTTATTAATGATGCAATTAACAATGATTGCAAACAAATCATCATTATTCCATCTTATTGCGAACCTGATTTACAAGAAACATTAAAATCATTAACAAACTGCCTTCCGCCAAGTTATACTACAGAAATAATTATAGTTTTAAATTGTTCAGAATCAGACATTGAAGCGCAACAATTTCACGAAAAACAAAAAAAAGAATTAGAACAAATCTATTCGGTACACGGCAATTTAATTTTTCATTTTATATTAATTTCTAATCTTCCCTTAAAACATGCTGGTGTAGGCTTAGCCCGAAAAATTGGAATGGATGAAGCCATCAGACGTTTTCATTCTATTAATTACGATGGCTTGCTTACTTGTTTAGATGCAGATTGTTTGGTAAGTAAAAATTATTTGCTGGAGCTTGAAAAAATTGCTGTTGTTCCCGAAAACTACAATACAATCTGCCTAAACTTTGAGCATGAAATTATTACTGAAAAAAATGAAGAATTAAAAACCGGTATTATTTTTTACGAATTATTTTTACGTTATTATAAAGAAAGTTTAAGTTATTGTGGCTTTGAATATCCATTTCACACCATCGGAAGCAGCATGGCAGTTAAGGCGAGTATATATTGTAAAGCAGGTGGCATGAATAAACGAAAAGCTGGCGAAGATTTTTATTTTTTAACTAAGGTGTTTTCTTTTGGTAAAGTAATCGAATTAAATAATGTTACAGTTGTTCCAAGCGCACGAATAAGCACCAGAGTTCCTTTTGGAACCGGTAGAGCGCAACAAAATTTTATTGAGACAAAGGATGAAACATATACAAGTTATTCTTTTCAAACCTTTGAAGATTTAAAGCAATTTTTTACAATAGATTTTTACGAAGCAGAATTTGACTTTACTTCGCTTCCATTATCTTTAAAACAATTTATACCGGAAGCTGATCTTATAAATAAGCTAAACGAAATAAAAAACAACACCTCTTCAAAACAACAATTTCAGAAACGTTTTTTTGATTGGTTTGATAGTTTTATGGTTTTAAAGTTTGTGCATTTTGCCCGAGATAATTATTATCCCAAATCGGACATTTTACTTGAAGTAAAAAAATTAATTGCCAAAAAAGAAAAGCAAATAAACCTAGTTTCAAAAGAAGACGTTCTCATATATTTGCGAGAAATTCAGAGGAAAACTAATTTTTAAAGGGAAAATAAATTTTATTAACTTTAATTATTGGAAGGAAATATTATCATAGCCCACCCTTTATTACAAGATGGTTTTTTTAACCGCTCGGTAGTATATATTACAAATCATAATTCTGTCGAATCTCTTGGTTTTGTTTTGAATTTTAAAACCCAATTTAAACTTAGTGATGTTAAACCGGATGTAAAGAATGGAAATTTTGCAATTTATGAAGGCGGTCCGGTTGCTAAAGATCAATTATTTTATATTCACAGACTAGGCGAAAACTTAAGCGATTCTATTAAAATAAAAGATGATATTTATTTTGGCGGCAACTTTGAGGAATTAATGCATCTAATTAATCAAGGAAAAGTAAAATCTTATGATATACGATTCTTTGCAGGATACAGTGGTTGGTCTGATGGTCAATTAGAAAACGAAATAAAAAAGAATCATTGGTTAATCAATGAAAAAGTAGAGTCAGGGTTTTTTGGAAATGACGCAGAAGATTTATGGGGATTACAACTTACTGAAATAAAAAACACTTATAGCATTTTCGCGGATTTTGGGAATACACCTTCGGTAAATTAATCCCTGCTATTCATATCCACTTTTTGTTTCACTTTTACAGGGAACCGTTTTTTTAAATAAAATTTTCCTGCTTTTAAATCTCCTGTAACTTCAATAACACTTTTTGCTCCACCACTCATTAATTTCATAACATCCATTGGATTAGCATCTTTAAAATTACTTTTTAAATTAAAGCTGTAATTTTTTTCAGTATCACCATTTATATAAACTCTTTTTGTAAGTTTAGCTTTTCCTAGATTTATCCCGCTATAAACTACATCAAACTCACTTCTATAAATAGAAAAGCCCATGTGATTTGGATTTTTTATTCCTAATATAATATCGGCGTCAATACCTTGAGCACTTATTTTATTAATCTTAAAACCTTTCACACCTGTACATTGCGCTTCTTTAAAATCTTTACAACCCAAAAAGACAAAAAAGAATATAACTGTGATAATTAAATTTAAAACTCTCATTTTTTAGTTGGTTTAATTAATGCTAATAAACTTGCCAGAACCCAAACACTTTCTAAAACAACAAAGGGCCAGAAATTTATCATATAGCTAGAAACACCCGCCAATCCAGCTCCTAAAATATTTAATATAAGATAACTCGATGATTCAGGCGTAATTTTTTTTGCAATGTTTAATGCAAATGCTATTAAGAGTAAGGTAACTCCAATCGTTCCAATCCAATCACTTAAATTCATCTTTCTTTAAATTATTTTGAAGATAATTCAGTGTAATACTTATAAAACAAAGGGATTGTTTCTATGCCTTTATAATAATTAAACAAACCATAATGTTCGTTCGGAGAATGTAATGCATCTGAATCTAAACCAAAGCCTAGCAAAACACTATCTAACCCTAATTCTTTTCTGAATAAAGCAACAATTGGAATACTTCCACCACCACGTGTAGGTACTGGTTTTTTACCATACGTTTCTTGCATTGCCATACTTGCAGCTTTGTAGCCGGTATTTTCAGAACTCAAATAATAGGGTTCTCCTCCATGGTGAGGTTTTACGTTTACTGTAACTGATTTTGGCGCGATTGATTCAAAATACTTTTGAAAAATGGCACTAATTTTTTCGGAATTTTGATTAGGAACTAAACGCATACTTATTTTAGCAAATGCTTTTGAAGGCAAAACTGTTTTTGCACCTTCGCCTATATAACCGCCCCAAATGCCGTTAACATCAAGTGTTGGTCTAATACCAGTGCGTTCAATTGTAGAATAACCTTTCTCTCCTAAAACATCGTCAACATTTAAATCTTTCTTAAACTCATTTAAATCAAATGGTGCCTTTGCCATTTCAGCGCGTTCCTCTATGCTTAACTCCATTACATCAGCATAAAAATCAGGAATTGTAATGTGATTATTTTCATCATGACAACTCGCAATCATTTTACATAAAATATTTATTGGATTTGCAACTGCTCCACCATATACACCACTGTGTAAATCACGATTTGGTCCAACTACTTCAACTTCCATATAAGCTAAGCCGCGTAATCCTGTATCAATACTTGGAGTATCATTTGCGATGATAGACGTGTCTGAAATTAAAATAACATCGCCTTTTAATCTTTCTTTGTTGGCAATTATCCATGGCCCTAAACTTGGCGATCCAACTTCTTCCTCACCTTCAATCATAAATTTTACATTACACGGCAAAGTATTTGTCTTCATCATTAATTCAAAAGCTTTCACGTGCATGTACATTTGCCCTTTATCATCGCAAGCACCACGTGCAAAAATTGCACCTTCCGGATGAACCTCCGTTTTTTTAATTATCGGTTCGTATGGTGGAGAATCCCATAACTCAAGTGGCTCTGCGGGTTGCACATCATAGTGTCCATAAACTACCACAGTAGGTTTTTTTGGGTCGATAATTTTTTCTCCGTAAACAACTGGAAAGCCCTTTGTTTCGCACAACTCTACTTTATCGGCTCCGGCATCAATTAAGCGTTGCTTCACTGCCTCAGCCGTTTTAATAACGTCTGCTGATTTTGTGCTATCTGCACTTACAGATGGGATTCTCAAAAGTTCGAAAAGTTCGCTTAACAAACGCGCTTTGTTTTGCTCTATATAAGCAGTAATTATAGATTTTTCCATATAAAATTAAAAGTTTAAAGATAGGATTTTGAAGGAGATATAAAAAGAAAAAGTAAATTCCCTATAAGCCTTTCAAAACAAGGAAACTGAAAAACCTTTTCATGTCCTTTTAAAAATATGAGATTTTTCATTATAAAAAATATACAAGCAATTTATATTACTTTTGTTATAAGAATCTCTTTTGTATGAAGACACTTATTAAATATTTTATTTTGTTTTCCGTACTATTTTCTTGCGAAAATTTTCTGTCGCAAATCCAAAATATTAAAATTAGTAGTCAGTTTGATCCAGAAGAAGTTACGATCGCAATAAACCCTAAAAATACTAATCAAATTATTGCAGGCTCAAATCTTGCAAGCTCTTACTATAGCCACAATGCTGGTTATACTTGGCAGCGTAATAGTTTGATTTGTAAAGATTTTAATGTTTACGGCGACCCAGTGGTATTCTGGGATACCACACAGGCTGCTTATTTTATGCATTTATCAAATCCTAATCCAAAAACTACTCCGAATGGCAGCTGGGTAGATAGAATAGTTGTAAATAAATCAACCGACTTTGGCCTAAGTTATCCTGATTGTTTTGCTTTTGGAAAAAACAATAAAAAAGTTCAAGACAAACACTGGGCATGTGTAGATGAAAAAACAAATACCATTCACGTAGCCTGGACGCAATTTGATGTTTATGAAAGTTCAGATCCAAAAGATACTTCTATCATCCGATATTCAAATTCAAAAGATGGAGGCGTTACATGGGCTGAACCAAAAAAAATAAGTGCTTTTACAGGTGATTGTAAAGATAATGATAACACTGTTGAGGGCGCTGTTCCTTGCATGGGGCCGAACGGCGAAGTGTACATAGCTTGGGCGGGTCCAAGGGGATTAGTGTTTCAAAAATCATTAAATGGCGGGGCTAGCTTTTTACCTCAAGAAAAAATAATTGCGCCTATAAAAAATGGCTGGGAATATAAAGTAAACGAAGTTTCAAGAGCTAACGGTTTACCGTTTACCGCATGTGATATAAGTAATGGGCCTAATAGAGGGCGTGTTTATGTTTGCTGGGGCGACGAAAAAAACGGAGAAACAAATAAAGACGTGTTTATTGTTTATAGCGATGATAAAGGAGAAACATGGTCGGATCCAATTATTGTAACCTATAGACCAAACCATAAAGAGCAATTTATGCCCTTTATGACCATCGATCAAAAAACAGGGTTTGTCTATGTTTTATATTATGATAGACAAAATTATCTAGATGATGTAACAACAGATGTTTACTTAGCAGTGAGTAAAAATGGCGCGCTAAAATTTGATTACTATAAAATAAATGAAGCATCTTTTAAGCCTGATAAAAAAGTTTTTTTTGGAGATTATATTGGGATAAGCGCTGTTAATAATGTTATAAGGCCAATTTGGATGCAAATGGACGAAAGCAAAATATTGAGTATATACACGGCTATAATTAACGACAGTGTTTTGTCTAACTACCAAAAAAAACAGGTGCCAGAAATTAAAATGGAAAAAATGACCAAGTTTTTACCAAAAATTAAAATAAATTATAGCGTTGAATCTGCAGGAGTTATCTCTGCAGCAATCACCAAGCCGCTAGAGCCAGGCTTTGAAAAAGTTGTCGCGAAAGATGTTCGAATTAAAAAAGGCGCCAACCAACTAATAATAAATACAAGAAAACTTTCGTTGAAAAAAGGAAATTACGTTGTAACTTTATACTACAATGGAAAAAACGATTACGTTTGGATAACCGAAGAATAAAATGAAAAAACTTTGTGCAATTATATTCGTCCTTTTATCATTTTATGGTTTTACTCAACGTATAACTAATTTTAGAGTTTTTTTGGCAGGAACTGGTGTTGGCGTAAAGTTCACAATTACAACAGGCACTTCTTGCAACGGCTATAATATTTTTCACAGTACAGACTCTATTAATTTTATACCAGTTTATAATTTCCCTGGTATTTGTGGTAACTCTCCTGATGATGAAAATATAAGCTTTTTGCATTCTACCCCAAACTATAACAAAACAAATTATTATAAAATCGAATTAATTCCGATTGAAGAATCTCCTGTATTAAGGATTTTTGTCCCTGAGATTCCCAATAAAAATTCAGTGATATATCCAAATCCTATTCAAACAAATTCAGATCAAATAAGCTTTAGAGTTTTTTATTCAAATAGCTTAAAATTAAATGGTTTTATTTATAATCAAAATGGTCAACCATTGCGCTCTTTAGAATTAACAACCATTTTTGATACTGCTACAATTGGAGTTAGTGATTTGGGTAATGGCTTTTACATACTAAAATTAACAGATGGAGAGAAAACCTATTTTCACAAATTTATTATTAATCGTTAATGGAAATTAGGGCTGATTCATATTTGTGGGCAATAAGAATGTATAAGTCCAGAACACTTGCCTCTGAAGCAATTAAGGGTGGAAAAGTAAAATTAGATGGAGAAAATTTTAAACCATCGCATATTGTAAAAATTGGAGAGCGTTATACCCTATCAATTGGCGACACAAAAAAAATAATTGAAGTAACCGCTCTAATTGAAAAACGCGGGAACTTTGAGTTGGCTCAAAAACATTATACCGACCATTCTCCAATACAAACAAAACAAGAAAAATTAGACTCCGTTTTTTATTCCCCTAATATCAAACGCGAAAAAGGTTCAGGAAGGCCAACAAAAAAAGATAGAAGAGATATTTTTGGTTTTAACGAATCAGACTAATTTATTTAATAACGCCCAGCTCTTTGCCAACTTTCTCAAAAGCCTTTATCGCTTTATCTAAATGTTCTTGTGTGTGCGCCGCACTTAATTGAACACGTATACGCGCCTTATCTTTTGGCACAACCGGAAAAAAGAATCCAATCACATAAATGCCTTCGTCTAACAATTTATTAGCAAATGTTTGCGCTAATTTGGCGTCATATAACATTACCGGTACAATCGCGCTATCACCATCTTTTATTTCTAGTCCGGCAGCCTTAATCCCTTTTTTAAAGTAATTTACATTCCATTCTAATTTATCGCGTAACTCTGTTGTTTTACTTAATAAATCAAATACTGCAATACTTGCACCAACAATACTTGGCGCTAATGAATTACTAAATAAATACGGACGAGAACGTTGGCGTAACAATTCAATAATTTCTTTTCTACCAGAAGTAAAACCACCCATTGCACCGCCTAAAGCTTTACCAAGAGTTCCGGTAATAATATCAACGCGACCAATTACATTTTTTGCTTCAATAGTTCCTCTTCCTGTCTTACCAATAAATCCACTTGCATGACATTCGTCAACCATAACTAAAGCGTTGTATTTATCTGCTAAATCACATATTTTATCCAATGGGGCAACAAAGCCATCCATACTAAACACTCCGTCAGTTACAATAATTCTATGACGTTGCGCTTGCGATTTAATTAGCTGCTCTTCTAAATCTGCCATGTCACAATTTTTATAACGGTAACGTTGTGCTTTACACAAACGAACTCCATCAATTATACTCGCGTGATTTAATTCATCACTTATAATAGCATCTTGCTCATCAAATAATGGCTCAAAAACACCACCATTCGCATCAAAAGCTGCAGCATATAAAATGGTATCTTCTGTGCCTAAAAATTCCGCTATCTTTTTTTCTAAAGTTTTATGAATGTCTTGTGTGCCACAAATAAAACGAACGCTGCTCATACCAAAACCATGAGTATCCAAAGCACTTTTAGCGGCTTCCAAAACTTTTGGATGAGATGATAATCCCAAATAGTTATTTGCACAAAAAATAATTACATCTTTTCCGTTTACTTTAACTACCGCATCCATAGGAGTTGTTATAACACGCTCGCGCTTAAATAAACCATTGCTTTCAATTTCCGCTAATGTGCTTTGTAGTTGTTCTTTTAATTTACCGTACATAATTTTAGTATTTTTACAGGGATAAATTTACCAAAAGTTTTATTAGTACACTATGGATTATATAATTTCAGGCATTCAACAAGTTGGGATTGGCGTTGCCAACGTTCACGAAGGTTTTAAATGGTACAATAACAACTTCGGAATGGATATTCCCATTTTTGAAGAGGCTGCTGAAGCAAATTTGATGCTGCCCTATACTGGCGGTAAACCACATAAACGTCATGCTATTTTAGCGATTAACATGAAAGGCGGAGGTGGCTTTGAGATTTGGCAATACACAAGCCGCACACCTCAACCAGCAGCTTTTAAACCTCAACTTGGGGATTTAGGTTTGTTTTGTGCGAAAATAAAAACAGAAAACATTAATGCTTCTTTTGAATTTTTAAAATCAAAAGGTGTAAAAATGTTGGGCACTATTTCTAAAAATCCTATTGGCAAACAACATTTTTTTATTGAAGATGCTTTTGGAAATTTATTTGAGATTATTGAAGATGACGTTTGGTTTGGAAGTGGGTTGAAGGAAACCGGTGGGCCGGTGGGCATGATTATAGGTGTGAGTAACATCGAAAAATCCATAAAATTTTACTCAAATATTTTAGGATACGATAAGGTTTTGTATAATGGCGAAGGAAGTTACGAAGATATTGCTGTTTTACCAGGCGGCTCAGTAACCACTAAGCGCGCCATTTTAACGCACAGTAAAGAACGCGTTGGCCCGTTTTCAAAATTATTTGGTACTAGTTATATCGAATTAGTGGAAGCAAAAAATTATACCCCACGCAATATTTTTGAAAATCGTTTTTGGGGAGATTTAGGTTTTATTCATTTATGTTTTGATATAAAAAACATGGCCGCTTTAAAAACCGCTTGCGAAAAAGCCGGACACCCATTTACAGTTGATGGCGGTTCTGGTTTTGAAATGGGCGAAGCAGCAGGACATTTTACTTACATAGAAGACCCAGATGGAACATTAATAGAATTTGTTGAAACCAAAAAAATACCAATCATGAAAAAATGGGGCTGGTATTTAGATCTTAAAAAACGCGCTCCCGAAAAACCCCTTCCTAACTGGATGTTAAAGGCTTTGGCAATGAACAGGAAAAAGGTTTAGTTTGTAATGAATGACAAATGTCACAAACCAAAATGTTATAGCAGTTAAAAATTTATAATACATTAAGCAGATTTACCATGCATTTTGTGTATCTTCATGTATATGAAACGATTTCTATTAGTTTTTATTCTACTTATTTCCACAAAACTTTCTGCGCAAGAAATTATTTCTTCAAGTACTTCTATTGAATCCTGTTCTGATAGCGCTAATTGCTATACGGTGAAAGGTCCGGCGTATTTATTTTATGACGAAAGCAAAAACAATTTCTTTTTAAAAGTCAATTTTGAAGATTTTAAAAAGCAAGGCGATACAAGTAAAGTTTGGTTATATAATTCCCATGCCAAAACATTATATTTTAAAGCGGACCTTCAAAAGGAGCAGTTTCCACCCCTAAGCAACCACAGCAATAAAACTTTTGAAATTAACGGTCAAATTTTCTTTGAAAATAAATGGCAAGACCAAACTGTAGAGTTAACTATTTTTAGTTCGGAAAACAGCATCGTAAACACGAGCAACACTAACGCAAATTATAAATATGATGACTACAAAGTAAACTTTAGTTTGCCTTTTGTGCCTACGCATTTTAAAACTTATAAAAAACCTTCTTACGCCCGTCAAACACTTTTAATAAATGTAACAATGGGAAGAATTAATCTTCTAAAACCAGGATTGGAAAATCTTTTAAAGGACATTTATTACCAATCTTCAAGGTAATCTCAGCATACCGATTTTAAACACATAGACACATAGCTTTAATTAATCTCGGTTTTAAAGTTTACCTAATTAGTCGTCCCTCAAAAAGTTAATTTAGAAAATAAATTTTATTAGCGCACAGTTTTTCAACGTAATGTTATTTTGATTTTTTGCAGAGATAAATGCTGTCTAAACTTTGCGGTTAGTTGAATCGGCATGCAGACAAGAGTTTAGACAGACAATGGTTTTATTTTGGCTGCCTCTACATCGCCAAAATAAAAATCTCCTTCAAAAAATCGAAAGCTCCCGATAGCTATCGGGATTGGTTACTTTTGAGCGCCAAAAGTGACAAAAAAATACCGAAAAATTAAGACGTTGTAAATATTTTCGGCAGATATTTATCCGATAATTTAAAGTTTAAATCAATAAAGATAGGCGTTACAGAGAATTTGATGTTCGACTAATTACTTCGTTATCTAGATCTGAAATCTATGCTTTCTCTTTTTTAAATGCGCCTGTTTCTATGTGGTTTAATCATTAATTATTGTGTTTTTTACCTACCTTTGCCTAGTGATAAAAATTGGTGATAATATTGAGCTTCCAGATTTTCCTTTGTTGCTCGCTCCTATGGAGGATGTAAGTGATCCACCTTTTAGATTGGTATGCAAGCAATACGGTGCTGATTTAATGTACACCGAATTTATTAGCAGCGAAGGGCTTATTAGAGATGCCATTAAGAGCAGAAAAAAACTAGATATTTTTGATTACGAACGTCCTATTGGCATTCAAATATTTGGAGGGGATGAAGAGGCAATGGCCATGTCGGCAAAAATTGTTGATGCAACTAACCCCGATTTATTAGATATTAATTTTGGTTGTCCTGTAAAAAAAGTTGTTTGTAAAGGTGCAGGCGCTGGTGTTTTAAAAGATATTGATTTAATGGTTCGTTTAACTAAAGCCGTAATTAAAAGCACTAATTTACCAGTTACCGTTAAAACTCGCTTAGGCTGGGATGACGCAACAATCAATATTATGGAAGTTGCAGAACGATTGCAGGATGTTGGAATAAAAGCTTTAGCCATCCATGGTCGTACTCGCCAGCAAATGTATAAAGGCTCGGCAAACTGGAAACACATTGCAGATGTAAAAAACAATCCACGAATTAAAATTCCCATTTTTGGTAATGGCGATATTGATAGTCCGGAAAAAGCGCTTGAATATAAAAATACTTACGGTATTGATGGCATCATGATAGGAAGAGCCGCCATAGGTTACCCATGGATATTTAACGAAATAAAACATTTTTTTAAAACCGGCGAACATCTTCCAAAACCAACTATTGTAAACCGTGTAGAAGTTTGTAAAACGCATTTACAAAAATCGGTTGAATGGAAAGGTGAAAAATTAGGTTTATTAGAAATGCGCAATCATTATTCTAATTACTTTAAAGGAATCCCAAACTTTAAAGAAACACGTACTAAATTAGTTACACTTAATTCGTCTCAAGAATTATTTGATTTGTTGGATACAATTTGTCAAATGCCAGAGTTGCAAGCGATTTAAGCACTTCAATTGAATCTTTAGCGGCACTCTGAGACCCCATTAAACAAAAACGCCCAAAAATCTATAAGACTTTTGGGCGTAAATAAAATGCTATATATTTATGAATTCATTACACTTTCAATACTCGTATCAAAAGAATGTTTGTATTCACTAACGGTTCCGTAATTTACGGTATCAATAATTACATCTTTACCTTTTACTGTTCCTAATTTTGCAAAGTGTACATTTTCTTTCTTTAATTCTGTTTCAAATTTAAGTTTGTTTGTTTCCGAAACAGTTACCACTACTCTGCTTTGCGCTTCGCCAAACAAAAATGCGTCTTTACGAATTGCAATGTCTGTTGCGATTTCAAAACCTAAATTATTTACCATAGAACTTTCTAGTAAAGTCATAAACAAACCCCCATCACTAATATCGTGAGCAGATTTAATTAATTTATACTTAATAACCGCCTTCACTGCTTCTTGTATGCTGTGTTCAGTTTCTAAATCAAAAAACGGCGCGGGACTATTTTTTATTTTACAAAAACTATATAAATATTCAGAAGAAGAAATGTCGTTTTTGCTTTCGCCAATTAAATAAATAGTATCGCCTTCATTTTTAAAATCTAAAGTTGTTTGAGATGCCTTATCTAATAAAATACCAATCATACCTATAGTAGGTGTCGGAAAAACAGGTCCTTCATAACTCGATTGATTATAGAAACTAACGTTTCCACCCGTTACGGGGGTTTCAAATTTTAAACAGGCACTACTCATTCCTTTAATAGAGCCAACAAATTGCCAGTATACTTCAGGATTATATGGATTTCCAAAATTTAAACAATTAGTTACTGCGCTTGGTATTCCCCCACTACATACAATATTACGAGCAGCTTCACTAACAGCTATAGCGCAGCCTACTTCTGGATCAGCATTAACGTAGCGCGCGTTGCAATCAACCGTCATTGCCAAGGCTTTTTCACTTCCCTTAATGTTTACTATGGCCGCATCGCTTGGTTTATTCGTACTCATGTTAACCGTTCCAACCATACTATCATACTGATTGTATACCCAACGTTTACTTGCTAAATTTGGGTGTTTCACCAAATGTTTCATAATTGGTTTTAAATCTGTAGGTTCAAAAACAGAATTAATATCAAATTTTTTAGACTCAGCATAATAAGCTGGTTCTTTATAATCACGCTTGTAAACAGGGGCTCCGCCACCTAAAACTAAAACATCAGCCGGCACATCCGCCACTAACTCATCATGCATATAATATTTTAGACGATCTCCAGCAGTAACCTCACCAATTTGTTCGCAATTTAAATCCCATTTATCAAAAACTGTTTTTACTAAGTCTTCTTTTCCTTTTTCAACAACAACCAACATACGTTCTTGCGACTCTGATAATAATATTTCGAAAGGATGCATTCCTGCCTGACGGGTTGGAACTTTATGCAACCAAATGTTCATTCCATGCTCACCTTTAGCGCTCATTTCTGAAGTGGAACATGTAATGCCTGCCGCTCCCATGTCTTGCATACCGATAACTGCACCAGTTTTAATAACTTCTAAGGTTGCTTCTAATAATAATTTTTCTTGAAAAGGATCTCCAACTTGCACAGAAGGAAGATCTTTTGCAGAGTCTTCTGTTAAATCTTTACTAGCAAATGCGGCTCCAGCAATACCATCTTTTCCTGTAGCAGACCCAACAATAAACACTGGATTACCCACACCATAAGAAGTAGCGCTAACTGTTTCGCCCTGCTTTACAATACCAACACTCATAGCATTTACCAATGGGTTAACATTATAACACTCATCAAAAAACACTTCTCCTCCAACGGTAGGAATGCCAAAAGCGTTACCATAATCACCAATTCCCTTTACAACGCCTTTAAGTAACCATTGTGTTTTAGGTGAATTTAAATCTCCAAAACGCAAAGAATTTAATTGGGCGATTGGGCGCGCGCCCATAGTAAAAATATCTCTGTTAATTCCCCCAACGCCGGTTGCGGCTCCTTGATAAGGCTCTAGTGCGCTTGGGTGGTTATGGGACTCTATTTTAAAACAACAAGCTAAGCCGTCACCAATATCCACTAAACCTGCGTTTTCTTCCCCAGCCTTTGCTAACATATGTGGGCCATCTTTCGGTAAGGTTTTTAACCATGTTATTGAATTTTTATAAGAACAATGTTCGCTCCACATAACTGAAAAAATAGAAACCTCAGTAAAATTTGGTGTTCTTCCAAGAATAGATATAATTCTATCAAATTCCTCAGGAAGTAATCCTAAATTTTTTGCTGCTTCTAAATCAGCCAATTGTTCTGAATATTTTATAGTTGTCATAATTAAAATTAAGCCATAAAGATATTGATTTTAAAAGTTTTAAAAGTAGTTTTTTAATGAACAATATGTGAGAAATATTAGGTTTAAGTGTTAAAAATTATGCAATGGGTGCACAAATTTGTGCTAATTTTGATTTTTATTAATTGTTTAGGGTAGTGAAATTTATTTTAAAAAACATCTGCGCATTTTTAGTTTTCCTTCTTCTTTTTGGAAGAGGTGTATTGAATGCCCAAGAAACTAGAGTTGATTCTTTATTGCAAATCATTAAAACTTTAAACACAGAATCTTCATCGGCAAGTTTAGATGATACAGTTAGAATTAATGCGCTAATTAATCTAAGCAAAGAACATGTGAAGGAAAGACGTTTTTCAAAAGCCATAAAATATGCTAGCATTGCAAAACTAATTTCAGAAAAACTTGTTAAAGCTGTAGATATTTCGAAGTCGAAAATCTGGTTAGCAAACTCACTACAAACAATAGCTTACACTTTCGAAAATCAAGAAAATTACGGGAATTCCTTGGCCCATTATAAAAAAGAATTATTATTAAGGGAAGAGATCGGCGAAAAAGATGAAGTTGCAGATTGTTTAAATAAAATTGGGGAGTTATATAACTTACAAGATAATGTTGCCGCCTCATTTGAATATTATTATAAAGCATTAGCAATTATTGACGATTTAAATTTTAAAGACAAAGCTTTAACTGTGTATAATAATATTGGCATTGCATATGACAGACAAAAAAACTATTCTAAAGCTTTAGAATATTACAACAAGGTTTTAACGCTAAGCAAAGAGCAAGGTGATAAAAACACAATGGGCATTTCCTATTCTAACATTGGTACCGTTTACGCCGAGCAGGGAGAAAACAAGCAGGCATTGGACTATTTTTACAAGTTTCTAAAAATAGCGGAAGAAGCTAGCGATAAAAAAAATGTTGCCATAGCTTATTTAAATATATCAAACGTATATGATGTAGAAGGAAATTTTAAAAAATCTTTTGAAATGCAGTTTAAGGCGATAAAAATATTCGAAGAATTGGGCAATACAGCTGAACTTGCTTTGATGAAAGCAAATATTGGAGCATCTTATCTTTCATTAGCAAAAACAACTAGCAACAAAAGTGAAAAAAATCAAAGCCTGCGAAATGCAAAAGTATACTTAAACGATGCGCTTGCTTTATATCAGAAAACTGGGCAAACAGAAAGTATAAGTCAAATTTATTTCGATCTTTCTGAGTTGGAAAAACTATCTGGTAATTTTGAAAATTCTCTTGTTAATTATAAAGCACACATTCAATACAGAGATAGTTTAGCGAAAGTTCAAGATAATGAGAAAAGCATTCGCGCAGAGATGAACTATGAATTTGATCAAAAAGAAAGTTTAACAAAATTAGAGCAGGAAAAGCTACAAGCGATTGCAAAAGAAGAAAGTCAAAAGCAAAAAACTTTAATTGTTTTATTTATGGCTGCGTTTGTTTTTATGGCAATTTTAGCAGTATTTATTTTAAGAAATAACCGCCATAAACAAAAGGCAAATAGAATTATTACTAACCAAAAACACGAAGTAGAAAGACAAAAAAATTTAACGGAAGAAAAACAAAGGCAAATATTATCAAGTATTAGCTATGCAAAACGAATACAAGATTCTATTTTGATTTCAGAAAACGAAATAACTAAGCACATTCCAGAATTTTTTATCACTTATATTCCAAAAGACATAGTTAGCGGAGATTTTTATTGGTATTCAAAGCAAGGAGATGACTCGTTTATTGTTGTTGCTGATTGCACTGGCCATGGTGTACCTGGCGCATTTTTAAGTATGGTTGGTAGCACTTTATTAAATGAAATCATAACCCATAAAAAAATATCAGACCCTTCTTTAATAATTAAAGAGTTAGCAATTTCTTTATCAAATACTTTAATAAACAAAGAAAAAGAAGAGTTTAACCAAGACGGCATGGATATTTCAATTTGCCGAGTTAATCACAAAACCAGAAAGATTTACTTTGCAGGAGCTAATCAATCGATTTACATTGTTGATCAAAAATCTACTAACGAAATAAAAGCGCAAATTAGTTCGATTAACGGCATTTTTGCAATGAACAAAACTGAAGAGATTACAACTTTTGAATGGGATTTAAAGCCCGGAACAATGGTTTATATGGCAACTGATGGTTATGTTGATCAAATAAGCGAGATTACAAACAAAAAGTTTTTAAGTTCTCGTTATGAAAAATTATTGCGCGAAATAAATGCTTCACCAATAGAAAAACAAAGTCAAATGATTGAAGAAACTTTTGATGAATGGAAAGGAGATTCTAAACAAATTGATGATGTACTAGTAATAGGGTTTAAAATTTAAACTTCTGTATAAACAAACTTTAAATTTGTCAGCTTCTCCAATCTATTCCCTGTTTGTAACATATCCGTATCGCCTTGATCATAATTCCATTTTAAAATTACTTTTTTTGTTTTAGCGAGTTCATTAAATAATAAAATTATTTTCATAATTTGTTTTGTTGAAGATGTACTAATATAGTCAAAATGAAAAACAACAGTTGTCTCCTCTTTAGGCGCTTTAATATACTCATTGATATATTCAATTAAAGGCTCAAAAAAAACAATCGCATTTTCAGGCAAAGATCGTTTTGATATTTGAAACATACCTTTGTAATCCTCAAAAATTACACTTGGCAAATCTTCTGTTGCATCAATTTTTAAAGTCGTCATATTACTAATAACTTATATTTGCTTTTATAATAATAAATGTCTTGTTTTCAGTGTAAGGTATCATTTCAACCTCAATTTTATTTTTACTTTTTATTCTTATGTCAATAAATCCTAAGCCTGCCCCTTGCCTGTTGTCGTCCTGCTCCATTACAATAGTTTCTAAGTACAATTTCTCAATCTCTTGATCATCTAAAGAATTTACATAATCAATTCTTTTTATTAATTCATTAATTTTAGGGTTTTCAATATAATTTCCTGTAATTAATGAGCAAATATTATTATTATCTGCAACCATAAATAAACCGGGTCTATCCTCAGTATTATTTATACCTGTAGCATGATAGCTAATGTTTTGCAGTAACTCTATCATTATTGCAACTGAGGTCTTTTTAAAATTAAATTTTTCGGTAAGGTAAATACTTCCTTCTGCCATTGAGAGCAAGCTCCTAACATTTTCATGTTTAAACTGTCCTTGAAAAAATATTTTTAAATTATTGTCTGTTACTACTTTGTGAACGTTTTTTACAATGTCATAATTCGTTTTTTCTTCGGGATTATTATTTAAATCTGTCGCCTCTGTGATTTTTGCTTGAAAATAAAAATATGAATTTTGACTATCCACATTTATAAAATCGTAGGAAAGTTTGTTTCCGCTTTTCCTTACTATTTCAATTAAACCAAGCCCCGCCCCACCCTTTTCAGAAAAATCTCCAGCGCTCAAAACACTTTTTTGATATTCCTTTAATTCTTCAGCATTTAATGAGTTTACTTTTTCTAATTTTTGAGAAAGGGATTCGATGTTTTTGTTTTCAATGGTATTTCCCGAACCAATAAGATATCCGCCTGAAAACTTATGAATAGAAAAGAAGCCATCCATCAACCCATTACTCTTACTTACGCCTTGGTGTCTTGTTATATTTTGAAGAGATTCAACAATAATAAAATAAACCTTTTTCTTCATTTTTAATGACTCGCTCTCCACTTCCATATTTGTTTCTGCCAAAGACAAAATACGCTCTGTAAGATCGTTGGTGAAATCGCCACTATATGCATAGTTCAATTGAAAATTATTTAGAATATTAAATAATTCAGCAATAGTTAAATATTTTTCGTTTTTTGATAAAGACATAATCAAACTTAGAATTTTACTGCAATTTATAAAATAATATTATAATAACTCATAGAAATTGTACTCCAATTAAGATATACAGCATATTATCAAAATATTTGGATTTTATTATTAATTCCCTAATTGATTAATTATATTTGGTTAAATTAATATAGCTATGCAATTTAAGTTTCACAAACACATCTTTATTTTCCTTTTTTCGCTGGTTTCCTTTATCGCAAGTTCTCAGAAAGGAAGCCAACTATCTAATGATACAATGAAATTTATTTCAGACTTAAACAATTATTTTATCGAGAACACCTCTAACAGACTTGAGGCTGAAACCTATATGCGCACGTTTACCCAGCGTTGGGAGGATAACTATATAGCGGGTTATTATAAAGAAGCCACTATAAAAGCTTGTAACCTAATGGCCGTTAAGCGTCTAAAGCCCAACCCCTACCTTATTGGTTATTTTGCCGCTTTGTATGCTTCTATCGAAAAAAAATTGCCAGATGAAACTTTTAAAAATTGGCAGCTTTGTTTAGAAAAATTATTAGCAAAAAAAGGCATTGGTGGTGTTCAGGAGCTTGTTGTTATGGGCGAGAATATGTTCAATTACAATGCTTTTTACAAAACTCCATCTTACATCTACTATTCTATTCAGCCAAACTACAAGTTTGAATATGATTCCATTTTAAAGATAACATTTAAAGACATTACTTTAATTGGAGTTAATCCGCGTGGTGACAGCATTGCAATTGAAGAAACAAATGGAATTTTTTACCCCAGTTCAGGAAACTTTGTTGGTAAAGGTGGTAAAATTAGTTGGGAGCGCTCTGGTTTAAGTAAAGATGTGTACGCCACTATTAAACGGTATAAAATTGATTGCAAAACGGGAAATTACGCAAGTGACACCGCTACTTTTGTGGGAAAACAATTTTTTGATAAACCACAAATAGGCAGGTTTTCTGATAGAATTATTACAGAAAATGGAGAGTTAAGCTATCCACGTTTTGATTCTTACAGCAAACGCTTGGTTGTAAAAAACATTTATCCCGATGTGGATTATGATGGAGGATTTGGTATGCGAGGCCCAAAATTTGTAGGCTCGGGCACTAATAGTAATCCTGCAAGAATTATTTTTAAAAAAAACGGACTTAAGTTTTTAGAAATCAGCGCGCGTTCTTTTGGGATGAGTAAAGATAGAATTGTTGCTAACCCCGGTGCTGTTAAATTTTATTTAAATAAAGATACTATTTATCATCCCGGATTGAGCTTTACCTATCAAGTAGAAAAACGGCTTGTAACTA
Organism: Bacteroidota bacterium; assembly: GCA_030692515.1. Lineage (GTDB taxonomy): Bacteria > Bacteroidota > Bacteroidia > B-17B0 > Aurantibacillaceae > Aurantibacillus. Next base: position 46,367 of record JAUXZS010000056.1, read on the forward strand.
TTTTACGCGGGGATGATGGCTTGCAAAAAACGCCATTTTCTAATTCATTCCATAAATACGATATGTACTTTGAACAAATTGTATGGCAATTAGATGAGCCCATTCTAGCTTTTAATTTTTTACCTAACAATTTTCAAGGCGAAGCCTATTTTGAATCTACCAATTTTTATAACAAAGAAAAAGCTGAAGCAATAAGAGGCAAAGAAAACATAAGTCCAATCGCTAAGATGATAGAGTATCATAATTTAATGGATAAGCCACTTGAATTTACTGTAGTTGATTTTGCAAAATATATAAAATATATGGCAATAGACTTGCGTCCAATCATTTTTAAAATGGCAATTTATGGTTTGATCTATTACGACCCGGAAACTGACATGATAAAAGTTAGGCAACGTTTATTTGATTATGCCGACAACTTAAAGCATAAACACGATTACGATGTTATTACTCTTCATTCGGTAATTCAAGGTAAAGATAATGCCAGTTTAAATTTATTAAATTACGACCTAACGGTTCGTGGAGTAAAGCAAGTATTACTCAGCGATACCCAAAAAGTATTTATGTTTCCAAGAAACGGAGAACTAACTCTAAGAAAGAATAGAGAGATTGATTTTAGCGGCACCCTGTCGTCGGGAAAATTTGAGTTTATTGGGAAAGATTTTATTTTTGATTACGATGAGTTTAAAGTAAAAATGAAAACCATCGACTCCATTAAAATATATGTAGAAGCCTTTGAACCTGATGTTAACGGTAATATTCCTTTCAAAAAAGTAAGGACTTTAATTGAAAATGTAAATGGCGAATTACGAATTGATGCGCCTAAAAATAAAAGTGGTTGGGGCAGAGCTCCCACGTTTCCTTCATTTCAAAGCTTTAAAGAAAGTTATGCTTTTTATGATAAACGAACCATTTTTAAAGGCGCTTACAATAAAGACAAGTTTTATTTTAAATTGGATCCTTTTTCCATTGATAGTTTAGATGATTTTAGAAACGAGGCCTTGCGTTTTGATGGCACATTTGTGTCTGCAGATATCTTTCCTGTTTTTAAAGAAATTCTTACATTGCAATCAGACTATTCGTTAGGATTTATTAGACAAACCCCGCCCGGAGGATTCCCTATTTATGGTGGCAAAGGTAATTTTAATCAAGAAATCAGATTAAGTAACAAAGGATTACGAGGCGGTGGTGATTTTAATTTCAGTTCAAGCACCTCTAAAGTGTCTGATCTTATTTTCTTTCCTGACAGCGCAAACGGAAATGCAAATACGTTTGACGTAAAAGAAGGAGATGCCCCCGAGTTTCCAACAGCACACGGAGATACCGTTCGTTTGCATTTTATGCCGTATAAAGATTTATTACAAGCCCACGACCAAAAAACTCCATTTATTGCCTATAAAGAAAAATTAGAGTTTAGAGGAAGGTTTGATCTTACCTATAAACAACTTACAGGAAATGGCAGAGCAGATTTTGAAAAAGCTGACCTTACATCGGGAAAAATATTATTTGTAAAGCGTAGGTTTTTTAGCGACACTGCTAATTTTCACTTAAAAGCCTTTAACGAAGATGGCTTTACCTTTAGTACAGTAAACGTAAACGCAAAAATAGATTTTGATAATCGAGTGGGAGATTTTATTACTAATGGCGCAGGTTCTTATGTAAAGTTTGATAAGAATCAATATATCGCATTTATGGATCGCTTTAAATGGTATATGGATAGTGAAGAAATGGAGCTGGGAGACACACAGAAAAAAATTGATACCGAAGCCGCAGAAAAAGGTTTAGACTTAGAAGGGCCAGAGTTTATTAGCGTTCATCCAAAACAAGATTCACTAAGGTTTTTTGCACCTGGAGCAAAATACAATCTAAAAAAATACATTATTAAATGTAAAAATGTTCCTTACATAAATGTGGCTGATGCAAGAATATTTCCAGACAACGGAGATGTTACAATATTTAAAAATGCCGTAATGGATACTTTAAGGAAGTCGAGCATTCTTGCAAATACGGTTACAAAATTCCACACCATCAGAAATACAACAACAAATATTTTTAGTAGAAGAAATTATCTCGCTTCTGGCGAATATCAATATCTTGACGAAAATGATAAGCCCTATTTAATTAAATTTAATACAATTAGTCCGGATACTACTGGGCAAACAATTTCGGAAGGATTAATTAGCGAAAAAGAAAAATTTCAATTCAACGATCATTTTAGCTTTGCAGGAAAAGTTTATTTATTTGCAACTAACGAATTTTTGTTTTACGAAGGAGGAACTAAAATTGTAAACAACTGTAAAAAAATTGGAAAAGCTTATTTGCAATTTACAGGAGAAATAAATCCTAAAGATATTCAAATACCAATTCCTAAAAGAGCTTTAGATGTGCAGGGAGCACAAATTGGCACTGGCTTATTTTATAACCAAGATACAAATATGGTTTACTCTTCTTTTTTATCTCTTCAAGGTGCAAGAAGCTCAAAAGTAATAATTGAAGCGGATGGGATATTAACCTACGATAAAGAAAATCAAACCTATGAGATATCAAATAAAGAAAAACTATTAGAAATGAGTTTGCCGGGCAACTATGTTAGTTTAAATACAGCCAATTGTGAAATATATACTGAGGGTAGTTATGATATTAGTTCGGATTTAGGACAGGTAAAAATAAAAAGTGTAGGTAATGCGTTGTATAGTACTCAACATGACAGTATTAATTTTAATTTGATGATGGTGGTAGATTTCTTTTTTGAAAATAGTGCAATTAAAAAAATGGCTAAAGATTTTGAAATCTATCTAGGTGCTTTAAACCCAACTCCTTTTGAAGGAGATCTTTTTAACCATGGTTTAATTGAGCTCTTAGGAAAAGATAAGGGGGATAGAGCCTTATCTGAACTAAATTTATATGGAAACTTCAAAAAATTTCCTGATCAATTAGAAAAAAATATTGTCTTTAATGATGTAAAATTAAATTACAACCGCACCGCAAAAGCTTTTTTATCCGAAGGTGAAATGCTTGGTATTGGAAATATCCTAAAAACTGAGATTTTTCGCTATATGAAAGGTAAAATTCAAATTAAAAAACAACGTGGTAAAGATGTTTTAGACATTTACCTTGAGGCCGATCCAAATACATGGTATTATTTTAATTACTATAATGGGATGATGCTTGCCGTAAGCAGTAACGACCTATTTAATAAAGACATTAAAGAGCTAAAAAGTAAAAATAAAAAAATGGATGTAGAAAAAGGCCCCTCTTATAGATTTGATGCAACAAGCGTGAAAAAGAAAGACGACTTTCTAAGAAAAATGAAGCAGTTAGGGGCAATGGGACAAGAAGAAAAGAATGAAGAATAATCAATTATTTCTTTTCACAAAACAAAAAAAATATTTAACTTAAAGCCTATTTTAATTTTATGAGTGAGGAAATTCTTAGGGCGTTAATGCAATTGTTCGCAATTATTGCGAAACAAGATGACGGCAGTGGCGAGTCTGAACGTAACTTTGTTCGCTCCTTTTTATCCTTCCAATTAAATAAAACTAAAACCGAAGAGTATCTTTTGCTTTATGATAATTATTTACTTGGAAAAGATGATAAGCCAAATAAATCAGACGATGGTGAAGACGCGCCTGCACGTCCGCGCAAAAGAAAACTAACCTCTGTTTCAGATTCTTTAAAATCGCTTACTATTTGTATAAAAATTAATAAAACACTTGCGCAAAAACAAAAAGTAATTGTACTAGTTCGTTTATATGAATTATTAAAAGCAAACAATTCCTTTACTGAACAACGCATCGATATTATTAATACCGCGGCAGAAACGTTTAATATCCCTGAAGAAGAAAGACGAGTTGTAGAAACTTTTTTCACTCAGGCTCAAATTCCGGATGATATAGCTCAACACTTTGTAATAATAGATGATAATGCTGATAGGTTATCAAAAGCAAATCATATTCATTCTGAGGGATTAGATGGTGTTATTTTAACTATCCGTTTTCCAAGTGTAAATTTGTTATTTACAAGTTATTCCGGAAACAGCGAATTACATATCAACGGTATTCCGGTAAACAAATCCATTGTTTATTTATTAGCTCCAGGAAGTACCATCCGAGTTCCAAGAGGCACAATCTATTACTCAGATATCGTTGAACAATTTCTCCAAAAAACCCAAGACAATAAATTAAGTTTTGTAGTAGAAAATTTAGAATATAAATTTCCCGGTGGCAAAATTGGTTTAAGGGATATTAATATTTCTGAATCTCACAGTGCCTTAGTTGGAATTATGGGAGCAAGCGGTGCGGGCAAAACAACTTTGTTAAATGTTTTATCGGGTATTGAAACTGCTAGTGCGGGAAGTATTCGAATCAATGGCTTAGACGTTACAAAAGATAAAACACAAATAAAAGGCTTAATCGGTTATATCTCACAAGATGATCTTTTAATTGAAGAACTTACTGTTTACCAAAATCTATACATTAATGCGCAATTATGTTTTAAAGATAAATCACCCGAAGAATTAAAAGAAGTTGTTTTAGCGACTTTAGAAAATTTAGGCTTACTTGAAACAAAAGATATTATTGTTGGTAATGCTCTTAATAAAAAAATTAGTGGTGGTCAGCGTAAACGCTTAAACATTGCGCTAGACCTTATAAGAGAGCCAGCAATTTTATTCGTTGATGAACCCACTTCAGGTTTATCATCTCGCGATTCTGAAAATGTAATGGATTTACTTAAAGAATTATCTCTTAAAGGAAATTTAATTTTCGTAGTTATACATCAACCATCATCAGACATTTTTAAAATGTTTGACAAAATTTGTGTTCTAGATGTTGGGGGTTATAATATTTATTATGGTAATCCGGTTGAAGCTGTTATGTACTTTAAACAAGCTGCAAATCATGCTAATTGCGATGTTGGGGAGTGTGAGTTATGTGGCAATGTTAATCCTGAATTAATATTTAATATTTTAGAAAGTCAGGAAGTAGATGAATATGGAAACTATACTGGTTTAAGAAAAGTGCAGCCTGAGGAATGGCACAGTTTATTTAAATCAAACATTACTTTTCCCGATTTTAAAGAAGTAACCGATAAAATAGTTAACGCATTTAAAATCCCCAGCATTTTAAAACAACTTTTAGTTTTTATTAAGCGAGATGTACTTTCTAAAATTGGCAACAAACAATATTTACTGATTAATTTTTTAGAGGCGCCGGTTTTAGCGTTATTACTCTCTTTTGTTATACGTTATACATCCAGAGTAAAAGGTTCTGAATATATTTTTAGAGATAATGATAATGTGCCAGCTTATATTTTTATGTGCGTTATTGTTATGCTCTTTATTGGCTTAACTGTTAGTGCCGAAGAAATTTTTAAAGATCGTAAAATTTTAAAGCGCGAACGATTCTTAAACCTTAGTCCGTTTTCATATTATTTTTCTAAAATCATTATTTTATTTATTCTCTCTGCAATTCAGAGTTTATTGTTTGTTTTAATTGGAAATTACGTTATAGAATTAAAAGGCATGAACATACAGTGTTGGTTTATGCTATTCACAGTTGCCTGTTCAGCAAACCTTATAGGCTTAAATATTTCAAGCGCATTTAATTCTGCAGTTACTATTTATATTTTAATTCCTCTTTTGATTATTCCTCAATTAATTTTAGGGGGCGCAATGTTTACTTATGATAAGCTAAACTCATCTATTGGCGGGGGCTCCGGTGTTCCTTTTGTAGCAAGCATGATGCCCTCGCGCTGGGCATACGAAGGCCTAATGGTACAACAGTTTAAATATAACAACTATCAAGGTCCATTTTTTGAGTTCGACAAAAGTATTAGTCAGGTAAATAATAAAATGACTTATTATATTCCCGAATTGGTTCAAATTAGCACAGATGCTATAAGATTATCAAAAGAAAAAACTCCAGAATCTCAAGAAAAATTAAAAGATAAATTAGCTATCCTAAAAAATGAATTAACTAGGGAAGCCAAAATAAATAAAGATGTTGTGTTTAATAATATGGATTATTTAACGCCCGAAAAATATTCAAATATTACTTTCGAAAACTTAAACAATCATTTCCTTAGACTAAACCGTTATTATAACTTCCAATTCATTCGTCATGATTTAAAAAGAAACCTAAAACTTTCGAATATTTTAGATAGTAAAGAGGGGCAGGAGATGTTTCAAAGAATAAAAAATAAATATTCTAACGAGTATTTAGAGGATGTTGTTAAAAAGGAATATGTTAAAAACAAATATATTATTGAGGATAATCACTTAAATCAACAAATTGATGCAATTTACATTGATCCACCAAAACAATACATTTCTCACGATATTCACTTCTTTTCGCCCTATAAATACCTTTTTGGTAAAGAAATTAGCAGTTTTTGGTTTAATTGTGTTGTGATTTGGGTCATTTCTTTTGTATTGTTTATTCTTTTATATTTTGAAGTTCTTAAAAAAACTTTAAATTTGTTTAACAAGCGATAATTTCTAATATACAAACAAAACAGAAAAAACTTTACATGAAAACAAAATTATTTATTGGGTTAAGTTTAATTATTTCGAGTTACTTTTTAAAAGCTCAGTGTGTTTCGGATAACTGTAACTCAAAACTAGGAAACTTTACTTATTTAAAAACTATTTATGTAGATAATACTAAACTTGAGAGTAAACCCAACATGGTTACCTATCTATTTAGTAAAGGTTCGACCTACATGCTTTTATGTTGCGATCAGGCGATAAAAGGAAGCCGCCTAATTGTAAATGTTTACGATAAAGAAAAGAATTTGATTGCTACTAATAAATTGAAAAAGAAATTCTACCCTTCAATTCAATACCCATGCACAGCAACCGGTATTTATTATATTGAATCTTTTTATGAAGACTCTAAAGACCCATGTGGCGTAAACGTTTTAGGTTTCTCTAAGTCTTAATTTTCTTTTATCTACAAAAAACTATTATGAAAAATTTTAGCCGTTTTGGTATTATTATACTCGCAACAGTGTTTGTATTAACAAGCTGTGGAGGCGATGACGAAAAGTTTATTGAAAAGAAGGAAAATAGCGACACAATTCCGGTTAAAATAAAGCCGGATATTTCGGCTGAAGTAATCAATGACATCATAATGTCAATTCCTTCGCCGCTCGAAATGGCAACCATGCTTAAAGACAATGGACAAGGCTATGATGCTAATTTACTAAATCCATCAACTAACATCATAAAGTACAACACAAATTATAAAATTGCTTTTAATATTGGAGTTTATAGTGCAGATTTAGGTTATATCAACATCTACGAAAAAACTTTTTCTGCAATGAGCTATTTGCAAAACATTAAAAAGTTAGGAGACGACATTCATATTGGTCAGTTTTTTGATTTTGAAACGCTTAAACGTTTAGCAACCAATACTAAAAATTATGATTCATTAATTTTTATTAGTACAGATAATTTTAATAAAATGGATGCGCACTTAAGAACTCAAAACAGAAACGAACTAAGCGTATTAATGATTAGTGGCGCCTGGCTAGAAGGTGTTAATATTGCATGCCAAGTAGCCAAATTAAAGCCAAACAAAGATTTAACGGAGCGTTTAGGATTTGAAAAAATAAATCTGGATAATATTTTAGTTATTTTAAATGCATATAAAAACGATGAGTATTTTGGTAAAATTGTTACTGAGTTCGAAAAATTAAAACAAATTTATAGTCAAATAACAATTAGCTATACATACGTGGAGCCTGAAACAAAAGAGGTAAACGGACAGTTAGTTATTGTAAACAAAAGCAAAAGCACTGTAGATATTACTGATGAGCAGCTTAAGCAAATTATTGATGAAATTGCGAGAGTTAGAAATACGATGATTAATTAAATCATTCCTCTAGTTTTAATTTCCAGATACTTATTTAAAGAATTTACAGTTAATTGTTTGGGTGTGGTATAAACACTCAGTATGCCGTAGCGTTGCAATTCTAAAGTTATTTGTCGCTTTTCGAAGTCAAATTTTTGCGCGATAGTTTGTTCGTATATCTGAAAAGTGTTTTTTGGTTTCTGCGCTAACACTTCCTTTAACTCAGTGTTTTCAAAAAATATAACAACAACTAAATGTTGTGTTGCCATTTTGCGAATATATTTTAATTGTCGCTTTAGTCCGCTTAAGGTTTCAAAATTAGTAAACAATAATAATAAACTTCGTTGTGTTATTTTTGCGCGCGCGTAGGATAGTAAATTTTCATAATTTGTTTCTTCAAAATTTGTTTTGGCATTATACAAACCTTCTTGTAATCGTAAAAGTTGATTCCCTTTTCTGTCGGCATTAACGGCCACATTTATTTTATTCGAAAATCCAATTAGCCCTGGTTTATCCTGTTTTATCCAAGCAACGTGTCCTAAAACTAAACTTGCATTAATAGCGTAATCCAATAATGTTAACTCATCAAAAGGCATTTTCATAATCCTTCCCATATCTACCAAACAATAAACTTGTTGTGCGCGTTCATCACGATAATGATTAATCATTAACTGACTTCTCCGCGCTGTTGCTTTCCAGTTAATGGTTCTAACATCATCGCCATTTACATATTCTTTAATTTGCTCGAACTCTGTGCTATGCCCAATTCTTCTTATTTTTTTTACGCCAAGTTCAGATAAACGATTACTTATTGCTAAAAGTTCAAACTGTCGCAATTTCAAAAAAGATGGATAACACTTCATCATAAAGTTGTTTTCTATTTTTATATGCCTTTCAATTAAATAGATTGGTGAACGCACAAATAAATTAATTAAACCAAATTGATACTCGCCCCTTTCAACAGGACGTAATTGAAATGAAAAAGATTTAGCTTCCGCTTTATTTATAACAGTATCTATTTTAAAATTTCGTATTTGAAACTGAAAAGGTAATTCATCTACAATAGAAATATTTACTGTAAAACTATAAAAACTTTGAAGTTGCAATTCAACTTCATTCAAATCTCCATTACTTAAACGCTCATATTTTGATTTTCGTAAAGCGCTAAGAGGATGTTTATTCCTAAACAGAATAAAAATATCTATGCCGGCAACAAAAATCAACAACACTAATAAAACAAACGCTATGTCATAAACAACCTCAAACAAAAAAGAAAGAATAAACAACAAGATTAGGCTAAAAACAGCTCTGTAAAACCATTTTGTTAGGCGTATCTGTTTAAATATTTTCGAAAATTTATTTAACACCTTTTGTTTTTAGAATAAAAAAAATTAGTTTTTGTTTTATAAAAATTAATTAACGTGGCACTTCTACTTTATCAATAATTTGTTGAATGATAGAATCAACTTGCACTCCTTCCATTTCTTTTTCGGGAGTTATGATTACTCTGTGGCGAAGAACAGGAAATGCAACAAACTTAATATCATCCGGCGTAACAAAATCACGGTTTTGAATACAAGCATTAGCCTTTGCCGAATTTAAAATTGCAATAGACGCTCTTGGTGATGCTCCCAAATACAATCCTGAGTTTTTTCTAGTGGCATTTACTATTTGTGTAATATAATTTATTAGATTTTCTTCAATAACTATTTTAGTGATTAACTTTTTAAACTCGTTAATTTCTGTTTTAGATATTATTTTATTTATTGTGTTCAAATCAATAATGTGCGAATTATTATGAAAATTCATAAGCATTTTGCTTTCATCTTCTAAAGAAGGATAACTCACATGAATTTTAAATAAAAATCGATCCAATTGTGCTTCTGGTAAACGGTAAGTTCCTTCTTGCTCAATAGGATTTTGAGTTGCCAACACCATAAAAGGTAAATCTAACGGATATGTTTTTCCATCTACGGTAATTTGTCTTTCCTCCATGGCTTCAAAAAGTGCGGCCTGTGTTTTGGCAGGAGAACGATTTATTTCATCAGTTAAAACGATGTTAGCAAATAACGGGCCCTTTTTAAATTCAAAATCCGAAGTTTTAGCGTTGAATATAGATGTGCCAATTATATCACTTGGCATTAGATCTGGCGTAAACTGAATTCGTTTAAACTCAGTATCAATTGTTTTTGCGAGAAGTTTTGCTGTTAAAGTTTTTGCAACTCCGGGAACTCCTTCAATTAACACATGTCCATCTGCCAACAATGCAATAAGTAATAAATCTATTAATTGTTGTTGGCCAACAATGTACTTAGAGATTTCATTTTTAATCTCTTGTGTTTTGCTAACCAATTTGGTTAAGTCTATTCGGTTTTCAAATTGATTTTCCATTATCGTAAACTATTTTTATTAAAATTATGTATTTGACGGTTTAATTCTATTAATTCATTTTCAGTAATTTCTATGGGCTCTCTTAATTTTTCGCAGTAAGTAAATAATTGTTTAACCATTTTTATTTCTATGCCACTTAATGTAGAAATTTCGTTTAAAAATTCACCATTAATTTTATTTGTATTTACTTGAAATTTTGCTCTTACAGTTTCGTAAAAAAATCGAATTTTTTCGGCCGCAATACTTTGATGATTTTTACTATTATAATAAACATGGCTAACCACGTTTACAAATTCTAAAGTGCTATTTTTCGGCGTTTCAACAATAGGTATTGCACGTTGTCGTCTACGACCTTCAAAAATCATATAAAAGATAAGCACAATAATAATGAGCAAATATGCAGCGTACAATGAATCGTTCTCTAAAATAAATTTGATGAAGGAATAGTTGCTAACGTTATAGGTTTTATAATATTCGTCCCAAATTAATACATCATTTTTAAGTAAGGACAAAATTGCATAGACTAAAAATCTGTTCGGATTGTCTACTACAAAATAGTTTCCAAACACATCGGGCATTGTCATCAAATATAATTTTCCTTTTCCTACACTCGTAGAAATTAAACAAGCTTTGTTTTTAGAAAATTGAGCAAGCACTTTAAAGCGAGATGTATCAAACTTTTTAAAGTAGGAAGCAACAGCAACGCGTGAATATAAAAAGGGTTTGTTTTTTAAATTTTCCGCCTCTAACTTTATTTTTATTCCGTCTTTTTTTATTAGCGAATCTATTGAAACAAAATAATCGTTATAGTCGTAAGAGGTTTGTAAATGAAAAGTATCGGCAAAGGCGCCGCTAAATTGATTTACGGAAATAAAAGCGGTATTTCCCTTGTTTAAAAATTCAAATATTGCTTTAATATCATTTTTATTAAAGTTAAGTTTGTCATCAATAATGATTATGGATGTTTTTTTGGAGCTATCTGTATTTAAATTATACAAGGTTTTATTATTGATTAAGTAACCTTTTGAATATACATTATCCATTAAATTATAAATAGCAAAACAACCAAAGGGCGATTTGTCTTTGCTTAAATATGTTCTTGCCCAATTTGTTGGCTTAGGCATAAAATATTGCACAGCAATAACAATAGCAAAAATGCCACAAAAAATGTAAATAAATTTTTTATTCCCTTTAAACACCTAATTCCTTTTCAAAATTAATAAACTCAGTTTCTCTTTCAGAATAATCACTACTACTTATCACAAATTTTCCATACCAAACAAATTCATAGATGTAACTAAGGCGAACAAAATCTATTTGATGTTTTTTATTTTTTAATTCGTACTTATAATCAATATTAGTTTTATAAGAAGCAAATTCTATTAATTTATTTTTATCTAAAAGAAATAATATTTTTAGGTAAGCCCAACGAGTTGCCAGTCGATAATCCTCTTCCTTAAGTGCGGCTTTAATTTTCTCTTCAAAATTAATTTTATTTAGGTCTTCCACAACATCTATAAAATTAAAGCTTGTGGCTTTGGGTTTAGGTTTTATTAAACTCACCATTTCCGACTTTGAAAGAAGCCATATTAAAAAAATCATGGCGCCAATACTAATCGTCCAAATAATAATTTTACGTGCCGTTAATACATTATCATAGCCGGCATTTCCAAAAAGTTTTTCGGCAAGCCAAGCCAAAAATCTTTCTATTATTCCACGTTGAGCAATTATGTTTTTTTTATATTTTAATTTACTGTCTGAAAATAATTTTGTTTCTTTTTCTTTTGATGGAGAAGTGACAGTAATGTCAGAGGAATCAATTTGGTTATTTAAATTGGCCTGAACATTTACAGTAATTTTTGTTGGCGGTACAGCAAAAACTTGAGCGCCAAAAATCAGAAACAAAAATCCAATTAAACTATGCTTAAGAAAGTACAAATTAATTATTGTATTTGATTTATTTTTTCGATAATCGCACTTCCTTCTTTTTTCTCCTCGAGGTTTGTGTACTGATAAACCGTCATTAAGTAGTAAACGGACATTACCCCATAAGATAATAAGTTACTAATTATAATTACTGCAACTAAAAGCAGAGGTGTTGTATCATCTGCTTGCCCATAAGCTATTGTAGATTTTGCTCTGGAAAAAGTAGTTGCCAAGGTTATTATTAAAACAGGTATTTGAACAATAAAACCCATCACCATATAACTAACTATTCCTACTAAGCTAACAACCCAGGTCATCCAAAAATTTCCTTTTAAATAATAAAATACTTTTTTTATGGCTGCAAAAATTCCAATTCTATCTCTTTGGCAAACAAACAAGGAGGCCATTGGAACAAACGAAAGTATAGGACCAAAAAGTAATAAAGCCACAAATATTAAAATTACGAGCAGCACCATTAATATTACAAAACCCCCTGATTTGGCGTTTCCACCGGTTAAGGCAAAAAGGCCTGCAAAAATTAAACCAATAAATAAAAGCGCCAAAATAGAAACTACAACAAGCAAAAGTGTGTTTCCTAAAATGCGCCAGAAGTCGCTAAAAAAACCGGTGATTGAATGATTGATGGTTAATGATTCGTGGTTTTGTAATTTTTCATTTTCGATTAAATTTTTATTTAAAATAACATTGTAAACCGTTACTCCAATAAATATAAACATCATCGAAAAAAAGTACGAGATTAATAAATTCCCATAAAACGAATCGAAATTTCTAACTAATCGCGTAAAGGTCATAGAAGAACCCATCATATAGGCAGATATTGCTGAACCTACAATAATAAACGGTCCGGCTAAAAATAATAAACTTCCATAAAAAGGTTTAAAGTTTTGTTTTATAAAGCCAAACGCAGCTGTAAAAATGCCGCCTAAATCACGAACTTTTCTGTAATAAATTTTTTGCTCAGTCATAAATTGGTTGATGTTTTTGTTTTAAATAAATTGGTAATACAATAAAATAGCCAACAATAAATGCAAACGATAATCCAATAATACTTGCGCTTAAGGCAATATGCATTTCGGTATAACGTGTAACAAAACTTTCTAAAAATCCTGCCGCTATAAATACCGGAACCAAGCCAATAACAATTTTTAAACCATCTTTGCCACCTCGTGCAAAAGCTTTTATGCGCGTATGCGTGCCCGGAAAAATAAAACTATTTCCTAAAACAAATCCTGCGCAACCAGCTATAATAATTGCTGATATTTCTAATGCGCCGTGTATCCAAACAACTTTTAAAGCCTTATCTAAAACATTGTGTTGGTAAAACATCGCAAAAAAGCAACCTAGCATTACGCCATTATAGGCAAGAAAAAAAGAGGTGCCAAATGCTGTACACAAGCCAAAAACAAAAGCAATAAAGGAAACGCGTATGTTATTAATAGTAATTTGCACAAACATTAACAGCTGGTTTGATTCTCCATAAATAGCTAAAGGATTGCCTTCTTTAATATTCTCTAAAGTATAATCAACATAATAATCTCCTAAAATTAGTCGAACAAAACTATCGTCGTAAATTTGCGACAATACGCCAACCAATGTTGCAATTGCTGTAACTAAAAAAGAAAAAAATAATTGTTTATGATAACGCCCAAAAAGCAAGGGCAACTCTTTGGTATAAAAAGTTACAAATCTATTCCCGGTTTCTTTTTTATTTTTATAAACTAAATGGTGCACTCTAGATGCAATACCATTTACATAGGCATTTGTATTTGTATTATCATAATTTGTATTGGCATAAGACAGGTCGTCGGTTAACTCAATAAACATTTCAGTAATTTTTGCCGGATGTGCAAATTGCTCGTTATCCAATACTTTTTCGTACTCTTCCCACTTTTTTTCGTTTTGTTTTAAAAAAGTAATTTCCTTCATCTTATTGATTGCCGGATTTTTTTACCTTAGCAATTACATAAATGTAAATATTTTAATAGAAATAGTCAATAACTATTCATGGATAAAATAAAAATAACCACTTCGCAAAATGTAAATCTTAATTATACCGCTGCTGGTGTTGGACCTAGGATATTAGCGGCCTTGCTAGACTTGGTTTTTATATACTCTTATGTTGCCATTATTGCTACCATATTTACATTTGCCATTCGTAAAAAACAATATAGCGGAGATTATGATACGAGCGAAAACTATAACCAAATAATGATTGGAATCTTGATTCTTATATTATTACCAGCATTTTTATATAATCTATTGTGCGAAACCTTTTTAAACGGACAAAGTTTTGGTAAAAAAATTGTAAAAATAAAAGTCATTAAATTAGACGGTACCCAGCCTAATTTTGGTTCTTATTTAATACGCTCAATGTTTAGATTGATTGACAAACCAATTGTAGCTTTAATTACGGTGGCTGTTACAAAAAACGCTCAGCGCTTTGGCGATATGGTTGCCGGCACAACAGTTATTCTTTTAAATAAACGAATATCGTTAGACCAAACTATCCTTAGCAAACAAGTATCTAATTACAAACTAGTTTATCCTCAAATTTCGTTAATGAGTGATGCGGATGCAAACACAATTAAAGAGGTTTTAGATTTTGGAACAAATCAAAATCAACCACAACATATTGCTTTACTTGCTAAAAAAATTAAAGAAAAATATGGCATAACCGCCCTTAATCAAAGCGATGCCGACTTTTTGAACACCCTCTTAATGGACTATACGCATTATCAATTTGAAAAATAGCGTTTATTATAACCCATCGATTTGTATTGGCATAAAAATTTTGTAGATTTAAATATCTAAACAATTAATATGAAATTTATTTACAGTAGTTTATTTTTAGCATGCCTGATATTTTCAAGCAATGCTCAAGAAACAAAAACCAAAAAAACATCTTTTACTTTTAAAAAAGAAGCCGTAGTTAATTTAAGCTCTAATCAACCAGATTATAGTCCAAAATTATTACTGCGCGAAATGCCTAAACAGCGTTCAGAAAAAATAGAGACGTATAATTATCCTGAAGATTATAAAACCAATCAAGCTAATAAAATGGCTGCGGCTATTTTACCCACTCTTTCTATTGGGCAATCTTTTGTTGGAAACCCTTGGGGATTAAGCACTCCAAACGATAACGACATGGCTATCTCCAATTCGGGAATGGTAATTTCTGTAATAAATACAAATATTTTTGTGAGAAATACTGTTACAAATGTTAACTCTCCTATAAAATCTTTAGCATTATTTACAACGCCTATAAATAATTTACATCAGGAATTTGATCCTAAAGTAATGTACGATCCAAATACGGATAGATTTGTTTTAGTATGTTTAGTTGGCTTTGTTGATACAACTAGTAAAATAATTGTAGGTTTTTCACAAACCAATAACCCTGCCGGAAACTGGAATTTATATAGCTTACCGGGCAATCCCTTAAATAATAATCTTTGGTCGGATTACCCAATGATAAGCATGACGGATAAAGAATTGTTTTTAAGCATTAATTTACTTTATAATAATCAGCCTTGGCAAACGGGTTTTGTTGAAACATTAGTTTGGCAAATGAAAAAAGATAGCGGTTATGCGGGCTTACCGTTAAACAGTGTTTTACATTCAAATATTAAATTTAACGGAAAACCTATTCGTAATTTGTGTCCGGTTAAAGGTGGAAGTCAGTTGTATTCTCCAAACATGTATTTTATTTCAAACCGAAATCTTGCCAACCAAAACGACACAGTGTTTTTAGTAAACGTTACAGATACAATTGGCGCACCAACTGGAACTGTAACTACAAAAGCCTTGGTTTCTAACCAACCTTATTATTTCCCTGTAGATGGAAGGCAAACAAATACTTTGCAAACACTTGCTACAAATGATTGCAGAAACCTTGGTGCCTTTTACGAAAACGGTAAAATACAATATGTGCACAACACTAATCATCCAACTAATAATACACCAACAATTTATTATGGTATTATAAACAACCCCGCAGCCGTTAGTCCAACTGCAACCGGTTACATTATACAAAATGATACCATGGATTTTGCTTACCCAAACATTTCCTATGCGGGAAATTCTTCAACAGATAACACTTCTATTTTTTCGTTTAACCATAGTTCAAACAAAGTGTTTGCGGGCACTTCGGCAATACGAGCAGATGGCTTAGGCGATTTTTCGCCAATACTGAGAGTTCAAAATGGCACCACTTACGTAAATCTTTTATCATCTAATCAAGAAAGGTGGGGCGATTATTCTGGTTCGCAAAGAAGATACAACAATCCCGGAAAAGTTTGGATGAGTGGCTATAATAGCTATGTTTACAGTGGCTCATACCCTTGGGCTCATAGAGCTTGGATTACAGAACTATCTTTAACCCAAACAATTTTTACTGGTATAAAAAACGAAACAATAACAGAAGAAGTTTCGGTAAAAGTTTTTCCAAACCCAGCAAAAGATATTTTTAGTGTTGAATTAAATTTAAGCCAACCAGAATATTTAAGTTTTGAATTGTACGACCAACAAGGCAAATTGGTGGTGCTATTATTAAGAGACTGGGTTAAGGTAACACAAAACACATTTAGCTTTAGCACACAATCTTTAAGCCAAGGTGTTTATCTTTTAAAAATAAAAGGCAATTACAATACAGCTATTTCTAAAAAGGTAGTTGTAGAGTAAAAATATCATTTAACCGATTACTTACAAATGCATTTTTTATTTACAAATAACCAAAGTGCTTTTAGCGAGTAGTTAGCGGTAATTTATGAGGACACCGAAATTTATAATGATTTTTTTCTTCGGACTTAGCTTCCTCGCCTTTACTTACACTAAACCAGACAAAATTAAGTCGGGACAAATTTCTTTCTCCTATTATTGTAACGTTCCCAAAGACATTGTTGTAAAAGGTATTTCTCGCTTCGACAATTACGGCGAAAAACAGCTTATTGAATTTGACAAAAAAGCCGACACTGAAACTAAAAAGACTCTTAAGCTCGACACTTGTGAGTTTAATTACATTTCCAAAACACAATTTATTTCAAAATCAAAGAGGGAGACCGACGTGTTTTTCGACCCTGTTATTGACCTGGACGGAACTGACAAATCATGGGGCAAGTACAACACGACAAATAAGCGCGACACAATTTATCTTGGCATTAAATGTCATGCTTACGACATAATTTTTACCAAACATAAAATTCAAGGACTTTTAGTTACTTTGAAAAATATAAAGCTTTATCTTAATGTAGACATTGGTGATATTATAAATAGGTACTCGGCGACAAAAGTGGACACTCTTCTTGCAGACACAAAAGCGGACATATTTGCGAGACCTTAATAAACTACCGCTAACACCAAGCAAGCGACCACTTTTTGCGGGTTAGCGCTCAAATGTGTAACTTGACAAAGCAAAAAGCGGACGCCTGCTTGGAGAACGTTACAAGCAAGTGTAGGACGACCGACAACTCGACAACAAACCGACCGAAACAAAGACGAAAATGCCAACGCTTCGCAAAATTAAAAGAGCTGCAAGCCGACACACAAGCCAACGTTTTTGCAGCACATTTAATTTTACCCAACCGCGCCCAAAGCCCACCCACCACCCGACTGTATTGACTGTTGAAAGTTTGATACATCAAAGTACATTAAATAGCCATTTTTTTACGAACTTGCAACTGAATAATTGAATATAAAATCAATGAAAACAAAAGAGAAAATAAGCATAGACGAATTTGATGGCAAACGCTTTCAAATCAGACTTGTCGAACCTAAAGACAATAAAAAAGCTGTATTGACTCATTATCTGCACAACATTCACAATGGGGTTTCAAAGCATTATAAAAAAGACGCTTTGAAAGTTTTAAAAGAATATGTACAATACAAAGAGGAAGACGAGAATATTTCAATGGTTGCAGAGGACGCTCTTCAACAACTACTTTTTGAGGTTGAAAACGTTCCATTCCCAACCCCAGACAATTACTCTTTTAAATTCATAGACTTGTTCGCAGGTATTGGCGGTTTCAGACTTGCAATGCAAAATCTTGGTGGAAAATGTGTATTTACAAGCGAGTGGGACAAAGAGGCACAAAAAACATACAGAGCAAATTTCGGAGAAATCCCATTTGGTGACATCACGAAAGAACAAGTTAAAAACTACATTCCCGACAAATTTGATTTATTGTGCGCTGGTTTTCCTTGCCAAGCATTTTCAATTGCGGGCAAACGCGGTGGTTTTGAGGATACAAGAGGAACATTATTTTTTGATGTAGCCGAAATAATTAAACGCAAAAAACCCAAAGCAATCTTTTTAGAAAATGTAAAAGGATTGAGAAATCATAACGGAGGCAGGACACTTGAAACAATTTTAAATGTTTTACGGAATGACTTAAATTATTTTGTCCCTGAACCGAAAATAATAAATGCAAAAGAATTTGGAGTTCCACAAAACAGAGAACGAATTTACATTGTTGGTTTCCGCAAAGACTTAAAAATTACCGAATTCGAATATCCAAAAGCAACGAAAAAGAAAGTAACATTTGCGAATGTAAAAGAGAAAAAAGTTCCACCAACAAAGTATTTCCTTTCAACACAATATGTGCAAACCTTAATTAATCACAAAGAAAGACACGCAAACAAAGGGAATGGTTTTGGGTATGAAATTATTCCGGACACAGGCATTGCAAATGCAATCGTAGTAGGTGGTATGGGACGAGAAAGAAATTTAGTTTACGACCACAGAATAACTGATTATACTCCTACAACTCACATAAAAGGAACAGTGAATAAAGAAGGTATTCGCAAAATGACACCAAGAGAATGGGCAAGACTTCAAGGTTTTCCAGACAAATATGTAATTCCTGTTGCTGACGCATCGGCTTACAAGCAATTTGGCAACTCCGTTGCCGTTCCTGCAATACAGGCGACAGCAAAGAAAATTTTAGAACTAATTTTAGAGAAATGAATAAATTAAACCAATTAGGAATTACTGTAGGAAAGGACAATAAAGCAGAGGTGGTTTTTGATAGCCTATTTCCAAGTTTTATGACCGTGAAATATAAAAAGCCATCGGATTATATCACGACTTATTGGGATGCATTCCAGAAACATCCAGAAGGGAATAATAATTTAAACGGAAAAATATTTGAATACATTTTAGCAACATTGTTTGTTCGTGAAAATATTTTGCCTTTGTATATGAGTGCTAAAGTTGCATTTGTTCCAAATGTAATTTACGACCTAATGTTTTATACCACAGAGCGTGGACCAATTTGTATTTCGGCAAAGACAAGTTTGCGTGAACGATACAAGCAAGCCGATCTTGAATCTATTGCATTAAAATATGTTCACAGAAAAGCATTAAGTTATTTGGTAACACTTGAAGTCAACGAAGCAAAAAGTGTTAAAGCCAAAATTAAAAGTGGGGACGTTATCGGGCTTGACAATGTTATTGTTGCGACCAGTAATGACTTCAATGATTTAATTGATGAATTGAAAACATTTAAGTTTTCAGAACCGCCAACAGTGAAAGTAATTGAGAGCAACCAAATAATTACAAAAGAAAAAGTTTTAAGCTTAAAATAGTATGAGCGAAAAACAATTAATAATGTCGTTTGAGGCTAATACCATACAACATCTTGGTGTTAAAATGTATTCAACTATACCTCCTGCATTAGCAGAACTTATTGCAAATGCTTATGATGCTTGCTCTACTGAAGTTCATATTAAATTCTATGATGGTGAAAATAAAAAAGTAATTGTTGAAGACAATGGCACTGGAATGTCTTTTGACCAAGTCAATGATTACTTTTTAAGAATAGGCAGAAACCGAAGGGAAGAAAAACAAAAATCAGCGTGCGGCAGAATACCCACAGGAAAAAAAGGACTTGGCAAATTAGCATTGTTTGGAATTGGTGATACAGTTAACATAATAACATGTCAAGGAAGTGAAGCGGTAAGTTTTACGATGGATTGGGAAGAAATTAATGCATGGGAAAATGGAAAACCATATACTCCAAAATTTGACATTATACCTGCTGGAAAATTCAAAAATGGAACAACAATTATCCTCTCCAATTTAAAAAGAAAAACAGGGTTCCCAATTCAAGATTATTCTGAGAGTATCGCCAGGCTATTTAATTTCAATGATGATTTTGTTGTTTACTTATCATTAAATGATGGCGAACCAATAAAAATTGACAACAAATTAAAGTATCAAAATATTGAACCGGAATTTCGTTGGGACATTTCTATTATAAATGAAATGAATCCAATCGTTTATAACGACAAAGCACAAATTGTTGGAACAATTGTTACAACTGAAAAACCACTGAAAGCAAATCTACGAGGTGTCACGTTATTTGCAAATGGAAGAATGGTTAATGCTCCAGAATTTTTTGGCCCTTCCGAATCAAGTCACTTTTATTCATATGCAACAGGTTGGTTAAATATTGATTTTATTGATAATTGGGAAGAGGATGTAATTTCCACTAATCGACAATCCATTGATTGGGAAAATCCACTTACTACAGAACTACGCGAATATCTTGCTAGCTGTTTGTTGATTATAGAAAAGCAGTGGAGGGAATATCGGAAGGAAAAAAAACAAAGTTTAATTTCAGAAAAAACAAATATAAATGTAACAGCATGGGTAGATACTTTAACTGGCAAAGTTAAAGATGATGTTGAAGCACTAATAAATATTTTAGATGATACTCCTGAAATATCAGAGAATATACAGCAAAAATCAATGTTACTATTAAATAGTTTGGTGCCTGAATATCCTAATCTTCATTGGCGACATTTACATACTGAAATTCAAAACGCATCAGAAAACGACTATAAGAATCAAGATTATTATAGAGCATTTATAGAATCAGTAAAAAGATACATTAACCAAGTTCGAGCAAAATCAAATAGTACTAATGCATCAGACCAAGGTATGATGGGTGCGGAATTTGGCTTGGGGAAAATATTGCAAGTTGCGGCAAAATATAATAAACCAAATGGTAATCCATTTCACGTAGACACATACAAATGTATTGAAGAAGGACAAAAATTGCTCTCGATGGGCATTGTTTCTGGGGCTAGAAATCCAATTTCTCACGAAGAAATTGTAGACTTAAGAGATTCTGGTTTATTTTCAGAAAAAGACTGCTTAGATATGCTAAGTTTATTATCTCATTTGTTTAAACGACTAGATGATGTATGAAGTCATTAGCCAACGCTTTTGGTAACACATTTGTATTTTTTGCCAAATCACAAAGTCAAACAAAAAAATACAAAAGAGCTGCCAAGCCAACGCGCCAAGACAGTAGTAGAAATGGACAACACAGCAATGACAGACAGAACACCAGCTTGTAACAGCAACTACAAGAAATTGGCGGTTCAGTGGTTAAATAAAGCTTTGTGCTTCGTATCAAGTTCAGTGGTGGCAGACAGTTTTCGTCTCCGAAATCGCCAACTTCTTGTAGCTGCCAACCGTTAGGTGGTAGGACAAGCTTTTTTAGACATTTAACCAAACAAAATTTAATAATAAATATTATGCTATACTATTTTAATGAACTACAAATACTGAATAAAACAACTTGAATAAATGAAAACATTAATTTATAGCACTCACAGGTTTGAGAAACCTTTTCTGGAAAGGGCAGCAAAGAATAAACACGAATTGGTTTTTTCTGAACTACCATTGCAGGTAAATTCTGTTCATCTTGCAAATGGATTTGAGGCGATTGCGCTTTTTAGTTCTGACAACGCTAACGAAGAAGTATTGGAGCTATTACAAAAAATTGGAGTGAAATTTGTTGCACTTCGTTCTGTTGGTCACGACCATGTAGATTTAATAAAGGCAAAACAATTGAATATTAAAGTAGCAAATGTTCCTGCTTATTCGCCATACGCTATTGCCGAACATACCGTTGCCTTGTTATTAGCACTAAATCGAAATATTTTACTTAGTCAAGAGTTAATTAAAAAAAATGATTTTCGATTAGACAAATTAGTTGGTTTTGATTTGCATGGAAAAACTATCGGCATTGTCGGTACCGGAAAAATTGGAGCCTCTTTTGCTAAAATTATGCACGGGTTCGGTTGTAAATTAATAGGTTCAGATATTTTAGAAAACGAAGAACTAAAAAGCCAAACGAAAATAATCTACACTTCCCTTGAAACATTATGCAAAACTTCTGATGTTATTTCAGTTAGCTGTCCTTTAAATTCAGAAACAAAATATTTATTTGACAAAAAAGTGTTTTCAAAAATGAAAAGAGGCGTGGTATTTATTAACACAGCACGTGGTGGAATTGTAAATACTCTTGATTTGTTGGATGCCTTAGATGAGGGAATTGTTGCTTCCGCTGGATTAGACGTTTATGAAAACGAAAGGTCACTATTTTTTCATGACCATTCGATTTCAAAAATTAATGATGAATTATTTGAAAAATTGCGTTCTCATTCAAAGGTTTTAATTACAGGACATCAGGCGTTTTTGACTAATGAAGCATTACAAGGAATTGCAGATACTACGATTGAGAATTTAACAGATTGGATGAAAAGTGGAGTTTCAAAAAATGATATTTACTGATTTTGTTAGAACGCAGTTTCTCGAAGACAGTTTTGTGGTTAATCAAAGTTTGGTTCTCCGCATCAACATTTGTGGTAAAAATCGCGATCATCGTCAAGCCAGAAACCTTTAGCAAAAACATAACCCAAATAAAACAATGAAACTCAAACTATTCTTTTTAAGCTTATTTTTTTTAGCGTTGCAGTTTTCTGCGCAAAAAAATGCCATTAGTCCAATTATTTTATCGCGCGCAGAAACTAAACAACTATTTTCTGACGAGGCTCTAAAAAAATTTAATATTGATTATCCCATCTTTAGGGTTTATAATTATACTGATAATACCGGCAACTATTATGTTGTGCTTACCGAAAAAATGGATAGCATTAAGCCTTCTAAAGACACACTTCATTACAAAATAAAGGCCTTTAACTTTTATCAAAACAAAAATGAACTAATTAAAAAATGGGAGCTAACTGATTTTACAGCCAAACAATCCGCGGGTGGTGATATGGAAAATTCTATTTGGTTTTGGACTAAATACTGCGAGTTTCAAGATATAGATGATGACGGACTAGTGGATCCAATTATAGTTTACGGCACTTCAGGAATGAATGGTTATGAAGACGGTAGAATAAAAATTCTAGTTTATTATAAAGGCAGAAAAAATGTAATCAGGCATCAAAACGGTTCTCTAGACCATGAAAGAAATACACAGGTGGATGAAACATTTTATTTGCTTCCAGAAACCATACAAGACCACACGAAAAACATTATACAAAAAATGATGGATAACTCTCTTGCAATATTCCCTTACGAATGGAAAGAAGCAATGAAAAAACACAAAACAAAGTTTCAGGAAAAATAAATGGATAAATAAAAAGTTGCTTGCCATAAACTCTTCAATATTTCATAAAACTCACTGCACAATATTGAAAACCGTTAGTAATACTTATATGAAATATCTCCTCCAAATATTTATACTTTTCATAATCTCAACAAGTAATTTCTATTGCCAGCAAATAACTCCACTAACGGAGATACATGATTTTGGAAATAACCCCGGTAATTTAAAACTGTTTATTTACGGTAGTTTAACAAAGGACACAGGTAAATTACCACTCGTTGTTGTTTTACATGGCTGTGGCCAAAATGCAAGAGATGCTTCTGTATTAACCGGATGGAACAAACTAGCCGACATTAATCATTTTATTGTAGTATATCCACAGCAAAAAATATTTAACAATGCTAACTTATGTTTTAACTGGTTTAATACTCATGATATAGAAAAAGGTGAAGGAGAGTGTGAGTCTATTTACCAAATGATTTCTTTTGTTAAACAACATTATGCCATTGATAGTAATAATATATTTATCACCGGGCTTTCGGCGGGTGCAGCCATGAGTGTTGTAATGGCAGCTACCCATCCTGAATTATTTAAGTCTGGTGCCATTTTTGCAGGAGGCGCCTACAAAATTGCAACAAATCCAATAGCTGGCACAAAAGCAATGCTAGGCAAAAAATATATTCCAAAAGAAATATTAGTTGAAAATATAAAAGAACAAAACCCAAATTATAAAGGGCAATACCCCTCCTTAATAGTCTATCAAGGTTTAAAAGACCCTGTTGTAAATTATCAAAGTGCAACATCTTTAATTAATCAATGGACAGGGATAAATAAGTCTGATACCATTCCAGACAAAACTGAAACTGCCTTTATGGGAATTGAAGATATTTCAAGAAGTGAATATACAGACTCGCTAGGAAGAACAAGTGTTATATTTTACGAGATTAATAATTTAGGACATAGATTAATGGTAAGGCCTGGAGAAAAAGAAAATGAAGGTGGCCGAACTGGAATATTTGGAGTTGATAAAGGCTTTCATTCAAGCTACCAAACAGCCAAAGAATTTGGCCTTATAAAAAATAATTAAAAGTAACTTTTGCAACAACGCCAACGTTTTACCCTACAAAAGTGTAAGCCTATTTTTATTCTTCTTTGCAAAACAACAAACCATTTGTATATTTAAATAATTTGTTCGCAAAACAATACTATTTGCTATTTCTAATAAAAAATTCAGAAGTAGTAAAACTAAGAAACAAATAACAAAACCGAATTATGAACTCTTTTTGGAAACAAATACTTATACAAACTACCCTTAAACAAAAGGATAAAAAAACAGGCAAGAAAAAAAAATATTCTGACTTTGTACTTGCAAAAGCTTTTAGAGAGTTTAAGATTACACTTAAACGACACCTAAAAGACGTTGTGTTAATTACAATTGGCATCTTCTCAGCAGCCTTTGGCTTTAAGGGCTTTTTGTTAACAAATCATTTTATTGATGGCGGAGCAACTGGTGTATCCTTACTCATATCGGCATTAACTGAAATTCCTCTTTACATATTAATCATATGTATAAATATCCCTTTTATCATACTTGGTTACATTGTAATGGGCAAACAGTTTGCAATAAAAACTTCTTTGGCTATTGTCGGGCTTTCGCTTGTTTTAGCCACCGTAACCTTCCCTAATATAACCAACGACAATTTATTAGTGGCGGTTTTTGGCGGTTTTTTTCTAGGAGCCGGGATTGGATTTGCAATTCGTGGCGGTGCAGTTATTGATGGAACTGAGGTGCTTGCAATTTTTCTGAGTAGAAAATTTGGAGTCACAATTGGTGACCTAATCATTGTAATAAATGTAATAATATTTGGATTAGCAGCATACTTATTGGGTGTAGATATTGCTCTTTATTCAATGATTACCTATTTAGCTGCTTCCAAAACATTAGACTTTATTGTTGAAGGCATTGAAGAATATATTGGTGTAACAATAGTTGCCACACGCAGCGAAGACATTAGACAAATGATTATTAATAAAATGGGGCGTGGCGTAACACTATATCAAGGAAAGCGCGGCTACGGCAAGCGAGGTGAAACAAAAGAAGTTGAAATAATTTATACGGTTATTACCAGACTTGAACTGTCTAAACTAAATACTGAAATTGAAAAAATTGAACCAACTGCCTTTGTAGTAATGAACAGCGTGAAAGACACAAAAGGTGGTATGATTAAAAGACGACCATTAAAACATTAATAACTTACTAGAGGCAAAGCGTCGGCAGGTAACGGCGGCCTCACTTAACTGGGCGTGATACCCGCCAGAGATCAAACCATTTATCCGCTTCGCAGATATTTTTTTGTGGCTCACTAAAAAACATTTACCTTTAAATAAACGTTTCGGTAGACAGAATTTCATTAATCGAAAGTGCAAAACCACAAGCCGCTATAAGCAAACCGTTAGTGCAAACAAAAACAAGCCAAAAAAATGAACATTAAAGATTTCATCCCGCCAATTATTCTCAAAGTAAAAAACAAAATCTTAGGCAAACAGAAAGTCGATGGTGTAATAGAAGAAGAATATGAAAGTTATCAATCCGCACAAACAAAGTGTGTAAACGGAGATTATCAAAACATTGAATTGTGTGATATGATAGCAGAAAAAACTATCGTATACAAAGACAGCTTAATTCAACAACCAAATTCTTTAACCGCAACTAATGTATTTCTTTTAGCTGCCATTAATAATATAAGAATTACTGATTCTTTAAAATCCATGACCATACTTGATTTCGGCGGAGCCTGCGGTGCACATTTTTTTGAAATTAGAAAGTTTTTGCCTGAAACATTTAATTTAAAATGGATTGTTGTTGAAACACCACAGATGGTTTTATCCGCTAAAACCAAACACATTGAAACTAAAGAATTAATATTCATAGACAATATGAATAATCTACCCCCAATTGATTTTATTTATAGTTCAAGTACTTTACAATACACAGCAAAGCCCTATGAGTTTCTGGAAAACTTACTAAAAGTTGGAGCAAATTCTATTCTTTTTAATAGAATGATGTTTAATGAAAACGATAGGGATTTAATTACAATTCAAAAATCATCACTATCAAACAATGGGCCGGGTCCAATGCCCAAACAATTTACTGATAAAATAATATCTTATCCACATACTACCCTATCATTTAACAAATTCAATTCGGTCGTTTTAAAATCATATAATTTAACCTGGGTTTTTAATGAAGCTACTGGTAGTTATAAAATTGGCAATGAATCAATAATTGGGCGTGGATTATTCTATACGAAGATATCTTAACTGGATATAACAAGTGGGTTTAAGAAATTGGCGTTTCAGTTTTCCAATCAAACATTTATTCTAACAGATAATTACATTTAGCTATATGCTAAAATTTGCAAAACTCAAATTTGAAATAAGTTTATTTGTTGCCGCTAATTCTCTTTTGTATCTTTAAATAAAAATTTTAGGTTTAAGAAACACACTATAAATAGCAAAAAGGAAATAAAGATGAAACTTATATCTCAAGCAACTTTGCAAATTCAAAAACCTGTAGAAGAAGTTTTTGAAGGAATTGTGACCCCAACAAAAATGACTCAGTATTTTATTTCAGAAAGTAGCGGGCGACTCGAATCAGGAAAAGAAGTGATTTGGAAATTTCCTGAATTTGCTGACAGGTTCCCCATCACAAACATTAAGGTTGAATCTAATCGATCAGTATCATTTGTTTGGGATCCAGAAACTATTGTAACTATTACACTAGAATCCTTGCCCGACAAAAGTACCTTAGTAAAAGTAACCGAAACTGGAAAGGACTTTAATGAACAAAACCTAAAATGGCTTATTGAAAATACAGGGGGCTGGGCAAATTTTCTTGCCTGTATGAAAGCCTATTTGGAGTATGGAATACAACTTAGAAAAGGTGCATTTGATTTTATGAGGAAAAACTAAATCAACTAGATATAAAATATTGTAACACGAAAAAATTGCTGGAGCTTATTGAAAGGAAGGCCAAATTGATAGCACGCTATGAACAAAGAAATTGAAAAATATAACAATCAACAAACCCCAACTGACAAAGAAATTTGCGACTTACTTGCCAATACAATAAAGAGCGATTTGATTGAAGCTGAAAATAAAATTTGGCATGCTCATCCAGTTTGGTTTTTAGATGACAACCCTATTGTTGGTTACAGCAAACAAAAAAAAGGAATTAGACTTATGTTTTGGAGTGGCGCAGATTTTGAAGAGGAAAATCTAAGCGTAAAAGGTGAGAAATTTAAAGACGCTTCTATTTTCTATAACACTATTTCTGAAATTAAAACCAAAGACGTAAAGCGTTGGCTAAAAAAATCAAGAGAAATACAATGGGATTATAAAAATATAGTTAAAAGAAAAGGGCGATTAGATAGGTTGAAATAATTTGAGCAATTAATATTAAAGCTTGCAATATGAAAACAACACCTGAACACGATGAGCGAATTGCAAAAATGACATTCGCATCAGTATATCCACATTATATTACAAAAGTTGAAGGCAAAGGAAGAACAAAAAAAGAATTGCTTCAAGTAATAGAGTGGCTAACCGGTTTTAATGAAAAAAAACTGAAAGAACTAATTGATGATAAAGTAACTTTTGGAACATTTTTTAAGAAAGCCAAATTAAACCCAAACGCTAACTTAATTAAAGGTGTTATTTGTGGTTACCGCGTGGAAGAAATCGAAAATCCTTTAACGCAGCAGGTAAGATATTTAGATAAGTTGGTGGATGAATTGGCAAAAGGCAAAAAGATGGACAAAATTTTACGAAATGTATAAACACAAAAAAAATGAATAAAAACTTAAAAGCGACAAGTAGTATTGAAATAAACTCCGCTTCAGAAGAAGTTTGGGGCGCATTAACAAAACCTGAAAAAATAAAAGAATATTTATTTGGAACAGAAACAATAACCGATTGGAAAATTGGATCTCAAATAGTTTTTCAAGGAGAATATAATGGACAAAGTTATAAAGACAAAGGCAATGTATTAGAGAATAAACAAAATGTGCTTTTAAAATACAATTATTGGAGTGGTTTTTCAGGACTTGAAGACAAGCCTGAAAATTATTCACTCATAACTTATGAAATTGTGCCGCTATCTAAAAGCAAAGTTAAATTTACTTGGTCGCAAGAGGGTTTTGCAAATGAAGAGAACCAGAAGCATTCTCAAAGTGGATTACCAGCATTACTTGAGCAAATAAAAAAATTAACAGAGAAAAAATAAATTTTTACTTTCGCTTAAGCTGCCATAATACAATGAAAAAAACTATACTCATTACCGGAGCCGGCACAGGAATTGGCAAAGCCACAGCGTTTGAATTAGCAAGAAAAGGTCATGATGTCATTGCAACAACCGAAACCGAAGAACAAAGCCTTGACTTAAAAAATGAAATTAAGTCTGCAAATATTTTAATGGAAGTTTTTAAATTAGATATCACTAATAAAACCGATCGTAAAAAAATAGAAAATTATAATTTGGATGTATTAATAAATAACGCCGGCATTGGAGAATCTGGATCATTAGCGGAAATTGATATTAATAAAGTAAGAAATAATTTTGAAGTTAATGTTTTTAGCACTTTAGAAATTAGTCAATTGGCATTAAAAAAAATGTTAGTTAGAAAACAAGGCACAATTATATTTATTAGTTCTTTGGCAGGAAGAATAACTATGCCCTTTTTAGGCCCCTATTGCATGACTAAATTTGCCTTGTCGAGTGGCGCAGAAACGTTGAGGCGTGAAATACATCGAGTGCGTGAAAATGTTCATATTAGCATAATAGAGCCTGGAGGATACCATACAGGATTTAATCAAAAAAATATTGCTAAAAAATATGTTTGGATGAACGAACAATCTGTTTTTTATTCAATTATTGATAAAATAAAAATTGAAGAAGAGAAACTGTTTAAATTTACAGAATCTAAAACAACCACAAGCATTGTACAAAAAATTGTAAAAGCTGCGGAAGCAAAAAAACCCAAATTACGTTATTCAGCCCCTTGGTGGCAAGCAGTTGGAACTCAATTATTACGTATTTTCGGGAAATAGTATTAAAAAAACTACTAAAACACTGTTTGAATTAGTTGAAAATAAATTTAAAATGAAAGCAGTAGTATATAAAAAGTATGGTCCGCCAGAGGTTGCGAAATTAATGGAGGTAGATAAACCTGTACCAAAAGAGAATGAGTTGTTAGTGAAAGTTTATGCAACCACAGTAAACCGAACAGATTCTGGTTTTCGGAGTGCAGAATATTTTATTTCGCGGTTTTGGAGTGGGCTTTTGCGTCCAAAGTATACTATATTAGGCTGTGAGTTTGCAGGTGTTATAGAAGAAATAGGAAGGAATGTAACTACATTTAAAAAAGGAAATAAAGTATTTGGTTATAATGACAAAACCTTTGGGGGGCATGGAGAATATTTAACGATATCTGAAAATGATTCAATCACTTTTTTACCCAATAACCTAAGCTTTGAAGAAGCTGCACCAATGACTGAAGGTTCGCATTACGCATTAAATAATATTAGAGCATCCAAAATAAAAAAAGGACAAAATGCTTTAGTATATGGCGCCTCTGGTGCAATAGGCTCAGCAGCGGTTCAGCTATTAAAATTTTTTGAAGTAAATGTTACGGCAGTTTGTAACACCAAAAACGTAGAGCTTATCAAATCTCTCGGTGCAGATGTTGTATTTGATTATCAAACTCAAGATTTTACAAAAACAGAAACAAAATTTGATTTTATTTTTGATGCTGTTGGTAAAACTTCATTTGCAAAATGTAAACCACTTCTCACTAAAAAAGGAATTTATATTTCCACAGAATTAGGCAAGAATGCAGAAAACATTTTTTTTGCACTTTTCACTCCTATTTTTAATGGCAAAAAGGTGCTGTTTCCAATACCCACAATTAACAAGGAGGATGTCGTATTTCTGAAGGAGCTTGCTGAAAAAAGAATGTACAAACCTGTAATTGAAAGACAATATACATTGGAACAAATAATAGAAGCATACAAATACGTTGAATCGGGACAAAAAACTGGAAACGTAGTAATTAAAATAGTGGATTAACGATACCCCCTTCGCGCCGAGCTATTGCATTTAGCTTATCTTTTACCTATTAAAAAAAACTGTTAGCATTTTAGATGAGGCCATTACAATAGGTTTATTGTCGTAAACAATTAATATATTTGAAGTAGCGTTAGTAAATGCTAATTGAAAATGAAAAAAATTTATACTGCATTTTTAAAAGACAGGTTTTTTATTTTCTTCACGCTGCTTATAATTTTACTTTTTTTCATTAATCGTTACATGTATATTAACCGGTTTTCGGGTTATTTATATACAGAAAGACTAAACTACAATGAGTTTTATTATTCCGAAAAAACACTTAGAGTTCAAGGTTTTCAAGCAGAACAAAATGATTCTTTAAAAATAAAAATACTTCCGCTTCCCAAAAAATCTATTTGGATAATTAAAGATTCTAAAGGCAATTCATATACCGTAATAAACGAACTGCCAACAATTAAACTCTTAAAAGGTAAGGCAAACTACACCTTAACTGCAAGCGGAGACAATAATTTACCAGTGATTACTTTAGAAATAGAATCGCTTCCTGAACAGGAATATACTGATGTTTTATTTTGTAGTTTGCCCTTGCTTGAGTACCAATTATTCCCTATTGAACGCTGGACAAAACTAAACAAAACTATTTCGGAAAATGAAATTAACGAAGTAAAAAAGATCATTAAAAATGAAATATTAATTACCGATAGCAACACTACTCTTGAAAAGTTAGAAAAAATTGGACTGTATTTAGTCTCTAAATTACGTTCAGCCGAAGGTGCTCCGTCTGGCGAAATAAAACAACTTAGCCCATTAACGCAATATAATTTAGCCTGTTCTAAAAAAGATGAAATAGATTGCGGAAACTATGCTGATATTTTTCACTTGTTTGCCAATTGCGCTGGAATTCCAACAAGAAAAATTGGTGTTGCCGGATGGATAGATTACATAACCACTTCGGGGCACGTGTTTAATGAGAGTTATATTTCAGAACAAGAAAAATGGGCTTTTGTAGATTTAACTTCAAAAAAATTAATGGTCCTTAACTCTACCAATGAAGTACTAAATACAATCGACCTTTTAAATGCTAGAATTTCAAAAACCTTTGAGGGTAAAACAGCTATTGTAGTTAATTCTAAAAACGAAATTGACTCGGTTCCGTACGCACAAATTAATCAAGCAGAAGATGAACATTTTAAAAGAACCGCCTCCTTTTACATCATAAAGGAAGACATTAATAATGAGATGAATTTTAAAGAAACCTTTAAAGAATATTTAAGCACTACTAGTCATTATGGTCCGTATTACAACGGCACTATAAAAGTTGATAATAGTAAACATTATTTAAAGTTATACACTTTTCAAATAAGTGTTTTTCTTTTTTTTATATGGGGTTTTGTTCTTGCAGTTAAACTAATTTTAGGATTATTAAAATCAGTAAAAAGAAAAATAATTTAGCTAAAACTAATTATCTAAGCGTTTCTCAAAGCTCCTAAATTCTTCATGAGTCCTTATCTAATTGATTTTTTTGAATATAAAAGTCAAAAAAAATTAGAAAATGGGTGTCAATAAAACCGTACCTTTGCAATGACGTAATTATATAATTACTAAAACAAACCATGAAACGCATAACAGATTACCGAAAATTATTTAATATTTCAAAAGAAACTAATCTCGCAGAATTAAAACTTATTTACCGAGGTTTAATGAAAGAGTGGCATCCTGATAAATTTGCTGATGAAGAATTAAAAGCTGACGCAGAAGCAAAAAGCAAAACTATTATTGAAGCCTATCATTTTTTAGTGAGCATATCTCCTGAAACTCATGCCGCCTCATTAGAGGATTATAAACTTACCTCAGCAACATCCGGCATTGATGATTTTTTATATAAAGGCTCAACCTTGCACATAACATTTAATGATGGCAGTAAATACGAATATTTTGGCGTTCAAAAAAACACCTATAATAAACTCATTAACTCTGGCAACCTGGCGCGATTTGCAAGACGACACATTTTTGATTCACACATTTACAGAAACGTTTTTAAACCTACAGTGGTGCAATAATTTTGGATATAGACTTTTACGTTAAGCCATTTTAAAAACAAACTTATGGAGCAAGACGAAAAACCAAGTAAAGAAACACTCCAGCAATGGCATGATGACCCTGCTAACTGGAAGCTTAAAATTTTTTATTTCAATAAAAAAGATAAACGTATTTTTCCTCCTAAAAAAATACAGGCATTTGGGTGGACAGTAAACTTTGCAAATCCGCTATCTATTTTAGCATTATTAGGATTGATTATTTTAATCATCGTTATTCAAAAATATTTTTTTAAGAATTAATTCTACCACACAAATTTAAATGCTCCCCAAAAAAGAACATCCTAAAGAAAAGACAAAATTACACCCTCGCAATAAACATCGGGAGCGTTATGATTTTAAAGAGCTTATAAAAAATTGTCCTGAGTTAGAACAATACGTTGAGCTAAATGATTACAACGACGAGTCTATTGATTTTTTTGATGCTGAAGCTGTAAAAACCTTAAACAAAGCGCTTTTAAAACATTTTTATGCGGTAAATTATTGGGAGATCCCTCAAAATTATTTATGTCCACCAATACCAGGCAGAGCAGATTACATACACTATGCTGCGGATTTATTAGCAAGCATTAATAATGGAAAGATTCCAACAGGCGAAAAAATAACATGTTTGGACATTGGTGTAGGTGCAAACTGTGTTTATCCCATTATTGGAAATAAAGAATATGGTTGGAATTTTATTGGAACAGAAATTGATTCGGTTGCCGTTGATTCTGCCAACAAAATAATTGACATGAATGCTCAATTAAAAGAAAAAATTGAAATTAGATTACAACAAAATCCTAAAGATATTTTATACGGTGTGCTAAAAAAAGATGAGCGTATTGATATATCATTTTGCAACCCTCCCTTTCATGCATCCTTAGAAGAAGCGCAAGCGGGTACGTTGCGTAAGTTGAGTAATTTAAAGGGTAAAAAAATAACCACGGCTTCTTTAAATTTTGGAGGTAAAAATAATGAGCTGTGGTGTAAGGGGGGCGAAATTGGATTTGTGCGTGATATGATTCGCCAAAGCAAACAGTTTTCAGAATCGGTATTCTGGTTTACAACTTCAATTTCTAAGCAATCTAATTTAAATGCTATTTACCAAGAATTAGAAAAAGCAAATGCAATAGAAGTAAAAACAATTCCAATGGGACAAGGAAATAAAACTAGTCGTATTGTTGCCTGGACTTTTAAAACAAAAGAAGAACAACAAAAATGGGTTAAAGAAAAATGGTAAACAAAATTTCTTAGCTCCTAAAAAGACAGTTTCGGCTAGCAAAAAATCTTAATTACTCTTTGAAAATTTTTCTTTTAAAACTGCGCTAATACTAGTAGGATTGTTTCGGTAATAAATATAAGTTCGCAAATCTACTTTTTGTGTTTTAAATTTTTTTGAAGCATTTTCAAAAAAAAGCGCATCAGCAGCATATCTACTTTCAAATTTTACTTTTTCAAAAACTTCTTTTTTTCCAAATAGGGTTGCAAATAAAATACAATCATCAACATGAATTAACTTGCTAGGATTTTTTTTATCTGGAACAAAATAATCTTCCTCTCTATCAACTACTGTTTGAGTTGTTGAGGCAATTAAATCTGCTCCACTCATTTCTTGCAAACACTTGGTAAGGTGATTAACCTTGTACTCATCATCGGCATCAATGATAGCAATGTATTTGCCACTACTCATTAAAACCCCTTTGTTAATAGATTCAGATTGACCGCAATTAGCATGATAAACATATTTTATTTTATCGCATTGATTGGCATAATTAAGCAAGTCGTTCTTATAATCTCCCACGCTACCATCATCGATTACAATAAATTCGAAATCTTTAAAATCTTGATTTAAAACTGAATCTATAGCTCTTTTAACTAGAGTAAATTCTGCGTCTTTTACCGCCATAAGAATTGTTACTAAAATAGTGCTATTCATATTATTTTACTTAAAAGTTGATTATATAAAAACCCTCTCCGTTTTGGAAAGGGTTTTTAAATTTATCATCGCCTTTACTTAGGCAAAAGTCGACTATTAAAAATTACAATCCCAATAAAACTTCTTCAGGATTTTTACCACCAAATAAAATACGATTTGGATTTTCTAACATTTCTTTAACCTTAACTAAAAACCCAACGCTTTCTTTTCCATCAATAATTCTGTGGTCGTAACTTAATGCAACGTACATCATGGGACGAATAACAACTTGTCCGTTTATTGCCATTGGGCGATCAACTACATTATGCATTCCTAAAATTGCGCTTTGTGGTGGGTTAATAATTGGCGTACTCATCATGCTCCCGAAAACTCCACCATTTGTGATAGTAAAAGTTCCGCCGGTCATCTCTTCAATAGTTAACTTACCATCACGCGCTTTAATTGCTAATTCTTTTATACCAGCTTCAATTTGCGCTATACTCATTAATTCTGCATTACGCAAAACAGGAACCATTAAACCTTTTGGTGCACTTACCGCAATTCCAATATCACTGTACTTATGATATACAATCTCTTCTCCATCAATCATGCCATTTACAGCCGGAAAATGAAATAATGCTTCGGTAACTGCTTTGGTAAAAAAGCTCATAAAACCAACATTGGTGCCATACACTTCTCTAAATTTGTCCTTGTACTTAGCTCTAATGTCATAAATAGCGCTCATGTCAATCTCGTTAAACGTAGTTAACATAGCTGTCTCGTTTTTAACAGCCACTAATCGCTTAGCAACTGTTTTACGAAGAGACGTCATTTTAACATTTTCCTTTTCTCTTCCTCCTTGCCATGAATTAGAAAGAACACTGGCGGCAGTTGGTAAACCGTTAGATAAAGCAGCTAAAACATCTTGTTTTGTAATACGTCCATCTTTACCCGAACCATTTAATTGGTTAGATTTAATATTGTTTTCTGCCATTATTTTTGCGGCAGAAACACTTGGTGTTCCGGTAGCATAAGTGCCCGTACTAACAACAGCTTCTTTTTTTGGCTCCGCTTTTTTGGCCTCAACTTTTACTTCTACTTTAGGTGTTTCTTTTTTAGCTTCAGGCTTAAACGAAGTGTCTATTTTTACAACTACTTGTCCCACCTTTACGGTATCACCTTCCGCGGCTAACACTTCTATTTTACCTGACTCTTCCGCATTTAAAGTTAGAGTTGCTTTATCAGAATCTATTTCTGCCAATACCTCATCCTTTTCAACCACATCTCCAGTATTTTTTACCCAACGCGCTATTACCACTTCTGAAATTGATTCTCCCGGACTTGGTACTTTTAATTCTACAATTGCCATAATTTTATTTAATATTTAAGACCTATGATTTAAGATTTTCTTGATTCATAAATCGGATTATTTTTATTTCTACCTTCTAAAATTTAAATTCTTACTTAACTAAAACTTTACTAAAAATAGCTGTCATTATTTCTTCGTTTTCTGCCGCATGACGTTTTGCAAAACCTGTAGCCGGGCTCGCAGATTCTTCTCTGCCAACATATTTTAAGTTCATTGAACGTAAATTTTTGTCGATAAAACGCCAAGGACCCATGTTTTCAGGCTCTTCTTGAACAAACAAATATTCTTTTGCCTGATTATATTTTTTTATAATAGCATCAATTTGTTTTTTAGGAAAAGGATATAATTGTTCTAAACGAATAAAAGCAATGTCTTGAACGCCTTCTTTTTCTCTACGCTCAATTAAATCATAATAAACTTTACCTGAACAAAAAGCAACACGCTTTATTTTTTTTACATCAAGTGTATCGTCAATTACTTCTTGAAAATTCTTTTTTGTAAAATCACTTAGCTTACTAACACAGCTTGGATAACGCAATAATTTTTTTGGAGTAAAACAAATCAAAGGTTTACGGAAATCGCGTTTTAACTGGCGGCGAATAACATGAAATTGTTGAGCTGGAGTTGTAGTATTTACAATTTGCATATTGTTCTCTGCACAAGCTTGTAAAAAACGTTCCATTCTGGCGCTTGAATGTTCTGGCCCTTGTCCTTCGTAGCCGTGAGGCAACAATAAAACCAAGCCATTCATACGGCGCCATTTATATTCAGCCGACGTTAAATATTGGTCAATAATAATTTGAGCTCCATTAAAGAAATCTCCAAACTGTGCCTCCCAAATAGTTAATGTATTTGGCGCTGCAAAAGCATAACCATATTCAAAACCTAAAACGCCGTATTCACTTAGCAACGAATTATAAATACTTAATTTTTCTTTTGCATCAATATTATTTAATGGTGTGTATTCTTCTTCGCTATCTTCAACTTTAATAACTGCGTGACGATGAGAAAATGTACCACGCTCAACATCTTGCCCACTAAAACGAACAGGAAAACCTTCCTTCATTAAACTAGCATATGCGATAAGTTCGCCCATTGCCCAATCATAATTATCGTTGGTAATCATGGCTTTTCTATCTTCAAATACTTTTTTAATTTTATTAAAGAATTTTTTGTCGGTAGGCAGCTCAGTAGATTTTTTGGCAATTTCTAAAAACAATTTTTCGTCGATTGCAGTTTTAGGAGACTCTTCAAAATCCTTATCAGTAGACATTTTTACGCCTTTCCAATTTCCTTCTAAGAAAGATGTTATTTTGGCTTTATCTGTTTTTTTAGCTTCGTCTAAATTGGTATCTAATTCGGCTTTAAATTGATTTTCAATTTCTTTAGCTTCATTTGCTAATTCAGAACCTTCTGCAATTAATTTTTTTACATAAATATCTTTTGGATTTTCGTGTGCCGCAATTGCTTTGTAAAGCAGTGGCTGAGTAAAGCGTGGTTCATCACCCTCGTTGTGTCCGTATTTACGATAACATAAAATATCAACAAAAACATCTCTGTGAAAAGTTTGACGGAATTCAATAGCTAGTTTTGAAATAAAACATAAAGCCTCAACATCATCACCATTAACATGAAACACTGGGCATAAAACAACTTTTGCAATATCGGTACAATACGTTGAAGAACGCGCATCAATAAAATTAGTTGTAAATCCAACTTGATTATTTATTACGTAATGAATTGTTCCGCCGGTTTTGTAACCATCTAACTGGCTCATTTGTAAAACCTCATAAACAATACCTTGTCCGGCCACTGCACCATCGCCATGTAAAATAACTGCACAGGCTTTTGAATGATCTCCTTGATGTAAATTATCGATTTTTGCACGAATAATTCCTTCAACAACCGGAGCAACTGTTTCAAGGTGCGAAGGGTTAGGTGTTAAACTAATATGAACTTTTTTTCCATCATCACTTATTTGATCGGAAGAATAACCCATGTGATATTTTACATCGCCGTCAAATAAAGAATCTTCGCTTGGTCTTCCTTCAAACTCTGTAAAAACATCCTTATATGTTTTATTCATGATATTTGTAAGCACATTTAAACGGCCGCGATGAGCCATTCCAATTACATAATCTTGAATACCTAAATTAACACCATGCTCCATTAAGGTATTAATAGCCGGAATTGCTGCCTCTGCGCCCTCTAAAGAAAATCGTTTTTGACCAACAAATTTAGTGTGCAAATAATTTTCGAATACAACAGCTTGTGTTAATTTTTTAAGAATTGTTTTTTTCTCTTGTTTATTAAAAGTGGGTGTGTTACGGTTTTTTTCCATGCGGTCTTGTAACCATTTAACCACTTGCGGGTCGCGCATGTATAAATACTCTACTCCAATACTTTCGCAGTAAGTTTCTTCGAGATGAGCAACAATATCTTTCAGTTTTGCGGCGCCGATGCCAATAACATTTCCTGCTTGAAAAACAGTTTCACTATCTTTTTCGGATAAACCAAAATTTTCTAAATCTAGGGTTGGTGAGTACTTGCGGCGTTGACGAACAGGATTTGTTCTGGTAAATAAATGTCCACGCTGACGGTATCCATGTATTAAACCAATCACTTTAAATTCTTTACTTACATTTTCGGGTATTGCTCCGCCATCTGTATCATAAGAAGTTCTTGCAAATTCAAATCCTTTAAAAAAATCGCGCCAAGAAGCATCTACCGAATTGGGGTCTTGCGAATACTGTAAAAACAACTGTTCAATCGCGTTTACATCGCTAGTTCCAACATATGAAAATTTGTCCATTTTATAGAATTAGTATAGACGGTAAAAATAACAAATTTTGCAAGAAAATGAGCTAATTTTAGCTTACTTTTGTATTAATGAAATTGCTTTTTAAATCCCTTTTAGTTGTTGTTTTATCGGCTATACTAAGCCCTTTAACCGTTTTAGGCCAAAATAATCCAAGCCAAACAGAACTAAAGGTAAACCAGCTTATTGAAAAAAGGGCTGAATATTCGCGATTAACGAATGGGGAAATTGACGGATACCGTATTAAGATTCACTTTGGTGGCGATAGAGAAGAGGCTAAAACAATTGAAACCAAATTTTCGGCCAAGTTTTCTGATTATTCAATAGATACAGAATATCAGCAGCCAAATTTTGTTGTTTTAATAGGAGATTTTAAATCGAAACTAGAGGCTTTTGAGTCTTTGAAAAAAATTCAGATAGAATTTCCAAATTCATTTATCGTTAAAGGGAAAATTAGAGTAAGGTAAGTTTTTAGAGAACTTACATATTTTGCAAAAGTAAATTCCTAATTAATTCGGGTTTCTCATACGTAATTAGATGCCCCGTATTTTGCAACTTTAAAAAAACAGATTCACATTTGTTTAAGTGCGTTCGCGCAAAAGAAAAATTACAGGTGTCGGCTATCTTATCATTTTCGCCAGTAATTACAAATGTTGGCGTGTGAAGTTTTTCCCATTCGGGCAACATTAATGTCATTTCATGCTCGTGAGAATATTTTTCCTCAGTAGCTACATTAAACATTTTTGGCAACATCCACTGTATAGCTTTCCATTTTGCGATGCCACTAAACCAATAAAACTTTTCGTTTTGAGGATCGATTACTGGAGATACCATAAATAATTTTTTAATTTGCTTTGGATAATTAATAGAAAGCCAAGCTGCTATTGGCGCGCCGTAGCTTCGTCCCAACAACACAACTTTTTTACCGGTAAAATTTTCTTTATCAATAATTTCTTTGATTGCTAATGCCTGAAGTTGGGTAGAAGTTTCTGCTACTCCATAATTTGATTTTCCATAACCTAAACGATCAATAGCAATGAGCTTATAATTTTGCTGCAACAATGTATCATCCATTAAATTTAAATAACCATACCATGCACCAGGCGCGCCATGCACAAATACTAATAAGGGTAAAGAGTCACTTTTACTAATTACCGCATAATGTAAGGCATGATTTAAGAATAGTACTTTTTTATAACTTGGCTTTAAATTTTCATTCTCGAAGTGGGCAGACAATTCTTTATCGGTATAAATATATTTATTAAGCATAAAACAACTGCTCATAATTAGAACGCTGATAATGAATAAGAAATAATATAGTACCTGTTTTTTAATACGCACAAACAAAGATAGTTAAACGGTTGCGAAGGCGTCTGTTAAAAATTGCTTGGCATAAATAAATACTGTTAATCGTAGTAAAATTAGAGCTTAAAACAAATCAGATTTCGTTTTCCGACTTTCTAGGATGGAATTTATTTTTCACTTGGTAAAAGTGCAGACTGAATTCGTTTAGCATATCGAATGCTATCTAAAATTTCTTTTTGTTATTCTTCAATTAAAGACTTCTGTTGTTGCATTTCTTTTTCCTTTAATTCAATAATGGTTTTTTGCATTTGAGTTAGTTTAAACCTTCGATAAGAAAAAAATTTATTAAGCTTAACGCGGAAACAAATTCAAAACTATTATTGGTCATGTTTTTACTTCTATTTTGATAATTGCAGAAAACCACTTTCTTTTAAAATTAAAAAAGCGGTAACCTATCGGAAACCGCTTTATTTAAAAAATTAGAAAAGCACTATGCGCTTACAGATTCCTCCATATAAGCTTCAATTGGTGCGCAAGAACAAACTAAATTTCTATCACCATAAGCACTATCAACTTTTGCCACGCTTGGCCAAAACTTATTATCACGCACCCAATTTAACGGGTAAGCTGCTTTTTGACGAGTATATTTTTTTGTCCAATTATCCGCCACAACAAATTTACAAGTGTGAGGTGCATTTTTTATAACGTTATCAACTTTATCGTATTTACCTTCTTCAATTTCCTTTATTTCTTTACGAATAGAAATCATAGCTTCACAAAAACGATCTAATTCTATTTTACTTTCGCTTTCTGTTGGCTCAATCATTAATGTATCATGAACAGGAAAAGCAACTGTTGGTGCATGAAAACCATAATCCATTAATCGTTTAGCAATATCACCAACCTCAACACCAGAAGACATCTTAAAATCATTACAATCTAAAATCATTTCGTGGGCACACCTTCCGTTTTTGCCAGTATACAATATTTTATAGCTTCCTTGTAATAACTCTTTCATGTAATTAGCATTTAAAATAGCCATTTCCGTAGCTTCTTTTAAACCCTCATTTCCTAACATTTTAATGTATCCGTAAGAAATTAATAAAATTAAGGCGCTTCCATATGGGGCTGCAGAAACTGCTGTAATTCCTTTATCACCACTGGTATTTATAATTGTATGCGATGGTAAAAAGGGAACTAATTTTTCTACTACTCCAATTGGTCCCATTCCAGGACCCCCGCCGCCATGAGGTATTGCAAATGTTTTATGTAAGTTTAAATGGCAAACATCAGCACCAATATTTCCCGGAGAAGTTAAGCCTACCTGCGCATTCATATTTGCACCATCCATGTAAACTAAGCCACCATTATCGTGAATCATTTTTGTGATTTCGGTAATTGACTCCTCGTAAACACCATGCGTTGAAGGATAAGTTACCATTAAACAGGATAAATTATCTTTATGTAATTCTGCTTTTTCTTTTAAGTCAATTAAATCAATATTTCCTTTAGCATCACATTTTGTTACTATAATTTTCATTCCTGCCATGGCTGCCGAAGCAGGATTTGTTCCGTGCGCAGACGAAGGAATTAAAGCAACGTTACGATGTGCATTACCATTTGCAATGTGGTAGGCTCTAATAACCATTAAGCCAGCATATTCACCTTGAGCGCCAGAGTTTGGTTGAAAACTCATGCGAGCAAAACCGGTAATTTCTGATAAATCTTTATTTAGTTGTTCAATCAACTCCGTATAACCCTGGGCTTGATTTACTGGAACGAAAGGATGAATGTTTGCAAATTCAGGCCATGTAATAGGTAATAATTCTGAAGCTGCATTTAATTTCATGGTACATGAGCCTAAAGAAATCATAGAGTGAACTAATGACAAATCTTTATTTTCTAATCGCTTAATGTAACGCATCATATCACTTTCGCTATGATAGGAATTAAATACAGGGTGGCTTAAGTAGGATGATTTTCTTTCTGCGAATGTTCCCTTAATTAAATTTTGTATGTCACAACCGCTGTCTTTATATGACTTTCCTGTTGCCTCTGCAAAAACATTGATGATGTCATTTATATCTTCTTCCTCAACAGTTTGGTCTAATGAAATAGAAATGTTTTTATCATCAACATAACGGAAATTAATTTTTTTTGCTTCGGCTAAAGCGCGAATTTTTTTTGAATCAGCCGCAACAACAATCGTATCAAAAAATAATTTTGTTTTTATTTCGTAACCTAATTTTTTTAATTCAGATGCAACAAAAGCTGTTGCACTATGAACGCCTTCTGCAATTGCCTTTATTCCTTCTTGCCCATGATACACAGCATACATGCTTGCCATAATGGCTAGTAAGGCTTGCGCGGTACAAATATTAGAAGTTGCTTTATCGCGTTTAATATGTTGTTCGCGCGTTTGTAATGCCATGCGCAAGGCTTTATTACCCTCGGCATCAACAGACACTCCAATAATTCTTCCAGGAATTAAACGTTTGTAATTTTCTCTGCAAGTAAAAAATGCCGCATGTGGGCCACCATATCCTAAAGGAACACCAAAACGCTGAGAGTTACCAACTACACAATCTGCGCCCCATTCTCCGGGAGGAGTTAATAGTGCAAGCGCTAATAAATCAGTTGCAACTACAACTTGCACATCATTTGCTTTTGCATCTGCAACAAAATTTTTATAATCGTTTACCTCGCCATTAATATCCGGGTATTGAATTAATGCGCCAAAAAAAGAATCATCAAATTTAAAATTGTTTGCATCACCAATAACTAACTCTATGCCATACGGAACGGCGCGAGTGCGAACCACATCAGTAGTTTGAGGGAAAACTGTGTTGCTGATGAAAAATTTCTTGGAATTATTTTTTACTTTTTCTTTGCTACGATTACTATAAAACATAAACAGCGCTTCTGCAGCGGCTGTTGCTTCATCTAATAAAGATGCGTTTGCAATTGGCATGGCAGTTAAGTCCATCACCATGGTTTGAAAATTTAATATTGCTTCCAAACGACCTTGAGAAATCTCCGCTTGATAAGGCGTATAAGCAGTATACCATCCTGGGTTTTCTAAAACGTTACGCTGAATAACGGCTGGTAAAATATTATTGTAATACCCTAAACCAATATAAGAACGAAACACTTTATTTTTTTTACCAAGCGCTTTTAAATGTTTGCTATATTGAAACTCACTCAATGCAGAAGCAACTTTCAAAGGTTGTTTTAAACGAATGTTTGCTGGTACAGTTTGATTAATTAATTCATCAACTGAAGAAACACCAATTTTAGTTAGCATTTCTTTTATCTCATTTTTACGAGGGCCGTTGTGACGGGAAGCGAATTTATCAGTAGTCATTTATAAGTTTTTTAGAGACGCTAATTTACTCAAAAAAGATGGTTATTTCGGCCAAAAAATTTAAATATTTATTCGTTAAAAAAACCTATTCTCACAAGAGACAGGACATGGATATAGAAGAGAAGGTCTTTAAACTTTTATACCAATTAAACAAACGTCATCCACCTGATCGTAATCACCTTTCCATTCAAGAAATGCCTGGTTTACTTGCTCTTTTTGTGCGTCAACCGGCAAATTAGAAATATTTACAAGAATCTCTTTCAGTAATTTATATTTTAATTTTTTTCCGTTTTGTCCGCCAAACTGATCGGCTAAACCATCGGTAAATAAATAGATAATGTCGTTTTCTTTTAGTGCTATTTTTTGCGAAGTAAAGTTTTGGGGATTATCTTCGATGAAGGCACCAACAGGAAATTTATTTCCTTTGTATTCTTCTAAATTATTTTCAGAAACAACGTAAATGGAATTCATTGCGCCGGCATAAACCACTTCTTTATTTTTTTTATTAATGGCAAGAAGTGTTACATCCATTCCATCTTTTACTATGTCTTCATTAAAACTTTGGTGCAGTACTTGAGTTAACCAACCGTTTACTGCATTTAAAATATCTGCAGGATTGCTCAGGTGTTGTTCGAGCACAGCTTTGTTTAATAAATTGTAATTGATGATAGAAATAAGTGCTCCCGGAACACCGTGCCCCGTGCAATCAGCTACCGCTAAAAAAATATGGCTTTTGGTTTCTTCCATCCAATAAAAATCGCCACTTAAAATATCTTTTGGTTTAAAATATACAAAAGAGTTAGGCAAAGTAGACTGCACTAATTTTGCAGGAGGAAGAATTGCCTGTTGAATTCGCTCAGCATACTTTATGCTATCGGTTATATCTTTATGTTGTGCTTCAACTAACTTATTTTTTTC
This sequence comes from Bacteroidota bacterium, assembly GCA_030692515.1. Classification (GTDB taxonomy): domain Bacteria; phylum Bacteroidota; class Bacteroidia; order B-17B0; family Aurantibacillaceae; genus Aurantibacillus. Next base: position 90,856 of record JAUXZS010000056.1, read on the forward strand.
TTCAATAATATTGTTTTTTTCGCCGAGCTCGAGATTGATCTTGTTCTTTTGGCGATTCTGTTTAATTAGTACAAAAACTACAATAGCAACAATTAATAAAATTATACCAATTAAAATAATAGTTATTTGTTGACGACTACTTTCAACCTCATTTACACGTAATTTTTCGTTAAGCAATTGATTTTCTTTTTCCTTTTCGCTGAGTTCATATTTTTTTTCGAGTTCTGAAATGGCTTTTTGGTTATCCGAATTAATTAAGGAATCTTTTATTTCAATGTGTTGCTTAATGTCTTCATACGCTTCTTTGTTTTTTCCAACATCAGAATAAATAGCCGCTCTATTTAAATATAAACTGCTTAAATTACTTTTGTTCTCTCTTTGGTTTTCGTATTCAAAAGCTTTATTAATATAAATCAACGCTTCGTCGTATTTTTTTATGCTTCTCGCTAATTCAGCACCATTCGAATAACCATTACTTAAATGGTTAACAGCATTTCCTTTTAAATAATACTCCATGGCTTTATTATTGTATTCTATGGCCCTCTGAATATTTCCTTTTTGATATTCTAATTTGCAGAAATTAGTATACGCAGAAGCAAGATTATTGAAATTTTTTTCTTCGAAGTTTAATGTTATTGCTTCGTTCAAAGCCACCTCTGCTTTATAATAATTTTTTAATTCGATATAGGCTAAGGCTAGATTTCCGATATTACTCGCGATTTGTCTTTTATCTTTTTCTAATCGATAAATCTCTACACTTTTTTCCCAATACATGGCAGCTTTATCGTTATTACCAAGATAAAAGTTTATCATTCCCAAATCGCTATAACCAATTGCCAAGTGAGGCAGTGTACCACACTTTTTCCATACTGTTAAAGCCTCATAATATAATTCCGCGGCCTTTTCGTACTGGCCGGAATAAAGATTAATTAATGCTTTTGTCCTTAGACATTTTGCCTGAATAATAACGTTTTTTATTGAGACTGCCTGAACCATTATTTTATTAATAGAATCAGTTGCTAGAGAATAATTTTCTTGAGCAATTAATATATTCACATATTGAATCCCTAAATTAATTTGTAATCTTTTATCGCCTTTAGAAAATGTTTTTGCCAAACGATAATACTTATTTGCTTTTTCAAAATCACCCTTATCTTTAAAGGGAATGATAATTTGCTCGATAACAATTGAAAGTTTTACGGAGTCGGCTTTTGAAGTATTTATTATTTTTAATAAGGAATCTATGTTTTGAGAAGATCCAACAGAAACATAAAAAGCAAAAACTAATAATAAAATTTTGCGCATAAACTTTGCTTGTAGGCTAAATATAGGAAAATATTTTTTATTTAGAATTATAATTTTTATACTTGTTACCTAAACAATTTAAAAATAAAAAAACATGGCATTAGGTAAAGTAGAAACAATTGATGCGGTTGACCCATCAAACGGAACAATTATTGAAGATGAGTCTGGGATGAGTTATGCATATAACGACCCAAATTTTAAATTAACGGGCTTAGTGGTTGGTAGTCCGTGCACATACGATATTGATTATTCTGCAAAGATTCCTGTAGCCACAAATCTTAAACCTTATACGCCAACGACAACAGACATCACAACTGTAGTCTCTGGTCCGATTACTGTTAACCCAGGCGAAACATTAACCGTAAATAAAGGCGGTGTTGTTAACGGAGTAATTAACGTTAATAATGGAAACTTATTGATTGTAGATACTGGTTTAGTAAATGGTGACGTAACTATAAATAATCAGGGGAGTATGGTTGTAAAAAAAGGCGGGATAGTAAATGGTACAGTTATCGTAAATAGCGGTAGCGCTTTAAAAGTAGTAAACAAAGGTACTGTTAAGGGTAATGTTATTGTTGCCTCTGCTAACCGTTTTATTATTGGTAATGCCAATGGCGGCGGAATTATTAATGGCGAAATTACCATTGATAAAATAAGAAAAGTAACCATAACAGCTACCTCAACAATTAACTGCGGTGCTTAATACTATTAGATTCTTCATTAAAAAAGCCTTAGAAAAATCTAAGGCTTTTTTATTTTACGTTTCTAAAAAATTATTCTCTTATGTAGAAATCTCTACTTTAATTTTTTTGTTTTTAATTTTTTCTTCGCGAATTAATTTTACGGTATTTACAATTTTATCTGCACTAATTGCCACATACGCGGAATGATCAAGTACTTCAATTTTTCCTACTTCATCTTTTTGTAAATTACCTTTTTGCAGAAGCGCGCCTACAATATCCATTTTATTTATTTTATCTTTTTTACCAGCAGCAATATAAAGTGTTTTCCATTTACTTGGTTTTGGAGCAATAAATTTACTTGGTAACGTTTCTTCCTCTGGTGTAATTTCTAAAAACGGCGGAAGGTAATCTTCTAAATCCAACAAAAAATAAACTGTTCCGCTTGCGTGCATTCTTGCTGTTCTGCCGTTACGGTGTATCATCGCGTCTTCTGTTGTGGGTAGTTGATAATGAATAACCGCTTCTATTTCCGGGATATCAAGTCCTCTTGCGGCAAGATCGGTTGTGATTAATAAATTTGTACTTCCGTTACGCAACTTAATTAATGTTTTTTCTCTGTCTATTTGCTCAAGCCCTCCGTGATAAGTTCCGTGCCCAACTTTATAATAATCTAATTGTTCACTTATTCTATTTACAGCATCGCGATGGTTACAAAATACCATTGTAGATTTATCTCCAATTTTACTTATCAATAACATTAACGCTTCTAGTTTATCATCGCCTAATACTCTAACTGATTTTATTTTTAGTGTGTTTTTTGTTTGTTGTTCTGACGGAGTATAGTTAAGTGTCTCGTGTTTTTTTAATCCAACAAAAGATGGAATTTCTTTTAAAGGAGTTGCAGAGGTAAGTATGCGTTTTTTTATTTTTGTGCTGTTTTTAATAATGAACGACATTTCTTCATGGAATCCTGCTTCCAACGATTTATCAAATTCATCTAAAATCAATGTATGAACATTTTTTGTAGTTAAATTTTGTTTTCTAAGATGATGCGCTATTCTTCCTGGTGTACCAATTAATAAAGCTGGTGGATGTTGCAAATTATTTTTTTCGATTTTTATATCGTGCCCTCCATAACAAGTATTTACTTTAAAACTTGTGCTCATTTGTTTAAACACCTGCTCAATTTGCAAAGCTAATTCTCGAGTTGGCACTAAAATTAAAACTTGAACACCTTCAGTTTCTTTGTCGAACAATTCTAAAAGCGGGAGAAGAAAAGCTAAGGTTTTGCCTGAGCCTGTTGGTGAAATTAAAATTACATCGTTAGGTTTTGAAATTGCAGTGATGGTAGCATTCTGCATTTCATTTAAAGATTCTATTTTAAAAAGAGAGAGGATGTTGGAAAAGTTCATAGTATAAAAATAAAAAAGCCCCTAGGTTATTGGGCTTTTGATGAAATTATTGTGGAGAATATCGGATTCGAACCGATCACCTCTTCACTGCCAGCGAAGCGCTCTAGCCAAATGAGCTAATCCCCCAATTTTAAATAACTGTTGCAAAAGTAGGATTAATTCTTATCTATTTAGATTATTTTTTAAACTTGGAGAAATAAAAAAGGCGCTAAAAAAGCGCCTTTAATGTTTTAATTTTCAACTTGCGTGTCGCCAATGTAAATACCATTTTTATACACTGCTATTCGAGTTAATATTCCATTGTCATCGTAAAGATAAGCTTTACCTTCCATAAAACGATTGTCTTTAAAGATTCCGTCTTTAGTGATTTGTTTGTTTTTGTTATATAATGTTTGTTGACCATTTAATACCATAGGACCAGCTCCTTTTTTTACCGCCTCATTTGGTTTTTCATCTGCCTTCACTATAATTTTTGGTGCATTATCTGCAGGAACGTCCGATTTAGCTACTAAAGGCTTTTTAGGTTCAAATTCTTTAATTTCTCCAACCGTACCATCAGCAAAATTCTTTTCTGCTTTAATATCTCCGTTTTCGTAATACTCTTTTATTAATCCGGCTTCTTTTCCAGAAGAAAAATTACCTTCAATAGCTAATTGGCCATTATCATAAAAATATTTTTGTGCTCCTTCACGTTTTCCGCTTGGATTAAAAACAAATTCATGTTGAACTTGACCATTATCATAATATAATTTATAATTTCCTACCCATCTATTGTTCTTCCAATTTCCTTCTTCGCTAATTTTACCATTTTCGTGATACATTATTGCGTAACCATCAGGACGACCGTTAGTGAAGGTTAATTTATTTCTCATATTACCATTACAAAAAAATTCAACCCAAATTCCGGCCTTTCTATTGTCTTGGTATTTCCCTTCTTCAACCTTTGATTCAACAGCGTAACAAGTTCCCGGCTTATGTCTTCCGAACAAAATCCACTTACCTTGCTTTTTGCCGTCGGCATCAATTTTATTTATTGTATCCTTTCCATTAACTGGTGGGTTAAGTTCATAAGTCTGAGACTGGGAGAACCCTATGGAAGAAACGAAGATTAAAAAAAGTATAAATTTTTTCATGGCTATATCAAATTTATTAATAATTTTTGTTAGTTAGCTGCTTTTTAGATTAAAATCGTAAAACAATCGATAAATGACTAATATCACAATTACAAACTCTAAAACCCTTTAATATTAACTATTTTAAACAACTTTCAACAGCAATTTTTACGTTTTAAAATATTAAAAGTTTCAAAAGGAGGTGAAATATTTGTTATTTTTTGAGAAAAGGGATTTTACACACTTTTGCCTTTATAGATTTATCTCGAATAAGAACAAAAATTTCGGTTTCAGGTTTTGAAAATTCTGTTTTAACATAGCCTAAGCCTATGGCTTTATTTAAGCTTGGCGATTGTGTGCCAGAAGTAACTTTTCCAATAACTGCGCCGTTTGCATCAACAATTGGGTAATCGTGGCGAGGAATTCCACGGTCAACCATTTCAAAACCCACAAGTTTTTTTGTAACCCCTTCTGTCTTTTGCTTTTCGATGTTGGCCTTGTTTGTAAATTCTTTGTTAAATTTCGTTATCCAACCTAAACCTGCCTCAATTGGTGAGGTAGTATCGTCAATATCATTCCCATATAAACAGAAACCCATTTCTAAACGCAAAGTATCGCGTGCGCCTAAACCTATAGGTTTAATATCAAATTCTTTTCCTGCTTCAAAAATGGCATTCCACATTTTTTCTGCGTCTGCGTTTAAAACATAAATTTCAAATCCCCCAGCACCGGTATATCCCGTGTTTGAAATAATTACATTATCAATTCCAGCCATAGTATCTACTTTAAAAGTATAATATTCCATCTGTGAAAGATCAACCTTTGTAAGTTTTTGTAATGCCAATATTGCTTTGGGGCCTTGTACTGCTAACAAACTCATGTTTTCAGACATGTCAAGCATCTCTACTCCATAAGTATTAAACTTACTTATCCAGTTCCAATCTTTTTCAATATTTGAAGCATTAACTACTAAATAATACTCATCGGCCTTAAAACGGTAAACTAATAAATCATCTACAATCCCTCCGTTTTCGTTGGGTAGACAGCTGTATTGTACTTTTCCATCCTCAAGTTTTGAAGCATCGTTAGATGTAACTTGTTGAATAAGATCTAAGGCTTTTGGTCCCCTTAATCTAAATTCTCCCATGTGACTCACATCAAAAACTCCAACGCTAGTTCTCACTGTTAAATGCTCATCATTTAATCCGGAGTATGAAACTGGCATATTATATCCTGCAAAAGGAACCATTTTAGCGCCAAGTGCAATATGAATATTAGTTAGCGCTGTGTTTTTAATTGTTTGAGTGGGTGTGTCCATAATTTTTTTTCTAGAGGGACTAAATGTAAATAAAAAACCCCGAATAACAATTGCTATTCGGGGTTTTTTGATTGACGAATTAATTATTTAAGCTAAACCTTTTTTAAACACTTTCAATTACCATTGCGCTTGCTCCACCGCCACCATTGCAAATTGCAGCTGCGCCAAACTTTGCATTGTTTTGTTTTAAAACATTAATTAAAGTAACAATAATACGTGCTCCACTTGCCCCTAAAGGATGTCCAAGTGAAACTGCGCCGCCGTTAACGTTAACTTTTGAAGCATCTAAATTCATTAATTTAATGTTTGCTAAACCAACAACACTAAACGCTTCGTTTAATTCGAAATAATTAATATCGTTCATTTTTAACCCCGCTTTATCTAACGCTTTTGGTAACGCTAAACTTGGTGTTGTTGTAAACCACTCTGGTGCTTGTTCTGCATCAGCAAATCCTTTTATTTTTGCAATTGGTTTTATACCTAAAGCATCGGCCTTTTCTTTACTCATTAATATTACTGCGGCAGCTCCATCATTCATGGTGCTTGCATTAGCAGCTGTAACAGTTCCGTCTTTTTGAAATACCGGTTTTAAAGTTGGAATTTTTTCAAACATTACATTTTTGTATTCTTCGTCTTCTGCAAACTCAACATCACCTTTTTTTGTTTTTACAGTAACAGGAACAACTTCGTTTTTAAATTTTCCTGCGCTCCATGCAGCCGCTGAACGTTTGTAAGATTCAATTGCAAAAGCATCTTGTTCTTCGCGTGTAAACTTCATGTCTTTTGCGCAAAGTTCAGCGCAATTTCCCATGGGTACATTACCATATACATCAATTAAACCATCCTTAGCTAAACCATCAATTAATTTTACATCCCCGTATTTTGCTCCCCAACGGGTGCTATCTGAATAAAACGGAACAGAGCTCATGTTTTCCATTCCGCCTGCAACAACTATATCATTTTCTCCAAGCATAATGCTTTGAGCAGCTAACATAATAGATTTCATGCCGCTTGCGCAAACTTTATTAATGGTTGTGCAGTTTACGCTATCGGGCAAACCTGCAAATTTTGCTGCTTGACGAGCAGGTGCCTGACCAAGATTTGCCTGAAGTACTGAACCCATAAAAACCTCGTTAACCAATTTACCATCTAAATTAATTTTTGCTAATGCGCCTTTAATTGCAACCGCCCCAAGTTGTGTTGCCGATGTGCTGGCTAATGTTCCACCGAAGGAACCTAAAGCAGTTCTAACTGCAGAAACTATATATACTTCTTTCATTGTTTTTGTTTTTTATCGCGCCTAAATTAGCATTTTAATTAAAAGAACTACGTTAAATATTATAAACAGTTTTTATAGAAAATCTTTAATTTAAATGTTAAACAGTTTCTTAGTATTTTTAGGATTGTTAAAATTATGGAGGGATTAGTAATAAAATCAACAGGAAGCAGTTATTTTGTAAGAAGTAATAACGTTGTTTATTTATGCAGATTAAAAGGAAAAATCCGTTTGGAAGGAAGAAAAACGACAAATCCTATTGCAGTTGGAGATATTGTAGATTTTGAATTAGAAGATAATAACGAAGCCAACATTGTAAAAATTCATCCGCGTAAAAATTATATAATTCGAAAATCAATTAACCTAAGTAAACAATCACAAATAATTGCAAGCAATTTAGATCAAGCTGTTTTAATTGCAACATTAGTTTCGCCAAGAACAAGTTTAGGTTTTATTGATCGTTTTTTAATTACTGCAGAAGCTTATAGAATTCCTGCAAAAATTATTTTTAATAAATGTGATCTTTTGAATGAAGAGCAAATGGCGATTCAAAAAAAAACAATTGACATTTATACAAAAATTGGTTACGAGTGTTTTGAAGTTAGCAGTTACAATTTAGAACAAATTAAAAAATTAGAACATCTGTTTAAAGATAAAATTACTTTAGTTGCCGGCCATTCGGGTGTTGGCAAATCTACTTTTATAAATGCATTGGAACCAACCTTAACTATTAAAACTGGTGAAATTTCTGCGGCTCATGCAAAGGGAATGCACACAACCACTTTTGCAGAGTTACATCCTTTAAGTTTTGGCGGAAATATTATTGATAGTCCGGGAATTAAAGAATTGGGTTTGGTTGAAATGAAAAAAGAAGAAGTTGGTCATTATTTCCCTGAAATAAGAGAACGCATGAATGATTGCAAGTTTAACAATTGCATTCACGTAAACGAACCAAAATGCGCAATAATAGAGGCTGTTAAAAACGGAGAAATAAGTGAAGAACGTTATATAAGTTACTTAGGAATTTTAAGTGGCGAAGAAATGGATTGGAAAGAATGGGAGTTGAAATAGTAATTAATTACTAAGGTTTAAAATAAATTTGATTTAGCTAATGGCATTTATTGAATCTGTCATCCCGAGGAACGAGGGATCCAAATACAGATTCCTCCTATCGTCGGAATGACAAGGCGGTAAGCGTTAGTAAACGTTTTGTTATATCAAAATAACATTACGCAGAATTACAAATTCTGCGGAGCGCGTTTGCTCGTCATTGCGACGAAGGAAGCAATCTCATACAATGGTTGAGGCTTATGTTTTAACATTTTCATCCCGAGGAACGGGTGCGCATGCTCTTCGACTCCGCTCAGAGTGACAATGCGGTAAGAATCAGTAAAAGTAATGCAATAGCGAAGTGACCATTCTCAGAATTAAAAATTCTGCGGAGCTAAGAAATTTATTAGCTGTTTTATCGCTAATGCCCTATGGCTTATCGAATTTTTTACCTCTGCCCCTAATTCTGCGAAGGTACTGCGATATCCTTGTGGAATAAATAATGGGTCATAGCCAAAGCCGTTAGTGCCTCTGCCTTCAAAAGAAATAGTTCCTTTTATTTCTCCTTCAAAATAATGAACTTCGCCGTTAATGATTAAGGTAATTACAGTTACAAATCTTGCTTTACGGTTTGTAATTAATTTTAAATCTTCTAATAATTTTTTGTTGTTGTTTGCATCATTTTTTGACGCTCCAGCGTATCTAGCGCTATAAACTCCAGGGGCATTATTTAAAACGTCTACTTCCAATCCGCTATCGTCTGAAAATACGGCGCAATCCTCATTTGCTTGTTTTAAAAAATCTAAAACGTATTTTGCTTTTAAGAAAGAATTTTCTTTGATTGTAGTTCCAGGTTCGGGAATCTCTTCGTAAATACCAATGTCTTCTAACCCTAATAAATTAAAATGCTCAGGCAATAAGGCTTTAATTTCTTTAATTTTATTTTTATTTGCAGAGGCAAAAATAAGTTTCATTAACTATTTTTTCTTAATTCGAAATTTTGACCAAGATACACTCTGCGAACCTGCTCATCGTTTGCTAACTCTTCGGCGCTACCGCTTTTGATAACACTTCCAGAGTACAACAAGTATGACCTATCAGTAATGTTTAATGTTTCATGCACATTATGGTCGGTAATTAAAATGCCAATATTTTTTTCTTTTAATTTTCGCACAACACTTTGAATATCTTCCACTGCAATAGGATCAACACCAGCAAATGGTTCGTCGAGCAAAATAAATTTTGGGTCAGTTGCAAGTGCTCTCGCAATTTCAGTTCTTCGGCGCTCGCCTCCACTTAATTGATCGCCAAGATTTTTTCTTACATGCTGTAAACCAAATTCATCTAACAAACTTTCAACTTTTAACTCTTGTTCTTTTTTGGTGAGTTTTGTCATTTCCAAAACTGCTCGCAAATTATCTTCGATGCTTAATTTTCTAAATACAGAAGCTTCCTGAGGTAAATACCCAATACCTAATTGAGCCCTGCGATACATTGGTTCTTTTGTGATATCTAAATCATCTAAAAATATTTTGCCGCTATTTGGTTTTACCATGCCAACAATCATATAAAAAGAGGTTGTTTTACCTGCGCCATTAGGCCCAAGCAAACCAACAATTTCGCCTTGCTTAACTTCTACCGAAACGTTATTAGCAACAGTTCTGTTTTTATATTTCTTTACTAAATTCTCGCTTCGTAAAATCATGTTTATAATGCTAATTGGAATCCAAATTTAAATCCAAAATTGTCTATTGCTCTAGGTAATTGATAATTCAATCTCCAAAATGCATCAATCCTAAATACTTTAAAAATATTTTCTATTCCTAAGCTTGCTTCTGTGTAAGGTCCCTTATCTAATGAAGAAAGCGTTGACGGAAAAAGTAAAGTTTTTCTATTTTGATTATTTACTGTGCCCCAAACACTTTTTATAGTTGCTACTTCACGCCATTTTAATTTTCTTAATAAAGGTACCTTATTTAAAAACAAACCTTCGAAGTGATGGTAGAGTGCAACGGTAACAAATTCATCGCTCACAAACTCATAATATTTCATCATATTAAACGCTAAATAATCATATAAATAAGTTTCGTTTCCACCATGTAATTGCATGATTGGATAAGGTACTGCCCCCCAAATTTTTCCGGCTTCGATAGAATAATCGGTGTATCCTAAAATTGGTGTTATTCGAATTCTATCGCTTACATTAATAACGAGTTTGTGATAATCATATTCTCCTTTAAAGGCATTTTGCAATGACTTTGCATAGTTTAACTGTACTATAGGGTATCTAGTGCCTATTGACAAACGCGAAAATCCTTCGCCAACAAATTTTTCTTTCCATCCAAACCTAACATTTATGCGCGCCTCGGTGTTATTAATATACTCTCTCTCGCCTATCGCTCCGTCGCTTTTAGCATATAAATACTGGTTTGATCCTAGTGGTGTAAATTTTCTTCCAACAATTGTAGCTCTTGTTATTAATCCTTGAAACCATTCTCTTTCATAATAACCTTCGGCATGATCAACTCTGGTTAAATTGGTTAGCGGATTAGTTCTAAAAAATGAAGCTAAAACATTATCCTGCGAAAAGCCGTTTGTACTTTGCCCCAATATTTCGTAATCGCTTTTATAATTGGCGCCTACAATTTGCCGGACGGGTTTTTTTGTAATAAAACTTTTAAAACCAATTGCATACTTCCATTTTTCATCTAACAAACCATAAGCAACAAAACCATTTAACTCATACCATTTGCTAAACAACTCGCTGGTGCGTCCGCCAAATCTAAGGCGTAACCCCTCCACTCTATTATATGAAACTAAATTTGAGTAGGGACCTATTTCAAAATTATTTACTTTTTTATATCCTGCCACTAACAAATAAAAAACATCTACCCACGTTTTATAAATAGGTAAAGATTGAATTGTATCAATCATTTTAAATATTTTTAATTCGCGCTGAGTTAAACTATCGTGTCGGTTCTCTGCCCAAAACTCATCAGATTTTTTTGTAGCGCCTTCTTCAACAACAATTTTATCTGCGAATTCATAGAACTTATCGTCTTTTGGTTTATTTAATTTTATTTTTTTATAGGATGTTGTTTTCCGTCCATAAAAACCAATTGCTTTTTTTGTTGGCGCAAAATCAATTACCAAGCGATCTTTACTTAACATCCAAACACTATCGGTATAAGAAAACTCTTGAACAACATTTACGCTATTAATAAAATTAATGTTTGCGTCTTTTGGCAAACTCATTTCTAAGCGTTTAACGCCCCAGGTAGTGTCCGCTATCCAAATATTGCCTGTAAAACTTAATTCTTGTACGCGCTTTGGTTTAAAGCGCAAATGGTAAATGTATTGGTTGTTTTCAAATGCACTGTCTACAATATAATATTTGTAATAAAACAAACCATTCTCACTAACAGGACTCGGCAATTGTTTATTAAACACTAAAATATTATTGTCATAAATATTAATGTTTTGATACATATCTCCCAAAACTTGTGATACACTAGCGTTTTCGATACCTGTTATTTTACTTGCAATAACCACTTCTTTTTTTCGGGTTGGGTTTTTCTTATAATAGAATTGAGATAAGTTTTCGATTATAAAAAAAGGTAGCGAAGCTTTTTCGCCACTAAAACTACTGTCTACGTTGTCAAAAATAAAGCTAATGGGTTTTAATAATTTTTTCTCTCGCATTTCTTTTGGAATACGATTTAAATCAAACTCTATTTTATTATAGGTTTCATATTCATAAGCCGCTAAATTATTTCTATCGTTTACAATTTTTTCTTTGACGCAATTTCTAATAATTCGGTGAGCGGGATTATCTCCCGCTTTAATAACCACTTCATCCAAGGCAACGCCGCCTATACTTTCTAATGGAAAATTAATTTCTTGGTCCGTTAAGTTTTTATTTATTGGTCGAGCCATCCTCTTATAGCCAACGTAGGAAGCAATTATGGAGTCGGTAAGTTTTGATGCCTTAATAACAAAAACACCATCAAAATCTGCTTGTGCACCAGAAGTTGTTCCTTTAATTAATACGGGTACGAAAGGTAATGCTTCTTTATTATCGGCAGCAAAAACTTTTCCGTGAATGGTATATTGTGCATTTAGGGAAAACGATGTAACCAGAAAAAAAATTAAGCACTTGGTAATAGTTCTAAATTTCATGAAAGGCTATAGTTTTATTTTTTCTCTTCAACCTTTTTGTCTTCAATAATTACTTGGGTGAAATCAAAATATCTAATTGGGTTAACATGAAAGTTTTTTAAACGAGTTTTAATTAATCTGCAATTACTTTCATACCACAATGGTATTAAAGGAGCATCGTTCATTAATATTTGTTCAGCTTTTAAAAAATAAATGGCTGCTGTATCTCTATTCAAAGCGTCACGCCCCTTCTTATAGTATTTATCGTACTCGCTATTTTTATATTTAATTGTGTTTGGATATGACATTCTAGTTGTGTCATTTGTAACAGGCTCACCATAAAATATTGATAAAAATGATTCTGGGCTAGGATAGTCGGCTACCCATCCATCTCTAAAAATATCGCCTTTACCCTTTAACTGAAGCGCAAATTTTTCAGGATTAGGAAGCGACTCGAATGTAATGTTAATATTTAAGTTGTTTTTTAGTTGTTTTTGGATTTCGCCAGCAACTGTATTATTTCTTGAGTTCCCCGAATTTACAATTAATTGAATTTCTGCTAAACCTTTACCATTAGGGTATCCAGCCTCTGCTAATAATTTTTTTGCCTTTTCAATATCTAAATCGTAGCCTTTTATAGAATAGGATTTATAAAAATCAAAGGTTGGCGGAACAATTCCATTTATTGCGGGCCCATAAGCTTGTCCGTTTAATACTCTGTCTATTATTTTAGCTCTATCAATACCATAATTTATTGCTTGCCTAAGTTTAATATTGTTGAATGGAGGATGATTTACATTAAAAACGTAATATGAAGTCCCCATTTCGGGGCGTTGGTCTAATATAAACAATGCAGGGTTGCCTTTAAATGATTTAATATTCTCCTCAACAACTTGCCTAAGCTGATTGCTTGGAACAGACCCGATAAAATCAATATTACCATGTTGAAATCTTTGTAGGGCAACCTCTGTTGAAGAAACGATATCAATAATAACGGAATCAATGTAGGGTAAAGACTTGCCAGCTTTATCTTTTCCATAATAATTAACGTTTTTATATAATGCGAAGTGAGTTTTGGTTGATGATTTTTCATCTAACACAAAAGGACCAGCACCTACCTTTGTATCCTCTTTCTTAAGCTTGTAGCCTTGTTCGCTAATAATCGAAGCTACAGGATTAGCAAGAATCTCCAAAAAAATGTTAGGCGAATTTAATAGTTCAATTGAAAAAGTGAGTTCGTCGATTATCTTAAGTCCTTTTAACTGAGCCTTTTGCCCTTTAATATTGGCTTGAAAATACTCGTTTGCCCCCACAATCCTATCTTTACAAACGGTTTCAAATTGTACATTTCCGGGTCTGTCTGTGCATAAGAGTTCAAAAGTAAACTTTACGTCTTTAGACGTAATATTTCCTTCAACACCATCTTTATTTTGAAATTTAAGTCCTTTTCGTAAATGAAATGTTATTGTTTTTCCGTCCGGGTTTATTTCCCATTTTTCGGCCAATCCTGGTACTATAGAGAGGTCTACGGGGTTAATTCTCACTAATCCTTCATGAATCTGGGAAGCGATAAGCCCTTCAACAACATTTGTTATTCTATGAGGAAAGATGCTAACTGGTATTATTACTTCAGCAATCCTAACAACCTTCTCTCCACCGGCAAAATCATCTGAATTAGAGCCAGAACCACCACTCTTACACGATTCTAAAAATAATACAAGCGTCAATAAAATTGGCGTAAATAGGGAAATCCTCATAATTAATTGCTTTAATTAACAAATTTAATTAAATTAGTTTAGATAAAAAGTAAATAAAGTGTAATTTTCCTAAAAATATATTTTGTAATTCAAAAAATTGATTATAATATTGCAACGTTAAGAATTGAACTTTTGTCGATGAAAAAATTTATACTTTATTTACTTTTCTGTTTTACAAGCATAAACTTTGTAAGTGCTCAAGGCGGCGTAATAATTTTAGAAGGTAATTACCAAGGAAAGAACCTTTATGTTCAAAATCCATTTGGTAGTGGTGGTGTTGGTTTTTGTGTAACAGAGGTAAAAGTTAATGGAAACATTACAACCGACGAAACTCAATCAAGCGCTTTTGAAATTGATATGAAGCCTCATAGCTTAAACATTGGAGACAAAGTAGAAATAAAAATTTATCACAAAGAAGATTGCAAGCCAAAAGTATTAAATCCTGAAGTTTTAAAACCAAAAAGCACTTACGAAGTTATTGCTATGACAGCTGATAAAGACGGTAATATTAAGTGGACAACAAAATCAGAAACAGGGAAATTAGCATTTGCAGTTGAACAATTTCGTTGGAACAAATGGGTAAAAGTTGGGGAAGTAGATGGTATGGGCACACCAACAAGCAATGATTATTCTTTTAAAGTTGTGCCCCACAGTGGCAACAACCAAGTTCGTGTTCGTCAAACAGATTATAGTGGTCAGCCTCGTTTAAGCAAACCAGTTGCATACGCAAGCGAAGTTCCTGAAATTGATTACGCACCAATTAAAGCAAGTAAAGACATTACTTTTTTCCAAAAAGGAAAATCAGATAAACAAATTGAAACCATGTATGAAATTTATGATCAATATGGTAACATTGTTAAAAAAGGATTTGGAAGTAAGTTAGATGTAAGCAATTTACCAAAAGGAGCTTATTTTCTTAACTACGACAACAAAATGGGTGAGTTTGTCAAAAAATAATATCCTAATAAAAAATTTCAAAAACCCTTTTCTAATGCCGAAAAGGGTTTTTTTATTTTAATATTTTAAATTTGTAGTATGTATTCAATAACAATAAACGGAGGTCAAACGCTTAAGACGGATTTAAACGTCGCAAATAATGAGTTTGAAGGGACATTAAATGACGCTATAATTAAAGGGAACTTCGAAAAAATTAATCCTTATCAATTCCATTTTTTATTGAACAATAAGTCTTATAACATTGATGTTATAAAATTAAATGTTGAAGAAAAAACTTTAGTAGTTAAAATAAATTCTGTAAAATTTAACCTTCAATTAAAAGACAAGTACGATGAGCTACTTCATTCATTAGGCTTAGATAACTTGGCAATAAAAAAAGTTAATGACATTAAAGCTCCCATGCCAGGTATGGTATTAAACATTCTTGTAGCTGAAGGAGAAGAAGTAAAAAAAGGTGATGCATTAATTATTTTGGAGGCCATGAAAATGGAAAACATTTTAAAAAGTCCATGTGATGGGACAATAAAAAAAATAGCGATAAATAAAGGAATTGCTGTAGAAAAAAATCAACTATTAATTCAATTTTAAATGGGCGATAACAGAAGAGACTTTTTAAAAAAGGGGGCATTGCTTGGCTTGGCTGGCATAGCAAAAGGACTCGTTGGTGAAAATAAAATTAATCAACTAGAGTCGATTAGTGCGAATCTTGAAGAAAAAGACAAGTTTACGCTTTTGCCTTTGCCATATTCTTACAATGCTTTAGAGCCATATATAGATGCTCAAACAATGGAAATTCATTATTCAAAACACCATCAAGGATATGTAAATAATTTAAATAAAATTGTTTCTACAAATATTGATTACTTAAGTTCAGACGAAATTAAATGCACACATGTAGATAAGTTTACCTCGCCTGCTGTGCGAAATAATTTAGGCGGACATTTTAATCACACATTATTTTGGACATTATTAAAACCAAATCCTAAAGGTGAAGCAAATTTACCAACTGGAAAAATTGCAGAAGCAATTAAAAAAGAATTTAAATCCTTTGATGATTTTAAAAAAGATTTTTCTGAAAAAGCCGGCAAAATTTTTGGTAGTGGTTGGTGCTGGTTAGTTGTTCAAGATGGAAAATTAAAAATTATTACTACTCCTAATCAAGACAATCCTTTAATGAAAGTACAACAAGAGAATGAAGATCTTTTTGCACCACAAAAAAAACCGATTCTTGCATTAGATATTTGGGAACATGCCTATTATTTAAAACACCAAAACAAACGTGCAGATTACATTGCTAATTGGTGGAATATTGTAAACTGGGAAATGGTAGAAAAATTATTTAATTCAAAATAAGCCACGAATAAAATAAGCCACAAATTGCACTAAACTAAATTTAAAATTAGCCACTAATTGCACGAATTTTCACTAAACTATACTTAAAAAAAAGCCACAAATTACACTAATTAACACTAAACTATACTTAAAAAAAATAGCCACAGATTACACTAATTAACAACAAAACAAACCGCACAAAATTAATTACCACTTAGTGAAAATTAGTATAATTAGTGGCAGAAAAAATAAATATTGATTAATGAAAAAAATAGCCGCGCAAAATTAATTATCGCTTAGTGAAAATTCGTGCAATTAGTGGCTAAAAACATAAACTATGCTACACAAAAATTTTAAAAATATTGATAAAGTTACTTATGGAAGAGGTTCTTTTTCGCAACTAACCGAAACCATTGAACCTATTAGAAAAGAAAACAAAAATTATTTTGTTTTTATTGTAGATAATTATTTTAACGGAAAACCTTTAAGTACAAAACTTCAAAACAAAGCCGAAGATTTAGTTTATTTTATTGATGTTGATCCTTACGAACCAACAACGGAATTAATTGACACATTACGCGATGAAATTCTTGCTCAAAAAGGATTGCCAAGTGGCGTAATTGGTATTGGCGGCGGAAGCATTATGGATATTGCAAAAGCATTATCGTTAATGTTAACCAACGAGGGTTCTTCTACTCTTTATCAAGGATTAAACTTAATTAAAAAGCCAAGTGTTTATCATATAGGTGTGCCAACTATTAGTGGTACAGGTGCCGAAGTATCAATGACAGCAGTACTTACAGGCCCTGAAAAAAAATTAGGGCTTAAATGTGATTGGACAGTTTTTAACCAGGTAATATTAGACCCAGAATTAATTGCAAGCGTGCCAACCGATTGGTGGTTTTACACAGGCATGGATACTTACATCCACTGCATAGAATCACACAGTGGCATTCGCAACAATGCTTTTAGTTTAGCCTATGGCGACCAAGCATTAAGTTTATGCAGAGAAATTTATTTAAATGATGGTGCAGGACAAACTCCCGAGAATAATGATAAATTAATGGTGGCCTCTTTAATGGGCGGCCTAAGTTTAACTTATAGCGAAGTTGGCGTTTGCCATGCTTTAAGTTATGGTCTTTCTAAAATACACGGTACACGCCATTGTTTTGCTAACTGTGTCATCTTTCAACATCTTGCAGACATTTATCCAAAAGGTCACGCAGAGTTTTCTCAAATGATTAAAAAACATAATATTGATTTACCGCAAGGATTAAGTAAACAGTGGGACGAAGATACATTAGACAAGATGGCAACCGTTAGTTACAATTTACCTTTTATGTGGAACCATGCTTTTGGCGACAACTACAAAGAAATTGCCACTATGGATTATATTAAAGATTTGTTCAGGAGGCTTTAAAAAATATTGAAAATGCTAAACTTCAATTACTGGAGTAAAGATATTTCTAAATAAATACTTTTTAAAAACTAAACATCTCTGCAACAATGCCCGGCACAATACCAATAGCAATAGTTGCAGCGGTAGTTAAAACAATAACTAATACGTTAGATTTTTCTATAGGCAATGGCTCGTGTGTATCTTGCTTTTTAAAGTACATGGCAATTATTACTCTTAAATAATAATATACACCAACGGCAGAAGTTAATACTGCTACAATTAATAACCACTTGTATTGAGTTCCTATCATGGCAGTAAATACAAAATACTTAGCAAAAAATCCCGATGTAATTGGAATACCCGCTAACGATAACATAGCAATAGCCATACACAATGCTAAACTCGGATTACGTTTTGCTAGGCCGTTAAAGGCATCAATGTTTTCGTTTCCTTTTCTGGTAACATTATATAAAATTCCAAATGCTGCAATGCTGCCCAATGAATATGCCAATGAATAATAAATTAAAGCATTAACAGATAAGTTACTTCTAACATTTGCTAAAACCACCATTAACATAAATGCACCATGACTAATACTTGAATAAGCTAACATTCGCTTGACATTGTTTTGCATTGCTGCAGAAAAGTTTGCTACGACTAAAGATAAAGCAACAACGCCCGCTAAAATTCCTGTCCATACAGCACTTACATCTGCAAAACAAACCATAAACAATCGCATAAACGCGGCAAAGGCAGCGGTCTTAACAACGGTGCTCATTAAGGCCGTGATTAACGTTGGAGAGCCTTGGTATACATCTGGCGCCCAAAAGTGAAATGGTGCAGCAGAAACCTTAAATAACATGGCTATTAACATAAATACAACGCCCACATAAAAGAACATTGGTAATGTTGTAGAATTTTCTGAAACAAAAGCGCGAATTTGCATTAAATCAAAACTTCCGGTTGCGCCGTATATTAATGCAATACCAAATAATAAAAAGCCACTTGCAAAAGAGCCCATTATTAAATATTTAAAACCTGCTTCGTTACTTTTAATATCATTCTTTTTACTTGCTGCAAGAACATATAAGGGAATACTCATTATCTCAACACCTAAAAATAAGGTGGTCATGTTTTTAAAAGAGGTTAACATTAAAGCGCCAACCAATGCAAATAATACTAAAGCAAAATGGTCAACCAAATTTGTTTCTTCCTCAAAATAATCATTAGCTAAAATAAACCATAAAAATGCGGTTGCAAGAATAATACCCGAAAAAGCTAAACCTAGTTTGTCAAAACCAATCATGTTGTCAAAATACGGAATACTCATTCCGGTTTTCCACTCCATAAAATTGAAAGCGTAAGCCGCAACAACTCCAAGTAAAACCATTGGAAACAATAATTTCTTAAACTTGAAAATTTCGGCAAGCATTGCTAAAATTCCTAGTCCGCTTATAATTAATAATCCTTTCATACAATTTATTTACATTTTATTGATTGCCAATTTTTTGATTTACAATTTACAATTGGGGCAATTGTAAATTGTAAATTTTTTAAATTGTAAATCCATTTACTTTAAGTTTAACATTATCGTTTTAACAGCTTCTTCTGCAATATCGTTTAATGGTTTTGGATAAAAACCAAAAGCAATAACAACTATGCAAATTACGCCTAACACAATTTTATCTGTTCCTGCTAAAGAGCCAAACGCAACATTAGAATCTTTACGCTCGCCCAACATAATTTTTTGGTATGCACGCAACATGTATACCGCGCCAAGAATTACAGTTAATCCGGCAATAGCAGCCATTGTAGCGCTAAATTGATAAACGCCGTTGATTAATAAAAACTCGCCAACAAAACCATTTGTTAAGGGTAGAGCAACTGAACCTAATAAAATAATTAAAAATAACACTGCAAAATTTCCATTCATACCACGAATACCACCAAGCTTATCCATCTCACGGGTTCCAGTATGACGGAATAAAATATCTGCAATAAAAAATAAACCAACCACATTTACACCATGCGCTAACATTTGCATAATAGCGCCTTGCAAACCTTGCTGGTTAGCAGAAAGGATTCCGGCACTAATTAATCCAACGTGAGCAATAGATGAATAAGCGATTAAACGTTTAAAATCTTTTTGGCTTAAGGCAATTATAGATGCGTAAACAATTCCTATAACAGAAAGTGCAATCGCTATTCCACCCCATTTTTCTAGACCTAATGGAACTACCGGAAGCAACCATTTAATTACTCCAAAGGTTCCCATTTTTAGCATGATCCCCGAAAGCAGCATGGTGCCTTGTGTTGGAGCTGTTACATAAGTATCAGGTTGCCAAGTATGCAAAGGAAAAATTGGCATCTTAATAGCAAAGGCTATAAATATCATCCAAAAAACAGCGCTTTGTTGTGTTTCAGTTAATGCTCTTCCGGCTTCATATAAAGCTTGTACATTCCAGGATTTAATTCCGTCAACATTTGTATGGTTATATAAATAAATTAAACCAACCAACATAAACAACGAGCCTAATAATGTATAAACAAAAAACTTAAAGGTAATTTGTCCGCGATTTTCTCCACCCCACAACAGGCAAATAAAATAAATTGGTATTAATGCTAATTCCCAAAACACATAAAACAAAAAGCCATCGTTAGCAGTAAAAACTCCTACTAAAGCCATTTGCATTAATAAAATTAAGCCGTAAAAATTATTAGAATTACTATAGTCGTTTTTAAAAGATGACAAAATAATTAATGGTACTAAAAATGTAGTTAAAAGAATCATTAATAAAGCCATGCCATCTATACCAACCGAGAAATGTATTCCAAGAGATTGTACCCAAGCATGATCGAAGCTCAACAAGCAAGAATCCGGATTGTGCTTAAACATAAAGAAAGCGCCTAGCGCGAGCCCAAATTCAATGATTGAAAGTCCAAGCGCCAAATTACGAGCAGCATTTCCTTTTACGAAGAAAACTAAAAGACCTGCAAGCAGTGGAAATAAAATTAATAAAGCTGTTAACATAAATTTCTAAATTCTATTAAATTAAAAAGGTTAGTAAAATAATAAACACAATACCTATTACCATGCTAGTAATGTAAAAACCAATGTTTCCGTTTTGTAATAATCTAATAGCAGAACCTAAGGACTTAACAAAGCCTCCAACGCCATTCACTAAACCATCAATAATTTGAATATCAAAAAACTTATGAAATACAACAGACAAAACATCTAACGGCTTTCGAATTAACGCATCATAAATTTCATCAACATAATACTTATTGTAAATAACGGTTTGTAAGCCCGGCATTTTATCGCCTTCTTTAATTGGCAAGGTTTTCTTTTGTCTGTATACTATATAAGCAAAATAAATTGTGGCTAAAGCTGCTAAAACAGCAATTCCCATTAACATCCACTCTGTTTCGTGATGTAGTGTGCTCGGGCTTTTTCTAATAATTACACTTTCTAAATTGTTACTCATCCAATTTGGTAAATGCCAGAACTCAGGCAATCCTAATAAACCACCAGCTACAGATAATATTGCTAAAACAATTAAAGGAAAAGTCATTGAGCTTGGAGATTCATGTAAATGATGCTCTTGTTCGTGAGTTCCTCTAAACTTACCAAAAAAAGTAAGGAATAATAAACGGAACATATAAAATGCAGTTAGCATAGAAGCAATTGAGCCAAACATCCAAAGAACAGGATTGTGCTCATATGCATGCGCTAAAATTTCATCCTTACTAAAGAAACCACTAAAAGGAGGTAAGCCGCTTATTGCAACAGTGCCTAATAACATAGTAACAAAGGTGATTTTTATTTTACCACTTAATCCTCCCATTTTACGAATATCTTGTTCGCCACCCATGGCATGAATTACCGAACCCGCACCTAAAAATAATAATGCTTTAAAAAAAGCATGTGTTGTAACGTGAAAAACCGCAGAGCTATATGCCCCAACGCCCAATGCTAAAAACATAAATCCTAATTGAGAAACAGTTGAATAAGCTAAAATCTTTTTAATATCATTTTGAAACAACCCGATTGTTGCCGCGAACAAGGCTGTTAGAACACCAACAATTGCAACAGTTTCACTTGCAACTTCACTAATAGAATAAAATATATTTGAACGAACAATCATATAAATACCAGCCGTTACCATTGTTGCTGCGTGTATTAATGCAGAAACTGGAGTTGGACCAGCCATTGCATCAGGTAACCAAGTGTATAAAGGAATTTGAGCAGACTTACCCATTGCTCCAACAAATAATAATAAAGCAATTGTGGTAATTACACCTGTTGAAACAGTTCCTGCTTTTAAGAAAACTTCGTTATAAGAAATACTTCCAAAGGTTACAAAAATTAAAATGATGCCTAATAAAAATCCAAGGTCACCTATTCTATTCATCACAAATGCCTTGCGAGCAGCATCGTTATACGCATTATTTTTAAACCAAAATCCAATTAATAAATAAGAACATAAACCAACACCTTCCCAACCAACAAACATAATCAAGTAGTTGTTTCCTAAAACTAACAACAACATAAAAAACACAAATAAATTTAAGTAAGTAAAGAAACGCGCAAATCCCGCATCGTGAGACATATAGCCAATAGAGTAAACATGAATTAAAAATCCTATACCTGTAATGATTAATAAAAACAAAGAAGAAAGCGGGTCAACTAAAAACTCGAAAGGAATTTGAAGTGTACCTGAATTTATCCAAGAAAATAAATTTACAATGTGTGATTTATTTGTTGAGCCATTTAATTCAACAAAAATTAAAATAGATAAAATAAAAGAAGCTAAAATACTTACCGAAGCAATAACGCCACTTAAGCTTTTGCTAATTTTTTTACCAAAGAATCCATTTATTAAAAACCCTATTAAAGGAAATAATGGAACTAAACCAATTAACTTAATCATATAACAAAAACTAATTTTTTAAATTACTTAATATGTCCGTATCAATACTTTTTACATTTCTGTATATCATACTCAAAATAGCCAAACCAACAGCCACCTCAGCGGCAGCAACGGCCATAACAAAAAACACAAATACTTGTCCGCTTGCATCACCATGCAGAGTGCTAAATGCGACTAGCAATAAATTAACAGCGTTAAGCATTAATTCGATGCACATAAAAATAATTATTGAGTTACGACGTGCCATAACACCAACAGCGCCAATTATAAACAACACTGTGCTTAGTAGCAAATAATAATTTATTGAAATTCCGTTTATCATATCCTTTGATTTACAATTTTTTGATTTACAATTTTATGATTGCGTTTGTTGTTTAACTTTATTATTTTTTGCGGTTATCGCCGAAGCTGAAAATATTCTTTCTAGCTCCTTAGATTCTTTTAATAATGTTTCATAATTTGAATCATTTATTTTATTGTGAGATTTGACTAATTCTAACCAATAAACAGATTCGTCAGACTCTTCTTCCACAATTTTTAATTTGTTGATAAAATCCGCTGTTGATTTAGCTTTGCAAGCAGCCCTGTAATTTGCGCCAACAGAAGTAGAAGACCTAATTAATTGGCGACCCATAACTTCGTTTGCTGTTGTCTTTTTTAACACATCAATAGTTTTTAATGCGTTTAAGGCAAAATCAAATGTTCTTTTTTTCAATATTTCAGGTGTTATCCCCATTCTTCTAATTGTAAATCGTCAATTCTTTAAATTGTAAATATTTTTTTATCTTTTTACTTAATCTCCTTCTTACCGATCATAATCGATCCCACTAAAGCTGCCAATAATAAAATACTAGCAATCTCGAATGGAAATAAAAATTCGCTAAACAACACTTTACCAAGATTTTTTACAAGACCAATCTGAGAAGAGCCGTAAGATTGTAATCCTAATTGTTCGCCACCTTTTAGTGAACCCACTAACACAACCAATAACATTCCTCCTGAAACACCAGCTATAATTTTATTTAGCGTAGCGCGCTGAGGTTCGTTGTCTTGATTTAAATTCATTAACATAATAACGAATAAAAAAAGCACCATAATAGCTCCTGAATAAACTACAATGTGAACTACAGCTAAAAATTGTGCGTTTAATAATAAGTAAAGACCCGCGATACAAAAAAATGTAAGCACCAAATATAAAATGCTATTAACCGGGTTGCGACTAAACACTACCATTAAAGCAAACATGATGGAAAGGAATGAAAGTATTCCGAAAAGCCATTGTGTAATTGTGTATCCTAACATATTATAATTTTGATTTAAGATTTAAGATTTAAGATTTTTCAGTCTAAACCCAAAATCAGATTTCATTTATTTTTAATTCTTACTTCTAATGTTTTCCTTTTTTCAAACTTTTACCCTCCCATAAGGTATTGTGTTTTAATCCCGGCAATTTTTTAAATTCTGCAACCTCTAATGTTTGACGCTTTGACACATCAATACGTTTATCTATTTTTTCTGTTAACTTACTTTTACCGTAAATAAAATCTTCTCTTTCGTATTCAGTATCAACTAATCTGTCAGTTAAAAATATGGCTTCTTTAGGGCAGGCCTCTTCACATAAGCCGCAAAAAATACAACGCAACATATTTATTTCGTAGGTTTTCGCATACTTCTCTTCTCTATACAAACTCTCTTCTCCTTTTTTCCTTTCCGCACTCTCCATTGTTATTGCCTCGGCAGGACAAGCAACCGCGCATAAGCCACATGAGGTGCATCTTTCAGCACCATTTTCATCTCGTTTTAATACATGCCAGCCTCTATAAACAGCAGCTCTTGGTCTAGTTTCTTCCGGATATTTTACCGTCACCCTGCGTTTAAACAAATGGCTTCCGGTAATTAACATCCCCTTTATAATACCAGGCAAATAAAGTTGCTCCATTGCGGTTTGCACTTTATTTGATACTACTTTGCTTCTGTTAGTTAATTGCATTTCTTTTTATTTAAATAATGATACAACAGCAATAATAACGAGTGCATATATTTCTGCACTTTCAATTATTCCCATTACTATTTTAACTCCTTTTTTCAATGTCTTAAAAACTAATATTTCCTCTAAAAAATTCAACTACTACTGTTATTGCTAAATTTAAAAGTGAAAGTGGTAATAAAACTTTCCATCCTAATTTCATTAATTGATCGTAACGGAAACGTGGTAAAGTCCAACGAATCCACATAAATACAGAAATGAAAATTACAATTTTTGTAAAGAAGGCTAAGAAGCCAATTAAGGCAATCCATTTAGAACCATCTTGTAATCCCATTGCATCGTACAATTCGTGTGAGAAAGGAAAATTATATCCACCAAAATAAAACGCACTCATTATGGCTGACGAAATAAACATGTTAATGTATTCGGCAAATAAAAACAAACCTAATTTCATGGAAGAATATTCTGTATGATAACCTCCAACTAATTCAGCTTCACATTCAGGTAAATCAAATGGCGCACGATTAGTTTCTGCTAAAGCGCAAACAAAAAATATTATAAAACCTAAAGGTTGCCAAACAATATTTGCAAAACCCGCATCTTGTGTTTCTACAATTTCGCGTAAACTTAAGGTTCCACCAGATGTAATAATTAAAGCGATAACAGCAATACCCATTGCTATTTCATAACTAATCATTTGACTTGAGGCACGAATTGCTCCTAATAAAGCATACTTATTATTAGAGGCCCAACCCCCAATCATAATACCATAAACGCCCATAGATACCACACCAAACAAATACAAAACGCCAATATTAATATCGGTAATTTGCATACTATATAATGCTCCTCCAATATATACATCTTTTGCCCATGGAATAACGGCGCCAGTCATTAAAGCAGTTAGCATTACTAAACTTGGACCAAGAATAAATAAAAAACGATTTGAAACGTTTGGAATTATTTCTTCCTTAAAAAACATTTTGCCACCATCTGCTAACGGTTGCAATAATCCAAACGGACCTGCTCTATCCGGACCAACACGGTCTTGCAGCAAAGCAGAAAGTTTACGTTCCCATAATGTTGAGTAAGCTGCAATTCCCAACGATATGGCAAATACAACAACGCACAGAATAAGTTTATAAATTAAAAAAGTAATCATACTATCTTTTTTTATTAAGGTTGTTTATCAATTGGCATAAATCCTAATGCTTTTTGTTGTTTCATTATCTGCACTTTTAATTCATTTAAATGCTCATAATGATTTTGTGAAATAACAGAGTTTCTGTGAATAGGAGATGGTCCTTCAATAACCCAATCACTTTTTTTCTTGTGGTCGAAACGACAAGCGTTACAAATAAATTCTTCCACCTCATCCCACTGATCTTTACGAGCGGTAACACGAACAACTTCTTCACCCTTTAACCAAACGCGTGTTTTACCACAACAAGTCTTACAATCTCTTTTTGCATCTACCGGTTTTGTAAACCATACACGTTGTTTAAAGCGAAATGTTTTATCGGTTAATGCACCAACCGGACAAACATCAATTACATTCCCAGAAAAATCATTATCAATAATATTTTCAATATAGGTTGAAATTTCAGACTCATCACCTCTTGCAATAACACCATGCACACGATCGTTCGTAATTTGATCGGCGGTTTTTACACAGCGATAGCAAAGTATGCAGCGCGTCATATGTAATTTAATTTTATCGCCAATATCAATTTCTTCAAATTCGCGACGTTTAAATTCGTAACGCGTTTTTGAAGAACCATTTTGAAAACCCAAATCTTGTAATTTACATTCGCCCGCTTGATCACAAATTGGGCAATCTAAAGGATGATTAATTAATAAAAATTCTACTACGCCTTTACGCGCTTCAATAATTTCTGGACTAGTATTGTTTTCAACAACCATACCATCCATAACCTCTGTTCTGCAAGAAGCAACCGGTTTAGGCATTGGGTTTGGGTTGGCAGTGCTACCTTGAGTAACTTTAACTATACAGGTACGGCAATAACCACCGCTGGTTTTTAATTTAGTATAATAGCACATGGCAGGTGGAGCTACCTCCGGACCAATCATTCGTGCTGCCTGAAGAATAGTAGTCCCTTTTGGTACATCTATTTCTATTCCGTCTATTGTTACTTTCATTATTTAATTACAATATTGATTATAATATTTGTCACTGTTTTTATAAATACTACTTCCTTTATCTGCTAGTTGATTTATTTTTTCGAATATTTCGCATGATTTTTTTCTGTCTGTATATGTAAAATATAAAATGGCTTTGTCATATAAAAGGTCTATATCAGCTTTAGTATCATCAACGTCTTTAACTAAAAAATAGGCTTCAGAAGCTTTTCCTTCAAAAATTAAACTAGCAATCTTTAAATACTGTTCGTTTTTATTAAATATGTTATAGGTATAAAAAGGTTCGGTAAGAGAAAAACTCAACGGAAGATTGAAATAACATTTTACATTTTCACCTTTCATACTAGCAGGCTTCCATTTTGGCATAAGCTTTAAGACTCTAATTGCCTCTTCGTCCATTTCTTTATTTCCAGTTCCTTTAATTATTTCCGTATTATTAATATTTCCATCTTCATTAACTACAAACTTAAGAAAAGCCTTACCTCCAAGAAGCAGTTTTCTGGCGTTTTCTGGATACTTTAAATTGTTTTGAATGAACTTGATCATTTCAGAAATTCCTCCAGGAAATTCTGCTTGCACCTCTACTATTGTATAAATCTCTTGTTCAGAACTCCTTCTAATCACTTCAGAACTTCCATCACTTTTGTATCTTGTAATTGATGAGTCTTTTCCACCATTAAAATATTTTACCCAATCACCTATTTTATTATTATCACTATAATTCCCTTGCTCAACTTTAATACCATTGCTATAGAAATAAATTCCATGTCCATTTTTCATGAGTTTTGGGTTTATCGCTGTGGCTTCAACAACCATTTGGCTTTGATTATTCAAATATTTATCATGTACTAAAAAACCGTTTTTTGTCTTCTTATATACCCTATAAAATTGAGCATTAGTTTTACCTGACACTTTCCAATCAAGATCGAACCAAGTAGTATCTTTAAAATCCTCTTGGCAAAAAGAATTAAAACAAATTAATAAAATAAATATTTGTATAACTAACTTCAACTACGCATTAATTTTATTTAATCTATCATAATGACTAACGTCAACAAACTTTTTGCTGCGTGCCACATCTAAAAATTCTTGCTTAAAATGGCGAATAGCTGCTGCAACTGGCCAGGCTGCCGCTTCACCAAGTGGGCAAATTGTTTTACCTTCTATTTTACTTTGAATATCCCAAAGCAAATCAACATCACTTTCGTTGGCAGTTCCATTTAAAAATTTCTTTAATATTTTTTCCATCCAACCTGTTCCTTCACGGCAAGGTGAGCATTGTCCGCAAGACTCATGATGATAAAAACGCGTAAATGTAAATAGATTTTTAACAATGCTTGTATCTTCATCCATTACAATAAAACCACCAGAACCTAACATGGTACCAGTTGCAAAACCTCCGTCTGCCAAACTTTCGTAAGTCATTAACCGCGGTTCGCCTTTAGCTGTTTTTAAAATTAATTCTGTAGGAAGAATTGGCACCGAAGAACCACCGGCAACAACCGCTTTCATTTTTTTTCTATTGCGAATTCCGCCACAATATTCTTCGCTATATATAAATTCTTCAACTGGGATTCCTAATTCAATTTCGTAAACACCGGGTTTATTAATATGTCCCGAAGCAGAAATTAATTTTGTACCGGTTGATTTTCCAATTCCAATTTTTGCATACGCCTCGCCTCCATCATTAACGATAGGAACAACTGCCGCAATTGTTTCAACATTGTTTACTACTGTTGGGCAACCCCATAATCCAGCAACGGCAGGAAATGGCGGTTTAATGCGTGGGTTACCGCGTTTCCCCTCTAATGATTCTAATAAAGCAGTTTCTTCTCCACAGATATAAGCGCCACCACCAACTTGTACATAACAATCGTGAGAAAAATCTGTTCCTAAAATGTTTTTTCCTAACCAACCAGCAGCGTAAGCTTCTGCTAGTGCCTTTTCTACAATACGCGCTACATAAAAATATTCTCCACGAATGTATATGTAAGAGGTGTTTGCTCCTAATGCATAAGAAGAAGTAATCATTCCTTCAATTAAAGCATGAGGAATAACTTCCATTAAATAACGATCCTTAAAAGTTCCCGGTTCAGATTCGTCGGCATTACAAACTAAATAACGCGGCACACCTTCTGGCTTTGCTAAAAAGCTCCACTTCATTCCTGTTGGAAATCCGGCGCCACCACGACCACGCAGACCAGATTTTTTTACCTCATCAGTAACTTGGTCTGGCGTCATTGTTTTTAATGCTTTTTCAACTGAAGCATAACCACCATGTGCACGATAAACATCAAGTGTGTGAATGTTTGCTACTTTATCGTTATGTATTAATAATTTTTTTCCCATAAGCCTCACCCCCGCCCTCTCCATTGGAGAGGAGTTTGGATTTTTTTATAGTGTGTTTTTATAATCTAAATCAGTATAACTTTTTAATTTTCCTTCAGCTTTATAATCGTCTAAAATTTTATCAACTTTATCATAAGTCAAGTTTTCATGATAACTGGCTCCGCATTGTAGCATAGGAGCAGTCCCACAAGAACCTAAACACTCAGCAACTTTTAACGAAAACATTCCGTCTGTAGTTGTTTCGCCAACTTTAATGTTTAATTTTTTCTCGATATATTTTACAATATCTTCTGCGCCATTTAGCCAACAAGAACTTGTTTGACAAACCTCTAAAACACATTTGCCCATTGGCTTTAAATTATACATGGTATAAAATGAAGCAACTTCAAAAACCTCTATTGGTTTAATTTTTAAAACAGAAGCAACGTAATCCATTACTTCGGGGCTTAACCATCCGCCAAACTCAGCTTGTGCAACATGTAATACTGGCAACAATGCAGATTTAATTTTTGCTTCAGGATAATGCGAAATAATTGTTTGTACTGTTTGCATAGCCTCCGGGCTAAACTTTATTTCAGCGCGCTTTGCTTTATCAAAATGTTGTGTTCCGTGTACTTGTGAACTCATCTTATTTCTTAATTCTAAATTCTTAAATCTTTACGCGTCTAACTCTCCAGCAATTACATTCATGCTACTCATTGTAATAATAGCATCAGAAAGCATAATTCCTTTTATCATTTCGGGATAAGCTTGGTAGTATATAAAACACGGTCTTCTAAAATGTAAACGATATGGCGTTCTTCCTCCATCACTTACTAAATAAAAACCTAGCTCACCATTTCCACCTTCAACACAGTGGTAAACCTCTCCTTTTGGAACATCAGATTCTCCCATCACAATTTTAAAGTGATAGATTAATGCTTCCATATTATTATACACCTCCTCTTTAGGTGGTAAAAATAATTCAGGAATATTGGCATGCGTTGGTTGATCTTTTGGCATGTTTTTAATTGCCTGCTCAATAATTTTTAAGCTCTGCCACATTTCCTCTTGGCGAACCATGAAACGATCATAAGTATCACCAGAAGTACCAATAGGAATAATAAACTCAAAATCTTGATAAGAAGAATATGGAGTAGCAACCCTTACATCATAATCAACACCTGCGGCGCGTAAGTTTGGTCCGGTAAAACTATAGTCTAAAGCCATCTTTGCAGATATTGGTCCGCAATTAACGGTGCGATCCATAAAAATTTTATTGCGCTCTAGCAAATTCGAAAATTCTTTTAACGCTTTAGGATATTCTTTTACAAAGTTGTGGATTTTATCCCATACATCTTTTGTCCACTCACGTTCAAAACCGCCAATTCGTCCAATGTTAGTGGTTAAACGAGAACCACAAATTCCTTCATAGATATCATAAATTTTTTCGCGCCATTGAAAGATGTATAAAAAACCTGTCATAGCTCCAGTATCAACACCAACAACAGAATTACAAACTAAGTGATCGGAAATGCGCGCTAATTCCATAATAATTACACGCATATAATCTACACGCTTTGGAACAGTACAACCAATTAATTTTTCAACGGTCATGTGCCATCCTAAATTATTAATTGGCGAGGAGCAATAATTTAAACGATCGGTAATTGGTGTGATTTGGTTGTAAGGACGGCGCTCTGCCAGCTTTTCAAATGCACGGTGAATATATCCAACAGTAGGCTCCGCCTCGTGAATAATTTCGCCATCCATTTTTAAAACATTTTGGAAAATTCCATGGGTTGCAGGATGTGTTGGCCCAAGATTTAGAATGGAATATTCTTTCTCCATTGCATCTTCTGGTTCCGTAATAATATTTTCTTTTTTATTCATCTTAAAGTCGGTTCTTAGTTTTTAGTGCTTAGTTTTTAATCGGATATTTTATTAAACACTCATAACTAAACATTAAAAATTATAATTATCGTCCAAACATTTTATCACTCTTGTCATCACGAGATTGGTCTTCTAAAGGATATTCTTTTCTCATTGGAAAAATATCCATTTCATCCACATTTAGTATTCTTTTTAAATTTGGATGACCTTTAAATCTTACACCATAAAAATCAAACGTTTCGCGCTCCATCCAATTTGCTCCAGGCCAAATGTCTGTTGCTGTTGGGATTTCTGGTTTATTGATGTCGAAATAAGTTTTAATTCTAACACGGTAGTTTTTTTGCATGTTATGCAAATGATAAATAACAGCCAGCTGTTTTTCATCTTCGGTTTGAAAACCAGTAAGGTCGGTTAAAAAATGAAAATTTAAATCTTCGTCGTTCTTTAAATAAACCAACACTTCGTGTATGTTTTCTTTTTTAATTGTAAATGATGGGAAATCGAAAGGTATTTCTGCTACCTCAATGGCATCAGGAAATTTTTCGTTTAATCTTTCGTTTACTTTTTTAAATAAATCTTCGTTCATTTTTAAATTTTTATTCTAAACCATAACTGTTAAGTAAACGCTTGTACTCATCGGAATTACGTCTTCTAAAAGATTCGTTTTTTGCTAACTCCTGAATTTTAATAATACCATCAATGATTTGTTCAGGGCGTGGTGGACAACCTGGCACATACACATCAACAGGAATAATTCTATCAATACCTTGCAAAACACTATAAGTGTCAAATATACCACCACTGCTGGCGCAAGCACCAACTGATAAAACCCATTTTGGTTCTGCCATTTGATCGTAAACTTGTCTTAAAGTTGGGCCCATTTTTTTTGCAATGGTTCCCATAACCATTAATAAATCGGCTTGTCTTGGCGAAAAACTTAAACGCTCTGCGCCAAAACGACCTAAGTCATAATTAGAAGCCATGGTAGCCATAAATTCAATACCACAACAAGAAGTAGCAAATGGCAAAGGCCATAAAGAATTAGCTCTTGCTAAGCCAATAACATCTTCTAGTTTAGAGGCGAAAAATCCAGGCCCTTCTAAGCCTTCCGGACTTTTTGCGATTTCTAGCTTTGTACGTTTAATAATTTCTTTGCTCATTTTAAATAATTTAAGAGTTGATTTTTAGAAATTACTTCTAAAACTTTCGTCTATACTTTTTATTCTTCCCACTTTAATGCTTTTTTCGAAAGCATATAATAAAAACCAACCAGTAATAATGCTATAAAGCTAAAAACCTCGATTACACCTAACATTCCAAGTTCTTTAAAATTTACTGCCCAAGGATACATAAAAATTACTTCTATGTCGAAAAGAACAAATAAAATAGCCACCAAAAAATATTTTATTGCAAAGGGCACACGTGCATTACCCTGCGCTTCAATACCACACTCAAAAGAATCTAACTTAATTTTTGTGTTACGTTTTGGCCCTAATAAGTGTGAAGCCACCATTGTAGTTACAACAAAACCTAAGGCTACTAAAAACATTAGCACAATAGGCAAATAGGCTATTGGTGAAGAGTCGTAATTCATAAAGTATTATTGTTTTAGACTGTAAGATTAACGAATTTTATATAAATCGTCAAACAATTCTATCTAAAAAATAACATTTATTTCGGATACTTATTCTTGTTTAATAAATTTATACACCGACTGTTTATTTCCTTGCTTTAAATTTAAAAAATAAACCCCATTTGACAAGCTCTGCGTGGCGATTTTAGCTTTGTTTCCTGAGATGGATTTAATTTTAGATTTTAGTATGGTTTGCCCTAAATTATTTTGAATTTCATAATCTATTTCGTCGTTTAATGAATTCTCAAACTCAAGGTTTAATTCTTCATTTACCGGGTTTGGTCCGATTGAAATATTGGTAAAAACAGACTTAAGCTCATTTAAACCCAAAACAGTTACCAATTGTGAATTAGATGATGCAGAACAGTTTCCATTAGAAACCCAAATACTATAGTAACCACTAACAGTTGGAGCATAAGTAAAAGTGGTTGCTCCTACAATTGGGCTTCCATTTAAATACCACTGATAACTTCCCGCCAAAACATAAGTAACCAAATAGCCTACAGCCACTATTACTGTTGGCGTTAATGGTGGCGGGCTTACAAAAAGTGTTGAGCTTCCTGTTGTGCTACACGCACCTAAAGAAGCTGTAAAGTTATAAACCGCATCAACAGTGTTTGAAACTCCTATAGTAAGGCCTTGTTGACCCGTATCCCAATTAATAATATTAGCATTTGTATTTACACTTATGTTACCCGTTTGGTTAACACAAACTGATGCTGATACCGGCAAAACAGTTGGGGTGCTTACAACTGAGATAGTTGAAACATAAGGTAAACTTGGTCCGTTACCATTTACGGTTGTTAATGAAACCGAATAAATTCCTGTAGCGGTATAAGTAACCGATGGGTTTTGAACCGTTGATGTTGAAGGGCTTCCACCTGAAAAAGCCCAGTTCCAAAATGTTGGTGTGTTGCCCGACATATCATTAAACTGTATTGGTGTGTTTATACAAGCGGGAGAAAAAACAGTACTAAACGCAGAAACTGGTGCTGCGGTAGGATTGCTATAAAGATCGGTTTCCCATACACCTCTTGCGTAAGTGGCTGCTCTTAATTTTCCTGTTGGATAATAAATTTCCATGTCCTGAACAACTATGTTTGGAAGACCATTAAAATAAGGTATCCAGCTTGTCATACTAGCTTCTCGGTAGTATACGCCAACATCGGTTCCAACGTATAATGCCTGTGTAGAATTATTTGTGTAAACGATACAGTTTGTTGGGATGTTTGGTAGACCTGCAGAATAGTTAGTCCATGTTGCCCCTCCATTACTCGAAGCAAAAACTTTGTTTCCATTAGAGTAGCCAGAAACCGTAACATAAATCTGGTTTGGATTTAAATTATCCATAGCTAAATCTGTAATTTGTCCTGAAACCGTAGGAAGGCTTCCGTTAATATTTGACCATGTATTTCCACCATTTTGCGTTTTCCAAATTCCTCCAAAAGATGTTACATAAATAATATTTGGATTTGAAGGGGATACTTTTATTTCATCTAAAGAAGCGCCAATGTTACCAAGCTGAGTCCAAGTAGTCCCCTGATTTGTTGATTTAAATAGTTGTTGATATCCGCAATAATATGTGGTTGGTGTTTGAGGGTCTTGAACAATTGGTGCAACCCAAGGTCCATTTCCGGTCAAGCCGTTTGTAATTCCAACAAATGAAGCACCACCATTGGTAGATCTTGCAAAATTTCCATTTTGAGATGAGGCAACCATTGTATTATCATTGTTCCAATCAATAAAACAATCCATTCCATCTCCCCCATAAACCGAACTCCAACTAGCCCCATTCAATAAATTCGTGCCATTATCTTGATGTCCAGTTATAATTTTATTGGGATTAGTTGTTGATTGCCCCATTTTATAAATCTGGGCAATGTTCATGTTTCCGTTAATGGTTGTCCATGAGGAACCGCTATTGGTTGTACGCGCCACGCCACCATCAGTTCCTAAATAACATGTTGTTCCGGATGTGTATAATACAAAGTGCAAATCGGCATGAACGTAGGGCTTTCCGCCTCCGCCATACCAATGTGTATTTAATGTCCAGCTTGTCCCGCCATTAAGCGATTTCCAACTATTAACACCGCCAACTGTAATTTCGTTTTTATTGGTTGGCGAAGCGTCAATAGCGATATCATACCAAGCCTGACCACCAACGTCGGAACCATTCGTAGACCATCCCATTATATTTGGAGAAGAGCTCATTAACGTCCAATTAGCACCTGTGTTTGTAGAGCGATATAACCCACCAAAACCATTGTTTGTTGAACCTGCCATAATATAGATATAATTATCGTCTGCCGGAGTTACAGCTAAGGATAATCGTGAACTTTGTAATGAAGTTGCAATAGATATATTTGAATATGAAGATCCCCCATCTGTAGATTTTATAAAACCACCGTTGCTTACCGCATAAACAGTGGTTGTGTCGCCCGGACGATATTCAGCATCAACGAAATACCCAGTTTTAACTAAGCTCCAAGTGTTACCAGCATTAAGCGAGTGAAACATTCCATCACTTGTGGCAGCAATTAATGTGTTTGGGTTAATTGGATTAATTAACAAACGATAAATGCGTTTTTGCTGAGAAGGTTGCCAGGTTAAACCTGTTGGTCCCCAACTTAACCCGCCATCACCCGACCTCAAAACACCAGTGGAGTGAGTATCGCCGGCATCTTTATCACCAGTAGAAACATAAATAATATTTGTATTAAGGGGGTTTACCGCAATATCAGAAACGCCACAAGATGCAAACTGATCGGTAGTTGTAGTATAACTTATTCCTCCGTTATTACTCATCCAAAATCCGCCAGCTGCTGTTCCAACATAAATTGTATTTGGATCGCCAGGCTTGATATTAATTGTTTGTATTCGCCCGGCATCACCATTTACCGGCGACCCAAAGGGCCCTAACGGAGTCCAATTTGCCGTAGGCGCCGAAGCGTTTGTTGTTTTAAAATCTGGGTTTTCTTGGATGTATTTTTGATATTGTTCAAGCGCATATCCTCGAGAAGAAAATTTCATGTCTCCACTTGGATAAACTCTAGGCTCTACAAACCACTGCCACCTTTTAAAAGCTTTGTAGCCCTTTCCTCTTTCATAGCTTTTATCTTTCCAGTAATTATCAAATTCTTTAACAATATCATAATAGTTTGCGTTAGGGTCACGCATCATTTCTGTCCATTTTTGTGCGAAAGAAAAATTATTAATTGTTAAAACAATAATTAAAGAAAATAGTATTTTTTTCATTTTTGGTGTTATTTGTTACGCTATAAAATTAAGCTAATAAAATCAATTTTCTTACGCCTTTTATGGGCTTTTAACTACCATTCAAAGAAGATATTTGGTAAAAATCAGGGTACCCACTAGTTTTATCTAGTTATTACAAGTATAATTTTGCTTTTAACCCAATATTTAATACCTTTGTGGTCAATAATTTAAAACATGACAGCAACTTTTATATTAGGAATTTTAGGCGGCTTAGGCGCACCAGAAATAATTATCATTTTAGTAATTGTATTATTAATGTTTGGAGGTAAAAAAATTCCGGAATTAATGAAAGGTCTTGGAAGAGGCATTAAGGATTTTAAAGACGCAAGCAAAGGCGGCTCTGATAATTCTGAAATAGAAAAAAAATAATTTTATTATTTGTAGATTTAAAGCGTTATTCATAAAGAGTAACGCTTTTGTTGTTTTTAAAAATCAAACCTAGTGTATTCATTCTCAAACATAACCAATTTACAGGCCGACTTAAAAGCTGGTAAAACTACTTGTATTGCACTTGTAGAAGATGCTATTTCTTTAATAGAACAAAAAAAACATTTAAACGCTTTTTTAGAAGTGTTTGAACATTCTGCGAAAGAGCTTGCGAAAAAAACAGATGAAAAAATAAAAGCGGGCACTGCGGGTAAATTAGCTGGTGTAATTATTGGCTTAAAAGATAATATTTGTTATAAAGGACACAAAGTTTCTGCATCATCAAAAATATTAGAAGGTTTTGAATCACTATACTCCGCAACAGTTGTAGAAAAATTATTGGCAGAAGATGCAATTATAGTTGGAAGATTAAACTGTGATGAGTTTGCAATGGGAAGCAGTAACGAAAATTCTGCGTTTGGAAATGTTTTAAATCCATTAAACGAAAAGCATGTGCCCGGTGGTTCATCCGGCGGCTCTGCTGTTGCTGTTGCAGCAAACATGTGTCATGTTACTTTAGGTTCCGATACTGGTGGTTCAATACGTCAACCAGCATCATTCACCGGCACAATAGGTTTTAAACCAACGTATGGCCGAGTGTCGCGTTATGGCCTAATTGCCTATGCTTCTTCGTTTGACCAAATTGGCCCCATTACTAAAACAGTAGAAGATGCCGCAATCATTTTAGAAATAATTAGTGGTATAGATAAACATGATAACACTTCATCATCCCAAAAAGTTACGTCTTACAGCAAAGAAATTACCGTTGACAAAAAATATAAAATTGCCTATTTAAAAGAGTGCGTTGAGGCTGATGGAATAGACCCTGAGGTAAAACAAAGCATATTAAATCAAATAAGCTGGTTAAAAGATAACGGCCACAGTGTTGAGGCAGTGAGCTTTCCCTACTTAGAATATTTAGTGCCCACCTATTATGTTTTAACAACAGCTGAGGCTTCTTCTAACCTTTCTCGGTTTGACGGAATTCATTATGGTTATAGAACAAAAAACGCAACTACGCTTGAAAGTACTTATAAAAAATCGCGCGCCGAAGGTTTTGGAAAAGAAGTAAAGCGTAGAATAATGCTTGGTACTTTTGTTTTAAGTGCAGGATATTATGATGCTTATTATAGTAAAGGTCAAAAAGTACGAAGGGTTATCCAAGAAAAAACAAAAGAAATCTTAAATAATTACGATTTTATTTTAACGCCTTCTACGCCCGGCACCGCCTTTGAATTTGGGAAAAACAGTGCAGACCCAATAAAAATGTATTTAGAAGACATATTTACAGTGCAGGCAAATATTGCGGGAATTCCGGCTATATCTGTTCCTTGTGGCTTACATAGTAATGGCTTACCAATTGGTTTACAATTAATGGCCAATTATTTTGAAGAAGCTAAACTTTTAAATCTTGCGTCAAAAATTAAGAGCTAATTGTTTATTTATGCCGCAGATTTCACAGATGACCCCGATTAATTTGTTTTAAGTGTAAATTAATAACAAATCAAATTGCTGTGTAAATCAGCCCAATTTGTGGCTTTTAAATTTTAGGGTCAAAAAATTATCAACACACTAGCAAAGTCTATATAAATCATTTAAATTTACATTAAAAATTAAACAATTAAACTTATGAAAGTATCCGTTATTGGTGCAGGAAACGTAGGAGCAACATGTGCAGAATACATAGCGCTTAATCGCATTGCAAGCGAAGTAGTTATTTTAGATATTAAAGAAAATTTTGCTGAAGGAAAAGCATTAGATCTTATGCAAACCGCAACCTTAAATGGTTTTGACACGCGTGTTAGCGGAAGCACAAATGATTATACTAAAACAGCAAATAGTAAAGTTATAGTTATTACAAGTGGTATTCCTCGTAAACCAGGTATGACTCGCGAAGAGTTAATTGGTATTAACGCAGGCATTGTAAAAACAGTTACAGAAAACGTATTAAAACATTCTCCTGAAGCAATTATAATTGTTGTTAGTAACCCAATGGATACTATGACTTATTTGGCTTTAAAAGAAAGTAAAATTTCTAAAAATAGAATTATTGGAATGGGCGGCATTTTAGATAGCGCTCGTTTTAAATGTTATTTATCTTTAGCATTAAATGCTCCTGCTAGCGATGTTAGCGGTGTTGTTATTGGTGGGCATGGCGATACAACCATGATTCCTTTAACGCGTTTAGCTTCTTATACAGGAGTTCCTGTTTCTCAATTTTTAGATGCAGACGCTCTTAAAAAAGTTTCAGCAGATACAATGGTAGGTGGCGCAACTCTAACGGGCATGTTAGGAACAAGTGCTTGGTATGCTCCCGGAGCCGCTGTAGCTGCTTTAGTTAACAGCATCATCAATGATCAGAAAAAAATATTTCCTTGCTGCGTGGCTTTAGATGGTGAGTATGGACAAAAAGATATTTGTTTAGGGGTGCCCGTTATTATTGGAAAAAATGGTTGGGAAAAAATTGTTGATTATAAATTAAATGCTGAAGAACAAGCTGCATTCAATAAAAGCGCAGATGCGGTTAGAGCCATGAATCAGGTTTTAGCCGATATGAAAACAGTATAATTAAACTATATTTTATTTTAAAAACCGTTCTATCCAAACTAGAACGGTTTTTTTATTTATAAATTAATTGACAATTTGTTTTTGCTTATTTTTACATAATAAAATGAAAAAAGCCTTTGCCGCGTTATTCATAATTTTTTCTTTCTTTTCGTTTGGCCAATACGACCAAATGGCGCGCAATGCTTTTATTTCGGGCAATATTGACCCCGCCTTTGATTATTGGAATATCTCTAAACCAACCACTGCTTTTCACTCTTCGTTTAAACCCTATTTAAGTAGTACGTTTTCTAATGCAAGCGACTCTTCAATTCCATTTAAATTTTACGCGTTTAAAAATTTTTTTCTGAGCAAAACCTTAAACGAAAAACCCGAAAAAAGAATTTGGTATAATATACAATTCCACCCTATTGTCGACGCAGAAATTGGATATGATGGTCTCACAAAAAAACCTTTAACCGATTTTGTTGGCGGTACCCATTTGAAAGTAAACATCAATAACGATTTTACTTTTGCAGGAACACTAATTGGCGGTAAAAGTATTTTGCCTTTTTATATGGATACGCTTCTATCAGCTCAAAAAATATTGCCAACCTATGGTCAAGCATACGGAAATAACAAAAACGGTTACTCTTTTATGGATTATACCGGTTATGTTTCTTATTCTCCAAACAATAATAAAATTTTTAATTTTCAATTAGGGCGCGACAAACATTTTATTGGCGATGGTTACAGAAGTTTATTGCTAAGCGATATTGCTCCTGCCTATCCTTTTTTTAGAATTAACACAAATATCTGGAGAATACAATATAATGTTTGGTATGCTTGGATGTACGATGTTTCTAATGCTAATGGTTTTCAGAAAAATTTTAAAAACAAGTTCGGGGCTTTTCATTATTTAAGTTATAATATAACCAAAGAGCTAAACGTTGGCTTGTTTGAGAATGTGGTTTTTAAAGGCTCAGATACAAATCAAACAAGAGGCTTTGAAGTAAATTATTTAAATCCAATTATTTTTTTCAGACCACAGGAATACTCAGTTGGCTCGCCAGACAATGCTTTTATTGGATTAAATTTAAATTACAAATTATTTAATAAACTAAAACTTTATGGGCAATTAGGGCTCGACGAATTTTTCTTAAAAGAAATTAGAGCGCGCAGAGGATGGTGGGCAAATAAACAAGCTTGGCAACTAGGTATTAAATACGTTAATGTTGCAAATATAAAAGGGCTTAGTTTACAATTAGAATACAATCAAGCAAGACCATACACGTACACGCATGGAGTTGTTGAACAAAATTATGCGCATTATGGCGTGCCATTAGCGCACCCGTTGGGCGCAAATTTTAAAGAGTATTTAGGTTTTATATCCTATAGAAAAAATAATTGGGAAATTAATTGGCAAGGCACTTATGTAATTGTTGGAAAAGATTCGTTAAACGGAAAATCCAATTTAGGCCAAAATATTTTTTTAAGTTATACTACACGTCCTTATGAATATGGACACAAAACAACACAGGGAATTAAAACTACAATTCTACAAAGCAACTTAAAGTATACCTATTATTTAATTCCGGATATGAATATGCGATTAGAACTTGGCTATATTCAACATTCAGAAAGCAACTCTTTAAAATATGTTTTACAAAACCCTTTTTTTTATGTTGGATTTAAAACTAGCTTTTGGAACAGGCAAAGAGATTTTTAAACAGAACTTACTTCCTTTAAAACTTCTAAACTTTTTATTGTGTTAAAACCAGGAAAATGTAAGCGATAA
Source organism: Bacteroidota bacterium (assembly GCA_030692515.1). Lineage (GTDB taxonomy): Bacteria > Bacteroidota > Bacteroidia > B-17B0 > Aurantibacillaceae > Aurantibacillus. The sequence goes on from JAUXZS010000056.1 coordinate 131,594, forward strand.
TAGGCCAATAAAACATCCAATAAACTTTGTCTTTGCTCATTAGAAATTTTTGATTTGAGCGCATTTATTTTTAGAAATTCCGAAAACAAAAGAGAACTCTTTCTATCTAAACCTAAAGGAAAAGCTAAACTCATTTCGGAAAACTGCCCATTACGACAATCAAAATAGGGCGTTTGCAAGGAGTAATTGTTTTGTGGTTCAACTCCAAAATACTTTGTAAACTCTACCAGAAAATATAAATGCAAATTAATAAATTCAGTTTCTGTATCGTTTAAATATATCAAACACGACTCAATAAATTCGAACAAATGTCTATTCGTTGCGCTTTCTTTTATTGCTTTTATGAGTATTTCGTTTAAAAATTGCGCTATGCTAAGCTTGGTTAAAGAATTAGAAATGTTTGACAGAATATAATAACTTGACACTTCAGTTACTTGATGCACGTCTTTATTTTGTTTTAAAACAAGCTCAACATTAATTAAGCTTAAGGGAAAAATGTTACTTGCCCGAATATTTTTATTTAATGCAATTGAAGCCGTTATAAGACCGTTATTATGCGTGTAGATTTTAAGAATAAATTTTTTGTCGCCGTGTTTTATTGCTTGTAAAACAATGGCTTTATCAGAAACCCGCATTAATTTATAACCAAAATTTTTGAAACTGCTTTTTGATCGCCAGTTGTAGAAGTAGCATAAACAATATATACACCAGATGATACACGATTTCCGGAAAGTGTTTTTACAGGCCATTCAATTTGCCCACCTTGTGATTTAGTTTCCCAAACAAGATTTCCGTTTTGATCAACTATTTTTACGATAGAATTATCGATTAAACCTCTCACAAAAACCGTTCCTTGATAATTTGATCTTACGGGATTTGGATATGCAAAAACATTTTGATACGTTTCGTCAGCTTCAATAATAATGCTTCTAAAAGATTGTAACCCTAAACTGGTTCCAATAAAAACATCTCCAGAAATTTTCTCGTAATTAATATCAATGATTGTATTTGAAATTAACGGACTATTTTCTTTTGTGAAATGATAAATTTGTGTTAATCCATCCGGACTAAAACAATAAAGACCACCATCTCGAGTACCAACCCATTTGTTATTGGCGCCATCAACAACTATTGCTGTAACAATATCTTTTTCTAATAACAACTCTACATTTCCATCTTGTACAATTTTTATTGGCTGGGCATCAAAATTTGAACCATTAAAAATATTAGTAGGATTATAAAAAACTCGTATTCCGGCACTAGTTCCTACCCATATTTTACCATCTTTATCTTCTGCAATCGAGTAAACAGCATTTGATTCTAAATTTCCATTTCCAACATCTTTTGTAAGTATTCTGTAGTTTACATTTTGAACCGGCGCAGAAAAGTTATTGTGCTTAAATACAGTAATTCCTCCGTTACGCTCGTGCAATGCCCAAACATAATTATTTTTATCAACTAAAATTCTTCTTGTAAATCTTCCTGCGTCAAAATAAAATGATTGAAAAGTTCCATCTTTCTTTTTTACATTTAAAAAGTTTTTAGAATCACTAGTTGCAAACCATAAATTACCAGCGGCATCCATGCTAAGGCCGCTGCATCTAGGCGCACCCGGATAAAGTTCTGGCATTGGTGTGTTTGACGCATTGTAAACTGCAACAATGCTATTATCTTTATATTCTAAAAGCCCAGCAGACCATGAGCTAGCATAAAAATGGTTTTTATCTTTTCTATCAAAATATACGTTATTTATATCATATATCTGGCCGTTTAAAGGATCGAGCGCTTTAATATAGGACCAATTATTGTCTTTGTATATGTTTATTCCTTCTGTGATGTAGCCTGTTCCTCCACCCTCGTCAGGAACAGATGGTGAAATAGCAACTTGGCCTTCAAAAACATCAATATTACTTATTAAATAGCTATTGGTGCCGTTTACGTTAACAACACTTTGATAATAAAACGGATTACTTCCATTTGTTTGAAAAGCGCCATGAACGCGATCGGCAATCCAGAAGGAGAAATAATCAGATTTTATTTGATCAAAATATAAATCAGCAGGATTATAGCCGGGCAAATTATTAACGGCAGTAAAATATGCTAAAAGCGTTAACGCATTAACATCAACAACCCCCACGCCAAATTGATTAATAAAAGAAAAATAATTATTTACTGTTATTAATAGTTTTTTTATTGTTGTTGGGCTTTGGCTACTATATAACTTTGACCAAACATTATTTGATAACACATATAAAGTGTCCTTAAGTGTTTCTGCGGGGTTCGTTTTCCAAGGTGAGTATGCCGCAATAATTTTTCCAGCAACGCCTACTACACTTCCAAAAGCACCGGCTGGCAAATTGGGTGGGGCAACCAAGCTCCAATTATTAAAATTGTTTAATATTTTGGTTTTGTAGTTAGATTTATATAACCCATTAGGAGTTGCCGCAAATATCAAAGAGTCATTTAAGGCAATTTGATAAACCTCTAGATTTGTACCATTGGGTCCAATTATTAAAGTCTCTTTTACTTCAAGTTTTTCTGTGTCAAAAACAACAATTCCAAATCCACATGCTAAGTAGGCAAGTTTTTCCTTAAAGGTTACCTCGTTTATTATTTTTTTTCCATTTAATATTTTCAGTTTTATTTCAGAATAATTTTTTACTTCTTCACTGGCATCTATTACATCTATATTACTGTTATCATAAATAACTAAAAGTTTATTGTTATAAGGATTTGCTCTGAGTAAACGAATACCAACATCATTTAACCCATTTATTTTATTTAATTTTTCGATACTGAAATCATCTTCGCTAATTTTTATGATACCATTATAATTTGAAGCATAAATTTTACCGTTAAATTTTGCAATAGAATTACAGTTATTTAGACTCAAATGATCTTGCCAAGAACGGGGACCGATTTGAGAGAACGCATTGAAAAACGCGAAACAAAAAATAATTAGGAAAATTCGATTCATTATTTAGTTTAAGTCTAAAAACACATATATAACGTTAAAAATACAACAATATTATATTAAAAACCATAAAATATGATGTTATATTTGCGCTTAATTGGCCTCGTAGCTCAACTGGATAGAGTGTCGGTTTCCGGAACCGAAGGTTATGGGTTCGACTCCCTTCGAGGTCACTTTTCTTTTTTCAATAAAACTGACTTGTTTTTATAATTTGGTATTTTTTTATAGAATATATCACCAAAGCCATCTAAGTATATCGCCATTCATCTAAAAATTAATTTCATGTCGGCTGCAATGTTAATTTTGTGCTTTATTCTAAAAAATTATGAAAAAAATATTTTCAATTTTATTTATTAGCCTTAGCTTTTTTTCTGTAAAAGCTGATGAAGGTATGTGGCTAGTGCAACTTATTGGTGAAAAAACATATGCCGATATGGTTAAAAAAGGTCTAAAACTAACTAAAGAACAGCTTTATAGCGCTAATAAAAACAGCATTAAAGATGCAATTGTTTTATTTGGAGGAGGATGCACAGCCGAAATAGTTAGTAAAGAAGGTTTGGTTTTTACTAACCACCACTGTGGATATGGAAGTATTGCGGCCGCTAGCTCTGTTGCGCATAACTATTTACAGGATGGTTTTTGGGCAAAATCAAAACAAGAAGAAATTGCAAGCCCAGGCCTGAGCGTTCAGTTTTTATTAAACATTGAAGATGTTTCTGATAAAGTAAATGAAAAAATAAAAGATGTTCCCGCAAATGAACTTGCTGCAAAACTTCCTGGAATATTAGCGACAATGTCTGCTAAAGCTGCTGAAGGCTCTGGATATGAAATTAGAATTGGGAGCTTTTTTAAAGGAAATCAATTTTTACAATTTACTTATCAAAGATATACTGATGTGCGTTTAGTTGGCGCGCCACCCGAAAGCATTGGAAAATTTGGTGGAGATACAGATAATTGGGAGTGGCCTCGTCATACAGGAGATTTTTCGATTTTCCGTGTTTATATGAGTAAAGATGGAAAGCCTGCAGATTATAGCGCAGATAACATTCCTTATGTTCCAAAACATTTTTTGCCTGTTTCAATTAAGGGTGTAAAAGATGGTGATTTCTCAATGATTTATGGTTACCCAGGTGGAACAAATAGATACGAAACTTCTTATGGTGTTAAATTAAAAATTGATATTGAAAATCCGTTTACCGTTAGTTTGCGCGATGCTCGCTTAAAATTAATGATGACAGAAATGTTAAAAGACCCTGCAAACAAAATTCAGTTAGCGAGTTATTATGCGCAAGTGGCTAACTACTGGAAATTTTTTGATGGAGAAACAAAACAATTAATTAAATACAATGTTATTGAACAAAAACAAAAAGACGAAGCTGCATTTGAAGCCTGGGCAAAAGGGAAACCCGAATATGATAATTTATTTGCTAACATAAAAAGTGCTTATGATAATTGGAGACCTTATGCTAAACATAGAGTTTATATTACAGAAGGCATTATGGGTTCTCCATTATTAGCTTTTGCTGCCGGTTTAAGAACGCTTGATGCTGCCTTAAAAGAATCTCCTGTAAATCAAGAAAAGATAAACAAAAGCATAGTTGCTTTAAAAGCAGCACACGGAAGATTCTTGAATGATGAAAATGTTACTTCAGATAGAAACATTTTAGCAATTGTTACCAAACTTTTTTACACTGACATTGATGCAAGTCAAAGACCACAAAACTTTTATACTGCTCTAAAAAATACACATGGAAGTTTAGAAAAAGATGAAACCTATGAAAATTTTGCAAAACAGGTTTTTGAAAACACCATGATATTAAATAAAGATAAGTGGGCTGCGTTTATATCAAAACCAGACACCGCTACTCTTCATAAAGATTTAGCATACAGTACCGCAATTAGTTTTTTAAATAATTTTAATGATAATTACGGGAAATATTTTACAGATTTTAATGGCGCCACTTATGCCTTAAATAAAAAATATTTAAAAGGTGTTTTAGAGATGAAAAAAGGTAAGGCAATTTATCCTGATGCAAACCAAACTATGCGTATTTCATATGGTAATGTAAAATCTTATTCACCCAAAGATGGCGTAAATTACAATTATGTTTGTACGCTAAATGGTGTTATGGAAAAATATATTCCGGGCGATTATGAGTTTGATGCGCCAGCAAAACTAATTGAATTAATAAAGAATAAAGATTACGGACAATATGTTGATAAAGCAACTAATGATATTGTTGTAACTTTTATTACCACCGATGATATTACTGGAGGAAACTCTGGCTCACCGGTTATCAATGCAAAAGGTGAACTAATTGGTTTAGCTTTTGATGGCAACTACGAAGCGTTAAGTCACAAAATTGCATTTGATAAAAATTTAAATCGCACCATTTGTGTTGATGTTAGATTTGTATTATTTATAATTGAAAAATTAGGTGGTGCTAAAAATATTATCGATGAATTAGTAATCATGAAAAATTAATTCCTAAGTAATTCAAATTAAAAAAGCCAGTGGTAAAATTTACAACTGGCTTTTTTGTTTTAACTCTAATATAAAAATGGTAAAATACTCGGGTCTAATTTATCAAGTTCTGGTTTAGGCGTTGATTGATGAAACTGAATAAGATTGTCGTTTAAAATTCCAATATAAAGTGCCAACTTCTCTTTACTAAATTGTTTACCAATTAAAACTTCTTTAATACTCCCATTAAAAATAATCTTTTCCGTAACGTCTGCGTTGGCGCCTGCGTATGTTTTGTCTTTTACATAATAAGGAAAAGGCGCTTTTAGTTGGTGGCTATATTTATTCTTTACAACAACCGCCATTTCCTTCACAGGATTGCCATGTTCAGAGACAAACTTTGCAGAATCTTCTTTAACAAAACCAATAGAAGAATTGTACGCATAATCTCGCTCGGCAATTAAATAAAATTTTTCATTCATTGTAATTAATGGGTCAACAATTAAATTGCTGTCTAAAAAAATTCCTGTTTTTGCTCCTTGTAATAAACTATCGCTGCTGTAACTATACATGAAATAAACTTTACAAAAAGTAAGTTGTTTCCTATAAGCATCTAGCGTGTTTTTATCAATTGCAAATTGCTCAGCCTCTTTTTCTATAGCCAAACTTTCATTTCCTTGTTTCCTTAATGCTTCTATTAACTTTTGATTTGTTTTCAGTCTTACAACTATCGCTCCCTCTTTTAGTTGATTGATTTGCCAAGCAGCAATTATCATTCTTCTTTTTCTGAATTTTTCAAATTGCGCCCTATCTTTATAGTCTTTAGGTCTATAAATTTCCGATTCCTCTTGGGCTTTGGCTAAAACAAATACACAAAAGAAAAGAAAAAAAATAATTACTTTCTTACCTGATAACTGAGCCATTTTCTATTTCGTTGTTTAAGGATGAAACGAAACTTAATTCGCCTTTTGCATTTTCTGCCATTAAAATCATTCCCTGACTTTCAATACCTTTAATTTTTCTTGGCGCTAGATTTACTAATAAACATACCTTTTGCCCAATAATCTCTTCTGGCTTAAAATAGGCCGCAATGCCACTTACAACTGTACGTGTATCAATACCTGTATCAACTACCAATTTTAATAATTTATCTGTTTTAGGAACTGCTTCAGCTGCAATAATTGTTGCGGTTCTAATATCCATTTTTGAAAAATCATCAAACGTAGTTTCGGGTTTAAGTTCAATCGGACCAGCGCTCATTAAATTTTCTTCTTTATTTTTTTGCAAGCGGTTTAATTGAATTTGAATTTGTTCATCTTCTACTTTTGAAAACAATAATTCATCTTTATTAATTTTATGGCCATGAGCTACATTTGATGTTTGACTTGCGGCAGCCCAACGTAAAGGTTGAATGTTTAGAAGCTTAAATAATTTAATTGCCGTAAATGGTAAAAATGGTTCGGCTAAAATTGCCAAATTGCAAGAAATCTGAAGTGCAACATTCATAATTGTTGCAACACGTTGCTCGTCGGTCTTAATTAATTTCCAAGGTTCCGTTTCTGCTAAATATTTATTTCCAATTCGTGCAACATTCATCCATTCACTAATTGCTTCTCTGAATCTAAATTGTTCTATTGATTTAGCAATTTTTGCCGGGGCTTTAGCCAACTCTTCTAAAACAATAAGGTCTTCTTTATTATACGTTTTTGCTTCTGGTACTTTTCCTTCGTAAAATTTATGTGTTAAAACCAAAGTTCTATTAATAAAATTTCCAAAAATGGCTACCAGCTCACTATTGTTTTTTGTTTGAAAGTCTTTCCACGTAAAATCATTATCTTTTGTCTCTGGTGCATTTGAGCAAAGTGTATAACGTAATACATCTTGCATGCCAACAAAATCTTGTAAATATTCGTGTAGCCAAACAGCCCAATTACGGGAGGTTGAAATTTTATCTCCCTCCAGATTTAAAAATTCATTTGCCGGAACATTATCTGGTAAAATAAATTCTCCGTGTTCCATTAACATGGCAGGAAAAATTATACAATGAAAAACAATATTATCTTTTCCAATAAAATGAATTAATCTGCTATCATCCTTTTTCCAATATGTTTCCCAACTATCTGGTAACAACTCTTTAGTTGCTGAAATATATCCAATTGGAGCATCAAACCAAACATAAAGCACTTTTCCTTCTGCATCTTTAACAGGAACAGGAACGCCCCAATCTAAATCCCTTGTCATTGCCCTTGGCTGTAATCCGTCTCCACTTTCCATCCAACTTTTACATTGACCATAAACATTGGGTTTCCAGTCGCTATGCTTTTCTATGTAGGCTTTAATTTTTGGCTGAAGTTTATCTAAGGGTAAAAACCAATTTTTGGTTTGTTTTAATATTGGCTTACTTCCAGATAGAGTTGATTTAGGATCAATTAATTCGGTTGGACTAAGAGTAGAGCCACACTTCTCGCATTGGTCGCCATAGGCATTTGGGTTAGCGCATTTAGGACAAGTTCCTACAATATATCTGTCTGCTAAAAACTGCTTAGCCGTATCATCATAATATTGTTCGGTAACTTGTTCGGTAAAAACATTTTTATCATACAACACTTTAAAAAAATCGGAGGCAGTTTGATGATGAATTTTGGAAGACGTACGAGAATATACATCAAAAGAAATTCCAAAGTCCTTAAAAGAAGTTCCCATCATAGCGTGGTACTTATCTACTATCGCTTGGGGGGTTGTGTGCTCTTTTTTTGCTTTAATGGTAATAGGCACGCCATGCTCATCGCTTCCACAGATAAATTTTACATCGTGGCCAATGCTTCGTAAATATCTAACATAAATATCTGACGGTAAGTAACAACCTGCAAGATGCCCAATATGAACCGGACCGTTTGCATATGGTAGCGCGGCAGTAACTAATGTTCTTTTAAATTTTGACTCCATTTCTTCTTCTCCTAATGTGCAACACGTTATACATTTTCAATTTTTTTTGTTGAATATGCAAATCAACCATTTTATTATTATATTTATACAAAAGTAACCATAACTATTAAAATAAATAACAATGAGCAACAAAAAAGAAATTTGGAAAACAATTACCGTTAATGGCAAAAAACCTTCGGTGCCATATGTAATTTCTAATCACGGCCATTTTGGTGTATTATTAGATAAAAGTGGCAAGGTTGAAAGAAGAAATTTTAAGCCTACAGCGGGCAGCTATCGCTTTAATGTAAGACAAGATGGAAAAGCTGCTGCAATTTTTTTATATAAAGAAACTGCAAAAGCATTTTTAAAAAAACCATCGCCAAAACATAAGTTTGTCATTCATAAAGATCATAATTATTTAAATGATCATGTAGATAATTTAAAGTGGGCAACTCAAGCAGAACACAGAGCGCACACAACCTTTAGCCCAAATGCAATATTATCAAGAAAGAAAAAAGCTATCGTAAAAAGTTCACACTCGCAAATTTTTAATGAGAAAAGTATTGTTACTTTAAAGAAAATGATTTGGGATCCTAAAAGAAAGCTATCTTATAAACAAATAGCTGAAAAATTTGGCGTTTCCGAAATGCAAATTTATCGTATTAAAACCGGCCAGTTTTGGTATCACGTAAGAGTTGAAAACGAACCAATTCATCCAAAATACAAGCAAAACTTAAGTAATATTGAGTATCAAGAAAAAAAATCAAATGCCGAAGCTGCTAAAAAAGAAAAGCGTGAAGCATTATTGAAAAAAGCTGCAGAAAAACGTAAAAAAACTGCTGCTCCAAAAAAGAAAAAAGCAAAAGCAGTAAAAAAAGCTGTTGTCAAAAAATCTAAAAAAGTAAAGGCTAAAAAATCAAAATCGTCAAAGAAAAAAAAGAAATAATATAATGGCTATTACTCCTTCTTATTTAAAAAAAGGCGATACCATTTTAATTATAGCAACAGCGCGCGCAAGGTCTGAAAACGAAATCAAACCTTCGGTTGAAATATTAAAAAGTTGGGGCTTAAAGGTTGAACTTGGCCCCAACATTTTCAAAAAACACCATCAATTTGCAGGAACAGATGAAGAACGGGCTGCAGATTTACAGTGGGCAATTAACCATAAAACTGCAAAGGCTATTTTAATAAGCGGTGGTGGCTATGGTTCGTTAAGAATAATTGATAAGGCTAATTTTAAACCCTTTTTTAAAAACCCTAAGTGGCTTGTTGGTTATAGCGACACAACCGTGTTGCACAGCAGGTTAACTAATTTAAATATTGCTGCAATTCATGGCACCATGGCTTTTCAGTTTCAAAAAAACGCAGAGGCTACCTTATCTATAAAAAAATTATTGTTTGGTGAAAAAGTAAACTACCAATTTCCTTACAGTACATTAAACAGAATTGGTGTTGCCGAAGCTGAAATTGTTGGCGGAAATTTATCTTTATTGTATGCTTTAAGCGGAAGCGTTGACGATGTTTCAACAAAAAATAAAATTTTGTTTTTAGAAGATTTGGATGAACAACTTTATCACATTGATAGAATGATGTTGCAACTAAAGCGCAGCGGAAAACTAAAACATTTAAAAGGTTTAATTGTTGGTGGTATGTCGGACATGAAAGACAATGCCATTCCATTTGGTAAAACTGCCGAAGAAATAGTTTTAGATGCTGTTAAGGAGTATAATTATCCGGTGTGTTTTAACTTTCCTGCCGGTCATATCGAAAAAAACATGGCCATTTACTTAGGAAAAAAAGCAAAGTTAAGTGTAACAAAAAGCAAAGTGAGTTTAAACTATTTATAATGAAGTGTAAAACAGCCGATGATTTAAGTATTTATTATGAAGTTCAGGGAAATCTTGAATCTTCAGAAACAATTGTACTTTTAAATGGATTAACACAATCCACCGTTTCGTGGTTTTTTGTTTTGCAACACCTTAAAGAAAAATATAAAATTATTTTATTGGATTTTATTTTTCAGGGGCAAAGCGATAAGGCAGAGCATTGGCGAGATTTTGACCAACACGCCAACGACGTAAAACATGTTTTACAACACGAAAAAATAACTAAGGCAAATATTATTGGTTTATCATACGGTAGTTTAGTGGCACAAAATTTTGCTGTTAATTATCCAACATTTGTAAATAAATTAATTTTAATTTCAACGTTTGCTCATAAAACACCTTATTATGAAGCCGTTGAATTAGGATGGTGGCGAGCGTTAGAGATGGGTGGTTATAATTTAATGTTAGACATTATGTTGCCAAGTGTTTTAAGCGAAGATTATTTTTCAAACCCAATTATCCCAATAAATTTAATGAAAGAAGCGCGTTTGGATGCGCAGCAAAACAAACAGGCCATTTTTAATTTAATGCAGGCAACAAAAGATAGAAAAGATTACCGAAAGGAGCTCGAAAAAATAACGGCACCAACATTAATTATACAAGGAGAAAAAGATTTATTGTTACCTGTACATTTAGCAGAAGAAGTTCACAAACACATTAAGAATTCTAAAATTAAAGTAATTAAAAACGCAGGCCATACTTTAAACTTAGAACACGTGCCGGAAGTGTGTGGAGATATAAAAGAGTTTTTACTTTAAATCAAACAAACTGTTTACACCAGGATAACGTTCTGTTGTAAATCCTTCAGCATAGGGCACACCAATCGTTCTACCCCACAATGCCATTTTACTGTTTATGGTTTCAATAAAAGCTTTACTTGAAATGGGTGTTTCTGGTTCACTTGAATTTGAATTATAAAACTGAGAAGAAAAAGCCATAATAGCTTTGTGTTTTATTTCCATAAAATCTGTAATGTCAATTACAAAATCGGGATGTATATAGTGGTCTTGTATATAATGATAAACCGCTTTTGGTCGCCAAGCGTTTTGTGTTTTTCCATTATCAGAGGTTTCTATTTTTATTAAACCACTGTAAAAACAAGCATCAGAAACTAACTTTGCAGCTCTTCCATGATCGGGATGCCTATCATTAATTGCATTACACAAAATGATTTCTGGTTGATGTTTACGAATTACTTCTATAATTTGTTTTTGATGTGTTTCATTATTTTCAAAAAAACCATCTTTAAATTTTAATTGCGTTCTAAAAGAAACCCCTAAAATTTTAGCCGCCTCGGTCGCTTCTTTAGTCCTTAACTCTGCACTACCTCTAGTTCCAAGTTCTCCAAGAGTGAGGTCTAAAACGCCAACTTTTTTTCCTAACAAAATATGTTTGGCAATTGTTCCACTACAACCTAATTCAACATCATCTGGGTGAACGCCAATTGCTAATATATCAATCTTCATTATTGTTTTGAATTAAACAGTTTTGTTAACTCATTAATTTTATCGTTTAGTTTTGGAAGGCTGCGGAATAGAACATAACTTCTTTTGTAATCACCAGCACTAAAGGCCGGAGAACCCTGAATGATTTCACCTTCCTTTAAAAAGCTGGAAGCTATTCCCGATTGTCCTGCAATTTTAACGCCATCTGCAATTTTTAAATGCCCGGCAATTCCAACTTGCGCTCCAATCATGCAATTTTTACCAACTTTTGTTGATCCCGCAACGCCTGATAGGCCAGCAATTACAGTATTCTCACCAATCTCTACATTGTGTGCTATTTGAACAAGATTATCTAATTTCACTCCTTTACGAAGTATTGTTGAGCCAAGTGTTGCTCTATCAATTGAAGCATTTGAACCAACCTCAACATTATCCTCAATAATTACATTGCCAATTTGAGGTACCTTTGCAAATGCTTTCCCTGTATTTGTAGGAGCAAAACCAAAGCCATCACTGCCAATTACAGTGCCAGCGTGAATAGTGCAATTGGCGCCAATAATACATTCGTGATAAACTTTAACCCCTGAAAACAAAACCGTGTTATCGCCTACTTTACAATTATCTCCAATATAAACATGAGGATATAATTTTACGTTATTCCCGATAGTAACGTTTTCTCCTACATAAACAAAGGCACCAAAATAACAATCGGCACCAGTTTTAGCTGTTTCAGAAATAAAAGAAGGTTGCTCTATACCTACTTTACTTCCTTTAATTTCAGCATACATTTCTAAAAGTTTAGCAAATGATTCATAAGCATTATCTACACGAATTAATGTGCAGGTAGGCTTTACAGATTTATCAAGAACTAAAGATTTGTTTACAATTACAATACTTGCATTGGTTGTATAAATAAAATTATTATAAATGGGATTAGATAAAAAAGAAAGTGTTTTGTAGGAGCCCTCTTCAATTTTAGAAAGATTATTCACAGTAACATTAGCATCTCCTTCAATAGTGCCGTTTAATAACTGTGCGATTTGTTGAGCTGAAAATTCCATATTTTTTAACTATCTAAATTTAAGTATTTTATTAATAGGTTATTCGTTTGGATAAATTAGACTCGGTTTTTCTATTTTTTTTAAAAAACAGTTTAACCTCATGTTGTTTTAAGGGTAACGCTTTTAATAACGGAAATTAATTTTTGTTTCTCGTTTGCCCAATTTAACTCTTTTGCCGCAAGTTTAGTGTTGTTTTTGTATTCCAATAATTTATCTGAAGAAAGCATTTCGTTAATTTTAAAAGCAATATTTTCTGGTTGATGGTCAGCAATAAAATCCCCAATCTTATAATCATTAATTATTTTTTCAATTTCGGGCAAGCGGCTAGCTAAAATTGGCACACCCGCTTGTATGTAATCAAATATTTTATTTGGTAAACTATTAACATAATTCAGGTTTGTATTTTTATCAATACTCAAGCCTAAGTCGGCATTAAAAGTATAATGCATTAATTCTTGTTTCGGAATTTTATCGATAAGAAATACTTTTTCTTCTAAATAATTTTTTTTTATCTTTTCTCTCAACGTTGTCCATACATCGCCACTACCAATAATTAAAAGTATGGCGTTGTCTACTAGCCGCATTGCGTCTAACAACTCCTCTGCTCCTCTATCAATATTAATGCCTGCGCCCTGCAACAGTATTATTTTTTTATTATCCGGCAACCCTAATTCTCCTTTTGATTTCGGATTAAAATTTTCTATTGTGTTGGAAATGTTTCTAACTGCAACAAATTTTACCCCGTATTTTTTTTCGAAAATTTTTGCTATGCTATCGTTGACTGTTATGCAGAATTTCAATTTTGGGAGAATATGTTTCTCAACCCTTCTCCAAATATTTTGCTTAAAGGGCGCGTTTACTAATTCGGGTACTTCACAAAATAATTCGTGGCTATCATAAATTAATGGTAGTTTTTTAATTTTAGAAATTAAATAATTCGGCAACAAAGTATCCAAATCATTTGCATATAAAAGGTCGGCTTTTTTTATTAAAAGAATAAAAAACAATCTAAAATTAAAAAACAAATAAAATAAAGGTCCGGTTAAAAACAACATGTGCATTCTGATTGTTTTGAATGGCCAAAATGGAATTTCCAATGAGTTAGGAAGTTTTCTCCCAATTAGAACTACGTTAAAGTCACATTCCATTAACGTAAAACAGGTTTTGTTTACGCGATTGTCGGTAACCAAATCGTTAATAACACTAACAATTGCTATTTTTTTTGTTGTAAACAAAGATATTGTTGATATTGGCTTAAAGATAGAAATATTACACTTAATTTATTGTTATTTTTGTTTAAGTATGTTGAATATCCAAGAAAATAAAAACCTAAAGTCATACAACAGCTTTAGTTTAGAGGTTTTTTGCACTTTTTTTGTGGAAATAAATTCTATAGAAGATTTTTTGTCTCTTCTAAAAACCGAAGTTTACCAAAATAATACTAAACTAATTATTGGGGGAGGGAGTAACATATTATTTACTCAAAACTTTGAGGGAATAGTAATTAAAAATAATTTAAAAGGAATTGAGGTCGTTCATGAAAACAATAACGAAATAATTATTAAAGCTGCGGCAGGAGAAAATTGGCATGAATTTGTACTATACTGTATCAAAAAAAATTATTATGGGTTAGAAAACTTATCGCTTATTCCGGGTTGCGTGGGAGCAAGTCCGATGCAAAACATTGGCGCTTATGGTGTAGAAATTAAAGATTGTTTTTTTGAACTAGAAGCGACTAATGTTGTTAACGGAGAAAAAAAAGTTTTCAAAAAAGAGGATTGTGAGTTTGGATATAGAGAAAGTGTTTTTAAAACAAAATATAAAAACCAATATTTTATTTCATCCGTTTCGTTTAAACTGAATAAAAACGCTGATTTAAATACAAGCTACGGAGCAATTAAGGAACAACTGGACGTAATGAAGGTTAAAAATCCAACGTTGAAAGATGTTTCAAATGCTGTAATTGCCATCCGCCAAAGTAAACTTCCTAATCCAAGTGAAATTGGAAATGCGGGTAGTTTTTTTAAAAACCCAGAAATATCGTTCGAGAAATATAAAGAACTTTCTAATAATTTTAAAGAAATTGTTTCTTATCCCTTGCCTAGCGGAAATTTTAAATTAGCTGCCGGTTGGCTAATAGAACAATGTGGTCTTAAGGGTTTTGAAAAAAACGGAGCCGCAGTCCATTCTAAACAGGCTTTGGTTCTGATAAATAAAAATAATTCATCTGGTAAAGCGATATTTGAATTATCAAGTTATGTTTTACAAAAAGTATTTGATAAATTTGGAGTAACCCTTGAGCGTGAAGTAAATATTATCTGATGATTGGTTTTTTAATTGATGTAGGAATCTTTTCTAACTTATTTTATACTGGTTTCATTTTTTTTAAAGAGCCTTTAGAATTTTATTTTTCTTACATCCCAATTTTAATTTTATTACCAATATTTATTTTAAAATATAAATTTTTTACGCCATCTCTCTACATTATTATTCCTTTATTAATTTTTGGAGTGTTTAATATACTTGTCGGAAATAACACTACGCCTCGGTTTTTAAAGATTTTTCTCAACATCAGTCTCAACCTAGTTTTTTATCAATATGTTATTCAATACTATAATTATGATGTAAAGCTTGTTTTTAAAAAATACCTCAATATTTCCTTTTTGGTTTGCGCATTAGGCTTGTTTCAACTATTTAGTTATTGGATTGGATTTACATATGGCTACAACCTTCGTTTAATTATGCCGCTTAACAAATGGGGTGTAAATTTAGGGGGTTTAGGTATTCGTATTAACAGCATTTTTAGCGAACCGTCTTCTTTAGGCATAGCTATTGCCCCGGCCTTTTTTGTAAGTATTTATCAATTATTACTTCGAACAAATGATTTTATTTCTTTAAAAAAATGTATTGTTATTGTTATTTGTTATTGTTTTTCGTTTTCCAGCTTGGCTTTCCTTGGCATATTTTTTTCGATTGTTTTAATTACGCTTAACTTTGGTGCTGTTCGTTATTTTTTATTAGCCATTCCAATTTCAGTTTTTTTATTTTTTACGGCCTACAATAATGCAACAGAATTTAAAGTAAGAGTAGATGGTATTAAAGAATTATTTGTTGATAATATACTCGACGAAGCTAAAGCAGGAGAAAATCGTCCGGCTAAAGTAAAAAGAATTCAGAGTTTTTTAAAGCGCGTGCATGGCTCTTCTTTTGTGTTCTATAACAATTATTATATTGCAAAAAAGAATTTTATTAAAAATCCCATTTTTGGAACCGGGCTTGGTTCTCATGAGTTTGCCTATGATAAATACACTTTAAATAAATTAATTGGAGGTATATATCAGTTTAATACCGGTGATGCTAATTCACTTTTTTTAAGAACCCTTTCTGAAATTGGGTTGTTTGGGGCAGTTTTTTTAATATTATTTATTTTTAAATATTTTGTTTCGTATGATTTAAATGGGCATGAGGATAATGTTTATTGGGTAATAAGTAATGCTCTTTTAGTTTTAATTCTTTTAACCTATATACGGCAAGGTAACTACACTTATAATGGTTTTTTCCTATATGGCTGGCTCTATTTTTATAACTTAAAAAATTACAAAGACTATACCGAAAGTTTATCCTAAAAATGACGGTGCTATTTTTATACACAGAGCTTGCAGACTATTTTATCAAGTCTTGTGAAAACCTTTCGGAAACAGAAGAGGTTCATATTATTCGTTGGCCCGTGAATAAAGAAGCCCCTTTTGTTTTTTCGTTCTCCGAAAAATTAAAAGTGTATGAAAAAAACAACTATACCTTTTTACAATTAGAGCAATTAATAAAAAAAATAAATCCTGACATACTTATTTGCAGCGGATGGATTGATAAAGATTATTTAAAGCTAACAAAACCTTATTTTAAAAAAATTCCAACAGTATTAACCTGCGATACTCATTGGTCTGCATCAATTAAGCAATACATTGCCATTGTGTTAAGTCGCTTTTTTCTATTAAACAAGTTTACTTATTCGTGGGTTCCCGGAAAAAAACAATCGCAATATGTTTCTAAGCTTGGCTTTAAACAAAATAAAATAAAAACTGGATTTTACTGCTGCGACCTCGAAAAATTTAATTCATTTTATAAATCTCAATTAGCCCAAAAGAAAAACAAATTTCCTAAAAGATTTTTGTTTGTTGGAAGATATTATGAATTTAAAGGAATTAAAGATTTATGGGAAGCCTTTACGCAATTACAAATAGAAGCGCCAAATGAATGGGAGCTTTGGTGTCTTGGAACAGGAAACACAATCCCCCCCATACATGAAAAAATTAAACACTTTGGTTTTGTTCAACCAAATAATCTTAGCGAGATTACGCATGAATGTGGTGTATTTGTTTTACCTAGCCATTTTGAGCCCTGGGGTGTAGTGGTTCAAGAATATGCTGCATCTGGATTTCCAATAGTTACAAGTGCTGCCGTCGGTTCTAGCGAAATTTTTTTAGAAAATGGGAGCAATGGCTATTCTTTTGAAGCAAAAAACATTAAAGAATTAAAAGAAATTCTAAAAAAAATAATAACTTTAAGCGACTCTGATTTAATTAAAATGTCGATGGCTAGTCATTTAATTGCACAGAAAATTACTCCAAAAAAATGGAGCGATACAATTTTAGAAATTTACAATGAATTTAATACCAACTAAAATATTAGTAACCGGCGGCGCTGGTAATATAGGTAGCGCCTTAGTCGACAAACTAATTCAAAACCCACATAATTTTGTAGTAATTGTTGATAATTTATCTACCGGCAATCTCTCAAAATTACCTTCGTCAAAACAAACTAATTGGAAGTTTATTAAAGGCGATGTAAATCATTTGAATGACCTTTCGTCGATTATGCTCTCATATCATTTTGATTATGTTTTTCACCTTGCCGCTGTTGTTGGCGTTATTAGAACTCAAGAAAACCCTATTGATGTTTTAGATGATATTGAAGGAATCAAAAACATATTAAACTTATCAAAAAACACCTCTGTTAAACACGTTTATTTTTCTTCTAGTTCCGAAGTTTACGGTGAACCTGTTGAATTACCTCAAAATGAACACCTAACACCTTTAAACTCGCGAGTTCCTTATGCTGTTGTTAAAAATCTTGGCGAGTGTTTTTTTAGAAGTTATTGGCAAGTATATCATCTTCCATATACCATTTTTAGATTTTTTAATACATATGGTCCAAATCAAAGTGTAGACTTTGTAGTTGCTAGATTTTTATCGGCAGCATTAAAAAATGAAGACATTACAATTTATGGCGACGGTCTTCAAACAAGAACTTTTACTTATGTTGACGATACCATAAATGTTTGTACTAAAATATTTGAAGACAAATTATTAATTAACGATGTGATTAATATAGGTAACGATGCGTTAATGACTATAAAAGACCTTGCTGAATTAACAATAAAAATAGCAAAATCAAATTCAAAAATAATTTATCTTCCGCCGCTTAAAGAAGGAGATATGACCAGAAGGCAGCCCGACAATACAAAAATGCGCCAAATACTAAACAAAAAATTAATAAGTATAGATGAGGGAATCAAGTTAATGATGAATGACGAGAGATTTATTAATTTAATTGGATTAAAATAATTCTATGTGTGGAATAAACGGTTTTGTATCAACAACTGTTTCAAAAGAAGAAAAAACAGCTATTGTTCAGAAAATGAACAAAAAATTAAGTCATCGCGGGCCTGATAATGATGGTTTTTGGTCAGAGGATAAAATTGTTCTTGGCCACAGAAGATTATCCATTATTGATTTAAGCGCAGATGGTAACCAACCTTTTTTTTCGAACGACAAACGTTATGTGATTATCTATAATGGCGAACTATATAATTATAAAGAATTAAAATTAGAGCTTCAACGCTCTTCAAAAGGCTCAAACGATTTACCCTATTTTTTTAAAACAAACACGGATACAGAAGTTGTTCTTGCTGCGTTTATTCGTTATGGAACAAAATGCCTACAATTATTTAATGGCATGTATGCATTTGCCATTTACGATACACTCGAAGAAAAATTAACTATTGCAAGAGATCGTCTTGGCGTAAAACCAATTTATTATTATTTCGGCAAAGAAGGTTTTTTATTTTCAAGTGAAATTAGACCAATAATTCATTCTAAAATAAAAACATTTACTTTAAACAAAGATGTGCTTAGTGAATATCTTATGTACCAAACAGTTTTTGCTCCAAACACAATTGTTAAGGGAATAAAAATGTTAATGCCTGGTCATTTTTTAGAATTTCAAAACGATAAAGCAAGCGTATCAGAATATTATTCGTTAAACAAATTTTCCACTTCTTTAAATGACCTTTCATATTTAGAAACCTGTAAAAAAGTGAATGAATTGTTAACGCAATCGGTGCAAAAACGGCTAGTGGCCGACGTTCCTTTTGGTGCTTTTCTTTCAGGAGGAATAGACTCAAGTGCGATTGTTGGATTAATGAGCAAGGTAAGTTCAGAAAAAATTCAAACATTTAATGTGAGCTTTGATGAAAGTGAATTTTCAGAATCAAAATATGCAAAATTAATCGCTACAAAATTTAATACTGAGCATCATGAAATAAAACTAACACCTAAAGATTTTTTGAATCAATTACCGGAAGCTCTTGCGGCGATGGATCATCCAAGTGGAGACGGGCCTAACACATATATCGTTTCAAAAGCCACAAAAAAAGCCGGCGTTACAATGGCATTAAGCGGTATTGGAGGCGACGAAGTCTTTGCCGGTTACGATGTATTTAAGAGAATGTCTAAGCTGCATAAAAAAGCATGGCTTAACACAGTCCCTCTTTTTAGTCGTAAGACTGCTGGATATATCATTCAAAAAAGAAAAAAATCAGTTTCGGGAAATAAAATTCAAGAAATATTATCTCAAAATAAAATTAATTTTACTTCTGCTTATCCACTAAACAGAAGTGTATTTACAGAAAAAGAACTTTCGAATCTTATAAAAAATTCGAATTCCAAAAATCAAATTGGCGCTATTGTTTCAGCAATTCCTCAAATCAAAAATTATTTGCTAAGCGCAGTTTCGCTTTGTGAAATAAATACCTACTTACAAAATATTTTATTAAGAGATGCCGATCAAATGAGTATGGCTGTCGCTCTTGAAGTAAGAGAGCCTTTTTTAGATTATAAATTAATCGAGTTTGTGTTAGGCGTTAGCGATGAAAAAAAATATCCACACACACCAAAAAAACTTTTAGTAGATAGCCTAGGAGATTTGTTACCTGAAGAAATTGTTAATCGACCAAAAATGGGCTTTACTTTACCATGGCAAAATTGGTTAAAAACAGATCTCAAATTATTTTGCGAAAAAAACATAATCGAATTTTCAACTTATGATTTTTGTAACAAAACAGAATTATTAAATTTATGGAATGGCTTTTTAAATAATGAGCCAACCATAACCTGGAGCAGAATTTGGCACATAGTCGTTTTAAACAATTGGCTTAAAGAAAATAATATCTCAATTTAAAATTTGACAAAACCAAAAATAGTTATTTTTATGCACTGGTATTTGCCGGGAACAAAGGCGGGTGGCCCTGTGCGTTCTGTTTTTTCATTGGTAGAACTACTGAAAAATTATTTTGACTTTTATATTATTACTTCAAATACTGATTTGGGAAATGATAAAGAATATTTAAACGTGAATCCCAATTCTTTATTCACTCAAAAAGAAATAAACTATTATTATTTCGATGTAAAAAATTTAAACAATCACAATCTATTAAAATTGTTGAGTGAAATAAACCCTGCAGTAATTTATTTAAATAGTTTTTGGTCTTTCCCTTTTTCTATAAACATCATACGTTTAAAAAATAAAAAATTAATTGCTGCGCCAATTTTACTAGCGCCAAGAGGCATGTTAAGTAAAGGCGCATTAAGTCTTAAATCATTCAAAAAAAATATCTATCTAACTTCGGCCAAGTTATTTGGTTGGTATAAAAATGTTCGTTTTCACGCAACTAACAAACAAGAAGAGCAAGATATTAGGGCTCATTTTTCATCCGCCAATATTGCTGTGGCTTCAAATGTTAACGCGGGCACACAAATAAAAAACACTTCGCACAAAGACACAAACATCTTAAATCTTTTTTTCTTATCAAGAATATCAGAGGTTAAAAATTTACATTTTGCTCTAAGCATTTTAAACGATGTTCCTTCTGAAATTACAATCAATTATCATATTTATGGCAATATAGAAAATCAAGATTATTGGAACAAGTGTTTAGAAATTATATCTCATTTACCTAAAAACATTACCGTTATCTACAAGGGAGAATTAGCCTTTAACGAGGTTCAAAACACTATTTCTAAATCTCATTGTTTATTCCTCCCAACTTTAAATGAAAATTTCGGTCATTCAATTGTAGAAAGTTTATTAAGTGGTTGTCCGGTTATTATTAGCGATCAAACTCCGTGGAATGATTTAGAAAAAAATGATGCTGGGTTTTCAATTCCGTTACATAATAAAAAAGAATTTTTAGAGGCAATTATAAAAATGGCTCGATTAAATCAAGAAGAATTTTCTCACAAAAGCCATGCAGCAAATAACTATATTAGCGGAAAAATAGAGATACAAAAAAGCATCAATTTATATAAAAATTTATTTAATGAGTTTATTAAAAACTGACCTTTCCACTTTTGACAACGAATGGTATAAACCGGGTAGACCTTTACTAGTAAGGGTACTTTGGTATTTTGTTAATTATTTTTTCTTCAAATCGCCTTTCCCGTTTTATGGTCCTAAAAGATTTTTATTGCGTTTGTTTGGAGCAAAAGTTGGAATTGGTTTAATAATAAAACCACACGTATCAATTAAATATCCTTGGCTACTAGTTATTGGAGATCATGTTTGGATTGGAGAAGAAGTTTGGATTGATAATTTGGCAAAAGTAACTTTAAAGAGCCACTCGTGCGTTTCACAAGGAGCATTATTATTATGCGGAAACCACAATTACAAAAGAACAACCTTCGATTTGCTTGTTGGTGAAATTACTTTGGAAGAAGGTGCTTGGGCAGGAGCCAAAACTGTTGTTTGTCCGGGGGTTAGGTTAGGGAGCCATAGTCTACTAACGGTTGGCAGTATTGCCACAGCTTCCTTAGAAGAAAATTGGATTTATCAAGGCAATCCTGCAAAAAAACTGAAGCTTAGAGAATTTAAAACTAAGCGCTAACCTTTTTCGTCAATTCTATCTACCTTTGTAACGCCCTTTACTTTTTTTAGAATCTCCATTAAATGGTTTAAGTGTTTTGTGTCGTGTACGTAAACCATAATAGTGCCTTCAAAGAGCCCGTCATCTGTATCAAATTTAATTGAGCGCATGTTTATATTATTTTCGCTAGAAATTATTTTTGTAATATTATTTACTAAGCCTAACTCATCTGTACCAATAATTTTAATCCCTGCAAGAAACGATATAAGCTGATCGTTCATCCACTTTGCTTTTACAACACGGTACGCATAATTCGAAAGTAATTTTATTGCATTAGGGCAATTTACGCGGTGAATTTTTATTCCCTCTGCAACAGTTATAAAACCAAAAACATCATCGCCAGGAATAGGATTACAACAAGGAGAAAGTTTATAGTCTAATTTTTGCATGTCGTCGCCAATCACAAGCATATCACTACTTCCGCGTGCATTGGTAACTAATTGTTCGATTTTTGAAGCAACTGTTTTTCGACTTGGTTTTACCGGATTGTTTTTGTAGCGTATAAATTCTTTTATTTCTTTTAAATCAACGTTACCTAAAGCGGCTCTATAAAATAATTCTTGCGAAGATGGAATTTTTAAGAATTGGCAAAAATCATTTACGTTTTGAAGTGTAAAATCAAGTTTGTTTTTATAAAACTTTCGCTCCATAATTTCACGACCTTCTTCAGCAACTTTTTTTCTTTGCTCTTTTAAACTGCTTTTTATTTTCGATTTTGCTTTTGCAGTTATAACATATCCTAACCAGTCTTCTTTTGGGGTTTGTTTATTGCTGGTTAATATCTCAACTTGGTCGCCACTTTTTAATTCATAACTTAAAGGAACCAACTTAAAATTTACTTTGGCCCCTATGCATTGTTCTCCAACTTTTGTGTGAATTTCAAAAGCAAAATCTAAGGCGGTTGCACCAACTGGTAAAGTTTTCATATCCCCTTTTGGCGTAAAGGCAAATAATTCGTCGCTAAATAAATTTAGCTTAAAATCATCCATAAACTCCAACGCGTTGGGGTCTGGGTTTTCAAGCATTTCTCTTATGCGCCCTAACCAATTTTCTAATTTACTTTCTTTATCAGCTGCGCTATCTTTATATTTCCAATGGGCGGCGTATCCTTTTTCGGCTAATTCATCCATTCTAACAGTACGAATTTGAACTTCAACCCATTTACCTTCCGGACCCATTACGGTAGTATGCAAACTCTCGTAACCGTTACTCTTTGGTGTACTAATCCAATCACGCAATCTTTCAGGGCTAGGGTGATAAAAATCTGTAATAATAGAATATACTTTCCAACAGTCAGATTTTTCTAATTCGAGAGGGGTATCAATAATAATCCTAATTGCAAAAAGATCATAAATTTCTTCGAATGAAACACCCTTAGTTTTTGTCTTGTTGTAAATACTAAAAATAGATTTCGGCCTTCCAAAAATCTTAAATTTAAAACCTTGTTCTCCTAAAATTTCTTTTAATGGCTCAATAAATTTTTGAACAAAACGTTTTCTTTCAGGCTCGGTTTCTTTAAGCTTTACAGAAATGTCGTTATAGCCATCAGGATTTGTATACTTTAAACCTAAATCTTCTAGCTCGGTCTTAATATTATTAAGCCCCAATCTATGGGCTAAAGGCGCATATAAAAATAATGTTTCGCTTGCAATTTTCATTTGCTTCTCCCTAGCCATGTGTTCAAGAGTACGCATATTGTGAAGTCTATCTGCCAATTTAATTAAGATAACGCGAATATCTTCACTCATGGTTAAGAGAACTTTTCTAAAATTCTCTGCTTGAATAGACGAAGTATTATCTATTACTCCCGAAATTTTTGTTAGACCATTAATAATTTGAGAAACCTTTTCGCCAAACAAACCTTTAACATCATCGAGTGTTAAATCTGTATCCTCAACTGTATCGTGTAATAATGCGCAAACAATTCCTGTAGAGCCCAAACCAATTTCTTCTGCACAAATTTGAGCTACAGCAATAGGATGATAAATATAAGGTTCTCCGCTCTTCCGACGCATTTCTTTATGCGCCTCAACAGCAACTTCAAAGGCTTTACGAATTAATTCTCTATCGCCTTTTACAATTCTGCGTTTACAAGCATTAATTAAAAGTTTATAGCGATTTAAAATCTCTTTGCGTTCAGCTTCAATATCAATTTTCATATTCCGGCAGTTTATTTTTTAGTACTTTGTTGGATAAGTTACATGATGTAATTTATTTTTTGCTAGACGAACATGAATCTTCATAATTTGTTTAGAAATGTGACTATGAAGATATTAATTTTGTGTAACATTAAAAAGGGTTTGTAGTGAAAGTTTTTATCTATATATATTATTTTTTTCGCTCTGTTATTTTGAGGGGATTTACTAATACAATTGAGCTAATTAGAGCAGAAAGCATAAATGAAAAAAAATATGGCATTACAACTTCGTCGATTAAAAAAAGTAATTCAACAGAGTTTTTTCATTATCAGGGCGCTGGCTATTTAATTTTATTTAGGGTGCTAGAACAAATTGCAGCTCAAACAAAACAATTTGAGTTTGTAGATATTGGTTGCGGAAAGGGGCGTCCAGTGTTTGTAGCAGAATCTATTGGCTATAAAACTTTAACAGGAATTGACTTAGACGGTGAGTTAATATCCGTTGCCAAAGAAAATTTAAAAAATTATTTATTAAAAACTCAGGATTCTAAAATTCAGTTTCTTCAGGTAAATGCATTAGAATACAGTTATAAAAACATGCCAACGGTTTATTTTTTATTTAATCCTTTTAATGAAGAAGTTTTAGAAAAGGTTTTACGTAAAATAATTTCTTCAACAAATTCTGAAACATGGTTTGTGTATATGAACCCAAAATATTCTCAGGTCTTTACTCCCGATAAATTTGATTTAATAAACGAAGTAAAAACAAAAAGGTATTTAGAAGCAAAAATATTTAGACTTAAAATCTAATGTTTATTCTCGCTTTAATTCTATTCTAAAAGTTGTGCCTTTATTAATTTCACTTTTTAGAACAAATATTTTTCCGCCATGATATGTTTCAATAATTCGTTTACATAAACTAAGCCCTAAACCCCAGCCTCTTTGTTTAGATGTAAAACCTGGCTCAAATACTGTTTTAAATTTTGTTTTTGGAATTCCTTTTCCTGTATCCGAAATATCAACAAACAATCCTTCCGGTACATCAATCAACGCTATTTCTATTTCCCCTTTTCCTTCCATAGCATCAATTGCGTTTTTACAAATGTTTTCAATAACCCATTCAAAAAGCGGTACGCATAAGTGAACCTGTAAAATCTCTTCTGGAAGTTTTAAGGTATACTTTGTGTTTTTTGAAGTGCGTTTTTTTAAATACTCAACAGAATCAATGAGTACTTGATTGATATTAGATGGGACTAATGTTGGTTGGGATCCAATTTTACTAAATCTATCCGTTATTGTGTTTAAACGTTTTACATCTTGTTGCATCTCATTAACTATAGACTCGTCAACCCCCAGCGAAATCAAATGTTCGTTCCATGCCATTAAAGAAGACAAAGGAGTTCCTAGTTGATGCGCGGTTTCTTTACTCATCCCCACCCAAACTTGATCTTGCTCCGCTTTCCGGGCCGTGCTAAAAAGCACATAGGCTATCAATAAAAATAATCCAATAACTCCAAATTGTATATAAGGATAATACTTAAGCTGAGTCAATAATTCAGAGGGTGCATAAAATATATAATCGCTGCTGCCTTCTCCCAAATCAACTTGTATTGGCAAGTTTTCAGAAGAAAGTTCCTCAAGTTTTTTCTTTAATTTTTCTGGTGTGTCTACTTCACTACTATCAATTTTTCCTAATGCAATAATTTTATTTTTAGCGTTGTTGGTATAAATTACTGGCACAGCCGCAGAATTAACAGCCACTTCATTAATAAAAGATTTTATTAAACTATCAAACACTAATTTTATATCGCTAAATACCCGACTATCTTTATGATATAATCTTTGTTTAATTCCTTTATAAACATTTATTTCTACAGGTTGATAAAGATTTTTCATGATCTGTAACTGCTCCTGCAAATAAACCTGATTTTTTTCTTTGGTTGAATCTAAATTTCGTGAAATTTGAATGTTGTCTTTCTCGTCTGTTAAAATTACCGGCACTGAAGTGTTTTCTTGTAAAACTTTTAAAACAAAAGAAACGTCTTGTGCATCTGCGCTAAGTTGTTTTGTTGCCTCAGCATAAAGCTCAGCCTTTTTTCTTTCGCCTGTTTTGATTTTTTCAAATAATTCGTTCGTAAACTTTACAAGGTTGGCTCTTTTTTGCACAGCCTTTGCCCACAACTCCACCTTTTCTTTTTCGTTGGCCGAAATCTTTTTAACTAAGTTTCTTGTATACCATAACGAGCTAATAATAATTAACAATGCAGATGCCGCAAGCATTAATTTCCACCGTTGTTTTTTATTATAAATGTTCACGCTATTATTTGATTAATTAAAGATACGGTTTTTAAAAATCTTCATCGTCTTCTTTTTTCTTTTTTGCTTCTAACGTTTTTTTTGGCTTATTATTATCAGGGTTTTCTAATTCAAACGTCTGATCCGCCTTTTCTTTTTGCTTAACAGGCAATGAGTCTTTTTTAAATAGACCGAATTCCGTTTTAAGCAATTGTTTTAAATTTTGTTTTTCGTCTTTTAAATCCTGTTTAATGTTTTCTTTTAGCCCTTTTCTGTCATACTTTATAATCGGATTGTCAACCGTGCCAGTCATTAAAATAAAGGCGCTACGTTTATTATCCGGATCTTTTTCAACCGGACCAAACTCCTCATCTTTATTCTTCCGTTTTTTTGAAAGCAATTCACTAATTAATAATTCTATATGGTAATTTATATCATTATTAAAAGAATGAGTGCCCCAAAAAATTATATTTAACGCCGAGTTTTTTATAGAAGTAGTTGGTAAAAAAATTGTTTTGTCTTTTATTTCAATATTACTTTTCAGATTCGAGAATTTTATTTTTTGCAGTTCTTGCACGTCTACAAATTTTGCTAAACTTAATAGTGGTTTAAAATCTACTAACTCACCTTTATCTATTGTTAAGTTAATTGTTGATTTAATTGAATTTAGGTTTGGCTCTAAACTATTACTCCAGTTGCCAGAAAAACCTAATTCCGCTGTAGCAAATCCTTTAACGTTTTTTTCTTGAAGGGTTGTTTGCCCGAAGTTATTAAATTGAAAAAATAAATCGCTCAGGTTAATGTTTTTAAATTTTGCCTGCATAACTATATCTAGCGCGTTATGTGAGTTATCAGCATAAGCATCTATTTCTGCTTCTCCTTGCATGGTTTGAAGCTTCATATCGCTAACAATTGCTTTTTGATTTTTAATCTCTATTTCTCCGGTTATAGCTTGTGCTTCGAATTTAGAATAACTAAATTTTAAAATTGCCGCATTTAATTTAAACTGAATGTTTTTTGGAATTAAAGGCGCGCTATTGTCTTTTGAATTTTCGTACTTCATCATAAAATCTTCCAACTTAATATAGTTAGAAAATAAATTTCCGGTTATAATTAATGGTGCTGTTTTGTCTGATAGATAATTAAAGATTCCCGGAAGTTTCCCATTCAAAACAACATCCGAGTTACCTCTCTTTAATTTCAAATTTTTAACTTCTACCTCCCTATCTTTGGCTGTAACAGAACAATTTTCAATCGCAAATATATTCTCGTCTCCTTTAAACTGAGCCTCCAAATTTGATATTGTTGCCTCGATGTTTACTTTTACTTTAGTAGAAAAGGTTTGTTCTTTGAGGTCGCTTAATAATCCTTCTACCTCTGAGTTTATTTTCAAACTTCCTTGCAATTTAGCTAAAGTATCTATTGGCCAAAAGTTTTGAAGGTTTTCTAAATTG
The DNA here is from genome assembly GCA_030692515.1 of Bacteroidota bacterium. GTDB lineage: Bacteria > Bacteroidota > Bacteroidia > B-17B0 > Aurantibacillaceae > Aurantibacillus. Next base: position 159,497 of record JAUXZS010000056.1, read on the forward strand.
GCATTTGCATCTACCGAAAAACGAATAAATGGATTGGCAAAATTTGTGATTGAAAAACTACCTTTTAATTCATCATTGTTCAGCTGCAGAAAAATATTTGTAAGGTCAAGTTTAGACATTGTGTTGGAATAAACTAAGTTGCCATTAACGTTAACATTTTTTGCAGTTGTAGATGTTGGCTTATAAATAATCTCAGCATTCTTTATCCCAAACTCACTTTTCAAATTAAAATCTTTACCATTAGAGTATTTAAAACTGCCATTTGCATAAAAAACACCGCTGCTTTTATAATCATTTGCTTTTTGTTTTTGATCTTCGGGTAAAAGCGAAAGAAGTGTTTCAATGTCCAGGTCGCTTGCCGCATAATTCAAGTCCACTTTTTTTAAACTATCCTTATAATTAAAGTCCCCGTCTAAATTAAACTTCATATTATTAATGCTAACACTTGTATTTTGCAATAAATAATTATCTCCATTTACTTTTAAATCTATTTTAAGATTGCAGTTTTTATTTTTTAAAAAAGTTTTTTGTTTTGTTTTAACTAGATTTATTACAATTTTTCCTTTAGAGTTTAAATCATATTCATTATCACTAAAATTTCCTTTAAACTTTAAGCTTTGTATTAACAAATCTGTTTTAAATATTTTTACTTTATCGCGATAAATTAAATGGCAGTTTTCAATTTCGATAAGTTTTAAATTAAAATTGATGGAATCGTTTTTATTTTCCTTTTTTGTTTCTTCCCAAAAAATATAATTAGGCTCACCCGTGTTTGTAATGCAAGGTTTGACAATTGAATTAGTGAGCTTTATTTTTTTGATGTTGTATTTTTTATTCCAGAGATCGCTAATGTTGAAATGTAAATTAAGTTTTTCGGCAAACAAAAGCGTGTCGCGTTTTTTTATTTTTAAAGCCTCTAACATTAAAACTTCTTTAAATTCTAATGAGCAATCAGGAAATGTTTTTAAGATTGTAAGATCAATGTTTTTTGGATCAATTTTTACTTCCGCTTTAAGGTGCTTGTTTATTTCTCCTAATAAAACTTGCTTAACTTCTTCTTGATATATAAATAATAAACTTACTAAAACAACACAAATAATAAACACCGTAGCGCTTAGGTATAAAATGGTTTTAACCAGCCTTTTAAAAAACGACTTCTTTTTTGGTGTTATTTCTGTGTTGTTTTCCAATCACGTAAATTTCAGTAAAACTATAACCCCTATTAGCCTTTAAGTTACTAGAAATAAACAATTGGCTTTTTATAAATTCTTACATGAAATTCCAATAAATCTCTGGTATATTCAAAAACAGTTTATTGAATTATTAGTTTTTGTGAAAAGGCATCCTGTGGGTCGGAGCCTGAAATCAAATAAATACCTTTAACTAAGTCTGAGATAAAGACTTCATTTTCTGCAGGAGCCTCCATTTTTAAAGAAACCTCTTTGATTTTTCTGCCGGTTATATCGTAAATAAAAACACTTTTGCTTTGTGGCATTTTTTCGTAGCCAATATTTAGAGCGTCTTTTGTTTGATTTACCCAAATTGTTGATGCATAAGCGCTTTTGAAATTAACCGCAATGGTTTTGTGAACCTCTACAGAACCATCTTTTTCTACATGCATTAATCTATAATAATTTATTCCTTTAGATGGAAAACGGTCGTTTGTAAAGTAGGAAAGACTGTTTTGCTGGTTGGTAATTGCTAAAGAATAAACGGTGTTAAGTGGCGAGAATTCTATTCCATCCAAACTTTTTTCTACAAGATAGTAGGCCACATTTTTTTCTGTTTCAACAGACCACTTTAAAATTATTTCGCTTTCTAGTGGTTCAGCATAAAAATCTTTTAAGGTAATTGGTAAAACCCCACTGCAACTTGGGCCGCAAGTACCGCTTAAGTTTACTGTAAATGTAATTATTTCATCTGACCGATTAGACTTACCTCCAATATTGAAAGAACCCCCCGTTAAAATCATTTGAACGGTACCATCAGAATTCGCACAACCGCCAATTAAACTTGGCGTTCCTGTTGTGTACGTTCCCAAAGCTGTATAAGAGCCACAAGTTCCCACATTTACATCCATTGTTGATCCTTGAGCGCTTACAATTCCACCAGTGTTTGTAATAAACACATCATCCCCAGAGTCCATTCCGCTATTGCTGCATCCTATCGCAGAAGTTGTTGTTGGCGCCCCTAAATAATTCCGTTTCATGTATTGTGCGGTAATCGTTGCAGTGCAGCCTGCTGGTAAAGAGTAAACCGTTGAATAATTATCAGTTGTACCACCACCAAGAACAACGGTACTGCAGCCCGTGGGTGAAAAAACCGGAACATATAGCGCGCTTAAATTACAATAATTGGCGCCACCATTGCCACAACCCGCTACCGCATTTTGGTTTAGCATAGCTCCGCTGATATTACAGCCAGAAAAAGACACTTGTGAATAAACAAGGCTAGTTGCTACGATTAAAAATATGGTATAAACTTTTTTCATTCTGTATTTCAACAGTAAATTAAAAAAGCGGTTAAGGATTCTTCTTTTGAAATTAAAACAAAAAAGTCCTTTAGGGTATTCACTTCTTGATTAAGTGCATAACAAATTTAAGATATTTATTATAACAGCCCGTTTTATTAATATTAAGTCATTATTAACTTTTGTCTTTAAAAGAAGTCAAATTCCGGTATTTTACTCAAATATTTGAAAAATTAACAGTTTTGTTTTTTATTTTGGTCTCATTTTTGTAAATTCATGGTTATGAAAAAAATAACATTATTCTTATCTCTTTTTGTTGCAGTTATTGCATCACTTTCTTTTATCAATTCTCCACCTGAAGAATTAAAAATTAATGCCGCTATTCCACAAGCCGATTATAAAATGAAAGATGTAAGCGGGAAATCTATCTCTTTAAATGATGCAAAAACCACAAAAGGTTTATTGGTTATTTTTAGTTGTAATACTTGTCCATATGTTAAACTTAGCGAAACTCGTATTAAAGAATATTCAGACTATTGCCTTGCAAACGGCATTGGTTGTGCCATAATTAATAGTAATGAAGGGCAGCGCTCCGAGGAAGATAGTTTTGATGAAATGGTTAAATATTTTGCTGCTCAACAATTAAAATGCACCTACGCGGTTGATGAAAAAAGTCAATTAGCCAATGCTTTTGGTGCTACTCGTACGCCCCAATGTTTTCTATTTAATGCAAAAGGATTAATTTACAAAGGCGCCATAGATGATAATGTAAAAGACCCCTCAGCAGTAAAAGCACCTTATTTAAAAGACGCCCTAACTTCATTAGTTAAAAACGAAACTCCTAAAATGCAAGAAACCAAATCTATTGGTTGCACAATTAAACGTTTAGAATAATTAATTTTTTCTTTTTACTTCCTTATCTTTACCGTTGATATGTTTAATAAACAACTCGACCCAGAAGATTTTTATTATAGCGAAGAAGGTTATATCGTTTTTACAGAAAAATATCACTTAAAGCGTGGGCATTGCTGTAAAAGCGGCTGTAAGCATTGTCCTTATGGCTACAATAAAAAAACTGGTCTTTTTGATAAACCCGATACTAAAAAAACAACATAAACTATACTCTTATGTCAAATCAAACTACTTCTCAATTATCTTTTGCCGACTTGGTTTTACAAGGAATTCCTAATGAATTACCTCAACAAAAAAATTACGACCCCGCTATTAATCATGCGCCAAAAAGGAAAGACATTTTAAACCAAGAAGAAAAAAAATTAGCCATTAAAAATGCATTACGCTATTTTGATAAAAAACATCATCCCATTCTTGCAAAAGAGTTTGCTGAGGAACTAAAAAAATACGGACGTATTTACATGTTTCGTTTTAGACCAGATTATAAAATTTATGCTCGTCCTATAAATGAATACCCGCATAAAAGTATTCAAGCGGCAGCCATCATGCACATGCTTAGCAATAATTTAGACTACGCTGTTGCACAGCACCCACATGAATTAATTACTTATGGCGGAAACGGTTCTGTTTTCCAAAATTGGGCGCAGTATTTACTTACGATGCAATATCTTGCAAAAATGACTAACGAACAGACATTGGTTCTATCTAGTGGTCATCCTACAGGTTTGTTTCCATCAAACATAGAGGCTCCGAGGGTGGTTATTACAAATGGGATGATGGTTCCAAATTATAGCAAACCCGATGATTTAGAAAAGTTTAATGCTTTAGGCGTAACACAATATGGACAAATGACCGCGGGTAGTTTTATGTATATTGGTCCGCAAGGAATTGTACACGGCACGACCATAACCGTTATGAATGCAGCTCGTAAAAAATTCCATACAGAAGAAGAGCGCAGAGGGAAGTTATTTGTTACCTGCGGCTTAGGAGGCATGAGTGGCGCTCAACCAAAGGCAGCTAAAATTGCGGGTCTAGTTTCTATAACCGCTGAGATTAATCCAAAAGCAGTTGCTACACGTCATTCGCAAGGATGGGTAGATGAAGTTTTTGATAATTTAGATTCATTAATAACACGCGTACGAATTGCACAAAAAAACAAAGAGGCCATAAGTTTAGCCTATCAAGGTAATGTGGTTGATTTATGGGAAAAATTATTACACGAAAATGTTTTGGTTGATATTGGAACCGACCAAACTTCATTGCATAATCCATGGGCTGGAGGTTATTATCCGCAGGGTTTAAGCTTAGAAGAGTCTAACAAACTTATGGTAGAAAGCCCAGATAAATTTAAAGAAGAAGTTCAAAAAACATTGCGCGCACACGCAGATTGCATTAATAATTTTGCCGCAAAAGGAATGTATTTTTTTGATTATGGTAATGCTTTTTTATTGGAGGCAAGTCGTGCTGGAGCTGATATTTTAGAAAAAAATGGTGATTTTAAATACAAAAGCTATGTGCAAGATATTTTAGGGCCAATGTGTTTTGATTATGGTTTTGGTCCCTTTCGTTGGGTGTGCACAAGCGCTAATGAAAACGATCTTAAAAAGACAGATGAGTTAGCGCTTATTGTTTTAGAGGAAATTTATGCCACCGCACCAAAAGAAATTAAACAACAATTAATGGATAATATTTTGTGGATTAAAAATGCCATGAATAATAATTTAGTTGTTGGTTCGCAAGCGCGAATTTTATATGCAGACAGCGAAGGAAGAATAAAAATTGCAAAGGCAATTAACGAAGCCATTAAAGAGGGAAAAATAACCGCCCCTGTTGTATTAGGCAGAGACCATCATGATGTAAGCGGTACAGATAGTCCTTATCGCGAAACGTCTAATATTTATGATGGAAGTAAGTTTACTGCAGACATGGCTGTGCAAAATTTTGTGGGCGATGCCTTTAGAGGTGCCACTTGGATTAGTTTGCATAATGGAGGTGGTGTTGGTTGGGGAGAAGTTATAAATGGTGGCTTTGGTTTGGTTTTAGATGGAACTGATGATGCAGAAAGAAGATTAGAACAAATGTTATTTTGGGATGTCAACAATGGTATTACTCGACGCGCCTGGGCTAGAAATGATGAAGCGTTATTTGCAATTAAAAGAGAAATGGAACGAACACCAAACTTAAAAGTAACCTTGCCTAATTTAGTAGACGATAAATTATTAGAGGGATTAGTTTAAAATAGTAAGGGTTCAATACTTTTTCGATAAAAAAATTAATTGGTGTTTTTACCAATCGCTGCTGCTTCCGCCGCCGCCGGAATCACCCCCGCCACCCCCGTCAAAACTTGATCCGGAATCGGATGAGGAAGAAGAATCATAACTGCTATAGGATGAGTCACTACTTGAACTGTAAGAGCCACCGCCACCACCGCTCGACTTTATTTCTCCTAAAAAAATAAGCATAAAAAACAAAATGATGGCGCCAATACAAGGCACTAAAGCCAACACTATTGCAAGTGTCATTAAAACGTTTTTAGTTATAGGCTTTCTCTTTTTTGCTTTTTTACGTAATAGTAAATATAAATATATACACAGCAGCAAAAGGTTTGCGGCATAGCCAAACACCCAGCCTATCCAATCATCATTTTTAGCCTCTAGTTCCTCCGCTTTAAATTCATTTTGAGAATAATAAATGAGTTTATCAATTCCGTTATTGATACCTGCATAGTAATCTCCCTTTTTAAAATAAGGGCGCATTTCCTCATCTTGTATTTTTTTAGTTAAAATATCTGGCAATGCACCTTCTAAACCATAGCCGGTTTGTATTCTAAATTTGCGATCGTTAATAAATATGGCAACAAGTAAGCCGTTGTTTTTTTCTTTACCACCAATACGCCAAGCGTGAAATATTTCTTGGCTTAGGCTTGCCATATCGCTTCCGTTTAATGAAGGCGCGAGGTAAATGAAAATTTGGTTAGAGGTGCTTTTTTCAAAAGCGGCAAGTTTTGCGTTTAAACTATTTTGTTCCGAATTACTTAAGGTGCCGCTTAAGTCTGTAACATAATTAGATGGCTTTGTGGGGTAGTTTTGTGCAATTATAAAAAATGGCAAAAAACAGATTGTCAGAAATATTTTTTTAATCATTTACTGCTAAGATAAAAAACTTTTATTTACTCATCATAAAATTTGGCTGAAATAAAAAACCCATGCAATTAAATTGCATGGGCTTCAAAATTTTAAAAACAATTTATAAAATTGCTCTAAACAACAAGAACAGTCCTCCCGATAAAATAACGGTTACTGGTAAAGTTAATATCCATGCGAGAGCAATTGTTTTAATTGTTTTTTTCTGCAGATTTTTTAATCCTTTTTTTGCCACCATTGAGCCTGCAATTCCAGAAGATAACATGTGTGTAGTTGAAACCGGGAGGCCATATGTTGATGCCATTCCAATTCCGATAGAGGCAACAATTTCCGCACTTGCTCCTTGTGCGTAACTCATGTGCTGCTTGCCAATTTTTTCGCCAACGGTTTTTACAATTCGTTTCCAACCAACCATTGTGCCTAATCCCAAAGAAATTGAAATCATAATAATTACCCAAGACGGAGCAAACTCAATTAATTTTTTTGCGCTCTTAATTTGCGCCGTTAATATTGAAGCGTCTTTTAATGAAACCGCAAAGTTTGGGCTTTTTAATAATTTTTCGGCCCCTTTTGTTATTTTAACGATATCTTTTCTAAGCTCAAATCTTTCAGCTAAAGGAACGTCTTTAGAAAAAGTTCTGTTTACAATTGCCGCATCATAGTGCTCTTTATATTTCTTGATATTATGGAAATTACTATACTCATCTTTTCCAAACTGTGATGTATCGGTAGACATAACAATCTTGTGTATTGTGCTTACGTTTGCATTTACACTTTGAAGATTAATTGTTTCGTCTAAAGAAAAGTGTGATGGGAGTATTGCAATTAGAACTAACATTATTAAACCAACTCCTTTTTGTCCGTCGTTAGATCCATGTACAAAACTTACCATCCCGCAGGTAGCCCACAATAACATTCTAATCCATAGTGGTGGTTTTTTACCGGGAATAGGTTCTTTATAAATAATCTCGTTTTTTACAAATCGTTTAAAAATGTACATCATAATAATAGCTAAAGAAAAGCCAACTAGTGGAGAAATTAAAAGTGCTAAACCAGTGTTCTTTGCCTTCCCCCAATTAACAGCGGCACCGCCCACGCTATCTGGTAAAAAATAATATGCTAAACCTATTCCTAAAATTGCTCCTATTATTGTGTGTGAGCTAGATGAAGGGATGCCATAATACCAGGTTCCAAAATTCCAAATAATTGCGCTAATAAGTAAGGCCATTACCATCGCAATGCCATGATAGGGATTGCTATCCACTAAAGCTTCCATGGGTAATAAATTAACTATACCCATTGCTACAGTAATTCCCCCTAATAAAACACCTGCAAAGTTTAATAAACCGCTGTAAATTACAGCAGCTGTTGGCTTCATTGAGTTGGTATAAATAACTGTTGCAACAGCGTTGGCTGTATCGTGAAAACCATTAATAAATTCAAAAAAACAAGCTAATAATAAGCAAGCAACTAAAAAAATGGTTAAGGCAGTGGTTAATCCAAACATAAAATTTTTTAGCGAATTTATATAATAATTATAATTCTAATGTTAACTAAATGTTACCGATTAAAAGTTTAATTGTGCTTGTAAACGCAAAAACGAACCTTTTTGGTGATTGCTTTCCTTTGTTTTGTCAGAAGTCGTTCTGTCAGAATAAACGAAAGAAGCTGTAAACTCAAAGTTCTTAATTAGTAGGTACTCTATTCCTCCCTCTATTTCTTTAACATTGTATGCCCTTGCGTCTAACTCATGTTTTTTACCTCCCTCATATATTGTTCCCCTAACAAAAGGAATAATAGTTTGTTTTTTTATTTTTACTAAATAGCTTAGCGTAACATAACCCCCCTTCAGATCTTTTGTCATAATAGAATCTCTTGCAACATCATATTCCGGACCTTTTCCAATATTGTATTCTGCCTGAATTCCGAAAGGTTTTGGGTAGAGTATTAAAGAACCCGCATAACGCTCATCAAGATATTCTAGGTTATTCGAAACCTTAGTGGTAGCGGTTATCTGATCTTTTGGCATAGTCCAAATACCGGTATACCCTTGTATTCCGGGTTCAATTACTTGTTCTTTGATCTTAAACGGATAACTTAGCCTAGCTACAAAATGTGAGTTATTGTTAAGTTCAGGTTTATTTGCAGTTTGCCCATTGTATAATCCACAAGCAAAAACACCATAATCTCCCGAGCCCTTATAACCATCATTAACTAAGGAACTATACAACTCTCTCACTTTCTTTGGCGCGTACATAAAAAAAACGCCCAGATCCCGCTCGTTTGAAACAGCGCTGTTTAATGCGTCGTTACGGTCTAGTGGCAATCGGTTTTGACTCGATTGCATGTTTTCAAATCCAAAAGGGACTTTACTCTGTCCAAATCTAAACCTAAACTCTCTTTTTTTATCTACAGAAACATCAAAGTATGCATCTCTAAGTTGACCAAAATGTAATCCAGTGCTTGACGCCGAAGATGCAAAGTCGGGTTGAATATAAAAATAAACGTGTTCATGCACTTGCCCGAAAATAATTACGCGAAGGCGTCGTATGAAAAAACCTCCTAAATTTCCAATCGATTTATCTCCTTGCTCACTCTTTAAATTAGGGTTTGTTTCAAATAGCCTGTTATATCTAACTTGAGTGTATCCTCTAATTGATATTTTATCGTACCAGTTTGCCTTTTTTATTTCAACTTTGGGTTGCTCTATAATTATATTTTTTTGGATACTATCCTGAGAACTTAAATTTAAAATCAGAAAAAAAAATGCGGTCAACGATGTAAATTTATTCATTATATAAATTAATTATTATTTAAAGGCAAAATAAAAGTTACGCTATTAATATAAATACAATTTAATGTTAAGAAATTGTTAAGTTGTAAATAAAAAACCCCGCCTTTTTAAGTGCGGGGCTGTATTAAGTTGGGATTTTTATCTGCTTTTTTTAAAGCTTCTTGATTAATTATCGCCTAATACTTTTAACAACTCGTCTAATTTTGGTGTTAAAATAATTTCTGTGCGGCGGTTTTTCTTTCTTGCTTCAGCTGTTTTAGCCGGGTCTAAAGGAAAAAACTCTCCGCGACCTGCTGCTGTAATTCTTTGTGACTCAATTTTAGCGCTCGATAATAAAATTTTTGTTACAGAAGTTGCTCTCATTACACTTAAATCCCAGTTGTCTTTTATTTCTCCTGCGCCTTTCATTGGCACGTCATCTGTATGACCTTCAACTAAAACATTAATCTCTTCGTTTTGCTCTAACACTTTGGCAACATTTTTTAAGGCTTCAACTCCTCTTGCTTCAACATTTGTTTTACCACTTGCAAACAATAAACTTTCATCCAAACTCACATAAACTTTTCCGTTTTTTTGAGTAATTGTTAATCCTTTATTTTCAAAGCCCAATAAAGCATCGCTTAATTTTTTTCTTAAATCTGCGGCGGCCTGGTCTTTCTTTTTTAGAATGGCTTCTAATTCATTTACGCGAGCTTCACGCTTTTTTAATTCAGCGCTCAATGCTTCTAAATCTAATCTCTGCAATAAAAGTTTTGCCTCAAGCGCCTTTAATTCGTCTTGCTTTTTAAGCAACTGCTCTTGTGTCATTTGTAAATCACCACTTAACTTACTATTATCTTTTTCGCTACCGCTTAATAGTTTATTTAAACGATCCATTAGTTGCTCGTTAAGTTGGTTTAACTTATCGTACTTAGAGGTAAGGTTTCTGTAATTGCTTCCAATAATAGAAGTATCTCTTTTTAAACCAATATTCTCTTTCTCGTTTTTAACCATTTGCTCTTTTAACTCTGCTATTTTTGCATCATTTTCTTGAGTAGCTTTTTTAAGCGCCGAGCGTTCTGTTTCGCACTCATTCAATTTTGCTTTTGATTCATCTAATAATCTTGCGGGAACACAAGAGGTTAAGGCTGCTATTATTATTACAGCACAAAAAATGGTGGCTTTTTTAATCATAACCCAAATTTAAAGATTTGCTCTGCCCGTTTCATTTAAATTCAATTAGTTTATTAACAATTAAATAAACTTAAATATAAAAATTGTGAAAAATATAAAATGTCTAAATTTGAAAAACAAACCCGTCCTAATACTATGCCATGATAATTTCAACTTTTGAAGAATATAACGCCACTTATAAAAAAAGTGTAGACAAGCCGGAGGATTTTTGGTCAGAAATTGCCTCCGAATTTTATTGGCAAAAAAAATGGGACAAGGTTTTAGACTGGAATTTTGATGAGCCAAACATTAAATGGTTTATTAACGGAAAGTTTAATATTACCGAAAATGCTATAGATAGGCACTTACCGGAAAAAGCTAATAAAACCGCTTTTATTTGGGAAGCAAATTCTATAGATGCAAATCACAGAGTTATTACTTACCAAAACTTACATGATGAAGTTTGTAAAGTAGCCAACACCTTAAAATCTTTTGGTACAAAAAAAGGCGATCGCGTTTGCATATACATGCCAATGATACCGGAAACTATTTTTGCGATGTTGGCTTGCGCAAGAATTGGGGCTATACACTCAGTTGTGTTTGCCGGCTTTTCGTCATCAGCCCTTGCCGGACGAATACAAGACAGCGATTGCAAAATAGTACTGACAACAGATGGTGCTTGCCGAGGCGCAAAAGATATCCCCATTAAAGCGGTTGTAGATGAAGCTCTAGAAACCTGCCCTTGTGTAGAAAAAGTATTGATTTACAAACACACCAACACGCCAATTACAATCAATAAAGCAAAAGATATTATTTGGCAAGATGTTGTACCTAGTGCCTTGAGCACTTGTGAAGCTGAGCTAATGGATAGCGAGGATGTGTTGTTTATTTTATATACCTCCGGTTCAACCGGCAAGCCCAAAGGAGTTGTGCATACTTGTGGAGGATATATGGTTTACACTTGTTACACTTTTAAAAATGTTTTTCAAATAAATACCGGCACCGATTCAAAGGATTTATTTTGGTGTACTGCCGATGTGGGTTGGATAACAGGGCACTCGTATATTACTTACGGTCCGCTATTAGCAGGAGCAAGTTCTGTTATATTTGAAGGGGTGCCCACTTTCCCAGACGCTGGACGTTTTTGGAAAGTGGTTGATAAACATAAAGTAACCCATTTTTATACCGCGCCAACAGCTATTAGAGCCTTAGAAGCTTGTGGATTGGATTTTGTTACTCCCTACAAATTAGATTCTTTAAAAGTTTTAGGTAGTGTTGGCGAACCCATAAACGAAGAGGCTTGGCATTGGTACAACAACAATATAGGAAAAGGTAAGTGCCCTTTAGTCGATACTTGGTGGCAAACAGAAACCGGCGGCATTTTAATTTCCGCTTTAGCCGGGGTAACACCAACAAAACCAAGTTTTGCAACTTTACCACTGCCGGGTATTCAACCATTATTAGTGGATGATAAAGGAAATGAGCTTTTTGGAAATAATGTAGAAGGAAATTTATGCATACGCTTTCCATGGCCATCCATTATTCGTACAACTTATGGCGACCATAATCGTTGTAAAGAAGCTTATTTTTCTACTTACAAAGGATTATATTTTACTGGCGATGGTTGTAGGAGAGACGAAAATGGTTTTTACAGAATTACAGGTCGTGTTGATGATGTGATGAATGTTTCGGGACATCGTATAGGAACTGCTGAAGTAGAAAGTGCAATTAACATGCACGCTGATGTAGTGGAAAGTGCTGTAGTTGCATACCCACACGACATTAAAGGGCAAGGAATATATGCTTATGTTATTGTTCCGTCTACCACAAAAAATCACGATAATTTGCGAAAAGAAATTCTTGCCGAGGTTACAAAAATTATTGGACCAATTGCAAAGCCAGATAAAATTCAAGTTGTAAGCGGCTTACCAAAAACACGAAGCGGTAAAATTATGCGCCGCATTTTACGTAAGGTTGCAGAAGGAGAGTTAACAAGCCTAGGAGACACCTCAACACTTTTAGACCCACTGGTTGTTGACGAAATAATTAAAGGAAGATTATAGCGCTTGGAATCTATTCTTTATAATTATTATAACTCGCCATTAGGAGAAATAGAACTTGCGGCAAATAACGATGCGTTGTTGTGGGTGAAATTTTTGGAAACTCAAAAAGCAACAAAACCAAAACAAACGGAAACAGAGTCTTTCCTTTTTAAAAAAACAATAGAGCAATTTGATTTATATTTTAAAAAGGACTTAGAGGTTTTTGATTTGCCATTAGCTATTCATGGAACAGAATTTCAAAAAAATGTTTGGCAAAAATTAACTTTAATCCCTTATAGCAAAACCATCAACTACTTAACTTTGGCAAAACAAATTGGTGATGTAAATGCAACAAGAGCTGTTGCATCATCGAATGGAAAAAATCGTTTTTGCATTATTATTCCCTGTCACAGAGTTATTGGATCAGATTGTTCTTTAACGGGTTATGCAGGAGATATTTGGCGCAAAAAATGGTTATTAGAACACGAAACAAGAAACAAAAACTATCAAACAGATTTATTTTTATGACAAACTACATTTCAAAATCCATCAGCTACAACGACTATGTAACTCTTCTTGATAATTTAATGGCACAAGGAAAAACAACTGGCCAAAATCATAGCGATGATTATATCAACTACGCTAAATTAAATTTAGCGCGAATGCATCGTTTAAATAAAACCGCAAAACTTACTGATGATTTAAAAAACACATTGCAAAATGTAAAATCAAATTTTATTTTCTTAGTGCTAACAGAGGGTTGGTGTGGCGATGCTGCGCAGAACATTCCAATTCTTAATTTAGTTGAGAACGAATGTAAAAATATTGACCTCAAATTAATTTTAAGAGATGAGAATTTAGAATTAATGGATAACTATTTAACTGATGGCGGTCGCTCTATTCCCAAATTAATTTGTTTAAATAAAACTACACTTAATGAGGTTTTTGTTTGGGGTCCCCGTCCCGCTGCGGCGCAACAAATAATGTTAGAGCTTAAAGAAAAAAACGTAACGCTTGCTGAAAAAGGTGAGGCAATTCACAAGTGGTATAACGAAGATAAAACTTTAAGTATGCAAGAAGAATTAAAAAATTTAATTGAAAAACATTTGTGTTAAAGTAACCACGCACCTTAATTAATGTCTCCTCCCCCGGCTTTCAGCCACCCCCTCCAGAGGGGGACAGAACCTGTTAAGCCAGCTCATACATTTTACCTGGGCGCGATTTTATTAAATTACTAAACTCTAATTGTAATAGTAATGCTGAGGTTTTACTGATTGTAAATTCTGTTGTGTGACAAATTTCGTCAACGTGTAAACTATTCTTTTTTGAAAACAAATCAATCACCATTTTTTCTTCGTCGCTTAAATTTAAAAGTAATGGAATTTGTTTTGACGCTTTTGCTTTACTTTCTATTTCTTGCCATTGCATGGCGTATAATAAATCCGCGGCATTTTCAATTAACACTGCTCGGTTTTGTTTTATTAAACCATTACAACCTTCTGCTAAAACCTCCCCTGCTCTACCGGGAAAAGCAAACACATCTTTATTATAGCTGTTGGCAATAGTTGCCGTAATTAAACTTCCTCCTCCTCGCTTGCTTTCAATTACCACTAAGGCATCGCACAAACCTGCAACAATTCTGTTGCGTTTAGGAAAGTTAACCGCATCAGGATTTGTGCCACTCATAAAATCAGTAAGTATTCCGCCTTGCCCCATCATGCGTTTTGCAATATTGTCGTGCAGTTGTGGATATATTCTATCCAAGCCATGTGCCACAACACCAACTGTATCTAGTTCGTTTTCTAAAGCTGTTTTATGTGCCAACACATCTACGCCATAAGCTAAACCACTAATAATAATTGCTCCCGTTCCTTTTAATTCAGAAACAAATTCTTTTGTTTTTTCTTTTCCATAATCACTGGGTTTACGAGTACCAACAACCCCAATTATTTTTTCTTGATTTAAATTTGCATTTCCTTTATAGTACATTAATACCGGACTATCGCTACAATATTTTAAGCGAGTAGGATAATTTTCGTCAGTAAAAAAAAGTGGCGTAATTTTATATTTCTCAATAAATTTAATTTCTTCTTCTGCCTTTTTTAAAACATCTTTACTGTTAATAATTGATTGTGCCCATATTGAACCAATGCCCGGAATTTTTTCTAATTGCCCCTTTTTTTGTTTAAACACTTGGCTAGCGCTGCCACAATAGGCTAATAAGGATTTTGCATTAACATCTCCAATCCCCTCAATTAAGGTTAATCCAATCTGAAAAGGCAGCTCGTTTAAGTTCATATTTTATGTTTGTTTCAAAAAAACCATTTACTATATTGTAAACTTATTATTAGTTAAACATGAACAAATCTACAACTAAACTTATATTCGTTCTTGCTTTATTTTGTAGTATTTTAAAGTCGCAAACAAACTTTGGTTTTGTAAAAGGATTTGTAACCGATGCTAAAACTAACGACACCTTAATTGGCGCTATCGTAAATGTAAGCGTCAAAAATGCTGTCACCACTAACCTCCAGGGCTTTTTTGAATTAAAGCTAATTCCCGGAACCTATACTTTACAGTGTAGTTTAGTTGGTTATAAAACTTTTAAAACTTCTATCGAAATAAAAGAAAACGAAACAATTACAACATCTATTTTATTAGAAGATGTAAATACCGCCCTCGACGAAGTAGTTATTAGTGCCGGAAAATTTGAACAGAAACTAAGTGATGTAACCGTGAGTATGGATATTATTAAACCAGCACTAATAGAAAACAAAAACGTTACTAATTTAGATGTCATTATAAATCAAGTGCCAGGAGTTACTGTTGCCGATGGCCAAGTTAGTATAAGGGGCGGAAGCGGTTTTAGTTATGGTGCTGGCAGTCGTGTATTAATGTTGGTAGATGAAATGCCAATGATTAGTGCTGATGCCGGTGATATCAAATGGAATTATTTGCCCTTAGAAAATATTGAGCAAGTGGAGGTAATTAAAGGGGCCTCTTCTGCTTTATTTGGATCAAGCGCCTTAAACGGTGTAATTAATTTAAGAACCATTTATGCAAAGGAGAAACCAATTACAAAAATTATTTCGTTTTTTGGAAGTTATGATGCGCCAAGTAAAACATATAAATGGTGGAAAGGCACAACTCAATTTCAAAAAGGAATTAATATTTCGCACGCGCAAAAAATTGGCAATTTAGATTTTGTAATTGGCGCACATCAATTTACCGATGATGGTTTTAGAATGTTGGAAACAGAAGACAGACAGCGTTTTAATTGCAACCTTCGCTACAACTTTAAAAAAATTCCGGGCTTGGCTGTTGGTGTAAATACCAATATGATGAACGTTCGGGGTGGTTTATTTTTCTTATGGCAGAGTTACGATTCTGCTTACATTCCTCAAGGCCGAACCATTCAAAAATATAATAACGACCGCTTTAATGTTGACCCATTTGTAACTTACTTTTGGAAAAATAATAAATTAAGTTTGCGTAACCGTTATTTTAAAACCGTTAACAGAAACGACAAAAACCAAGGAAGTAATGCAGAATTATATTATAGCGAATTACAATATCAAAAACATTTTGCTAATAATCTAAATCTTACAACAGGCGCTGTTTATATGGAGCAACAAGTGTTAGGCGATTCTTTATACGGTAAACACAGCGGACAAAACATTGCCGCCTATGTACAAGCAGACAGAAAATTTTTTAATAGACTAACGGTTTCGCTTGGTTTAAGGGGAGAGTTTTATAAACTAGACACAGCCAAAACCGTTGGCTATTTATTCCCACAAAATCGCAGCGTTACTTTGCCTTTTCAACCCGTTGCAAGAATTGGTTTAAATTATCAGGCTCTGGAGTATACTTTTATAAGGGCTTCGTTTGGCCAAGGTTATCGTTTTCCTACAGTTGCCGAAAAATTTGTAAGTACGGCTGTAAGCTCTTTAAAAATTTACCCTAATAACTCTTTGCAGCCGGAACGAGGATACAGTACAGAAATTGGCGTTAAGCAGGGTTTTAAAATTGCCGGTTTTAAAGGCTTTTTTGATGCGGTTGCTTTTTATACAAAATACCAAAGTATGATTGAGTTTGTTTTTAATATCTATAAGCCCGGTGGCGCAACGGGTGTTTTTTATCAAGATATTGCTTATGCCGGTTTTAAATCGCAGAACATTGGCGAAGCACAAATTTCTGGCTACGAAACTTCTGTAAGCGGCGCCGGAAAAATTGGTCCTATAAACGTAACTGTGTTTTCGGGTTATACTTATATCAACCCTATTAATCCAAACTTTAATGCAGCTAAAGACACATTAGGTTTGCAGGGAGTAAAAACATTAAAATACAGAAGCAAACATCTAATAAAAAGCGATATACAATTAGACTATAAATTTCTATCCATTGGATACAGCGCGCGTTTTCAAAGTAAAACAGAAAATATAGATAGGCGTTTTGTACAAAGTATTTTGCATGAATACAATGATATTGCCAATGGTGTAAATTGGGATGAAGTTGACGCTACTTATATTTTACCGGGCTTAAATAAAAACTTTGGTGAGTTTCAAAAAAGCTTTTGGGTGCACGATGCAAGAATTTCGGTGAGCTTAAATAAATCTATAAAAATTTCGTTCATAGTAAATAATCTTACCAACGTATCGTATCAAGCTAGGCCAGGAGATTTACGCGCGCCAACACAATATGTTGGGCAATTGGCAATTAAGTTTTAATCAAATGGTCTGTTACGTCGAGAAGAAAATTTTGCCTCCTTGAATTTTCGTATCGAGACGCGTTTACAAAATCGTTCTCGATACAATTTTTGCAAGAGGCAGGCAAAAATCACTCGAACTGACAGCTTGCCGAATCTACAAATCACGTCGAATAGAAAATTCTAAGAGGGCCAAACAACGAAACCGAAAAATAAATTAACTCGTCTCGTGTCTTTTTTAAACTTATTCGTTATTAAGTTAAATATTACTATATGATAAAATCCAGATTCATACTTTTGACTTTTATTCTTTTCGCTATTTCTCTTTTAAAAAGCCAAGAACAGCAAAAGACAATATTATTGTTTTATATCACCGAAGCCAACATCAACGGCGTTGACTTTAGCGAAGACTATATTAATAACGAAGCCTATATAACCTTTTATATGAACATAGATGATAGTGTTTTAACAATGGCAAACGTATTGTCATTAAATAAAAGCCAGAGCTACGGCTTTATTAAACCTTATGCGAAAATTGTGAATGATGAGCCATATGAATCTATACCCTCATTAAGGTCGTATTACAAATGGGCGTATATTAATTCATACGATAGCATCACCGGTTCTGCTCATATAGAGCTCATACAAATATTTAAAGAAGAAAAGAAATACCTTATATTAAAAATGTACACTGATAAATATGAAGTTTGTGTCTATAAAGGATATTCTTACGATATGTTTGCTGGGTATATAACCGAAACAAAGTAATCCAGCGTTCAAACTCTTCGTTTTTGCAGCATAATTAAATTGCCAACCAAATTTTAATACTAACTTAGTATTTACAAAACACTGTGGAAAAATCTCATACACTAAAAATCAATCGAAAGATTATTTACTTCCTAATCATCGGACTTACTGTCGGCTTTGTATTAACTTTATTGCTACAGCAAACTAAAACGTTTTCCTGCGCTTCAATTGTTGGACAAAATGACCGCTTGAAACAAAATGAAATCGAGGAACTAAAAAACAAGTATGTAGAATTTGAAAACTACCTTAATACTTTAAAAGAAAAAAAACCAAAAACCAAAGATGATTTAATCTTGGAAATAAATGAGTTCAACTATTATTTTTCGCATTACGCTGGAGCGAAGATGGCTTTAGAAGCTTCGAATCCTTATGCTGAAATACAATCGTTTTCTTCTAATCCATGTGAAACTCAAAGTTATCCCCAAGACTTTAACACTTATTTTGGAAATATTGTTCATGGCGATATTAATAAGTACACTAGTTTCAAATATGTCAACGAGGATGAGAGTAAGTTATTAAAGGGATCGGGCAAAATTGTTATCGCTGAAAATAAATATAAAATTGAAGATTATGGGCGGTACCCACCTAAAGTTAAATATTTCGCAAAGTATAAAGTCTTCGACAATACATTTAGCCTTTGTGATTGTGGGTCTAAGTCCCAAAAAGGTAAAGTTTATATTAAAGCTATGTTTGCAGACTTTATACCTGCCACTATAATTGGATTGATTATAGCTGTCATATTATCATTGGTTTGGAAATTTAATTTCAAAATAAAAATAACAAAATAAGGCTTCTTAGTTTATAAAAAATGACAGGGTATATTGTTGTAATTGAAATAAAAAAAATTGGCTTTGTAAGTCGTATCTACAACGATTTTGCTCAGGCTGAAAGGGAAATGAATAGTACTTTTTCGTTAACAAATCATTTTGAGTTTGGGCAATGGAGAGACATTATTGATTGCTTATCAGGCTGCAAAGCTTACTCGAAATATAACATAAATGGAAATCAGGTGTACGTGGGTAAATCCAAAACAAGCATTTCAAATGGTGATGTTACGGCTTCTGTTTTGAAAGTTGATTCACAAGAATTTAATTTAAAAATGTTTATTAAGGAAAGGGAAAATCACTCGAATGTATTTAATGATTTTAGTCCGGAGTTTCTCGATCGATTTCCAAGAATTGATACCGAAGCAAATTAATTTACATGGGTGAAAAAAGTATACAATTATGAATACAAAAAAAACAAACCATTTAACACTTAAAAAGGCGAAAGAGCAAGCTGAGAGACATAGAAAGCAAGGCGAAGAGCGGTTTGCTAAAGAGGCTGTGGAGATTCAAAAAGAACTAAAGCTTATTGAAACACCGTTAAGCTTTTTAGATGTTGTAATCATTTATAGATGGATTTTTAGGAAACAAATATCAATAGAAATGTTATCTAAAGATATATTAAAAGAATTCGAAAAAACAGAACAGTACAAAACATTTGTAAAAAGAAAACAAGAGGAGTAAAAAAAATAATGGAAAACAACTTACAAATCAATATTACTCAACACTTACGTGACGATTTATACATAGATCTTAAAATTACTTTATATTCAAAGTCAACGCTTTCTCCATGGAATAGCGAAACTCAATATGTTTGGGAAGGAAAATATAAAGAACAAAAGATTTTAGTTAAACTAAACAGAAACGATCCCGCTGAATTTGCAAAAATTGATAAACCTTATGATTTAAGTATAACTGATCAAATTATAAGTGAAATTAAGAGCGTATTAAAAAGATATGATTAATTTTTATGAAAATTAAAGAAATTAAAACGAAACTTTTTCAACTCAAACCTGAAAATGAAAGAGACATATCTGTCTTTTTAAAGAGACCTGACTTAGTTGATTTTTTACGAGAAAATGCTGTTGTAATATTTGATGAAAAAGGTAATAAAACTGCGGCTCAGTTTTTTGATCAGGAGGGAAATACTATTTTAAAACACGAACATAAATATGATATCGATAATAATCTAATTGAAAGTATATATTTTGAGGAAGGGCAATTAATTAGTAGGATTAATTACTTAAAAATTAGGACGAAATTATTAATCGAATACAATTATCGTCATGATGATTCTTTAAGAAATAGAATTGAAACGGAGTTTGATGAAAACGAAAATAAAATTTTATGCCAAGAATTTAATGAAAAAGACGAATTACAATCCAAGGTTATCTTCAAAAATTACGAGGATTCATTGCGGGTTGAAAAATTTGTATATAATTCCATCGGTACTTTAGTACTCCAAACGCTTTCTAAGTATGACATAAATAATAATTTAATAGAACAGATTTACTTTGACAAATCAAATAATATTGAGAGAAAGGAATTATATACATATGATTCATTTAATAATATTATAGAAGAGATTGGGTTTAGGTCCGATGGCATTAAGTCTCGCCTACAGGAAAATAAATATAGTTACGATAATTATAACAATTGGATTAAGAAAATTGAATATTATGATTGTAAATCCAAAAGCATTGAATTGCGTGAAATAACCTATTTTAATAACTAAATTAAATCATGACTTTCCGATAAATAAAAAGTTAACCCCACAACAACCATTGAAAAAGAATAAGACTTTATAAATGAATTGCTTATGTTTGATGGGTGCGAAGCCAAAAACTGTTCAAGTTTTTTTGCATGCGAGGATTGACAAAAAATATGTTAGTTCGGTTTTATATTTTATCTTTAGTGAAAAATATTATGAAAAACTTTATTTTAACTTTGACAATGTTTGCATCTTTTGCAACATATTCGCAGACAGCAAAAGGCTCTCATAAATCCAATTCGAACTCAAACAATAAAACAAATACTAACGTAACAAGCCAAAAACAATATAAAAGCGCAGAATCTGGGCGGTATATTACAAAAACTCAAGCTGAAAAATCTCCATCAACAACATATTCAACAAAAAGAAAAAAATAAAATCGTATTATTTATATTCATATCAAAGGACAAGCAAACACAATTAAATATTTTGTGTGGGCGTAGATTCTAACAGCAAACTGGCGCAAAACATTACATACTGAAAGCTACAAGCGCGCTCTAAAAAATGGTTCATTGTATTTAATTGTTCTATGAGTGAAGAAAGTGGCTGCCATAACCGTTAAAACATTTCGTTCAGCCTAACCGCCAAAATTCCACTTTTTAACACATCCCTAGGCGTAATAAAACCCGAAATCTAGTGTAACATTTCAAATAATATTTTATATTTAGTGTTTCAACACACACACAAAATGAAACACAACTATTTGTTAGCCATTATGGTTTTTCTAATGGTAAATGCTTATTCGCAAGACACAATCAAGGTTGCAAGCGACTTAACGCCTGACCAAATTGCTGAATTAGATTATAACAATGGCCTAGCTGCCCTTAAGAAAAACGAAAGTTCAACCGCGGTTGAATTATTTACTAAGGCCTTGGCTGCTAAACCTAATTTTGATAAGGCGCTTGCCAATAGAGCAATTGCTTACACAAATTTAAAAAAGCACTCTTTGGCTCTTGCTGATATTAATAGCGCAATTGTTATAAACGCTCAAAATCCAGAATTTTATTTTAATAAAGGTTTAATTTTTTATAGCTTAAATCAAAACGATAGCCAGCAAGTTGCTCTTGATAAGTGCCTAAAAATAAATCCCTCTCATCCTGAGGCTTGTTATTATAAAGGCATTGCATTTTATGATACAAAAGATTACGACAAATCAATCGAGTTTCTTACAAAAGCAATTTCTGCAAACCCTAAATACGTTTACGCATACAACGACAGGGCGAGTGTAAAAAGAGCAAAAGGAGATTACGCCGGTGCAATTGCAGATTATGAAAAAGCAATTAGCTTAGATAACACGCTTGCTTTTATTCATAACAACTTAGGGTCGGCTTACCGTTTAAATAAAAATTATTCTAAAGCCACAGAAGCATATTCAAAAGCTATTCAAATAAACCCTACTTACTTAGTTGCTCTTAACAACAGGGGCTCAGCTAATTTTGAAAATAATAATTTAAGTGCGGCGCAAACTGATTTTGAAGCTGTATTAAAAAAAGATCCTAAAAACTCTTTTGCTTATAACAATCTATCATCTATTGCTATTAAAAATAAAGATTATAAAAAAGCTAAAGACATGGCCTCGCGCGCTATTGAATCTGATGCAAAAAACGGCCCCGCTTATTACAACCGAGGTATTGCTCGCCAAATGTTGCGTGACGAGGCTGAATGTTGTGCCGACTGGAAAAAAGCATTAGAGTTGGGTGTTACGGGAGCGAAGCAATTTATTAATTCATCTTGCTTAGACTAATTTATTTTAATTATACATTAATTCTTTTTTGTGAATATGAAAAATTTAATTTTTACACTAACTCTTTTTTTATTATCCTTTTTATCTTTTTCTCAATCAATAGAATTTGAAAAAGATAATTTTCCGGGAAAAAAAGATGAAATGAAAGCTGCTCGTAAACAAGTAGATATTGGCATCCAATTTTACATGCAAGGGCGAAAAGAATTTGATGATTTTAAAAAAGCTTATATTTCTGAGCACAGATATTGTCCGGTTAGTCACTATGATTACCAAAAATCAGGATACCAAAGTTTTAGAGGCGCTATCTCTCCTCTTAATGAAGGGCAACGTTTTAATCCCAATAATGCTCGTTTAAATTACATGCTTGGTTTTATTTCTTTTATCACCGATCCAACAACGCCTCAAACATTAACCTATTTTGAAACAGCTTACAAACTAGACCCCAATGTTGAACCAGATGTTGCGTTTTGGTTGGCTTGGTCTTATCATTTAAATAGCCGTTGGGATGATGCTATTAAATATTATCAAATTTATCTTCAATCGGGCTCTAAAAAAAGCACCTACGAAACAGATGATGTAAATAAAAAAATTGCCGAATGTAACAGTGGTAAAAAATTCAGCGCAACACCCGAAAGAGTTTTTGTAGACAACCTTGGGTCTGCTATAAATAGTTCCTTTCCAGAATACGGTCCTTCAATTTCCGCCGATGAGGAAACAATTATTTTTACAGCAAGAAGAGATAATTCTACCGGCGCAAAACGCGATGAAAATGATAATGGTTATTATGAAGACGTATATTCTTCTATAAAAGTTAACGGAAAATGGCAGGCCTCAAAACAATTAAGTAAAAATGTAAATACCGAAAACCATGATGCCGCGGCTGGTTTGTCATCAGATGGAAGTAAGTTATATGTTTATAGACATTCGGGTAAAGATGGTGGTGATTTGTACGAAAGCGTTTTGTTTGGAGCAGATTGGGAGGCGCCTGTTCATATGAATAAAAACATTAACACTAAATATCATGAGTCTAGCGTAAGTTTAAGTTTTGACGGTAAGCGTTTGTATTTTGTAAGTGATAAAGAATCTGGATTAGGTGATAGAGATATTTACTATAGCGATATGGATGTTAAAGGAGAATGGGGACCCTCAAAGAATATTGGCCCTGTAATAAATACAAAATATGCTGATGAGGCTGTTTTTATGCATCCTGACGGGGTAACACTTTACTTTAGCAGTAAGGGCCACAACACTATGGGTGGTTATGATATATTTAAAAGCACTTTGGTAAATGGTGTTTGGGGCGCTCCACAAAACTTAGGATACCCAATTAACGGTCCGGACGATGACGTGTTTTTTGTTGTTAGCGGGAGTGGAAGTCGCGCTTATTTTGCTTCTTCAAAAACTGGAGGTTTTGGCGAAAAAGACCTTTATAAAATTACTTTTCTTGGGCCTGAAAAAGCGCCCTTATTAAACACGCAAGACCAATTAATTGCAATGGCGGCCAATCCTGTTAGTAATTTAAAAGTAGAAAACGCTGTGGAAGTTAAATCTGCTAAACTAACTATTTTAAAAGGTGTGGTAACAGACGCAAAAACAAATCAGACTTTAGAGTCTTCTATTGATTTAATTGATAACGATAAAAATATTGTTTTAGCAACGTTTAAATCAAATAGTTCAACCGGAAAATATCTAGTTACTTTACCAAGTGGTAAAAACTATGGTATTGCTGTAAAGCGCGACGGTTATTTATTTCACTCCGAGAATTTTAATCTTCCTGACAATGCAGATTTTCAGGAATTTACAAAAGATGTAGCGCTTAAAAAGATTGAGATTGGAAGCACAATTGTATTAAGAAATATTTTCTTTGATTTTGATAAAGCATCTATTCGTCCCGAATCAGCTAATGAATTAGAGCGTTTAATAAAATTATTAAATGATAACCCAACTTTAAAAATTGAGCTTGGAAGCCATACAGATAGTAAAGGTTCTGATGATTATAATTGGAAGCTAAGCGAAAGCAGGTCTACCTCGGTTGTAGATTATTTAATTGGCAAAGGAATTAGTACGTCGCGCTTGGTGGCAAAAGGTTATGGCGAAACTAAACCTATTGATACTAATGATACCGACGAGGGTAGACAAAACAATAGAAGAACAGAGTTTAAAATTTTAGAGAAATAGTTTCTGTTCTTATCTCATTTCAGACCCTGAAGGTTTTATAAAACTTCAGGGTCTTATTTTTACAATTAAAGTGCTAAGTGTTTCGATTTAACTTCTTTTCCATAAAAAAGTGTAGCCGATTTATCAAACGTTGCCGTTAGGTCGGTAGTATAAAAACTAACGATTCCCGACTTACTGCAATTTATTTCCATTTCTGGATGGCGATGTAAATACTCCTTTAATCCTTTTGCTACAATGGTTCCTTGAGAAAGTAATTGAACGTTGTCGGGTAAATATTTTTTTATTTTGTCAATTATTAATGGGTAATGGGTACAGCCTAAAATAATAGCGTCGATGTTGGGCTGCTGTTGCATCAAGTGTTCAACATGTTTTTTAATAAAATACTCAGCCCCTTCGCTTTGGTGTTCGTTGTTTTCAATTAAAGGAACCCACATTGGACAAGCTTCTTGATATACATGAATGTTTGGAAAGAATTTTTCTATCTCAACCAAATAAGAACCAGAACTAACGGTTCCCGCTGTGCCTAAAACGCCAACATTACCAGACTTAGTATGGTTACCTATAATTTCGGTAGTTGGTCTAATTACGCCGAGCACTCTTTTATTTGGGCCAATTCTTGGAAGGTCTTTTTGTTGAATTGTTCTTAGCGCTTTTGCCGAAGCGGTATTGCAGGCCAAAACAACAAGTTCACAACCCATATTAAATAAATGATTAACGCATTCTAATGTATACTCATAAACCGTTTCGAAGCTTCGTGAACCATAAGGAGCTCGCGCATTATCTCCCAAATACAAATAATCATATTGCGGCATTTCTTTAACGATTTCTTTTAAAACAGTTAAGCCGCCAAAACCACTATCAAAAATACCAATAGGTTTATATGTAGATTTTTTACTCATTATTTAGAACCACAAATCTAAGCAAAGAATAAACTCATTACGTTGATTTAAAGTTTTATTCCCTTGTTTAAATATTAAGTTATCTGATTCAAGAATTCGCCACTCTGCGCTTAAGGCAGCTGTTTTTTGTGGTTTATACTCAACGCCTAAAGTAGTTCCATTTATGTATTTACCAATGTTAACGTTTGTTGAAAGAATTTGGTCGGGATCAGAAAAATTTTCGACTCTTCCATAAACAGCTGTTTTTTTAACAAGCTGGTATTTAGCAACTATTAATCCGCTATACATTGTTGCTGTTTTTGTTGAATCTGATTTTAACGAGTTTTTTTGTGTGCCGTAGTTTGCCTCTAGGCCTAAAGTAAATTTGTTTTTACTATAAGTTAAATAAAAATTATTATAAACGCGTTGGTGATTTGTTTTTTCGCTTGTTGGCGACTCATCTGAAGTTAAAAAATTATACGTTAAAGATGTGTTTTGGTTAAGACTGTATACTGCCGAGAAATTAAAAACTTTGTTTTTATTGAAATCTGAATAATCGCTATAACCGTTAAAAACATTTGCTTGAAGGCTTAATTTACTTGTTGCATAAAAAGTAAGTTTTGCTCCACTAAAATAATATGGCTCATGGTAATTTACAATAGACATGCTTGACGTGATGTTTTCTCTTGGCTGAAAACTCTCTAAACCAACATGCGTTTTAAAAAACCCTGCATCAAACCATATTTTTTTATGAATTCTAAAGCCTGCGTTTGCTTCTTGAATTAACTTAAAATTTGCTGGCCAAGTACTCTCAGCAACATCGCCATAATGAAAGCCAATATTCCCTCTTAAAAATTTACTTTTGTATTCCATTGTAATTAAGCCCATGTTTAGCGCAAACTGATTGTTTCTTGCCGCTAAAGTTGGGAACTGTACGAGGCCTTTGGATTCAGCCTCGTCGTCATAAATAGCATAGTAAGTAGATATGTATCCGCCAATTTTTAATTCAGCCTGCGTTAACTCATCAACCTGACTGGTTATTTTGGCGCCATTAAAAGTAAGGTTTGTGTCGGCGTTTAATAAAATTTCCGGGAAAAAACTGTTGTTTTTAAGTAAAGAATCGGGGTTTTGAGCCAAAAACAGCTCGGAATTGAGCAAAATAATGACTGTTGTGCTGATTCTTCTCATTAATAGAAATGATTATAAAGCAAAAAAACACAATAAATCGTTTATTTTTACGTTTTATAAATTGATTTGTTAAAAAGAACGTTTTCATATCTTTTATTAATCTTAGCTTTTAGCAGTATTGCGCAAACTAAAAAACGAAATTTTCGTCAGCGGGAGATTGGGCTTTTTGGTGGCGCTTCTTATTACATAGGAGACCTAAACCCTCGCGGTCATTTTTTTATGTCTAAACCAGCTGTTGGTGCCTTTTTTCGATATTCTACACATTATCGTTATGCTTTTCGTTTTGGGTTTAATTATGGAACTGTAATGGGCAATGATGCAAAAAGCAAAGAGTTAGATCAGCTCGAAAGAAATTTAAATTTTAGATCTCGCATTTATGATTTGCATGCAATAGCAGAATTTAACTTTGTTGATTATAGAATTGGTAACGATAAACACCGATTTACAATGTTTATTTTTGCCGGAATTGGCGGTTTTCTCTTCGACCCACAAAGCGATATTGGTCAAGGCTACCAGTCATTAGATAATACGCATGGCGGTGTTCCAACCATACGCTATTCAAAATTTCAAATAAACATTCCTTATGGTATTGGTCTTAAATGGCACCTTACTGATATTTTTGGTTTAGGGGTTGAGTGGAGTCCGCGTAAACTTTTTACGGATTATTTAGATGATGTTGCCGGAGAATATGCTGATGGAAGTATGCGCGGGAATCCCCGTACAAAAGATTGGTATTTCTTTTATGGCGCAACACTAACTATGAGGTTGCCAGCCCCTCATCGTCCTTGCTTTCAAAATAATTAATATTTTAATAAAAACAAAAAAGCCTTTTCAAAACAAATTGAAACGGCTTTTTTTATACATCAATATTTAAACTTTATTTTGAAACAAGCTAGCGCCTAAATATTCTCTATTCATTCGAGCAATGTTTTCTAACGAAATGCTTTTTGGGCATTCTGCTTCACAAGCTCCAGTGTTTGTACAATTTCCAAACCCTTCGTCGTCCATTTGTTTTACCATGTTTAAAACACGGTCTTGTTTTTCTATTTTGCCTTGAGGTAATAATGATAGTTGAGAAACTTTTGCGCTTACAAATAACATTGCGCTTGAGTTTTTGCAAGCCGCAACGCAAGCCCCACAACCAATACAGGCTGCTGCATCAAAAGCGGTGTCTGCATCATCCTTTGGGATTAAAATATTGTTTGCGTCTTTTGCATTACCGGTATTTACAGAAACAAAACCACCAGCAGCAATAATTCTATCAAACGAAGAGCGATCAACCGCTAAATCTTTAATCACCGGAAAAGCAGCGCCTCTCCACGGTTCAACAACAATTGTATCGCCGTCTTTAAAACTACGCATGTGTAATTGACAAGTAGTAACGCCTTGTTTTGGCCCGTGTGGGCGTCCGTTAATGTACATACTGCACATTCCGCAAATTCCTTCGCGACAATCGTGATCAAAAGCAATAGGTTCTTTGCTCTCAGTTATTAATTGTTCGTTAAGAACATCAAACATTTCTAAAAAAGACATGTCGGGTGAAATTCCTTTTACACTGTATGTTTCAAAAGAACCTTTAGTATCTTTATTTTTTTGTTTCCAAACCTTTAAGGTTAGATTCATGTTTCCGTGACTCATAGCTACACTAGTTATTAGTTAATAGGGCTTAGCTCAAAGGCTGTACCTCTTGTATTAGTTTTGTTTTTTGTTGAACGCTTTTAATTAATCCTTGAAGAATTTTTCCAACCTCTTCAATATTAGTATTTATTTCTAAATATTCTTTTTCTGAAATGAAATTCAAGTTTTTCGAAATTAAAATCATTGTTTCTACCTCCATTAAAGACCCTCGAGAAACTCTTAAAAACTGTAAATAATTTTTAGGTAACTCTCGTCCCCATCCCTCTGCAATATTTGAAGGAATAGAAACAGCTGCTCGATTAAGTTGGCTAGCAAGGCCGAATCTTTCTTCTGAAGGAAAAGAGTTCGTCAACTTATAAATATTAGTTACGAGAATAATTGCTTTTTGCCAAACTATTAAATCTTTATATGTGCTTGTTTTCAATTCCTTTTTATTACCTAATTAACTATTCACAATTACCTGATTACTACTTATAGCTTCTAGCTGCTATTTTAATGTTTTCGTATTTTAATTCTTCTTTATGCAATTCAAAATTTCCTTCGCTTTTAAATTCCCAAGCTGCAACGTATGCGTAGTTTTCATCATCACGCATGGCTTCACCCTCTTCGGTTTGAAACTCTTCGCGAAAATGTCCTCCACAACTTTCGTTTCTGTTTAAGGCATCAATACACATTAATTCTCCCAGCTCTATAAAATCTGCTACACGAGCGGCTTTTTCTAATTCTGTATTAAATTCATTTGCGGCACCTGTAACGCGAACGTCTTTCCAAAACTCGGCGCGAAGTGCTTTTATTTCTTCGATTGCTTGTTTCAATCCTTCTGCGTTTCTCGCCATTCCGCATTTTTCCCACATTATTTTTCCTAAACGTTTGTGAAAATGATCTACAGACTTGGTCCCTTTAATAGATAATAGCTGATTAATTAGCGCTTGCGTTTTTGCTTCGGCTTCAACAAAAGCTGGATGATCGGTTGGGATTGCTTTTGTACGAATTTCTTCAGATAAATAATCTCCTATTGTATAAGGAATCACAAAATAACCATCGGCTAAACCTTGCATTAATGCGGAAGCCCCCAAACGGTTAGCGCCGTGGTCGCTAAAATTAGCTTCGCCTAAAGCATACAAGCCTTCAACCGTTGTCATTAAATTATAATCAACCCAAAGCCCGCCCATTGTGTAGTGAACAGCGGGATAAATTCTCATTGGCATCTCGTAAGGGTCCTCATCCGTAATTTGCTTATACATATCAAACAAATTGCCGTATTTTTCTTTTACAACTTCCTTACCCAACCTCATTATTTCTTCCTTACTTGGATTGTGCAAATTATGTTTTGTTGCTTCTATTTTTCCGTAACGCTCTGTATTGGCTGCAAAATCTAAATAAACCGCCATTTTTGAGGCTCCTACTCCATATCCAGCATCGCAACGCTCTTTTGCAGCGCGGCTCGCTACGTCTCTTGGCACTAAGTTTCCAAAAGCGGGGTAACGTCTCTCTAAATAATAATCTCTTTCTTCTTCTGGAATATCTTTTGCTTTTCGATTGTCATCTTTTTGTTTTGGAACCCAAATACGTCCGTCATTTCTTAACGATTCAGACATTAAGGTTAATTTTGATTGATGATCACCAGAAACGGGAATACATGTTGGGTGAATTTGTGTGTAACAAGGGTTACCAAAAAAAGCTCCTTTTTTATGTGCTTTCCATGCGGCTGTTACATTACAACCCATGGCGTTAGTTGATAAATAAAACACGTTTCCATATCCACCAGTACACAATAATACTGCGTGACCAAAATGACGCTCAAGTTTTCCGGTAACTAAATCGCGTGCAATAATTCCGCGTGCTTTTCCATCAATTGTAACTACATCCATCATTTCATGACGAGCAAGTAATTGAACGGCGCCCA
Source organism: Bacteroidota bacterium (assembly GCA_030692515.1). GTDB lineage: Bacteria > Bacteroidota > Bacteroidia > B-17B0 > Aurantibacillaceae > Aurantibacillus. Next base: position 189,649 of record JAUXZS010000056.1, read on the forward strand.
TTCCAACCTGGCGCTGCAGTGCGCTATACGCCCCCAACAACAATTGTTGTCCGGTTTGTCCCGCGGCATAAAAAGTACGTTGTACTTGAGTTCCACCAAAACTACGATTACTTAACATTCCACCATATTCACGGGCAAAGGGAACTCCTTGAGCGACGCACTGGTCAATAATATTTCCAGATACCTCAGCCAAACGATGAACATTTGCTTCGCGAGCACGATAATCACCACCTTTAATAGTGTCATAAAATAGACGATAAACACTATCCCCATCGTTTTGATAATTTTTTGCTGCGTTAACACCGCCTTGCGCGGCAATTGAATGAGCGCGTCGCGGAGAATCTTGAAAACAAAAAACTTTTACTTTGTATCCCATTTCCGCCAAAGAAGCTGCCGCAGAAGAACCGGCAAGACCAGAGCCAATAACAAGAATCTCAAGACTGCGTTTGTTTGCAGGATTAACTAAATGAACCGTGGAGCGGTATTTTGTCCATTTATCCTCCAAAATTCCCTCAGGGATTTTTGCATTTAATTTTGATGAAGTAGCCATATTTTAAAATATTGAATGTTAATTATAAATGTGTTATTTTATCAAGCCTAAATGAATTACAATAGGCATTGCTGCAAATAAAGCGCAAACAATAATTGAAAACCAAACACCCGCTTTTTTAATGTGTGGCGTGTATTTTTTATGGTTAATCCCTAATGATTGAAATGCAGATTGAAACCCGTGTAATAAATGAAACAATAAGCCTATAACGCCAACTAAATATATTAGAACAAAATACCAATGTGCAAAAACCTCTTTCATACTATTGAAAGTGTTGTGCTCTGTATGACTAAATACAGCAACTTTAGTCGGCACCCAAAAGTTAGCTAAGTGCACTACTAAAAACAATAATAACAAGGAGCCTAAAAGCCCCATAGAGCGAGAGTACCAACTGCTGTTGGCGCTGCCGTTTACAACTTGATAAGCAACGGGACGAGCTTTTTTGTTTTCTAATGTTAATACTAATGATTGGAATATGTGTAAAATTAAGCCCGCAAATAAACCAATTTCAAGGATTCTAATTACTGGATTGTGTGCCATAAAATCTGCGCCAGCATTAAAGGTTACGCCACCATCATTAAAAAAGATAGCGCTATTTAAACTTACGTGAACAACCAAAAAAGATATTAGGAACAAACCTGTTATTCCCATTAAAAACTTTTTGCCGATTGAAGAGGATAGAAATCCGGGTTTTTTACTCATAATAGTATAAAATAAATACTTAAAATTGTTTCGCAAATGTATTAAGCAAAACACTTACAATCAAGTTTAGTTTAAATGTTTTTAATTGTCTTTTATTTTTCAAGTCGCTCATTAATAGAGCTAAAGGTCAAAAAACCTTATTTAGAATTGTTTTAAATATCGCCAATTCTCCTATACCCTAAAGCCAAGAACGGTTACATCATCAACCTGACTTAAATTCCCTTTCCAGTCAACAAAATTATCGTTTATCAATTTGTATTGTTCTTTGGAAGAAAGATGTGCTATTTCTAAAAATAATTTTTGCATGTTTTTTTTCATCATTTTTTTTCCACGACTTCCTCCAAACTGATCTGCATAGCCATCAGAACCCATATAAACCATATCGTTTTTATTAAGCTTAATAGTTTGCTCATTAAATTTATGGTTTGCTTCGTAAGAGCTTTTGCCCAGCCCTACTTTATCTGGTTTTAATTCTATTAATTGGGTTTTGTTTACAATATAAACCGAGGTGTTGGCCGCCGCAAATTGTATTTCCATTTTATTTGGGTAAAAAACACAGATCGACATATCCATCCCATCATAGGCAGTTTTTTCAGACACATTTTGTTTTAAAGAAAAATATAATTCCTTATTAAGTTCTTCTAAAATTTTAGCAGGGTTTATTATTTTTCTCTCCCTTACAACTTTGTTTAAAATATTATTTGCCACCATGCTCATAATAGCCCCTGGCACTCCGTGACCAGTACAATCAACAACGGCAACGAAAACACGATCGTCATATTTTTCAATAAAATAAAAATCGCCGCTAACAATATCTTTAGGCTCAAAAAACAAAAAAGATTCGGGAAGTGCTCGTTTAAACTCTTCCTCGGCTGGTAATAAAATTTGCTGCAAACGTTGCGCATAATTAATACTATCTATTATGTCTTTATTTTTTTGTTCTATAATTGTGCTTTGTTCTTCTACTTTATTGTTTTTAATATTTAACTCTGAGTTAATGCGCTTGTTTTCTTTTAAGTTTTTTAAAACAAACAAAACAAAAACCACTATTAATAAAACTAATCCTAGAAGACCATAATTCACAAATTTTTGACGTTTTATTTCAAGATCTTTAATTGCCTGATTCTTTTGCAAAAGCTCCAAATCTTTATTTCTGTTTTGATTAGAAATATCATTTTCCATTTTTGAAATTTTTTCAGTTAAGTCTGAAGAAAAAATGGAGTCGTTTAGTTGATATTTTCGTTCAAATAAATCAAGCGCCTCTTTATAACTACCTCCCGACTTCAAGAATTCGATTTTTAAAGACAAAATAGCCATTCGGTTTTTAGAATCTTTATTATTAGAATAGTGTTTTACAGCAAGGTTAAAATATTTTTCCGCCAATACTTTTTTTCCCCATTGATGATATAAAAGCGCCAAGCTTTCATAAATGGTAGCTAACACAGTCTTATTGTCAAGACCTTCCTCAAACTTTAATCGTCTTAAATAATATTCCTCCGCCTTAGAATAATTTTTTTCGTGCAAATAAATTCCGGCAATTATATCATACAAATTATATACTGTATTGTTTTGTGTTTTGGTAAGATTAGCTAGTTTTTCGGCATATAGGCCAAGTTTTTTTGCATCATCATATTTACCAAGTTCTTTCAGAGCGGTGCAACGGTTTACATTATTTCTTATTATCCCAGAAGTATCCTTAAGAATTATATATATAGAGTCACAACTATTATAATAATCAATTGCTCGATTTGGGTTTTTTAAATTTCTATACACAATACCAATATTCATGTATATTGTAGCATATCGACCTCTATCTTTTTCTTTATCCAAAGGCTCTATAGCGGCATAATAATATTCAAGAGCTTTAATAAAATTATTTCGATTTTTTTCTAAAACCCCTAAGCCATTATATGCAAGAGAAATTCCTTTTTTGTCATCTAATTTTTTATAAACTTTAAGTCCAGCGAGCTGATATTTCTCACACGAGTCAAACTCCTTAATGTTTTTATAAGCTGTTCCAATCATGCATAATATTGCGGCGTATTGTTTTTCTGAACGGGGGTTTTTTGGCTTAATTTCGAGCGCCGGCTTCTTAAACTTAATTATGAGGTTTTCATTTTCGCCGGAAAGTCCTTTAAAATATTCTTCGTATAGCTTAGTCTTAATGCTGTCTCGTTTTTCAAAAGAAACCTCGCTCAACATTTTTTCTGTTATTGCATTTTGCGAGAATAAATTAATAGACAAAAGCACAAAAGAAATTGCTGAAAGCGTTAGCTTGAAATAATAAATATTGGTTTTTGTTTTAATAATATATAAAACTACGGAAACTTAGACAATATTAAAATTGATGTTGTGTATTACACCCCATTTTTTTTCGAGCTTAAGTAGACTAACGCTATTACAAATAAAACCTCCACTCATTATTTTAGATATAAACTCTTGTTGCAATTCGAAAAACTTTGGCTTTTTTAAATCCCTTGATGCAACCGTTATGTGGGGGTGAAAACCCCTCAAATCATTTGTTTCATTAAATAAACGCAATTCTTTTTTTGCAAACTGTTTTATTTCATTGTGCAATAAATAGAGCTCGTTGTTTGGTTTCAAATCAACATAAATAACTCTGGGTTCAAAAAAAGAATAATTATTAAGTTCAATTAAAAATTCGTTTTTAAATTTGAAGCTTTTTAGTTTTTCAATCAATATATTTTCTTTTTCTTCTTTCCACTCAAACGGTCTATGCAGCGTAATGTGTGCAGGACTCCTAAGCGCTCCTTTTAATCCGTGCTTTAAAAATAAATCTTGCTTAACCGCCTCTATTCTCTGAAAAAGTGGCTCTGAAATTACTATTGCTAAAAAGTACTTTTTAACGGTCATTTTACCTTGTTACATATTTTATTATGTTATTTTTGCAAGATAATAAAATTATATGCAAATTATAATACCAATGGCGGGCAAAGGAAAGCGAATGCGTCCGCACACACTTACAACAGCAAAGCCTTTAATTCCTGTAGCCGGAAAACCAATTGTACAAAGGCTTGTAGAAGATATTACAAAGGTTTGTGGCCAGAAAGTAAATGAAATAGCATTTATTATTGGTTCAGATTTTGGTGTTGAGGTTGAGCAAAGCCTTATAAAAGTGGCCGAAAGTCAAGGTGCTAAAGGCAGTATTTTTTATCAAGATGTTGCTCTAGGAACTGCTCATGCGATTATGTGCGCAAAGGATGCGATAAAAGGAAAAACCGTTGTGGCTTTTGCCGACACTTTGTTTAAGGCTGATTTTATTATGGATACAGAGCAAGAGGGTGTTATTTGGGTGCAAAAAATTGATGACCCTAGCCAGTTTGGTGTTGTAAAGCTAGATGACAAGGGTGTAATATCAGACTTCATTGAAAAACCAACAGCCTTTGTTAGCGACTTGGCAATTATTGGTATTTATTATTTTAAAGATGGCGATTATTTAAAAAAAGAATTACAGCATTTACTCGATAATAACATTACAGAAAAAGGCGAGTTTCAGCTTACTAACGCTTTAGAAAACATGAAAGCTAAAGGGACTAAATTTATGCCAGGACAAGTTACTGAGTGGTTAGATTGCGGCAACAAAAATGCTACGGTATATACAAATCAGCGTGTGCTTGAATTTGATAAAGGAAAAACTTACCTCAAAGAAAAAAACATAATAAATAATAATAGTTTAATTATTGAGCCTTGTTTTATTGGCGAAAATGCAGAGATATCCAATTCAATTATTGGACCCCACGCAAGCATTGGTGCAAACTCTAAAATAAACAACAGCCTTGTAAAAAACTCTATTGTTCAAAAAGACTCTAAAGTAAATAATGCAAATGTTGCAAACAGCATGCTTGGTGTTGGCTCTGAAGTAACGGGTAAAAACCTTGACTTAAGCATTAGCGATTATACTCAGATTATTGTTTAAATTATTAAAACATATTTTTTTCGTTATAACGGCTTCCGCTTTGGTTGGTTCGTTTCTGTCTTGCAAAAGCAAGAAAGAAGCGCAAAAAGATGTCGTAAAAGGAAGCGCGCAGCAAAACGAAATAAAATTTACTAGCATGTTTATTGATGGTTGTGCTGCCCTACAACCATATAAACAAAATTTAGACGAGGCCCTGCGTCTTTTTCTTGAGTGTAAAAAAATAGATCCAAATAGTGCGCCACTTAAATACGAGTTAGCGAAAACATATAAGCTCAAAGGCGCTTACAATTTGGCTATACAGTATGCTAAAGGTTGCGCAGAAGGAAATCCAAAAAATGAGTGGTATCAACTTTTATTAATAGAGTGTTATGCTTCTGTAAAAGATTTTAACCAATCTATAAAATTAAGAGAGCAACTTGTAAAAAATTTTCCTGGAAAGGCAGAGTTTAAAGAAGATTTAGCTATTGAATATTCTATCGTTGGAGATTATGATAAATCATATAAAATTTATGATGAGCTTGAGCTCGTATACGGCATTAATGAACAAATTACATTAAACAAGTGCAAGCTTTTAAAAAATCAAAAAAAATTTAAAGAAGCAGAGCAAGAACTTATACGGCTGTCTAATTCTAGCAAAAACGAACCAAGATATTTTGCATACTTGGCCGACTTTTATATGGAGCAAAATAAACTTGACCAAGCAAAATTAATGTATGATAAAATTTTAGTTTTAGACCCCAACAACCCATCCATTAATCTAGCTCTGCATGACTATTATAGCGCTCAGGGAAAAGACGACGAGGCTTTTGATTATTTAAAAAAAGCGTTTCAAAATCCCGACTTAGAGGTTAATTATAAACTTGACGCTGTAAGATATTATTATTTGCGCGCCGAAAAACAACCAGAATCGACTTATTATACGAGAGGAATGGAACTAAGTGACCTTCTGGTTAGAGTTCATCCAAAAGACTCCAGAGGAAACGCAATACATGGTGATTTTTTAATGCTAGTTGGCAAAATAAAAGAAGCTTCAGACTATTATTATAATGCCGCAATAAACGAATCAATAGATTTTAGAGCTTGGGGACAATTACTTTTTATTGACAGCGAGCTTAAACAATACGATTCGTTAGAGCGCCACAGCGCTTTAGCAATGGAACTGTTTCCCAGCCAATCTAGCACTTATTTTTTTAATGGTGTTGCCAACATGCAAATAAAAAACTACAAAAAGGCAGCGCAATCTTTAAAAGATGGGCTTGAATTTGTAGTTGACAACAAGGCTCTTATGATGGATTTTTATTCAAATATGGGTGACGCTTATTTTTATATGAAGGATTATGTAAAATCAGATAAGGCCTTTGATAATGCTTTAAAAATAGATGCAGATAATACCTATGTTTTAAATAATTATGCTTACTACCTTTCTTTAAGAAATGAGTCTTTAGATAAAGCTGAAAAACTTTCTAAAAAAGCAAATGAAATAATACCAAATAACCGAAACTATATGGATACATATGGTTGGATTCTTTATCAACAAAAAAAATATAAAGAAAGCGAAACATGGTTGAAATCTGCGGCAAAAATGGGTCCGCCTAAAGCAGACATACTGGAGCACTATGGTGATTTGCTTTATAGATTAAACAAAGTAGATGAGGCTGTTGTGCAGTGGAATTTAGCAAAACAAGCCGGCGGAAATTCCGAAGCGCTTTTAACTAAACTAAAGTTAAAAAAATTGAATGATTAAACATAGTATAAACATAAAACTACTTTTAATTACGGCGCTTTTCGTTTTTTTGTTTGCTCCCTCGTGTAAGCATAGAGAAAAAACAATTAAAGCACAGGAAAAAGTTATTAATGACACCTTGGTTGGACGCTGTAAACTAGTCTTTAAAAGCGCTAAAACATTAAGCAAAAACGTAAAAGAAAACGAATTTGATTTTGACTGGTTAACCGCTAAGGCTAATGTTGAATCTTTGGTTGATGGTAAAGAAGAAAGTTTTGATATAAGGGTAAATATTCGAAAAGATAGCGCCATGCTTGTTACAATACAATATTTATTAGGAATTCAAGTGGCAAAAATCTTAATTACCAAAGACTCCGTTAAAATGGTAAACTATATTCAAAAAAATTACTTTAGGGGAGATTTTATTTATATAAACGAGATGTTAAACGCCGACTTAGATTTTAATGTCTTACAAGCCGTTTTATTTGGTAATAGCGCCGAGTTTTATGAAGATGATGATTTAAAGTTAAAGCCTGTAACCGATAGGGAAAATTGTCATTATTTACTTAGCACCGAAAGAAAACGAAGGTTGAAAAAGCTACAAAGTGGCGACAACGACCTTAAAAAAGCATTACAAATTCTCACATTAAACCCAGATAACTATAAAATTATAAAAAATGAGTTCTCTGATCCTTCAACTAACCGCTCGTTTATAGCTAGTTACAAAAACTTTACATTAAAGGATAGTGTTTATGCACCATACCATGTTGATATTGATATAGTGGCAGAGAAAAAAGCAAGCATAAAAATTGACTATGTTCGCATAGAGAAAAAATCTATTAATAAACTTAGTTTACACATACCGCCTAAATATGATGAAATACAAATACAAAAAAAATAATTGGGCGCTTTTATTTGCCTTGTTTTTTTCATTTGTATTAATTCCTCAACTCCACACTCAGACTAACTCAAAAAATTCAAAAAAAGATTTAGAAAACAAGAAGAAAAGAATTTCTGATGAGATTAGTGAAATAAACTCTATGCTTAACGAAACAAAGGCTAGCAAAAAATCATCTATTGGCGCTTTGATAAACATTAATATGAAGCTTGAAAAACGTCAAGACTTGATAAACACGATAAATGCTGAAATTAGAGGGATATCAAAGGAAATCGAACAAAACGAAAATCAAGTTGAGCAATTAAAATCCAGTTTAGAAAAACTAAAAAACGATTATGCACGCATGATAATATTTGCGCAACGCAATCAAGACGCTTATAGCAAAATTATGTTTGTGTTTGCCTCCGAAAACTTTAATCAAGCCTATGCAAGATTAAAGTATATGCAACAATATTCGGAGTTTAGAAAAAAACAAGCCACAGAAATTATCTCCACTCAAACCAAACTAATCGCAAAATTGAATGAACTTAAAGAACAGCGACACGAAAAAAATCTGCTATTAGGAAACGAAGAAGAACAAAAAATAAATTTAAGTAGCGAAAAACAAGAGCAAGAAGTGCTTTTAACTGAATTACAAAAAAAGGAGAAAGAATTAAAAGTTGAGCTTAATAAAAAGAAACAAGATGCGATAGAACTACAAGTAGCCATTCGAAAATTAATAGAAGCGGAAATAAAAAGAAAATTAGAAGAAGCGGCAAAAGCCGAAGCAGCAAAACTCGCCGCTAAAAAAGCGAAAGAAGAAAAAGAGGCAAAAGAAAACAAGACAAAAACTCCAAAAGAAAAAATTGTTGTTGCTGACGTTAAGCCAGAAAAAAAAGAAAATTTATTTATGCCTGCTCTTACAGAGGAAACAGAGGCTCTTAGCGCGGAGTTTTCAAACAACCGAGGGAAACTACCTTGGCCGGTTGGTAAAGGCGTTATTTGCGAAACCTATGGCGAACACGAGCATCCTGCCATAAAAGGCTTTATGATGTTTAACAACGGCGTGGAAATTTGTGCCACAAAAGGCACACAAGCCAGAGCTGTATTTGAAGGAGAGGTAACAGGAATTGCTGTTTCGCCAACAGGGGGAAAATTAGTGATTGTTCGGCACGGTGAATACCTAAGTGTTTATAGCAACCTAACAGACGTGCTTGTTAAAACCGGACAAAAAGTAAGTCTTAAACAAGTTATTGGTACAATTGTACACGATGATGATGAAGGTAAAACCTCTATGAACCTTCAAATCTGGAAGGGTCAAAAAACAATGGACCCAAGCGGTTGGTTATTTAATGCCCACTAAATAGTTTACAAAAAAAGCCACCCTAACTAAGGTGGCTTTTTAAATTCAATTACGCTTTAACTTAAGCTTTAAAAAAATCTTCGTAACTAACTTCTTTAGTTTGAAGTGTACACTTTTCCTTAATAAGATCCAATACTTTTTTACTATAAATATTTTCAAATATTTTTTGAGCTTCCTTTTCTTTGCTTAAGATATCTTTTGAAATTTTTTCCAAATCTTCTTCAGTTGCTGCTTGCCCATAACGTGCATATTCGCTTTTAATAAACGCTTTTGCTTCTTCTTTAGCCTCCTCAACATCTACTTTTATTTCATTATCCTTAATAATCTTGTTTTCTATTAGTTTCCATTTCATAGATTTAGAATAATTTGGATAATCTTTTTCTAATTCTTCTTGGGTAATTGGTTTTTCGTTTGCCATCATTAGCCAGCGCTTTAAAAACGAATCCGGTAATTGAATGTTACTTTTTTCCACTAAATTATTTTCAACTTCCGTTCTTAAAAATTTATCAGCGTCTGCATTAAACATTAATCCTAACTCTTCACGAATTTTATTTCTAAACTCTTCTTCGCTTGTAACCTTTCCTTCGCCGTAAACCTTATCAAATAATTCTTGGTTTAATTCTGCGTCTTCTAAGCGAGCTATGTTTTTTACAATCAATTGTAAGTCGCAATCAATTGTTTCTGCTAATTCTTTATCAATGCCTAACGAAACACTTTTATCTAAAACGTTATCATATAAAGCATTTACATTAATAACTAATTTATCGTCTTTTTTAACCCCTAAAATTTTCGCTTTTGCCTCTTCGTTTTTTAAACGCTCATAGCTAATGCTTGTGCTTTTAAAAATTCCTCCCGGCTTAATGTTTCCTGTTTCATCCAACTCATTAATATCAACAAAAACAACATCTTTTTCGCCGGCAACATCTGGGTTTAATGGCTTTCCAAAATTACGCTTAACGTCTTTTACATACTTTTCTACCAACTCATCGTCAATCTTAACTGTTTTATAAGTAAAGGTTTGTTTGTCGTTCAAATCGATTGAAAACGTTGGGGCTAAACCAACTTGATAAACAAATTCAAAATCTTTTTGGTTTTCAAAATCAACGGCTGCTCTATCTTTAGGTAACGGGTTTCCTAAAATTTCGATGTTATTGTCTTTAATATAGTTATAAATAGTAGCGTCTAATAGCTTGTTTAATTCATCAACAAGAATTTGTGTTCCGTATTGTTTTTTTACCAAGCCCGTTGGAACTTTACCAGGTCTAAACCCCGGCATTGTAATTTGTTTTTGCGCTTTTTTTAATGCGTCGTTTACTTGAGTTTCGTAATCAGCTGGTACAACAGAGATTGAAATTTCTGCATTAAGGCTATCGATATCTTTTTTTGTAATGTTCATTCTCTTAAAATTTTGGAATGCGAAAATAGTGAATTTTCTTTATTTTTCATAGAAAAACACTCTGAAAATGCCTGTATATTGCTAAAATCAATTAAAAACTAGAGAATAGTTGCAGCTAAACTCTGTATTGGCCGCCAACTTAATTATTCCCTCTTTTTCAGACAAATTTTTGTTTGAAAATTCAGAATCCGTAATGCCATGCCACGGTTCGAGGCAGACAAATTGTTCGCAGTCTTTCTTTGACCAAATTCCAAAATAAGGCCAACCATCACATTCAAGTGTAATTTTGTGTTTAGATTTAATTGAACAAAGACTAACTCTATTTATTTGATTTTCCTCAAAAACTAAGGCGTCGTTTTCAAACAGTTCTTTTTTTAAAAATAGTTTGTTGTCTTTCAATTTTAACTCTTCTTTTATGGTAGACCGCAAACCGTTGTTAAGAAGGGTTCTTGAATACTTGTTTTTTTCAAATTCTAAATAATAGTCTTCAAATTTTTCGTCTGATTGTAAAGGACAATTAAATGCAGGATGAGCGCCTAAACTAAAAAACATAGGCGCGTCAGATTGGTTAATAACCTTATAACTTGTGGTTAATTTATTTTCTATTAATAGATAACTTATTTGCAAAACAAAACTGAAAGGATAACGCTCATAAGTATCTTTACTATTCTTTAATTGAAAAATGCATGATTCAGAAGAAGATTCGATAACTTCAAAATCTATATCTCTCGCAAAGCCATGTTGTGGTAATTCGTATGTCTTTTCGTTATAAATAAAATAGTTTTCTTTTAGTTTTCCAACAATAGGAAATAAAACAGGAGAGTGTCTGCCCCAAATTTTTTTGTTTGCTTGCCACATAAATTCGTCGCCGTTTTTGTTCTTAACGCTACAAACTTCTGCGCCAAAAGAATTAATGGACACTCTTAGTTTATTAGATCTGATTTGGCTTTGCATGCCCCCTTTATAAAAAAATAATTCCTTTGATTTCGGCAGCTTTCTTGTAAATAGCAATGATTTCTTCAACGCTAATAACTACTTGTTTTGCAGTGATACTAGTGTATTTACCGCTATTGCTTTCTTTTGTGTGAATGTCGGCTTCTGCCTCAAACAAACTTTCGGCTAGCGCAATTGTTCTAAGGCTGCTTGGCACAATAAACTTATACATATAGACACTTGGAAAAGTGGTTGTTTCGATTAATTTTTCTTTAAAACTTCTTAGTTCGTCTTCTGTCATTGTTTGTCAAAAAAATGGTTATAAATTAGTACGACTCCAAAAATTATCAATAAACTTCCGGTAACCACGTTTACCGAACGCATAATTTTAGGTGTTAAAACTTTTTTTAATTTGCCTGCTGCTGAAACTTTCCCGAGCTCGACTAAAAGAACTAAGCCCAAGGTTATACTAAAGTAAAGAATCATGTTGAAAATAGAATAATCTAACGTTTTACCAACTGCAGTAACGTTACCAAGCCACAGCAGCCAAACCGCGGGGTTTAAGCTGTTCAGAAAAAACCCTTTAAAAATCATCACTTTTGCCGAGGGTACTTTAATTATTATTGTTGCATCGCTGCCGTTTTCAACCGGCTCCCTATAGTGTAATGCACCAAAAACGATTAAAATAATTCCTGCTACAATACCCATAAAACGTTGGCTTTTTTCATCCTGAATAAGATTTGTTGCGCCAAAATGAACCAAAAAAATAATAAGAAGGCAAACTACAAAGTCGCTTAATACTACGCCAAAAGCCAAAAGCGAGCCGGTTTTATAACCATGACGGATGCCTGTGTTTATTAATGCAAAAAAAGCCGGACCAAAAGAAAAGGTAAGGAGTAAAACAATTATTAGTGTTTGATATATTAAACTAAGTAGCAAATAATTTATTTATTATAGTTTTCTAAAAAAGCATTCCATTCATTTAAATGCTTACCTTTTAAAACTCGTGGAAATTTACTTTGCCCTCCTAGTTTATTTTTACTGGCAAGAAAATCTATAAACGCTTGATTTGGTAATAACGTAACTATTACTTCATTAAGCGCATGATTTCGTTCTGTTGCGTAATCATCGTTTAATTTTTTTAAATAGCCGTCTAATATTTCTGTTAGGTTTTCTTTATCTATTTCTTTATCAACACCAACATACCAATGATGCGCAAATAAACCCTTATTCGGCGTTCCAACAACACAAAACTCATTAATGTTTAAATTCAAATCTCTTGCGGTTAACATCATTGCTTGGTTCATGTTATCAACACTCAAATGCTCTCCACACAAACTCAAAAAATGACGCGTTCGTCCTGTAACAATAATTTCGCACCTAGTTAAATCGGTAAACCTAATTGTGTCGCCAATTAAATATCGCCATGCGCCAGCGCAATTTGTAAGTACCAAAGCGTAATCTGTATTTAAATTAACTTGGGTAATATCTAATGTTGTGTTGTTCGGTTTTAAATTTCCGTCGCCGTCAAAATTTTCTTCATTAAAAGGAATAAACTCAAAAAACATAGAGTTATCGGTCATCAACTTCATTGCCTGTTGCTCGTTAGGTCTTTCTTGATACGCAATAAATCCTTCAGAAGCCATGTAAGTGTCTAAATAAATTAAACTTTTTGCACACATGGCGTTTATGCTGTTTTTATAGGGTTGTACAGAAACGCCGCCGTGTACAAACACAGCCAGGTTAGGCCAAACATCATGAATGTTTTTTACATTGTAATGTTTTATTATTCGTTCAAATAAAATTTGTATCCATGCGGGTACGCCGCAAATAAATCCAACATTCCATTTTTTTGCATTAAGAACAATGTCTTCTAATTTTTTTTCCCAATCGGTTTGCGAACGAATTTCTGGTCCCGGTAACGAAAAATTTTGAAACCACCTTGGTTGGGTTCCTGTTGTAATTCCGCTTAAGTCGCCACTAAAATAAGTGCCGTTATAGTTTAAGTTAGTGCTGCCTCCAACAAACAAGGCTTCGGTTTCGTATTGTTTTATAGAAAAATTAAAATGTTTTGTAGATAGGATTTGTTTTATGGTTCCCTTTTGAATAGCCTTTATCATATCCTTTGTAACGGGAATATGTTTACTTGCAGCGGTTGAGGTGCCTGAGCTTAATGCGAAATAATTAATTTTCCCCGGCCAACAAACATCTTTTTCTCCTTTTAGAGCGCGATGCCACCAAAGATCAAAAATTGATTGATAATCTGAAACCGGTACTTTCTTTTTAAACGCAGTTAATGGGTCTTGATTTAAAAGTAATTCACTAAAGCCATAATACTCCCCAAAAGAAGTAAATTGAGCCTTGCTTAATAATTTGTTTAGTTGCTTTAATTGTTGTTTGTAAACATTTTTCCGCGCAGGAATTCTTCCCCTTATTGTAATTGCTTGTTTTATTATGGAGCCGAGTATTGGCATTTTTTTATTAGCTTTTTTAAATTAATGTGTTAAAAACAAATGTTTTTTATTTAAGATATCTAAAGTCTTGCTTGTTTTTGATGGCTTTAATAGAATGGTAAATTAATTTGATTACTTCTTCTACGTCTTGTTTATCAACACTTTCAACGGTTGTGTGCATGTAGCGCAAGGGCAACGAAATTAAAGCGGACGCGATTCCGTCTGTAGCAAAAGCAAAAGCGTCGGTGTCTGTGCCCGTTACTCTTGATGCGGCTTGACGTTGAAAAGTTATTTTATTTTTCTTTGCGGCATCTATAATTAATTTTAATAAATTGTTTTGCACTGCCGGCCCTGTACTTAACACCGGCCCGCCTCCACAAGAAAGATCGCCGCTGGCAATTTTACTCATCATAGGTGTTTGTGTATCGTGACAAACGTCTGTAACTATTGCAACATTTGGATTTATCTTTCTTGCAATCATTGTTGCGCCATTTAAGCCAACTTCTTCTTGCACGGAATTAACAATATATAATCCGAAGGGTAATTTGTCTTTTTTTTCCTTTAACATTCGGGCAACTTCTGCAATCATAAATCCTCCTATTCTATTGTCAAGAGCTCTACCAACATAATAGCGGTTATTTAACTCCATTAGTTCATCTTCGTATGTGATTACACAACCAACCTGAACACCAAGGGCCTCAACCTCTTTTGCTGATTTACAGCCAAGATCTAAAAAAATATTTTTTAACGTTGGGGTTTCTTCTTTTGCTGCATCTCTCACGTGAATAGCAGGCCAGCCAAATACTGCTTTTACGATGCCCTTATCTGTGTGAATGTTTACGCGTTTTGATGGCGCAATTTGGTGATCGCTTCCTCCGTTGCGTCGTAAATAAACAAAACCTTCTTTTGTAATATAATGTACGAACCAACTTATTTCGTCAGCGTGAGCCTCAATAACAACCTTATACTCGGCCTTTGGGTTAATTACGCCAACTACCGTGCCATACGTATCAACAAAATAATCGTCAATATATGGTTTTAGGTAGTTTAGCCATATTTTTTGCCCTTCGCTTTCAAAACCTGTTGGTGAAGGATTATTTAAATATTGATATAAAAATTTTGTTGCGTTCGCGTTTAGTATTGATTTAGTTTTAGCCATATCATAAAAGAATTTGAACCTTAAATTAACGCAAAAAATATTGAATTTAAAAGGAAAATGGAGCGTTAAAAACAAGAATGTTTTTATAGCCAAAAAAGGTTAGTCACAAAAAATATTAGGAAAATGCTAATTGCAATTTAAAAATAAAATTATTTTTTCTTTTTATTTTCTCCCCAGGTTTTATATTCGTCTTGTTGTTGTGGTCTAAATGCCGGAATTCTTCTAAGTGGCTCACACGCTTTTAAAGAGTCATAACAATCTGCCGGTAATTCTTGATACAACTTTGTGCCTTTTGTTTTCCAGGCAATCATTTCATCACTAACGTCTTTAATTATTTTTGCTGGGTTGCCCACAACTACTTTTCTGTTCTCAATTATAGTGTCTGCGGGTATAAATGATAAAGCGCCAACAACACATTCGTCTCCAACAATAACATTATCCATTATAACGCTATTCATTCCTATAAGCGCGTTTTTACCAATAGTGGCGCCATGAATAATTGCACCGTGCCCAATGTGCGCGGCCTCTTTTAATAAAACTGTAGTGCCTGGAAACATATGAATGGTGCAGTTTTCCTGCACGTTACATCCATCTTCAATAATTATCTGCCCCCAATCTCCTCTAATGGCGGCACCAGGGCCAACATAAACGTTTTTACCAACAATAACATTACCTGTAACCGTTGCGTTGGGGTGTATAAATGCTGTTCTGTCTATTACTGGTTTATAGCCGTTAAATTCAAATATATTTGCCATTCTTTTTAGTGTAAAATAAATTTTTGTTTATACAATCTCCGCTTTAGTTGTGCCATTATATTGAATATATAAATTATGGCTTTCTGGTTTTATTGTGTTTTCTGTAGAAAATGTTTTATAATTAAAACTTAAAGGTAAAATAACGTATCGGTATTTGTGGTGATTTAATTTTCGTTGCTCTATTAACTTAAACTTTTCTGTATGCGCAACTTCATCTAAAAAAAGTTGCTTTGGTTTTACTTTAAAATGTAAATAATAATCTACCGCTATTAATTGTTTAAGTATTTGGTCGTTAGGATAATCGTCGTTTACAAACTGCGTTATTATATCAAACACATCGGTTAACGAATATTTATGGTACTCTTTTTGTGTGCCAAAATAAATTCCCAGCCCTAACAAAAAATCAAATATGCTATAGTTTACTGCAACATACTTAAGCGTGTTAACTGCCTTTTTGCTGTTCCAATAAATTTCTAAGGCGTGCTCAAGTTTTACAATATCCGCTAGTTGCTCTTTAGACAAATAATTGCTTTCGATAATTTGGTATGGCGGCATTGGATCAAAAACAAAACCATGCTCTTTGTATTTATCTCTAACGGGCGTACCTTTTAAAAATTTTAAAAAGCCCAGCTGCATTTCGGGGGCAAATAATTTAAAAACCTCTTCTATGCTGTACTTAATATCACTCCACTCATCCAATGCCAAACCAACAATTAAATCTAGGTGCATTTCTATTTTATATTCTAGTTGTTGGATGATGCTTTTTGTTTTTTCGAAACTTTGCTTGCGGCTTACTTGTAAATTTGCTTTTTGATTTACGGTTTGAATGCCAATTTCGAAACGAAATAAACCGGCGGGAACATTTTCGTGAATAAATTTAATAATATCGGGATGAAGAATGTCTGCCGTTATTTCGAACTGAAAAACATTTTTTGGTTGATGATTTTCTAAAATAAATTTAAAAATATCTATAGTAAAATCTTTCTTAATATTAAAAGTTCTATCTAAAAACTTTACCACCCGGCCGTGTTGCATCATAAACAGAAGTGTTGCCTTAATGCTATCATTAGGCAAATAACGCACCTTGTTGTCTA
This sequence comes from Bacteroidota bacterium, assembly GCA_030692515.1. Classification (GTDB taxonomy): domain Bacteria; phylum Bacteroidota; class Bacteroidia; order B-17B0; family Aurantibacillaceae; genus Aurantibacillus. The sequence goes on from JAUXZS010000056.1 coordinate 206,591, forward strand.
AACTTGCTAAACAAAATTCGCATTTGTAAGGGCAGCCTCTTGACGTTTCGATATATAAAACTTTATTTGCTAAACTTTCTACATCATCAAAACGATAAGGCATACTGTTTTGAAAATTCTTTAAATCAAACATTGGTGCCTGAGGGTTAACCACTGTTTTTTCTCCTTCTTTTCTAACTAAGCCTGGCACATTTTCAACCTTTGGAAACGAAGAAATAAATTCTTTAAAAGGCGTTTCTCCTTCGCCAATAATTATATAATCAACCTCTTCAAGCGCTATTACATTTTGGTATTCGTAACTAACCTCCGGGCCGCCTAATAAAATTTTTGTGTTTGGATTATACTGTTTAATTTTTTTTATTACCTCAAGTGTTTGAGTAATGTTCCAGATATAACAACTAAAAGCCACAACGTCAAAAGCCGAGCATTCTTTTGCAACATCATCTTTTGGTTCTTTTATGGTAAACTCTTTCCATTCCAAGCCTTGGTGGTCACAATTTAACTCATACAACAAGCGAATAGCTAAGTTTGTATGAATATACTTTGCATTAAGAGTAGTAAGTAAAATACGCATGAAGCGCAAAGGTAAGCAATTATATTTTCACGCCTATTACGCAAACGTCGTCAACTTGCTCTAGTTGACCTCTCCAGTTTTCGAAGGTGTCCTGTAGTTTTTGTTTTTGAACCTCCATTGGTTCATCAATATTTAAAAGCAAAAATTCGCCAAGCTGTTTGTATTTAAACTTTTTACCTTTTGCTCCGCCAAACTGATCGGCATAGCCGTCTGTAAAAGTATAAATTATATCTCCTTTTTGAAGGTCGATTTTTTGAAGGGTGAATGGCTTTGTTTCGTCGTGGTATTTACCAACGGGCATTTTATCTGGTTTGTATTCGATAATTTTTTTATCGCGCACCAACCACAAAGGGTTGTTTGCCGCAGAAAATTCTAAAACCATATTCTTAAAATCGTATGCACAAAGCACACAATCCATCCCGTCTTTACTCTCTTCTTCGCTACCCTCAGGGTTTAAAGATGCAATAATACCTTTGCGCATATTATCCAAAATATCGTTTGGGTGAATAAGGTTTTTTTCGATAATAGACTCGTTAAGTCTTGATATACCAACCATGCTCATAAGGGCTCCCGGAACACCGTGCCCCGTGCAATCTGCGGTGCATAAATAAAAAATTTCGTTTTTGCTTCCTGTGGGTTTATGCGATTGCGCATAATAAAAATCTCCACTTACAATATCCTTAGGTTTATAAAGGATGAAAAAGTTTTTTGTTTCGGTAGCTGTTTCCATGATTCTAAATTAAGGTTTTTTATTTAACGAAGTAAAAAAATTATTGCCATAATAATCTACAAGAAGCCTACAGCTAACCTTCTAGTTTACCCCATAAAGAATACTACAAATCGTAGCAACAAACAACTATGTTATGTAGTAATTTTACCTTATCAATTGTTGGTAATAATGCAAAGACAAATCGCGGCTTTAGATTTAGATAGTTTTTTTGTGTCGGTAGAGCGTCTCCGCAACAGAGCTTATATTGGTAAGCCGCTTATAATTGGCGGCACCAGTAACCACGGCGTAATCTCTTCTTACAGCTATGAGGCGCGTGCTTATGGGTTAAGATCTGCGATGCCAATAAAACAAGCAAACTACTTTACCCGGAAAACGTGGGTATATATATTACGCCAGACACGGATGGGTAAAGAAAACATTCTAAAATAGTTTCACAAATAATCGAAGAAAAATCACCTCTATATGAAAAATCAAGCATTGATGAACACTATGTCGACCTTACAGGAATGGACAAATTTTTTAACTGTCTTAAATGGAGCCAAGGGCTCCAACAAACCATTATTAAAAAAAGCGGATTGCCCATCTCGTTTGGTTTATCGGTTAACAAAACAGTTTCCAAAATAGCAACCGCCCAAAGTAAGCCTAACCTATGCTTGTTCGTTTGGTTGGCGTAAAACTAACGAGCCTAACGCCCGGTAACCAACAAATAAATTTATTTGATAACACAACAGAGCAAGTTAGTTTATATCAAACACTAGATAAAATAAACAAGCGTTTTGGAAACAATTCTGTTATGCATTGTCCTAGCCTGTTAATGCACCAAAAACAAAATCCAAAATTTAACAAACAAAAAACCCAGAATAAATCCCACGGCTTTTCTGTCGAACAATTGCGTCTGTCGGCATTGATCGGTGATGCATAAAACATTCTTGTTCACGGCACCTCATAAACAAATCTACTGGAGTTTTTAGAATATCTTCATAAAGCCGGAGAAAAAAAATTTCGGTTATCTGTGTGCTTTTTTCGAACTGAGATTAGCAAAGCACATCCAGTATATTGTGCGGTAGAAAGTTATCAGACTCTTTATTTAAACGCACATTTCCCATTAGAGTTTATAGCGGGAGTTATAAATAATTTTGGGGGATTTTATGGCTCCCGGGTTTATATCTATGAAGTAAAAAACTAGAGGCTAAGTTTCAATTACCTTGTGTAAACAATAGCACACATTTAACTACATTTTCCTGAAAGGACATTTATTTAGGTTTTATTCATATTGAAAGTTTGGATAAAACTACAGCAGAAAACATTATTGCTGAAAAGGAAGGCGGTGGTGATTTTAATAATCTTGAAGATTTAATCTCAAAAAGCAAAGTTAAACTATTGCAATTATTAATTCAAATAAAAAATGGCGCATACCGTATTATCAATAAGAAAAAGAAGAATTTAAATTGTAATAGTTACTATGTATTAGGTAAGGAAACAAAAAGGGTCCACTCTGGTTTATGTTTATTTTATGAGTTAAGACAGGGCTATTTCCTAGCTAAATTACACGTTTCTTTTATTGAAGATGCTTACGATGAACTTCAAAGATTTGGCTTCCTAATAACGAATGACCTGTACCGTTTAATTAAAAGTCCTTTCGGAGGCGACATGCTGGTTAAAGACTTAATGCTTCATACGAGCAAAACTAAGCGCTTAATGGGCAATTCTATTAACGAGAGGGGAGTTTATACTAAAACGAGGGATAGGATGGTTTTAGAGCGTTTGTGGACGCAGAGGGTCTTTTTTTGAAACTGTACATTTGCCAGAAGTGTCTTCTAAGCTCCACTTTGAGCGAATAGGAATTTACTCAATAAAAGGAAAGATAATAGAAGGGTTTGGATTTCTTGTGTTACAGGTAGAACGAAAGGGAAAGGTTAAAAAAATAAATAAAGACGAAACCCCGCAAAATAATAATGCTATTCAAGGCAAATTAACGGGTGGTTCTAAGTAGAATTATTTATGTTCCACGTGAAACAATTAAGGCTTAACTCTTTTAAAAACATAAATAACACTGGAATAATCCACGGCAGAATTTGCCTTAAGATTAGATTTTAAGCCAACAAGAAACGCTTTAAAATATTTAATACTTCCGGTTTTATATTTCTCGCTAAGCATGCTAACATAAAAACTATCAAATTTCATGGGGGCAGCTTCAACTAGCTTAAAATCAAATTTGCCAAGAAGCTTTTCAACGGTTTCTTTATGGAAATGATATAGGTGACGAGGAACATCGTAGGCGGCCCAAAACCCTTTATAGTGTTTCGCGTCAAAACTAGTATGATTAGGAACGGCAATAATTAAAGTCCCATCCGGTTTAAGCACCTTTTTAAAGAAATTTAGCGTGTCATCAAGGTCAGTTACATGCTCTAATACGTGCCAAAGAGTTATAGCATCAAATGTCGTCTCTGGAATGTCGTGTAATAGGTTGTTTTTCGTTCCATAAACACTTAGATTCATCTCGGAGGCTATTATTCTCGCTCCCAAATCCGGCTCAATCCCAAAAGCCTCCCACCCCGAAAGTTTGCACGTATTTAAAAACATTCCTGTGCCAGCACCGTAATCCAAAATAGTTCCACGTGAAACATGTCTTGAAACGAGTTCAAGTTTTTTTATAAGCGTATAACTCCTAACGGCATGATATAACCTGGAGATGATGCCTTTCTTAGTGTTTGAATGAGAAATATAATCTTCAGACTTATAATAGCTACCTAACACATCATCAGAGGGTCGAGGGTTGGTAAAATGAAAACCACACACGTCGCAGGAGACTACGTTAAAGCTTTCTTCACTAACTGTATAATCTTTACAAGTAAGAACTGTTTTAAATTCCTCAGAGCTACAAACGGGGCAACTATTTATATTAACCATAAATTAAAATACGTTCCACGAGGAACATTAAAATAAAAAATAAACTTATCTTCCAAGATACACCAACAAAACAGAAATGTCCGCAGGATTAATTCCAGAAATACGACTAGCTTGTCCGATTGTATGAGGCTTAAACTTCTTAAACTTTTCTATTGCTTCTGCGCCAAGACTCTTTATAGAATCATAATTAAAGTCTGGCTTAATAACCAAATCTTCAAGGCGACTCTGTTTGTCTGCGCTTTCTTTTTCGCGTTCAATATATCCCTCATATTTCATAAGAATCTCCGCCTGCTCGATCGTTTCATTATCGTAAACCGAAAGAAAGTCAGAAAGTTGTTGATCGTTTAAGGCAATATCTTTAGCCAAAACATTAGGCCGAGATAAAATATTAAAATAACGAGTTTTTTGAGACAGCGGGGCAGAACCAACAGACTCCAAAAAAGAATTCAAAACAGAAGGCTCGCCGCTTGTGTTTTTAAAGTAATCAATAATTTTATTATAACCGTTTATCTTTTGATTCACCCTCTCCAATCTTTCGTTTCCGGCAAGCCCTAAGGCGTTAGATAAAGGGGTGAGTCTAATATCTGCATTATCCTGCCTCAGAAGTAAGCGGTATTCCGCTCTTGAAGTAAACATTCTATAAGGCTCGTCGGTTCCCTTTGTAACCAAGTCATCAATTAAAACTCCAATATAAGCCTCGTAACGATTAAGTATAAGCGGTTTAGCTTCGTTAATTTTTAAGTGGGCATTTATTCCAGCCATCAAACCTTGGCAAGCCGCTTCTTCATATCCTGTAGTGCCATTAATTTGCCCCGCAAAATATAAATTATCAACTAACTTGGTTTCTAAAGTAAGGCCGAGTTGAGTTGGTGGAAAATAATCGTATTCTATAGCATAACCGGGCCTAAACATTTTAGCTCTTTCAAAACCAGGAATTAATTCCAAAGCTTTTTGTTGAACATCTATAGGTAAAGAAGTAGAAAACCCGTTCACATATATTTCAACTGTATTCCACCCTTCCGGCTCCACAAAAAGTTGATGGCGTTCTCTTTCGCTAAATCGAGTAATTTTATCTTCAATGCTAGGACAATATCGAGGGCCTAATCCTTGAATTCGACCCTGAAACATCGGAGACTTTTCAAAGCCTGTTTTTAAAATATCATGAACCTTTTGATTCGTATAAGTAACATGACAAGGAATCTGCTTTTTTGAATTCTCGCCAATAAAAGGTGATGTATTATCTAAATAAGAAAATTTATCAGCAACTTCATCTCCGCCTTGAGTTTCCATCTTCGAATAATCTAAAGAACGCCCATCAATTCTTGGCGGAGTTCCTGTTTTCATTCTGCCACTTTCAAATCCTATTTGGACTAACTGTTCCGTTATTCCTATACTTGCAGATTCTCCAGTTCGTCCACCGCCTATTTGTTTTTCTCCTATATGAATAATACCATTTAAAAACGTACCATTAGTAAGAACAACTGCTTTTGCCTTAAATTCAACGCCCATTCCTGTAACAACCCCTTCAACCCTTTTTCCATCTTTTGAAATAATTAAAGAGCGCACCATGTCTTGCCAAAAATCAACATTTACATTTTGTTCGAGAGTTTCTCGCCATAAGCCGGCAAACATCATTCTATCATTTTGTGTACGAGGGCTCCACATGGCGGGGCCTTTGCTTCGATTGAGCATTCTAAATTGAATAGCCGATTTATCAGAAATGATTCCACTATATCCACCCATAGCATCAATCTCACGAACAATTTGTCCTTTGGCTATGCCCCCCATAGCAGGATTACAACTCATTTGCGCAATGGTTTGCATATTCATGGTAACCAATAAAACTTTGGAGCCCATGTTAGCGGCAGCCGCAGCAGCCTCACAGCCAGCGTGCCCTGCACCAACTACAATTATATCGTAACTGCTTTGCAATAGAGTGCAAAGATAGCGAATTATTTTTGCTGGTGCTTTTACCTAACTATAGAAATTAATAGTAATTTAGTTTGAAAACAAAAAGACCATGAGAAAAAACATTTACGCAATCTTGGTAATTACTACACTTTTAACAAACCCGCTCTGTGCCACTATCTGGAATGTGGGTCCGGCGCAAACCTATACAATGCCAAGTCAAGTGGCGCCGTTGGTAAATCATGGCGACACAATAAACATTGATGCGGGTATTTATAACTCAAATGTTTGTGCTTGGAATAAAAATAACTTATTGATTCGCTGCGTTAACGGAATGGCGCATCTAAAATCCAACGGCCTAAGCCATGCCGACAAAGGCATTTGGGTTATACAAGGAAATAATACTACGGTTGATCATATTGAATTTTCTTTATGCACCTCTACTTCACAAAATGGAGCTGGCATAAGACAGGAGGGACAAAATTTAATTGTTCGCTACTGTTATTTTCATGATAATGAGAATGGAATTTTAGCCGGCGCGATTACTCCTTGCAAAATAACGGTGGAATTCACAGAATTTAATTTGAACGGAGCCGGTGACGGTTTTTCTCACAACTTATATATAGGCCACGTTGATACTTTATTGTTTCGTTACAACTACTCACACCATTGCAAAATTGGACACGAATTAAAAAGCAGGGCCAAGGTAAATTACATTTTATATAATCGTTTTGGTAACGAAGCAAGTGGCACTGCAAGCAGAGAAATCGATCTTCCAAATGGTGGCCTATCTATAATTATGGGCAACCAAATTCAGCAAGGTGTTAATGGTACAAACTCAGGAATTATTGGTTACGGTTTAGAAGGGCTTACAAATCCGGCGCCTAATAATTTCTATTTAATCAATAATACTATTGTGAACGAAAAAACAGTCGGCACTTTTGTGGCAATTCAAAATGGAACTGCGCTTTACAAAGGCTATAATAACATTTTTGCAGGAACAGGAACATTATTAACCGGAACAACAACTGTTTTAGACACTCTTTCTAATAAAAAATACACCATTGCGGCTGCGGGCTTTGTAAACAGCGCAACTTATAATTACCATTTATTACCACCCTGTTCGGCCATTAATTCTGCAACGGCGGCCGGAACTGCTAGTAACGGTTATGTTCTCGCGCCAATAAAAGAATATCTACATCCGGTAAATCAAATTAACAGAACTGTTCAAGGTATATTAGATATCGGCGCTTATGAATATGTATCGCCAACTTTTATACAGGAACAAAAAATAAACGATGCTGTATTATTTGTAAGAAACGAAACACTTATTATTAAAAACTCTGAAACAATTTCTTGTATAAAACTATATGATATAAGTGGGAAATTAATTTTAACCGAAAAAACAAAACAAGATATTCCTGTTTCAACTTTTGTAAAAGGTATTTATATTGTTTCTATAATTACTGAGAGCGGAAATATCATTAACAAAAAGATCGTAATTTATTAAACTCTTTGTAAAAATAAATTATCAATAGCTAAAAAAACAACTAAAAAAGCGCAAAAAAATTTTTCGCTTTTTTTATAATTACTACTCCATGGCTTCTTCCATGGCGTCAATTTTATCTTCGCTATAGTTGCCAGTTTGAACATCTAATACAACACCGTTTTTATCCAAGACAAAAATATATGGAATTTTACGATCCTTTATGTCTAAAATTAACTCAACATCTTTCATGTCAGTTTTTTCTGTGTCCATAATATGAGGCCAAAAAGCTTTATCAGTGCCTTTTTTAAAGTCTTCGGCTACTTTTTTTAATCCATTAATTACTGGTACAAAAACAAAATTTACATCATAAACCGCAGAAACATCAATCGTTTTAGGTCCGCTAGCTTTTACCATAAAAGTATTGTAAAGTGGATTTAACCATTTTTTTAATTCATCTTCGGCGCCTTTGTTAAAAGCAACAGCAACTATTGTTTGTTTACCATTTTTTATGGGCAGGCTTGTTCCTTTATTTTCTAAAGTAGAACCAACCATCAATGGAAAAGTTTTTCCTTTTTGAGAGCTGCAATTTAGTGCCGCTAATAATATTGTAATAGCTAATAAATTTTTCATTATTATATGTTTGGTTAATTATTTAAATATCAATTTTAGTAATTCTGTCTTGATGTCTTCCGCCTTCAAAGGCCTCGGTTAAAAAAACTGTTACACATTTATGTGCCTCTTCAATAGAAATATACCTTGCAGGCAACACTAATATATTAGCGTTGTTGTGTTTTCTTGCTAAAGAAGCAATCTCGGCATTCCAACAAAGCGCTGCCCTTATGCCTTTATGCTTATTTGCTGCCATATTAATACCATTTCCACTTCCGCATAATAATATGCCAAAATTTGATTCTTCATCTAAAACAGAAATAGCAACTGCATGACCAAAATCAGGATAATCTGCTCTTTCATTAGAATAACAGCCTTTATCAATTACTGTATACTTTTGTAACTTTAAAAAATTAATTAAATCATCTTTTAATTCAAAGCCCGCATGATCACTTCCAATTGCAATTTTTATACTCATAATTATTTAGTAATCTTTATAAATTATAATATTACTCAAAAATACTAATCAACGTTAATTAACACTAATAAATTAACCACTTGATAATGAACTCTTCAAAAATAAACAAATAAACATAGTTTATGTTAACTACTTTAATAAACGTTAATAATTAAGCCATAACATATTACCATAATATTAAATAATAATATCTCTTGTAAATTTTTTATTAATAACCTAGTATAGTTATAATTTAAAATAATAATTTATAAGTCTGATTTAACGCTTACAAACAATTAAAAACACCAAAAGTTATTAAGTTTAATAACTACTAACTATTGTTAATAGTAGTTACTATATTTGACTTTCAGCACTTTAAAGTATTAACTTTGTTAATTAACTGTTTACTAGTATTGATAAACTTAAAAAACAACTAAAAAAAAATAATTAATTAACAATACTAACACCCTATATATACAATACATAATTTTAAAATTTTAAAAATGAAAAATATATTATTAGATAAGGGTTGGTTAAATTTAAAAGTTGATACCTCTCTTGATTTAATCAAAGAAATAAATTATCTTAAGAAGAAAAAGAACGCAGTTATACTCGCACACTACTATCAAAATGCTGATATACAAGATATTGCAGACTATATTGGTGATTCGCTAGGTCTAGCCCAAGAAGCTCAAAAAAGTACTTCCGACATTATTTTATTTGCCGGCGTACATTTTATGGCCGAAACAGCAAAAATTTTAAATCCTACAAAAAAAGTATTAATTCCTGACCTAAAAGCTGGTTGTTCTTTAGCCGATTCATGTCCTCCTGACGATTTTAAAGCATTTAAAAGTTCTCATCCTGATCACATTGTCATAACTTATATAAATTGCTCTGCTGACATTAAAACGCTATCAGATATAATTTGCACAAGTAGCAATGCAGTTCAAATAGTAGAAAGTTTACCTAAAGAGCAAAAAATAATATTTGCTCCAGATAAAAATTTAGGAGCATATATTAATAAAAAAACCGGCAGAGACATGGTTTTATGGGATGGAGCTTGTATGGTTCACGAAATTTTTAGTTTAGAAAAATTAATAAAATTAAAAATACAACATCCAAAAGCAAAAGTTATTGCTCATCCAGAATGTGAAGCTAATATTTTAGAACATGCCGATTTTATTGGAAGCACAACAGCATTATTAAATTATTCAAAAAAATCAATTGATAAAGAATTTATTGTTTTAACAGAAACTGGAATATTACATCAAATGCAAAAAAGTAGTCCAGATAAAACATTTATACCTGCACCTCCTAATAATAATTGTGCGTGTAATGATTGTCCTTATATGAAATTAAATACTTTAGAAAAAATTTATGTTGCTTTATTACACGAACAACCAGAATTATTAATGGAAGATGAAATGATAGAAAAAGCAAAAAAACCTATATTAAAAATGCTTGAATTATCGGCAAATTTTGGATTATAATAACTACTTTTAAAGCAATACATTAAAATGATTAATAAAATTAAAATAATAATTTTTTTATTTTTACTAATAACAAATTATTTGTTTGCTCAAACAAATAACGCAAATGGTTATAATAAATTTTATTATGATAATGGTGCAATCAGTAGTGAGGGTAAAATGCGAGATGGAAAACCTGATGGTTATTGGAAAAATTATCACAAAAATGGAAAATTAAAAATAGAAGGAAATAGAAAAAACTTTTTACTCGATAGTTTATGGAAATTTTATGACGAAAAAGGAAAAATAACTAAATCAATAAATTATAAAGAAGGCAAAAAGAATGGCACTACTTTGACGTATGATACTTTAAAAAATATTATTACTTCCGAAAATTATGTAAACGATATTAAACAAGGTTTAGTATTTAATTATTATAAATCAGGAAATATAAAAAGTAAAACTCCATATCAAAAAGGTAAGCCTGACGGAACAGCATATGAATTTAGCGAAGACTCTTTAATTACAGCAATTATAGTCTATAAAGATGGTATATTACAAAGCTTCGAAAAAATAAATCAACGAGATTACAACAGTAAAAAACAAGGTATTTGGAAAGAGTTTTATGAAAATTTAGATATAAAAAAGGAAATGAAATTTAATGATGATTCTTTAGATGGTTATGTAAAAGAATATGATAAAAAAGGTAATTTACTTTCAACAAAAAAATTCAATAACGGAAAAGCAATATTAAATGCTCCTGAAATAGCTAACGTAGAAATTTTTACGCAATATTTTAAAGATGGAACATTAAAATACGAAGGCGTTTATAGCGATGGAGTTGCCATTGGAACTCATTTTAAATACAAGCAAAAATATCAGTGTGATAGCAGTTTAATTTTGAAGGACGATTCAACATTAACAACACCAGTTTATATTAATAAATTAGTTTGCAGAAATGTTCCCGTTCCAGATAGCGCAATTGAATATTTTGATGGAACCATTGTAGCAAAAGGCGCAGTTGATAGTGTAAGAAATAGAATTGGTATTTGGTATGAATATCATAATACAGGAGAGTTTAAAGGTAAAGGAGTTTATATTGAAGATAATAGAGTAGGTGATTGGGAGTTTTTTTATGCTTCTGGAAAATTAGAGCAAAAAGGAAAGTATGATAAAAAAGGCAGGACACAAGGAATGTGGAAATGGTTCTATGAATCAGGACAACTATGGCGCGAAGAACTTTATGTAAATGGTAAACGCGAAGGAGAACTAAAGGATTATAATGAACAGGGAAAAATAATATTAGAAGGGTCTTTTATAGAAAATAGAAAAGAAGGAAGGTGGATTTATGAAACACCAGATTACAAAGAAATTGGAATTTATTCTAATGATGAAAGAGATAGCGTGTGGCAAAGTTTTTATATGCCAACTAAATATAAACGCTATGAGGGGAGATATTTAGCCGGAGACCCCGTCGGTATTCACACACAATATCATCCAAATGGAAAAAAAATGTTTTATGGAACCTATGTTAGCGGAATGAAAGAAGGAGATTGGCGCTTTTATGATGAACTTGGCTATAATTATTTAACAATAACGTATAAAAATGATATTGAAATTAAATGGCAGGGCGATAAAATTAGACCAACTTATGAAGAAGGTTTAAGAACATATAATATTATAATTGACGGAAATAAAACGCAAACTATTAGAAAATAATTCATGTCACAAAAAAAAGATCAATCCACACAGGTTGATTTAAATACTTTAAATCAGTTGCCAATTGCGGTTGCAATTTTCGATAATAAAAAAGTTTTTTTTATAAATAAAAAAGCGGCTGAATTGTTTCATATTTCTAAAGAACAATTAAAAAACATAAATTCAGTTTCAATTTTTCAATTTTTAGATTCTCAATATCATAATAGAATAAAACAAAACAATACAAAAATTTTAAAGGGAGAAGAGTTTCCTCCTGTTGAATTATCTTTTAAAACTTTTAAAGGAAAACAAATTTTTATAGAGGCCAAATCAAATAGTGTTTTGTTTGAAAACAAAAAGGCAGTTCAAACAACATTTATCGAAATTTCTAAATTAAAACAAAAACAAATTGATTTAGAATTGTCGGAAAGCCTATTACTTGAAACGAAAGAAAAGTTTGATTTAATTACAAAAAGCAGCAATGATATTATTGCTTTTTATACCTATCTACCAAAGGGAAAATACCTTTATGTTAGTCCAAATGTTACCAAAATACTGGGTTATGATCCTAAGGATTTATTGAACGACCGTGATTTTTTTAATAAAAGAGTTATTGGAGAAAAAAAAGAGTTTTTACAAATTGACAACATAATTAAGAATTATCAAAAAAAGAACATCAAAAAGCACTACAGCTATACTTATAAAACAATTAAGAAAAATAAAGAAGAGGTTTGGCTCGAAAATAGTCTTACACCAATATTTAATTCGGCAGGAAAAATAGAATTTTTCTTAAATATTATTAGAGATATTACTATACAAAAAGAAAAAGAAATTGAAATAAAACTACAACACCTAAACTACCAAAATCTTTTAGATAATTCGCCAGGAGCCTATATAATTCACCGACAGGGAGTCACTGTTTTTTGCAATAGGGCTACCTTAAAATTATTGCAATTAAAATCAGAAAAACAAATACTAGGAAAATTCACCCTTGACTATATAATTGAAAAAGATAGGATGAAAGCAATGGAGAGAATAAAAGATATTTACAAGGGAATAGACGTTGGAAAAGCTTCCACCTGGACATTAAAAGATACCAAGGGCAATTTAATAGAGGTTCAATTAACATCTACCCCAATAAATTATAATAACTCGAATTGTATATTAACGCTTATAATTAACTTAACCGAGCAACGGAAAGCTGAAACAGAAAAGTTAAAAGCCGAAATGATAAAAATTAATAATGAATTTTTATTATTAGAAGTAAAAGAAAGACAAGCCGCCGAAAAAAAGTTATTAGAAAAAACGGCTCAACTTTCATCTATATTTGAAAGTTCCACGCATTTAATTTGGACAATAAACGAAAAATTCGAAGTTACTTCATTTAACAAGAACTTCTCCGACACTGTTTTTAAAAAGTTTGGATTAAAACTTAAACCCGGCACAAATATTAGCAATAAATTAAAAAGCCAGAAGCAGGAATATATAAAGCTTTGGCACACAAAATATAACGAAGCTTTCGCGGGAAAAAAAGTTGAATTTGAAAGAGAAGATATTAATAACAATAAAAAAGTTTTTCGGAAGGTTTTTATTAACCCAATTTTTAATAATAATAAAGTTGTTGGAGTAAGCTGTATAGCTCACGATATTACTGAAACAAAAGTTTATGAAAACAAACTTATCAATCAGTCAGCAAAGTTGGAAGCCATTTTTGAAAGCGGCGACCAATTAATATGGACCTTCAATAGAAATTACGAACTCACATCTTTTAACCAAAACTATTTTAAATTACTTAAGAAGGAAAAACAAAAACTAAAAGTGCTTTTTTTAAAAGACACCATTGTTGATAAGAAGTTATTTATTTTTTGGAAGCAAAAATTTGATTTAGTTTTCAAAGGAGAGCACCAGGTTTTTATCCATAAAAGTATAATAAATAAAAAAACAATCTACCGTGAAATATTTATGCACCCAATTTTTTTCGAGGGAAAAATAATAGAAGCTTCTGCCATAGCACAAGACATAACTGAGCGAATGAATAATGAAAATAAAATACTCGAACAGTCAGCAAAACTAAAGGCTATTTTTGAAAGCGGAACACAAGCTATGTGGACAATAAATAAAGAAAGGCAAATTACTTCATGCAATAAAAATTACGAAGCGGCTATTTTAAAATCGCTCGGCGTTAAACCAGATAAAAATTTAAGCATATATTCAAAACAAATAGCAAAAAAAAATTCTAGTGTGGGAGTTGGAGCTATTACAGGGAAGCAATATGACATTGCATTTAGCGGTAAGTCAACCGAATTTACAATAAACAGAACTGACCTTGATAAAATACCAGTAACAAGGCAAATTTATTTACAGCCAATTTTTAATAAAGCAGGAGAGGTAGAAGAAGTGTCTGGAATCGCGTACGATATTACCGAGAAAAAAACAGCAGAGCTAAAATTATTAAACCAACCAGCAAAACTCAATTCTATATTTGAGAGTAGCCATCATTATATTTGGACAATAGATAATAATTTTAAGCTAACATCTTTTAATAAAAACTATTTCGAGTTAATCACCGAAATCTATGGCACAAAACCCTTTGTTGGTTTGAAATTAGACAGAGGTATCCTAAGCAATAACGACGAATATATTTCAAAATTAGATTATAATTACAAAAAAGCGCTTGCAGGAAATGAAAGTGGCTTTGAGGTAGAAATATTGGATAAAAATTATAATAAGGTTTATTTAGAGGTTTTTTTAAACCCTATTTATAATAACGAAATAATAGAGGAGGTTAGCGGCATTGCGCATAATGTTACAGAAAAAAAATTAAACAGTCAGCGGGTTGAGCAGTCTTTAAAAGAAAAAGAAGTGCTTTTAAAAGAAGTTCATCATCGCGTTAAAAACAACATGCAAATTATTAGCAGCATTTTAAACTTACAATCCTCTTATGTAACCGACGCTTATACGCTTTCGCTTTTAAAGGAAAGCCAAAATCGTATTAAAACAATGGCTTATATTCACGAAAGTTTATACCAAAACAAATCATTTACGTCGGTTAATTTTTCAGAATATATTCAAACTCTTTCTAAAAACATTATTCAATCCTATGTTGTTTCATCAGAAAAAATAGAGTTGGTTTTAAATGTTCAAAAAACAACCTTAAGTTTAGACACTTCAATTCCTGCGGGATTAATAATAAATGAATTAATAACAAACGCTATAAAACACGCTTTTCCCAACTCAAGAAAAGGTAAAATCTACTTAAATTTGAAAACAGAAAATAACACCATTCATTTAGAAGTAGCAGATGACGGAGTTGGAATTCCTTCTGATTTGGATTATAATAACACTAATTCGCTTGGTTTACAATTAGTTAACACATTAATTGACCAATTAGGTGGAGAAATTAAATTTAAAACAAAAAAAGGAAAAGAAACCAAAGTTTTAATTAAATTTAAGATGTAAAACATTATGGAAAAATTAAAAATATTTATTGTTGAAGACGAGAGCATTGTTGCAAAAGATATTCAAAACAGCTTAGTAAAATTAGGATACGAGGTTGTTGGAATTGCCAATAATGGAAAAGAAGCTATTGAAAAAATTATCGAAATTAACCCAGATCTTGTTTTAATGGACATCATGATAAAGGGTGAGCTTACAGGAATTGATGTCAGCGAAAAAATAAAAGAAAAGGTAAAAATTCCTATTATATTTTTAACGGCATATGCAGATGAAGGCACGCTTGCTAAAGCAAAAATTACGGAGCCGTATGGTTATATTTTAAAGCCATTCAAAGAAATTGATCTTCATTCAACCATAGAAATGGCGTTTTATAAACACCAAAAAGATTCTGAATTACAAAAAGAACGAGATTTTTTATATTCTTTGGTTGAAAATAAAGATGATGCAAACAAAGATATTTTATTTGTGAAGGCAAATAGCAGGTTGGTAAAAGTATTGTTAAAAGATATTTTTTATGTTGAAGCCTTGAAGGATTACGTAATAATTAATACACAATACGCTCGTTATACCGTTCATAGTACAATGAAAGATATTGAGAAAAAATTAGGCGCAACAGATTTTGCGAGGGTTCACCGTTCATTTATTGCACGATTAGATAAAATCCAAAGCATCGATTCTCAAAACGTTATTTTGGAAAACGAAAAAAAAGTAATTCCTGTTGGTGGTTCTTTTAGAGAAGAATTGATGCAAAAACTCAACACTCTTTAATAAAACGAGCAAAAAGCATTTTTATCTTACTACAATTAATAGCAATCGTTTGCTGATTTTCGGTGTAACTTTGATATTTAATTAAGTAGATGGCAAAAACCAAAGTTACATTCTTCTGTCAAAACTGCGGCGCACCCTCTGCAAAGTGGATTGGGAAATGCCCAAGCTGTGACGAATGGAATACATATGTTGAAGAAGTAGTTCATAAGGAAACAAAAAACGATCGCCTTCAATTATTTTCGGGCAATAAAAACCCAAAAGCATCAAACAAATCAATTTTATTACAAGATGTGGGCCTTCAGGATTTTCCTCGCATCGCCGTTCCGGGTAAAGAACTTACAAGGGTTTTGGGTGGAGGCATTGTTCCTGGAAGCTTGGTTTTATTTGGTGGAGAGCCAGGAATAGGTAAATCTACTTTAATGCTTCAACTAGCTTTGCGTTTAAAAAATTTAAAAATTTTATATGTAAGCGGCGAAGAAAGTGAACAACAAATAAAAATGAGGGCTGAAAGAATTGGTGTTACAACAGACAATTGTTTTATACTTCAAGAAACCAACACTCAAAATATTTTTCAGCAAATTGTAGAAATAGAACCACAACTAGTTATTTTAGACTCTATCCAAACATTACACACAAGCTATATTGAAAGCAGCCCGGGAAGCGTTAGCCAAGTGAGAGAATGCGCAGCAGAATTTTTACGTTTTGCAAAAGAAACAAATACGCCGGTTTTTATGATAGGTCATATAACCAAAGAGGGCAGCTTAGCTGGACCAAAAGTGTTAGAACACATGGTTGACACGGTTTTACAATTTGAGGGCGACAGAAACCACGTGTACCGTTTATTACGCGCTACAAAAAATCGTTTCGGTAGCACCAACGAAATGGGTATTTATGAAATGAATGGCGATGGCTTACGAGAGGTTTTAAACCCTTCAGAAATATTAATAACCAATCGCGATACGCCAACAAGCGGCGTAGCTATTTCTGCAACAATGGAGGGTAACCGCCCAATGTTAATTGAAACACAAGCATTGGTTAGCAGTGCGGCATATGGTACACCACAAAGGTCTTCGACTGGTTTTGATTTAAGAAGGCTGTCAATGTTATTAGCAGTACTCGAAAAGCGCTGTGGCTTTCGATTAGGCGTTAAAGATGTTTTTATAAATATTGCCGGAGGTATAAGGGTAGAAGATCCAGGAATTGATTTAGCCTTAGTTTGCGCAATTTTGAGTAGTAACGAAGACATACCAATTCCTCAAGACACTTGTTTTACTGGCGAGGTAGGGTTAACTGGTGAAATAAGACCCGTAAACAGAATTGAACAACGAATTAGCGAAGCAGAAAAATTAGGTTTTAGTAAAATTATTTTAAGTAGCTACAACCTTAAAGGAATTAATGTAAATTCATATAAAATTAAAATACTTTCTGCAAGCAAAATGGAAGAGGTGTTTAGTTTAATATTTGGATAATGAAACAACAATTTTTGTTATTATTTATTTTAACTAGTAATTTGAGTTTTTCTCAAACTGAATCATATTTGGATTCAATTTTTAAGGTTTGTAATGAGCTTAAGAAGCAGAACACAGACATTTTTATTGAAAAGTCGCACTATCTTTATTCCCAAACTAAAAAGGCAAAAAACGAAAAATACAAACAAAAAACAGAGAATTTGTTTGGAATATATTTTACCAACAATCAAAAATTTGACTCAGGATTTGTTTATTTTTCTAAAGCCCTAGTTTCTGCGGAGAACAACAAAGACACACTCGCAATTGCGAAAGCGTTAATGAATATTGGTATTGTTTTGCGGTACCAAAAAAACTTTTTAAAAGCAGAAAAATATTTTAACGATGCTTATTTATTATGCAAAACACTCAATGATAATTCCGTTCAAATAAGTGTATTATATAACTTATCTGGATTGTTTTTAGATTGGGGTAAGTTTAATGAGGCAATTTCTGTAAACAGAAATAGTTTAGCGCTTTCAACAAGAATTAACGACATAAAAAACCAAATAAAGGCGCTAGAGGCTTTGGGAAGTAATTTCTCAGAACTTAAACAATTAGATTCAGCAAAAAAGTATTTGTTAATTGCTTACGAAAAAGCCAATGCAATTGATTATGACGAAGAAAAAATATATTTGTGTAATAATATAGGTGTACTTTATTTACAAGAAAAAGATTACGCTTCGGCGGAAAAATATTTAATAGAAGCTGAAAGCCAAGCGCTAAAACAAAATGCTAAAAACGCGTTAATTGATATTTATGCTAACCTGAAAGATTTATATTATAAAACAAACCAACTAAAAAACTGTATTTCTTATTTTCATTTACAAGACTCTATTAAAACACTAATTTATAACCAAGATTTAATAAATACTACTGCAGAAATTGAAACAAAATATCAAACAGAAAAAAAAGACCTTCAATTAAAACAAACAAACTCTGAATTAATTTTTCAGGCCGAGAAAAACAAACAAAAAACAATAATAATTTGGATTGGCGCACTTGCATTTGTTTGCACGATTTTCTTTTTAATTTTGGCTTTTGTAAATTATAAGCGAGCAAAAAAAGCAAATTTAATTGTACAAAACCAAAACCAGATTTTAGAATTACAGAAGAAAGAAGTACAACATCAAAAAAGTATTATTGAAGAAAAACAACACGAAATTATATCAAGCATTAATTATGCTCAGCGAATCCAAAGCGCCGTTTTAACCGGCGAAGAAGTGTGGAATAAAATATCTAAAGAACATTTTATTTTTTTTCAACCAAGAGACATTGTGAGCGGAGATTTTTACTGGGCACATGTATTATCAAACGGAAGAGCCGTGTTTGCTTTAGCTGACTGTACTGGTCACGGAGTTCCTGGCGGCTTTATGAGCATGTTAGGCAATAGTTTTTTAAATGAGCTTGTTGTGGAAAATAAATTATTTAAAGCCGATGAGATATTAAATCGTTTGCGCGACAAAGTTATTGCTGCATTATTTCAAAAAGGCGAAACACAACAAAAAGACGGTATGGATATGGCGCTTTGTGTTTGGAATAAAATGGATAACACTTTAGAGTTTGCCGGAGCCAACAATATTTTATATTTAGTAAGAGATAAGCAGCTACTAGAATACAAGGGGGATAAAATGCCGATAGGCGCCTATCTAGAGGAGAACAAAAAATTTAGTGCTCAAAAAATTACTGTACAAACAAATGACTTTATTTATTTAACTACAGATGGTTTTGCCGATCAGTTTGGTGGGGAAAAAGGAAAAAAATTTAAATCAAAACAACTGGAACAATTATTGGTAGAAGTTTCTTCATTACCATCTGAAGAACAAAAAGAAAGATTAACTAAAGCTTTTTTAAATTGGAAATTAAAACAAGAACAAACCGACGACGTAAGTGTAATCGGAATTAAGGTTACTTAACTATTGCCCGGTAATTTTTATGGCCTCCGCAACATTTATCCTTTCGCCGTTTTTTAAAGCAATCACAAAACAATCGCTAAATCCTTTTTCCCTTAAAAAACTTTGGTGATTTGTTGCATCTTTAATTAATGAATAATTACCAGAGGTGTATTTTAAAACATTTTTATCTTTATAATATGCGCCATCTACAATAGCGTTAAATTTAGCTTGTTTTAAGTCTAAAGTAACTTCGCTGCTGGCAAATTGAACCTTAAAGACAATTTGGTTTTTAGCCGAGGTGTTTTCTGTTGCTTTTTCTATTTTAAATTTTTCTGCTATTTCTTTTGCTGTTGCAATTGAATCAAGATTTGGTTCATTTGTTTTAACGCTGTCTTTTATTTCGGTTGTCGTAGACTTTCCATCATTAACTTTTACTTCTTCTTTTTTATCATCGTCGTCGTCGTCCACCATTTTTTTCCCGGGAATATTACCCGCTTTTATATTTTCATTTTCAATAGGTATTTGATTTTCTATATCGTCGTTATACTCTTTTTTTGTTCCCTCAACATCATCTTTGTATTTTCTTAAACCCCTGAAAATAGATTTCGCCAAATAATCTTGTCCCGTTTCACTAGCCAAAAAAGTTTCTTCTAACGGGTTGGTTAAAAAGCCTATTTCGGTTAATATACTTGGCATCGCCGTTCTCCATAATACCCAAATACTTTGACGGTGAACCCCTTTGTCTATTCGGCCCGCCTTTTTTGTGTACTCATCTTGTATTTTCATTGCCAACGAAGCACTTTGAATAACATATGCCGATGTATAATTACTCATGATAATATAACTTTCTTCACTCTCGGGATCAAAGCCATCATATTTTTTTTCATAATCATCCTCTAAAAAAATTACTGAGTTTTCGCGAGTTGCCACTTTCATGTTTCCCGCTTCATTTTTTAATCCCATCACATATGTTTCTGTTCCAAAATGAATGGGGTTTGGTTGCTCAACAACAACGTACTTACCCTTTTTATTTTTATATGTTTTTGCTCTTTTTTTACCTGTTTTTGGGTCTTTAATCATTACAGGTTTTCCGGCAGCGTTACAGTGTATCGAAATAAATAGGTCTGCCTTGGCCTTATTTGCTATTTGAGCTCTATCTTCTAATTCTACAAAAATATCGGTTGTGCGCGTATAAATTACTTTAACATCTTTTAGGTTTTCCTCAATTAATTTTCCAAGTTTAAGCGCAACGGCAAGGGAAATATCTTTTTCTTTATGTGAAGCACCACTACACCCAGGGTCTTTACCGCCATGCCCAGGATCAATAACTACAATCTTTATAGCATTGCTTTTGTCTTTATTATTATGCGTAAACGCCGCAAACAGCCCAATAACGCCAAAAAGAAAGACAAAATATTTTATTTTTTTAACCATATCAAATAATAAATTAGTATGCTATACCGTAAAGTATTGTAGATTTGTAACCCACCATAGTTTGAATAAATTTATTCCATTTGGCTTGATAAAACCCCAACATAACAAACTAGTTTTCTTCTTTGCCTTGTTAATATCTTTAACCGCTAACAAACTATTAAGTCAGGTTGTTCAAAAAGATACGTTAATAAACGTTAGCGCCGATTCCTTAAGGCAGACAGAAGACACAGACAATCTTTTAGAGAATCCAATAATTTATAATGCTACAGATAGCGCTGTGTTTTTAAGCGAAAAAAAGCAAGTTTTTTTATACGGCAAGGCGCACGTTGAATTTGGAAATACGAATTTGGACGCTGAATTTATTGAAATTGATTACTCAAAAAACCTCGTAACAGCATATGGTAAATTAGATAGTTTAGGAAAAAAAGCTGGCAATCCAGTTTTTAAAGATGGCGAACAAGAGATGAGCGCCGACAAAATAATTTATAATTTAAAAACAAAAAAAGGAAAAATTTTTAATGCGCTCACTAAACAAGGAGAACTTTTAGTTATTGGTGAGGAGATAAAAAAAGACAGCACAAACGTTATTTATATGAAGGGTATGAAGTGTATTCCCTGTCAGCAAGAAGATGCGAGAACAATTTTTAAAGCAACTAAGGCAAAAATAATTCCGGATGACAAAATAGTAACGGGCCCAATGTATCTCGAAATTGGCGGCGTACCAACTCCGCTCGGACTTCCTTTTGGTTTTTTTCCGAACTCAAAACGACAACACAACGGTGTTTTAATTCCCACGTTTGGTAATTCTACAACGCAAGGTTTTAATCTTAGAAACGGCGGTTATTATTGGGGAATAAACGATAAAACCGATATGATTGTTAGAGGCGACGTATACGGAAACGGAAGTTGGGCACTAAATACTACAAATAATTATAATGTCTTGTATAAAGCAAATGGATATACTTATATTGGTTATAGCCAATTTAATATTGGCGATAAAGACATTCCAACAACGTATAGCAAACAAAAAGCATATGAAGTAAGGTGGACTCATAATCAAGATAATAAAAGCAATCCTACAATTCGTTTTGGCGCAAATGTCAATTATGTAAAAAATCAATCTTATAATCGTATTAATGCAATTAACTCTGGTCAGTTTTTACAAAACTCTTTTCAATCAAACATCAATTTCACAAAGTCATATAAGTTAAGCTCTTTAAGTTTAAACGCAACACATAGCCAAAACTCAATCTCAAAACAAGTTGACATAACGTTTCCGGCCTTAACATTTAACATCAATCGTTTTTATCCGTTTAGAAGAGAGGGAGCAATAAAACAAAACGCTTTAGATAAAGTTGGAATAAATTATTTATTAGAAGCGCGTAACTCTTTAACCGGAAAAGACTCCACTATTTTTATGGGAAATGTTTTGGATAGCTTAAAGTATGGAATAAAACATTCACTACCAATTTCTACTAATTTCAATATGTTTAAATACATTACTGTTACTCCGGCAATAAATTTGTCTTCGGTGATGTACACCAAAAGTATACAAAAATATTTTTCAATTGACGACACTGTTGTTGGAAAAGTATACACAAAACAGGTAAACGATTTTGTAACAGGTTATGATGCAAATTTTTCTACAGCGTTAAATACAAAAGTATTTTTTGATTACTACTTTAAAGGAAAAGTAAAACAAATTCGGCATTTATTAATCCCCACAATTTCGTATTTGTATAGACCAGATTTCGGCGAAGAACAATACGGTTTTTGGAAAAAAGTACAGGTAGATACTTTTGGAACAAAACGCAACTATTCTATTTTTGAAAAAAATATTTTTGGAGGCCCCGCAATTGGAGAGCAAAATGCAGTATCAATAAATTTAAATAACAATATTGAAGCCAAGCTTAAGCAAAAAACCGACACAGGATTTATTTATAATAAGAAAACACTGATGCAAAACATAAGCTTAGGAACCTCTTATAATTTTGCCGCAGATAGTTTTAATATGAGTTTAATAAACATAACCGCACGTACAAAAGTGTTTAAGTATTTTGACGTAGTTGCAAATTCAAACTTTGACCCCTATGCCTACGACGCGTCACAAAAAAGAGTTGTAAATAACTTTTCTTATAATACTGACGGAAGACTGGCACGATTAACCCTGGCCAATATTGCGGTTAACACAGCTTTTGGAAGCAACATGATTGAGGCCGCGAGAAAATCGAGGCAAGCCCCTAACATGACAAACGGCGCAGAACAAGGCGCTAAAAATGATTTAAACAAAGCAGAAAAACTACCCTGGAATTTGAATATTTATTACAACCTTTCTCTTGCTAATTATGACGATAGAAAGCTTCAACCAACGCAAACCCTAAATTTTAGTGGCGATTTAATGCCAACAAAATATTGGAAAATTGGAGTAACAAGCGGCTACGATTTTACAAATCAAAAAGCAAGTTATACAAGCATTAACATTTATCGTGATTTAAAATGTTGGGAGGCTAGAATTGACTGGGTACCATTTGGTTTAAGAAAAAGCTATAGCTTAACTATAAATTTAAAAGCATCGATGTTAAGCGATTTTAAAATTCCAAAAAGAAGTCCGCCGATTGATAATTTTTAGGCGTTTATTATTGGCCGCCGATTACACCGATTTTTTTTAATAAAAACTTATTTGTGTTGTCCGTGAAATCTGTGACTTTAAATTTTCTCAAATCGTTTTACAGATTTACCATCAAGCTCAATTCTTTCAAGAAACATTTCTATTGGCCTCACCCATAAGTTCTCACCTTCTTTTTGGTAGGTTGCTTTATAAACAACCAAATCTTCAAGAGTTTCGCTATGTTTAGCAATACCAACAACTTCGTAAACATTGCCTTTATAATGTTTATATAAGCCTAATTCAACACTCATAAATTTAACCACATAGATACATAGAGTTTAAGAGAGAAAACAAAAATTATGTTTAAAGTTAAACATAATGTTGATGCGAAGCATCAACTATGATTTTCTGTTATGGGTTAACGAAAAAGAAAACTATGTGCCTATGTGGTTTAATCTTTAACTAGTGTGATCTGATACAATAACCCATTTATTATTTATTTTTTTCCAGAGTAAGGTAAAATGGCCGCCAGCAGAAACGTCTTTTTTTAACTCCCACTTTCCTATTACATAAATACTTGCTTTTGATAATTGAACCGACTCAATTATTGTAAACTTTAAAATGCCCATTGCCTCTTTGTCAGGATAGTTTTTAATATAGTTATCAAGAGTTTTTTGCCAGCCGTATGTTACGCCTTTACTCCCAATAAATTTAAGGCTGTCGCTTTTCCAATAATAATCCATAAAACCATTTATATCGGCATTATTCCACGCTAAGGTTTGGGCAGACATTATGTTTGACACTGTTTTTAAATCGCCCTTTAATTCTTGAGCTGAAGCCCCAAAAAAGACCAAAATAAAAAGGAATAGTATGGTTTTTTTCATGCTTGTAAAAGTACGCAAATTGTATTACCTTTATCTCCAGTTCTTTCAAACACTTATTAAGAAAAGCAGAGGGATACGCCCTGTGAAGCTTTACCAACCCTTGACGAGAAGTTAAATTTTAAATGATGAATTTTAAATAGCCACAGCTTATTTAACATCTATAATTTATAATTTATAATTTCAAAAGAAGGTGGGAATTCGTCTCGAAAAAAACGAGAAAAATAAGTCGGAAACATTAGTTAAACATTTTTAAAAAAGCATAAACTAATCCCTTCCGGCGAAAGCTAGAAGGGATTTTTAATTTTATAAAAAACAATTAAAATCAAATTTCTTCCTCCAATTAGGGAGGAATGAGCAGGAACATTTATGAACACAATTCAACAAGAATTAGAAAAACGCGTATTAGTTATCGATGGCGCAATGGGAAGCATGATCCAACAATATAAATTGGAGGAGAAAGATTTTCGTGGCAAACGGTTTGCAGATTGGCATAAAGATTTGCAAGGTAATAATGATTTGCTCTCTATTACTCAGCCCAAAATAATTAAAACCATTCATAAAGAATATTTAAAAGCAGGCGCAGATATTATTGAAACCAATACGTTTAGCGCTACCACGATTGCCATGGCAGATTACGACATGCAATCGTTAGCCTATGAATTAAATTACGAATCGGCTAAAATAGCCAAAGAAGCTATACAAGAATTTTATCAAGAGTTTCCAGAATTTGCATCTATACCAAAGTTTGTTGCCGGCGCACTTGGCCCAACTAATCGCACACTATCTCTTTCGCCAAATGTAAACGACCCAGGTTTTAGGGCCATTACTTTTGATGAATTAGTAATAGCATACACCGAGCAAGTAAAAGGTTTGATAGAAGGCGGAGCAGATTTATTATTGGTGGAAACTATTTTTGATACTCTTAACGCTAAAGCAGCATTATTTGCAATTCAAAATTATTGCGAAAAAATAGATCGTAAAATGCCTGTGATGGTTTCTGGAACTATTACTGATGCAAGCGGGAGAACATTATCCGGACAAACAACTGAAGCGTTTTTAAATTCTGTTTCTCATGTTGATTTATTAAGTGTTGGTTTAAATTGTGCGCTCGGCGCAAAAGATATGCGACCATATTTGGAAGAGTTATCAGATAAAGCCCCCTTCTTTGTTAGCGCTTATCCAAACGCGGGCTTACCAAATCAGTTCGGCGAATACGACCAAGACGCTCATGAAATGGGGCATCAAATAGAAGATTTTTTAAAAGCAGGATTTATAAATATTGTTGGAGGTTGTTGCGGAACAACGCCAGCACACATTAAACGAATCGCTGAATTAGCAAAACAAGCAAAGCCAAGAAAAAAACCTACTGCCGATTCGTTAATGCATTTAAGCGGATTAGAGCCACTAACGCTTAGGCCGGAAAGTAATTTTTTAAATGTTGGTGAAAGAACAAATGTAACCGGCTCTAAAAAATTCTTGCGCTTAATTAAAGAAGGCAATTATGAAGAAGCGCTTTCTATTGCAAAAGATCAAGTAGACGGTGGTGCACAGGTTATTGATGTTAACATGGATGAAGGTATGTTAGATAGTGAAGCAGCAATGACAACTTTCTTAAATTTAATTGCCTCCGAGCCGGATATTTCTCGTGTCCCAATCATGATTGACTCTAGTAAATGGAGCGTAATTGAAGCAGGTTTAAAGTGTGTTCAGGGAAAAGCAATAGTAAACTCTATTTCTTTAAAAGAAGGAGAAGAAAATTTTATTGAACAAGCGCACAAAGTAAAACAATATGGCGCCGCAGTTATTATAATGGCTTTTGATGAGGTTGGTCAGGCAGACACCTTACAACGCAGAAAAGATATTTGTAAGCGGGCTTACGATGTGTTGGTTAACAAAGTTCATTTTCCACCACAAGACATTATTTTTGACCCAAATATTTTTCCGGTTGCAACAGGTATGGAAGAGCACCGTTTAAACGCGCTTGATTTTTTTAACTCAACAAAATGGATAAAAGAAAATTTACCTTATGCAAAAGTTAGTGGTGGAGTAAGCAACGTTTCTTTTTCTTTTAGAGGAAATGATCATGTACGCGAAGCAATTCATTCTGCCTTTTTATACCACGCTATTAAGGCTGGAATGGATATGGGAATTGTTAACCCCTCGCAACTTGTTATATACGACGATATAGATAAAACCTTATTAGAATTAGTTGAAGATGTTTTACTAAATCGTAGAGATGATGCAACAGAAAGATTGGTTGATCATGCTGAATCATTAAAAGGAATCACCAAAGAAAAAACCGAAAAAGACGAGCAGTGGCGTAAAGGAACCGTTGAAGAACGTTTAAGTTACGCCTTAGTAAAAGGTTTAGTAGAGCACATTGATGCAGACACAGAAGAGGCCCGCTTAAAATTAGGTCGCCCACTGCATGTAATCGAAGGTCCATTAATGGACGGTATGAATGTGGTTGGGGATTTGTTTGGGCAAGGAAAAATGTTTTTACCGCAGGTCGTAAAAAGTGCACGCGTAATGAAAAAAGCGGTGGCTTATCTAGAGCCTTATCTTTTACAGGAAAAAGAAGATAACGCTAAAGCTGGTATTGTTGGCGATGGCAGAACCAATGCCGGGAAAATTTTAATGGCAACAGTAAAAGGCGACGTACACGATATTGGGAAAAATATTGTAGGTGTTGTTTTAGCTTGCAATAATTATGAAATTATTGATTTGGGTGTAATGGTTTCTTGTGATAAAATTTTAGAAGAAGCAAAAAAACATAACGTAGATGTTATCGGATTAAGTGGTTTAATAACTCCGTCATTAGACGAAATGGTTCACGTTGCAAAAGAAATGGAACGCTTAGGATTTAAAACACCTTTATTAATTGGTGGTGCAACAACCTCTAAAGTACACACCGCTGTAAAAATTGCGCAAAACTATTCCGGACCAGTTGTGCACGTTAACGACGCTAGTAAATCTGTACCCGTTGCCAGCAGCTTAATTTCAAACGAATTAAGAGACGCCTTTATGCTCGAGGTTAACAAAGATTACGAACGTGTTCGCGAACAAAATAAAAATGCACAAAGTCAAAATAAATTTGTTTCACTAAACGAAGCGCGAGAAAATAAATTTCCAATCGATTGGAAAAAAGAAGAAATAACTACCCCAAGTTTTTTAGGAAACAAAGTATTTACAAATTATGATTTAAAAGAAATTTCGGAATATATTGATTGGACTCCCTTCTTTCATAGCTGGGAAATGAAGGGCTCTTATCCAAAAATTTTAAGTGACCTAACTCGTGGCGCAGAAGCAACAAAGTTATTCAACGATGCGCAAAGCATGCTAAAAAAAATCATTTCTGAAAAGTGGTTGCAAGCAAATGCAGTTATTGGTATTTATCCGGCAAACACAATTAACGATGATGATATTGAAGTTTTAGATGAAACAAAAAAAGCCGTAAAATGTAAGTTCCATTCTATCCGTCAGCAAACTAAAAAGCCGGCCGGTCAATATAATATTGCTTTGGCAGATTTTGTAAAACCACGTTCTTCTTCCTCCCCTTTGGGGAGGACAGAGGAGGGGCTAGACTATATCGGCTCTTTTGCATTAACAACAGGTATTGGTATCGACGAACACGTGAAGCGTTTTGAAGCAGACCACGATGATTATAGTGCTATTATGATTAAAGCGCTTGCAGATAGATTAGCGGAAGCCTTCGCCGAATTAATGCATAAAAAAGTGCGTAAAGAATTTTGGGGCTATGCTAAAAACGAAAACTTAAAAAACGAAGATTTAATTAAAGAAGAATATGAGGGCATTCGTCCCGCACCTGGTTATCCCGCGCAACCAGACCACACAGAAAAATTAACTATTTGGAAATTGTTGGATGTAGAAAAAAACACAGGTATGACTTTAACGGATAGTTTAGCCATGATACCAACAGCCGCCGTTAGCGGATTATATTTTTCACACCCTCAATCACATTATTTTGGAATAGGTAAAATAAATAAAGAGCAAGTTGATGATTATGCCAAACGTAAAGGCATGAGTGCTGAGGTTATTGAAAAATGGCTTGGGCAAAACTTAAGTTATTAATGTTTTATCTATAGCTTTTCAACCTTTTTAAACAATGCTAAAGTTTTTCATTTCTTAAACTATCTTTGCCCTTTATTTTGAAAAAATGAGCAATACAAAAATTATTAAAAGCGCTTTAATCTCTGTTTACTACAAAGATAATTTAGAACCTATTATAAAAAAACTTCACGCGCTAAACGTTAAGTTATATAGCACTGGCGGAACGCTTTCTTTCATCGAAAAATTAAACATTCCTGTTACGGCGGTTGATTCTGTAACGTCATATCCTGAAATATTTGGTGGAAGAGTTAAAACTTTACACCCTGCTATTTTTGGAGGAATTTTAAACAGAAGAGATAACGAATCTGATAAAAAGGAAAAAGCACAACACAATATTCCAGATATTGATTTAGTAATTGTTGATTTATATCCCTTTGAAGAAACTGTTGCTGCAAAAGCTTCAGAACAAGATACAATAGAAAAAATAGACATTGGTGGAATTTCTTTAATTCGTGCAGCCGCAAAAAATTTTAACGACGTGGTTATTGTTTCATCCAGAAACGATTACTCTGAATTATTAAATTTATTAGAAACAAAAAACGGAGCTTCTGATATTGTTGATAGAAAACATTTTGCAGCAAAAGCATTTGCAACCTCTTCTCATTACGACACAGCAATTTTTAATTATTTTAATCACACCGAAAACATTACTCAATTTAAACAAAGTATACAAAAAGGACAAACCTTACGTTATGGCGAAAACCCTCATCAAAAGGGCGTTTTTTACGGCGACTTAGAAGCAATGTTTACGAAACTGCACGGTAAAGAATTATCCTACAATAACCTTTTGGACGTTGACGCAGCCGTAAATTTAATTGCCGATTTTACTGAACCAACCTTTGCAATTTTAAAACATAATAATGCTTGTGGCGTAGCTTCTAGAAGCACCATCCATCAAGCTTATGTTGATGCTTTAGCGGGAGACCCCGTTTCTGCATTTGGTGGAATTTTAATTGCCAATAAAACAATTGATTTAGCAACGGCAACCGAAGTAAACAAATTATTTTGTGAAGTAGTAATTGCTCCCGCTTATCATGATGAGGCATTGGCACTTTTAAAATCAAAAGTAAACCGCATTATTTTAATTCAAAATAAAGTTGAGTTGGGTAAAACATCTTTCCGTAATTTATTAAACGGAGTTATAGAACAAGACAAAGATTTAGTTACCGAAACGGAAACAGATTTAAAACCAGCAACAACAAAAACACCGACAGCGAGCGAAATAAAAGATTTATTGTTTGCTAATAAATTAGTGAAGCATACAAAATCAAACACAATTGTTTTTGCAAAAAATGGTCAGTTACTTGCTAGCGGTACAGGTCAAACATCAAGAGTTGATGCTTTAAAGCAAGCTATTGTAAAGGCACAAAGTTTTGGTTTTGATTTAAATGGCGCGGTAATGGCAAGCGATGCTTTTTTTCCATTTCCTGATTGTGTAGAGATTGCTCATAAGGTAGGTATTACCGCTGTAATACAGCCAGGAGGCTCAATAAAAGACAAAGAAAGTATTGAATATTGCAACGCAAACGGAGTAAGTATGGTAATGACGGGCGTGCGTCATTTTAAACATTAAGCAAATTTATTCTATTCTTCTTAAATGAATATCCTTTTGTGGGCTAATAACCATTGGGAATTTTTCAACTTTTACAGAACTACTATCTAATCCAAAGGCTTTTGCTTCACTTAAACTATAACGTTTAAGGAAAAAATAAATGGTTAATATTATTTTTTCAAAAAGCGGCAAGTCGTTTTCATACGATAAGAATTTTTCAAGAACAACAAACTTAAAGTCGCCAATAATATTATTTTTGTTCAAAGATTCATAACGACTGGTAATATCCACTTCTTTATTTTTCACTAAATCTTCAACTACTTTCCTAAACATTAAATTTACTTTTGGAGCAACCTTAAAGCCCAATTTAAAATCTACCCTAATAATATCGTCTTTTGCAATGTGCATTACTTTATAATCCATCCTATATGGCTCATCCATTACATCTACGTGTACAAACCAATATATATCTGCTTTTTTTGGACGCTTTTGTAAAATAGAATAAATTACTTTTGCTTCAATCGTAAGCGGGTCATTTGCACTTGTCATGTAAACCAAGTGCGTTGCATATTTTTGAATAGAAGGGTCTCTACTTAAATCACAAAGCATTTGTTTGTAATTATCTAAAGGAACCAAGTCGGTGTAGCGCTTTCTTATTAGTTTGGCAATATACCAACAGGCCATAATGCCAGCTAACAGCAGGGCGATAATAAGAGTAATATAACCTCCTTTTGGAAACTTCTCTAGTAACGCAATTAAAAACGCACCTTCAATAACAATGTAAACCGAAATAAATAACAACAAAAACCACTTTGGATATTTTTTGATTTTCATGAAAAACGCCAACAAGCGCGACGACATAATCATCCCTAAAATGATTGTTAATCCGTAGGCGGCCTCCATGTTTTTGGCTTCTTTAAAAAACAAAACAATTGCTACACATCCAACATATAACAACCAATTAACAGAAGGAATATACATTTGCCCTTTCTCATCAGAAGGATATTTTATGCCAACTTTTGGCCAAAAATTTAAACGCATGGCTTCGTTTATTAATGTAAATGAGCCGCTAATTAAAGCCTGAGAGGCAACAACGGTTGCCACTGTTGCAATACCAATACCTACTGGTAAAAACCATTCGGGCATAATAGAATAAAAAGGATTTCTGCCATTAAGTAATTTTCCGTCATTAGAAATTAGCCATGCGGTTTGCCCCATGTAATTAATAACTAACATCAGTTTTACAAATACCCAACTCACACGAATGTTTTTTCTTCCACAATGTCCCATGTCGGAATACAATGCCTCGGCTCCGGTTGTGCAAAGAAACACCGAGCCTAATAACCAAAAAGCCCCCGGCGTATTTATTAATAAATTAATTCCGTAATAAGGATTTAGCGCTTTTAAAACCGTAAGATTTTGACTCAGGCCAATAATTCCCACTAAGCCTAACATCGAAAACCAAATTAACATTACTGGCCCAAAAAATTTACCAACAAACTTTGTTCCAAATTGTTGAATGAAAAACAATCCCGTAATAATTGCAATTACAATTGGAATGGTTGGGATATCAGAAAAACGAGGAACTAGCCTTAAACCCTCTACGGCAGAAGCAACAGAAATAGGCGGGGTAATTATACCTTCGCCTAAAATACAACATCCACCAATAATTGCCGGAAAAATTAGCCATTTTCTTTTTGCTTTTTTAACCAAGGTGTACAAAGAAAAAATACCACCCTCGCCTTTATTATCCGCCTTTAAAGTAAAAATTACATACTTGATGGTGGTTTGCATTGTTAGTGTCCAAAAAACAAGAGACATCCCGCCAATTATTATGTCGGCATTAATTGCCCGGGAGCCAACAATTGCACTCATAACATAAAGAGGGGAGGTGCCAATATCTCCATAAATTATGCCGAGTGTTAATAGCAGCCCCGCCGCAGTAATTTTACTTGTATGGCCAATATGATGGTTTGACATTGGGATTCTTTAATAAAGAGCATAAAATTACCATAAAAAGCACTAGCAAAACCATAAATGCGACTAATTATTTATTTATGCAGATGGTTTAAAAAAAAACACACATAAACAATAACAATTAGCATTTTAACGTTAGATTATAAAAAATATTTTTTATTTAGCGAAAAAATCACAACAAACACCAAATAGGGCGACAATATTGATTTTAACCTTTGTGCAATTAAAGAAAAAGGACTAATTTTATGAGTAGATTTTGAACATGAAAAGGCTTTTATTTTTGTTTCTTATTTTTGTTTCTGCTTATGGTTTTGCTACGCATAACCGGGCGGGTGAACTTTTGTATAAACGAATTGCGCCTTTTACTCAAACGCTTAATAATTTAACTGTTCAGGTTTATACCTATTCAATAACACTAATTAAATATACAGATCATGGCCCTCAGGTTGCCGATAGATGCGTGGATACTATTTATTTTGGAGATGGGCAGCGAGGAGTTGCACAACGAATAAATGGTGGCACGGGGCTTTGTCAAGATTGCCCTCAATGCGGAACCCTCATTATTAATGAGCCATCGGGCTATAAAGTCAAAAAAAATATTTATACAATTATTCATACGTATTCTGGCTCTGGTAGTTATTTAATTCACACATTCGATCCAAACAGAAACGCTGGCGTAATAAACATGCAAAACTCTGTTAACCAACCCTTTTACCTTGAATCACTCTTAATTATTAATAATTTTTCAGGCGCTAACTCTTCTCCTGAATTTAATTTTCCACCAATAGATAGAGCTTGCTTTGAAAAATGTTTTTATCATAATCCGGGTGCATACGATTCTGATGGCGATAGTTTGAGTTATGAAATTTCAACATCACGTGGGGCAAACGGCCAAACAGTTGCAGGGTATTCTTATCCTTATGCTGGCCCCGGAGGAACATATGGAATTAATGCCACAACAGGATTATTAACATGGTGTAAGCCTCAAGCCGGAGGAGAATATAACTTAGCTTTTATCGTAAAAGAGTGGCGAAAAAATACTAGTGGTGTTTATCAAATAATTGGTTATGTTTTGCGCGACATGCAAGTAGTTGTTGGTTCTTGTCCAAACAACGACCCGCCAACCGTTACTGTGCCAATAGATACTTGCGTACAAGCTGGAGCCCAAATCACAAAAAGCATTGTTTATGGAGACATTAACATTAACACAGTTACTTTACAAGGCAACGGAGGCGCCTTTTCTGGACCAACACCGCTTGCAACTTTATCAAATACGAGTTATGCCGTAACTTCAACGTTAACACCCACAACATCCGCAACTTTTTTTTGGCAAACAGCTTGTAGCCATATTAGATTACAACCTTATCAAACAGTTTTTAAAGTAGAGGATAGTGGAGCGCCAACCGTTCCGGCAATTAAACTCGTTAATTTTGCAACTTATAATATCAGAGTAGTTCCACCGGCTGTGCAAAATGTAACAGCAGTTCCAATTGGCTCAACCATGAAAATATCATGGACGCTTTCAACTTGTAACCCAACAAACAACCCAATAACGGCATATAAAATTTATCGTAAAAATGATTGTAGTCCATTTGTTTATGATCCTTGTCAAAGAGGAATTTCTCCGAGTTCGGGATTTGATTCTGTTGGTCAAACAATAAATACAGCCACTGTTTTTATTGATAACAACGGAGGAAACGGTTTAGTAGTAGGGCAAGATTATAGTTATTTAGTAATTGCTATTTATAAAGATGGCTCTCAAAGTTTTGGAAGCTCTCAAGTTTGCGCAAAGCTAAAAAGAGACATTCCTGTATTATTAAATGTAGATCTATTGTCTACCTCTGTTAGCAGCGGATCTGTTTATGTAAGGTGGACAAGGCCCTTGGTAAACGTAGGCAATTTTGACACCTTGGTGTTGCCGGGTCCGTATCAATTTAATTTAAAACACCGCTATAACTCAACAGACACATACACAACAATTTTTAATACTTCAAGTCCTTATTTTTTTAAACCAGACACTCAGTTTGTGCACTCAAACATTAACACAGACGCAACTAGCCAAGATTACATTGTTGAATTTGTTGCCGGAACAACTACAGTTGGAGCATCGCAACGAGCAACATCTATTTTTTTAACTGCTACTCCGGGAGATAGAAAAATAAATCTTAAATGGAGTTCTGCTACGCCTTGGAATAATTATAATTACACGGTGTATCGAAAAAATCCATCCCAAACTACTTTTAGCGCAATTGCTACCACATCTTTAACAAGCTATACCGACACTAGCAAAATTGCTAATCGCTATTCTTATTGTTATAAGATTTTAGGAACTGGTCAGTATTCAGATCCGTCAATCTTTAAACCGTTATTAAATAATTCACAAGAAGTGTGTGCTACCGCAGTAGACTTAACCCCACCTTGCTCGCCAACACTATCAATAGTTGCCGATTGTCCAACCGGAATGGTTCAAATTAGTTGGACGGATGTAAGACCAATTTGTAGCGATGACGTTATAAAATATATTTTGTTTTATAAGCCAACTATTGATGAGGTTTACCAACAAGTTGCAACATTCGCATCAAGCGTAACAACGTTTAATTATGATGGATTAGAATTAATTTCTGGTTGTTATGCCGTTCAATCAGTTGATTCAAGTAATAATGTAAGCCCTTTAAGTTTCGATTTTTGTATTGATAACTGTCCGATTTTTGAACTGCCAAACATTGTTACACTTAATGGTGATGGCGTAAATGATTTTTTTAAGGCAATAAGAGTTAGACAAATAAAAGAAATTGATTTAGTTATTTTTGATAGATGGGGCAACTTAGTGTATCAAACAAAAGACCCTTATTTTAAATGGGACGGAACTAGTTTGCAAAGCAATCTATTGGTGAGTGAGGGAACTTTCTTTTACATTTGCGATGTTTTTGAGCCCCGCTTAAAAGGCATTGTTAAACGAAATCTAAAAGGCTTCATGCAAGTTGTTAAGTAATTCTGACTACATTTGCCGGCTCTTCCTTAATTAGATTATGAAACTTTACAAAAACTTAGTTAATTCTGTTGCCGAAACACTCCAAGAAATTTTTGTTAAAAACAGATACGCTGATAAGGCAATAGAAAAAGTTTTTAAACAAAACCCACAATGGGGAAGCAGAGACAGAAGGTTTGTTGCGGAAGCCGTTTATGATATTGTAAGAAATTTTCGTTTGTATTCTGAGCTAGCACAATCACAAAAAAACTTTTGGTTTATTACGGCTGTTTGGTTGGTGATAAAAGAAATCGAATTTCCAGATTGGCAAGAGTTTAAAAACTTAGATAGAGAAGTTATTTTAATTCAGAAAGAACAATTAAAAAACAACATCCCTGTTTATGAATCGTATCCCGATTGGCTTTGGGAACTTGGAATAAACGAGTTAGGAGAGGATGTTTGGAAAAAAGAAGCGCTTGCAATGAATACACAAGCACAAGTTGTGTTAAGAGTTAACACTTTAAAAACAAACACTAAAAAACTAATAGAAGAGCTTTCTAAAACAAATATTGCACTAAAAGAAATTGAAGGATTTGAAAACGCAGTTGAATTAGTAAAAAGAGAAAATGTTTTTCAAAATAATTTTTTTAAACTCGGGTGGTTTGAGGTTCAAGATGCGGGCTCACAAGAAATAAGTAGTTTTTTAGACCCAAAACCTAATCAGTTTGTTATTGATGCTTGTGCAGGTGCCGGCGGAAAAAGTTTACACATTGCTGCATTAATGAACAATAAAGGCAAACTTATCAGCTTAGATGTTGAAGGTTTTAAGTTAGAAGAATTAAAAAGAAGGGCAAAACGTGCGGGCGTGTTTAATGTTGAAACTCGTACAATAGAAGATTCAAAAACAATAAAGAGACTTCAAGGAAAGGCAGACAAATTATTATTGGATGTACCTTGTAGTGGTTTGGGAGTAATTAAACGTAACCCCGATGCAAAATGGAAATTAAGCTTAGAGGTTATTGAACGCACAAAAAAACTTCAAGAAAAAATTCTTTCAGAGTATTCTGAAATGGTTAAGGTTGGAGGCGAATTGGTTTATAGTACCTGTAGTATTTTACCAAGCGAAAATAAACAACAAGTAGATTTGTTTTTAAATAACAATTCCAATTTCGAGTTTGTAAAAGATAAAACCATACTACCAAGTCAGGGCTACGATGGTTTTTATATGGCGCTTTTAAAGCGAATATCTTAAAAGAAGATATAAAATTATTTTTTTGTTTTTATTTTTTTGCTATCTTTAATTTGGAATAAGTTTGACAGCAACCGAAAAATATTTAGTTATTGATTATCGCCGTGATAGAATTTCTGAAATCGAACTTTGGGATAATGGAATAATTTTTATTAAGATTGATGATGGCGCCGAAATTGGACTAGAAGACTCTAAAAGACAACTCGATTTTTTAAAAGAAAAATATGATGGAATTAACAAGTTCAAGGTTTTAGTTATTCCCGGGCGATACAGCACTCTTTCAAAAGAAGCGAGAGAGTTTTCTACAAAGCCAGAAACGAATGAGATGACACTTGCAAACGCCGTGGTTGTTCAGTCTTTAGCGCATCGAATAGTATTAAACTTTATTATTAGTCTTACCCGTCAACAAAACATGAAAATGAGAATATTTGATGATAAAAACAAAGCAATAGATTGGCTACTCTCATTTGAAAAAAACAAATAAACATGAAAAAAACGCTTACAATTCTAATTCTTTTAATTTCTTTTTTTGGCTTTTCGCAACAAATTAAAAAGAATGTTGACGCGACAGAATTTAAAAAACTGATTGAAGAAAAAAAATATGTTTTAATAGACCTTAGAACAAACGATGAGATACAAACGAAGGGAATGATTAAGGGCGCAATACAAATAGATTTTTTAGACAAAAATGCAGAAGCAAACATCCAAAAATTGGATAGAAACAAAAGCTATTTAATTTATTGTGCGGGTGGAGGAAGAAGTGCGGATGCGGCGGAATTAATGGAGAAGCTAGCCTTTAAAGAAACAATAAATCTTGAGAAAGGATTTAGTGATTGGAAAAACAAAGGCTTTGAAATAGAAAAAAAATGATGTAATGAACTATAATTCCCTTTTAAAATTAGCCATTGCAGCAGCGCTTGCGGCAGGGAATGAAATCTTAAAAATTTACGAAACAGATTTTTTAGTTCAAACAAAAAGCGATAACACTCCCGTAACGCTCGCGGATAAAAAAGCAAGTAAAATAATAATTGATGCTTTATCTCAAACAAATATTCCAATAATAAGCGAGGAAGAAGAGATTGCCGATTATGAATTAAGAAAGAGTTGGACGAGTGTTTGGCTAATCGATCCTTTAGATGGCACAAAAGAATTTGTTAAACGCAACGGAGAGTTTACCGTTAATATTGCTTTAATAGAAAATAAAAAACCGATAATCGGAGTTATTTTTTCGCCAGTTAGTAAAGAACTTTTTTTTGCCGACATTGATTCAGGAAGTTTTAAAATTAATAAGGGTGTTATTAATGAAGAAATAAATAATAGCCAAACTAACTTTATTGATAAATTGTTAGAGGTTGCAATTAAACTGCCGGTTCAACGATTACCAAAAACATATACTGTAGTTGCAAGCCGCTCCCATCTTAGCAAAGACATTAACCAACACATTAGCAAATTAAAAAACGTATTTGGGGAGGTGGACATTATAAATGTTGGTAGCAGCATTAAACAGTGTTGGGTAGCCGAAGGCAGGGCTCACGAATATTTAAGATTAGGCACAACAATGGAGTGGGATACAGCAGCCGGACAATGCATTTTAGAACAAGCGGGAGCTAAACTAATCGACTTAGAAACAAATCTACCAATGATTTATAATAAAGAAAACATGGAAAACAGTTTTTTTATAGCAAAACAAACAACCTAGTTTATCTATTTTCGCCAATTTGAACTGTGGGCTAACTATAAAGGCTACTTCTTACGAGGTAGCCTTTTTTATCGTGATCCCAGCTGGATTCGAACCAGCGGCCGCAGGTTTAGAAAACCTGTGCTCTATCCAGCTGAGCTATGGGACCAATTTTTAGTAAATAGTTGGATAAAACTATTTTTTTAAGAATGCAAATGTAAAAAAAATAATTATTTAAACAATTATAATTATTTTAGGGCATTAACGTTTATCCTATCTGCAGCTATCTATCATTATAGTTAATTACAATGTAAAGCACTTTCTAGAACAGTGTCTTTTTTCGGTTTTTAAAGCATTAAAAAACATTGATGCTGAGGTTATTGTAGTGGACAATAACTCCGTAGACGGCTCTATCTCGCTTATAAAGGACAAATTTCCTCAAGTAAACCTTATCGCCAACTTAAGTAACACGGGTTTTGCTGTTGCCAATAATCAAGGAATAAAGATTGCAAAAGGCAAATACATTTTACTTCTTAATCCCGACACGGTGGTTCAGGAAGATACTTTTGAAAAAACAATTGCCTTTATGGAGGCTCATCCAGACGCGGGTGGCTTAGGAATTAAAATGTTAGACGGAAAAGGTAATTTTTTACCAGAAAGCAAACGAGGACTTCCGACGCCGGCAGTGGCGTTTTACAAAATATTTGGATTAGCTAAGTTATTCCCTGGTTCAAAAAAATTTGGGCAATATCACTTAACTTTTTTAGATAAAAACGAAAATCATCAAGTAGATATTTTAAGTGGTGCTTTTATGCTAATGCGTAAAGAGGCATTAGATAAAGTTGGCCTGCTCGACGAAACTTTTTTTATGTATGGAGAAGATATTGATCTATCCTATCGCATAACACAAGGAGGTTATAAAAATTATTATTTTGCCGATAGTAGTATTATTCACTACAAAGGGGAGAGTACGAAAAAGAGTAGTGTTAATTATGTGATTGTTTTTTATAAAGCAATGGCAATTTTTGCACAAAAACACTTTAGTCAAAATCACGCACGTACGTTTAGCTTTTTAATTTATTTTGCTATTTATTTAAGGGCCGCGGCAGCAATAACAGCGCGTTTTGTAAAGCAATGGTTTTTTCCTGCCATTGATTTTATTTTAATATTACTGGGACTTTATATTTGTAAAAATGTTTACGAAATAAATTTTAAACTTTTTCCCAATTTTTATTCTCAAGAAACAATTAATTTTTTCTTTCCTGTTTACACTTTAGTGTGGATGTTTTTTGTTTATTTAAGCGGAGGCTATGATGTTCCTTTACGCTTAACTAAAATAGTTAGGGGAGTTTTAGCGGGCACGGCTTTTATTTTAATTGTATATTCTCTTTTGCCAGAATATTATCGTTTTTCAAGGGCTTTAATTTTAATTGGCGCGGCATATACTTTATTAATTTATTTAATAAGCAGGCTGATTTATCATTTAGCAAAAATTAAAAAATTTAAAATTGGCGGCTACAAAACAAATGCAAGAATTGCAATTATTGGAAGCGAATTAGAGTTTAACCGGGTAAATGATTTGCTAAAAAAAACAAATATTCAATCTGAATTTATTGGTTTTATTAGTAACGAAAACAACGGGTTAAAAAATAAAAATTATATTGGGCATTTCCGGCAAATAAACGAAGCTATAGACGTTCATCAACTAAACGAAATTATTTTTTGCGCTCGCGATATTTCTTCTCGAGAGATTATTGATAAAATGATAACGCTCGTAACCAAAGGTGTTGAATTTAAAATTGCACCACCAGAGAGCCTTTCAATTATCGGAAGCAACAGCATTGATACCGCCGGCGATTTATATGTAATTGATATTAATAACGTGGGCAGGCCAGAGAACAGAAGAAAAAAACGTCTCTTAGATATCACGGTAAGTTTTGCTGCAATATTATTTTTCTGGATTTTAATTTGGTTTCAAAAAAACAAACTCAATTTTATTGCTAATGCATTTTATGTTTTAGTGGGCGTTTATTCCTGGGTTGGTTATGGAAAAAACCCACGAAAGGATTTGCCATCAATACGCCCATCGATATTAACTCCTGCAGACATTTTGGGAACAACATCCTCTGAAGACCAAACAAACAAGGCGTTTTTGAATTATGCAAAGGATTATAAAATTGAGAACGATTTAAAAATCTTATTTTCTCAATTTAAAAACTTAGGTAAATAAATGTTAAACTTTGTTTAGCAACTAGCGAAACAAAAAAAATAGAACCAACTTTAGCTAAAACTATATTATGAAAAAAATATTTGCCATTACAATTTGTTTGTTTTCTTTTTTAGGAGTTAATGCTCAAGACCAAAACCCAATAACATGGGCGGCAAGTTATAAATCCATTTCTGCAACAGAAGGGGAAATTATAATTACACCAAAAATAGAAAAAGGTTGGCACACGTATTCTCAAAAAGTTACGGCAGATGGCCCAGTTCCAACATCGTTTAAGTATACTGAATCTAAACAATATACTTTAGTTGGAAAAACAGAAGAAAATAACGTACACGAAGAGTTTGATAAAGCCTTTGATGCAAAGATATTTGTGGTAACGGATAAATCAGATTTTAAACAAAAAATAAAAGTTAGCAAACCCGGACTTACAGTTGCTATTAAAATTGAATTTATGTGTTGTAACGATATGATGTGCTTGCCACCAAAAACAATCGATTTAACAGTTAAGACTCAATAACAAATCAATATCTATGAAAATTCTTTTAACCCTTTGTATTGGCCTGTTTTCTTTTTTATATGTACAATCTCAAGAAAACCATATAACATGGTCGGCCAGCTATAAGTCTATTTCTAGTTCTGAAGGCGAAATAACTATAAAAGCAGTGATTGAGAAAGGATGGCACACCTATTCTCAGCAAGCTAATAACGCGGTGCCTTTTCCTACTTTAATAAGCTATAAAGAATCTACCCAATACCAATTAGTTGGAAAAACAGAGGAGAAGAATTCACACGAAGAGTTTGACGAAGTTTTAAAGGCAAAACTACTTGTGTTCTCTAATAAAGCAGAGTTTAAACAAAAAGTAAAGTTGAACACAAAAAGCCCTCAAACCATTTTTTTAAAAGTGGAGTACATCCTGTGCGACAATAAAAAGTGTCTGCCCCCCACAACTATCGACCTAGAAGTAAAAACTCAATAAAAAAATATTAGTATTTTTATCCTTTAAAACGTTTTAATTAATAAGATCATATGAAAAAAATATTCCTACTTTTTTTGTTTTTTGTACTTCAACTTTCTTTTGTTTATGGACAAAAACAATATGTAACATGGAGTTTTTCTCAAAAAAAAATTAGCGCCGACGAGTTTGAGTTAGTGTTTAAAGCCAACATAGAGCCAACTTGGCATTTATATTCACAAATTGAAACACCAGAAGGACCCTTACCAACTTATTTTGAATTCGAAAAATCTAAAGATTACAAATTAGTTGGAAAAGTAATTGAACCAAAACCAACAGAACATCCTGAGCCAGTTTTTGATAATCTTGTAGTTCGCTATTTTGCTAATACCGCCACCTTTAAGCAAAAAATAAAAGCACTAAGCAACAAGCCTTTTGTTGTAAAAGGTTTTATTGATGGCATGGCCTGTAACGAAAGTATGTGCCAAAAATTTTCTCCGCCATTTGATTTTAGTTTTAAAATAGAAGGTGCTGAGGTTTCGGCTATTTCATCCGAATCAACAACAACATTATCAGAAATAGTTGTGCCAGACACAACAGTGCAAATCGAAAACAATGAGGTTCAACCAATAGCGGTAAAACAACATTCTGATGATGTGGTAATTTCTGCTACTCCAGAAAAAAAGGAAAGCGCAACGTATTGGGGCTTGTTTATTGCAGGATTTATTGGCGGCCTTGCGGCTTTACTTACTCCTTGTGTCTTTCCTATGATTCCTATGACGGTTAGTTTTTTTACAAAACAAAGTAAAACAAAAGCAGCCGGTATTAGAAACGCTATTATATATGGCATTTCTATTATTGCCATTTACATTGCTTTAGGTTTAGGCGTTACAATAATATTTGGCGCCGATGCAATGAATAATCTGGCAACAAATGTTTGGTTTAATTTAGCTTTCTTTATTTTATTAGTTGTTTTTGCAATTTCTTTTTTAGGCGCATTCGAAATTACTTTGCCCTCTGGTTTTGTAAATAAAATGGATGCAAAATCCGATAAAGGCGGTTTAATAGGAATCTTTTTTATGGCTTTTACTTTAGGTTTAGTTTCTTTTTCATGCACAGGCCCAATTATAGGAACGCTTCTAGTACAAGCTGCATCAACAGGTGCCTTAGCAGGCCCGTTTTTTGGAATGTTTGGTTTTTCTTTAGCCCTTGCCCTTCCGTTTGGTTTATTTGCGGCCTTCCCGGGTTGGTTAAATTCATTACCAAAATCTGGTGGCTGGTTAAATTCAGTAAAAGTTGTTTTAGGCTTTTTAGAATTAGCCCTTGCAATGAAGTTTTTATCAAACGCAGATTTAGTTGTGCAAGCAGGAATATTAACACGAGAAATTTTTATCGTTATTTGGATTGTAATTTTTGCCTTGTTAGGAGGCTACTTAATGGGTTGGTTTAAATTATCACACGATAGCGAAATGAAATATGTTTCTGTTCCGCGATTAATGATGGCCATTTTAGTTTTTTCTTTTACGGTTTATTTAATTCCTGGTTTATGGGGCGCACCATTAAAATTAATTAGCGGTTTTCCGCCACCAGATTTTTATAGCGAATCTCCCGAAGGTTTTG
Source organism: Bacteroidota bacterium (assembly GCA_030692515.1). GTDB lineage: Bacteria > Bacteroidota > Bacteroidia > B-17B0 > Aurantibacillaceae > Aurantibacillus. Next base: position 249,340 of record JAUXZS010000056.1, read on the forward strand.
GCGGAAGAAAATCTATAAGCGTTTCAGAAACTTCAACACATGAAGACTTGCCAGAACATGCTCATAGAGGACCAAACGGTATTCCGGCTTTTGATGATTATTATCTTGGATTAGAATACGCTAAAAAAGTAAACAAACCAATTCTAATAGACTTTACTGGATGGGCATGTGTAAACTGCCGTAAAATGGAAGGGCAAGTTTGGAGTGATTCTGATGTGAAAAGAAAACTTAGTAAAGATTTTGTTTTGATTTCTTTATACGTTGATGATAAAAAGAAACTTCCAGCAGAATTACAAGTTGAGGTAAAGTGGAGTGGCTCTGAAAGAAAATTGTCTTCGGTAGGAGATAGATGGAGTTATTTGCAAAACACAATGTATAAATCCAGCACGCAGCCACAGTATTGGATTATTGATGGAGACGAGAATCACTACAGCGATTCAACTAGTTACGATCCGGATATTAAAAAATACATTCAATGGCTTGATAAAGGTTTAGAAAAGTTTAATGCGAAGAAGTAGTTAAGTATTAAGAATGTCACGCTGACAGAGGAAGCGTCTGCGATGGAGATCCCTCAGTTGTCGGGCTGACGGCTTTGGCGTTATTTTACTTCCCAATCAATTTCGAAAGAACATAATTGCCATCAATTACTAATTGCTTAAAGTTTTTTCCTGATTTAATAATCAGTTGGTTGGTATTATATTTAGAAATTGCGTAATCATATTCAATAGCCTCTTTACCTTTTTTTTCGAGCGCTAAAAGCACCTTTAAATCTTTTTCAGTTAAAGTAAAACGTTTTTCCTTTTTAAATTCCCAATAGGGCTTTTCTCTTATTTTTAAAGCCGAAAATTTTCTATTTGGAAAAACAGTTAAAGATGACGCGTAATAATTTACAGAATAATTATCTGCATTTTTTTTTAAAACATACTTTTCGGTAATGGTATATTTTTGTTGTTTACCAGTAAGTGTTTGTCCGGATACTGTTGAAAGTTGTTGCACGGCAGCTTCTACATGACATTGGTAATACGTTACAGAGTCGCCAATTTTTATAGTGTTTAAAATACTGGAAGAAGGAATTACAATAGAATCTTGACAATGTAAATTCCCGAAAAACCAACAACAAATTATTAGAATGAAACTTCTCATGTATATGTAACTTCAATTTGTTTGGCGAGTTTAATCGCTTTGTCTTTTATTTTATTCACATCCGAATCTAAACTGTCATTACACAAAACAACAGCCATTCTTCTGTATGGCCGAGTAGTTGGTTTATTAAATACTTTAACATCGGTGTTGGGATTATCTAAAACTTTTTCAATACCCAAATAACCGGGAGTACTACTTTCTTGGCTTGCTAATACAACAGCCGAAGCCCCTTGTTTTATTAATTCAATATTTGGAATAGGTAAGCCAAGTATTGCGCGTGCATGAAGCTCGAATTCATTATAATTTTGTGTGTTTGCTAAAGTAACCATTCCCGTATCGTGAGGACGAGGAGAAAGTTCACTAAAGTAAACGCCCTTTGACGTTAAGAAAAACTCTATGCCCCAAACACCAAAACCGGTTAGCGCTTTTGTAACTTTTTCAGCCATTTGTTGCGCCTCTAATAAATCTTTATCGCTAATAGCACAAGGCTGCCAACTTTCTTGATAATCGCCACGTTCTTGTCTGTGTCCGATTGGCGGGCAAAATAAAGTTTTACCGTTTTTTTGAGTAACAGTCAACAACGTTATTTCCGAATCAAATTTTACAAACTCTTCAATAATAGCCTCTTTGTAATCACCACGCGAACCATCCATCGCATAATCCCAGGCCTTATCAATATCAGCCTCTATTTTAATAACGCTTTGCCCTTTGCCGCTACTGCTCATTAATGGTTTAACAACACAAGGAATTCCAATTTTTGAAACAGCAGATCTAAAATCCTCAAGGGTGGTTGCATATAAATAATTGGCGGTTCTTAATCCCAATTCTTTTGCCGCTAAATCCCGAATAGCTTTTCTATTCATTGTAAAATTAGCCGCTTTAGCACTTGGCACAACAGTAATGTTTTGTTTTTCGTAATCGTAAAAACGTTCGGTTCTAATTGCTTCAATTTCAGGAACGATTAAATCTGGTTTGTGTTTGGAAACTATTTTATCTAGCGCAACACCATCCAACATATTTATAATTTCAAACTCATGAGCTACTTGCATTGCAGGAGCGTTTGCATAACTATCCACAGCAATAACATATTGGCCTAAACGTTGTAAGGCAATAACAACTTCTTTTCCTAATTCGCCACTACCAAGTAGCATTACTTTTTTTTGATATGCCATAAAATTTATTTACTGAACCCAACATTAATTGTTTCCGGATAATAAGGGTGAAGCATGGCGTATAGTCCATAACCTATAACCAAACCAAACGTTCCGCCAATTACCGATTTTATTTTTCTCCTTTGTCGCGCAACTCGTTCATAACCTAAAATATACGCATCGCTTTCTACATAGGCCGGATTGCTAATTGTGTTGTGCCTAATTCTTACTCTTGGCAAACCACTTAAAGCCATAAACCCATATGGAGCAATTGGTCCCCAAAAGGTTCCTGTCATTCCACCAATTATCCCTGCAATCCCAGCGCCAACCATAGCGCCCTTTGCTTTAAATCCTTTTCGCGCATCGTTTTCACCCTTCATATACATCCACATTTCATCTCGCGAAAACCAATTACTTAAAGCGGAATCTTGACGGTAATAGTAGCGCTTGTTTCCATCCGCAAACCGAACCATAAAAAGTTGGTCCCACTCGTAATGAATTTTTTTACTTGGCTTTTTAGGATTTATAATTGTAACTGCGCCTAAAATAGTATCAATAATTTTTTCGCCAACAACCTGACCGTTCATTAAATAAATGGTATCCTGAACAGGATTTTGAGAAAAAGAAAACTTTGAACTCAATAGTATAAAAACAAACAGAATTAGCTTTTTGAGCATAGGTAAATATACAGTTTTATGAATTAATTTATTATGAATAAATAACAATGTTTAATATATTTGTTAAGAGGGTTAAAGTAAATAAAAATACAAGGCCACGGTAGATTTATGTTTGGAATTTCAAAAACACAACAACCCACAGATTATTTAAAAAAGAGATTTTGTTTTTTTTGTATCCTTCTGTTTTTTAATATTGGAGGAGTTTTTTCACAACAATATAACTTTTTAAATTACGGCGTTGAAGATGGTTTGCCGCAATCTACCGTTTACGAAATATTTCAAGATAAGGATGGTTATTTATGGCTTGGAACTGACGGTGGAGGCCTGTCACGGTATGATGGATATAGATTTAAAACCTTTAACAAAAGCGATGGATTAAATGCCAATGTCATCCGAAAAATTGTTCAAGACAAGCAAAACAACATTTGGGTGGCAACAAATGCAGGACTTTACATTATTAAAAATGGAAAAATAGAATTGTTTAGTCAGGTTTCAGATAACAGGTCTATTTTCTTTTTCTCTGTTTTTATAGATAGTAAACAAAATATTTGGGCGGCATCAACAGGCCATGGTATTTTTAAAATTTGCCCAACAGCAAACAATGCATTTTCGGTAAAAAATTATTTAATGGCCGATGGCTTGAGTAATGATTACATTTTTGATGTTTGTGAAGATGATAGTGGAAAAATTTGGATGGCTGCTTTTGGGGAAGGACTTGATGTTTTAGATCCAAAAACTGAACGTATCAATAATTTCAAACAACAAAACAATCTTTATAATGAAGTTATTTGTATTAAAAAAGCAAAAAATAATCACTTATTGCTTGGAACAAAATCTGCTGGAGCTTTCGAAATAAATGCAAGCGAGGGTGGCAGCATTAGCTATTCATTAATTCCAGGCACAGAAGGGAATCAGGTGTGGAGCATTGAGTTTGATGAAAAAAATAATTATTTAATAGCTACCGATAAAGAAGGCGTGGTTAGTTCAAATAGAGATTTTAAGTTGAATACAAAAAATGGATTATTAACCAATAAAATTTTTAAAGTTTTTGTTGATCGCGAAAAAAATATTTGGATTGGAACTTCTGATGCCGGCATGTCAAAATATCTTGGAAATAGATTCACTCATATTACGGCAAACGAACTACCCGACTTGCTTCAGGTTTCGGCAGTAGTTAAAGACAATAAAGAAACTTTTTGGCTAGGCTCGTCAACGTCGGGTTTATATCATCTATCATACGTTAATGGTCAAACCAAATTAATTGAACGCAAAACCTCAACTAATGGATTATCAGATAATGATGTTACAGGTTTAAGTAATGGATTAGACAATACATTGTGGATATCTACAAGAAACGGAGTAAGTAATTACAACGGAAAAACATTTAAAAACTATTCTGAATCTTCGGGCTTAATAAGTTCAAATGCCAATTGCGTGTTAGCTGATAGTAAAAGTAGAATTTGGATAGGCACCTCGGCAGGTTTAAGTTTAATTAATGAACAACAAAAAATCTCGAATATTTCCGAATCAAACGGACTACTAAACAACGAGGTTCAGTGTTTCCTTGAAGACAAAAACAAAAATATTTGGATAGGAACTCTAGGCGGACTAATAAAATACGATGGAGAAAAAATGTTTTCCTTTTTTGAAGAAGATGGATTAGAAGCAAAAAAAATTCATTGTCTTACTGAAGACAAAAGTGGCAATATATATATTGGCACATTTGGCGGAGGAATTTATAAGCTGGATGTTAAATCAAAATCTAAAAAAAACATTTATCAATTATGTCCCGATGAACAACTTGTTTCAAATAATATATACTCTCTTACGTTTCAAAACGATAGTGTTTTGTTAGTGGGAACAAATCAAGGTTTAAACAAAATACTTTTCGATAAAAATCTTAAAATAAAAACCATTATTCATATTGGAACTTCGGCAGGATTTAAAAACTTAGAGAATAGCTCCAGCGCTACTTTAAATAATAACAATACCGAAATTTGGTTTGGCACACAAAAAGGCGTTACAATTTATCACCCACTTAACGACAAAAAAAATCTTGTTAAGCCCGACATAAGAATAACCGAAGTTCTTGTAAACGGAACAAATTATTCTCAAATAAACGATTTTGCTTTTGCCCACAATCAAAATACAATTAAAGTAAATTTTGTTTCAATTAGCTTAACCAACCCCTCTGCAAATGTATTTTATGCTAAACTTATTGGACAAGATACTTCTTGGAACAAATTATTAATTGATAAGCAAAACTTAAACGAATTTGTTTCGGTTGAATATAAAAAACTTCAGCCGGGTAATTATCAGTTATTATTGAAATCAAAAAACAATGATGGAATAGAGTCCGAAACACTATCTTTTAGTTTTTCAATTGCTTTACCATTTTATAAAACTAAGTGGTTTATTTTTGGCGCAATAATTTTTTCTTTTATCCTTGTTTATTTATTTTTTAAATATAGAGAGAGAAAACTTATTAAAGAGAAAGAAAAATTGGAAGAAATTGTAACAGAGAGAACAGCCGAAGTAGTTGCAAGTAAAAAAGAAATTGAAGAGCAAAAAGACCTTTTGCAGATACAAAAACATGAAATTACGGATTCTATAAATTATTCTAAACGAATTCAAAACGCTATTTTACCCGAAAAAAATGTACTCTTTAAAAATTTCCCGAAAAGTTTTATTCTTTATCAACCAAAAGATATTGTTAGCGGTGATTTTTATTTTTTTACAGAAGGAGAGAATGGAACTTTTTATTTGGCCGTAGCTGATTGTACCGGACACGGCGTTCCTGGCGCATTTATGAGCATGATAGGGAGTAAAGAGTTAAGTGAGGCAGTTAAAAAAAACAGAGAGCCCAGCGATATTTTAGCGGCCTTAAACATTGGTGTAAGAGAAACTCTAAAACAAAACAATTTAGAAATTGGAATTAAAGATGGTATGGATATTGGTTTGGTAGCTATAACAACTAAACCAAACACTAGAGAATTTAAAGTTTCTTATGCTGGCGCAAACAGACCTCTTTGGATTACAAGGAAAAATGAAAAAGACATTGTTGAGATAAAAGCTACTAAAACTGCAATTGGCGGTTATACTTTAGACAGTCAAATTTTTGAGCAACACGAATTAGCGTTTAATGAAGGAGACACTTTATATCTTTTTTCAGATGGTTATGCCGATCAGTTTGGTGGCGACCATGGAAAAAAAATGATGACGAAACGATTTAAAGAATTAATTATTGACAACAGCAACCTTGATATAAGCCAACAAGAAAAATCCTTTGGAGAATATTTTAATACTTGGAAAGGCCCATCTATTGAACAAGTGGATGATGTTTTAATAATAGGGATTAAATTTTAAAATTATTTTTTAATAAAAATAAAATTTCCACCCTCATCACCCGTTTTACCAATTGGGTTGAACTCTGGAGACTGATCTGAATTATTACCAACAGGAATTTTAATTTTATTATACAACTGCGAAGCGTCGTAATATTTACTCGTGTTGTTTTTAAGAGCTTGTATCATATAATAAGCAAAAATGGAGTGACCATCTTTTCCACCATCCATTACCGGCTCTAATCCCCCAGAAGAAATTGCTTGTCTGGATTTAAGATCATACGTTTTGATATAATATTTTTCGGAGTTTTCGAAAGGCAAACTAGTTACAGAACCTCTAAAAATATCGCCACTAAAACAAGCGTCAGAAACTAATAATGTATGCTTTGAAGGAATCGCTGCCAGAAAAGTTTGAATATCTGAGTTAGAAATATAATTTGAAGTAGATGTTGTTTTTGCATCCACCGGAACCCAAAAACCTTTATTTAATTCTTTTTTTAACTCACCGTGTCCCGAATAATAAATCATAACATTATCATTTTCTTTTACGTTGGCAACTAACCAGTCAAGCTCATCAATTATTTTTGACCGTGTTGCTTGAGAATTATAAAGTGTTTTAATAATATCAAATTTGTATTGAGATTTAACAACAGCCTCCATTCCTTTCGCATCATTTACAGCATTTTTTAAGGGCTTCCATGTTCCAGAATAGGCATCAATACCAATAAATAACGCGTAATATTTGCCGACTTTAATTTCTTTCGCAGCATTGGCAACATTAGTTCCTTTAAAGGGGTCGCTTCCTCTATATGTAATCTCTTCTTTATTTTGATCTGTATTTGTTGCAACAGAAACATCGGAGATTTCTTTTATAATATTAAAAGTTTTTTCGGTTTCCTGTAATTTTTCATTTAAAACGGAAATTGTAATACGGTTTAAACCATCTTTTAAATTATAGTCAGTTGAAAAATTTCCCACTTCATCAGAAGAAAGGCTTTCCCCATTTAATTTAACGCTTTCAATATTTGATTTTGAAATAGTGTATCCGGCTAATTTTACACTGGAGGCAGAGGTTTTAAAATCTCCTTTACCTAATTTTGGACTCGAGATAACAATTTCTATTGGGGCATCTTGAACTTGTTTTTTTTCTGGAACAGTATTTTTGTTTTCGCTTTTTACTACAGGAATATTATCTGGGCGATTGTTTACAATTGCTACGCTTCCTCTAAATTCCAAATTAGTTTCAAACTCTCTTTTACCCTCTTCTTCATTAACAAGTATTAAAGTTTTTCCAACTCCTTTTAGGTAATAGTTTTTGCCTTTTTCTATTACAAGCTCAAAGGCGCTATTTTCGGTCATACCATATTCTGAAGAAACCTGATAGGTAATATTTGTTTTTCCGTGTTTATAGCATTTGTAATCCAATCTTCCCCCATTAGTAATTTGCCCCATTTCTAAATTATCCAAATAAACTTTAAAAGTTACTCCAGTAGAGATAATTTTTTTTGTACGATAAATGTAAATGCTTGCATAATCTTGAGAAAAGGTTATCCCAGAAAACAAAAAAAGAATAAAAAACGCAATCAGTCGCGCTTTCAAAAAATTAAAGTTTATAAATAAAAATAGACTTTTTTTCATGCAATAATGTTTTAAAAAGAAAAAATTCGCTTTATTAATCTCATTACGAAATTAACAAAAAAGCTAAATAGTATCTGTTAAAGTTTAATAAAGCAAATAATTCAACTAGTAATTAACAACTTGCTCCTCTATATCAATAGGAATTTCTCTGAATTCGTATTGTTGATTACGAAGCTGAGGTTCAAAGCCAGCCTCTTTTATAGCGTCTTGAATAGTTTTATAAGTAAATCTATGTGGCGCGCCAGCGGCACTTACAACATTTTCTTCAATCATAATACTTCCAAAATCATTTGCCCCAGCTTGTAAACAAATTTGTGCCGTAGCCTTACCAACAGTTAACCAACTTGCTTGTATATTAATAATATTGGGTAACATAATACGACTTAATGACAGCATGCGAATATATTCATCGGGTGTTACGGTGTTTTTAATTCCTTTTACACGATTTAATAAAGTTCCATCGTCCATAAATGGCCAAGGTATAAATGCCAAAAAGCCTTTTGAATCTTTAGGTTTTTGAGCCTGCACTTCACGTATCCAAACTAAATGTTCAAAGCGCTCATAAATAGTCTCAACGTGCCCAAACATCATAGTAGCACTTGTTGTAATATTTAATTGATGGCAGGCTTTCATAACCTCTAACCATTCGCGCCCGGTACACTTACCCTTACTAATTAAGCGCCTAACCCTATCGTTTAAAATTTCGGCACCTGCTCCAGGAAGGCTATCAAGTCCAGCCTCAACCAAAGCCTTTAAAACTTCGGTGTGTGTGCTTTTTTCTAATTTAGTAATATGTGCAATTTCTGGCGGACCAAGAGAATGTAATTTAATTTGAGGAAAATGCAGTTTAATTTCTTTAAATAAATTAACGTAAAACGATAATCCTAAATCTGGATGATGTCCTCCTTGAAGCAACAGTTGGTCGCCACCATACCGAATAGTTTCTTCTATTTTTTTCTTGTAAGTAGCAATATCTGTTATGTAGGACTCCTTATGGCCGGGAATTCTATAAAAATTACAAAACTTACAATTTGCTATGCAAACATTGGTGGTGTTTAAGTTCCTATCAATTTGCCAGGTTACAACGTTGGAATTTTTTTTCTGATTTTTTTTTAATTCGTTCGCAACAAACATTAACTCTGCTGTTGGCGCATTTTCATATAAAAAAACTCCCTCTTCGATTGAAAGAAACTCAAACTTTAATGCTCTGGATAATATTTCGCTTACGTTCATTTTAAGAATGTAAAGTTAAGACAAATAAAATTAGTCTTTGTTTACATTTTTTACTTTAAAAGAACATCCCTTTGTTTTTTTGGTAACGATTGTATAATTAAACTATAGGAATCGTCTATCCAGTCGAAAACTAGTTTTTTAGTGGCTCTACCATCACAAACTATTGTGTTCCAATGCGCTTTATTCATGTGGTATCCAGGCAAAACAAAACTATATTTTTCTCTTAAATCAATTGCTTTTTGAGGTTCGCATTTTACATTAAATTGTATTGGATTTGAGTGGATGCCCATTAAAAGAAAAATTTTACCACCAATTTTAAAAACAAGTGTTTCGCTATCAAAAGGAAAACTTTCTTCAACGCCATTTTTGCTAATGCAATAATTTCTTATTTCTTCAACATTCATCCTTAACAATTTCTTAATATATTAACCAAATATCTTAAAAAATATGCCAGATGTAAAACAAGTTCTTTTTTATTGCGAAAACATGCCAATATTTACAGCGAAAAGCCGTTAAAACAATAAAAATAGTAACGAATAGGTTTTTTCTTCAAAACTATTTTACTAAGTTTGGCATTCATAAAAATATAAAACTAATAAACTAACAAATAATAAAAAACAACTATGAGCACAAAGAAAACATCGGGAGGATTCCCATTAGTGGTATCGGCATTAGCAATTGTAATTTGCCTTGTTATTGGAGTCTTTATTTTTAAATTCATTTTAGGGGCTGCATCAAATTTTGAAGGTGGAGATGCTGAAAAAGGCCACCCACACAACATATTAGGAACTATGTACAAGGGAGGTTTTATTGTGCCAATATTAATTGGATTTTTATTAACCGTTATTACTTTTGCGCTTGAGCGTTTCTTTACAATCATGAAGGCTGGCGGAAGCGGTGCTACAGATAAGTTTGTAGCAAAAATTAAAGAATTAATTTCGAATCATGATTTTGATGGAGCAATTGCTGAGTGCAATCGCCAAAAAGGTTCTTTAGCAAACGTGGTTCACGAAGGAATTTTAAAATATCAGTTTGTTCAAAATGATACAACAATGGATAAAGAAGCAAAGGTTCACGCTATTCAAAAAGCATTAGAAGAGGCTACTTCTTTAGAACTACCAATGTTATCAAAAAACATGGTTGTTATTTCAACGATGGCTTCTATTGGAACTTTAGCAGGATTAATTGGAACTGTTGTGGGTATGATTCGTGCATTTGCTGCTTTATCTGCTGCTGGCGCGCCTGATACCTCAGCGTTAGCAACGGGTATTTCTGAAGCTCTTGTAAACACATTAGTAGGTATCTTAACATCTGCTTGTGCAATCATTTTTTATAACTATTTCAGTAATAGAATTGATCAAATTACATATGCAATGGACGAAGCAGGATACTCTATTATTGGAGAGTTTCAATCTTCAGGAAAATAATTTCATAATTTTTTATGGAATTTAATCTAATTAATCATCTTAATTAAAACGAAATAAAAATGTCAAAAAAACCATCAAAAGGAGGGGCCCCGGCACTAGACATGACGCCAATGGTGGATTTAGCTTTCTTATTGGTAACATTTTTTATGTTAACTGCCTCTTTTAGAATGGCAGAACCAGTAGTGGTTGATCCCCCATCTTCAATAGGTATGGTAGACTTACCTGATAATCATATTATGGTTACTATCGATGACAAAGGAAGAGCTTTTTTCGGGATTAGTAATTCTACCGCAAAAATGAACGCTTTACGTCAAATGTCAACAAAATATAATGTGCCTTTTACTGAAGAGCAAATAATTAAGTTTAGCGGATTACCTAGTTTTGGAGTAGATATTAAAGATTTACCGGCGTATATTGATGCAAAAGAAGATGCCAGAACAAATTTTAAAGGTCAAAGAGGCGTGCCATTAGATACCATTACTCCAAATAACCAATTAAAAGATTGGATATCTATTGGAGGTACCGAAGCGGTTAAAATGTACGAAGAGGCTAAAATAAAAGCTGCAGAAGCAGGCGGAGAATTTAAAGCTGAAAAACCCCGCTATGCCATAAAATGCGCAGCAACCACTAAATACATTAACGTTAAAGACGTTATAAAAACATTTACAGATTTAAAGTTGTATCAATTTAACCTTATTACCTCTTTAGAAGGTGGAGGCACAGTCATTGATCCAACAAAATAAAATTTAAAAAATTAAACAATGGCAGAAATAGCAGAAGGTGGTGGCAGTCATAAAGGCGGTAAAAAACGCGCCAAAAAGCAATCCACCAGAATAGATATGACACCAATGGTTGACTTAGCGTTCTTGTTATTAACGTTTTTCGTTTTAACAGCAACATTTAGTAAACCAAAATCAATGGAACTAACATTTCCGGCGCCTCCTCCACCTGATCAAAAGGTTGATGAGGTTAAAAACGGAATTACATTTTTACTTTCTAAAGACGACCGTATTTTTTATTATGAAGGCCAATTTAGAGCTGCAGACGACGAAAAAGGTACAAAAACAACTTTATCAGAACTAGATTTTTCTCAAGACGCAAAAGCAAGTTTGCACAAATATCTTCTTGAAAAAAATAAAGGCATGCAAGATAAAATTAGAGCTTTAGACATTAAACATAAAAACAAACAGCTTGAGGACACTACATTTAAGCGCATGGTTAAAGAAATAAAAGCAGATAAAGAGTCTTATACTTTTTTAATTAAAACCGACGACCAAGCAACCTACAAAAATGTAATTGATGTAATTGATGAGTTAAACATAAACGTAGTTGGCAAGTATGTTATGGTTGATATATTAAAACCAGAAATGGATTTAGTAAACGAAAAAATTGGACCAACAAATTAAAAAAGGAGGTAAAAATGTTACAAAACTGGAATGATTTAACCTTAGACTCTCGCAACGATTTGGTTTTTGAAGGAAGAAACCAAAACTATGGAGCCTTTGAGTTAAGAAGAAATTATAATAAGCGCGTTTCCTATATTATTGGAGGCATGGTATTATTTTCTATAGCATTATTAGGATTTAAAAAATTAATGGATAGGCCTACTACCGAAGATGTTGTTGAAAAAATACAAAATGTTCAAATAGATTTAACACCCCCTCCACCAATTGAGGACGTTCCACCACCACCACCACCACCACCGCCGCCGCCAATGGTAGAAATGGTTAAATTTACACCACCAGTAATTAAGGATGATGCCGTTGAAACCGAGCCCCAAAAACTGCAGGAAGATGTAAAGGATGTGAATGTAAGCACAAAAGACCAAGAAGGGGAAAAAGACATTGTTGCTCCACCAACTGAAATAAAAGGTCCGGCAGAAGTTGCTGCGCCTGAAATTTTTACGGTTGTGGAGGAAATGCCTGAGCCACCTGGAGGAATAGCGGCTTTTTATAAATATGTAGGGCAAACCGTTCAATATCCTTCTATGGCTCGTGAGGCAGGAATTTCGGGTAAAGCGCATTTAAAATTTGTTATCGAGATGGATGGTTCTATTAGCGATGTACAAATATTAAAAGGTGTTTCTGGTTGTTCTGATTGTGACAAAGAAGCTGTAAGAGTTATTAAATCGTACCCAACAAAATGGAAACCAGGAAAACAAAATGGAAGAGCAGTAAGGGTTTTTTATAACTTGCCCGTATCATTTAAGATAAATTAACATCAAAATTTTAATATACTAGCCATAACGCTTGGTGCGTTATGGCTTTTTTTGTAATTATATAAGCGCAATTGTAGAAAAAATGAAATTAGGTTTAAATGCTATTTCGGTTTGGTTTGGAATGATAACAATTGTAATTGTTGTCACAGGAGCTTTTGCTTTTGCTTTTACAGACATTATGTGTGATAAGTTATTTGGTTCAAAGAGAACGGGGTTTATTATTATGCTTTTTGCCTACGCTATTTATCGCGGCTTTAGATTGTATCAAAACTTAAAACAAAAGAGAAATGAGGAATAACAAGAAAACTAACATCGCTTTTTTAACTATCGCTTCGTTTGTTTTTTTATGCGGTTGCAACAATTATTTTAAAAATGATTACGAAGACAACTCTCCAACTTCCGGGAAATTAAAAATTTATTATGATGAGGGGCTGCATCTTCACGTAAAAAACCAAGTGGCTACATTTGAATCTCATTATCCAGGGGCAGACCTAGAAGCTATTTCTGTTTCAGAGAGCGAGGCAGTGCAAGCATTGTATAGCGATAGTTGTGAGGCAATAATGATTTCAAGAGGATTAAACGAACAAGAAACTAAAGCTTTTGCTTCTAAAGGCTATTCAATAAGACCAACGCCAGCTGCAAAAAGCGGAATAGCGGTAATAACAAATAAAAACACTCATCTAAAACAACTATCTTTTGAGCAAATTTATGACCTGCTAACTAAACCTTTTGTTTGCATTGATTCAGTTAGTAACGAAACAAAGTTGTTTGTGATTTTTGATAAAAACAACTCATCTGTAATTCATTATTTGTTAGATTCTGTTTTAAATGGTCAGCCGTTTTCGCCTAATTGCACTATATTAAATTCAACACAAGAAAGTATAAATTACGTAGCACAAAATAAAAACACAGTTGCATTTATTGATTTTGCTTGGTTAAGCGATGTTGATGATTCAATTTCAAAAGCTAACACGGACAAGATAAAGTTTATTCCTATAAGCAAAGAAAATAGCAGGGAATTTGAGCTTCCGAGCCAAAGTAGCTTTAAATTAAACACCTATCCATTTACAAGAACAATTTATGTTATTAAAAAAACGGGAGACTTTTCTCTTGCTAAAGGATTTGAAACATTTGTGGCTGGACCGAAAGGACAAACTATTTTCTTAAAGCAAGGCCTACTTCCTGCAATTCAACAAGAACGAGCGATAGAAGTTAAAATGGAACCTTCAAAAACAAATTAGGAAAATGAAAAAAGTATTTTTTATACCATGTTTTTTTGAAGATAAACGTTGAGAAAATAAAAGGCAGTAATTCCCTTAAAAAATGCTAAAAAACAAAACGGGTAATTAATTGGTACTTAACTTGCAATATAAATTATTATATAATTTTTACGTAAATAAATAAATAAAATGAAAAAAACCATTCTATATAGTGCAATAACCTTCACGGGCTTTTTAAACGCACAAACTTTACAAGAAGCTATTGTAAAAACTGAAAATGAGCGTTTTGCTGATGCGGCCATAGCATTTAAGTCTCTAATCGCAAAAGATGCAACTAAGGGTGAAAATTACTTTTACTATGGCGAAAATTATTTTAAAAATGATGATGCAGATAGCGCTAATATTTTTTACTCAAAAGGAGCCGAAGTAAATGCCACATACCCTTTAAATTATGTGGGTTTAGGAAAAGTGTTGTTAAGCAAGGGCAATGTTACAGAGGCAAAAACGCTATTTTATAAAGCCACAGCTTTGGGAGCAAATAAAAACGCCGAGCTATTTCGTAAAATTGCGGAAGCTTGGTTGGCTACAAATACAAAAAATGCGGACGAAGCCATTCTTCAAATAAATGCAGCAATTAAACTTGAGCCGAAAAACGCAGAAAATTATATTATTTTAGGAGACGCTCAATTGGAAAAAAATCCAACAGACGGAAGTTTACCAATTAAAAGTTACAAAACCGCTACTACATTAAACCCAAAAAGCGCTAAAGGAATTTTACGTGAGGGTAAATTATACCAACGCGGCCGTAATTACCAATTAGCTTTAGAAAAATATAAAGAAGCCATTGATATTGACCCAACTTTTGCGCCTGCATACCGAGAAATTGCTGAGGTTTATTCATTGTATTCACAACCGGCAAAAGCAATCGAATATTGGAAAAAATATTTAGAGCTTAATAATAGCGATGAGGCGCGTTACCGTTTTATGAGCGCTTTATTTTCAAACAAACAATATCTTGAGGCAATTACCGAATATGAAAATTTAAAAAAACAAGGCTTCACAAATTTATATTTAGAGCGCCTTGCAGGATATAGTTACACAGAAACTGGCAATAAAACAGACACCGCAGCCTATACAAAAGGATTAAAAGCAATAAATAAATTTTTTGAAATGGCAGGGCCAAAATTCAAATATTTATATAACGATTACAAATACAAAGGTCTTTTGTTAGCTCGCACAGGTAAAGACTCTTTAGCGATTATTGAAATGGAAAAAGCAATTGCCTTAGACCCCGCGGCTAGCGGCGAAATATCTTCTGATATTGCTAATATTTATATGAAAGCAAAAAAGTATGATATGGTTATTAAAACTTTCGAAAGAAAAATGAACGGCGACGTTAAAAACTTAACAAACAACGATTATTATACTTTAGGAAGAGCCAATTATTATTTAGCGGGAAGCATTCAAAGAGAGGCCGCTGCAATAAAAGATGCAAAAGCAAGAGAGAAAAAAGAAGCAGAAACAAAACCTTTATTTATTAGTGCAGATTCAGCGTTTTCCAAATTAACACAAATAAGCCCAACTTGGCCGGTTGGTTATTTTTGGAGAGCAAGAGCAAATGTGCAATTAGACCCAACAAATGAAAAAGGTTTAGCAAAACCTCATTTTGAAAAAGCGCTGGAGTTACTTAAGCCAGAAGAAAAAACATCGCCTACATACAAAAGCAATGTTATTGAGGCTTTAGAATATCTTGCAGGATACAATACTTCAATTACTAAAGACAAAACAAAAGCCGATGAGTATTGGAACGCTTTAAAAGAAATTGATCCAACCAACGCCAAGGCAAAAATTTATTTTAACCCAAAGGCTCCAAAATAGAAACGAAATAAAAATATATTACCCAATAAAAAAGTCCGTTTTTCGTTATTCACGAATACGGACTTTTTGTTTATGCTTTCCTGTTAAATTAAGTAAAACAAGATAAATTAATTAACTCAATTTGACTATTTTACTATCTTTGTCTGCCTTGTTAAGTCATGGATTTAAAGCAATCAATCAATAAAAATAACATTCCGCAACACGTAGCCATTATTATGGACGGGAATGGTCGTTGGGCAAAGCAGCATGGCGAAGACAGAATTTTTGGCCACCATGAAGGAGTTAATTCAGTTAGAGAAATAGTTGAGGCGTGTGGAGAAATAGGTGTAAAATACCTCACTCTTTATGCCTTTAGCACTGAAAACTGGAACCGACCAAAAGAAGAAGTGGATGCTTTGATGGAGTTATTGGTGTCAACAATTAGTATGGAGACCCCAAATCTTAATAAAAAGGGAGTTAAACTTCAGGCAATTGGAGATATAAAAAGTTTGCCAGAATCGTGTCAAAAAGAATTACAAGAATCAATTGATATTACTTCGAAAAATGACACCGTAACCTTGATACTTGCCTTAAGCTACTCGAGTAAATGGGAAATTGTAAATGCGGTTAAAGAAATTGCGAAACAAGTAGAAGAAGGCAAACTAAAGACCACAGAAATAACCTCAAAACACATCGAAAAAAATTTAAACACTAATAAATTCCCTGACCCTGAATTAATGATTCGTACAAGCGGCGAACATCGCATTAGTAATTTTTTACTTTGGCAACTAGCTTATGCAGAATTTTATTTTACGGATATACTATGGCCGGATTTTAGAAAAGAAGAGTTTTTTAAAGCAATAATTTCATATCAAAATCGCGAACGCCGATTTGGTCAAACAAGCGAACAAATTTCAACAAATTAAAATGGGAAAACAGACATTAAAATTAGTTTTTCTATTATTTATTTGTGTAAAAAGTTTTTCGCAGAGCGACTCTTTGTTTATAGAAACAGCAAAAAACCCAAAAAAATATACCATTGGAGGAATAACAATTGAAGGAGCAGATAATACAGATAAAAATGTTCTTAGCTTATTATCGGGCTTAACTGTTGGAGATGAAATTACAATTCCCGGCGATAAAATAAGCGAAGCAATAAAAGCCTTATGGAAACAAAGTATTTTTGAGGACATTCAAATTCTTCAAGATAAAATTATTGGCAACAACATTTTTTTAATTATTAAAGTTTTAGAGCGGCCACGTTTATCAAAATTTTCCTTTAAGGGTGATGTAAAAAAAAGTGATGCAGATGATATAAGAACTAAAATTCGTTTGCTACAAGGCCGTGTTGTAACTGATTATATGGTTGGTACAATTAAGAACACAGTAAGAGATCATTATCTCGATAAAGGATATTATTTTAATCAAGTAGAAATTATTCAAGTAAAGGATACTACAAAAAAAGTCCCCCACACAATCGTAACTATAAAAGTTACGAAGGGTAGAAAAGTTCGGATTCAAGATGTAAACATATATGGCAATACAGTAATTAAAGACTGGAAATTACGTCGCAAATTGGAAGATAGTAAGCCGTTTAGATGGTATAATCCATTTAACTCAGGAAAATATTTAGAGGAAAATATAAAAAAGGATATCCCTGCAATTGCAACAAAATATAACGCTAAGGGATATCGTGATGCACGCGTTGTAAAAGACACGGTTTATTTTGTTAGCGATAATCGAGTAGCAATAGACATTACTATTGATGAAGGACATAAATATTATTTTGGAAATTTTAACTGGTTTGGCAATAGCAAATATCGTAGCGGTCAACTGGATACAATTTTAAATATTCCCGCAGGAACCGTATATGACCAAAGTAAGTTAGAACAAAAATTATTTATGAATCCAAATGGCTATGATATTTCTAGTCTTTATATGGACGATGGTTATTTATTTTTTCAAGTTAATCCTCAAGAAAGTAATATTCATAATGACACCATTGATTTTGACATCTTGATGTATGAAGGAAAGCAAGCCACTATTAATAAAATTACGATAAAAGGAAATGATAAAACAAACGACCACGTAATTTATCGTGAAATTTTTACTAAGCCAGGGCAACTTTTTAGACGCTCTGATATTATTCGTACTCAACGTCAATTATCGCAGTTGGGCTATTTTGATCCCGAAAAATTAAATGTTGTTCCTACACCAAATCCGGCAGAAGGAACTGTTGACATCGAATATACCGTTGAAGAAAAGCCAAGCGATCAAATTGAACTAAGTGGTGGTTGGGGAGGCCGTAACTCGCTTAACAATCAAAGCGGGCAAGGAGGTATTGGTATTATTGGAACACTAGGGGTAACCTTTAATAACTTTTCTACAAAAAACATTTTCAAAAAAGACTCTTGGCGTCCTTTACCAAGTGGCGATGGGCAACGCTTAAGTATTCGTGCACAAACAAACGGAGTGTTTTATCAATCTTATAATTTCTCGTTTACCGAGCCTTGGTTAGGGGGCAAAAAGCCAAACTCACTAACGGTTTCTGCATTTCACTCATTATTTAGTAATGGACAAAAAAAATATGTAGACAGCGAAGTTGGAAAAATATTTAATCCTCGTCGCCAGAGCATGAGTATCATTGGGGGCTCTGTGGGATTGGGAAAACGTTTAAAATGGCCCGATAATTATTTTAATATGTTCGCTAATTTAAATTATAATTATTACGATTTAAAAAATTATGGCGCATTTATTTTTGCAAACGGTTACGCAAACGATTTAAATTTAGGCCTTACTATTTCACGAAACTCAATCGATCAACCTATTTATCCAAAAACCGGCTCTAATTTTGTTTTTCACGGCCAATTTACACCTCCATACTCACTTGTAAACAATAAAGATTATACTGGATTATCTGACGCGCAGAGATATAAGTTTATCGAATATCAAAAATATAAATTTACTGCCGAATGGTTTACTCAACTAACCAATAAAAAAGCAGCAGAGGGTAAAGAAGCGCGTAATTTAGTATTAAGAACTAAAGTTGGCTATGGTTTTTTAGCGCGCTACAATAAAGCGGTTGGTTACTCACCGTTTGAGCGTTTTTATATGGGCGGTAGTGGTATTAGTGGTTTTCAAAATTTTGTGGCACGCGAAATTATTGCGCTTAGAGGATATCCTGACAATAGTCTTTCTTCTAGTTTTGGAGATCCAATTTGTGCTCGATATACTATGGAGGTTCGTTATCCAATTAGTTTAAATCCTCAAGCAACTATTTTTATTTTAGGTTTTGCCGAGGCAGGAAACTCATGGTCTGATTACAAAAAGTTTAACCCCTTTCAAGTAAAACGTAGCGCAGGCTTTGGTTTACGTGTGTTTTTACCAATGTTTGGTTTGTTGGGAATAGATTACGGATGGGGCTTTGATGACGTTCCTGGTCAGCCTGGAATTGGCAATGGTAAAGGACAGTTTCACTTCACTATTGGTGGCGCCCTTGGTGAATTGTAACAAAAAAATGTTAATTGAACGATATTTTTTTGATTGGCACGTTTTATGATTAAATTTAAAAACTTAAATATGAAAATTAAAAGTAAAATAATTTGTTTCCTATTTGTAATTATTTCCTGTTTTGCTTTTGGCCAAGGAAGTAATGCAAAGTTTGGATATGTTGATACTGATTATATTTTATCTCAAATTCCAGAATATAAAGCTGCTCAAAGCGAATTAGATAAAACCAGTGTTCAGTGGCAAAAAGAAATTGAAGGAAAATATTCTGAAGTTGATAAACTTTATAAGGCATATCAAGCAGATGCAATTTTATTGACAGATGAAATGAAGAAAAAAAGAGAGAACGAAATAGTAAACAAAGAAAAAGAAGTTAAAGACCTTCAAAAGTCCCGCTTTGGAGTGGATGGGGAGTTGTTTAAAAAACGTCAGGAATTAGTTAAACCAATTCAGGATAAAGTATATAATGCTATTAAAACTGTTGCAGAAAAATCTGGATTAGGATTTATATTAGATAAAAGCGGACAAGTTTCTATTTTATATGCAAATAGTAAATATGATAAAAGCGATGATGTTTTAGTCTATTTAGGATATAAAAAGTAATATTAATAATCGAAAAATAAAAATCACCCAACTATGAAAATTACAATTAAAAAAACCGCTTTAATAATTGCTCTTTGCGGAATGGTTTCTTTAGCTAGCGCACAAAAAATAGCACACCTTAGTTTAGACTCATTAATAAGTTTAATGCCAGAAACAAAAATCGCAAAAGAAGCAGCTCAAAATTACTTAAAAGGAATTGATGCTGAATCTATTGATATGCAAAATGAATTGGAAAGAAAGTATAAAGATTATTTAGAAAAGGAAGCAACAATGAGCGATTTGCTTAAGAAAACAAAGCAAGATGATCTTAATCAATTACAAAGACGTATCGAAGACTTTAAGCAACAAGCACAAATGGATTATCAACGTAAAACAGCTGAGTTAACCGCTCCTATTATGGATAAAGCCAAAAAGGGAATTGAAGCGGTTGCTAAAGAAGGTGGATATAAATATGTTTTAGATACGAGCGCAGGAAGTGTTTTGTATAGCGAACCATCAGACGATGTTTTAATGGCAGTAAAAAAGAAATTAGATTCTATGCCAGCGGCAATTATTCCGGGAGGAAACAATCCAACAGGAGGCGTTAAACCAGCTCCAGGCGGAGGCAAGACGGCGCCAAAAGCAAAATAACAATTTAAATACCCTCTTAAATTATTTAAGAGGGTTTTTTTATGCTTTGACTTTTGTTGGAAAGATGTAAACAAAAAATATACTTTAATTGTTATAGTGTAAATTTCTTCATAATGTCATCTAAGTATTCAATAAAAGATCTCGAACGTTTATCAGGAATAAAAGCGCATACTTTGCGGATCTGGGAACAACGTTACAACATATTGCACCCAGAAAGGACCGACACAAACATCCGCTTTTATAATGGGAATGATCTTAGAAAAATTTTAAATATTTCTTTATTAAATAACAACGGCTATAAAATATCAACTATAGCAAAACTCAGTGGAGCAGCAATTTTAACTGAGGCAGAAAAATTTCTAAATAATTATAATAAAGAAAGCGATCAGATTGATAACCTTGTGATTTGTTTAATTGACGTAAACGAAGAACTTTTCGAAAAAACCATAAATAACTCTATTCTTAAATTTGGTTTTGAAAACACTTTTGAGAAAATAATATTTCCTTTTTTAAAGCATTTAGGGAACATGTGGCAAGCGGGTATAATAAATCCAGCTCAAGAGCATTATATTTCCAATTTAATTCGTCAAAAGTTAATAGTTGGTATTGATAATATTAAAGTGAAAATTAACGAAAAGGCGAAATCTTACGTTTTTTTTCTGCCAAATCAAGAGCTTCATGAAATGGGGCTACTTTACACTTATTATTTAACTAAAGCAAAAGGACACAAATGCTCTTATTTAGGACAAAGCCTTCCGCTTGAAGATCTTTCTTCAATTGTGAAAACTTTAAAACCAGATTTTCTCGTTACTATTATCACCTCTAGTCTTCCCGAAAACGAAACCAGCGAGTTTTTAAGAAACTATTCCGAAAAAATAAAAGAACCTAAGTTTTTAATTAGTGGCAGACTAGTCTTATCCGAAAAAGAAAGTTTACAGTTGCCGCCAAAATTTAAAATTTTTGAAGACTTCGAAGATTTCAAAAAAATGATTTGATTTTTCGTCGACTTATTTATTATATTGGTCTAAATCTCACTCAATATTAGTGCAATTGTTAATAATTATATGTTACGCATATGTTATGAAGACATCTTTATTGGTTAACTTCAATATAACATAAATCAAATTAATATGAGATTTACACTTTTTTTAGCGCTGAGTTTAGGGTATTTAAATACCTACCTGTCGCAATCGTACGAAGTGCTGCCAAACTCAACGGATACGATAAACTACATTGACCAGTTAGGAAAAAAACAAGGTAAATGGGTTTTGTTTGGAAAACACAAGCCTAATACTTGCTACACGCCTAGTCAAAAGGCCGAAGAAGGTGCTTATGCAGAAAATCGTAAAACTGGCATTTGGATGGAATACTTTTGCAATGGCAATACAAAAAACAAAGTAACATTTGTTAATGGTCGTCCAAACGGCTACGCCGTTATATTTCACGAAAACGGTAAGATTGAAGAAGAAGGGCAATGGAAAAATAATCGTTGGGTAGGAAATTTTAAACAGTATTATGATAATGGTCAGGTTCAACACGAATTTAAGTTTAATGCTGCCGGTAAGCGCGAAGGTGTTCAAACGTATAAATACGAGAATGGTGAAGTAGCCGTTCAAGGAAATTTTATTGATGGAAAAGAAGCGGGATTAATAAAAGAATTTCACGAAAACGGACAACTAAAGGCAGAAAAAAAATATAATAATGGTAGTGTTGATGTTGCATCAATCAAAACATTCGAATCAACCGAAAAAATCGCGAAAAAAGTTGAAGCTGTTGACAATGCTCCAAAAATTGCAATAAAAGCGGATGAAAAACCAGCAAAAGGACCATTAGTGTTAAATGGCAAACAAACGCTTTACAATAAAAACAAACAAGTAACAAAAGATGGCCTTTTTAAAGACAATCGTTTTATGGATGGCAAAGCCTATATCTATAATGAAAACGGTATTTTAACCCAAGTAGCTGTTTATAAAAACGGCATTTATGTTGGCGATTCTCCAATCGAAAATTAAAAAAATATTTTTTTAATATAAGGCGGAGTTTTTACTCCGCCTTTTTTGTCTTCATGAAAATTTACTCTCACATACTTTGTTTTGTAGCGATGACTTTTTCAGGCATTGCTCAAACTTTTGAAATATATAAGGGCGATACAATTAATAGAATAGATAATTATAATTGCAAACAAGGTTGGTGGCGAATAACCGGTAAAATAAAGCCGCCGGGAACTT
Source organism: Bacteroidota bacterium (assembly GCA_030692515.1). Classification (GTDB taxonomy): domain Bacteria; phylum Bacteroidota; class Bacteroidia; order B-17B0; family Aurantibacillaceae; genus Aurantibacillus. The sequence goes on from JAUXZS010000056.1 coordinate 272,216, forward strand.
GTTATATGAGCGATCAATTGGCGGAAGAAGGAATTTACTTGAACAACAGAAAAACAGGTCTTTGGATAGAATATTTTTGTAATGGTAACAAAAAAAGCGTTTTAGTGTTTAAGGATGGAAGACCTGGCGGTAGCGCAACAATTTATTTTGAAAACGGTGTTGTTTCTGAAACAGGTACTTGGAAAAATAATCGCTGGATAGGAAACCATAAAATGTATGATACTTTTGGGTTTTTAACACAAGAAATCGAATATGACACTCTTGGAAAAAGATCTGGAAATTTTTTAGTACCATTAGATGACGCGCGTGAGCCAATGACCCTAAAAGAAACAAACAAATCAAATAATGGCCCGGTTGTGTTGCAGGGTAAACAAACTCTTTACAACAAGCACAAGCAAATTACTAAAGATGGTGTTTTTAAAGACAACAAATTCATGGACGGTAAAGCCTATATTTATGATGATAATGGCGATTTAATCCGCATTGCCATTTATAAAGATGGAGCTTATGTTGGCGATGCACCTATTAAAAAATAATCCTTAAAATAATTTAAGATTTAAACGTCTCGGCATCCTTTTAATTTTCTTATTTTTACTTTCCTATGCAACCCTTGTTTTTATACAATACATTAACCCGTAAAAAAGAAGAATTTAAACCCATTAATCCACCATTAGTTGGATTGTATGTTTGTGGACCAACGGTTTACAGTGATGTGCATTTGGGAAATTGCCGAACCTTTATTTCTTTCGATATGATTTATCGCTATTTGGTTCATCTTGGCTACAAAGTGCGTTATGTTCGCAACATAACCGATGCCGGGCATTTAGAAGGAGATAGAGATGAAGGAGACGATAAATTCGCCAAAAAAGCAAAGCTCGAGCAATTAGAGCCAATGGAAATTGTACAAAAATATACCGTTGGTTTTCATGATGTTATGCGCGCTTTTAATAATATTCCACCAAGTATTGAACCTACAGCAACCGGACATATTTGCGAGCAAATTGAAATGATTAAGCAAATAATGGATAAAGGCTTTGCTTACGAAACAGAGGGAACAATTTATTTTGATGTAGAGAAATACAATAAAGATTTTTCTTACGGACAACTTACAAATAGAAAGCTAGATGAACTTTTAGAAGGTACTCGAGAGCTTAGTGGCCAAGATGAAAAACGTGGACGCTTAGATTTTGCATTATGGATAAAAGCAAAACCTGAAACATTAATGCGCTGGCCATCGCCATGGGGATGGGGCTTTCCGGGATGGCACATAGAATGTTCAGCAATGAGCAGCAAATATTTAGGAGATGTTTTTGATATTCATGGAGGCGGAATGGATTTACAAGCAACACATCATACAAACGAAATAGCACAGTCACAAGCATGTAACCATAAAGCGCCCGTTAATTATTGGATGCATACCAACATGCTAACTGTTAATGGCGTGCGCATGTCAAAATCTGCTGGCAACGGTTTTTTACCTGGAGAATTATTTACCGGAGATCACCCTTTATTAGAAAAAGGCTATAGCCCAATGGCGGTAAGGTTTTTTATGATGCAAACGCACTACCATAGCACTTTAGATTTTTCTAACGAAGCATTACAAGCTAGCGAAAAAGGATTCGAGCGCTTAATGGATAGCTACAGCACATTACAAACATTAAAAGCAGGCTCTTCTTCAAGCGAAGACATTAAAGCTTTGCAGACCAAGTGTTATGAAGCAATGAACGATGATTTTAACACGCCTATTTTAGTGGCGCATTTATTTGATGCCGCGCGAATAGTTAATTCTGCTAATGATAATAAATTAAGTTTAACACAAAACGATATTGATTTACTAAAAACAATTTATCAAAATTTTGTTTTTGATGTTATGGGCTTACAAACAGAGCAAGAAAACTCTAAAGCAAATGCCGTTCTTGCAAAGGTAATGAGCATGGTTTTAGATATTCGTAATAAAGCAAAAGTTGATAAGAATTTTCCATTAAGCGATGAAATTCGCAATAAGTTAACGGATGCAGGTGTACAAATAAAAGATGGAAAAGAAGGAAGTTCTTGGAAAATATAAAAAGAAAAACATGAACAAACAGTTTAAAAAAGCAGGAATTCTTTTTATTTTAATTCAAGTATTAATTTCTTGTGGCACAGATACACCAAAAGAGAAACCCAACGTTAAAACGGTTGAGGTAGAAAAACCAGCAATTCCAATATTAGAATATACAACTGTTGCAACATTGCCACACGACGAAACCGCCTTTACCGAAGGGTTTTTAATACACGATAATAAATTGTTTGAAAGCACTGGCTCTCCAGATCATTTACCAAATTTAAAATCAGTATTCGGAATTGTAGATTGGAAAACCGGAAAGTTGGACGTTAAAGTTGAATTAGATAGAAATATTTATTTTGGAGAAGGGATTGTTATTTTAAAAAATAAAATTTATCAAGTTACCTACGAAAACCAAGTTGGATTTATTTATGACGAAAAAACGTATAAAAAAATAGGGCAGTTTAATTATTCAAATAAAGAAGGGTGGGGACTTACCACTGATGGCACTTTTATTATTATGAGTGATGGGACGAATAAACTAACTTATTTTGACCCTAAAGAAATGAATCCTGTTAAAACATTAAATGTAAACGAAAATGGTTATGCAACCGATGCCTTAAATGAATTGGAATACATCAATGGGTTTATTTACGCCAATATCTGGATGACAGGCTATGTTGTAAAAATTGATCCAAAAACAGGAAATGTAGTTGCTAAAATTAATTTTACACCAATGAGTTATAACATAAAAAACTTGCACCCAAACGCCTTAGAAATGAATGGCATCGCATTTGATTCCATTGCTGATAAAATATATGTTACCGGAAAGTTGTGGCCATATATTTATGAGGTAAAATTTCCTCATTAAGAAAGGGTTATTTTGTAAGTTTTTTTATGGTTGCTTTAATGAAATGTTTTTTTGAAACCGAATTCATGATAGCAACATCTTGAGCAAAGGATGACTCTTCATTTAAAAAAGCCAATAAATTTGTAACCTTGTTTTTTTGAAATAGTGTAGTAAAAACCTGTTTTGCTTCAATTTCTTTTTTATCTAAAACATGCAGTAAAATTTTATCGTACAATAAAAATCGTTTAGCTCTTTTTGGAGTAATTATTTCTTTTGTGCCGTTTTCCAACTGTGCAACAATGTTTTTTGTATTTTTTTGAATAAAGTAAAACGTATATCCAGTGCTTGGTTTACTACTGCCACCTGCCGTTCCAATGTTTATGACTCTATTTCCAAAGGGGTTAGTAAAATCACTTTCAACCATTGGAATTTCTCCTTTTTCGGTTTCTTTAATTTTATAAGAAGCTATGTTAAGTTTTTTTTCAATATAATTTTTTAGAGCGCCATCGTAAAACTCATCACTTAATTTTTCAGCAGAAAAGCCTGTATATTCGACTAGCGCTTTGGTTTTTGAAAAAGGTATAATATATATAAACCGGCAATCATTATGTTGTTCAACTGTAAAATCCATAAAAACCGGGCAATCAACGTTAAACGAATCTATTTCAGTTTCTAATAACCAACCTTTAAAGTGTTGCACATAATTTATATGATTTGTTTTTTTATTGAGCGTTCTTACAGCGCTATTAAATAGATAATCACAAGATAAAAAATGATTTTTTGTTTTTAAAACAGCTTGAGAATCTATTGTGTTTATTTCTTGAATCTCATCAGTAATTATTTCAAAACGACTATCAGTTTTTAATTCTTTCAAACAGAAATCATAAAAATCTATTCCCTTTATCATTAAATAAGAATAGGGGTGTAACTCTATTTCTTTTTCGAAGCCACTACTTTTAAACAAAAACTTATCCCAACGGTTGTAAACTATTTTATCAAACCAGTTGTTTTTTTCTTTTGTCCAAAAGCACCAAGTGCGATCGTTTTTGTTTTTAAGATCTTTATCGATTAACAATACTTTTGAGAATTTTAAAGAAGAACGTTTTAATTGTATTGCCAGAGATAAGCCTGCACAGCCCATTCCGGCAATAATATAATCGTATTTTTTATCGTTGTTCAATAATGTAATTAATTTTGGGATGCTTTTAGTTTTTTTGCTTCTTTAAAATATTTTGGATTAATAAATAACATCCCAAAACTTTCTCCATCATATTTTCCAACATGTTTGTGGTGCATTTTATGAGCACGACGTAAAGCTAAAACATATAAGTTATTTGATTTAGTGAATAGTTTAAATCGCTGATGAATTATTATATCGTGTACAAAAAAATATGCTAAACCATATAGTGCTATGCCAAAACCAACCCAAGTATACCACGCATAACCATTCATCATGCCAAACATAATACACAGCCAGCTAGGTATAGCGTATATTAAAAAGAAAATGTCGTTACGTTCAAAAGTACTTTTGTGATTTTTTTTATGATGATCGGCATGAAAATACCACATCAAACCGTGCATTATAAATTTATGGTTAGCCCAGGCAGAAAATTCTGTAAGAATAAACGTTATTATAATTATTAAAAATGGTATCATGATAAAACAAAATTAAAAAGTTTATTCATATAAATTAGTCCGAAAAAAAACACTTGAAGTAAAAGAATAATTAAGGCAATTTTTTTGTTGCCCATCACTAAGTTTTTCTGTAATAACAACGATGCCAAAAACGAAATAATAAACCAACCAATATAATTGTGAATGCCAGGAAGTCCTATGGTAAAGTGCCAAAAATCCATTTGCGACGCCGACTGTTCCATTACCAAATCTACACTTGTAATTATTGCAGAAGAAAGTATAGCAAGTAAAAATGGTTTTGTTGAAACATAAGACGCAACTAAAATGCTGATATTAATTAGCAAGGCCCAATTAATAGAGATTAATAATGGGACACCTAATAATTTATAACCAAGGGTTTCGCCATAAAAATAATCACCAAAAACAAAACCCGTTTTTACACCAATTACTTCGGCAACAAATCCTATTAAAGCAAGTGCAATAAAACTTAAACTATAATTTAGTTTGTTTATGGGTTGATGAATCAAAAACACAAGACCGGTAAGCAGCAGTGTAAATGGAGTAAACGGACTAAAAAAATCTGGTTTTATTATAAAGCCAATAGCTCCGGAAACATATACCAGAATCAAAAAATAAAGTAAATATTTTTTAAATAAAGACACTTTGTTTTTTTTCTTCAATTAAGTTAGATACAATTTTAGCACTTAGCAAACATAAAGGAATACCACCACCTGGATGAACGCTTCCGCCAACAAAATATAAACCGCCTATCTTATTGTTGTAGTTGGCATGACGTAAAAAGGCAGAAAATTTATTGTTGCTTGCATTACCGTATAGCGAACCTCCAAAAGAGGAAGTTTGTTGTTCTATATCAAATGGGTCTAAAATAGCTTCCTCTATAATAAGAGCTTCAATGTCTGTTTTGAGTATTCTGTTAATTTTAGCAACTACTTTTTTTCTTAGGTCAACTGCATAATCAATTGAATCTCCAGATTTATTATGCGGCACATTAACCATTACAAACCAATTTTCGCAGCCTATTGGCGCATCTGCCTGGCAAAATTTAGAGGTAATGTTTATGTAAATAGTTGGGTCAACATATGGCCTTTTCTCTTCAAACAAGTAATTAAACTCTGCTTTGTAGTTTTCTGAAAATAAAATATTATGTAAATCTAACTCAGGAAACGTTTTTTTTATTCCCCAGTAAAACACATAGGCACTACTTGATTTTTCTTGTGATAATAATTTTGTTGGATAATATTTTTTAGGCAACATTTTTTTGTAAACTAAGTGAATGTCCGAATCACTTACAACTAATGCACTCTTATATAAAACACCATTGCTAATTAAACCACTTACCTTTTTATTTTCAACCTCTATTTTTTCAACGTGTTCATTAAATTTAAATGTAACCCCACAAAACAAAGCCATGTTATAAAGGTGTTCAGTAATTTGGTGCATCCCTTTTTCTGGCAGATAAGCCCCTAAACCAAATTCTAAATGAGGAATAATATTTAAAAGAGCTGGTGCTTTATAGGGATTTGAACCATTATAGGTAGCATACCGATTAAAGATTTGGGTAGTTTTTTTACTTTTAAAAAGCTTACTGTTTTCAGCGTGCATAGTGCTAAATAAATTTAACTTATTTAGATTAAGCAGCGCCTTAAGCGTTTTTAAGTTTAGAAAGTTTTTAATTTTTCCGAGCGATTGATTTATAAAAAGATCGGCAACTGTTGAATAGTAAAATTTACTTTTTTTCAAGTGGTTAATTACGACTTGTTCATCTTCGTTTAGTTTATTTTTTAATTCTTTAGCCAGGGCTTCAGCCGAATCTTGAGCAACGATTTTTGTTCCGTCCTCAAAAAAATAATGTGTTATTGTTTTTAATTTGGAGTAGTTAAAATTTGTTTTATAACCACTCAAAACAGTTAGTTCATCTATTAATTCAGGCATAGTCAATAACGAAGGACCTTTGTCGAACCTAAATTTCCCAAGTGTAATTTCTGATAGCTTGCCTCCAGGATAAGTATTTTTTTCAAACACAGTTACAATAAACCCTTGTTTGGCGAGCCTAATGGCGCTTGCTAAGCCGCCAATACCCGCCCCAATAATATTTGCCTTTGGTTTAATAGTAAATTATGAACAATTTTAAGCATTTATTGTTTAATTATGCAACACGAACTATGTCAAAAAAGAAAATCGCAATAATCGGGGCTGGCTTTAGTGGTCTTTCATCGGCATGTTATTTAGCTAAAAGCGGATTTGATGTTACCGTTTATGAAAAGCATAATAGTATTGGCGGACGATCAAGAAGTTATTCCGAAAATGGTTTTGTGTTCGACATGGGCCCTAGTTGGTATTGGATGCCAGACATCTTTGAAAAGTTTTTTGCAGACTTTGGAAAAAACGTTTCTGATTATTATGATTTAGTGCGTCTTTCGCCAAGCTATAGAGTTTTTTTTAGCGATGATTATTTAGATGTACCAGCTTCTTTAGATGAATTATACGCTTTATTTGAGCGTTATGAACCAGGAAGCAGCAGCAATTTAAAACAGTTTTTAAAAGAAGCTGAGTATAAATATAATGTTGGCATGCACGACCTGGTTTATAAACCCGGCATAAATATTTCGGAGTTAATAGACATGCGATTAATTTCTGGCGTTTTTAAGCTCGATGTTTTTAAAAGCATGAGTTCGCATGTGCGAAAATTATTTAAAAACCAAAAGCTAATTAAACTGTTAGAGTTTCCGGTGTTGTTTCTTGGTGCATTGCCGGAGCAAACTCCCGCCCTTTATAGTTTAATGAATTATGCTGATTTAGTTCTTGGAACTTGGTATCCTATGGGTGGAATGCAAAAAATAGCACAAGGCATGTATGAACTCGCAACTGAATTAGGCGTTAAGTTTGAAACCGAAATAGATATTCAAAAAATTGTAGTTGACAAGAATATTGCAACCTCAATATTGGCAAATAAAAAAATCGAAAATTTTGATGCTCTTGTTTCTTCGGCAGACTACCACTTTACCGAGCAAAAATTGTTGGATGAAAAGGATAGAAAGTATACTGCAAAATATTGGGAAAGTCGGAAGATGGCGCCTAGTTGTTTAATTTATTATGTTGGGGTTAAAGGGGCAATTAATAATTTATTGCATCATAATTTATTTTTTGATGCAGATTTTCAAAAACATTCTAAGGAGATTTATACTAATCCCAAGTGGCCCGACAATCCTTTGTTTTATGTTTGTTGTCCGAGTAAAACCGATAACTCCGTTGCACCCGAAGGCCACGAAAATTTATTTATTTTAATACCGGTTGCACCTGGCATAACAGATACAGAAGAAATTCGCGAAAAATATTTTAAAGTGGTTGTTGAAAGATTAAAAGCTAAAACGGGATTTGATGTTAAAAACAACCTAGTTTATTGTAAAAGCTACGCCCCTAGCAATTTTGTAAAAGACTACAATGCCTTTAAAGGGAATGCATATGGTTTAGCTAATACTTTAATGCAAACAGCCCATTTAAAGCCAAGCTTGAGAAGTAAAAAGGTTAAAAACCTCTTTTATACCGGGCAGTTAACTGTTCCTGGCCCAGGGGTGCCCCCATCCTTAATTTCCGGAAAATTGGCCGCCGAACAAATTTTAAACTTTTTTTAGTTTAATTTGTTTAGATTGCAATAACGCTTATAATATTCTACTTAATAAAATGAAGGCACTATTTGATCAAGTTTCTTATAAAACAAGCAAAATGGTAACGCGCCAGTACAGCACGTCATTTAGTTTAGGTATTCGTTTTTTAAACAAAGATTTCCATAAATCAATTTACGCGATTTATGGATTTGTTAGGTTTGCAGATGAGATTGTAGATAGTTTTCATGACTACGATAAAAAACAACTGTTAGATGAATTTAAAAGAGACACCTATTTAAGTATTGAGAGAGGTATTAGCCTTAACCCTATTTTAAACAGTTTTCAGGAAGCAGTAAATAAATACAAAATAGATAATGTGCTTATAGAGTCTTTTTTAAAAAGCATGACTATGGACCTTGAAAAAAAGGTTTATACAGAAGAAGACTATAAAGAATATATTTTGGGTAGCGCAGAAGTTGTAGGCTTAATGTGCCTTTGTGTTTTTACCGAAGGAGATAAAAACGCCTACAAACAATTAAAGCCCTATGCTATGGCGCTAGGCTCAGCTTTCCAAAAAATTAATTTTCTAAGAGACCTAAACGCTGATTATGTTGGGCTTGGAAGAAATTATTTTCCAAATTTATCTTTGAGCGAATTAAACGAAAAAAGTAAAGTTGAAATAGAAAAGGACATACAATTAGATTTTGATAAAGGCCTACAAGGAATTAAAATGCTTCCAAAAAAATCAAGGCTAGGGGTTTATGTAGCCTATATTTATTACATTTCGCTATTTAATAAAATTAAAAAACTAAATCACAAAAACATTTTAGAATCTAGGGTTCGCATACCTAATTCACAAAAAATGGTGTTGTTTGCAGGTAGCTATGTTAGAAATGGCTTAAACATGTTATGATAAAAGCGTTTGTTTTTACTTTTTTCATTTTTTCCGTTAGCGTTTCTTCTGATTTAAAAAAAGTAAGGCTGCATTTTACTCAAATGAGCAAGCAAGAAGCTTCTGTTACATCCATAAAAGAATTAACTCTTACAAGTAAGGAAATTCCCGCCACTTTAAAAAGAGCCTATTATGCGGCGGCTGAAATGGCCTCTGCTCAATATAAAATAAGCCCAGTTGCAAAGGTAAATGTTTTTAATTCCGGCAAAAAAATCTTGGAAGCAACCATTCTTAGCGACACCAGTAATTTGGAAATAAGATACATTCGTTATACAATACAAGAAAACGCTCCAGCATTTTTAGGATATAAAAAAAACATTCAGGCAGATAAATTATTTTTAATTAAAAACTTAAACAATGTCAAATCTACCGACCCAGAATTGTTTTCATCTGTTTACGCTTATTTATTAACTTACGGCAAGCTTAGCCAGCAAGAAAAAGCCTTTATTGAGGATTAATCTGTTTACTTATTCACACACTTCCAACAACACTTTTTTAAGAACTAAAATTTAATTTTCTTTATAAAATGTATTTTATGAAGAATTATCTATTTATTGTTTTTATCTGTTTGCATTCATTTTCAAGCTTTTCGCAAATTGCCTTTTTAAAAGGCTATATTGTAAATGACAAAGGAGATACGATTAGAGGCGAGGTAAAAATAAACCCAAAAAAGGAGCAAGACAATTACTCCAAGGTTTTTTTTAAAGAGGAAAGCGGCACCCAAAAAAGCTACAAACCAAATAAGGTTAAAGCTTATGGTTTCGATAACCAACATTTTACTGCCTTGGATTATGATGGAGAACTAAAGTTTTATAAAGTTTTAGTTATAGGCGAAATATCTCTTTATAAGATGATGTTTGAAGTTATAAATATGAATGCAGTAAGCTACGCGGCAGAATATTTTATCACAAGAAAAGAAGATAAAAAAATGACTTCGGTAAAAGAAAATAAATTTAAAAAACAATTGCAGGAGATGATGAGCGGTGCTGCCGGATTTGCAAACGAATACGATGGCGATAAAAAAATTAATGAAGAAAGCGCTATTCAAGTTATTAAAAAATACAATAACAGAACCGGTAACGAATAATAAATTTTTTAAAGAGAGTTTGTGAGTTACCTAAATCAATCTTATTTTACCCTAAATCAATGATTACAAAAGACACCGAAAAAAAATTATTTTTACTAGACGCTTACGCATTAATATACAGAGCTTTTTTTGCGTTTAGCAAAAGTCCGCGTATTAATTCAAAAGGCTTCAATACCTCGGCAATTTTTGGTTTTACAAACACACTGCTCGAAATTTTAAATAAAGAAAAACCAACGCATATAGCCGTTGTGTTTGACATGGAAGGGCCAACACAACGACATGTTGAATTTGAGGCGTACAAAGCTCACCGCGAAGAAATGCCTGAAGATCTCCAGAAGTCTATCCCCTTAATTATGGATTTGATTAAGGGTTTTAATATTGAAACAATGGGAATTTCCGGCTTTGAAGCCGATGATTTAATTGGAACGCTCGCGATAAAGGCCGAGAAAGCGGGGTTTACCACTTATATGATGACGCCGGATAAAGACTACGGTCAGCTGGTTGACGCAAATACATTTATTTATAAACCTGCTAGTTTTGGCAATGGCGCATCAATTTTAGGACCAGATGAGATTTGTAAAAAATGGGAAATAAATAATGTTTCGCAGTTAATAGATATTTTAGGCTTGATGGGAGATAAGGCGGATAACATTCCGGGAATTCCAGGCGTTGGAGAAAAAACAGCCATTCAACTCGTTAAAGATTTTGGAACCATTGAAAACCTTTTAGAAAATACAGATAAACTAAAAGGAAAATTAAAAGAAAAAGTTGAGAACAATAAAGAAATGGCCATTCAGTCTAAATGGTTAGCCACAATTATTTTAGATTGCCCGGTTGAATTAGAAGAAGAAAAATTACTGGTTAAGCCAGTAAACAAAGAGGCTTTATCTGAATTATTTAAAGAGCTCGAGTTCCGAGCTATTGCAAAAAAAGTTCTAGGAGAAGATATTGGTGGGAACGAAAAATTACCAGGAGAAAAACCGAAAGCATTAGCGAAACAAGATTTGTTTAGCGAACCAGATTTGTTTTCAACGCAAAGCGAAACCTCAGAATCTCAAGAGCCAATTATTAATTTTAAAACAATTAACGATGTTGAGCATGTTTATGAGTTAGTTGATTCAGCAGAAAAAATAAATTCATTAGTTTCAATCTTAAAACAAAATACTGAATATTGTTTTGATAGTGAAACTACATCGCTTAATACAATTGAAGCAGAACTCGTAGGACTTTCTTTCTCTGTTAAAGAACATCACGCTTATTATGTTCCTATTTCTGAAAACAAAAACGAAGCGTTAGAACAATTAAAACCATTTTTACAAATTTTCGAAGACCCAACAAAAATAATGATTGGGCAAAATATAAAATACGATTATCAAATATTGCTTAATTACAATATTGAAATAAAAAACAAATTGTTTGATACCATGGTGGCACATTTTTTAATAATGCCCGATATGCGACACGGTATGGACATATTGGCTCAAACCTATTTAAATTATTCACCGGTTAGTATTTCAACCTTAATTGGAAAAAAAGGGAAAGACCAGTTAAGTATGCGGGATGTTGATTTAAACTTAATCAAAGATTATGCGGCAGAAGATGCGGATGTAACCATTCAATTAAAAAATCATTTTGCGCCTTTGTTAAAAGACAATGAAGTAGAAAAATTATTTAATGAAGTTGAGGTGCCACTTATTAAAGTTTTAGCCAACATTGAGCGCGAGGGAATTAATTTAGATGTAAATGTATTAAGAAATTTTTCGACAGAATTACAAACAGATATTGCCATCGTAGAAAAAGAAATACAGGATTTTGCAGGAACAAAATTTAATGTTTCGTCACCCAAACAAGTTGGCGAAATATTGTTTGAATATTTAAAAATTGTTGAAAAGCCTAAGAAAACAAAAACAGGACAATATGCAACTGGCGAGGAAGTTTTAAGCAAACTTGAAGGCGTTCACCCAATTGTGTCTAAAATTTTGGATTATAGAGAATTGGTAAAATTAAAATCTACATACGTGGATACATTGCCCGAATTAGTAAACAAAAAAACCAATCGCATTCACACGTCATTTAACCAAGTGGTGGCGGTTACTGGCCGTTTAAGTAGCGATAACCCCAACTTACAAAACATTCCAATTAGAACTGAGCGCGGCAGACAAATACGCAAAGCATTTATCCCTCGCGATAAAGACCATGTTTTATTGAGTGCCGATTACTCGCAAATTGAACTACGAATTGTTGCTAGTATTAGTGGTGATAAAAATATGTGTGAAGCTTTTCAATTAGGAAAAGACATTCACACCGCCACGGCTGCAAAAGTTTTTGGTGTTGCCGAAAGCGATGTAACAAAAGAAATGCGGTATAAAGCAAAGAGTGTAAATTTTGGCATTATATACGGACAAGGAGCTTTTGGTTTATCTGAAAATTTAAAAATATCGCGAGGAGAAGCCAAAGAATTAATAGATAATTATTTTAAAGAATACCCCGCCATTAAAGAATATATGGATGGCGAAATTAATTTTGCGCGAGAAAACGGATACGTAAAAACTTTGTTGGGAAGAAAACGTTGGTTGAGAGACATTACATCTAATAATGCAACGGTTCGCAGTTTTGCAGAGCGTAATGCCATTAACGCACCAATACAAGGTAGTGCCGCCGACATGATTAAGGTGGCTATGATAAACATCTATAACGATTTGGAAAAACAAAACTTTAAAACAAAAATGTTATTGCAGGTTCATGATGAATTAGTGTTTGATGTATACAAACCCGAATTAGAAATTGTAAAACCAATTATTGAAAAACACATGCGCAATGCATTGCCTCTGAGTGTTCCGGTAGAGGTAGGAATGGGCGTTGGCGATAATTGGTTGGAGGCGCACTAGTTTTTGAGTAATTTTTTTAATTTATTACTCAAAAACACATTGCCCAAACCTTTATTTAATTAGAACTTTTTTATAAACGTGATTTTTAAGAGCATTACTCGAAATTTCTATAATGTATAACCCAGGGTTAGTTGCGAAGCTAGCCGAAAGTAATCCATCAACTGCTATATTTATGTTTAATGGAATCAATTGCCCACTTGTATTTAACATTTTAACACTGTCAATTGTAATATCAGATTTAATAAAAAAACTGGTTTCTGCAATTGTAGGATAAATTACATAATCATTTAGGGAATAATTTTCCACTAAAGAAGTAACAATAGAATTTGCATAGTTTACTTTTACACTACCGTTGTTATCATATTCTAATAAACGTTCGCCAGAGGGTATTTTTAAGAACGAGTAGGATGTTGTTGTTGGTCCAATGGAGTTGGTTCTTATTCTTTTTAGCATTGCTACATTGCTATATGTTGCAGATGGAAGAATCAAAGTTCCATAGCCTTCATAAGAAAGAGTTATTGATCCTGTTTGAGAACTTGTTGGGTTGCCATTTGAAGCGTAACTTGTTTTAGAATAATTATCTATAGTCGAATTTCCAAAGCTAAAGGGAAACTTTAATACTAGTTGCGGATTAAAATAAACTTCGTATGGTTGCCCAACTACTCGCCCACCAAGTAAAACCAAGCTGTCAGTATTACTAATAAAAAAATCATTTACCAAAGTGTTTGATGATGCACTTGCTGTTAAGTTGTAATTTGAACTAGGATAGTCATTAAAAAAGGATTGAGCACTTGGAGAGTTTATTGATAGAGTAAAAATTTGCCCTGCATTTTGAAGTGCAGAGCAATTCCAAGTTACGTTTGCGCCAGTTGTGTTTATAGGAACCATGCTTGCTGTTGCAGCTGTAGCTGCAGCATATTGTACCGTATATCCAATTTGACTTGTGCCAGTTATAGTTTGTTGAGCATTATTGGTTAATGATATTAACACACAACCACAAAAAGAAATTAAAGATTTCATAAATTATACATTTTAATTTTCTATTCTATTATTAATTTTTTAGTATTAAACAACTTCCCGTTTTCTTTTATAGAAATAAAATAAATTCCAGAATTTAAATCAAGTTGAATTGATTTCGTTCCAGGCTCTATTTCTTTAACCGTTTTTCCAAGCAAGTTAGTTATAATCAATTCAAAATTTTGTTCAACGCTATAAGTTAATTCAACTTTTGATTTTGCTGGGTTTGGATATATATTAAAATTTGGAACTCCAAGTTTGGTTTCTTTTATGGATGATGTTGCACTGCTTGGTAAATAAGCTAAGGAGCTAATTGTTTGGCCATTAATTTTTGAAAAATTTCCACCAACAATAATGTTATTTTGATATTCAAAGATTTTTGAAAAATTATAGTTTTCGTTTCCCGGCGAAAATGTAAAATCACCATAGTCAGCCAGTTTTATAACTTCATTAAAACTTGTTCCGTCGTAGCTAACTAAGTAAGTATTATCGTCGACTGTTTTTTTAGCTACAAATAGCAACTTATTTCCAACTACTCCCATTTTTCCAACTGCTGTATATGTTCCGGGTGCAAGTATTGATGTAACGCTTGTGCCATTGTATTTTAATAAGAGTGATTGAGTTGTGCTATTCGTCATTAAGAGCCCAGAAATGTAAAGACTATTATTATATACCTGTAAGTCTCTTACGCTTCCAATTGGATATACGTTGTTTGTATTATAGGGAGACACTATGCTGTCCCATATTGAACCATTATTTGAATAAACCGCATTACCCTCAGTTAAAAATATTTTATTTTGATATGTCAACATATCAAAAACTTCACTTGTCGCCGGAAATTGGCCAAAATTTCTACCAACATTTACCCAATCTGTTCCATCCCATTTTGCAACATTGTAAAAGTTAGTGCTACCCGGACAAGTAAATAAGCCACAAGTATATAATTGGGAATTTATTTCAGCAAAACCTCTAATTTTATTACTTCCGTTATATTGAAAATTTGTGGTTTGTTGTAAACTCCAAGTATTTGCACTTAAGAAGTGGATGGTACCTTGCCCCGAAGAATTGAAATCTTTTGCGCCCGCATATAGTTTTCCTGATATGTTTCTAACACAGCTTTTTGTTTTATTTGGTGTATTTGAACTATTATTATAATTAGACGTAACACTGTATGAAGCGCCGTTATATTCTTGTATTAGGCCAGTTGATATATATAACTTTCCATTTAGAGTATCCATATCCCAAAAACCATTTAAAGGTGCGCTTGGTGGATATGCCGCCCAATTGGTTTGAGCGTAGGCAAATGAAAGGGCAAAAATGCTTAGGACAAATAATGCAAATGTTTTCTTCATAATTAATTTTTTTCCAAAGCTCTTAAAGATTAAGCAAAACATCAATCACCAAAAAGTAGTAATTTGTTGTTTGAAATACATTTTTCTAAAATAAAACAATTTATTATTTTGGTTCTTAAATAATTCCATGTTAATTAAAATAAAACATATTGCATTTGGTTTTTCATTACTGCTTTTATTTAAAATTAATTTAACACAGGCAACCACTAAAGATTATCTTGACAGTGTAAATAAACACCTATTGGTTACAAAAAACATAAAGGAAAAACTAAACTGCCTTTACACTTTAAGTTACGAATATGGTACACTGGAACCTAGACGAGGAATAGCATTTGCGCAAGAATGCTTAGCACTTGCTAAAAAACACAATGTAGTATTATCAGAATTAAACAGTTATAATGGGCTGGGAAATGCCTATGAGGCATTACAAAATTATGATTCTGCTAAATATTTTCACCAAAAATCTTACAAGGTGTCCTTAACACTCAACGACAAAAAACTAGTCGCAGTTACCCTAAGTAATATTGCAGTTTGTTGTAAGTCGCAAGGAGAATATAAAAATGCGCTTAAACTATATTTACAGGCCTTTGATATTTTTAAAAACCTTAAAGAGTATAATCCGCGAATACATTTTTTTATAGGCGAAATGTGTATATTATTAAATGATTTTAATGAGGCAGAGAAACATTCGCATATAGGGATTGAATTGTGTAAGAAATTTGACGGCGACTACATTGCACAAAACATGTATGTTAACCTCGCTAAATGCTATTTTAAAAGAAACAAAAAAGATTCTGCATTTATTATCCTTCAAAACTCTTACAACGCCTTAAAAAATTACACTGACAAAGCAAGTTTTGCGTTTTGCTTAAACACAATTGGCGACCTAAAAATGGATGTTGGTGCATTTGCGGAAGCTAAAAAATATTATCTTGAAGATTTAAGTGTACAACAAAAAATAACAAACGAAACGGGTATTTGTTTAGCCAATGTTAACCTTGCTTGTGTTGGAGCAAAATTAGGAGCCTATAAAGACGAAGTTCGTTTTTATTTAACCGAGGCAGAAAAAAGACTGAATAGCATTAGTAAAAACAAAGAAACATTAAAACTTGTTTATTTTAAGATTGCAACTGCCAACGAACAAATTAAAGATTTAAAGCAAGCGTTTATCTACTATAAAAAATACTCGGCCTTAAACGATTTGCTATTAAACGAAGAAAAGATATTGCAACTAAAAGAGTTGCGGGCTAATTTTGAAATTCTTGATAAGGAAAGAAAAATAAAACTACAAGAAACGGAATTAGGTTTTCAGGCCACAACAATTAAAGAAAAAAAGCTTCAAATTGTAATATTGATTTTTGTTTTTGTATTTGTGTTTTTAATTTTTGTAACGCTTAGTTATCGTAGAAATGTAAAAAGAAAAATCGAAGATATAATTGAAAAACAAAACCAAGACCGACTGTTGAATTTGGCACTTTTAAAAAAGGAAGAAGAGGAGCGGGCAAGAATTGCAAAAGATATTCATGATGAGTTGGGTTCTGATATTTCAAAAATTTCTCTTATTTCCGAGTACTCATTACAAAATAAAAACAACATTGGCACATTAACAGATAGTATGCAAAACATTTCAAAAATTTCAAAAAATGTTATCGAAAACATGCGAGATTTGGTTTGGACTCTTAATAGCGATAATAATACGCTCGATTTTCTGTCTGCAAGAATTTATGAATACGGCAGCGAATACTTAGACGATCTGCCGATTACAAAAAAGTTTGATTTTGACGACGAAATCTCTTCCACAAAACTAAATAAGGAGGCTTGTAGAAATATTTTCTTAGTGTTTAAAGAGGCGTTAAACAATTGCATTAAACACGCCGGCTGCAGCAAAGTTGAAGTAGAGTTTAAAATAAAAAACAACCATCTTTATTTAAAAATTTCAGATAATGGAACGGGATTTGATGTAAACAATTCAAAAAAAAATGGAGTTGGATTAAGCAGCATGCGACAGCGTATAGAAAAGATAAAAGGAATTTTTAATTTAAAGTCTACAATAAACGGAAGCTCTGTTGAAGTTAAAATTAACCTTCATGAAATTACTGAGTAAGTTTTACTACTATAGTAGTATTAAATAAACGTAAGATAAATACTAATTTTAAGTTTTAGAATTATGAAAATACGAGTAGTTATTGTCGAAGATCAAAAGAACATTCGCGAAATGATGTCGGTTCTTGTTAATGGCACTAATGGACTTGAAGTTGTTGGAGCCTATGGCAGCGGCGAAGAAGCTCTAACTGAAATACCTAAAATCGAAGCTAATGTTGCTTTGTTGGATATTAATTTAGTTAAATTGAATGGCGTAGAATTATTAAAATTATTAAAGCCAAAATGCCCCAATTTAGAATTTATAATGTGCACGGCTATTGATGACGCCGAAACAATATTTAGTTCATTAAAAGCTGGTGCCGTTGGTTATCTTACAAAAGCGACAACACCAACAAAAATTATAGAAGCAATTGTAGATGTTTACAATGGCGGTTCGCCAATGAGTAACCAAATAGCAAGAAAAGTGGTTCGTTCTTTTGGAGAACAAATAACTAATAATGTAGAGATGCCAGAAATGCTTTCTCAACGTGAAAAAGAAATATTGCTTTTGCTTACCAAGGGATTACGATATAAAGAAATTGCCAATAAATTATTTGTTAGCATAGAGACTGTACGAACACATGTACGAAATATTTATTTGAAACTTCAAGTTAATTCAAGAACCGAAGCAATCAACAAAGTTTATAATAGACTGTAAGAAAATCGGATAGAAGCATATTAACAGCTCCCTCAGCCAGTAAGCAGATTGGCAGACCCTAAATCAATTTAAGCAGATTAAAATTTGTGTATTAAGCATTGGTTGTTATATTTATCTTTCAAAAATATAACCATGAATAAAAATTTATTTTTAGCTATTTCTTTTTTATTTCTTTTCAATGTAAACGCTCAAACCCCAACACCAAAAGATTGTTCTGTTGAGTTATGGGCAAAGGTTCAAGTTGCTCCTCCAACCATAACTCTTAATTGGGTTGGCAATGCGAATTCTACAAGTTATTCTGTAGATAGAAAACCAAAAAATAGTTCTACATGGACAAGTTTAGCAACAAATATTCCAACAACACAAACGCAATATATTGACAACACAGTTTCTTTGGCTACTCATTACGAATATAGAGTAACAAGAGCAGCAATAACTGGCACATTAAGCTATCCTGGTTATGGATATATCAACTCAGGAATTCAAGTGCCCGCTGTAGAAAGCAGAGGAAAATTAATTTTGTTGGTTGCAAATACTTTTAGCACAACATTAGCTCCAGAGTTAGACCGTTTAGTAGATGATTTAGAAGGAGATGGCTGGGTAGTATTAAAAAGTTACATAAGCACAACGTTAGCGGTTACATCCGTTAAAGCACAAATCCTAAGCACCTATAATTTAGACCCAATTAACACGAAAGCTTTATTTTTATTTGGACACATACCGGTTCCATATAGTGGAGATCTTGGTCCAGACGGACACGCAGATCATCAAGGCGCATGGCCTGCTGACGTTTATTATGGAGAATTGAATGGAACATGGACAGACGTTTCTGTTACCTCAACAACGGTGTCGCCTGCTCGTACACAAAACATACCTAACGACGGTAAATTTGATCAGTGGCTAATTCCAACCGCGGTTGAGTTACAAGTTGGCCGTGTTGATTTATATGGCATGACCTCGTTTACTGCAACAGAAACACAACTATTAAAAAATTATTTAGATAAAGATCACGATTATCGTAAGAAAATTTTCTCTCCAGTAAAACGCGCAGTGATTGATGATAATTTTGGATATTTTTCTCCCGGAGAATCTTTTGCTTCTAGCGGGTTTAAAAACTTTGGCCCTTTAGTTACACCATCCAACGTTGCAACAACTGATTATTTTACAACAATGACGGGTAACAGTTATCAATGGTCTTACGGTTGTGGTGGTGGAAGTTTTACTAGCGCAAGTGGAATAGGAACAACTGCCAATTTTGCTTCATCAAACTTAGAAGGCGTTTTTACAATGTTATTTGGAAGTTATTTTGGAGATTGGGACATTAACAATAATTTTTTACGCGCTCCATTATGTCAAGGTAAAACATTAACTAATGCTTGGGCAGGTCGTCCAAACTGGATGTTTCATCACATGGCAATGGGCGAAACAATTGGTTATAGCACACAGCTTACACAAAATAATACTACAACTTATTTTCCATCACCTTACCCAATAAATTATGGTTTATATAATGTGGTAACAATTGCATTAATGGGCGACCCTACATTACGTAACGATATTGTTGCTCCTGTTTCAAATGTTGTTGCCACTAAAGTTGGAAACAACTGTAATATTTCTTGGTCTGCCTCTACAGAAACAGCAATTGTAGGCTATAATATTTATATGAAAAATGCTACTAACACAAGCTATATAAAAATTAATCCTACACCAATTGCAGGAACAACTTATACTGACAACTGTTTGATTTACCCGGGCATTTATAAATACATGGTAAGAACATTAAAATTAGAAACCACACCAAGCGGAACATATTATAATATGAGCGAGGGAATCGCCGATACAGCAAACAACACCAGTAATTTTACCATTGCAGCAGCGTTTACAAATACACTAACGGCAAACGTTGTTAACGTAACTAACACAACCACAAACGCTACAACTTATTCTTGGAACTTTGGAAATTCAGTTACTAGCACATTAACAAATCCAACTTCTGTTACTTATACATCTGCTGGACAATACACAATCACCTTAGTAGCTTCAAATGCTTGTAATAGCGCAACAACAACAAGTGTTGTAAATATAATTTTTGCAGGCTTAGAAAATAATAATTTAAATAATTCTGTTTTAGTTTGGCCAAACCCTTCTAGCGGAAAAATAATAATAGACAATAACACAAACGAATTGATGGATGTAAGTATTTATAGTTTAGAAGGAAGACGTGTTTATTATAAAAACAAAGTTGCGAAAGGCGAAGAACTAAACATTAATAAATTAGTTTCTGGTTTATATACCATTGAAATTAAAGTTGGCGATAAAACCACCAATACAAAATTGGTGATAGAGTAGCAATATTATTGCGACCAAGGAAGCAATCTCATGCTTAGTTTTATTTTTTCTGTGTTTGAGATTACTTCGTCATTCTTCCTCGTAATGATGGAGAGCGGAAAAGTCTAAGGTATAGATAGAACGCTCTGTAGTCAATGGTTACAGAGCTTTTTTATTTTGCAACTTCGAACAGAAAAAGCTACCCGAAGTGACATTCAGCTAGTAGTGAAAGAAATTCAGTTTTGTGAAATTAGTGTAATTCGTGGCTAGTCCCTGCCCTAAAGTTCTTTTCGCATTCTCCCAACAGGAATCTCTAACTGTTCGCGGTATTTAGCAACAGTTCTGCGGGCAATATTGTAGCCCTTTTCTTTTAGAATATTACAAAGCGCGTCATCCGTGTAAGGGTGTTGTTTATCTTCTGCTAAAATACAATCTTGTAGTATTTTTTTAATCTCTCTGCTACTAACTTCTTCACCGCTATCGGTGCTCATGCTTTCGCTAAAAAATGTTTTTAATAAAAAGGTACCATAAGGAGTTTGCACATATTTACTGTTAGCAACGCGTGAAACTGTTGACAAATCAAGGTTTACGCGAGAAGCAATGTCTTTTAAAATCATCGGCTTTAATTTGCTTTCATCGCCGGTAACAAAATAATCGTGTTGGTAATCTAAAATACTATGCATGCAAAGCGCAAGTGTGGCGTGGCGTTGTTGTAGTGCTTCAATAAACCATTCTGCACTTTCAATTTTACTTTTAATAAAACCAGTTGCTTCTTTTGCAGATTTATCTTTATTTTTCGAATACTCTTTTAGCATTTCAAAATAATCTCTACTAATTTTAAGGTCAGGCAAATTTCTGCCGTTAATGCTTAATTCAGGAATACCATCATTCACCGTAATAATAAAATCAGGAATAACAGCAGTAAAATTACTTTCTTTGCTTTCGCTATTACCAGGACGAGGATTTAAGTGAGTAATAACATCAACAATATCTTTTAGTTCATCACTCTCAATATGAAATCGTTTTAGGATTTTATCATAATGTTTTTTTGAGAACTCCTCCATTTGATATTTAATAATGTCTTTTGCTAAAAGAACCTCTTTTGTTTTTTCAGCTTTTCTATCTAATTGAATCAGCAAACACTCTTGTAAATTTCTTGCGCCTACGCCAGCTGGGTCAAAACTTTGTATTAATAGTAATGCTTTTTCTAATTCAGGAATAGTTGTAGTAATATTATAATTAAAAGCTAAGTCATCAACAATTAATTCAAGCTCTCTTCTTAAATAACCATCTTCATCCAAACAACCAATTAAATAAGCGCCAATGGTATATTCTGTTTCTGTAATGTCTTTTAATCCCAATTGTTGTTCTAATTGTTCTTGAAAGCCAATACCTTCAACAACCACAAACTCCCTTGTTTCATCATCTGCTCCTTTGTTGGAGATTTCGTACTTATAAGAATCTAATTCTTCGGCATCCATATAATCTTCCATCACCACATCATTCTCAATAATTTTACTTTCGTCTTCCTTAGCTTCTCCTTGTTCATCAAACTCTACCTCTTCTGTTGTATCAACTTCTTCGTTACTGTATAATTCTTCTTCTGGAGAGTCGTTTAAATCTTCTTCTAATGCAGGATTAGCTTCAAGCTCTTCTTTAATTCTGTCTTCTAAGGCAAGGGTAGGCAACTGCAACAATTTCATTAAAAGAATTTGTTGCGGCAATAACTTTTGTGAAAGTTTAAGTTGTTGCGAATGTTTAAGTGCCATAATTTAGTTTACCGTGCAGAGAAAATAATTTTTTTTACCTTTTTGTATTAAAATATATTTGTTGTTTATTAAAAATGATGGGTTTAAAATTAGTTCGTGAGTTTCAACTTTTTCTTTATTAATACTTATTCCACCACCTTGAATTAATTTTCTTGCTTCGCTTTTACTTGGGAGTACTTGTGTTTTTTCTGATAGAAATTCTAAAACATTTATCGAACTTTCAAGTTCACTTTTACTGATATTAAACTGAGGCACACCATCAAATACGTCTAAAAAAGTTGCTTCATCTAAAGCAGATAAATCTTTTAATTCGCCGTTAAATAAAACGGTGCTTGTTTCAATTGCGGCATTATAATCTGCTTCGCTGTGTACATGACAAGTTAACTCTTTAGCCAACGCCTTTTGTAACACACGTTTCCCCGGGTCTTTATCATGTTCTGAAATCAAATTTTCTACTTCTTCTTTTGGTAAAAATGTAAATACTTTAATAAAGTTTTTGGCATCAACATCAGAAGTGTTAATCCAAAATTGATAAAATTTATAAGGAGAAGTTTTTGTTTTGTCTAGCCAAATGTTTCCGCCTTCCGTTTTTCCAAACTTTGTTCCATCTGCCTTTTTAATTAATTGTGTGGTTAATCCAAAGGCTTCGCTACTTGCTTTTCTACGAATTAACTCTGTGCCACTGGTAATGTTTCCCCATTGGTCTGAACCACCCATTTGTAACTTACAGTTATTGTTTTTGTGTAAATAATAAAAGTCGTAAGCCTGTAATAACTGATAACTAAATTCTGTAAAGCTCATCCCGCTTTCCAACCTGTTTTTTACAGAGTCTTTGGCCATCATATAACTAACGGTTAAGTGTTTGCCAATGTCTCTAATAAAATTGATGAATGAATAATTTTTCATCCAATCGTAGTTATTTACGAGCTCAGCGTTGTTTTCACTTGAATCGAAGTCTAAAAATTTTTCTAGTTGTTTTTTTATTCCGGCAACATTTTTATTTAAATCCTCTTCATTCAATAAGTTTCTTTCGGCAGATTTTCCGCTTGGGTCACCCACCATTCCCGTTGCGCCACCAATTAAAGCAATAGGTTTGTGTCCCGCTTTTTGAAAACGTATCAAGGTAAATATTTGTGTTAAGCTGCCTATGTGTAAAGAGTCTGCTGTTGGGTCGAAACCAATATATGCACTTACAGTTTCCTTATTAAGAAGTTCTTCTGTTCCCGGCATCATGTCTTGTAGTAGTCCGCGCCACCTAAGCTCATCTACAAAGTTTGTTGTTTTCATCAAAGTAAAAATACAAATATTATACCAAGGTTTCGTTGGCTTTATGTTATGATATTTTATAAATTTATTTTTATATTAGAGCTAATTATGTTCATATATAACGTTACAGTAAATCTTAATGATGAAATTCACGCCGAGTGGTTAAAGTGGATGAAAGAAACCCATATACCCGATGTTATGAAGACAGGGTGTTTTATTGACAACCAAATGGTGAAGGTTTTGTATGTTGATGATGAAGGACACACATACTCCATTCAATACAAGTTTTTAGAAATGGTTGATATTGAAAAATATCAGAAAGAATTTTCTCAAAAATTGCAAGCTGAACATACAACAAAATTTAAAGATAAATACACTGCTTTTAGAACTTTATTGCAGGTAATAGATTAATATAAAAACAAAAAAGTCGGTAACCAACCGACTTTTTTGAACCAAAGTAACTAATTGTTTAACCCTTAATTATGACAACTTTGCTACTTATCTCTTAAACAAGAAAACAACACTAATTAAGTTTAAACGGAGGTATTTTTCCTTCCGCCATCAATTGTAAGCTTTTCTTTTTGTGCGCTTCAAAATTACCAAACGCTAAAGCATCAAGCATTTCTCCACGACTCATATCAGGGTTGCCAAATTGTTTGCGAATTTCTTCAGAACAACGGTCAACGTATTTTTCAAATTTTATTGGAGCCCAAACGTACTCCTTTGTTAAAGCGTCTTTATTAAATTCAAACTCTTTAGGTAAACCACCTTCAATTTTGGATTTAATATCTAAGCCCTCGTAAGTTTTTGGTAGCTGACGATTATCAAACATAAACGGTTTGCTAATCATAATAACATGTTTTTTACGCTTTGGATCTATCATAGATAAACCCTCAATGCGCAAGCCTTTTTTCTTAAGGGTGCCGTACTTAGTTTCAAAGTGTTTTAGTATTTCGAACATGATTATTGTGTGTTGGACTACAAAGTTAACTATATAATTGTTAATAACTTTATTTATTAGACGAAAATATTTTGTTAAATCGCAATTGGTGTTAATATTTTGTGATTTTGGGGTTAATAAGCTGTTTATTCAATTTTAAGAATTACATAAACAACTGATTTATATGGTGTTAGGTGTTGGATAGAAATTAACAATAATTCGAGCTCGTTTTCAAGGAAAAAACTAAAAAATCGCTGAATTTTTTTTGAACTAAATTAACCTAGTCTATTTTATATACTAAAACATTAAAAACGTATGGATTTATGCGTTTAATTTGTTCTGTTCTCTTTAAGGTTTTTAGAGTTTGTTTTTTTGGTAAATTAAGTAATTCGGCTTTCACGCTATCATTGGCTAACCCAGAAATTATTCCAAATATTTCATTTGATTTAATAGCAAATCCAGTAGCTTCAGCCCCAGTAATTTTTCCTCTAATTACACCAATTACATTTCCTTGATCGTTTAATAAAGGACCACCGCTGTTTCCTGGATTAACAGGGATTGATATTTGATACATAGTTGTATCGTTCGAATAACCAGACAAAGAACTTAAAGAACCCTCGCCATAAACCATATCTTTTCTTGGATAACCTAAAGTATAAACTTTTTCACCAACATCAGTTGCCTTGTCGTTAAAAGAAAAAGGAACATCCCATGCCTTAGTTGCATTTGAATTTACAATTTTTAAAATGGCAATATCTAACTTAGTATTAATAAAAACCACTTCAGTTAAAGTTCTTTCTAACGATTTGTTTTGTACAAAAACACTATCAGCTCCTTTTATCATGTGTGAACTAGTAATAATATAGCCTTTGTTGTTTAAGGCAAACGCACTACCTTCTAAATTTGCCGGCGCATAAACAGCTTTTTGATTTCCTTTAGTAATCCCTTCAACAATTGCAACACTCACCGCTTCGCTAGAGGCTTTTAAGTCGATCATTTCACGCATTAAATCAGTAATTTGATTGCTTTGTTGTTTTAATAAATAACCACCAGTACTTAATACGGCAACAGTGCTTAATACAGCAATAACTGCAACTGAAGCCGCATATGCAAAACCTTTTACATAACGCTTAGCAGTTGTTTCTTCTTTGATTGAAATAATTTTAGCGTCGTTACCAAAAGCTTGAGAATGAATTGCTTTTAATTTATTTTTAAAAGAGTTTCTTTTTTCATTATCATTTAAAGCTTCAACAAGGGTTTTGTGTTGCTCAAAAGCTTTTGCGAAGTTAGCATCAGAACGTAATTGATTTTCGAAATCTATTACCTCGTTAACGTTTAATTTTTTGTTTAAATAATTATCAAATAAATCTATCGGTCTCATTTTCTTTCTATTTGTTCAACGGGTAATATTTCAAAAAAATATTTCTTTAATCTTTGTAAACATTTATATTTCTGGTTCTTTGCATTATCTGCATTTGTATAACCAAATTTTTCAGCAATTTCATCCATACTTAATTTTTGTACGTAAAAATCTTTTATTAATGTGGCGCAAGGTTCGCCAAGCTCAATAAGACTTTTATTCATTTTTTCTAAATCGGCTTCTTTATCAATGTGCTCACTTATTTCACTGCCAACATCTACTAAATCGTTTTCTCCATCCTCTTTAAACAAAAAAGTTTTACTGTTCTTTTTCAATTGTTTTAGCCATAAACGCTTGGCAATTGAGTAAATATAAGTTTGCAATTGACAATTTAATTCAAAGTTTGGCTTTTGAACATTTTCATATAAAACAATTATTGTTTCTTGATAAATATCCTGAGCCGCCTCTTGAGTGCCGCTATTGTTTACAATAAATTTAAGAACGATGTTATAATACTTTTTATACAAAACACTTAATACCTCACTATTTCCGGTGCGCAAACCATCAATAAATTGACTTTCGGTAAACTGCACTTTTGTTTTGGACATAAACGCCTTGTTAAGATTAATACATTATTTTGTCAAAGGTAACCTTTACCGAAATAAGATTTATGAAATAAGATTTAAAATTTGGGTAACCCACTCAAATCTTAAATTTATTTAATTGATAATCAGCCGATTATAAATTATTTCTAAAATTTTCAATTTAATTGGGTTACTATTTTTAAAAAAGGGGATAAATAGGAAATTAACCAACAATAAAAAAAAACTAAAATGAAAAAAGTATTTACAATTATCGCAGTAGCATTATTTGCTACAACTTTCGTAGCATGTGGACCTTCTGCTGAAGAAAAAGCTAAAATGGAAGAAAGAGCAAAACAAGTTGCTGATTCAATCGCAGCTGCTATTAGCGCTTCAATGAACGAAGTTACTACTGAAGAAGTTGCTCCAGTTGATTCAGTTGCTGCGGCACCTGCTGCTGAAGCACAACACTAATATTTGTGTTTAGTTAGTTAGCTGATTGGCCTCAAAGCATTGCTTTGAGGCCTTTCTGTTTTTGATAGTTGTTTAATATTAACAACAGGTCGCACAGATTTATTATTTTAAATAAATTTTAAGGCCTTAAGGAATAACATTAAAAAAGAAAGAATCTGATTAGACTGCGAAATCCGCGGCTTTATTTTACAGTGCTTGCAGAGCTATTATTTCTTATCTTTGCCAACAAATTATTTAGTTATGAAAAAAATATTTTTATTTATTAGTTTGGTTTTTATTTTAGCGCAAACATCTTGTGGGCCAGCAGCTGAAAGTCGCGAATCTATGCATAAGCGGGCCAAAGAAGTTCAAGATTCAATTGCTAACTCAATAAAATCTGCAATAGCCGAAGTAGAAGGTATTACGGCCCCAGCACCTGTTGTTGATACAACACAAAAAGCACCTCAATAAATTTATTATTGAATAAAGGTGTTTAAAAAATAAATTATGGAAATTACAATTCAAAAAGTAATAGATGCATTAAAATATGTTGATGACCCAGATCTTAAAAAAGATTTGGTAACCCTTAATATGATAAAAGATGTTGTGGTAGATGGAAAAAACATTGGTTTTACCGTTGTCCTTACAACTCCCGCTTGTCCAATGAAGGATATGATACATAACGCATGTATGAATGCTATTTTACATTATGTGGATAAAGAAGCAAAAGTAAAAATAAACATGACCGCAACCGTTACTTCAAAAAAAGAAAAAGATGATACAACTTTGCGGGATGTAAAAAATATTATTGCAGTTGCCAGTGGAAAAGGAGGGGTTGGAAAAAGTACTGTTGCTGCTAATTTAGCGCTTGGTCTTGCTCGTCAAGGAGCAAAAGTAGGATTAGTTGACGCAGATATTTATGGTCCATCGCAACACATCATGTTTGGCGTTGAACGCGATGCTCCTGGTCCGGGAGAGTTTAACGGACAAAAAAAAATGGCGCCAGTAGAAAGTTATGGTGTAAAAATAAATTCAGTTGGTTTTTTGGCGGGTCCAGGGCAAGTAGTTGCTTTGCGTGGACCAATGGCTAGCAAAGCGTTATCACAATTATTTTACGATACAGTTTGGGGAGAATTAGATTATTTAATTGTTGATTTACCTCCAGGTACTGGTGACATACAAATAAGTTTATGTAGCCAAGTTCCTTTAACAGGAGCAGTAATTGTTTGCACACCTCAATCGGTTGCAATTTCTGATGCGCGCAAAGGAATAGCTTTATTTCAATTGCCTGCCCTAAATGTGCCAATATTAGGTTTGGTAGAAAATATGGCTTGGTTTACACCAGAAGAATTACCAAATAATAAATATTATATTTTTGGAAAAGACGGCGTTAAAGATTTGGCCGAAGAATTACAAATGCCTTTATTAGCGCAATTACCATTAATACAAAGTGTTCGCGAAGCCGCAGATGCCGGGCGCCCAGCGGTGATGCAAGAAAATACGCCACAAGCTTTAGCTTTTATAGAATTAGCACAAAACGTTGCCCAACAAGTAGCGATTCTTAATGCTAATATTGTAACAGAAAAAGTTTAATTTTTATTTTCCTTTTCGCGATTAGCTTTTTTTGTATTGAATTTTACAACCAAGCCTGCTTGAACGATAGCTCCTTTTTCGTAACCAAGCTCAAAATTTAATCCAAAGTAAGGATTGAAATAGCGCCTATAACCAATACTCGGTGCAAAATAAAAACCTCCTGGTAGGGAAAGATCATATTCTAGGTCCCTCTTAAATTGTTTTGCAAATCTACCAGCATCTGTGCTGCTAAAAGCTATGTTTAATTTGTTTTTTGTTAAACCAAGTCCTAATCCAAGATAAAAATCATTTTTTGCATTCTCAAGCGGAAAATGAAATACCGGACGGATTCCAAAAGATTTACTTGTTATTTTTATTTTGTAAATATCTACGCTATCCCTTACTATTACAGATTGGTTTTGAAGATTATAATAATCTTTTACATCAAATTTTATAGACCAAAACGAATAATTAATGCCCAATCCAAAAACCTCGTTAATCCCATATTCAGTTTTTACAGAGGTAGGATTAAACCCTCTAATAGAAGATATTTCAAGCACATCGCCAAAGTTTTCCTTAAAAGCATTACTGTTTGCAGCTATTTTTACAATTCCTCTAAACAAATGGGGAGTCCCAATGTTACCGTTTACTATTATATCACCCTGATTAAAGGATTGCGCCTCGTTTTTTAAGGCGCAACCAAATATAAAACCAATTAAAAAAAGTTTTTTTATAGTCATTTTCATGGGTTAAAAAGTATTATTGTTCTAAGGTGTATTCTTCTTTAGTGGTATTAGTTGTTCCTGAACCAACAGATGTGTCTTCACTATAGATGACCATTTTTTTATTTCTTAATTCACGAACATTAAAAGTCATAAAAATTTTATTTCCAGTATACGATGTTTTGAAGATTGAGCTATTAACCACAGTTGAAAAATTCAAAATTAGTTGTTCTTTATTTTTTAATTTACCAATACCAGAGGTAAAATTCCACTGGCCAGTTGTTGTAGATAAATCTCCATCAATTGATTGAGTTAGCTTAAAACTTCCATCCTTATCAAACTTAAATTTATATGAAAAGGAACCTGAAAAGGAATTAATATTTGAAGTGTTGTTATAAGTAGATGTACCGACATAAGAATAAGAGTTACCGGTAATTGTAACATTCTCTATGTCTGAAGAATTTCCAGATATATTACTGAAAACCAGCAGGCCACTTTTTACTGCCCAATCGCCAACTACCCTCGCTTTTCTTGTTCTAAAGGATATTAAGGGGTCATCCTCTCCTTTTTTTAGGCAACTACTAAAATTAGTAAGAATTGCAACTAACAAAATTAATTTTACGATGAGGTTCATAGATGGTTTTTTATTTAAAAAGTATGCGTTTATTTTTTTAAATTCACCAACATATTTTCTACAAGCTTTGGTAAATCATAATGTATGTTCCAGCCCCAGTCTTTTTTGGCCTCAGCATCGTTAATGCTTTTTGGCCAACTATCGGCAATGGCTTGTCTAAAATCAGGTTTATAGGTAATTGTAAAATCAGGAATGTGTTTTTTTATTTCTTCTGCAATTTGTTTCGGACTAAAACTAATGCCCGCTAAATTATAAGCGCCACGAATTTTTATCTTTTCGGCAGGCGCATGCATAATTTCTAAAGTAGCACGTATAGCGTCTTCCATGTGCATCATTGGTAAGGCAGTATTTTCACTTAAAAAACTTTCATATGTGCCAGTTTTTAAAGCTTCATGAAAAATATGTACAGCGTAATCTGTAGTTCCACCGCCCGGCGCGCTTTTCCAACCAATTAAACCTGGGTAACGAATACTTCTTGTATCAACCCCATGCTTTTTAAAGTACCATTCGCACCAACGCTCTCCGGCTTGTTTACTAATGCCGTAAATTGTTGAAGGCTCCATAACCGTGTACTGTGGCGTGTTTTCTTGTGGTGTAGTTGGTCCAAATACGGCGATAGAACTTGGCCAGTAAATTTGTTTAATGTGTTTTTCTTTTCCTAAATCTAAAACATGAAATAAACTTTCCATGTTTAATTTCCACGCAAACATCGGATGTTGTTCGCCTGTTGCAGAAAGCATTGCCGCTAAATGATAAACGTGTGTAATGCCATGTTTTTTTACAATTTCAAAAAGCGCTTTACCATCTAAGGCATCTAATTTTTCGAAAGTATTTTCTGTTGTAACTGCTGGTTCTTTTAAATCAGAAGGAATAACATTTTTATGTCCGTAAATTTTAGATAATTCGGCTGTTAATTCAAGCCCAATTTGCCCGCCGGCACCAATGATTAATACTTTTTCGTTCTTAGTTGACATGATTAGAATCAGTTATTTGTTAGCAAACAATTTTGTACCTTTACAAACGTAATTATAATTTTTGAAATTCGACACAATGTACGCTGTACAAAGTGTAAACACAAAATTTATACTACAAAATGATAATATAAACTGCAATTATTTTTATCGTTATGGCAATATTAGCGAATCGTGAAAACAAAGACGTTTTAAAACAGCGTTTAAAAGAAGAAAACATCGAGCGAAAAACAATATCGTTTTACCGATATGTTAATATTTCTAATCCACAAGAATTAAGAGACCAACTTTTTAAAACCTGGAGCGAATGGGGCTGCTTTGGCAGAATCTATATTGCTAAGGAAGGGATTAACGCGCAAATGAGTGTACCCGAGAAAAACTGGGATAGCTTCGTGGAAAATCTAAACAGCATAATTTATTTTAAAGAGGTGCCTATTAAACACGCTGTGGATGGTAACGGAAAATCTTTTTACAAATTAGTAATTAAAGTAAAAGAAAAGGTTGTTGCAGATGGCATAGAAGACCCTGACTTTGACCCTTCAAAAACTGGAAAATATTTAGACGCGATTGAATTTAATAAGGCCTTAGAAGATCCCAACACCATTGTAATTGATATGCGCAATCATTATGAAAGCGAAGTGGGAAGATTTGAAGGCGCTTTTTGTCCGGATGCTGATACGTTTAGAGAGGAATTACCATTAGTGATTGAGCATTTACATGGACAAGAAGATAAAAAAGTGCTAATGTATTGTACAGGCGGCATTCGCTGCGAAAAAGCCAGCGCCTATTTTAAACATAAAGGATTTAAAGATGTAAATCATTTACATGGCGGTATTATAAAATATGCCGAAGAGATAAAAGAAAAGGGTTTAGAAAGCAAATTTAAAGGAATAAATTTTGTTTTTGACGAGCGAATTGGAGAACGCATAACCACGGATGTTTTAAGCACTTGTCATCAGTGTGATGAGCCTTGTGACACTCACGTTAATTGTAAAAATGACGACTGTCATTTATTATTTATTCAATGCAAAAGTTGTGCTGAAAAAATGAGTGGTTGTTGTACGCCCGAGTGTATTACTATTGCCGCTTTACCAATTGAAGAACAAAGGGCACTGAGAAAAGGCAGAATTAAAAACGGGCCCGAATGCTTGGCTGTTTATAAGAGTAGACTAAGACCAAACCTTAAGGAAATTCTAAAAAATAATTTATCTTTAGAATAAATATTGATATGAAAAGATTAGTTGGAATAGGCGTTTTTATTTTGCTGTTAAGCATTATAGGTTCATGCAAAAAAATCAGAAAACTAAAAGAGTTTGATTTGATGTATACTGAAGACATTATAATTCCGGCCAATAATACTGTGTTAACGGTTCCTTTTGACATTTTTACTCCAGAACAAACAACAAATACTGAGGCAGAATATGATAACCAAGGCACCAGTTCTAAGTTGGTTGAAGAGGTAAAACTTACTAAATTATTGTTTTCAATAAAATCTCCTACATCTAGTAATTTTGATTTTTTAAACTCTGTAGAAATCTTTTTATCAAGCCCAAATAACACTGAAATACTTGTTGCTTCAAAATATAATATCCCAGAAACAGGATTAAAGCAGCTTGAAATGGAAGTGTCTTCGGAGAATCTTAAAAACATTTTACAAGACGAATCTTATAATTTAAGAGTAAAAGCAGTAACCGATAAAACTATTTTTTCTGATATTACGGTTACAACAAACGCAACCTTTCATGTAAAAGCTAGGGTTAAAAATGTATTTAAAAGAAAATAATCGCATTAAGCAACAGGATATTAAATTAAATAAAAATGCCTATCTATCATAAACTTGGAAAAATTCCAGCAAAAAGACATACCGTTTTTAAAAGCGAAAAAGGAAATTATTATTACGAACAACTTTTTGGAACAGAAGGTTTTTCAGGCATGGACTCCTTGCTATACCATACGCACAGACCAACTCAAGTAAAAGAAATTTTACGAAGTTATTCCGTTGCCCCAAAAATTGCTATCCAAAAAAACATTAAATCACTTTTATTAAAAGGTTTTGAAATAAAACCAACGCCAGATTTTTTAGAAAGCAGAAAAACATTATTAATTAATGGTGATTGCGCAATTGGTTTAGCGGCCCCAACAAAAAGTCAAACAGATTATTTTTATAAAAATGCAGATGCCGATGAATTGCTTTTTATTCATAAAGGAAAAGGAACGTTAAAAACCTTTATGGGTAACATTCAATTTGAATATGGCGATTATTTAATTATTCCACGTGGAATGATTTACCAAATGCATTTTGATACAACTGATAATAGAATTTTATATTGCGAAAGTTTTGCGCCCTATTACACACCAAAGCGTTATAAAAACTCTCAAGGACAACTATTAGAGCACTCACCGTTTTGTGAGCGCGATTATAAATTACCAACCGATTTAGAAACGCATGATGAAAAAGGTGATTTTATTGTGAAGATAAAAAAAGAAGGTATGATGCACGAGTTTGTTTATGCAACACATCCTTTTGATGTTGTGGGTTGGGATGGCTATAATTTTCCTTGGGGATTTTCTATTCATAATTTTGAACCAATTACAGGGCGCTTGCACCAACCACCACCGGTTCACCAAACTTTTGAAACTTCTACATTTGTAGTGTGTAGTTTTGTTCCGCGTTTATATGATTATCATCCGCTTTCTATTCCCGCACCATACAACCATAGTAACATTGATAGTGATGAGGTATTGTATTATGTAGATGGTGATTTTATGAGTCGGAACAATATTGAACAAGGACACATTACTCTACACCCAAAAGGCATTCCTCACGGGCCGGCGCCAGGAGCCATGGAGCGCAGTATTGGTCATAAAGAAACTCAAGAGTTAGCGGTAATGATAGATACATTTAGACCCTTAATGGTTACCGAAGAAGCAATGGGAATTGATGACGGGAAGTATTATAAAAGTTGGGTGGAGTAGTAATACCCATAATAAAAAATCCGAAAATTGATTGTTTATATCAATTTTCGGATTTTTTGTAAAAGAAGTTTTTTATTTTATTTGTGATGCATTTACGATTCTTCCGCATCCTGTCCCATCAAGCTTCAACAACACTTCTCCAGTTGAATCAAATTGAGTAGTGTTATTTGGGCGCAGTTTTGCTCTATAAACATCACCATGTTTACAAGCGAATTTAGTTTTTTCACCTGGCTTAAGTCTTTGAGATACACCGCTACCATAATGCATTAACAAATCAACTTTCATGTCATTTACTAAAGTAACTTGTGCCTGAGCCATTTCTGCTTGTTTCTTTTTGCCTTCTTCTGAATTCCAATATTTTCCGTTAATAGAATCGCGAACTAAATCCCATCTTTTTTCTCCTTTAGTTAATTCATTTTGGTAATCATCACTTTTCTTTTTTCCTTCAGCAGTTGCAAGAACTTCAGCTTGTTTTTTGAAGGCATCGTTTAAATAATTTTGAAGTGTTTCAACGTGTTTAGCCTTTTCTCCGTCTTTTTTTGAGCTCATTACAGCCTTCATCACTTTTAATCCCTTAACCTCTCCCTTTTTTAAACACTTATCAATTACATAATTATCTTTATCTTTCCACTTATTTAAAACATAAACCCACTCATCAATAAAAACGATACGATCTTCGTTATTAAAACTAATACCCTTATAGCCTGCCATTGCTTTATGACTTTGTAAGCGACCACTAACATAGGTACATGGAAATGCAGCGTTGTCTGGATAGTAAGTACTCATATCTGTTGCTTCCTCATACTTTTTCACGCTCAATTGTTTTAAATCACTCTCGTATGGTTTGATTTCTACCGTCCAGATTCCCTTATCAAGACCTTCAAAATTGTATGCGCCATTTGACGGATTAGTAAGGTAAGGTGTATACTTTCCTTCACCCATTTTTTCGGCTTTAACTGTTTGGTTATCCTGTGCATTTAAAGAAATGCTTGCGCTTAATATTAATAGTGCGAAATAATTTTTTTTAAGTTTCATTTTTTTGTAAAATTTATTTTGTTTGGGCAAAAATAACAGTTTAACCAACGAAGAACTGTTTTGCTTTAGCAATGGACAATTTGATTTATTAATGGAAAGTACAGTTTTTAGGAAGCAAGAGCTTTTTCGAAATCTTCTTTACGATATTTCGAAAGTTTGGCTTTAATAGAATGCTTTAAACCAATTTCGCCCGTAGAGCGGTTATAATTATCAACCGCTTTTATATCAATAAGCCATGATTTATGAGCTCTAAAAAAATTCTTATTATCAATCAGAAGTTTTTCAAAATGCTTTAAGTTTTTGCTCACAGTATATTTTTTAAAATTTGTATGAATTATACTATAAGCTTCTTGAGCTTCTATTGCAATAATTTCTGATGTAGGCACAATACATTGATTTCCTTTATCTGTAACCACAATGTTGTTTATGTTTTTTGATTTAAGGGAATCTAACAAAACGGAATAGTTTGCAATTTGTTTTTTATCTAACAACCTTTCACCCACTTTATCAATAGCAGACTTAAGACGAGGAATTTCTACTGGTTTTAATAAATAATCAACAGCAGAGCACTCAAAGGCCTTAATGGCATATTGATCGTAGGCTGTAACAAAAATGATTTCGAAATTAATTTTATCAAAAAAGTTGACGATTTCATAACCAGAATAATTAGGCATTTCTATATCTAAAAACACTAAGTCGGGCTTTTTGCTTTTTATCACCTCTACGGCATCTTTCAAGTTATTAAATTTGGAAATTATTTCAACATTAGGACAAAACGAATGCAATAAATTTGAAAGAACATCTAAGGCTCTTTCTTCATCGTCAACAATTATTGCAGTTATTTTTGAAGTCATTTAAACAAATGTATTAAAGTAATTAGTGTAGTAAATTTATAATTTATGAATAGCACATTTAATTTAGCAATAGCTAAAAGCGGCGTTTAAACGGCAAATTAATTGTTACCCGGGTACCCACAACTAAACCATTTTCTTTTAAATCATCATAGTAATAATTTAAATTCCCGCCAAAGCTATGTTTCAAAATTTCAAAACGATTTTTAATTGCCTCACTTGAAAAAGATTCATGACTCCGTTTTTGCCTTGCTTTAATTTCCTTAGCTTTTTCTCTACCGATTCCGTTATCTTCTATAACGCATTTTAATTCTGAATCTAAAGTAAACGTTATAGATATTTTTTTTGAGCCTTTTCTGTGAAGAAGTCCATGAACAAATGCATTTTCAATAAAAGGCTGAATAAGCATTGGTGGAACAAGGATGCCTTCAACATCATTAATGTTTACATAAGTTTCTAAATCTGTTTTAAAGCGCATTTTTTCTATAGATAAGTACAGGTTTATTAGTTTTACTTCATTTTCAAAGTCAATAAACTCTTTGTCAGAATTGGATAGGGTTGATCGAATTAAATTTGCAAACTTGGTAATATAATCATACGATTGTTCAACATCCTTTTTTAAAACTAAATCTTGAATAGAGTTTAGGGCATTAAAAATAAAATGCGGGTTCATTTGTGATTGAATGGCGGTGAGTTTAGAACTATTTAATTCGTTTCGTTTTCTGTCTTCTTCTCTTTGCCTTTTTAGCCAAGCAATAAACAATAGACTAATCACCCCAAGCACCAGAATAAAAACAACAATAATAAACCAGAATGATTGCCAAAATGGTTTATGAATCACAAAAGAATATGCTAGCGTTGGGCTAAATTTATTTCTAAACTTTAATCTGGTTTTAAATGTATAGTCGCCAGGCGCTAGGGATTTGTAATCTATAATATGATCTAAATAATTGCTTTCACGCCAAAAAGATTCCGCACCAATTAATTGATATTGATAAACAATTTCATTCTGGTGCTTTAATGAAATTGCTTTTAAGTGAAAAGAAAATTTCTTTTGTTTATAATTAAAATCATAAATAGTATCGGCTAAAGTAGAATCATTAACAACAACTTTATCAATTGTAAGAACCGGTAGTTCAGGTGATAAATCTAATTTCGAAAAAGTTAATTGCTGCACCGTTCTATTATTAATTAGCCAGATGGTATCGTTAATAATTTCAAAATCTATAATGGTATTTGAACTAAGACCTGAAGATTTGTTTATTAATTGTATTTGTTTCCCACTCCTATCAAAAACATTTAAGCCCTCTTTTGAAGTGATATAAAAATTATTTTTATAGCTTTTAATTTTTGAACTTGTAATGTCCGAAAACGGACGATTGATTTCCCAATGATTAATAAGTGAATCGCCTTTAAAAATAAACACGCCGGAATTAGCGGTTGCTACATATGCCAAATTATCTTTTAAAATAATGTTTTGTGCAATAACGTTTTGATTTTTGTATTTAAAATACTTTATTCTTTCATTATTAATTATAAACGCTAAACCCCTTGATGTACCAGCGTACAGTACCGCATTATTTTTATTATAAGCTATACAATAAAGCCTGAATTCTAATTGCGGAATGGTTTGTATCGATGAGCGCTTCGAATTTAATATATATCCATTATAATTGCTGGCAATATAACAAATCGAATCATTTAGAATAAATACATCTTTGATTGAACCAAGCTCTAATATTTTTTCGGTTTTGTTTTTTAAATCCACTAATTTAGAGTTGCCATCATTATACAATAGCTTGTCGTTTCCTAGATACTTTAAAAATTCGACGCCATTTCTACCAGAATTTCTGAACACACTCAAATCTCCATTTGTACTTTGGTTATATATAACTCCCCCTTCAGTGCCATAAAAAAAACCAAATTCCTCAGCATTGGTAATTGTAATGGCGTTGGTTTGAGCGGGTAAACTTATATTAAAAGCGTTCTGGTTTGGGATTACAAGAATTCCTTTTCCAAAGGTGCCTAGTAAAATATTTGACTCTCTATCTTCGTAAACAGTGGAAATAAAAGTATTCTCAAAAATTAAATTCGAATTGTTTTTAATTTTGAGTTGCTTATCGAACTGGAATAAACCTTTAGAATTTTTTACCAACCATAAAACATCGGAACTTGTATAATATCGAGCATATGAGTTGTTCTTTACCAACTCTTTTGCATCAATTACTTTGTGCAATTTACCTTGCGACTGTGAGTATAATTCTTTGGTTTTTGTGAGGTAAAGATAAAGTTTGTGATTAAATATTAATCCTGAAACTCCAGCAAGCGTATCAACGCCATCAAATATAAATTTTTGATACTTAAAACGGTTGTTCTTTAATTTTACGGCAAGGTAATTTGGGATACCGAAAATTGATATTGAGCTATCTTTTTCTTTAATTAAAAAATGAACATCACCCATTTGATTAACAAATTTATTCTTGAATACAAAAGGCTTTTTATTTAATTCGACAACAATTATTTTTTTCGATGAAATAATTAAACGATTTAAATTATCTATTTCTATATCAAAATCAGACTGCATCAAAGAATCTGGTATTGTATAATATAAGTTGCACGCGCCATCTTTATACTTAAAAATCTGGCCACTTAGATTAAAAAAGAAGATGTTTCCAGAATAATCCTCAGTTAAATCAAAAATGCCGTTTGAAAGGGCGTTCTCAAGTTTAACGGATTCAAAAGTATAACCATTATAAACAATTAAGCCTTGGTCACTTGCTATGTAAAGGATTTTATCCTTTGATTGATGAAAACAATAAATTTTTGTACCCTCTAATTCATCCCCTCCTAAAGTAAAAAAAGATGGTTGTTGACTTTTAGAAATAAAAAAAGCGAAAACAAAAACGAATATAATTTTTAGTTTTATCAAAGCATAAAGCTATAAATGTTTTTTATCATGTCAAGAAAACATCATAAAATATAAATAGGGAAAAGATAAGTTTTAAAAGGATAAGCGTTTTCTGGCAAGAAAAAGTATGAGAGACAGGTTTTATAAGGGACCCCACTTTAGACAATCAAAAAGATTAAATTAAGCGACAAACATCTGTTTGACTTATCGCGACTTAAGAATAACTTGTCCTCAGATTAACTATACCCAACAACCTCTCTTACTTGTTTTAATTTTTCGTTAGCCATTTTAGAAGCTTTTGCTTCGCCTATTGCTAATTCTTTTTCAAGAACTGAAGTGTTGGCCATTAGTTTATCGTAGGCAAGGCGCTGCTCTTTATAAGTGTCTAAAATTAATTCTAACAGCGCGGTTTTTGCATGACCATAACCAAAGCCGCCTTTAATATAATTTTGGCGCATCTCTTCGGTTTGTTTTTCGCTGCCTAATAATTTATAAAGTTTAAAAACATTATCTGTTGCGGGGTCTTTTGGCTCTTCTAAACCCTTGCTATCGGTAACAATGCTCATTATTACTTTTTTTAATTCTTTTTCGGGTAAAAATAAATTAATAAAGTTGTTATAGGATTTGCTCATTTTTTGTCCGTCTATTCCCGGAACTATCATCACTTTATCATCGGTTAAGGCTTCTGGAATAACAAAAATGTCTTTGCCAACTTTATGATTAAACGAACGGGCAATATCTGCAGTAATTTCTAAATGTTGCACCTGGTCTTTTCCAACCGGTACTTTATGCGCATCGTATAATAAAATATCTGCCGCCATTAAAACGGGGTAAATAAATAAGCCCGCGTTAACATCGCTTAAACGATCGCTTTTATCTTTAAACGAATGGGCGTTGGCGAGCATTGGAAAGGGCGTAAAACAATTTAAATACCAGGTAAGCTCGGTTACTTGGGGCACGCGACTTTGGCGATAAAAAACAGTTTTATTAGTATCAACTCCAAACGCTAACCAGGTTGCCGCAACAGCATTGGTGCTTTGTTTAATGAATGCAGCGTCTTTTACACTGGTTAAAGTGTGTAAGTCTGCAATAAACAATAAACTTTCGCTATTGGGTTGTTTACTTAATTCAATTGCTGGTAAAATTGCACCTAAAATATTTCCCAAATGAGGAACATTAGTGCTTTGTATGCCGGTTAAAATGCGTGTCATAATTTATATATAACAAATTTAGTATTTATTTTTCTATGACGATTAATTTGACATTATCATAGATGCACATCTTTCTCCATCCATTGCCGCACTTACAATTCCGCCGGCATAGCCAGCCCCTTCGCCACAGGGAAAAAGATTTTTTAATTGTGGATGACAGAGTAATTCTTTGTCTCTTGGAATACGAACAGGTGTTGAGGTTCGGGACTCAACGCCAACGACGATGGCCTCGTTAGTCATATAGCCGCGCATTTTACCACCAAAAGCTTTTAAGCCTTCCTTTAATGTTGGGCCAATTAATTTTCCTAATACTTGTTGTAGATCAACACTTTTTACTCCCGGTTGATAGCTGCAATCGGGCAAAGAAGAGCTAAATTTTCCATTTACAAAATCTTGTAAGCGTTGAGCAGGGGCGGTTTGTGTTTTGCCGCCAAAACTCCAAGCACTTTTTTCTGTTTGTTTTTGAAACTCTAATCCAGCAAGCGGACCAAAGTCTTTAAAAGCCTCAAAATCTGAAAGCTCTAAACCGACGACAATTCCGCTGTTTGCGTAAGGGTTGTTGCGTTTACTCGGACTCCAGCCATTAGTAACAATCTCTTGCTGGTTGGTGGCACAAGGCGCAATAATACCGCCCGGACACATACAAAAAGAATAAACTCCTCGTCCTTTTACTTGATGCACTAAACTGTAACTTGCCGCTGGTAAATATTCTCTTTTAGCAACAACCTCTTCTAGGTTGCCGCAATGATATTGTATTTTGTCAATCAAAGTCTGCGGGTGTTCTACTCTTATTCCTAATGCAAATGGTTTAGCTTCCACTAAAACATTTTTCTTGTTAAAAAGCTCGTAAATATCCCTAGCAGAGTGACCTGTAGCCAATATTAATTTCTGAATTGGCGTTTCTGTTTCACCAGTTTCATTTAGTGTGACAATTGAAGTAATAACATCACCCTTAATTTTAAAATCAATTAATTTTGTATTAAACTTTACTTCGCCGCCAAATTTTAAAATGGTTTCTCTTATTTTTTCTATTAGTTGAGGTAATTTATTTGTGCCAATATGTGGATGAGCATCCACTAAAATCTCATCGCTTGCGCCATGATAAACTAAAGTTTTTAAAATTTTATCTATATCACCACGTTTATTAGAGCGCGTGTAAAGTTTACCATCACTATAGGTTCCCGCGCCACCTTCGCCAAAGCAATAGTTACTTTCTGGGTTTACAATTTGGTCTTTGTTTATAATTGCTAGGTCTCTTCTTCTATCTTTTATATTTTTACCACGCTCTATAATAATTGGTTTAATGCCTAACTCTAAACAACGCAAAGCCGCAAATAAACCAGCGGGGCCACCACCAATAATGTGGCAAGTTTCTTTTGCAGAGGATACATCTAAATAATTAAATGCAATTTTTTCTTCTGTAAATTCTTCATCAACAAAAGCTAAAACCGTTAAATTAATTTCGATGCTTCTTGAGCGGGCATCAATGCTGCGCTTTAAAACCTTAACAAATAGCTTTGAGTCTTCTTTGAGTTGAAGTTGTTGTTTTACTTCGTCTTTTAGTTGTTGTTCGTTAAAAGCAATTTGTGGACTTACCTTGAGTTGTAATTTAGTTTGCATAGTTTATGGAAGGATTTTATCCTTCAAGTTTTATAATGTTATCCCTCAAAAGTAACTGTAAATACAACCATTCGAGAGCGCACCTTATCAATACTATTTGTAAAAATACTATTTTCGGGGCGTAATAAATTTTTGGTCCCTATTAAGAGTTTTAGTTCTAAACCTAACTTAAAGTATTCTAAATAAAAATCGGTACCGGCGCCGGCACTATAAAAAATATCGTCGCGCTTTAACTTTACATTATCATCTAATTGGTTTGGTCCACCGGTGGCAACACCCGCGGCTTTTTTTCTTGATGCAAGGTCTAGAGAATAGCCACCTCCACCAATAACATAAGCGCTAAAATTACCTAGTCTTTTAGATTGTATTTTTGCCTCAAGTGGAAATAAAATAAAGGCAGATTCAACTAATTTTTGAAACACTTTGGAACTATCCCGCGCTACGTTTGATAAACGATACTCAATTTTACGAGAAGCAAAGCTAATG
Source organism: Bacteroidota bacterium (assembly GCA_030692515.1). Taxonomy (GTDB): domain Bacteria; phylum Bacteroidota; class Bacteroidia; order B-17B0; family Aurantibacillaceae; genus Aurantibacillus. The sequence goes on from JAUXZS010000056.1 coordinate 314,150, forward strand.
CTTGGAGTAAAACGAATTCGTAAATAATCATGTAAACGAGCATCACTTACAATACCAATTGCAAAGCCTGGAGCTGGTTGCGAATAAACAGTTCTTATTCTGTATCTGGTTGTTCCAATAACGGTATCTGGAAATTGCGAGTTTGGTTTTGGATTTATTCTAAAATCTGTAGAGTTGCCCGCAATTGTAAACCCGAAATGTAGCTTTTGCTTATAAAATTTGGGTAAGTGAACACCAAAGCCATCATTTTCTTGAGAGAAAGAATAGAGGGTAATAAAAAAAAGAATTATTATGAAAACTAGTCTATTCACAAATGGTATAACGAATTTTAAGCTTTAAAATTGTGTAAAGTTATTGATTTTGTTGGGTTTAATGCTGCTAAAAATGAATAATAAACCCTAAATTTACAGCGCTATGGAAATTACAGTTATGAAATCTAAGCTGCACGGCGTTAGTGTTACGCAGGCCGAATTAGATTATATCGGAAGCGTTACAATTGATGAGGATTTGATGGACGCGGCAAATTTAATTGAAAATGAGCAAGTGCATGTTTTGAATAAAAACAATGGTGAGCGGTTTATTACTTATGTTATTAAAGGCGAAAGAGGGAGCGGTGTTATTTGTTTAAATGGACCAGCAGCATTGCTTGTTAAGTTGGGCGATGTTGTTATTATTATTTCATACGCAACTATGGATTTTGAAAAAGCAAAAAGTTTTCGTCCATGGGTTATTTTCCCTGATATTAAAACTAATAAATTAAAATAAAGTGTCGAAGGTTAAGAAAACTAAATCCATAATACAATTTATTGTTTTACTTAGCATTGGCGTATTATTTATTTGGCTTTCGGTGCGTGCAATTACCGATGATCAAAAAGAAAAAATTATTGATGCCTTTAAACAAGCCGATTATTTTTGGATTGTTGTTTCGCTGCTAATTTCATGGTTTAGCCATTTTCTGAGAGCTTATAGATGGAATTATTTATTAAAACCCACAGGGCACAAAATAAATTTAGTAAATGCCAATTGTTATGTAATGATTGGGTATTTAGCTAATTATGGTATTCCCAGAATGGGCGAAGTTTCGCGCTGTACACTTGCTCCTAAATATGATAATACTCCATTTGAAGTAGCTTTTGGAACTGTTATTACAGAACGAATTATTGATTTTATTTTATTTCTAGTAATTTTTGCGCTTACACTTTTAATTCAATTTAATGAGCTTAGTTTTTTAGTAAATAAATATATTTTTGATCCACTCATGAATTGGTTAAGTAGACTTACAGAAAGTCCAACACAACTAATAATTTTCGGGGTAATTTTAATTGGCGCATTTGTTGCTTTCTTTTTATTAAGAAAAAAGTTCTCTTCTCTTTTAAAAGGAAAACTTGGAACCATTATTAAAGGGATGGGTCAAGGGTTGAGCTCAATCGCAAAAACAGACAAACCTTTTCAATTTATATTTTTGAGCCTATCAATATGGGCTTGCTATTTTTATTCGCTCTATGTTTGTTTTTTTGCTTTAGAAGGAACGTCACGACTTGGGCAATCAGAATGTTTAACGCTACTGTTATTTGGAACCTTTGGAGTTATTTTTGCGCCGGGCGGGCTAGGGGCATACCCTGCAATAATAAGTTGGATATTATTTAATACTTATGGTGTTGATGAAATTTCGTCTTTTGCATTGCCTTGGCTTGCTTGGACAAGTCAGTTTGCCTTAATATTGGTTTTAGGATTAATAAGTTTAGTTATTTTACCACTTTATAATAGAAATAAAAATGTCGTTTCATCAACAATTAAAAAGTAAAATAGTATCAAAAGAAACTGCTTTGCAAGCTATTAATTTAGAAAAAAAGAGCGGAAAAAAAGTTGTTTTTACAAATGGGTGTTTTGATATTATACATCCAGGGCATGTTGACTACTTAGCCAAGGCAAGAGATTTAGGGGATTATTTAATTTTAGGATTAAATACTGATAAGTCTGTAAGGTTGTTGAATAAAGCGCCAAATAGGCCTTTGAACAATGAGTTTGCAAGAGCTATAGTTTTAGCGGCCTTTGCTTGTATTGATACTATTGTTTTATTTGATGAACAAACCCCTCTTGAATTAATAAAATTTTTGCGCCCAAATGTTTTAGTTAAAGGAGATGATTATCAAGTTGAAAAAATTGTTGGTTACGATAGTGTAATTGCAAACGGCGGAACAGTTGTAACCATTCCTTTTTTAGAAGGGTATTCAACCACAAAACTAATCGAGAAAATTTTATCTTAATCGAAATGATTTAATTTCTCTTAAGAGGAATATAAGTTTTTCCGTTTTCAATAATGATGTGGTTGGATTTAGAAAGCACATCAATTGCTTCGAGAAATAATTTTTTAAGTATCGCTCTATCTTGTTCCCAAAACTGATCCATCACCGCCTTAAGAGAGTCTTCAATTTTTTCAATTTTACAAGAGGCAATTCTACCCAAATAAAAAATAACTATTTCTGATTTTAATTTTAACTGACCTTCATCAGTATACAATTCCTCGCTTGTTATTTTAATCGGCGTAACAGTTTCTTTGAGAATTATTGGCGCTTGTTGTTTTTTAGGCTCGGCCTGTGTGGGTTTATCTATGCGCTTTACAGCCCACCCTTGCCCGTTTACTAACTCGCCACATGTAAACTTTAAAGCGTGCGTTTTTTCAATATACTTTACTAACGTGCTCGGGCTTGCCTTACGGTTCCAATCTTTTTTTTCAATTAAAACAGCCTCTCCAACATTAAGATTAACAATAGAATTAAAAATTGGCGAACTTCTGCCTTTTCCTTTTAGTGCCAGGTTGTTAAACTCTTCTTCTTTTAATAATTTCATAGTACAACTATTTTTTTGACAGAATTGATGGTTTAATCGTTCAAATTTGTCATATATACAAGGTTTAAACGTTCTTTTTATAAAAAAGTTACGAAATAAACATTATTTTTTCGTTGGAATGATGTCGTATAAATGATGTATAAATAGGTATTAAAAGCGCTTTAAACATGGTTTTTGACTTATAAATATTTAATAATCAGTAGTATACTCAAGAAAGCTGAAACATTCGCTGACAATTTTTGTAGATTATTCCAGCTGAACTTTTATTTAAAATATTAGTGTAAAAAGCCATTAAAAGGGATTATTAAAAAGAAATAGATAAGGATGGCTAATTATATTCTTTCAAAAAGATTGTGCCAGTATGCGCCTCTATTTAAGTAAGAAACTTTTGAAAACAAAAAAGTCCGCTTTTAAAGCAGACTTTCTAAAGTTTTTAATGATTAGAAATTAAAGTTTCGCTTTTATTTCTATCATATCATATCCTTCAATAATGTCACCAACTTTAATATCATCAAATTTGTCAATGTTCAATCCGCATTCGTATCCAGCTGAAACTTCTTTAACATCATCTTTAAAGCGCTTTAAAGAGCCAAGCGTGCCCGTGTGAATAACAATACCCTCACGAATCACACGCACCTTAGTGTTACGGGTTACTTTTCCGTCTAATACATAACAACCGGCAATTGTACCAACCTTTGTAATATTAAACACTTCTCTAATTTCAATGTTGCAAACGATTTTTTCTTCAAACTCTGGAGACAACATGCCTTCCATTGCCGCTTTAATTTCATTGATAGCGTCATAAATAATAGAATATAAACGAATATCAATTTCCTCAACCTCTGCTAATTTACGAGCGCTTGTACTTGGCCTAACTTGGAAGCCAATAATGATTGCATTAGAAGCGGAAGCTAATAATACATCACTCTCACTAATTGCTCCAACTGATTTATGAATAATATTTACTGCAACTTTTTCGGTAGATAATTTTAATAATGAATCTGATAAAGCTTCAATAGATCCATCCACATCACCTTTTACAATAACATTTAATTCTTTAAAATCACCAATCGCTAAACGACGACCGATTTCATCTAATGTAATATGCTTATGAGTTCTAATTCCTTGTTCGCGTTGTAACTGTAAACGTTTGTTTGCAATTTCACGCGCCTCACGCTCATCACTCATTACATTAAATTTATCGCCAGCTGTTGGCGCACCGCTTAATCCTAAAACTTTAACAGGATGAGAAGGACCAGCATGATCAACTTTTTGTCCGCGCTCATTAAACATAGCACGTACACGTCCGCTAAATGAGCCGGCTAACATTACATCACCAATTTTTAATGTTCCGTTTTGAACTAAAATAGTGGCAACGTAACCGCGACCCTCTTCCATACTTGCTTCTATTACACTTCCAGCAGCATTTTTATTTGGGTTAGCTTTAAGATCCATCATGTCTGCTTCAAGAATAACTTTTTCTAAAAGTAGATCAATGTTTTTTCCCAGTTTAGCAGATACTTCTTGACACTGATATTTACCGCCCCACTCTTCAACTAAAATATTCATTACCGATAAAGCTTCGCGAATTTTATCAGGATTGGCACCAGGCTTATCAATTTTATTTATTGCAAAAATCATTGGTACACCCGCAGCTTGCGCATGATTAATTGCTTCTTTGGTTTGAGGCATAATACTATCATCAGCCGCAATTACAATAATGGCAATATCTGTTACCTTAGCTCCACGTGCACGCATTGCAGTAAACGCTTCGTGACCGGGAGTATCTAAAAAAGTCATGCTTTTGCCATTGGACATTTTTACGTTGTATGCACCAATGTGTTGTGTAATACCACCTGCCTCGCCAGCAACAACATTGGCTTCACGAACAAAGTCAAGCAATGATGTTTTACCATGATCAACGTGACCCATAACAGTAACAATAGGAGGGCGTGAGATTAAATCTTCAGGTAAATCTTTTTCTTCTTCCTTAATAGTTTCAATGTCTTCTGCACTTGCAAACTCAACTTTATAACCAAATTCTTCGGCAACTATTGAAATAGTTTCAGCATCTAAACGTTGGTTGATAGAAACAAATAAACCAAGAGACATACAAGTAGAAATAATTTTTGTTACTTGAACATCCATCATGGTTGCTAATTGATTTGCGCTAACAAACTCTGCAACCTTTAAAGTTTTTCTATCTTCCTCAGCGATAACAGCTTTTTCGGCCATTTTTTCACGAACATCATCACGTTTTTCTCTACGGTATTTTGATGTTTTTGATTTAGTTCCTTTTGCACTTAATCTTGCAAGAGTTTCTTTTATTTGTGCTTGAATTTCTTCTTCAGTAAGTTCGTGACGAGGTTTACCAGGCGTAGTAACTGGTTTTTTTGCACGTGGATCGCCATATTTTTCTTTAGCTTTTTCACGGGCTATGGCAGACTGCTCTTTACCAACTTTTTTAATTTCCTCTTGAGAAAGACCACCTTTACGAATTCGTTTACGTTTTTTCTTATCTGCATTAGGATCAATAACCGGTTTTTTTGATTGCTCTTTAATAACCGGCAACTCAATACTTCTTAAAATTTTAGGCCCCTCAAGTTTTTCGTACTTAGTTTCTAAAAACTCTTCTTTAACCTCTTCTTTTGCAGAAGGAATTTCAATCTCATTTGCAACTGGTAGTTCTATTTTTTCCTCAACTTTTGGCAGATCTTTAGTACTCTTTTTTCCTGTAGCTTCTTTTTTATCTACTTCTTTTTTTCCTTTTTTATCTGGCTTAGTTTTTAGATTCATAGAATCTAAGTCAAGTTTACCAACAACTTTTGGACCATCAGTGTTAGGCAGAGTCGGTTTTTCAACTTCTAATTCTTCTGTTTTAGAATCCTCCTTTGTCACTTCAGTTTTTTCAGGAGCAACGGTATTAGATTTAGGAGCTAGGTCCTTAATCATAAACTCTTGAGCTTCAGCTTCTTCCTTTTGTTTTTTTGCCTTAACATCAGAGAGTAAAATTGTTTCGCGTTTTACTTTCGTAATGTTTTGCGCTACATTTTCCGCTTCTTCTCTAGCTGTTTTATCGCCCGAAAATTCTTTCAGCAATAGATTGTATTCGCTATCGCCTATTTTGGCGTTAGGATTACTTTCTGTTTGATGGCCTTTGGAGGCAAGAAATTCCACTATCTTTCCTAAAGACAGGTTAAATTCTTTTGCCACTTTGCTTAATCGAAGTGTTTTAGCTCCTTCTGACATATTTTAGTTATTCTTTTTATTTATTTTTATTTCGCGCGAAAAATAAGGCGTTTCGCAAATCCATCCGTCAATTCATAAGCCGTTAGTCTTCAAACTCAGAAGCTAATACGTCACGCACACTTTGAATAGCTTCTTCAGCAATTCCTGTACGACGAACTAGCTCTTCGTTACTTAACTCTAAAACAGCTTTTGCAGTATCGCAACCAATTGTTTTTAATTGCTCAATAATATCTGCATCAATTTCATCTGAAAACTCTTCTAAGTCTACATCTTCTGTTTCAACATCAATATCTGTATCTCTAAACACATCAATTTCATAACCCGTTAATTTACCGGCTAATTTAATATTAAAACCGCCTTTACCAATTGCCAAACTAATTTGGTCGGGCTTTAAGAAAACTTCAGCACGTTTAGTGTCTTCGTCAATTTTTATAGACGTAATTTTAGCAGGACTTAACGTACGTTGAATTAATAATTGTGCATTTGTAGTATAATTAATTACATCAATATTTTCATTTTTCAACTCGCGAACAATTCCATGAATACGAGAACCCTTCATTCCAACACAAGCTCCAACAGGGTCAATTCTATCATCATAAGATTCAACTGCAACTTTAGCTCTTTCACCTGGCTCACGAACAATCTTTTTAATAGTAATTAAACCGTCAAAAATTTCGGGAACTTCATTTTCAAATAAACGCTCTAAAAACACAGGCGAAGTTCTTGAAACAATAATAGATGGCGTTCCGTTTTTAAGATCAACTTTAGAAACAACAGCTTTTACGGTATCTCCCTTTTTGAAAAAATCTGAAGGAATTTGTTCCGTTTTAGGCAACAATAACTCATTACCCTCATCATCCATTAACATAATTTCTTTTTTCCAAACCTGATATACTTCAGCAGTAATAATATCTCCAACCTTTTCTTTGTACTTATTATAAATTTCGCTTTTTTCTAATTCAAGAATTTTTTGAACTAAATTTTGACGAACGGATAAAACAGCACGGCGACCAAAGTCTTCTAATTTTACTTTTTCAGATAAATCTTCTCCAATTTCAAAATCAGGTTCAATTTTTTGTGCTGCAGAAAAACTAATGTGTTTATTCTCATCATAATCAAAAGAATCGTCGGCAAACTCATCGTCTACAATCTTACGATTTTTATATATTTCTACGTCACCTTTATCGGGGTTAACGATGATGTCAAAATTTTTATCGCTGCCATATTTTTTTATCAGCATACTTCTAAAAACATCTTCAATTATGCTCATTAATGTGGCACGATCGATGTTTTTATTGTCTTTAAATTCTGAAAACGATTCAATTAGGTTAACGGCTTCCATGTTTTTTCTTTTTAAAATTTGAGTTTAACTTTTGATTCTTTTATTTGATTGTATTTTATTATTTGTTGTTTTGTTACGGTAATTTTTCCTTTGCCAATAGGCTTGTTTTCTCTAACGCTGCTCTCTAAAATTATTTCGTCGCCATTAAATTCAACTAAGCTTCCTTCAGTTTTAGTGCCGTCTTCTAACTTTATTTCAAACTCGCGGCCAATATGTTTTTTATATTGCCTCGGTAAGATTAGAGGAGTTGTTGCGCCATGTGAGCTAACATCTAAAGCATAATATGTTTTTTGTTCATCTAAACTTTTTTCTATATGTCTGCTAAGGGATACGCAATCTTTTATTGTAACGCCCTCGTCTCCATCCAAAAAAACATTTATTTGATTGTCAGAGCTAATTCTTAAACCGGTAACAAAAATAGGCCCGTTGCCCAAGTGCTCGGCTATCAGTATTAAAATATTTTCTTTAGTAATCAAATTTTTTACAATAAAAGAGGGGACAATAGCCCCCTCTTTTTCCTTTTTATTTTCGTGGAGACAAATGTAAGCATTAAATATTTAATAAAAAAACAAAAAAAACGCTAATTAGGCACATTTCTTGCCAACTATAATACAGTTATATACGTTTAGATAAGTAGAAACAATTAAAATCGAATCATATGAAAACAACAAATTTTAAAGCCTTTGCGACCTTAGTTGGGTTGTTGCTTTTAAACATTCAAAACATGAATGCCGGAGTAGTGGATAAAGTGCAAAAATTTGCCGGAGACCAGGTCTCAAATTTTAATATCTTAGGATTATTAGTAATTGGAGGAATAGTTGGGGCAAGTTTGGTAATTTATATTATTTCAAACCACTTAATCAAAGACAAAGAAGATGACGTTACGGTGCAAACTGGACACACAAGACGACAAAGTCATCAAAGACATCATCACGCACGACAAATCGTTAAAAAAACTTCTTAGAAACTGGGTTTTGTTAATTACTAGTTCTCAATCAGTTAGCCTGTTTTTAACGTTAGTATCTAAGAAATTATCAAAAAAAAGAAGTTATTTTTGAGTTTAAATTTTGTTTTAACTGCGATATAATTATTTTTGTGCCAAATTTAAAAAAGAATTATAATGTCAGACATTGCAAACAAAGTAAAATCAATCATCGTTGATAAATTAGGCGTTGATGAGAAAGAAGTAACACCAACAGCTAGCTTTACTAATGATTTAGGAGCTGATTCGTTAGATACTGTTGAATTAATTATGGAATTTGAAAAAGAATTCAATATTGCTATTCCTGACGAACAGGCTGAAAAGATTGGAACAGTTGGAGATGCAATTGCTTATATTGAGGCAAACGCAAAAAACTAATTATATTTTATGCAATTAAAACGTGTAGTGGTTACTGGCCTTGGCGCCATAACTCCTTTGGGCAATAATGTTAACGACTATTGGACTAATCTCATTAATGGAGTTAGCGGAGCTGCGCCTATTACACGTTTTGATGCATCAAAATTTAAAACCAGATTTGCTTGCGAAGTAAAAGATTTTAATACCGATGATTACTTTGATAAAAAAGAAGCGCGGAAATTAGATACTTATTCTTGGTATGGCATTGCTGCTAGTGTTCAAGCTGTTGCAGATAGCGGTATTGATGCAGAAGGAATTGATAAAAATGAAATCGGAGTTATTTGGGGAAGCGGTATTGGAGGTTTAGATACTTTCCAAAACGAAACTTTTGCTTTTGCAAAAGGAGACGGAACGCCGCGATTTAACCCCTTTTTTATACCAAAAATGATTGCAGATATTTGCAGTGGTCATATTTCAATTCGTTTTGGCTTTAGAGGACCAAATTTTACAACGGTTTCTGCTTGCGCATCTTCTACAAATGCTTTAATTGATGCATTTAACTATATCCGCTTAGGCAAAGCAAACGCCATTATAAGTGGAGGAAGTGAAGCTGCAATTAACGAAAGTGGTATTGGCGGTTTTAATGCTTGTCAAGCGATGAGCACAAGAAACGATGAGCCTTCAAAAGCCTCACGCCCATATGATAAAGACAGAGATGGATTTGTTTTAGGCGAAGGTGCAGGAGCTATAGTTTTAGAAGAACTTGAACATGCTTTAGCGCGTGGTGCAAAAATTTATGCTGAAATTATTGGCGGCGGCATGAGTGCCGATGCCCACCACATAACTGCTCCCCATCCAGAGGGATTAGGAGCAAACTTAGTAATGACTCGTGCCTTAAAAGACGCAAACATTAATCCTACAGAGGTAGATTATATTAACACACACGGCACAAGCACTCCGCTTGGCGACACGGCTGAATTAAAAGCCATCGTAAATGTTTTTGGAGAAAATGCCTATAAACTAAATATTAGCTCTACTAAAAGCATGACCGGCCACCTATTAGGTGCAGCCGGAGCAATAGAGGGTATTGCCGCTATATTAGCCGTACAAAATGATATTATTCCTCCAACTATAAACCATACAACACCAGACCCTGAAATAGACCCAAAACTAAACCTTACTCTAAATAAAATGCAGAAGCGTGTAGTTAATGTGGCAATCAGCAATACGTTTGGTTTTGGCGGACACAACGCCGCAGTTGTAATCAAAAAATTTAACCCATAAAGTTTTGACTATAAAAAAGTTATTATCGCAAATTAAGTTTGTTAAAACTAAAAGCGATAAGAATTTTAAAACGTGGATTAAAACAACAATTGGTTTCACCCCAAAAAATTTAACCTTATACCAACAGGCATTCTTGCACAGTAGTGCGGCCGCAAAACGAGACAATCAGCCAATCAGCAACGAGAGACTTGAATTTTTAGGTGATGCGGTACTAGGAGCGATTATTGCCGAACACTTATTTAAAATATATCCTTATAAAGACGAGGGCTTTTTAACTCAGTTACGAAGCAAAATTGTAAATGGTCAAATTTTGAAAGAACTTTCTTTAAAATTCGGATTTAATTTACAATTAAAAGCCAATCTTACTAAAGACGAAAAACTAAAGTCAAGCGCTTATGGCGATGCCTTTGAGGCCTTTATTGGAGCGGTTTATCTAGATCTTGGGTATGAAAAAACGAAAAAATTTATCACGTCAAAAATTATTAAATTTCATATCGACATTTCAGAATTAGTAAATACCGATAACGACTTTAAAAGTCAACTTCAAATTTATTGTCAAAAAAATAAATTAGTTTTAGAATACAAATTATTAAGTGAGGAAAAACTAGGCGCAAATAAACTATACGTTATTCAGGTTTTAATAAATGAAAAAGCGTATATAAAATTTGAGAACTTTAGTAAGCGAGTGGCCGAGCAAAAGGCTGCGCAACTCACGTTAGAAGAATTACAGAAAGAAATTGGCTAAACACACTTTAAATACCACCGACGAAGATTTTGACTTTGTTTTAATAGGCCTTGTCTGTTTAGAAAATCAATACCATGTTATAAGTAATGTAAACCAAGCGCTAAAAATAAATTTAGTGCTCTCTGATTACTTGCCCTTTAATTTAAAAGGCGGAAAGCTTTTTAATTTCTCCCTATACCATTTTTTAGATGAAGCGTTGGGCATAGAATATTCCCTAATACCTAACACAAGTAATTTTGACGAGCCTGATACTAACCAAAATAAAACAAAAGACCTTTTTGCAGAAATTGATGTTGACGAGAGCGTAAAGCTTATAAAAGAACTTCCAAAAACAGATTATTTTATTTTGTTAAAAGGCGAAGACCTCCATAACTATCGATATAAAATAATTGATTTACTAAAAACCATACCAGACATCATACAAGTTCAATCTATCGAAGCAAGTGAATTAGCTAGCAAACGAAATTTAATTTTTTAACTTTCAAATTTGCTCCAAAAAGCCATTTCAAACAATTATTCTCAAAAAACTTGTAAAATTTCGCAACCTTTTTCTTTAGTTAAATTTCTCCTTACATTTACAATATGCAGGATTTAAAAAATCACATTACTAAATTAAGAGAAGATTTTACAAAAGGCACTTTAAGTGAATCCGATGTAAACAAAAACCCGGATATTCAATTTGAAAAATGGCTTCAACAAGCTGTAGATTCAAAAGTTGACGAGGTGCAGGCAATGACATTGTGCACGGTTTCACAAGAAGGAAAGCCTTCTTCAAGAATTGTTTATTTACGTGAGTTTCAAAACAACAGTTATTTTTTTTACACCAATTATAATTCTAAAAAAGCAAAACAATTATTAAAAAATCCCAACGCATCTATTTCTTTTTTTTGGCCACAATTAGAAAGACAAATAATAATAGAAGGCACTGTTGAAAAAGGTACTGCAGAGCAAGCCGATGCTTATTATAATAACAGACCGTACGATTCAAAAGTTGGTACTTGGGCAAGTAATCAAAGTCAAAAATTAGTTTCTCGCAATGAGTTAGAAAATAAAGTTGAAGAAATAAAAAAACAATTTAGCCCCGAATCAATTAAACGACCTGATTTTTGGGGAGGCTTTGTTTTAAAAGCAAATTATTATGAATTTTGGCAAGGAAGAAAAAGCCGTTTGCACGATAGAATTTGCTATGAAACAATAAACAACGAATGGATAATTAATAGAATTGCTCCTTAAATTATGACTAAAGAAGATAAAATAAAAAATTTTGATTCAAATGGTATTGGCCAATTAAATGATGGCCTTTTTGGCTTACCATTCACTCTTGAAGAATGCGAAACTGTATTAATTCCTGTGCCTTGGGAAGTTACAGTTAGTTATGGTGGAGGCACTGCAAATGGTCCTGCAGCTATAACTGAAGCGAGTTACCAGGTAGATTTATATGATCCGATAGTGAAAGATGCTTGGAAGAAAGGCATCGCGATGGATGAAATAAATCTTGAAGTTAAGAACAAAAGTGTAGATTTACGTCAATCTGCCGAGCGTTATATAACAGCGTTGGCAAATGGTGCCGATGAAAAAAACAAAGAGTTAACGGAAATCTCTCGAAAAATTACCAAAGAATGTTTATGGTTAAATAATTGGGTTAAATCACGCGCCTTACATTTTTTAAATCAGAATAAATCTATAGGTTTAGTTGGCGGAGATCACTCTACACCATTGGGAATGATGCAGGCGTTGGCTGAAAAAGTTGATAGTTTCGCGGTACTTCAAATAGATGCGCACGCTGATTTACGCGATGCATATGAGGGATTTGAATTTTCACACGCTTCAATCATGTTTAATGCTTTAAAAATTAAGCAAGTCGAAAAACTAGTGCAAGTTGGTATTCGCGATTATTGCGAAGAAGAATTAAATTTAATTAATAATAGTAAAGGAAGAATAAAGACTTTTTTTGACCGCGACATTAAATATGCGCAATATAATGGAGATAGTTGGGATAGAATTTGTAATAGGATTATTACAGAATTACCTCAAAATATTTATTTAAGTTTTGATATTGATGGTTTAGACCCAAAATTATGTCCACACACCGGAACTCCCGTTGCTGGGGGGTTTGAAACCGAACAAATTTTATTTTTATTAGAAAAAATAGTTAAAAGCGGCCGAAAAATTATTGCATTTGATATTAATGAAGTTACTCCCGGACCAGATGGCGATGATTGGGACGCAAACGTTGCTGCACGTTTATTATTTAGAATCGCAAATTTAGCAGCTATGAGTAAGGGTAATACATAATTGCCGCCAAATAGTACAAAATGTTTAATTACTAAAGGGAAAAAACCTGGCAAATTAATTATTTAGATGCGCTCATCAAAAATTATATATCTTTTCATTTTAATTAGTGCAACTATGTTTTCAAAAAAACTAAAGGAAGGTAGTTATCGCGCAGTTTTAATTTTAAACGAAGAAAAAGGCATTGAATTGCCTTTTAATTTTGATGTAAAATACAAAGGAAAAAAGCCAACCATTATTATTAAAAATGCAGATGAAAGGATTGTTGTTAATGAAATAACTATTAAAGGAGACTCTGTAAATTTTAAAATGCCGGTTTTTGATACGGAGTTTAAAACAGTTTTTGTTAATGACAATTTAGAAGGCCTTTGGATAAATAACTACAAAACAGCAAATAATAAAATAAAATTTAAAGCTACTTATGGCGAAACAAATCGTTTTCCTTTTGTGCCAGGGAAAGCTAATCCTTATTTTGAAGGGCGTTGGGAAACTACATTTTCTCCAAATACAAAAGATAGTACTAAGGCAATTGGCATTTTTCATCATATAGAACAAACCGATTATGTTACAGGAACATTTTTAACAGAAACCGGAGATTATCGTTATTTGGAAGGAATGAAGAACGGAAATAAATTGTACTTGTCTTGTTTTGATGGAAGCCACGCTTTTTTATTTATTGCAGAATTAAAAAACGAAACATTATCAGGAATGTTTTATAGCGGCGCAACTTGGCAAGAACCATGGGAAGCAAAACTTAACGAAAAGTTTGAGCTTGCAAATGCAGATGAAATTACTTTTTTGAAAAACAAAGATGAAAAATTAAACTTTTCTTTCCCCGATTTAAATAAAAAACTAATTAGTTTAAGCGATAAAAAATTTGAAAACAAACCCGTAATAATTCAGGTTATGGGTAGTTGGTGTCCTAATTGCATGGACGAGAGTAGATATTTAGCAGATGTTTATAATAAATATAAAAACGAGGGCTTAGAAATAATTGCTCTGGCTTTTGAAAAATCAACCGGCTTTGAAAAATCAAAAAGCCAATTACTGCGATTAAAGAAAAAATTGAATATTGAATATGATATATTGATTACTCAAAAAGTTGGCAAAGATAAAGCTAGCGAAACATTATCTGCACTTAATAAAATTGTAGCTTTTCCTACAACTCTTTTTTTAAACAAGAAACATCAAGTAGTAAAAATTAACACAGGCTTTAGTGGCCCTGCAACAGGCAAGGCTTACGAAAAATTTAAAGAAGATACCGAAGCTTTAATAAAAAATTTATTGAAAGAATAAATTACGAAAAAAGAATTAACTTTAATTTATGTTTACAGGAATAATAGAAACACTTGCAAGGGTTGAGAAAATTGAGAAAGATGGCTCGAATGTGCATTTTACATTTTCTTGTAGTTTAACTAACGAATTTAAAATTGACCAAAGCGTTGCTCATAATGGTGTATGTTTAACAGTTGTAAAAATTACAGAAGATAATTATACAGTTACAGCGATAGACGAAACACTTAAACGAACTAATTTAAACGAATTAAAAGTTGGTGATTTTGTAAATTTAGAACGTTGTATGCCGACTAACGGAAGGTTTGACGGACATATTGTGCAAGGGCATGTTGATACAACAGGGAAATGTGTTGCAATTAACGATTTAAATGGAAGTTGGGAATTTGCGTTTGAACACGAAAAAAATAAAAATTTTATTACGGTAGAAAAGGGGAGCATTACAATTAACGGAGTAAGCTTAACCGTTGTAAAAAGTACCGACACCACATTTTCGGTTCATATTATTCCATACACGTATGAGCATACTAATTTTAAGGATTTAAAAGTGGGAAGTAGTATTAATTTGGAGTTTGATATAATTGGAAAATATGTCGCTAAGATATTATCACAATAATTTTTTTATTGTCGCCTAAAGTAACATAGATGTTTTAAAATCCGGCAAAAGCTATTGATGAGTTTGATAAATTTTCTAACGTTTTTGTAAAATGCTTATCCTCTTCTTCTTTCTAAAAGAATCATCATCATTAAGCCAAGAACAATACGTTCTTCTTCGCCAGTTTTAAAATCGGCTAGTTGTGTTACAGTAAATTGTCTTCCTAAAAACGAAGACTCTTTTTTAAGACGGACTAATTGAGTGCCATCCGCGCGTGAAACAATATATGACGGATGAAAAACATATCCTGTAAAAATTCCGATGATTGGAATCTCACTAAAAAGAGCATCGCTCACTTTAACCCATGGCTTTTCTTCACGCACAATCATATCATTTACTGCGTTCTTATCAAAGATTTCATAATGAGCTTTCCAGATAGAAGCCCAGCCTTTACGAGCAATTTTACCAATCTCAAGACCCGAAGAAACAGCCATAAAATTATATGCTGCTGAAAAATCTATCCATTTATTCGCTTTTAAAGTATATAAGGTTTCTGATTTCGACTCATTATTAAAAACAACAATCTCATCAATTAATTTCAACATTTTTTGTCTAACATAGGCAATTGTATTTCCGCTTGCATCTTTCGCTACAAAATCATTTGAAAGCGTTGAAATTTTAAAACTGAAATTTAAAGGAAATTGATTTTTTTGCATAATGTGGGTTTACTGTATGAACCATAAATATACAATTATATTAAGGAGAAACTATTCATTGCCTTTTCTCCAAAAAACAAATTTATTTATATTTATCTCAGAACTAATTTTACTCTGCGGAATGTAACAAAAGACTACTTTTATTATTTTTCAATAGGATCAAATTAAAAAAAGTCAATTCATTTTGCTTTAGAGCTGTAGCAATATCATCTACATGCATGCCGTTTTTTACTTTAATAAATTCGTGAGAACTAAATTTGTGTTGGGCACTTAGCGTATCAAAAAACCTATTCGATTTATTAATTGAAGCGCTTATGTTTTCAATGTCTTTCGATAAAAGAATCAGTGTATTTACTATACTGTCAATTTCATTTGGATTAATTTTAATACCAATAGTTTGGTTGCTATCTTGATTTAGTAATTTAATTCTATTACCAATTTCCATATTAAACGAGCCATCAATTTTTCTGTTTTTATTTTCGCTAACCGAACAGGCCAAAAAAAAGGAAATAGTTAATAGGACTAAGACTTGTTTCATAAATTTTCCTGAGTTTTATAGGTCTAATTTCTTTTTTAATTCCTCCGTAATCTGCAAAACAGCCGGGCAAACCAATGTGTTTTTATAAGTGAGGTCTAAAATTTGTTGCATTTTTTTTCGGTTGGTGTGCGGATATTCTCTGCAAGCATTTGGCCTATCATTATAAATAGAACAATAATTATCTGAATTTAAAAAAACGCAGGGCGCTTGTTGTAAAACAAAATCCTGGTCTTCATCTATGCGCAAATATTTTTCAATAAACGCTCCCGGCTTTATTTTAAGAGCTTTGGAGGCCCTTTCAATATCGCGCTGATAAAATATCGGCGAAGTGGTTTTGCAGCAGTTAGCGCAGGCTAAACAGTCGATTTTTTCAAATACTGTTTGGTGCGCCTCATGAAATAAATTATCTAAATTTTTTGGTGAACGATTTGTTAATCTTTTATAGAAATTCTGATTATCCTTTTTTTGGATTTGGGCTTTTTTATTGAAGTCAGAAATGTTCATCAATAACTGTTTCTTTCGTTAGAATGAGACTAATTAAAAAAATAATTTTTTGTTGGGCGATAGTTAAAACAAAAGAGCCGTCAAATATTTGACGGCTCTTTTGTTTTATAATTTTTTATTCAGCCTTTTTTGCTGCTTTTTTCGGCGCTGCTTTTTTAGCTGCTGCTTTTTTCGGCGCTGCCTTAGTTGCTGTTTTTGTTACAGTTTTTTTCTTTTTTTGGCGAACAACGCCTGTCGAACCAATATGAATTTTGCCACGTTTAGTTCTTTTATCACCTTTTCCCATAATTAATTTTTTTGTTTATGTGTGTAAAAGTAAAAAATTATCTTTACCAATCAAACAATTGAATTAGAGGTACTCATATTTTATGAAAAGAAGGCTAATTTGGGCGAAAGTAATTTAAAAACAGAAATAACAAATCGAAAAAAATTTTAATAAACAGGAGCGTTTGTGTAGTAAAAAGCAGATTGATTTATTGTTCTTAAAAGGCAATAATGCAATATCTTTTCCTTTAAAGTTAATTTATTTAGAGACAGACGTTGGATACGTTAACCCTTGCCAGGCCATGTTTGTTGTGCCTAAAAGAGCATTTAAAAGAGCCCACGACAGAAATAAACTAAAACGAAGAATGCGTGAAGCGTATAGATTAAATAAAGCATCTTTTTATGAAGTACTTAGCTCAAACAACAAAAAAATTATTTTATCGTTTTTATTTGTAGGAAAGAAAAGCGAAGACTATAGCTTGATAGAATCGGCCATAATAAACCATCTTAAAAGAATAGAATTAGCCATTAGCAAATAAAATTATCTTTTGTTGGCTTCTTTTAAATAAGAGTCAATAGCGCCAGACATACTTGGATTTTGAGGGTTTGGCGCAAAAACATCTAATCTGAAACCCAAATCTTTCATTAATAAAGCGGCTGCATGACCAAAAGCTGCAATGCGAGTGTTACCTTGTTTAAAGCCAGGAAAATTTTGTTTAAGAGACTTAATGCCTGCAGGAGTAAAAAACACTAGCATATCAAACTCGCTTAATGATTTTATGTCACTTAAATTTGCGCTAACAGTTTTATAGAAAATTCCTTTAGTGTAAGTTATTTTTAGCTCATCTAAAAAATCCATAATCTGTTCTTTAGTCACATCACTAGATGGTAACAAAAACTTTTCATCTTTATTTTTTCTAATAACGTCAACCAAATCAAGAATTGTACCGTGTCCAAAAAATATTTTGCGTTTACGGTATTGAATATATTTTTGCAAATAATAGGCGGTTTGCTCGTTGATGCAAAAATATTTCATGCTTTCAGGAACTGTAATTCGCATTTCATTACAAAGTCTAAAATAGTGGTCTACAGACAAACGACTTGTTAAAATCACTGCTCCGTGCTCCAAAATATCAATCCGTTGCGCTCTAAAATCTTGCGAGTTTAAACCTTCTATTTTTATAAATTGCCTAAACGTAATGTTTAAATTATATTTTTTCCCAAGGTCTAAATATGGATTTTTGTCTCCATCTAAAGGTTTTGGTTGAGATATTAAAACACTTTTTACTTTATTTTTAGGATAAGTACTTACCTCTATTTTTGGAGGTGGGGGTAAGGTAATGAGCGGTTTTTTTGAGGACTTGCGAGGACGTTTCGTTGAAACAGCCTTCTCTATGTTTTCTTGAATATTATTATTTACTAAAACCTTTTTTTCTTTAACCGCTTTAACTTTTTTCTCAATAGTTTTTATTAAAGGCTTAGCAATAATTTTTTTGGCTTTTTTAGCCGGTTTTTTTACTACGGCTTTGGGCTTGCTAATTTTTTTTGCAACAGGCTTAGGCTTTTTTGAGATTGGCTTTTTTTTAATAATCTTTTTGATTGAAGAAGATTTTTTAGCTGAAGCTTTTGATTTTTTAATGAGCTTTTTAACTAACTTTTTTTTAACTAACTTTTTCTTCGCTGACATTAACTAAGCCGTTTAAAATGTTTCAATAATATACTTTACCAACACAATAACTGGTAATATTTCCAGAGCGCAAAAGTATGCAAAAGTTTGTAATAATCCTACTCTTTCTTCTATAAGACTAATTATTATGCCACGATACCATTTATACAAGAAAGAAAGCATCAAAACAACAAAAGCTCCCGAAATAAAAACGAGTGAATTAAATCGCGTTAGCTCAGATAAAATTAACCAAGGAAACAGAAACACGCCAAAAGTTTGACTAATTATTAATGAGTTATAACCGTAATCTGATAGGGTTTTATAATTATTAGTTAAAAAACATATAAATTGATTTAGTAGGCTTTTTAGACCAACAAAAAGTAAAACCAATAAAAGAATAAATGAAAATTGAACAAATAAGTCTTGCTCGGTAAAAACAAATTTATAAAACGAATTTAACTTGTAAAGGAGAAACGAAATGTTTAAAAAATAAAAAAGAGATAATAAAAGAGAGTGTAGCTTAAAGCTCTTTGTTTCTTCCCTTTCTAATTCATGTAAGGCATTTGAATTAAAGGTGGACTGGATGATTTTTAAAACCTTTGAGTAAGATGTAACCTTAATAAAAACTAATAAACCAAAACAAAACAGAAAAAACAAAGACGTCCAAACAATGTAAGGGTTGTTTTTTAATAATGGAGTTAAGTGTTGTTTTTGTAAAAGATGATTGTAAAAAAGATGATTATTCAGTTCTAAATCCAATTTTTATAAGGCAAATGTCCGTGAGATGCAGAAACCAAACTTAACTTGTCCTTTAGCCCAACTATCGGTTGTGTATGGAATAAAATTGTTTTCGATTAAACCGCCAGCGTTTGTAAAAAACAAACTAAAAACATGCCCACCTGTTTCAATTTCAAAACCTAAAGCCAAAGGATTAAATGCTTTAATATTATTCTGATAAAAAGGAGTAACGTTATAAAAGTAATCACCAATAAAACTTAAGCGCTTAGTTAATTTAATTCGACCACCAAAACCAATACTAATAAAACCATTAACATCATAAGAACCGTTATTGGTATTTAATTTTTCTTTAATAAAATTACGGTGCATGTAACTAGGTAAAATTTCTAACGACAACCAATTATTAATTTTACTGGCAATAATAAGTTGATTAAAATAATTTAAACGGTGAAGTTCGTTTGTTTCAAAATCTTTAACAATGCCACTATAAATTGTTGAGGGTAAATCATGAGTATAACCAGTGCTTGAGAAAAAGGCTAGCGATATTGGCATACTAAAGTTTGCGGTTTGTTTTAATATTTTCCACTTTAAACTTCCGTCAACAATATGATTCATTCTGCTTCTACCAATTCCTATGGTAATGTCGTCGGTAACACCGTAATCAAAACTAAATCTAATATCATTTGCGCCTTCAAAACCTAAAAAAGTTTGCCCAGTTGTATTAATTGGGTTAGGAAGGTCTGCGTTATATATGTTGCCAAAACGATGACTAGTTCTAAAGTCCAAATGCTTCTTTTTTACAGTTTCAATGGTTTGTGCATTACCAATACGCATTGTTTTAAACGTTGCATAAACTTTTTGAACAGGTTCATCTTTATTCTCAGTAACTAAGTCTAAAAGATCATCTTGTGAAAAACATGCGCCAGAATAAAGGGCTAGCGCCAGAATAAAAAGTGAGTTTTTTAAAGTAATCATAATGGAAGTGGAATTATTTTTTTACAAATGGCTCAAGTGTGCTGGTTAATGTCACATCAACAATTTCTGCAATATTTTTTACATAAAGGGATGGAACTTTAATATCATAATCGGCAACTTTAATTTGAAATTTGGTGTCAATAATTATTTCAGAACCTTTTTTGGTTAACATTCCATCAAGGGTTACTTCTTTTGTTACCCCGTGTAGTTCCATTTTACCGGTTACTGACACTTTATTTTCACCATCTTTCGTAAAATCCACTTTTTCATTGATTTTACCTTTAAAAACGCAATTTGGGAATTTTGTTGATTCTAAATAATTTTCATTAAAATGCTCTTCCATCAAGCCATTTTTAAACTTAAAATTTTGAATGGTAACTCTTACTTGAATATCGCCAGAAGTGGTATTTAAAACAATAATTGCGCCCTTGTTTGAAGCGTCAATATCCTCTAATGGCGATTTAGAATAGAAGTGTATTAAGGTTGTTCCGTCTTTGGCTTTAAATATTTGGGAAAACCCTGATAAGGATAAAAATAACGCGGCAACAAATAATAGGTTCTTCATAAGCATAATATTTTAATCAAATTTAAACTATTTCTTTTAAATCGCAATCATTTAAAAACTTTTCTGTTAATCTGGAAAATGCAAAATTGTTTAAATTGTTTATTTTGGAAGTTGTTAGTGTGTTAGAAATAATTGATGCGGCTTTTATAACATAGAATTTCGCGTATAAATGTTGATGACTTAAAATGTGCTTGTAGTTTTTTGAAGAGTGTAATAATTTAAATTTTGAAGTAGCGATTTTATTAAATTCGGGCGTTTTAAATAATTTATCTATAGAAATTTCTTTTTTACTTTCGATTAAGTAGAACTCATATAATCCTTTCCAAATGTCACTTTCCGCTCTCTTATTCAATAGCACATTATTGTTTTTATCCACTATAACAACATAATTTAAAAAGCGATTGGAAATTTTTATTT
Organism: Bacteroidota bacterium; assembly: GCA_030692515.1. Lineage (GTDB taxonomy): Bacteria > Bacteroidota > Bacteroidia > B-17B0 > Aurantibacillaceae > Aurantibacillus. The sequence goes on from JAUXZS010000056.1 coordinate 335,522, forward strand.
TTTTGGATTTAATTGGTAATTCTTTAACGCGATTAGTTTTAAACGCCAAACATTTCGAATTAAAAATACAGTTTTCGCAATCTGGATTGTTAGGTTTGCAAAATTGAGAACCAAATTCCATAATAGCTTGATTGTGTTCTGCCGGATTTTTTTTATCCAACAATTCATTTGCAAGTGCTTGAAACTCTTTTTTGCCTACTCCAGAGTCAATAGGAGTGTCAATCCCAAATAAACGGCTCAAAAGTCTATAAACGTTGCCATCAACTACGGCAAAAGGTAAATTGTAGGCAAAACTGCTAATTGCTGAAGCTGTGTAATCACCAATACCTTTTAATGCCCTTATTTCTTCATAAGTTGAAGGAAAAACACCGGCATAGTTGCTTTTAATGATTTTTGCCGTTGCATGTAGGTTGCGTGCTCGCGAATAATAGCCTAAGCCCTGCCAAAGCTTTAATACCTCATCTTCGTTTGCAGATGCCAGATTACCAGCTTTTGGGTATTTTGCGATAAATTTTAAGTAATAACTTGTGCCCTGAGCAACCTGAGTTTGCTGTAAAATTATCTCAGAAAGCCATATTTTGTATGGGTCTGTTTCTGAGCGCCACGGCAAATCGCGCTTATTTTGTTTGTACCACTTTGTTAAACCCTTACTAAACCAACTCTCCATATTTGGGTAAAATTAAGGCTTAAAGCCCCTAGTAGCACAAAAAACAGCTAAATTTTAAAAAAATTTTCAATTAATAATAATAATACTATCTTTGCTGCCCGTTTTAAAATACAATTAATTGATTTTAAATAGTTTGTAAAATGACCAAAGCAGATATTGTTAACGAAATTTCAGAAAAAACAGGCATAGAAAAGATGGCTGTACAAGCCACGGTAGAAGCGTTTATGAAAACTATTCGCAACTCCATGGTAGAAGGTAAAAATGTTTACTTAAGAGGTTTTGGAACCTTTGTAGTAAAAAGACGCGCCGAAAAAATAGGCCGAAACATTTCAAAAAATACAACTGTAGTAATTCCAGCGCATTACATCCCTGCATTTAAAGCCTCAAAAACTTTTTCTGACAGAGTAAAACGCAATGTAAAAGCTGCTGAACCGATACAAAAAAACATGGATTAAAATAAACCATGAGCGTAAAAAAAACACATGTAGTTTTAATTGTTTGCGCACTGGTTTTATTCGTTCTTTTATTTATTGCACCAAAAATTGCTCCTAAACATACCGACGGAGATGGACACGATCACTCAGGGAAATCTAAAAACCTTTCGAGCGACGCCACTTTAGATGTATATCTAAATTTAGCCTTAAAAAATTTAGAGCCAAATAAAAAGGTACTGTACGACAAGTTTCTATCAATAAAAGAAATAGATAGTATAATAGTTTTTTGGGACAAGCTAAAACGCCCCGATCTTGCTGCTCATTTTACCGAGGAGTTGGCAAAAAAGGAAAATAACGCTGCTAATTGGCTTAAAGCAGGTAACCGCTATTATTACGCCATTCAATTTGTTCAAGATAAAACAGCAATTCCTATTCTGTATCAATCTGCAACACGTTGTTTTGGCAAAGGCTTAGAGTTAGAGCCAAATAATGTAGACGCTAAAATAATGTTAGCATCTTGTTATGTAGAAGGTTCTGAAGATCCAATGGAGGGAATAAAAAGATTAAGGGAAATAGAAAAAATAGATAGTAATAATGTTAAACTACAATTAACCTTTGCTTTTTTCTCGGTTAAAAGCGGACAGTTAGATAAAGCAATTAGTAGGTTTAATAATGTACTTAAAATAGATAGTAATTATATTGAAGCTTATTTGCATTTAGCAGATGCTTACGAGCAAAAAAATGATACTGAAAAAACGATTGAAATGTTAGAAAAATATTCGGCAAAAACAACAGATGTAACTGCTCGAATAGAAATAAATAAATATATACAACAATTAAAAAATAAAAATTAACCATTTAAAATAAATATTATGCCAAGCGGAAAAAAAAGAAAAAGACATAAAATGGCGACTCACAAACGCAAAAAACGTTTGAGAAAAAATCGTCATAAGAAAAAATAATTAGCCTCAGGCTAATTATTTTTTAGTAAAAAATTTTTAAAACAGAAAGTAAATTTACTTTCTGTTTTACTAGTTTATTTATTATAATAAATAGACAATTGATAATTGCATCCAAGTCATAAAACAAATTGATTTGCTTGCGGCTATTTACTATTTGTTATAACCACATACTAATAATAATTTAAAACATTAAGCGCGTGAATCAAGAATTAATAATTAATTCCACGCCTAACGAAGTTGTTATAGCGCTACTGCACGATAAACGTTTAGTAGAACTACACCGCGAAAAGAATAATTCAAAATTTTCGGTAGGCGATATTTACTTAGGCAAAGCTAAAAAGGTTATGACTGGCCTTAATGCTGCTTTTGTTGATGTTGGATACGAAAAAGATGCTTTTCTGCATTACCTCGATTTAGGCCCCCAAGCAAATTCATTACTAAAATACGTTGAGCAAACCCAAAACGGAAAGCAAAACGTTAGTAATTTGATGTACTTTAAAAATGAGCCAGAAATTAAAAAAGATGGCAAAATTAATGAAATCATTAGGTCAGGACAAAATGTTTTAGTTCAAGTTGCTAAAGAACCTATTAGTGCAAAAGGCCCTAGAATTACTACCGAAATTAGTTTAGCAGGAAGATACTTAGTGTTAATTCCTTTTTCAGATAAAATTTCGGTGTCTTCTAAACTTAGAAACTTTGATGAAAAAAAGAGACTAAAAGATTTAATGCAAACAATAAAGCCTAAAAACTTTGGAGTTATTGTTCGTACTGTTGCAGAAAATAAACCCGTAGCAGATTTAGAAGCAGATTTAAATGATTTAGTAAAACGTTGGGACGATTGTTTTAATATGCTTAAAACGGGGCATCCACCTTTAAGAGTTTTAGGCGAGGTTGATAGAACGAACGCAATATTAAGAGATTTTTTAAACGCTTCTTTTAATGCAATTCATGTTAACGACACTAAAGTTTATGAAGATTTAAAACTTTACATAAAAACGATTTCTCCGGATAAATTAGATATTTTAAAACTATATAACGGTAAACTACCAATTTTTGATGCTTATGGAATTGAAAAACAAATAAAGAGTTTGTTTGGAAAAACCATTCACATGAAAAGCGGTGCTTATTTAGTTGTTGAGCATACCGAAGCTTTACACGTAATTGATGTAAACAGCGGTAACCGTGCTAAAAGCGATAGTAGCCAAGAAGAAAATGCATTAGAAGTAAATATAGAATCTGCAATTGAAGTTGCTCGCCAGTTACGTTTACGTGATATGGGAGGAATAATTGTTGTTGATTTTATTGACATGCACAACCCCGAGAACCGTAAGCTTCTTTTTGATAAGTTAAAAGAAGAGATGAAGAGCGATAGGGCAAAGCATAATATTTTGCCTCCAAGTAAATTCGGTTTAATTCAAATTACTCGCCAGCGCTTACGTCCAGAGGTTAATGTTGAGGTTTTAGAAACTTGCCCAAGCTGCAATGGTACAGGTAAAGTTCAACCAAGTATTTTGTTTGTTGATCAAATAGAAAACACTTTACGGTTTATTTTAAAGGAACAAAACCAAAAACACATTACTTTAAACGTTCATCCATATATCGAAGCATTTATTACCAAAGGCGGTTTCTTAAAAAGCAAGCAATGGAAATGGTATTTCGAGCACAAACAGTGGATAAAAGTATTAGGCATGGCAAGCCAAAGTTTTATGGAATTTAAATTCTTTAATAAAGATGGTGATGAGATAGTGGTTTAGTTAAGCCACGAATTGCACGAATTAACACTAATTTATTTATACCAATTACATTCATAAATCAAATCTAATTACTATTTGTCATCCTGACGAAGGAAGGATCTTTATAAAGAGATTTCTCCTGTCGTCGAAATGACATTTGAATTATAAAATAGTTGTATTTATTTTAAAGCCTCTGTAAAGAGGCTTTTTTGTTGAAGGCAAACTAACGAGAAGTTTTTAAAGCAGAAACCTTATATCTGTGTTATCTGAGAAATCTGTGGCTCTATGTTTTTCTTGGTAACGCTAACTGCTTAACAAATAATTTTTTCATAAAGGGAAGACAAATAATAAAAAGTATTATTGGAACCCACTTGCAAAGCATAAACCAAAAATCATATTCTTCTTGCCAATAGCTATATAAATATTGGTCTAAATAGTAGTTATAATCAAGTGCCTGCGTTTCTTGACCTTCAACATATGCAGAGGCTTTCATGCTATCATAACCATAATTGTACGAGGTATAATTATGAAAAACCGAAGTGTAACGCCTTAAATAATTAACAATAATCATGGGCATAAAAATAATTAGCAGAAAAAACAATTGATTAAGAACATTAAAAAAGGGTTTAAAAATTGTTTGGTTTTTGGCAGTAATAAATAGACTTATTATTGAGGAAACAAATAATAAAAAAACAAAACATTGAAAAGCATTTTCTGCAGATGAATGCTTAAATAATATTTGTGATAAAATATAAATAAACAAAGGGTATAAAGCCAAAACAATCATGGTAATTAAAAATTGTTTCCAATAATTTAATTTAAACAACACCAACAATAAACTTAACGAAAAAATAAAGTAAAACATTCCCCATAAAAAATCTTTTTTCCAAAGAAACAGTGTTCCAAACTTTGCTTCAAACAAATTATTAAAAGCAATTCGCATTTCTTCTTTATAGTAATCGTTACCAAAATTTATCTCTTGCACATCCATCCACCCAGCTTTTTGAGCTTTAATATAAATAGCAGCCATTTCGTTTTCGTTAAAACTCGGATGCACGCCATACTTTTCACAAATAGAAATATGCAGTGCAACTTTAGATTTCACAAAATTAAAATCAGTAGAGGGTTTATAAGAAACTAAAAGTTTATAATTGCTTAACACCATCGGAAAATTTACGGTATCATTTAAGTAACGCCAAGGTGTATAGTTGTTGTAAGAAGTAATTTTATTAATATTAAAATAGGTTTGTTTTTTTAAAGTATCATAAGTGTTTTCGTATGAATAATAGCTTGTAGGAACAAATGGCTCGGTCTCATTAAGCGTATTTATATCTTGTACCACTTCGTCGTCTGTAAAAAGATGCGCCATTTTAGTATTATAGCTCACAACAAATGGAGAAGCAAACCAAGCAAATATCGCTATACTAAAAAACACTAAAAGGAAATTCTTGTATTCGTCGCTAAAATTTAAATTGCCAAAGTTTTTTTCTTTGTTAAAAATAATATAACGATAGCCCCAAAACCAAGAAAGTATAAAAGCCAATACACTTAATAAAACAAACCACAAACCATCGTCGGCCCTGCTCGTTAAATTTATTGGAACTAAAAAACCTATAATTGCTGAGCTTACGTACAACAGCAATCCAAACCACAACAAATAATGAATTTTGCTAATCCAAATAATTGGATATTTAGTAAGCAAGTAAGTGTCTAATCGGTTTAAAAAACCGGGCGCAAATTTTTTAAACATTTTAAATATCTTTATGGAATAATTGACGAGTACTTTGACTTATGTCTCTATAATAATTTAATTCTAAACCACATTTTTGAATAGTTGATAAAACATCAAACCATTTTACATCAACACTACAAGAAATAATAAAGGCCGTTCCGGCATCTTCAATTTTATAACCGCCGGTTTCAGGCAAACAGTTTTGTAATTCTTGTAACGAGAATGTTCCGGCAACCTCAAAATTATTTACAGCTCTGTTAATTCCAAAATCAATTTGTTTGCCATTATAAATGGTTTTGCCCTGACGGATAAAAATAATATTATCAGCAATTCTTTCAATTTCGTGAAGTTGTTGCGAGCTTAAAATAATCGCTAAAGGATTACTTTGCGATTGTGCAAAAAAACGTAAGTCCTGCAAAAATAATTGTTGCGCATTAATATCTAAGTTGGCTAAAGGCTCATCTAGAATTAATAAGTGTGGACGCCATAATAACATCTTAGCCAATTCAAAACGCATTCTGTAACCACTCGAAATTTGGCTCCAAGTTAAATCACGAAATTTATCAAGCCCTAAACGAAATAAAATATAATCTATTTGTTTTAAATTTTGTTCTCCTGTAATACCATGAATGCTAGCGAAGAAAAGTAAATTCTCTAATAAAGTTCCGTGCCATTTTGGAATACGTTGAGGTATAAAAGCAAATTTATTTTTGGCTTGATACCAATTGTATGAAAATGCACCAAGAGCAGGAAATTCAATAGTGCCCGTGTCTGTGGAAAGTTGTCCAGATATTATTCGTAATAAAGTTGTTTTTCCATTTCCATTTTCGCCAACAACGCCGGTAATTTCGCCAGCTTTTAATTCAAACGAAATTGGGTGTAATTTAAAAGGAGAGCGGCCGCTGTGAAATTGTTTTGTAATATCTGTAGCTTTAAAAACACAATCAGAAATTTTTTCTGGAGAATTCGACAATGAAAAGTCTTGCGATTTTAATTTTTCTAAAACTACAGCTGCTTCATTAGCTACTAATTCTTGCTGAGTTGGATTTATATCTATAATAGATAAATAGTTTTTTCTGAGTTCAAAAACTTGATTTACTAATTCGGATGGTAAAACATAGTCGTTCGTAAAATCCAAACAACGGCGTGTAAACAAACTATAATCTTTTGATTTAAAAGAATCTTCGAGTTGTTGCGTAAATTTATTTTGAATCATAATTTAATAACGCTTAATGTTTGAGAATAGTATTCATTAAAATATAATTTTCTGTATTCGGAAAATTGTATTAAATTTAATTAAAGGTTCTGAATATTCAATAAAAAATATTTTTATGAAAAAGAGGTTTTATGTTACGCTAGTAATTTTATTTTGGACTTCCTTGATAGTGGCTTCCCCAACTGTAACGGTTCAATTTATTAAAACAGACCAGTTTGGATATAAACTAACCGCGCAAAAAATCGCAATTATTTCTAATCCAATTACAGGCTATAATAATGGCACACCTTTTGCGCCGGGGGCTACTTACCAGGTGCGCGACTGGTTAACTGATGCTGTTGTTTATACTTCTAGCATTACACCATGGAGTGCAGGAGCCACTCAAACGCAAAGCGGCGATAAAGTTTGGTGGTTCGATTTTTCTACTTACACAGTGCAGGGTTCATATTATATCCATGATGTTACCAATAATGTAGGCTCTTATCGGTTTGAGATAAACGATTGTGTTTACAATCCTGTTTTAACGCAAGCCATGCGTATGTATTATTACGCGCGATGCGGTTCAGCAAAATTGGCCACAAATGCTACTGTTGCCTGGGCCGATGGAAATTGTCATGTAGGCACTCAACAGGATCTTGATTGTAGGTTATATAACAACACCAATATTTCCACTTCAAAAAATTTAAGCGGTGGCTGGCACGATGCCGGCGACTATAATAAGTATGTGAATTTTACATGGAGTACTTTAACAGATATGTTACTAGCTTATGAAGAAAATCCATTGATCTGGACGGATAATTATAATATTCCGGAAACGGGGAATGGTGTTCCGGATCTTTTAGATGAAATAAAATATGAGTTAGACTGGCTTTTAAAAATGCAACAACCTAACGGTTCGGTTCTTTCCGTAGTTGGTGGTGGGGGTGTTAGTCCGCCAAGTGCCGATGTAGCATTTAGAAGATACGGGCCTGCAAATACTTCTGCAGCTTTAACCTCTGCTGCTATTTTTGCACTGGCGGCAATGCAATTTACTACGGCTGCGCAAACGGCCTATTCTAACTCCTTACAAGCTGCGGCAGTAAATGCTTACACCTGGGCAGTGGCAAACCCAAGCGTTACATTTTATAACGCAGGTTTATTGGCTGCGGGCGAGCAGGAAATATCTGTTTATGAACGCGACGCCCGTAAAGTGTGCGCTGCAATTTATTTATACGCTTTAACAGGAACGGCCTCTTATAAAACATTTGTTGATGCTAATTATACTAATGTGCATTTATTAATGTGGACATTTGCTTATCCTTTTGAAGGACCTGAGCAGGATGCTTTATTGTATTACACAAAAATTCCGGGGGCTACACCTGCCGTAAAGACAGCTATTTTAAATGCTTACACAAGTTCTATCCAAACCAACAATGTAGATAACCTGCCAGCCTATACTAATAAAACAGATGCTTATAGGGCATGGCTGGCAAATAATAATTATACTTGGAACAGTAACCAAACGAAATCAAAACAGGGAAATATGTTCTTAGCCATGAACCAGTATAGTTTAAATGCAATTAACGCAACTAATTATAAAAATGCCGCTTCGGGTTTTGTACATTATATGCATGGCGTTAACCCAAACTCGAAAACGTACTTAAGTAATATGGCGATTTATGGTGCAGAAAATTCTGTTTCGCAATTTTATCATGCTTGGTTTCACGATGGTAGTGCGCTTTGGGATGAAGTAGGCGTGTCAACTTACGGCCCGCCTCCAGGATATATTCCGGGGGGACCAAACCCGGGTTATGCTTTAGACCCTTGCTGTCCGGGCTCTTGCGGAAACCCAACGGTAAATGCTTTGTGTGCAACAAACGTAACGCCACCAATGGGACAACCTATTCAAAAATCGTACAAAGATTTTAACGACAGTTGGCCATTAAATTCGTGGACTATTAGCGAAGCGGGAATATACACCAATGCGGCATACGTTAGGATGCTTTCTAAATTTTGCAGTTCGGTGCCTTGTAGCACAATTACTACTGCTATAAAAAATAATGACAAAACCGTTTCGGGTTTAATACAAACTATTTACCCACAGCCAGCTGAAAATAAACTAACTATTAAGTTTTTTAATTTAGAAACAAATGCAGGTTTATTTTTGTACGATGTAAGCGGTAAACAATTATTAGCTAAGAACGAAACTATATCAAATGGTTTAGTAGAAGTTGATCTCTCTAACATTGCAAGCGGCGTTTATTTTTTAAAAGTGGTTTCTAAAAACAAAACGGAAACAAGGAAGATTGTGAAGGAGTGATGTCATGGCTCATTTTTCTCTCTAGTTCTCTTAATAAAACTTGTAATTGGAATCTTTGGTAAAACGGCAACAAAGAATTCAGTAATTGCTTTAATCTTGTTTGGTTTCATAAACCCCAAGATTAAAGTCATAATTATTATAAAACCTAAAAGGTATATAAATATATCGATCATAATTTTCATTTTAGTTATACTTTATTTTTATAAATCTTTTTCACTAAATACTTCTTTCTTTGACAAAATTAAACAACGTAGTTTGTGAGTTTAGAAATTGTCACAAAACATTTATATGAGTTTCTCTTTATGTAGCTGGGTAATTTCGCACCTTGATCTTAGTATTTATCATGTGTTAAAGTTTCTTGCGCCACTCCAAATGACTTTTATTAGCTCAATAAGGATATGCATTATTGTTTTTTGTTCTATTTTTCCCCACCATTTTGATGGTGTTATTGTCTTTTTGTTTTTCATTTTCTTTTTTATCATTTGACTATACTATTATATACCTTTTGTTTTCCTTTATTTCTTAAAAAGTAAAATTAAAGTGAAAAAACCCTGTAAGTTGTTGATTGTAACATTATTATTTTTCAAAGAAGTGTTAAACGAAAATGGATTTGCGTTCTACACCTGCGGTTTTAATAACCCTAAAAATTTATTCAGAATATTCAAGAAGTAGACTCTAAATTAAGTTAAGATTGACGGCAAACAAAAAACCCTCACCAATTTGGTGAGGGTTTTACATTTTTACTGCTGATGAATTGCGACTATTCTTTAATTAATTTTTTTACATAGGTGGAATTAGAGGTGGTTATTTTTAGTAAATAAACCCCGGCGGTTAATTCTTCGATGTTAACCGTTAAATTATCATTTGAATTTACATTAATCGATTTAATTAATTTTTCATTCAAATCATAAATTGAAATATTGGTTGTAATTATTTCTTTTGATTTAAACGATATAACAACAGTGTTTGTAGCAGGATTTGGAAAAACATTGAGTTTTTCATTTATTTTTAAACCACTTTTTGTTGTGCTGGTTATATTACCAAGTCTTAGAGGACTTGGTTGATAATTTGTAAAATCTACAACCGCTGTAGAGTAAAAATGATCATTTTTAGTTAACTGCGATAGTGGAAATGAATTGCTGACTGTTACAGGAACACTAAATGTTACAACAGAAGGTATTGAATTAGCAATAACCGTTGGAGCTATATAATGAAAAAAAGCATTGTTAGGAATTCTTGGATTTGAGCAAGGAGCAGTTATGTCAATTTCTTCAGAAACCTCATTTGAAACCGCATCCCATGCTCTTAATTTTATATTTGGGAGTTCATTAAAGCATGCATTGTTAGTCGTGTTGTTTGTATCAGATTCTGCCCATGAATAAAGAATGTGTTGCCCGCTTGGGCTTCTTCCCGCTTGTATTCTCATGCTTGATGCAACCTTGTTGCCATTACCATCAGCATCCCATGGATTGTTATTATAACCCGGAGAAGACAGTAAGTAGCCCGGCGCTTGAGTTCCAACAGAATCAATAATGTTCCCGTTCCATGTGGTTGTGCCATCACCAAAAAAATCGTAGATATAAGGATAATAAAAATTTGTCATTGGCCAATTGTAGTTTTCTAATGTAAATTGTTGTGCATAATACAACGAATCGTTGTGGTCTGAATAACTGCTACTAACGGTTCCGATAATGTGTAATTTGTTATTTATATCAACTACACAAGACATCCCTTCATTATCTCTATAGAAGGGTTTAGTTAATACAGAATTATTATTTACCGAACTCAAGGAAGCTTTCACACCATTACATATTGGGGAATTAAAATTGATTGAATTTACTTGCGCCCAACTTGTTCCTGAATTTGTTGTTTTATAAATAATAGGTTGAGGCGCTCTATTAGAACCTGTTGCATTTGCCAGAACACCAAGCATCACAACGTATCCAACCGTGCCGCTTTCATTCCAGGCTTGGTATCCCGAAGTGTTGATGTATTTTGTACCAGACCAATCAACTACAGTATTTGGCACAAAAGAATCAGTTTTCCAAACCATGGCGCCAGCATTAAATACACCTGTAACAAGCATAACACCTCTAGGGCCTGAGTTTGATGCGTTTACATCAGCGTAAATTCCTGCCACACTTCTAACTTTGCCATCATCAGTGGCAACAAAGCTATTACGCGAAAGAGAATGCTTCGCCTGTGTAGCAGGGTATGATGAAAGCATATCAGATAAGTACTGTTGATCAATCCCGGGTGTATTTGTTCCTGCTCCGCTGAGGGATTTACTTGCGTAAAAATTACCATCCCAACCCGATGGGCCAAAACTAGGCCCCGTTGATACAATATATGAATTATTAAAATTTGTGTTTCCCATTGGGTTGTAAATTCCGCCTTGTGGGTACCTTCCAAGTTGCGTCGAGTTTGTCCAGACACAGGTGCTATCCCAAAGTGTTCCAAAATTTTTTCCAATCATGGCAACAATGCTGCCTGAATTACTATTAGGGAATGAAATATAGGTCGGACTTTTTCTGTGAATAAACGACACAACATTTAAATTGTCGTTATACTGTAAAGGAGAACTACTACTATATAATGATGTATAAATATTTTCTGAAGAAGAAATGTAATTAAAATTAGCATTGACTATTGGATTAATAGTTGGCTTTAACTGCGCTTGTAGCGAAGTTAAACTGCTAATTAGCATTGCGGAAAAGAAAAGTAAATTTTTCATGCCAAAGAATTTTAGTTGTTAAACAAAATGTTAAATGAATTTAACAACAACCATGCCAGTAAAAATTTACAATCTCTTGAGTTAAAGAATTATGTGTGTAAAAAATAAAGTAGGTGCGTAAAAACAAAAAACCCTCACCAAACTGGCGAGGGTTTTTAATTTATTTTGTCATGCGGACGAAGGAAGCATCTGTGTACGAGATCCCTCCTTTGTCGCAATAACGGTTATTTACTTCTTACTTTCTGCAGCTTTTGCGGCAGCTTTTACTTGCGCTTCTTCAATTGATTTTTGGCATTTTGCTTCCGCATCATCAACGATTTTTTGAACTTTTTCGTCCACTTTTTTCTTTGCAGCTTCTGCCGCTTTTTTAGCGGCAATTTTTGCAATTGGGTTACCAGCTTGCTCTACTAATTTATCAGCTTCTGCATAACCATCTACTTTTGTTTTATCTGCATTTACCTGTGCTTCTGCCTTTTGTTTTGCGCATTGTGCTTTGGCATCTTCTAATATTTTTTGTGCTTCTTCGGCAGCCTTATCAATACCAGCATTTAATGCTTGCGTGGTTACTGTCGAAACAGCACTTTTTGCTTCGTCTTTTAAACTAGTTTTAACGGTTGGTTTCATAACTGTTCCGCCAAACAAAGCAGTTACATTTATTTTTTCACCAACAGTTACATTGGTTCCCGCTGCTGCATTACCTTGAGCTAATAAACTTGTTAGTGCAGAATTTGCTGCGCCGCCAAACATTGCCTTTGGTATTACCATTTTCCATTTGTAATCTATGGTTTGGTCAAAGCCTGTGCTTCCTTCAATGTTAGTTGGAATGTTACTGATTTTTGTATCAAAGGGTGCCATAACAACCCTACCATCTTTAATTTGATAATTAACCAGCAGGTTGCTTACATCCATACTTTTTAATTGTTCCATTTTTAAAGCTTCACCCAATTTCATAAATGGAGGGAAACCACCAACATTTACTTTATCAGTTTTAAACACACCGTTTGCTTTAACAGCATTTAAATCCGGCTCCATGTTTTCATTTAAGGATGTATTAAAGTTTTCTAAACTTGCAGTAAATTTACCTGTTGCATACTGACCAACTGGCGCTAGTTTTTGAACGGTATTAAACGATTTAAAAGTTTCTTGAATATCAAAATTCTCAACTTTTAAATTTAAACCTGTAGTTGGTTTTTTAATGTTAGATGTTTCGTAAAAACCATTAATGGTTAAAGCACCACCCATGGTATTCATTCTTAAATTAGTCATGTCTACCTTTTGATTTCTTACAACAATGTTTCCGGCCATATTATCTAAAATTAAATTGGTATAAATAACTTTTCCAATTTTAGCATCTAAATTAAAATCAATATTTGCAGGCACTGCAGCTACACCTGTTGAAGCCGTTGATGTTGGAGCCGCAGTACTACTTGCTGTTGCAGATTCTGTTGCAGCAGCCTCCGGTCCCATTAATTCGTTTAAATCCATTAATTTACTAGTAATGCCAAACGAGCCTTTTATTAAATCATCTTTAAAAACATATTGCATAAAGTTTTCAATTTTACCACTTGCTTGAATATCACTTTTTCCCATTTTAACATCAAAGGCTGCTAACTCAACATATTGAGTTGTGAATTTTAAAATCATCGAATTTAAAAATACTTCGTACGGAAGTGTGGCTGTTTTGTAATTCATTTTATCAATTTCTAAAGAGCCACTAGCTTTAAACTTATCGTATTCTTTTTTATCAATGGCGCTCATATTACCTGCAATACTGATATCAGACTTAATTATACCACTTAAATCATCGCCTTTTTCTGTAGGAATAAATTCTTTTACGCTTCCTAAATTGATTGTGCCTTTTAATTCTGCTCTTAAACCTGGATCAGATATTGGAGTTTTAACATGCGCAGTAATATCAATTGGATTACCCGCTAACTCAACATGAAATCTATTTACATCAATCGTTGTTGCATCTAAAACACCCGTTGGGTTTAACACTTTTACATCAATATTAATATTGTTAACAGATTTTGGTAACGATGGGTATTTAAACATGGCATCCTTAATGCTTAAATTAATACCAAATGCGGGCATCTGCGAAGCGTTATACGTGCCATTTGCATAACCATCTATAGCAAACTTACCAGATGTTTTTATGGAAGCGAAATCTTTTGAGTAAACACTAGGAATTAAAGATAAAATAGATTTAAACTCGGTTTGGTTTGCTTTAAATTTTATATCCATTTTAATGTTTGTATCAGGCATTTCAACAAAACCATCAAAGCCCAAAGTCAAGTCATTTAAACTAAACTCATTTTCCTTAAAGGTAAATTTCATTTTAGGCATATCCATATCTAAATCTGCTTTTAAGTGAGTGTGTACTTCGTTTAAATAAGCAACCCCATCCATTTTAAAAGTTGTTTTAGCAATATCTAATAAATTATTTAAAACAAAATTATCTTGTGTAAAATCTCCGTTTAAGTCATAATTAAAATTATCAAGTTTTGCGTACATGCCTCCTTGTTGATCGTCATAAACAATGTAAGCCTCTTTAATTTTAAACTCTTTTAATTTCATAGCAAACTTAGTTGGCTCGGTAGATTCTGGTGTTGGCGCTCCTGTTGAATCTGCACTTGGTTTTGCAATATCCCAATTGGCTTTACCGTCTTTTAAAACTTTGCCTAAAATGCGGGCCTTATCTATTACTATGGAATTAATACCATACGGACCACCACTTAATACACTCTTTAAATTAATGTCTGTACTTAAGTTGGTGATAAACGCGAGTGTATCATCTTTAAACTCATTGACACCTATAACGCTTACGTTGTTAATTTTAAATCGAAAATCTGGGAAAGAAGATATAAGTGTTAAATCAAATTCGCCAAAATCTACTTTAGCATTCAAATTATTGTTGGCTTGTTCTTTAACAATTGCAATAATTTTATCCTTAAAAATAAAAGGCGCAGCAATTAATAATATAATAATTAATAAAATTGAAATGCCGCTCCATTTAAGGATTCTGCGTAAAAGTGATTTTTTTGGTTTCGTAGTTGTCATGTCTCAATTAATTTGATTATAAAAATAAGAAGAATTTATAAAAGTAACTCTGTTCTTAATTTGTGATTTTGATTTATTTAAATTATTTTTTAGTATATTTGAATGTATAGCACTTATTTATTAATTAAAAATTATTACTTATGAAAAAAATCTTTACTTTAATTGCAGCTATAACCTTTACCGGCGTGGCTGTTGGCCAAACAATTTTGTTAGCGAATACATATTCGTTAGTTACACACCCAGGGCAAGGTGCTGCTGGAAAAGATGTTTCTGCAACACAAACATCTCTAGGAGCTACTCTTTATGGTTCAGGTCAAAATCGTAATACCGGATATTGGATGGCGTCTAAAATTGTTGTTCCTGCATCTGGCTGGTATATTGATTCTTTAATAACTTATGGTTATCAAACTGGTTCAGGTACGGTATCTACTATGACTGGTTTATATTGCTATATTAGTGCTGATAGTTCTAGTAGACCAAGTTCTACCGTTGTTATTGGAAGCAAATCAGTTAATGCTTTATTAACCTCAAATTGGACTAATATATATCGTACACCAAACGATGCTGGCCCATTTGTAGAAACAGACCGTCCAATCATGAAAACAAAATCAAATCTTACAGGTACAATTCCTCCGGGAACTCATTGGGTAGTTTGGAGCGCTACAGGGTCTTTAGGATCAGGACCATGGAATCCACCATCTACTGTATTAGGGTCATTAGCTACCGGAACCAACTCTTATCAGTACGTTCCTACCGGAACTTTAGTGGGCTGGAATGGTACAAAAGACGGAACTAGCCAAATAGAAATGCCTTTTAAATTGTGGGGAAAAATTTCGACTCCAACAGGTTTAAAGGAAGAGGTTTTAGTTAGTTCGGTTTCAATTGCTCCAAACCCAGTCTTCAATTCTGCAACTGTTAAAATTGAACTTGAAAAAACTGCTGGAATAAACGTTAGCGATTTAAGTTTTATGGTTTATGATCAGTTAGGAAGAGAAGTTATGAATTACTCTAATATTTCATCTTCAACTTTTAATATTGAAAAAGGAAATCTTGCTGTTGGAAATTATTTTTATAAAGTGATTAATAAAAACGATCAGGCCTCATTAAAAACCGGAAAAATTATCTTTCAATAAATTTGAAATTTAATAAATTAATAACCCTCTTGATGTAAATTGAGAGGGTTTTTTTTGATTATTACCCAATAAAAATCGCGATTAAAACAAATATCATTGTTTAATTCTTTTATATATTTTAAATTTGACTGAGATAACATACCCATAAAAAAATTACTATGAAAAAATCAAGAACAAAACCTAAACTAACAGCTACAAAAATTAAAAGAATTTTAGTTCCATTTGATTTTTCAGAACATTCATCAAACGCATTGCGACAAGCTATTTTTATGGCAAAGTGTTTTACTGCGGAGATTGATTTACTGCATGTTGTGGCACCGGTTTATGCCACGCCAACATATGCTGGATTAATGCCGGTTAACGATGCTTTTTATGACAAACAAATAAAAAACATCAATAATAGCTTAAAAAAAATAGCAACGGATGCGAGCACAAAAGAAGGTGTAACTATTAATTATAAAGCCAGCCTTAATGTTATTCATAGGGAAATATTGGATTACGCAAAAAAAAGGAAAACAGATTTAATTATTATGGGTACGCATGGAGTATCTGGGGTGGTGGAGTTTTTTGCAGGTAGCAACGCATTTAGAGTTGTTAGCGAATCAAAATGTCCGGTTATTACTGTGCAGAAACGTTCTGCAGCAAAAGGGTTTAAAAAAATTATATTACCTGTTCGGTCAGAATTAAATTCAAGACAAAAAGTAAATTTAGTTGCAACTCTTGCAAAAACATTTAATGCAGAGATTTATGTTGTAGGATATGTGGAAAATTCAGACAAAACTGAAAAAACAAAAGTAGTGAGTTACGTAAAACAGGTAGTAAATTTCTTGAAACAAGAATCTATTTCACATCAAACCTCTATAATAACAGATTCAAATTTTACTAAAGCAATACTTAAGCTTGCCAACGAACAAAAAGCGGATTTGGTAGCGGTTATGACATCTCATGATTTTAGTTTAGATCAAATATTTAGCGGAACATACTCACAGCAATTTGTAAACCATTCAAAAATACCAGTTTTAAGCATACCTAATACATTGGAATTTGAATATAGTTATGCTAACCCTTTAACAGGAGGAATGACCGCATAAATTATTTTTTTAAAATCGACGTTCAATAAACCTTAATGCAATTAAAAACCCTCTTGATATTAAATCGAGAGGGTTTTTTTGGCAACTACCCTATGAAAATAGAAACCAACACAAACTATCTTTATCCTAAGTAGGCCTTTAATAAACGACTTCTACTGCCATGCTTTAATCTACGCACAGCTTTTTCCTTTATTTGGCGAACGCGTTCGCGAGTAAGGTCAAATTTTTCGCCAATTTCTTCCAAAGAGTGAGCATGTTTTCCTGCTAAACCAAAAAATAATTTTACCACATCTGCTTCCCTCTCAGTTAATGTAGACAAAGCACGTGTAATTTCTAATTGTAAGCTTTCACCAATTAATTGTTTATCCGGACTAAGCGAACTTTCGTTTTGCATTAAGTCGTACATACTTCCACCATCTTCTCCCAAAGTTAACGGAGCATCCATACTTAAATGGCGGTTGTTATTGCGCATCGTGTCGCGTATATCTTGGGGTGCCATTTCTAAAATTTCTCCTATTTCATCATAACTGGGCTCTCTTTCAAGATCCTGTTCCATTTTAGAAAGCGCTTTGTTTATTTTATTAATGGCGCCAATTTTATTTAATGGCAAGCGTACTATTCGACTTTGTTCTGCTAACGCCTGTAAAATACTTTGACGAATCCACCAAACTGCGTACGAAATAAATTTAAATCCACGTGTCTCATCAAAACGTTGAGCAGCTTTAATTAGACCTAAATTGCCCTCGTTAATTAAATCAGGCAAACTTAAGCCTTGGTTTTGGTATTGTTTACTAACCGAAACCACAAAACGCAAATTAGCTCTCACTAATTTATCTAAAGCACGCTGATCGCCCGCTTTAATTTTTTGAGCTAAAATAACTTCTTCTTCAGCCGTTATTAATTCTACCCGGCCGATATCATGCAAATACATATCTAACGAGGCGGTTTCACGATTTGTGATTTGTTTAGTTATTTTGAGTTGTCTCATAAGTTGGGGTATTTTAGTATTTATACGTACGCATTAACTAATGAGTTGGGTTAAAAGTTTAGATAAATCAAAAAAGGATGAAATATTGAGTTAAGAGCAATTCTTATTGAGTGAAGTCCTCAAAACTGTTGAAAATAAACATTGATTTTGTGGGAAAAGGGCTTTTTTAACTGTGCAATTTGTGCGAAATTGGCACATGCTTAAACGGTTATATATTAGCAATTTTGCCTTAATAAACGAAATGGATGTTTCTTTTCCAGGAAAACTATCTGTAATAACTGGCGAAACAGGCGCGGGAAAATCTATTTTTTTAGAAGCGCTTGGTTTGGTTCTCGGAAATAGGGCTGATTTGGCCACACTTCAAAATAAAAACAAAAAATGTATAATCGAAGCCGAGTTTGAAACAAAAGGTTTGGAGCTAAAAAGTTTTTTCGAAGAAAACGATTTGGATTACGACTCAACAATATTACTAAGAAGAGAAATTAGCACAGAAGGAAAATCGCGTAGTTTTTTAAATGACACTCCAGTTGGTTTAAACACCTTAAAATTACTATCCGAAAAGCTAATCGACATTCATTCGCAACATCAAACTTTATTGTTAAATCAAACTAATTTTCAGCTAGAAGTTTTAGATGCTTTTGCCGGAAGTTTAAATGAGTTTAAAGAATATAAAAATGAGTATTCGAAATTAAATAAGTTAAACGGCGTTTTAAAAAATTTAAAAGAGCAAGAAACTCAAGCTAAAAAAGAACTGGATTACTTTCAGTTTTCATTTAACGAATTAGAGGAAACAGAAATTAAAAAAGACGGACTTAAATTATTAGAAGAAGAAAGCGCTACACTAGAAAATGCAGAAACAATAAAAAGCACCTTGCTTAACACAGTTAATGCTATTAACGGAGGCGAGGTTAATTTACTTTCTGCGTTGTCAATCGCAAAACAAAACCTACAAGGACTTTCAAAATACGGGAAAAATTATTTGGAATTTTTTGAAAGAATAAATTCTGCCTATATCGAATTAAAAGACATTGCAATAGAGCTTGAAAATGCCGAAGGCGAAATAAGTTTTGATACAATAAAATTAAGCGAAATAAACGCCAAAATGGATAAGTTAAATCGCTTACTAAAAAAACACAATGTATCCAACGAAGAAGAATTAATAAGTGTTAAGAATGATATTGAAAATAAGCTAGCTAAATTTGAATCTATTGAAAATGATATTAACGAAACCCAAAAACAAATTGATAAGTTAAATAGTAAATGCAGCGACTCAGCAAAAAAATTATCCAAGACGAGATTAAGTTCTATTTCTGAAATAGAGAAAAAAGTAAAAGAGGTGTTAGCGGATTTATCGATGCAAAATGCCAATTTTAAAATCGACATTAGTCAAACAAAAGAACTTACACCAACAGGTTTCGATCAAGTTAAATTTTTATTTTCAGCCAATAAAGGAGCGTCGTTAAATGAATTAAATAAAGTCGCAAGCGGCGGAGAATTATCGCGATTGATGTTGTGTTTAAAAGCCCTGTTAGCTTCAAAAAAACAATTACCAACTATTATTTTTGATGAAATAGATACAGGAGTTAGCGGCGATGTTGCCGATAAAATAGGATCAATTTTATTAAAAATGGGAAAAACAATGCAGGTTGTTGCAATTACACACTTGCCTCAAATGGCAAGCAAAGGCGATCATCATTTGTTTGTTTATAAAGAGGATGATACAGATGTTACCATATCTCATATCAAACAGCTTAGCAAGGACGAACGCATAAACGAAATTGCAAAAATGTTAAGCACAGGCAATCCAACAGCAACCGCTTTAAAAAACGCTAAGGAATTATTAAATGCTTGATAAATTAATTGAAAAAATTCCGGCGCACATAAAAATTTTAATAAAACTTTATTTATTAAATCTAATTCTGTTTTTTCTTATCCGAATAATTTTTTACAACATTAATAAATCTTCAGATGTTGAAACAGCCTCTGTGTTTGAAAGATTTTGGGCTTTTAGAATGGGCTTAGAGTTCGATACCGCCGTATTTTGCTGGATTGCATTTTTACCAACATTAATTTTTTCGATAAGTCATTTTCTAAACCATAAAATAAAAAAGCTTTATGTTTTTGGGTTTTACTCATTTCTTATTTTAGAACTCATTTATTTTTTTGTTGCTATTGCAAACATTCCTTATTTCTCACAATTTGGAAATCATTTAAATAAAAATGCTTTGTTGTGGAGCGAAAACCCCGGTTTTGTTGTAAGTATGATTTTTGGAAGTTTTTCGTATTGGGGATATTTGTTATTGTATTTTGTAATAGCATTTATGTTTGTAAAAATTTCGAGACAACTCTTCAATACGTTTAAAATAAAAATGGCAACCGAGCAAAAGATGAATTTAATTTTTGTTGCAATAATTTTTATAGTGTTTTCGGCCATTGTAACATTAGGCGCCAGAGGCAGAGCATCAGATAGGAGCGGGCTTCATGAGGGACTCTCAATTGTATCGCAAAACAATTTTGTTAATCAAGTTGCTATAAACCCAAATTTTACTTTTTGGAAAACTGTTTTTTATACCAAAAATAATCAGGCCTATGTAGTGCCAAAAAATATTAATGAGCAGATGGCATTTACAAGAAACTATTTGGGAGTTAAAGCACCTTTCGAACAAAACATTAACCGCCTAATAACCGATTCGCTAAATAAAAAATACAATTTTGTTATTGTAGTTATGGAGAGCATGTCTGTTTTTAAAATGGGATATTACAATGGTAAAAAGCTGACTCCAAATTTTGATAATTTAATTAAAGAGTCGGTGTTCTTCGATAATTTTTTCTCTTCAGGTATACATACGTTTAACGGTTTGTTTTCTACAACAACTGGTTTTCCTAGTATTTTGGCCGAAAAGTCCATGAAAAGTTATGTCAAAAAATCTTTTAATGGAATAGGACCATTGCTTAACGAAAAAGGTTACGACACCTATTTTTACACAACGCACGACCCGCATTTTGATAACATGGAGGGCTTTTTTAAAATAAATAAGTTTAAACATTTTATTAGTCAATATGATTTTGATTTTTCAGAAGCAGAAAGTTCTTTAGGTGTTCCCGATCATTTATTGTTTGATAAACTAATTGAGGTAACAAATGCTAGAAAAACAAACGAACCTTTTTTATCTGTATTGATGACAGCCTCTGACCATGGTCCTTGGTGTGTACCACAAAACATTCAGTTTAATCCTAATGGTGCAAACCAACAAGATAATTGTACGCTTTATGCAGATTGGGCAATTGGCAGATTTATGGAGCAAGCAAAAAAATTACCTTGGTACAATAACACTATATTTATGTTTTTGGGAGATCATGGTTTGTCTATGGGACATACTTACGAAATGCCGCTATCTTATAATCATGTTCCTTTTGTAATTCATCAACCAAATTTATTTAAACCCGATACAATTTCTTATCCATCTTATCAACCAGATATTCCCGCAACTGTTATGGGAATAATTGGTGGCACTTACACAAATACAACTTTTGGGATTAATATTTTAAAAGAAAAGCATCCTTTTGTTGTATTTTCTGCAGATGATAAAGTTGGCTGTATTGATAGTTCGGGCTTCTATTATTATAAAACACTAAACAACAACCAAAGCTATTTAAGAAAATATAAAAACTTAGATTCTAAAAATTACATAACTCAATACAAAAGTAAAAGCGATAGTTTAGAAAAAAACATGATGATGATTTATGAATCGGCAAATTATTTAATAAGGAAAGATTATTTTTTATTTGAATAAAATTTTACCGCAGATTTCACAAATCCCAAAGAAATTCCATCTGCGATACGTGCATAAAATAAATGCTTAGTAGTATGTGAAAAGTTATAATATTATTATTTTTTGTTTATATCCGTGTGAATCAGAGAAATCTGAGACTAAATTATTTATTTGTGAGACCATAATTTCGCCATAAATCGTATATTTACGCAACTAAAAACACACAAAAATGGCACACAATTTACTAAAAGGAAAACGTGGAATTATTACCGGAGCATTAGACGAAAATTCAATTGCTTGGAAAGTTGCTTTACGCGCGCATGAAGAAGGCGCAACATTTGTTTTAACTAATGCGCCAATTGCAATGCGTATGGGCGAAATAAATAAGTTGGCTGCCCAAACAAACTCAAAAATTATTCCCGCAGATGCAACGAGTGTAGAGGATATAGAAAAATTGTATACAGAAGCAATGGCTCATTTAGGAGGAAAAATTGATTTTGTATTGCACTCAATTGGAATGAGTGTTAATATCAGAAAAAATATTCCTTACCCAGAATTAAATTACGACTATTTTAATAAAGGTGTTGATGTTTCAGCATTTTCGTTTCATAAATTATTAGCGGTAGCTTATAAATTAGATGCTTTAAATGAGCACGCTTCAGTTGTTGCGCTTTCATATATTGCAGCACAAAGAGCTTATCCATTTTACACTGATATGGCAGATATTAAAGCCATGTTAGAAAGTATTGCTCGTACGTTTGGTTATCATTATGGCAAACATAAAAAAGTTCGTGTAAATACAATTTCACAATCTCCAACCCGCACAACGGCAGGAAGTGGAATTAAAGGATTCAGCGATTTTTACGACTTTGCAGAAAAGCAATCTCCATTAGGAAATGCCAGCGCTGAAGATTGTGCCAATTATACAATTAGTTTATTTAGCGATTTCACAAGAATGGTAACTATGCAAAATCTTTATCATGATGGTGGTTACTCATCTACAGGAGTTAGCCAAGAACAACTAGACGCCATGAAATAAAAAATTTAAATAATGATTGCACTAAATAAATTCCAAGAAAAGGGAGTAAAATCAACTATTTATATTACAACAATTGCAGTTTGCGCATTGGTTGTTGTTTTAAACCAAAAGTGGATTCCCCACCCAGACAGTTTTCCAAGCTTTATTTATAAGTTGCCAATGGTAAACGCCTTTTTAAATGGATGTTGCACTATTCTTTTAGTACTCTCTTTATGGGCAATAAAAAACAAGAATATTCAATTACATAAAAAATTAAATCTAACAGCTTTTATTTTTAGCTCTGTTTTTTTATTGTGTTATGTTACTGCTCATTATTTTATACCTGACACAAAGTATGGAGATATAGACCACGACGGCATAATGAGCGTATCAGAAAGCGCAGCAGTGTCTGGGATTAAACCAATATACGTGATTATTTTATTATCGCATATTTTTTTAGCGGTTGCGGTATTGCCGATGATATTATTATCTTTTTACTATGGGCTAACAGACCAACGCGAGAAGCACAAAAAATTAACGCGCTTTAGTTATCCTATTTGGTTATATGTTACTATTACGGGCGTAGTTGTTTATTTGATGGTTTCGCCATATTATAATTACTAGTTCTTCTGTATATTTGAAGATACAAAAAACAAAAAAATATTTTTATTTAATTTTCTCAATTTTAATTTATTCGTGTGCACCAAATCCAAGCACAGACGAAATAAATTTAAATGCCGATAAAATTTCTTGGAGCCAAAACATCGGGCCAATAATTTTTAAGAATTGTACGCCTTGTCATCGTCCGGGCGAAAGCGGACCATTTAATTTATTAAGCTATTACGATGCGGTTAAAAAAGCGAGGCTTATAAAATTTGTTACGCAAACAAATTATATGCCGCCTTGGCCTGCCGACGCCAGTTATACCCATTTTATCGGCGAAACTGTTTTAACCAAAACAGAAAAAGAACAAATAAAAATTTGGGTAGAAAACAACTGCCCGCGGGGTGACAGTTTATTAGAACCAAAAACACCAATTTATTATATTGGCTCTTATTTCGGAAAACCCGATTTGGTAATTCGTGCACAAAAATCTTATTCAATAAAAGGAAATGGCACCGACGCTTTTTTAATTATGAAATTTCCATATCAAATAGAAAAAGATACCATAATTGATTTTGTAGAGTTTGTTCCTAATCAACGTAAATTAATTCATCATGTTAACGGCCATTTAATTAGTTACGATAACAACCGAAAATTTAATTATTTATCTGGAGAATCTATTCATGAAGACACCAAAGCACAATTATTAGATGTCTATTCGCAAATGCATATTCCATATACTGATAAATTGCAACCGCAATTTCCAACGCTTACACCAAATGTTGTTTATTATTTGCCGGGATATATTCCTCCCTCTTACCCAAAAGAAATTGGGGGCTATAAATTTAAAAAGAATGGCGCTTTTTTATTAAACAATATCCATTACGGGCCAAGCAACACTGGCCTTTCTGATAGTAGCTATATAAATGTGTTTTATAGGAAATCGCCAATTAAAAGACCAGTAATAGAAAAACAACTCGGCACTTTTGGAATTTCAAAAATAGAGCCCGAATTTATTATTCCACCAAATCAAGTAAAAACTTTTCGTACACAAACCACTTTATCGCAACCCATTTCTTTATTATCCGTAAATCCACACATGCATTTAATTGGAAAAACTTTTTGGGCCTTTGCAATAAAACAAAATGGCGACACTATCCCTTTAATTAAAATTAATAAATGGGATTTTAGATGGCAGTATTATTATACCTACAAGCACCCAGTTAAATTGGATAAAGGCACTACCATATTTGTTTATGGTACTTTTGATAATACAAATAAAAATTCTAATAATCCTTTTAGTCCACCACAAACTATAACACAAGGTAATGGAGTTGAGAGTATGAAAACAACCGAAGAAATGTTTCAGTTTATTTTCACCTATGTGCCATATAAAGAAGGCGATGAATTGATTAACCTTGAACGTTAAATGTTTATTAGTTGTTTATTGTCTGATACAATTAATTTACTATTATTCTTCCGGTGTGAACCGCTTTTTTCTCACTAATCACACGATACAAATAAACACCTTTGGCCTGTGAGGAAAAATCAAAATAATTTACGCTGTTTAAATTTTCGGTTAATAAAATTTCACCAAGCGAGTTATACAAAATAATTTGGCCGTCTCCATTAACTGTAAATTTGCCCTCATTAGGATTCGGATAAACGGTTAGTTGGTTTTTTATAAACTCTTCCTTAAAGCCAACGGATGATGAGCCTAAGAGTTTAGCTACAAATACATCATCGCCGCAACCTTTAAATATGCTATTAGCACCAAATGAAACTGATGGACTATTAAACATGCCACCCACATATATTTCTGTTCCATTATTATTAACTGCAATTGAGTTGCCAACCTCATCATAAGACCCTCCCAATGCAGTTGCAGCCCAGGCCACATTTCCATTTGGGCCGTGTGCTGTTACAAAAAGATCACGATAACCAGGAGAAGGGTTCGTAAATGAAAAGCTTCCAAAATTAATACTGTTACTTATATAAAATCCCGTAACAAAAGCACTTCCACCTGCGTTTGTGCTCACACAATTACCAGCTTCTGAATCAGCGTCTCCATATCTGTTTGCCCATATCATGTTTCCGTTCAAATCAAATTTTGTCAAAAACACGTCGCTAGTGCCGGTTGTATTATTATTTAAGCTTGTGGCGGCAAAAGTTATTGAGGCACTACTAAACCCTCCGGTTACAAAAACGCTATTTTTTTTCACAGCAATTCCATTTCCTGTATCATCCAAACTTCCGCCCGCGCGAGTTGACCAAACTGCAGTTCCAGAACCGTTATACTTTACTACAAAAATATCTTGTGTTCCTGATGTTGAGTTATTTAGTGCCCCCAATCCAAAATTAATGGAAGAACTTGAAAAAACACCAGTGGCATAAACATTACCCAAAGAGTCGGTAGCGGCAGAATAGCCAACGTCCGCATTTGTTCCCCCAGCATTTTTTGCCCACAGATTATTTCCATTAGAATCGTGTTTAGTAATAAAAAAGTCGTTGGTTGCGCCTGCGTTCGTTAAGTTTCCGCTTCCAAAATTAATAGTTGCGCTGCTAAAGCCACCTGTTGTAAAAACATTCCCCGAAGCATCTAATGTAATACCATAACCTCTATCTGTTGCTGAACCACCAACGCTCTTTGCCCAAATTTCGTTTCCAGACGGATTGAGTTTAACAATGAACACATCACTGCTTGCCGACCCTGCATTTGTAAGCGTTGTGGTTCCAAAATTTATGGTTGGACTTGCATACCATCCAGTTATATATATATTTCCTGAAGCGTCAACTGCAATACCGTTACCAATGTCGCCCTCTGTTCCACCAAATGTTTTTGCCCAAAGAACGTTTCCTGTTGCGTCATACTTTACCAAAAAGATGTCGCCTGTCCCAACTCCAGGATTAGTTAATGTAATCGATCCAAATGTTAGATTTATGCTAGTATACCATCCTATAACATACAAGTTGCCGCTGGCATCAAGTGCTGTTCCCATAGCGGCTTCACTTCCGGTTGAGCCTGCACTTTTTGCCCATTGCCATGTTGGACTTTGCGCAACCATTTTTTGCGTTTGTAAATATGTTACAAGAGCAAGAGATAATGCAAAAATTTTAGTGGTTGTTTTCATCTTCTTTTTTTATAGAACGAAGGTTATTTTTTTGCTTCATTCATTATTTTTTTTATTCTAATACAATATTCACTTCTAAGTTCTTTTTTTTATTCTCGAAGGTTAAACCAACACCTGAATTTGTATAACTAAAACCATTAACATCGGTATAACCTGCTTTTATAAAATAGTCGCCTTTGTTTAATCCTTCAATCTTGTAGCTTCCACTAGCATCTGTTAAAATAGTTTGATCAAATGACGACGTTGCTTCGTTTGTTCCGTAGGCAATTGATACCCAAGCCAACGGCGCAGCTTCATTATTTCCACTCGTGCCATTCTTAAAATTTATTGTGCCGCTAATACTGTTCTTTCCACCTACACCAGCAGCCTTTTTTTTACAGCCTCCTATTAAAATAAAAAATATTAAAAAACTAAACGCTATAATTATTTTCATTTTCATACTCAATGGTTTTTGTAAAATTGAGCGTTAAAACTAAAACTCATTTCATCGGCAATGTTGGTGGTCCATACACCATAGGTTTTATTATTAGCCGCACTTATATTACCTGTTTGGTCAGCAAGTGTTGGAACAGGAACCCATTGTACAGTTGATTTTGTATCAATAAAATCAGATCTTTTAAATTTTAGCTTGGCGCTAAACGATGCGCGGTATCTATCGTTAACTTGGTCTCCATTATTATCAAAATCGTTTGTTCCATTATATACCAAATACATAATTGCAGGTTTTATAATTGGTGTTCCATCTGGAAATCCGCTAGGCGCACGATATTTATTAAATCGTAAGTTTCCAAAAACCACGTAACCGCTTCCTGACTTTACAAAACTTGAGCTGTTGAACCAGGCTGAATCACTATTCGGATTAGTTATCGTTTTCATCGAATCTAAATAAGTAATTCCCATATAACTTCGAATACATTTTCCAATGCCATCCCTTCCGGGTTCGCCCGAATCAATCGATGAAAGTTGAACCCAAGCGCTTATACTGCATTTACTAAGATCGGATTGATTAAATATAAATTTTGGATTGAAATTAAAGTTGTTGAAACGCCCGTTAAGCATCCCGGCAGACCAATCTAAATATTTTGATTCCCATGTAACATTACTGTGTGCTTTATCAAATGTCCAGGAAACATCCACAGATCCAGTTCCTGTAACAAGAGAGCTTTCAATTGGTGAAACCGAATCAATTTTTCGACAATTAATAAATAAAACATTCACGATTAAACAAAATGATAACGCTATTATAAGTTTTTTGGTGTTCATGAAATTTAATACCTATGGAAAATAAAGATAATTTATTCTAATGGATAAACAAAAAACTTCAGAAAGGGTCTAGGATAAATTATTAAGTCATATAAGGTTTGCGACAAGCTTTTTAATTAGGGCGCTGTGAACAAAAATCTTTTTTTATGGTAGCTTCATGCCTACGTTGAAATATTTGTTTTATATATTTTATAATACCTGGAATGAAAAATGTTGATTTTTAGCGAAAAAAGCGAGTAATATTAAAATATATAATTACCTTAGCATCTTATTTGATACCAACTAGTTATAAAAATCTAAATCCATTTAAAATTAACAAGCATGAAAAAATTTATCTTATACATTCTGCTCTTTTTTGCAGCTTTAAATAGTAACGCGCAAGTACCGGGCGATACAATTAAAGTAAAGGCGTTTAAATATGGTAGCGCAACACGCGATACGGTAATTAATTTTCCAAACAACTCGCTTACTTATGAAAAAATAATTTTAAAATATAATATGCGTTGTAAAAATGCACTTATCTCTACTCAGTCGGCTCCAAATCAAGGTTGCGGCGAATGGGATTATTCTTGTAATACATATATTGTCGATTCATCAAAAATCGAAAATTCTTTAAACTTACAGCCTAGTCACGTTATTTCAAATTTTTCTGGCACAACGTTTAATTATGTATCTCAACCAATTTATGATTATTATAATTATAGTCAGAACAATGTTGTGTTAAATAATATTGTTTCTGAAAATCAATACACGGTTGGCGCTGGCACTTCTTCTATTCCAAATTTGCTTAAATCTGATGAGAAATCTGGAAAATCTCAGATACTTTACACCGCCGCAGAATTAACTTCTGCAGGATTTGTTGCCGGAAATATTGATGGAATTTTATTAAACGTGGCTAATGCAGGAGGAACAGTAAACTTTTTTAAAGTGGGCATACAACATAGTGCTGCTAATACTTTAAATTCTAGCACCGTTGCAGTTAGCGGTTTTACAAACGTATTTAATAGTAATTATTCTTTCGCAACCGGAAGTAATAGAATTCAATTTCATACTCCTTTTGTTTGGAACGGAACAAGTAATGTACTTATAGAATTTTCTTTTACCAACACGCAGCCAAGTACGCCAATTGTTTTTAGCGGGGCGGCAACAAGTTCTACAATGGCTTTGTACACAAAAAATAATTATGCTTTAAATTTATCTTCGTTTGGGCATGTTCCATTAAACACATCACTATTTTCAACCATCAATAATGAAATTACTGTTTCGTTTTGGGTGTTTGGCGATGCTTCTCAATTACCAACCAACACTGCTTTATTGGAAGGATACTCTGCAATACCAAATGCTAGAAATTTAAATCTTCATATGCCTTGGGGCGACAACAATATATATTTTGATTGTGGGAACAGTAGTAATTCATATGACAGAATTAACAAAGTTGCTACAGCCGCAGAACAGGGCGGACAGTGGAATCATTGGGCATTTACAAAAAATGCAACCACAGGAAACATGAAAATTTATTTAAACGGATTGCTTTGGAGTTCTGGAACAGGAAAAACAAAACCAATTTCGATTGTAAATTTAATTTTAGGAAAATCACAAAGCTTTACAAATAATTACAAAGGAAAAATAAATGAATTATCAATTTGGGATAAAGAATTATCGCTTGCGGATATTCAAACTTGGATGAATAAACCTATTGATGCAAGTCATCCTTTTTATGGCAACTTAATAGGTTATTATAAAATGAATGAAGGCAACGGTTTAAACATTACCGATTCAAAAAACAATTTAGTTTCTGCAGGCGTAAATTTACAATGGACTTATGATGCAGGAAATAATTTATCAAGAATGTTTTCCGAAACCAATCTTCGTCCAAACATTGTGTTTTTAAACGGCAACTATGCGTTAACAACCACAAGCGTTATCACAAAAGATTCAGTTGCTAGAAATCCAAATGTGGTACAACAGTATTCTATAACATCTAATGCAACGGTTACCCCAATGGCACATGATGTTGTTGCATTAGTTTCCACAACAAACTTATACGAAGCGCTTCCACAAAAAGTTTATGATGGTAATACTAATGTGTTAACTGGTACAATAGCGGTTGTTCCAACTGGCGTTATAAATATTACTAATTTAAATTATTATAGAAGATTCCCTTTTTATAACGAGATAATGTCATTTGTAACACCCTACGGAAAAGGCCTGGATTTGGGGCCAAATGGTAAAACATGGTACTATGATTTAACTGATTATACTCCAATTTTAAAAGGACCAAAAAGATTAATGATGAGTTTAGGTGGACAAAATCAAGAACAAATGGATTTGGATTTTTTATTTATTGTTGGAACACCACCAAGAAATGTTTTAGAATTTAATCAATTATGGCAAGGAGCCGCAAGAGATGGTGCCGCTGCAATTGCAAGCATTACAAACGACACACGATTTAATACTTTAAATGTACCCATGCATGTTAACGGGCAGGCGTTTAAAGTTCGCTCAACAATTACTGGCCATGGTGCGCAAGGAGAGTTTCACCAAAACGGTGGATTAATTAATCATTACTTTAATGTTGGAGGCGGACCAAACGAATTTTCTTGGCAAATTACACAAGAGTGTTCAACAAATCCAATCTTCCCGCAGGGAGGCACTTGGCTGTATGATAGACAAGGATGGTGTCCTGGCGAAACATCGTTAACAAAAGAATTAAATGTTACGCCTTTTGTTACTCCAGGCTCAACAGTTACCTTAGATTATAATTGCTCAAATGCCCCTAGTCCAACCGGCGACTACAGATACATTGTTGCGAATCAACTAATAACCTATGGTGCGGCAAACCATTCAAACGATGCAAGCATAATTGATGTTTTAAAGCCAAGCAATAAAGTTCTCTATTCAAGAAATAATCCTATTTGTTCTAATCCTGTTATTCTTGTACAAAACACAGGTTCAAACGTATTAACAAGTTTAGATATTGATTATTGGGTGAACAATACAACCACTAAACAAACTTTTAATTGGACAGGTAATTTAGCTTTTATGGATACAACTCGAATTGTTTTACCAATAAATTCATTGTGGTTATCAGGTATACAAACGTCAAACAATAAATTTAATGTTGAATTAAAAAAAGCAAACGGTGTAGTGGATGATTATTCATTCAATAATGTTTACAGCTCTCCGTTTGTTGTTCCTGGGGTAGTACCAAGTCATTTTTCAATTGAATTTAAAACAAATAATTACCCAACACACAACACGTATAAAATTATTGATGAGGCCGGAAACATTGTTGGCTCTAGCAATTTTACAGATCCAAATACAATATACGAGGACTACTACATTTTATATGGTTGTTATAAATTAATTGTTGAAGATACTGGTGGCGATGGCTTATCTTGGTGGGCAAATACTGCGCAAGGCTCTGGCTATGTTAGATTAAAGGATAACTGGAATGTTGTAATCAAAACATTTCAGCCAGATTTTGGAAGTAGATTTGAATATAGTTTTACAATAGATTCTCCCTTGTCATTAAATAAAAATAATCTTGATGCCGCGTTAAATTTATATCCAAATCCATCGCATAATAAATTTATTCTTGATGGAAATGAATTGGAGGGGGCTGAAATTAATTGTACAAATATTTTAGGACAAACAGTTACCATTCCATTTATAAAAAGCGAAAATAAAATGGACTTTAATACAACCAATACAATTCCTGGAGTTTATTTTATTACCATCACTAAAAACGGTAATACAGCGACTAAAAAAGTAATTATTTACTAGAAAATTAAAATTAAAAAAGCCCCAATTAAATTTTAGTTGGGGCTTTTTTTTGAAGCTAAATTATTCCGAATAAATTATTTTCTTAAAAACCACCCGCTCATTGGCTTGTGTTAACCTAATAAAGAATAAACCCTTTGTTACGTTTAATAATTTAAAATCTAAAATATTATCGTTTTCAGAATCTATCTCTTTACTTAATATTAATTTTCCTTGTGCATCAAACAATTGAAATGATTTTATTTTTTGTACATCTAAAAATAATTTTCCGTTGGTTGGATTTGGATATAGTAATAGGTCGGCATAAAATTCATTTTGATTAACACCAGTTACAATAATTTGAGGTGTACATGACTTTATTGCTTTAAATCCAAAAGCAACAGTTGCTCCATCGCTCTTAAATCTTAAGGTTAAATTTTGCCCTGTTGAGGTAACGGTTCCGGGACTGTTGGTTCCGGTATAAGAACCAATTAAAGGTGCGGCAGTTGAAGCACCGTTATAAATAAACAAAGAATCGTACCCTTGTTCCGTACCAAAACTTTTAAACTGCAACTTTACTAAACTCCCTGTTGGCGCTGCAAGTGTGTAAGTATACTTTTCATTATCATAATAATTACGCATGGGGCCACCCATATCAAAAATACTATCATTGCAAACAATCGGCGCACAATCAGTAAATTTATCTTGCAATAACGTCCAATAATTTGTTATTCCCGCATCATAGCCTAAAGCCCAAATTGCTATCCCGCCAAGCCCACGTTGGTTTACCATGTCATATCTTCTGCCTAAACTATAAACATCATCAATAAAACATTGTCTCCAATTACTTGAGTTTTGATAGGCGTAATAAGGCGTATAACTAATGCCATCCCACTTTTTATTGGCTGCGCTATAGGTTGCGCTGTTATTATTAATATAGGCCAATGTGCGTGATGATGTATAATTACCGGTTGTATTTGCCGGCAATGTATTTGCTACAACCTCCCATTCTTGTCCGTAATAAGGCAATCCCATTAAAAGTTTGCTTGGAGTTGCGCCGGCTTTTAAATAATAGGTAATTGTTTTTGAAAGCGTATAATTATAAGTTGTTTGAAAATTATATAAGGGGTCAGAAGGCCCGGCTTGCGAGCTACCGCTGTAATAATACGCATAACCCATAATCGTATAGTCATCAACAATTGTGTTTAACGCAGGAATATCGAAAGCAACGCTCCAATCTACAGCATACAAACAAACCGATAATTTATAATTTGGGTTAGCGGTATTTAACGCATTATTTAAATTGGTCATAAATGTAGTAAATGGAATTTTATCTGAAGAGCCCATGCCTTCAAAGTCAATGTTTACGCCATCTCCACCTCTCGCATTTAATAATGAAACAATGTTATTAATGAAAGTTGTTTGAGCTGTTGAGCTTGCCCAAAAAGTTGAGTGGCCACTAAATAATGTTGCGCAAATATGAATTTTTACGCCATTATTTTTTGCAACAGTTACAACGCTAGCAGTTGTCCATGCAAAAGATGTGTTTGTATTGTTACCAGTTGTTGGTGATACATCATAACTAAAGTAACACAAATCGCTTAACAAATTCCATTGATAGGCAGTATATGCTGTGCCTACCCAATACGGGTGCCAACCAAAAACTTTTTTAGTTAAAGTGCAGGTTGATGAACTAGCGGTTCCAAGTTTTTGGGTTGATAAGCCTGCCGAATTATTTTCCACATCTCTTAAACTATCAAATTGAGCATCTGTTTTAAGGTTGAGGGCTCGGTAATGCTCACTTTGCTCTTGCATAATCGACACATGATTTTCGTTTTGAGAAAATGCATTATTAAAAAGCAATAAAAATAAAAAGGGTATAATTCGTTTCATAGGCTATTCGAATGTAGCGCCTTATTCTTAATAAAACCTACAAAAAGCAACAAAAAGGGCGGCTTTTTAGTATATTTGCGGCTAAATTAATTTAGAGAAAGTTTAGAATTTAAAAATGAAAAACATACGCAACTTTTGTATTATTGCACACATCGATCATGGTAAAAGCACCTTGGCCGACCGTTTATTAGAATTTACTGGAGCAGTTAGTAAGCGAGACATGCAAGCGCAAGTTTTGGACGATATGGATTTAGAGAAAGAGCGTGGCATCACTATTAAAAGCCATGCTATTCAGATGGATTATGAATACAAAGGCGAAAAATTTGTTTTAAATTTAATTGATACTCCCGGCCATGTTGATTTTAGTTATGAAGTCTCACGTTCTATTGCTGCTTGCGAAGGCGCATTGCTTATTGTAGATGCAGCGCAAGGAATTCAAGCGCAAACAATTTCAAATTTATATTTAGCACTTGATCACGACTTAACTATCATTCCTATTTTAAATAAAATGGATTTGCCGAGTGCAGAACCCGAAATGGTGATGGATCAAATTATTGATTTAATAGGTTGCGAAAAAAGTGATATCATTCCTGCAAGTGGAAAAACCGGAATGGGAATTGAAGATATTTTGGCAGCTATTATCGAAAGAATAAAAGCCCCTGTAGGAGACCCTAACGCGCCTCTTCAAGCTTTGATTTTTGATAGTGTGTTTAATTCCTTTAGAGGAATTATTGCCTATTTTAAAATTATTAACGGCACAATAAAAAAAGGCGAAAAGGTAAAATTTGTAAATACAGGAGCATTTTATAATGCCGATGAAGTAGGCGTTTTAAAACTAAAACCAGAACCTCGTCCGCAATTAAGTACCGGCGATGTAGGCTATATTATTTCAGGAATTAAAAGCGCTAAAGAAGTAAAAGTAGGCGATACCATTACTCATTTTGATAAACCTTGTGCCGAAGGAATACATGGTTTTGAAGAAGTTAAACCTATGGTTTTTGCTGGAATTTATCCGGTAGATACCGAAGATTTTGAGGAGCTACGTTACAGTATGGAAAAGTTGCAGCTTAATGATGCATCTTTAACTTGGGAGCCAGAATCTTCAATGGCGCTAGGTTTTGGATTCCGTTGTGGATTTTTAGGAATGTTGCACATGGAAATTGTGCAAGAGCGTTTAGAGCGTGAGTTTAACATGACTGTTATTACAACTGTTCCTAACGTTTCTTATATTGCCTACCAAACAAATGGCGATGTTGTTACAGTTAATAACCCAAGTGATTTACCTGACCCGGGGCGTATTGATTATATTGAAGAACCATACATTAAAGCAAACATTATTACTAAATCCGATTTTATTGGTCCGGTAATGAGTTTATGTATCGAGAAAAGAGGACAAATTGTTACTCAAAATTATTTAACGGCAGAGCGCGTAGAGTTAGTTTTTGAAATGCCTTTGGGCGAAGTTGTTTTTGATTTCTTCGACCGTTTAAAATCTATTTCTAAAGGCTATGCTTCTTTTGATTACCATCCAATTGGTATGCGCGAATCTGATTTAGTAAAATTAGACATCCTTTTAAAGGGAGAACCTGTTGATGCTTTATCATGTTTAATTCACAGAAGCAATTCATATCAATTTGGAAAAAAAATCTGCGAAAAATTAAAAGAATTAATTCCAAAACAACAATTCGAAATTCCTATTCAAGCAGCAATTGGTGCAAAAATTATTTCTCGCGAAACTATTAGCGCTATGCGCAAAGATGTGACTGCTAAATGCTATGGTGGCGATATTAGTCGTAAGCGTAAGTTATTAGAGAAACAAAAAGAAGGTAAAAAAAGAATGAAGCAAGTAGGAAATGTTGAAATTCCACAAAGTGCATTTATGGCGGTTTTAAAGTTGAATGATTAGTATTTCATGAAAACAAAACTTTTTTTAATTAGTAGTTTATTTTTGCTTTTAAATATAAGGGCACAAGTAATGTGGCAAATTAATAAAGACACAGTTGTTACATGGTATTATTCAGATGGCGATGAGTTTAACACAAACAAACTCAATACAGATAAATGGAATTATAGTTACGGATGGGCTCGTTCTATTTATGCAAATAAAGAGCAACAATATTACACTGATGGAAAAAACCATTTGCTAAATGGGAGCACTCTTAAATTAACTGCTAAGAAAGAAAATATAACCGCCAGAATTATTGATCAATACAGCGATAACGATACAATAAAAAACAATGGAAAATTTTATAGCTTAAATAAAACAGACTTTAATTATTCTGCGGGGATGATTCAAAGCAAAACAAAATTTAATAAGGGATATTTTGAGTGTAGAGTTAAGTTACCAAAACAAGATGGGTATTGGCCCGCATTTTGGTTATACGGTGGTTCTCCTAACGAAGAAATTGACATGTTGGAAGGAAAAACTGAAAGAAAAAATCAAATTCATATCGATACACATTGTCCAAACAAATGTGATTTAGTGAATTTATTTTTGCAAAAGAAAAGTTATGGAGGTTGGGTAAAAACAGAATATAATTTCACAGAGGAGTTTAATATTATTGCTTGTGATTGGGATGATGAAAAAATAAAGTTTTATTTAAATGGCGAGTGCATAGGGATTGTAAACGTAAAATTTAATGCTGAAAAACATATTGTGTTTAATGTTGCTGTGCCAAGTAATGATGGACCGTTTCATCCTGGCCCTGATGTTAAAGACACTACAACCGCTCATTTTGAAATTGATTATGTAAGAGTTTGGAGAAAAGTAAAACCTGAAAATCAACAAAGTAAGCAATTGAATAACTTAAATATTGCAACAAGTGTTGAAAACTCGAAACCAATTCTTATTGAAAAAAAGTCAAAAACAAAAGGCAAACTTACTTATGGAAAAAAAGACGAGCATAAAAACGAAGATGTTTTTATTAGTTGTTTTGAAAATGGAAATAACATACAGATTTCCGCACTGGGTATTTTTGGCGATAATAAACCTACATATACAATTTCTGATACTATAAAAACATATCTTTCAGGCACAATTGACAAACAAATAGTTGATATAAATACAGCTATGCTGCCCAAAGGCGAATATAGCCTTAACATTACAGTGAAGGGAAAATCCATTTCCAAAAAAATCAAGATTAATTAATCTCTGTTAATTAAAATAAAACAGCACTCTCACTTTTCAACCAAACTATTGTTCACAAAAGGTGTAACTAAAGTATATCTTGAGCATTATACTGTTTAAATTTACTAGATGCGTTTTTTAATATTTATTTCCCTTTTCTCGATTAGCTTTTCTGTATCCTCACAATTAAAA
This sequence comes from Bacteroidota bacterium, assembly GCA_030692515.1. GTDB lineage: Bacteria > Bacteroidota > Bacteroidia > B-17B0 > Aurantibacillaceae > Aurantibacillus. The sequence continues at coordinate 372,333 of JAUXZS010000056.1, forward strand.
AAAGAGTATTACGATGCTAAAGAATCCCAATTAAAATCCGAAACAGATTACTACAAGGGTATGCCGCACGGCGCTTATACCGAGTATTATCAAAATGGTAAAGTATTATCAAAAGGCTATTATTATTCTGGCAAATTAAACCAGTTTCTTGGAAAAGAAGACAGTATTTGGACTTTTTATTACGAAGATGGAACCAAAAAAGCTGTTGAGCGTTATGATAAGGGCAAAAAAAACGGCACCAACATTTATTATTTTAAATCCGGCAAAGTTTCTCAGAAGACTAAGTTTTTAGATAACAAAGCTGATAGTACTTGGACATCTTACCATGAAAATGGAAAAGTAAAAAGTCGAGAAAATTTTGAAAAAGGCTTAAAAGAAGGCGAATGGACCTATTTTTTTGATAATGGTCAAATAGAAAGCAAAGGAACTTTCGAAAAAGATAAACGTCAGGGTAAAGTAGAAACCTATTCTAAAACTGGAAAACTAATTGCTATTCAAAATTATTGCGCTGGTAAACCGTGTAACCATTGGGAAGAGTTTTATGATAACGGACAAAAAAAATTCGTAAAAGAATATAAGGACAGCACCTTGTATTTAATTGATTTATGGAACAATCAAGGAAAACAGCTGGTTTCTGGCGGAAACGGCAGTATTACTGCTAATTATGATAACGGTGTTATTAGGGCAATGGGTTTTTATAAGGATGGATTGCAAGATGGTGTTTGGAGGTTTTTTCATGCGAATGGAGAATTAGATTACGAAGCAACTTACGAAGCAGGAGGATTAAATGGATATTACTCGTCTTACTTTGCAAACCATAAAATAAAAAGCGAAGGCAATTTTATAAATAACAAAAAAAATGGTGTTTGGAAGTTTTATACCGTAGAAGGAAAGCCTGAAATGATTGGCACTTTAAAGGATGATTTGCGAGAAGATAAATGGACCTATTACTATTCTAACGGAAAAGTTGAAAGCGAAGGGTTTTATTTAAATGACAAACAAAATGCAACCTGGAATTATTTTTACAAAGGCGGAGAAAAATGGCGACAAGGAAATTATGATAACGGTTTAAGAACAGGGGTTTGGACAACTTGGTTTGAAAATGGAAAAAAACTTCAAGAAGGACCTTATGTTTCTGGCAAAGAAAATGGTTTGTGGACCAGCTGGTGGGATAACGGAACCAAAAAAGATGAGGGCACTTTTAAAGATGCAGTATTGGTTGATTTATGGCAAGGCTGGTATTCAAACGAAAAACCAAATTATGCTGGGAAATATAATAGCAAAGGAAAAAAAACCGGTAAGTGGAATTATTATTACCAAAGTGGGAAGCCAAGAGAAATTAGTTCTTACGTTAATGGTATAAAGCATGGAAATTATATTCAATGGTTTGAAAAAGGTGGTTTTATTGATACAAAAGGAAAATATCGTAAAGGACATCAAACCGGAGAATGGACATATTATTACGAAACAGGAGGCATAAACAGGATACAACACTTTAAAAACGGCAAATTAAACGGGAAAAGCCTTTCTTATTACACAAATTCAAAACTACAAAGCGAGTGTAATTATAAAATTATTAATGATACTAGAAAAGGCAAAGTACAAAGTGTTCCCCATGGATTATGGTTGTTTTATGACAAAAGCGGGAAAGAAATTAATCGAATTTTGTATGAAAATGGTGTTAAAAAGTAATCACTTTTTTATTATATTTGTAGAGTACAATTATGACTAAGCCAAGTTTTAAAATATTTTTACCCTTCTTAGTTTTCTTTTTTTCTTTCTGCAATAATTCAGAAAAAAATGACGAGAATATAGTTGACTATAATACAAAGCAAGCTGTTCAAGAAACCAAATTAAATGCGCAAAATGTATTTAACTCAATGCCGGACAGAAAATTAATTTTAAAATTAATTGAGGATAATAAAATAGAATATAACCCCGATTTTTTGAATGATCCAAATTCACTTTCAAAGTATACTGTAGAGTTTTACAAAGCCGCCAATTTAGGGATTTACGGGTCAGATTTAAGCATCGCAAACTCCTTTGACCAAACGCAAGAAAGCATGGTGTTTTTAAAATGTGTTAACTCATTAGCGGCTAATATTGGTGTAAACAAAGCTTTTGATCAGGTAATGTTTGATAGAATGGAAGCCAACAGGGCAAACAAAGACTCTACATTAGAAATTATTACTGGGGCATTTAAAAAGGCAGATGAAATTTTAAAAGTAAATAATCGCCCCTCAACATCTGCTGTTATTCTTGCCGGTTCATGGGTTGAAGGTTTGTATGTTTCTTGTCAAATGGCTAAAACTGCAAATGGAGAAAAAATAATCAAAACAATTATCGACCAAAACGAGTCATTAAAAAACTTAGTTATCATGCTTGAAGCCTCAGATTTGGCACCAGAAACCGAGTATATTGTTACAGATTTAAAATCTATAAAAGATGCATTTAATGTAGCTGAAACTAACACAGTTCATAACTTAGAAACCATAAAAACAATTACGGAAAAGGTTACTCTTTTAAGAAATAAACTTATTTCTGGCGGCACATTTAACTTGAAAGTTTAAAACTTTCTTTCATTTAACTTTTTTTCCCCTTTACAAATTTACTCAACACATTCTTTATACTTAATTTAGTGGTAATAAATGAAAAAGGTATTTATAATATTTTTTGTTTTTCTTTTTGGAACTAAGGCTTTTGCTTCTTATATTTTAATTCCAATGGATGATGAACAAAAAAATCATCTTAAAGCCTATGGGTTAGCTTATTGGGCATTAAAGGGTGAGTTGGAGATTCACTGGCTATTAAATTATCGTGGTGGTAGTTTTATGATTCCAAATGCAAAACCGGTTTCTAACGAATGTGTTGTCAGAGGAATTAGTTATCAAACAATTTCGGATGCGCAAGGCAATTCTATTCTTGCTGATATTGCAAATCCTGAAGTAAACCAAGATGCTATTAAGTTAGAAAAAGCGCCTCGTATTGCAGTATATTCTCCAAAAGGCAAACAACCATGGGATGATGCGGTTACACTGGTTTTAAAATATGCTGAAATTCCGTATGACATAGTTTACGATGAGGAAATATTTTTGGATAAATTAAAAGATTACGATTGGCTTCATTTACATCATGAAGATTTTACTGGACAATACGGTAAATTTTTTGCTCAATTTCAAAATGCAGCTTGGTATCAAAACGATGTTAAAGAAAACGAGACTTTAGCAAAAAAATTAGGCTTTACCAAGGTATCATTAATGAAATTACATTCTGCAAAAAAAATTAAAGATTTTGTTTTTAGTGGCGGTTTTTTATTTGCCATGTGCAGCGCAACGGATAGTTACGATATTGCTTTAGCGGCAGAGGGGGTTGATATCTGCGAAAGTATGTTTGACCATGATGCAGCTGATAAAAACGCGAACTCAAAACTCGATTTTTCAAAAGGTTTTGCTTTCGAAAATTATAAGTTATCTATGAATCCATACGAATATGAGTATTCAAATATTGATACTTATTTAACGCGTAGAAATTTTGGAATGAATCAAAAAACAGATTTATTTACACTTTTTGAATTTTCTGCTAAATGGGATCCGGTTCCAACTATGTTATGTCAAAACCATACCAATATTATTAATGGTTTTTGGGGACAAACAGCCGCTTTTGATAAAAAATATATTAAAAAAAACGTATTAATTTTAGGAGAAGCAAAGGCTTTTGGCGAAGCTAGATACATACATGGAGATATAGGCAAGGGCACTTGGACCTTTTATAGTGGACATGACCCAGAAGATTACGAGCACAGAGTAGAAGAACCACCCACGGACCTAAGCTTACATCCAAATTCTCCGGGTTATAGATTAATTTTAAATAATATTTTATTTCCAGCGGCGAAAAAGAAAAAACAAAAAACATAATTTAATTCCCCCTTTTTAAAACGGGGTTGGGGGGATTAGTAGATAATTAATAAAAAAAGTAATTTTACACTATCAACTTCCTTTTAAAAATAATTATTTCGGCCATAGCAGTTTTTATAGCTGCTCATTTATTACCACATGTGCGGGTTGACGATTATTTGTCTGCGTTGATGGTTGCTATTGTTTTGGCTTTTTTGAATACAATTGTAAAACCTATTTTAACTATTCTAACAATACCCATAACGGTTTTTACTTTGGGCTTTTTTTTATTAGCCATAAATGCTTTTATAATTATTTTTGCCGGTAAATTAGTGTCCGGTTTTCATGTAGATGGTTTTTGGTGGGCCTTATTATTCAGCCTTATTTTATCCCTTTTTACTGGCATTCTTAACGCTTTACTTGGCGTTAACGACAAAACGAAACGGCAGGATTAAGTATGAAAATACTTATGGCTATAGGTTAATTTCTTTAGGCCAGGTTGCTGGTTTGGCATAAGATAAACTGCCAATCTTTTTAGTTGTATGGTAACTATTTAAGCCGCTTACAGTAATTGTTTTTGCTGCTTCAAGATTAACCGATCCATCTGTCATTAAGCAATTGTCTGGAATAGAGACATAAATTATTTTACCAATTAATAAAATCGTCCCGTTAATTTCAAGATCTATTTTTTGTTCTAACTGACATGCAAATTTAATTTTACTCTCTTTTACAAATGGTGCAGTTATTGAATCTATGTATTCGGGAGTAAGCTTTGCTTCTTTAAATTCAGATATGTTTTCATCGTAACGCGCAGATGTTTGGTGTGCATTTACATAAAAACTATCAGTAATGTGATTTATTGTATACTGCTTCAATTCAAGTATGTTATTTAATGTGTGCCGTGGCACTTCGCTTGGTCTTACAATTATTCCGCACAAAGCCGGGTTTGCACCAATATGAAATAAGGAACTAAAAACCGCAAGGTTTTCGTGTTTTTGAGAATTAGTTGTGCCAATTAATACCACGCTTTTAAAACCACCCAATGAATTTACAAAGGCCGCTCGGTATAATTTTTCTAATTTTTCTATGTCTTCAGATGTAAATTCTTTTATCATTTTATATTTTTAAAGTATTCATTCCCCCATCAACTGCTAATATTTGTCCTGTAATCCAACTAGCTTTTTCTGATAGCAAGAATTCTATGGCGTTTGCTAAATCTTTTGTCTCTCCAATTTTTTTTAGGGGATTTCTTTTTTGCGATGCTTCTATTTTTTCTTGCGTATTTAAAAATTTTTCTGCCAATGGTGTATTTGTTAGAGAGGGGGCAATGCAGTTTACTCTAATAGTGGGTGAAAGTTCGGCGGCTAAGGCCTTTGTTAAACCTTCGACCGCCCCTTTAGCCATTGAAATGGAACTGTGAAAAGGCATCCCAGTATTTACTGCAACTGTGCTAATTAAAACAATAGAGGCATTTGCACTATTTTTCAAATTGGGTAAATATTTTTGAATAAAGGCAACAGCTCCCAGCGCATTAATTTTATAATCGGTTAAAAAATCTATTTCACTTAATCTATTAAACTGTTTTAAGTTGATGGTTCCAGGAAAATAAACTAAACCACTTAATGGCTCTGTTATCTCTGGGTAATTTTTAAGTTCGTAACTATCAATTTGATAAAACTTATCGTAAACACTATTTTCACTTTTTGTACTAATACCAATTACAGATTGGTTTTTTTCTTTTAATACTTGTAAAGTTTCTAAGGCTGTTTTGCTTGATGCACCAGCAAATAAGTAAGGGTTAACCATTATCTTTTTTTGAAATTTTATTTGAACTAATATTACGCTGTTGCTTACTTTTAAATCGAGAAACTTTATTTAATCTCCTTTTTAAATGTTTTGTTTTACAACATTCAACTCTTTCTCGCCATAACGTATAACTTCTAAATTTTAATTGACTTTTCATTAAGGTTTTTACTTCAGCCTCATTTAATCCAAATTGTAACTTAATGGCTTCAAAGGGAGTTCTATCTTCCCAAGCCATTTCAATTATTCTATCAATATGGTTTAAATTTAATTCACCTTCGGGTATGTCGATAGTTACATCCAAGTAAGCCATTGGTGAAGGCAAATCACTGTAAAAACAATAATTAGTTAACTCTACCATTTTATTGATTAAATAACTCCTCCATTTTTTTATATCTAAAATCAAAAATTGTGCTTAATTGTTTTTTTATAAAAAGTGAATTTGCTAGTTTTCCAAAAACGCCAAAAGGAACTTTGTAGTGCACAACATCAATCATTTCTACTCCGCCTGAAACTTCTTTTAAAAAGTGTTTGTGATGCCACATGGAGTAGGGGCCAAATCGCTGTTCGTCAACAAAATATTCTTTATCCTTAACATGAGTAATTTCCGTAACCCAATTCATTTTAATTCCTGCAATTGGCGTAACAAAATATTCAATAATTTGGCCAGGAAACATTTTACCATCTCCTAAATCGCTTAAAATATTAAAGCCCATATATTTTGGCGTTATCTTTGATAAATTTTTTGGAGAGCTAATAAATTCCCAAAGGGTATTAATATCGCTTTTAATAAACTGCTTTGTCTGTATTGTATGTAACATACCCTGTTTAACAATCCATTTAAATATTTGTTTAGTGAATTAAACTAAAAAAGGGGCTATCGGCCCCTTTTTTCATTATTTAAAAAAAAATTATTATTGATCAAACTTGTTATAGTTTGGAGGAACCGCTAAACTTGCATCGTCTGGTGCTTTATGACCAATTTTAACCACTTCTAATCTAGTAATTAATTTATTGTCGTTAATTTGCTTTTCTTCGCTTAACAATGGCATAGAGCCTGGCGCTAAATCAGCAATTTGATTAAAATAAATACTCTGCTTGTCTTTTCTATTCCAAAGTTTAATTACAGGTACAAAAAACGAAAACTTATTTTCTGCAACCCAATAAGTAATTGTTGTGTTTTCGTCTGTATTACTTACGGTATATTCAACACATTTTAGACCCTGAATGGATTTTGTTTTCGCACCTTTAGTTACTGTGCAAACTCCCTTAATAATTGGAGGGGTTTCGCTAGAATGCTCGCCCCAAACTTTGCGTTTCGGGTTTACAAATTTAATAGTGCTGGCATTTAAATCAAAAATAAAACTGCCTTCTATTGCGTTAGTCTTTTTACCGTATTGGTCTAATTTAATTAGTTTGTCTTTTACCAAATAAATATTTGTGGTAGTGTCTTTTTGGGTTGTATATTTAAACTCAATACTACCATTAAAGTTTTGTGCAGTACTTTGAAATATTCCAAAATACAAAGTTAATGCAAATAAAATTTTTTTCATTTCAAATATAATTAGATTACTAATTTATGTATTTTCGAGATAATTACTAGCATGAAAAATGAAAATTCACATATTTTGGGTGCAGAAGGCGAAAAATTGGCAAAAAAGCACCTTTTAGCTAATGGATATTCTATTTTGCAAGAAAACTGGCGATATAAAAAGTACGAAATTGATATAATCGCTTCTTTTAAAAATTTAATAGTAATTATTGAGGTGAAAGCGCGGAGCACAAATAATTTTGGAGAGCCGGAAGCTTTTGTGACAAAACAAAAACAAGGCTTTTTAATTCAAGCCGCAAACGAATATTTAATCTCGAACAACATTGATTTAGAATGCCGGTTTGATATAATTTCGGTTTTAGATGAAAATAACAAAATTATTGTAAAACATTTAGAGGGAGCCTTTTATCCATCAATAAAGTAGCGTATATTTGTTTTATTATGCGTAAAACAAATTCTAGTAAGTCTGGTGCAGGAAGCAAACCAAAATCCTTTAAAATAAAAGACTCTAAAAAAGCATTTAAAAAACCTTTCGGCAGTAAATCATATAGCGATAAGCCAAAAAAAGATGACGGTTCTTATTCTGATAGAGAAGAAAAACCAAAAAGGAAATTCGAAAGTTCAGGAGAACGACCATCTTATAAATCAACCGAAGGGACTGATAAAAAATACGGAGATAAAAAAAGAAGAAGTTTTGGGAGCGCAGAAGAAAAAAAGCCGTACAAAAAAAGTTTTGGTGGTGATAAGGAATCAAAGTATAGCGATAAACCAAAAAGAAGTTTCGGGAGTTCAGAAGAACGAAAACCCTTTAAGAAAAGTTTCGGAGGAGATAAGGAATCCAAATATAGTGATAAACCAAAAAGAAGTTTTGGAAGCTCAGACGAACGCAAGCCATTTAAGAAAAGTTTTGGTGGTGATAAGGAATCTAAGTACAGCGATAAACCAAAAAGAAGTTTCGGGAGTTCAGAAGAGCGCAAAACCTTTAAGAAAAGTTTTGGTGACGATAAAGAATCTAAATATAGCGATAAACCAAAAAGAAGTTTTGGAAATTCAGAAGAACGAAAGCCATTTAAGAAAAGCTACGACGACGATAAAAAAAGTTTCGGGAATAAAAGAACAGAAAGTAAATCTAGCGATTCTATAAAGCTTGACAAAGATGAGAAAACAAGTAAACGCAGAAGCAGCAGAAGTTTTAATGAAGATTCTGACCAAACAAAGCGTGTAAAATTTGATGATTTTGAAGATGGAAACACATTTTCAAACGCATCTAAAAATGATAGCGGCAAAAAAGCAAAAAAACCCGATTTAATTAAAAGAACTGCTAGTGCTGATGGATTAACACGATTAAATAAATATCTTTCAAATGCTGGAATTGCCTCTCGCAGAGATGCAGATGTATTAATACAAAGCGGCGTTGTAAAAGTAAATGGTGTTGTGGTTGATCAATTAGGATATAAAATAAAAGCTGGCGATACCGTTACTTATGGTGATGCTGCTGTAAAAAGCGAACGAAAAGTATATTTATTATTAAATAAACCAAAAGATTATATCACTACAGTTGAAGATCCTCAAGATCGCAAAACTGTGATGGAATTAATCAAGGGCGCATGTAAAGAGCGCCTATATCCTGTTGGGCGTTTAGATAGAAACACAACTGGTTTATTATTATTTACAAACGATGGAGAAATCACAACAAAATTAACGCACCCAAAATTTGGAGTCAAAAAAGTGTATCATGTTAGTTTAAATAAAGGCTTAAAAACAGAGGATTTTAAAGCTATAACTGAAGGTGTCGAACTAGAAGATGGAATTGTAAAAGCAGATGATTTAGCGTTTGTGGGCGAAGGAAAAAAGGAAATTGGCATTGAGATTCATAGCGGACGTAATCGTATTGTAAGGCGTTTGTTTGAGCACTTAGGATATGATGTAATTAAGTTAGATAGAGTAGTTTTTGCGGGTCTTACTAAAAAAGATTTGTCACGTGGCAAACACCGTTTTTTAACAGCAAAAGAAATTGGGTTTTTACAAATGATTGGTTAAAATTTTGTATTTTTAAAGGATAGAATAACATTTTTTGAATTAGAAACTATGTGTGGAATTGTAGCATATATTGGTAATCGCGAAGCTTACCCAATTATAATAAAAGGTTTACAACGTTTAGAGTATCGTGGGTACGATAGCGCTGGGGTAGCATTAATTAACAAAGCCGGAAAACTAAATGTTTACAAACGTAAAGGCAAAGTTAGCGACTTACTTGACTTTGTTAAAGATGAAGATACTAGCGGAAGTATTGGCATTGGCCATACGCGCTGGGCTACACACGGCGAACCAAATGATGTAAACTCACATCCCCACTATTCGCAAACAAAAGATTTGGTAATGATTCACAATGGAATTATTGAAAATTATGCTGCAATAAAAGAAGGCTTAACAAAACGTGGACATACATTTCTTTCTGATACTGACACCGAAGTTTTAATTCATTTAATTGAAGAAATTCAAACGCACGAAAACATGAAATTAGGGCACGCCGTGCAAGCTGCTTTAAAACAAGTTAATGGTGCGTATGCAATTGTTATTTTAGACAAAAACGACACTAATACTTTAGTCGCGGCTAAAAAAGGTAGTCCAATGGTTATTGGAATAGGTAAAGATGATTTTTTTATTGCTTCTGATGCAACACCAATTATTGAATATACAAAAAATGTAGTTTATTTGGAAGACGAAGAAGTTGCGATTCTAAGAAGAGGACAAGAATTAAAAATCAGAAATTTAAAAGACAAAGTTATTACTCCTTACATTCAAGAACTAACTTTGGAAATTGAATCTATTGAAAAAGGTGGCTACGACCATTTTATGTTAAAGGAAATTTATGAGCAGCCTCGTTCTGTATTAGACAGTATGCGAGGAAGATTAAGGGCTTATGAAGGCGACATTAAAATGGGAGGGATTGTTGACCATGAAAAAAAATTCGAAAAAGCTAAACGAATTATCTTTATAGCTTGCGGAACTTCTTGGCATGCAGGTTTAGTAGCAGAATATTTATTTGAAGAATTTGCAAGAGTACCCGTTGAGGTTGAATACGCTTCTGAATTTAGATATAGAAACCCGGTGATTTATGAAGATGATATTGTTATAGCAATTTCACAAAGTGGCGAAACCGCTGATACTTTAGCTGCAATTGAATTAGCAAAATCTAAAGGAGCAACAGTATTAGGTGTTTGTAATGTTGTTGGTTCTTCTATTGCTCGCGCTACGCAAGGCGGGAGTTATACGCATGCCGGTCCAGAAATTGGAGTGGCCTCAACAAAAGCATTTACAGCCCAGGTTACCGTACTAACGCTTATGGCATTGCATATGGCAAAAGTTCGCGGCACTTTATCTGAAACTCGTTTCCGTCAATTATGTTACGAAATGGAAGCAATCCCTTCAAAAATAGAGGAGGTTTTAAAATTAAACGATCAATTAAGAGAAATTGCATTTATTTATAAAGACACAGCAAATGCGTTATATTTAGGAAGAGGTGTTTCTTTTCCTGTTGCACTCGAAGGAGCTTTAAAATTAAAGGAGATTTCCTACATACATGCAGAAGGTTACCCTGCTGCAGAAATGAAACATGGTCCGATTGCATTAATTGATGAAGAGATGCCTGTTTTTGTAATTGCTACTAAAGGAGCAAATTATGAAAAAGTAGTTAGTAATATTCAGGAAGTAAAAGCTAGAAAAGGAAAAATAATTGCTGTTGTAACTTCCGGCGATACAGAAGTAAAGGCCATTGCAGATCATGTTATTGAAATTCCAGAAACAGACGAGTTTTTAGTTCCCTTAATTTCAGTTGTTCCATTTCAATTATTGTCTTACCATATTGCAGTAATGCGTGGTTGTAATGTTGATCAACCAAGAAACTTAGCGAAAAGCGTAACGGTAGAATAAAATGTTTAGAATAGCAACAATAACTTTTTTACTTAGTTATTGCACTTCTTTTTCACAACTGATTTATAGTAGAGATTTTGAAACGCGAAAAAAAAATGTTCCTCTTACTATAATAAATAATAATAAAAATTTCTTTTATCTTTTAAGATACAACAAAGCTGCTCACGACATTACAATTGAAAGAAGAGCAAAGCCCAGCGCAGAAATCATTTCTTTTACACCACTCAAATTAGACAGTGTAAACGCTGATTGGTTTGATTACGAAAAGTTGGATTATTTATTTTTCGAAAACAATTTCCACACTTATTTTTTATTTGAAAAAGTTTTAAACTATAAAAAAACTATCTATTTAAAAATTATAGATACTTTAGGAAAAGCATCCGGATTTATAGAATTAGCCTCTTTGGAAACTGAAAAAGGCGTTACCGATATTAATTTTGAATTTAAAAGAACAACTAGTAATAATATTTTAATTATCGCAACTCAAACGTATGGAAGTTTTTTAATTAAGAAAAAGGCAATTCTTTTTAATATAGAAAAAAGAAAAATTACCTGGCAAAAGGAGTTGCCACAAGAGAACGATATTACAGGCTACTCTAATTCTTTTGAGTGCAATTCTGAAGGTGATTTATTTTATGTTCTCGCAAAATCTCATACAGCCTCTTTTAGGCGAAAATATATAAATCACTCTCAAGTGTTTGTGCCCGTGCTTTTTTACGATTCTCTCACAATTTGTAGCATTAACGTTAATGCCTCAAATATTAGCAAACAAAATTTGGCAATAAATAATGTATCAGGAATTAACATTATAAATCTTATTCCGAAAAAAAATTCGATTATTGCAACAATTCATTTTTCCAAACAAAATACTGATGAAAGTATCAGTTCAAATTTCTTAAATCAAAAATTCAATACAGATTTATCGATCGAATATTATGCAATAATTACACCATTAGATAATTCAATAAATGATTGCCTAACGTTTTATGATGGCACGGATAATAGTAGCCCTTGCGAAAAAGAATACAAATATTATGGCAAGTTTGAAATGGCAAATTCTTGCTTTCTAGTTTCGGAAAGAGTTGAAGAATATTATTATAAAGAATTAGTTGTTTGGCAAATTGATTTTGAGACAGGTAAAATTTTAAATCAAAAAATTATTCCACGCAAAGTTTATTCGTTTAAAGGAAGAACCCGCTTTAAAAATATTGGCGTAACTATGCCGTTTATTTATAATGAAAAACTAAACTTAGCTGTTTTAGAGTCTCCGGAAAATGTAAATCTTGATCCAAATAATTTTAGTTATCACAAATTTAAAAAAGAAACTAATTTATGGAAGTCAAATATAATAATGTATCAACTTAGTATTAATGGTAATTTGGCAAAAAGAGTTATATATGAGAATGCTAATTACGATGTTGTACCCTTGCCATATCAGTCTATAAACCAAGAGGAAATGATATTTTATTTAAATGGCGGAACCAGTGAAAAGTTTGCTATTTTGCAATTGAATCAGTTTTAATTGTATCTCGTTTAGTTTGCATTTTACTTAATGTTATTAAAACATTATCATATATTTTTTTGTACAATGCAGGATGTTTAGAGTAAAATGAAAGGGCTGAGTCGTATTGCGCAACCGTTATATTATTTTCTTCTAAAGGGCTAAAGGCATAAACAGAGTCTAGTTTTTCTGATGAAACATTTTTTACATTTATATTGCCTACACTTTCGGCCAAAGCAAAATCCACAATTACTTTTGTAAAAATTTCTTCATTTAAAACTGAATCAGGTACAATAACATCATCGTCATGCATTAAGGAACATGAAAAACTAAACGCTAAGAATATTAAAAGTAGTTTATTGAGGAAAGAGTATTTCATTAATTATTTTTCGTTAAAAATATAATCTCCTGTTTTAGAAATCGTAATTTTTGGTAACTCATTATTTTTCTCGAAATAATCAAAAGGTTTTTTTAATGTTTCCCAAAAAGTATTTTTTTCAACACTAAAATTTTTATTAAGGTATTGCGTGTTTTTTTCAGTAAGGCGGCAAGGAAAAATTACCAATTGCGTTGTGTTTTTTCGGTTTTTAGACTCAGTAGTTAGCACATAAACTTCTTCGATTGGTTCATTTTCTAATGGAATACAACCTATAGTAACACAATTACCATGTATCATTATGTCACCCCCGGCATCTGCTCCGGTTTTTTTAAGTTTATCGCTTTGATTTGGATAATTTATTTTCATCGCTAAGTGGTAACTGCTATTTGGGTTAAAAGTTGCAATTTCATAAAATCCCTCCGGAACCTGGTAATCGCCTTGTTTTCTTTTGGGGCCTAAGGTACCACTAGAGGCACAAATGGCAATAGTTTTTAGTAAAGTAAATTTAACATCGCTTTTGTTTTTTACCCAAACTTCAAACTCTTTTTCAAGTTTAAATATTCTAAAATAAACTTCAAAATCATCCTTATTAATTTTTTTAGCCTCAAGTTGGGCTTGTAAATTAACCCATTTGTTGTCGTAAGCCACTCTAACTCTTTTATTATTGAGTTGAGCGTTTTTAAAACCGTTATCAAAATTTGCTGTAAATGAAAACAGCGAAATTAATATAGCTAACAAGCTAATATTAATAATCTTTTTTTTGAACGTCATTTTTGCTTTTTTTCTGGTATATCTTTGTGATACTAATTTAACATGTTTTTAATTAAGATTATAAAGAACAAATATTTTTTAACGATAATTGGAATTATTGTTTGGCTACTTTTTTTTGACAAAAATGATGTTTTTACACAATTTGATTTGATTCAAAAGAGAAATAAACTGCAAAAAGAAAAAGAATATTACATCTCAGAAATTGAGAATAATAAAGTTAATTTAAGCGAATTGCAAACTAACACAAAAAGCCTTGAAACCTTTGCGAGAGAGAAGTATTTAATGAAAAGAGATAATGAAGATGTTTTTGTTTTTGTAACAAAGTAAACTTATTTTTTCCCAGCGTTGCTTTCTTTTGCAGACTCAACTTTTGCCATTGCTTCAAGGTCTCTATCAAAAAAGTATAAGCCACTTTTATCATCGCCAATCAATTTTAATTTGTCAACAATTTGTCTAGCTAAAGCTTCTTCTTCAATTTGCTCACTAACATACCACTGTAAAAAATTATGCGTGGTATAATCTTTCTCTTTTAAAGTAATTTCAACCAGATTATTAATTTCAGAAGTAACCTTCATTTCATGTTTTAGAATTTCTTCAAAAACCGATTTAACCGATTTAAATGTAACCGGAGGTTGTTTTAAAGCAGGCACTATACCGTGACCACCGCGCTCATTCACAAAACGCAATAATTTTAACATGTGCATGCGCTCTTCATCGGTGTGAGTAAACAAAAACGCCGAAACACCATTCAATCCTTGAGTTTCTGCCCAACTTGCCATTGCAAGATAATATTGTGAGGACGCGCCCTCCATTTCAATTTGCTTATTTAAAGCTGCACTTACTTTAGCTGATAACATATTGTTTTTTTACAAATATACCGAAAATTAGTTCGTTTTATTTCTCAAAAAACTTTGCTTGACATTCTTTATTTTTAAATATTTGAATTTTTTAAAAAATCTAACCGAATCTGAATTTTATCAATGATGTAAGCCATTAAAAAATCGCTAAATTTTTTTAGATTTCAAGAATCTGATAATTAACGTATTACAGGATTTTTTTTTCGATAATTTTAAGCCGCGTTTTTCAACGAACACTTAACGAACAAGTTATTAACAATCATTTTTATTTTTCGTTTATTGAAAGGTAGATTTGAATGAGTGAATGGTTTTTGTTGAGACGGAAATGTTACTAGCTTTAACAAAAATTAGGGTATCAAAAATAGTTTATGAATAAGAAAATTTTAGTTACAGCAATAGCTTTACTTTTATCACTTTTAAGTTATAAAACAAAAGCTTGTCACGCATTACCATTAGTAAATTACAGCGCAGTGGTTGGACCATTGGGGGTTACTGTAAATGGCTCTTCAGGCGCAGCTACATGCGGTTGTGGACCTTATTGGATGCAAGTAGAGATTGCTTGTACCGCTGCCGGATTGACCGGTTTACCTCCTGCGGCAGTTCAATTTAGTATTGATAATTGGGCTGGTCCAGGAAACACGTATAATGCATATCCCTGGTTTTTCGGCTTATTAAATGTGCCAAATTATGTTGCACCAGGATGGCCAGATGCTTGTGTTCAAGAGCCCTATACAACGGTTTTTATACCATTTACTTCACTTTGTCCTGGTCAAACCTATTTTATTAGAGCTAGAGAATGGCTAGGCGGAAGTACAGCTATTCCTCCAGCAGGACCCTGGTCTGCTATGTCATCTTTTGTTTGCCCCGGAGTTAATATGGCCCTTAATTATAGTATAACTGCAGTACCAGCAAATTATTGTGCTCCAAATTCAGCAACCTTAGCTGCAACTAATGTAAACACCTCTGCCTGCGGAAATGTTACTTATTTATGGAGTCCTGGTGGAGCAACCACTCCAAGTATTGTTGTTTCACCTGCAGTTACAACTGTTTATCAATTAACAGTTACAGCTCCTTGTCAAACACCAGTAATAAAGAGTGTAACTGTTAATGTTGGCATTACCCCTTCGCCTGCTTTTACACCATTAAACCCAATTTCATGTACAGGAAGTCCAATCAATTTTAATCATACAGGTACTGCTGGCGTAACTCATACTTGGTCCGTTGCTTCAGCCGTCGGAGTCTCAATAGTCTCCCCAAATATTGCAAACCCCGTCATCACGTTTGCAAACCCCGGTAACTATGTCGTCACCCACATTGTTTCTAATGGAACCTGTAGTAATACATTAACTACAAATGTTACAATTAATCCTGGCCCTAACCCAGCATTTACGGTACCTACACCAACTCAGTGTTTGGTTGGAAATAGTTATAGTTTTGTTGGCGCAACAGCTGGCGGCACACACAGTTATACGTTTAACCCTGCTGCTGGAGCACCGGCCGCGGGAGCAGCAGCTAATTATGGCCCGGGAAGTTTTACAACTCCAGGAAATTATACAGTTTTTCACTCGGTAACATTATCAGGTTGTACTGCAAATACTACTTCTGTTATATCAGTTAGCCCGCATCCAAGTTTAACGCTTGTTCCAACAAATGCAATTTGTGGAAATAATAATGGTAGTATATTAATTAATAATACCACTCCTGCTGGGCAAACAGTAGTAAGTTTCTCGTTAAACGGAGCGGCAATTGTTACTCAAAACCCAACGGGCTTGCCCACGGGCGCTTATACTGTAGCTTTTACAAATAATTTTGGTTGTATTACTTCTTCAGTTACTAATATCGCAAACACTCCCGGAGTAACTAATTTAGCCACCACCTTTGTAAATCCGTCTTGTGGCTTTTCTAACGGCTCAATAACGTTAGGGGTTGTAACAGGAGGAACTGGTCCGTTCACATATAGTGTTAATAACGGTCCTTTCGTTGCCGCACCACCTTTAACCAATTTACCGGCCGGAAATTATACCATAACTGTAAAAGACGCCAACAACTGTGTGTTTACTAAAGTGGTTGTATTGGTTAATACCCCTGCAATTACTGCGGCAACATTTACCACAGCACCAACAGCTTGCGTTGGTAATACTGGTGTTTTAGGTATTACTGGTGTAACCGGTGGAACAGCTGCATATAGCTTTAGTGTTAATGGTGTTGCCACTACCTCGATTACAAATAATTTAGCAGTAGGGCCAAAAACTATAACAATAAAAGATGCTAATGGCTGTACATATACAACTACTGCCAATATTCCAATGGTTACTGGTCCAACAGCTGCAAACATTGCGGTTACAGCGGCAGCTTGCGGTAACGCAAACGGAAGTGCAACTGTAACCTCAGTTACAGGAGGATTACCGGCATACCAATATTCATTTAATGGTGGCCCATTTGTTGGAAGTGCTATTCAAGCGGGAATGTTAGCTGGACCAAAAAGTGTTGTAATAATGGATGCTAACTCATGTACTCTAACCGTAAATTTTGTTATTGGCAATACAGGCTCGCCAAGTTCAGCAATTGCAACCTTAACAAATGTAAGTTGTTTTAATGGGGCCAACGGTGGTTTTAGCGTTTCTACTAGCGGAGGAACTCCTGGCTATAGTTATACTTTAACACCAGGCAATATCACTAACGGCTTTGGGCAGTTTACAAACCTAACTGCACAAAACTACACCATAAATGTAAAAGATGCTTTAGGTTGTATTACAACAGTAACAACTTCAATTAGTCAACCTGCAGCATTAACTTTAAATTTAACATCCCTTCAGCCATCTTGTAATGGTGGTAATAATGGCACTATTACAGCAACAGCAGGAGGCGGAACAAGCCCTTATGTTTATAACATTAATGGGGGGCCAAACCAAGCGAGTAATACATTTACAAATAATATTTCAGCAAACGCTTATAATATAACGGTGATTGATAATTTGGGTTGTAGTTTGAGTCAAACTATTGCAGTTACTCAGCCATTACCTATAACTTTAACCCTTACAAGCATTCCTGCAAATTGTTCTGCGGCCAACGGTTCGGCTAGTGTAGCAGCAAGTGGCGGTACACCAATATATTCTTATACCTGGTCATTAACAGGTGGAAATAACCCACAAACAACAGGTGTAATTGCAGGAAATTATACTGTTACAGTAAAAGACACGAAAAATTGTGTTGTTACTGGAGTTGTTTCAGTAACAGCTACACCTGGAGGAACGGCGGCAATTACAAATGTGAATAACGTAACTTGTAATGGAGCGGCCAACGGAAGCTTAACTGCTAACATGATTGGAAACGTAACCGCACCTTTAAGTTATACATGGAGTAATGGACCAATTTTACAAACCAACGGACCTTTAGCGCCAGGCAACTATACAGTAACAGTAACCGATTTTTATGGTTGTAAATCAACTACTGTTGGCACAGTTACGCAACCAAGTTCTATAACAGTAACTCCGGCGGGTTCACCTGCATTATGTTTTGGTGGAGCTACAGGAAGTGCCAGTGTAATTGCCAGTGGCGGAACGCCTGGTTATACATACTTATGGTCACCAAATGGCAGCACTACAAGCGTAACTTCAGGCCTACTTGCAGGAACTTATAGCATACAGGTAACAGACGCTAATGGTTGCGTACAAACAAGAACATTAAATATTACCCAACCAAGTTCTGTAACAATTAATACAAGTACATTAACGGCAGCATGTAATCAGGCCAATGGTGTTGCCTCAGCAACAGCGAGTGGTGGAAGTCCTGCTTATACTTACACGTGGAGCACAGGTTTTGTTGGTCAAACTTTATCAAATGTTACAGCAGGAACCTATACCGTTCAAGTAAAAGATGCTAACGGCTGTTTATATGTTTTAGCAGCTACTGTGCCTAATGCATCGGGACCGGCTATTGGAATTTCTAGTTTTACAAACCCAAGTTGTTTTGGAGGAAATAATGGAATAGCAACTACTACCATAAGTGGTGGTACTGCCGGACCTGGTTTTCCTATTTATAGTTGGAGTAATGGACAAAATACAGGAACTGCCACCAATTTATTAAATGGTGTTTATACGGTCACATTAACAGACGCTGCCGGATGTATTGCTTCAACAAGCGTTACAATTACCCAGCCAACATCTTTAACAATTAATGTAAGCGGAGTTAATCCAAAATGTTTTAACGCTACCAACGGAACTGCGAATGCGGGCGTTGCCGGTGGAACAGGTCCTTACACATACACATGGTTGCCTACACCAGGTGCCGGAGGAAACTCTGCAACGCCAAGTGGTATGGGACCAGGAAATTACAATGTAACAGTAACAGATAGTAAAGGATGTATCATTCAAGGCTCGGTTGCCTTGGCAAATCCACCGCAAATGTTATCAAGCGTTGCGTTTACAAACCCAACTTGTTTTAACGCTTGTAATGGTTTAGCCGTTGCATCAACAACAAATGCAATTGGGGCAATCTCTTATTATTGGACCGGTGGACCGGTGCCGTTAACTACACAAAATGTTGCTAACCTTTGCGCGAACACATATACTATGTTAGCTACCGATCAGAACTCATGTACTTCAACTACAGTTTTTAATGTTGGTCAACCTACTTTATTAACAGTAAGTATCAGTGCCGTTGGTAGTGTTAGCTGTAGCGGTGGAAGTAATGGATTTGCTACCGCGACTCCAGGAGGAGGTACGCCAGGTTATACGTATAACTGGAGTAATGCTCAAACATTAGCAACAAGTAATAATTTAACTGCAGGTAATTACACCATCACCGTAACGGATTCTAAATCATGTACAGCAACAGCAGTTGCAGTAATTACGCAACCAGCAGGTCTCACAGCAACAGCAACTGGCACGAACGTAACTTGTTTTAACTTAAACAATGGTATTGGTAACGTAAGTTATTCTGGAGGAACCGGTATACCGGCAATATTATGGCAACCTAGTTTAGGAACTACACAACTAACTAATAATTTAGCACCAGGCACACACACGGTAACTTTACAAGATGGAAATGGATGTTCAATTACCAGAACAATTGTAATTACCCAACCAACTCAATTAGTTGCAAATATTACCACTGTGGTTCCAACCAATTGCGGACAAGCAAATGGAAGTTCTTCGGTTGCGGCAAGTGGCGGCGCTGGAGGTTACACTTATCAATGGAGCTCAAACCCTACATTTACAAACCCTGCCTTAACAAATGTTGTTGCTCAGGCTTACACAGTAACTGTAACAGATGCTAATAACTGTTCGGTATCTGCCGCAACTGTAATACCAAACATTGCTGCTCCAACAGTTGTTGTTACAAACACATTAGCTGTTACTTGTTTTGGTTTAGCTAATGGTGGCGCAACAATTACAACTTCTGGTGGCGCTGGTGGTAATACTTATTTATGGAGCTACTTAGCGCAAACAACGCAAAACGTTAACAACTTACCTTCAGGTTTACATAGTATAACAGTAACTGACGCAGCTGGCTGTGTTGGTGGCGCGGTTGTAAATATTACTGAACCCGCACAACTAGTAACCGCTATTGGCAGTGTTACTAATGTGGCTTGTTCAGGCCAAAACAATGGTGGAGCACAAATGTTAGCCGTTGGCGGAACAACAAATTATGTTTACTTATGGCAACCTAGTGCACAAACCAATTCTGTATTAACAGGCGTTGGTAATGGCGTTTATTCTTGTACTGTAACAGATGCAAATGGTTGTACAAGTTCAAAAACAGTAACTATTTCTCAGCCAAACCCATTAATAATCACAACAAATACTGTTGTACAAAATAATTGTAATGGCTTTGCTACTGGTCAAATTAATACAAGTATTACTGGCGGTACACCAACGTATACAATTGCATGGCTTCCAGTTCAACCAACTAATCCAATTATTACAAATTTAACAGCTGGTTCATATAGTTTATCTGTATTAGATGCGCTTGGTTGTTCAACTAGCAGTGTGTATACTTTGGTTGACCCTTCTGCTTTGGTAATTTTAGGAACAAGTACCACTATTGCAACTTGCGGTAACTCAAACGGTACAGCAAGTGTAACTATTGGTGGAGGTTCTGCACCGTATTCTTATAACTGGAATACTTCTACGCCACAATTAACTCCAGGAGCTATTGGATTACCAGCAGGAACATGGTCATTAACTACTACCGATAATAAAGGTTGTGTAATTACAGCATCAGTAAATATTACTGCTGCACCACTACCTTCTGTTACCGCAGTTTCCACAAACATTATGTGTTTTGGACAAGGTAACGGTAGCGCTACTTTAACTGCAAGTGGTGTTGGTGGTTATTCTTATAATTGGAGTCCTAGTGGTTTAACTACCGCTATTATTAACGGACTTGGGCCTGCTATACATTCTGCTACTGTAACGGATGCGAACGGTTGTAAAACTTACACAACAGTTAATATTAGTGAACCAAATGTTTTAGCCTTAAATGTATCTCCTGCTCAAACAATTTGTTTTGGAAATATTGCTCAAATATTTGGTCAGGCTTCGGGTGGAACAGTGCCGTATAATTATTCTTTAACGAATCTTACTACAAATGCTACTACAAATTCTATCACACCTAATGGTATGAATGCCACACCAACATTAACTTCTACAACTCAATATACAATTTCGGTTATTGACGTGAACGGCTGCTCAAACGGACCGCAAACAATTATAGTTAATGTTCGTCCTGCTCTTATTGCAACTGGCGCTTCATACACAAGTTGTGCTGATGGTAAAGTAGTATTATCTCCGAACATTACCAGTATCGGTAATGGCGGACCATACAATTATATTTGGAGCAATGGTAGTACTTCTGCTAATAATACAGTTACGGCTAATTATGCTGCGGCAAATCCAAATACGTATACCGTAATTATTGATGATGGTTGTACCATCCCAAGCACTTCTGCGGTGTTTAATGTGTTTGTAAATCCTGCGCCTAACGCAACTTTTACGCCATTTTATAGCAAAGGATGTGCGCCTTTAACAGTAACCTTTACTGGATTAAATGATTCAACAACTACTAATCCTAATCCTTTCTTTTGGACATTTAGTGGTGGTTCGGAGCCACCTAGCCCTGTATTAAATCCGCAAACAATTTCTTTTCCAGATGCAGGAACTTATTCTTTAGGCTTAGTAGTCACAAATAAATACGGCTGTAAGCAGTACATTAATGATCCTTTAGCTGTTGAAGTTTATCCGGTGCCAGTTGCGGGATTTTTCACAAACCCAAGCAGTGCTAGTTTATTAGAACCAACAATTCATTTCACCAACACTTCTACAAATGCAAGTTCTTATGTGTGGGATTTTGGTGATTACGGTTATTTAGGAACTAACTCTGCTTATGTTATGAACCCGAGCCACCTTTACACAAATGTTGGGAATTATCAGATTTATTTAGTTGCGATAAATTCATTTGGTTGTAAAGATACTGCAACAAGTACCATAGAGATTACGCCAGACATGGGAGTTTATATTCCAAACGCATTTACTCCAGATGGAAATGGCCGTAACGATATATTTATGCCTTATGGCTATGGCATTAACGAAGACAATTATAAAATGGAAATTTTTGATCGTTGGGGTGAGTTAATATTTACATCAAGTGCTTTTAGAAAAGGCTGGGACGGAACTGTAAAAGGCTCTTCTCAAATAGCTCAAGATGGTGTTTATATTTATAAGATATTAATTACTGATTTAGAGAACAATAAGAAAAACTACGTAGGTCACGTTACTTTAATTAAACAATAAAAAAATAATCTTTTTTTATAACTAAAGCCGTTCAAAACATTGAACGGCTTTTTTTATTGAAAAAGAGTTTTATAACATAAAATCTCGTCGAATAAACGCAACTTTAGTCTAAAACTAAAAAGGATTGAGACTTTTGTTTTTGAAATGCGAAAAAATGGTTATATCTTAATATATTGAAAAACCAATAATCATGAAAATCAAAACCCACTTAATTTTAATATTTTCTTTTTTTCTACTTAGTAAAATTAATGTTGCACAAACAAATAAAACTGTTGGCACAAATATTCCCTTAAATCCAGGGGAAATCCAAAGCAGAGGCTGCGCAACACAAATTCCTTCCCAAAAATGGGAAGATCAATTTCAAATTTTAGTTGCTCAATACTTGCAACAGCATCCCGAAGAAGCAAAAATGATTGGCAATTCTTCAACTATGGCAGGTTATAGCATACCGGTTATTATTCATGTTATTCATGGCGGACAAGCTGTCGGATCCTTTCCGAATTTAGCACAGGGACAATTAACATCTCAAGTTACTGTTTTAGACAATGATTTTTCCGGTATAGGGCAAAACGTTGGGAATTATCCAGCAACTGCCTTTACAACTTTTGCGACTAACACATTAATTTCGGCTGCGAGTAAAGATGCAAATGGAAGAATAGGTATTATAAATTGTAATATAAATTTTTGTTTGGCAACCAAAGATACGTTAGGAAATATATTAGCCGAGCCAGGGATACACCGTGTAAACTATAACACGCTTCCCGCAACTGCTTTTCCTTCTAAAAACCCTGCGGCTACAAATTACAATACGCCGGCGTTGTTTACCAACTTCATGAATAATTATATAAAACCAAATACAATTTGGAACGTAAGTAAATATTTAAACATATGGGTTTCTGACAGACAAAACGCAACTGGTTTATTAGGATACGCAACATTCCCGCCATTAAGTACATTGTCCGGCATACCCGGAGGCGTTGGTACAGCAACTAGCGATGGATTTTGGAGCTGGGCAGCATCTTTTGGCTCAAGTACAATTTTTCCTGGTGGTTCTTATGCAGCTCCATATGATAAAGGAAGAACTTGTACTCATGAAATTGGACACTGGTTAGGGCTTAGGCATATTTGGGGAGATGGCTCGTGTGCCACAGACTATTGTATTGATACTCCGCCAGCAAGCGGCAGCAATGGGGGTTCTCCTGCATACCCATTTAAAGCAAATACTTGTAACGCCTCGTCACCTCCAAATGGAGCAAACGGCGAAATGTTTATGAATTTTATGGATTACACAAATGATCTTGCCATGTATATGTTTACAAATGACCAACGTACACGCGCGCATGTTGCCATGCAAAACAGTCCGTACAGAAAGTTTTTGGGAACACATGGCTTATGTAATTTGCCAGCACCAATTGCAAATTTTTCTGTTGCGCCGAACCCTGTATGTAATGGAGCAACACTTAATATTGGAGATTTGTCTTTAAACGTTCCTACATCTTGGTCGTATACCATGAGTGGAGGTACCCCTTCAATTTCTACTGCACAAAATCCCACCGTTTCTTTTGCTAGCCCCGGTATTTATTCAATTACGCTGATAGCTACAAACCTTGCTGGTTCGAGTACTCCTATTACTAAAACCGTGTCAGTAGTGGCAGGACCAACTTTTACATTATCTTCAAATCCATCAGCAACTCTTTGTGCCGGAAATAGTGCAACCATTTCAATGATTGGAGGAACTTCTTACACTTTATTAAACACAGGGTCAACATCAGCACCATTTATTGTTACACCAACAGTTGCTACTATTTATTCTGTATCAGCGGTTTCTGCTGGAACAAACACTTGTTATCGAACTCAAACACTTAGCATTGCAATTGGCACTATTGCAATTAATATTACACCAACGGTTGCGAGTGTTTGCAGTGGACAATCGGTTGCTTTAACCGGAAGCGGCGCTACAACTTATACTTGGAGTACAGGCTCTAATGCTACATCAATAATCGTTACGCCAACTGCAGTAACTGTTTATACATTAAATGGAACTAGTGGCGGATGTAACGGAACAAAAACAGTTCAAGTAAACATAAATGCTTCGCCTACAATTTCTGTAAACAACGCAACTATTTGTCCTGCGGGTACCGCCAGTTTAATCGCAAGTGGTGCAAATACCTATACATGGAACACCGGACCAACCACTTCGGTTATTACTGTTTCTCCACCAGTAAATACAAATTATACAGTTTCAGGGACTAATGCGTTAGGATGCGTAAGTTCCAAAACCGTTAGTGTAACTATTAGCGGTGCATTGAGTTTAAGTATAACTGCTAATCCAACGGTTGTTTGCTCCGGGCAACCGAGCACACTTACAGCAAGTGGGGCGACTACCTATACATGGAATACTGGACCGACAGGAGCAAATTTAGTGGTTAGCCCAAGTGCTACAACAAACTACACAGTAACGGGAACTGCTGGAACATGTTCAGGTACACAAACAATTAATTTAGTTGTGAATTCTAATCCAACCATAACACCAACTTCAAGTTCAGCTTCAATTTGTGTTGGAGGTAGTGCCACATTAAGTACAACAGGAGCTACAAGTTATACTTGGAATCCAGGAAATTTTGTTGGCGCTTCTTATGCTGTTTCTCCGGCGGCAACAACCATATATACTGTTACAGGCACTAATGCAAGCGGTTGTTCCGACACCAAAACAATTTCTTTAGCAGTAAATAGTTTACCTACCATAAATGTATCGGCAAATCCTGCTACAATTTGTTCAGGGCAAACCAGCACATTAACAGCATCAGGCGCAACTACTTATTCTTGGAGTGCAGGAGGAACCGGTAGTACCAAAACAGTTACACCTCTGTCAACTACGGTTTATATGGTTACCGGAACGGTTGGTATATGCAGCAATTCTAATACCGTTAGTGTAAACGTAAACCCTACACCTACTGTTTCTGTAAATAATGCCACCATTTGTCCTGCCGGCACGGCAACATTAATTGCGAGTGGTGCCAACACATATTCATGGAGCACAAGCGCAACAACATCAGTTATAACTGTTTCACCTCCGATCAATACTACTTATACTGTTACTGGCACTTCCTTAGGATGCAGCAATACCAAAACAGTTAGTGTAAGCATTGGTACAGCAATTAGTATAAACGTAAACGCCAGTCCTGCAAATGTTTGTATAGGCGGTTCAAGTACGCTTACTGCTTCCGGGGCTAGTACTTATACTTGGAGTACTGGACCAAGCGGCTCGAGCATTGTAGTTAGCCCAACAACAAACTCTACTTATACAGTTGTTGGAACAAGCGGCTCTTGCACGGGCTCCAATACTATTAGCCTAGTTGTGAATCAATTAGCTACAACAGCGTTGGCCGGGCCAAACCAAACATTATGTATTAGTAATCCTTCAACTACATTAGCTGGAAACACTGCCGCGGTTGGAACAGGAAGTTGGTCGGTTATTTCAGGAGCTGCAACCATCGCAAATCCAACCTTGCCAAACACAACAATATCGGCGGTTGCAATTGGATTAAATATTTTACAGTGGCAAATAACAAACGGTGCTTGCTCGTCGGTATCAACTATGACGGTAACGGTTGACGCATTGCCAACTACTGCTAACTCTATTGCTTCTCAAACTGTGTGCTCAACATCTGCCACATTAACCGGAAATGCTCCGGCAGTTGGAACAGGGGCTTGGTCTTTAGTAGCAGGAGCTGGCGCAATAACATCGCCAAACTCTCTAACTACAGGCCTAACTGGTTTAGGAGCAGGAACAAATATTTTTCAATGGACAATCTCAAATGGCGCAGTTTGCCCTCCTTCGAGCTCAACAGTTTCGGTTGCCAATAGTAATACACTAACCGTTACTGCAGTTACAGCATCAAGCATAATATGCGTAGGCTCAACCGTTAATATTACGGCAAGCGGCGCAACTACTTATAGTTGGAGCACAGGAGCAACCACTTCGGTAATTGCCGTGAGCCCAAGTGTAACTACAACCTACACGGTAGATGGAAGCAACGGTTCTTGTTCATCGTCAGCAATAATCGCGCAGTCAGTATCTGCTTGTACGGGCTTAAGTCAATTACCTAACACAAACTATAATGTATTAGTTTACCCTAATCCATTTAAAGAAGAGGTAACAGTTAATGCTGGCGAATTAGTAACTGCACAAGTGTTTAATACCTTAGGCCAATTAATAATTGTAAAAACCATAAATGGTATTGGCGCCATTAATACGGCAGAACTTGCTAAAGGGGTTTATTATTTAAATGTAAAAGGCATTAGCGGAAGCAAAACTTTAAAGGTTGTAAAGGAGTAATACAACTTTATTAATAGAATAACTTTGTATATACATTTAAAAGCCCTGCTTATAAAATAGCGGGGCTTTTTTTGTTTCCGATAAGACTCAATATTTATTTTCAAAATAAATATTTGCATTATAAAAATAATTATATATTTGTCGCCGAATTTATTTAATTGGACGGCATTTTTATGCGATTGAACTGGATATTTGTTTTATTTTTTTCTGTTCAATCAGGCCTATATTCTCAAGAGATTGAGTTGCCAACAAGCCCGTTAACAAATTTAAATAGTAATACTCCGTTAGGAGAACAAACCACAAACCCTGAAATCAACAGGATAATATCTATCGTAAATACCGTAGAAAGCAAAAACAATTTTATTGACCAATTAAATCCCGATTCAAACGTTTCTTTGCCTTTTGGTATAATAAAACAAAAAGGAGGAGTAAGATATACGATCGCAATTGACTCCATGCGATTTCTTCCGGCAGGCGCTTATTTTAGTGCGTATGCGGCGATTGACTTTCCTGGCAGCACAAAAAAATTGGCTTTTCGAGGTAGCAATATTAAATTTAATCCAAGTGGAGTTATTGGTGGCGAACAGGCAAAATTATATTTAGCAAGCGATCATTTAATTTCAATAAATGCAAGTGTAAGTTTAAAATTGTTGGGTAATGGACAAAATTATGTTGTCTGGGATTGCCAAGGATTTAAATCAATAAATTTAGTCGGACATTTTATATTTAAGAAAGGAAAACTTTTACCGGATGAATCTCAAACTCAGGATTCTGTTGTAAAAGCTTCGTTTCAGATAAACACAACGGATTTACATAATTTTATTGCAAGCGTAGAAATTACACCTTTTAAAATTAATGGGTTAAACGATTGGTCATTTAAGGTTACAAACGCAATTGTTGACATGAGTGAATTAAATAACGCCAATTCAATGATGTTTCCAACTGGATATTTAAATCAAAACCCAAACATAGTTACACCACAAATGTGGACTGGATTTTATTTACAAGCTTTAAAGGTAAAATTACCTAGAGAAATTTCAAAAGCTGGCACGCGAACAGAGATTAATGTAAACAATTTATTGATTGATAACATGGGTGTTAGTGGTCTTTTTCAAGTTAATAATATTATGGGACTAAGTGAAGGGAGCATGAGCGGTTGGAATTTTTCGGTGGAAGAGGTCGGAGTTGGATTTGTTTCAAATCAATTAGTAAGCGGCCATTTAAAAGGGAGAGTTAATATCCCTATAATGGATAGCGTGCAATCTTTACAATATAATGCAAACATTAATTTTAATAGTACTACAAAAGAGATAGATTACAGCTTTGTTATTAATCCTGTTTCAAATATTGATTTTAATGTTTTTTCAGCAAACGTTAGTTTAAATAATAATTCAAATATAAGTTTCCAAAAAATTAACGGAACGTTTAAGCCAACAGCAACTCTATGTGGGCAGATGGCATTTAATCACTCTAAATTTAATTCTAATGGTGGCAAGTTGGCTTTTCAAAATGTTGTTATTACTAGCACAGCGCCATACATTACCAATGGGGTATTCACACTTCATACTATCAATGGTTTGCAACCAAAAACAAATTATTTTCCAATCAGCTTAAACGAAATTACTTTTGGAGTTAATCAAGGCGTTCCGGTTTTTGGTTTTAGTGTAACACTAAACTTATCTGATCAAACAAGTAATAGTTTAAGTGTTGGCACTTCTATTTTATTAAAAGGGAAAATTGACACCTCACCAAAAACTTATTTAGGTGATGCGCCATTATCAGTTGTAAAAACAAAATGGAAATTTGATAAGGTTGTTATTAATGGAATAAGCGTAGATCTTCAAACATCCCCATTTACACTTGCAGGAACAATTTTATTTAAAGATGATGACCCTGTTTACGGAAATGCTTTTTTTGGGTTGCTTAGTATGTCGATAAAGAAAGTAATGCCCAATCCCGCAAACGTTAGCGTGTGTTTTGGTAGCATGCCATCATACCGATATTTTTATTTGGATGCCAAAATTCCAACTTCATTTGAATTCGGAAGTTTGCCAATTAAAATTACAAGATTAATTGGCGGTTTATATTATCATATGAATACAAACAAAACAACTGAGTCTGACTTCATATCACTAAATCAAAATTTTAATAGTGTAGCGGGAAATGCATTAACTTATGTTCCAAGTCAAACAACTTCAATAGGATTAAAGGCTGGCATTAGTTACGAATTTTTAGCAAATGAAGTACCATATAATGGAGACTTAATGTTGGATGTTAATTTTACAAATTCTGGAGGCCTTGGAGTGGTCAGTCTTGCGGGTGATGTTTATTCAATGGTAACAATAAATCAAAGGCCAAAAGCCCCGATTAAAGGTAAAATGGCAATGACGTATGATGCTCAAAACAGAATTTTTGACGCTTTAGCGGCAGTAAATATTAATTCTCATCAAGTTATTACTGGCACAGGATATTTTAAAATTCACATCGATCCGCAGGTTTGGTATTTATGTGTAGGTAGACCAACGGTTCCAAACAATATTAGTTTTTTAGGGTTGGTTAATGTTCCTTCTTATTTTATGGTTGGAAATTCTTTAGAATCACCAATGGCTCCACCAGCGCAGGTTGCTGCAAACGCGGGGGTTGCAGGCGTTTTAGGAAATAGAAATCTGACACAATTGCAAAGCGCAGGAGGCTTTTGTGCTGGCTCACGCATAACATCAAGCATAAATAAGGGTTTTGGTTTAAGCTTTTTTAATGTTGCAGGCAGCTTTAATTTCGATTTAGGTTTTGATATGATGATGACAAACTATGGAGAGAATGCAACCTGTTCTAATTCGTCAGATAAAATAGGAATGAACGGTTGGTTAGCCCAAGGTGACATGTATTTGGCAATGGGCGGTGCAATAAGTATAAATGGTAATTTTAAATTTCCGGGTAATTGTCCCTCTTCAACTACAGGTCATCTTTGCGGACCTGGGCATTGTTGCTGCTATACAATAAACTATCCTTGTCTTATTAACACAAGTTTTAATTTTAATGTATTTAGTGGAGCCGTTACCGCTATAACTTCAGCGAAAGCGCCTAGACCAACATATTTTGCTGGACAATTAAACTGTAATTATGATATCTGTGGAAAAGTGAGTGGCAATTTTAATTATGATTTTAGTTATGGAACAAATTGTAACCCAATTTCTAACTAATGAAAAAAATAGCTTTTATATTAATTTTATTAATAGGTTTCATTTTTTTAATGAAGTCACAAGAGAAGGTACAATTACACGCACGCCATTTTATTAAAAAAAATAAAATAATATTTAGAATTGTTCCGGATGACAAAAAAGTTTTCGAGTTAATAAAGACTAATGGATTAAGCATCACTCGGTATAACTTAACAAATAGTGGAATTACAAACTCAGTAGTTGTTAATGATTTTCTTCATCCATATTGGGAGGCCGATACATTAAACTGGATGCGTTTGATTAGGCAGGATAAAAATAAAATAGGTTTTGTTTATAATGCCCTGCACAAAAATAAAGCAGACTCTAAACTTCCCGTGCAAAAAAGAGAGAGTCAAGAAGAGATGGTTTATAGTTTGATGTTATTAAGTTGCGATTTTGATTCTGAAATTGCTAAAGCCTGCGGTTTGTATTTTGTTGATAGCACCATTATAAATAGTGAGAAGTATGTTTATCAAATTGCGGTTTATACAAGTTCCACTTCTCTTGCTATGCGAAAACTGTTAACTATTAATATTGACCCCTTGATATTATCTACCAATAAGCAAATAGTAGGATTGAGTGGTAGAGGTAAAAATAAAATAACAACCTTAAAATGGAAGGTTGTAGATTATAAAGATAATTTTTCTGGTTATAACGTGGAAAGATCAGAGGATAGTTTAAATTTTCAAAAAAT
Source organism: Bacteroidota bacterium (assembly GCA_030692515.1). Taxonomy (GTDB): domain Bacteria; phylum Bacteroidota; class Bacteroidia; order B-17B0; family Aurantibacillaceae; genus Aurantibacillus. Next base: position 403,066 of record JAUXZS010000056.1, read on the forward strand.
TAATAATTCACCCGTAATTCTTTTTAGTAGTCAGTTTGAAAAAAACAAAGAGTATGTCTTTTATAGCGACACAATGCCGCAAACAAATAAAAAATATTTTTATAGAATAAAGGGAATTAATTTTTTTGGAGAAGAATCAGAACCATCCAACATTGTTGCTAATTATAGCGCACCAATTATTAATTCAAATCCATTAATAGACACAATAGTTGTTTTGGAAAATAAAAAAGTGAAAGTTAAATGGAGAATGGAAAATAACGCCGAAACAAATTCGGTAAAAAATTATGTTTTGTTACGTTCAGAAAAAGATAATGGAGTTTATAAAAAGATGTTTGAATCCAATACCATTTTAAATTTTGTTGATTTAAATCCATCGAGCAGCAATTTTTATAAGGTCGGCGCAATTACTTTTAATAACGATACCGTTTTTTCTTTTTCTAGAATGGCAACTATTATTGATACAATAGCACCAAGCGCCCCTATAAATTTAAAAGCTATAGTTGATAAAACTGGTAATGTATCAATTTCTTGGAGTAAGGGTAAAGAATCAGATTTACAAGGATATAAATTATTTAAGGCTAACTCCTTAAACGAAGAGTTTGTTCAAATAAATAGTAAATTTATTACGGATACTTTTTATCACGATAAATTAAATCTAAATACTCTTTCCAAAAATATATATTACACTTTAGCTGCTACCGACGAAAATTTTAACTCATCGATAACAAGTTCGCCTATTGAAGTTATGCGACCAGATACTGTTCCACCATCAGCGCCGATTTTGAAATCTCTTTTTCCAGAAATCAAAGGTATAAAGCTCAGTTTTATTTTAAGTAATAGCGACGATGTTGAGAAGCATACGATTTCAAGAAAAACAAAGGAGCAAAGTAGTTTCGAAAATATGTATGAGTTTTACACAAAAGATTCATTAAGTTTTTTTATTGATACTACTGTCTCATGCGGCAATAACTATACTTATAAGATATCCGCTTATGATAAAAACAATAATTTTTCAGTTTCAAAAAATTTGACTTTACAATACGAAACCGGCTTTCGAAAAAAACTTACAGGGGTAAATTATACTGTTGATAGAACATTAAAGGCCATAAGTTTAAATTGGGAATATAACGAATATGAAATCGAAAAATTTATTCTTTATAGAAAAAAAGAGAATGAAACATTAACTATTCTTAAAACAATTAATGGAACAACAACTTTTTATGTTGATAATACACCTAACATCGGAAACATATATGAGTATCGCATAAAAGCAGTTTTATATAATGGTGCCGAAAGCATAATCAGCGACCCAATCAAAGTAGTTTATTAATATGAAAAAAGTAGCAATATTTTTATTTGTCTTATTCCTGGGAAAAAGTTTTTCGCAACCACTTTTAGTGAATTCTAGTTTTTATGCCCATGAGTTAAGTTCAATTGCTTTTGATTCTACAAACAATAAAATATTTTATAATGTATCACAGGGTTGCACACCATGGAATATACCTTGCGCGATGTCATACACTTCTGCATTATATAATTTAATGAATAAGTATGATTTTGCAGATAACAACCTTTCTACTTATTTAAATACAAACCTTTTGGCTGGATATCCAAGCCATCCTGTGAGTAACTTTAATGCCTCTCTATCCAGACAAACAACTTTTCAAGGAGCCAATATCTATACTAATTTTGGTTATTATTTTAATAAAATAGACACTATAAACTTAGCTACAATTTGGTCATATACAACTAACTCGGGACTCAAAGAAATTTCAACATTCGAAATAAAAAATGATTCAGTCTTTTTATTTCAACGAGACTCTAGTTCTTCAATTAATTACTATACTGTTATTGTAAAAAATAAACAAACCGGAAACACTATTCCTTATAGTTCTTTAATCGAAAATAATCCTGCAAACAATCTTGGCGCCATTAAAGGAAATATTTATAGCTCGACAATTATCAATAATAAAATTATATTATCCGGATTATTTACGGCGTCTGTTTCTGGTGTATTTATTGGAAGAAATTTAGTTTTATTGGATATTACTACCGGACAACTTCAGGCACCACCGGTTTCAATCCCCAACAATACCATAATATACGATTTAAAATATAAAAATAATAAAGTGTACATAGCTGGTTTATTCTCAAGTATTGCCGGACAGAATAGAAAAAACTTTGCCGTGCTTGACAATAATTTAAATCTTTTAAGCGATACAATACAATTTACTGGCTTAGGAGCACCTTCAACAGTGTGGCTTGATAAAATAGTTTTTTATGATAACTATTTAATTGCTAAAGGAAATTTTAATAAAATTGATAATGCAGTTGTTTCAGCGAGTAATACATATTCAGTAAGGGTAATTAATACAAATAACAATTCCGTTATGCCATGGACAATTAATTTACCTCCCGGTGGAACTACAGCAGATGGGTATACATATCAAATGGTTAAAAATAAATTATACATGAAAAAGCGAGGTACATTTTCGCCATTTTATATTTATTGTTTTGAACCTATTAGATATTCTTCAACTATACTCTATCCTGGAATGAATCAATCTAATCCTAACCCCTCAGTTTCAGTTTGTGCTCCCGACAACAATAATAGTTTTATTTACACCGCGCCAATAAAATATGGCACTTCATATAACTGGACGTTTTCAGGAACAAATGCAACGGTTGTTCCCATAGGAAATGGAAATACCGCGAAATTAATTTCCGGATTAAATTCTACGGGCGGTATTTTAAGCGTCACCGGCACTAATGATTGTGGGCTTTCTTCTGTTGCATCAACTTTGAACATTGTTATAAATCAAAAACCAAATTTCACTTCTCCAATTTCACCTCAAATAATTATTTGTAATCCCGATTCAACTTTATTAAACGGAACATCAACAAATACAAATGCAATTATTGGATGGCGCAAAACTTTAACGACTACAATTAAGCCCCAGCCATTTTATGCGAAGCTGCCCGGGAGTTATTACATGATTGTTTTAGATAGTATAAATGGCTGCAAAGACAGTAGTTCAATCACGGTAAATAATTTAAAAGCCAAACCAAATTCAAAAATTACTTCTCATATTTATCCTGGCGTTTCAATTCCAATAGATACTGTTACCTGTTTAAAACCAAATGTAATTATTAACGCTGCTTCGGATACTTCTGGCGTGATAATTACTTGGAAGAGCATCGCTACAAATTCTGTTTATTCTAATCCACTAAGTACATCCCTACAAAATAACTTAAAAATAATTGTTACACGCACCATTAATAATTGTGTAGACTCTTCATTAATTGTATTAGTAGGGCAAAATAATTCTAAACCAAATGTTGTTCTTAATACTAGTAACCTCTCCTTAAATTGTAGTTATTATACAGCTTCTTTAAGTGCAATTTTTTCACCAACAAATTGTTCTGCACTATGGACTGGCCCATTAAGCTTTAATGCAACAAATCCAGCCGTTACAAATACAATCGGTAAATATTTTTTAACAACAAATAATGCTGACAATGGTTGTTCCAAGGTAGATTCTGTTATAGTAAACTCAAATAACAATCTAGTTTTAAAATCCAGTAACGACACAACAGTTTGTAAACAATCTTCGGTTTTATTGAACTCAATAAATGTTGGAACCTTGAGCGGCGTTACTTATACATGGAGTAATGGCAATAACGGCAATTCAATAAGCGTGAGTCCAAACATAACCACTCAGTTTATTGTTAACGCAAGTGGCCCGGGTGGCTGTAATGGTAAAGACACCATTAATATTATTATTCCAAAAGACATTCAAGATTCCATAGTTGCTTATAGAAGTTGTGACAATAATCAAACAGGAACAATTATTATTTTTGCAAAAGGAGGAATAGCACCCTATAAATATTCTATTAACAACGGCGCAACTTTTTTAAGTTCAAATTCCTTTACTAATATCCCTTTCGGAAATTACAGTTTAGTCATTAAAGATTCTATAGGCTGTATTAGATCAACTTCTGTAAGTTTAAATAGTTCAAGTAGTCTACCTGTTCCAAAATTTTTAGCAAGCACAAAAAATTTTAAAAGCGACACTATAGTTTTGGTTGATATAAGTATTCCGAAAGCGGATTCTGTTCAATGGGTTTTACCAACTCAGGCTTCGATTATTGGTGGAGATATGTATAATCCAATTGTCGCCATTAATGATACAGGTTCGTTTATTGTTACCATGAAAGCTTTTTATGGGAACTGTATCATTAACGCAACTAAACTAATTCGTTTTTCACCACAAGATTCTCTGCACGCAAATTATGCTAATGCAAATGGCATTAAAACATTTAATTTATTTCCGAATCCAAACACAGGCCAGTTTACTGTTTTTGTTGAGTTTTATAAAAAACAAAATGTAAGTATTCAGGCATGGGATACAAGTCCGTTTAAACATTTGCAACAAAATTATTATGATGTGGATAGTATAACTTTACCTGTTAATCTTAGTCAATTACAAAACGGAAATTATATTTTAAGAGTGATTGGTGAGTATGACGCAAGAAATAAATCGTTTATTATTAGCAAATAAAATTTTTGAAGAATAATAAATACATATTTTTTTCAATTTTTTTATCATGTATTGCGATTAGCAGTAGTGCACAAGATTTAGATAAAATTGGCAAGAAAGATATGGTAAAAATTTCCGGGGGATTAAATTATAGCTCTATTTTTTATAATGCAAATGGTATTCAAAACCGAAGACAACCCTTTACGTATTTTTTAAATGGAAATATTACCGCAAATTTTATTGGCATCACATTACCATTCACATTTAATTATAGTAATAACCAAGTTAATTATTCTCAGCCTTATAATATTCAAAGTTTTAATCCTACCTATAAATGGGCAAAGGGTTATGCCGGAATTACATCTATGAATTTTTCGCAATACACAATGGCAAATCATATTTTTGCAGGAGCTGGAGTTGAACTTTCGCCAAAAAATTTCAAGTTTGCCGCATTATACGGGAGATTTAAAAAGGCAACAGAATACGATTTTCAAAATAGGTCTGATATTAATATGACTTATAAACGTATGGGTTGGGGAGCTTCTGCTGCCTATGAAAAAAGCGGGCAGTCAATTAAACTCATTTATTTTTCAGCAAAAGATGATGCTCGGTCATTAAGTTTTGTTCCTATTAATACTAACGTTACGCCAATGGAAAACACCGTGGTTAGCTTAGCGGGGAAAACAACTTTGTATAAACAAATTACTGTGGAAGGAGAGTATGCTTTAAGTGGTTTAACTAGAAATAGCAGTTCCCCGACAGATGTTAATGTGCCCCCAAGAAACCAATTACCTTTAATTTTTTCTCCAAACGCAACTTCGCAATTTTTTGCTGCCTATAAAGCCAGTTTGGGTTATCGCTTAAAATTGTTTGGTGTAAATTTAAACTATGAGAGAGTTGCGCCCGATTATAAAACTTTAGGCGCCTATTATTTTAACAATGATTTAGAAAATTTTACCATCGCTCCTTCGCTCACACTTTTAAAAGGAAAATTAAATTTAAATGTAAACACTGGTTTACAGCGCAATAATTTAAATAATGATAAATTAAATACAACCAGCAGATGGGTTGGCTCAACAAATATAAATTTTGCACCAAACAAACAATGGAACATAACTTCTTCTTTCAGTAATTTTAGTAGCTATACAAAACAAAAACCTCAAAACGACCCGTTTTATAGAAACACCTTAGACACCTTAAATTTTTATCAGCTTTCGCAAAGTAGTATGTTAAGTATAGCTTATAATTTTGGAACAATAAAAACAAAACAAAATTTAATGTTTACAGGTAATTATCAAGTTACTGGACAAAATCAAGGCGCGATTGCAAACCCAGGTTTGTTTGGAACAACAACTGATATTAAATTACCATCAAAAATAATTAATTCAAATTTTGGACACAACCTAATGTTTACTAATACAAAAACAAGTATTACTACAGCGATTAACATTAATAATAGCTTGCTTAAAGATTTTAATATTTTATACTACGGACCAAATTTAAATTTGAGTCAAGGCTTTATAAATAATAAATTAAAATTAAGCGTAGGCACTTCTTACAATCAAATACTTACCAATAAAATAAAAACTAACGAGGTTTTTAATCACCGTGTTTCTGCAAATTATGCACCTAAACTTAACAATGAAAAAATTGGCAAATTTAATTTCACATTAAGCGCTACTTATTTACAAAAATTAAAAAGTGTTACAAATGCAATTTCGTTTAATGAATTTACCGGGAACCTAGGATTAAATTATAATTTTTAAAAACAAAACCAAAAAAACATATATATGAAAAACATCAAATCAATCGCGTTACTTTTAATTAGTACATGTTTAATTTTTAGTTGTAAGAAAAAAGAAACCACCGAAACGCCACAAGTAACAAACACAACACCTGTACCGCCCGCCCATGTTAGTAGTATGACAGCAAAAGTTAACGCAGTTGATTGGTCTATGGCAAGCGACCAATACGGACCATTCACTTATTTATCAAAATCGGGAATAAGCCGCGGGTTTGGAGGACAGAATTCTTTTACCGCTCCATACAGTGTAATCAGCCTTAATTTTTATTGTACAGTTGGAACCTATACATTATCTAATGTAGGAAATTATTCAGCAAGATATTCTGTGGGAAGTACAATTTATAATGTCAATACTGGAACAATAAATATTACGTCTATTGATACCTCGGGAGTAAAATCGCCTTTCATTGATAAATTTAAATGCACATTTAGTTTTATTACTGATACTATTGGTAACCAAAGTTATAATATCACAAACGGAATAGTTGACTTCGAAAAATAAGCTACTATCAAATCACAAAATAAAATAATTACCCTTTTAACATTAATCCTTTTCTTCTCCTCTTTTTTTTGGAGTGGGAAGGGAGGAAATGTTTTTGGACAAACTTATCCTGTTCAAATTTCAACGCAATTAGTGCCTCCTTATAGCGGTTATTTACCTGACTATGCTGACCCAAGCGCAGAAAAATTAAAAGTGATTTTGCAGTTTAATGATTTTAGTGTTGCGCAATATAATTTAAAACTTAAAATCGAAATTAAAGGAAATGGATTTACATTAAGCACAAAAACTTTTTATAATCCACCTCCAATTACCTTATTGCCTGGTCAGCCTTTGCTATTAAGCAGTATAGATTTGGCACCTTACTTAAATAGTAATAATTTAGATTTTATAGGCATTAATCAAAATCAATATGAACAGCGAATGGCTTTACCCGAAGGCTATTATTCTATTTGCGTAAAGGCTTATGATTACTATAACAGTACAAACATTCAAGTAAGTAACGAAGCTTGCGCTCAGGCTTGGTTTACTTTGAGCGACCCGCCATTTTTAAATTTGCCTTTATGTAATTCGGTTGTTGTGCCGCAAACGCCTCAAAATATAATTTTTCAATGGACGCCGATGAATTTAGGAAGTCCTTTGAGCGCAGGAAATACTGAGTACGAATTTGCTTTATGGGAGATGAGACCGGATAGTAATGCAAATCCAAATCAACTTGTTTTAAGCGCGCAACCTGTTTTTAGTACCACAACGCAACAAACATTTATTAATTATGGTATAACCGAAACGCCACTAAATTTATATATGAAATATGTTTGGCGCGTGCGAGTAAAAGATAATACAGGAAGAGATTGGTTTAAAAATAATGGTTATAGTCAGATTTGTACTTTTACATATGGCAACCTAACAAACGTTATTGGCAATGCACTTAATCTTACGTTAAATGCACAAACCATCAGTCACCGAACTGGGCAATGCGATTGGACAACCCAGAGTGCGTTTAATAATTATTTACTTCAAGTTAGGAAACAAGGCACTAGCTATTGGTTTAATTATCCAAATACTAGCGGCGTAGAAAAGGTAAGTAATTTGGAACCCAATACAACTTATGAATGCCGAGTTCGAGGCGAAGGAAATAACATAACGGGTAACTGGAGTAACATAGCTGCATTTACAACTGCGGCACCACCAAATTATGCTTGCGAAAATCAAACGCAACCTTTTAATCCAAATTCAACACAACCCTTACCTTTAATAAAAGCAGTTGTTGGTTTGGTAATTCAGAGTGGGCAGTTTGAAGTTATTACTTCGCAAATAGAACCTAATGGACCGCCGGGCTGGTATAAAGGAAAAGGTTACGCTTTGGTGTTTGGCGCATTACCGGTTGCCGTTAAATGGGATAATATTTATATAGATGAAGATAACAGGCAACAGCAAGGAGTTATTGAAGCGCTGACAGACGGTATAGATAAATGGATGAGTCAGTGGGATATAAAAATGGCTGAGGAAAATGCTACCTATGTTAATGGAACAATAGATAGCGTTTACATGAATGGTAATTTGGTTTGTTATAGTTTGCAAGGAAGCGCGGGTCCTATATGTGTGCCAACACCCACTGGGGTAAATGTGATGGTTATTAGAGACGAAGAAGGAAACCAATACGCCGTACAATTTGTACCACCGCCGCCAAAAATTACAGGACCAACTAATTATTTAAATTTTAGTAATGATAGTTTAGAAGCAAGTGAAAATGAAATAATTTATTTTAGTGCAAGTGCAAATCAAAAATTTGGTTTCGATAAAAAAGAGTATGCTGCTTTTATTTCAAATTATGAAGCAATAAAATTAAGAAACGGTAAAAATTATTTTGTTTCCAATAAAAGTATTGGGTTAAACCAAACCGATGAGCTAATTGCAGAAATACAAATCGCTAATTTTAATACCAATCAATTAAGTTTTAAAACCAATGCCGGAACAGAATTAAACAAAGCCATAACAAACGTAACTAATCAAATTAAAGTCACAGGTATTCCTGCAAATGCTGGCTGTGTTTATGCTTGGTACAATGGTAAAAAACTTGGGAAAATAAATATTTACAGCTTAAAAGAAATTGCAAAGAAAGTAGTTTTAGTGCCGGTAAATAATGCTAATGTTTCTATTACCAATGCACAGTTAAATGAAATTTTTAAACAAGCTAATATAACTTGGTCTGTAACTACTGCACCTAATTTTACGTTTAATTTAGGCAACAATGGTTTAGATGCTGCAGACGCAACGCTTATGAGTAAATATAGTGGCGAGATGCGAACCTTAAGAAACGCATACAAAAATTTTGACACACTGTACGATAAAGAAGCTTACTATTTATTTGTTGTTCCTAATTTTAGTAATCAGGATTTAAAAGGGTATATGGTAAGAGGAAGAGCTGTTGGATTTATTGCTACAGATATTTCAATAAAAGAAGTGTCGCACGAGTTAGCTCATGGTGCATTTGCACTAGAACATACTTTCCCAAAAATAGAAAAAAGTACAAGTAACAATTTAATGGATTATGCTAGCGGTGAAAAGTTGGTAAAGGAACAGTGGTATTTAATACAAAATGGTAAATTTGAATTAAATTGGCGCGATGAGGAAGAGGATGCGCAATATTATGTATCTCAAGTAGGAAACAAAATAACTTTATTTGAAACTATGAAGCAAATTAAAAGGTGTTACAATCAAAATTCTTCAATGTCAATAGTACACTTACAAAACGGAAGGAGTTCGATGTTAAAAGCAACTAAAACAGTTATTGCTGGTGTTCAATATGATTATGTTTTTTTATATAAGGATGTGGCAAATGGACAAACAGCTATAAGCCCAAAAAATCATATCACATCAAAAGAAAAATATGGTAATAATGGTGTTTCTGGTGGTTTAAATTACGGTTTAATAGAAATTGACAATGGTATTTATATTGAAGTTCCTGCAAATCGCAGAGTAAATATGGAGCTTTATTTGAAAAGTCCTGAAGCAAAGAATTTATTGCTTTTTGTAAATGGGTATAGAAATAAAATATCCTTAACATTAGAAGAATTTCCCAATAGTATGAATAAAGTACATAGCGGAGATGTTTATGGTTATTGGGATGGCTTAGACGGAGAATTTAGCATTCGTTTAAAATCAAAACAAGTTATTTATGCTGATGGACATCTTAGTATCAACACCTCCAACCATCTAAATCAAGCTAAGTTTATGGCCAGCTGGAGGTCAACATCTGATATAATAACTATATTAAATACAGAACCTAATGTACCTGGTTTTAATCTAAGAAAAGCTAACGGCATGGTGGCTGCCGCTGATCTACTAACTAAAATTAACAATGGGTCATATAGCTTTAATAAATTATCAGACAGTTTGTATATTGTTTGCCACAGCATGGGATTTGCCTATGCCCAAGGAATGATAGAAACGTTAAGACAAGCCAATGTAAAAGTGGCCAGATATTATATTATAGCTCCAGAAAATGGATGTTCAGGAAGTGTAGAAGTAAATAGTTTTGAAGAAGTGTGGCAATATGGTACTGATGAAGCAAATCATCCTTTAAGAAAACAGGATGGCGTTGCTCCACAATGCCCGGTAAATGGCCTTCAAAATAAACGGGCTTATATACCTAATGAATCGCCTCAAGATTTTTTAAACAGTCATTATATAAGTAATTATCATTGGATTTTTAATATTTCTAACACAAACGCTCCAGGATATGTTAAACCGAAAAATTAATAGAATTTTAATATTATCATTTTTTATGTGTTTTATTTCTTGCACAAGAAACGGAAAACATGAAAATTATGTAAACACTAATTTTGTAAATTATAGAGATGTTTATAATTTATTTAATGATTCTCTACTTACGTATTTACAAAGTAGCATACAAGAGTTTAAATTTGTAAAAGAAGATAAATGGTTGATTGATTCATTTATGATTATCAACTCTAGCAAAGATAAACTAATTTCAGCTGTGCTAGTTTCAAGTGGGGTTGGATATAAGGGAAAGAGTGATTGGGCAACAATGTATTTTGGTATCAAAAAGAAAGGCAATTGGTATTTTTATCAAGGCGGTGGAAGTCTGATAATTCCACGCGACATGTATGGCAAAGATGAAAATCATCCAATAAGTTTTCATGAGTTAAGTCAAATTGCTAGAAAAGAAATGTTTGGCGAAAAATGTTTAATAAAAAAAGATGGAGAATGGATAGTAAATGATGCTTGGGTAGACTCTTATTTTTATAATAATGCTTATTATTCATTTGGTAAACATCGGGTAAAAGGTGTTGTTTATCCAGACGAATATTTTAAGATGCCTAGGGATAAATCAAAGTTTGATAGCGTTCATTGGAGTATAATAACTAGTAAATGGAAACACAAATTTGACACGGCCGAATACAAAAAGCAGAACAAAAACTATTAAAATTAAAAACAAGATGGAGTTGCGCCACAGTGTGCGTGCAAAGGTTTGGTAGGGGCAATTGCAGACCCAGGAAAGATTTTAAAAACCGCAAGAGTTTTTATACCAGATGGAGTTGAAAAAAATTTTACAGAAAGTCATACAATTTCAAATTATGGATGGATTTTTAATATCCCAAATGTTTCGGGAGATCTTGGAAAAGGTTATGTTAAAGCAAGGAATTAAAATAGTTTTAGTTTTGTTTTTTTGTTCGTGTAGTTTAAATGACGATTCAGATAAAATAAAAGAAACAAGCGTTAACGCTGTTGGATTAAAGACGTATAACAATTCAATTTCTTTAATTAATGACAGTATTAATTTGTGGAAGCTAAATAAATTGCAAAATTATATTGAAACAAAAGGGGAAACAGAATATATAGTTGATAGCCTTATTTGTTTTAATAGAGGTGGAGACCGACTCATTGCTTGTTGGCTTGGAAGAGTTTTATTAAAACCGAATCTAGCTGCTGGAATTACTTTTTTGTATGGTGAAAAAATAAGAGATGAGTGGTATTTTTTTTCTGGCCCTCATATTTTTATACCACATGAAATGAAAAGGGAAAAAGATGGAATGCCTTTTGATTTTGCCGAACTCCACCAAATAGCTTTAAAAGAAGTTTATTCTGGCTATTTAAAAAGAGATGGAGAAATTAATGAGGATTGGTTTACCTCACAGTTTGAGGGTCCGGGATGGGGAGACTTTAACAATCAAGCATCACTCGATTTTATTTTGAACGGCAAAAGATTTACAAATAAAAAAGATTTTTTCGAATTTGCGCATCTAACTGTAGTTAAAGCAAATTGGAATGACGTAAATAAAGATTCTATAAAACAATTACCACCTAAAAATAATAATTTGCCATAACTTAATTATATGAAACATCTATTACTACTTTTTATTTTTGTTTCCCAATTTTCTTTTTCTCAGAACAAGAAAATTAAGGTTTCTTTGTTTAATAAAGATTCTATTTCTAGATTTACACTTTTAGAGACAGGGCTGAATCAACCTGGCGGCCCTGATACTACAAATTCTATAATTGAGCTTAAAAAGAAAGGCGGCATTTATTCTTTTCAATATATAGAAATTTCTCCAAAATCAATCGAGGTTTATAACTCTAAAACATTAAAAAGTATTTTATTTACCTTCAAATTAAAATATAATAGCGAGATAGAAGTATTAGTAAATAATGATGCAATAATGAATTCTCTTAGAAAAGATTTGATTGCAAAGTATGGGAAAGATACCGCTGCTTTTGGAGAGTATTTTTTCATGATGTATAGCCCCGATCTATTGATACAGGATAAATTCTTGAAACAAATAGAGATACTTAAAATTTATTTAAACAATGAAATAACAAATTCAAAAAACGAGGTATATATCCCTTCTATGACTGGCCTTGTTCCCGCAAACAACATTACAAGTTATATAACAAACAAAGACCAAGTATCTATAAGTAATAAAATATTAACAGATTCGACTAAAGTAAGATCATATCTCTATGAAGAAGGAATAAAAAAAAATGGAGATGCTTATAAAGAAATTTTTAAGGAAAAAGACATGGTTTATGTTCCCACAACTATTACAACAATGGTTACAGGAGAAAAGGAAAAATTAAATGAAACGTATTTAATTAAACAACTTGATTATGAGCATAAGCACAACCAAGGAAATCCATTTGATATTATTGACATTATAAAAATAAAAAAGGTGTTTTAATTCCGTAAAACTTAAATCTACCTTAACTAAAACCCCAAAAATTAATTTATAATTTTAATTTTGTTCTATATTCAACTTTTGGTTCTTCTAATAAAAACAAATCGAGTTCGTTTTCTGTATTAAAACCTCTTATTTTTTGCCGGTAAGTTTCTGCAATAGTTTTGTCTTCAATTTCGAGTTTTCTGTTTTTACTGATTTGCAATCATTTTTCTTCTTTCAGAATTATTAAAATGCTACTTACTGTATGTAGACTTTTATGTTTTATAGCTTTTACTTTGTATAAAAATAAATAGAATGAATACCTCATTTGAAAGGAGTAAAAATACAAAAGTTGAATGGTTAACTCCGCCAGAATTAGTTAAAAAATTAGGAAAATTTGATTTAGACCCATGCAGTCCAATAAATGCTCCTTTTTATCATGCTAGAAATAATTATACAATTGAGGATAATGGTCTTTTGAAAAAATGGGAAGGAAGAGTGTATTGCAATCCACCATATGGAAGAGATTTACATTTGTGGTTAAGAAAACTAAAAGAGCATGGAAATGGTATTGCTTTAATTTTTGCGAGAACAGAAACAAAATTCTTTTTTGAAAATATTTGGGATAGTGCTGATGGATTATTGTTTGTTAAAGGTAGAATTCGATTTTATCATGTTTCAGGTATTCAAGCGGGAACTCCCGGCGCACCTAGTGTATTTATTGCTTATGGAAAAGAAAACGCAAAGAAATTAAAAGAAAGCGGCATCGCCGGTCGTTACTTAGATTTAAAATTATAAAATTTCGTAGGCAATAAATTCTGCTATATTAAATTCGGCATCTATTATCCATGGATTTTCTTTAAGTAATTTAATTAAAGCAGTGTCTTCGCTTTCTACATTTTCAACAACACCTACAACCTGCATGTTATTGACTTCAATACTTTCGTTAGGCGCTATTGTTTGACCTTCTTTTGTAATAAAAATATATTTTTTCATAACATTACTTTTTTATATTTTCCTCGGTCAACAAACTCAATTAAATTTTTATCTCTTAACACTTGCAATTGCTGCCTTACTTTATCTTTTATAAAATTATTATTTGGATGTTTTAATTTTAATTTATTTTCAAATTTATAAATATCCTCTAATGTAAATACATCTTTTGGAATAGCATCAACGCATAACATTATATCTAAAATCCAGCCTTTTGAATCAACACTTTGATTTCTAATAAATAAAGTCTTTTTGAAAGAAGTTTCTACAATTGTTTTATCAATTAGTTTAGTGTTTTTAACTAAAAAAACTTTTCCTGCGTTAGCAACATTTGAAATGTCAATATTACAGCCTATCCAACCTGCCCTTTTAGCTGTTTGTGCAAGAGGTTTTCCTTTTATAATTATAGCTGGAGTAAAAAACTGTTTAGGAATAATTAAAAAATTATTTACTGCCCATTGTTTTGTGTAGGTCAAAAAAAAGAAATTAGGGTTTTGATTTGAATTTATTCTTTCAAGCATTTTTGAATAAGCCCCATCGGTAATTGTATTTGTTAGATTCCCATTTTTACTTTTTAATTCAAACTCTTCCGAACAGCTATTACAATAAAAATCGGCAACAGGTCTGTTATTTTCAAATTCATTTAAAGGAAGGTTGCCACAGCAAGGACAATATGAATTTTCTTTAACCCAATTTTCAGTTAATACTCTAGCAATTTGAGAATTGCTAGAATAATTTTTCGCCTTTTTAATATCAAAATTTAAATTCATTTATCTGGAATAACTTTTGCGTAAGGGATAGAAGCGGAAATCCTTTTTGTTCCCGAAGGGCAAAAAGATTGAAGCGAATAGCCCGACCCAAAGGGATACGCCCAAAAACATATTTTCCATTTTTTCACTTGTCTAAAATACTATTTAACGCGAAAAAAAGCTGTTATGGTTTATAGCATTAATTAAGGATTATTAATGTTTTACTAACAAAAGGGCTTGGTTTTGGTAATATTATCTATTTTATTTGGATACTTTAAAATTTGCAAATATTTTAGATTAAAAAAAATTACAGTTTTAAAAGTCAATATTTAATTTACCATGAACCCTGCAGTTTTATTTAACCGATGCGTAGTAGTTTTCAATACAATAATGAGCGTTTTGTTTTATAGCGATATACTTCATATTAATGCAGATTCTTTTGCGGGCATGATGCTTTTCTTCTTAGCGCCTTTTATCATTTTAATACATTTGATTATTTCTTGTGTTTTAGAAAAACGAAAAAATCATTACAATGAAACCTTTTATTTTTGGGGAGGTATTTTTCTTGTAGTACCATTATTTTTTATGGCAACTGGACTTAAATTTTATTAACGATTTAAGAAATGACTTAGGCTTTTATTTGGTGCCAATTTATATTTGCGTAGTGATTTTAATTTTAGATAAATCAAATCCTTTTTCTTTTAGGCGTAAAATAATTTGTTGATAAATGTTATCGTCCATTTTTGAAGTTCTAGAAAGTATCCATAAATATTTTTTGTTAGGATGGCTAACCACTGCATAACTATAATCATCTGCCAAATCAATTATCCAATACTTAGCTCTAAAAGGCCAAAAAAATTGAACTTTTAATTTAGCGTTGCCAGAATTTTTTACAACAAATGCCTTGCCCTTAATGTAAGCTTGTTTGCCTGTAACACTGTCTTTATTACACCTGTTTTCTACAATTACATAACCTTTATCGCTAAGCGTATATTCTGCTGTGGTGCAATTACAACCTTTTTGAAAGCGTTGTGGGTAAGCAGCAATTTCGTACCACTTTCCAGCATATTTATTTAAATCTACACTGGGTACCGTTTGTAGTTCTTGCGCGTTTAAAATGTTTGTACTCATAATTATTAATATTAAGAAATTCTTTCGGAGATAGCTGTATAATTTAATGATTGTCATTTTAATATCCTCTGTGTAATTTTAAATGTTTACTAATTGTTTTAAGATAACTAACAACATTAAATTTTGTTTGCAAACTATTGGCAAGAAGCAACCATAATCTAACATTATTCGATTACTTTTAAGTATTGTTGAGCTGTTAAAATTGTAATTTCAGCTTTTTTAAAATCTTTAAGATTTCGTGTTAACAAAGTGGTTATTCCGTTTTCAATGGTGGTATTATATTGAATGGCATCTTCAAAGTCATTAAAGTCTGAAGCTAAAGCTAGTTCAATAATTTTGTCGTTAACTGCCAAAACATTTAATAAAGTTTTAAATTTTAATAGCATTTTTCTTGCTTGCGCACCTGAAAGTTGCTTTGATAAAATGTAATTTATATTTGCAAATGCTAATGATGAAACATAAAGTTTGATTGAACTTTCATCGGCAAGCGAAAACAATTCTGCTGCATATTTGTAATGTGGTTGTCTGGCGCTTAAAAGATCAAGAACGATGTCGGTGTCAACAAATACCTTCTCCACTTACTTATATTTATTAGTTAAGTAGTCTGTATAATCTTTTTTGTCGTTATAATCTTTAGGTAAGTTTATAATACCCGAAAGACTTTTAACAAGAGGTGTAATTGAGTTATTACTCTTATTGTCGCTAGTCAATTTTTGCAAGTAGTTTTCGATTAAGTCTGAAAGACTAGTTTTTTTTGCTTTTGCATATTCTTTGGCTTTCTCGATAATATCTTCGTTTAGCTTTAAAGTTAATTTTGTGTCCATAATTATTTATACGTACAAATATATAAAAAAGACACGTGCAATGCAAACTTATTTCTAAGGTAAACTTTTGTCATATTTGATTAAAAATGTAAAATGAACACCAATTAAGTTTAACAATCTACCAGGTATTAAAAAAAAGCCGGTGCTTAAAAGAACCCGTGGTATTTTAATAGCCTTGTTTTTACCTTAGTTTAAGCAATTGTTAAATTTTAAGATTATTTATGGAATACTAATAATTGCTGCATCTTAATAATAAATACAAAGCAATTATGACAACTTCAAACTTAATAATTCGTATTCCAGAGCCTTGCCATGAGGATTGGAACAACATGGGGCCACATGCTAAGGGTAAATTTTGCTCGTCTTGCAGTAAAGCCGTTTTTGATTTTTCTAATAAAACCGATAACGAAATAAAAAGTATTTTAATTGAGCATAAAGATCAAAAAGTGTGCGGTCATTTTAAAAAAACACAAGTTAACCGGCCATTAAACATTAGTTTTAATTTAAACAATTTACCCAAAAATGTAAGTAGCACTAAAGCATTTGCTATTGCTTTATTTTTAGTTTTTGGTTCATTTTTATTTAGCTGTACCGATTTGCACGGACAAAAAATTGAAAGCATTGAGGTTGTAAATTCAAAATTAGAAGAGCATATGCTTGGCGAAATGAAAATGCCACTAATAGAAACAATGCGTGGAGATACTATTTTTCAAGAAGATTCGATAAGCACAACCTGTAGTAAAAACGAATACATTGATGGCGGAATTAGTTTTGAAGAAGTGCCTGCCATACACGAAGTGATTCCTGAAACTGAAATTTTTGTATTAGGACAAATGGCAACTTTTGTTGAAACGAAAGATTCAGCTATGACGGATGTGGTGGATACAACTTCGGCTAATAAAATTGAATTTAAAAACCCTACAACAGAATTTACCACACAAAAAGAATTGTTAGTTTATCCAAACCCAAGCAATGGCGAGTTTACAATTAAATATTCTGTTTTAAAAAGAGCCAACATTATAATAGATATTTTTGACGTAAACGGTGCTCTACTAAAAAATATTGTGAACCAAAACAATCAGTTTGAAGGAAATTATCAAATACCGGTAAACTCAAACGATTTGCCAAACGGTATTTATTTGGTTAGATTAATTAATAACGGCAAACGCTTTACAGAAAGAGTAATTATTGAGAAGTAATAAGCACTCTTTAAGATAAAATTGTAAATTAGTAGTCAAAGCCATATCGACTATTAAATGAAGCTATATTTTAATTTAATTTTTTGTTTTCTTTTTTTCCTAAGTCCGGCTCAAACTCGGTCAATTGATTCATTAAGCAAATTAATTAATACTACTTCTGATAGCACAGTAAAAGTTAAAAACTTAGTTATCATTTGCATGGAGTTTAATAAAATTGGTGACTATAAAAGCGGTTTGTTATACGGCAATAGAGCTGTGGTGACGGCAAAAAAATTTAAAATACCAATGCAAGAAGCTCAAGCACTTAATAACATTGGGATTATTTATTATAATGGTGGCAAATACCCAGAGGCACTTCATAATTATTTTAATGGCTATAAAATTGCTTCTTTAATAAATGATAAGGAAGAGCAAAGCATTCTGTTAAGTAATATTGGGGCCGTTTACGATGAACAGGCTAAATATGATAAGGCCATGGAATATTATTTAAAATCTCAACAAATAGCTTTCGAACAAAAAAACAAAGAGCTTGTTGCTAGTAATTATAATAATATTGGTAGCGTGTATTTAAAACGCAACGATTTAAAAACAGCCTTAGATTATTTTTTAAAAGGATTAAAAATTAAACAAGAGCTTGGTAATAAATATGGCGCATCTAACGCTTTATTAAATATTGGTGCCCTATATTATAACATGGGTGATTATGCAAAAACACTTAAATATTTTATGGGAGCCTATAAATATAAAGAAGACTTAAACGATAAGGCGGGTGTAGCGGTTGTTTTGGGAAACATTGGCGCTGTGTATATGGAAATTGGGGAATATAGTAGAGCAGAAGATTTTTTAATACGCTCTTTAAAAAAGTCGGAAGAAATAAATTCCTTAGATGATAGAAGTAATGCCCATTTAAATTTGAGCGAGCTTTTTAAAACTACAAAAAAATTTGAAGAGGCATTGTTTCATTTTACAGCCTATAAAAATTTGGAAGATTCTTTAAGTAATGATAGTAAGAGTAAAGACATTGGTCGCCTTGAAGCTAAGCATGAGTTTGATATAAAACAAGCGGTGTTTGACGCTGAGCATAAAAAGGAAATTGAATTAGGCGCAGAAAGAGAAAAGCGTCAAAAATTTGTGAGTTATTTTATTGCCGGTGGATTACTTTTAGTTTTACTATTTGCCATTTTTATTTACAACCGATTTAAAATAACCAACAAACAAAAAATTATTATCGAGCATCAAAAAATAATTGTCGAACACAAACAAAAAGAAACCATGGATTCAATCAGGTATGCACAACGTATTCAAGAATCTATATTACCCTCCGAAAAATATATCAAAAATACTTTTGACAGGTTAAAGAAAGAATAAACTTATAACGCAATCATTTAATTTTTTGATTTCTTTGGCAGTTAATCTAATCATGTAATTTCTTAACCAATTTTTTTAATTTTTAAAAACGCCCACTGTGTTTGTTAAAAGCAATAATTCTAACTCTTAAAGGCTATCAAAAACACTAAAAATCTTACATATGTATTTTTTTACAAATGAGGTATAAGTTTATCATATCTGTTATTAAGAAATTTATACCAGTAAACAATTGAAAAATTTTAACCATGAAAAAGGTAACGCCATTAGAATTATTAATAGTACTAATAGTTGTATTAGTATTTATCACCTCCAGCTTTATGGCTAAAGGTAACGACACTGCTTCTTGTCTACAATTAACAGGAAAGATTTTAAAAATTAAAGTAACTGTTTCTAATTCTTATTCGGTTGCATTAATCAAAGAAGGTACCATCGTTGACTATAAAATAGTAAAAGGCAACAATGAGTTTAAGTTTGATATAAAAAGAAATGGAATATATAAAATACAAATACTTAAACAGGGCTATCAACCAAAGTTAATTGTGTTTGATACCGGTTTAGCTATCATGGAAAATGGTTCTTATAAATTTCATCTTGTAACTGAATTAACCGAGGATGAAAATAAATTTCATACTAAAAATTCTGAATCTAAAATTACAATTATTTCTTTTGACCCTAAAAAACGTTGGTTTAATTATAATACTGTGCATAGTAGCAATGAAAAGGCTATGTTTTATAAAGCAAGAACGGAATAAGTAGAAATTATTTAAGCCAAATCTGCAAAGTAGGCCTCTGTTTTTTTAAAGTAAAGTAGGCCAATAATAAAAATAATTATTGATGAAGCTATACTTATAATATCAGCTTCCCAATTAATAACACCATTAGGAGTTATCCCTGCTCTAAAAATATCTAAGGGCGCAGTCATAGGATTTAAAGCTAACAAGCCTTTTAAATAAATATTTTGAGTAATATTAGTTGGATAAATTACTGGTGTTACAAACAATAAAAATTGTACTAAAAAAGGAATGATATATCTAAAGTCGCGATACTTTACGTTTAGAGCCGCTAATAATGAACCCGCGCCAAATGTTGCTATACAAGTTAACACAACAGCAACTGGAAAATACAAAATGGAGGCGACAGAAAAAGATACGTGATTAAAGAAACAGTATATTATAAAAACAGCAAAGGCCATTAAAAAATCAAATAAACCAACTAACACTGATGAGATTGGAATTATTAAACGCGGAAAATATATTTTTTTAATGATGTTGGCATTTGTCACCATACTATTGCCCGCATTATTTATACCCGACGAAAAAATGCCCCATAACACCAAGCCGCTCAAAGCAAAAATATCATATGGTAATGGCAGCTCGGTAAAATTGCTAATGGCTTTTCCTAAAAAAAAAGTAAACAATAAGGCCATTATTAGTGGTTGTAATACTGCCCACAAAAAACCTAAAACAGTTTGTTTGTATTTTACTTTAATATCACGTAACGTAAAAAAATAAAACAACTCACGGTATTCCCAAAGTTCTTTTAAACCAAGACTTAATTTTGTTTGAGGTTTTATTTCGTATTCCATTAAGGTAAATATAAATGGGAATTCCCAATAAATCAAGCCTTCTGGGTAAAAATTAGGTCTATACGACCAAAAGAATTATTTTTTTTTGTTGATGGTAAATAAATTTTTATACATTTGCAGCTCATTAATTTAAAAACAATCACGAAAAAAGTGAAAACAAAAACTCTTACAACAGTTTCAATCGTTAGCCGGTTGCACTCTTCAACCAAGAGTGTGTTTTTGTTTATTAACCAATTAGCCGAAACAATCGTTCCGGTGCGCCCCATTTATTTTCTACGACGTTGATTTAAAAATCGCCTTACGTCTTATTTAAAATATTAATTCCCTTTAGGGTATTAATATCATTTTATTATTTCTTAATTATTTCACAATGAAAAATTTTATTGTGCAACTGGCTAATAACAGTCATTTGCATTATGCAAACACAATTTGCAACGAGATGGAAGCATCTGCAAAAGCAAGAGGAACCGGAATCGCCAAAAGGTCGCCCGAATATCTTGAGCAAAAAATGCTGGATGGAAAAGCGATAATCGCATTTTCGCCAGATAAACAATGGGCAGGCTTTTGTTATATAGAAACATGGAGTCATGGTAATTATGTTGCTA
This sequence comes from Bacteroidota bacterium, assembly GCA_030692515.1. Lineage (GTDB taxonomy): Bacteria > Bacteroidota > Bacteroidia > B-17B0 > Aurantibacillaceae > Aurantibacillus. The sequence continues at coordinate 424,546 of JAUXZS010000056.1, forward strand.
ATTCGGGATTAATTGTTGCCCCCGAGTTTAGGAAAAGTGGTTTGGCAAAAGCAATTAAAGAAAAAATATTTGAGCTTTCAAAAACTAAGTACCCCGACGCAAAAATATTTGGCTTAACCACTGGCTTAGCGGTCATGAAAATTAATTCAGACCTCGGCTACGAACCTGTTACTTATTCTGAATTAACGCAAGACGAAGATTTCTGGAAAGGTTGTCGCAGTTGCGTAAACTTCGAAATATTAAAAAGCAAAGACCGAAAAAATTGTTTGTGTACAGCTATGCTTTATAATCCTGATGAAAAAAAGGATTCTGATAAAGAAAATAAATTTTTGAATTTCAAAAAATACGCAAAGCTTTTTGAAAGAATAACTAAAATAAAGAAAACCATATTTTTAAAACAACCTAAAGTAAAAAATAAAGAAAATGAAAAAATCAGTAGTATTAGCATTTAGCGGAGGATTAGACACTAGCTATTGCGCCATTTATTTATCCAAGATTTTAAATCTGGATGTTCATGCGGTTATAGTAAACACAGGTGGATTTGATAAACAAGAAATAAATGAAATTGAAAAGAAAGCAATAGCCTTAGGTGTAAAATCTTTTGTTTGCTTAAATGAAACAGAAAATTTTTATAACAGCGTTGTTAAGTATTTAGTTTACGGAAATGTTTTAAAAAATAACACCTATCCACTTTCTGTAAGCGCCGAAAGAATTTCGCAAGCAAGTGCTATAGCAAAATATACAAAAAAAATAAATGCAGATTTTGTTGCTCATGGCAGTACCGGTGCAGGTAACGACCAAGTTAGGTTTGACGCAGTGTTTAATATCTTAATTCCACACGTTCAAATTATTACGCCCATAAGAGATAATAAGTTGTCGAGAGAAGAAGAAATTAATTTTTTGAATGAAAATGGAATTTATATTAATGCTGAAAAAGCAAAGTATAGTATCAATAAAGGAATTTGGGGCACATCTGTTGGAGGAAAAGAAACTTTAACCTCTCATTCAGCTTTACCTTCTCAAGCTTATCCAACACAATTATCAGAAACGCTTGTAAAAGATGTTGAATTGTATTTTGAAAAAGGCGAGTTAAAGGGCATAGATGGTAAATTATTTGCGCACCCAACCAATGCAATTCAAGCTTTGGAAAAATTAGCGGCGCCTTTTGCCATTGGCAGAGATATTCATGTTGGCGATACTATTATTGGTATTAAAGGAAGAGTTGGATTTGAAGCAGCTGCCGCGCTTATAATTATTAAAGCACATCACGCTTTGGAAAAACACACTTTAACAAAATTGCAATTAATTATTAAAGATCAACAGGCTATGTGGTATGGTAATTGGCTGCATGAAGGATTATTTTTGGATCCTATCATGAGAGACTTAGAATGCTTTTTTGAATCAACACAAAAAAATGTAACCGGAAAAGTTTTTGTAAAACTCTCTGCTTATAATTTTTCAGTTGAAGGAATTGAATCATCACACGATTTAATGAGTAATAAATTTGGGAGCTATGGAGAAATGAATAATACCTGGACCGGACAAGATGTAAAAGGCTTTACAAAAATAATGAGCAATCAAATGAGTATTTACCATCAAATAAATTCTGTACAATGAAAAAATTAAATGTTTCAATAATTGGTGCAGCTGGCTATACTGGTGGAGAATTACTAAGGTTATTAATTCATCACGATAATATTGAGAGTATTACTGCCGTAAGTCAATCTCAAAAAGGAAAACAAGTAAGCGACGTTTTTAGTGATTTAATTGGAGAGGTTGAATTAGAATTTTCTTCAAAGGCAAATGAAAAATCGGACATTATTTTTTTATGTCTCCAACACGGTGATTCTGAAAATTATTTAAAGGAGAACGCTCACTTGCTCAATTGCAAAATAATTGACTTAAGCAAAGATTTTAGATTAACAGATAATAATTCTTTTGATGATAAAAATTTTGTTTATGGGTTACCAGAGTTAAACAAAGAAAAAATTAAGACTGCTAATTACATTGCCAATCCAGGTTGTTTTGCCACTGCAATTCAGTTAGCATTATTGCCTTTTGCAAAGAATAATTTATTGAAAGGCACAATACAAGTAACTGCGGTAACAGGTTCAACTGGCGCAGGAATAAAGCCAACTGAAACTACACATTTTTCTTGGAGACAAAATAACATTTCCGTGTATCAGCCTTTTGAGCATCCTCACAATGCAGAAATAAAACAAAGCCTTAATCAATTGCAAGAAAATTTTGACGGCGAATTTTTATTTATACCACAAAGAGGAAATTTTGCAAGAGGTATTTTGGCTACAACTATTTTAGAATCGGATTTGTTGGAATCTGAAATAAAAAAAATGTTTGAAGAGTTGTATCAGAACGAAGCATTTACTTTTTTAATTGATAAAACAATCGATTTAAAAATGGTAGTTAATACTAACAAATGTTTTATAAACATTAAAAAGCACAATAAGCACGTGTTAATTACAACTGTTATTGACAACCTGCTGAAAGGCGCAGCCGGACAAGCAGTTCAGAATATGAACATCATGTTTGGACTGAACGAACAAGAAGGATTAAAATTAAAATGTATAACCTATTAAACTTATTAAAATGAATTTATTTGATGTATACCCACTGTTTGATATTACACCTGTTAAAGCAGAAGGCACTTTTATTTGGGACGATAAAGGAACTAAGTATTTAGATTTTTATGGCGGACATGCTGTAATTTCTATAGGGCATTCGCACCCGCATTATGTGAAAAAATTAGATGAGCAAATAAGTCAAATTGCATTTTATTCTAACGCAGTAAAAATGCCGTTACAAAATTTGCTTGCAGAACAATTAGGAAAACTAAGTGGTTACACTGACTACAATTTGTTTTTATGTAATTCGGGCACCGAGGCAAATGAGAATGCCTTAAAACTGGCATCGTTTCATAATGGAAGAAAAAAAGTTATTGCCTTTAAAGATTCATTCCATGGTAGAACTTCTTTATCGCTTGGCGCAACAGATGACGCTAAACTTTCTGCGAATATTAATAAAGATCATCACGTGGTTTTTTTACCCTTTAATGATGTAGATGCTTTTAAAAATGCAATTGATGAAACTACTTGTGCTGTAATAATAGAAGGAATTCAAGGAGTGGGTGGTATAAATGTGCCATCTCTAGATTTTCTTAGAATGTTAGAAACAGAATGTAATAAATTGGGCGTAGTTTTAATTTTAGATGAAATACAATCTGGTTACGGCAGAAGCGGAAAATTTTTCGCGCATCAGCATTCAGCTATTCAACCACACATTATTACAACTGCCAAAGGCATGGGCAATGGTTTTCCGGTTGCAGGCGTTTTAATTCATCCAGATATAAAAGCAAAGCACGGTATGCTAGGCACAACCTTTGGTGGAAATTATTTGGCATGCGCAGCATCACTTTCTGTTTTAGAAGTTATTGAAAATGAAAATTTAATTTCGAATGCAAAGGAAACAGGAAATTTTATAATGACTGAACTAAAAAAAATGGAAGGTGTAAAAAGTGTACGTGGCCTTGGATTAATGATTGGTATTGAAACGGAGGGCGATGCGAATCTTATCCGAAAAAAATTATTACAAGATGAAAAAATCTTTACTGGTTTTTCTTCCGGAAAAAACACCATTCGTTTATTACCCCCTTTAAATATTACAATAGAGGAGGCGCAGATGTTTTTAAATTCAATCAATACAATTTTACAACAACAATTAATACCCAATACATAAAATGAAATACTTTACAACAATAAATGATATAAAAAGCGCTGAGTTTTTAATTTCAGAAGCTTTAAAGTTAAAGAAGAATCCCTTTGGGTTTTCTCAACTTGGTAAAAACAAAACGCTTGGTATCATTTTTATGAACCCAAGTTTAAGAACGCGGTTAAGCACACAAAAGGCTGCACAAAACTTAGGCATGAATACCGTTGTGATGAATTTTAATCAGGAAGGCTGGGCGTTAGAATATGAGGATGGCGCAATTATGAATGGCAATACTGTAGAACATATAAAAGATGCCGCAGCTGTTATGGGAACTTATTGCGATATAATTGCCATTAGATGTTTCCCTTCTTTAAAAAACAAGCAAGAAGATTACAGCGAAAAAATTTTATTGCAGTTTATGAAATATTGCAACAAACCAGTTATTAGTTTAGAATCTGCCACCTTACATCCATTACAAAGTTTAGCAGATGTAATGACGATTGAAGAAAACAAACCAGGTAATAAAAAACCAAAAGTTGTTTTAACATGGGCACCGCATATAAAGCCTTTGCCTCAAGCCGTTGCAAATTCGTTTTGTGAATGGATAAAACAAAGCGATGTTGAATTTGTAATTGCTCATCCAGAGGGATATGAGTTAAGCGAAGATTTTACTCATGGAGTTTCTATTTCTAATAATCAAAACGAAGCTTTAGCGAAAGCAGATTTTGTGTATGTAAAAAACTGGTCCGCGTTTAATGATTATGGTGCAATGCCGGAGGTAAAGGAAAATTGGTTGCTCAATGAAAATAAAATGAGTTTAACCAATAACGCTTTCTTGATGCATTGTTTGCCAGTAAGACGTAATGTAGAAGTAATAGATAGTTTGTTAGATAATAATAAATCATTAATACTAAATCAAGCAGACAATAGAGTTTTTGCCGCCCAAGCAGTTTTGAAGCAAATGCTTGAATCTAACTATAATGTTGGCGAACAAATTAACAATACAAAACTTGAAATAGAATTATGCAACAGTTAACGATTGTAAAAATTGGAGGAAATGTAATTGATGATGAAAAAGCTTTGGCTGTTTTTTTGGAAGAGTTTAGTGTATTGAAAGGAAAAAAAATTTTAGTTCATGGAGGTGGCAAATTAGCCAATCAATTACAAGAAAAGTTAGGCATAGCAATAAACCTAATTGACGGAAGAAGAATTACTGATGAAGAAACATTAAAAATTGTTACCATGGTTTATGCAGGTTTAATTAATAAAAACCTTGTCTCCAAATTGCAAAGTTTAAAATGTAACACAATTGGATTATCGGGCGCAGACGCAAATTGTATTCAGGCAAACAAAAGAAATAAAGATGAAATTGATTACGGTTTTGTTGGCGATATTGAAAAAGTAAACGCTTCATTTATTTCGTCTTGTTTAGAAAATAATTTAACGCCAGTTTTTTCTGCAATTACACATGATGGGCATGGACAATTGCTAAATACTAACGCTGATACTATTGCTTCTGAATTAGCAATTGCTCTTAGTAATAATTATAAGGTTCAATTGGTTTATTGTTTCGAAAAAAACGGTGTATTAGAAAATATAGAAAATGAAAACAGTCTTATAAAAACAATTTCAAATGTTGAGTACTTAAATTTAAAAGAAAAGTTAATTATTAATAAAGGAATGATTCCGAAAATGGATAACGCTTTTAATGCACTTAGCAAGGGTGTAAAATTTATTCAAATTGGCAATTCTAATAAATTATTAAAATTACTAATCGAAGAAAATTATGAAGGAACAAGATTATATAGTTAGTGATAGCGAAAATGTTTCTGTTTTAAAATCAGAAGTTACAGAGTTGCTTGAAAAATTAATTTCAACGCCATCCTATAGCAGGGAAGAAAATTTAACCGGAGATTTAATCGAGCAATTTTTGATTAAAAAAGAAATAGATGTAAATAGAAATATAAATAACGTTTGGTGTAAGAATAAATTCTTTGATGAGTTAAAAAAAACAATTTTATTGAATTCGCATCACGATACAGTTAAACCTAATTCTGGCTACACTAATAACCCGTTCAATCCTTTTACAGAAGAAGGAAAAATATTTGGCTTAGGTAGCAACGATGCCGGCGGACCTTTAATGGCCCTTTTAGCCACATTCATTTATTTTTATGACAAAGAAAACTTAAAGTACAATTTTATTTTTGCTGCGACGGCAGAGGAAGAAATTTCAGGACAAAATGGAATTGCATGTTTAATAAATGATTTGCCTAAAATTGATTTTGCAATTGTTGGTGAACCAACACAAATGCAAATGGCCGCTGCCGAAAAAGGTTTGCTAGTTTTAGATTGTAAAGTTTTTGGTAAGGCCGGGCATGCTGCTCGTAATGAAGGAGAAAATGCAATTGTAAAATCGATGGAAATTATTAATTGGTTTAGCACATTTAAATTTCCAAAAATTTCCGAAAGCTTAGGAGAAATAAAAATGAGTGTTACAGTAATTAAAGCTGGAGGGCAACACAATGTTGTTCCTGCCCTTTGTGAATTTACTGTTGATGTGAGAACGACTGATGTTTATACCAATGAAGAGGTTGTTACAATAATTAAAAATCATGTTGATTGTGAAATTACGCCGCGTTCATATCGATTACAACCTTCTTCTATTTCAAAAAGTCATCCATTTGTTTTGGAAGGCTTAAAACTAAATAGAACAACTTATGGTTCGCCCACTTTGAGCGACCAAGCTTTAATGCCATGGCCTTCATTAAAAATGGGACCGGGAGATTCTGCTCGCTCACATAGCGCAAACGAATTTATTTACATCAACGAAATTGAAGAAGCAATTGATATTTATATTACTATTTTAAAAAAATTAAATTAAATGAAAACAAAACTTTGGGAAAAAGAAAGTGTCGTTACGCCACATTGGTTATTAGAATTTACTGCCGGTAACGATAAAATTTTAGATTTAGAATTAGCTGAGTTTGACGTATTAGGCTCAATGGCACATGTTGAAATGCTTGCAAAGGTTGGTCTAATTACTTTAGATGAACATCCTTTATTAAAAAATGAACTACAAGTGATTTTGTCTAAAATTAAAAATAACGAATTTGTAATTGAAGAGGGAGTAGAGGATGTGCATTCTCAAGTAGAGATTCTTCTTACAAGAAAACTAGGTGATGTTGGAAAAAAAATTCATACTGCACGTTCACGGAACGATCAGGTGTTAACGGATATTAAATTGTATACAGTTAATGAATTGAAAAAAACTGTTTCTTTAATTAACGACTTATTTAAATTATTAATTGGTAAAAGCGAAGAATATAAAAATGTTTTGATTCCAGGATACACCCATTTGCAAGCAGCCATGCCATCTTCGTTTGGTTTATGGTTTGGTGCTTTTGCCGAAAGTTTATGTGATGATATGGAAATGGTTAATGCTGCATATAACATAGCCAATAAAAATCCATTAGGTTCTGGTGCTGGTTACGGAGGCTCGTTACCAATTGATAGAGACGTTACAACAGAATTATTAAATTTTGATGGAATGAATTATAATGTGGTGTATGCGCAAATGACAAGAGGTAAAACCGAGAAAGCAACTACCATTGCATTAGCAACTGTTGCAGCAACGCTTTCGAAATTGGCAATGGATATTTGTTTGTATAACTCTCAAAATTTCGGTTTCGTTTCTTTCCCTGATTCATTAACAACTGGAAGCAGTATTATGCCGCATAAAAAAAACCCTGATGTCTTTGAATTGGTTAGAGCCAAATGTAATAGGCTGCAAGCACTTCCAAATGAACTTACCTTATTATTAAATAATTTACCTTCGGGTTATCACAGAGATTTTCAATTAACAAAAGAAATTTTGTTTCCAGCGTTTAAAGAAATGCACGCTTGCATAAAAGCTACCATAAAAATGTTGGAGCAAATTCAAATAAATAAAAACGCAATTAATGACGAAAAATATAAATTTATTTTTAGTGTTGAAGCTGTTAATCAATTAGTGCTTGGTGGAATGTCGTTTAGAGATGCCTACCAAAAAGTGGGAGCTGAAATTACAAACAATGAATTTGAATTTAATGAAACGCTTAAACACACGCATCAAGGAAGCATTCATAATTTGTGTAATGATGAGATTAAAAAACGTTTTGAGAAGTTGAGGGAGAAGAATTAGCTAGTGTTATCTTCTTCAATATCAAATTTGAACGAAACCCTTGAAGATACAAGGGACTTCGTTCGAATTCCAAATCAGATACTTAAAAATTGATCACCAATTCTTTAAGTATATCGCACGAGCTTCTGTTGAAGTAAAAAAATAATACCACTCTCGCGGAGCTTCCTTGTCATAGTCGAATTGCACCACTGCATACCCCAATTGTTTTTTAACGATTTCGCCTGTATGTTTGTTGTAATACCAAGATTCGTAAAACTTTAATATGTTTATCCTTTTCCAAAAAATGGTAGAATCGTGTTTAATTATTAGGTTGTTTCTATCCTTAAGACTAGCGGTAGAATCTGATTCTGGATCAAAATAAATTAATGCATTATGGTCGTTAAACGTTTGTTTCATCTCTTTTATAAGTGAAGTAAACGCAGGATAACTTAAGTATCTTTTAGGAAATGCCTCCATTGGAGGATGAGGTCGATTAGATTTATTCTGTTTAGCGCTATCATGAAGCCATACATCTGTTTCAATTAATGGAGTTATTTCTTCCAATTCATTTTCAGATTTATCTGTTTGCGTGGTTTGTTTATCCACAGGTGGTGTTGCGCAAGAAGAAAATAATGCCAGCAAAATTGCGGACATGTATGTACAAAAATTAATGTTTATCATTTTATATATTTTTAATTTGTTTTTTGAGAAATATTATCGGTTGGATTGATAGTTGCAATACGTTTATTGATTCTGAATTTACCTCCGACTTGAGGATCAGCATTTTTATAAAACAAGAGTATATCAATTTGTTTATTATATTTTACAGTAATAGTCTTTCCTTTAAAATTTGATCCCCATAATTTAGGACCGCTACTTACCTTTATCAGAAAAGGATGAAGTTCTTTGGCTTTACCTTTTAAAAGAGCAAAGTTTTTCAGTTGATCTTCTAGTTTAAGATATGCATTTTCTTTTGTTGTTAATGTTAACCAAATGCATGAAACATCTTTCGAATGATATATCGACTCGCAATCTATGAGATTAAATTCTACACCCGCAGAATCAACCGATGTGGCAAATTTAGCACTCTTCGGAATACAATAACAGCAATGACTTGGAAGCAATATAACACATCTTTTGGGTTTAAAAAATTTAAATACTTTTTGATTATTTAGTGTTGAATCAAGTGTTTGTTTACTCTCCACTTTCTGAGTTTCTTCCTTGATAGTTATAGGCCTATTGTTTTTAGTAACAAATTTGGTTTGTTTGGAAGTATCAATTAAAGGGCTTGAAATTGAATTAGTAATAAGGATGGTTTTTTTATTTTCATTTTTCAGGATCACATTATTGTTTTCCGAAACTTTGCTTGTTGTTAATTTATAAACTAATAGACTTGAACCTGTAAGCGCAATTCCCAAAACGCATTTAATTATCAGTGATTTTAAAATTGCTGTTTTAGCAATAGCTGCATTTGTTTTTATTTTGTTGAAATCCATGCCTTGTGTTAACTGTTCTTTGGAAAGCTCAGGACGATTTTCTATTATCTTGTAGTTTTTCATTTCGTATAATTTTATTATGAGACCTTTTCGAAAACCCCTTTTAATTTCTCAATTATTCTGTAGGTTTTTACTTTTGCATTATTTTCAGTAATCCCTAATATTTCTCCCACTTCCGAAAAAGGTCGCTCCTCAAAATAACGAAGTTCAATTATCATATACTCATCTTCAGATAAATAGTTCAGTGCAGCTTTTAAATGCGATATCATTTCCCTTTTTTCAGTATCAGTTTCAGCCGCAAGATTTTGAATTCCATTTTCATCAATACTAATTGCCCTCATCTTTTTAGTATCTCTATAAAACTGATTAATCTCATTGATTGAAATGCGATATAACCAACTTGAAAAAGGAAAACCTTGATCCTTGTATTTAGTAATATTTATTAATGCTTTTGTGAATACAATAGCTACGATTTCTTTAGTATCATCAAAAGATTCTACTCGTTTATAAATGAACTTTAATATAGGCTCATAATATTTTACATATAAAGGCTCAAAACATTGGGGATTTGTTTTGGATTCCTCTATTTGTTGTTTCTCATCAGGAGCGAGCATTAAACTTTATTGTATTATGGTTTCTTAATATGCAACGGAGCACTTTTTAGAAAGATACAAAAAAAGGTAAATTTATTTCTTGTTAAGAATGTTTGGCTTAGAGACTCGAACATTAACTGCATGGAAACAAACAGTTTTGTGGTTCCTTTATCGAAGTAAAAACTCCTGAGAAATAATTCTTAAGGGGGGTTTGTTATGTCCCTCTGAGCGAAGTCTAATGGTTCTGAAACAGGCTTGCACATTTTTCTAACTCACTAGACATGACAAAACTAATCAGGAAACCGCTTCTAAACGTTCTTTACCAAAATCTAAAATTTTGTCAATGAACTCGTAAGGTTTATAATTATTTATCGCGGCTTGATGAAAGATGCATGTTGCGGGTGTCATGCCCGGTAATGAATTAACCTCAATAAAAATTATCTCTGCTCTGTAGTCAGGATAAACTCTAACAAAGGCATCTATTCTGCAATATCCTGTAACTCCCAAAGCTTTTGCTGCCCCGCCTAATGCTTTCTTAACTTGTTCGCTTACTTTTTGTCTGTCTTTTACATCTTTAGCGTAACGCGCAGGCGTAATATTTTGACCTTGACCGGCTAAAAATTTTTCTTCTAAACTTAAAATTTCTCCATCTGCTAAAGCTTCCGACGCTTCAAATACTTCGTATTGAATTTCACCAGCTGCATTTATTTTGGTAAGCATGCCACCTGTAATTTCTAAGAAGTGAGCGGCATCTTTTTTACTGATTAATTCTTCAACCAACACAACTTGTTTTTGCGGAAATTCTTCTTTTGGTTTAATATGCAAAATGTTTGCTGCTTGAGCATCAAACTCTTCGGTGGGTCTAAAAAGTAATTTGCAAAATGCTTCAAACTCTTCTAGAGTTTTTATTTTTTTAACTGCACTGCTACATCCGTCATCCACTGGTTTTGCAATAAAAGGATACTTAATTCGGTTTTCTAAAATCTCGGCAAGTTTGTTTTTGTCATTGGCCCATTCGTCTTTAGAAATTAAAATATGGTCGGCAATTAAGAAGCCGTTATTTTTTAAAATCTCATTCGTTCTGTATTTATCTATTGTAATAGATGAACTTTCTTTATTAGAACCATTATAAGGTAAATTTAATTTATCTAACTCTTCCTGAATTGCGCCATCTTCTCCTGGCCTTCCATGCAAGGCAATAAATACTTCGTCGGCTTTTTGTTTTAATGTAGCGTAAGTTAATTTTTCTGGTTCTGCTGTATGGTTGGTTGAAGCATATTTATGAGTAATAGCTTCGCACTCTTGCATAATTTTTTTTATGACAGTGTGCACCTTAAAATTTTCTACTTTTTCTTTTATATCGTCTGCATTATCTTTTAACAACAAATTAATTGGCACGTGATACATTTGATGCTCTTTAGAATTGCCAGTTAAAAAAACCGGAAACGGCGCATATTTTTCTGACGACGATAATTTTTCAAAAACATTTCTTCCACTTTCAACAGAGATATGTCTTTCAGAGGAGTAACCTCCTAAAACTACAGCTACACGAATTTTTTTTCCGGCAGCTGTTTTTTCTTTATGAATTTGTTCGTCTAACAGTTGTAATAAATTTTTATAGTTTACATTTCCCTTTGATTGTTTTAATCGTTTAGAAAGGGAAGTGCGAATGATGAATGTTAGAAATTGTGAGGGATTTAATCCTATTTCTGCTGCTTGATGAAAGAAGAAAGACGATGGCATCATGCCACTTGTAGTATTTGGATCGTTCAAAAATATTTTTCCATCTGTACTTAAAAATCCATCAATACGCGCATACACATCAAAATGTAATTCGTAAAATAATTTTTCACAATCTTTTCTTATTGCTTCAATTTGTTCGTCAGGCAAATCAATAGGCGTTATTTTTCTGGCTAATCCTGGTAAGTATTTGCTTCTGTAATCAAATAATTCTTTTCCTTTTTTTATTTCGGTAGGGGGTAATGCAATTGCTACGCCATGTTCGTCTTCTAAAACAATACAACTAAATTCTTTTCCTTCAATAAAGCTTTCTACTAAAACGGTGCTTTCTCCATCAATGCTTTCAATAATAAAGCCATCTGTTTTTAAATTATAATCTAAAAATTCTAATAATGTTTTTGGGTCGTAAATTATTGGAGCATTTAAATCTGCCGGGTAACTAATTACAATTGGCATGCCTAAGCCTTCGCGAATGTCTGCAACTTGTTTTACGTAATTAAATTTTTGGTCAGGAGTAAAAGCCATCCATTCGTTCGCATCAACCCATTTTGTAAACAAGGCTTTTTCTACCGCGCTCATAAATGCAAATTCATTCTCAGAATTTAAAACACTTATACCAATGCTTGAACCTTGGTTAGCCGGTTTTACAACACAGGGAAATCCTATTTTTTCTTTTACTATATCAAATGGTTTACCGGCAGTTCCTTCAATCCAATCTTTTCTATCAATAGTAATATATTCTGGGCTGTTAAAGCCTTTGCTTACCATCATTTCTTTTTGCACCGCTTTATCTATTCCAATGGCTGACGCTAAAATTCCAGAACCGCTATAAGGTATTTGATGGTACTCGAATAAGCCTTGTATACGGCCGTCTTCACCATACGGACCATGCAAACACAAAAAGGCAAAATCAATTTTTGTTTTTAAATCTGTGATAGATAATTTTTTTCCAATTTTAGAAATTAAAGCATCTTGTTGTTCTTCGTTTAAATTACCCAAATTTTCTGCGTACAATTGAAAATGCGAGTTGTTAGGTAAAAAATCAACCGGAGGGTAAAAATCACGAATGGTGCCTTTGTAAATATATTCCCATTTTAATTCAATAAAATTTCCAAAACTATCTACAAAAACCGGAACGGCTTCAAATAAGAATTTGTTTAAGTTATCATAAACTGTGCGACCGCCAGCAAACGATATTTCACGCTCTTTACTTTGTCCTCCAAAAATTATTCCAACCCTTATTTTTTTTGCCATATCTAAAATTACGCTACAAATTGAATATAATCCAAAAATAACAGAAAGCTGCAATGAAGAAACCTTTAGTTTTGGAATTAATTAACATTGGTATGTAGATACTTATGACATTTTGGTAGTCTTTATTACTTAATTTTATGACCTAATGTTTATACGATTTTTAATTTTTTTCACACTAATTGTAATAGTAGAATTTTACTTTTTACAGGCAGTTAAAACCTTTGTACAGGATTTTTCTCAAAGCAGAAAAAACGCTTTCATGTATACTGCATACGGATTTGCGGCTTTTAGTATACTAATAGGTTTAGTATCTTTATTTTACCCACCACCAAACTGGAATAATTTTTTCAGGTACCTTTCTTCAGTGGCATTAATACTTTTGGTTTGTAAGTTACTTGGCAGTAGCTTTTTATTGATAGATGATGTTATTCGATTGTTTAGATGGATTTTTTCTTTGTTTAAGCATAAAAGCGGCGAGGTAGTAGATGCTACACAAGGCATTAGCAGATTAAAATTTTTTAGTCAATTAGCAGTAACTTTTACGATTGTTCCGGCAGTAGGATTTTTATATGGCATGGTAAGAGGTGCTTACAAATACCGAGTTCATAATGTAAAAGTGCCTTCTCCAAATTTGCCACCAGAGTTTCATGGCTTTAAAATTGTTCAATTATCGGATATTCATACGGGTTCGTTTATGAATGAAAACGCCTTAATTAAAGCCTTTGATATTGTTAAAGGGCTAAAGGCTGATATTATTTTGTTTACTGGTGATTTAGTTAATAACGTAAGTACCGAAGTAGATGGCTATGAACATTTGTTTAAAGAATTATCAGCGCCGCATGGTGTTTTTTCTGTTTTAGGAAATCATGATTATGGTGATTATGTTGAATGGGATAGCACCGAAGCCAAGCGCGCCAATTTAGAATTATTAAAAGCGAAACAAAAAGATTTTGGTTGGAAATTGTTGATGAATGAACATGTGCCAATTGAAAAAGATGGCGCTACTATTGGACTTATAGGAATTGAGAACTGGGGTGGAAACATGCGTTTTCCACGTTATGGAAAAATGAAAGAAGCTTATGAGGGCGCAGAAAACTACGCCTACAAAATTTTAATGAGTCACGACCCTAGTCATTGGGATATGCAAGTGGTTTTAGAATATCCCGAAGTAGATCTTACGCTTAGCGGACACACACATGGTATGCAGTTTGGTATTGAAATTCCAGGATTTAAATGGAGCCCAATAAAATATTTATACAAAAATTGGGCTGGTTTATATAAACAAGGAAAACAATTCTTATACGTTAACCGTGGCTTAGGCTTTTTAGGATATCCAGGTAGGTTGGGCATTTGGCCAGAGATAACGGTGATTGAGTTGCAAAAAACATAGCCACGAATTACACTAATTTGCACTAATTATTTAGTTCAGGTTTATTTAGAAACTAACATTTATCTCACGACCTACCACAAGAGTTATATCTAATCTTTAAATTTTAGTTTTTTGTAATTAGTGGCTATAAAGTTTAGTGTTTAACAATAAATTTCTTCGATACTCTTTCGCCATTCACTAAAATAAGGGAGACAAAATAGACACCTTCAGTAAAATCTTTAACACTTACAACTAATGAATTTTCTTTTCCAAAGGTTGTTTCGTAAATAGTAATTCCCATTGTATTCGTAATTTTTAGTTTTGAATTAAACTGCAAAAATCGTTTTTCATATTCAATATTGACAATAGATATAGTTTCATTTGCAGGATTTGGAAACAATTTAAGAAAACTATCTTTTCGTTCTTCCTTTATCGAGACATCTAGTGGATCGTAAGGGCCGACAGGACCAGAACTGCAAAAGTATTTTACGTCACAATCGAAGGGTAAGTATGTATTCAAAACAATGTTATTATTGGTTAACGAACTATTTATAAAGTTATAATTATTAAATGTAAAATTTTGCGTGGTATTAAGTTGAGTATATGAAATGTTTTTAAATCCACAAAACCCATTTGAAACTGTATCGGTAATGCCATAGCAACCCATCCAACCATATGAATTTGTGTCAGCAAAACTTATCCCATTAAATAGGATATTTCCATTTTTTAGCGGTAAAAATCTCAACGGAAGATGATCAACGGAGTCACTTGTAAACAGTAAGTTTTTTCTTACTACACCATTCGAATCAATAAATGTTAATCCCATCCTTTTTAAATCTTGAACACTACCGTGTCCTTCAGGCTCAGTTAAGATTACAAGACTATTGTCGTTAAAAGTTGATATATCAAAAAATTCTGAAACATAATTAGCAGTAATTAAATTTTTATACCATAATATATTTAACGAATTATCTAATCTTAAAATATTACCAGTAAAATAATTGCTATTACCTTGTCCTATACCGCACATAAAATAACCATTATTAAAAAAATTAATTCCACTATAAAAAAGTGAAATAATAGAATTTGGATTAAACATATTTAAATCTTTTTTCTTATTTCCTAATGAATCCATAAGAATTGCAAACGCTCGGCCATCATACCCATAAAACAACAAGTCTTTATTTTTACCTTCGGTAATTCTACAGCCATAATATTGTGTTCCGAAATTAGAAATTTGTTTTTTACACCACTTAACATTTCCGTTAATATCTAATAAACACAACTTCATTTTAGAGGTGCTGTCTGTTGCAAAAACTGCAATGTCTCCATCTCTAAGCGGCCTTGTAGCAAATATTTCTTGTTTAGGGTAACGTTTTGACCATTTAATTAAACCGTTAGAGTCTGTTTTTAATATTATGCCGTCATTAACCGTTGCTGTGGGAACAGTTGAGTATCCGCAAATTAAAATATCTTTATTTTTGTCTGTTTTAATGTCGCTGAACCCTATACGTGATCCATGTAAATGATATTTTTTAAACCATTTAGTTAAGCCGTTAACTTCATTTTTTAATATATAACTATCATCTGTTGTAGTATCTATTCCTGGATTTGCAAAACGAATACACAGCCCACCAAAAACAAATGAGTTTTGGCTTAACGTATCAATTGAACTTGATGAACTATAGAATGTATATGATGGCGAAGAGTAAAAACCCTTAAAAAACAAACTTGGCTGAGCCGAAGCGGAAAGACTTAATAAAACTAAATATACAACCGCTTTAAAATTATAAGTTACTCTCATATTAAATAAATTTACAAAATTAAAATGATTTAATTAAGTTTAAACATGCATTCCTTCAAACCCATTATTCAAAAATTTGCAAACAAAGGCGAAAAAACCGGTTGGACTTATGTTGATATTCCTCAAGATATTCTTATAAAATTAAAATTAAAAAACAAAAAAGAATTCAGAATAAAAGGTGTAATGGATGATGTTAAGTTTGAACGTTTAGCTACTTACCCAATCGGTGAAGGAAATTTTATAATTGCCATTAATGCCGAGCTCCGTAAAAAATTAGGCAAAAAAGAAGGCGCAATGCTAAGCGTAAAATTTGAATTAGATAAAAGCGAAGCCTTAAAATCTCAAGAGTTATTAGATTGTTTAGCCGAAGATAAAATTGCTATAAAACAATTTAATTCGCTTTTAGTGTCCCATCAAAATTATTTTCACCGCTACGTGTATACCGCTAAAGGAGCAGATACAAAGGCAGGAAGAATTGTAAATGTAATTAATGCCATGTACAAAAAAATGAATTTTGGCGAAATGATAAGGAGTTTAAAAAAGAAGGATTAAAAATTATTATTTAGATTCGGTTAATTCAAACTTCCAATCTTTAGCAAATTTTATTTGAGCAGCTAAAATTTTATCATACACTTGGCTGTAAGTGTTATCAAACCTAGTTGCTATTTCATTTATTTTATCAAGATTTTGTTGTGTAATTTGAACCGTGTCTATTAACATAATGTCAACCATTTGTTTTCCTTCATTTTCTGCAAGGTTTTTTATTATTGTAAAATATTCTTCGGTAACATCACGATATTCTTTTGTATCAGCAAAAGGCAAGATTTTTTTACTGGCTTCTAAACTCGCATTTGCTTTTTTAGAAAATAATTTGTGCGTTATTTTTAATGAATCCATATTGTGCCCGTCTATTTGATCTAAAAATAAATTATGCTCCACAATAAGACTATCAACGATAGACATTAAAGAATCATTGTATGCGATGGCTTCGTTTTGTGTTGGTCCACAAGAAACCAAAAAAAATGTAAATGCACTTATTAAGAGTATTAATTTTTTCATTTGTAGTTTAATTAAAAAAAATAATCCGCACGAGGCGGATTATTTATTGTAAAAATTATTTTTTAAATTTTAGTATCTGTAAGCATCCGATTTAAATGGACCTTCAACTTTTACACCAATATAATCAGCTTGGTCTTTACTTAAAGTATCTAACTCAACACCAATTTTACCTAAATGTAAACGAGCAACTTTCTCATCTAAAATTTTTGGCAACACGTATACTTTTTTCTCATAAGCAGCAGTGTTTGTCCATAATTCTAATTGAGCTAATGTTTGGTTTGTAAATGAATTACTCATTACAAAACTTGGGTGACCAGTAGCACAACCTAAATTAACTAAACGCCCTTCAGCTAAAACAATAATGTCTTTACCTTTAATAGTGTATTTATCAACTTGTGGTTTAATAGTATCTTTTGATGCGCCATAAGTTTTGTTTAACCAAGCCATATCAATTTCAGTATCAAAGTGGCCAATGTTACAAACAATAGCACCATGTTTCATAGATTCAAAATGACGACCAACTACGATATCTTTATTACCAGTTGTAGTAACAATAATGTCTGCTACTTTAACTGCGTCATCCATTTTTTGAACAGCATAACCATCCATTGCAGCTTGTAAAGCACAAATAGGATCAATTTCTGTAACAATAACACGAACACCTTGTGATGATAAAGATAAAGCCGAACCTTTTCCAACATCACCATAACCTGCAACAACAGCAACTTTACCAGCCATCATAACGTCTGTAGCTCTACGAATTGCATCTACTAAAGATTCGCGACAACCGTATTTATTATCAAATTTAGATTTAGTAACTGAATCGTTAACGTTAATAGCAGGCAACAATAAAGTTCCCTTAGCCATGCGCTCATATAAACGGTGCACGCCGGTAGTTGTTTCTTCAGATAAACCTTTAATTCCGGCAGCTAACTCAGGGTATTGATCAAATACCATGTTTGTTAAATCACCACCATCATCTAAAATCATATTTAAAGGTTTGCGTTCTTCGCCAAACCATAATGTTTGTTCAATACACCAATCAAACTCTTCAGCTGTCATGCCTTTCCAAGCATAAACCTGAATACCTGCTGCTGCAATTGCTGCTGCTGCATGATCTTGAGTTGAAAAAATATTACAAGAACTCCAAGTAACTTCTGCACCAAGAGCTGTAAGTGTTTCAATTAAAACTGCTGTTTGAATTGTCATATGTAAACAACCTGCAATACGGGCGCCTGCCAATGGTTTTGATGCACCATATTCAGCACGAAGCGCCATTAATCCTGGCATTTCTTCCTCTGCTAATTTAATTTCTTTACGACCCCATTCAGCTAAAGACATATCTTTAACTTTGCTTTTTACATACTTTGTTGCTGTTACTGACATATTGTTTTATTTTAAATTATTAATTTTTTAAGGAATACAAAGATAAGTCATAAGTTTGTAATTCTCAACTAATTATTTGTGATTTACATAAGAAAAATAAACCCTTTTATAACGATTGGAATTTTAGATTTAAAATTATTTTCGGAAACCCGATTAAATCTGCTAAAACGGGAGATTGAAAGAGAAGGCAGTAATTATCTATTATCTCAAATGTTAAATAATCAAGTTTTCGAAATAAATTATACTGCAGTTGGCAAACCTTTTTTAAAAGGTAGAGCCGAGCACATTTCTATTTCACATTCTCATGATAAATTAGCTGTTATTATTAACGAAAAAGAGAGTACCGGCGTTGATATTGAATTGATACGAGATAAGGTTTTAAAAATACAACACAAGTTTTTAAATCGAGCAGAATTAGAATTTGCAAAAGATGATATAGAAAAATTAATTACTATTTGGGCAGCTAAAGAAGCATTGTATAAGGTATATGGTTTAAAAGAACTTGATTTTATTGCAGATTTGTTTGTTGAAGAGTTTGATGGTTCAGTTATATTTGGTAAAATTGAAAAGGGAACCTTTAAAGGGCACTACAAATTAATTAGTGAAAACCTCGATGGGTATAAATTGGTTTATGTTTTAAATGAAATTTAAAGAATTAATAAAAAAACTTAACACCTCAAAAAAGCCATTGCTGGCGGTGCTTATCGACCCTGATAAATTTAATTCAGAGTTAATTCATATTGCAAACAAAAGCAAAGCATCTTGTTTTTTAGTTGGAGGAAGCGAATTAAAAAACGGCGACGTAACTAAAACAATTTTAGCAATAAAAAAGATTTCTAAAATTCCTGTTATTCTTTTTCCTGGTAACGAATCGCAACTATCAAAATCTGCCGATGGGCTTTTATTACTAAGTCTATTATCTGGCAGAAACCCCGATTACCTTATTGGCAAACACATAACTGCCGCGCCAATAATTAAGAAATTAAAACTCGATTATTTATCAACCGCCTACATATTAATTGACGGCGGAGTTTTATCTGCAACTCAAAAAGTAACAAAAACTTTGCCCTTAAACCCAAACAATAAAGAGCTTATTATTAATACTGCCTTAGCCGCAGAGCAATTAGGATTTAAAGCAATTTATTTAGAGGCAGGCAGTGGCGCAAAACAAAATATAGCCGCACCATTGATAAAAAAAATTAAAAAAGAAATAACGCTGCCTTTAATTGTTGGTGGCGGAATAGATTCTGTAAAAAAAGTACAGCTAATTATAAACTCAGGCGCAAATATGATAGTAATTGGTAATGCGTTAGAAAAAAATGTATTTTTATTAAATGAAATAAGTAAGTGTTTTTAATTTAAAAAGGAATAAATAGATAGTATGAAGTTATTTATAATAACATCTTCCAAAGAAGTACCTGACGAAACAACTCTAATAACTAAGATGTTTGAAAGTGGGTTAACCAATTTACACATACGTAAACCAAAACTTTCTACAAATCAAATGAGCGAATATATAAATGAAATTCCTGCTCACTTTCATAAATACATTGTTATACATTCTCATCATAAACTTGCCTTAAAATATAATTTAAAAGGTATTCATTTAACTAGCACCCATCTTTCAAAAAGATGGAAATATTTTTTTGTCCGACTGCGTTTAAAATTTAAGTTCGAAAAAATATCGAAAAGCCGGTCATATTCTAAATTGCAACAGGCATACAATAAAGAAGAATATGTTTTTGATTATATCTTAATGGGAACCATGTTTAATAGTTTTACCGGTGAGTTTTATAGTGGTTATTATGATGCCGGCGTAAGAGCCGCATTAAAAAATAGCGGAAAAAGATTTGTAGCACGTGGCGGCACTACGCCCAGTGTAGTTGGAAAAGCAAGCGAATTAGGTTTTTATGGCTTGGCTTTTAACTCTTACATATGGGATCATCCATCACCATACGAAAATTTCACAAAAATTTTGGGCGCATATAAAGAATGCAATCTCGAAATTTAATGTGTCAATCGATTATATAGCTTTATTTTAAAACCACTCCGCCTAAATCACAAATTTTAAAAAACTCGGTTTCATTTACTTTACCCACACTTAATCGGGCAAGCCTAATTAAATCCATATTTTTAAAAAAAGGGTCTTTTTTAAGTGTTTCTAAAGTAACCGGTTTTTTCATGTCTTTAAAAGGAGCAAAATCAACTGCTAACCAGGCGGTTTCTTCGGTAGTAGGGTCTTGGTAGTGTTCTTTTACAACTTTAGCTATACCAACAATTTCCATACCCTCATTACTATGGTAAAAAAAAGCTAAATCGCCTTTTTTCATATCCCTTAAATTATTTCTTGCGGCATAGTTGCGTACACCGTCCCAGCCTGTTTTTTTGTCTTTTTTAAATTGATCCCAGCTGTATTTAAAGGGCTCAGATTTTATTAACCAGTAGTTCATAATTAGCGTTTATAATTGTTGAAATTAACGCAAAGTTAAATAAGAATTATATCCAAATAGCCTCTTTTATTTAACAATCTAAAACAGGATAAAAATTAGTAGTTCAAAAACCAAATTTCATCTAAAATTGGGTTGTACTTTGAGGAAAATATACCTACATTTGCACCCGAAATAAAAGCTTTTAGCACCAAATTTGCGTAATGACTAGTAAAATCAACACATACAAGAGATTTTCATCTATCAGTTTTATGGTATTTGCTCTTTTCTTTTCATTTTCTTTAAAAATTAGCGCATCAGAACCTACTGAACACGAAACTGAAGAGCAGCAGGCAGTTGTTGGTCACGAAGAAGCAAGCGCTGAAAAATCAAAAAAGGGCTTAGATATTGCTGCCATTGCATTTGAACACATTTTAGACGCACATTCTTGGCATTTATTTGGCGATGGTCATGATGCGGTTGCCATTCCTTTACCTGTTATTCTTAAAACTGATAATGGAATTGTAACTTTTATGTCTTCAGAGTTTCATCATGATGTTCATGGCACTCATGTGGTTGAAAAAAACGGATTACGTTTTGTAAATTATGAAGAAAGCATTTATTTAGCATCAGAAACACCAAACGAACACGGTCAATATTTAAACATCGAAAAAAACGATAAAGGTGAAACAACAGTTCTTAATCCTGCCCCACTTGATTTTTCAATTACTAAAAACGTAACTCAATTATTTTTATCTGCGATTGTTTTATTTTTACTTTTTACATCAGTTGCAAAAGCCTACAAAAAACAAGGTGTTACTTCTGCACCAAAGGGTAAACAATCTTTTTTAGAGCCACTTATTGTTTTTGTTCGCGACGATTTAGCTAAAACTAATATTGGACCCAACTCGGAAAAATTTGTTCCTTACTTATTAACGGTTTTCTTTTTAATATTAATTAATAATATTTTTGGTTTAATTCCGTTTAGCGCAAACCTTACAGGTAATATCGCCTTTACATTAGTTCTTTCTGTTGGAACCTTTATTCTTACAAACATTAATGGTAATAAACATTATTGGTCACATATATTTTTACCTCATGCACCAAAAGCAATTTGGCCTATATTAATACCAATTGAGGTATTTGGTATTTTAACAAAACCATTTGCATTAATGATTCGTTTGTTTGCAAACATTGCCGCTGGCCATATTATTATTATTTCTTTAATTGGTTTAATTTTTATTTTTGAAAGTATTTATATTGCACCAGTTTCTGTTGCCTTCTCTTTATTTATTGACATACTAGAGGTTTTAGTAGCCTTTTTGCAAGCGTATATTTTTACCATGTTAACGTCTTTATTTATTGGTGCTGCGGTTGCAGACCCACATGACGATGGCGCGCATAAAAATGAAGATGAGCATTTAGCAGTAAAACATTAATAAGAGTTTTTATTTAATAACAACAACAAAAACAAAAAAAATGACAGGAAGTATCGCAGCAATCGGAGCAGGTCTAGCAGTAATAGGCGCTGGTATCGGTGTAGGACAAATTGGAGCACATGCAATGGATGCCATTGCACGTCAACCAGAAGCATCAGGAAAAATTACAACAACAATGCTAATTGCAGCAGCCCTTGTAGAAGGTGTTGCTTTATTTGGTGTAGTTGTATCATTAATTTGTAAGTAATTTGATGGTTTTAACCAAAGCTATTACGGTTGGTAATGGCTTTGGTTTAATTTAAATGACAAAAATTTTAATAAAATATAAAGTATGAATAGTTTATTTATTTTGGCAAGTTTAATTGAACCAGGAATTGGTTTAATTTTTTGGACCGCAGTTACCTTTATTTTGCTTTTAGTTTTATTGGGAAAATATGCTTGGAAACCAATTTTAAGTGCCATTAAAACTCGCGAAGACGGAATTACAAAAGCCTTAGCTAGTGCAGAAAGCGCATTAAATGATATGCGTGAGTTAAAGTCAAATAACGAAAGAATTTTGAATGAAGCTCGTAACGAACGCGATAATTTAATTAAAGAGGCCCGCGATGCAAAAGATGCTATTATTAATGAAGCAAAATCTAAAGCACAAAAAGATGCTGATAGAATTATTGCTTCTGCAAGAGAACAAATTACAAACGAAAAAAACGCAGCAGTTACCGAATTAAAAAATCAAGTTGCTACTTTATCAATCGAAATTGCAGAAAAAATATTACGTAGCGAATTGTCTTCTGATGAAAAACAAAAAGCTTTGGTAAGTAATTTAATGAAAGACGTTAACTTAAACTAAGAATGATAGTTGCCTCAAGATATGCCAAGTCTCTGATTGATCTTTCAATTGAAAGCAAGCAATTAGAAGAAACTAGGAACGACATGAAATTAGTGAAACAAGTTTGTGATGAAAATCATGACTTTGTTGTTTTGCTGAATAGCCCTGTTGTAAAAACAGATAAAAAAGTAGAAATTCTTAACTCTGTTTTTTCTGGAAAAATCTCAAAATTATCTTTAACGTTTTTAAACCTTTTGTCAAAAAAGCGTCGCGAGTCTTATATTCCTGAGATTGCGATTGCTTATGATGAACAATATAAAATCAAAAAACATATTACAACTGCTGTTATTAAAACAGCAACTGTTTTAGATACAAAACTAAAAAGCCGTGTTTTAGAAATTGTAAAACAAAATACTGGCGAAGGCGAAATTGAATTAATTGAAAATATTGACCCTTCAATTATTGGTGGATTTGTTTTATCAATTAGTGATAAACAATTAGACCAAAGTGTTAAACGTAAATTAAATGACTTAAGAAAAAATTTATTAAGTAATAAATATATACCTAGTAATAATTAATAATCGAATCCCAAAATAAAATGGCTGAAATAAAACCAGCAGAAGTATCTGCAATTTTAAGACAACAATTAAGCGGCTTTAAAAGCGAAGCTGAATTAGAAGAAGTAGGAACTGTATTACAAGTAGGTGATGGTATCGCCCGTATTTATGGTTTATCAAAAGTTCAATCCGGCGAGCTAATTGAGTTTGAAACAGGATTACAAGCAATTGTGTTAAATCTTGAAGAAGATAACGTTGGCGCTGTATTGTTAGGACCAAGCACAGGAATTAATGAAGGAAGTCCAGTTAAACGTACAGGCCGTATCGCTTCAATTAAAGTTGGAGAAGGAATGTTAGGTCGTGTTGTTGATACCTTAGGAAATCCAATTGATGGAAAAGGTCCAATTGCTGGAACTACTTACGAAATGCCTCTAGAGCGTAAAGCACCTGGTGTTATTTATCGCCAGCCCGTTACCGAGCCTTTACAAACAGGTATCAAAGCTATTGATGCGATGATTCCAATTGGTCGTGGACAACGTGAGTTAGTTATTGGTGATCGTCAAATTGGTAAAACTGCCGTTTGTATTGATACAATTATTAATCAAAAAGAATTTTTTGAGGCAGGTAAACCTGTATTCTGTATATATGTAGCTATTGGTCAAAAAGCATCTACTGTTGCAAACGTTGTGCGTGTTCTTGAAGAGAATGGTGCAATGCCTTACACAGTAATTGTTACTGCAAGTGCTGCAGATCCGGCCCCATTACA
This sequence comes from Bacteroidota bacterium, assembly GCA_030692515.1. Taxonomy (GTDB): domain Bacteria; phylum Bacteroidota; class Bacteroidia; order B-17B0; family Aurantibacillaceae; genus Aurantibacillus. The sequence continues at coordinate 449,146 of JAUXZS010000056.1, forward strand.
ATTTTACGCTCCATTTGCAGGTGCTGCAATTGGTGAATTTTTTAGAGATACTGGTCGCCCTGCTTTAATTGTTTTTGATGATTTATCAAAACAAGCAGTTGCCTACCGTGAAGTTTCTTTATTATTACGTCGTCCGCCAGGGCGTGAAGCATATCCTGGCGACGTGTTTTATTTACATAGCAGATTATTAGAGCGTGCTGCAAAAATTAATGCTAATGATGCAATTGCGCAAAAGATGAATGATTTACCTGACTCGATTAAGCATTTAGTAAAAGGTGGCGGCTCATTAACAGCCTTGCCAATTATTGAAACACAAGCAGGTGACGTTTCAGCATATATTCCAACAAACGTAATTTCTATTACCGACGGCCAAATTTTCTTAGAGTCAAATTTATTTAACTCAGGTATTCGTCCGGCAATTAACGTTGGTATTTCTGTATCACGTGTTGGAGGAAATGCTCAAATTAAATCAATGAAAAAAGTTGCGGGTACATTAAAATTAGATCAGGCACAATACCGTGAATTAGAAGCGTTTTCTAAATTCGGCTCTGATTTAGATGCTGCAACAAAATCTGTTTTAGATAAAGGTTCTCGTAATACTGAAATATTAAAGCAAGGTCAGTTTTCTCCTTTTAGAGTTGAACAACAAATTGCTATTATTTATTTAGGAACTAAAAATTTATTAAGAAATGTTCCGGTAAATAAAGTACGTGAATTTGAAAAAGATTATTTAGAGGTTTTAGAGCGTAAACATAAATCTGTTTTAGATGATTTAAAAGCCGGTAAGTATACAGATGAGATTACAACTACATTAGAAGCTGCCGCTAAAGAATTAACGTCAAAATATAAATAAAGAAATGTCAAATTATAAATTGTAAATTTTAAATTGGATCATCCAACATATAAAATTCAACATTTAAAATTTCGTAAAAATGCCTAGTTTAAAGGAAGTAAGAAATAGAATAGTATCGGTTGGTTCAACCATGCAAATTACTAGCGCCATGAAAATGGTTAGTGCTGCTAAGTTAAAGCGTGCTCAAGATGCTATTACACAAATGCGCCCTTATGCAAATAAGTTAAAAGAACTTTTAGAAAATGTAAGTGCAAGTGTTGATGCAAGTGAAAATGTTTATGCACGTAATACTGGCGGAAAAAACCTCTTGATTATTCCTATCTCTTCAAACAGAGGTTTAGCAGGGGCTTTTAATTCTAACATCATTAAAAAAACACATCAGTTAATTAGTAATGAGTATGCAGGATATAACGTAACTGTTTTATCTATTGGAAAAAAAGTTCAAGACGCATTTAAACGCACATCTTATAATACTCACGGAACTGATTTACCAGCACATGCTAGTAATTTATTTGAAAAATTAAGTTTTGCAAACACATCTGTTGCTGCTGAAAAAATAATGGAAGCGTTTTTAACAAAACAATTTGATAAAGTTGTTTTGGTTTATAACCAATTTAGAAATGCAGCAGTACAAATTCCTACAGAAGAACAGTTATTGCCATTAATTCCCACAAAATCTGAAACTAAAACAAGTAATGCTGATTATATTTTTGAACCAAATCAAGAAAGCATTATTAATGAGTTAATACCTCGTTCTGTTAAAACACAATTTTACAAAGCATTATTAGATTCTGTTGCAAGTGAGCATGGAGCTCGTATGACGGCGATGCACAAGGCAACCGACAATGCACAGGCCATGCAAAAAGAGTTAAAAATAACATACAACAAAGCACGACAGGCTGCAATTACAAAAGAAATATTAGAAATTGTTGGTGGAGCGGAAGCATTAAACGGATAAAAATTAAATAAAAACCCTTTGCATTGTAAAGGGTTTTTTGTTTTATTAACAGCTAATAATTTAAATAATAAAACAAACAAGAGGTTTAACTGTTATGATAATTGTCAAGTATACTATTTTAAGGCAGATTATTAAAAATATATACTGATATTACACACCAAATTAACACACGCTAATAAATGATTATTCTTATTTTCTTAATTCTACACTGGTATCTTTCTCTTTTCGGGCAAACTTTTTTTCTGCATAGATATTCTGCACACAAGATGTTTACAATGAATAAATTCTGGGAAAAGTTCTTTTACATTTTTGCATGGATTACACAAGGCTCATCTTATTTAAATGCCAGAGCGTATGCCATATTACATAGAATGCACCATGCCTATAGCGATACAGAAAAAGACCCGCATACTCCCCATTTTTTTAAGGATGCTTATCACATGATGATGCACACGCGTGAAATTTATAATGATGTTTTGAATAAAAGAGTAGTTGTTGATGAAAAATTTGACAGGAATTTTCCTGAATATCCGGTAATTGATAAAATAGCTGATAATTGGATTACACGTATTGCTTTTGGAGTTGGCTATTTTGCATTTTATGTTGCGTTTGCAAATCATTGGTGGATGTTTTTATTGTTGCCAATTCATTTTTTTATTGGACCTATTCAAGGAGCGATTGTGAATTGGGCTGGACATAAATATGGTTACCGTAATTTTGAGTGCCCAGACAAATCTCGAAACACACTTTTTATTGATTTTTTATTGATGGGAGAATTGTTTCAAAACAATCATCATCAGGCAGGTGCAAAGCCAAACTTTGCGGCCAAGTGGTGGGAGATTGACCCAACTTTTCCAATTATTTGGGTCTTTGATAAATTGCATATTATAAAGTTAGTTCGGTAAAAACCAGAACGCTTTTTATATTAAAACAACTCCATCTGTTTAATTTCCGTTAAAGTTTTTTTGTATAAGTTAATAGCCGTTAGTCGCGCTTTTGCATGATCAACGATCGGTAAAGGATAATTTGCAGTTCCAAATTCCGGAATCCATTTTTTAATATATTCAAATTCAGGGTCAAATTTTTTTTGTTGCTCCATTGGATTAAAAACTCTAAAGTAAGGTGCAGCATCACAACCGCATCCTGCCGCCCATTGCCAGCCGCCATTGTTAGCGCTGAGGTCAAAATCATTTAGTTTTTGCGCGAAGTAAGCTTCGCCCCAACGCCAATCAATTAATAGATCTTTGATTAAAAAGCTACTTGTAATCATCCGTACTCGGTTATGCATAAAGCCTGTTGCATTCAACTCGCGCATACCCGCATCCACAATTGGAAAACCGGTTTTGCCCTCGCACCATTTATTAAAGTTTTCTTCGTTATTGCTCCATTGGATGGCATCGTATTGTTTTTTAAATGAATTTCTTGCGGCATGTGGGAAATGCCAGAGTATCATCATGTAAAATTCTCTCCATATTAATTCATTTAACCAAGTTTCGCTTTGCGAAATACTTTTTTGCACCAAACTTCTTATGCTAATAACACCAAACCTCAGATATACACTCAGTTTGCTGGTGCCATTTATTGCCGGAAAATCTCGCTGTTCCTTGTATTTTTTTAGCAACAAATCGCTAACCGTTATTTTTTTATTTAAAAGAAGGTCTGTTTTTTTAAATCCCAAACTGTTGAGTGAGGGTAAAAAACCAGGCTGTATTTTTAAGAAATTTTTAAAATAATTTTCAGCGGGATATGCTTTATAGTAATACTCAATCAATTTTTTTTTCCACTTGTTACTATATGGCGTAAAAACTGTATATGGTTTTCCATCATCTTTTGTGATTTCGTTTTTTTCAAAAATAACCTGGTCTTTATAGGTTTTAAATTCAATTCCTTTTGCGTTCAAAAACTGCTTTATTTCTTCGTCGCGCCCTATTGCGTAGGGCTCGTAATCATGATTGGCATAAACGTTTTTTATAGTATACTTTTCTAATAAATTTTCAAATACGCTAATTGGCGATTCATGAAATACGCTTAGGGAAGATCCAATCTCTTGCAATTCTTCGTTAATATTCGAAATTGCTTGGTGAATAAAATCTACACGCCTATCTTTTTTATCTTCAAGTTGCTTTAATATGTTTTTATCAAAAATAAATATTGGCAAAACAGATTTGTTTTCTTTTAAAGAATAATATAAACCAGCATTATCTTCTATGCGCAGGTCTCTTCTAAACCAAAATAATGTTATTTCTTTCATAATAAAAAACCCTTCAAAAAAAAACGAAGGGTTAATTTTTTTAAATAATTTTAATTCAAGTATTAATTTCTAAAGTGTTTTAATGCATCCATTAGTATTTTGCGAGCAATAAAAATTCTGCTTTTAACGGTTCCTAAAGGCAAATGCATTTCATTAGCAATCTCTTCATATTTGTATCCATTATAATAGCGGGTAAAGGGTAATTTATAATCGTCTTCTAAATTATCAATTTGCTTAATGATTTCTTTAGCATTTAATCTACTTTCGCTATGGTTATAGCTGTTTTGTTTATATGCACGATTTAATGCAAGTTCATCACCTTTAACAATAAGTGCTCTCGTTTTCACATTCTTTCTGTATGCGTTAATAAAAGTATTTTTCATTATAGTAAATAACCAAGCCTTCAAATTGGTGCTTTCTTCAAATTTATCACGATAGGTTATTGCTTTTAGATAAGTGTCTTGTAATAGGTCTAGTGCGTCGTCATAATTATGTGTTAAACTTAATGCAAAGCTTTTCAACGAACTTTTTTCGTTCATCATTCGAGTATTAAATTCAATTGCTGTCATAGTTTCTATTTTTTAAGGTCGTTATTATTATTTTGTTTAAGAGAAGTAAAAAATCATTAAACAAATATACAATATGTTTAACGATATGTCATAAAAACTAAACAAAATATCTGTTAAATTAATGAAGCTAAGTTCTATTCTAGTGATTTTCAATGCCATACCTAATTTAAGAAAATGCGAATCATCATTGTTTTCAAGATATTTTCCGAAAAATCTTGAAATACTCAAATTCCGATAAAGTTTACAATCAAAACCTCTTCTGAATGAATTAATATAAAAATGTATTTTTGCGTACTTAAAAAAGTAAATATTATGTCAGTACACCTAAGTGAGCAAGAACTTCAAAGAAGACAAAAATTAGTAGAGCTAAGAGCTTTAGGAATTAACCCATACCCTCCTGAAGAATTTAAGGTAAATGTAACGGCATTAGATATAAAAGAGAATTACGACAGAGATAAATTAAACTACAAAGATATTTCAATTGCTGGTAGAATAATGAGTGTGCGCGATATGGGCAAGGCTTGTTTTGCGGTGATTCAAGACGCTTCAGGAAGAATACAGCTGTACATTAGAAAAGATGATATTTGTCAGGGCGAAGACAAAACTCTTTACGATGTTGTTTGGAAAAAATTAATTGACATTGGAGACATTATTGGTGTAACAGGATATGTTTTTACTACTAAAACCGGAGAAATTTCTATTCACGTAACAACTTTAAAAATATTAAGCAAAGCTTTAAAACCATTACCAATTGTAAAAACCGACGATTCGGGTAATTCTTTTGATGAGGTTAGCGACCCAGAATTTAGATACCGTCAGCGTTATGTTGATTTAATTATAAATCCACAAGTGCGCGAAACATTTAAAAAACGTTCTCAAATAATTAATTCAATACGTCAAACTTTAATCAACGCAGGTTCATTAGAGGTGGAAACTCCAATATTACAAAGCATTCCCGGGGGCGCAACTGCTCGTCCGTTTATTACACATCACAACGCATTAAACATGCCCTTGTATTTGCGTGTTGCAAACGAGTTATATTTAAAACGACTGATAGTTGGTGGTTTTGAAGGTGTATTTGAATTTGCTAAGGATTTTAGAAATGAAGGTATGGATAGAACCCATAACCCCGAATTTACAGTTCTTGAATTTTATATCGCCTATAAAGATTATAATTGGATGATGGATTTTACGGAGCAAATGCTCGAAAAAATTGTTCTTGATTTATATGGTAAAACACAAATACCTGTAGGGGATAAAGAAATAGATTTTAAGGCGCCGTTTAAACGTGTTACTATGAATGAATCTATAAAAGAATTTACTGGCATAGATGTTTCAGGAATGAACGAAGACCAACTACGCGATGTATGTAAAAAATTAAACATTCATGTTGAATCGCACGCAGGTAAAGGCAAATTAATCGACGAAATTTTTAGTGAAAAGTGCGAGGGAAATTACATACAACCTACTTTTATTATTGATTATCCTGTTGAGATGAGCCCTCTTACTAAAAAACACCGTAGTGTTGAGGGTTTGGTGGAGCGTTTTGAATTAATGATAAATGGGAAAGAAATTGCTAATGCCTATAGTGAATTAAACGATCCAATTGATCAACGCGAACGCTTTGAAGAACAATTAAAATTACAAGAAAGAGGAGATGATGAGGCCATGTTTATTGACCATGACTTTTTAAGAGCTCTTGAATATGGTATGCCACCAACAGCAGGTATTGGTATAGGAATAGATAGGTTAACTATGCTTTTAACCAACAATGCAGCAATCCAAGAGGTGTTATTTTTCCCTCAAATGCGACCAGAAATTGTGGCTAATAACGATGAGCCAAAAAGCTAAAGATCGAACTTTGTAGGCTAATAAGACCCAAAAAAGCTTTTGTTATTTAACACAATTTAAAAACAATAAATTGTTAGTTACTTGCGTTGTTACTATTTGTAAACTTCTTTAATTAAGTATCTTTGTTTAGCTAAAAACATTTTTTGAAATTAATTTTTAAAATAATTATCTGTTCAATTTTTATTTCTTTTTATTCTTGTCATGAAGAAAAGAAAGAAGAAGTAAAAGCTAAGCCACGAATTTTTGAAGGGTATCATCCTTTGTTGGACGAAATTATTCGTTCAAAAGACGGTGTGTTTAGAGGGGTTAGTTTAAATAACAAAACAGAGGATGTAAAAGCGGCAGAAAGAGAAGAGCCAATCGAAAAATCTTCAGGCCATCTTTATTTTGAATATAAAATTAACGATAAAATAAATTACTCAATAGAATACACTTTAGATAATGATAGTTTAGAAGAAATTAGTTTGCAGATTAATAGTGATGATTTAGAACTTGTAAACTATTTGTTTTGTGATTTAAAAGATTATTACGCTAACAAACTCCCTAACCCAACCGAAGATAAAGGCTTTGTAGTTTATAATTGTTTTGAAGGACAGCGTAAACCTTTTGTAGTTTCTTTAAGCGATAATTCTAGCCCCACAAAAGGAAGCATTAACATGCTTATTTATAAAGATAAATAAGAGTTTGTTACCGCGAGGCTTTTAAGCTTTTAAACCACATAGATTTACATAAGACTACCAAAAATAATTTAGAGACATCTACGCCCATCTTTTCGTGCATAGTAAAACACAAAAATTATATTTCTACGTCGTTATGTGTTTAAATATTTACCTAGCAATTACAATTCGCTTACTAACGCTTATAGGATTGACGCTTTTATTAGTGTCAAAAACCTTTAAAAGATAAACACCATTTGGCAAGCCTTCTGTTTTTATGGAACTTGTTTTATCTTTAAAAATAATCTCTTCTTGTTTTATTAATTGACCAATGGTATTATAGACTTGAACCATAACTGCAGCAACATCTTCAATTTCAGATTTCAAATTTAGAATGTCCTTTGCAGGATTAGGATAAATTAAAAAATTATTTCCTAAACTGTTTTCTTTTATACCAACAGGTATATCAATTACCCAAGTTTCATTTAACCGTGTATTACTAACATTTATGCCGCAACTGTAATAAAATTTATCGGTATTGGTAAAACTCATCCCGCCCTTGCGCCCAAAAGACGGAAGGTTTGGGCCTAACTGCCAAAGCCCAGATAAATCATTATAATACCAAACATCATTATAATAATAATTTAAAGTATCATAACCACCAAATAAAACTAACCTACTATTTGCAGTATTTAAAGCGGCATAAGATCTACCTTTTGGTAATGGAAAATCCATAAGTTTTACCCAAGTGTCTGTAAGATTATTGTAAGTGTACATTTCTTTTCTAACAGATTGATTATTGTCTTTCCCAAATAGTAAATAACCAATATTATTAAGTACTGTAGTGCTTGCACGCCATCTGCCACCAAAAGGAAAATTATTTTTTTGCAACCAAGTATCTGTGCTTATAGTGTATTCCCATACTTCATCACTTACCACGCCGCTTTGCAATTTACCGCCAACAATAATAATTTTATCGCCATATTCTAAACAACTTGCGCCAATTAAACCATTGCCCGGTTTGCCGGTTAAAACTGTCCAAGTGTTGGTGGCAACATCATAACGTTGCAAATCTGTAAATACAGCATTTGAATAACCACTACCACTTAATATGTAAAACGAATTGGAAGAAGTAAAGGCGCAGGCATATTGTCTCTCGGAGCCTGTGGGCATAGATGCAATGGTCGACCAAGTATTTGTTGCCAAATCATAAGCATAAAAATCGTTTCCCAACGTAAAACCTGCAAGCAGTCCGGTTCCAAAATAAGCTTTGTTGTTTATTCTAACGGCAACACCATCATCTCTTTCTGTGCCAGGGAAACCTGCTAATTGCACCCAAGTTTGACCAAATAGTATATTAGTAAATAAAAAAAATGTAAAAAATAATTTCATAAAATGTTTTTTAGATAGATAAAATTAAATAACGCTTTGTATTGGTAATTAGTGCTTCAACACAACAAGTTTTTGTTTTTGAAATGTTTTATTGTTCTTAGTTAAAGATACAACATAAACTCCCTCGCTAAATGTAGTAGTATTTATTTCTTGAGATACATTTGAAGTGATTACACCACTTTTTAATTCTTTTCCAAGCACATCAACTATTGAATAATTAGCTTCGAGTATATCTGTTCCATTATACAGAATACTAAAATTAGAGTTTGTCGGGTTTGGAAACAACAATAAAGTGTTTTCTGCCGAAGGATTTGTTGCCATTTTAACTCCGTCCCAATTACTATTTTGGCAAACCAAATTATCTATAGGTGCTAGTTGAGCACCATCTGTTAATGTTAATTGCCCACCAAGCATTACAGTTAAGTTTGTTTCTATACCTGTTAATCTGCTATCGGCAAAACGTATAATTGTATTTGGTCCGGTAACATTAAAAGTAACGCCAGGGTGTACAATAATTTTACCTAAAATTGTTTGTGATTCGGTCCAAGTGGTGTTAGAAGTAATATCAAAAATATAATTTGGCCCGGCCGTGTAGGATTGTTGTGCATTACACTCATTATATAATTTTGCCATATAAAAATCGTCAAAATTACCACTCGAATTTCCACAAATGGTATATCCTCCATCTTGTGTTTGCGTAATTTTATACATACACTCTTGCCGTTTTAAATCTTCGGGTGGAGTTTTGCGTGGCCTGTTAGCTTCAATATCGAATGTTTTTGACCATAATAGAGCACCAGTATTTGTAAATTTAACTACCAAAGCATCCGTATCCCAAACATCAAATTCAAGATCGGGACAGTGTTGTAAATAACCTAATTCTGTTGCTGTTGGCGGCGAGTGATCGGCTGTTGGCGGCCTCACAGAACTTACAGCAACAAAGCCTCCGTCGCTTGTTTCTTCAACACCAATTCTAAGATCGAAAGCGTTTATATCTCCCATTAATGAGGGATTGATGCCGTTAGTTGATAAAGAACCGTCATCATTGTATCTATAAATTTTTCCTTTTCCAGAATTATGGCCCGCGTAGGAGCAACCAATACAGTCGCTAACAACGGGTATTAATAATTGTCTAAGAGCATTGTGATATTTTATTTCCCAAATGTTTGAATTAAATGGCCCGTTACCTGCAAGCCGAATAGGATTATCTTGCCACGTATTACTTGGGTTTAAATTTTGGTCAACACACCACACAAATGCATTGTTCTTATCCTCGTTAGTAGTATTTACAAAATAATAAGCGCATGCAATTGCGTAATTACCGCTTGTTCCAATTTCTACTAACGAGCGCCCAACGCCAGATAAACTATAGCCCGAACCCGGATTTGACAAAGGAAGAACGTTGTTATTGTTAAGTGGGAGTATAGTTTTTTTTAATAAATTTCCTGTAGTAGGATCTATTTCAAGTATGATTGGATATTCTGGCGCAAATTCGGCATTAATTATTTGTGCAGAGCCTGTAACTATTAAGTTGCCGTTAGAACTTTTAATAATGTCGTAGCCGTAACTTTTGCATTCATAAGTATTTAAAGGCGAGGGTAAATAATCTGGATAGCCATATAAGCCCTCCCAAACAACGGTTCCGGTTACTATTTCAATTTTTGCAACATACAAATGACCGCAATTGTTAAAGTAATTATTAACACCTAAGCGCGTTAGCGAAAAATTATCGTTTGAGCTAGCAGCAGTTCTGTTATATGGAATAAAATTTATTTTGTTCTTAAATGGCCTAACTCCTTGGTGTACTCCAACAACATAAGCGTAATCAAGATTTTGAGGGTCTTGTATCACTTCTTCTAATGCCCCAACGGTTTTGGTCTTGCAGTAAATCATATCGCCATTTAGTGCATTTAAACCAATATTGCCTCTAACAGGAGTTCTATGTTCGCCAATATAATCTCTATCAACACAGCCTGCCGGTTGAGTCGAATAATTAAAATTTATTGAGTTTATAGGATTGTAGGGCGAATCCGGACCCTCATTATACATTTGTTCTGCCGCAACCGATGTTGCTGCTGTGCTAACCAAGCCGGTATAACCGCTGGTAACATAGGCAGTGTGTTGGCCGGCCGCATCGAGTACATTTTTTAAACTATACCACCATTCTTCACCGCTTTGTTGTTGTGTTTGTAACTGGCCATCAAGTCCGCGAGGCGAGAATGTCTCTTTCCGCCATTCAATACCCGGAGCAATTTGCGCTGTACAATTAAAATAAAAGACAAAAAGAAAAAGTAAAAACAAATTCCTTACAGAAACCTTAGCTATAAATTTTGAAGTAAAAAAGTTCACTTAATTATTAGTTTTGATTCAATTAAAAATACAACATATTTATGTTAAATGCATAAAAAAAGCCATCCTGTTTTGGGATGGCTCTTTGAATAATTTTTTAAAAACTAAGCTGTACCTGTTTTTCTTACGCCGGTAGTTTTTTTAACGCCAACGCTGGTTTTAGCCTTATTAGAATCTTTAGAAACTGTTTTTTTAACAGCTTTAGCTTTATCGTCAGCTTTTATAGCTTTTGTTTTTTCTTCACCTTCTTTTTCTTCGGTTTTTTCTTTAAGATTACCTGTAGTTTGAAGAGTATTGTACCAAGTAAAAAGCTTGCGCATATTACTTACATAAACACGGTCTTTGTCATAATCTGGTAAAACTTCACCAAAATATTTTTCAATCGCTTTATCGTCAACTTTGTTATCTATTGCCGCCCCACCTTTTTCTTTTTCGAAAACAGCAGTCATAATTTCTTCTATTGGTTTATCTTCACCGGTAGTAAACATACTTATATCCGATAAAGTAGAAACTTTAGTAGATGCATAAACATTTACTCTTTTTTTATCAGCCAAACCTTCAACGATAATACCGTTTTTGCTTTGAGCCACAATTTTAAATAAACCCGGTTGCCCCGAAATGGAAATAATTCCTGTTAAATCAATCATACACTTTTAATTTTGTTGTAATAGCAAATATAAGTTTTTAATTAAAAATAAAAACCTTTTTTTTGTAATAAATAGTGTTATAAATTGACAACGGAAAACGATATTTTATTGACTCTAGAGCACTTCCAGGTGTTCTATACCAAGTATTTCAAATATTACACAACATTAAACACCCAATTAAAGGAGGTTTTTAATGAAAGATGCTTAGAATTTATCTCTCAAAAAACGATTATTGGTTTTGGAGATTTTAAGCCCAACAACAAGGTAAAAGCAATCATCGCCGCATCGGCAGTTCAGCTAACTTTGGGTCTTGAAACATGGAATTTAAGCTATTTTGACACAATTGTTATCCATTCCAATGATTTTGATGATAAAAAAACCGGTTTAAAATTTAAAGGAGGCACAAATTTATCGGGTATTATTCAATTTAGCTGGAAAGATTTTATTTCGGGTTACAAGATAGCAGATGATAATATAAATTTAGGGATTCATGAATTTACGCACGCATTAAAATTAAATGCCATAAGAAATAATTTACCAGATTATTTTTTTGAAAATTATTTTAGTAAATGGCAAGCCGCGGCTAATGATGCTTTTAATGATATTAGAAATAATCGTGAAACAATTTTTAGAAAATACGGTGGCGCAAATTTAAATGAATTTGTAAGCGTTTGTTTTGAACATTATTTTGAGTCGCCAGAGGAAATCAAAAAACAATATCCAAATTTATATTATGCCACCGGTATTTTATTAAACCAACAAACTCAAAATAACATTACTAATATTAATGTTAGAGAGAAACTTTTATCAGAGAGTAATTTGTTAAACTCTGGTTTTTCGAGTTTATCTGTAAAAACTAATCCTTTAAAGTCGAGCTCGTTTATATTAATGTTAATTCTGTCAATTCCATTAATATATACTTTGTTTACTACAAGTTTTAATAGCGGCGCAAGTATTTTCTTAATGTTACTTGCACTAGTAATTTATTTAAGATTCGATTTTACATACACCACTTTTTGTTTTGATGGAATAGAATTTAAACTCAAAAAAGGCTTGTTCTTATTTAAGAATTGGCAAAGTTTTTCTGTTGCAGTTTCAAATATTATTAGCGCCAGACTTTATGATAACAATGATTTAGAAGTAGTTGTGTATAATTCTAAAAACAAGTCTTTTTACGAAGAAACTGTTTCAACTAATCAAGCTTTTAGTCCCGAATTTATTAATGAAATTATTACCAATAAAATTGCCTTTTTCAAATCTTAAGTAACAATCAAGATTAATTTTTGTTTTTACTGCCTTTATTTATACATTAGTATCCATTAAAAAAATAACATGAAATATAATCCTATTGATAGCACCTTGTTTATTGAAAACAGAAATAAATTCAAAAATAATTTAAAGCCTAACTCTTTAGCAATTTTTGTTAGTAACGATATTATGCCAACTAATGCAGATGGCGCAATGGGCTTTAAACAAAACAGCGATTTATTTTACTTATGTGGCATCGATCAAGAAGATACTATTTTAGTTGTTTTTCCGGATGTTAAAGATGGTAGACACAAAGAAATTTTATTTATAAAAGAAACAAGCGAGTTAATTGCCATTTGGGAAGGAGCAAAGTTAAACAAGCTTCAAGCCACAGCCGTTAGTGGTATCGACCATATATATTGGTTCCAAGATTTTGATAAAATAATGAAACCCTTTTTATTTCAGGCAGAAAATATTTATTTAAATGCTAATGAACATACGCGTCGTAGTATTGAAACAGAAACCGCGGAAATGCGTTTTAATAAGTTAATTATTTCAAAATATCCTCTTCATAACATTGAACGTAGTGCACCAATCATGCATAAAATTCGCGCGATAAAAAGCACACACGAAATTGATTTAATACAACAAGCATGTGATATTACTGAAAAAGGATTTAGAAGATTATTATCTTTTATAAAACCCGGCGTTTGGGAACACGAAATTGAAGCAGAGTTAATTCATGAATTTATTCGTAACCGTTCGCAAGGTTTTGCATACGGACCAATAATAGCAAGCGGAAAAAGTGCTTGTGTTTTGCATTACGTTGAAAACAATCAACAGTGCAAAGATGGCGATGTAATTTTATTAGATGTTGCGGCAGAGTATGCAAATTATGCGAGCGATCTTACACGTTGCGTACCGGTAAATGGTAAATTTACTAAACGTCAAAAAGATGTTTATAATGCCGTTTTAAGAGTTCACCGTTCGGCTGCAAAATTATTGTTACCAGGGCAAACCTTCGAAAAATATAATATCTCGGTTGGTAATTTAATGACAGAAGAGTTATTACAATTAGGTTTAATAAAAACCGAAGATGTAAAAAATCAAAATCCCGCGTGGCCGGCTTATAAAAAATATTTTATGCACGGCACTTCTCATTTTTTAGGATTAGATGTACATGATGTTGGATTTTTTACAGAACCAATCCAAGCTGGCATGGTGTTTACAGTTGAGCCGGGTATTTATATTCCCGAAGAAGGATTAGGAATTCGTATCGAAAATAATTTAATGGTTACAACTACCGGGCAATTAGATTTAATGAAAAACATTCCAATCGAAACTGAAGAGATTGAAGCTTTAATGGCCAAGAAGTAAATGTTATACTTTACAAATTATCTATAAAATAATTTGTAATTTTTTCCATTAGATGCGCTCTATCTTTTCCTAACACATTATGCTCGTGCCCTGGATAAACATAATAATCTAATTGCACACCTTTTTCTACTGCCTTCTTTTGATACATAATACTATGTTGCCATACAACCACATTATCTTGTGCGCCATGTATCATTAATAATTTACCTTTTAAATTTTGTACGTGGTTTAATAAATTATTTTTATCGTAACCTTCCTTGTTTTCTTGCGGACTATCATTATAGCGCTCGCCATACATAATTTCATAATAACTCCAATCAATTACTGGTCCGCCAGCGGCACCAACTTTAAATACACCCGGGTAACGACTCATTAAAGAAGTTGTCATAAAACCACCATAACTCCATCCATGAACTCCTATACGATTTGCATCAACGTAGGGTAATGATTTTAAATAATTAACGCCACTGATTTGGTCTTCCATTTCTTTTGTTCCAACTTGGCGATGTATGGCTTGTTCAAATGCTTTACCTCTATAATTTGTTCCCCTTCCATCTAAAGTAAAAACTATAAATCCTTTTTGCGCCATGTATTGATACCACAATTCACCTCCTGCCATCCAAGTATTAGTTACCATTTGCGAATGGGGCCCATTATATAAATATACTAACACAGGATATTTTTTTGTGCTATCAAAATTTACAGGTTTAAACATTCGGCAATGTAAATCTGTTCCTTCAACATTTTTTATAGTAAACATATTCCATTTACCCAATTGGTAATCTTTAATAGGATTATCTGCTTTAAAGATGGTATTTGATTTGCCTGTTGATGCGTCAACAATTCTGTATTCACGTGGAGTATAACAAGAAGTATAGCTGTCAATAAAAAAATCTCCTTTTTTACTTAATACAACAGAGTGGTAACCGTTATCTTTTGTTAAACGCTTAATTTTACCACTTTTTAAATTAACAGAATAAAAATCTTGATTTATAGGACTTTGCTCCGCTGCTTGAAAAAATAGATTTTCGCCTTTTTCATCAAAACCCATATCATCCTTGGCTTCCCAATTACCTTTTGTAAGCTGTTTAATAAGCGTGCCATTTATGTTATATAAATAAAAGTGGTTATAGCCATCTCTTCTGCTTTGCCATATAAATTGCGAAGGATTGTTTTTCACAAACAACATTGGATTTAAGGGCTCTGCATATTTTTCGTCTTTCTCTTCAAAAAGTGTTTTTACAAAATCTCCGGTTTTTGCGTCGTACTCATTTAATTTGTAATGATTTTGTTCGCGGTTTAAAACTGCTATGTAAATTTTCTTTTCGTCAGGACTCCATGCAATATTAGTTAAGTATTGTTCTTTTGGCCCTTCTGTTTTAATTAAGGTGGAAGTGTTGCTCTTTAAATTGTAAACGAATACTGTTACATAATGGCTTTTTTTGCCAGCCATTGGGTACTTAATGTTTTTATTTATTGCAGGATAAGTACTCCAATCAATTATTGGATAATCGTCCACATCAGTTTGATTCATTCTATAATAGGCTAAGGCATTCCCATTCGGACTCCAGAAAATTCCTTTGTTAATACCAAACTCACTTTGGTGTACGGTTTTAGCATTTACAATTTCGTACGAGCCATCTGTAGTAACTTGGGTAACTTTTCCGTTATCGGATACAAATAAATTATTTGAATTAACGTAAGCAAAAATTTCCCCTTCTTTAAAATTTTCTAAATTCTCCAAAGTAAAATCACTTTGTTTTCTTTCCGATTTTGTTGCTGCACCTTTATCAATAGAATACAGCCACTCGCCTTTTTTATTTGTAAAATAAAATTGATTTTCGTTTATCCATCTAAGTCCCTCAAAAGCTGTAATTGTATCTATTGCAGTTTTACTTAAATTTTTGTTTAAAGAAAGTGTCGAAATTGTTGAAACAGTTTTACCGGTTTCGGCGCTTATAATAATGAGCTCGTTTTTTTCGATGTAGGCAATTTTTTTTGAATCAGGAATAAAGCCTATTGCCTGTAATCTTTTTGGGGCTAAACTAGTACGGCCTTTCCAAATAGCATCTTGTATAGTTAAGAGTTGATTTTGAGAAAGTAAAACTGTAGAATAAATCCCCAAAAAAAGTGTAATAAGCAATGTTAATTTTTTCATTTTAAAAATATTTCCACTAAAGTATTAAAAAATTAGAAACAGCAAGTAAGATTGTTTTTTTTCTTAATTTTGATCATCAAGGAATCAGTAAAAATAATTATTTCTAGTAGTTGCATACTTTTGCTATTAGTTCATTTTAGCAGCCTATTTATTTATTCTAAACCAATAGTTGCCAATAAAACTAAAATAGATTTTTACGCGCAAGGATACGTATATCCTTATTTTCATCAAAACTGGAATTTATTTGTTCCTGTTCCGGATTCAAACTATAAATTATATTGCGAATTTGACGATGAAGGAACACAAACAATAGATGTTTTTTCAGAAATCAATATTCAACACCAAACTAACAGGCTAAAAGGGTACGAACCATTATTAGTCGCTTTTTCAAATAGCATACATTATTTTGAAAAAAACACAGCGCTTCGAGAGCAATTAAACGGACCAGTTGAAAACGAACTGAGTTTTAAAATGCTGGAGCGTGTTGTAAAAAATTATTTGGAGTATAGCAGAAAGATTAAAATTCAGAAAATTAAAATTATGCTAGTTTCTCAAAACACACAAACGCGCCAGCAAAAAATTTATTTTAAATAATATTTTCAATTCAACCACTTTTTTTGGTATTTTTAGGCTATGACAAAAGTGAAAAAACTAGATGTAGCATTGCAGGGTGGAGGATCTCATGGAGCTTACTCTTGGGGAGTAATTGACAGATTGTTAGATGATGATCGTATTGAAATTGATGGGATTTGTGGAACAAGTGCCGGTGCCATGAACGGTGTTTGTACAATTTATGGTATAAATAAAGGAGGTAAAAATCTTGCTAAACATTTATTAGTAAAATTTTGGCATAAGATTTCTGAAGCTGGAAAATTATCTCCAATGCAACCAACGTGGCTGGATAAAATGATGAGTCCGGGTAACATGGATTATTCTCCGAGCTATAAATTTTTCACAATGGCTTCTGAAAACATGTCGCCCTCACAGATGAATCCAATGGGCATTAATCCATTGGAGAAAATATTAAATGAATTGATTGATTTTGATGAACTACATAAAATGAGTCCGCCAAAATTATTTGTTTGCGCAACTAATGTAAAAACCTGCGAGCCCAAAATATTTGGCCCAAGCGAAATTACTTCTAAAGCAATTATGGCAAGCGCATGTTTGCCTTATATGTATAAAGCTGTAGAGATTGATGGAGAGTTTTATTGGGATGGCGGCTATATGGGAAACCCGCCACTTTCGGCTTTAACAGAGCATACAGAAGGTACAGATGATATTTTATTAGTGGAAGTAAATCCATTTACTATTAATAAAGTTCCAGAAAATTTAGAAGAAATTAAAGATCGCGTAAATGAAATTAGTTTTAATTCTTCATTAGCCTTAGAAATTAAACACATGGAATTTATAAATGCTTTGGTTGAAAAGGGAATTACCTTAGACGGAGAATTAAAAAAAATAAATTTACATCGTGTAAGCTCCGACCGTTCTTTAGGAGAATTTAATTTATCGAGTAAGTTAAATACAGATTGGGATTTTTTAATGCATTTAAAAAACCTAGGTTATCAAGCTTGCGGCACGTGGCTGGATGCAAACTTTAATAATATCGGAAAAAAATCTACGTTTCATATTTAAACGAATTGTAGCTGCTTTCTAAAAATTTTTAATTAAGAATATTACACATGAAAAGAAATTTTGTTAAGCCCGAATTTACTGTTACTACTTGGGAATTATTAAAGCCATATTTTACAGAATTACAGGAAAGAAAAATTAATTCAATTAGTGACTTAGAAAAATGGTTGAAAGATGATAGTGAACTAAATGCTGTAATTAGTGAAAATATGGCTTGGCGATATATTAAAATGACTTGCGATACTGCTAACACTGAATTAAGAGACAGTTTTAATGATTTTGTTCAAAATATTGAGCCAAACATTTCGCCAATTGCAAATGAATTAAATAAAAAAATTATCGCAACTCCATTTATTAATCAGTTAACTAAACCGGGTTACGACATTTATTTAAGGGGCATTAAAAATAGTATCGACCTTTTTAGAGAAGAAAATATTCCGTTAAACACAAAATTACAAGAACTCGAACAACAATTTGGCGAAATAAATGGCGCGCAAAGCATCGAATATGCAGGAGAAAAAATGACTTTGCAAAAAGCCGGAGTTTATTTAAAAGACCTTAATAGAGCCGTGCGCGAAGAAGTATATCAACTAGTGCAATCACGCAGAGCGCAAGATGAAGTAGCCTTAAACGAGTTGTATACCAAATTGATTGACTTGCGTCACCAAGTGGCATTAAATGCAGACTTTAAAAACTTTCGCGATTATAAACATCAGGCCTTAGCGCGTTTTGATTATTCTGTTCAGGATTGTTTAAATTTTCATGAAGCAGTAAAATTGCATGCCGTTCCATTATTAAACGAGCACGACAAAAGGCGCAAGCAAAAATTAAAGTTAGATGATTATCGTCCTTGGGATACTTCGGTGGAAGAAGAAGGACTTCCCCCTTTAAAACCTTTTTCTACAGAACAAGAATTAATTGACAAAACAATTTCTTGTTTTGATAAAATTGATCCGTTTTTTGGCGAGTGCATTAACACTATGCAAAAAATGAAACGTTTGGATTTAGAAAGTAGATTAGGAAAAGCTCCAGGTGGCTATCAATACCCTTTGTATGAAACAGATGTACCATTTATTTTTATGAATTCTGTTGGCTTACATCGTGATTTAGTAACAATGGTGCATGAAGGCGGACATGCCATACATTCTTTTTTAGATTTTGATTTGGAATTGGTTGATTTTAAATCGCCCCCAAGCGAAGTGGCTGAATTGGCAAGCATGAGTATGGAATTAATGAGCATGGAACATTGGGATGAGTTTTTTAAAACCGATGAAGAATTAAAACGTGCAAAGCGCCAACAGTTAGAAGGTGTGATGGATACATTACCTTGGATTGCAGCAATTGATAAATTTCAACATTGGATTTATGAAAATCCAAAACATACAGTTACGGAACGTTATGATACCTGGCTAAAAATAATTGCTGATTTTGGAAGCAGCATAGTTAATTATAAAGGATTAGAAAGTAATTTAAAGCGGAGATGGCAAGTTCAATTGCATTTATATGAAGTTCCTTTTTATTATATTGAATATGGGTTTGCTCAACTAGGGGCAGTTGCTGTTTGGCGTAATTATAAAACCAATCCAAAACTAGCAATAGAAAATTATAAAAAAGCCTTAGCTCTTGGTTATACAAAATCAATCCCAAAAATTTACGAAACTGCTGGAATTAAATTTGATTTTAGTCCAGATTATATTAAAGAGTTAATGGATTTTGTGAAAGAGGAGTATAATAAGATATAAAACCCTCATCTTTTTTTGCCACGAATTACACTAATACCAAATCCATATATTTTATAGCCCAATATGTCATTTCGACGAAAGGAGAAATCTTCTTAGCAGATCCTTCCTGCGTCAGGATGACAAATATTAAGTTGGGTAATCGCCTCCTAAGTATATAAGACTTTAAATAAATAATTTGTGAAATTCGTGTAATTAGGGGCTTAGTTCTGCTCAATTACTTTTCATTAAATAATTAATGGGTTCGTTACTTAAATAAATAATTTGTGAAATCCGTTTAATTAGTGGCTTGTTGTGCTTAATTCTGCTCAATAAATTTTCTTTAAGAGTCTGATAAGAAATAAAAGTCCTTATCTCTTAAATAGTTTGACCCATTCTTTTTTGCCACTAATTTCACTAATTAACACAAAACAATTTTGATAAAACTACATGGAAACTTATTCTTTGTCGCTCAGCGAAAAGAATAATAATTTTCACTAAATATTATTGTTGGCGTTACCCTTTAAATGAATTATTTGTGAAATTCGTGTAATTAGTGGCCTGAGTTAGCTTAGTTCTGTTCAATAACCTTTCCGTTTTCGAAAAGTAAAGTGCGCGATTTAAATTTGTTGTACACAAGCATATCGTGCGTTGCAAATAAAACTGCGCAGCCGGTTTCGCTTAATTGTTTTAATAAAATTAAAATTTCTTCAGAAGTTTGAGGATCTAAATTACCTGTAGGTTCATCAGCTAAAATTAATTCTGGGTTATTTACTAGCGCACGTGCTATACTTACGCGTTGTTGCTCTCCACCAGAAAGTTCGTGGGGCATTTTATTTTCTTTACCTTCTAAACTAACTTTTTTAAGTACATCTAATACACGCTCTTTAATTTTTGCTTCTTCCTTCCAACCCGTGGCTTTCATTACAAATTTTAAATTATCATAAATGCTTCTATCTCCTAACAATTGAAAATCTTGAAAAACAATGCCCAACCGTCTTCTTAAAAAAGGAATTTCTTTTTGTTTAAGGTCATTTAAATTAAACCCACAAACCGTTGCCGTGCCGTTATTTAATGTTAAATCACCATAGATGGTTTTTAAAAAACTACTTTTTCCACTTCCGGTTTTTCCAAGTAAATAAACAAACTCACCCTTTTTTATTGCAACACTTAAATTCCCCACAACAGGACGTTCATCTTGGAAAATTGTAACGCCATCAAATTTTATTAAATCACTCATAGTTAAATAAACTTCTAAGTTAAAAGGAATGTAACTTTTAATTGAAACAGAGTTATTCCAATATCAACATGCAAGGGTTAATAACTGACTCAAAGGGTTATCAATCCGTAGCTCTAAGCAAAGTAAATTTAGTGAGATAAAATTTTGTCAATATAAATTAATGAAGCACGTAAGAAAATTTAGTGCCCTGGCGCTCTTTGTATTTTTTAGTTCCACTTTTTTGGGGCAAAAAACTGCAATTTTTACCGATAAGGACGCCCTTTACAAACAGGGCCTGGATTTATTTGATAAAAAACAATTTGTGCAATCTCAAAAAAGTTTTAATGAGTATTATTCTGTTAGCAATTCAAAAATTTTAAAAACAGATGCCATTTATTATTCTGCGGCCTGTGCCATTGAACTTTTTAATAAAGATGGCGAATGGCAAATGAAACAATTTGTAGAAAATTATCCGGAAAGCAATAAAATTAATAGCGCTAATTTTTATTTAGGAAAATCAAATTTTAGAAAGAAAAAGCATAAAGAAACCATAGAGTTTTTTGAAAAAGTTGATATCTACAAGTTAGACAAGGAGCAATTGGCAGAACTGTATTTTAAACGTGGATATAGTAATTTGGAAATTGGTCAGGATGAAAAAGCAAAAACAGATTTTTATGAAATAAAGGATTTAGATAACAAGTATATGTATCCGGCAAACTATTATTATTCTCACATTGCCTATAAAGAAAAAAATTATGAAATAGCTTTAAAAGGCTTTAATAAACTAGTTGGAAACGAAACTTTTGGTAGTGTAGTGCCTTATTATATAACACAAATATATTTTATTCAAAATAAATATAGTCAGGTTGTAAAAGAAGCGCCCTTACTTTTAAATGATAGTGCTAATGTGCAAAAGGAAGGAGAAATTAATAGAATGATTGGAGAGAGTTATTTTAATTTGAAAGACTACAACAATGCTTTAGTTTATTTAAAGAAAACAGATTTAGCTTCCGGCAACTCAAATGGCAGCTATGCCTTAGGCTATTGTTATTATAAAATTAACGACTGCCAAAATGCCGTGGTTAATTTTGAGAAAGTTACAGTTAATAAAGATTCATTAGCTCAAAATGCTTGGTATCACATGGCTGACTGTTATTTAAAGCTGAGCGAAAAGATAAAAGCGAAAAATGCTTATTATAGCGCCTATCAATTAAATTTTGATAAAAAAATTATAGAAGATGCCTTATTTGGTTTTGCTAAATTAAGTTATGAATTAGATTTTAGTCCCTTTAACGAAGCCGTAAAAGCTTTTTCAAAATACTTAAAAGAATATCCAAACTCTCCGAGGAAGGAAGACTGTTATAATTTTTTAATTAATGTTTATTCAACTACAAAAAACTACGATCTTGCAATTAAGAGTATTGAAGCACTCGAGCAGATTGACCCAATCTTAAAAGTTACCTATCAAAAATTAATTTATTTTAAAGGTGTTGAACATTTTAATAATAGTGATTTAAAAAATGCGGAGAAGGAATTTAAAAAATCGCTTTCCCAAAATTCGGATTTAAAACTCAATGCTTTAAACCAATACTGGCTCGGTGAAATTTCTTTTATAAGAAAAGATTATACAACCGCTATAGATATTTGGAAGAAATTTCAGATAATGGATGGAGCCACACCATTAAAAGAATATGATCTTAGTAATTATGCTTTAGGTTACGCGTATTTCTTGCGAAAAGAAAAAGATGATTTTACAAATGCTAACATTTCGTTTAGAAAGTTTTTGTTGACTAAAAATACATATGACGAGAAAAAAATAACCGATGCTTACATTCGAGTTGGAGATAGTTATTTTATGAATCGTGATTTTGCTCAGGCCTCTGACAATTATAAGATAGCGATTGCTCAAAATAAATTTGATGTAGATTATTGTTTGTACCAGAAAGCTTTATGTGATGGGCTAAGTAAAAATTTTACGACTAAGATAGATGAACTAAAAAAAATAGAAACACGTTATCCTGAATCAAATTATTTAAGCGCAGCGTTAAATGAAATCGCTGATACCTATTACAATAACTTGAAAGATCAGGAAAATGCAATTGTTTATTATTCGAGAATTTTAAAAAATTACCCAAACTCTTCTTTTACACAAAACTGCAATGCTCAGCTTGGAAACATTTATTACGAGCGTAAACAGGATGACAAGGCCTTCGAGTATTTTGATAAATTTATCAAATTCGACTCAAAAAGTGATGCCGCAAAAGAAGTATTAGAGATTATTAAAAAAATATTTACTGAAAAAGGCAAAGTGGATGAAATGGAAAAGTATTTTGTTGCTCTAGGCAATCCTTTATCTGAGAATCAAATTGAAAAAGCAACTTATACTGCTGCCTACGATGCTTATTACACTTTAAAAGACTGCGATGTAGCTATGCAAAAATGGGAAACCTATATTTTAAAATTTCCTAACGGTAAAAACATTAACGAGGCTCAATTTAGTTATTCAGAATGCGCTTATAGCAAAAATTTATTTGAAAAAGCTTTGCCCGGTTATTTATACATAATTGAAAAACCAAGAGGACTATACACCGAGGCTTCACTTACAAAAGCATCTTATTTATATTATAAAGATAAAAAGTATCAAGAGGCCCTGCCTTTATATTTAAAAATGCAAGAGCTTGCAGAGTCGCCTGTAAATAAAAGTTTAGCAAAATTTGGAGCAATGCGCTGCGCCTTTTATTTAAATCAATTCGAGACCGCATTAACAGAATGCACTAAAGTACTAAATACAGAAAAACTTACCCCTCAACAAACTACAGAGGCAAAATACATTAAGGCAAAATCGTTATATGAAACAGGGCGCTATGATGATGCGATGATAGAATTTAAAGCCATGACAAAAGCTTCGAAGAATGTTACAGGAGCCGAAGCCTATTACCATATAGCAAAAATACAATTTGCTAAAAAAGAATATAAAGAAGTAGAAAAAACAATTAATAAATTAATTAGCTACGAGTATAGTAACGACGATTGGAATAATAAAGGAATGTTACTATTAGCGGATGCATATATAGCAAAAGGTGATGAAGCAGATGCCCAAGTAATTCTAGAATCATTAATAGACAATAAACCGAAACAAGAATATATTGATGAGGCAAATAAACGATTAGATTCTCTGAAAGCAAAACAGGAAGCTAAACAAGCGGCTGAAAATAAGATGTCGTATGATGACATGAAAGTTCAATTCAATCAAAGCTTAAAAGATTCAAGTATTATGCAAGAAATTAAGTTTGAAGCGGAAGGGAAAACACCTACTAATAATGAAATGGAAATTCAACAACCTAAATAATTGTATTAGATGAGTGTATTAGAAATACCGAAAAGAAAAGTAGAAAGCAAGAAGGGAGTTCTTACTAAACGTCGTAAAAGACAATTAGAATGGATTTTAATTTTGTTAATTGTTTTAGGATATTCAGTTGCAATAATGGCGCAAAGCTCTGGATTAAATGATTTGAATTATCAAGCTCAAAGCGAATTTAAGCCTACCATTAAAGATGCCTTAAAGTTTTCGGATGTACCAGAAATTGTAGATACTGTAAAGCGCATTCAAAATATTAAGTACGGAATTTCAAGCGTTCCTTTGTTTCCAAAGTATCAAGTTCAGCAAATTTCTCAAGCTAAATTACAAAACGAACCTTTAGGTAAATTATATCACTCTTTACTAAAAGTTGGCTATGGACCAATTTACAATATGCCTTATGGCGAATTTTGGATTGGCAATACCCGCTCGCGCGAGAACAACTACGGCGCACATCTAAAACATTTCTCAAGCACCGCTCACTTAGATGGTGTTGGTTATGGTGGTTATAGCGACAATGAAATTAATGTTTTCGGAAAACAATTTTATAAAAAACATACCTTGTTTGGCGACTTTAATTATGACAGAAATGTTATTCATTATTATGGATACGACACCAGTTTAAATAAATTGGAGAATAACTATACAAAGCAACGTTATCAAGTTTTTGAACCTAAAGTAAGGTTGGTTAGTCATTATACAGATAGCACACGCATTAATCACGACATAACTTTAAGTTATTATAATTTACAAAATTTAAATCGCGAAGCGGAAAATAACATTAAGTTAAAAGCTTTTGGAAGTACATTTATAAATAAAGAAAAATTAGATGTAAATCTTACTACAGATTTTTATAATCACAAACAAGCAAACGATACTTTGAATGATTTAATTGTAAGTTTAAATCCTTCCTTTGAGGCTGGTGGCAATAAATGGCATGCAGATATTGGTTTAACAGGAACTTTAGATAATTTTAAAAACAAAACACGCTTCTATTTTTTCCCGAAGTTAAATGTCTTTTACAATGTATATGAAAATATGATTATTCCGTATGCCGGTGTAAATGGTGGATTAATAAAAAATAGTTTTAGAAGTTTAAGCAGAGAAAATGTGTTTGTTGATACTACTATAAAATATACTAACACCAATAATAAATATAATGCGTTTATTGGTTTAAGAGGAAATTTAAGCAGCAAAACCAGTTATGATGCTAAAGTAAGTTATGCACAATATGATAGCTTGCAGTTTTTTGTAATTAATTATAGCGGAATTAATCAGGTTTATAATAGATTTAGTGTTGTGTACGATAACACAACTTTATTAACTGTAAACGGTCAATTAAAATATCAATTAAAGGAAAAATTAAATTTAATTGCAAGGGGAAATTACTATTTATATAAAACAAAAAATTTAACGCGAGCGTATCAGAAACCTGATTTTGATTTAACGTTTTCGGGAATTTATAATTTAGACAGTAAAATTATAATAAAAGCAGATATATTTATAGTTGGGCAACAATGGGCACAAACGCAAATAACCGATAATAATGGTGTTATTACTTTAGGGCCAAAACAATTAAACGGCTGGGTTGATGCTAATCTTGGAGCAGAATACAGATACAGTAAAATGTTGAGCTTTTTTGTGCAGGCAAACAACATCGCTAATCAACGCTATTACCGTTGGGATCGTTACCCAAGCCAACGCTTTAATTTTATGTTTGGCGTAACTTTTGTGCCGTTTTAGAAAACAGTTTTTTCTAAAAATTCTCCTATCTTTACTATTTAATCAGTAAAAAAAGTATGGCGCGTTTAAACGTTTTAAAAACTTACAAAATTTATATTGGTGGTCAGTTTCCAAGAACAGAAAGCGGACGCTATTACGAACTTTTAAATAAAAAAGGGGAAACAATAGCGAACGTTTGTTTATGCTCTCGTAAAGATTTTAGAAATGCTGTGGTTGCAGCACGCTCTGCATTTACTGGGTGGAGTGGGAAGTCGGCATTTAACCGTAGCCAAATTTTATACCGTATTGCCGAAATGTTAGAGGGTAGAAAATCACAATTTGTTGAAGAGTTAGTTTTACAAGGACTTACAAAAGTGGCAGCCGATAAAGAAGTATTGCAAAGTATTGATAGATTAGTGCATTACGCAGGTTGGTGTGATAAATATTCTGCATTATTTAGTTCGGTTAATCCTGTTGCCTCTTCGCACTTTAATTTTTCTGTGCCTGAACCAACAGGTGTGGTTTCGGTTATTGCTCCTGAAAATTCTGGCTTGTTAGGTTTGGTGAGCGTAATAGCTCCAATTATTTGTGGTGGTAATACATGCGTGGTTTTAGCTTCAAATAGTTTGCCGTTAAGTTCAATAACTTTGGCAGAAGTGCTTGCAACTTCTGATTTGCCTGGAGGAGTTGTAAATATTTTAACAGGTACTTCAAAAGAACTGCATAGTCATTTTTCTTCGCATATGGATGTGAACGCTATCATTTACTGTAGAGAGAATAAAGAAGAAACTAAAATTATTTCAGAAAATGCATCGTTAAATGTTAAGCGTTCATTTATTTGGAATAAAGATTGGAATAAAGAAGAAAATCAAAACCCATATTTAATTTTAGATCTTCAGGAAATTAAAACAACCTGGCACCCGATTGAAAACATTGGAATTGGCGGCGCAAAATATTAAATAATAACCAGCTGTAACTTTTTGATAATCTTGTTCGTCTTAACATAAATAAATAAATTATGAAATATTTCGGAACCCTTTTTTTAAGTCTAGTTTTTACTTCAGTATTTTCCCAAAAAAACTGTAAAGGTACCTTATTGGATAGTTTAACATTGCAGCCAATAGAATTTGCTAATGTTGGTATTGTTGGTAAAGGTTTTGGAACGGTTAGTAACGAGAATGGTGAGTTTAATTTTGTTGTGCCAGATAGTTTAGTAAACGAACCAATTAAAATTTCGATAATTGGATATAAACCCAAAACGTTATTCTTAAATAAAATAAATGAATTAGGAAAAATAAAACTTGCGCAAACTACCACCATTTTAAATGAAGTGTCGGTTACAGCAAAAAAAACTAAGATAAAAATATTAGGCAACGAAACTAAAACCACCGGGATAACTGCGGGCTTCACCAAAAATACACTGGGGGCAGAGTTGGCAATAAAACTAAATATTAAGCATCCTAAAACACACTTACGAAAATTTTATATAAACATTGCTAATAACTCAATAGAGAAACCAATTTTTAGGTTTAATGTTTACGATAAAGATGAACATGGATTACCAAAAGATAATATTTTAAACCAAAGCGTTATTATAGAGTTTAAGGAAAAAACCGGATTAATTGAATTAGATTTAACGCCATATAATTTATATGTTGATGATGATGTTTTTATTTCTTTAGAATGGATTAAAGATTTGGGAGATGTAAAAGGGTTGTTTTTCTCAAGTAAATTAGTTGGAAGCCCAACCTATTTTCGTCAGGCAAGTCAAGATAAATGGGCGAAAATTCCAATAGGAGTTGGTTTACACGCAGAGGTGGCGTATTAAAATCAGATAGAGCCTTTACTTGATTTACGTACCTTTTTCTTTTTTATAATTCCGGGACAGCTATCGCATTTGTTTTTAGACAAAAAGCAACTTTCCATTGTACATGCAACAATTGCTAAAACTGAAAAAATTAAAAAGTACCGTTTAAACATAATTTATACTAACAAATATACGTGAATATTTTCGTATTTTTAAGCCTCCAACATGAATCTGTTTTTTCACATAGGTCGCTATTTTATGCTTTTGTATAAGGTTTTTAGAAAACCCCAAAAATTTAGCGTTTATATTCGGCAAATAATTTTTGAAATAAATAATATTGGCATTTCGTCGTTGCCAATTATTGCAATTATTTCTGTTTTTATGGGAGGGATAATTACAATTCAAGCAGCTTTTGGTTTTAATAGTCCTTGGGTGCCATTGTATGCTGTTGGTTTTACAACTCGCGAAAGTATAATGTTAGAATTTAGTCCAACCATTGTTTGTTTAATATTAGCAGGAAAAGTTGGTTCAAATATTGCTTCAGAAATTGGTGCCATGAGAATTACAGAGCAGATTGATGCTTTAGAAATAATGGGAATTAATTCTGCAGGCTATTTAATATTTCCAAAAATTGCTGCTTCTGTATTTATTTTCCCGTTTTTAATTGCCTTAAGTATGTTCTTGGGAATATTGGGTGGATATGTTATGGGAGTGTCTGCGGGCGCATGCTCAGCGTATGAATATATTTTCGGAATTCAAGCTTTTTTTGAACCCTGGAAGTTATATTATTCATTTACAAAAGTGATAGTATTTGCGTTTATTATAACATCTGTTTCTGCTTTTTTTGGTTACAATACAAGTGGAGGCGCTTTAGAGGTAGGTAAAAGCAGCACCAATGCAGTTGTTTATAGTAGCATTTTAATTTTATTATTTAGTTTAATTTTAACTAACTTATTTCTTAACCGTTGATTGAAATTAAAAATATAAATAAAACTTTTGGTAATAGGCATATTGTAAAAGATGTGTCGTTTAATTTTCTTCCAGGAAAAACAAATTTAATAATTGGCGAAAGCGGTTGTGGTAAAACTACTATCGTAAAATTAATGGTTGGCTTGCATGAACCAGATAGCGGAGAAATATTGTACGATGGACAAAATTTCCCAAAATTAAATCAAATTGAGAAACAAAACGTAAGAAAAAAAATTGGCATGTTATTTCAGGGAGGTGCGTTATTTGATTCACAAACCTTAGAAGAAAATGTTGGTTTTCCATTAGATATGTTTACTGATTTAAGTAAGGAAGAGAAATTGGAGCGCGTTAATTTTTGTTTGGAAAGAGTTCAACTTGTTGGAAAAAATAAATTGTACCCGGCTGAGTTGAGTGGGGGGATGAAAAAAAGAGCCGCTCTGGCAAGAGCTATTGCCAACAATCCTAAATATTTGTTTTGTGATGAACCTAACTCTGGTTTAGATCCAAAAACATCTATTGTAATTGATAATTTAATAAAAGACATTACAGAAGAGTATAATATCACAACAATTATTATTACCCATGACATGAACAGTGTTATGGAAATTGGAGAAAATATTATGTTCATTCATGAAGGAGAAAGTTGGTGGACAGGAAATAAAGATCAGGTTTTAAAAACTACCAATAAAGAATTATTTGATTTTGTTTTTGCAAGTGAATTCATGAAGCACGTTCTTGGAGCAGAACAAAAATAAATAACAACCAAAAAACACTAAATCTCTTCTTGTATTTCTAACCAACGCAAAGATTTTTCATCAAGCGCTTTCGCAAGCACTTTTAATTCGTTACTTATAGTTTGTATTTCGTTATAGTCGGTTATGCCACTTGCAAGTTTTGTTTCAAGATCCAATTTTTTACTTTCTAACTTGGGCATTTCCTCTTCTAGTATTTCTAATTCTCGCTGAGTTTTATAGGATAATTTTTTTGCTGGAGTTTCAGAAATAATTTTTTCAGCAACTTTTTTTTCGATTAAAGCCTCTTCAATTTTTAATACGGGAAACTCTTCCCCTTTTTGATTGGCTTTCCACTCTCTATACTCTGTATAATTTCCCGGATAATCTTTTATGGTTCCGTTACCTTCCATTACAAAAGTATGATCTACTAATCTATCAATAAAATATCTATCGTGAGAGACAATTAAAACACAGCCTCTAAATTCCTCCAAAAAATCTTCTAAAGTTTGAAGTGTAACAATGTCCAAATCGTTAGTGGGCTCATCTAATATTAAAAAATTAGGGTTCTTCATTAACACCGTTAATAAATATAACCTTCTTTTTTCTCCGCCGCTTAATGTGTGTGCATAACTAAATTGAACGTTAGGCGGAAAATTAAAACGAGTTAATAAAGTTGCAGCGGTCATGCTGGTGCCGTTAGCTAAAGGAATGTGTTCTGCAATATCTCTAACAATTTCGATGATTCTTTTATCGTTGTTAATCAGCATTCCTGCTTGAGAATAATAACCAAACACAATTGTGTCACCTAGTGCAACTTTACCTGTATCCACTTGCTCTTTACCTTGAATAATATTTAAGAGCGTTGTTTTTCCAACACCATTTTTTCCAACAACTCCAATTTTTTCTCCTGGGATAAATGTATAGGTAAACGGTTCTGTTAAAATATTTTTATTCGGATAATTTTTGGTGATGTTATGTAACTCAACAATTTTAGAACCCATGCGTTCCATTTTAACGGTAAGTTCAATTTTTTTCTCAATTCGTTTTTGTTTTGCTTTTTTTTCTATTTCATAAAAGGCATCAACTCGCGATTTTGATTTTGTGCCACGCGCCTTTGGCATTTTACGAACCCATACAACTTCTTTGCGATAAAGATTACGAGCTTTGTCTATTTCGGCATCTTTAATCTGTTCACGTTCTGCTTTTTTTTCTAAATAATAATCAAAGTTGCCTTTGTACTCATATAATTCGTAATTATCTATTTCAATAATTTTATCACAAACCTCATCTAAAAAATATCTATCGTGCGTTACTAATAAAATACTTAAAGATGCATCTTGTAAATAATTTTCTAACCACTCAATCATATCAATGTCTAAATGATTGGTTGGCTCATCCATAATAATTAAATTCGGACGGTTAATTAAAGTTAGCGCTAGGGCTACACGTTTTTTTTGTCCACCCGAAAGTGTTTTAACTACTTGTGCAGTGTTTGTAATTTCTAAGCGAGTTAAAATTTCTATAATGTTTTTTTCGTAATCCCAAGCTTCAATCAAATTCATTTGGTTAAGCGCTTCTTCTAATCTATCTGCTGTTTTTGAATCGGTTGAAGTTTCGCTTAATTTTATAACATCGTCGTATTCTTTAATTGCTTTAACAAATTTATTATCCGCAGTATCTATTAATTGTTGAATGGTTAATGATTCATCAAACGTAAAATTCTGGTCTAAAAAACCAATCGTAATATCTTTTCTAAAAACAACTTCACCTTCATCGGCAATTTCAATTCCTTTTAAAATTTTAAATAGTGTTGTTTTTCCAGAACCGTTTTTTGCAACAAGGGCAATTTTTTCGCCGTAATTAATACCAAAACTTATTTTATTGAACAGAACTTTGGCGCCGTATGCCTTAGAAAGATTGCTTATAGAGAGTAAATTCATGGCCGCAAAGGTAATCTGTTTTTTAGTTAACAGCATGATTTTTTTATTTTAGGGATTTTTTGTACTTTTAAAGAACAAAATGGCAGCCGAGAAATCCATATTTATTACTGAAGAAGAAAAGATTGAGCTTCGCCTCAAAAGCACTCATAAGGAGCGATTTCACCTATTAATGCAATTAATTAAGGCTAGCCAAAAAATAAAAAAAGCTCAAAAAATTAAAACCAATCAATAATTGTGGATTTTTTAGATAGTGAGATTTTTAAGGTTTGGCAGCTTCTTGAAAAGAATAAAACAATTTATATAATGGTGGGTGGTTTTGCTACAACCTTTCATGGATTTAGTAGAGTAACACAAGATCTTGATCTTTGGATAAAAGACACATTGGAAAATAGAAAATCTTTAAGAAATGTAATAAAGGAATTGGATATAGGCGATTTTGAAGGCATTGAAACAAGCGAATTTATACCTGGCTATACATCTATAAAATTAAATTCAGGAATTGAACTGGATATTATGACTTACTTAAAGGGATTTGAGCAGGTAAAATTTGACGAATGTTATTCAATAGCTCCAGTAGCAGATATTGATGGGGTTTCTATAAAATTCCTGCACATAAATCAATTAATTGAAGCAAAAAAAGCAGCGGGCAGGGCAAAAGATTTAATGGATCTTGAAGAATTGGAAAAGATAAGAAATGCCCAAAATAAAAAATAAAAAGCCCCTGATTTCAGAGGCTTTCATTAATTAATAAAAAATTAAAAAATTAATTTGTGTGACTATAATCCTTCGTTCCTGCTATGGCGCCACTTTCATCCCAACTAGTCCACAGACCAGTTTTTTCTCCATTATCATAATTCATTTCAAAACGTTTTTTACCACTTTCATCGAAAACTAACCAAGTGCCTGTTTTTTTACCTAAGTTATAAAAAGCAATGGCAGAAGTTGTTCCATTCTCATTAAATCTTACCCATTTTTGGTCTTTTTGACCATTTGTAAAAGTTCCGATTTCCATTTTGTTACCTGATGCATAATAGTAAGTTGCTTCACCAGTTATCACACCTTCTTTTACAGTAAACTCTGATTTAATACCATCTTGAGTCTTTGATATTACGCCGTTAAATAATGCGCCGCTAGCTAATCCAGGAATGCTGCTGTCATCAATATATAAACCTTTATCGTTTTGTTTTTGGGCACTTAAAAAGCTAAAGCTTATTAGAGATGCAAATAGTATTACTAACTTTTTCATAACCGTTTGTTTTAAAAAATTAAACAATCAATTTTCTAAATCAAAGTTATTAAAATAACATTGAAGAAACAATGGGGTAATAAAACGTTAACAATTACTTTACTTTTAAAGCCGCTAATATTGCTTAAAACTGTTTAATTGTAGGGACTTAGAGAGTTAGTTTAATGGACTCAAAGAAATATCTGAGAATAATGAAAGACTTGTTGATTTAATCTCTAAAGGTTGGTAACCAATAGTATTTATTGAGATAGAATATATTTTGTCGGTTTTTAAAGAAAGTTTAAAATTTCCATTAAAATCCGCAAAAAAAGTTTCGCCGGTTTCATTAATAATAATTTTCGCGCCAGCTATTGTTTCGCCAGTAACATCAGTAATTTTACCAGCAATAGTTTTTACACTTGCTTTTTCTTTACCAGAGTTTCCTGCGAAGGAAACATTGCATAAAACAAAAAATAAAAATATATAAATCAACTTTTTCACACTGTAAATTTATAGCTGTTGTTTTCCTAAATCTTTAGGGCAATGTTATCAAATAGTTAAGGTAGATCTAATGTTAAATCAACCAATTAAATAGCCACGAATTGTACGAATAACAGAAAATCATTTATAATTAAACTTTGCTTTTTCGGGAAATAATTTGTTCTGGCGGTTGTATTGCTTGAACAATAAATTGTGCTGATAAAATTACTTTTTGTGAGTACCCACCCAATTTTGGTGAAATTTGTGTAATTAGTGGCTTCATTTTATAGACTAAAATTACTGGCAATCATTATCTTTGCGCTATGAGAATTGATATTATTAGCGCTGTACCGGATCTTATGACTAGCTCATTTAGTCATTCTATTCTTAAAAGAGCAATTAATAATAAATTAGTTGAGGTAAACCTTATTAATCTGCGCGATTATTCTACTAACAAACAAAAGCAAATAGATGATTATGCTTTTGGCGGAGGAGCGGGTATGGTGCTAATGATAGAACCAATTGCCGCTTGTTTAAACGATTTAAAATCGCAAAGAATATATGATGAAATCATTTATATGAGCCCGGATGGAGAATTATTAACGCAGCAATTATGTAATCAATATTCTCTTTTAAAAAACATTATTATTTTATGCGGACACTATAAGGGAATTGATGAGCGAGTAAGACAACATTTAATAACAAAAGAGATAAGTATTGGTGATTATGTCTTAAGCGGAGGAGAAATTCCGGCAGCCGTATTTAGTGATGCTGTAATTCGTTTATTGCCTGGCGTTTTAAATGATGAAACATCCGCCTTAAGCGACTCTTTTCAAGATAATTTATTAGCACCCCCTGTATATACGCGCCCAGCAGAGTTTAATGGATGGAAAATTCCTGAAATATTAGTAAGTGGCCACACAGCTAATATAGACAAGTGGCGTCACGAACAAAGCCTTGAAAGAACTAAATTAAGACGCCCTGATTTGCTCAAATAGGAGCAATTTTTTAAAATTCATTTTTTTATTTTCTCAATAATTTTGCGTTCTTTGATTTTCTAAATAAAAATCAATATGAAAGTTGGAATTCCATCGGAAATATTCCCAAACGAATTAAGAGTTGCCGCAACTCCCAAAACTGTAAAACGCTTGCAAAAGCAAGGTTTTGAAGTTTACATTCAACATAATGCCGGCATAAAAGCAAATTTTTCTGACAAAGAATTTGAAGAGGCAGGGGCAAAAATAGTAAATACTGCAGCCGATATTTATGGCAAATCGGATATCGTTCTGAAGGTAAAAGAGCCTTCGATGGAAGAGGTGGATATGATGAAAGAAGGCTTGGTGATGTTAAGTTATTTATGGCCTGCACAAAATCAACCCTTACTTCAAAAATTGGCCGATAAAAAAGTGAACGCGGTGGCAATGGATGCGATTCCTCGTATTTCTAGAGCACAAAAAATGGATGTATTGTCTTCAATGGCAAACATTGCCGGATATAGAGCAGTTATTGAAGGCTCATATCATTTCGGAAGATTTCTTAATGGTCAGATTACAGCGGCCGGTAAAGTTGAACCAGCAAAAGTTTTAGTCATAGGCGCCGGAGTAGCGGGTTTGGCTGCAATAGGTGCCGCTAATTCTTTAGGCGCAATTGTAAGAGCTTTTGATACACGTAAAGAAGTTGCCGAACAAATTGAATCTATGGGCGCTCAGTTCTTAACCGTTGAAATTGAAGAAGACGGAGCAACCTCATCTGGATACTCAAAAGAAATGAGTAAGGAGTTTATTGAGGCTGAGATGAAATTATTTTTAGAGCAAGCCAAAGAAGTTGATATTGTAATTACTACAGCGCAAATTCCAGGCAGACCAGCTCCAAAATTATGGTTAGATTATCATGTAGCGGCTATGAAACCAGGTTCGGTAATTGTGGATTTAGCA
The DNA here is from genome assembly GCA_030692515.1 of Bacteroidota bacterium. Classification (GTDB taxonomy): domain Bacteria; phylum Bacteroidota; class Bacteroidia; order B-17B0; family Aurantibacillaceae; genus Aurantibacillus. The sequence continues at coordinate 484,196 of JAUXZS010000056.1, forward strand.
GCTTCAACCGGCGGTAACTGTGCGGGCACAAAAAATGGAGAGGTTTGTACAACTGATAATGGTGTAACGATTGTCGGAAAATTAAATCAATTACCTGCTCAAGCATCTCAATTATACGGGAATAACTTATGTCATTTATTAGATGATATGGGTAAAGCCGAAAAATGGAAAATTGATATGGAGGATGCTGTTGTATCAAGAGCAATGGTAACCTATAATGGTAAAATTAATTGGCCACCTGCACCACTTCCTGTCAGTCCAACAGCTGGGGGAACTAAAAAAGTGATACCTCCAACAGCTGACGAAATTAAAGCTACTGATGCTGCAAAATCAAAAAAAGAAGCTACTTCTATGATTATTACTTTAGGAGTTGTTGGAGCGCTATTGTTTTTAGTAGGTCGTACCGCGCCGCCTGAGTTTATTCAACATTTTACAGTATTTATATTAGCAGTATTTGTAGGGTGGCAATTAATTACAAATGTATCGCATTCTTTACACACCCCTTTAATGGCGGTAACTAATGCTATTAGCGGAATTATTGTAATTGGTGGTTTGTTACAAACAACAAATGATATTACCAATCCTGTTACGATTATAGCAGTTATTGCTATTTTGGTTGCCAGCATTAATATTGTTGGAGGTTTTGTGGTTACTCATCGTATGTTGAAAATGTTTAAAAAATAAGAAAAAGATATTATGGCAATAGGAATTCAAACAGCAGCATATTTATTTGCAAGTATCCTGTTTATTTTAAGTTTAGGGAGTTTATCTTCTCAAGAATCAGCAAAGCGAGGTGTATTTTACGGTATCATAGGAATGGCAATTGCTATTTTAGCTACAGTACTTGGAGAAGGCGTTGCGGGACAAGTTTATATTTTAGTAGCAATTGCAATTGCATCTGTAATTGGGTTAATGTTGGCTCGTAAAGTAGAAATGACTTCTATGCCGCAATTGGTTGCTATCTTACACAGTTTTGTGGGGTTAGCCGCTGTTTTAGTTGGTTTTGGTTCATATTTAGATCCTAAAACGCAATCCTTAACTGGAGCAGCACACACTATACATCTTGTTGAAGTTTATATTGGTGTTTTTATTGGCGCTATAACATTTACAGGTTCTATTATAGCATGGGGTAAATTAGAAGGCAAGATAGGGAGTAAAGCTTTGATGTATCCTGGCCGTCATACTGTAAATATTGCATTATTATTAGTATGTACCGTGTTAGGTGTTATGTTTGCAATGGCGCATGGCACTGATGGATTGATTCATTTATACATTATGACAGCTATTGCTTCTTTTATTGGAATAATGTTGGTTATGGCAATTGGCGGTGGAGATATGCCAGTAGTTGTAAGTATGCTTAACTCCTATTCAGGTTGGGCAGCATCAGCGGCAGGATTTATGTTGGGTAACGATTTATTAATTGTAACCGGTGCCTTGGTTGGTAGTTCAGGAGCAATTCTTTCTATTCATATGTGTCATGCTATGAACCGTTCTTTCTTCTCTGTAATTTTAGGTGGCTTTGGAAATGCACCTAAAGGCGAAGCTAAAGCTATTGAAGGAGAAGTAACATCTTTAAATCATGAAGAAGTTGCTGCTTTATTAAAAGAAGCAAAATCAGTAGTAATCGTTCCTGGTTATGGAATGGCTGTGGCAAAAGCACAGTATCCAATTTACGATATGGTTCAAACATTACAAAAAGCGGGTAAAAAAGTAAGATTTGCAATTCATCCCGTTGCCGGTCGTTTACCGGGACATATGAATGTATTATTGGCTGAAGCAAATGTGCCTTATGATATTGTTTTGGAAATGGACGAGATTAATGAAGATATGCCAAGCACGGATGTGGTGATGGTAATTGGAGCAAACGATGTTGTAAATCCTAGCGCACAAGATGATCCTGCGAGTTCTATTTATGGCATGCCTGTTATAGAAGTTTGGAAAGCAGAAAAAGTAATCATCATGAAGCGCTCTATGTCTGCAGGTTATTCCGGAGAAGATAATCCTTTGTTTTACAAACCAAATTCAGAAATGCTTTATGGCGACGCTAAAGTTAGTGTAGAGAAATTATTAGGGTTTTTAAAAGCATAATCTCTAAAGGATTAAACAAGAAAAATAGTGGTTCTAAATTGAAAAGTAAATTGTTTTGTAGTGCCCAAAAAAGCATTTATTAAGTTGCTTAGAGAAATGTAAGCAACAAGATTTTTTAAAATTTTTAATGAAAAAATTCATTTGTCTTATATGCTTTTTATTTACTGGATTAATAATTCCGGCTCAATGCGAGATTGAACTAAAAAAAGCGGTTGAAGAAAAAAGTGACACTTTCCAGATACGATTATATCGAAGAGTTCTTAATTGTTATTATAAAAATGACGCCTTTAAAGAAGCAATAAATATAATAGCAAAAATAAAAAGCGTAACAGACAAGGCTGTTCTAAAATACAAAGACTCCATTTATTACAGAGATTATCTTTCAGATCTTGCAACTTTAAATTATTACAAAGGAGATATTCAAAATTGCTCAAAGATTTCTGAGCAAATGCTACAATACGATTACCGAAAATCAGACTCCAATAGAATAGCTTGGTCTTTGGGCAATTTGGCAATTACCTACAGGTTGATGGGGAATTATCCTAAAGCAATATATTGTATCCAAGAGGCATTAAAAATAAATTTGGCCAGAAAAAGGAAAGACGAAATAACAAGTAATTATTCAAACCTTTCGAATGTTTATTTAGATATTAAAGATCTTTTAAAAGGAAAATATTATCTTTTAGCAGCTATAAAAATAAGAGAAGAAGACAAAGATCTTGATGGCCTTTATTCATCCTATGGTAACATGGGGAATTATTTTCAACACAACAAGCAATTTGATTCAGCATTTATTTTTTACAACAAAGCATTAGCATTAATTCCTAAAATTAAAATATCTAAAAACAAAACAGGCTTAATCTACAATAATATAACCGCTTTGTATATTAAAGAAAACAATATTGATTCGGCACTTTACTATTCTGAAATCGCAAAAGGAATATTGTCTGATAAATCAACACCACGTTTTATAACTATATATTATTTAAATAAAGGCCTTATTGAACAAAAATTAAATAAGCATAAGATGGCAATTATGAGTTTTAATTCGGCTTTACTTTACGCATCAAAAAGTAATGATCTTGATAATTTAATGGATTTAGCTTTTTCAAAGTCGAAAAGTTTTGATGAATTAAACCAAAAAGATTCAGCTTTTCAAAATTTAATAAGAGGCCATGAATTTAAAGATTCTTTAACCAACACCTCAAAAACCGCCGAAATAACTCGCTACGAGATGCAATATCAATTTGACAAAGAGCAAGAAATTTTAAAAAACGAACAAATAAAAAAAGAAATTGAGACTAAAAACACTCTAGAACGTAAACAACTTTTGATTTACGCCGCAATTATTGCTTTAGTATTACTATTTGGTTTAGTATTAATTATTTTAAAAAGTAATCATCAAAAAAGGAAAGATAATTTATTGCTGCAACAAAAAAACGATTTAATAGAAACCCAAAAAAAGGATATTATTGATAGTATTAATTATGCAAAAAACTTACAACAAGCAATTTTACCACCAATAGCAAAAATAAAAAAAGAGATAGGAGAGTGTTTTGTTTATTATAAACCCAAAGATATTATTGCCGGCGATTTTTATTGGCTTTATAAACCGCAAGTAAAAAAAGGTGAGCGAGAAATACTTTTATTTGCAGTTGCAGATTGCACCGGGCACGGAGTTCCTGGGGCGCTAGTGAGCGTTGTTTGTAGTAACGCATTAGATAGTGCTGTTAAAGAATTTGGTTTAACCGACCCGGGTAAAATATTAGACAAAACCAGAGAAATAGTTTTAGAAACATTTTCAAAAACAGGGCAAAATTTAAAAGATGGAATGGATATTTCTTTATGTTCAATTGAAAAACCATTAGAAATTGGCAATAAAAATCAAACCGTAAAATGGGCGGGTGCAAATAACTCATTGTGGTATATACATAAACAAACAATCCAGGAATTAACTGCAAACAAACAACCAATAGGTTTTTCGGAGCATCATAAACCATTCACAACCCATCAACTCGACTTAGAAAAAGGAGATACATTATATTTTTCTACCGATGGCTATTACGACCAGTTTGGTGGCGATAAATCCAGTCCAACCGGGAAAAAATTTATGCGAAAAAGATTGTCACAATTGTTTTTAAGCATAAAAGATGAGACTCTTGAAGCCCAGTTAAAAATGGTCGACGATACATTTTGTAGTTGGAAAGGCAGTCTTGAACAAATAGATGATGTTTGTGTTGCTGGAATAAGATTATAATAAAATAATTTTCGATTATTGTCCTTTCAAATATGGATTTAGTATATTTGATAATAATATTTTAATCAAGAGGTAATTTTGAATTCTTTAAAAACATATAATTCCGAAATTAGTTTAGATAGCCGTGGTTTTTTAAAAATCTCCTTTAATGATACTGACGATGAAATCGAATTTGATGAGATTAAACAACAAATCGACGCTTGTTATATTATGTCGGAAGGCAAACCTATTCCTGTTTTAATTGATGTGAGACATGGAAAGAAAAATCTTTCTCCTGAAGCAAGAAATTATGCCGGAAAACGGAATCCATACAAACATTTAAAATTGGCAGAGGCGCTTTTAATTAATAGCTTAGCCCAAAGGATAATGGCTAATTTTTTGATTAAATTTAATAAGCATCATCATCCTTCAAAAGTTTTTACGCGTGAAGAAGCTGCTGTAAAATGGCTTTTGGAATTTGTAAAAAAATAATTTTCTCCGCTATTTTATTTAATAAAATTATTCTCTTGCCGGAGGTTTACTACCTTCTAAAATGCAAGGCAAACTCCAAGGGCAGCGCTCAATAATTTCGTTTTTATCTAAAATTTTAGTTTCAGTTTTTGTAATCGTTAATTCTTTTATCTCTTTCATCCATTCGGTTTTAAGGCAAGTTAAATCAAAATCACTTACTTTCATTCCGGCATCAGCTTTTTTATAGTACCTCCATGGCTCGAATAATTTATACGTACCTACTTTTAAATTAGTTTTTAAAACACCTGTGGCATCTGTTTTTAAAGAGTCCACTTTCCCTTTTTGTGAAACAATAATAATAGTTTTATTAGAATATGGCTTAGGCTTGGCTGCTTCTGCTAATATTTCTTCTGAAGGGCGAGCACCACCGCAATAAGGTTGGGTATAAGTTATTGGGATGCTAATTAATTTTTTCTGAGAACAAGAAATAAGTGCAGCGCTTACCATTAAAATAAGTAGAATTTTTTTTGAGATTTTCATGCCCAAATATAATTACTTTTCGGACTTTTTAATTTGTTAAAATATTTTGATTTCGAATTTATATATTCTAACTTAGAAAGTTAAATATAACTCAAATGAAAAAACTTTTATTTTTTATTGTAATACTATTTTTAAAACAATTAGCTTTTTGTCAAGAGTGGACAGAAATGATGCATCAACCAAACACAAACTTGTATGATGTACAAAAATCTTTTAATGATTACTGGCAAGATAAAGATAAAACCGTTAAAAGTCGTGGCTATAAGGTTTTTAAACGTTGGGAACATCATGTTGAACCAAGAGTTTATCCAACGGGAGATTTATCTCTATTAAATAAAAACGCCGAAAACTTTAATGATTTTTTAGAAAATAACTCCATTACTAGCGGAAATAAATTCAATAGTTCTAATGCAACAATTGCATCAACAACATGGTCGTTGGTTGGTCCTTTGGGAGCAATGACTGGCTCCGCAACTAACGGTTTGCCTCGTAAAGCGGGGCGCGATAATTTTATAACCTTTCATCCAACAAATGCAAATACATATTGGGTTGGTGCCCCAGTTGGAGGATTATGGAAAACCACTAATAATGGGACTAGCTGGGCTACATCAACAGATAATTTAAACGTAATCGGATGTACTGATTTAGCTATCGACCCATCAAATACAAACATTATGTATTTAGCAACAGGCGATGGGTATGCAGGAGATTGCCCAAGTATTGGAGTTTTAAAATCTATTGATGGCGGAGTAAGTTGGAACACAACTGGCTTAACAGCTGGTGTTGGTGGAAATTTTTTAATTCGTAGATTAATTATTAACCCTTCTAACCCACTAATTTTAATTGCAGCTACTAACGGAGGTGTATATAGAACTATTAATGGCGGCACAAATTGGACACAGGTAAGTACAGTAAATAGTTATGATTGTGAATTTAAACCAGGAGATCCAAATACAGTTTATTCATGCGGAGCATATTTTTATCGCTCAACAAATGGCGGTGCTAGTTTTACGCAGGTTACCACAGGTATAGCCACAGCAGGCAGTAACCGTATGGCTATCGCCGTAACAACTAATGTTTCCGGTTTAAACTATGTATATGTGGTTGCTTCAAGCTCAGCTTCTAGTGGATTATTAGGTGTTTATAGATCAACTGATAGTGGAGTTTCATTTTCCTCAATGGCAACTACTCCTGATTTGTTAGCAAATTCGTGCGCAGGAACAGGTGGTGGAGGGCAAGGATGGTATGATTTAGCAATTGCGGCATCTCCACTCAATGCAAATGAAGTTGTTGTAGGTGGTGTTAACCATTGGCGCAGTTTAAATGGCGGTTCAACTTGGACAAATATTGGTTGCTGGAACAGTACTGGGGCAAACCCTCCTTATGTTCATGCCGACGTACATGAGCTGGAGTATAATTCTACTGGTGTTTTGTATTCGACAAATGACGGAGGTATTTATAGATACACAGGCTCTGCTTGGACAGACATAACATCAACAATGAATATAGCTCAGATTTATCGAATAGGATTGTCAGGAACTACTCCTAGTTTTTGGATTACTGGACACCAAGACAATGGCTCGAACATTTATAATGGAACAACGTATAATGCGAGTTATCCGGGAGATGGCTTAGATTGTTTTGTTGATAGAACAAACAATAATATTTTATTTACCGAAACGCCTAATGGAGGATTAGTTCGGTCTACAAATGGCGGAGCAAGTTGGACTGGCGTTAACGCTGGTCTTTCAGGTAGTGTTAATTGGCTTTGCCCTTGGAAGCAAGATCCTCAAACATCAACTACAATTTATTGTGGATTATCAACAATATGGAAATCTTTAAATCAGGGAACAACATGGGCTACCACCGCGGCCTTACCTGTAACCGCAGGAGCGGTAACTGAATTTGCGGTTGCGCCATCAAATAATTTAGTGATGTATGTTTTAAAAAATTCAGGTGTTTTTAAAACAGTTAATGGCGGAACTAGTTGGACAAATGTCACAACAGGTATCCCTGTTGGAACAGCAGCGCCAACTTATGTTACTATTGATGGTACTGACCCAAATACAGCTTGGGTAACTTTAAGTGGTTATTCCGCTGCAAATAAAGTTTTTATGACCACAAACGGCGGAACAAGCTGGACCAACGTGACATCTAACTTACCAAATTTACCCGCTAATTGTTCGGTTTATCAAACTGGCACAAACGGTAGAGTTTATGTTGGCATGGATGTTGGCGTTTACTACAAAGATATTGCATCTCCAAATTGGACTTTATATAATTTAGGTTTACCAAACACCAACATTTCTGACTTAGAAATTTCTCCAGCATCACCAACAAAATTAAGAGCTGCAACTTATGGCCGCGGCGTTTATGAAGTGGATGTTATTCCAACTGCACTTCCTCCTGTAAGTGGTTTTTCTTATGCAGGAACAGTGTGTTCTGGCGTTCCAACAACATTTAACGATGCGTCTACAAATTCGCCAACTATTTGGAATTGGAGTGTTATTCCGGCAACCGGCGTTACAATTAACACGGCAGCCTCACAAAACCCAATAATAACGTTTGCAAATGCAGGTACTTATTCTGTTTCATTACAGGCTAATAATGGTTTTGGTCCGGGTAACGTAAGCACGCAAACCGTTATAGTAACAGCTACTCCAACCGTAGCATTAACAGGCAGTGTTCAAGCTATTTGTAGCGGAAATCCCGCAAACTTAACCGCAAGTGGTGCAACAACTTATTCTTGGAACACTGGTGCAACCACAGCAAGCATTAATCCTTCACCAATGACAACCACAAATTATACTGTAACTGGTTATAATGGAACTTGTTCATCATTTAAAACAGCTACAGTTACTGTGTCTGCGTCACCCACGGTAAATGTAACAAATGCTTCAATTTGTACAGGATCATCGGCAACTGTTACCGCAAGCGGCGCAACAACTTATTCTTGGAACACGGGCGCAACTTCTGCTGCAATTTCGGTTACACCGGCAATTACAACAATTTATACAGTAACCGGCACAACAGGAATTTGCACCAATATTAAAACAACTACGGTAACTGTTAATTCTACGCCAACAGTAGTAGTAAACTCCGCAACTATTTGTAGTGGTTATGCAGCTAATTTAACCGCAAGCGGCGCAACAACTTATTCGTGGAGTACCGGCGCAACATCATCCGTTATAAATCCTTCTCCGATAGTAACAACGGTTTACACTGTTACGGGTACTAACGGAGTTTGTGCATCAAATAAAACAACTACAGTTTCTGTAATCCCGTCGCCAACAGTAAATGCATCTTCAAACAATTCTGTAATTTGCGTGGGGCAACAGGTAATATTAAGTGCTACTGGAGCAAATACTTATACTTGGCAACCTGGAAGTGTAAGTGGAGCAACTGTATCAGATACTCCTGCAGCTACGCAAACATACACGGTTAGTGGAAGTGGAGCTAACGGTTGTGTAGGCGTTAATACAGTTATGGTTACTGTTTCGCTTTGTACCGGCATTGCTCAATTAAATGGAAATGCAATTAAGTATAGCGTTTATCCCAATCCCGCAAAAGATGAGGTTACATTAAACATAAATTCATTTAAATTAATTGAGATAGGAATAGAATTAATTGATGCTTCTGGAAAACTTATTGTTAAACAGGTTGTTAAGTTTGATAAAACAAGAAGTGATCAAAAAATAAATATTTCATCAGTTAGCAGTGGCGTTTATTTTATTAAACTAATTTCTAATGAAGGAGATACACAAACAATTAAATTAATAAAAGAATAATAGCCGCGTAAATGATTTAATAATTAAAGAAAAACAAAAAAATGAAAAAATCCTTATTAATACTTAGTATACTATTAGGTTCGCAAATTTCTTTCGCTCAGAAATGGGTAGATATGATTAGTGAACCAGACGCAAATTTATATGAAATTCAAAAAGAATTTTATAAATCATTCGAAGGAAAAGATCTTTCAATAAAAAGCACGGGGTACAAAGCCTTTAAGCGTTGGGAATATTTTGTGCGCCCACGTGTGTATCCAAGCGGAGACCTTTCTGTTTTAAGTCAAAAATCAAAAAACTATTCGGATTTTTTAGTTAAAAATGAAATATCTTCTTCTACAAATAAATTAAGCAATAACAGCGCAGTTATGTCGGCTACCTGGGTTCCTGTTGGTCCAATGGGCGCCCCAACTGGCTTAGTTGGCGGTTTACCTAGAAAAGCAGGTCGCGATAATTTTGTAACCTTTCATCCAACTAACCCGGCAATTATTTATGCAGGAGCTGCTGGTGGTGGTTTATGGGTAACAACTAATGGCGGAACATCTTGGACAACCAACACCGACAATCTTCCTGTTGCAGCATGTTCAGATTTAGCCATTGACCCAACAAATCCTAATATTATGTATCTAGGTACTGGTGGAGGAGATGATATGTTGTCTGGTCAACCTGTTAGTTCAGATGGAGTTTATAAATCTATTGATGGAGGTTTAACATGGTTGCCTACCGGATTAACTTTTTCAGTTTCTCAAAGTAGAGTAGTTCATAAAGTAGTATTAGACCCTACAAATTCACAAATTGTTTTTGTTGCAACTAACATAGGAATTTTCAGAAGTACAAATGGAGGAACCTCATTTACAAGTGTTACTGGATTCAACTGTTGGGATCTTAAATTTCATCCAACAAATCCCACAATTTGTTACGCTGCGGGTACGGCTTTTTATCGTTCTACAAATGGTGGATTAACCTTTGGAATTATCAACTCTGGAATCCCAACGTCTGGTAGCAATAGAATGGCAATCGCGGTTACTCCAACAAATCCAACAAATGTTTATGTAGTGGCAAGTAAGAGTTCTGACAGCCAGTTTCTTGGTTTTTATAGTTCTTCGAATGAGGGCGTTAATTTCACAACGGCCTCTACTACCCCTAATATTATTGGTAATTCTTGTGCTGGAACCTCTACAGGACAAGGACAAGGATGGTTTGATTTAGCTATAGCCGCATCACCAATTAACCCAAATGAAGTTGTTGTTGGTGGGGTTAATGTTTGGAGATCTACAAATGGTGGCGTAAACTGGACGGTTATTGGATGTTGGAATTCTCCTTCACCATATATTCATGCAGATATTCATGAATTAGAATATACTAAATCGGGCACATTATACTCAACAAATGATGGTGGAATTTATTCTTACAATGGAAGCGTATTTACCGATATCACTGCACAAAGGAACATTGCTCAAATTTATAAGATAGGTTTATCCAGCCTTACTCCTAATAAATGGATTACAGGACATCAAGATAATGGAACAAATATAAAGACTGGCGCCGCATATGTTGCAAGTTTAGCGGGCGATGGAATGGACTGTTTTATTGATAGAACAAATGATAATTATATGTTTGCGGAACAATACAATGGAAACATTTATCGCTCTACAAATGGAGGGGCGAGTTGGGCAAATATTTCTGCAGGGGTTACTGGAACTGCCGATTGGGTTACTCCTTGGAAACAAGACCCAAATTCTGCCAACACAATTTATACAGGCCGTGTTCAACTATTTAAATCAACAAATTATGGAAGCGCTTGGACTCAAATGGGCACCACCGGTGCTGGTGGCGCTATGATTGAATTTGCTATCGCTCCATCAAATAGCCAAGTTATTTATGTTTTACATCCAGGGAGTATTCGCAAAACAACAAATGGCGGCGCAACTTGGACAAACGTAACGAACGGTGTTCCTGCTGGCGCTCTTACTTTTATTACAATCGATCCAAACGATGAAAATACTGCATGGGTAACTTCTAGTGGTTATACTGCAGGAAATAAAGTTTACCAAACACTTGATGGTGGTGCAACTTGGATGAACATTTCTTCTAACTTACCAAACTTACCTGCAAACTGCTCAGTATATGAGCCAGGTTCTAACGACCGTATTTATATTGGAATGGATGTTGGTATTTATTATAAAGACAACTCCTCAACTACATGGACATTATATAACACAGGCTTACCAAACGTACAAATTATGGATTTGGAAATGACTCCTGCTGCACCCGGAAAAATTTATGCTGCTACTTATGGTCGCGGAGTTTATGAAGCAGATGTTATTCCAACAACTGCAGCTCCTGTTCCAAACTTCTCATATTTTGGCGGTTTATGCGTTGGCGTTAACAAAACTATTTACGATAACTCCACAAACACGCCTACAAACTGGAGCTGGACTATAACTCCAAGTACTGGGGTAACTTTTAATTCAACAAGTGTGCAAAACCCTACAGTTTCTTTTACAACTCCGGGTACCTACACTATTTCATTTATCTCGGGAAATTCTTTTGGCTCTGGGCCAGTTAACACGCAAACAGTTTCGGTTTCAACCATTCCTGCAATTACACTATCAAGTTATACAGTTACCGTTTGTGATCAAGACCCTGTAATTGTTACGGCGTCTGGAGCTGCTAGTTATACTTGGAGTAATGGAGGTGGTAATGCCCCAACCGTTACTTATACACCTAGTGGGGATTGGACTTATACAGTTACAGGCTCAAACTCAGGTTGTATTTCTACTCAAACACTTTCTGTAATTAATATTTCGTGTGTTGGAATAATTGAGTTGGCTGCAAACAACGCTAGTTTTAATGTTTATCCCAACCCGGCAATTGACAATGTTACTTTAAAAATGAAAGTGGCTAAGAATATTGATGTTGCAATTGAGGTTTACGATTTAGCCGGTAAATTAGTGCTTAAACAAAACGCAAATTTCACGAAAGAAAATTCAGAATACAATTTAAACATTGCAAATCTTTCAAAAGGAATTTATTCTTTAAAAGTAGTTTCTAAAGAAGGAAGCTCTCAAAATTTAAAAATTGTAAAGGATTAATCGCGTTTAAGCGATTAATGAATATCCTGAACTGAAAAAAACCACGCTCATAAAGGCGTGGTTTTTTTATTAAAACAACACTCTGTATTGAGGTATTACAAAAAAGCGCAATTGATAATCGGTCTTAATAGTTTGATTTTTTATATCATAAGATTGTTGAAATACATTAGCGTTTTTAGTTACATTTTGAATGTCGATTGTAAACTCATGTGTAACTCTTTTTGAGTTATAACGGTAACCGGGTTTTACATCTAATCTAAAATAATCGGCATATTTAAATTCATAAGCCCGTGTGCCATCGCGCACCTCGTCATTTGCCGTAATACTAGCCGCTAAATCAATTGGCGTGTAACGTTTTCCTCCGGCATAAGTGCCTCTTATATCTATGCTTAAAATGTGTTTCTGATTAATTTTAAATTCTTTTCCACCCAACAAATTAAAAACATAATTACCATTAAATGCTGTGTTGCGAATAATGTTATCGCTGCCTTTATATTTACTTTCAAATAAACTGGTGGTAAAAAGCAGATAATAACCCTTACTATAAAATTTTTCCAGTGTTATTTCTACTCCGTAATTTTCACCAGTTCCTTTACTTACCAAATTATTTACATTGGGGCTTGTAAAATCTGCACCTAAATTTAAAGCAGAAAAATAACTAGGAAAATTTTTAACCGGCGCATTAAAAATATATTGATAATAAGCTTCTACTTTTAATCTAAAATTAGTGGCAAAACTATTATCATAAGCAATTACACCATGCGCCGCTCTTGTAAAATCAAGATTTCGATTAGTCTCTACTGTTTTTCCGTTAATTGTATCGCTTGCAAAATAAATATAAATGGGTTGTAATTGACTATGCAAGCCACCGCCCATGCTTAAAGATTGTTTGCTGTTGATAGAATACTTTAAACCTACTCGTGGTTCTATTGCGTTTGAATTGTTTAATAAAAAAAACTGATTACTAAGCCCAACATTAATTAATAAATTATCACTGAATTTATGTTGCCATTGCGCAAAGCCACGAATAAGCGAAGTAGTTCCTTTGTAATTTCGCAAGGTAACAAAAGTATTTGTCCCAAATAAATTATCATTACTGTCTACAAATAAAGTGTTATACAATTCTGTATAAATTCCGGTATTTACAAAATCTCGCGAATTAAATTTTTTGTTGTAGGTAGTGTTAAAGGAATAACGAATGTTTTGAGTTGTTTGTCTATACTCCGGTTTTAAATTTTTCGGCGTTTTAAAAGCAGTGTCTATTCTATCTGCAATTATGTTATTGTATTGGCCACTAACGCCAATGTTTGTTTTTATATAGGCGTTGTTTTTTAAAAGATAGGTGTGCGAAACGCCTGTTGCCCCAACATTTGACTGAAAATAAGTATCGCGAGCGCTAAATCCAAATAAATCTTGCCCTTCTTTTTTATCGCTATCTAATAAGGCAATATAGCTTAAACCACCAATACCCCAAAAAGAAAATTTGCCAAATTTTTCTGTATTAAAATCTGTTTTAAAAGTAATGTCTTGATATTGCGGTACAGCAGCCCCAGTTCCAAAGTCAATATTTAAAGCTTTAAAAACTGCGAGAGTAGAGTAGCGATAGTTTACCAAATAAGTTGAGTTTTTCTTTTTATTAAAAGGACCTTCTGCGCCAAGCTCGAAACCGTTAAAGCCCATTTGAACTAAAAACTCATGCTTCTCGTTATTACCTCTTCGCATTTTAAGATCAAAAACACCCGAAGTGGCGTTGCCATAATCTGCAGCAAAGGCACCACTCATAAAATCAGAATTATCTAAAGTATTATTGTTTAAAATACTTATTGGTCCACCCGTAGAACCTGCATTACCAAAGTGATTTGGGTTTGGGATATCTACCCCATTTAAACGCCACAAAATTCCTATTGGCGAATTGCCTCTAATAATGATATCGTTTCTCGAATCATTTGCGCCACTTACACCTGCAAAATTTGCAGCCATTCTTGCCGGGTCATTTCTACTTCCTGCATAACGAGCAGCTTCTTCAGCGCTAAATAAACGTGAACTAACGGTGCTCATTTTATTATTTGTTTTAGTTTTATCTTGGTCTGCAGTAACAACCACTTCTTGTCCTTGAATAACACTTTCTTCTAACTCAATAGTTGATACTGACTCTTTTCCGGCATTTAATATAATCGTAATGTATTTTTCTTTGTAACTTATTACCTGAAATTTTATTTGCCACCTACCAATAGGAACGTTTGAAATTTTAAACTCTCCTTTCTCGTCGGTAGTTGCTCCTATCAATGGCTCCGAATTAAGTAATTGAACTAACGCACCTGGAATTGGCGTTTGACTTTGTTTGTCAATTACCACACCTTTTATTGTTTGGGTAATTGTTTGCGCGAAGATGTTTGTAAATAAAGCAGAAAGTATAATTATAAGATACCTTCTCATTTAGTTTTAATTAAGGATGGCAAATGGCGCACCTTTAAGCAGGGATATTGAAACGAACATCGACTGGCGCTTATTTCAAGATAAGTCATTTTATATTCCCCATCCATCTCTATAGTTAAATAGTAATTTGGTTTAACCCATTCTTTAACTATACAATCCGGAAAAAAATCAGACATTGGTGAACCGTCTGGTGTTTTCTTAAAATGTTTCCAAGGCTCGTATAAATAATATCTGCCAGGAGGATACTTTATAACTACCAATCCGCTATCGTTTGTTTTAATACTATCAACACAAACACCACTTTGATAAATATAAAATCGCTGATTAGCTAAAGGTTTATCAACTTTAGAGTTTTGAATTTGCTCATCGGTTTTACATCTACCGCTGCAGTCTGGTTTACCGTATCTAAATTCTATTTCTAATTTTATTCTTTGCGCCTGGCAAAAAATAGTGAGTAAAAAGCAAAGAGTAAAAAATAATTTATGCATGATTATGGAGTTGTAGATGAAACTGGGATTATTTTTCCGTTAAAATAAGTGTGACCAGTAAGCGCAAAATGACAAATAAACTCTGCCATTTGATTTGCTTTTAAGGGAGCTTTATAACCAGGAAAAGCTTTGCTTAACATTTCGGTTTGCACCGCGCCAAGGGCTAGGCAATTAACAGAAATGTTTTTTGTTTTTAATTCTTCTGCTAAGCATTCTGTTAATCCACCTAATGCAGATTTACTGCTTGAATAGGCGCTTAGGCCGGCAAATTTTGAGCTCCCTTGAAAACCTCCCATACTGCTAATGTTTACAATATGAGACTTAGTTTTTTTTGTAATATATGGCAACAGAGTTTGGATGAGTGTAAAGGGCCCAAAAACATTTGTATTATAAACAGAATAAAGTTCTTTATTTGTGATTTTATCGAAGGGTTTATTAATTATTTCTCCGGCATTATTTATTAAAATATCAATTTTTAAACCCAGCGTTTTTAATGTTTTAACAATTTTTTTCTGATCTAAAGGCTTAGTTATATCTGCTTTTAATGGTAGTATTGAATGAGTGTTGTTTTGATTTACTAACTTTGTAAGCGTAGATGTATTACGGGATACTGCAATAACAAAGGTATTGGGATTTTTGGAAAATTGTTTTACCATTTCAAAACCAATTCCTTTTGATGCACCTGTAATTAGTATGGTCATAATTTAGTAAATTTGTTTACGAAGATACTTCATTTTACAAATAAAGTGTATGAAAAATAAGGTTTTAATCATATTTTTTTTATTTTTTTGTTTGAGTTTTAGGGCTCAAACAGATGATGTATATGTTGGCAAAACTGATAAAGACACAACCTTTAGGCCTAAAAAGAAACGAAATAATGATTGGATAGATAAAGTTACCTACGGCAGTAATGTTCAAGCAATTTTCGGTAGCTATACGTATATATATTTATCGCCAACCATTGGCTATACTCCTTTTAAGAACTTTAACTTTGGTATTGGTTTTATTTATAGCTATGTAAGTATTAATTATAAAGGTTATGGTCGTTTCTCACAATCCATTTATGGCGGACATTCTTATGCAAGATATTTTATAAACGAAAGTTTTTTTGTACAAGGCCAATTTGATCATCTCTTACAACCAAATGTTTATAATATTTACAACCCAAGCGAAAAAGTGTGGGTTGATTATGCTTTAATCGGCGGGGGTTACAGACAATCTCTTGGAAACAAAGCAGCATTAATAACTTCTATTATGATAAACGCAACACCTAATCGTCTATCTATTTATCCTAATCCAATTATTCAGATTGGTTTTGTTGGAAGATTTTAACCAGAGTGTTTTTAAGAATCTAACCTCATAGGAGCATTTAAAATCGCTTGTATATGAATTTCAGAAAACTATTTTGTCGGCGGAAAGTTTTTCAACGCGATGTTATTTTGGTCTTTTACAGAGATAGTTGCTGTCTAAACTCTGCGGTTAGTTGATTCAGCATACAGACTAAAGTTTAGACAGGCAGCGGTTTTATTTTGGCTGCCGCTTCATCGCCAAAATAAAAATCTCCTATAAAAGATCAAAAGCGTTTTGGATACTTTTGCGCGCCAAAAGTAACAGAAAATATATGGTTAAGAAATCACGAAGTGATTAGGCCAACACTAAAATTTCTTCTTAGTATTAAAAGGCTTTGTAGCTTTTTCGGAAGTTGTAAGAAGAATATTAATTTTATTTTGATCACTCAATAATCTTACCCCTTCTTTTAAATCGTCATCATTTTTTAGCGACATTTCAATTCTACCTTTTTGAAAATAGTACCGAGAAGCAATTTCTTCTTCTAAATAACGCTTAATTTGATTTTTATGTTTAAACAAATCATCTTTTTTATCGGCTAACATTTTATTTACTAAGGCTTCGTACTCCAATTTAATATCAGCAAAATATTTTTCTTCTTCTGTATTTTTTTTAAGGTCTTCTAATTCCAACTCACTTCTTGTTTTGTAAGCATAATCTTTATCTTTTAAAAAAACAACGAATTCAGAATATTCTGCGTCGGTTAAGTTAAAATTTCCGGGAGTGGCAAGTTGTGGGTGTGCTAAATAATATTTTGTAGCGTAATTAAAAATATGGTTTTTAGAAATAAGTGTAATTAAAATATTAGAATATTTTTCGTCAGTTGTTTTTACATCGGGCATAATTCCGGCACCATCATAAACAACTCTACCACCTTTTGTTTTAAATGCGGTAATTAAACTATCGGGTACTTTTTCTACCCTGCCTTCTTCATCTTTATGTGTGTAATCAAGAGCTTGAACACATCTACCGCTTGGAATATAATATTTAGCAACGGTAACTTTTATTTGCGCATTATATACTAAAGGCTTTGTTTGCTGCACCAATCCTTTTCCATAAGTGCGTTTTCCAATTACTACCGCGCGATCAAGATCTTGAAGTGCCCCACTCACAATTTCTGAAGCAGAAGCTGAGTTTTCGTTTACTAAAATAACCAACGGTATTTGTGTATCAATTGGATTATTAACGGCTAAATAGGTTTTATCCCAGTCCGACATTTTCCCTTTGGTAAAAACTACTTCTTGCCCCTTGCTAACAAAAAAATTTACAATGTTTACAGCTTCATGTAATAAGCCACCCAAATTTTCTCTTAAGTCTAAAACAATATTTTTACAACCTTTAGCTTTTAAATCTAACAAGGCCTCTTTTACTTCGCCACTGCAATTTTCTGTAAACTGTGTTAGTTTAATATAACCCGTTTCGCCATTTGGTAATATGTTGTAGTATGGAACTGCTTTTGTTTTTATTTCTTCCCTAACTAAATTTATTTCTGTTGGTGTTGTTTGTCCAACTTTAATAAATTTAATTTTTATGGGAGTTCCTGCATTGCCCTTTAAAAGACTCGATATTTCATCACTGCGTTTTCCTTCAACATTTATACCATTAACACCAATTATTTGGTCACCGGCGCGCATTCCAATTTTGTAAGCTGCAAATCCTTCATAAGGGTCGGCAATTAATATTTTTCCATCAACATCTCTTACTTGGGCGCCAATGCCACCATATTGCCCGGTTGTAATAAATCTAAAATCTTCAATATCGTTTTCTGTATAATAAACTGTGTAAGGGTCTAAGGATTCCAACATGGCATCAATAGTAGTTTTCATTAACTGCCCGGGCTTAGTGTCATCTACATAAGCAATGTTAAGTTCGCGGTAAACAGCATTAAAAATATCTAGGTTTTTACTAATCTCGAAGTAATCGGGGGTATAAGAAACACCAATGCTAATTGCAGCGATGAGAGAAAGGCCGGCAATCCATTTTTTTATTGTCTTTTTTGCGAACATTTGCTTGATATAACAACCTAAATTAGATAAAATTGTTCAGTTTGAGGGTCATTTATTATATTTTGTCTATTTTTTTAGTGTTTTTTAGTAAATGAGGCTAAAAAATATAGTATCTTTGCCATCCGAATTAATCCCGTAAGATTATGACATTTATTTTTTAGTCAGTATGCTTGAGTCGGATACTGTATTAACCTACAAGACTCAATCCCTGAATCAAATTAGATTTCATCTTCTTGCCTTAAAATAAAAAAAAGAGACCTATGAAGTTATCCATGTTTAAATTTAATCTGCCTAAAGAACTTATCGCAGAGCATCCGGCAAAAAATCGTGAAGACTCCCGTTTAATGGTAGTTGAGCGTGCAACCGGAAAAATCACACACAAAAAATTTAAAGATATTATTAATTATTTTGACGAAGGTGACGTTTTAATTTTAAACGATACTAAAGTTTTTCCTGCGCGCATGTATGGAAATAAAGAAAAAACCGGTGCAAAAATTGAGGTTTTTTTATTACGCGAATTAAATGCAGAAAGCAGATTGTGGGATGTGTTAGTTGACCCAGCGCGTAAAATTAGAATTGGAAACAAATTATATTTTGGCGAAAACGATAATTTAGTTGCAGAGGTAATTGATAACACAACGTCTCGCGGCCGTACTCTTCGTTTTTTATACGATGGAAGTTACGAAGAATTTAGAAAAGTACTATATGATTTAGGAGAAACTCCTTTACCAAAATACATTAAGCGTGCTAATGAGCCCGAAGATACTGAGCGTTACCAAACTGTATTTGCTAAAAATGAAGGCGCAGTTGCTGCACCAACAGCAGGTTTACACTTTAGCCGCGAATTATTAAAACGTTTAGAAATTAAAGGGGTACAATTTGCACCATTAACGTTACACGTTGGTTTAGGAACTTTTAGAACGGTTGAGGTTGAAGATTTAACCAAGCATAAAATGGAAAGCGAAGAAGCTTTAATATCTAGCGATGCTTGTAAAATAATAAATAGCGCAAAAGAAAAAAAGAAACGTGTTTGTGCAGTTGGCACAACGGTGATGAGAGGAATTGAATCATCGGTTTCTACAACCGGGCAATTAAACCCTTATGTTGGTTGGACAAATAAATTTATTTTTCCGCCATATGATTTTAGCGTTGCTAATTGTATGATTACTAATTTTCATATGCCAGAAAGTACTTTGTTAATGATGGTAAGTGCTTTTGGTGGTTACGATTTAATAAACAAAGCTTACAAAGAAGCCATAAAAGAAAAGTATCGTTTTTATTCTTATGGCGATGCCATGTTAATTATATAATTAAAAGCTTAGTATTAAAAAGCCCTTTATCTGTTTTGATAAAGGGCTTTTTTGTTTTAGTTTCAAGAATTAGGTAAAAACCTTCAAGGTTTTTAAGAGCTTGAAGGTCTGCAAGATTAATATCGAAGCGTTTAACAATTCATGCTCAATAAAATTTAATTATATTTGATTCATAAAACCAAATAATATGAAAAAACTAAAACTTTTATTGCCACTATTAATAATATGTTTCAGCTTTGTAAAGGCGCAAAACAATATTCGTATCACTTCTTATTACGCAAGCAACGATAAAAAAAGCTACTACCTAGCGTGGGATATTAAAACCGGAAAATCGATTCAATATTATTGGAATGGTAAAACAAACACTTGGGTTTCTTTTGAAATTAATATTCCAGAACAACCATTGCCGGGAGCAACAGGCAACATTATGTTTGATGTTTATTATGATTATAAAGATGGCAAAGCCTATTATATTGCTTGGGACACCAAAGGAGGCAAATCGATTCAATATTATTGGAATGGTAAAACAAGTAAATGGGCGGCTTTCGAAATTAATTTACCTACCACTCCATTACCGGGCGCAACAGGTGAAGTTCTAATAAAAAGTTACTATTCTACTGAAGATAGTAAAGCATATTATTTAGTGTATGATACTAACGGAGGAAAATCAATACAATATTATTGGGATGGTAAAAGTAGTAAATGGATGCCATTTGAAATTAATTTACCTGCGAAGCCTTTGTAAAATTTTCTGAATAAAATTTTATCAAAAGATGATAGAGATTTCCGCTCTTGAAAATAAATTGTTTTAATAAATCCCTCTAGCTCCCTTTTTTCAAAGGGAGAATTAGTTTGTTTTATTTTCAAGAAACAGGAAAAGACCTTGAAGGTTTTTAAAACCTTCAAGGTCTAACAAGATTAATTTCGAAGATTTTAAGTTCTTGTGCTCCTAATAACAATCTGGATAGCAAAAATCTTAATTTAATTTAATACTGCCGTTGCCAATAACAACGCCATCGCAAGTAATATCAATTACATAATTGCCCGGCACAAACTCTCCTTGGCCCTCGCAATAAGTTACTCCTGTAATTTCTACATTGGCATAATTAAGCGTTTCTTTTCCTGCATAATAACCGCTGCTTTTATTAAAAATAAATTTATAAGTTTCGTCGTAGCTCTTTGCCAATTCTTTACCGTCTGGCGTCATAATACGAATGTAAACAGTTTTTTCGCCTGACTTTGCAATTTTATTTTCTCCTAAACTAAAGGTTACTTTTATTTTTTCTGTTTTGCGCGCCTTAGTTGTTTCCTGTTCTTTTTTACCACCCTTTTTAAATAACACACCTTTTGCGTTCACATTAAAGCAAGTTAAAATACTTCCTTTTGCAATAGTAGTTTTAAGTTCTTCTTTTTCTTTAACTAAAGTATTTTGTTTTTCTTTTTCTAAATCTAATTGTTTTAAAACGGTTTTCTTTTCAGCAACTAAATTTTGGTTTAAAGTGTTTAATGAATCTATAGTTCTTACATAACCCTGCATAATGCTGCGTAATGTTTCTGCCTCTTTCCTTAATCTTGAAAGCATATAAGCATCGCCTTTATGTTTTTCGGCTTCAATAATTAATTCTTCAATGCGCGCTTTTTTCTCGTCAATATCTTTTTGCATAGCGGCATCTTTAGCAACTATGCCGTTATAATCGTTTTGAAGAACAAGTAAATCAGATTTTACATTATCGCGTTCAACGATAATAGTTTCTGTTACTACTTTTTGTTCAACCACTCTGTTTTGTTCTTTATTAAGTAACCAAACAGTAAAGCCATTTGTGCCCATTAAAAGAAGGATAATTACCCATAAAATAATTCCCTTTTTTTTGTTTGAATTTTCTTTTTCTTCCGTCATAGTGCAAAAATAGCATACAAAAACTGTATTTTCGTGCGTATTTTATGACACTTATTAACGACTTCATGTCATTAATTTACCCAAGGCATTGCGAGGCATGCGGTAATAGTCTTTTTAAGCATGAGGCTTATATCTGCAATTACTGTAAATTAAACCTGCCTAAGAGTAATTACCATAAAAATAGTCATAATGAGCTCATTCAAACCTTTGGCGGGAGAATTCCTTTAGAAAATGCGTTAAGTTATTATTTATTTGAAAAAAGCGGCAAAGTTCAAAAATTGTTGCATGCCATTAAATACCAGAATCAAAAAGAGCTGGCCCAATTTATTGGTGAATTGTATGGGCAAGATTTACTTAATGGAAAAGCATTAGAGGAGGTAGATGTTATTATTCCTATTCCTTTACATTATAAAAAGTTAAGAGCTCGGGGTTTTAATCAAAGTGAGTGGTTTGCAAAAGGAATAGCAAAAACGCTCAATAAAAAATTAGATGTTAATTCTTTAGAACGTATTACCGAAACAAGCACTCAAACTAAAAAGAAAAAATATCAGCGCTGGGAAAATGTAGAAGGAATTTTTAAGGTTAAAGAAAGCCAGGCATTAATTAACCAACATGTTTTAATAGTAGATGATGTTATTACAACCGGCGCAACAATTGAGGCAGCTTGGGAGGCTTTAAAAGAAATTGAAGGAGTGAAAATTTCAGTAATTAGTATTGCATTTGCAGCGAGGAAGTTGGCGGTTTAGTGTGCGAAACTCGATAATTTTTTTAATCACATAGAGGACATAGTTTTAAATCAGCTCAAATCATCTATTTTATTTTCTTTCTATGTGACTATGTGTTTCATTTTACACATGAGTATTAAAGGTCAAAAAAACGGTCTCTATCTTCTTTTGGTAATAAGGCACAATTATCAACTCTACCAAAAAATTTCATTCTGCGTTTTGCAATCATATCGTAAATAAAATTGCGAATAAATGGTGGGATAATAACAAACACTATCATTAAAGGCCAAAGCCCCTTCATGTATGGCATTAAGCGTAACACCGCGCACGATTTAATGTAAGCAGAATGATCTCTAATTAAAATAACACTATCTGTTTTTGCTTCTATTTCAAAATAAGCTAATAGCTCTTTGCCAGTTTTTGATTTTAAGGGGGCAAAATGCATTGTTTTATTTTTTTCGTGATTAATAAAATAAAGCAAACTTCTGTTGCAAAAACCACATTCGCCATCGAATAATAAAATGGGTTGTTTTTTTAAAACTTCGTTAATATCCATCAGGGTCTAGTATAAATAAAATATGGGTCTACGCTTACCTCATAACGTTTTGGTAAAACAGTAAACGAAAACAAATCAATAAAGTTAATAAATCCATTTCGGCCTAAGCACTGGCTTGTGTGATGCGGTGCCGGGCCATTAGAAAGAAGATTACGTGAGGCAACGTAAATTAATTTTTTTGAATCGTCAACCGCAATGCCATGAGGTTGGAAACCAACTTTTACATTTGTAACGGCATAACCATTTGCATTAATTCTAGAGACTAATCCCATAGAATTAGAAAACGTTGTGCTATCATAAGTGCAAGTAATAAAATAACAATCTGCGGCATCTGAATAAATAATTTCTTGCGGATAAACCCCAGTTGAAATGGTTGCTGTTACTAAGGTGCTTGGGATATTAAAAACACGCACTTCATTTGTTTTTTGGCAAGTAATAAAAACATCATTATTGTTTGGAGATAAAACAAGATCGTGAGGGTCTAAAGAAGAATTATAATTTAGCGGGCCATTGTCTAGAGAAATAGGTGTGGTGTTTGAAAAACCAGTATCTATCTTTGTAATAAAATTACCGGTTTGAGACGCCACATAAAACTCATCATTTGTGGCGTTTAACACAATGCCGTGTGGATAATACTGACCACCTAAATAATGCAATAATTTTCTATTCTCTAAATCAACGGCTACCACCTTGCCGCTTGCTGTCCACGAAACACAATAAGCACGTTTACTATCATTAGAAATAACAAAGGTATTCCAGTCCATAGCATCACCAGCACCTGTTCCGGCAGCAGCAGGAGTTAGTGGAATACTACCAACATAACTATCATCGCTGCAACGAAATTTTTGCATGATATTATTATTAATAAAAATAACGTACCAATACTTTCCATCCGGCGAAACACGAACCATGTGTGGTGTATCACTACTTGTTTTAGTGCCAACATCAATATAGCGCATAGGCAATTGCGTTTGACTATCAAAGACAGTTACCACGTCACAACCTTGATTTACGGCATATAATTTTTTTCGAAAAGGATTATCGGCCCACATAACGTTTCCTTTAATATCTGGAGCGCCAGCATCAATCCAATCTTTAATTAATTTTACATCTTCGTATGACAATGGTTTTTTATTAAGTGGCATTGTTGGAGAATTTTGTAAACCTAACTCTGGATAGGTATTAATATAATAACACATGGATGAAAATTTGCTGCTGTATGGAATTACCGCTGAGCCACTGCTAGTTCCTGAAAACATTGCTTGCCAAGACTCTAAATTAAAACCGCCTGCAGCTTGGTAACTTTTTCCGTTATGGCATCCCGGCACCGAACAGCTTGAAGCCATGATTTGACCAATGTTATGAGGATAGTCCCCATAATTAACGAAGCCTACGTCTTTTTTACAAGACAAAAAAAACGGAACTATTAAATAAAAAATATGTTTAAAAGAGTAGCGCAATTATTCTATAATAATTTTTTTAATAATGCTTTTTGTTTGTGAATTATGGGTTAGAGTTATTTTTGCAAAATAAATCCCTTCACTAATGTGTTTGATTAGAAAACTTTGGGAATTGGAGTTTATTTCGAACACTTCGATTTCTTTTCCAAGTATATTATAGATTATAAGTTTTCCGGAATCAAACTCCAATTCATTTACACGCAGGTTTAAATAATTTTTTGTTGGATTTGGATATAGGGTAATATTATCGAAAGCTTTTGATAAAGTATTTTCATTAATTCCTACAAATTGGTTTAGAGAAGAGAAAAAACTTAAACCGCCAGAACCGTTACCTACAAACAAATCGCGTTTACCATCGTTGTTTATATCTTCAAAAAACACAGTTGATTGTCCACCCTCGTTAAGATTATTAGCATCAGCATCAATTAAATTACATGTGTTAGTTATTATTGCGGGCACATCATAATAAAATATAGTGCCGGTAACATTACCAACTAATAGTTTTGTGTTTGGACCTTCGTTAAAAAAATGCGGCGCTGCATAACCATCAATTCCATATAAATTAATGTCACCCTTTACATCTACACCTCCAAAAAAGTTTGTAATTAAACTGTATGCCGGAACAGTTAACGAACCGGTGTTTTTATAATAAGCAATTCTACCATTTTTTGTTCCAATCATTAAATCTAATTTGCCGTCTTTATCAATGTCAAATAATTGTGGTGCAGCTGCGGCAGAATTAGTTGTAAAAGAAAAAGAGTTAGCGTGAAATAATGAAAAATTACATAAGTTACCAGAGCCTGCAGTATTTTCTAACCAATGTATTTGTCCGCTTGAAGTGCCAATGCAAATATCTATATCGCCATCATTATCAATATCTCCAACTGTAGGCATTACGTTATTTAAGTTTTGTAAACTAATAGAAGCGTAATCTCTGGTAATTAAGCTAAAGCTTGGTTGTGCTAAGGTTCCTGTATTTCTATATAGTGCCAATTGCGCTTTTAAACTTGTTGTGTTATAATAACCGTAAGTGCCAATAAGTAAATCTTTTTTACCGTCAGCATCATAATCAAAAAGCACAGGAAAAGAATTTTGTCCAACTTCAATCATTTCATCTTGCAAAAAATTCTTTTTTACAAATTGAAAGTTTACGGTGTTAGTAGTACTTGCATTTTTATAATACCAAAGACTATTAAAATTTTCGCTACCAAAAGCATTGGGTGTTGCAACTAAATCTTTTTTTCCATCGCCATCACAATCTACATAATACGTGCAAGGAAAATTATTCATTTTTATTTGTGTAGTGCTATTTTTGTTTGGATAATTAGGATATAATTTTGTAGTGTCTGAAATAACGGCGTTTGTTACAGAACCGGTATTAGAAGCATATTGTACTGTGTTACAAGAAATATCGCCCATAATTAAATCTAAAAGATTATCGCCGTTAGAATCAAAACACATCAAGCATGAGCCTGCGTGAAGGGGTTGTTTATTATTTGGTGGAAAAAATTGGTCTGAAATTGGTTTGAGTGGACATTGATTTAAGCTTACAGAACAACTTTGTTCGGTTATTTTTCCCCAGCAAGCGTCTTGTAATTGATAAATTAAACTATCGCAGCCATAACCTTTTTCAATACTCATGTTTTTATGATACTCCAAATAAAATCCGCCTGAGCTAAAAGTTAAAATATCAATATCACCATCACCATCAATATCTGCAAAACCAGGAACACCAATTGTACTTGCGTATAAGGGCGCAATAGATGGTACACCAAGGGGATTAAAATCTGAATAAACAATAGCTTTTTCCAAAACAAAATTTATTCCAAGGCTTGGCGTACTAACATTTTTATAAACTTTAATGCCGCCGTTTACAGAACATAATAAATCTTCTTTCCCATCGCAATTGTAATCTAAACAAACCCCCCAGTTAACTGTATTTGGAAAACTATAACTTAAATCCGGTGCTGCAATATATTTTATTTGACCAGCGCTGCCGTTGTTTATGAAACAACGAAAACGTCCAACAGAAAACTGATTAATTTTATCAAACACCACTAAATCTTTTTTGCCATCAAAATTTAAATCAATGTTTGAAACATTAGAATAATTTACCCCATTTGCCCAGGGCATTTTTAAAACATAATTATTTTCGATAACAGTAATAGTATCGCGAGCAACTAATAGCTGAGCAAAAGATTTTTGAGCAAGAAATGCCGAAAAAAGTATGAAGTAATATTTTAACATATACTTACAAAAATATGCAAAAAAGAGTTTAAATAAGTGAGGAATAACACCATTTATGATATTAAACGTACCAACTATAAAAGTCTTTTAGTATTTGGTTTATATTTTGTAATTTAAACACTGATTTCAGTGTATTGAAAAAGCTTTTTTGCATATTAATTTGCTTTTTATCTATTAAAGCATCTGCCACACATATTGTAGGGGGTGAGATGATATATGATGATTTAGGCGGGGGAAATTATCGAATAACGTTAAAAGCTTATAGAGATTGCTTTAATGGGATTCCTCCATTTGACGGGCAAGGAACAAATGCAGTGCCGGCATATATTACGGTTTATGATGGATTACAAAATTTATTAGGTGTGTATGATATTGGTTCTCCAACTGTAACAATAGTTCCGCCGGCAATTAATAATCCGTGTATTTTAACACCAAATACCGTCTGTGTTGAACAAGGAATTTATACTTATACATTAAATCTTCCACCAAAAACAGGTGGATATTATATTGTTTACCAAAGATGTTGCAGGAACGGAACAATTTTAAACATAGTAACTCCTGGCGATGTTGGTTCGACCTATTATACTCACATTCCAGGACCAGAAGTAGTTGTGACCAATAGCTCTCCTCGCTTTAAAAATTTACCGCCAATTTTTGTATGCAATGGTTTAAAATTTAATTTTGATCATTCAGCAACAGACCCCAATGGCGATGTTTTAGTTTATTCAATTTGTCCACCATTTCAAGGTTTAGATGGTTGTTGCGCCGTTATAAATGCAGGGGCCCCTTCAGGTGTTAGTAATTCCTGTCCAAATCCGCCAACCTCATGTCCAACAGAGGCCGCTCCTCCGCCTTACGCATCTGTTCTTTTCTCTTCTCCATACACTTCAAGTTATCCGATTGCCAGTAATCCTGCATTTTCAATAAATCCTACAACGGGTATGTTATCGGGGACTCCAAACATGAACGGGCAATGGGTATTTGGTATTTGTGTTCAAGAATTTAGAGGAAACCAATTAATAAATACACACTATCGCGATTTTCAAATAAATGTTGTAACCTGCAGCGTCACTATATTAAGCGCTGTTCAATCGCAGCTTTCTAAATGTCAGGGCAACACGTTTAATTTTGTGAATCAAAGCGTTGGAGGAAATACTTTTTCTTGGAATTTTGGAGTTCCAAATTTAACATCAGATACTTCAAGTTTATTTAGCCCAAGTTATACTTATGCAGATACAGGCTCTTACGTTGTAACTCTAATTGCCAATCCGGGAAAACCTTGTGCTGATACCTCAACAAAAACATTTTATGTTTACCCGCCTTTAACAATAAATTTCCCTCCTAACGACAAACAGTGTTTAAAAGGAAACTCTTTTAGTTTTACCGCCAATGGTGTATATCTTCCTCAGACAACTTTTAATTGGAATTTTACTTCATCTGCAACACCAAGTACCTCAACACTTAAAGACCCAACAAATATTGTTTTTACCGACCCCGGTAAGTTTTTTGTTAAACTCATCGCTAAGCAATTTACATGCATTGATTCTTTTATTGATAGTATTAGAATAATTGGAAGACCAAACGCAAAAATAAATAATTTACCTACCAGCTTATGTGACCCTGCACACGTAGCTTTCAGCAATGGTAGCAGTAGCGATTTACCTTTGAGTTATTTATGGAATTTTAGTAATGGCAATTCTTCAACCGCTTATGAACCCGTGCAAGTTTTTAGTCCGCCAGGTGTTTATGGTGTTACCTTAACTGTTATGACCCAAAGTATTTGTATTGATACAAGTATGGTTTCGGTTAATAATGTAACCGTAAATCCTTCACCCTTTGCAGGTTTTTCTTTTTCGCCACAGGTTACATCTATTTTTGATCCTGAAATAACCATCAACAACATGGCGTCTTGGGATGTGTTATATTGGCAATATTTTTTTGGTGATGGAAATAGTTCGGTTTTTCCTTATGAAAAACACACGTATCAAGAGTATGGAAATTATTTAATCGAGCAAATTGTTACCAATAATTTTGGATGTACAGATACGATTTCGCAAGTTGTAAAAATTTTACCGGAGTTCCGTTTTTGGATACCCAATGCATTTACACCTGATGAAAATTTGATGAATGATTATTTTATGCCAATTGCTATTGGTGTAGTAAATTATGAGTTTGAGATTTTTGATAGATGGGGCGAGAAATTATTTAAAACTAATAATCCAAAACAGGGATGGAATGGGTATTATAAATCGCAGGAATGTAAGCAAGATATTTATGTTTGGCGCATTACATTTAAAAATGTAGTCACAGAAAAAGAAGAGATCCATTATGGACATGTGACTTTGTTAAAGAATCGGTAATTAGTTTTCTAGGAATCTTGAAAATAAATTGTTTCAATAAATCCTTCCAACTCCCTTTTTGCAAAGGGAGAATAAATCGTTTTATTTTCAAGAACGATTTATGGACCATAAAGGTTTTAAAGCATTGATGGTCTGAGAGCTAAAAGAACTCAACTTTATTAAATTTAATCTGCTTATTAATCCAAACCAATAATGGAATTAGTAGCAATGCCCCATAGGTTAATATTTTATAATGCTCATAATAATTATTAAATGTACCAAGCAATAATTTTAAGTTGGCGCTTAAATAAATTAAAACAAGTAAAACCATAATAATTATTTTTTTGTTTTTTGAAATTCCAGAATAATTCAACATGAGATAAAGTAGAATAATTGCGAATGCGGGCACCATAAATAAAAATGCATAATGCTGTTGATGAGGAAAAATTAAAGGAATTAGTAAAAGCATATAGCTTATTTCGATACTCTGTTGCCAATAATTTTTTGCTTTAACCAAGGGTTTTAATTTTAAAAAATATAAAGTAAAAGCAACTAATAATAAACGAATCAACAATAGTATTGCAGATAAAGTTGGCAGCGTAACATTGGCAATATTTCTTTTTAATGGCAGAGCATATACATCAGGCACTTCCTTTACAAGTAGTGTAGATAACAAAGTAGATAAACCGTGGAAACTTCTTTCTTCAACATCTAAAACATGATTTTGATTACTTGGATTTATTAATGCAAGCCAAGTTTTTAATAACGAGATATTATAGTTGTGTTCTAAAAATAAGGATGGCGCAAATAAATAAATAAAGTAAAACACAACTGTAAAGAAGAAGGCTTTAAAATATCCTCTGTAAATTAAATAAGGCAAAAATACAATTGGTAATAATTTAATATTAATGCCTAGAGCCAAAATTGCAGCCCCTGAAATTGGTTTTTTGTTTGATATAAAAAACAATCCAAAAACACTGCAGCCAAGTATTAAAATGGTTATTTGTGAGCTATGTATATTGCCTAAAAAAAAGCGGAGAGAAAAAATAAAAACCAATAAAATAAAAATCCCCTTCTGCTTTTCATTTAGCATAGCAACTAATTTGCTCTTAATGAGCAATTGAAACAGCTTAAGATAAATTAATGAATTAAAAAACAACCAACAAAACTTTACCCAAAAGAAGGGTAGATAATAAAAAGGTTTTAAAAGCAAAGCAAATAATACAGAATAAAAATAATGATAACCATCTTCGTATTTATTTTCGTAAAAATTTGCACCTCTAATCAAATCGCCAGTTGCCGATAAAAAAATATAGAAATCGCTTTTACCTCTAGCTTCAAAGAAGCATAAAAGAATGATTGCTGCAAATAGCAGAAAAAGCCAAATTTTATTTTTTAAAACAGACAAAAAGTATAAATAAACATCTAAATTTAGCTAATTAATACCAATCCTATTTGAAAAAGGTAGTTTCATATTTTTTTGCGGAATACAACTTAAGTAGGCAAACACTTAAGTTTAAACAATTATTGTATTTATTTATTGCGATTAAAGCCGCCTATTGGTTATTTTATTACCAGCTTTTTTTTGGAGAAAATGCAATCGCATACATTCGCCCATATTCTTTAGGAACAATGAAAAATATTGCTTTTTTGCTTTATAATAATTCTTCTACAAATGCCGGTTACTTTTTTATTATTGGTTTGTTGGGATTTTTAACTTTGAGTTATTTTATAAGAAAAATTCCATTTCTGTTAGAGTTTATAATTTGGATATTAGTATTAAATATTCAAAATAAAATTTACCCAACATTAACTGGCGGAGATTATTTATTAAATCAATTTTTATTTTTTAATTGTTTTCTTTCAAAATCAAACATTACTAATTTAACTTGGCAAAATGCTCTATCAAAGTGTTTTCACAATTTTGGAGTTACAGCTATAATTATCCAAATAAATTTAGTGTATTTAATTGCGGCTATTGCAAAACTTAATAGTTCAGATTGGTTAAATGGCGTTGCAATAATTAAGCTTAATTATGTGGATTATTATAATTTATTTTCAAATTCAATTTCAACCAATAATTTTGTTGACTATTTTATTAATTATTTGGTGCTTTTTTATCAATTATTTTTTCCTGTTATAATTTGGATAAACAAAATCAAAGTGCCATTTCTGATTTTGGGAATCCTTATTCATTTATACATTGCCCTTATAATGGGGCTTGTAGGCTTTGGACTAATTATGATTATTGCTTACGTGTTTTTTTGGCCTTTTAAAAAAACAGTTTCTTAATTTTTTATTATCTTTGTTACATGTTTACAAATGAGCAATTAAAAGACTTGAATGATCGCAGTATCGCGTTGAGGGGGTTTCTTTGACTACGATAGAAAAAAACACGATCTCGAATTACTAGAGGAAAGAACCCTAGACCCTAATTTCTGGAGCGATTCTAAAAAAGCAGAAAGAACTTTAAACGAAGTAAAACAAATTAAAGCGTGGACTAGCGCTTACGATAATTTGCATTTGAAGTTAGATGACTTAAACACTTTGTATGAATTTTATAAAAGTGGAGATGCTACTGAAGAAGAAACAGAAGCGGAGTACAACGCCACGTTAAAAAATCTTGAAGATATAGAGTTTAAAAATATGCTTCGAGGTGAAGAAGATCCACTAGATTGCATCCTTCAAATTAATGCAGGTGCTGGTGGTACAGAAAGTTGCGACTGGGCAAGCATGTTGCTGCGTATGTATTTAATGTGGGCAGAAAAGCACGGGTATAAAGTAAAAGAATTAGATTATAATGCAGGCGATATGGCCGGCATTAAGTCTGTTTCTATCCAAATCGAAGGAGATTTTGCATACGGATATTTAAAAGGAGAAAATGGCGTTCATCGCTTGGTGCGAATTAGTCCGTTTGATTCAAATGCAAAAAGGCATACTAGTTTTGCATCTGTTTATGTTTATCCTGTTGTTGACGATACGATTGAAATTGATATTAAACCAGCCGATATTGAAATCTCTACATCAAGAAGCGGTGGAGCAGGAGGGCAAAACGTTAATAAGGTTGAAAGTAAAGTGCAATTAACGCACAAGCCAACTGGTATTGTAGTTGTTTGTCAAGTAGAACGTTCTCAGTTGGGTAATCGCGAACTAGCTATGAAAATGTTGAGGTCGCAATTATACGAATTAGAAATTCGTAAGCGTAACGAAAACAAACAGGCTGTTGAAGATGGAAAAATGAAAATAGAGTGGGGCTCTCAAATAAGAAGTTATGTTTTGCATCCTTATAAAATGGTTAATGATCATAGAACAGAATTAAAAATAACAAATGCAGAGGCCGTTTTAGATGGCGACTTAGACGAGTTAATAAAAGTATATTTGATGGCATTAGGTGGAAAAAAACAGAATAAATAAAATTAAGTAACGTGCAACCAGTAAGAGCAAAAAAACATTTAGGCCAACATTTTTTAATTGATGAGAATATCGCAAGAAATACGGTTGAAGCATTATTAGAAAAAGATAAAACATCATTCATTATTGAGGTTGGCCCTGGCACAGGCGTTTTAACGCAGTTTCTAATAGACAACGTAGATAATTTTTTGGCTATGGATGTTGATAGAGAATCTGTTGAATATTTAAAAACAAAATATCCTGAAAAAAAAGATAAAATTGTTTTAGCAGATTTTTTAGAAACCGATCTTCAAAAATTAGCCGGACAAAAATTTAATGTAATTGGAAATTTTCCTTACAACATTTCAAGTCAGATAATGTTTAAAGTTTTGGAGAATAAAAATAGTGTTGATTATGTAGTTGGCATGTTTCAAAAAGAAGTTGCGATGCGTTTGGCAGAAAAGCCGGGCTCAAAAGTTTATGGAATTTTGAGCGTGTTATTACAAGCTTTTTACGACATCGAATATTTATTTACAGTAAATGAAAATGTATTTAGTCCACCACCAAAAGTAAAAAGCGCGGTAATAAGGTTGACGCGAAACTCTGTTCAAAAATTAGATTGCGATGAGGTTCTTTTTAAAAAAGTGGTTAAAACAACTTTTAATCAACGCAGAAAAACAATTCGTAATTCGGTTCGAACTTTGTTTAATAATAATGAAATACGTCATCCATTATTAGACAAAAGGCCAGAGCAGTTATCTGTTGCTCAATTTGTAGAGTTAACCAAGTTTGTTGAAGAACACAGTGTTGAATAATAATCTGCCAATTTTTTACCAACAACATCTTGCGATGCATTTTCGGCAATAAAATCTATCATTTTTTTTGAGTCAAATTTTAATTTGCCCTCTAAAAATTCTTTCAATTTAGTTTCTAACTCTTTTTCATCTCCCGCATTTACTAATTGTCCCATTTCGGGAGTTATTAAATAAGGTAGTTGTCCGACGCGGCTTGCGAATACAGGTACGCCTACAGCAAGAGCTTCTAACACAACTACTGGCATACCTTCGTAATTACTAAATAAAATTAAGGCGTTTGCTTTTTGCATAATTGCAGCAACTTCTAGTTGTGTTTTTTCGCCTACAAAAATGGTGTTAATAAGCCCTAACCGATTTGCTTTTTCTTTGAAATGTGAAATCAAGTTTTCGTTTCCGCCAACGATAATAAATTCAAATTGATAATTGGCTTGTTGTAATTTTTGAATTACGTTTATAGTTCCTGAAATATTTTTTTCTTTTTCTATTAACGAAGAAACGTGTAGCAATATTGGTTTATGACTTTTTACATTTTTATTTTCTTGAAATATTTTTGTGTCTACAACATTATACAACAGCTCATAATCTCCCAATAAATGATTGTTAAGCATTTCTTGTTTTTGCTTTTCAGAAACATAAAATATTTTTGATGCTGATGCAACAGCTTTTTTAGTAAAATATTTTTGGATAATTCCTTTGTAGTTTCCATCTTCAGGTAAATAACCACTCCAATGTTCTACAATTGTATAAGGAACTTTAAAATGTTTTTGAAAAAGCGGTAAGGCAACTGAAGCGGAAAAAATTGTATTTAATTGAATTGCCTTAATGGAAATGTTACAGCGAATTAATTCCTTTAAAAGAGTTTTGTACGCGGCTTTAAAGCGCTTTAGTTTTAGAATGGAAGAAACTATTGGAACATTTGAATCTTCCTTTTTATATTCTATAAACCATTCTTCAAAATTTCCACTTTTATTTTTTTGAATATTTTTTTGAGTGGGATTTTTGGATGAGTAAGCGTAAATAACAATTACAGGAGAGTATTTACTTAATGCAAGGGCATGATTTTTAATAAAAACGCCATGATTATTGTTTTGTGGTGTGGGATACCAGGACGCTAAAAATAAGATTGCCTGTTGACTTTGCGACATTTTTTTCGCTTACTCTAGATTTATTTTTATCTCTAATAAAAATAAAGAGTATTTTTCATTTATGGTTTCAAAAAGAGGAGTGATTTTATTTCCGCTTTTCATGGCAATTGTAATAAATCCTAAGCCGGCACCACCTTTATCGCTTAATTCGTTATTTTCAAGATGCTCTAAGTAAAATGCTTTTAAAGCTGCAGGATCATCGAAGGAATTTATTTTTTCTATTTGACTTTTTACTTTTTCAACCGAACTTGTATTAATTAAGTTTGCGGAAATAATAGTAACGTATTTTTCGGAATTGGCTAATAAAAAAAAGTTGTGCTGCGAGCCTTTATCGTCCTTGTGGCCGTGAAGCAATTGGTTCTGAAGTGACTCAACACAAATAAAAAAAACTTTCTTTACAACCTGCTTTGGAAAACCTTTTTCAAGAATTTTATTTTCAATCTCATTTTCAATCTTTGAGATGGTTTCATTATTCAAAACACCATCATAGGCTAATATTAATTGGCCAGATTGTGTAATTTTTTTTACCTGCTTAGTAAATTGCAGATCAAAAAACTCTGATTCTTTATTTAAGGTCAAACTCAATTATTTAAATAAACCATTTAATTCAGCATCAATCATTCTAATTACTTTACCAAAATCCTCCTTACTTTCACTAAAATTAATATCATCAACATCTACCACTAATATTTTTCCAGCTTCATAAGAGGTGCTCCACGCTTCATAACGCTCATTCAATCTTTTTAAATAATCTAAACGAATGCTGTTTTCGTAATCTCTTCCGCGTTTTTGAATTTGTTTTACTAAAGTTGGCACACTCGCTCTTAAGTAAATAATTAGATCTGGCGCTTTTATTAAGCTTTCCATTAATTTAAATAATGAAAAATAATTATCATAATCACGAGAAGTCATTAAACCCATTGCATGTAAATTGGGCGCAAAAATGTAAGCATCTTCATAAATTGTTCTGTCTTGAACAACTGAGTGTTTACCTTTTCTGATATCTAAAATTTGATTAAATCTTGTGTTTAGAAAGTACACTTGCAAATTGAACGACCAACGCTGCATTTCTTCATAAAAATCATTTAAGTAAGGGTTATCATCAGCGTCTTCGTAATGAGCATGCCATTTATAGTGTTTCGCTAATAACGATGTTAATGTAGTTTTCCCTGACCCAATATTCCCGGCAATTGCAATATGCATAGTTATTTGTTAAATTTTCATTAAATAATAGACTAAATTATGTATTTAATCTACAAAAACCAAAATTTAATTGATAAAAAATAATTTTTATCGCTTGGTATACAAGGTTTTACATTATTTGGCTGATTTGTCGCTTAGATAGTCAGCGCAAACCTTCTCAATCACTTGGTTAAGAGACGCATAAGGAGATGGAATAATGGCTTTAATTTTAGCGTTTGAGAAAAGCTGCTTATTAAATGCAGAATTTATTATTGGCTTAGTAATTTTGCGTTTGTTTTTAGAAAATGTACAAAAAATGGCGTCTATTATTCTCGCAAATTCAAGCATTTTTTTGGTTGCATTTATCGTTGGCTTTTGTTTTTTTAAATGCGTTTGTATTAAATCCAAAATAGTTTTAAAAGAGTAATTATCTTCAATTAAAACATAGCGATTTGAAAACAAACCTTTATTAATCAGATAAATCATACTGGACGCAACATCTTGGGCACCAATATAACCTGCTAATCCCTCGGTGTAAAATTTGTTTCCATTATAGCACACATCAAATAATTTTGAACTGCTTTGCTTCCAAAAACCGGAAGATAAAATTACACCTGGGTTTACAATAACAGCATTTAAACCTTCTTCAATGCCACGCCAAACCTCTCTTTCGCCATTATACTTGCTAATAGCGTAATCACTTTCTTTACCCGAAGATTTCCAAAAAACAGTTTCGTTTAAGGGAATTGTGTAATCTAAATTATTTATTGTTGCAATAGAGCTTACATGACATAAAGCATCAATTTTTTTATATAGACATGCGTTAACGACATTTGCCGTACCAGTTTCATTTATCAAAAACATTTTTTCTCTATCGTTTTTATCAAATGATACAAATCCAGAACAGTTATATACTGTTGTAATTCCTTCCAACACTGCTTCTATAGAATAGATATCTGTAACATCAACATCTACCCATTTAATTTTTTCGAATAATTGTTTTGGATCAGCTGTGTAATACGAAAAAAGTTTTTCTACTTTTTTTATATCGCTGGTTTTTTGTTTACATGCAATAACCACCTCGTTGTTTTGCAAGAGCTTTAAAACAACGTGACTCCCTAAAATACCTGTAGCACCAATTACTAAATTCAAAATAGTGTCAATTTAAATAAAAATAATTTTTTGTAACCCAAAAAACAAACTTGTTTGTACAACTAAGCCCAACAGAAATCCTAAATACACCTGTGAGGGTTTGTGTTCTTTTAAAAATAAACGAGCAAAACCAACTACACCAGCAATAATTATTGTGCCAATATAATAAGGCGTCATATTAAATTGTATTAAATAGGATACAGAAATTAAAACCCCAAGTGCCCCGCCAATACCCACCATATGAGCACTTATTTTATATTTTAAATTAATTAATGTTGTAAGTAAAATAGAAATAGCACCTCCAATAATAAATAGTTTAACACTATTCCAAATATTTACATCCATTAATAAATAAAATAAACCAAAATAAAACAGGGTGGTAATAAAATAGGGATATGTTCTGTCTTGCTGATGCGAGAGCATTAAATTTGGTATTTTTTTAAGTTTCACTAAAATATAAATGTTAAGTAAAGGAAAAACAAAGGAGAAAAAAAATACGATAAGAGAAATGCGCCACTTTGTTTCAAATGGGGTTAAGTAATCATAAACTGTATTTTTTACGCCAAAGAAAAATAAAAGACACAAATAAGTTGCCATTAATAATGGGTGCATTAGTACCGAAATTATTAGCGCAAAATTTTTCAATGCTATTAGGATAATAGATTAGATAATTCAATTATTTCTTTTCTGGCGTCGTTGTTTTTGTATATAATATTATAAACAGCATTTGTAATTGGCATGTGAATGTTGTGGCTTTTGTTTATTTCATGCACACATTTTACAGCATAATACCCTTCGGCCACCATATTCATTTCTAATTGAGCGCGCTTAACACCATATCCTTTCCCAAGCATGGTGCCAAACATTCTGTTTCGACTAAACTGAGAATAAGCAGTAACTAACAAATCACCTAAATAGGCAGAGGCATTTATGTCTCTGTTTATTGGATGAACAGCATCAACAAACCGTTTTATTTCTTGGATGGCATTACTTATAAGCACCGCTAAAAAATTATCGCCATAACCCAAACCATGACTAATACCACCTGCAATAGCAACCACATTTTTTAGAACTGCGGAATATTCAGTGCCATAAATATCATCGCTTACCGATGATTTTAAATAGCGGCAGTTTAGTAATTTACTTAAAATGGTTGCGTTATTTGTGTTTTGCGATGCTATAGTAAGGTAGCTGAGTTTTTCCATTGCCACTTCTTCTGCATGACATGGGCCGGTTATTACGCCAATGTTTTGTAAGGGAACATTGTAAATAGTATTTAAATATTCGCCAACAATTAAATTATGTTCGGGCACAATGCCTTTGATGGCGGAAAAAATGATTTTGTTTTTAAAATCTTCTTCTTTTAAATTTAAAAAAGAAGTGTGTAAAAATGCTGATGGAATGGCAAGAATTATATAGTCTGAATTTTTAATGCAATCAGAAATTGAATCAAAAAAAGATATTTTTGTAATGTCAAAATCTACAGAACTTAAATATTTAGGATTGTTTTTGTATTCAATAAACAAATCAATATCTTCTTGTTTACGAATAAACCAATTAATTTTTGAAGTATTGTTTAAGAGTAACTTTGCTAGTGCTGTTGCCCAACTTCCGCTACCAATAATTGCTATACGAGGCACCATATTTAAGAGCTTAATTAAATTTATTTAAAAACTGAAAAGCATTTTTTGTTTCAACTTTTATAAAGTTACACAAAAATAATATCTTCATCTGGTAAATTTCCTAAACCAACAAAACGATTATAAACTCTTGCAAGTGTAATTACATCTTTTTGACAATACTTGGCAATTTTTTCGAGGTTTTTTTCTTCGTAAAAAGTTTTACTAACCATGCTTCCATCTATTTCATCTTTCGGCGAAGGAATACCAAATACGTGTGCTAACAAATTAAGAGAACTGAAATTTTTAACGTCTCCAAATTTCCATAAATCCATAGTGTCAATATGTTTTACCTCCCATGGTTTTAAGCCTTGAATTTGCAGGGTTTTTGGTAAACTTAAATTATTAATTAAAAACCGGCGACATAAAAATGGGAAGTCAAACTCTTTACCATTGTGTGCGCATAATAAATGACTATAAGTATTAAAATGCGATTTTAAAAGATCAGCAAACTGATTTAAGATGTCAACTTCATTGTTAGAAGAAATTGTTTTTACTCTAAATTTATTTTGATTATAAAAACCTAATCCAATACATACAACTTTCGAAAACTCGGCATAAATACCTGCCTTATTGTATTGTTGCTCGGCAGACACTTCTTTATTGTATTGCCATTTTTTATTCCAGAGTTCTTTTGTGTTTTCATCTAACTCATCGTATTTATAAACTAATGGAACCGTTTCAATGTCTATAAACAATATTTTTTCGATATCTGTTTTTGTCATGGTTTTTTTAAATGTTGTAATCGTTTGGTGTAATTACAAATGAATAAATAAATTTACCGTTTCTATCTTTATAATAATATTCAAAATTAGAATTAATTCGTTTTAATTCATCTAACTCTTTATTTGTTTTTATGGTAGTAATAATTCCCGGCCTAACTGCTACGTTAAATTTAGAAGTGTCTACATTTTCAACCTGCAAATTTATTAATGTATAAATATATACAATTGTATTTCCCGCTTTTATTTCTATGCCGTCCATTCGAGTTTCGGCGTCAATCATCATTGGACACTGGCTATTAAATTGTTTAACCACCTTAATAGCTTTGTTATCTATAGTTTCAGGCGCGGCACATTGGGTGAAAAGCAGGGCCAGTAAAAAACTGTTTAGTATTATTTTTTTATTCAAAATAATGAGTGTGTAGTTTATTCTTTAATAATTCGATTACCAGATTATTCTAATAAAAATTCTTTATACCATTTTTTTTACTTCGTTAATCAAGGTTTGTTTTACGTGTTGCCAGGTTAACGTTTTTTCTTTCAATAAAACAATATCTTCTTGATGCTCGGCATCTTCAAAATACACCAAGCTGCGCTGAACAGCAAACTTGTTAATGTTTTTATATTTTTTTTCGAACAAGTCTATCATCTCTTGCAGAGTAAAATCATGCAATAAAAAATAAATGTCGTAAAAATCACGTTTAGATCCTCTGTTCATTACCGTTTTTAATTTCATTGCGGCAATGTCCTCTTTATTGGCAAGTTTAATGCCTTCAAACAAAATGGGTTCTGCTAAAAAAGGATATGGATAATTTAAAATATCCAATTTTACGTTTTCAATTTCCATAAACAAAGCATACTCAGATGTGTTTTTTAAAACAACATTGGGTAATTGCAATAATTCGTTTTCTACCAAAAACAAATCGCTTTTTTTGGCGCTAAAAAAATCAAAGTCGTATGATAACCTGTGTCCGATTTGTAGCGCCAACGACGTGCCACCCACTAAATAAAAATCGCTTAAACATTTTTGTTTACCTACTAAGCGCAGTAAATCCAATGTTCGGGCTGAGACTGCATTAAGTTGTAACATTTAAAATCGGTTAAAGGTATATTGTAAATAGCACTTAAAAAATAAACACTCTTTTTTGATATGTAGTTAGTGGCTTTTGTGGCGCTAATAATTTTTTCGAGGCCATAATAGGCTTTTATTTGTTGCCAATCCTCTAAAGTACCTCTATCTAAAACGCGACAAATTACCCATTGGTAATTATTATCCCAATGGATCTTATTATAATCTACATCCCAAAAAAGTGTAGGGTTTAATTGCATAATTCAAAGTTAATGGATATTGTTAGTTATTCAAAACAAAAATTATTTCTCGAATTACAGGCTCGCTTCGCACCCACCCTGAATGCGGATAAACACCCTTCGGCTCACCTCATGGCACCACAATAAAAAAAGCCATTCAATGTTGTTGAATGGCTTTAGTTTTTTAAATGTAGTAAAAATTATTTTTTTTCTTGACTAGCCTCTAACGTAATTTCAATCTTAACGTCTTCTCCAACTCCACCACCTTCGCCAACTCCAAAGTCTGTACGCTTAATAATTGTTTCGCCTTCAAATCCGGCTACGTCAACTTTTTTGCCTTCCCATTCTTGAGACGAAAGACCAATATAATTAAAACGTAATTCAATATCTTTTGCTACACCTTTTAAAGTTAATTTGCCTTTGGCTAAATAAGAATATTTACCTGGCTCAGATATCTTTTCTACAGTAGTAGCTTCAAACATTGCTTTTTTGTTTTTAGTTACATCAAAAAATTCAGACTTGTCTTTTAAATGACCATCGCGATATGAGTTTTGTGTATTTAAACTTGTCATATCTAAACGAATAAATATTTTTGGACCATTAGCATTGTCAAGATTAACATTACCGCTATCAATGTTGATAGTTCCTCTAGTGTCTGTTACAATATGTTTAACGCTAAACGCAACAGAACTATGCGCGCCGTCTACAATAAAATTACCTTTTAGTTCGGCAATATCTTTCATGTTTGCAGTCATAATGCTATCGCATTGTGCTTTGCTTGTGCAAGTATATTCTTGTCCGTTAATATTACATTTAATAATTTCTTCTTTAATACAACATGAACCTTCTGGTCCGCCACCAGTAACAGCAATATAAGGCGCTATTACTAAGGATACGATACTCATTAATTTAATTAAGATGTTCATTGAAGGTCCTGAAGTATCTTTAAATGGATCACCAACAGTGTCACCAGTTACAGAAGCCTTATGTGGCTCTGATTTTTTGTAAAACATTTCGCCATTAATTAAAAC
This sequence comes from Bacteroidota bacterium, assembly GCA_030692515.1. Lineage (GTDB taxonomy): Bacteria > Bacteroidota > Bacteroidia > B-17B0 > Aurantibacillaceae > Aurantibacillus. The sequence goes on from JAUXZS010000056.1 coordinate 525,646, forward strand.
ACCTTTCTCAAAAGATTTTTTAGCATTATCCCAAGCACCACCGGCGTTAGATTGAAAGATCCCCATTAACACGCCGCTAACCGTTACCCCAGCTAATAAACCACCTAATACTTCTGGTCCGAAAATAAAACCAACAATAAGAGGTGTAATTAATGCAATAGCACCTGGCATCATCATTTCGCGGATAGAAGCTTTAGTTGAAATAGCGACACATTTTTCGTATTCAGGTTTTGCTTTGTATTCCATAATTCCTGGAATTTCACGGAACTGACGACGAACTTCTTGTACCATGTCCATAGCAGCTTTACCAACCGCTTGAATACATAATGCAGAGAAAATAAATGGAATCATACCACCAACAAATAATCCGGCTAAAACTGGCGCTTTGTAAATGTCAATTGCATCAATACCTGCAATACCTACAAAAGCAGCAAATAAAGCTAATGACGTTAGAGCAGCAGAAGCAATAGCAAAACCTTTTCCTGTTGCGGCAGTAGTGTTACCAACCGCGTCTAAATTATCAGTACGCTCACGAACTTCAGGAGGTAACTGACTCATTTCTGCAATACCACCAGCGTTATCAGCAATTGGACCAAAAGCGTCAATTGCTAATTGCATAGCTGTAGTTGCCATCATACCGGCGGCGGCAATTGCTACACCGTATAAACCAGCAAAATAATAAGAAGCCATTATACCTGCGGCTAAAGTTAAAATAGGAATAACAGTAGATTTCATACCTACAGATAAACCACCAATAATATTAGTGGCATGCCCAGTAGAAGATTGTTGAATAATTGATAAAACTGGAGCTTTACCCATTGCGGTGTAATATTCAGTTACAATACTCATAACTGCACCAACTACTGTTCCAACCACGATGGCTAAAAACACATTTAAATTTGTAAACTCATAACCACGTAAACTTAAAGTTTCAGGCAACATCCACATTACAATAAAATAAGAAGCTATCACAGTAATTAACATAGAAGCCCAGTTACCTAAATTTAAAGCAGTTTGAACATTTGATTTATCGTCTTTAATTCTAACAAACCAAGTTCCAACAATAGAGAAAAGAATACCTAAGCCACAAATTACCATTGGTAATAAGATTGGCGACATACCATTAAATTTATCAGCAGTAGCATCAATCTCTTGACCTAAGACCATTGTAGCTAAAATTGTTGCAACGTAAGAGCCAAATAAATCGGCACCCATTCCGGCAACGTCACCTACGTTGTCACCTACGTTATCGGCAATGGTAGCAGGATTACGAACATCATCTTCAGGAATACCAGCTTCTACTTTACCAACTAAGTCAGCACCAACGTCGGCAGCTTTAGTATAAATACCTCCACCAACACGCGCAAATAAAGCAATAGATTCAGCACCTAAAGAAAATCCGGTTAAAACTTCGATGGCAGTTTTTACTGTATTTTCACCTAAATCGGCGAATATCATTAAAAACGCAATAAATAAACCACCTAAACCTAATACTGCTAAGCCAGCAACACCAAGACCCATTACTGTTCCGCCAGTAAAAGAAACTTTTAAAGCCTGCTTTAAACTTGTACGAGCAGCTTGCGTAGTACGAACGTTAGCTTTTGTGGCCACTTTCATACCAATATACCCAGCAGTAGCAGAAAATACTGCGCCGATTATAAATGCAATTGAAATAATCCAACTAGAGTGAATCTCTTTACCATTTACTTCATGAATTGTACCTGAATAAGCTAATAATGCGGCGGCAAAAATTACAAATATGCTTAATACTTTCCACTCTGCTTTTAAAAATGCCATGGCACCATCGGCTATATAGCCAGCCAATTCCTGCATGTTTTTATCACCGGCATCTTGCTTAGAAACCCAAGCAGATTTTATTGCCATTACTATTAAACCAACTATACCTAAAAGAGGTACTAAATAAATAACGCTATCATTCATAATTCTATAATTTATAGGGTTGCAAAAATAACAATTTTCTTCTAAATAGAAAATTATATAGCGGATTGATAATTAACTAGTTGGCATTATTAATTGTGGTATAAATAAGAAATAATAAATTTGCAACTATAATATGGAACATTACGATTTAATAGTAATTGGAGGAGGACCCAGCGGATATGCCGGTGCCATGAGGGCAATAGATTTTGGTAAAAAAGTTTTAATAATCGAAAAAAAACGAATTGGAGGAGCGGGAATTTATGATGGAGTTTTATCGTCCAAAACTTTATGGGAGCAATCGCTTAAAATTGCTGCAATTAGAGAATTAATACCCAACTATAGCCCAAAATTTGATGATATATCAAAAATTGTAAACGAAGCGGTATTTGAACGCAAAACCCAAATGACGGTTCACTTACAACTATTACAAAAACAAAATAACCGATTGTTGTTTTATGATAAAGGAACTGCCTATTTAAAAGATAAACATACAGTTCAGATAACTAAAGAAGACGACATTGTGAAAACCGTTAGTGCAAAATATATTTTGTTAGCAACCGGAAGCCGACCACGTGTACCGGCTAATATTAAAGCGGACGAGCAAATAATTGTTACTAGCGATGGCATAAAAAATTTTACTGAGTTTCCAAAAAGCATGGTTGTGCTTGGTGCCGGAGTTATTGGCTGCGAATTTGCGACCATTTTTTCGGGCTTTGGAACAACAAAAGTAAATTTAATAGACAAGGCTGATCGTATTTTGCCATTTGAGGATGAGGATATTGCCGATGTTATAAAAAACAATTTGGAAGCTAATAACGCGAAAGTTCATCATGGCGCTTCGTTAAAACGGATGGAGATTGTGAATGGAAAAGTAGAGTATGAGCTAGAATATAAAGATGGTAAAACTGACGTGTTAACAGTGGACAAAGCATTAATTTCTATTGGCCGTATTGCAAACGTTGAAAATATTGGACTAGAAAACGCCGGAGTAAAATTAAATTCAAGAGGTTCTATTTGGGATGATGATACTCAAACAAATATTAGTAATATTTTTGTGGCAGGTGATGTTACTACCGAAGTAGCGCTTGTTAATGTTGGTGAGCGAGAAGCACGACATGCGGTTGTAAGAATGTTTGGGCCCACCGTTAAACCTTTAACGTATCAAAATATTAGTTCTATCATGTTCTTAAATCCAGAAGTTGCAGCCGTTGGTATGAATGAACAGGAATGTGTTGCTAAAGGCATTGCTCATAAAGTTGTAAAGTTAGATTACACAACAAACGCACGGGCAATTGCTATGCGAAAAACAAAAGGCTTTTTTAAAATAATTGTTACCAACGATAATGGTATGCGCATTTTAGGTATGCGTGTTGTGGGCGAGCATGCAAGCAGTGCAATACAAGCTGTGGCCTATTTAATTCACACTAATCAAGGCATACGAGAATTAGCAGACATGATGCATCCACATCCTAGTATTATTGAAGGAGTGCAAGAGTGTTTAAGAATGCTCTTAAATAAATCTATTTACAAACCTTATGTTTTTAAAGACCGTTTAAAATGTTATGTGTGCGAAAATGGTGTTTGTACACCTGTAGAGAGCTTATAAACGGCCACTAATTGCACGAATTACACCAAACACTTTTAATTTATAAAATTTTTTTGTGAAATAATTGTTTGTGAAAACTAATATAACTAGTCAACCCTCAAAAAGTCAATTTAGAAAATAAATTTTATTGGCGCACAGTTTTTCAACGTAATGTTGTTTTGATTTTTTGCAGAGATAATTGCTGTCTAAACTCTGCGGTTAGTTGAATCGGCATGCAGACAAGAGTTTAGAAAGACAATGGTTTTATTTTGGCTGCCTCTACATCGCCAAAATAAAAATCTCCTTCAAAAAATCGAAAGCTCCCGATAGCTATCGAATTCGCGTCAAGTTAAAAGTGATAATTTGTTGGCAAAACTATCTCTATTCCTGACCTCGTAAATGATTAATCTAATGTTATTAATTAATTGGGCCTGGTTTATAATCCAATTATTTTGAG
>JAUXZS010000039.1 GCA_030692515.1 Bacteroidota bacterium
GTCTCAACTTTTTCTTGACAAAAAGTTGAATAAAAGTCAAGGCTTCTTAAAATTTTGCTAAAAATCTTTATTCTTCAATCTGATGATTTAAGCGCTACGCGAGAGGCGAAAATCATCCTCACACAAGCTAACGCTTTTGAAGTATAAAGATTTTCTTACGCTAAATTTTAAAAGGCCCTTAAACTGTGTGTGCTAACGGCTTATGACAAAACGTTTACTAAAAGCCCTTCTCTTATCTCCCCAATGGGGAGAAGATAGAACAGAGCTAATCTTTAAAACATAAACCCCATTTGCTAACTCTTTAGTATTAATTGCAGTTGCGTTATTTTTAAATACTAATTCATTTTTTTGTACTAATTGCCCTAATGAATTTAATATTTCTACATGTGCGTCTCGATACGCTTCGCTACTCGAGGTGAAAGACTCAATGTTTAAAATTTCATTCGCAGGATTTGGATACAGCTTCAATTTATCATTTAACATTTCTAATTCAACATTTCCTAACCCGCTTGCATGTACCACAACGGTATCCCATTTTATGTTGCCGCAAATTTCTTGCCTTACAATATAAGTATTGGTGGTTATACCAACGCTAACCGTTATGCCTGCCGAAGTATCTATTGCTGTTGTTGTATTTGGTAATTTATACCACATGCAGGCTTCATCTATTCCGACGTCTTGCTGCCTGCCAATATAAACTGTATTGTTTGGAATACCCCAAATATCAGGGCCTGCATATGCAGGAAGGTCTATTGGGATGCAAGAGACATCGTCAACACCAAAATCCGCAAAAATTGTTGGTAAATTTGTAGGGTTAATTAATACCTTATTTGTTGAAACATCCGATTTAAAATTTCCGATAACCATATATTTTTCTGTACCATTAGCTACGAAAGTACCTGTTACTGATACCCAATTTAAAGTGTCGGTTATAATGTTATTTATTGGATTCTGAACTTGGGGTACTAGGTAAGTTAAAGGAATTTCAGTTTTAGTAATAGTATCTATACTCGTATTTCCAAAGTACGCACCAACACCATCTATACCATAAGTTGCGCTGTTGCTCAAACTAACATAAAAAGTAACACAATAAACTTTTCCAGATTGCAATGTTGATTTTAGTCGATTCCTGTAATATCCCCTGTTATTAGTTGATGAGCAAAGAGGAGGTTGGCATAAGAATGATGAAAACGCAAAACTTAAACCACTTCTTGGCCACTGATAGGTTAGCCCACCAGAAGGGACATTTGGGTAACAAGTACTATAAAATAAAGAATTGCCGAAAATTGCCGAATCAAGGTTTCGCCAACCTTTAGCTATGCTTATTGCGTAATTTGAACACGAGTAATGATCCTCAAAACTACCATTACTAACATAATTAGCAATTTGCTGTGCTTTAAACGGATTAAAGCAAACAAAAAAGCAAATACAATTTATAACTAATAGTCTTTTAATCTTCATGCTATTTAGATGGTACATTAAATGTATTTATTATCCTTGGCTTCTTTAATAGCATCTTCGCGCGAGTGCACATTTAATTTTACGTAAATGTTTTTTATGTGCGATTTTACAGTTTCTAAATCTATAAACATTTGTTTGGCAATTTTACTTCTGCTTTTGCCATTGGCTACTTGTTCTAAAATTTCGGTCTCGCGTTTGGTTAGGGGAGAGTTTTGGTTTTTGTGAAAGGATTTAATAACAATTTTTGCAATGTTGGTGCTCATTGGCGCACCGCCATCTACTACTTCTTGTATGGCATCTATTATTTTTTCGGTGTTATTGCTTTTGGTTAAGTAACCTGCGGCACCCTTTGTTAAGGCATCAAAAACGGTTTCTTCGCTATCATAAACAGTAAGCATAATTATATGCACTTTAGGAAGTATGCTTTTTATTTTTGGTATGGCATCAATTCCTTTTATGCCGGGTAATTCTATATCCAATAAAATAACCTGCGGCACATCTTCGCTTAATTTTAGCAAAGCATCTTCGGCACTAGAGTATGCATTAATTACTTTGTAATTTTTATTGGCATTAATTAAATAAGTATAACCAGTTCTAATGGTTTCATCATCTTCTATTATTACAACTGTAATTGGCGTTTTATTTTCCATAGCAATTAAATAAAAATGTTTTTTAATGAGATGCTTATTTCTGTACCTTTCTGTAATGTTGAATTTACAAAAATTTCTCCATTCATTCTAGCAGAGCGGTTTTTCATGTTCTTTATGCCATTTCCTTTTTGTAGAATGTTAGAATCAAAACCTAAACCGTTATCTTTTATTTTAATCTCTAAATCTTTATTGTTTTTTAATTCAATGCTAACTCTTACTTCAGTGGCTTTTGAATGTTTTAAAATATTACTGTAAGCTTCTTTAAAAATCATAATTAAGTTTCTACTATAATCTAATTTTAATTTTAATGGGTTGTTTGCTTTAATAGTATGCGTGCATTCAAAATCAATTTTACTATCTAAATATAATTCGTCTCCAATTTCTTTTATATGCTCTGCTATTTGGTAAATGCCATCATTTTCAGAGTTTAACGACCAAATAATATCTCTTGAACCATTATATAACGCAGCGGTGTTTTCTTTTATCTGCCCAACTAATTTTGTAACATCACTTTCTTTTGCTTCTAATTTTGTGTTTAAAATATCGGTAAGCACAGAAATGCGTGTAAGTCTGTTTCCCATCTCATCATGAAAATCTTCGGCGGTACGATGTCTTAATTTCATAAATTCTTCTTCACGAATTTTTTCTAATACTTCTTTACGTTTTTGTTTTCTTCTGGTAGACGCATAAGTAATTAAAGCACCGGTAGAAATTAATAATAAAACCACTAATAATTGAAAATAACGTGTTTGATAAAAAGCTTTTTCTATCTCGAAAGAATAATTAATGTTGTTAGAAGAGATAACGCCACTTTTTGTAATTGCCTGCACGTTTAAAGTGTATTTACCTGGGGGAATAGCAGAATATATAATGTATGGATTATTGGTGATGGTAAAATCCTTATCAATGCCTTCTAATTTGCATTTAAATAACACATCTTCAGGATTGGTAAAATAGATGGCTCCAAACTCAAAAGTAAGGTGATTTTGAGTTGAATGCAGTTTTAAGCCATTAGGGACTTTAAACCATGTTTCTGAATTATCAAACAAAGTGCTATCCGTTATATCTGACGAAAACAATTTTACAGATTTTAAGAGCACTATTGGCTGTGTTTTTTCTTCGATATTGGCATAAGGATTAAAATGAAATAACCCTTTAGTTGTTCCAAACCATAAGCTAGAGTCTTTTGCTTTTAATAAACAGTTGTGGCTACATTCCATGCCCAACAAACCATCTGAGCGACCGTAATTTTTAATAGCAGAAATATTATCGTCAGCATCTAATTGTAAATTACTAATTCCAAAACCAGAACCTATCCATGCTTTGCGTTTTTCAGATACATAAATGCTATAAATAAAATTACTTGGTAAACCTTTATTTGTATTGTAATTAACTATTTTATCGGTTTTTAAATTCCAGTTTAAAACTCCCTTATCCGTTGTTCCAATAAAAATATTTGATTTTTGTATAGCTAAACATAACACAGATGAATTGTTGAACTCTGCTTTATTTAATCTTGTTAATTGATAATTCCCATCCAAAACAAACACGCCTTTTGATGTGCCCACAATAACACTATCGTTATTAAATTGTTTTAATGCGCTAATAAATAAATTTTCGGTTTTTAATTTTTTAATGGTTTCGTTTTTATCTCTTACATACAAACCTTGTTGTGTTCCAATTAAAAGGTTGCCTTGCGCATCTTTTAAAAAACAAATAGCGCCTCTTAGTGCGATGGAAGGATTGTTTTTGTCTTCAATTTTTTTAAGCCCTGTTTTTTCGTTATAAGCCCAAGTGCCTTTGCTGCTTGTTCCAATTATAATGTTGTTTTCATCATCGGCATACAGACTACTGATTTTACTATCGGCTAATTCACTTTTTAAATTGTTTAAAGGCTCAATATCATTTTTGTCATTTAGTTTATATAATCCTCCAACATAGCCAGCTGCGTATATTTTGCCATCGCTTGTTTGCGCAACACCCATAACGATGGTGTTAGATAGTCCTGATGATTTATCATAATACGTAAAGGTGTTTTCGCGAAATTTATAAATGCCATCGGCATCTGTTGCAAACCAAAGATTATTTTCTAAATCATTATAAATATAATAGACTGTATTATCTGACAAACCACTTTTACTATTAAAGTGAATAATTGTGTTGCCATCAAATTTATAAGCCCCGTTATCTGCGCCTATCCAAATATTTTTTTTAGCATCTTCGGTAATGCAAAAAACATTTAAATTATTTATAACGGTTTCTCCAAGATTATAAAGTTTAATTTCTCCAAATTTTAATTGGTAAAGACCGTCATTCGTAGCTAATAAAGTATCATTTTTAGAAGTGATAAATATTTTACGAACATTTTTTGTTTTTAAATTATCATTTAAGGATGCAATTTTTGTCCAAGTACTTTGTTGCAATTGGTATAAGCCTTTTCCGATAACAAAGGCAAGGAGGTTATTGTTTTTTGTTTTAAAGAGAGAGCTTATTATTTCGTTGGTGTCTTTTGAAACGCTTATTTTTTCACCAATAAAATTATTTATTTTAAAAAGTTTTAAATTATTGGTTACAAAAACATTTTCATCTGGCATTTGAACCATGTTGGTAACATTATTAAATGCATCGTTAGTAAGTTTAATAGATTTAAAAGCTTTGCCATTAAAAATTGAAATGCCATAATTGGTGCCCGCCCAAATATTTCCTTTACTGTCGCACAATAAACTGGTTACTTTGTTTGAGGTTAAGCCATCTTGAGAAGTGTAACCGGTAAATCTTCTACCATCAAATTTACTAATACCTCCTTCGGTTGCAATCCAAAGTTGACGATAATTATCTTGACATATATAGGCGGCTTGCGATTGAATTAGACCATCTTCAACTGTCCAGTTTACAAAATTATATTTTTGAGCAACACAATTTATAGATAAAAAGAATAGGATGTATGTAATTAAACGCGTTATCATTTTTTTGAGCGGATTTAAGAAATCTAATTTAAGGCTTATATATCAAATGTATTAAATGAAAAGTAAAAGTCAATCACTCCAAATGGGGGATTTATTTATTTAATCCACAAAGCATAAAACCTAGGAGCGGTTCGCATTTATCTTTGCAAGAAGAGTAAAACTCACCTTCTTTTCTCAGGCCAGATAAAGATTCTTTACCCCAATAAAACTCTGCTATACTTATTGGTTTTAAATTATGAATTGCGGCGTAATTTAACAGCTTAGGTGCACAACAATCTCCAGTGCCATTTGGAATGCCTTTTTTAATATTAAACGCATTTGAAATGTTACGTTTTTGATTTTTAAAATTGCTTATTTCGTAGAGTTCTAATAATTGAGATAATATTTTTTGAGAGATTTTTTTTCTTTCAATTATTTTTGCATTCCATTCTTCTGAAGTTTTAGTTAATGTTTGAATGTAACTTGTCAACGGATGTATTTCTGTATTGCCTTCATTAACAATAGCCATAAATTTAGTTTCATCAGCTAAATGAGCAACCCATCCTTCAACACTCCAAACACCATTATGAGTAGATGAAAAAGCTTTTAAAATAATTTGGTTGCCATTTACATCCTCACAAACTAAAACGCCAAACATTTGGCCTCCGCTAACAGAATATAAATGTTGTGTAGTTAATTTAGGGTTGGCATTGTCAATAGAAATATCAAAATCAATGCGACAATGTGCTTGCAGTCGTTTCATTAATTCAACACAATGTGGAATTGCTTTATCTGGAGGTAAAGAATGTGTTTTATTGCACTCATTACAATAACCAGAATAAGATAAATGATTTAAATGGAGATTTTTAGTCATTTTTAATAGATGATAAATCCATTAAATAGCCACATTTAAAATGACCTTGCGGACAAGCCTTATAACCATGAATGCCGCATGGTTTACATGATAAACCTTCCACTTCAATTATATTAGAATTATCAGCAAGTGGACCAAAACCAAAAGCAGGAACCGTTGAAGTAAAAAAAGCAGTCACCGGCGCATTAATTGCCGAAGCTAAATGTAGAGGAGCGCTATCGTTTACAAAATTCATTTTAGCATCCTTCATAAGCGCGCAGGATTGTAACAAACTTAATTTGCCTGCAAGTATTTTTATGTTTGTGTGTTTAGATTCTTTTTGAATTTGTTGGCAAAGTTCTAAATCATTTGGAGCACCTAAAACATAAATGTTTGTATTAGCGTTGGTGTTATTACAAAGTTCAATCCATTTTTCTTTTGGTAATTGTTTTGTAAACCAAACAGATGCAGGAGCAATACAAATGTAACTTGAAGTTTGAAATTGTTTTACCGTTTCAAAGTCCGACACAGAAAGATAAAGTTTAGGTTTAAAAACTGTTTTGTCTGTAAAATCTTCAATTAATTGATTGTAACGCTCAGTTTCATGCAAGCCGTTTCCAATAAGATGTTTAATATTAAAATTAAATAAAAACGAAAAAGGATTTTCTTTGTAACCCGCTGTATGATGCGCGCCCGAAAAGGCTGTTAAAAAACCAGAGCTTGCATAACGATGACAATTTATAACACAATCGTATTTATTTTTACGTATTTGAAAAAGTAGTTTAAATAAATTTGAAATTTTATTTTCCTTTTTATTCCAAACTAAAACCTCTTTTAAAAAGGGATGCTTTTCGTAAATACTTTCATTTCCTTTTCTCACTAAAATGGTAATATTTGCCTTAGGGAAATAGCGGTGCAGTTTTTCAACTAAGCTCGAAGCCAAAATAGCATCGCCAATAAAAGCGGTTTGAATAATTAATATGTTATTATAATCTATCAATTAGCCGTGTATCGTTTCTTGTTTACCGTAACTTTTCAAGATGGTTGCTTCATGCTCTAACCATTGTTGCCAACGCGCGTTAACATCTTCTACACCATTTCCATATTTTCTTGCAAATGCTAAATACATGGTGTAATGATTAGCTTCACTTACCATTAAATCGTGATAAAATTGGCGAAGGTCGGCATCATTTATTTTTTCAGATAATATTTTAAAACGCTCGCAACTTCTTGCCTCAACCATTGCTGAAAACAATAAACGGTCAATTAAAGCAATTTCTTTTACATGGCCTTTGCGCATAAATTTATAAAGTTCAAGCACGTATTCATCTTTTCTTTCAAAGCCCAATTTATAGCCACGGTCTTTTATTTTTTGATGCACCATTTCAAAATGCGTTAGCTCCTCTTTAGCTAAACTCAGCATTTCATCTACTAACTCAGGGTGGTAAGAATAGCTGATTAAAATAGAAATGGCATTTGTTGCGGCCTTTTGCTCACAATAAGCATGATCGGTTAGGATTTCCTCAATGTTTTTTTCAACTATATTCACCCAACGAGGGTCTGTTTCGAGTTTAAGGCCTAACATGTTATTAAATTTTGAATGACGCAAGGTAACAATAAAAAATTTTATTTAATATTACAATGTGAGTGAGTACGGAAAATTATATCTATTGCCAGTTCCAATTAGCGATGATGGAGTAAATAATTTTATTCCTGAATTTAATTTAACGATTGTAAGAGGTCTAACTAATTTTATTGCAGAAGATGCAAAAACTGCACGTAAATTTTTAAAATGGTTTGCTTATCCTAAAATTGAATTAGCCGAAATTCTTTTATTAAACGAACATACTAAAAACAATAATGTTTTAGAATTAATACAGCCACTTTTAGAAGGTAAAGATGTTGGTTTAATGAGTGATGCTGGTTGTCCTGGCATTGCCGACCCAGGAGCAGAAGTAGTAAAGTTAGCCCATCAAAAAAATATTGAGGTTATTCCATTAACCGGACCAAGTTCAATAGTATTAAGTATAATGGCTAGTGGTTTTAATGGTCAAAACTTTGCATTTGTAGGCTATTTGCCAATCGATAAGCCCTCAAGATTAAAGCGAATTAAAGAGTTAGAGCTGCTTGCTATAAAGCACCATCAGGCGCAGTTTTTTATTGAAACTCCTTATAGAAACGAACAATTATTTGAAGCTCTGCTTTCGAGCTTAGCGCCAGAAACACAAGTTTTTGTTGGGAAAGATATAACTGGTCCAATGCAATTTCTCAAGGCTAAAAGCGTATTTGAATGGAATAAATCTGCAAAGCCCGCCATTAATAAAGTGCCCGTTGTTTTTGGGATTTATAAATAGTTAAGCTATTAAAAACCAGTTGTTAAAAACACCTTCTTGTTTTACCATAAACTACTAGCAATTAGACTTTCTTTGTAGAGATGAATATTTTGGCCTATTTGCAATCTAAACACAACCTGATTTTTAAATTGGTAATTGTGCTTTTTTGTTCGATTATAATTACTGCATTACTTCCGAGTAAAGAAGTTAAAGGACACAGCGTTGGTTCATTTGATGCTATTTGGGCTAGCGCAGACCTTATTGCCGACCAAGATTTTTTCTTAAAGAAATCAGATGAAGAAATTGAAAACGAAAAAAAAATAATTACTAAAGAAGCACCTCTCTTTTTTGTGAAGAAGATAGATGAAATGAATAGTAAGTTAAGTGAATTAGAACTTTTAAAAAGTAGTAATCAAAAAGGATATTTAATTTTAAAACCCATTTTTGATAGTATTTATAAATGCGGTGTAATCGAAAGTATTGATACATTACTTTATAGTAAGCCCTTGTTTTTAGCAGAAGGTAATTTTGCAGAATCAGGCATTTATTTTGATTTTTTTACAATAAAAACAGCAGTTGATTTTATTAAAGGAGAACTAATAAAGAATAATATTAAAGATTTAAATTTTGTAGATTATTTAAGTATCAATTATTTTTTAGATAAGGAAAAAACAAGCTTTTATCTTACTTCAAAACTTGAACAAGTTTCTATTTATAAAACAGCTATTTTAAAAGGGCAAACTATTGTAAAACATAACGAGCCGTTAACAAATAACAAACGTTTTTTAATTAATCGTTATTTTTATTTGCAGAATAGTGGTGCTAATAATAATCTGCCAATAAAATTATTTTTTAGTTGGTTTTTGGTGTCTTTAATTCTTATTGTTTTGTTGGGTTATTTGTTGTTTTTTAGAAAGCCAATTTTTGGGCAAAACAAGCAAATTATTTTTTTATATTTAATTGTTATAGTATCCGTAATATCTACTTATGTTTTTTCTAAATATGGGTTATTAGTGTTAGCGTTGCCATTTGCTTTGGTGCCAATACTGGTAAGAGTTTTTTTTGATAGCAGAACGGCTTTATTTACACATTTGGTAGTTGTATTGTTGTGTAGTTTATTTATGGCAGATAAACTTGAATTTATTTTGTTGCAACTTTTATCGGGAATAGGTACTTTATTTGCAGTGGCAGAGATGCGTAAACGTCAACAAATTGTTAATGCAGCGGCATTAGTATTTATGTTTTATGTTTTAATATTTGTGAGTTATCAAATTGGATTTGGAACCCCTCAATTAGTTAAGAAAATGAGTGTTTATGTACAATTTGCAGCAAGTTCGGTTTTAGTTTTATTAGCCTATCCAATTATACTTTTAACAGAAAAAATATTTGGATTTATATCTGATTTTAAATTATTAGAACTTTGCGATCTTAATCAGCCCTTATTGCGACAACTTTCTCAAGATGTGCCAGGCACTTTTCAGCATAGTTTGCAAGTAGCTAATTTGGCCGAAGAAGCTATTTTTTATATTGGGGGCAATACCTTATTGGTAAGAGCGGGGGCAATGTATCACGATATTGGGAAAATACAGAATCCTAATTTTTTTATTGAAAATCAGGCAAAAGGTTATAGTCCGCACCAAGAAATGGAACCTTTAGAAAGTGCCAAAATCATTATTAATCATGTTATTGCCGGAGTTGAGCTAGCTAAGGAAAATAAATTACCCGAACAAATAATAGATTTTATTAGAACACATCATGGTACAACATCGGTTGCGTATTTTTTTAATATAATGAAACAGCAAAGTGGTTCTAAACTCTTAAACGAGGCTGAATTTAAATATCCAGGTCCAATACCATTTAGTAAAGAAACGGCTGTTTTAATGATGGCAGATGGGGTAGAGGCAGCATCTAGAAGTTTAAAAAGTCATGATGTTTTATCGATAAATGAGTTAGTGGATAGTGTAATAGATTTTAAAATCGCCCAAAATCAATTTATAAATTCAGACATAACTTTTAAAGATATCACAATAATAAGGAAGATTTTTAAGAAAAGACTAATGAATATCTACCATGCAAGAATTGAATATCCAATTTAGTTTTTTCTGTTAATTGTAGCCTTTAAATTAATATATTTGTATATAACTTATGAGAAACCTTATTCTATTTTTTTCATTTATCTTGATTTTTTCATCATGTAAAATTTTCAAGTCAAACTTAATGTTAAGAACGCCAAAAGATTTTAACTACGATAAATTAGCAGATTCTTTAAGCAGACTAGATTACAAAATAGCCGCCAACGATGCCGTTCAATATAGAGTATTTACTAATGATGGTTTTAAACTAATTGACCTTGCTAGCACCGGCACTGGCATATTTAGGAATGATTTGGATGTTATTGTTGAAAGTGATGGGAATGTGAAAATGCCATTATTGGGGAGAATTAAAGTTCTTGGCTTAAGTATTAAAGAAGCTGAAAAGCTGATGGAGGAAAAGTATGCTGAGTTTTATGTTAAGCCATATGTTACACTAAAAGTAATTAATAAACGTGTTATTGTTTTTCCTGGAAACAGTGGACAAGCAAAGGTGGTAACTTTATTAAATAATAATACAACTATAATGGAGGCTATTGCTACAGCAGGTGGAATACCTGAAGATGGAAAGGCCTACAAAATAAAATTAATACGAAATAATGAGGATAATAATATAAAACCATTTGTTTATTTAATGGATTTATCAAGAATTGAAGGGGTGAATTTGGCATATACAAAGGTTCAGGCAAACGACATTATTTATGTTGAACCTAGATACAGACCATTTAGAACTCTTGCTACTGAGTTAGCGCCTATTGCAACTTTACTGACTACTTTTCTAATTCTGGTACAGTTTTATAGAATAAAATAAAAATGTTAGACCCACAGGTAGAAACCACCAATAATCAATTAAAAGATATAACCGAGAGGTTAAATACAAATATTGATATTGGTGTAATTGCTTTTTTGTTTGTAAAAAGTCGAATTTTTATTGTCATTTTTTTCTTGATATCATTTTCGTTAGCCTTTTTATATTTGAGATACAGTCAACCAATTTTTGAATCAAAAGCTGTATTACAAATAAACGATGCTCAAACAGGCGATATTTTAAAATTAAATAATTTTGAAAATAACAACAACCAAATAGCGGAAGCAATTGAACAAATTAAATCTAGAGTGTTTTTAAAAAGGGTAGTAGAAAAGTTAGATATAAGTGTTAATTATTTTAGCGAAGGAACATTTAAAAGCAACGAACTTTATTATAAATCTCCATATCTTATAAAGATAAACCCAAAAGAAGGAATGGTTTATGGTGAAAATATTTATGTAGAATTAGATGAAAAACAAACAGGCGGCGTATTAATAATTAGAAATAAACCCATTAAATTTAAAATTAATGAGTGGTTAAAAACGGCGGAGTTTGATATAAACGTTTATATTAATCCTAAATTAAATAAAGACGTTGTAAAAACAATTACAGATGAAAATAAATCGCTTTATTTTACAATTTCTGAAGTGAATTCTGTAACAGCTCTTTTGCAAAGTAAGCTAGATGTTAGAATGATTAATGAGTTAGCAAAAACCATTCAAATTAAAGTTACCGATGTTAATGAATATAAATCTTCTGATATTATTAATGCTATTACTGAAGAGTATTTAACTTACGATGTTGAGAGAAAAAGCGAAAGCTCACGTAATATTTTATCATTTATTGATACTCAACTTGGTGTTGTTTTTAATGATTTAAAAAACACTGAGGGAAACCTTCAAAAGTTTAAACAAGAAAAAAAATTCGGGGAGAAAGATTTATTAATTAATTCTGAACTTTTACGTTATTCTTCGGTAGAAGAACAATTATTAAAAGTTGAAATGGAAGAAAAACTCATTACTGAAATTCAAAATAATATTGGGAAAAATAAGGGTGTAGATATCTATCAACTTATTTCACTCATATCAGGAACCGAATATGAAAACCTTATAAAAGATATTACGCAAACAATTCAAAAACTTTTAATTGATAAGGAAAATCTATTGTATGCTGTTACTCCAAATTCAGAAAACATTAAACAAATAAATTATCAATTAGAGAATCAGCGCAAATTATTGTTAGAAAGTTTAGACGCTGTTAAACTTAGGTATAAAACAAAATATAAAAACCTACTTGAAAAATCAAGTCAGTTTAGATCACAAATTGGTCAAAATCCAGAAGATGAAGTAGAGTTTTCGCGATTAACGCGGTTGTATTCAATTAGCGAAAAATACTATACAATGTTGCTTGAAAAGAAAACAGAATTTTCGATTTCCAAAGCAGGTTATGTATCAAAAAATATTATTCTAGAAAAAGCTTTAGGGTCAGGGGCAAAAGTCTCACCAAACAAAAAAAACGCATTACTTATAGCGGTTTTAATTTCGGTAATGCTTTCGTTAGCATTGGTATTTGTTAGATATCTTTTTCATGATAAAATTTATTCGTTAAAAGATATAACAAGGTATTCCAAGGGTAATGTTGCGTTATTAGGGTTAATACCAAAGTATCAAAGTGATATTCCGGTATCCCAATTAATTGTCGACAAAAATCCAAAGGCAATTATTAGCGAAGCATTTAGAGCTATTAGATCTAACCTAACATTTATTGATAGCTCTGTTGGACCAAAAATTGTGTCGATAACCTCTACTATTAGCGGAGAAGGTAAAACTTTTGTGGCCATTAACATTGCAGGTATTTTAGCATTTACCGGTAAAAAAGTTGTTATTATAGATTTAGATATGCGTAAACCAAAAATTCATAAAGGCTTTGGTGTTACAAATAATATTGGAATGAGTACTATATTAACTGGCACAAGTACTCTTGAAGAATGTTATACTGATAGTCCAATGCCTAATTTAAAATTTATTACCGCAGGCCCATCCCCACCTAATCCGTCAGAATTAATATTAAGTAATAAATTAAAAGAAGTTGTGGCAGAATTAAAAAAGAAATTTGATTTTATTGTGATCGATAATGCTCCTGTAGGTTTAGTAACCGATGGGATTGAGACTATTAAAATGGCCGATTATCCTATTTATGTTTTTAGAGCAGGATACTCTAAAAAAATGTTCACACAGATTTTAGATAGATTAAAAAACGAATCAAAAATTCATAATTTATCTGTTGTATTAAACGATGTAGATGTTAGCAAGAAAATTTACAGTTATAATTATGGTTATGGCTATGGCTACGGTTATGGCTATGGAAATGGGTATTATAGTGATGATGAGAAGTTTTTAAAAAGATCTAAAAAGAATATGAATTAATGGAAGTTATTGAAACAAATTTGAAAGGATTAATGGTTCTTAAGCCCAAAGTTTTTGAGGATGACAGAGGATATTTTTTTGAAAGCTATAATAAAAATTTGTTTATTCAGGCGGGTTTAAATTTAGAATTCGTTCAAGACAATCAATCACTCTCGCAGAAGGGAGTTTTAAGAGGATTACATTTTCAAAATCCACCTCACGCTCAAGGGAAATTAGTGAGAGTTATTACGGGCAGTGTATTAGATGTTGTTGTAGATATAAGAAAAGATTCTAAAACTTATGGCGAATGGTATTCTTTAGAACTTACCGAAAAAAATAAATGGATGATGTATGTACCACCGGGTTTTGCGCATGGCTTTTTAACTTTAGAAAACAATACAATTTTCTCATATAAGTGCACTAATTTTTATAATAAAGCCGCCGAAGATTGTTTGCTTTGGAATGATAAAGACTTAAATATTATTTGGAATTTCGAAAAACCGGTACTCTCTCCCAAAGATATGGAAGGGAAAACTTTCAAAAGTTTCGTAAGTAATTTTTAACATGGTATTTAATTATCCGATTATATTTACTTCACTTTTTTTTCTTTGTTTTATTTTTTCGTTGCTAATTAATTATATTCTTTTACGATTTGCTCAAACGCTTGGTATTAGAAATAAAGATGATTTTCAAACCAGATGGAATACTAATGCTAAACCTGCATTAGGGGGAATTTCTTTTTATCTCGTTTTTTTATTCTCTTTTATTTTTACGCTTCTGTTACCACACAGTAATTTTGGATTTAACTTGCAAATTGTTGGGATTTTGCTTGCTGCAACCTTAGCTTTTTTGATGGGCTTAGCAGATGACGCCTTTAATACGCAACCTTTACTTAAATTTTTAACTCAGGTTTTTTGCGCCTTTATAGTTATTTTTTCAGGGCATAGTGTTGTCATTTTTCAAAATCAATTTGTAAATTATTTAATCACCATTTTTTGGGTTGTAGGCATTATGAATTCCATTAATATGTTAGATAATATGGATGGAATTACAACTATAATTTGCATAGTTATTGGTTCCTTTATTGTTTCATTAAACATCGCTTTATATAATTCTGATAGTTACTCTACAATTTTAAATTTGGGCGTCTTAGGTTCTTTGTTTGGCTTTCTGGTTTATAATTTTCACCCATCAAAAATGTTTATGGGCGATACAGGCAGTCAGTTTTTAGGACTATTTTTTGCTATTATGGGAATAGATAATTGTTGGAATAACCCAAATTCACATTTAATCGGTGGTTTGCCAATAATAAATATTTTATTAGTGCTTTTAGTTTTTTTAATTCCGCTAACGGACACATTTACTGTTGTATTTAACCGTATACGAAAAGGAAAATCTCCATTTATTGGAGGAAAAGATCATACAACGCATCATTTATTTTTTAAAGGAATAACAGAAAAAAGAATTGCTATTTTATTTTTTATTATTAGTACAATTGGGGCTATTCTTGCTTACTTATTGGTATTTCAATTTAGTTACGCACTTTTTTACACTTCCATTTTTTACATTCTTTTGGTATTTGTATCTTTATATGCGAATACCGTTATTAAGAAAAAGTGATTTCAAAAAAGATACTATTAAAATTTTTCTCACAACTCAATTTAGCTTCGTTAACCGTTGTTTTTTTTGTGAGTTTAGTTTTGCTTTTTAGTTTTTTTAAAATATTTATAATTCCGCCATCAACCAATTTAGTTTCTTACACTAATAATAATCAAATAGTTTTGGGATTAAATATACCGTCAAACCTAGAGTTTTGCGGCGAAAAAATCCCATTAAATAGTTTATCGATTAAAGAAGATCTTGAAAAAGAATTTTTTAATAATAATTATTGGAAACACAATTCTGCGGTTTTATTTGCGAAAGCTCAAAAATGGTTTCCTTACATCGAACCAATTTTAAAACAACAGGGAGTGCCAGACGATTTTAAGTATGTTGCTGTAATAGAAAGCCATTTATCTAACATTGTTTCACCAGCGGGAGCAGCTGGTTTTTGGCAATTAATGCCATCGTCAGCCAGAAATTATGATTTAGAAGTAAATGAGATGGTTGACGAGCGTTTAGATGTTGAAAAAGCTACCCGTGCAGCTTGCCGTCACTTGAAGGATGCTTACGCTGTTTTTAATAATTGGACGCTTTCGGCTGCCGCGTATAATCTCGGTATTGGCGGCATTCAGGCCGCTTTAAAAAAACAAAAAAGTAATAATTATTACGATTTATTGTTAAATAGCGAAACTGGAAGCTTTGTATACCGAATTTTGGCTTACAAAACCCTTTTTTCAAACCCAACGCATTTTGGAATAAAAAAGAAAAAATGGAATTATTTTGCTAAAATCCCGCTAAAAACATACAAAGTTGATTCTTCAATAACTAATATTTCATATTTAGCCAAACAAATTGGGTGTAGTAAAACCATAATTAAATTATATAATCCTTGGTTATTGGGTGAAACATTAAATAATCCTGAAAATAAAATTTACGAATTTAAAATTCCTAAAAATTTAAAAAAGGATTATTCTACATACATTCTTGATTTGATAGGCGAAAACGGAGCTCCATTTGAAGAAAATGGGAAAGAAACGCAGGTTAAAAGTCAAATTTCCGACTCGGTCAAAACCCAATAATTTCTTGAATTTTTTTCGTGTAAAATTTTTATTTTCATCAAAATTTTGAAATTTTCGACGTAAAGTAAAAAATAATTGTTCAAAACCAAAAAATAAATGAACAAAATTGTTGCGAGTTGAAATTAATTTTATATCTTTGCCCTCCCTAAAAAAGGGAAACAGCTGAAAACCAATAATACCAAGTAACACAAAGGATATAAAATGCCTACAATACAGCAATTAGTAAGAAAAGGTCGCACAAAACCGACCAACAAAAGTAAATCGGCCGCTTTGGATTCATGTCCACAACGCCGTGGCGTATGTACCAAGGTGTACACAACTACGCCTAAAAAACCAAACTCTGCAATGCGAAAGGTTGCAAAGGTTCGTTTAACTAACAAACAAGAAATAATCGCCTATATTCCGGGTGAAGGACACAACTTACAAGAGCACTCAATTGTATTGGTGCGCGGTGGTCGTGTTAAAGATTTACCGGGTGTGCGTTATCATATTGTTCGTGGAAGCCTAGATACCGCAGGTGTTGAAGGTCGTAAACAACAAAGGTCAAAATACGGAACAAAACGTCCTAAAGCGGGTGCGGTAGCAGCTCCAGCTAAGAAAAAATAATATTTAATTAGTTTATACAATGAGAAAAGCTAAAGCAAAAAAACGCGTTTTATTACCAGATCCAATTTACAATGATACTTTGGTAACTCGTTTTTTAAATAATTTAATGTACGACGGTAAGAAAAATACCGCATCAACTATTTTTCATGATGCTATTGAAATTGTCGCAAAACGCACAAGTGAAGATGGATTAGAAGTTTGGAAAAAAGCCCTTGCAAACGTAACTCCTCAAGTAGAGGTTCGTTCACGTCGTGTTGGTGGTTCAACTTTCCAAATTCCTTCAGAAATTCGCCCTGATCGTAAAATATCAATGGCAATGAAGTGGTTAATTTCATATTCTCGTAAGCGTAACGAAAAATCAATGGCTCAAAAATTAGCTGGAGAAATTGTTGCTGCTTCTAAAGAAGAGGGTGCTTCATTTAAGAAAAAAGAAGATATTCATAAAATGGCAGAAGCTAACAAAGCGTTTTCACACTTTAGATTTTAATTACAAATGGATTTACGTTATACAAGAAATATTGGAATTGCTGCTCACATTGACGCTGGTAAAACAACCACGACAGAGCGTATTCTTTACTACACAGGAGTAAATCACAAAATTGGTGAAGTACATGATGGTGCTGCAACAATGGACTGGATGGCACAAGAGCAAGAGCGTGGTATTACAATTACTTCTGCAGCTACTACTTGTTTCTGGAAATACCGTGATAATCAATATAAAATTAATATAATAGATACTCCGGGTCACGTAGATTTTACTGTAGAGGTAAATCGTTCTTTACGTGTTTTGGATGGTTTAGTGTTTTTATTCTCAGCCGTTGATGGTGTTGAACCTCAATCTGAGACTAACTGGCGCTTAGCTGATAATTATAATGTTACTCGTTTAGGTTTCGTTAATAAAATGGACCGCCAAGGTGCTGATTTCTTAAACGTAGTAAAACAAACAAGAGAAATATTAGGAGGTAATGCTGTTCCATTACAGTTACCAATTGGTGCTGAAGAAACATTTGTAGGGGTTGTTGATTTAATTAACTTCCGTGGAATGGTTTGGAATGAAGAAGATAAAGGAATGACTTATAAAGAAGTTCCTATTCCTGCCGATATGATGGATGAGGCATTAGAGTGGAGAGAGAAAATGTTAGAAGCTGTTTCAGAATTTGATGATAATATCATGCAAAAATTCTTTGACGCTCCAGAAACAATAACAGAAAGAGAAGTTTTAGACGCATTGCGTAAAGCATGTGTAGCAAATAAAATTGTACCAATGGTTTGTGGTTCATCTTTTAAAAACAAAGGTGTTCAAACAATGCTTGATTTAGTAATGGAGTTAATGCCTAGTCCTTTGGATAAACCAGAGACAATGGGAATTAATCCTGATACTGAGGAAGAAGTTTCACGTAAGCCAGACGTAAATCAACCTTTTACAGCATTAGCATTTAAAATCGCAACTGATCCATTTGTTGGACGTTTATGTTTTATTCGTGCTTATGCCGGACGTTTAGATGCAGGTTCTTATGTACTTAATACTCGTTCAGGAAACAAAGAACGTATTTCTCGTATTTTTCAAATGCATGCTAACAAACAAAATCCGGTTGAATTTTTAGAAGCTGGTGATATTGGAGCTGTGGTTGGATTTAAAGATATTCGTACTGGTGATACTTTATGTGATGAGAAACATCCAATTGTATTAGAAGCAATGAATTTCCCTGAGCCCGTTATTGGTATCGCTATTGAGCCTAAAACTCAAGGTGATTTAGATAGATTAGGGGTGGGTTTAAATAAATTAGCTGAAGAAGATCCAACATTCCGTGTTAAAACGGATGAAGATTCTGGTCAAACAATTATTTCAGGAATGGGCGAGCTTCACTTAGAAATTATTGTAGATCGTTTAAAACGCGAATTTAAAGTAGAAGTTAATCAAGGTGCACCTCAGGTGTCTTATAAAGAAGCAATTACTGGAACTATAGATCATCGTGAAGTTTACAAAAAACAATCTGGTGGTCGCGGTAAATTTGCTGATATTAAATTTACTGTTGGTCCTTTTGATGAAGATTGGGATTTTGCTAAAAATGGTCCTTTACAATTTGTTAATGAAATTACTGGTGGTAACATTCCTCGTGAATTTATTCCTGCAGTTGAAAAAGGTTTCAAAAACTCATTAAACAATGGTGTTTTAGCTGGTTACCCTTTAGTAGGTTTAAAAGTTGTTTTAAAAGACGGTTCATACCACGCGGTTGACTCGGATGCATTATCTTTTGAGATTTGTGCTCGTAACGCATTCCGTGAGGCACTACCAAAATGTAAGCCGGTTTTATTAGAGCCTATCATGAAAATGGAAGTTTTAACTCCTGAGCAAAACATGGGTGATGTGGTAGGTGACTTAAATCGTCGTCGCGGTCAAATAGAAGGAATGGATTCTAAAGGAAATGCTCAAGTAATTAAGGCAAAAGTTCCATTATCTGAAATGTTTGGTTATGTAACTCAGTTACGTACTTTAACTTCAGGTCGTGCTACTTCAACTATGGAATTTAGTCATTACAATGAGGCTCCGGCCAACGTTGCAGCTGATGTAATTTCAAAAGCAAAAGGTAAAGCAGAAAAAGTTTAACTAATATAAATATATACGTTCTTTTATTATGAGCCAACGAATAAGAATAAAACTAAAATCATACGATTTCAACTTAGTTGATAAATCTGCTGAGAAAATTGTAAAAACTGTAAAAGCTACAGGTGCAGTTGTTAACGGACCAATTCCTTTACCAACAAACAAAAGAATTTTCACAGTTTTAAAATCACCTCACGTTAATAAAAAAGCGCGTGATCAGTTTCAATTATGTGCTTATAAGCGTCTTTTAGACATTTATAGTTCATCTTCAAAAACTGTTGATGCTTTAATGAAGCTTGAATTACCTAGCGGTGTTGAAGTAGAAATTAAAGTTTAACGGCAAGTAGGCTTGATAGCTCACGAACAAATAAAAAATAAAAATAATTAAATCAATAAATAAATAAACAAAAATGTCAGGATTAATTGGTAAAAAAATAGGAATGACTAGCTTCTTCGATGCCAAGGGTAAATATATACCATGCACAGTTATTGAGGCGGGTCCTTGTGTTGTTACGCAAGTAAAAACCAATGAAAAAGACGGTTACACAGCTTTACAGTTGTCTTACGATGAGAAAAAAGAAAAAAACACATCGTCTGCAATGAAAGGTCATTTTGAATTAGCAAAAACGACTCCAAAACGTAAAATTGTTGAATTTCGTCATTTCGAGGAAACTAAAAATTTAGGTGATGTATTAACAGTAGATTTATTTGCAGAAGGTGATTTTGTGGATATCGTTGGTACTAGCAAAGGTAAAGGTTTTCAAGGTGTTGTAAAACGTTATAATTTTAGTGGAGTAGGTCACGCTAACAAATCTCACGGTCAGCACGATCGCGAAAGAGCTCCTGGATCATTAGGTGCGTCTTCTGATCCTTCACGTGTAATGCCTGGTCATCGTATGGCTGGTAGAATGGGTGGAAATCGTAAGAAAATTCAAAACTTACAAGTAGTAAAAATTATGGCAGAAAAGAATGTTATCCTTATTAAGGGTTCTGTTCCAGGTGCTAAAGGGTCTTATATTTTAATTGAGAAGTAATCATGCAAGTAGAAATATTAAATATAAGTGGTAAAAAAACAACTAAAAAAGTTGATCTAATAGATTCAATTTTTGCAGTAGAGCCAAATGATCATTGTATTTATCTTGATGTTAAGCAATTTTTAGCTAATCAACGTCAAGGTACACATAAATCAAAAGAACGTGCTGAGATATCGCGTACCACTAAGAAATTAAAGAAACAAAAAGGAACTGGTGGAGCTCGTGCCGGTTCAATGAAATCGCCATTATTTATTGGTGGAGGTCGCGCATTTGGTCCAAGACCACGTGATTATTCATTCAAATTAAATAAAAAAGTTAAAACTTTAGCTCGTTTGTCGGCTCTAGCTTACAAAGCAAAGGATAATGCAATTACTGTTTTAGAAGACTTCACCTTTGAAGCTCCAAAAACAAAAAATTACATTGATTTAATTAAAAACTTAAACTTAACTGACAAAAAGACTTTGTTAGTATTAGGCGATACAAATAAAAATGTATATTTGTCGTCCCGTAATATACAGGGTGCAAAAGTTGTAAGTGCTTCTGATTTAAATACATATGATATTTTAAATGCAGAAACTTTAATTTTAGCAGAAGGTTCAATTAAAGTACTTGAAACAATTTTAAATAAGTAAGATGGAAATTTTAGTAAAGCCGATCATTACGGAAAAAATGACTGCACAAGCCGAAAAATTAAATCGCTATGGCTTTGTAGTAGCTAAAGAGGCTAACAAAATAGAAATAAAAGCGGCCATAGAAAAAATGTATGGTGTTAAAGTTGCTTCGGTTAATACACAACAATATGTTGGTAAAGTAAAAACCCGTAACACTACTCGTGGTGTTGCTGTTGGAAGAGTTAATCGTAACAAAAAAGCTATTATTACTCTTAAACAAGGCGAAGTAATTGATTTTTACGCAAGTATATAATTAGTAAAAGAATTTAAAATGGGATTAAAAAAATATAGACCACTAACTCCAAGTTTAAGATACACGCTAACAGCTGATTTTAAGGAGATTACTACTGATAAACCAGAAAAAAGTTTAATTGTAAAAACAAATTATTCTTCTGGTGGTCGTAATAACACGGGTAAAATGACTATGCGCTATATTGGCGGTGGTCACAAAAAAGTTATTCGTGCTATCGATTTTAAGCGTGATAAAGACGGAATCGAAGGAACTGTAAAAACAGTAGAATATGATCCAAATCGTTCGGCTCGTATTGCTTTAATTTTTTACAAAGATGGCGAGAAGCGTTATATTATCGCTCCGCAAGGTATTAAAGTTGATCAAAAAATAATGTCAGGTAAAGATGCGTCTCCAGAAATTGGAAATACATTGTTTTTATCAGATATTCCTTTAGGAACAATTATTCATAATATTGAGTTACGTCCAGGTCAAGGTGCTGTTTTAGCACGTAGCGCTGGTTCTTACGCTCAGTTATCTGCTCGTGATGGAAAATATGCGATTTTACGTATGCCTTCAGGAGAAGTTCGTATGATTTTAATTACTTGTAAAGCTACAATTGGTTCTGTATCAAATCCTGATCATAATCAAGAGGTTTACGGTAAAGCAGGTCGTTCTCGTTGGAAAGGCGTTCGTCCTCGTACTAGACCAGTTGTGATGAATCCAGTAGATCATCCAATGGGTGGAGGTGAAGGTCGTGCATCAGGAGGTCAACCTCGTTCACGTAAGGGCTTACCATCTAAAGGGTTTAAAACTCGTTACAAGGCAAAAGCTTCTAACAAGCACATTATAGAAAGAAGAAAAAAATAATTATAAACGTTTAATGGCTGACGGTTAAAAATCAGTTTCAAAACTAAAAACAAAACAATGGCAAGATCATTAAAAAAAGGCCCTTTTATCGATTACAACCTTGAAGGTAAGGTTGAAAAGATGAATCAAAGCGGAAAAAAATCCGCAATCAAGACTTGGGCACGTCGTTCAACAATTCCACCAGAGTTTGTAGGGCATACATTTGCTGTACATAATGGCGCGAAATTCATTCCGGTTTATGTAACTGAGAACATGGTTGGACATAAATTAGGAGAATTTTCACCAACTCGCGTATTTAAAGGTCACGCTGGTCATAATAAAAAATAATTAGAAACCATGGGAAAAAGAAAAAGATTAGTAGCCGAAAAACGCAAAGAAGAGAATAAAACATCTTTTTTCGCGAAATTAAATAATTGCCCTACATCACCTCGTAAAATGCGCCAAGTTGCGGATTTAGTAAGAGGAAAAGATGCTTATTTAGCTTTAAACATATTAAAGTTTAATACACGTGAAGCTTCAGGTAGATTAGAAAAACTTTTAAAATCAGCCATCGCTAATTATGAATTAAAAACCAACGCTCGTGCTGAGGAAGGTGTTTTATTTGTTAAGGAAGTAATGGTAGATAGCGCCTTAATGGCAAAACGTTTACGTACTGCACCTCAAGGTCGTGGATACCGTATCAGAAAACGTTCGAATCATGTTACTTTAATTTTAGACACCAAAAACGCAAAATAAGAGATGGGACAAAAAGTAAATCCAATTGGCTTCAGATTAGGAATCATCAAAGGATGGGATTCAAACTGGTTTGGTGGTAAAGACTATGCAGATAAATTAGTTGAAGATACTCAAATACGTAACTACTTAAAAGTGCGTTTACCAAAAGGTAGTATTTCTAAAATTGTTATCGAAAGAACATTAAAATTAATTACAGTTACTATTAACACTGCTCGCCCTGGTATTATTATCGGAAAAGGTGGTAAAGAAGTAGATAAATTAAAAGAAGAGTTAAAGAAAGTAACTAAAAAAGAAATTCAAATTAATATTTTCGAAATTAAACGTCCAGAATTAGATGCTCGTTTAGTAGCAGATAGTATCGCTCGTCAAATCGAAGGTCGTATTTCTTTTCGTCGTGCGGCAAAAATGTCAATGGCGTCAACAATGCGTTTAGGTGCTGAAGGAATTAAAATTAAAGTAAGTGGCCGTTTAGGTGGAGCTGAAATGGCTCGTTCTGAAGGATACAAAGAAGGAAGAACTCCATTACACACTTTACGTGCAGATATCGATTACGCTGTTGCTGAGGCACATACTTCATATGGTCGTATCGGAATTAAAGTTTGGATTTGCCGTGGAGAAATTTTTGGAAAACGCGATCTTTCACCAAATGCAGGTTTGTCTAAAGACAAAAAAACAGGAGGAAATGATAGACCAAATAGCGACCGTCCTAAATTTGCCGGTAAAAAAAGAGGAACTAAAAGAGAAGAAAAATAAATTTTACAATTAGATAAAATTAAATAGGTCATGTTACAACCAAAAAGATCAAAATATAGAAAATCTCAAAAGATGAAGATTAAGGGTGACACTAAACGTGGTCACGAATTAGCCTTCGGTTCTTTTGGTATTAAAGCAATGGATGAGTGCCGTATGACAGGTCGTCAATTAGAAGCAGCTCGTATCGCAATTACCCGTTTCATGAAACGTGAAGGTCAGGTTTGGATTCGTGTGTTTCCAGATCGTCCGGTTACTTCAAAGCCTGCAGAGGTTCGTATGGGTAAAGGTAAAGGTGCGCCAGAATATTGGATGGCCCCAGTTAAACGTGGACGTATTATTTTTGAGGCGGAAGGTGTTCCTTTAGCTGTAGCAAAAGAAGCTTTACGTTTGGCTGCGCAAAAATTGCCAATTGTTACTAAGTTTATTGTACGTAGAGATTACGTTGAAGTAGAGGCAGTTAAATAATTGAATAATAACACATTAAGCAAGCGTTAATTGAACCGTTACTTTAATTAAAATTTGTTTAAAACCAGAAATAGAATCTGGAAATTAAATAAAAAAAATAAATGGAAAATAAAGACATAGAAGCATTATCTACTCAAGAATTAATTGACAAGATAAAAGAAGAAAAAGCAGGATTAAATAAAATGACATTAAATCATGCTATTTCACCGGTAGAAAGACCTTCTACAATTCGTGTAAACCGCAGAAATGTGGCACGTATGTTAACTGTATTAAATAAACGTAACAAAGCATCTAAATAATATTGCTTTTAATCATGGAAGAAAGAAATTTAAGAAAAGAAAAAATTGGTGTCGTAAAAAGTAACAAGATGGATAAAAGCATCGTTGTATCTGTTATACGTAAAGTAAAACACCCTAAATACGGAAAGTTCCTTAAGCTAACTAGTACATTTGTAGCTCACGATGAAAAAAATGAGTGTAGTATTGGAGACACCGTTAGAATTGCAGAAACTCGCCCGTTAAGTAAGACTAAAAACTGGCGTTTAGTTGAAGTAATGGAAAAAGTTAAATAATTAACGTTAATCGTAATAAAGAAATTTAAAAATGATACAAACCGAATCGAGACTATCAGTAGCAGATAACAGCGGTGCCAAAGAGGTACTTGTTATTCGCGTACTAGGAGGAACTAAAAAACGTTACGCTTCAATTGGCGATAAAGTTGTAGTAACTGTTAAGCATGCTTTACCTAGCGGAAACGTTAAAAAAGGTACAGTTAGTAAAGCAGTAATTGTTAGAACAAGAAAAGAAATTAGCCGTGCAGATGGATCTTATATTCGTTTTGATGATAATGCTGTTGTTTTATTAAACACAACAGACGAAATTCGCGGAACTCGTATTTTTGGGCCAGTTGCTCGTGAGCTTCGTGATAAACAATTTATGAAAATCATTTCATTAGCACCAGAGGTGTTGTAAAAAAAGAGAATAAAAGTCATGTCAAAAATAAAATTAAAAAAAGGCGATACTGTAAAAGTTATTTCTGGAGAATCTAGAGGTACACAAGGGAAAATCGTTTCAATAGATATCAAAAAAGAACGTGCTATTGTTGAAGGTGTTAATATGATTAGCAAAAGCGAGAAGCCTAGCGCTAAAAACACTAACGGTGGTATCGTTAAAAAAGAAGGTTCAATCCATATTTCAAACTTAATGTTTGTTGAAGGTGGTAAAACAGTTCGTTTAGGTCGTAAATTAAATGAGAAAACTCAGAAACTTGAGCGTATCTCTAATAAAACTAAGGAGGCAGTTAAATAATGGCAACAACAACATATCAACCTCGTTTAAAAGGTAAGTATAAAAGTGAAATTGTAGCAGCATTGCAAAAACAATTTCAGTACACATCATCTATGCAAGTTCCAAAATTGCAAAAAATTTGCCTTAACCAAGGTGTAGGTGATGCAGTTTCAGATAAAAAATTAATTGAATCAGCGGTAAAAGAAATGACTACAATTACCGGTCAAAAAGCTGTACCAACTTATTCAACAAAAGATATTTCAAATTTTAAATTACGTAAAGGCGTGGCTATTGGTGTTCGTGTTACTTTGCGTGGAGATAAAATGTATGAATTTTTAGATCGTTTAATTGCTTCTTCATTACCACGTATTCGTGATTTTAAGGGCGTAAATGATAAAGGTTTTGATGGACGCGGAAATTATACTTTAGGTATTACTGAGCAAATCATTTATCCTGAAATTGATATTGATAAAGTAAGCAAGATATCTGGTATGGATATTACATTTGTAACTACCGCTAATACAGATAAAGAAGCTCATGCTTTATTAACAGAGTTTGGTATTCCATTTAAAAATAAACAAGCACAAGATAAGTAATGGCAAAAGAATCGATGAAGGCCCGTGAGGTCAAACGTAAAAAATTAGTTGATAAATACGCTGCTAAACGCGAAGAGTTAAAAAAAGCTGGTGATTCAGTAGGTTTACAAAAATTACCACGTAACTCCTCAAAAGTTCGTTTGCGTAATCGTTGCAGATTAACTGGCCGTCCACGTGGTTACATGCGCACATTTGGTGTTAGTCGTGTTACTTTTCGTGAAATGGTTCTTTTCGGATTAATTCCGGGATTAACTAAATCAAGCTGGTAAAAAAATAAAATTGCGAGTACGGGAAATATGTGTATATTTGCCCCCTCAAAAAAAATAAAATAATTGTTTCATATAATTATTCTGTTTTTAACGGAATAACATATAAACTTAAAAAAAATGACAGATACAGTATCAGATTATTTAACTCGTGTTAGAAACGCGATTAAAGCAAACCACCGCATCGTTGAAGTTCCGGCTTCAAATCTAAAAAAAGAAATCACAAAAATTCTTTTCGAAAAGGGGTACATTTTAAATTATAAATTTGAAAGTACAGAAAACAACCAAGGCGTAATTAAAATCGCCTTAAAATACCATCCTGTAACCAAATTACCTGCAATACGCACATTAGATCGCGTTTCAAGTCCTGGTTTACGTAAGTATTCTGGTGTTGATAAAATGCCACGCGTATTAAACGGTTTAGGTATTGCCATCATTTCAACTTCTAAAGGTGTTATCACTGATAAAGAAGCTAAGAAAATGAATGTTGGTGGTGAAGTTTTATGTTATATTTCATAATTAAAAAGGAGAAAAACTGACATGTCACGTATAGGAAAAGCCCCAATAGAATTACCAAAAGGAGTAGAGGTAACTGTAGTTAACGGTTTAGTAACTGTTAAGGGACCAAAAGGAACATTAACTCAAAAAGTAGATTTAGATATAACTGTTGCTTTAGAAAATGGTAATGTTGTGGTAACACGCCCAACCGACCAAAAAAGACACAGATCTTTACACGGTTTATACCGTTCTCTTGTTGCCAATATGGTAAAAGGAGTTAGCGAAGGTTTTAAAACAGAGCAAGAATTAGTTGGTGTTGGTTATCGTGCCTCAACTAAAGGACAAATGTTAGAGTTATCTTTAGGATATTCTCACAACATTAGCTTTGAATTGCCAGCTGAAATAAAAGTTGTAACCACTGCTGACAAAGGACAAAATCCAAAAATAATGTTAGAAAGTGCTGACAAACAATTAATAGGTTTAGTTGCCGCTAAAATTAGAAGCTTACGTAAACCTGAGCCATATAAGGGCAAAGGTATTAAGTTTGTTGGTGAACAACTAAGAAGAAAAGCTGGTAAATCGGCTTCTAAAAAATAATAAATAAAATTAATCATCTTAAAAATAGCGTAGATGGCAGTAAGTAAACAAGATAGAAGAACAAAAATAAAAATGAAGCTTCGTAAAACCATAAAAGGTACTACGCAAGCTCCTCGTTTAAGTGTATATCGCAGTAATTCTGAAATATATGCACAATTAGTTGACGATAAAGGTGGGAAAACATTATTAGCTGTTGGTTCAGTTGAAAAATCAATTTCTTCTGCTAAAGTTACTAAAATTGAAAAAGCAAAACTGGTTGGCAAATTAATTGCTGAAAAAGCAGTTGCAAATGGAATAACATCTGTGGTTTTTGACCGTAATGGTTTTTTATATCACGGTAGAGTAAAATCGTTAGCCGATGGTGCTCGCGAAGGAGGATTAAAATTCTAATATATTAAGAAGATGTCAAAAGAAGTAGTAAAA
This sequence comes from Bacteroidota bacterium, assembly GCA_030692515.1. Lineage (GTDB taxonomy): Bacteria > Bacteroidota > Bacteroidia > B-17B0 > Aurantibacillaceae > Aurantibacillus. Next base: position 27,861 of record JAUXZS010000039.1, read on the forward strand.
CGCGTTAAATCAAGCGATATAGAATTAAAAGATAAATTAGTTGCAATTCAACGTGTAACTAAAGTAACTAAGGGTGGTCGTCACTTTAGCTTTTCAGCAATCGTTGTTGTTGGAAATGAAAAAGGTATTATCGGACAGGGTTTAGGTAAGGCAAATGAAGTAACAGATGCTATTACAAAAGGAATTGAAGATGCTAAAAAAAGTCTAGTTAAAGTTGCTGTTCTTAATGGAACGGTGCCTCACGCTCAAGAAGGTAAGTTTGGAGGAGCACGTGTGTTTTTAAAGCCTGCTGCTCATGGTACTGGTGTAATTGCCGGTGGTGCGATGCGTGCTGTTTTAGAGAGTGTTGGTGTAACTGATGTATTAGCAAAGTCTAAAGGATCAAGTAACCCGCATAACGTTGTTAAAGCAACAATGGATGCTTTAATGAAAATGCGTGATGCAATTAGCATTTCTCAGCAAAGAGGAATAAAATTAGATAGAGTGTTTAACGGATAATAATTTAGCAATGGGAAAAGTAAAATTAACATTAGTAAAAAGTATCGCTAAACGTAGTCCTTCACAAAAAGCTACTGTTGTGGCTTTAGGTTTAGGTAAAACTCATAGTACAGTGATAAAAGAATCTGGTCCTACCATTGATGGTATGATTAATAAGATAAAACATATTTTAAAAATTGAAAATATTTAATTAAAATGAAATTAAGCGAATTAAAACCAGCAAAAGGTTCCGTAAAAACTAACTACCGTCGTGGCCGTGGTCAAGGTTCTGGTGGTGGTGGAACTGCAACCCGTGGACATAAAGGTGCTCAGTCGCGTTCTGGTCACTCTAAAAAGGTAGGTTTTGAAGGTGGTCAAATGCCTTTACAACGTCGTGTGCCTAAGTTTGGATTTAAAAATATTAACCGCATTGATTATAACGGAATTAATTTAGATGCTATTCAAAAATTAGTTGATAACACTAAAATTTCTGAAATTAACTTTGACGTTTTAGTAGCAAATGGATTAGCTCACAAAAATGATTTAATTAAAATCATGGGACGTGGTGTTTTAACAGCAAAAATACAAATAACAGCGCATGCCTTTACAGCAACAGCTAAAAAAGCTATTGAAGAAAAAGGTGGTACTATAAATGATACAAAATAATATATGAAGCGTTTTATAGATACACTTCGGAACATTTGGACGATAGACGAACTTAAACAACGTATTTTATTAACGTTGGGTATGATTCTTATTTATCGTTTAGGTTCTTATGTAGTTCTTCCAGGTGTTAATGTAGATGCATTAAATGATGCCAAGTCTGCAGATGCTGGTGGAATTGTAGGTTTAATAAATATGTTTGCAGGTGGCGCGTTCTTACGTGCTTCAATTTTTGGCTTGGGAATCATGCCTTATATTACTGCATCTATTATTATCCAATTATTAGGTATGGCAGTGCCATATTTTCAAAAAATGCAGCGTGAAGGGGAGAGTGGAAGAAAAAAAATTAACCAATACACACGCTTCTTAACGATTGCTGTTACTGCAGTTCAAGCGCCAGGTTATATTGCTTCTATTAAACAATCAGCTCCAAATGCGTTTACAGATTTATCTACTTTTTGGTGGATACAATCAATCTTTATTTTAATTACAGGTACAATGTTTGTTATGTGGTTAGGAGAAAGAATTACTGATAAAGGTTTGGGAAATGGTATTTCATTAATTATCATGATTGGTATTATATCTCGTTTACCTTTTGCTTTTTTATCAGAGGTTAAATCTAGAACTACTGGTAATGGCGGATTAATTATATTTTTAATTGAAATTGTAATATTATTATTAGTTATTGTTGGTTCAATTTTGTTGGTGCAAGGTACTAGACGAATACCCGTGCAATTTGCCAAGAAAATTGTTGGTAATAAGCAATACGGTGGCGTTCGTCAATACATTCCATTAAAAGTTAATGCAGCTGGTGTAATGCCAATTATCTTTGCTCAAGCTATTATGTTTATTCCTTCAGCAATATCTGGTTTTTCTGGTGGTGGCGCAGGAGTTTTTCAAGATAGATATGGTTTCTGGTATAATTTAATATTCTCTGTAATGATTATTCTATTTACCTACTTTTATACTGCTATTATGGTTAATCCTAATCAATTAGCGGATGATATGAAACGTAATGGTGGTTTTATTCCCGGTGTTAAACCTGGCAAGAAAACAGCAGAATTTATTGATCAAGTTATGAGCAGAATTACATTACCTGGTTCGATATTTTTAGCTGCCGTTGCAATTATGCCTGCTTTTGCTCAAAAAATGGGAATTACCAGTGCATTTGCTGATTTTTACGGAGGAACATCTTTATTAATTTTAGTGGGTGTGGTATTAGATACTTTACAACAAATTGAAACGTATTTATTAAATCGTCATTATGATGGTTTAATGAAATCAGGTAGAATAAAAGGAAGAGGTGCTAACGCAATGATGGTACAGCAAGGTTCATAAGATGGCGAAACAAGCGAACATTGAAATTGACGGTACTATTGTAGAAGCATTAAGTAATGCAATGTTTAGAGTGGAATTAGAGAATGGGCACGTCGTAACTGCTCATATTTCTGGGAAAATGAGAATGCATTACATAAAAATTTTACCCGGTGACAAAGTAAAGTTAGAGATGAGTCCATATGATTTATCAAAAGCAAGAATTACTTTTAGATATAAATAAAGTTTAGGTTTAAGAATATAAAATAACAGAAATGAAAGTTAGAGCATCCATAAAAAAGAGAAGCATTGATTGCAAAATCGTTCGCCGAAAAGGTAAACTTTATGTAATATGTAAAAAGAATCCAAAATTTAAACAAAGACAGAAGTAATTCTTATCTTTGCAAACCTTTTATAAAAAATATTAGTCAAAAAGAATGGCACGTATAGCAGGTATTGATTTACCAAAAAACAAAAGAGGCGTAATAGGTTTAACCTATATTTACGGTATTGGTCGCAGTAGAGCTGCACAAATATTAACTGACGCAGGAATTACTCCTGATAAAAAAGTTAGTGAGTGGAATGACGATGAGCAAAATGCGATTCGTAATTTAATTAACAATGCTTTTAAAGTTGAAGGAGCTCTTAGATCAGAAACTCAATTAAACATTAAACGTTTAACTGATATTAACTGTTTCAGAGGTACTCGTCACCGTAATGGTTTACCTGTTCGCGGACAACGTTCTAAAACTAATGCACGTACTCGTAAGGGTAAACGTAAGACCATTGCTAATAAGAAAATGGCAGCTAAATAATAATTAATTAAAGTATATAAGTTTTAAATAAAATGGCAAAACAACAAACAGCCGCAGGAAATGCAAAAGCTTCAACTCGTAAACGTACTGTAAAAGTAGAGGCAACTGGAGAGGCTCATATTAGCGCTACATTCAATAATATCATCATTTCATTAACTAACATTAATGGTCAAGTAATTTCTTGGAGCAGTGCTGGTAAAATGGGATTTAGAGGTTCTAAAAAGAATACTCCATACGCTGCTCAAATGGCAGCTGCAGATTGCAGTAAAGTTGCATTTGATGCAGGTTTACGTAAAGTAAAAGTTTACGTAAAAGGACCAGGAGCTGGAAGAGAAAGTGCAATTAGAACAATTGCTGCTACTGGGATTGAAGTTGCTGAGATTATGGATATTACGCCAATGCCTCACAACGGTTGTCGTCCTCCTAAACGTCGTCGCGTATAAAATAAAATATAAACAAAAGCCGGTCTCAATTATGTTGAGATTTGGAGTTGTTAGCCTATAGGGTTTTCAACTTAAATAATAAACAAAAAAACAATTATTTAAAATGGCAAGGTACACAGGTCCCAAATCAAAAATCGCGCGGAAGTTCAGAGAACCAATATTTGGTCCTGATAAAGCGCTAGAAAAAAAGAATTACCCTCCGGGGCAGCACGGTAACACAAAAAAACGTGCAAAACAATCTGAATATGCAATTCAATTGTTAGAAAAGCAAAAAGCTAAGTATACTTATGGTATTTTAGAGAAGCAATTTGCTAGAACATTTGATAAAGCTTCTCGTATGCCAGGTGTAACTGGTGAAGTTTTACTTCAGTTGGTTGAGAGCCGCTTAGACAATGTTGTTTATCGTTTAGGAATTGCTCCTACGCGTCGTGCAGCTCGTCAATTAGTTTCTCATGCTCACATTACAGTTAATGGTGGTGTTGTAAATATCGCATCATTCACTTTAAAACCGGGTGATATGATTGGTGTTCGTGAAAAATCACAATCTATGGAAGCAATTACTATCTCTCTTTCAGGAGCTGTAAACAAATTCCCTTGGTTGGATTTTGATAAAAGTTCAATGACAGGTAAATTCATTAATCGTCCTGAACGTTCTCAGATTCCTGAAAACATTAAAGAGCAATTAATAGTTGAATTGTACTCTAAATAATAAAATAAATTAAATAACCTATATAAGATTATAATATGGCAATATTAAATTTCGTAAAACCTGACAAGGTTATTATGATTAATTCAACCGAAACATCAGGACAATTTGAGTTTAGACCACTTGAGCCGGGTTTTGGTATTACAATAGGTAACTCTCTACGTCGTATTTTATTATCGTCGTTAGAAGGATATGCTGTAACAAGCTTAAGAATCGAAGGTGTTGATCACGAGTTTTCTACAATCAAGGGTGTTGTTGAAGATGTAACTGAAATAGTTTTAAATCTTAAACAAGTTAGATTTAAAAAACAGTTAGATAACCACGATAACGAAAAAATTACAGTTCATTTTGCTGGAAGTGATAAATTTACAGCTGGTGATATTGGTAAATATGTTAACGGTTTTCAAATTTTAAACCCTGACTTAGTGATTTTTAATTGCGATCCTTCGGTTCGTTTAAAAATGGAATTAACAGTTGAGCGTGGCCGTGGTTATGTTCCTGCTGAAGAAAACAAAACTAACAGCGCGCCAAATGGTACAATTTTTATTGACTCAATTTATACGCCAATAAAAAACGTAAAATACAATATCGAAAACTATCGTGTTGAACAAAAAACGGATTACGAGCGTTTAATTTTAGATATCGTTACAGATGGTTCAATTCATCCTAAAGATGCATTAAAAGAAGCTGCTAAGATTTTAATATTCCATTTTATGTTATTCTCAGATGAGAAAATTACATTAGATGCAGAAGAAAAACGTAACGAAGAAGAGTTTGATGAAACAAGCCTTCATATGCGTCAATTATTAAAAACTAAGTTAGTAGATATGGATCTTTCAGTTCGCGCTTTAAATTGTTTAAAAGCGGCTGACGTTGAAACTTTAGGGGAACTTGTTTCATTTAATAAAAACGATTTATTAAAATTCAGAAATTTCGGTAAAAAATCATTAACTGAGTTAGAAGACCTTGTTCAAACAAAAGGTTTACAATTTGGAATGAATGTAATAAAATATAAATTAGATAAGGACTAAAACTGATTGACAATTGAAAGATTTACAATAGACAAATTTTGTAAATCGTAAATTGTAAATCAAAAAATCGTAAATTGAAATGAGACACGGAGATAAAATAAATAATTTAGGTAGAAAAACCGCTCACCGCCATGCGTTATTAATGAACTTAGCATGTGCTTTGATTGATAATAAGCGCATCTTTACAACATTAGCTAAAGCTAAAGCTTTACGTGTTTATGTTGAGCCACTTATTACAAAAAGTAAAGAAGATACTACTCACAGTCGTCGTGTTGCATTTTCTTATTTAAAAAGAAAAGAAACTGTAAGCGAATTGTTCAAAGAAGTTGCTTCTAAAGTTGCTAATCGTAATGGAGGTTATACTCGTATTATTAAAACTGGTAACAGACAAGGCGATGCAGCTGAAATGGCAATGATTGAATTAGTTGACTTTAACGAGATTTATTCTAACGCTAAATCTTCTGCTGAAGGTACTGCTAAGAAAACTACTCGTCGTAGTAAAGGTGCTAAAAAAGAAACTACTGCAAAAGCTAAAAAAGAAGATACAGCTGAAGCCTCTGAAACGGCTGAAGCTTAGTAATCGATTAATATTAAATTTTAAAACCCATTCACTTTTGCTGAATGGGTTTTTTCTTTAAAATAGTCAGTTCCAAAAAAAAGGATTACCCACTTTTAAATAAATCTATACATTAATCATTTAATCAAAAAAAATCATGAAAAAACTTTTTACTCTTTTTTTACTTATTAATTCTGCCGCCTTTTTTGGACAGTGGACTGCTAGCACTGTAATTCCTGCAAATAGAACCCAACATGGTCTTGTGGCTCACCCAAATGGGAATGTTTATCTTTTTAGTGGTTATGCTGGTACTAGTATTGAGGTAAATACAATGTTTGTATTTAATATTGCAACCAATACTTGGACTACAGGACCAAATGTACCATACACAGCAAGGGGAGTTGCTTATTGTCTTGGAACAGATAATATGGTTTATTGTGTAGGTGGATATCCGCCAACGACAGCTTTCGCAAGATTTAATCCAGCAACAAATACATGGACAACTTTAGCTTCTTGTCCAACGGGTAACTGGGAAGGTTCTTGTGTAAGCGTTAATAATAAAATTTATTATGCTGGTGGCGAAACTGTTGAGAGCTTAATGCGTATTTATGATATAGCTACGGATACTTGGTCAACCGGAGCAAATTTACCAACGGGATTAAAGCTTCACAAAATGGTATCTGGTAACGATGGTAATTTATATGTTTTTGGTGGACATACCTCTGCCGCTACACCAACTAATATTGTTCAGCGTTATAATATTGCCGCTAATACATGGTCAGTTGTTGGGACTATGCCAGTTCAAAAAAATCAATACGGGGCTTGTTTAGCGCCTGATGGTAGAATTTATATTGTTTGTGGTAAAAACAATGGAGGTAACAATAGCGGACCGTTTTTTAATGATGTAAATATATTTAATCCATGTAACAATTCGTGGACCGTTGGGTTTGCACATCCAACAGCTCATGGTGAATTGGCTGTTACTAGTACCAGTAATGGTATTTTTGCGATGGGGGGTACTAGTGGAACGGGTTTAAATATTAATTATTTTTTACCAGTAACTCCAAGTTCTTTAACCTATCCAAACATTGTGTTTAGCCAACCTACTGTTCAGGTATGTGCTGGTTCATCTGCAACGATTAATGTTACAGGGGCAAGTACTTATACTTGGAGCACAGGTTCAAATAGCTCTTCTATTGTAATCACACCAACTGCAAATACAACATATTCAGTAATTGGAACAAGTAGTGCTGGTTGCGTAAGCCAAACTACAGCGGTTAATAATGTAACTTTAAACGCGCTTCCAACACTTTCTGTTATTACTAGTAATAGTTTAATCTGTGCCGGAAATACAGCAACCTTAACCGCTAGCGGCGCAACAACATTTACCTGGAATACTGCCGCAAATGGCGCTAACATTGCTGTTACTCCATCAGTAACTACATCTTATACAGTTAATGGAACTGATGGTAATGGATGTACTAATATGACCACCATTACGCAAAGCGTTAGTTTGTGTACAGAAATTGCTGTTAACTCACTTAAAGAAAATTTAGGGGTAAGTATATTTCCGAATCCTAATAATGGAAATCTAAATATAAATTTTGCTTCTCTTGCCGAAAATGTAACTATCGAATTATATAACGGAATTGGTCAATTAATTATATCTAAAAAAGCAACGAGTTTAAATTCTAATTTAAATTTTGAAAGCGCAGCAAACGGTATTTATACTTTAAGAATTACCGAAAATGGTAAAAATGTGTTTAACTCCAAGGTAGTAAAAAACTAAATTTTAATTTTAATAATTTAAAACCCGTTTCGGATATGTTCGAAACGGGTTTTTTGTTTTAAAGAGGTTTGCCTTTAATCAAGGAACAATTTTAATTTGCTTTGAATAAGATGCGATAAGTGAAAAGAATACCTCTTTTTCGTCGATCGTCTTATAAAATCCTTTTTTAAAATTAATAATTAAAGTTGCCGTATTAAGTACGGCTAAATTATTTGGAGTGTAAACCATCGCAGTTGAGTTATTAATTGGACGATATATTGCCCAACAAAGCTCGCCGTTACTTTTTTCGATTATAATCTCCACGTCACTGGCGTTGGCCCCTTCAATGTATATTAAAGATGTTTTGCTAGCACTTATTGAATCCGGTAATGTATTGTAAGATGATAGTCTTGGAATTGAATCTGAGATTGATATTGTAAATGTTGGAAATTCGCTAAGGTTAGCTGCTCTCCATATAAACGGGGGTAATGTATTTTGAGAAATAGTATCACTATTACAAATTGTATAATATGGTGATTGCGTTATTTTTAAAGGAATTGAATTAAAGTAAATTGAATCAACCATTACAAATGTTGTTGTTTTCTCATTCGACCACATTTTTCGTAATTCTACTAGAGGTTTTTGACCATTTAAAACAAGACTGTTATTATTTATTAGGTAGCATTTTTTAATCGTAAATATTGATTGATAATCAAGCGTTGAATCAGGATCGGGTTCAGATTGTTTTTTTGGAATACAAAATGCCATAATTGAAGCAAAGGAGAGAAAAATTAAAATTTTAAAAAGCTGCCTCATTAGAATAAAGATACAATAAGTATTTAAAAAAATGAATAAACATTTTGATCTATACTAATATTAAAAACCGTTTCGATAAACTTCGAAACGGTTTTTTTATTGAACTTTTGTAAGCTTTCTTTTATTACTGATTTTTTGGAAACAAAATCACATTTTAATCCTTAAATATCACTCAATAAAAAACTTTCTTTTTTACGAATTCCCCTTTCACCACGTTCTAGGTTTACACATTCTATTAAAGGGTCGTGCTCAAAAAATAAACTCCAATTGTTTTCTAAGGCTTTGTTTAAAATTAAATCTTTTTCTTTTAAAGTTTCTAAAGGTCGAGTATCATAAGCCATAACATATGGGATGGGTAAATGACCAACACTTGGTATTAAGTCGGCCATATAGGCTACGGTTGTGTTTTTGTATTTAATTAATGGTAACATCATGGCTTCGGTATGCCCATTAACTTCTAAAAAATTCAAGCCTGGTATCAACTCGGTAGTACTATCAATAAAATTTAACTGTCCGCTTTCTTGTATTGGTAATATGTTTTCTTTTAAAAAACTGGCTTTCTCCCGTGGATTCGGATTTACAGCCCATTCCCAATGTTTTTTGTTGCTATAATATTTTGCGTTTTTAAAAGCGGGTTCTAGTTTTGTTCTGTCGTTATTGTATTTAATACTTCCGCCGCAATGGTCAAAGTGTAAATGCGTCAATACCATGTCCGTTATATCATCACTGCTAAAGCCATGGGCGTTTAAAGATTTTTGTAAAGTGTCATTGCCATGTAAAAAGTAATAGCCAAAAAACTTTGCGTCTTGTTTATTGCCCATTCCGTTGTCAATCAAAACAAGTCTATTGCCATCTTCAATTAACAAACAACGCATTGCCCAACTACACATATTATTTTCATCTGCAGGGTTTAATTTGTTCCAGATAGATTTTGGTACAACCCCAAACATGGCGCCGCCGTCTAATTTAAAATGCCCGGTATTTATAGAATATAGTTTCATATTTTAGTTTAAAGTATGAAGTTAGTATTTTGTTTGAAATTAAAAAACCCATTCCGTTAAAACCAAATTTAGGTATTACTCAACCGCTTTATGAATGTATTCTTAATCACGTTTGGCTTTAAATAAAAGCTCCATTTATAGAATAAAATTAACCAGTTATATAAGTGATTATTGCCTTGAAGAAAATGTTGACTACTTTCATTATTAATTAACTGATTGGATATTTGGTTAATGCCTGACGTTAACAATTTAAAAATAATAAAAATGAAAAAAACATTTACCTTTTTAAGTTTAGTCTTTTTTGGATTTTCGCTATCGGCTCAAATGCCCATACGCACTTCGTTATACGAAGAGTTTACGGGCGAAAATTGTGGGCCTTGCCTGTCAACAAATTGGACACTAGATTCAATATTGTTAAATAACTCATCACTTGTTATTCCCATTAAATGGCAGGTGCCCCTTCTAACTGCTCCAACAAATACATGGTCTATTTACCAAACCAATAAAGCAGAAATTAATTGGAGATACCGCTCATCTACGGGAAGCACTTTAACAGCAGGACCAAGCACCCTTGCTTACGGTTATCCGTCACAAAATACTGCGACTAATGTTGCCACCAATGGAATTAATTTACTTGCAAGTGGCAGACTTGATGGGCAACATCAGTGGGCTTTTGGAGCAACATCAGATGACCCAGTTGACATAAATAATTTAGTTATTTTGAGTGCCCAAAGTCAAACCACTAATTTTAGGGTAGATATGACACCAAGCTGGAGCCCTACGTTTACAAATTGTGTGGTAAGCGTTACTGTTTCATCAGCGACATCTTTCACTTCAATGGGTGCTTTAATGTTTCGCTTATGTCTTGTTGAGCGTTTAATAAGTTTCCCTACGCCCCCTGGTATTAACGGCGAAAAGGTTTTTCGCGAAGCTGTTCGACAGTCTTATCCTACTACAATTGTAAATTCTTCGGTAACATCTATGGGAACTCCATTAAATAATATTTGGATAGCAGGTCAAACTCAAACATTTACATTAAGTTGCGATATTCCGTCATCTATTCGCGACCTTAGTGAAATGGCGTTTGTGGGATTTGTTCAAGATGATGGTGACAGATTAGTTTATCAAGCAGCAAGAACGGCTCAGCCTGCCGTACCAAATGATATTAAAGCTTTAGCGTTAAATATTCCTTTAAGTTGCACTAGCGCTTTTACACCTTCTTTAATTGTTCAAAATCTTGGTCAATCTGCAATAACCACACTCACAATTGCTCCTTATATTGATGGGCTTTCACAGCCACCAATAAACTACACAGTAAATATTGTAGGCGGAGCAATCGATACAATTGCACTACCAACTTATACCGCATTATATGGAAGCCATACTTTTTCAGCAACAATAACAAATGTGGGTGGCGGAGATTTAAATCCAATAAATAATACAAAGAGGGTTGTTTTTGGTATTAGTAGCAGCACTTTACCAGGGGTAGCCGAACCTTTTTCTTCTTTCCCTCCAGCAAAATGGTACAATCTTAATTATAATTTCACACCTGGCACATGGGTTTTTGGCGGACCGAGTGGATTTGGAGTTGGTGTTGGGAGTGCAAAATATGATTTCTGGAATAATTACGAGTGGGGCGATTATGATGATCTTTTTATGCCGGCATTAAATTTATCTTCTGTTTCAAATGTTGTTCTTTCTTTTGATGTTGCATATGCTCAATATACTGATCAGAGCGATAAACTTGATGTATTTGTGTCCAATGATTGTGGAGCGAGCTGGACAAATGTTTTTGCAAAAAATGGCGCACTTTTAGCCACAGCGCCTTCTTATTCAGTAGGCCCTTTTGTTCCTAATGCAACTCAATGGAGAAAAGAAGTTATTAATTTACCAGCTCAAGCAAATCAACCTTTAGTTTTATTAAAGTTTAGAGCAACAGCTGATTATGGTAATAACTTATATATTGATAGTGTTAAAATTGGCAATCCTATACCTACTAATACCAACTCAATAACAGAAAATAATAAAAGTGAAATTACGTGCGAATTATATCCTAACCCAACTTCTGGCTTTACTAATCTTTCAATAAGTTTAATAGAGATTGAAACTGCAGATATTACAATTATTAATAGTATTGGACAACTAGTTTATTCTTTAAAAAATAATAAACTAGATGCTGGAGTTAACATTATTAGATTAAATACTGAAAGTTTTTCCTCGGGAGTTTATTTTATAAATGTGTCAACAACCAAAGGTTTTGTTAACACTAAACTAAGTATTACAAAATAAAAGCCCTTATTATTTAGTGCTAACATAAAATAATTAGTCAACCCTCAAAAAGTCAATTTAGAAAATAAATTTTATTGGCGCACAGTTTTTCAACGTAATGTTATTTTGATTTTTTGCAGAGATAGTTGCTGTCTAAACTCTGCGGTTAGTTGAATCGGCATGCAGACAAGAGTTTAGACAGACAATGGTTTTATTTTGGCTGCCTCTACATCGCCAAAATAGGGCAATGCATAGCATTGAGCCAGCATGAGCGCCGCAGCCAAATGTAATCAATCCTTCCACACAATCCAGCTCAAATATTTACTAAATATTTGCCCTGAGCGCCAAAAGTGACAAAAAAATACCGAAAATTTAAGACGTTGTAAATATTTTCGGCAGATATTTATCCCGTAATTTAAAGTTTAAATCAATAAAGATAAGAGTTACAGAGAATTTGATGTTCGACTAATTAGTTATATCAAAAGCGACGTGTATTTATTGAGCTATAGCACTTAAACAAAAAATCCATTCAAGTTAACCTGAATGGATTTTTTATTTAAAATTTAATTTTCTAATGTGTTATTATAATTTTCTTTAAAACTTTTTCGTTTCCATTTGATACTTCTATAAAATAAATACCATCAGGTCTATTACTCATATCTATATTTATTAGATTATTAGTCACGTTTTCTAATTTATCTGATGATATTAATTGTCCAAGTGTATTAATGATTCTAACATTTACATTTTCTTGTTTAGGTAAAGTAAAAATTAAACTAAACTGCCCATTACTTGGATTTGGCATTACAGTTACGTTAGAGTTAAATGTAGATACATTTTCTTGGATTCCAACAACAGAGCGGCAAGTAATTTGTGGTAAAATAGCTAATTGAACTTTAGCATTTTTGTTATATCGTAAGGTTCTCCAATTATTACTAAATTGTAATACCCAGCTGCTAGAGTCATTACTGATATTAGTTTTTGTGTTGCTAAAAATTTGAATTGAATCAGATAATGAACCATAAGGAGTTTGAACTGAACAAAAGAATCCAGAACTTGGAATTTGAATTGGAACCGCAAAATCAAATCTAAAAGGAATAATTTTTGTAGTTGTAAAGGTATAATTGGGAGTACCACAATATTTTATTGTTACAGTTTTATTGGTGCTAGCAGCAATTTTCCCTAAACTATCTCCTTTTGAAGTTATTAAAGAGTTGGGTCCTGAACCCACAGTTCCTCCATATACTTTACAGAAAATTTGTGTGCCCTGTGTTGAAGGTGTAGCTTTAGTTCCAAGACTATCAAATAAAACTATCACACTATTAACTTGTGGAATTGGGGTGTCACTATAAGTCGATGAAGGATAATACTGGGCAAACTCTTTGTCTTTATAACAATTTGTTCCCGTTAAAAAACCTGCATATCCAGATTGGCAACCTAATATTAAACTGTTGTTAGGTGCTAAATAAGTTGTTAATGTATCAACATTTTGAATCATTTTTAAAGTATCTAAACAAACTGCAGGTTTAGGACAAGTTAAAAGAGGACCAAGTACCATTTGAGTAGTAGAAACGTTTACAGAGTTTGTTGCCGTTAAATACAAAGTATAGGTTGTTAAATTCCCAAAGGTAATAGCTGGAGCTGCAACATTTGCGTTTGGAGCAAAAGTAACAGATGTTGGTGAAGCACTCCATGCGTATGTTGGAGATGGACCGCCTGTTGAAGAATTATAAGGAGTTATAGGTTGTCCAACGCAGGGATTGTTAATATCAAATTGTGCAACAGCGGGGCCCGGATTAGGAGGGTTTACAGAACATAAGCCATGTGTTCCTAATAAATTACGGTAGGTTCCTTGACTCATTGCCGTTAACATTCGAGTTTTTTGATCGTTTGTAAACATATACATGCAAGGATCATCAGAGTAATCCATGAAATTCATAGTCATTTCGCCATTTGGACTTGTTCCTGCACCACACTGGTTAGTACCAAATGGATGAGTTTTGCAACCAAAATTGGATGTTTTTGCAGTTGGCGTATCGTTACAGAAATCTGTTAAACAATTTCCATCGCCCCAGGTATGACGTAAACCTAACCAATGACCAAGTTCGTGAGTTGTTGTGCGGCCATATTGATATGGTGCTGAGGCAGCTGCTGAACCAATACTTCCAAAATAATTATGTCCCATTACAACGCCATCGTTAGTGTTCGAACCTCCTCCAGTAACACCCGGTAAAGTTGTACCTAAAGGAAAAGTTGCATAACCTAATAAACCGTTTTGTAATTTAAGTACCCACATATTGCAATATTTTGTAGGGTCCCATATAGTAGCTGGTTTAATAGTATTATTAATAGTTGCTGTTGGGAAACCGCCTGCCGGTACTGATGTAATGCCTGTAATTGAGGTTGCTAAAACTCTGTCAATTCCAGGTTCAGGCATAGTGCCAGCCGTTGGGTCGGTAACCGCTAAGCAAAACGAAATTCCCGAATTTGCAATTACAGGTTGAAAAACCGCAGGGCAATTGGTCACAAAAGTGCCAGTACCTGCAAAGTCTGCATTTAAAATATTAATTTGATCTACAACCTGCGCTTGGGAAATATTGTCGCCAACACCTACGGCACCACCGGCATGAATAATGTGAACCACAACGGGGATTGTATAATTTGGTAGTTGCATTTTATTGGCAACGAGATAATCTTTGTATTCTGCAACTTTTTTATTAAACCATTCATCCCATTGTTGAGATGGAATTTCTGTACCGCAAGTACGTTGTGGCGGAACGCCTGTTTTTTCATTTTGTGCGATTAAACAAGTAAAACTTAAAAACGCAAAAGTTGTAATAAATAGTTTTTTAATCATGTGGTTTTTTTTGATGGATAAATATATGGAATTGCGGTTGACTAAAAAAGGAATTCACTCGTTTTAACTAGCAATTCACTCATTTCATTACTCAGCTAAAAATTTAGATTGCTTTTTTTATAGCTTGCTAAAAAAATTGGCTAAACCTAAAAAAAAGAGCCCCTTAAAATTAAGGAGCTCTTTAAGAAAATTAAAAAGAATTATTGTTTTACAACCTTAATTATCTCAGTTATATTATCGGATTGAACTTTAATATAATAAATTCCATTTGCGAAATGACTGATATTTAAATTTACCGTTTCACTATTACTTGTATTATCCATTATTACACGACCAGTAATATCACTCACTATTATAGTCTTAGTTGCTCCGTTAGCCGTTTCAATTGTGAATAAACCATTAGTAGGATTTGGATAACTACGTAAGGAAGAAGTAGTGTTTTGATTTGACGTTAAGCCGCTACATACAGATACTGCCTGGCTTATCGTATAATTAGCAGTGCAACCTAAAGCATTAGTTCCAGTAACAGTATAAATTGTAGTTACAGATGGAGAAACTGCAATAATGGTGGTTGTAGCTGCGGTATTCCATGTGTAAGATGAAGCACCGCTTGCTGTTAAACTTGCTGTTTGTCCAACACACAATAAACTTGTACTGCTTACCGCGCTCACAGATGGACTTGGATTAACACTTACTGTTTGCAATGCTGTACCTGTACAGCCTGTTGCGCTTGCACCAACAACTGAATAAGTTGTGTTAGTGGTTGGCGTAGGGGCAATTGTTGATGAAGTTGCAGCTGTGTTCCAAGTATAAGTTACCGCTCCGTTTGCTGTTAAACTTACCGGTGTACCCGCGCAAACTGTAGTTGTACCTCCTGTAATCGAAACAGTTGGATTTGGATTAGCATTTACTGTATAAGCAGTTAAAGCATTTATACAACCTAAAGTGGTATATAATTCTGTTCT
Source organism: Bacteroidota bacterium (assembly GCA_030692515.1). Lineage (GTDB taxonomy): Bacteria > Bacteroidota > Bacteroidia > B-17B0 > Aurantibacillaceae > Aurantibacillus. The sequence continues at coordinate 43,541 of JAUXZS010000039.1, forward strand.
AGAAATACTACCGCCATTTTCAGTCCAAAGATCTTGTGGAACTGTTGTTGATAAAGGAAATTGCATCCCTAAACGATTTAAGGTTAAGGTGTTTGTTCCTAAGTTCGAGATATAAGGAGCGGGCGCGTAGGAATTAACATCATTTCTAACACCTAAAACTCCAATAATGTCGCCACTATAAACTGGTATATTAACGCTCATTGTACCTGTTCCTACAACGTTTTGAACCAAATATAATATATCGAAAGTGTTTGTAACAGTTGAATAAAGGGGGGGAACAGTTGGGAATTTTATAATGGCAACACTTGCGTTACCTGAATTTGCATCTGTTGGCACTCTTACACCCGTGATAACAAATGAAGTAGGAGCAGTAAAATAATAACCCCTTACATTGCCACTAAAAGGACTTGATTGAGAAGGTAATGTTAATGATTCTGTTGTTGTTGCTGCTAATTGGGCAGCATAATAAACTGTTGAAGCGGTTAAACTTGGTGTAGCATAGGTGCTTCCTGTACCAACAGCATTTCCGCCAAATGAATTGGCATACCAACCAGTTTGTAATGTTGAAGCCCCGGTAGCAGTTAAAGTTGTAGTTAAGGGAAAAGAACCACAAGCACCATTACCTGTAATAGTTGGCGTTGGCGGAATAACACACTGTGCATTAATTGAATTGATTGCTAAAATAAAAGATCCAGCAACTGTAAATAACTTGATGTAATTTTTTTTCATGATTTTTTTATTGATTTATATAGTTATTAATTTAAGAGGGTAACATGTCCAATAAGCGTTTTTGCTAAGCTACGTTGACTTCCATAAAGAAATTTATATGAGATTTTATATATATAAGTATCCATTTTACATTCTTGCCCTTTAAAGGTTCCGTTCCAACCCTGCGAAGGATCATTGGTTTCATAAATTTTTTCTCCCCATCTGTCAAAAATTAGCATAGTAAATTCATTAAAATTAATACCCTTAACTAAAAACACATCATTTAAACCGTCTCCATTTTTAGGTGTAAAAGTGTTTGGAACAAAAATAGTAGGAATGTCTTTAATTTCAATTTGTTTGGTAATAGAATCAACGCAATTATAAACATTTGAAATAACCAGTGTTACATTAAAATAACCAATATCATAAAAAGTATGCGAGGGATGTGTTTGTGTAGTGTAATTTCCGTCGCCAAAATTCCAGTTTGAAGAGGAGTAGTTACCAGAGGAAGAGTTTTGAAATTCGATTTTAGGGTTCATAATATCCGTATCATATATAGGCGAATAAATAAAATCGGCTTGGGGTTTAGGATAAACAGTTATATAATTATTTTTTGTAATCGTATTTACGCAGCCACTATCTGAAGTAGCAATTAAAGAAACACTAAATACTCCTGGATTAGTATATACAACTGTAGGTGAAGCTGAATTAGAAGAATTTCCATTATTAAAATCCCATTGATTTGAAATTATAGTTGGAATATTACCCGAAAGATTGTTGAAATTAACTAATAATGGTTGACAACCAGATGTAATATTTGCATCAAAATTTACTACCGGTAACTGGTTAACATTAATGACTATAGTGTCTTGTACTAAACAATTATTCTTATCGGTTAACAATGTGCTGTATTGACCACTATTAGTTGGTGTAAATACAATTGCAGAAGAACTATTAAATAAATTTGAATTTGTAGTGCCCGTGCTCCAGGTTAAAGTATATGGTTTTGTGCCTCCTCCATAATTTGCATCTAGTTGTAAGGATTGATTTCTGCAAAATGAATAATCATTAGCAGTTAAACTATGAGTTAAAATAACTGGCTCAAAAACATTTATATTATCTAATGTGTCTGAACAGCCCATAATATCCGTCGCGATAATTGTGTAGCTACCTGCAATTAAATTTGTTTTTATAGTATCGGTAGATGTTACGAAATTCCAACTGTAAGAGTTTACCCCGTAGCCTGGTGTAGCAGAAAACTGAATGGCGCCATTATTTTGTCCAAAACATTTTACACTATCTACATTTAAAATGCCAATACTTAATTGCCTGTATTCCCCCAAAGTAAACACACCATAATTTGTATTGGTTGTCACAGTTTGTTCGTTTAATGTTGAGTTGTTGCTGCTTGTTATTGAAGTCCAACCAGTTGTTGAATAATACCAAGTATTTAGCAATGATTCTGTTATTGAATTTGTGCTTGATGCGTTTGTATTCCACTCATCATCCACATAAGTTACCTTTTTAGTAACGGTTGGCAATGAGCTGTAATTGTTAGCATTAATAACCCAAAAACGATCCAACATTTTTATGGCATGTTCGGTACCACAATTATTTATTAGGTCAGCTACACCAGTTGGAAGTGGTCTGTTATTAATAGCAACACTTGTAATGGTTGGATAGGTTGAAGCACTAATACTACCTATAGTAGTTTGTGTTCCGCCAGAGGATATGTTATAATAAAAGGGAATGTAAGATGCTGTAGCGGTACCAAAAGGAAACTCATAGTTGCCAGTGTTATTTCCTAAATTCCATTGAATAATTCCGTAGCCAGGAGTAGCAGGTGTTTCGCTTAAAATATAACCGCTTGTTCTGATAATGGCAGATTGCAATGGGTTAGTTACAAATAAAGTATTACTATTTAAATCTAATATTCTTGCAGTTAAATTTAAAACACCAACTGTGCCACCAACAACCGTATTAATATTTAAACGTTTAATATTTGTGCCTAACAAAGTTAAATTGTTAAATGTAGTAGATGTTGTTCCTGTAATTAGTTGTAAAGCCCCATTTAATTCAACTAGTCCGGTTGTGGCAGTTAAAGCAGAGGTGGTTGAATTGTTTGTCCAGTCGCCAGAAAGTGCTATTGTACCCGAATTGCTTATCGAGCCTAAATTTGCAAGATTATCTGTATTTACTAATTCTCCTTGCACAAATACTAATCCGCCATTTTGGATGGTTATGCTAGCCCCACCGTTATAAAATTCATTTTGCGATGAAAGATCAAACGAAATAACGCAGAGTAATAGTATTTTTAAAAAGTGTTTCATTAAAATATATAGGATATATTTTTTTAATATTTAATACATGGCATTAATGCAATATTTCTTGGTCTTGCTGCGCTAATCATTCCTTGCGCTGTAGGACCAGAGTATACAACCCAATTTCCAACTGGCGATGCAGCATTACCACGTCCCCAATAAGCATTAGGTATTGAACCTACAGTAGCAGTTGGCCAAGTGTCAGATAAGGCAGTAGCAGCATTGTCCATCGAAAAATCTGTGTCCTGAGCAGCTGCTCCCCCAGTGTCATCATGAATTAATGGCGACGGGCTTTGCCAAGTTCCAATAACGCGTCCTGGATCAGAGCCTTTACCATTATCATAACCTCTAATAAATTCCCCCCTTAGATCAGGTAAATTAAATGTTGTAGTTCCATTTCCAGGTCCATAAGTAATGCCTATTGCAGCAAATAACTCGGCATACGTAGTTCTATTTACTGCAGCGCCATTGCATTCTAAATAACCATTCGGCGCTGTGATATTTGCAAAATATTGTACGGTGCCGGCAGGATTATTTGCGCAGTCCCATTTAGTGCCATCCCAATAATAAAACCCCAAAAGATTAGTGTCATATACTTGTACGCCAGCCACTGGGGCAACAATAGCCTTTCTTTGTGCGCTTGTCATACGCGGCATTGCAAAGCCATTAGCGGTACTTACCACATCCAAATATGCTTGTGGAGCCGTTGTACCAACGCCAACAAAACCACCATAAGGATTAATTGCTAAAACGCCTGTAGTAGCAGGGTTTTCTAAAGCGGCCGGTGCACTACCGGCTGGTGTGTAAAATTGAATAACGCCATTTGTATTTGCATCAAATGTAATATGTGAGTTAGAGTTATTATCGTAAATTCTTAAACTATTATCAGTATAAGGTTTTAGATTATCTGCAAAAATAATTGTGGCAGAGCGTCCAACCCCAAAGTTACTGGCAGCAAAAACATTATCAGCTACATAAGCATCGCCATTTAAAACATCAAATTTTGCACGTGGAGTGTTGGTACCAACTCCCACAAATCCATTTCCTTTGGCTGTAAGCACAGGGCTGCCTGCAATTCCCTGCACACCTGTTGATGCGTCAAAAATAGTATTGCTTGTAGCAGTTGCTGCAATTTTAACCATTAAACCGTCGGCGGTTCCTACAGCACTTTGGTTATAGAACGAGCCGACATAACCACCATTATTAAGTCTCCAAAATAATGATCCGCCACCGCCAGCACTACTATTCCCGCCTTGTCCATCAGAACCTATTGTGTTTACAAAAGCACCTTGCATATTATGAAATAAACCAGTGTTTTCAAATCTTGCCTGCTCAATATTGTTTGTTCTAAAAACTAAGGCTACGTTATCAGTGGTACCTAAAAAATTAGTAGCCGGAACGGTTCCTGCATTGCCTAATAAATTCCAAAAAGTACCATTGGTTGGAGTCCAACTTGTACCATTAAATTGTAAAATTTGTCCGTTTGTAGGTGTAACAGCCGCCACAGGTGTTGTTTGCAAACCAACTACAGTTAATGCAGGGTATGTTCCGCTCACATCATTAGTACCTGGAGGCAAAGGTGGCGTACACATTGATTGCCAAGCGGCTAAACCTGCATTATAAAAAAACAAACAATTAATTGTAAGGTCGTAAACCAATAATCCATTTGCTGGTGTGGCAATAGCCGTGCGTTGAGCGGTTGTCATTCTTGGAATTAATAAACCACCTGTGGTAGAAACCATTTCTACCAATGCAGAGATGTTTGGAGCCGGTGTTCCAATTCCAAATCTACTAGCAGCTGTAAAACGAGCAATTTCAATATTATTAGTTCTAAAAATTAAATCGTTAGCATTTGTAGTTCCTAAAAAATTAGCGATACCAATATTTGCATTGCCGTTAATAAGCCAATCAGCTGCTGCCGGCGCAACCAAGCTGTCATAAATTCGGCCATTTGGCGCGGAAAATAAATGCCTTACAGTTGGACCGGCGTAAATTAAAGTATCCGATCGGATGGCACCACTAACATGCAATTTTGATTGAGGGTTATTATTACCGATACCAACGTTTTGCGAATAAATACAATACGATGAGTTGATTAAAATTATTATGAGCGCTAGTTTTTTCATCTTTTTTAATTAGTAATAATTATTTTCTTGAGAACTTTTTCGTTGCCATTTGTAATTTCAATAAAGTAAATTCCTTGGCTACGATTTCTTAAATCAATATTAATTAAATTGTTTTTTACATTTTCTAATTTGTCTGTTGAAATTAATTGTCCAAGGGGATTAAAAATATTTACCATAACATTCTCTTGTTTGGTTAAAGTAAAAATTAAACTAAATTCTCCATTACTTGGATTTGGCATAACCGTTATGTTCGAATTAAAGTCTGTAGTGTTTTCATGTACACCTGCTACAGGCCTACAACTAATAATTGGTAAAATTGCTAATTGAATTTTATGATTTTTGTTATAACGAATAGTTTTCCAATTGTTACTATACTGTAAAACCCAACTACTTGAATCGTTACTTAAATTTGTTTTTGTATTACTGAAAATTTTTATAGAATCAACTGCCGAAGAAAAAGGTGTTTGTACCGAAGCAAAAAATCCTGTTGCAGGTATTATTGTTGGTGTAGAAAAAATAAATTTAAATGGAATTATTTTTGTTGTTGCAAAAGTATAAGTTGGACTTCCACAATAGGTAACAGTTGTTGTTTTATTTGTGCTAGCTGCAATTTTACCTAAACTATCTCCTTTTATAGAAATTATTGAGTTAGGACCATAACCAACAGTACCGCCATAAATCTTACAATAAATTTGAGTTGCTTGAGTTGCTCCAGTTGCCTTTGTTCCTAAACTGTCAAACAAAACAATTACACTATTAACTTGTGGTAAAGGAGTGTTACTATAACTAGATGCTGGAAAATATTGTGCAAACTCTTTATCTTTATAACAATTGGTACCAGTTAAAAAACCAGAAAAGCCAGATTGACAACCTAAAGTTAAACTGCTGTTAGATGCGGCATAGGTTGTTAGAGTATCAATATTTTTAATCATCCTAATTGTATCTAAACAGGCAGGACAAGTTTTCACACCATTTATTGCCATTGTAAAAGACGATGATCCAACGGTATTTGTGGCTACTAAAGTTATTGTGTAATTACCAGTGTTACCAAATGTAATAGTTGGACTTGCGGCAGATGAACTTGGTAGAATAGTATTTGTTGTTGGAAAAATTGACCAATTAAAAGTTAAAGTTGGCGTACCTGTTGAAGTATTTGTAGGAAAAAAATCTTGGTTTAAACAAGGTGTAGTACTTAAACTAAAACTGGCAACTGGTGCTTGTGCAATTGTGGTTAATGAAGCAGATAATGTTAAGCAAAATAAAAGTATTTTTTTTTTCATGTAAATTTTTAATAATTATTTAAAGATATGAAAATCTAACTAATAAATTACAACTTATTTAATCTGGCAAATTTTAAAAGCAAATTTTTTGTTCCCTGATTTTCAAATTGTATGGTTGCTTTGGTTTCGGGCCAAACACCTTCTAATAATACAACTTGCCCTTTACCGAATTTTTCGTGAGTAACAATATCTCCTTGCTGTAATGATTTGTTGATCGTTAAATCTACCGGAGTAGAGGAGGAAGTCATAAATTTAGAGTTTAAACTTATTAGCTTTTTAGCGGGAGGATTAAAATTTAAAGTTGAATTGCTAGAGGAAGTACTTAGGTTTTTATTTTTTGAATTAAAACCAATTTCTTTTTTTGCACCATCACTATAATCTTCTCTAAATTTATCAAAAGTAGTATCGTTAAATGGATTGATATTTTGCTCTTCAGGAAAATCTAAATATTTACTATCTATTTCATCTATAAAACGACTAGGTTCGCAATATAAAATATTTCCATAACGATACCGCATGGTTGCAAAACTAAGCGTAGCTTGTCTTTCTGCGCGCGTTATGGCAACATAAAATAATCTGCGTTCTTCTTCTAGATCAGTTCTGCTATTTAAAGAAAGTTGAGACGGAAATAAATTTTCTTCTAGTCCAACAACAAAAACATATTTAAACTCTAAGCCTTTTGACGCATGAATTGTCATTAAACTTACCTTGTCTTTGTTTTCATCATCTTTGTCTTTATCAACGTCTGTGAGCAAAGTAATTTCTTGCATGAACTCATCTAATGTTTTTAATTTATTGTCTGTTTCTTCAGCAAATAAATTAGTTTCGTCTTTTGCAAGAGAGGCTTTAATAACATCATTTATTTCATCTTCTTGTGGTGTTCTAGGTTGTTCAACAAAATCTTTTATGCCGTTTAATAATTCTTGAATGTTTTCATATCTACTAACACCTTCGGGTGTTTTATCAGTATATAGCTCTTTTACTATTCCGCTACCTACCGCAATTTGATTAGCTAATTCAAAAGCATCTTTATATGGTAATAATAAACTATAAGATTTTATTTGAGTTACAAAATCAGCTATTTTGGAAGAAATTCCTGCATTAATTCCTAAATTAAAGTCTTTCAAATTACAAATCACAGTCCACATACTAATATCATGCTCTGCCGCGGCAACATTAATTTTATCAATGGTTGTTTGTCCAATACCTCTGGCAGGATAATTAATAATTCGTTTTAAACTTTCATCATCGTTATTGTTTATTGTAAGTCTACAATACGACAAAACATCTTTTACCTCTTTACGTTGGTAGAAACTAACACCACCAAAAATTCTATAGGGGATGTTTAATCTTCGTAACGCTTCTTCAAATGCTCTGGATTGTGCGTTAGTACGGTATAAGATTGCAAAATCGCTATTCATAGCTCGTTCCTGCATACGAATTTCAGCCAAACTAGAAGCTATTTTTTGCCCTTCTTCATTATCGGTACTTGCCTTTATTATTTTTATTTTATTTCCGTCATCGTTATCAGTAAATACAACTTTTTTGAATTGGTCTTTGTTGTTTGCAATGATATGATTGGCTGCTCCAACAATTGTTTTTGTACTACGATAATTTTGTTCGAGTTTAAATGTTTTTAAATCTGGATAATCTTTTTCGAAATTTAAAATGTTTTGAATGTTAGCACCTCTAAAAGAATAAATACTTTGAGCATCATCACCCACCACACTAATGTTTTGAAACCTTGCGGCTAGTTGTTTAATGATAACATATTGAGAGAAATTTGTATCCTGATACTCATCTACTAAAATGTATCTAAATTTATTTTGATATTTTAAAAGTACATCTGGAAAATCTCTTAATAAAACATTTGTTTGATAGAGTAGGTCGTCAAAATCCATTGCGCCAGCTTTGAAATTTCTTTTTTGATAATTTAAATAAATTTGGCCCAACATAGGTTTTCTGCTACTTTGATCTTCTGCTTGTGTTATAGGGTTGTTTATATAAGCGCCTGCAGAAATCAACTTGTTTTTTGCATCGCTAATTCTATTTAAAACCATAGATGGTTTATAAATTTTATCGTCTAAATTAAGTTGTTTTAAAATTTCTTTAATTACACTTTTACTATCATCTGTGTCGTAAATTGTAAAGTTGTTTGGGTAGCCTAATTTTTCTCCTTCAATTCGTAATATTTTTGCGAAAATGCTATGAAACGTTCCCATCCAAAGATTTTTGGCTTCTTTATCACCAACAATTTTGGCAATACGCGCTTTCATTTCTCTAGCGGCTTTATTTGTAAAAGTAAGGGCTAAAATATTAAATGCGTCAACTCCTTTCTCCATTATATGTGCAATTCTATAAGTAAGAACTCTTGTTTTTCCTGAGCCTGCTCCTGCAATTATCATAACGGGCCCTTCGGTAGAAATTGTTGCAGCACGTTGCGCTGGATTGAGTTCGTCTAGGAAGTGATTCATGCTACAAAATTGATAAACTTTTTGAGTAGTTTATACTTTGATTTTTAGAAGATTTAAACATAATTTGTTTACTCAGTAAACTAGGGTCTTTAATAAATAAACTAGTAGGTTTATATTTTATATTTAACAAGGCTTTATATTTTATTTATATTTATAGAAACTTTTGTACAAATGAAAAAATCCTTTTTATATTTATTCTGCTTGATTCTTCTTAGCTTTATTAGTTTTAGTCAACCTCCAAGTTGCCCCAACAACTCTATCTATATTCATAACGGAAGCTCTGTATCACAACAAGCTGTAAGCCCTCCAGGAGGGCCTGCCAGTGTAATTCTTACGGGTTTACCTGGAGGTGCATCAGGCTTAGCGGTTGGACCACCTTTTGCGTTTCCTGCACCTAATCCTACTTGGTGGGTAACATCAGGAGGAACTTATTGGTATTATAATAATGGAGGAACTTGGACAAATACAGGACATACTGCTGGTGGAGTTAATATTGGCGGCGGCGGGGGTTTCTTATTTAATATTGTAGGTGGTTCAGGTCAAATTTGGCGCTATAACGGAACAGGTAATGCTGTTTTAATACTTACAATAGCAACCTTTGGTGGTGGCGGACCATATGATCTTGTTGTAGATGCTGCCGGTAATTTTTACGTTTTAAAATTAAATGGCCCCCAAAACTTAACGGTTTACAATTCTAACGGTGTTCAACTTTGCAGTTATAACTTAGCTAATGCGCCTATTTCTTCAGCGGGCGGTGGTTTTGCTATTGTAAACAACACAGTTTATTACTCAAGTAGTAGTTCTCAAGCAGGTAATATTATACCTGGAAATAGTACTATTACATTTACTCCTCAAGCTCTAGCTGGGGGAGGCGACTGGGCTAATTGCACCTTACCGGTTCCTACTAGTACTATTTTAGCCCCTCAAGGTGGGACATTAACTTGTACACTTCCATCTATACAATTGGTTGCTCAAATTAGTCCTAATGGCGCAGTTGGTATGGCAAGTGTAGCACCTTCATCAACATTAAATGTATGTACTTACACTTGGTCGGGTCCTGGAATTATTGCTGGTCAATTTACACCCACAATTACGGTTAATCAACCTGGTGTTTATTCGTATACAACATGTACAGGAAGTTGTCCTTCTTATTCTTTAAATAATTCTTATACTGTTGTTGGTCAACCTTCGGTACTCAACCCAACAATTACTGCTCCAACTTGTATGTCTGGTAATGCAATTTTATCTGTTTTACCTAATACAGCAACAAATACAATTTTATGGAGCGGACCTGGAATTACATCAGGGCAAGGAACCGCAACAATTAATATAAATTCTCCTGGATTATACTCTGTTAGTATTAGCAGCCCAAGTAGTGCTTGTGCAGGTAGTGCTACTGTAAATGTAAACGCTAGCCCAACATTAGCTATCGCATACACTAGTCCAACAATGTGTGCTCAAAATTATAATAATTCATTAAACTCAATAACACTCACTCCGTCTGGAGCAAGTAATTATACATTGTTAATGACATCAAACTACACAACTGCAACACCAAATGGCCCAACTATGGTATTAATGCCTGTTCCGCCTTTTGCAAATGCTACCGCAGTAGCTTCCAATACATTAATTGGCTCTAACGGTGTTTGCTCTGCAACAATAACATCCGTATTTTCAATAATACCCAACCCAACTATCACTGTAACAAGTGCAAGTGTATGTGCAGGATTAGGAACAAACTTAGTAGCAAGTGGCGCAACAGATTACAATTGGTCGCCGTCGTTAGGTTTAAATACAACTAACGGAGCAACAGTAATTGCAAATCCAAACACAACCAGTGTATACAGTGTAATAGGGACTAGTTTAGGATGTAATAGTACAACAGAAACATCTACGTTATTAGTAGTGCCCAACCCTACAATAAGTGTAACGCCATTAACTAATACAATATGTGTTGGTGGAAACATAAATATAACAGCAGCTGGAGCAAGTACTTATGATTGGGCTCCCAATACAGGTTTAAATACAACAACCGGTGCGGTTGTAAATGCAAGTCCAAACTCAACTACAGATTATACAGTTGTTGGATCACAAAACTCATGTACAGCGCAAGCAGTCTATCAGGTATCGGTAATTATAGTACCCAATTTATTAACTTCAGTATCAAAAGATATTATTTGTAGAGGAGGCACTTCCAACTTTAATGTTAATGGAGCAAGT
>JAUXZS010000040.1 GCA_030692515.1 Bacteroidota bacterium
ACTTGCTCCATTAACATTAAAGTTGGAAGTGCCTCCTCTACAAATAATATCTTTTGATACTGAAGTTAATAAATTGGGTACTATAATTACCGATACCTGATAGACTGCTTGCGCTGTACATGAGTTTTGTGATCCAACAACGGTATAATCTGTAGTTGAGTTTGGACTTGCATTTACTACTGCACCAGTTGTTGTGTTTAAACCTGTATTAGGAGCCCAATTATAACTAGTTGCTCCGACTGCTGTTAAATTTAAATTGCCACCAACACATATTGTATTAGTTAATGGTGTTACACTTATTGTAGGGTTGGGTACTACTAATAACGTAGATGTTTCTGTTGTACTATTACATCCTAAACTAGTCCCTATTACACTGTATACACTGGTTGTGTTTGGATTTGCAATTACTGTTGCTCCATTAGTTGTATTTAAACCTAACGACGGCGACCAATTGTAATCTGTTGCGCCACTTGCTACTAAGTTTGTTCCTAATCCTGCACATACACTCGCACTTGTTACCGTTATGGTCGGGTTGGGGGTAATGGCAATATTAAACGAAGTTGTGTTTGAACATGGACCATTTACACCGACAACAGAAACTGAACCTGTCGTAAAACCGCTAATAGCATCAAATGAAATAGTGGTTGCAGTGACAGATGGCGCAGTATTTGTTAAACCGGATATACCAGACCAAGTATAAGTTGAAGCTCCGCTTACCGTTAAACTGACAGAGTTTAATGAACCATTGGAGTTAAAAGAACACATAGAGTTGGTTGAAGAAACAATAGATAATGTAGGCGTTTGAGAAACTAAAACACTGGCTGATCCAGCACAAATATTAACTGTATTACTTATTGACACAGAATAAACTCCTGTTCCATTAATTGTAATTGTTGGTGTTGTAGATGAACCTATAATTCCAGGGCCTGTCCATTGAATATTGTTAGTTGTTGTATTGGGAGAAACAGAAATTTGAGTTGGACCATTAATACAAGTTGGAGCTGTTATAGTTGGATTAATACCAGCTAAACCCGGTACAACCAAAACTGTGTCGGGCGAATTACCCACACTTGGAATACAATTATCAAATCCTTGATAACATGCCGGATAAACAAAATGACAAGTATATAATTGCCCAGCAACTGGAGGTGTAACCGTAAGAGTTGGCCCTGTACCAAGCGCAACCGGATTACCAACTGCAAACCAAGTTAAAGTAGGATTAACCGGTGCACCGGCTGGAGAATATCTGTAAGAGTTATTGGTAGTAGTCCAAGGAGTAGAATTTCTTCCTGGAACAGTAATTCCAATATTCCCTGCAAGGTTATGAATACCTTGAACTGCGGTACCACCGGCCCAAGTTAAACAATTAAGTTTGCTGGTTATATGATTTTCAATAAGGTTGGTTCCTTCGTAAATAACAATTTGAAAAGTTCCTTTTGTTGTAGTACAAGAATACATAGGGACTTGCGTCCAGCTTACTACTAGTCTTCTGCAAGGTGCAACACCTTGTGTTTGGTATTTAATATATGGTCCGCCTGCAATACCAGGATGCCAATCTTGCCAAGGACCCATAATGCAATTTTTAGGGACATTAGCAGCTGCGCTTGGGATAGATGCCGATGCAAACGTGTTTGGTTGACCAGGTGTAAAAGCTATCCAACCATTTGACCCAATATAAAAATTAGTATAAGTATTTCCAAAAAAACAAAATGTAAAACCAATAGGAAATGGCCCAGCTTGAGAGTCATCTGATAAAACAACATTTGCTCCAGTATTCACATAGGGCGCAAATGGAATATTTGTCACGTTATAAGTATTAGTTTGATTAGCTGTAATTGTTGATGGGTTACAAGTAGTAACGTTTGCCATTAATACTGTTTGAGTTATCCCACACGGCAAGTATTGGTCAGGACCTAAACTTGGGCAGTTTTGAGAAAATCCTGCAACAGCACTAATCGTAAGAAAAAAAGAAATTGCTATTTTTTTTGTAAGTCTCATTGGTAATATTTTTTATGAAGATAATACATATTTTAAAGCCATTAAAGCCAATAATTTAAAACAAAGCCTTTATTTATTAAAGCTACTTGTTTGCTGAGTAAAGCAACTATTAAGCGTTAAATATTGATGTTAATGTTAATTTAAAATTTTATACAAATAAAAAAGGTGTGGGTAACAACCCCACACCTTAACACAAACACAGAACACTATAAGATTTATCTGTTTAAAGTTACATGGCCGGTTTTATTAACCTTTTTGCCATCTAAGCCTTTATAAGTTATTTTGTAAATATAAACTCCTTGCTCACAATCTGCATTTTTAAATGTTCCTTTCCAACCGTTAGCTAACTCTTTTGATGAGAATAATTTTTCTCCCCAACGGTCAAATATATCCATGGTT
>JAUXZS010000061.1 GCA_030692515.1 Bacteroidota bacterium
AGCTTGTGTGAGGATGATTTTCGCCTCTCGCGTAGCGCTTAAATCATCAGATTGAAGAATAAAGATTTTTAGCAAAATTTTAAGAAGCCTTGACTTTTATTCAACTTTTTGTCAAGAAAAAGTTGAGACGAAAAGAAAAAATTAGTCTTTTTAAATTCCTACGCAGAATTACAAATTCTGCGTAGCGATATGTTGTTCTATCTTCTCCCATTTGGGGAGATAAGAGAGGGGCTTTTAGTAAACGTTTTGTTATAAGCTGTTAGCTCATATAGTTTATCGGCCTTTTAAAATTTTGCGTTAGAAAATCTTTATATTTCAAAAGCGTTGGCTTGTGTGAAGATGATTTGGCTGTTCGCGTAGCGCTTAAATCATCAGCTTGATGGATAAAGATTTTTAGCAAAATTTTAAGAAGCCTTGACTTTTGTTCAACTTTTTGTCAAGAAAAAGTTGAGACGAAAAGAAAAAATTAGTTTTTTTAAATTCCTACGCAGAATTACAAATTCTGCGCAGCGAATAAAAGAATCTACATTCTCCTCCTCTGCCCTACGGGCACCCCCTCAAAGAGGAGGATAAACTGTGTTTATTTAAATGAAGTAAACCCAGCATAACGGCCTTTTAAAATTTAGCGTTAAAAAATCTTTATGCTTCAAAAGCGTTGGCTAAGTGTCTTTGTTTTAAAGCTGTCATCCCGAGGCACGAGGGATCTAAATACAGATTCCTCCTTTGGTCGGAATGACAATTCGGTAAGCGTTAGTAAACGTTTTGTTATAAGCCGTTAGCACACATTGTGTCTCCCTCTTGAGGGAGTGGCTGAAAGCCGAGGGAGGATTTTCGCTTTAGCAAAATGAAGATTCATGTACTTTTCCTCCTCCGCCCTACGGGCACCTCCTCCAAGAGGAGGATAAGCTTTGTTTGCTTACGCGGAGCAAAACAAAAAAAGCAAACCTTTCAGTTTGCTTTTCAATTATATAAGTTATTGTTTTTTATTTTTTTCTTGGCCCAATAAGCATTTGCATTTTTTTACCCTCTAAAACTGGTAATTGCTCTGCCTTACCCCACTCTTCTAATTCATTTGCAAAACGTAATAACAAAATCTCTCCTTGTACTTTAAATACAATTTCTCTTCCTCTAAAAAAAACATAAGCTTTAACTTTACAACCTTCTTGTAAAAATTTAATCGCATGATTTTTTTTGAAATTAAAATCGTGATCATCAGTATGCGGACCAAAACGAATATCCTTAATAACAATTTTAGCAGCTTTAGCTTTTATTTCTTTAGCTTTCTTTTTTTGTTCGTAAAGGAATTTACCGTAATCAACAATTTTACAAACTGGCGGATCAATGTTCGGTGCAATCTCAACTAAATCTAAGCCTTCAGCTTTAGCCATAGCTAACGCTTCGGCTATAGGGTAAACACCAGCTTCAATGCCATCACCAACCACACGAACCATTTTTGCGTAAATTCTTTCGTTGATTTTGTGTTGCTCCTCTTTTACTCCGGGTCTTTTAAATCCAGCTTTTAACCCTCTAGGTTGCTTAAATACTGGCTTTGCTGCTCCACTTGCCGGTGTTGATGCCGTTGTTGCAGGTTTTATAAAGTTTGGTTTTTTGTTATTGATAGATTCCTCCGCTTTTTATTGTTATTATTTATTGTTACAAATTTAAGAATTTATAATTTAAGAACTCAGTTTTTGATTAAAATCATTTTCAATTATCTGATTTACATATTTCACAAAATCATCAACCGAAAATTCGCCAACATCGCCTTTACCGTGCGCTCTCAATGCTACCTTTTGTTCTGCCTCTTCCTTTTCTCCAACAATCAACATAAAAGGTACTTTTTTAACTTCGTTATCTCTGATTTTTTTTCCAATAGTTTCGTTTCTATCATCTAAAAAGCCTCTTAAATCCCTTGCTGTTAGGGCATCTAATACTTTTTGAGCGTAAGCATTATACTTTTCGCTTAAAGGTAAAATAGCAAACTGATCGGGCGTTAACCAAAGTGGGAAATTACCAGCGCAATGCTCAATTAAAACCGCTATAAAGCGTTCTAAACTGCCAAATGGCGCACGATGTATCATTACAGGACGGTGCTTTTGATTATCACTTCCTGTATACTCTAATTCAAAACGCTCTGGTAAATTATAATCTACTTGAATTGTGCCTAATTGCCATTTTCTTCCAATTGCATCCTTAACCATAAAGTCAAGCTTTGGTCCGTAAAATGCAGCTTCGCCTAATTCAACAACAGTTTTTAATCCTTTTTCTGCAGATGACTCTATAATTGCTTGTTCAGCCAATTTCCAGTTTTCATCGCTGCCAATATATTTTGTTTTGTTATCGGGGTCTCTTAAAGAAATTTGTGCCGTGTAATCTTTAAAATCTAAAGCGTTAAACACATACAAAACCAAATCAATTACCTTAATAAATTCTTCTTTCACTTGGTCAGGACGAACAAATAAATGCGCATCATCCTGTGTAAATCCACGCACGCGCGTTAAACCATGCAACTCTCCTTTTTGTTCGTAACGATAAACTGTTCCAAACTCAGCATAACGCACCGGCAAATCTTTATATGATTTTGGCGACGATTTATAAATTTCGCAGTGATGCGGACAATTCATTGGTTTTAAGAAAAACTCTTCGCCTTCGTGAGGAGTTTTAATAGGCTGAAAAGAATCTGCTCCATATTTTTCGTAATGACCAGAACAAACGTATAAATCTTTTAATGCGATGTGTGGCGTAACAACCGGTAAATAACCGGCTTTAGTTTGTGCTTTTTGCATAAACTGTATTAGACGCTCACGCAACATAGCACCTTTAGGCAACCATAATGGTAAACCCATACCTACTTTTTCCGAAAAAGTAAATAATTCTAATTCCTTACCAAGTTTACGGTGATCGCGTTTTTTAGCCTCTTCTAATAAAACTAAATATTCTTTTAATTCTTTATCTTTTGGAAAAGCAATACCATAAATGCGGGTAAGCATTTTGTTTTTTTCGTCACCCTTCCAATAAGCTCCTGCAATATTTAAAACCTTGGCGGCCTTAATAAATCCAGTGCTTGGAATGTGCGGTCCACGACACAAATCAGTAAAATTACCCTGAGTGTAAAGAGTAATGTTACCATCTTCTAAACGCTCTAATAAATCTAATTTGTAATTATCATTTTTATCAGTAAAATATTTTATGGCATCTGCTTTAGATATTTCTTTTCTTACAAAAACATTATTTTGTCTCGCCAACTCTAACATCTTTTGCTCAATTTTTTCAAAATCGGCAGGCGTTAAAACTTGACCATCCAAATCAACATCATAATAAAAACCATTTTCTAACGGTGGTCCAACCCAAAATTTTATTCCAGGATAAAGTGCTTCAAGCGCTTCGGCCATAATATGTGCAGATGAATGCCAAAGAGTTTCTTTTCCTAAATCATCGTTCCAGGTTAAAAGACTTAATGTGGAATCTGAATTAATTGGGCGGGTTGCATCCCAAACCTCGTTATTAATTTTTGCGGCTAATACGTTTCTGGCTAAGCCTTCGCTAATACTTTTAGCAACGTCCATTGATGTTGTTCCTTTTTCGTATTCACGAACCGAACCATCGGGGAGAGTAATTTTTATCATAATTTTTATTTACCTGCAAACAACGCAGGTTTATTTTTCGAGAGTAAAGATAGCATTTATTATTACTGAAATCAAGCGCTTAAAATAGAAAAATTTCGTGTTCTCATCAAAAATTTATTTATAATTTGGGCGCCTTAACGGGCTGCTACAGGCTCCGCTTCGCTCCGGTTTTTTGCCTTAACAGGCAAAAGAACTAAACCTTTTGCAGCCCTGGCGCAAACTCTCGAAATTTGTACGCGATTTTGCGTTAGCGATTGCAGTGAAAATCCTTTTTGGGAGGCACGAACAAAAAGATTGTAACAAAAAGCGCGGGCCGAAGGCAACGCCCAAATAAAAAAGAAGTTGTTATAGAAAATCGTGAAACGACTAACAATTATTAACACCAATAAAATAATATGCTAATAAAACAATCGTCTATTGAATCTATAAATTACTATTTTTACTTTTTACACTTATGGGAAATTATATTTTTTTACTTTTAGTTCTAGCCTCATTTTTTGGTCTTAGCAAATTATTTACAAAAGCCGGTTTAGAAAGCTGGAAAGCTTTTGTGCCTATTTACAACTTTTATGTATTAGCCAAACTTTTAGGTAAACCTTGGTGGTGGTGTTTAATAATGATTGTGCCGGGTGTAAATATTATTATGTATGGTGTTTTTGGTTTTAATGTTGCAAGAGCTTTTAATAAACCAAGTAATCAAGATTTGTTATTCGCTTCAATTTTACCTTATATCTTTTTTGTAAAACTTGGCTTTGATGATACTGCTAAGTTTGTTGGTTTAGACAAATTTAAAATTGAACCAAGTAAAATGATTAAAAATTGGATAGATCCAATTGTATTTGCTGTTATTGCAGCATCTATCATTCGTGGTTATTTTATTGAAGCATTTACTATTCCTACTTCATCTTTAGAAAAATCATTGATGGTTGGCGACTTTTTGTTTGTAAACAAATTTGCTTACGGACCAAAAATACCACAAACGCCTTTAGCCTTTCCTTTTGCGCATCACACAATGCCTTTATCAGAAACTAAAAAATCATATTTAGAGTGGATTAAATTACCCTATTTTAGATTGCCGGGTTTTGGTACAGTTAAAAATGAGAATATAGTAGTTTTTAATTATCCTGATGGCGATACTGTATTGGTAAACATGCAAGACATGAGTTACTATGGCATCATTCGTTATTTTGCCCAAGGTATGGAGAATGAAGAAATTCGCGCGGGTAGAGCTCCAAAACCAAAAGAGTACTATAAAAGAATGGCTTATGAATTAATACAGAATGAAGATGCTATTAATCCATTAAACGGTAAAAAAATGGGTAAAATATATGCCCGCCCGGTTGATAAAAGAGAACATTATGTAAAACGTTGTGTAGGAATTGCAGGAGATAAATTTGAAGTACGAGATGCAGAAGTTTTTATTAATGAAACAAAACAAGCAACTCCCGAAAAAGCACAACACAATTATTTTGTAAAATGCAGTAGTCATCTTTTTGGAGAAGAAAAAGAACTGCCAAGTGGTAGAATTACATTATCAAATGAAACTTTATTAGATAAATTAGATATTTACGCTTCGGAAGTTGGTATAGAAGCTTATTCTAAAGATACTATTGTTTATAATTTAAACATGCCCGCAAGCGTTGCGCAGGAAGTTAAAGAAATGCCGGGGGTTGTTTCTGTAACTAAAAAAATAATTCCTGCTGGAACTCGTGAGCTTTCTATTTTCCCTCACAACAATGCCTACGCTTGGAACAATGATAATTTTGGTCCACTGTTAATTCCAAAAAAAGGCTTGACTTTACCTATAGACACTCACAACATTTGTTTATACGAAAAAATATTAAACACTTATGATGATGGTATTCATCAAGTAGGAATTAGTGGTGCTCAGGTTTTATACGATGGAAAACCAATAACAAATTATACGTTTAAGCAAGACTATTATTTTATGATGGGAGATAACCGACATAATAGTGCAGATAGTAGAAGTTGGGGAATGGTGCCTTACGACCATGTTGTTGGGTCACCATTTTTTGTTTGGTTTAGCATGAAGTACGCCGATAACAATCCAGTAAGCGGGAAATCTGTTTTAGGTTCGTTGTTTAAAAATAGTAAAGATGGTAAATTCCGCTGGGAGCGTTTTTTATGTTATGTTGATGATGGAAATTTACATTCAATTAAAATTCCATTTATTTTAGCTGTTATTCTAATATGGGGTTTTAATAAATGGAACAACCGACGTAAATTAAAACTGCAAAAAAATCAGTCAACTAAATAACATACTTAGTTTCATAAAAAAACAAACTTGGTTTTTTGCTGCAATCATTGCTTTACTCTTATTTATTCTTTTAAGGAAATATGTTTTCGACATTCGTAAAATAAATAATTATGACATGCAGAAAACTTATAATTACGGAGACGCATTATTAATAAATAAATTAAAGAATACGTTTGTAACAAACGATATTGTTTACTTTAAATTTCCTGAAAAAGACACATCAAAATTCACAACCTATCTGTTTCAACGTATTGTTGGCACACCAGGCGATAGTATTGAGGTTATTAATAAGGTTGTATACCTCAATAATTTTGAAATTAAAGATACAGTTACCATTAAGCACAATTATTTTTTAAAATCTACCGTTAAAATGGATAGTCTTAACCGTTTAAAATATAGATTAATGGAAGGCACTGCAATATCTGAAAAAAATGACTATAGCTTTTCTTTAACTAAATTAAAATCGGATAGTTTAAGAAACATGGCGGTAATTGAAAAGATAGAGTTAGAAATGGAAAAAAAAGATAATTTCGATTTTTCGTGTTTTCCCTACTCTATAAATTATAAATGGAACATGGATAATTACGGCAAACTATATATTCCAAAAAAGAATGATACTTTAGCACTAGATACTATAAATATAGTTTTATACAAAAAAATAATTCAGGAATATGAAAAAAACACTTTAGAAATTAAGCGTGATAGTATTTTCATAAATAATAAATACACTACAACCTATTGCGTAAAACAAAATTATTATTTTACGCTTGGCGATAATCGTGATAACTCAAACGATTCTCGCAAGTGGGGATTTTTACCACAAAATTATATTCTTGGCAAAAGCATTTGGCTTTTAAAAAAGGCAAAAAAATGAATGCATTATTAAGTACTGCTTATTGGCCAAACCTTCATTATTTTTATTATCTCTTTAATGCAGATTCTATTACAATCGAAACTTTTGAAAATTATCATAAACAAAGTTATCGTAACAGAACTCAAATTTTAACCGCTAATGGAAAGTTAGATTTATCTATTCCGATAAAAAAACTAAACACTAAACAACTCATTACAGAAATAGAGATTTCTTATGAAGAAAACTGGCAACTTAACCATTGGCGAGCTATTACAAGTGCTTACAAAAATTCACCTTATTTTGAGTTTTTTGAAGAAGAAATAAATTTTTTGTATACCACTCCATTTAAATTTTTAATGAACTATAATTTAGAGCAATTAAAACTAATATTTAAAATATTAAAGTTTAAAAAAGAAATTTCTTATACCAACCAATTTGAAAAAGACCCAACAAATTGCTTAGAACTAAGAAATATAATCCATCCTAAAATTGAATTTACGAAAGATGTCAATGTTACACAGCTTTTAATAAAACCCTATTATCAAACCTTCGAAAACAAATTTGAATTTCATCCTAACCTTAGTATTCTTGACTTATTATTTAATAAAGGTTTAGATACGCATGAGTATTTAAAAGACGACCCCAGAGAGAATGGTTTGTGTTTTTAACCACATAGGAGAAACTAGAAAAAGAGTTCAACAAAACGCACAAAGGTTCACATAAATTTTCTTCGCATGCGAAGAAAACACTATACTTTAAATTAGCTTAAAATCTGTATAACAAATTAATCTAGGATACCTATGTGGTTTTATTTTAACATTAAAAAATAATGACGGATAAGATTTGTACCAAAGCAACAAATTTTGTATATTTAAATATCAAATAAAGTATAAAACATTAAAACAACATTCATGATTAAAAAAATTACTCTTGCCACACTAATTTCTTTTTTTACAATTGGAGAAAATTTTTCTCAAACAGCAACTTATACTTACACCGGTAAACCAAGATTTCAAATTTTAACCAAACGTAATAATGCAACACTTGGAATTATTAATGTAGAATTATTTCCTAACATAGCGCCAAAACATACGCGTAACTTTGATAGTTTAGTAAGTAAACAGTTTTATGACACAACTGCTTTTCATCGTGTGATTCCTGGTTTTATGATTCAAGGTGGCGATCCAAACTCAAGACACGGACCTAAACCAACTTGGGGACAAGGTCAGTTTGGGCAGCCAACTGTTAATGCCGAATTTACTGCCGCAAAACATGTAAGAGGAATTTTATCTGCTGCAAGAAGTTCAAATATTAATAGTGCAACATCACAATTTTTCATTTGCCATGCTACAGCGGCAAGTTTAAATGGCCAATACTCAGTTTATGGTAGGGTTACTTCCGGAATAAATTTTGTTGATACTATTGTAAATGCACCAAGAGATGCTAATAACAATCCGTTAGTGAAAATAGAAATGTTTGTTACTTATATTGGTTCAAATGATACAATACCAAATCCACCTAATTTAACTTCACCAGCAAATAATGCTATTAATGTTGATACATTGGCGCAAGTATTATTAAAATGGAACGCAGTTAGTGATGGTATAATTTACCATGTAGATGTTTCAACCGATTCTACATTTGCTATAATTACCAACTCTGTAAATACAGGTAATTTATTATTTGTGTTTCCTTCAGGTTTACCAAGTAATACAAAATATTTTTGGAGAGTAAAGACTAACAATGGCGGTCATTTTAGTACTTTTTCTCCTGTTTGGCGTTTTACCACAATAGACCCTAATTATGGTGTAGGGATCCAAAAAAATACAAGTACAATTAATTATCCATTAATTTATCCTAACCCAAGCACCGGTAAATTTACCTTTAGTGATTTGGAAAAAGGAAACATCATTGAAATATTTGACATAACTGGAAAATTAATTTTGGAAGTTATTGCTAAGGAAAATTTAACTATAATTGATCTTGAAGGAAAAGAAAAAGGTGTTTATACCTATAGAATATCTAACTTAAACAAAGAAGTTAGACAAGGTAAATTAATTTTAAAATAAAACTGATTCTTCCAAGCGAACTAATTAATGTTTGCTTGGAAGAATTATTTTGGTTCTAAATATTAGACCGCAAAAATCAACCTAAATGTGTGAATATTGCAACTTTTAATAGAAGTTGTGTAAACATTTCGCCTAAAAAAACTTCAATTTTGGGCTAAACAAATAGAATTCACTCATAAGAATGACATTTATCATTATTAATTTGGTTTATTAGGCTTAACTTAGAATATGAGATAATAATATTAACCCAATAACTTCATCCTATGAAAACTGAAAAAGAACTTAACGAAGCTATCTTACATATTACGATGAAAATAAATGGCGAGTTTCCTGAGTTATCAAAATACTTAAAGGAGATGCCAGTTAAATCAGCAAATTCTACTGATGGTGCGATAAATATTAAGAATTTAAAGGATTATTATGATTCCTTAAACGATTTATATAAAAAATATTGTGAAGAACATAAAAATACTAAAAAGTAAAATCATGAAAAAAGATAAAACAAAAAAAGAACTTCCTGGATATCCAATTTATCCATCAACCGAAGATATTTACAATCGGTCGAAAAAAGAAATAGATATAAATCCTGCGGATATTACAAAAAAGAAAACGCCAAATGAAAAACCTGGGACTAGGAATGAAAAAGGTTTTTATGAGGATGTTTCCGGCGGTGATTTAGATATTCCAGGTTCTGAATTAGATGATCAACAAGAAAAAATTGGTAGCGAAGATGAGGAGAATAATCATTACAGTATTGGAGGAGATAATCACAACAATTTGGATGAAAATAAAGGCAAATAAATAATTAATTTAAAAAAAACAATTATGATAGTTCAATTTAATACAGACAAAACAATTAATGGCGATGAAAAAAGTAGCGCTTATTTCACAGGTTTGATAGAAGACGGATTAAAAAGATTCAGTTCTCATATTACAAGAATTGAAGTTCATCTTTCTGATGAGAACGGAAAAAAAGAAGGTCCTAGAGATATTCGATGTTTGATGGAAGCGAGACTTGAAGGGAGAAAACCAATTGCTATTAGTAGTAATGAAGGCACCGAAGAACAGGCTGTTTCCGAAGCAATAGAAAGATTAAAAACCTCAATTGAAACAACGCTTGAAAAAGCATCTGATCATTAGCCTACCTTTTAAAAATTACCAATAAAAAAAGCCAAATTTTTATTCGCACCGAATAAAAATTTGGCTTTTTAGTTTAAAGGCTTTTTAAATATTTATTGAATATTTGTTGCGTTTATAAGAAAAAGGTATCTTCGAAAAGTTTATGAATAACATTTATAACGATAGCACTTATTTAAATAATAACCCGACTTGGCACGAGGAAGATTCAGTCTTTAAGAGCAATAAGATTATTGAATTAATAAATCGTAGTCAATTTAAATTCGAAACTGTTTGTGAAATTGGCTGCGGAAGCGGAGAAATACTGGTTCAACTCGCTTCAAAATTTAAAGAAAATGTAAATTTAGTTGGATTTGATATATCTAAAGATGCCATTGCAATTGCCAAGAAGAAAGAAACCCACCGCATAAAATTTGAAGAAAAAGATATTTGCGACTCGAATAATAAAAACTTTTTTGATTTAGTTTTAGTTATTGATGTAATTGAACATATCGAAAATTATTTTCATTTTTTAGATGCTATAAAACCAAAAGGAAAATATACAATCTTCCACATACCTCTTGATATGTGCGTTTGGACTTTGTTTAGAGAAAAAATGTTGATTGAATCAAAAGAAAGAGTTGGTCACATTCATAATTTTACTGAAGACTTTATATTAAGTATTTTAACAGATAAGGGCTTTAAAATAATTGATAAACTGTATACCGAACCAACTGATGAAGCAAAATCCTTAAAACAAAAAATAGTTAATCTTACAAGAAAAATAGTGTTTAAACTTAATAAACGCTTTTGTACAAAAACTATTGGAGGCTACTCTATATTAATTTTAGCAGAAAATAAATAATAAATTTGCCAAGGTCAAAATTATTTAGAAACTCCTTTTTTTATAAGTTCGTTAGCGTCTTTTAAAAACTTAACCTCTTCCTTTCCAGCTTCTGCACCAGGAGGATAGCCTAATGAACCTAAAGCCGCAATATCAAATTTATTTGTCTTCTCATCTTTATTCAAGAAAAACATCCAAATTGTTGGGTAGCCTTGAATTTGAAAAGTTTGTTGTAACTCGTTATTCTGTTGCACTAATTCAGGACTTAATTGTTTACGTCTCGGAAAATCTAATTCAAGAAGCACAACATTTTTTTTTGCCCATTCAATAAATTCTTTTTTAGCAAAAACATCTTTTTGCAACTTTATACACCACACACACCAATCGCTACCCGTAAAAAATGCAAATATTGGTTTTTTAGAAGCGCTAGACAGTTCTTGTGCTTTCATCATGTCTGTATGCCACTCAAGACCATCAGGACTTTTAATAGATTCTTTTTGTGCTAAAAAATCTACACTTATTAATAAAGCGAAAAGGCAAAATATAGTTTTTATTTTTTTCATATGTTTTAGTTTAAGGTTCTATTATTTTAAATAGAAATTATTAATAATATTACAAAATAGTTTTCTTAAAGTCAGTTTTAAATTGTTAATATTTTAAAACAAAAATCAATCAAACAGTTTAAACTCCGCCAGGTCTGGCAAAAATGCTTTAGCTCTACTTTTTTCATAATTATAAACGCTCCAGCTTAAATCTTTTAAAAACGGCAATCCAATTTGGTTATATTCATATTTACCATTGCCAACCACATTTTTTTCGTTTACATAAATACATGATGTTAATAAATACTCAATGTTATTTTTATAATCGATAATATAGGCGCAATCAATTAAAAAACCATAAGCTCTGCCAACAATATTAATCATCCTTATGCTATCTTGCTTCACAGTTGCAACAGTGCCGGCATATAAAAAATATTTTTTGTAAGTATCGTAAAATATTTTTTTATCGTATTTTGGAAATACACTTTCTTTTGGATACATGCCTAATTGTTTGAGCATAAACTTCCTGTTATCTGTGCTAATGGGCAATTTTTCATCTTCCTTTAAATAATCATTAAACACAATTTTTTTCATTAATTCATGTAAATCAGTTGGGGTTAAATAATTATGCGTAGAAAAATCTTTTGGTCCAGAAATCCTTTTTCCATAAGTATTAGTATGCGAACTGCCAACTTTTGAATTAGCAATTGGATGCTTTAAATTTTGTTTAAAAAAAGTAAGTGGCTGTTTTAAAATGGTATCTTTTTTTTCACTTAAAAAATAAATGGGCGGCGTTATTTTTGATGTATCTCCAGGACAATGCCCATCGAGCCTATTAAATAAACGAATATCCTTAAATCCCAACTCCTTTAATTTATTGTGCGCATAATCAAAGCCAACAAATTCATAAACCCTAGCACAAGAATAATTATCACTCACCAAAAACATTTTTTTAATATAGTTTTCTATTGTTGGAAAATGACTAGGAGAAGTGGTGTCTGAATTTATTTTGTTCTGACAATAGAAAGCGCTATCAGTAACCATTGTGGCTTCTTTATTTAAACCCGGCTTATTAAGCTCTTCCAACTTAATTAACGCTAATAAAGCAATTGGTAATTTTACGGTACTTGCTGGATAAACATAATCATTATTAACGTGAAATTTATAATCAATAAACGAGGGTTCGTTTTTTTCGTTGCGATTTATTTGAGAATATATTACCTGTAGTTTATATTTTTTTGGATTATCTATAACCTTCGCAAATTGTGGTAAAGTAGATTTTAAAAGGCTATCTAAGAATGGAGAAGTTTGAGCATGAGAAAACAAACTGCTTGCTATACAAAAAGCAAAAAGTAATTGTCGTTTAAATATATTATGACTCAACAATTATTTTAGTTTTATTTTCTTTTTTATTCGTTAAAAAATACACAATTAAACCTAATACTACAGTTCCAAAGCCATAAAGTGATTCGACTGGCTTTTCTATCATTATATTAATTAAAATAAAAAGTATTATTGATAAAAATAATAAAGGAGTTACAGGATATAAAAAAGTTTTATAAGAAGTTACAATCTGTTTGTGTTTATAGCGTAAAATAAAGATACCCGCCACTGTTAAAAAAGTAAATAAATTTAAAGTAAAGCCAACATAAGTAATTAAAGATTCGAAGGAGGAAGTTAGTACTAAAACAACTGCAATTACCGATTGAAAAATAATAGCCACATATGGCACTTTATTTTTATTTGAAATAGCAAAAAACTTTAAACCTTTAATATCATTACCCATACTTTGCATCACTCTTGGTCCAGCTAAAACCATTGCGCTAATCGTGGATATTAATAATAAAGCAATAATTAAACTCATAAACTGTCCTACTTGACTACCAAAAATTTTATTGGCGCTTAAATAACCAACCTCTAAAACACCTTTTAATTCTGGAATTGGCACCGAATATAAAAACACGTAATTTAAAAGTGTATAAATTATCATTACAATTAAAGTTCCAATAAAAAGCGCTTTTGGCAAATTTCGTTTAGGGTTTAACATTTCTCCAGAAATGTATGAAGCAGCATTCCAACCACTGTATGCATAGGTAACATAGATTAATGAAACCGCAAAGCCCTTGGAGAAAATATCATTCCATGCAGTTTTATCAGCATCTAAATTTAATGAATGCTCAGGAACATGAAACAAACCAAAACCTACAAACATTAAAATACAAACCACTTTTACGATTGTAAACACTCGCTGAAATAAACTTCCTGCTTTTAAATTAATTGAATGAATTACTGTGATAGATGCAATAACACTTAAAGCTAATAAGATTGGATTAACACCTGGATAAACTTTGTTAACGTAATGTCCGAGTGCAACTGCAGCAGCTGCTATTGGGGCGGCAAAACCAACTGTTACACTTACCCACCCGCTTACAAATCCAACAGCTGGGTGATACAGTTTTGATAAATAATTATACTCTCCTCCACTTTGCGGAAAAGCAGCACCAATTTCACCATAGGTTAAAGCGCCACATAATGCTAATATGCCACCAACAACCCATAACATAATTATAGCAAAACCACTTTCAATTCCTAAAACTTGAAAACCAAGACTAGTAAACACACCAGTACCAATCATGTTTGCAATAACAATTGAAACCGCGGTATTAAATCCGATTTTGTGTGCTTGCATAAAACGTTAGTCGAACGACTGTGAAGATTTTTTTGAAAGCTCAACCATTAGCTGATACTGTTCAGGAGAAAGATCGTTGAAGTAAAAATTAATTGGATTTACTTTATCATGATTTTTAATAACCTCGTAATGCACATGTGGCGCAGTACTCAAACCAGTACTACCAACGTAACCAATTAATTGACCACGGGTTACTTTTTGCCCAACTTTAGCAACAATTTTACTCATATGGCCATACAATGTTTCGTATCCAAAACCGTGGTTAACTATAACATGATTTCCGTATCCCTGAGCTAAATTATCGGCAGTAGAAATTACACCATCTCCTGTAGCATAAATTGGCGTACCCTGTTGCGCTGCAAAATCCATTCCTGGATGAAACTCTTGAGTTTTATAAATAGGATGTGTTCTCCATCCAAAACCGCTGGTTACAGCGTGAGCTAACTCTTTTTGATTGATTGGCATTATTGCAGGAATAGAAGCCATTAATTTTTCTTTACTTTTTGCTAATTGAACCACTTCATCAAATGATTTTGATTGAATATAAAGCTGTTTGGAAATTCTATCAATACGCTCAGTGGTGTTTTTTAATAAATCAGAATTCTCATAATTATCAAAGGCAGAATATTTATCACTTCCTCCAAACCCAGCATAACGTATACTCTTTGGTAAGGGCTCAGCTTCAAAAATCGTTCTGTAAATATTATCATCTCTATCCTCTAAATCTTTTAAAACCTGTTCAATTTTAGCCATTTTATTTTCCAATAAATCATATTGGAGTAATACAGCTTCTAACTCACGATTTTTCTTTTTCTCAGATGGTGATGGTAATACTTGGCGCGAAACCACAATTGTAATGGTAGCAAATACCAAGCCTGTAGCAATGTAAGATAAAAACCTCCAAAACCTTTGTTTAAAAGTAACGCTTACTTTTTCGTAGGTAAGTGATTTGGTGTTAAACTTATATTTTACTTTCGACATTTTAAGGAAACAATAAATATAAGAATTTAATAAAAAACGAGGCTAATTATTCAACAATAACCCTTGGTTTTTTATCTTAAAAAATGTCAATTAAGTTAAAATTAAAACTTTCACAAAGTCTCAATTTTATTATCTTCGCATTTCATTTAAAATACTCATGGATTCTAGTAAAGTAAGGCAAACATTTTTAGATTTTTTTAAAAGCAAGGGTCACCATATAGTGCCAAGTGCACCAATGGTAGTTAAAGGCGACCCTACTCTCATGTTTAATAACAGTGGGATGGCGCCATTTAAAGAGATTTTTTTAGGGAATGCCCCAATAAAATATCCCCGCATTGCTGATACTCAAAAATGTTTACGCGTTAGTGGAAAACATAACGATTTAGAAGAAGTTGGCGTAGATACGTATCACCACACCATGTTCGAAATGCTAGGTAATTGGAGTTTTGGTGATTATTTTAAAAAAGAAGCCATTAGCTGGGCCTGGGAATTATTAACCGAAGTTTATAAAATTGAAAAAGACCGTTTATATGTAACTGTATTTGAAGGAAGCAAGGAAGATGGATTAGGATTTGATCAGGAAGCATATGATACTTGGAAACAATTTGTAAGTGAAGACAGAATATTAAACGGAAATAAAAAAGATAACTTCTGGGAAATGGGCGATATGGGACCTTGCGGGCCATGCTCAGAAATTCATTATGACGGACGAAGTGATGAAGAAAGAAAAAAAATTCCTGGAGCAACACTCGTAAACAATGATGACCCACAAGTAATTGAAATATGGAATAATGTGTTTATGGAGTTCGAGCGCAAAGCTGATGGCTCATTAGTAAAACTTCCAAAACAACATGTTGATACTGGTATGGGCTTTGAGCGTTTAGTGCGCGTTTTACAAGGCAAACAAAGTAATTATGATACTGATGTATTTACGCCGTTAATTCATAAAATTGAAGAATTAAGCGGTTTAAAATACAATGTACTTGAAGAAGAAAAACACAAAAAACAGCAATTAATAAATATTGCAATGCGCGTTATTGCAGACCATATTCGTACAATTTCGTTTAGTATTGCAGATGGACAATTACCCGGTAACACGGGCGCTGGCTATGTTATTAGAAGAATTTTACGAAGAGCGATTCGCTATGGCTATCAAACTTTAAATTTAAAAGAGCCTTTTATGTTTAGAATTGTGCCAACATTAGCACATCAAATGGGAGATGCTTTTCCAGAATTACACACGCAAAAAATATTAATCGAAAAAGTAATTAAAGAAGAAGAACTTTCATTTTATAAAACATTAGAAATTGGTTTAAAGCGAATTGATCAGGTTTGCATTGACACAAACGCAGCAAACAAAAAAGTAATTGATGGTAAAGTGGTTTTTGAATTATACGATACCTTTGGTTTTCCTGTAGATTTAACCTCGCTCATAGCAAGAGGTTATGGTCTTTCTATAGATGAAAAGGGATTTGAAGAAAGTCTTCAGGAACAAAAAAATCGTTCAAGAGCTGCAACAGCAGTAGATACAGAAGATTGGATTTATGTTGAAGAGAATAAAAAACTAATAGAAAATAAAGAAAGAGAAACAGAATTTGTTGGTTATACTGATTTAGAATCAGATGCTGTTATAGTTAGGTTTAGAAAAGTAAAAGCCAAAAACAAAGAACAATTTCACTTGGTACTTAATAAAACGCCTTTCTATTCCGAAAGTGGCGGCCAAGTTGGAGACTCTGGTGTTTTACAAAACATAAATGAAACAATTTATATTACAGATACAAAAAAAGAAAACGGTGTAATTATTCATTACTGCGATAAATTACCCGAAAAATTAAACGCCACTTTTATCGCTAAAGTAAATAAAGATAAACGTTTATACACAACCAATAATCACTCGGCCACTCACCTGCTCCACGCTGCATTACGCTTGGTTTTAGGAACACACGTTGAACAAAAAGGAAGTTTGGTTAACGATGAATATTTACGTTTTGACTTTTCGCACTTCGCAAAAATTACTGATGAAGAAATTTATCAAATTGAAAAATTAGTAAATACTAAAATTCGCGAAAACATACTCGCAAAAACTGAATTAATGACTATTGATGACGCAAAAAAAACAGGCGCAATGGCATTGTTTGGCGAAAAGTATGGCGATGTTGTTAGAGTGGTTACTTTCGATAAAAATTATTCTATTGAATTATGTGGAGGTTGTCATGTTCCGTCAACCGGCCAAATTGGTTATTTTAAAATAATTAGCGAAGGCGCTGTCGCTGCAGGTATTAGAAGGATTGAAGCAGTTACATCCATAAAAGCTGAAGAGTTTTTTGATAATCAAACACATTTAATAGCCGAAGTAAAAAATTTACTTAAGGGTTCAAAAGATATCGTAAAAGGTGTTTCTAATTTAATAGAAGAAAACAACGACTTACAAAAACAATTAAGCGTTTTATTAAAAGAAAAAGTTCAGGTAATTAAAAAAGACTTAATTAAAAACATTGATAAAAAAGGAGACATAAATTTTATTGCTCAATTAATTCAATTTGATAGTGCCGAAGAAATTAAAAACATGTTGTTTGAATTAAAAAACGAAGTGCCTAATTTATTTTGCGTGCTTGCGGCCGAAGTAAATGGAAAACCAAGTATCTCAGTAATTATTAATGACGAATTAGTTAAAACAAAAGATTTAAATGCAGGAAATATTGTTCGCGAATTAGCAAAAGAAATTAATGGCGGCGGCGGCGGACAACCTTTTTATGCGCAAGCAGGCGGAAGTAAATTAGAAGGCTTGACGAATGCCTTAGAAAAATCAAAAAACATATTATGAGTTTAAACTCAATTACAATAATTGGTGGTGGTAATTTAGGTAAAGCTATTGCAGAAGGATTAATTGCTTCCAAATATGTTAAGCCAAATCAAATAACTGTAACAAAAAGAAATACCTCAACCTTAGACTATTTAAAAAAACAAGCGGTAAAAATTTCTTCTGATAATAAAGAAGCTGTAAAAAATGCTTCTATAATATTGTTGTGTGTTAAACCATTTCAAGCAAAAGAAATTGTAAAGGAAATTTCAAGCAATTTAAACTCAAAACAAATTATTGTTTCTGTAGTTTCTGGAATTAATATTGATGAGTTAGAAAATGAAATCGGAAAAAAAATAACCATTTTCCGAGCAATGCCAAATACTGCTGTTGCTATTAAACAGAGTATGACTTGCATGTGTTATAAAAACGCTAACGCATCTCAAATAAAAATAGTTGAAAATTTATTTAATACTTTAGGTAAAACAATTACCATTGATGAAAAATTAATGGATGCATCAACTGTTTTGGGTGCATGCGGCACCGCCTTTGCTATGCGATACATTAGAGCAAACATACAAGCAGGTATTGAAATTGGTTTTGATGCCCGCACAGCAAGTATAATTGCAGCCCAAACAGTAAAAGGCGCGGCTCAATTATTAATTGAAAACAATTCTCATCCTGAAGAAGAAATTGATAAAGTAACTACTCCAAAAGGAGTTACCATTACTGGTTTAAATCAAATGGAACATAATGGATTAAGTTCTTCTATTATAAAAGGGATAACTGAGGCCTATAAAAAAATGAATCCTTAATTTCCATTGTCATCCCGAAGAATGAGGGATCTAGATTCCTCCTTTAGTCGGGAATGATAATACGTTAATAAAAATTTCAAATAAAAAAGCCCTCAGTTTCCTGAAGGCTTTTTTATTTCTGTCATCCCGAAGGATGAGGGATCTAGATTCAGATTCCTCCTAACGTCGGAATGACATCATTAAATTATTTTTTTGCTTTCAAGTAATTCTCGTTGACTTTATTCCAGTTAATTACACTAAAAAAAGCTGTCATGTAATCAGGGCGACGATTTTGATAATTTAAATAGTAAGCATGCTCCCAAACATCCATTCCTAGAATTGGAGTACCTTTACATTCAGCAATATCCATTAAAGGACTATCTTGGTTTGGAGTACTGCAAACACATAATTTACCATCAGTCTTTACACATAACCAAGCCCAACCACTTCCAAAACGAGTTGCGCCAGCGGCAGAAAAATCTGTTTTAAATTTTTCAAACCCGCCCAATTCAGCTTCAATAGCTTTTCCAATTTCGTTAGTTGGAACACCACCTGCATTAGGAGCCATAATTTCCCAAAACAATGAGTGGTTGTAATGTCCACCACCATTATTTCGTACCGCCATTGGGTATTTAGAAATATTTTTTACTATCTCTTCAATACTTAACTTTTCAGCATCTGTGCCTGCAATTGCAGCGTTTACATTATTTACATATGCTTGATGATGTTTACCATGGTGTATTTCCATTGTTTTAGCATCAATATGAGGTTCAAGTGCGTTAAACGCATAATTTAATTTGGGTAATTCAAAAGCCATAATTATATATTTTAATTGGTTTGTTTATAATACAAAGCTAACATTTATACATTGCTAAAAACAAAAAGCTCACGGAAATTTGGAGGCTTTTTATTAAATTAACGTTGTAATTATTCTTTTACAATTTTAATAACCTCAACAGAGTTATTAGATTGAATCTTAACATAATAAATACCATTTACTAAAGCATTAATATTAAAATCAATCTTTTCATTAGAAGAAGTTTTAGTTAAAAGAATTCTTCCAGTTACATCCATTATTTCAATAGTTTTAATAAAATTATTATTTAAATCAATAGTAAATAAACCTGTGTTTGGATTTGGGTAAATTAATAAACCATTTATTGTTGATGTCTTAGACATAATTCCCGTACAAGGAGATACCGATTGAGAAATAGTGAATGTATTTGAACAGCCATTAACATCAGTACCAGTAACAGAATAAGAAGTTGTTACCGACGGAGAAACTGCAATTATGGTATTGTTCGAAGCTGTATTCCATGTATAAGTGTCAGCACCACTCGCTGTTATACTTGCTGTTTGACCAACACATAATATACTAGTAGATGAAATTGCAGTAACAGTTGGCAATGGATTAACAGTAACCGAATGAACTGCCATACCTGACATACAAGTTAATGTATTTGAACCTGTAACCGTATAACTTGTATTTGCTGTTGGAGTTGGAGCTATAGATGAAGTTGTAGCACCTGTACTCCAACTATAGGTTGTTGCTCCAGTTGCCGTTAAATTTATTGATGAGCCCGAGCATAATCCCGAGGGGCCAGTTATTACTGGCACAGTTACAGAACTTCCATTTAATGTATAAGTCGGGGCTGGTGTTATCATATTTCTATAATAAAATAAAAAATCAGCATAACCATAATGGTAGTTCGTTAAAACATTTGTAGGAAATGTATTTTGTGTACAACTATTACAATATCTCATATCATAATAAGTTAATCTACTATCAATTTGGCTCGAAGTTCCAAAATAATACCCATCACTTGATCCTTGATACAATTGAATAATATATTGTGTGTTTTGTGTTAACCAAATTGGGTTAGGTAAGGAAGTATAACTGTATACTCCTAATGGGCCGCTAACTTGTTGTTGGGTAATTATTGCTTGAGTTGTATTATCAAAAAGAGTTACATACCTAACAGTTCCTGTTGGTTCTCTTTTGCCTAAACTTGTCACTAAAATATCCACATTAGGTGAAAATCTAAATCCTCTCTGGCTAAGTGTAGCTCCGCCTGCACCCCCCGTAGACACGCTATCAGTTGATGAACCAGCAAAAGGAAACACTAATGGAATTGATGAAGTTGCAATTGCCGTTGGGTTTCCGTGGTACATATAAAATGTTCTGCTTCCACTTGCAGCAATCGTATCAATCTTAACCCAGATAATTGTAGTTGCAGTGTTAATCCCCGACTCAATCCAGTAATTATATAAGGTAGAACCGTTACATGTTTTACCAAAACGAATATCATCGCCTGTAGCTAACATTTGAGTAGCAGAAATTAATGTTTGTGTATTTATTACCAAACGCAATTGATAATCAATAGCCGTAGTTGTTGACGTATTATTTACAGTTATTGATTCTACGTTAGAATATCCTGGTAATTGCGCTTTTGCATTAGAGAAGACAAAAGCTAAAGCCATCATTAAAAATGTAATTTTTGATTTCATGTTTTTTATTTTTTATTAATTTTTATCAGAGATTTTATGACTAAGTATTAAAATTAATCGGAATTTTAATTAATAACCTAGTGAATAAGCTAAGATAAACATTTTTACCTTGCAATTTTAAACAAAAAAAATCAATACTGTCCTAAAAAAAGCTTCTTCCTAAAGTAGAAGAAGCTTTTAAATAAAATTAAAGAGATTTATTGTTTAACAACTTTAACTACCTCAACAGAATTATTTGATTGAATTTTTACATAATAAATACCATTTGATAAAGTATTAATATTAAAATCTATCTTTTCATTAGAAGAAGTTTTAGCTAAAACAATTCTTCCAGTTACATCCATTACTTCGATATTTTTAATTGAACCATTATTTAACTCAATTGAAAATAAACCAGAATTGGGATTTGGATAAACTAGAACACCTAAAGATGAAGTAACCTTATTATCTATTCCTGTACAAGCTGAAACAGTTTGCGAAATAGTAAATGTATTTGTACAGCTATTTGCTTCTCCTGTTACTGTATATGTAGTTGTTACAGTTGGAGAAATTGCAATTACAGTATTATTTGAAGTTGTATTCCAAGTATACGTAGTTGCACCGCTTGCTGTTAAACTTGCTGTTTGTCCTACACATAAAATACTTGTTGATGAAACAGCTGTAACGGTTGGTGAAGGGTTAACTGTAACCGAACTAACGGCAGGATTACTACTAACGCATCCGTTGGCATCAGTACCTGTTACACTATATGAACTATTTGCTGTTGGAGTTACAATGGCATTACCGTTTGAAAAAGTATAGGTGCTTGCTCCGCTCGGATTCATGGTAAAAGAATTACCTGCACAAATTGCTCCACTATTTACTAAAATACTTGGTAATGAGTTAACAGTTACCGAGGTAATTGCAGAATTTGTGCAAGTTCCAACACCACCTGTTACAGTATAAGATGTTGTTATTGTAGGTGATACAGCAATTGAAGAATTGGTGGATGCTGTATTCCATGTATAAGAGCTTGCTCCCGATGCTGTTAATGTAACTGATTGGTTTAAACAAACAGAATTAGAACCCGAAACTAAAACAGTAGGCGTGGCCGTTGTTTCGTTGTAAATTGCTAAAACAGCTGTAGATGTTAATGCAGTTGAATAAATCCTATAATCACCCATTAAACCTCCGGCACTTAAACCTGTGCTACTTCCGTAACTCAAAATTTTAAAAGGTCCGGTTGAACTAGTAATTGTAGGAACCCCTTGCGCAACAGTAACTGTTGAAACCCCATTAATATACCCAACGATATTCGATAAAGTTTGATCATACACAAAGGTTACCATGTTTGCTGTTGTTGTCGCTGCGCCAGTCATTAAAACATCCGTAATTCCGGTACCTCTCAATATCCAATTTCCAGCTCCAGCTACACCATTTGTAAAACAACGAAAGCCACCTGCATTTACATCACCAAAAATATAATATAACGTTGCGCTTGGTTGAATGTTATCGCTCCAAAAAGAAATAGTCCACCCTGTTGAAGGAAAATTAGTAATCCAGCCAGTATTAAGATAATCAGTAGTACTGCTTGCGCCGGTACCCACCCCAGCTCCAATACAACCAATTGTACCGGTTTGTGTTTGAGCTCCCACCAAAGTACCAGTTGCAGTGCCTACCGGAGGCGCGCTTGCATAATTTGTAACTAATGTTCCTGTTCCATTAAACTTATAATGTAATAAATCAGGAACCGGAGCTTGTGCTAGCAAAATAAGAGTGCTAACACTAAGTAAAAAAGATAAAATAAATTTGTAATTTTTCTTCATAAGATTTTTTTTAAGATTGATTTTTTTAAAGTTAACCTAAAAATAACTTTACAAGGTTGACTTTTGTCAATTTATAAAGTTATAAAAACATTAAAAAAAAGACCTCCTTCTAATTAAGGAAGGAGGTCTTTTTTTTTTAGAAAGTAGAGGTTATTTATTGTTTAACAACTTTAACTATCTCAACAGAATTATTAGATTGAATTTTTACATAATAGATACCGTTTGATAAAGTATTAATATTAAAATCAATTTTGTCGTTTGAGGTTGTTTTAGCCAAAACAATTCTTCCAGTTACATCCATTACTTCGATATTTTTAATTGAACCATTATTTAACTCAATTGAAAATAAACCAGAATTGGGATTTGGATAAACTAGAACACCTATAGATGAAGTAACCTTATTATCTATTCCTGTACAAGCTGAAACAGTTTGCGAAATTGTAAATGTATTTGTACAGCTATTTGCTTCTCCAGTTACTGTATATGTAGTTGTTACAGTTGGAGAAATTGCAATTACAGTATTATTTGAAGTTGTATTCCAAGTATACGTAGTTGCACCGCTTGCTGTTAAACTTGCTGTTTGTCCTACACATAAAATACTTGTTGATGACACAGCTGTAACTGTAGGTATAGGGCCGGCATTTACAGTTACACTGCTTGTTGCTGCAGATTGAGAATTGCATCCTGCAGAACTAGTACCAATAACGGTATAGGTAGAACTAATAGTGGGACTAACCACTGCATTACCTCCTTCAATGGTATAAGTACTTGCACCAGAAGGAACCATTGTAAATGATTGTCCAACACAAATTGTTCCACTGTTAACGGTAATTGTTGGTATTGGTAAAACTGTAACTGTAACCGCAGTTCGAGACGCTGAAGTACATCCTCCAACAGGAATAAGACCATTAATAATTATTTGCCCGTCTCCAGTTTGTACACCTGACGTTGTGCTTCCGCTAATTAAAGCGGCAATATAACTAGAGCCACCGGCCCCACTTTGGCCAGTAAAGTTTCCAGAATAAGTTCCATTTGAGCCAACTGTGCCACCTCCAACTGCTCCAACTGCACCGGCACCTGATCCTCCTTGATTAGATACTAATTCCATTCCTCCATTACCGCCAAAACCAAGCGAACCAGCTGTTCCATTGTTTCCAGGAGCTGCTGTTGCGTATGCTGATGTCCCTCCAGCACCTCCAGATATTTGATCACCACCAAAGGGTAATACAGTGGAAGTACTTGGCCAAGCAGCGCCGCCGCCGCCGCCATAATAACCAGCGCCGCCGCCACCGCCAGCACCCCTTCCTAAGCCATTTACACGATTGCCCGCAGCTCCACCGCCACCACCTGCAACAATTTTGCGGTCGGCTAAAGCAATTCCATTTAATCTAACATCAGAGGCTCCACCGCCATTTCCAGCACCACAAGTGATACAAGAAGGGTTGCTGGCAGCTCCACCGCCATTATAGCCATTAGTGCCACCAACATAAATATTTAAAACATCCCCAGGAGTTACAGTTAAAATACCTGTAGCCATACCACCTAAACCACCAACAACACCTAAAGGGTTTGAACCTCCTTGAGCACCGTACGCTGTAATAGTAATTTGAGTTACACCTGTTGGTATGGTAATACTTTGTGAAGAACCTGTATAATTGTAGGTGTTTGTGCCACTGCCGGCGGCGGCAACGAATGCTTCGGCATAATAAGTTGTTGTATTTACAGGAGATATAGAAAAATCTGCTCCACTTGCACTTGTTCCGGTTGGCACGCCTGAAGTTGCCACAGTATACCAGTTAATAGAACTTCCAATAGAAATAGCATTTAATGATGTTGTTGCTCCTGAACATATCACGCTCGGAGTAGCAGTAACAGAGCCAGGTACAGTACATTGTCCATTAACCTTACCGGCTAATCCAATTACTAATCCAAAGCTCAAAAATTTTAATTTTTGTAAATTTCTTTTCATACTTTTTTTATTAATTGATTATTTGCATTAAATGTAATTTAAATTATTTAATCCCAAATTGATATTTATCATTCTTTAATAAAACAAAAAAACCCTTCTCATTTCTGAGAAGGGTTTTAAATAAAAGAAAATGTATTGTTCAGTAATTATTGTTTTATGATTTTATAAACCTCAACTGAATTATTTGATTGAATTTTTACATAATAGATTCCATTTGCAAATCTATTAATATCAAAATCAACTTTATCACTTGAAGTATTACTGCTAGTTAGAACTCTTCCTGTTAAATCCATAACTTCAATTGTCTTAATCGAAAGATTGTTAGTCTCAATTGTAAACAAGCCTGTGTTCGGATTTGGATAAATAAATGTAACATTTTCTAATGTTGTATTATTCAATAATCCGGTACAAACTACTACAAAAACTGTAACATTAGTATTGGTCGTACAACCTAAACTACTAGTTGTGGCCACATTATAAACCGTAGAAATAGCCGGAGTAACTGAAATTGCCGCAGTTGTAAAATTTCCAGGAGACCATGTATAATCATTTACACTAGAAGATGCCGTTAAAGTAGTTGAAAAGCCAGGACATAAAGTCAAACCAGGAGAAGACGTTACTGATATTGTTGGTGTTGGATCAACAGTAATAGTAACCGTTTGTGTGTCTGAACAACCTGGCGTATTTTCACCGATTACGGTATACGATGTAGTAACAGAAGGTGTAACTGAAATTGAATTTGTTGTTGCCGTTGTATTCCATGTATAAGATGTTGCACCAGTTGCAGTTAAATTAACTGAATTACCGCTACAAATAGACGGTTGAGAAGCCGTCAGTATAACAGTTGGCGTAGTACAACCTGGTACAATATTTATACAATAATCTTCGGTTTCTCCCCAATTATATATTGCACATGGCAGAGTACCAGTATTACTTTCTTCAGCAATTACTCTCATTCTTGTTGTTCCTAAAGTAGCACTTGCTGGAATTGTAATTACAGTACTAACCAAAGTTCCGGCAACAGCCCACAATGTACTTGGTGAAACAAAAACCTGCTCACCAGGATCTGCAAAACTTCCATTTTGATTAAAATCCATATAAACAGTAACTCCTCCAGAATAAGCAAAACCATCACATTGTCCTACGGTAACGTCCAAAGTATAATTTGAACCCGTACTAAGATTCGGAGCAGAAATAATACCCGCGTAATTTGAATATAAACTTAAAGTAGATGTTGGCCCGCCTGTTTGTGAGCAATTGGATGTATTATTTAAGGTTCCTATCGAAACATTAAATATTTCATCGTCAGCAGCAAAAGAGGCTGCTGATGCACAATAAGCTGCGCATTGGCAAGAACTACCGCCCACTAAAACTTGAATAGGAGTAGATGTTGTGCTTGCAGGACCATTAGTACATGTAATTACACATTGATACCAAGTTGCTACAGTAATATTGGTAAATGTGTATATACTAGTTGTAGCTCCCGCAACAGCAGAATATGGACCCACAGAGCTTGTAGCTGTACTCCATTGATAAGTTAATCCTCCAGTTGTATAAGAAGTTGCTAAACTTAAATTTGCTGAGCCATTAGGACAAACATTAGTTGCACTTGTAACTGCTGAATTAGCAGAAGGTGCGCCAACACAAGCAACTGGCGCAATTATATTAATACAATAATCTTCGGTTTCTCCCCAATTATATATTGCACATGGCAAAGTACCAGTATTACTTTCTTCTGCAATTACCCTCATGCGCGTTATACCATTACTTGCAGTTGTAGGAATTGTAATAACAGTGCTCACTTGTGTTCCGGCAACAGCCCATAAAGTAGAGGCAGAAGCGAAAACCTGCTCACCAGGGTCTGC
The DNA here is from genome assembly GCA_030692515.1 of Bacteroidota bacterium. Classification (GTDB taxonomy): domain Bacteria; phylum Bacteroidota; class Bacteroidia; order B-17B0; family Aurantibacillaceae; genus Aurantibacillus. The sequence goes on from JAUXZS010000061.1 coordinate 26,740, forward strand.
AAAACTTCCATTATTATTAAAATCCATATAAACAGTAACTCCACCTGAGTATGCAAAACCATCACACTGCCCTACCGTTACATCTAACGAGTAATTATTGCCTGCAATCAAATTAGGGGCTGCTACTATACCTGTATAATTAGAATATAAACTTAAGGTAGAAGTTGGGCCTCCTGTTTGGGCACAACTTGAGGTATTATTTAGAGTTCCTATAGAAACATTAAAAATCTCATCATCTGCTGCAAAAGATCCTGCAGAAGCACAATAAGCGGTACACTGACAAGCGTTACCGCCAACTAATACTTGAACAGGTGTTGCAGTAGTACTTGCTGGCCCATTAGTACAAGTTATTACACATTGATACCAAGTTGCAACTGTAATATTTGTAGGTGAATAAGTACTTAGAGTTGCACTAGAAACTGGTGAATATGGTCCTACAGAACTTGTAGCCGCACTCCACTGATAAGTTAAAGCTATTTCAGTATAAGTATTTGCTAAACTTAAATTAGCGGACCCATTAAGACAAACAACAGTTGCATTTGTTACAACAGAGTTTGAAGCCGGAGCTCCAGAACAAAACGTTGAAGTTGTTGCCCATGCAAAATATTGGTCGCCATTATTAATCGGCCCAGGTGTTAGTGATGTTGTAACTCTTGTTCCAGGAGTGTTTTGTTGAATTAAGCCTGTTCCTGTACTTAATGACCTTTCTGTCCAAGGACCGGTAAGAGCAGCAGCTTGAGCGATTCTTAGATCTTGATTAAAACCAATAAGATTATCTGTTGGACCATATGTTGTATTATCATAGGTTAATAAAACGGTATTATTTAAACCTAATCCTGGTCCACCGTTTGTATTTAATCGATATGCTCTAGAACCCATAACCGTAGTTAAAGTTGGGTTTGGCGTTCCGCTTGGCGCATTTTCTATAGTAGCTGTAATTGTTTGGCTTCCCCAAGCTAATCCACCAGCACCTAAAGTAATATATCTTCTTAAGTTAGAGGAAGGTGAATTATTATGAAAGGCAGTTCCTACTCCTAAAGGAAAATTACGATTTACCGTTCCAGTTGCAGGAAAAAAAGTTCTAATAGGGCCAGAAACAAATGAACCATGATTTCCGGCAGTTGTTCCTGTAGTTATAACTGTAGAAGGTAAAGTACCAACAACTCCAGCTACAAAAGTATTTAGAGTTAATAAATTTAACGTTGAAGTAATAATTATACCCCTTGTTAAAGTTAACCCACCCGTTGTTGTAGTGCCAACTAATATTGGATAATTTAATTGAAGATTATTGTAAGTATTCATCCCTAACGTTCCTGTAACATTTCTAATTCCAGAAACTAATTGAATTTCCTCACCGGGAATAATATTTTGTGGTGCGTCAACATAATAAACATTGTTAGTTGCATATGCCGTTACATAATTTAAATTTCTAGCTGTAATATTTGTATTGTTAAAAGTTGGTGGTCCCGAAAAAATTCCAAAAGCTCTGTTAGTCGTAAAAGTAGTACTCAACCCAGGATTACCGAGAGTTAAATTTGTAACGTTAACTGTACCTAAAATTAAATCTATTCCATTTGAAACCGTTACTGGGTTTAAATACTGAACGCCACCCGCACAAATATGTGACACAATTGGAATTCTACCACTTGTTAAAGTTCCAGCACCGGAGTAAGAACCGGTATAACCTGTCCAAAACAATGCTCCGGTTGCACTTGTACCGTTGGCAAAATTCGCAATTCCTGCATTAACAAAATTTGCTCCAACATAAGTTCTCTTTCCTAAAGTTCCTGTTCCAGAAGTATAAGAACCAGTTGAAGTGATTGAAAAATTATTTAATACTTGTAATACATGAGCTGCTGTAGTAGTAGAATAATTTAATCCACCAGAAAGAGTTAAATCTTGAACTCTTTCTACATTCATATTCATAATTACTGTATGTGTAGGGGCAATTATAACATTATTATCTGCGTTTGGAACAATCCCTCCAACCCATGTAGCTGGCAAAGACCACGCACCAGATGCCGCAGAAGTAATTGTAGTTGGTGTAAATTCTTCAACTGAAAAATCATCAATAAAAAGTAAACTATTAAAACCGTTTGATGGGGTAAATTCTAAGGCAAATTTTGCATTTGCAACTTTGTAAATTGCTGGAATTTTAACGTTAACAGGCTCCCAGGGCGTTGCGCTAGTCATTACACCAACAACTCCTGCATTAGGGTAAACCGACATAATTGGTGCCCAAGTTGTACCTCCATCATTAGAAGCCATAACCCTAAATTGAAGATTATTAGTTGTTGCCGAAAAAAACATTTTAAATCTAACATATGGATTGGTGGAAGCTGCAAGGTTAACAACTGGTGATTTCATTGTCCTGTTGCCTAAGCCATTAAACCCAAAATTTGCATCATTCATAAATAACGCTGCTGAACCAGTTGCCGCTGCATTTGGATATACACCACTTGTTGCAGTAGTAGACCATGTTGCTGGCCCAATGTTAATGTTTTGTTCCCAATCTTTTTCTCCGGTAGTAGTTGAAGCTTCGGGAATACCATCGCCAATTAAAACTAGCTGAGTTTGAGTCCAACCAGTTGGTGCGGCTGGTGTCCCTGTAAAAGGATTTTCAAAGCCCTCAGTTAAATATATCTGAGCTTTTGTTGACGTGTATGTGAAGGTTGTTAGCGCTAAAATTGCTAGTAAAATTTTTCTCATTTATGTCTATTTTTGTTTATTCTCAAATTTAACTAGTAATACACTGTACTTTATTAACATTCAACTAACAATTTTGTTAATTTTTTTTCAATTTCATTAAACAAAAAACCCCCTTCTTAATTAAAAGAAGGGGGTTTTTAATAAAAATTACTAGAATTTATTGTTTTACAATTTTAACAACTTCAACAGAGTTATTTGATTGAATTTTTACATAGTAAACACCATTAGCTAAAGTATTGATATTAAAATCAATTTTATCGTTTGATGTTGCATTAGATAAAACAATTCTTCCTGTCACATCCATAATTTCAATAGTTTTTAATGCACCATTATTTAATTCAATTGTAAACTGACCAAAGTTTGGATTTGGATAAACCGATAAACCATTTAAGTTTGATGATTTAGCAGTTATTCCAGTACAAGGAGTTACAGCTTGAGAAATAGTAAATGTATTAGTACAACCATTTGCATCTGAACCATCAACAGTATAAGTAGTTGTAACGGTAGGAGAAATTGCAATTACAGCTGTATTAGCAGAAGTATTCCAAGTATATGTAGTAGCTCCACTTGCAGTTAAACTTGCAGTTTGACCAACACATAAAATACTAGTAGAAGAAACAGCTGTTACCGAAGGAAGAGCATTAACAGTTACCGATGCCACAGCATCTGCAGAACAACCAGAAGTTGTACCTGTTACTGTATAAGATGTGTTAGCTGTTGGTGTTACAATAGGACCACTTGAATAAGTATAGCTAGTTGCTCCAGATGGATTTAATGTAAATGAAGAACCATTACAAATTGCACCACTGTTTACTACTACTGTAGGAATGGCGTTTACAGTAACAGTTGCCACTGCATTTGCCGAACAACCAGAAGTTGTACCTGTTACAGTATAAGATGTATTAGCTGTTGGTGATACTACTGGACCACTTGAATAAGTATAGCTTGTAGCACCAGATGGACTTAATGTAAATGAAGAACCAGTACAAATTGCACCACTATTTACTACTACTGTTGGTGTTGTATTAACTACAACTGAACTAACAGCTGTATTACTGCTTACACAACCTTGGGCACTAGTTCCTGTAACACTATATGATGTATTGGTAACTGGCGATACTATAGCGGAACCACTAGAAAAAGTATATGTACTTGCACCACTTGGCACCATTGTAAAAGAATTTCCTGAACAAATTGAGCCACTATTTACGGCAATTGAAGGAACTAGATTAACAGTGAGTATACTATTGGCAGATGAAGGACAGCCCGTTGTAGCTTCTATTCCTGTTACTGTATATGCTGTAGTTGAAGCAGGTGTAAATACTTGTACAGAACCAGTCAATGCACCAGGATTCCATGTATATGTTGATAAACCAGAAGCAGTAAATGTTGAAGAACTTCCTGCACAAACTGAATTTGTAGAAGTTGTAATTGAAGGCACAGGAACAACTGTTTGTGTAGTGTTTAATGTAAAAGCACTTGCGCTGCTAAAGCCAGCAACTAGAATACGATATTGCACACCTACTTGAGAACACCATGTCGCAGAAGCTGCGGCAGAACTAGGGCAAATTGGTCCGCTATCATCATTACCCGTTACACAAGTAAATGCGCCACAAGCTCCTGTAAACACCCAAACTTTTGAATCCCATGCACTTGCGCAAGTCAAATCAACACCTAATTTATTTCCATTACCTGTTAAAGTATACCAAACACCAGGTTGACTTGGTGCAGAAGTAATACAAGCTGGAACTGCAGGAGTTTCTAATGTTGCATTAATTGTAGTTCCAGTAAAAGAACCTGATGTAGTAATTGAAGTAGCATTCGCACAAAGGTCATTAGCAGGCGCTGCTGGTGGTGCAACTCCATTAACAACAAGAGTGTGACATGATGCATCTGTTCCGCAAGCTGAACTAGTTGATATGTGCATGCGATATACAGCCGTAGAAGGAATAGTAACAGATAAAGGTGATAAACCTGAAACTAATACAACATTTAAACTGTTTGTGATAGTAATATAGTTTCCACTACCACCTGTACTAGTTGCTGTATAATTACCGGTTGCTGTAAACGTTACGTTTGCATACTCTCCACCAAATATACAAGTTGTTACAGTAACTGAACTTGTGCTACTTGCTGTTGCAGAACCAAATTGAGTTGCAAATGTACATGGGGGTGGAGCTAAACATCCAATAATTGCAGTTCTGCAAGTACTATTTGAACCACAACCTGTAGTATTAACGTGTGCAAAGTGTGCTCCTGCTGTTGTTGCAGTCCATGTTAATGGTGTTGTACCAAAGGCAACAACAGGCCCATTAGAAGTACCTGAACGAATAGTGATGATGTCACCAGCTATACTTGATGTACTAGAATAGGTATTACCAGAAACTACTGAGTTAATTGTTGAGTATTCTCCTGCAAATATACAAGTAGTAATTGTCACACTATTCCCTTGTGCAGGAGCTGTAGCAGTTCCAAATTGAGCCGTATTTGTACATTGTGCGCCAATTTTACCTGCAACCAGGATCATTAGCACAACCATTGTTTTAATAATTGAGTAGTTTTTTTTCATGTTTTTTTGTTTTTTTTAATTTTTTAATTTTTAAGACTGCGAATTTAGTTCAAAAAAACTCTACAATAAATAACAATTATCAACAATACTGTTAATTAACATATATTTTAGAGATTATAATCTCACTCTAATTTCTAAAACCATTTACAAAACAAAAAACCCCTCTCATTTCTGAGAAGGGTTTTAAATAAAAAGAAAATTTATTTTTTAGAAATATAAATTTAAACGTAAAGTACCAGTTGGTCCCCAAACTGAATTTTTACCATCAGTATCTAAAGACAAACCATTTTGTTTAGACCCAATAATTTCCGTCGTGCCTAAAGAGTTAGAAGTGTTAGCAGGGTTACCATTGTTACCAACAGATTCCCAAGTTGTTTTAGATTTTCCAGTAGATGTCATACCTAAACCCCAACCAAATTCTCCACCAACACTTATTTTAGGTAAAATAAAATATTCTGCTCCAACAAAACCACGTAAACCAAATGAGAATACAGTTCCGTTTTTAATTTCTGTTGCACGAGCCGAACCAATTAAACCATTAATCCCAGGAGTTCCAATATTACCAGAACCACCAAAATTATCATCTACAGCATCTACACTAACGTTTAAAGAAGCTGTTGAAGTTGCAGCTAACGCGTTACCATATTCAAATTTTGATTTGCTCATGTTTACATAAACACCAACTTCTCCACCATAATAACCTTGTAAACGAGTTTTACCTTTACGCATTTCAATACCAGCAGCTAAACCAACAGTGCTACTTGAACTCTTCCAGGTATTTTCTTTTTGAGCAGTTTGAGCAGGATAACCATTTGCTGTTGGAGAAAGAGCAGCAGCAGCTAATCTATCATCCACCATGTTACGTTGTTTATTACTATTCATTCCAATTCTTAAAGAGCCACGGTAAACTGTTTTCTCATCTTTAAAATATCTTCCTGTAATAGTTTGTGCAGTTGTAAGAAAATTCCACGTTGGTGCAACGTTGTTAGCGGTTTTACCAAACATGTTACCTGCATAATTTAAAAATGGAGTAGCATCTATAGCAATACCCCAGTCACCAGCCTCAGGCAAAAAAGGTTCGCCTTTTTTTGAGGTTAAATCTTGTGCAAATGCATTTGTAACTCCAAATGCTAATGCAACTAGTGCAATTGATTTTTTCATAGTTGTTTTTTTAAGTTTATTGTTAAAATAAATCTAACACAAAGATAAGCCATTCAATAGGCTAATAAATATACTGCAAAGTGATTTTCAACAGCTTAATGTTAATTACCTGATTTGTTTTGTAATAGGGGTACAAACTTAAAGTTACCCATTATTTTTTTATCGAAGTTACTTTCGCTTAATTTTTTTAACCAAATCATTTCTTGAGTTTCACCTTCACCTAATGGAATTAACATAATTCCGCCAATTTTTAATTGCACTAAAAGGTCGTTAGGTATATATGGGGCTCCGGCTGTAACAATTATTTTATCAAAAGGCGCAAATTGTGGTAAACCTTTATAGCCATCGCCGTAAATTAATTTTGCTCCCGAATAACCAACATAAGGTAAAAACAGTTTAGTTTTATCAAAAAGTGTTTTTTGTCGCTCAACACTGTATACTTTTGCACCCATTTCAATAAGTACGGCTGTTTGATAGCCACAACCAGTTCCAATTTCAAGTACTTTTTCTCCAACTTTTATTTCTAATTGTTCTGTTTGAAAAGCAACAGTGTATGGGTGTGAAATGGTTTGCCCCGCTCCTATTTGCAAAGCTTTATCGCTATATGCATGATCTAATAGCGCCGGACGCCCTGTTGTTGGATCAAAAAATAAATGCCGCGGTATTTTTTCTATAGCCGATAAAACCTTTTCGCTTTTTATTCCTTTTAAACGTAACTGCTCTACTAGCCTTTTTCGCTTTCCCTTAAATAAATACTCATCCTCTTTAGATACGTTATAAAACACGGTAAAATAGTTAGAATGTAAAGCTATCCAGTAATAAACATACAATGTTGATATTTTAAATAAATTACTAACATATCACTTTTTAAAACCCTTAGTTTTGAAAATCTATGATAAATAAAATTGCACTGGTTGGTTTAGGGGTTATTGGTAAAATTCACTTAAAGCTATTAATTGAAAATCCAAATTGGGATTTGGTTGGAATTTATGATATTGATAAAGTCCTTTGCAAAGATATTGCCACACAATATAATCTTAAGGCTTTTGAATCTCTTGAAGAAGCCATAGAACACGCTGAGGTATTAGATATTGTTACAACAACCAACTCCCATTTTGAAATTGCTAAACAAGCTATCATAAACGGTAAACATGTTTTTATTAAGAAACCTGTTAGCGAAAATATTAAAGAGGCAAAAACGCTTCAAAATTATATTACAGAAGCCGGTATTTGTTTTCAAGTTGGTCATTCAGATAGATATAATCCAGCATTTATTGCCGCAAAGCCTTATTTAAATGAGCCAAAATATATTGAGGTTGAACGATTAGCCCAATATAACCAAAAAGGCAGCGAGGTATCGGTTGTTTTGGATTTAATGATGAATGAACTCGATTTGATTTTGAGCATCGTAAAATCGAATATTAAAAAAATTCATGTTTCTGGATGCAATTTAGTTGGCAAAACAGCAGATATCATTAATGCTCGCATTGAATTTGAAAATGGCTGTGTGGCAAATATTACCACCAATAGAATGGCGTTTAGAAATACCCGGAAATTTGCAGTTTATACAGATGAGCATTTTGTAAACATTAATCTTTTAGATAAAATTACAGAAGTTGTAAAAGTTAAAAATGCCGAGCAAAACTCAAAAAATTTAACTGTTGATCCTGGAAAAGGATTTGCAAAAAAAGAAATTAATTTCGAGCACCCAATTATTTTACCAACAAATGCAATAAACCAAGAGTTAAATGCGTTTCATGATAGTATAAATTCAAATAAGAAACCGGTTTTTGGAATTGATGAAGCTATAATACTATTAGATTTAGCAATAGAAATTGAAGAAAACTTAATATTGTAATTTTGTTTCTTTTTGAAAGCTTTTATTTCATATTTTTGGTTAATAACTCAGAAGGACTAAGACAGGCATGAGATTTCTTTTTTTATTGGTATTAATAATAAATCTTTTTTTACTTAACTCTTGTAAAAAATATGTTCCTGCCGAAGCTGCATTTTTCATAAAACCAAGTCTAGTTTCGGTTACTACAAATACTACCCAAGGCTCGGGCAGTCATAAAATAACAGATTTATGGTTATACGTTGACGGTAAGTTTCAGGGCGCCTACCCTACCGGAAATTTATTGCCCATTATTACAAAAAACGAAAAAGTTAAAATCAGTATTCTTGCAGGTATAAAAAACAACGGAATAAGCGGTACTAGATTAAGTTGGGTATTTTATGACATCTTTAAACTTGATACGCTTGTTGAAAATGGAAAAACAATAGAAATACCAATAAAATATAAATACAATTCGTTTACAACTTTTGCATGGCTTGAAAATTTTGACGGAACAGGCTTTTCATTAATAAAATCAACAGTTAATAATTCTGATACCACGTGGAAATTTGCTTCTCCAGCGGATAGTTTTGAAGGGAAATCTGCCGAGGTTGGCTTAACCGGTAATGCCTTAATAGCGCAAGTTGAATCTGCAATTACTTATACTTTACCACAAGCATCCAGCAATGTGTATTTAGAAATAAATTATAAATCAAACCAGAAATTTGAAGTTGGCGTTTTAGCAGGCAACGAAACCAAAGGGGCTCTTATTATAAATCCAACAGATACATGGAATAAAATTTACATTCAATTAGCAAATGCTGTTAATATGGCCCCTACAGCAAGTGCGCACAAAATTTATTTTAGAATGTATAAAACAAGCGATAATGCAAACCCAAAAATGTTTTTGGATAATATTAAATTGGTTTATTTATAAATGAGTTTAAGACTGCGCACATTCTATTATATTATTTTCGATTTTTTATCGGCAGCTTTGGCTTGGACTATATTTAATTTATATAGGAAAACTCAAATAGATCCTCTTAAAACTGGAAACTCTTCTGCCGAAATATTCGATCATCAGTTTTTTATTAGCGTAATTATTTTACCCCTAATTTGGGTTTTAGTTTATTATTTATACGGCTCTTACAACAACGTTCTCAGAAAATCAAGAATTAATGAGTTTGTTCAAATTCTTACCACCTCTATTGTTGGAGTTACCGTATTGTTTTTTGTTATTTTATTAGATGATTATGTAGCGTCGTATAAACTTTATTACAAATTATATTTTGTGCTTTTTGCCGCGCATTTTGGGCTAACGGCTTTTAGCCGTTTCTTTTTATCTTCTTATACCAATAAAAAAATTCACCAAAAACAATTTGGTTTTAAAACTTTAATTATTGGTAGTAATGAGCGCGCACTTAAAATGTTTAAGGAAATAAACGCTTTAAAGTATGGTATTGGTAACGAATTTGTTGGTTTTGTTCATATTGAGGGAAAGAACGGTTACTCCGATATTTTAAAAGCAGAATTGCCGCATTTAGGAGAATATGAAGACATTAAAAAAATTATAGAGGAATTTGATGTTGAGGAAGTAATTATTGCACTAGAAACATGGGAGCACGAATACATTAAAAACATTGTAAATAATTTAGGAGATATGGGAATTATCATAAAAATTATTCCCGACATCTACGATATTTTAAGTGGCCATGTAAAAATGAACACCATCTTAGGAACTCCTTTAATTGAAATTAAAAATCAAATAATACCTGAGTGGCAAATTTCGGTAAAACGTTTTATTGATGTAATTATTTCTGTTTTTGTATTAATATTATTTAGCTGGTTGTATTTAATTATAGGCATTTTGGTTAAACTTGGCTCAAAAGGTCCCATGTTTTTTAGACAAGAACGTGTTGGAATACATGGCAAGCCTTTTAACATTATCAAATTCAGAACCATGTATCAAGATGCTGAAAAAATGGGGCCTGCCCTATCAAGTTCTGATGACCCAAGGGTAACAAAAATTGGAAGGTTTTTAAGAAAGGTTCGTTTAGATGAAATCCCTCAATTTTTAAATGTTTTGGTTGGTGATATGAGCATTGTTGGTCCACGCCCCGAAAGACAATATTACATAGATAAAATTGTTGAAAAAGCTCCTCATTATAAACACTTACAAAAAATTCGTCCTGGCATTACAAGTTGGGGACAGGTTAAATTTGGTTATGCCGAAAATGTTGAGCAAATGATTGACCGCTTAAAATTTGATATTTTGTACGTGGAAAATATGAGCTTATTATTAGACTTTAAAATACTTGTGCATACAGTTTTAATTGTATTGCAAGGCAGAGGAAAATAATCGCAACTTAAGCTGATTTTTAAAATGCTCTCATCTATAAAAACATATTTTTCTTTAATAAAATTTAGTCACACTATTTTTGCTTTACCCTTTGCAATAATTGGATTTAGTTTAGCTATAAGTAATCAAAATTACAGTTTCAATTTGCAAAAATTTCTATTGGTAATAGCATGTATGGTATTTGCTAGAAGCGCTGCCATGGCTTTTAATCGTTACATTGATAGAAAATTTGATGGCCAAAATCCACGAACAATTGTTCGCGAAATTCCTTCCGGCAAAATTTCACCAACAGCAGCATTACTTTTTGTAATTATTTGTTGTTTTGGTTTTGTTGCATCTGCCTTTTTAATAAATAAATTATGTTTTTATTTATCACCAATAGCTTTAATTGTAGTATTGGGTTATAGTTTCACAAAACGGTTTACACCATTATGTCATTTAATTTTAGGATTGGGACTGGCACTTGCTCCTATTGGTGCGTATTTAGCCTTAACCGAAAGGTTTGATGTTTTACCTCTACTTTTTAGTGCGATTGTATTTTTTTGGGTAAGTGGTTTTGATATTATTTATGCTTTACAAGATGATGAATTTGATAAGAGTCAAAATTTAAAATCTATTCCGGTTTATTTAGGGAGAAAAAATGCTCTTGTGCTTTCAAGAATTTTTCATTTTACAACCTTTCTTTTAGTTGTAACAGCCTTTTTTTATGGTAATTTTTATTGGCCATTTATAGTTGGTGCATTAGCATTTAGCAGCTTATTATTTTACCAGCACACATTAGTAAAGCCAAATGATTTAAGTAAAGTTACTTTAGCTTTTGGTACAACCAACGGCATTGCCAGCGTTGTGTTTTGTGTATTTGTTTGTTCAGATATTTTTTTAAGAATAACATAATGATTTATATTTTAAAAAAAATATTAAAACTCTTAATTTACTCCTCTTTATCGATTCTACTAATTGTAACTATCTGCAATATGGTAGTTTTTAATTCAACAAAAAATCAATTGTATAATGATGTAAAAAGCATTCCAAAAACAAAAGTAGGAATTGTGTTAGGCACCTCTCGTTTATTACGAAACGGCACCAAAAATTTATATTTTTCTTACAGAATAAATGCTGCTAAACTATTATTTGAATCTAAAAAAGTTAGTTATTTAATCTTAAGCGGTGATAATAGAGTGGACGAATATAACGAACCTAAAGATATGCACGATGCATTGATAGCATTGGGTGTTCCAGATTCTTGTTTAATTTTAGACTATGCCGGTTTAAGAACTTTTGATAGCATGGTAAGAAGTAAAGAAGTATTTGGCCAAGATAGTATAATAGTAATTTCACAAGAATTCCATAATGCCAGAGCTGTTTATATTAGTAATAAAATTGGCTTAACTGCTTTTGGGTTCAATGCTCAAAAAGTAACTACACAACAAGCGGTAAAAATTAAATTCAGAGAGTATTTTTCAAGAACTAAATGCATTTTGGACTTATATATTTTAAACACAAAACCTAAACACTTAGGAAAAAAAATTAAAATCGGTTAAAACCATTATTTGTGAAAAACTTTTTTTATTTGTTTAAATATATTTTTCATACCTTGTTATTGCCTTTATGTTGGAGTTCATAGCAATCCAATTTGGAAATTTTAAATTTCAAATTCACAGCTAACTGACATAGAAATTTTAAAATGCTATGAACTCTAACTAAGGACAACTGTTTAAATTTATATTAATATAAGAATACATAAAATGGAAAAGTACTCAATTGAAGGAACCGTAAAAACACCAACAATTAATTTTGACCTTATTAAAGGAGAATTAGAAATTCATGGGAATTCAATTCCAGAGAATTCTGTAGATTTTTACAAGCCATTAATTGAAGCCTTGGATAGATATGCAGAATCTGCAAAGCCAACTACTACTGTTACTTTTAACATGAGATATTTTAACACTAGCTCCTCAAAAAGAATTTTAGATGTTTTTAAAAAATTAGAAAATTTAAATAGAGCCGGAAATAGCGCTGTAACTGTAAATTGGGTGTATGAGGACGATGACGATGATATGTTAGAGGCAGGAGAAGATTATGAATCTGTAGTTGACCTAACCTTTAAAATGGTTCCTGTAAAAGTATAAAAAAGCTAATTACTTTTTAAAATCAAATCTTAAACCAGCTGTTAGTGTTAATTGTCCTGTAAAAAATTTATGGCTGGCATTTCCGTTACCTGAACCTAAAACAAGGCTTTTTCTGTAGTTGGCATAGGAACCTTTACCCACGATTTCAAAAAAACCATTTCTTAAAAATTCCATTCTAAGTCCACTCTCTACACCAACAATCCAACCAGCAATGTGCCAGTCGTTATTTAAATTTTCGCCAAACAAAGTAACATCCGTGCGTGGACGTACTACTCCGGCTCCTGGCTTTAAAACATAAGAAAGCGCGAAATGCTTTGAAGGTTTATAAAATTCCCACGTTCTTACAGCATTTAACATCCAAAAATTAGCCCCATCAGTATGTTCAAAATGGACAAATGTTTGAGGATTTAAAACAGAATCGCCATCAACCGCATAACCATTAATCTGCCCTTTAACTCTTGCAGTTTGAAAATCATTAACAACATATTTTGTATGATCAAAATTTAATTCAATTCCCCATTTTGAGTTAAATGAATAGCCAATCCTGAAAACAAATTGTGGCACTGTTATGTTAACTACATCTTTTAATTTATCAAAATCAGGTTTATCAGAAGCTGTAACGTCGTAAATTGTAAAGTCGTAATTTTTAATTGGACCATCTGTTACATAGGGTTCGCCAGAAGAATTGGTAAAATGGATTGAGCTTTTACTATAAGCTGCTTTAGTATAACCCCAGCTAAAATACAATTGAGACGTTTTCTTTTTTAAAGAATCGCTTTGAGAAAAAGAACTAAGAACTAAACAAGAAATAAAAACAAAAAAAAGTGTGTTACGCATTAATTATTTTTTGATGACGCGAATGTAACGAATATTTTCTACGACTTCAATTTCAATTCTTTTATAATTGCCTTTTATCATATTTTCAATCAACTCGGGCCATTCAAAAAAACAATAATTATAAGAATCTAAATATTCTTCAATCCCTAAATCAAGGAGTTCTTCAACATTCTTTAATCTGTATAAATCAAAATGAAAAATTTTGCCCTCGGGGTAATGGTATTCGTTTATGATAGAATATGTAGGGCTACTAAAACTATCAGTACTTCCTAATGCAAGGCAAATCTCTTTTATTAATGTTGTTTTACCGGCACCCATTGGGGCATCAAACAAAATAACTTTTTGATTGCCGAACAAATCTAAAATAGGTTTAGCAAGGTATTTTAGTTCTTTTTCTTCCTTTACTGTTATTTCTAAAACCGAGCTCATAAAAATTCTAGAACAAATTATTTTGCTGTTAAAACAATGTAGGGAATAATAACCTCCTCTAAACTTACACCGCCGTGTTGAAAAGTGTTTTTATAATAATTTACATAATGATTAAAATTGTTTGGATAAGCAAAAAACCTGTCCTCCCTAGCAAACACAAAACGCGAACTTGGATGCTGTATTGGCAAATAGGCATCAGCCGGGTTCTTAATCTCAAAAACTTCTTTATAATTATATTCTAACGCTTTACCTTGTTTATATCGTAAATTAGAATTCACATTTTTATCGCCTAAAATTTTGGTTGGTTCTTTTACATGCACTGTTCCATGATCGGTAGTAATAACAACTTTAATTTTTTTATCGGCTAATTGCTTTATAATATCAAACAAAGGCGAATGCTCGAACCAGCTTTTAGTAATGCTTCTGTAAGAAGTTTCGTTTTCTGCTAATTCACGAATTACTTCCATCTCGGTGCGGGCATGACTAAGCATATCTACAAAATTATAAACAATCACATTTAATTTATTTTGAAGTAAATTACTTAAGTTATCCGATAATTTTTTACCAGCATTAAAATTGGTTATTTTGTTATAACTCATTTTAATATCCTTACCCAAACGTTTAAGTTGCGCTTGCAAAAATGCCTCCTCATGCATGTTCTTGCCTCCTTCTTCTTCATCATTTAACCAAAAATTAGGAAACATTTTTTCCATTTCACTTGGCATTAATCCACTAAAAATAGCGTTACGAGAATATTGAGTTGCCGTTGGTAAAATGCTATAATAAGCCTCTTCGGTTTCTACCTGATAATAATCTTGAATAATTGGTTGAATAACTTTCCATTGATCTAAACGTAAATTATCAATTAAAAGCAAAAAAACTGGTTCGTCTTTAACCAACTCTTTCAAAAATTTATTTTTAAAAAGAGTATGACTCATAACCGGTGGGTTGGCATTTTTTCCATTCACCCAATTAATATAATTTTTCTCTACAAATTTAAAAAACTGGGTATTTGCGTCAGACTTCTGCATTTTTAAAACATCCAACATGCTTTTGTCTTGAAGCTTATCCATTTCCAACTCCCAATAAATAATCTTTTTGTAAACTTCAATCCATTCTTGCCAAGATAAATTATCGTTAATAGTCATCCCTATTTGACCAAATTCTTTACGATAATCTGTATTTGTTTTTTCGCTCACTAAACGCTTGTTATCTAGCGCTTTTTTAAGCGATAATAAAATTTGATTAGGATTTACAGGCTTAATAAGATAATCTGCTATTTTCCCACCAATAGCTTCATTCATAATATGTTCTTCCTCACTTTTAGTGATCATTATTACCGGCAAATCATTATTTACCTGTTTTATTTTTAAAAGGGTATCCAATCCTGATAGACCGGGCATATTTTCATCAAGCAGTACCGCATTAAGCGCTTTATTTTCTTTTACTATATCCAAAGCTTCATCACCACTCATGGCTGTAATAACCTCATACCCTTTGTCGTTCAGAAATAATATATGTGGTTTTAAGAGAGTTATCTCATCATCAGCCCAAAGAATTTTAATTTTATCCATTAATAGTGGTTTTATTACAAATAACGTATTAAATTTAGCTCTATTATATAATTTAACGAATTTTAATTATAAGTTTTACAGCTAATGCCAATAAACAAACGTAAAATAATTAACGATCCCATTTATGGATTTGTTACTATACCAAACGAATTAATTTACGATCTTTTAAATCATCCCTATTTTCAGCGTTTGCGAAGAATAAAGCAATTAGGTTTAACTAATTTAGTTTATCCGGGAGCGTTACATACTCGCTTTCATCATGCTATTGGCGCCATGCATTTAATGCAAGAAGCAGTATTTACCTTAAGACAAAAAGATATTGCAATTTCAGAAGAAGAAGAACAAGCTGTATTAGTTGCAATTTTATTACATGATATTGGACATGGTCCATTTTCGCATGCTTTAGAGCATAGTATTGTTAAAGGTATTAATCACGAAACATTGAGTAGCTTATTTATGGATAAGCTAAATAAAGAATTTAAAGGCAAATTAAGTTTAGCCATAAAAATTTTTAACGATAAATACAAAAAACAATTTTTGCATCAATTGGTAAGTTCGCAATTAGATATGGATAGATTAGACTATTTAAAGCGAGATAGTTTTTTTACAGGAGTTAGCGAGGGTGTAATTAGCAGCGATAGAATAATTAAAATGCTTAATGTTGTTAGAAATGAATTAGTAGTTGAAAATAAAGCTATTTATAGTATTGAAAAGTTTTTAATTGCGCGTAGATTAATGTATTGGCAAGTATATTTGCATAAAACAGTTTTAAGTGCCGAAACTTTACTCGTAAATATTTTAAAGCGAGCAAAAGAATTATCTGCCCAAGGCAAAGAGTTATTTGGAACCCCTACTCTACTTTTATTCTTAAAAAATAATTTTACTGAGGCTGATTTTGAAAAAGATGTTCTTTTATTAGACAAGTTTTCGAAGCTGGATGATAATGATATTATAACCTCTATAAAAGTTTGGGTTGAAAATGAAGATAAAATTTTAAGTAAATTATGTTCTAATTTATTAGATAGAAAATTATATAAAATTGAAATTCAAAACAAAGCCATTGCAACCTCTTATAAAAACAATATAATTGAAAAAGTTTGTGAACAATATAAAATTAGTCGTAAAGAAGCCAGTTATTTTGTTTTTACAGATACGGTAAACAATAGTGCTTATAATGCCACCAACTTTAAAATTAACATCTTAATGAGCAATGGTGAACTTATAGATGTTGCCGATGCTAGCGATCAATTAAATCTTCAAAGCTTAAGTACTACAGTAACAAAACATTTTATTTGTTACCCAAAAGATCTAAAAATTTAATTTCTACCTCTCAAAAAAATAATTTTATGATGTTTTTTTTGCAAAAAATATAAATAAAATGTATTCTTACAATCTATTTCAAAAATTATGAATAATTATTTTAAAATTGCAGCATTTACAATTGTATTAAGTTCTTGTCATTCATCAGATAATGAATTATCAAATTTACAGGCTAAGCCAAAAAAAGATACACTCCAAGAAGTTATCCAACAAGAAAAATTCGAATATGTTGCCGAACAATTTTCAGACCTTCGTGTTTTACGATATCATGTAAAAGATTTCGATAAAATTCCCCTACAAACAAAAACACTATTATATTATTTATACGAAGCGGCCCTTAGCGGCAGAGATATTATTTATGACCAAAATTATAAATACAATTTAGCTATTCGTAAAACATTAGAAGCTATAGTTTCTAACTATAATGGCAATGCAGAGGATGAGCAATATCAAAAGCTATTGGTTTACGCAAAAAGAGTTTGGTTTAGTAATGGAATTCATCACCATTATAACATGGATAAAATATTACCAGAGTGCTCTAAAGATTTTTTCTTAGAAGTTGCGAATGATTTAGAACCTACTGAACTTCCTTTATCTGTAGGCGAAACAAAAACTCAATTTTTAAATTTTATTGCTAATCAAATTTTCGATCCAAAAATTGCTTCTAAAAAAGTGAGTTTAGATTCTAAAACAGACCTTGTAAAATCTTCGGCTGTAAATTTTTACGAAGGTGTAACACAAAAAGAAGCCTCTGATTTTTATACTGCACAAGTAAATAAAAGTAGTAACCAAAACCCAATGTATGGCTTAAATAGTAAGTTAGTTAAGGAAAACGGGAAATTGGTTGAGAAAATATGGAAAGTTGGAGGAATGTATTCTGCTTCTATTGAAAAAATTGTTTATTGGTTAGAACAAGCAGCAACAGTTGCAGAAAATGAAGCTCAAAAAACTGCTTTAGAAAAATTAGTTAAATTTTATAAGAGTGGCGACCTAAATGATTTTGATGATTATAACATTGCTTGGGTTAATGATACTGCAAGTTCTGTAGATGTTGTAAATGGCTTTATAGAAGTTTACCAAGACCCATTAGGAAAAAAAGGTTCTTTCGAATCTGTAGTATCTGTAAAAGATTTTGAGGCTAGTAAAAGAATTGCAACTATTGGCAAAAACGCACAATGGTTTGAAGATAATTCTCCTCTTTTACCACAACATAAAAAGAAAAATGTAAAAGGGATATCTGCTAAAGTAATTAATGCCGTTGTTGAAAGTGGCGATTCATCACCAAGCACGCCAATTGGGATAAATTTACCAAACAACGAATGGATTAGAGAAGAAAAAGGAAGCAAATCTGTTAATCTTGGAAATATTGTTGAGGCTTATGAAGAAGCGGCAGGTGCAAATGTTACTGATGAATTTTATTATAATGATGAAATTAAAGGGCGTATTAAAACCTATGCTTCTTTAGCAGATAAATTGCATACTGATATGCATGAAGTAATTGGTCATGCAAGTGGAGTTATTGAACCAGGAATTGGTCAACCTCAAGAAACACTTAAAAACTATTCAAGTGCTTTAGAAGAAGGCCGTGCTGATTTAGTTGCTTTGTATTACTTACTAGACCCAAAATTAGTTGAACTAGGAGTTATGCCAAATCTAGAGTGCGGTAAAGCGGCTTATGACGAATATATTACAAAAGGTTTAATTGTTCAATTATCTAGAATTAAATTAGGTAAAGAAATTGAAGAAGCTCACATGCGTAATCGTAAAATGGTTGCTGCATGGGCATTTGAAAAAGGGGCTAAAGAAAATGTAATCGAGAAAAAAGTTGAGAATGGAAAAACGTATTTTGTTGTAAATGATTATAACAAGTTAAGAGTATTATTTGGTGAATTATTAAGAGAAATACAACGCGTAAAATCACAAGGAGACTATAAAGCCGGACAAGCTTTGATTGAGAATTACGGCGTAAAAATTGATCAGGATTTACACAAAGAGATTTTGGAACGCTATTCACATCTTAAGATTGCACCATACGCGGGTTTTATTCAACCAAAACTTATTCCTATTATTGAGGGTGGAAAAATTATAGATGTAAAAATCGAATATCCAAAAGATTTTACCACTCAAATGCTTGAGTTAGGTAAAAAATATGGCTTTTTACCTGTTTTAAATTAAACAGAAAGACTATTGATAGTTAATATTTATAAAAAAGATTTTATAAGATTATAATTTTAGCTAACTTACCTTAGTTAAAACTTATAATTGCAAATAAATAAAAAAATATTTCTATTATTATTCGTCTTATTTATTAATTCGTTGGTTGCTCAAGTAAATTCAATCGTCTTTGAAAATGCTAAAACCGGTTTAAATGCAAGCGAGGTAATTGTTCTTAAAAGAGCTCAAACTAAATTTGAACAGAAACAATTTTTAGAAGCGCTCCCTATTTTTGATTCGCTTTTAATTCGCAACCCACAACAACCTTATTTAAATTATTTATTAGGTATTTGTTATAGTTATGATGCTGACAATAGTTTAAAAGCTATTACATCAATTCAAATGTTGAAAAAAGAAGCTAAAACAATTGAAGGATACAACTACAATTTAGCATATGCTTTTGAAAAAAACGATAGCATTGATGGAGCACTAGAGAATTATAAAATCGCTTTAAGTATAGAAGAAGAAAAAAAAATAAAGGAGCAAAAATTGTTACGCGATATTAATTTTAAAATTAAGCGTCTCGAGAAAATAAAAGAAACTAAAACAAAAAATAATTTTGTCTCGGTTAAGAATTTAGGTAAACCTATTAATTCCAGTGCTGATGAGTATGGTCCAATAATTCCCTCCGATGAATCGTTTATGATATTCACCTATCGCGGACCTCTCTCAAAAGGGGGGAAACAAGTGGTAAAAGGTAGCACAATTGCAAATACAGATGATGTAAACCTTTTTTACGAGGACATATTTATTTCAAAAAAGATAAACGATACATTATGGTCTGAACCGACGTCGATTGAAAATCTAAACACAAATCTTCATGATGCAGCTGTTAATATTAACCAAGAGGGCACTCAGCTATTTATATATAAAAATACGGGTGGCGGAAATGGTGATTTATATTTAAGTAGATTAGTAGGCGATAAGTGGTCTAACCCCATATATCAAGTTGGTATAAACACAAATGCATGGGAGGGAAGTGCTTGTTTTATTCCAAACCAAAATAAAATAATTTTCGCGAGTGAACGTAAAGATGGTTTTGGTAAAAGAGATTTATTTGAGGCCGAAAAATTAAAAGATAATAATTGGGGAAACATTAAAAATTTAGGTCCACTCATAAACACTAAATATGATGAAGATGCCCCCTTTGTTACAGCGGATGGAAAAACACTTTTCTTTTCTTCTAATAACTCGAATAGTATTGGTGGCTATGATATTTTCAGAAGTGATTTAAAAAATGGCAAATGGCAAAAACCCTACAACTTAGGTAAACCCATTAATACTAACAATGAAGATAAGTTTTATACAGTTACTGGTGATGGTAAAAAAGCCTATTATTCTTCATTCAAAAAAGGTGGCTCTGGTCAACAAGATATTTATGTTGTAGAACCGGGCATGCCTGGAAAACCAATATCATTGTTGCAAGTAGATGGATTGGTAATGATAGATGGTAAGCCTACTCATGCAGAAATTGAAATTAGGTCTATTTTAAAGAACAGAAAATTTAAAACTACTATCAATTCAAACAATTTAAACGGAAATTTTTTAGCAAACTTACCTGTTGATGATGAATACGAAATTGTAGTTAAAGTAAATCAATTTCCGCAACAGATTATCGAATTAAATACCGTAGGAATTGATTCATTTATGGTGATAAATATTTACGCTGATTTTACTTCGCCAGAATTCGATAAAAAAATAAGTGAATTAAGTTTATCAATTGACGAAAATAATAAACAGCTGTTTGATAAATTTGATAAGAACACTTTCGCTGCAAAACATGGAACAGAGCATGTTGAAGGACTTTATTATAAAGTACAAATAGCGGCTTACAAATTATTTGAAAATTTTAATTACAACAGTGTAATAGGAATGCCGAAAATTATAAGGCAAACCGACGATGATTACATTACTCGTTTTAGTATGGGTAACTTTGAAACTTTTAACGAAGCGCAAGTATTATTAGAAAAAGTACAACAAAATAATTTAAAAGACGCCTTTATTTACACCATTTATAATGGTCAAAAAAAATTCTTACACCAACTTTTAGAAGAAAAAATAATAAAATAATTGTTTAAAATAACTCCAAAATATAAAGTAAGTGTTTCAGAAAACAGCTACTATTTTATAGAGCTTGAGGATGATGTTGAATTTGAAGTGAAAGATTTAAAACAATTAGTTGAATTAGAAAAAGAACTTTCTGGAAAAATTCTGCCCGTGTTGGTTGTTTGCCCTCCAAATGCAACCACAAATAATGAACTCCTTGATTATATTTCCAAAAACAAAAACAATCCTTTCAGTAAAGCTGATGCTTTTGTTATTTTTTCTTTAGCTCAAAAAATATTAGCCAACGTTTACATAAAACTTAAAAATTCTGAAAGACCAGTTAAATTCTTTACTAAAAAAGAAGATGCTTTAAAATGGTTAACTCAATTTATAGATTAATTTGAAATTCATGATTATTTTGAGTTGAAGAGAAAGTGCTAAATGCAATAATTATTAATACCCCTTGCCTTTATTATCACAGTTTTTACAATTCGGAAACCAGGTATCAATTACATCGGGCAATTTTGTCAGATGTTCATCATCATCTTTTACTTGTATTTCTGTAAAAAATATTTTAGCGGCTTTTTTTAATTTATTTAATTCCTTAATCATTTCTGGACTTAAATTATTATTAAAACCTTGATACATTTTAACATCGCCCTTCCCTTTAATCCATAATTTGTAAGAAGCAATTTGATTATCCCGAGGATTCCCAAATCTATCAACAGCCATTAATTTTAAATCTACATTATCAAAAACAGCTTTAACTAAACTGGATTCCTTTTTAACCTTAATAACACCTGGTTCTTGCGCGTTATATGAACTATAAGCAAGTAAAAAATAAAAAACAACTAAGAGTTTGACAAAAACCGATTTCATCTCTTAAAGGTAAAATAAATGTAGATGAAAAGCAATTCCCTTTCTAATTATTAAGCAATTATTACTGCGTTAACAATGGCGGTGTTTCTGAGGTATTTGTTTTTTTCGATAAAAAATTATAATACACCCTTAAGCCAATTGCGTTTTGAAGTTTAAGTTTTGGACCTGTACCTATATTTACTTTTTCAAAAGAGGGAGAGTATAATAATTGCAATGTAAATTTAGGATTGATATTTACATTTGCTCCTAATCCTGCAAAAGCCCCTACTCCAAAACCAACTGGTCTTCGTGTTGGTCCGGGCGCTGCAAAAGTAGTTTGATTAAGATAATAGGTTAAATCAATTTGTAGTCTATTAATGTAAATAGTGTTCTTGTCAAATTTCGTAAGAGTCCCAACCAATCCAACTTCTCCAAAAAAATTAAGTTTCTCATCTTCACCAAATTGTTTTTGAAATCCCATTTGAAATAACAAGCGTTGTTCAACTCCTCTTATTCCGAAATTTTGAATATTGTTGTTGTTGGCTGGATTTGAAAGTGGAGGCTTACGTGTTGTAATTGTAAAATTGCCATCAATATTTAATTTAGAGCCATTTAAATTAAAAATAAAGGCACTTGTTTCATCAACAGGCACCTTAATATTAAAACCAACCATTATAGCAGGAACATAATGCATATTAACAGGCATATCACTTTCTGTAAAATCCCACTGCCCTTGATCTACACCTAATTCATCAGCAATATAATCATATTGTCCCCTGCCATACCCATATTCATTTACGATTTTTTGATACATTAAACTATTAAAAAACGAGTTACGGGTTCCTTCAACATCAAAACCATAGCCGTTATAAGTGCTTGCAGAATATTTATTTGCAAAATATGAGCCAATGTAAAAACCAGTTTGAAACTTACTTTTTCTAATTGGCAAGTCCTCGTCTAAATCTGAATTATTATTGTTCTGAGAAAAACTAATAGAACTGCAAAAAAGCAATATGAAAAATAAATTGATTTGTTTTCTTTCGAAGTGTTTCATTTAAACGATTAAATTAATAAATCTTTTCGAGAAACTATTCGTCTTTAAAAAAACTTAACTTATGCAAGTCTATTAATTGAATGTTTTTATAATAAAAATTTAAAATCTGAATATAGTTGTAACCAGATTTACTCATGCGCATAGCTCCTTCCTGACACATTCCTAAGCCATGACCATAACCTCTACCCTTAAACAATACACTATCCTTATTAATTTCCGAAATACTAAAAAAAGTAGATTTTAATTGTAAATCAGAACGTATGTTTTTTAAAGGAACTCTAGAGTTGTTACATTCTAAAAATATTTTACGTTGATCTTGTTTAAAATTTAAAGCCTCTGATTTTGCACCTGCAAGCTCCGTTGGAACATTATGTTTTAATTTCAAATAGGTTAACCAATCATCGGTTAACATTCTACGTTCCCATTTTGCATTTGGCATTTTTATGCTAAAACTATCCGAAACGCTTCTTAAATAGCTTGTGCGCGAACCCCAAACGTCTTCGCTATTTGCAGTTTGTCCACCGCTATTACTGTGAAATGCAGCAACAATTAAATTTAAATTCTCATCAACAACAACTTTGCCTTTGGTTTCTTCTATCGCTTTAAAAATAGTTAGATCTTTTGGCTTACCATAATAAGCTTGGCAATGTACCTGATCGCACAAGCTAAAACCTTCTGCAACATGTTTATTTATGTGTGTTAAAGCAAATGTACGAGCTAAAATGGCTTGTACTTTATAAAACTCCAAATTAGAACGTGAACCAGCTTCAGCTTCAGTTACACCTCCAATATAGTTATCCAAAACAACATCATTTATTATTCTAATATATTCTTCACTAACGCTAAAGCTTAAATTGTTTTCATAAATTCTTGCTTTTCTATCCGGGTTAATTAACTTAACCTTAATTTCTTCATTACCATTTCCAACAAATTTAATGTAAATAAAGTTTCCCAATAGTTTATCATCTTGGCTTAATTGAATACTATCTCCTTTTAATGTTAATTTAAAAACAGATTCTAAAGCATTTTGTCCAACAGAGTTTCCGTCTGCCAAAACCATGTATTTTCCCGAAACCGTATTTAATTGTAAAGAGGAAACTTTTAAATGGGCAAATAAACGAATCTGTAAATTTTCTGCCGGTACATAAAAAGAGGTTAGAGAAGTAAATAATCCAACGCTAATTAATATGCTTATTATTATTTTTAATTTATTGTTCACTTTAGTTTTTTGTTTGTGCATCTTTAACTAATTCAATTGCTAATCTTTTTGAAGCGCCAACCCCACCTAATTGAGTAATTAACTCAGTATAATCAGAAATTATTCTATCTCTATATGGTTTATCGTTTAATAATTTAGTTAATTCATCAGAAATATTTTTAACACTAAAATCATTTTGAATTAATTCTTTTACAACAGGCTTGTCCATTATTAAATTTGGTAGGCCTATATATTTTACATCCACCAATAATTTCGCAATTTTAATAGAAAGGGCGCCGCTTTTGTAACATACCACTTGAGGTAATTTAAATAAGGCGCTTTCTAAAGTAGAAGTTCCCGATTTTATTATGCCAGCTTCGGCATAACTCATTAGCTCATAGGTTTGATTAAAAACTACTTTGATATTATATTTTTTTAATGATTCATAAAAACTATTTGGCAAATTGGTTGAGCCACCAACAACGAATTGATAATTTTTAAAATTCTTAGTTACTTCCATCATTATACCAAGCATATACTCTATTTCCTGAGTTCTGCTTCCGGGAAGAACTGCTATAATGGGTTTTTCATTTAATTGATTTTCTTTTATAAAATCAGATTTAGATTTCAGTAAAGGTTTTTTTTGTTCAATGGCATCAATTAAAGGGTGACCAACAAAATAAACTTTGTGATTGTGTGTTTTATAAAATGCTTCTTCAAATGGGAGTATAACAAATAATTTATTAGTATACTTTTTTATTATTTCTACTCTACCTTCTTTCCAAGCCCAAACAGTTGGCGAAATATAAAAATCTACTTTAATTCCTTTTTCGTGTGCCCACTTAGCCATTCGTAAATTAAATCCTGGATAATCTACCAATACAAGTAAATCTGGCTTGTAACTTAAAATATCTTGTTTAACAATTTTAAAATTTTTTTTGATGGTTAAAATGTTTTGCAAGACTCTAATAAATCCCATAAAAGCCATTTGTTTTATATGAATGGCTGCTTTTTTTCCAGTAAGTTCCTCCATTAAATCTCCACCGGTAAAAGCAAAATCTGCTTTATCATCTAACTTCATAATCTCTTTCATACAATTACTTGCATGAAGATCTCCACTAGGCTCACCGGTTAAAAAATAATACTTCATTTCAAAAACTAATTTGCAGGTTCCATGTAATAAGTTACATAAGCAACAAGCGCTACATAAAACAAAAGACTAACAATAATACCTTTACTAAACTTGTCTATTTTTTTATTTAAGCCAAAATAGAAAAGTAATATATTCCCCATCCCACAAATTTTTATAACACTACTTAATAATTGTCCTCCTATTAAATATCTATAAAATCCTCTTGGAAAACTTAAATAGCTATGAAAAAAAAGCCAGTATAAAAAAAATATTAAAATCGGAAATGTCATCCCAATTAATAAACCCTTCCAAAAATTATCTAAACGTTCTATCCAATTCATAACACTAAGTAAAATTAATTTCTTTTAAAACGGAGTGAGCTGTTAAATCTGCTTGTGTTGGTACTACCGAGATATAACCATTACTTAAAGCCCATTCATCTGTATCTAAAGATTCTGGTTCAAAATTTACGAACTCACCAGTTAACCAATAGTATTCTCTGCCATATGGGTCTTTGCGTTCATCAAAACGCTCTACCCAATTTGCTTTTGCTTGTCGAACAACTTTAATACCCTTAATATAATCTTTGCCTAGCTTCGGAATATTTACATTTAAACAAACACCTTTAGGCATTTTATTTTTTAAACTTTCTGAAATTATTTTTTCGATAAATTTTTCGGCTTGCGTAAAATCTGCCTCTATAGAATAATCACACAAACTAAAACCTATACTTGGAGTTCCTTCTAAAGCACCTTCAATAGCCGCACTCATGGTGCCACTATAAATTACATTAATCGAACTATTACTGCCATGGTTAATTCCGCTGATTACCAAATCTGGTCGTTTTTTTAAAATATGATTAACCGCCATCTTAACGCAATCAACAGGTGTGCCACTACATGAATATTCTATACTAGCATTATGGTGATGCGTTTTTTGTATTCGTATTGTAGAGTTAATAGTTATCGCGTGCCCCATTCCACTTTGTGGTTTATCTGGAGCAACTACAATAATATCACCAAATTTTGAAGCAATTTTTGCTAAGGCTGTAATTCCCGGCGCAAATATCCCGTCATCGTTTGTTACTAGTATTAAAGGTTTGTTGGACATAGGTAATTTTTATAAAACTAGTTTAAAGTTTTAGAGACTAAGGCCAAATAAAATTAAACTTACTAAAGTTGCTTTGTTAATTTAGCAAATCCGCCATTATTTCTATGTTTACAGCTTAGTAATGTTATTTTGGCATGAAAACAATAATGGCATTTAGTTTGTATTTTAGGTATAAACAAATAAATTATGTACGATATAGGATTATTAATAATTGCGGTAATATTTATGTTAATTGGGCTTTTGGTGAGCTCTGTCTTAAAAAGCAAATTTGCAAAATATTCAAAAGAGCCCCTTTCATCGGGTTTAAGCGGGAAGGATATTGCTGAAAAAATGCTAAAGGATAATGGCATTTATGACGTAAAGGTACTAAGTGTTGAAGGAAGATTAACTGATCACTATAATCCGACAGATAAAACAGTTAATTTGAGTACCGATGTTTATAACGGAAGGCATATTGCAGCAGCAGCCGTAGCAGCCCATGAATGTGGACACGCTGTGCAACATGCCACAGCTTACCAGTGGTTAAAAATGAGAAGTGCAATTGTACCGGTAGTGCAATTAGCAAGTAATTTAATGAGTTTTTTAACTTTTGGTTTAGCTTTTGTGGCCTATAGTATGCCAAACATGCTGAACTCTATGCTTTTGATATTCATTATTTTACAAGGCGCAATTACATTGTTTAGTTTAATAACCTTACCTGTTGAAGTTGATGCAAGTAAAAGAGCTTTGGCTTGGTTAGATAGCACTAGGCTTACAAGAGATTACGAACATGCTGAGGCAAAAGATGCGTTGACCTGGGCTGCTTATACCTATTTTGTTGCAGCCTTAGGCTCGATTGCCACTTTAGTTTATTATATCTGGAGGTTCACGTCAAATAATAGAGATTAAAAAATATTAAAATTAGTAGCAATCCTTAAAATAATTACTAATTTTACAGCGGGTAAGTCTTCCACGACCAGCTCCTACAGAATCCCCCAGGTTGGGAACAAAGCAAGGGTATGCGGTTGAGCGGTGCGATGGAAGTAGCTTACCCTTTTTTTATTTGCTTTTTTTAATTCCTAAAGCATTATTTCACTCAATAAAAACATAGTTTCACTCAAAATAGTTAGTTTTTTAACATTTCTATTTTAGTGAGTAATAAAATTAAACTATATTTGCTCATAATCATTTAAAACCAAAGCCATAGAATAGACATTTACTCGCATTTTTAAATTAACCTAAGCAGTAAAAAATATGTCTATTCAATTATTAAATGATAATGAGTTAGTGCAACTCTATATTGGCGGAAACGAAGAATCCTTATCAGTTTTATTAACACGTCATAAAAGAAAAATATTTTCTTCTATAATGGTTGTTGTAAAAAACAAAGCCCTAGCTGAAGATATCTTTCAGGATACCTTTTTTAAAGTTATTCAAACCCTTAAACGCGGGCAGTACAGCGAAGAAGGTAAATTTTTACCTTGGGTTATTAGAATAGCCCGTAATTTAATTATTGACCATTTTAGAAGAATTAAAAAAATGCCTCCAGTGCCCGTTTATATTAATGACGAAGGCGAGGAAGTAAGTGTTTTTAGTAAGCTTTCTAGTGAAGAGGAAAATGTTAATACTGAAGAAACACTGAAATTCAAAAAAAATATCCGTTCTATCATTAACGAATTACCAAAAGATCAAAGAGAAGTGGTTATTATGAGAACTTATTACGACATGAGTTTTAAAGAAATTGCCGATTTTACTAACGTTTCAATTAACACAGCTTTAGGAAGAATGCGCTATGGCTTATTAAATCTTAAAAAAATGATTGAAGAAAAAAACCTGGAAGTTTCTTTAGGTTAAGACATAATGTTTAAATTCATAAAAAAAACCGCTCGAAATTGGGCGGTTTTTTTATTTTAGTTATTCAAAAAAATTATCCTTTAATTTTTTCTTTGTATTTGAGAATTTGACTTCTCAGTGCTTCACAGGTTTGGTCAGTAGCCTCTTCAAAACTAGCACACTGTTTCTTCGCAAAAAACTCATGCCCCGCACTAACCATTCTTATTTCTGCAACTTTGTTTTCGCTGTTGTCGTTCTTATCTAACTTAAGAGTTACTTCGCTATTAATAATTCCATCATAATACTTATTTAATTTTTCTACTTTTTCATTTACAAAGTCAAGTAATTTTCTGTCTGCATCAAAGTGCACTGATTGGATGTTGATTGTCATAGCTTGGTTCCTCCTATTTTTTTTTTGTTTTTAATTACCCGAATGCGGGTGTGCTTGATTATATGATTTTTTTAATTTTTCGATTGTGTTGTGCGTGTATATTTGTGTTGCCGATAAGCTGGCATGACCTAACAATTCCTTTACGGCATTAATATCTGCCCCATTATTTAATAAATGAGTTGCAAAAGTGTGTCGTAAAACGTGCGGACTTTTTTTGGAATTTGTTGTAATCGAACTTAAAACCTCATTTACAATTTTGGTTACTTTTTGTGCGGTAATTGGAGTATTTTTTAAAGTAACCAACAATAAAGGATTTAAGAGATTTTGTTCTTTTTTTACGTCTAAATAAGCTTCAAGGTTGCGTTTTAAATCTAGCCCGAAAGGAATAATTCTTTCTTTATTTCGTTTTCCCAAAACCTTTAGTTGTCCATTATAAAAATCAATATCTGCTTCTTTTAATCCAATTAGCTCTGCTCTTCTTAAACCAGTTTGATAAAAAATATCAATAATTAACTTATCTCTTGTTCCTTCAAAATCATTATTAAATGCATAACTATTAAACAGTTTTTCAATTTGTTTTTCATCAATAAACACTGGTAATTTTTTGGCAATTTTTGGTCCCTGCACTTTTTGCATAGGATTAATTGCTAATGAATGATTTCTGACCAAGAATTTAAAAAAAGATTTTAAAGTACTTAACTTCCGGTTAACAGTTTTAGCAGATTGCTTATTATCCATTAAATGAGCCATAAAAGCTCTTGCATGTTGATGTGAAATCTCTTCGAGTTTAAAAGAAGAAAATTCTTCTTTTAAAAAATTAAAGAATTGATTAAGGTCTGATTCGTAATTTTTTGTTGTTAAAGGGCTAGCCCGCTTTTGCAGGTTCAAATATGAAATAAAATCTTTAATCGCCACTTCCACCATAAAAAAATCCTAAACGAATTTATACAATTCAATTTAGGATTCCAATAAAAAATGTAAATCTTATAAAAATTACTTTACGATAGCGCCTATCTGTAATTTTTGTTTGTAAGCTGCTTTGATAATCTCTTCGCGACGACGAACTGATGGTTTTGTAAATTTACTACGCTCGCGCAATTGTTTAACAACACCAGTTTTTTCGAATTTCTTCTTATACTTTTTTAAGGCTTTTTCAATGTTATCGCCTTCTTTAATTTGAACTATTAGCATCTTATAATCTGTTTTTTAATTTAAGAGCCGCAAATATAGGGAACATTTTAGATATTCTCAAACTTTTTTTCGCATTTAAAGTTCTAAAATCTCTAAATTTACTGTTTTCCCTATTTTATGCAAAAATACAGCTATACAAAATTCAAAACAGTTCTCAAAAAGACTAATAATATTATAATCACAACTCACTGGAGTCCTGATGGTGATGCTATGGGAAGCAGTCTTGCCTTATATAATTACCTTATAAAGCTTGGTAAAAATGTAAAAGTGGTGGTTCCAAATGCTTATCCTGAGTTTTTAGATTGGCTGCCTGGCAACAAACAAGTAATTATTCATCAAAAAAACGAAACAAAGGTTGAAAAGTTGGTGAAAGCAGCAGACCTAATTTTTACTTTAGATTTTAATTCTTTTAAGCGTATTGAAAAGCTTGGCGAGTTAATAGAAAAGGCCAATAAACCAATAGTAATGGTAGACCATCATCAAATGCCAGATGATTATGCAAGCTATTATTTTCATGATGTTAAAGCCTGTAGCACTTGCGAATTAATTTTTGACTTAATTGTTGGTTTAGGTGGAAAAAAATTGATTGATAAAAAAATTGCAGCCTGCCTTTATACTGGCATAATGACGGATACAGGCTCTTTCAGATATCCAAGCGTTACCGCGAAAACACATTTAGTTATTTCTGAATTATTGAAAACAGGAATGATACCCGCCGATATTCACAGTGCTATTTATGACACCTATAGTTTTGAAAGAATAAAATTACTGGGCTATTTATTGAGCGAAAAAATGGCTTTGGTAGATGATTTACCTGTAGCCTATTTTGGAATAACTGAGGCTGAACTTAAAAAATTCAACTATCAAAAAGGAGATACTGAAGGAATTGTAAATTATCCTTTCTCCATTAAAGGAATAAAAGTGTGTGCTCTTTTTATGGAGTCTGAAGGCTATATAAAAATTTCGTTTAGAAGTAAAGGAAAAATTGATGTCAATAAATTTGCGAGAGAGCATTTTAATGGCGGCGGGCATATAAACGCGGCGGGTGGCAAAAGCGATTTATCTCTTGATGCAACCGTAAATAAATTTATTACACTTGCAAAAACATTATTTTAACTTTATGCTAAATAAAATAGCCGAAATAAATTTAAAATCTCTGATTACAAAAAATAATCTTAACTCAAAAAAACAGTTTTTACCTTGGGATAACGTTCAAAAAATTGCCTTAGTTATAAGCAATGATAATTCAATAAACAAAAGCGCCATAGATAAATTTATTTTTGATTCTCAAAAATACGTCGAAGTTTTTTTCATTGAATTAAACTCAAAAACGCCAAGTTATGGCGATTGGAAATGCTTTACTAAAAAGGAAAAGTCACTTTCAAATCTTCCAAAAAAAGCTGTGATAGATGATTTAAACACAAAAAAATTCGAGTTGGTTATAAATGCTTCTGTCAATTTTAATTTATTTGCAGCAGTGGTAACCGCTTGCCTAAAAGCTCCATTAAAATGTGGGCAAACAAATAAATATAATGAGGTTGAATTAATCATTCAAAAAACAGAGCCGTTTAACTTGACTAATTATTTAAATGATGTAGTCAAATATTTAAAAATGATAAAAACAAATTAGCGAGAAATTATAAATTTTAAATTATGAATTTTAAATTGACTCAGAATTATTATATAAATTTAGACTTTATCTAAAACAACTACAAAACTATGGACTTAGAATTTAATAAAAACGACGATATAATGCGCTTGTTAATTAGTCAAATGGAACAACGTTTACAAAAAGTTTATTTAGGAGGTGGTAAATCACGTATCGATAAATTGCATGAGCAAGGCAAAATGACGGCACGCGAACGAATTGATTTTTTGTTAGATAAAAATACCG
This sequence comes from Bacteroidota bacterium, assembly GCA_030692515.1. Lineage (GTDB taxonomy): Bacteria > Bacteroidota > Bacteroidia > B-17B0 > Aurantibacillaceae > Aurantibacillus. The sequence goes on from JAUXZS010000061.1 coordinate 58,561, forward strand.
ACCGTGTTGAAGTTTCTGCTTTTGCAGGATACGAAATGTATGCTGAACATGGTGGTTGTCCGGGTGGTGGCGTAGTTATTGTTATTGGTTACGTTAGTGGTAAACAATGTATTGTTGTTGCAAACGATGCAACGGTAAAGGCTGGCGCATGGTTTCCAATTACAGGAAAAAAGAATTTACGTGCTCAGGAAATTGCAATGGAAAATCGTTTGCCAATTATTTATTTGGTCGATAGTGCGGGTGTTTATTTACCCTTGCAAGACGAAATTTTTCCTGACAAAGAACATTTTGGTCGCATTTTTAGAAACAATGCTGTAATGAGTAGCATGGGAATATTACAAATTGCTGCTGTTATGGGAAGCTGTGTTGCAGGTGGAGCTTATCTTCCAATAATGAGCGACGAAGCGATGATAGTTGACAAAACAGGTTCTATATTTTTAGCAGGTAGTTATTTAGTTAAAGCAGCTGTTGGCGAAAGTATTGATAACGAAACATTAGGGGGTGCAACTACACATTGCGAAATTAGCGGTGTTACCGATTATAAATGTAAAGATGATGCAGATTGCCTAACACGCATTCGCAATATTATGGGTAAAGTTGGCGATTATGATAAAGCAGGTTTTAACCGTATTGAAACTGCTAAACCTAAAAAAGATGAAAAAGAAATTTACGGTATCTTCCCCGATACTCGTGATAAACAATACGATATGTATGAAATTATTGAGCGCTTAGTTGATAATAGTGAACATGATGAATACAAAGCAAAATACGGGCAAAGCATTATAACAACCTATGCACGCATTGATGGATGGGCAGTTGGTATAGTAGCTAACCAACGTAAAGTGGTGAAGGCAAAAAAACCGGGAGGAAGTGTTGAAATGCAATTTGGCGGTGTTATTTATAGTGATAGCGCAGATAAAGCAGCTCGTTTTATTATGAATTGTAATCAAAAGAAAATACCCTTAGTGTTTTTACAAGATGCTACCGGCTTTATGGTAGGCTCTCGTAGCGAGCAAGGCGGCATTATTAAGGATGGAGCTAAGTTAGTTAATGCTATGGCAAATAGTGTTGTACCAAAGTTTACTATCATTTTAGGTAACAGTTACGGCGCTGCAAATTACGCTATGTGCGGTAAAGCTTACGACCCGCGTTTAATTGTTGGTTGGCCTACAGCGCAAGTGGCTGTAATGGGTGGCGCACAGGCGGCAAAAGTGTTAGTGCAAATTGAAGTAGCAAGTTTAAAGGCAAAGGGAGAAGAAATTACTCCTGAAAAAGAAGCGGAGTTATATAACAAAACTAAAGACCGTTATGATGCGCAAACAACACCTTATTATGCTGCTGCAAGAATTTGGTTAGATGCCATTATAGACCCGCTAGAAACACGAAAAGTAGTAAGTATGGGAATAGAAATGGCAAACCACTCACCTATTACCAAAGCTTATAATGTTGGAACTATTCAAACCTAAAAATTATTAAGATTTTTGTATTACTTTCTTTTGTAAATTAGAGCTTCATGGAAGAAACAGCAATACCAGAAAATATTGTAAAAAAAGAATTTTACAAGTCCACCGAAAAATTTCATGTAATCACATGCTTTGTTGGCATTGCACTAAACCTAGTTTGGTTTGTGAGCGATATTTTTGTTCTTCCAGAATATTGGCTTCCGTTTTTTATTTTTAGGGCTTCAGTTTCAATTATTAGTTTAATAGCACTACTTACTAGAAAAATTACTGGTATAACAATTTACTCTTGTATGTTTATTTTGGTGCTTGGTATTGTTATTCAAAACGCTTACATGTGGAGTGTGATGGACATTGAACATTTTCAGCAACATGCTTTTGCTTATATGGTTTTATTTATTGGTGTTGGCATGCTGGTGCTTTGGGAAGTAATCTATTCTGTAATAATATTAACCGCTACAATAATTAGTAATGTTATTTTTTATCTTGCTAATAGTAATTTAACTGTTCAAGAATTTGTTATAAATGGAGGCTTGCTAATTTTAACAGTTGCAATATTTTGTGTGTTTTTAATTCGTACACGATACAACTTAACCTATAGCGAAATTCGCAGTCGTTTAGAGTTAGCAAAATCAAAAGAAATTATTGAGCAAAAACACGAAGAAGTTGTTCATCAGAAAAAAGAAATTACCGATAGTATAAATTATGCTAGAAGCATTCAGGAGTCTTTAATTCCAATTGAGAGTCATTTTAACAGCCATTTTAAAGATAGTTTTGTATTGTTTAAACCAAAAGATATTGTAAGTGGCGACTTTTATTGGATTTACGAAAAAAACAATGAAGTTTTTTATGCCACAGGCGATTGCACAGGACATGGTGTACCTGGCGGTTTTATGACAATGTTAGGATTATCTTTTTTAGATGAAATAGTTGAAGTAAAAGAAATTAAAACGCCCTCTGAGATTTTAAATTTAATGCGCGATAAAATTATTAGTACACTCAAACAACATGGTAATTTTGGAGAAAGTAAAGATGGAATGGATATTACTATTTGTTGTTTAGATAAAAATAAAATGGAATTGCATTATGCATCGGCAAATAATTCGCTTTACATCATAAAAAATGTGGGCATGCCAAATGCCGAATTAATAGTTTATAAAGCAGATAAGCAGCCTTGTGGCTTTTATCATGAGAAAAAACCATTTACCAATAACACCGTTAAGTTAGATGAAGGAGATTGCATATACACTTTCTCTGATGGATATCCTGACCAATTTGGAGGAGAAAATGGAAAAAAATACATGCATAAGCGATTTAAAGAAGTGTTAATGCAAAATGCAAGTCTAGCGTTTATCGATCAAAAAAATGTTTTAAATACTTCTTTTGAAACCTGGCGCGGTAAACAAGAACAGGTGGATGATGTTTTGGTTATTGGAGTTAAAATCTAAAAAAATTAGAGATTAAAGATTTTACAACTGTTTTTATTTCAGAAGGGTCATAGACTAATAAGCTCTTGTCATATGAATATAAAAAACTGTCGCTTTGAATTTTCATATCGAGACGCATTCCCACTTAGCATACATTTCTATCCCTACCCGTTTAAAAAAATATTTTAGCAAAAAAAGAGAGCCATACAGCTCTCTTTTTAAGTATTATTAATTTTAAATCTTATCTATTTAATGTAACATGTCCTGTATACTCTTTTACTTTTCCCTGTGGGAAGGTTGCAGTTATTTTCCATACATACACATCTTCTTTACATTCTATGCCCTTAAAAGCGCCATCCCATCCTGCTGAAAAATCAGAAGTTTCATAAACTTTCTCTCCCCAACGATCAAACACCAATAAGTTATATTTTACAAGGCCTTTTCCTTTTGGTAAAAAAATATCGTTTATGCCATCACCATTAGGTGTAAATGCATTTGGTACATATAAGGTTTGCTCTTCTGCAATTGTAATCGTTTTTACAATGGTATCAATACAACCCCATTTATTTTGTACAATCATTGCAACGGGATAACTTCCTGCTTCTTGGAACATATAATTAGTGTTTTGCGATGTACTGGTATAACCATTGTTATTTACAAAATACCAATTCCAACTTATATTATTTAGTCCTGTAGAGGTATTTGTGAACTCAACATTATCAATATTCTCAACAGGTTTTAATGGCGAGAACTCAAAATCCGCACGTGGAGCTGCATAAGCATTGATGGCAAAAGTTGCTGAACTTGAACAACCATTATTATCCGTAAAACTTGCATTTACTGGATAACTACCAGCGTTTATAAAACAATAATTAATGGATGAACCAACTAGGGTTTGATTGTTTAGCTGCCAGCTCGTAAGTGCTATTGGAGAACTACCAACGCCTGCGGTAACCGAAAAATTAGCGCAAAATGGCACACAACTATTTTTTCCATCACTAACTAAAGTTCCTACCGGCAATGGATCAATTACAACTAGCGTACTTGTTGAGCCTGTACAACCATTATTATCTGTTACACTATAAACATATAAACCATTTTGACTCATGCTCGTAGCAGTAAAGCCGGTATTTGGATTTGGTGAAATAAAATTATTGGGCCCTGTCCATTGATACATTAAAAAGCCTGTGCTACCTTGTAAATTAACAGGTGTGTTTAAACAGGTTTTTGCTGTAGAAGTAATTGTTGGAACCGGTAAAGGATTACTTGAAACATTAACCGCTGTAACACTTGTACATGTGTTTACTCCTGTTACTGTAACAGTATAGTTTCCGGTATTGCTGCTATTTACAGAAGGGATTACAGGATTAGCGATATTAGAGGTAAATCCATTTGGACCAATCCAAGAATAACTTGCTCCTCCCGAAGCATTTAAATTTGCTGGTTGACCAAAACAAACAGTTGCTCCATTCGCTAATGCTGAAGGATTAGCAAGAATAGTTACCGCTGTTGTTGCGGAAGCCTGACAGCCGTTAGCATCTGTAACTGTTAAAATATAATTTCCTGAATGTGTATTTAATGCATTTGTGATGGTTGGATTTTGGACAGCACTTGTAAATCCTAAAGGACCCATCCATGAGTAATTTCCACCTCCATTACCTGTAAGCACTAAATTATTTGTCTCACAAATTGGTGCATTGTTTGCTGCGGCAGGAATTGGTAAAGAGTTTATTGTTATGGCTTGAACTACACTGGCAGAACAAGTTCCCACTGTTGCAACAAGTGTATAATTTCCATTTGCTGGTAGTGTAACATTTGTAATACTTGGATTTTGTGTAGCACTATTAAATCCATTTGGTCCACTCCATGAATAAACAGAACCACCACTTCCATTTAAATTTAATGTTGTTCCTACACATGGGGTATTACTAACAATTGCTGGTGTTGGTAAAGGTAAAACGGTAACCGTTGAGACTGCTGTATTTGTGCAGCCTAAAGCACTTGTAACAGTTACTGTATAAACACCCGACATTAATGACGTTGCATTTGTAATACTTGGATTTTGAACCAATGAATTAAAACCTAAAGGTCCGCTCCATGCATATCCTACTCCACCATTTGCCGCTAAATTAATTGTTGTATTTAAACACACTGTTGGATTTGAAAGAGGCGCAATAGTTGGTAAAGAATTTACAACAACATTAGTTGTGATTGTATTTGTACAACTATTTACATCAGTAACACCCAAAGTATAAGTTCCTGCATTGGTTAATGCTGCACTTGCTATTGTAGGGTTCTGAGCGTTTGACGTATATGCTCCCGGACCCGTCCAAGTATAAGTCGTTCCTCCACTTCCTGTAAAATTAATGGGTTGGTTTAAACAAACCGGACTATTACTATTTGCAATTGGAACAGGTAATGGATTTATTACAACCGCACTTGTTGTTGATGCAGTACAAGTACCAGCTGCTACAATTAAAGTATAATTACCACCGGCTAAGGCACTAACATTGGTTATTGTTGGATTTGTTGCAGAACTTGCAAAACCATTTGGCCCTGTAATATTAACTGTTCCGCCACTTGCCGTAAAGGTTAAAGCTCCTCCTAAACATACAGGAGAATTACTGGTTAATACAGCAACCGGTAAATTTACAACCGCTACACTTGCATTTGCTGATGCTGTACATCCTGCTGCACTTGTTACAGTTACAGTATATATTCCAGACATTGATGTTGATGTGCCCACGAACGTTGGATTTTGAACTAAAGAAGTATAACCTAACGGTCCGCTCCATGCATATCCTACTCCTCCATTGGAAGTTAGGTTAACATTTGTATTAAGGCAAGCTGTAGGACTGTTTGTAACTATCACAGGTAAAGAATTTACAACCGCATTAGTTGTGATTGTATTGGTGCAGCCATTTGCATTTGTAACTCCAAGAGTATATGTTCCTGCATTGGTTAATGCTGCACTTGCTATTGTTGGGTTCTGAGCGTTTGAAGAATAGGCTCCCGGACCCGTCCATGTGTAAGTAGTTCCGCCACTTCCTGTAAAATTAATAGGTTGGTTTAAACAAACCGGACTATTACTATTTGCAATTGGAACAGGTAATGGATTTATTACAACTGCGCTTGTAGTTGATGCCGTACAAGTGCCTGCCGTTACAATTAACGTATAATTACCACCGGCTAATGCTGTTACATTGGTTAAAGTTGGATTTGTTGCGGCACTCGCAAAACCGTTTGGTCCGGTTAAATTTATTGTGCCACCACTTGCAGTAAAAGTTAAGTTAGAACCTATGCAAACAGGGGAATTACTAATCAGAGTCGCAGTTGGATTATTTATAACAGTTACACTTGCATTTGCCGATGCTGTACATCCTGCTGCTGATGTTACTGTTACAGTATATATTCCAGACATACCGCCTGTTGCATTTGTAATTGTTGGATTTTGAACTAAGGATGTATAACCCAACGGTCCGCTCCATGCATATCCTGTTCCTCCAGTAGCAGTTAAATTTATATTCGAACCAACACATGCGGTTGGACTGTTTGTAATAATTATAGGTAAAGAATTGACAACAACATTGGTTGTGATTGTATTTGTACATCCATTTCCGTTAGTAACCCCAAGAGTATAAGTTCCTGCATTGGTTAATACTGCACTTGCTATTGTTGGGTTCTGAGCATTTGAAGTATATGCACCTGGACCTGTCCATGTATAAGTAGTTCCGCCGCTTCCTGTAAAATTAATGGGTTGATTTAAACAAACCGGACTATTACTATTTGCAATAGGCAAAGGTAGTGGATTAATAACAACAGCACTCACTGTTGATGCAGTGCAAGTGCCTGCAGTTACAATTAAAGTATAATTACCATTTGCTAAAGCACTCACATTAGCTATTGTAGGATTTGTTGCGGTACTTGCAAAACCATTTGGCCCTGTTAAATTTATGGTTCCGCCGCTTGCAGTAAAAGTTAAATTAGCCCCTAGACAGACGGGGGAATTACTATTTAACAAAGGTATTGGATTTGGTAAAACAGAAATTGTTTTAACTGCAGTATTAATACAACCACTAGCGCTTGTGCCTGTAACAGTGTAGGTGGTGGTTATCGTAGGAGAAAAAGCCACACCATTTGTAATTCCACCCGACCAGGTGTAAGTAACTGCCCCTCCACCATTTAAGGTCGTGGAACCGCCCAAACAAATAACTGAATTCGTAGCGTTTGCTGTAACAGTAGGATTTGGATTAATTGTAACGGCTACTGTATTCGAACCAGTGCAACCAGCAGTTGAACCACTTAAGGTATAATTTGTTGTTACGCTTGGTGATAAAGAAATCGAAGCTGTATTAATATTACCTGGCATCCAAGTATAAGTCGTTGCTCCACCTCCAAAAACGGTAACACTGGTGCCAGCGCAAATACTTGGTGAACCAGGAGCAATTGTTATTGTTGGTGTAGGACAACAGTTATAATACATAAAAATCCGACCGATATTGAAGTTTACTTCTGACCAAATATTAGCCATATTTCCTCCCGCAGCAATACAGGCTTGCATACCACTTCTACTACATGTTGTGGGATTACCTAAAATATTTGTAGCAAAATTTACCCCGTCATAACTATTAATACAGTTTCCAGCTCTTGCCCCATAAATACCAATAATATCACCCGCATTTACAGCAATATTACAAGGTACCGTTGTTGTGGCTCCGGCATTAGTAATTGAGAAAAGTTGAACAAAAGCGTTTGTCACTCCCGGAAATGCAGGAGGAGCTGCTGCTGTAAATCGAACAACTCTAATATGTTGAAGTTGCCCTGCAGCACCTGGAGCATCAGGTGGAATATACAATGCACACATATTAAATGCAACAGGAGCAGTAAAATGATACCCCCTAACCATCCCTGCAAAATTAGCATTTTGAGGTCCGATTGGCATAAGCGTTTGAGATTTGCCAACGAAAAAAGAAAGAAGAATTAATGTTGTAATTATTTTTTTCATATTGTTTAGATTAATAAGATTGTACAACATCTTTCCTGTTTTTAAAATTTGAAATAATTAAGTTTGGATTTTTTTCAATCCACAATGCTACTTTCTTTTTATATTCTGAATCTATTTTCTCACCATTACTTAATTTAGGAAAACTTTTTTCTTCGACAATTGATTTAACATCCATATTAGAAGAATTTGGGTTTAATAATCTTTCAAATATTAACTCGTTTGCTTTATCAAAATTGTAAGTGTATCCAGTAGCAGCATCGCTAGGTGCAGATTTTTTTTTATTTGTTTGTGCCATAGATGAAAATTGCGTTGCAATAATCATAATAGAGCTTAATAAAATTGCTTTTTTCATATTAAAACATTTATGGATAAAATTACTTCTAAATCGTTATAAATATGAATTCTTCACTCATCCAAAACGTCAATTTGCTCAGTATTTATGAGTCTAAATTATTTAGTAATAAAGCATCCTGAGCCAGATATGGCAGAAAGTAAAAAACTAAAAAATCTAAATTTTTTACGCTGTTTTTTCTTACCTTTGTGTTCTAAATTACTTATAAATGAATCCATTTGAATCACCAGACCTTCTTGAACAAGAAATTATAGAGATAGTTTTAAAAGAAGAAGCTGTTAAAGCTTTGATTCTATATAATGATGATGTAAACACTTTTGAATTTGTAACCGAATCATTAATAAAAGTATGCGAACATAATTCTCTTCAGGCAGAGCAATGTACATACTTAGTTCATTACGCTGGTAAATGTGCTGTAAAAAATGGAACTTTTAAGAAACTAAAACCTCTTTGCGAAGCCTTATTAGAAAGAGGTTTGTCTGCTAAAATCGAAAACTAAATTATATTATCATAAAGATTACATTTCAAAAAAAGTAATTTATTTCAATTTTTTATGAAGAACACAATCCTTATTACTTTTATTTCAGCCTCCCTATTTTTTTCTTGCACAAAAAATGCCGTAACTGGCAAACGTGCTTTTACACTTTTACCCGAAAGCGAAATGATGGCAATGAGTTTTAGTCAATACGACAAATTTCTTGCAGAACACCCACCATTATCTGACCATGACGATAGAGTAAAAATGGTGAGAAGTTGTGGGGTAAGAATTCAAAAAGCTGTTGAAAAATTTTATGCCGACAAAGGCATGTCAAAACAATTGAATGGTTTTAATTGGGCTTTTAATGTTGTGGACGAAAATACAGTTAACGCTTGGTGTATGCCAGGTGGAAAAGTAGTTGTTTACACTGGGTTATTGCCTGTTACGCAAGATGAGGCTGGTTTAGCTGTGGTAATGGGACACGAAATTGCACACGCAGTTGCTCGCCACGGTAACCAGCGTATGAGTCAAGGTATTTTATTACAAACTGGTGGTACAGTTTTATCAGTTGCCGTTTCTCAAAAACCACAAGCAACGCAGGCACTATTTAATCAATCATTCGGAGTAGCATCGGCATTAGGATCTTTAAAATATAGCAGAGGGCACGAAACAGAGGCAGATAAAATGGGTTTAATTTTTGCAGCCATGGGTGGTTATGATCCAGAAGTAGCTGTTGGTTTTTGGGAAAGAATGTCTGCCGGTGGCGGACAGAAACCACCAGAATTATTAAGCACACACCCTAGTGATGAAAGACGTATACAGGATTTAAAAGCTTTTATGCCACAAGCGAAAAAATATTATAAGCCTCAGTAAGTTATAAAATCACTAATAGGGCCGAATAAGTGAGTAATTAATTTTTTGAGTTTAATTAATTCACAATCTTTTTTTACTCTAAATTTTTAGGCTAAAACACTTTCCTTTAAGGCGCAACTCATATTACCCTCCTCATCAAAATCACCAACAGTAACGGTTATTGGAGTATTGCATAAATTAACATCAAAAGGATATTTAACTTTAACATAGTTTTGAGTAAAGCCAAACATAAAACCATTTTTATTTTCGTGTTCAAATATAACGCTTAGCTCTTTGCCTTTTTGTGTCTCGTAAAAAGCACGCAATTTTTTAGCTGATAAAATACGTAACATTTTATTTCTACGCTTACGCTCAACTATAGGAACTGGATTTTCCATTTCAATAGCTTCTGTATTATCACGCTCGCTATAAGTAAATACATGTAAATAAGAAACATTTAATCCGTTCACAAAATTATAAGTATCTAAAAACTCTTCCTCTGTCTCGCCCGGAAAACCAACAATCACATCAACTCCAATACAACAATCCGGCATTAAATTTTTTATTTTTAAAATTCTATCAGAATATAATTCTCTTTGGTAACGACGTTTCATGCGCTTTAAAACAGCGTTGTTTCCACTTTGCAATGGAATATGAAAATGAGGAACAAAATGACTTGAGGAAGCGACAAATTCAATTATTTCATCTTTTAATAAATTTGGTTCAATAGAAGAAATACGAAAACGTTCTATATTATTAGTTTTATCAATTTCGTTAATGAGATCTAAAAAATTATATTCTTTTCTTTTTTTCTCGTCGCCATCAATGTTTTGCCCGTAACCAAAGTCGCCAATGTTTACACCGGTTAAAACAATTTCTTTAACCCCAGTAGCTGCAATCTTATTTACGTTTTTAATTACATTTTCAATAGTATCACTTCTGCTTTTTCCTCTTGCTAAAGGAATGGTGCAAAATGTACAACTGTAATCGCAACCATCTTGTACTTTTAAAAATGAACGGGTTCTATCACCAACACTATATGAATCAACAAAAAAATCCGCCTCCGAAATTTCGCAATTATGTATTTGCGTATGCGTACTCTTTCCGGAGAAATTAATATAATTTAATAATTTAAATTTTTCTGTTGCGCCTAAAACAACATCCACACCTTCTATTTTTGAAATCTCTTCTGGCTTCAATTGAGCATAACAACCAACCACAGCGATAAAGGCTTCTGGATTTTTGGCCAGAGCATTTTTTACGATTGATTTACATTCTTTATCTGCGTTTTCGGTAACAGAACAAGTGTTAATAACATAAACATCAACAGCCTCCGAAAAATCCTTTTTAATAAATCCTTTTTCTTGAAACAAGCGGGCAATAGTTGAAGTTTCTGAAAAATTCAACTTACAACCAAGAGTATGAAAAGCAACAGTTTTATCTTGAAAAGACATGGTCTCAAAGATATAAAATTTATCTTTACGAATATTGTTACATTAATTAATGCCTTTTTATAGTAAATTTGTTGTTTAATATTATTTTATGGAATTATCAGCTTTAACTGCAATATCCCCTATTGATGGTCGTTATAGAAAAACTACGGAGCCATTAGCTATTTATTTTTCAGAATTCGGTTTAATTAAATACCGCGTTTTAGTAGAAATAGAATACTTTATTTCTTTAACCGAATTCGGACTTACACAATTACCTGAATTGGATGTCGCTAAAAAAATTGCTTTAAAAGATGTTTATTTAAACTTCTCAATTGCTGATGCGCAAAAAATTAAAGACACCGAAAAAATAACCAATCATGATGTTAAAGCGGTTGAATATTTTATTAAAGACAAATTAAACGAACTTGGTATAAACGAGTATTCAGAGTTTGTTCATTTTGGATTAACCTCGCAAGACATAAATAATACTAGCATACCCTTATCATTAAAAGAAGCAACCATTAACCAATTATATCCAGCACTTAATTCTGTAATAGATAAAATAATAGAACTTAGCAAGGAGTGGAAAGATGTTTCATTACTTGCTAAAACTCACGGTCAACCGGCATCTCCAACAAAACTTGGAAAAGAAATGTATGTATTTGTTGAACGTTTAAATGTTCAATTAAATCAACTAAAAAATATTCCTTTTTCCGCAAAATTTGGTGGGGCAACAGGTAACTTCAATGCACATCAAATTGCCTATCCTTCTAAAAATTGGATTGAATTTGGAAATCATTTTGTAAATAAAATTTTAGGTTTAAACCGTTCACAATTCACAACACAAATAGAACACTACGATAATATTGGTGCTTATTGCGATGCCCTTAAAAGAATAAATACAATATTACTTGATTTTAGTCGCGATGTGTGGACTTATGTTAGTATGGAATACTTTAAACAAAAGCTTAAAGAAGGAGAAATTGGTTCATCTGCAATGCCACATAAAGTTAATCCAATTGATTTTGAAAATGCAGAAGGAAATTTGGGAATTGCAAATGCATTACTCGAACATTTCTCGGCAAAACTTCCTATATCAAGACTGCAACGCGATTTAACGGATAGTACAGTTTTAAGAAATTTAGGTAATCCACTTGCGCACTCTATTATCTCTTATTCAAGTATTTTAAAAGGCTTAAATAAATTAATATTAAACGAAAAAGCATTAATGCATGACCTCGAAAATAATTGGGCAGTTGTTGCAGAAGCTATACAAACAGTTTTAAGACGCGAAGGATATCCAAAACCATACGAAGCCTTAAAAGATCTTACAAGAACAAACACACATATTACTCAAAATTCGCTAATTGAATTTATTAACGGATTAACTATTTCGGAAGAAATAAAAAAAGAACTAAAACAAATTACGCCACATAATTATACAGGAATACATCCCACATTTTAAAAATGAACAGAGCTTGGACTTTTATAATCAGTAAATCACTTTCGAGAGACGAATTAAATTCGTTAACTGAATTAGGTAATAATTTTGTTTTAGGTTGGACTGCTCACGAGAAGCAACTCACTGCAAGTTTTGAAATTTTTAAAGATAAAATTATTATTGTAAAAGTTAATGAAGATGTTGCTGGCGCTAGTGGTTGCAGCATTGATAAGCTTACCCGTTTTGTTAAAGATGCCGAAACCAAATTTAATATTGAATTATTAAACAGATTATTGGTTGCATACAAAAGCGGAGAAGAAATTGAAATTGTTCATTCGTCAAAAATTAAAGAATTACTTGAACAAAATAAGATTTCAGAAAATACAATTATTTTTAATACGGCTTCAAATAATCAAAACGAATTAAATAATTGGGAACAAGAATTAAAAAACACTTGGTTAGTTAAGTATTTAGTTAAGAGTTAATATTTTAAAAAGCCTTCAATTTGAAGTTCGCAGGTTTTTAATACATCTTCAGAAATAAATTTACCTTCTGCATTCATAATTTTATCAACTGTTGAAATAGGTAATTTATTATAATAGACATGCATTTTCAAATAATTTAAAACACTTGTTAAATGGTCTATTCCCCGCAAGTTTCCTGCTCTTCCTGCTGAAACTCCAACCAAACAAGCATCTTTATCTTCCCACATTTTAGGATTTACACTATCCAAAAACAATTTCAAAATACCTGGATAACTACCATTATATTCGGGAACCACAAAAATAAATTTCTTTGAGTTAACAATGTATTTATCAATTAAAGAAGTATAAGCTTCGCTTCTTTTTCCGTAAACCTCGCCAAACGCTATATTTTCGGGTAATGCACAAAAATCTAAAATTTTAACATCTACATTTTTAGATTTTAAAATATCCTGATATATTTTACTCACCATCAAAGTATTACTGTTTGGGCGATTTGTAGAACTTATAACAACAATTTCTTCCATAAAAATTTATTAACACTCTGTGTCTTTCTTTCTAGCTTTTGTTAAAAACTAACACCGTTAAAAGTGCCTAATTAGTTTAATTTTACAAACAACAATTTTAATCAATTGTTTTGATTTTATGAACATTACTTATTACGGACATTCATGCTTTGGTGTTGAAATAAATGGAAAGCACTTACTATTTGATCCTTTTATTACACCTAATGAATTGGCCAATTTTATTGATGTAGATTTAGTAAGAGCAGATTATATTTTAATTTCGCACGGCCACGAAGATCATATTGCGGATGCTGAAAGTATCGCGAAGCGAACAGGAGCAAAAGTATTATGTTGTCCAGAAATAGCTGCTTGGCTAGAAAAAAAAGGTGTTGAAAATATCCGTCCTATGAATATTGGAGGAAAGATAAAATTTGATTTTGGAAGTATAAAGTGCGTTGTTGCGCAACATAGCAGTAGTTTACCAGACGGTTCTTACGGAGGAAATCCGATGGGCTTTGTTATTGAGAGCAGCGAGAAGAATTTTTACTATGCTGGTGATACAGCATTAACTTATGACATGAAATTAATTGGTGACTATAGAAACATTGATTTCGCCTTTTTGCCAATTGGTAATAATTATACAATGGGTGTTGATAACGCTATAATTGCTTGCGATTTTATTAAGTGTAACCAAATTATAGGAATGCATTATGATACTTTTGGACACATTATGATTGACCAAGATGAAGCTGTTTCAAAATTTGAAAATTCAGGAAAGGCACTTACTTTATTTGAAATAGGTAGCACAAGAAAAATATAAAACAAGAACAAATACAAGGAAGACAATGGGAAAAATAATAGCAATAGCAAATCAAAAAGGTGGTGTAGGAAAAACAACATCTGCAATTAATTTAGCAGCTAGCTTGGCTGTTTTAGAATATAAAACATTATTAGTTGATGCGGATCCTCAATCGAACGCTACATCTGGTGTTGGTATAGATCCTGCAAATGTAAAAGCCGGTTTATACGAATGTATAATTGATAGCGTTCATCCAAAAGATGTTATCTTAAAAACTGATACACCTAATTTATTTGTATTACCAACAAATGCAGATTTAGTTGGTGTTGAGTTGGAGTTAGTTAATCTAACTAACCGCGAATACATGATGAAAAAGGCTCTTGATAAAATAAAAGATAAGTACGATTTTATTATTTTAGATTGTTGTCCATCTTTAGGCTTAACTGTTATAAATGCTTTATCAGCTGCTGATAGCGTTATTATTCCTGTTCAGTGCGAATATTTTGCATTAGAAGGAATGGGAAAATTATTACAAACAATAAAAATTGTGCAAGCACATTTAAATACAAATTTGGATATTGAAGGTGTATTATTAACCATGTATGATGGGCGTTTACGTTTAGCTAACCAAGTTGTTGAAGAAGTAAAAACTCATTTTCAAAATATGGTTTTTGACACAATTATACAACGTAACACTAAATTAGCGGAAGCTCCAAGTTTTGGTAAAACAATTATAATGCATGATGCTATTGGAAAAGGTTCTACTAATTATTTAAACTTAGCTCGCGAAATTTTACAACGCAACGGTTTAACTAAAATTAGCGACAGTGATAGAATGATTAACATTCAAGAATCAGAAGAAGAACTAAGCGAAGACATTTAGGGAAATTGGAGATTATAAATTAAAAATTATAGATTCCTAAAATTATAAAAACAAATAGAATTAAAGATTTAAGATAAAAATTCAGGTTAGACTAATTTTCAACTTTTAATTTTTAATTTTTAATTTCAAAAAAAATGAGCAATAATAAAAAACCGGCATTAGGAAGAGGATTAAGTGCATTGTTAGAAAATGCCAGAACTGACATTACCTCCAAGCACATGGGAGAAGGTGCACCAACCGTTAATTCTGTCTCTACCATTAGTATAAAAAGTATAGAAGCAAATCCGTTTCAACCAAGAACAAATTTTGAAGAAACCGCTTTACAAGAACTAAGTGATAGCATTAAACAACATGGCATTATTCAACCTTTAACTGTAAGAAAATTAGGTTACGATAGATACCAATTAATTTCCGGAGAACGTCGTTTTCGCGCTTCACAATTGGCTGGTTTAACAGATGTGCCTGCATATATTAGAGTTGCTGATGATCAAGCCATGTTAGAAATGGCATTGGTTGAAAATATTCAACGTGAAGACCTTGATCCAATTGAAGTTTCATTATCCTATAAACGTTTAATTGATGAGTGTGATTTAACGCAAGAACAGTTAAGCGAAAAAGTTGGAAAACAACGCAGTACCGTAACCAATTTTTTACGTTTATTAAAATTACCTGCGCCAATTCAAAAAGCATTACGCGACCAAGAAATTACAATGGGTCACGCTAAAGCTTTAATTAATATTGATAACGAAGATAGACAATTAGCAATTTTTGCATTAGCATTAGAGCAAGAATTATCTGTTAGACAAATTGAAGAATTAGCTCGCGGCGAAAAATTAAAAGTAACGCCAAAAGTTTCTCGTGTTGAAAGACCACTTACAATCGAAGATAAAACAATCGCTAAAAAATTAGAAAAAATATTTAATAAATCGTATAGTTTTAAACGCAATGCAAAAGGCGGCGGTAATCTTACGTTAAGTTTTAGCAACGATAAGGAATTACAACATATTATTTCTTTTTTTGGAATTGAGTAAAAAGAGGTGTTAAATCGTACTAAAAAAATAAGCCACGAATTACACTAATTTCACAAATTAATTATTGAAAAAAAAATATTAATAAGTGATAGGCAAAATAACCAACTAGAATAAATAAAAAACATTCGTGTTAATTAGTGAAATTAGTGGCTAATTAACTAAACAGAATTAAAGATAAAAACATCTGCGTAAGTCCTTAGGATCTGTGGCAAAATTGCTAACCAGAATAAACAAAAAGAATTAGTGTTAATTCGTGAAATTAGTGGCTAAAAATTTTGAAAAAAATACTTCTTATATCCGACACTCACAGTTACCTAGAACCAAAACTTATTAAACACATTAAAGAAGCCGACGAAGTGTGGCACGCTGGTGACATTGGCTCTATTGAACTTTGTTTGGAAATAGAAAAATTAAAACCTTTCAGGGCTGTTTACGGAAATATTGATGATAAGGATATTAGAATTACCTATCCCGAAAATTTATTTTTTAATTGCGAAGAAGTTCCTATTTTTATTACGCATATTGGTGGTTATCCAGGAAAATATCCAAGCAAAATAAAAGAATTAATTAAAGAAAATAAACCAAAACTTTTTATTTGCGGGCACTCTCATATTTTAAAAGTAATGTATGATAAAGAGTTAGAGCATTTACATATTAATCCGGGAGCATGCGGCGTGCATGGCTTTCACCAAGTAAAAACAGCAGTTAGATTTGAAGTTGAAGGGAATGAAATAAAAAATTTAGCCTTAATTGAATTAGGAAACAGGACATCATTAGAATAAAAAAATATTTGATCCCTACGGGATCACAAAAATTGTCACCATTGTTTCTATGAGATTAAGTCCCTAAAGGGACGATTAAGCTTTTTGGCACTAGTAAAAGTCTGCATATTTCTAAAGACTCCATAGGAGTCCAATATTATAGAAAAAAAATATAAATTAATAAAATGAAGTCCCGTAGGGATGAAATAGTAATACGTAAATTAGCAACATGGAAAACGAACAAGTTAAAACATTTTTCACAAACGAAGCATTAGCTAGATTCGCATCAGCACAGGGTAAAACAATAGAAAAAATAGTTTGTCATTTGTGGCAAAATAAATCTCAACCAAAAGAAGTTGTTGAAGTAATTGATAATGTAGAATTACATTTTACTGACAAACAAAAATTAACTATCTCTTCTACTCCCGATGGTGATGGTTTAGATGCTATTGAGTATGATTACAAAACAGCCGCTATTGCCATTGAAAAAGAATTAGGCGGCAAAATAAAAATATATGCTATTGATGCTTCTGATACAAAAATGTGGCAAGGTGTCATCGGAAAAACCTTAACTAAGGTAGGTATCGAAAAAGAAGGAGACCTTTATAGATCGAATGCTATATTGTTAGATTTTGGTGATGAAAAAAGAGAGATTGAAATTAATCCTTTAGATGGAATTATTATTGATCAATACGATGAAGAAGGAGTTTATCAACCCTTTGTGGATGATGAGCCTGAAGTTTAAAATAAAAACTTAATCAACATCCTTAGCTGCATTAATAACCTCCACATCCAGCACACCAATAATTTTAAAATCAGTTCGTCGGTTTTGCGCTCTACCTTCTGGATTATCGCTACCATCTGCATTTTCGTTAGGTGCAACCGGTTTACTTTCACCATAACCCTTTGCTTTTAAACGTTCTGCTTTTATTCCTTTACTTATTAAATGTGCAACAACACTTTCTGCTCGCTGCTGCGATAATTTTTCGTTATACTTATCGCTTCCCTTACTATCGGTGTGCGACATAATTTCCACAATTAATTCAGGATTGGCTTCCATTAAAGAAAGTACCGTTGTATCAATTGCAATTTTACTTCCTTCTAAAATATTTGATTTATCAAATTCATATTGAATGTTAGGAATACGTATTGGTTCTTTTGGTTTTTTAGCTAATAAAACATTTTTTGTAACATCCTGCGAAGTGTTAATACCATGAGTTGTTACATCTGCAGTAGTTCCTAAAAAATCTGCTTTCTTTATAATTAAAAAATAATCTTGTCCGGCTTCAACTGTTGTTTTAAAATTTCCCTCTTTATTACTTTCTAATTTTTTAACCAAAAATTTTTCTTTTGTTTTTTTATCAATAATATAAACTTCAACTGTTGCCTGCGGTATTGCAACATCTGGGTCAATCATTTCGCCAACATTCCCTACTAAATTTATTCTAATATATTCAGAATGTTTATAGGTGTAAATGTCATCGCAGCAAGTACTATTTTTTAATGAATTTCCACCTTTACGATTACTTACAAAAAAACCTTCTTCGCGGTTAGGGGAAATCGTGTAAAAAATATCATCGGCACCTGTGTTAATTGGCTGACCAACATTTTCGGCACTCATCCACTTTTTCCCATCTCCAACTGCTTTAAAAACATCATATCCTCCTAATCCTCCAAATCCATCAGAGCTAAAATATAAGGTGCGCGTTTCGTTATCAAAAAAAGGTGTTATTTCGTTTTGAGCTGTATTAATCTTATTCCCCGCATTTTTTGGTGTTTTATACGTTTTAGTTTTTTTATCATACGTAGTATACCAAATATCTAAACCTCCTCTACCCTCTTTATTATTACTTACAAAATAAATTACATCGTTGCCTTTTGCTGGGTCGGTTGTAACGGCTGGCATTGTAGAAGTAAACTTTGGGTTATTAATATTCTTTGGTAATTTAACTGGCTCACTCCAATCGTCTCCTGTTTTTTCGGAAACATAAATGGCACAAATCATTTGTTCCTTAAAATTTAATTTGCAACGTGTAAAATAAATTCTTTTTCCATCAGGACTAAAACTGGCATTACCATTATTATAATCAGCGTCGTTTAAATTACCGCCGTACTCACCACCAAATTTCCATTCGTTATTTTCACGTGTAGCAACGTATAATTTACGTTTAATTGTTTGCGCTGTATCATCTTCTATAACATATTCTTTTTTATCTGTTCTTAAAGACGTAAACACTAAGGTATTTTCATCAATATTAAATGGTGCACCCTCTGTATTTACTTTGTTAATTGTAGAATCTAAATGACTAACAATAATTTTTTTTTCAGTATTTATAATTTTTTGAATAGAATCACAAAACACAATTTCTTTAGTGGCTTGTTTCTTCAATAATTTTTCTGGTCCTTTATATTGCTTTTTAAATTTTTGAAAATTAATTTTTGCGCTGTCATATAAGCCATTTGATTTTTGCATTTGTGCGTGGTAATACAACGACGTTGGCGCTTTTTCAACATCTGTTTCATATGCATTTAAAAACATGCGTTGCGCTCGGTCATAATCTCTTATCTCCAAATAAGAATGAGCTAATTGGTCCATTACCTTTGCATCGCGCCTATTATTTTTTAAATAGGCTTCAAAAAAAGTAATGGCACTTGTAGGGTCGTTTTGCTCCATTGCACTTTTACCCAAACGTTTTAAAACCTTTTGAGAAGAATGTTTAACAAGCATTGAATCTGTTTGAGCATTAGCAACAAAAGCAAATAAAATAAAAACAACTATGTATTTAATATCTCTCACAAGGAATTACTTTTTTGCTTAAACGTGTATTTTTTGCCTTGTATATAAGTGCAATTTCAAAAGCTCCTTTACTATCAACAGCAGTTTTAAGTTGAGAGAAAGTAATATCATAACTAAAACCTATTGTATAGTGAGAATAATTCATGCCTGCAGTAACAATTCCTGCATCTGGATTTCGTTTAAAACCATCTCTCCACATAAACCCTGCAAAAACAGAGTTTGTAAAAAATGCATTTTTAGATAGTACATACTCAACATTTAAGCCGCTAACCCAATCGCTCACTTTTGTTGTGTAACCATACATAGTATAACCTCTTAAAATTATTGTGGGATTTAAATAATAATTTAATCCAATATTATAGGCCTGGCGCATTTTTAATTTATTATTACTTCCCAAAAAACTTTCTTTAGGCGAGTTAACATGAAATAATGCATAAGAAATTTCGGGTTCAAATTTTCCAAACTTTTTAGATGCCGCAAATCCCGTATTTAAATCAAAATAAGTAAAACGCTGACTAACGTTTGATTCAGTATTTGTAAGCGTATTATCAAACCTTCCTGTATTCCAATTTAATTGATTGGGAAACGAATGGGAATAAAAATCAATAGATTTAATTACAACCCCTGGCTGAATACCGACATGTAAATTATAACCCGCAATTTTTTTATGAAAAGCCGCTGAAGGCATAATTTTCATAATTTGTAAATTACCTCCCGACTTATCATTAATGAAGATTAAACCGCCACTTACATTTTGATTACTTGGATAAATATTAAAATCGCCACCAGCGCTAAACGTATTATATGCTTTAGAAATATCGCGCCATTGGCTACGGTAATTTCCAAAAAAGCGATAATCTCCTTTATAATTTCCTGTATTAGCAGGATTTAATGAAAGAGGCGAAAAATAAAATTGACTAAAATGAATATCTTGAGAAAATAAATTCTTAGAAAACAAAAAACAAAAAAAGTATAAAATTATTTTTTTCAAATTTTATCTTATCAATTTAAATGTTCCTGTTTTTAAAAAAGGTTTGCCATCACCAACATAAAGCTCTGCGGAAACCTGGTACACGTAAGTTTCTAAATTTTGAGGTACTCCATTAAACATGCCATCCCAACCCATTTTAATATCGTTACTTTCAAATAACAGTTGGCCCCAACGATTAAATATTCTAAAATAATTTAATTTTTTTATTCCCCATCCATCAACATAAATAACATCGTTTGTTCCATCACCATTTGGTGTAAAAGCAGTTGGCACATCAACACTTCCTTTTAATTCAACAATAACAGTGTGCGTATTTACAATTTGAAAGCAACCCATGTTATCTGCAATAGTAACACTATAAGTAATATTGGCCGTTGTAGTTGATATTGGATTTGGACAATAAGTACAACTTAAATTTGTAATTGGGCTCCAAGTGTAAGTAAAATTACTTCCTGAATTATTATTAAGCGGAACAATTGAACCTATAACTACAGTTGTATCCCAAACAAAACTTGGTGGTGGCAATTGAATATTTACATTTTTTGTTGTAGTATTTTTACAATTATTTGCATCGCTTATTGTTAGTGTATAATTGGTAGAATTAGATGCTGTTGCAATTGAACTCGCATTATTTGGATTAACAATTCCAGAAGGAGGAGTCCAAGTATAAGTAAATGGAGCTGTACCACTTGTTGGAGTAGAATTTAAAATAAAAGGTGCATTTTGACAAGTATCTTTTGCAAATGCTACTACACTTGGCAAAGGATTAATCGTCATGTTTTTTATTGCAAAACCCATACAATTATTTACTGGGTCGGTTATTGTTAAAGTAACTTGATAAACACCGGCGTTTGGATAAGTATAGCTTGGATTTTGCGCGGTAGAAGTATTGCCGTTTCCGAAACCCCAATTAAAATTAAAGCCAGATGAACCAGGACTTTGATTACTAAATTGATCTATCACATTTACACAATGTACACTATCAATTTTTGAAATTTCACTGTTTCTATCAAAATCAGCAACAATTTTTATAATTTGAATTGGTATTGTAAAAGTACGCGGACATTTAAGTAAATCGGATGATGGATAATAAGAAAAAGAAACAAAAGTATTTCCATTTGGAGGGGGAAAATAATTATAGATATGGTTTACAGTTTGAGTTGGAGAAGCATTTGCTGTAAACGTTCCCGTTGAACCATCTCCATAATCAAAGCTCCACATATAAACTTTACTTGAGTCATTTTTAATACTAAATTTTATAGAATTACCTAAACAAACAATTTGTTTATCTAAATTAAGATTAGCAACTGCACCCAAAATACTTAATGTTTTAGAAATTACCGCCGCGCATTGATTCGGTGTTGTAGAAACAGTTAAAGTAATAATAGCAATACCGGAAGCAGAATAAGTCCACACGACAGATTCTAATGGAAGAATTGGTCCACCAGTACTTAAATTCCAATTTAAAGTATATGCAGAAGAAACGGTTGATGTATTTGTAAATTCAACCTGAGAATCTCGGCAAATAACATTTCCTGTATTAAGTGTAAAATTAGGAGTTGGATAATTTTGAGCACTTATCACAACAGAGCCCGTATTTTTACATCCCCCTAAATTCACAGTTAACACAGCTGTATAAGAACCTGCAGCAGTATATGTATGCGGAGGTGATACATTACTAGTTGTTGTATAAGCGGGACTACCATCACCATAATTAAAAGTATAACTTGTATATGCAGAAGGTGCTGTAAACGTAACTGTATTAGTAGCTAGGTTTGCAGTGCTGGAAGGAATACAAAGTAAAAATTGTGAAGGTAATAAAGTCGCAACAGGATTAACCACAGTAATTGTATGTCTAATAGAATCTATACAGCCTTGCGAATTAGTTCCTACTAATAAAACAGAATAATTTTGACTCGGACTTGTGGCACTAAAGTAAGTGTGAATAGGTGACGTTAAAGTGGTGGTAGTTAAAGATGAAGCATCACCAAAATCCCAATAAAAATTATTTACAGCATCGGGTGATTGAGATGTTGTGTTTAGCATTTGGACCGTTCCAGTAGATAAACAAATTGGATTGGCATTAAAAGTAAATGTTGGATTTGCATTACTAATTCTAAAAGTATGTTTAGTAGTATCAATACAACTATTATCATCTTTTACCATTAACATAACAGTGTGCGTACCGGTAGTTGCAAATGTATAATTTATAATCGCCGAAGTAGTATCGCGTGGAGGAAAATTATCAAAATACCAAGTATAACCCCTCCTGCATCCTATATTAACATCAACCGAAGCAGATCCGTTAAAAGTTTGAGGAATATTTGCACAGCCAACCGAAGGTAATGTGAAATTTGCTTGAATATCTCTAACGGTCACCAGCATGGTGTATGTATATGGCGAACAACCAGTAGCTCCGTTTGTAGCTGTTAGTATTGCTGTATAATTTCCGGAGGCGGAATAGGTATGACTTGCACTATGTGTTGCAACACCTGCTGGTACTCCAATAATCGCAACAGAAGAATTATCTCCAAAATTTAACGTAGCATTAGCAACATCTTGTAAATGCGAGAAAAACTTTACCGTTTTCCGTGTGCCTTCAGTACAATTTGTTTCATATCTACTTTGTGCTATTGGTCCTTTAACAACAACAGATTGAGTTGTAGTTGCAATGCCCTTGCAACTATGCGAATACCCTTCAACCGTAAAAGTATGTATACCAACATGTGTAAAATTCCATGATGGATTTGGGTTGTTGATGCAATGCGAAAAGAAACCATTATCGCTATTAACATGCCAATGCTGTACAGGATTTGTTGATGTTGGAGTAATACTTACTGTAACTGGCTGGTTCCAACAGACGACACTTGGTGTAACTGCAAAATTAAAAATAGGTGGATTTACAACTGTAACTGTATCAACAAATGAAGTATCAATACATCCGGTTGCAGTTTGTATAATTAAATATGGGGTGTATGTGCCAGGAGATGAGTATGTGAAAGTTGGATTTACCATTGGTGGTGGAATATTTCCTGTTATTAATACTGGGGGGCTTCCGCCATTATTCCATGTATAACTTGTAATAGGATAAATTGAAGTATTTGTAAAACTTGAATCCCTAAATTTTACAACTAATGGTGCGCAGCCTTCTTTTTTATCTTTATTAAACCAAGCCGTTGGTCGCCGAATAGAATCATATACATGAGTTGTAAATGTGGAAATACAACCATTGGCAGATTTGGCTACAAGTGTTACTAAAGAAGAAAATGTATTGTAAATAGTATATGGATTTAAACTTCCCTGAACCAAAGTAAAAGTTGGATTTGTTAAGGTACTTGTAGAAACTGTGTTGCCATTATAATTGGTGGCTGTCCAAGTATAAGAAACTGCGTTTGATGAAGATTGATTAATATAAGCCGCTGTAAAAGTTGGACTACAAGTATATGAAGGAGGTGTATGAGTAAAGTTTGCAACTACCTGTTCAACAAAAATTGTTTTTGTTTGAACTGCCGTACAAGGAAAAGAACCTGCAGAAATATTAATTGTATATGTTCCCGGACTAGTATAACCGGGATAAATACTAGATGTTGTTGGGCCAGGACCAGTTGTTAACGCTGTTGGCGAAGAAACTCCAAAATTCCAAATTGTAAATGGTTGATTAGTTTGAAATCCAACAACAAAAGGTGTGTTTAAACAAACCGTGGCAGGAATTGTGGTAGATAAAGTAGGTTGCGACACAGAGACAGGCGTTATGGCCGAAGCGCTGCAATTATTATTATCGGTTACAGTTAATGTTACATTATATACACCTGGTGTATTATAAGTTACAATTCCTGGTGTTTGTTGAGCAGAAGTTTGTGAGTTTCCGAAATTCCAAGAATACGAAGCTAAAGGCCCGGCAATTGGAGAACCAGATACACAGTTACTTCCACTAAAGGCTGGTGAAAAAGGTGCCGTACAAGAAGAAAGCGCTAGAGGATTGGAACTAATAACAACAGTTGGTGGCGTTGATACATTTATTGGACCTTGTTGAGTTGATAAAGCACTAGTACATCCATTAACATCTGTAACAAGTAAAGTTACAAAAAAGCCTCCTTGCAATACGTACGTCCAAATAGGATTTGGACCAGAACCTTGACCACCATCACCAAAGTTCCAAGTGTAACTGGCAATTGCAGCTGGGCCAGTGCTTGTACTTGTAAAAGGAACATTCAAGGGCTTACATCTTATTGAAGGAACAGTATAGGTGAAGTTTGCAGTTGGCTTTCCATAAACAACTACTAATGCAGTATAAGATACTGGTGAGGCACCAACTGTTGCATTATAGGTTACAATAAAATTTCCTGGTGATGTATAATTATGAGTTGGAGAAGCAAGATTAGATGTAACAGCATCGCCAAAATTCCAAGTAATGGCAGTAGCACCTGCTGGGCCAGTAAACATTACTCCGTTTAAAGGTACGCAACCAACAGTAGGCGAAACAGTAATTTGAGAAAATGAATTATAAAATGCACAAACCGAAAAAAGAAAAATAAATAGTTTTATCTTTTGTTTGTACATATTGATTTAAATTATAAATTTGATAATCAAATATAATAAATTAACTTACTATTCCTTGAGAAAATTTCTATTTATATATTTTATTTTTAGCGTTTTGTTTTTCGATGCCCAAATAAAAAATGGAGGCATTGGCGGTGGTGGAAATGTTCAAAACATGGTTACCACATTAAAGCATGACACTTGCCTTAATAAAAAATTCTCAATTGTATTTTATGTTGTTCTAGATAGTAATTATTCACCTGGCGTAGCAACTCAACCAACCCTAAATTTAGTGGTGGCTAATTTGAATGCAGCCTTTAAACGTATTTGCGTGGAGTTTTTAAATTGTAGCACTGTTTATATCCCTCATTATCCTTATAATAATTGGACTAAAAATATTGTTGATCCTATTGTAACATCTAATTGGTATACCGATAAAACAATTAATTTTTACATTCCTACACAAGTTACCGGGGCTATTAATGACCCTAACGGATACGCTTATCCACCACCAGCAACTGCTACTAGTACGCCTAAAGATGTAATTGTTTGCGATAAAGCAGCGTTATTGTCTACAAACAATGCTAATTTTCAAAGTAGTACTCCAATTCATGAAATGGGTCATTTTTTTGGTTTGCCACACACATTTGATGAAATCGGATTACCAATAATTCCTGCGCCACCAGCGGGTGCAATAAGCTATGAGTTTTTTAATCGAACAAATTGTTATTCTCAAGGTGATGGGTTTTGTGATACCGAAGCAGATCCTTATCCATTAGGGTATAGTCCAAACACCAATCCTGTTCCTGTTTGCCATTATCTTACGGGAGTTCAAGATGGAAATGTGGAATATTATGTGCCGCCAGTAGATAATTTAATGTCGCTTTACCCTTGCCGTTGTCATTTTTCGCAAGAACAATATAATTATATGGCGCGCATAATCTTAACCAAACGTTTGTATTTACATTAGTTTTTTTTATTTTATGGATAAGTTGTTAATTGACTTACCAAAAGAATATTTAAATTTATAGTCTAAATTAATTCTGTAAATGTCTCATTTAGTTGCGCCCTCCGTTTTATCAGCCAATTTCGCAAATCTTGAAGCTGATCTTGAAATGATAAATAATAGTGAGGCTGATTGGTTTCACGTAGATGTAATGGATGGTGTATTTGTTCCAAATATTTCGTTTGGTTTTCCTGTAATAAAAGCAATAAAAAAAATCGCAAAAAAACCTCTAGATGTTCATTTAATGATTGTGAATCCAGATCAATACGCGCAAACATTTAAAGATTTTGGTGCAGACATATTAACTGTACATTATGAAGCTTGCCATCATTTACACCGAAGCATTCAAAACATAAAAAACCTAGGAATGAAAGCGGGCGTTGCAATAAACCCTCACACTTCAATTAATTTATTAGAAGATACTATAGCAGATATTGATTTAGTTTGTTTAATGAGTGTTAACCCAGGTTTTGGCGGACAAAAATTTATTGAGAATAGCTTCGAGAAAATAAAAAAATTAAAAGCACTTATAACGCAAAAAAATTCTAAAGCATTAATTGAAATTGATGGTGGCGTAGATTTAACTAATTATCAAAAATTGATTGATTGTGGCGCGGATGTATTAGTTGCAGGAAATACTGTATTTTCATCAAAAAACCCTTCAGAAACAATAAAATTGCTAAAAAAATAGCTTTTTTAACTCGAAAATTAAGATTTCAAGATTAATATTTAGATTTTTTCTATTTTCTTATTAATTTCCTACTACTTAATAATTATTTAAAAGAATTACAATAATATATTGAAAATCAACACTTTAATATAATAAAAAAGGAAAATTAACAATTAAGTAATTTTCCTTTATTTGTAGCGGAATCGGGACTCGAACCCGAGACCTCAGGGTTATGAACCCCACAATACTCCCCCTTTTAAAAGTTTCAAATCGCTCTAAACCGTTGATGTATCTCAGTTTAATTAGTATTATCAATGATTTTGAATATTGGTTTAAACTGGTTAAAATCGGTTAAAAAAGACAAGTTGTGGAAACTATGTGGAAACCAGTTTCCGCAATAATCGTATATTTGTTTCCGAAACATTTTTAAACTAATCATAATGGTTTCTGTTAAAGTAATACTGTGAACAAGAAAACAAAACTACTAAAATTCTACAATCATGGCTTCATCTAAAATCGTATTATTTAAAGGCAAGAAATTATCTGACGGTTCGAGGTTTGTTGCTTTGCGTTTAACTTTTGACCGAAAACATAAATTTGTTTTTATCGAGAACGTTTTTGAAAACCAGTGGGATGCAGCAAATAAGTTAGTCAACCGCTCCCACACGCATTATAAAAGAATTAATAACACCATCAAAGCTAAGGATGCTCTTGCTGCTGATTTGATCCTTCAGTACGAATCTGGAAAAAGTGACTTAACACCCGAAAAAATTATAAATACTTTAAAGGATGTAAAAAGTTCGGAGACATTCTTTGATTTTTTTAGCGATTATGTTGAAGAAAAATTTAAGAAAAACCAAGATCATGAAGCTGCTTCTTTAGATGGCAAAGGGAAAAACATTTGGTCATTTTTTTATGACAAAGATTTTAATGCTGAATTTCCAAATTTAGAAAGAGAAAATGAAAAATCACTCTTTAGAAAAATAGTAAATAAGGATATTAAATTTACCTCCATTACACCCTCTTTTCTTAGGAATCTTGCTATTTATTTAGAAATAGAGAGCGAACACTCGGAAAGAAGTGTTTTTAATCACATGAATGTAATTAGGACGGTTTATAACAGAGCAATTGAAGCTAAGGCTATTACAAGGGAAAACTATCCCTTTAGTGGAAAAAATGGCTACAAAATGCGTATGCCTGAAAGTCAAAAAATCGCATTGGAAGAAAATGAGGTTTTAGCATTAGAAAAAGCAAAACTTAAAGAAAAAACTGATACGTGGATTCATGCAAAAAACTCTTGGATTTTATCTTTGTGTTGGGGCGGAGCAAGGATTAGCGATGTTCTTCAAACAAAGTGGGAACAAATTAATCCTGAATCGTTAACCTATGTTATGGGCAAAAATAATAAACCGGTAGAAGTTCCCCTTGTTGATCGGGCTAAAAAAATATTGAAATATTATGAAACATACAAAGATGAAAATAAGGGATATATTTTTCCTGAAATGAGCAAAGCAAATTTAGATGATCCAAAGGATATTAATATAAAACTAAAAAATGCAATCCGAATTTATAATGTATGGTTGAAAGAACTTGCAGAAGAAGCCGGGATCAAAAAAAGTTTAAATAACCATCTTGCCCGTCATACTTTTGGAAATCTCTCAGGAGATAAAATACCAATTCAAACATTGCAGTTGATTTATAGACATTCAGATATTCAGACTACCATTAACTATCAAAGGCATTGGATGAATAAGCAAAAAGTGGGAGAGGCAGTAAAAACAGTTATGAATTTTTAAGGTCAAATGATATGCTTAGAAGTATTGAAAGTTTCGTAATTTTACAACAATCAATTAAAAACCGAAATAATGTAAAATAGAATATATTAATTTATAGCGCATTGTCGCTTGCCTGAGTAAGAAAATCCGCGAAATTTTAAAACCTCAAAGGCAGATGACAAGGAATGCACACCTATATGGGTGCGTCCTTGCTCATTTGCTTTGAGGTTGGGTCCTCGCGGAACCTTCTTGCTTGGTGAATGTTGTCAGGGTAACGCACCCACCATATTTTATCATGGATGGGGTATGTACCTGAAGGGGGGCATACCCCATTTTGTTTATAAAACTAATTAAACACGTATAACCATGATATCTTCAACAAGACAAATACTTCTGTTTTTTACCATGAATTTCCTTCTTATAGCTTTTTTTAATATTTTGTTGTTCAAAAACATTGACTTTATTACCCATGTAAGATTTTGCAGCATTTTAACGATAAATATCTTTAAAATTGGTATGTTAGCATCAGTCTTTATACTTACGTGTTTTATACTAAACTTGCTGTTTTTTTCATTGCTTTTTAAGAATGATTTTAAACGATCACTCTTAAGTACAGTCAGAATGAGTATAGGAATGTTTTTAGGTGGAATTATATTTGCGGTGGCAATTAAGTTTATAAGTGAAATTTAATAATACAGATTATGAGAAGAATGATACTGAGACAACAAATGATCTGTGAATTTTTAGATTCATGTAATGAAAAATTAAAGCAAGAACCTGATAATATTAATATTATCAGGATAAGAGGCATATTGTACAATTTGGCGGAGAAATATGATAAAGCAATAACCGATTTTGAACGAATTATAGACACTATGCCATCGGATGCAAGCGCCTACTACCTGAAAAGCGATTGCCACTTTAATAAGGGTGAATTTGACCTTGCTAAACGTGATTATATGAGGGCATTGAAGCTGCAATTTGAAACCAAAATAACGGATAGTTCTATTGAAAATGCTGTTATTTTAGATCAACAGGATTTAAAGGATATTGAGAAAGTGCTTGAATATGAAAAGAACCAGGCTATTATTAATTACTTGCCAAGCATAATAGAAGAAGGTGATTAATTAATTCTGATTTTAACTTACATCTTTTTCATATCATGCCCTTCCATAGGATTCGTACCTTTCTTAAACATATATTCGCTGTTTAACAAATATGCTCCCGAAACAATTACAATGTCCCCTTTATTTAGCCCATGCAAAATTTCTGTATATCCATTGGCTTCAAGGCCGGTGTGAACCATCACACTTTTAAATTTGTTATGCCCTGTTTGTAGCCATACGGTAGATCCTTTACCATCTTTGATTATCGCATCAGTTGGTAATGAAAGAGTGCTTTTCTGTTTAAGCAATAAACTCACGTATGCCTGCATTCCGGGCTTTATATCCAGATTAGCGTTTGGAATCTCTACCCTGATTATGTTGATCTTTGAAGACGGATTAAGTTCTGGATTTACAAAAGATAGTTGACCGGAAAATTCCTTTCCTGAAAAAGCAGGCAACATTACTTTTGCCTCCATTCCATTTTTAATTTCACTTATATAATCTGAATATACCTGGGCTTCCACCCATACAGTTGAGAAATCGGCTAAATGAAATACATCCCCTCCTTCCATTACATAATTCCCTTCTTTCGTATCAACGGAATAAACAACTCCATTGATCTTACTAAGAATTTTCACAGTATAAGGTTGTACCTTTTCATTTTCCATTTGCTTTATCTGTTCTTCCGTAAGTCCATATAATAGAAGTTTGTTTCTTGCACTTTGCAAAATTTTATCGTAATCTATTTCAATGCTTTTTAATGATTTCTTTTTTTCAGTAGCGAGAAACATTTCCCGGATTATCATATTCAAGTCTTCGCTGTATATTTCATATAGCGGTTGGCCTTTTGATATAATATCCCCAGTAGTTTTAAAATATAATTTCTCTATTCTACCCATCACCCTTGAACTAATACTTGCAAGTGTATTTTGGTTGACATTAATAGTTCCGGTTAATAAAATATCTTCTCCGAGCAAATGTTCTTTGAGTGAATCGGTAGTGATATTTCCTAATTGAATTTGCTGGTCACTGAGTTGGAGTTCATTTTCATTTTTCATCTGCACTTTTTTTACTTCGGTCAGAGGCATTTTACAAATAGGACACTTACCGGGTTTTGATTCCACTACCTGCGGATCCATAGAACAGGTATAATACACATCGTTCGCTATTTTTTCTTCTTTTCTACCGCAGGAAATGAAGAAAAAAAGCAATAAAATATTTATAGTTCTTTTTAGCATTTTATTTATTTTCTATTTTAATAAAACTTTCACTATCTATTAGCAATTGCCCATTCTGTGCAATCGTATCTTCCTTGTTAATCCCTGAAATAATTTCAACCCATTCACCGGAAGGGATGCCTTTCTGTATTTTTCTTGTTTTGAACAAGCCATCCTGCTTTACGAAAACAATATTATTTAATCCTAAACTTACAATTGCAGTTGATGGAACAAACAATCCTTTTTGTTTCCTGTCATCTGATTTTGCTTTTACGATTGCCCCGATTTTTATTTCATTAAATGAATTATTCAAAAATACTCTTGCGGTTACATTTTTTTGATTATCTCTGATAACCGGCTCAATAAAATCTATTGTAGCTTCCACTTCACGTTCTTTTAATCCATCTATTTCCAGTTTTATTTTTTGACCTTTTTTGATGGAACTTTGAGCATCCGGGTAAATGTTCAGTAATGCCCATATTTTCTGTGTATCGTAAATATTGAAAATGGTTTGTCCTTTGGATATATACATTCCTTCTTTTATCTGCAATCCCTCTGTTGTTAGATTGGAGGAAGCCATTCCATTTTTCATTCCTCCGGTATTATTTTCTATTGGAATTACATCATGTAAATGACCGGTATAAGGACTATAAATGGTTATCGTATAAAATATTTTATCTGATGACTTTACCTGACTGATTTGTTCAGTTGTTAATCCAAGCAGTGAAAGTTTTTGTTCGGAAGATTTTATCAAGGAAAGATTTTCCGAATCATTTTTCAAAAGAAAAAGTAAATTTTGTTGTTCTGTTTCCAGGTCTTTGCTATAAATATCCATTAGTTTTTGGCCTTTACTAACGGGCTGATACCTATATTTTACATAGAGCTTTTCGATTCTGCCGGGAACCCTAGCCGATACAGTGTTGATTTGTCTTGTATCGTAAGTAATATATCCCATAGCAAATATATTTGCAGACAATTCTTTCTCAACCGGACTTACTGTATTCACCTGACTGATTACATACCTATTGGTTGGTTTCAGTAATAGTTCTAACTCTTTATTACTTTCCTTTTTACCATCTGTTATTTTCTCCACCAGCTCCATTCCACAAATGGGGCATTGTCCGGGTTCATTTCGGATTATTTGCGGGTGCATAGGACAAGTATATACTTTCTGTTCCTGCTGAGTTGAATGGTTTTTGTGCCCATTGTCGGACTTTTTCTCATTATTATTGCAGGAGAATATCAACACAATAAGAAACATTAATAATATTTGATTTTTTATTTTCATTTTATTTCCAATTGTTTTTCATATTGTACCTGAAGTTGCAGCAAGTCATTTAAAAGATCAAGGTATCCAAGCTGTGATACTTTTAAATTCTGCCATGCATCCAAAGCCATAAATAGTTCTTCTGTATTTTGCTCATACGCCAGCAGCGTAGCCTGATAATTTTTTCTCATGGAAGGGATAATGGTTTTTTCATAAAGGCTGATTTGCTGCTTTTTATTTTTGATCTGCGATTTTATGTTTTGAATAAATCCACTTGTATTATTGACTAATGCCTGCTGCTGATTTTTTACTGCTTCTATTTCATAGTTAAGTCCGGCTACTGAGGATTTATACATTTTGGATGACCAGGGGGCAATGGGAATGGTCATCATGGCCATCAAACTGAATTGCTGTGGTTGTCTGCCGAAAGCCAACATGTGATCGTATTTCAATCCAAAGTCCGGTAATCGTTTGGAGTGTTCGTAAAGCTGTTTTGATTTGAGCAAATTGACATTTTGAGACAGTGCTTTATAATCACTGCGATTGGTTGCGATTATCGTTGTATCAGTGATGGACGTTTCATAATTCTTCAAAACAAAAGTGCTGTCAATATCAAATTCCAACTCTTTGTTTCGGATCATCAATGTGTTTAACTCTATCATCTTCTGCCTTATTTCTGTTTCCGTCATAATCTTCATCTGTTGTATATCTCCCAACATGGCTTTAGCCTTGTAATAAGCATTGAGCTTATCCATTCCATAGGTGTAACGGATTTCGGTCGATTGGATGATATAGCTTAAAAGCTCCTCGCTTTCATTCAGTATTTTTAATTTTTTCTTCATCACTTGCCATTCAGAAAAACTCATCTTCGCCATGCTGAACATTTCATTTTTTGTTGCCCCCTTCATTTCTTTTTCCACGTTTGACATACTTTGCATGTAAGTGGAATTGGCATTTAGCTTTTTAGGATTTGAAAACATTTGCTGGGCAGATATCATAAATGAACCCATTCCATCGCTCATTCCATCAGGTTTCCACATTTGCGTATTATAAGGTGTCATAAAAAAGCCTGCTCCTGCCTGTGGAGGCTCAAGGGATTTTGCTCCTTTTGCATAGGCATTGTAAGCGTTAATCTGTGCATCGTACATTTTCAGCTCAGGATGATTTTTTTCGATAGCATTTAAAACGCTGTCAATCGTTAAAACCTGGGCAGAGATTTTTTGAGAATAAAAAGGTAAACTCAAAACAACGACTATTCCGATAATTATTTCTTTTGCTTTAAACATTTTTTAATCTTTTTCTTAAAATATTTATCCTCATCAAAAATCGGTCTATGACCGTTAATCTTCAAATTCCTGTACTATTAACTTTCCATGTTTTCTTAATTCGTACTCTCTAACCAAAGCATATAAAACCGGCAATACGATAAGTACAAACAAGGTGGACGTAATCAACCCGAAAACAAAAGGAATGGTTATAGGCTTCATTACATCGCTTCCTGTTCCGGTAGCCAGCAAAACAGGCATTAAGCCAATAATGTCCACCAGCACTGTCATCAATTTCGGCCTCAATCTTAAAGCCGCTCCGTCATATATCGCATCTTCTATATCCTGCTCTGTCATTGACTTGTTTTCAGTTTTATTCTTGTTCACCTTTTTTAAAACCGAGTTGTTCATGTAAACCAGCATCAGCACTCCTGTTTCAACTGCAACACCAAACAGTGCAATAAAGCCAACTGCAACGGCCACAGAAAAATTCACTCCAAAGAAATGCAGTGAATACGCACCACCGACCAAAGCGACCGGAACGGCAGAAAGTACAATTAATACTTCACGGAAGGTGTGAAATGTAAAATACAGGATCACCATAATAATCACTAATACAATGGGAATAATCATTTTTAATCTTTCGTTTGCCCGTACCTGGTTTTCATATTGTCCACTCCAGGATAAAAAATATCCTTGCGGTAGTTTCTTTACAGCTTCTTCCAACTTCTTTTTGGCATCGTTTACTGTGCTTCCCAAATCTCGTTCACGCACATTAAATAAAAGAGTTCCCCTCAGCATCGCATTTTCGGAACTTATCATGGGAGGACCTTCTGTAATATTAATATCTGCAACAGCAGAAAGCGGTATGGGGCCATAATCCATTGTTTGCAATTGCATACGTTTTAGTTTATCAATCTTATCACGGAAATCCTGTGCGAAGCGTACATTGACAGTAAAACGCTGTCTTCCCTCAATGGTTGTGGTTACATTCATTCCACCGAGAGCTGTTTCAATGAACATATTTACATCATCAACAGAAAGCCCATATCTGCCTATTTCATCCTTTCTTACCTTCATTTCAATGTATTTGCCCCCTACAATTGGCTCCACATACAAATCTTTCACTCCTTCCACACCTTCGAGTTCCTTTTTAAACTGTTGAGCCAGCTTATTGATGGTGTCAAGATTTTGCCCATATACTTTAATTCCCACATCTGTTCTTATTCCGGTGGAGAGCATATTGATACGGTTAATAATGGGTTGTGTCCATCCATTAATAACACCTGGTATTTGCATCTTGGAATTTAACTCGTTGATAATATCGTTCTTGGACAAGCCCTCTCTCCATTCGGATTGTGGTTTTAATAAAATGATAGTTTCAATCATGCTGATGGGTGCATTGTCGGTAGCGGTATTGGCTCGTCCGGCTTTTCCAAGTACGTTTTGCACTTCAGGAATTGTCATAATTAATTTATCCTGCACTTGCATGATGCGTTTGATTTCAGAGTTAGAAACATCAGGCAAAGTAACAGGCATAAAAAGAAGGGAGCCTTCATCCAACGGTGGCATAAATTCAGTTCCGAGATTAAGCACCAAAGGAACGCTGCCTAATACCAAAGCAAGGCTTAATGCAAGGGTTGTTTTCTTCCACTTCAAACACCAACGAATTACCGGATTGTACATCCAAAGGAAAAATCTTGAAACAGGGTGTTTGCTTTCAGGCCGTACATTTCCTTTCAGAAACATGGTCATAAGTACAGGCACAAGGAATATGGCTACAAAAGCAGAGCCAATCATAGCAAAAGTTTTAGTCCATACTAAAGGCGAAAACAGTTTGTGTTCCTGCCCTGTCAGAAAAAGGATGGGACTGAATGACACAAGTGTAATCAGTATGGAGTTAAATACAGCTTTCCCAATCAGCTTGGATGAAGCCTCAATTTTCTTTTCTCTTTCTTCGTTTGATAACATATTTATTTTTTTATCAAGTTTAACTCTCCCTCTCCTTTGGTGAGGGTTGGGGTGAGGCTTTTAATCATCTTCACCACTTATTGACTTCATTGCATTCTCCACCATCACAATTCCTGCATCCACCAAATCACCCACTGCCAAAGCTACTCCAGCCAATGACATAATGTTGGAAGTAATCCCGAACCAGCTCATCATAATAAATGAAATCAGTACGGACATGGGGATAGTGATAATAACGATCAAGGCACTTCTGACATGAAGCAGAAATATGAGCAGAACAATGGCCACTACTATAATTTCTTCTATTACAGCATCTTTCAGTGTCGCTATGGTATCATCAATCAGGTTTGAACGGTCATAAGCTACTTTGAACTTTACTCCCGGTGGCAGCCCTTTTTCAATAGCAGGTAGTTTTTCTTTAATCCGTTCAATTACGTCTTTAGCATTTTCTCCATAACGCATTACAACAATTCCGCCCACTTTTTCTCCGCCACCATTTTCATCAATAATTCCAAGCCTGAGTTCTCCTCCCATCTGAACGGCTGCAACATCTTTTACCCTCACCGGAACAGAGTTGTTTGTTTTAAGTGGAATATTCTCAATTTCTCTTATGTCTTTGATATATCCCATCCCTTTTATGATATAGCCAATATCCGATTGCTCAAACTTTCTGCCTCCTACATCATTATTGTTTGCTTTTATTTTTTGAGCAACATCCATTAATGGAATATCATAATAGCGAAGTTTATAGGGGTCAACTACCACCTGGTATTGACGTTGAAAACCACCGAAAGAAGCCACTTCACTCACGCCTTCCACTGTCTGTAAAGCAAAACGGACATACCAATCCTGTAATGCACGAAGTTCTCCTAGGTCATAACCGGGAGCATCCAATGTGTACCAGTAAATATGTCCTAATCCTGTTCCATCCGGGCCAAGTGTGGGAGTGATTCCTTGCGGAAGTAAACGCTGTGCATAATTCAATCGTTCAAGTACTCTTGTCCTTGCCCAATAAATATCCACATCATCATTAAAAATTACGAATACAAAACTCATCCCGAACATACTGTTCGCGCGGATGTTTTTTATTTTTGGAATGCCCTGAAGATTACTGACTAATGGGTAAGTAATTTGGTCTTCAATAATCTGCGGATTACGTCCCATCCATTCCGTAAAGATAATCACCTGGTTTTCTGATAAATCAGGTATGGCATCAACGGGAGTGTTCTTCACTGCATAAATACCATAAGCAATAACTGCCGCTGAAATAAGCAGTACAATAATGCGGTTTTTAAGCGCCCAGGTAATGAAACTATTTATCATTTCGTCTTATTTGGATATTTTAAATTCAATTGTTTTAACTGCTTGACTATGATGGAGGCTACAACATAGTTCCTGTACCATTTATTATCAGCAGGAACTATTACCCAAGGTATTTCATGGCTGCAACGATTTAATATCTGTTCATATACCTGAGTGTAGCTTTTCCATTTTTTAGAGGATTTAATATCATCCTCCGAATACTTCCATTTTTTTATCGGGTCTGTAAGCCTTTCCTGTATTCTTTTCTTCTGTTCATTTTCGCTTATGTGTAAAAAGAATTTTAGAAGCAGAGTTTTGTTATCCAGTAAATGATGCTCAAAAGCATTAATGAAATCATAACGTTTTTCAATGACTTGTTGGGGCAACGTTTTTTGAATTGTTGGAACCAATATATCTTCATAGTGTGAGCGATTGAAAATCTGTATCATTCCTTTTTCAGGAAGTTTTTGAAAAATACGCCACATATAATCATGCTCCAGTTCCATATCACATGGCGCTTTGAAAGATGTTGCATGAACTCCAAGCGGGTTGACATGGGAAAAGACCTGCCGGATGGTACTGTCCTTACCGGAAGTATCTATGCCTTGAAAAATTATTAAAAGGCTGTATGCGTGTGATGCGTAAAATAAATGTTGTAAAGTGAATAACTCTTTGTGAAGTTTATCCAATTCACGCTTATAGGCTACCTTATCAATTTTTTCAGGAGCCTGGGTATTAATATTATTAAGTTTTATTTTACTCATGTGTTTGTTTTTAAATAAATACCTGCTATTCCTAACAGAGCTATAATAATAGATGGTATCAGTCCAATCAGTACTTTCTTTCTTAGTTCTTTGGATCCCTTAAAATAAGTTTCACCTATTTTGAAAATAGTATTACTCAATACTGCGATTAGAATTACAATGGCAGCCATTGAAGAATTAATTTGAACTAAACTAAGTTTCGACATGGATATATTAATGGCATCTACATCTGCAAGACCGGAAATAAACCCGGTAATAAGTAATCCTTTCGTTCCAAAGTAAATATTGGCATAATAGACAAATAGGGTAATACCTACGTATTGAATGCCAAACAAAATAGCATTAGTTACATCAAGTGGATTTCCCAATTGAATTGAGGCAGGTGTTGTTAGGGATGCTGTTTTTCTCTTTAGAATGTAAGCTATAATGGAGTTACTTACTATCATTAAAGAACAGGGGATCAGGAGCCATCGGAATACTGAAATGTTAAATAATCCGGCAACCACTAATACACGGGCAAACATCACAGCACAGGCAATTATAATCCCGGTTGCATATTGTGTTGATAGATTTTCGTTTTCTTTGCTTCGATTACTGAAAACCCATGTTACTGCCGTACTTGAAAATGTACCGCCAAAGAAGGCAGTAAACAGTATCCCTTTTTCTGCACCGAAGAACTTGATTATAAAGTATCCGATAAAACTTAGTGATGATACAATAACTATAACAAAACCTATACTTCTTGGATTGATTATTTCGCCTGGCCCATAATTTTTATCAGGCAAAAAAGGCAAAAGTAAAAGAGAAAGAATAATGAATTTAATAAAAGCAAATAATTCATCCTGAGTAATGCGACTAAGTGTTTCACGGAACTTAGTTTTGAGTGTTAAAAGGGTAGAGACAATTACGGCTACTGCTAAGGCTTCTTTAATATAGTGAAGACCGGAAAGAACCCCAAGAAAAAACACCAGTGCCAGCGACAATTCCGTTACTATCCCAAAATTTCCCTTTTGAATTTTTGAGTAGTGAAATACGCTGATGAAAATAAATATCGCAGGTGAAACCACTAATAAGAGATTTACATTGAATTGCTCTGCCAAAAAAGTAACAATACATCCCAACATTGACATGATTGCAAACCCCCGCATTCCTGCAAAGTGTTCCTTGCCGGACAGGTTTTCAAATTCCCGCTCCATACCCACAATTAACCCTATACCCAAAGCCACAATCAGGCTGAGTAAAAAAGGTGTGAGTAGGTTCATTAATAAATCGTGCATGTTATTAGCTCGTTAAAGTTATTATCATTTTCAATAAATTATCATTGATGTCTAAATGATGTCGTTTTACTTTTTGTAAAGGAGTAAAATGTATTTCATTTCTTTTTATCCCGACCATAACATTCCTTTTTCCCTTCAACAATCCTTCAATTGCCTCAAATCCAAGTTTTGAGGCTAAAATTCTATCGGCAGCAGAAGGGCTTCCTCCTCGTTGTATGTGCCCTAAAATGCAAACTCCTACATAGTGTGAGGGCATATACTTTTTAACATCATCAGCTACTTTTAAAGCTCCACCGCTTTCATCTCCCTCTGCAACAACAATTATCAATGAGGATTTATTTCTATTCCAACCATGCCTAAGAACCTCTTTTAGATTTTTATCATCCGCTTTTGTTTCAGGAACCAAAATGGCTTCAGCACCTCCTGCAAGACCTGCTCCATAAGCTATGTACCCCGAATCTCTGCCCATTACTTCCACTATAAAAATTCGTTCGTGAGATTGAGCCGTATCTCTTATTTTATCTATTGCCTGAGTAGCTGTATTGAGAGCAGTATCGTAACCGATACACACATCCGTACCGAAAATATCATTATCAATTGTTTTAGGAATGCCAATAAAAGGAATGTCATGTTCTTTGGTAAATGTTTTTGCTCCTTCAAAAGACCCGTCTCCGCCAATTAAAATAATAGCATCAATATTTTCCTTTTTAATTTTTTTATATGCCATTAATCTTCCTTCTTTGGTTTTAAACCGTTCGCTCCTGGAGGATTTAAGTATTGTGCCTCCCAATTGAATGATGTTACTCACAGTATTTGCATTCATTGGAATAAAATCGCCTGAAATCAAACCCTCAAAGCCATGTTGAATCCCTACAATTTTTAATTTATTAAAAATTGCTGTTCTTACTACAGCTCTTATACAGGCATTCAATCCGGGAGCATCCCCACCCGATGTCATTACAGCAATTTTTTTTATTTTTTTATTTTCTGATTTAGCCATCGTCTTTTAATAAGTAAAGAATTTAATTTCGGATAAAGTCATTTTTGAATAAAAGTCAAGTTCTTTTTTTGTTTCCTTTGAAGAATACACCAAGTGGTCAAGCCCTGCCCACAATAAAAACCAACCTGCCGGTTCAAACAACACAAGCACTAAATGCACATGATATTTTTCCGGTTTCATAAAAGAAATATAGCTCGCTGCAATCATTATGGCAATTCCAACTAATGTCAAAATCAATCCTCTTGAATTTGTTTTTCTTACCTCGGTTCCCAATTGCTCATGAACGCTTTTAAAATAAGAGTGCAGTCTTTTAATAATCACCTTTTCTTCCTGTTCATTTCGTTTATTTGCAGGTAAAAGAAGCCTTAACGACATTTTTTTGTTTCCGCTTTTATTCCTGGAAAATTTTTTAGTCTGTATAATAAAGTCATCTGACATTGTTCTTTCAGAATACGCACTTGGATCAAAATCAGAAAAAATATCATCGTAAGAATCAAGCAAAATGCTAACCTCGGCAAGCTCAAGTAATGATTGCTTTGGCACTGTGTTTAGCTTCTCTTCCTGCTTATGTTTATTCAATGATTCCATTATGCACCTTTATATTTCATTTTTGTTGCTAATAGCTTTTTCAAAACAATCCAAATTGTAAAGGGTTGTTTCTG
Organism: Bacteroidota bacterium; assembly: GCA_030692515.1. GTDB lineage: Bacteria > Bacteroidota > Bacteroidia > B-17B0 > Aurantibacillaceae > Aurantibacillus. The sequence continues at coordinate 99,080 of JAUXZS010000061.1, forward strand.
CAATATTTTTTAATGCTGTGTCTGTCAAAAAGGCTTGGTGGCTGGTTATTAAAACATTATTAAATGTCATCAATCTGGCAATCATATCATCTTGTAAAATTTCTTCGGAACGATCTTCAAAGAACAAACCGCTTTCTTCTTCATAAACATCTATTCCTAAATACCCAATTTGACCAGCTTTAAGAGCTTCTATTACTTCCTTAGTATTAACCAATGCTCCCCGGCTTGTGTTAATCAGCATTACGCCTCGTTTCATTTTTGAAATACAATTTTTGTCAATTAAATATTTTGTTTCAAGTGTCAAAGGAATATGGAGAGTTATTATATCTGATTCTCTGCATAATGTTTCGCAATCCGTGTATATCGCACCGTATTTATTTTTCAATTCATCATTCTCAATTTTATCATGTACAAGAATGCGACAACCGAATCCGTGCATTATCCTGGCGACAACACTCCCGATTTTTCCAGTACCGATAATCCCAACTGTTTTCCCGTGCATATCAAATCCGACTAATCCGTCCAATGAAAAGTTTTGCTCCATGACCCTGTTATGGGCACGTATTAGTTTGCGGTTTAATCCCAACATAAGAGCGACAGCATGTTCCGCAACTGCATAAGGAGAATATTCCGGAACACGGGCTACTTTTATATTCAGTCTTTTAGCTTCCGCAAGATCCACATGGTTATAACCAGCAGAACGAAGTGCAAGAAATTTAACTCCTGCCTTGCTTAAAATTTGAAGTACAGGAGCAGAAGCGTTGTCACTCACGAAGACAGAAACAACCTCGTTTCCTTCCGCAAGAGAGGCAGTTTCAATAGTAAGCGGACTGCTGATGTATTTTACATCATGTTTTCCGCTGAAAACTTCCTCCAGGTATGCTCTTTCAAATTTGTGCGTACTATATATAGCTACTTTCATTGGGATGATTTTATTTTTTCGGACGTTTATGTTCTTTAACAGGTTTAACCGGATAATTGTCAAGAATATCATATACAGCAGGATGCAGGTTGTCTCCGATATAAGAAGGGTCGTATAAATCACCTTTAGCGGTTCCGCTCCATACCAGCTTATTCAGTTTCCTGTCAATTATATTCAGCGTGATTGCTCCTTCTGTATATTCTACCTTTTGAGTTACATAAGTAGTATAGTTGTAATTATAGTTGTAGCGGTAATAATAAGTGCTTGGATAAGGGTAATAATAGGGGTTGTGGTAATACCAGTTGGAAGGATAAGTGGAAACAGGAGTTGTAACTGTTTTTTGCTTTTTAGCAGCTGTAATTACTAAGTCAAGAAATACATCCGGTGTATCAATGCTTGCCTTATATCCTCTTTCTCCCATACAATGAGTGAAATAGTTGCGGGTATTGTTGCGAATAATCTGGTTGTTATATTCGCTTTTGGACGTGTCTTTATCCGGCAGCCATGCAAACGTTTTATATTTTGTAAAATCAACGCTCCGGTCATAATCGGAAGTGATGTCGGTATATACTCCGCATCCGGCAATAGCCAGGAAAAGAATACCAGTTAAATAGGAAAATAATTTTGTATGTGTTTTCATTTTTTTAAAAGATTTGATTAATTATTGGTTTGGTTTTTTAAGCACTGCCTGAGCAATTTGTATTGTTATTTCGTTGTTCCATCCTTCCGGCAAAATGATTTCAAAATCGCTTAGCCCTAATTTAAAGTTGAGTGTAAGCAAACAGGAAATAGTTCCATTGCTGGCAATGTGTTTAAGCTCTCCTGTTACATACATTGATTTTACGATACCATTCAAATGCAGCTCTGCTTCAAAATTTAATTTATGGTCAGGATGCTTTAGCGTATTTACATAGGGTATATTCAGTTTTCCTTTCAGGGTTGCAGGCCCTATGGATGAATTAAGAAGTTTTACATTCAATGAATCTGTTGTAGTACGTAAAGTAGCCGGATAAAGCGTTAATTCGATTTCCGCAGTTTCATAATTGATTAAAGCAAACAACTGATTGCTATTGGCAATTGTTTTAGCATCCTTGTACAAGCCAATCACACCAATACTTCCTTCCCTGGTTTGATATATTTGTTGTGCCTTACCTGAAAGGCTGCATAATAATACTAATGCGCTTACCAATATTGTTTTAAAATTTTTTATCATTGTCTTTTTAATTATCAGATACATTGATTTGTAATTGTATTTCTGAATTTGAAATATTCTCTATTCCTTTTAAAAGTGCATCGGGGTTAAAGGAAATGCTGTCAATGCCGCATTCTACAAGAAATTTTGCGTATTCAGGATAATCGCTTGGAGCCTGGCCACATAAGCCGATTTTAATTCCTGCTGCTTTTGCTTTTTCAATAGACATACTGATAAGCTGCATCACAGCCGGATCAAAAGGACTGAAAATATCACTTAGTAATGTGGAATCACGATCAGCGCCCAATGTAAGCTGAGTAAGGTCGTTAGAGCCAATGGAAAATCCATCAAAGTGTTTTGCAAATTCTCCAGCTAATAAAGCATTGCTTGGAATTTCAACCATCATGTATAATTCCAACGAATCTTTTCCTCTTTCCAAGCCATACTCTTTCATAAGTCCGCTTACTTTTTTCGCCTCGTCCACAGTGCGACAAAAAGGGATCATCAGCTTTACGTTTGTAAACCCCATTTCTTCCCGCACCAATTTCATCGCTTTACACTCCATTTCAAAACCTTCTTTGTAAAGTGGATGATAGTATCGTGAAGCTCCCCTGAAACCTATCATCGGGTTTTCTTCATTCGGCTCAAATTGTTTACCGCCAATGAGATTAGCATATTCATTGGATTTAAAATCGCTCATGCGAACAATCACATCTTTTGGATAAAAGGCTGCTGCAATAAAACTGGTGGCTTCAGCAAGGCGATGAATAAAATAATCTCTTTTATCAGAGTATTGATGTGTTCTTTTTTCTATAAGTTCCCTAACTTTTTCATCTGTTATTTTTTCAAAATGCTGCAATGCCATTGGATGAATACCGATGGCATTATTGATAATGAACTCCATTCTCATTAATCCAACTCCATTATTTGGAAGAAAGGAATACTTAAACGCCTGTTCAGGATGACCTAAAATGAGCATTGCTTTAGTATCCGGCATTTTAATGTGGCTGATGTCGGTTGTTTTTTCTTCCCACTCCAGTTTTCCTTCGTACACATAACCGGTATCACCCTCCGCAGCAGAAACCGTGATTATCTGACCATCTTTAATTGTACTTGTAGCATTGCCTGCTCCAACAATAGCTATTGCACCCACCTCCCGTGCAACAATAGCAGCATGGGAAGTTCGTCCGCCCTGGTCGGTTATAATAGCCGTTGCCTTTTTTAATACCGGATCCCAATCGGGGTCGGTACGTTCAGTAACTAATATTTCTCCGTCATTCAATTTTGAAATTTCAGACGGAGAATGAAGTATTCTTGCTTTACCCGATGCAATGCGGTTCCCAAGCCCAACGCCTTTACAAAGCACTTTGCCTTTTTCTTTTAAAGTATATTGTTTGAATAAATTTTTGTTTTTATTACTGTGAACAGTTTCCGGCCTGGCTTGAACTATATATAGCTTTCCATTTCCACCATCTTTTGCCCATTCAATATCCATGTGGCATTTGTAATGCTCCTGAATTTTACAAGCCCAATCAGCTAATTGAATTATTTCCTTATCCTCCAAAACAAACTGCTCCTGCTTTTCAACAGAGGTATCTAAATTTATTACAGCATCCTCCGGTTTTAAAATTTCGTTTTCACTTTTTGTTGAGTAAATCATTGTTTTCATTTTACTGCCCAGCTTGTGAGAAATAATCGGTTGATTAACCTTGCCCAACAAAGGCTTAAAAACAAGAAACTCATCTGTATTTACACTTCCCTGTACCACATTTTCACCCAATCCCCATGCTCCAGAAACCAATACTACATTTTCAAAACCTGAATCGGGATCCATTGTAAACATCACACCTGAACTGGCTAAACCAGAACGAACCATTACTTGTACGCCAATGGACAAGGCAACTTTCATGTGTTCAAAACCATTGTCAACCCTGTATTTTATTGCTCTATCAGTAAAAAGAGAAGCATAACAACGCTGACATGCTTTTATCAAATTTTCTTCGCCTTTAACATTCAGGTATGTTTCCTGCTGACCCGCAAAACTTGCGTTGGGTAAGTCTTCCGCTGTTGCGCTGCTACGAACTGCAAGAGAAATATTATTGCCTGAACGCTCACATAATTGCTTATACGCTATGATAATTTCATCTTTTAATTCTTTTGGAAAGGATGCTTTAAGCAAAATATTTCTTGCTTTAGAACCAATATCAGACAGGTTATTAAATGTTTTACTATCAAGTTGTGAAAGTAGAGTAGTCAGTTGTGGAACGATTTTATTATGATCCAGGAAATTCCAATACCCCTCAGATGTAACAGCAAATCCATCCGGTACTCGAATACCTTTTGATGAAAGTGAGCTGAACATTTCGCCAAGTGAAGCATTTTTGCCTCCAACAAGGGGAAGGTCTTTAAGTCGTATTTCAGAAAAGTTTTTTATTGATTTCATTTTTCTATGTTGTTTATTATTTTCATAAAATCTTTCTGGTAATTATTTTTAAATCCTTATCAAACTGATACAAATAAATTTTCCCTGTATCAATATTCAGCCTCACAATATCTTCATCATTTATTGTATCTAATTCTTTAATGATGGCCCGAAGACTATTGCCATGAGCAACGATCAACACATTCAAGCCCTGGCTTATATTTGCACAAATCATAGAGCGAAAGAATGGAATTACACGGGATGCTGTATCTTTAAGACTTTCTCCTCCGGGAGGAGCTATGTTGTAACTTCTTCTCCATAATAATACTTGGGCTTCACCGTATTGTTTAGCTATGTCCGCTTTATTTAATCCTTGTAAATCACCATAACTTCTTTCATTCAAGGCTTCATTTTTAATGACTGGAATATTCTCATGTTTCTTTGAATTCAGAATGATTTGGAGTGTGTCAATAGCTCGCTTTAATTTCGAGGTATAAGCAATATCAATTTTATGTTCTTTCAGTTTTATCGCTGCATTTTTAGCTTCTTCAATACCAATACTACTTAATGGCACATCTAACCACCCTGTAAAACGATTTTCCAAGTTATAGGTACTCTGACCGTGTCGTATCATTAATAAATCAGGCATAGGTTTTAATTTTTCTTTTTAAAAGTTGTGCGTTTACTGCAACAATCACAGTGCTTAAACTCATTAATACCGCACCCACAGCCGGACTCATCATTATACCATAAGAATATAAAACACCAGCAGCTAATGGGATAGAAAATGAATTGTAAGCTGTTGCCCAAATTAGGTTCTGAATCATTTTCCGGTAAGTTTCTTTGCCGAATAAAATAAGGTTAAGAATATCCTGCGGATTGCTATTGACAAGAATAATATCTGCTGTTTCTGCTGCTACATCGGTTCCGCTTCCCACTGCAATACCCACATCTGCCTGTGCAAGGGCAGGGGCATCATTTATCCCATCTCCGGTCATAGCTACAAACTCACCTTTCGATTGCAAGTCTTTTACAATTTCTACTTTTTGATGAGGCAGAACTTCCGCAAAGTATCCGTCTAATCCAAGTTCCTTACTTACTGCTTCTGCAACAGTTTTATTATCACCAGTTGCCATCATTACCTTAATTCCGTTCTCCTTGAATTTATTAACCGCTTCAATGGATTCAGGCCGGATCGCATCAGCAAGCGCTATAAAGCCTGCCAATTGCTCATTGATGATGACAAATACAACTGTTTCTGCTGCGCTGGTATAAGCGTTTTGTGGAATTGCAATGCCTTTGTCATTCAGATAACCAGGGCTAACTACTTTTATGTTTTTACTTTCTACTGTTGCTTCAACACCTTTTCCGGTTATAGCATTAAAATTTACAGTGTCAGGAACTTTCAGGTTTAGTTCCTTTACTTTGTTAACTACTCCAATAGCAATTGGATGTTCTGAATTATTTTCTAAAGCTGAAGCAATTCGTAAAACGTCTTCTTTATTAAGGTCTGCTAAAACACTTTCATAGCGGGTAACTCCGAATTTTCCTTTAGTGAGCGTTCCTGTTTTGTCAAAAACAATGGTGGTAATTTTTCTTGATTCTTCAAAGGCTGTACGGTTACGGATCAGCAAACCCTTTTGTGCGGAAACAGCCGTTGATATGGCAACTACTAAAGGAACAGCAAGCCCTAATGCGTGAGGGCAGGAAATAACCATTACTGTTACCATCCGTTCCAATGCAAATGAAAATTCCTTTCCTGCTGCCAGCCATACAACGAGTGTAACTAAACCTGCCGAAATCGCAATGAATGTGAGCCATTTTGCAGCCCGGTCGCTCAGGTTTTGCATTTTAGATTTTGCTTTTTGTGCTTCCTGTACCATTGCAATCACTTTGCTCAGGTAGCTGTCTTTTCCTGTATGAAGCACTTTTACTTTTAAGGAGCCATTTCCATTAATGGAACCGCCAATCACTTTTTGCTCTTTTCCTTTTTTTACCGGCTTGGATTCCCCCGTGAGCATGGATTCGTTGAGATAACTTTCTCCCTCTATAATTATTCCATCTGCCGGAACTTTTTCTCCGGGTTTAATCAATATGGTATCTCCTTCATTTAATTCTTCCAGTTTTATATCCATAATATGTTCTCCATGAACTTTATGAGCGGCAGAAGGCATAAGGCTTACAAGGAGTTCCAACGAACGGGATGCACCCATTACAGATTTCATTTCAATCCAATGCCCTACAAGCATTATATCTATCAATGTTGCGAGTTCCCAAAAGAAATCCATCCCGCTAAGGCCAAAAATGACAGCCGAACTATACAGGTAGGCTACGGTGATGGCCATACCGATTAAAGTCATCATACCCGGATTCTTTTCTGAAATTTCATCACGTAACCCTTTCAGGAAAGGCCAGCCCCCATAAAAGAATACAATGGAAGAAAGAGCAAATAAAATATACTTGTCTCCGGTAAATGATAAATGAAAGCCAAAGAACATCTGAATCATTTCGGAAAGGAGAAGTACAGGAATGGTAATGACCATTGAAATCCAAAACCGCTTTTTAAAACCCTCAATCATCATGCTATGGTGGTCATGCCCCACATGGCCATGAGCAGGATTATGTCCCTGATGTTCCGTGTGAATATGTTGATTATGTCCGTGTTGTTCCATTTGTTATAAATATTTATTTTAACAACATGCTGTTCCTGCTTGTTTTGAAGGGCATTTAACTGTTCCATAAGAACAATAGACACAGCAATCGCCCTTCTTTGGTTTTATAACTTGTTTACAATTTTCACATTCATAAAAGAACTGGCAAGCATCTGTTGGCATTATTTCAGCCTTTTTATGCCCACAGTGAGGACATGTAATTACAGATTGAAGTTCTATTGTTTTTCCATCAATTACCGAACAGGTTGAACAAGCCAGCTTTTGTTTACGTGTTATGTAATAATTCAAGCCTGTTGCTATCAGAAGGGTAAACATTCCGACATAGAGTATGAATGTCCAGTTGTCAGATTTATCAAGGTAATAAGCATAAATAACCAGTCCCAAACTGATTATTCCTATTAGAAATGGGAAAATATTTTTATGTTTCCGATACGACAAATAAAATCCTATCAGAGAAAGTAATACTAATCCCTGAAAAATATACATTGTCCATCCGCCAAAAAGCTCAAAACTTCCTAATCCCAATGCGGATAGAGCAAAGGCAAACAAAGGAAAACAGCAGGGAGATAACATCGCTGTTACGAAAATTCCAATAGTTCCTATTCTGTCAAGTTTTATATTCATTTTTTATATATTGCTTGCAATTAATTCTGTAATATCAATTTCATTGGATGAATGGGGAATCGTATTGCAGGTAACAACCTTGTCAACTCCTGATTTTTTCAGTTCTTCAAAAGCATTTCCGGCAAACACCGCATGAACACCGATACATATTGGCGCTTTCATTCCTGTATTTTTAAGATGGCCAACTGTTTCAATCATGGTTCGGGCAGTTGAAATAATATCATCTACCAATACAGGAGTATGATTCTTAAATTTTTCCACTTGCGGAACCGTAACTTTTACATCCCTATCACCTAATCTTGTTTTTTCAAGAACAATAAAAGGAGCGTTAGCATTTTTTGCAACCTCTGAAACCCACTGTTCACTTTCTGCATCAGGCCCTATTAATAATGGATTGGTGATATGTTCACTTATATATGCAGAGATGAGCGATGAGGCATGAATCACTTTACATGGAATTGAATAAATTTCAGACATGGAATGCCTGCGGTGCAAGTGTGGATCAATGGTGATGAGTGTATCAGCAAATCCTGAAATTAATGATGCGAAGTATTCAGAAGTTACGCCTTCGCCCTCATTAAAAACTTTATCTTGGCGCATATAAGCAAGATAAGGCGCTACCAGGCAAGTGCAATCTGCGCCTAATGATTTTAGTGTTTTTGAAAGAAAATACAGAGGTAATAGTTTTTCATCGGGATGTGCCAATGTACATACCATAATAGTTTTCCTATTCTTTACTTCACTTAGCACACGCACGTATGTTTCTCCATCTGGAAATTGACGAATAACCGTTTCGCCTATATCGGCCTGTATCGCATTGGCAATGCTTTTTGCCAAAACTTCATTTCCGGGTAATGCAAATACAATTGGTTTCATTTAATCTATGCTTATGATATTGTTATTACTTTTCATATAATCTATGGCGTATTCCAATTCCCCTTTAGCCTCAGCATAAATAGTAAATAAGACTTCGCCCTTACTAATTTTTTTACCAAGTGGAGACATGAATAAAATTCCTGCCGATGGTGATTTGGGCGCACCAGCGAGTTTCGCAACAAGTGCCAGCTTTCGATTATCAATGGACTTTACGATTCCTTCTCTTTCCGATAATATCTCCTGCTTGTGTATTGCGTATTGAGGTTCTCTGAATCCTCCCTGCCTTTCGCAAATAGCTTGAAATTTTGTTAATGCTTTTCCCGTTTCAAGAATTTCTTTTGCTGCCTGATTTCCTTCACCAACCGCATATTTTCCTGATAATTCAAGCAGCATACCTGCCAATACAATTGCTCTTTCTTTTAAGTCCTGTGGTGCGATTTTTTCATTTCTTAGTACAGATAATACATCCATTGCTTCTAATGATGGCCCAATGCCTTTGCCTACGGGTTGAGAGCCATCTGTTAGTATTACTTTCACCTGTAACCCAATCACTTTACCGACTGCTTCAAAGTGAGCTTGTAATATTCTTGCTTCTCCCTTAGATCTCACCTTAGCAGTATCACCAACAGGAATATCAATGACTACATGGGTTGAACCTGCTGCCGCTTTTTTTGATAAAACAGAGGCAATCATCTGTCCTTCACTATCCACATCCAATGATTTTTCTACTGAAATAAGAATATCATCTGCCGGACTTAACTTTACTGCTCCACCCCAAACAATACAGCCATTTTCCTGTCCAACTACTTCTTTTATTTTATCCAATCCAAGATTCACAGGAGCCATTGTTTCCATTGTATCTGCGGTTCCGGCAGGGGATGTAATGGCCCTTGAAGATGTTTTTGGGATGGTTAATCCGGCTGCCGCAACAATGCTCACCACAATAGGAGTAGTACGGTTACCGGGAAGCCCGCCAACACAATGTTTGTCAAAAATCATCGTATTGTTCCATTTTATTTTTTGCCCACTGTTAATCATTGCTTTTGTTAAACCGATTATTTCATTCAGTGAAAGATTGTTGCCTGAACAAGCTGAAATAAAAGCTGCCAGTTCGATATTGGAGTATCTGCCAGCAACCACATCTGTGATAATTTCATTAAACGCCTGTTCCGTTAATTCTTTGTGATACATCTTTGCCCTCACGTAACTTAAGGAACTAAGGTGTTTTAAATGAGAAAAAGTCAAGCAATCTCCCTCTTTTACTGCCAGCCTTTTCATGGCTTCCATTGATAGGCCAGCTTCTTCATGTTGCAGTAATTCAGAATGAACGACATTTAACGTTGCAATTATACTTCTATCGTTATGATGAACCACTATCCGGGTTAAGGCAGTAAAACCTTCTGATTGGCATATATGACAATCAGCTCTCATATAAATGATATTTTCACGGTATGTATCTATACCGATGTTTTTTGCAGTTAAATTATTTGAGGAGTGATGATGCATGGCTTATATTTCATTATTTAAAATCCTACTTGTATCATTCAGTATAGGTTTTATACCTGCTTCAATATTTTTATTTTTTACATTATTTATCCATTTTATAATTATTTCTGTTGCCTTCTCCGGATTTGAAAGCATCCAAAAAACGCCTCCATCAACCTCTTCAAGATGTTTTTCTTTCATTGTCAGTCTTTCAAAAAGCGTTTTAAAATAAACTGGAATAAGTCCTCTCTTAGCAAAAATGAAAAGGGTTGGAATATTCAGATTTTCAAGGTTACCGGGAGGGGGAGTATCGACTAAAGACATTACAGCCTTTAAAGGATAGCTTTTATCAAAGTCAGGATCATAGTCGTATGCCTTTACTAATTTTTCCTCCTTCTCATAATTCTTTAAGTCTTTATCAATCACTTCATGCCAGGCCAAATAGGTTCTGATAGGGATAAGGAGATTTGGCAATATTTTTACAAGCAATTTAAACAGTGGTAATAAAAATGCTCTACGTCTTCCCGCTTTTCCATCCATCTTCATAGCATGGTGAAAAGCTGATTCGGTTAAGATTGCAGGAGAATTTTCAAACAAAAAACTTTTTATTTTGATGCCTTTAAGCGCAAGATAGAAAACCGACAAGCCTCCTAAACCTTCACTGTATATGTGAATATTCTCTCCATAAAATTTCTGTAAATACTTAACAGCATCCTCATGTCTGATAACAAGCTCTGAAATTGTATGTGGACCATGTTTAGGCATAATAAACACATCAGTACCTTTTTTGTAAATCAGATAAGCAAGCTCTGCAAAAACATAAGCATGACCACCTGAACCCATTGATATAAGCAGGCAAGAATTGTTTTGGGAATGCTTCATTGTCAACAATTCGCAATTTTTATCTTCAGGAACAAAATATTCTTTCCTAATAACTTTTTCAATGTCATCCGGGTTAGTAACTATGGGATATTGTTTCCAATAATTCTTATTTTTCATTTTCTTTTGAAATATTTAATACCCGGTTAATTTTCATTATTTTATGAAAAGTGTCGTAGGCGGCTAATTCATCATTACTGTGAAATTCCATATCAACTAAATCATGGAATTTATGGTTATCGGGGAACGCTGCTTTGATATTGTAAATCGTTAGTTCCTGTATTTTACCGTTGGCATCTTTGCTGAAATAATACCTTGTTATGGAGGGGCTTCCTTTGGTTGCAGGCCCGGATATTATTTTATAAATCATTATTTTTTCATCGGGATTAATTAACGGATATTCTGAGTTGTTATAAACTCTCACGATTGAACCATCACAATATTTAATTCCATAAATAGAATCTTTAGGATAAGTGTAAGTGGAATCGGCATGTTTGATTGAAATTTCTTTGGGATGAAAAATCATATCCGATTTTATTTTATGCTTTTGAGTTTCGCAGTTAATAGCAAAACTTAACTTATGCTTTACATAATCATTGGCTGTAAAATAAATTCCACTGCTGTCCTTTTGTGAGAATCCTAAAGTTGACTTTAAAATCAAAAAGGTTACTGCTATAATGAGTTTTCTTTTCATATTAATTGATTTTAATTATTTCATTTAAAGAAGGGATTACACTGTCCCATCCATACACATCCTTAATTTTTACCCGCAGCGCATCAGCAGATTGAGGTTCACCATGCACAATAAAAATCTTCTCCGGTTTTTTCTTTAACTGGCTCATCCAGTCAATTAATCCTTTCTGGTCGGCATGTGCAGATAGCCCTTCTACATTTTCGATTTTCGCTTTAACAGAATAATATTTTCCATAAAGTTTTATTTCTTTTGCTCCTTCCAATAATTGCCTTCCTCTTGTTCCCTCGGCCTGGTATCCCACGAGTAAAATGGTTGCTGAGGGATCTCCCAGGAATTGCTGAAAATAGGTAAGCACACGACCTCCCGATGCCATACCGCTACCAGCAATAACAATTTTTGAACTCTTATCGGTAGCCAATTTTAATGTTTCCTGCATAGTCTTAATGAGTTTTATATCACGGCACATTTCAGTGCATTGATCGGCAGGAAGTTTATGCCATGAAGTGTTATGGTGAAAAATATCCAACACATTTCTTCCCATCGGGCTATCCATATATATTGGGATAGCAGGAATATTTCCTTTCTTCTTTAATTGCCAAAGCAGGTACATCAACATCTGAATGCGTTCAACAGCAAAACCCGGAACGATGATAGTTCCATTCATTTTAGCTGCTGTATTGATTATTTCCTCTAACTGTTTTTCCGAATGATTGGGATGAAGACGATCTCCATAAGTGGATTCGATAAAAAGAATATCGGCAGTTTCAGGTTTTTGAGGAGGATACATTAATAAATCATTATCCCTTCCTATATCTCCTGAAAAAACAATTGTTTTATCTCCGATTTTTAACTCAATGAATGTTGCCCCGATAATGTGACTATTGTACTTAAAACGACAAGAAATCCCTTCGCTGATCTCAATCCATTTATCGAGTGGCTTCGGGTTGAAATGAGGTAAGGTTTTCTCAACATCTTTCAGGTCATACAATGGTTGAGCCGGTTTGTGTTTTGAGTATCCCTTTGCATTAGCCCTTGCCGCATCTTCCTCCTGAATTTTCGCACTGTCTTCAAGAATAATTTTTGCAATTTCAAGTGTCGGTGCTGTTCCCCATATTGGTCCGGCAAACCCTGCTTTGACAAGCCTTGGTAAATAACCTGTATGATCGAGATGGCCATGTGTCAATAATACGATGTCGATTGTTGAAACATTAAAAGGAAGTGGCTCCCAATTCAGTAAACGAAGTTTTTTTAATCCCTGGAACATACCGCAGTCCACCAGGATATTTTTATCATTGGTTTGGATAAGATACTTTGAACCTGTTACGGTTTCTACTGCACCTAAAAACTGAATCTTTATATTATTTTTCATGTATATTTTTTTTAAAATGTTTCTTTGTATCTTTTAACATACTTTTTACGCACCATTTGGAATAGCTTTTGCCAAGCAGGAATCCAAGAAATTTCCCTTTTGGCTTAGTGTAATAAATGCCGAGTTGAGCCTGTGTTTTACCATTTTCGTAAGGGCTGAGAACGAGATACATTTCAAACCAGTCAATCACAATCATTTTTGCATCGCCAACTGTTCCCCAAACTTTCTCCTTTCCTTCGACCCATTTGCTAACTTCAACTGTGAAGTCCATTTTCATTCCTACAACCTTTCCTGTCCATCTGTATTTAGTACCTAATCCGGTCTTGTGATCTGATAACCATTCAATCTTTAATTTACTTCCTGCCATTGCTCCGCTACTCTCCGTCATGTGCCTGCCGGTATTTCTGATGTCATCCATAAAAGCAAATACATCTTCAGGCATCCCGTTGATTACCATTGTTCTTTCAAAATGCCTGATTTTCTTGTTTTTTACAGCTTCATTTTTTACAACTTTGCTTATTGTGTCCTGTGCAAATAATGCCGGGGTTATAACTATAATTGCTAACAAGACTATAAGATAATTTTTCATTATTGTTGTGCAATTTTTAATTTCTTTCCTACCTGGATAATTATCAACGAAACAACACTTGCCCCCACTGAAATAAGCCAATCATTTGCTGACATTTCATAAAGCGACAACACTTTCCTGACAGGTTCAATGGCATACATGCCAATTAAAATAGCTACCGAAAGAGCGATTGCCCCCCATACATATTTATTTCTGAATACTTCCGATTTGAAAAAAGACGAATGGTTGCCTCCCATGTTTAGTACATGAAGAAGTTGGGAAAAAATAAGGGTAAAGAATAGAATGTTGTTGCAAAGCTCAGGGTTCCATAATTCTGTTTTATGCACTGTAAAATGACTAACAAATACAGCGCCTACGCTTATTGCACCAATCACAATAGAATAGAAGAAAATAGTTGTCCATCTTTTTCGGTCAATAATGGGTTCATTCATGTTTCTTGGCGGCCTCTGCATAATATCAGGGCTGCCTTCACTAACGCCCAATGCAAGTGCTGGCAGCACATCCGTAATGAGGTTGATGAAAAGAATCTGGAGTGCGAATAACTGAAAATGCAAGTTGAATACAGAGGCAGTAGCAATCACTATTAATTCACTCAGGTTACAGGAAAGCAGAAAAATGACGAACTTCCTTATGTTATCAAAGATGATGCGCCCCTGTTTAATAGCTATTACAATGGATGAAAAAGAATCATCTTTTAAGACCATGTCAGCCACTTCCTGAGATACCTGTGTCCCCCTCAATCCCATTGCAATACCTATATCTGCTTTTTTCAATGCTGGAGCATCGTTTACTCCGTCTCCGGTCATTCCTACAATATATTTTCTTTCCTGTAAAACAGCTACGAGATCAAGCTTTTGTTTAGGACTTACCCGTGCAAATATTTTGGTATCCAGCCAATTTGATTTTTCCTGTTCTGTTAAGTGTTCATAATCTCCCATTTCTTTTCCCACCATTGCTTTAATATTATTATTGTCAGCAATTCCAAGCTTCATAGCAATATTTTTGGCTGTGGCAGGGTGATCTCCTGTTATCATTATTACATTAATACCTGCGCTTTTACATTCTTCAATGGCAGCGAAAACTTCCTCTCTTGGCGGATCAATCATTCCAAACAGCCCGACAAATACAAGGTTTTCAGTCATGTTTCCTTCCGTTGGAGCATTGGGTTTATATGCCCCTGCAATTACCCTTAATCCTGAATTAGCCAGCTCCTCCGCTTTTTGCATCCAACGCTCTCTTTTTTCAGCATTAAGTTCTGTGATGCCTTCTTTTTCCACAACACGATCACAGTGCTTTAACAATTCTTCAGAGGCTCCTTTGGCATAGATGGTAAGATCATTTTCGGTTTTATGAAGGGTCGCCATTATTTTAGTTTCGGAAGAAAATGGTTCTTCTTTTATTTTAGGGAATTGACTTCGGCAATTCTGAATATTAAAATTGTTTTTCAAAGCGAATTTGAGCAAGCCTGTTTCCAGAGGATCACCAATTTCTTTAACACTGCCATTGCTGTTTTGTAATTCTGCGGTATTGCATAAAACGGCTATGCGGTTGATAATTTCCAACGCCTCTGCATTATCAGCAGGGGTAACTATTTTATTTACTTCTATTTTATTTTGCGTAAGTGTTCCTGTTTTATCCGTGCAAATCACATTAGTTCCGCCCAGCGTTTCAACAGCTGAAAGTTTTTTTACAATTACATTATATTTTGCCATTTTCATCATTCCCTGAGCCAAAGCCATTGTCGCAACAATTGGCAATCCTTCAGGTATGGCTGCAACAGCAAGGGCAATAGATGTTTCAAGCATTTCAAGAAATTTCTGACCGTTCAAGATTCCGGCAACAAAAATTACCACTACTAATCCTACCGTTATCCAAATCAATTTTTTGCTGAAATCTTCCAGCTTTTTTTCGAGTGGTGTAGCCGCTTGTTCTGCCGATTGAACCATTCTTGCAATCTTTCCAAGTTCCGTATCCATTCCGGTATCAGTAACGACCATATAGCCATTCCCTTTTGTAGAATAAGTGCCTTTATACAGCATATTATTTCGTTCGGCAAGCGTGGTATCAGCCTGTATTTTTTCAATTTGCTTTTCCACTGGTACAGATTCACCTGTTAATGCTGATTCATCAATTTGTACCTGTGAGGCGTTAAAAATTCGCCCATCAGCAGGAACCATATCGCCAGCTTCAATATAAATCACATCACCGGGAACTATATCTTCGGCATTTATTTCTTCAAGTTTTTTATCACGTAGGACTTTTGCCGGAACAGCAGATAATTTTTTCAGTGCATTCATGGAACGCTCTGCCTGGTATTCCATGTAAAAGCCAATGAGTGCATTAATAAGTATTACCGTAAGAATGGCAATCGCATCGAGTATTTCTCCAAAATAAAAAGATAGCCCGGCAGCGAAGACAAGAAGCCATACAATAGGGCTTTTGAATTGGCTGAGGAAAATAAGCCATACGCTCTTTCCTTTTTTCGATTCAATTTTATTTGCTCCATATTCTTTAAAACGTTTCTGCGCCTCTGATGCAGATAACCCATTTGTGCCATCTGATTGCAACGCAGAAATCACCGCTTCAGGTTCAACTGAATATGGAATGATATTTAATTTAATGTTTCCCATTTTTTATTAATTGATTACAAAGCTGATGGCCTTCTTCAAGTATTGATTTAATCCGTGAAGGTTTTACTCCAATATTGTTCAAATGATTTTCGTTATCACAGATTTCTTTGCATAGCACTACATTGTTTTCCAATAATTGTTGTTTTTCAATTTTTGTAAGCGTAGTAAGGCAGGTAACAGGATATAATCCCAATGTATCAATCTGTTCTTTTAAACTATTCTTTTTCGGAAAGTCCCATCCAAGCAGGTTAAGTCCGGCACAAGTTCCATACTGGATCGCATCACTTGTAAATCGTGTATTTGTTACTACCCATCCCTGGTGAAATTTAGTTCCATGACCGGGAAGCTGAATCCATGCCGCTTCCACATCTTTAAAACGTGCTTGTATGTAAAGCGGAATTTTTACATCGCTTATCGTTCCGGGTTGGTTATGGTATTTACATTCAATCATAAAATGATGGTGGTCTTTTTCAGCGATCACATCAATTTCATGGTTCACACATTTGCCTTTTACAATTTCACCCACCTTAACGGAATACCCTTGATGTTTAAGGATTTCACCTATAAATCTTTCAAATGGATAACCTGACGGCCCTAACTCCATAATACCTCTTTTAAGATGATACTTTGCTGCAAGCGGGCTTGAAGTACCTTTAAGCAGATTAAATGCGATACGATAGATTTTTTTAGTTGAAATACCTCCGTATAGTTTTGGCTGTATTTCATCCACGATTGATTCCGCCAATTCTTCGGAAGCTCCTGCATTCAATAAAGAACGTTTTAACTTTTCGGGAGAAAAGGGAGCTTGCATTCCACTTGCCTTGGTTACAACTATTTGATTTCTTTTTCTCATTTAACAGATATACGATTATGTTCAGTAAACTTATTTACACAGGTTGAAATGCAGCTTACAAAAGAATGATTAGCGTTTATAAAGTAATGTGAACTATTCCCTTGCTTTTCGTATTGAATAACAGAACCATTTTTCATTATTATCAAATGTCTTGAAGTTTCCGGCTGTGTTAATCCAAGACGTTCTTGAATCTCTTTTACAGACATCTTTATGTTTTTTTTATTACTGAGCAGATTAAGAATTTGGATACGAACAGGATGACCCAATGCCTTAATAATTTCAGAAACTTTGATAATAGATTCGTTTATCGGTTTCATGTTTGAGTTCTTGAATATATTTTAATATGCAAATATTCAGATACTCAAATATTGAGCCTATGACCCTAATCATGGAAACAGATGATTATTCTCAGTTTTATGTAGAATATAATACCCAAAGTACCCACACACACATCCGCATAACATAAAAACCAACATCATCTTTTCAATTTTTTTTGTTAGAGTAACGGTTAATCCCAATCAACAAAGAAAAACAACTAAAGACTAGCAAGTGTTGTAAAATATTTGTAATAAGTTACATCATTCACACATTAAAGTTTTCGTTTTCCAAAAGTTAGAATCAATATCATTTTATTGTCTCTTTAACTTCCCCGCAATTGAGCATTTCATCCCCGAAATACGGATTTTTCACTTCTTCAATTTCACTGATCCAATGGCCGCCATTGTTGTTATTTGCCATTGGGCAGAACTCATAGTATAAAGTTTTTTCACTGCCAAAAGATTTAATTAGATTATAAATACTTTTAGAAAGGGAGTTGAGATGCCCACGCTGATGCGCTATCTCCTCGTTGTCAATAATATGCATTGCATCCTCCTTAATTTTTTCAATTTGAGCATTTAAAACCGGTTTTTGTTCGGCAGTCAGTTTTAGAGTATCAATAGTGGCAATCGCATCGAGCATTCCCTTAGCCCCGGCTTTCGCTTCAACGCTATTTGAAGCAACCATAGCGTTTTTAAGATGAATATAATGTTCTACCATTTGATTAAATTGTGCAGCAACCGTTACATCAACATCTTTAAATGTTTCAATGTTTGTTGTTGCTGTTGTCTCCTCATGGTTTTCGTGTGATTCATTATTTTCTTTGTTTGAGTTATTACTGCAAGACCAGAGCAATAAGCTCAAGGCAATTATATTTAAGTATTTCATAGATGTTTTTTTTATTGAATGATTAATTTTTTATGAATTATTCGTTGTCCTTCATAGATGTTTGCTGTATAAAAACCTTTGCTCCATTGAGAAACATCTATGCTTGTATCGGATGTGTTTGTAATAGTTTGAAAAATCAATCTGCCAGTCTGATCGTAAATAACAATACTGAGCTGCTTAATAGTTGAAATATCCTTAATCTTGAAATGTATTTTTTCAGTAGTAGGATTTGGATAAACAACTAAAGCATCGTCTTCTGTATCAATTTCTGAAACTCCAACGGTACTTGGGATCACAACAAACTGCCCCATCATACCATCATCTTCGTGCATTAAAATATGACAATGGTACATGAACGGAACAACTGTGTCTGCGAAATCTTCAAACTTTGTAATGAACATTAGTGAATCTCCGGGAGGTACAAGCACAACATCTTTTCTTCCACTTTCTTCAGGCCCCGGAGGGTTTCCATTTCTGTCAATCACATAAAATTGTACATCGTGAATATGGAAAGGGTGCGCCACCATTGTTTCATTTACCAATTTCCAAATTTCAATGTTATTGATAGGAATTTGATAATCAATACGCATCATATTAAAAGAGCTGTCGTTAAAATAGAATGGCCCATCCATTACCATTAAACTATCCGCAGTAAAACGTATGGTTCGTGTTACGTTCGCCATGCCGGAAGTATAAGGTGAATTGGTTGTAAGTGTAGTGGGTATTGTTGTAACTGGGTTAATCGTTTGAGGAACAACATTAATTTGCATAATGTTAAAATCAATTCCGTTTAAAGGACTATCCATTGGCGGTCCACCTGGCATTGGCATAGTTGGTCCGCCTTGTATTCCCATCGAAAATTCGGAAGCATAACTCATTAAATAAAGAGTTTGTCCGTTCATTCCTGTCAGGTCTAACAATATTTCAGCACGTTCTCCGGGAGCTAAACGAACTCTTGTAGTTAAATAAGGATTATCGAGTAAACCTCCATCAGATGCAATTTGATAAAACTGTTTATTACCGCTGAAACCAAAATTGAATGCACGTTCACCGGAAGCATTCAGAATACGCATTCTTACAACCTGCGCAGGAAAATTGCCATAAACTGAATTGCCCCCATAATTTGCTCTTGCGCCATTTACTAATATGGTGCTGTCCTGCATACCAAGGGGCATTGCCTGGTTGCTTGAATCATACTGTTGACATTGCACCACTAATGGAAAATCATCAACTCCATATTTTCTTGGCAAGGTTAAAGCCGCTTCAATCGGATCTCTCACAATGATTAATCCTGCTGCACCTTTTATGGCTTGCTCAGCCGTTTTCATGTGCATGTGAGGATGATACCAATAGGTAGCTGCATTATCCATTACCGTAAACTGAGGATTCCAAATTGCACTTGGTAAAATGGGTGTATGTGGACCACCATCCCATTTTGATGGAAGATGTATTCCGTGCCAATGCACTGTTGTTGTATCACCAATTTGATTATTTACCGTAATGTTTGCATTGGTTCCTTTATTGAAAATAAGGGTTGGCCCTAAATACTGGTATTGGTTAAATCCGTAAGTCTGCGAGATATTTCCGGTTGGAAAAAACTGTACACTGTCCTTGTGCATATTCAGCGTATAGCTTGGGCCAACAAGTGTATCAGGGATTGCCAATTGAGTTTGTGCAAAAACAGTTAAGTTAAATGCGGTCAAACATATTACAATTACTTTTTTCATTTTTCAAGTATTTGATTCCGTTGTAAAAACAGAAAATGTTTATTCAATTATTACTTTTCTAATTTCAGTAGCTTGCTCACCAATCACTCTTACTAAATAGGTTCCCTTTGCAATACCCGAAACATTTATTGTTTGTATTGATTCGCCTTGCAACGTGCCAACATTTTTTGAACTGATTAATTTTCCGGTCAGATCAGTTATCTCAATTGTAATTTGTTGTGAGGATTTCAGGTTGAGATTCAGCGTAAGGCTTTCAGTGGAAGGGTTAGGATATACATTCATATTGCTTAAAAACGAATCGTATTTTTCAATTCCTGTTACAGTTCCCGAAAAAGCAAGATTATCTACCCATAAATAATCGTTATTTGTTGGAGCGCTTCCACTTGCCTTTAAAACAATAATACAGGTATCAGGATTATTCCCATCTGTATAAGTAAATGGGATAGTAAAATTAGCCCAACTCATTGCCATGCCTGATAAAGTTTGATTCGCAGTTGCAACAGTTACTCTTTGATTTAATCCGGTATCCCAACGGGTTAATGTAACTCCTATTGAACCTTGACTGCTTCCATAAATCATGTGCTGCCACTTTCCCGTGAAATTTGCTGAACGTATATTATATGCAAATCCAGACTTTGGCATCATCGTAATTGAATCTAATACACCACTTACTGCTATTCCATTAACAACAGTTGTACTGACTGTTTTAGAAGTTAATTTAAGGTATGCAGTTCCAGGGCTGCCCGGAGTGCCTTTGGTTGCAGTATAAACACTTGCAATGGCAGTTGTGTTATTCATTGTTCCCCAACCATCAGGATTAACATAAGAACCAACAGTTGTCCAGTTTTCAAAACCGTTATTAGGGATTTGTGCCATTGCTACTCCTGAGTATAACGCACCACATATAATAGAAAAAATTATTTTTTTCATTTGTTTTAATTTTTAAAAAGTTTGAATTAGAAAAATAGAATGTCCTTCAGCAGTTTATGCCGAAAGACAATAGGAGATAATGGCTTTCAAATTCTGAAAACCCGGTTGGTTAAATATATAGGATTTGACGAAACAAGAAAGGGTGGTGAGTGTGAAACTTCATCTTTCCTGGTAAGATAAAATCCGGGAATAAATACATTGTGAAGAATTACCGGATGCAACAGCAAATTTTTTGCGGTATGATTTGGATTAATGGTTGTAAAATGCTGTGCTTTTTGTTCGGCTTTATACTGAAAGTGGACTGATTTGTTCTTGCAACAGCCTTTTTTCATGGCTTTGCTGCCACAAGCGCATGGATGTTCTTCGCTGCTTATTGATAAATCAATAGAGGCGAGTTTGCCCCCACAGTAATGCCAATTAACAGTGAATCCACAGATAACTGTGGTGTATATTATTAATAACGCTATTGAAAATAATCTTCTCACTCTAAATTATTTAACTAAACAAAAATACCAAATGCTGAAAAGTGCTAAATGATTTTCATCAACAATTTGGCAGCATTAATATGATATTAATCAGTTTTTATTTTAATATTTTCTTGTTGCTCCTCAAACAATAGTTTCCATATTGTTCTTTCATAATGTCTTTTTTCTCCAAACTAATTCTGATATTTAAAAGGTTCCAACCATTTTAATCCAGCTTCTTTATTTGTAAAAACTTTAACGGGAATTAATGGCTCATCAAGAAGGATCCAGGCATTGCCCAAAAAAGCTAATAATTTATTGTGTGTATATATTGCTCCGGCACTTAAAAATTCACAACCATCAGCACTTGCCAAATATTTTCTTGCTTTAGCATCAACGGATACCAACTCCGTAATATCAATCAGAAAGGGTTTGCTTATACCGTTTGATATTTTTTTTCGGTCATTTACAGCTTCTTTTGCAACTTCAAGATTAATAACAAGACCAGGTTTGTATTTTCCAAAAATGACATCATCCTCTATCCAAAAAAAGGAATGATAAAACTCCTTTATCTCGAAAAGTCCCTCTGGAACGAAAAGAAACTGTTTTTTCTTACTCATAGCTATTTTACTAAACCCACGTTTTATCACGGAAAATCTCCTTACGGAAAGACCTAAATCAGAAGGCTTAAACATAGTTATGGATAACGGTTTTTGTATTATACATTATTGCTATTTGTTATATTCTATTGCAAAAATATTTTGCTCACATTTCTCTAAATTTCATCTATGGATTTTCGTTCATTTGTTTTTAACCTTTGGTATTCTGTTTTTGACATCCCCACTATTTCTTTGAATTGCATAGATAGGTGCTGTACGCTTTTATAACCTAAACGATAAGCTATTTCAGAAAACGTTAATTCTTCATATTCCATAAATTCCTTTACTTTTTCAATTTTTTGCAGAATGAAATACCTTTCAATTGTAATTTTTTTATTGCGGGAAAAGGCTTTGCTTAGATATGGATAGGGCTTACCGATGACTTCTGCCAGGTATATAAAAGTTTTTTCATTTAATAATATTTCAGGCCGGTTATTTATTATATCCAGCACGGTTATTTTAATTAATTCAACCAATTGTTCATCTTTTTTCAAAATGATTTCAAACCCGTTTTTTTCTAAAACCTTTTCAATGGAATTACTGGTTATGAAAGGTGAATCTATATAGGTCGCTTTCCCAAACTTTACTTCAATTACCTGTAATCCCAATGCTTTCAACTCATCAGTTACAACCTTGATGCACCTGGTACATACCATATTTTTAATATGAATTGCGGTTTTCTTCATTAGAATTTTATAACTCTTTCGATTGCTTACTTTTTAAATATTTTTTTAATGCTTTCTCTCCGAACAGATGAAACACAATGGGTGTTACAATCATGTCAAGAAGCGTTGAACTTAATAAACCACCAAGGATAACAGTTGCAACAGGATAAAGGATTTCTTTACCAGGTGCAGTTTTATCAAGCGTAAGTGGTATTAGAGCTAAAGCTGCTACCAATGCGGTCATCAATACGGGAACCAAACGTTCCAGTGATCCGCGAATAATCATTTTCTTATCAAATTGCTCTCCTTCGTGTTCTACAAGATGTATATAATGCGAAATCATCATAATGCCGTTTCGTGAAGCAATTCCGGTAAGCGTAATAAATCCTACCATTGAGGCAATAGAGAAAGTTCCACCAGTGAGCATAACAGCGACAACGCTGCCAATCAGTGCTAATGGGATGTTCAACATGATTTGTAATACTATCCGACCGGATTTAAAGTGAGAATAAAGCACAAGGAAAATACCAATCAAAGAAAATATACTTAGTATTAGAATTAATTTTGAAGCGGATTTTTGGCTTTCAAACTGTCCGCCATACGTTATAAAATAGCCTTGTGGTAATTTTATTTCTTTTTTTATCTTGTCTTGAATTTCCTGAACCGTACCTCCTAAATCACGTTCTGCTATATTACATGAAACAATAATCCTGCGCTGCGTATTTTCATGGTTAATGGTATTAGGGCCATTTTCCTCATAAATATCCGCAACCTGTTTTACTGGTATCATTCCTCCCGAAGGAGTTTCAATCAATGTATTTTCGATAGCTGTAATATCGTTTCTTTGGTCTTCCGATAGTTTTATCACCATATCAAAACGTTTTTGTCCATCCAGCATTTGAGAAACAGTAGTTCCCTGGAATAAACTTTCCAAATCTTTTACCACATCTCCTCGTTTCATTCCAAAATTTCTCAATGCACCTTCCTTTACACGTATAAGTAATTGGGGGATTTGTACTTGTCTTTCAACCTGCAAATCAACAACACCTCGAATGGAAGTCATTGTATTTTTTATTTCGTTTGCTGTTTTTCGCAGCTCCATTAAATCGTTGCCGAAAACTTTGATAGCCACCTGTGCCCTTACCCCTGAAAGTAAGTGATCCAAACGATGCGAAATAGGCTGTCCGATATTTATTGCAACTCCGGGTAAAAGAGCGAGATTGTCTCTAATGTTTTTCATAATCTCATCCCGGCTTCTTTGTGATTTATCATTTTTAAAAGCAACATCCATTTCTGTATAATGCACACCTTCCGCATGTTCATCTAATTCTGCCCGACCTGTCCTTCTTCCTGTAAAGGACACTTCAGGCACTTTTAAAATAAGCTGTTCTGCAATTGTCCCAATTTTGTTGGATTCATCCAAAGAAGTTCCCGGCTCTGCCTGAATATTAATGGTTAACGAACCTTCATTGAAAGGAGGTAAAAATTCTGTTCCAAAAAACGGGATCAACGATGCCGCAATAAGAAATAATATGGCTGTAACAGTTAGAACTTTTTTATGATTGCTTAAACCATAGTTCAACAATTTAGTGTCTTGCTTTTTTAACCATCTTACAAGGAAGCTATCTTTTTCTTCTTTCATCTGCTTCATATTAGGAAGCAGATAATAACACATTGCCGGTGTAAGGGTTAATGAAATGAATAGGGATGCTATAATGGAGGTGATGTATGCAATACCTAACGGAGCAAATATTTTCCCTTCCATTCCGCTTAATGCGAACAAAGGAATGAATACTAATACTACAATAATTGTAGCATAAACAATAGAGTTACGGACTTCGCTTGAAGCATCATAAATAACTTTTATTGCAGGCTTTGGATTAACAGCATGTTTATTTTCCCGCAATCTTCTGAACACGTTCTCTACATCCACAACGGCATCATCTACCAGTTCGCCAATGGCAATGGCAAGTCCTCCCAATGTCATGGTGTTAATACCTATTCCAAAATATTTGAACACCAACGCTGTAACTACCAGTGATACGGGGATAGCGATAAGAGAGATAAGCGTAGTTCGGAAATTTAACAGAAACAAAAACAGGATAATGATAACAAGTATAGCACCGTCCCTGAGCGCTTCTTCAACATTTTTAATTGCTGATATAATGAAATTAGATTGCCGGAAAAGTTCTGTATTGATGGTTACGTCTCCCGGTAGCGATGACTTTAGTTCATCAAGTGCTTTAACAATATTATCAGTTAGCTCAACTGTTGAAGCGTTTGGTTGTTTTTCAACCGATAAGATAACGGCAGGTTTTCCATTCATGCTTCCATCACCTCTTTTCAAACGTGCTCCGAATTGTACATCAGCTACCTGTGATAACAATACCGGAGTATCATGGTTATAGCCCACCACAATATTTTGCATTTCTTCCAGCGATCTTAAGCGCCCTAAATTTCGTATCAGAATTTCGGTTCCGCTCCGGTTGAAGAAGTTGCCGGTAGTATTAAGATTGGAATTTCTAAGGGATTCTTCTACCTGGTTAAGTGATAGTCCGGCTGCATTCAGGCGGGGCAATGAAATTAATACCTGGTATTGTAATACATTCCCACCAATAGGAATTACCTGCGAAACACCTTTTACTGAAAGTAGCCTTCTGCGAATAGTATAATCAGCCAGCGTTCTTAAATCTGATTGAGAGGTAGTATCTGATGAAAGACCGATCAGCATAATTTGCCCCATTACAGATGAAATAGGCCCCATTACTGGCGTGATACCATCCGGCAATTGACTTTGTATGGTTTGCAGCTTTTCCGCCACAATCTGCCGGGCTTTCATAATATCTGTGCCGTAATCAAATTCAACGAATATCATTCCTAAACCCACCGTTGAGTTGGAACGAACTTGTTCTACTCCAGTAGCTCCATTTAATGAAGTTTCAACCGGTAATACTACCAAAGCCTCTACTTCTTCAGAAGCCATTCCCCCGGCTTCGAGAAATATAGTTACTCGTGGCCTGTTTAAATCGGGCAATACATCAACCGGTAATTGCAAGGCTGTATATGCTCCAGCAACCATCAATGCTATGGAAAATGCCATAATAATGAGGCGGTTGGATAAGGAAAATTTTATGATTCTATTTAACATCTGCTTTTTTGTTTTTTAGTATTTACTTCATTTATGCAAGTACAGCCTCTTTTGCTATTTTTTCCATTATTAAATGATTGTCTCCGAGTTTGCAAAGAGCATCACAATGTTGTCGTAAATCAGAAAATAAAATGTATTTAATTTTGACTTTGTTATTTCTTATAGCAGGGCGAGAGAGCTGCAATTGAACATCTTTTTCCCTGCTGTTGGGAGCAATCAGATAAAATATTTCATCTCCATCAGCAATTGTATAAGACAGATCAGTTAATCTTAATATACCGGAATAAATACTGGTAGATTTTTCTACCTCAAATGCTGCAATAACATTGTTGGTTCCTTTTTCAAACCACAAAACATCAATCAGTTTAATAGTTGTGGTGGTATCGGCATCTGCGTTAATATCAGGAAATTTTGGTAAGCAGAGGAACGAAAAATTATTTCCATTAAATGACCTGGACTTGTCGTTTGAAGCGCATATAACATCATAACCTAATGCGCTCCCGATTTTAAGCAGGTGGTATTGCATTTCTGAATGTAGGTTTTCATCTTCTTTTTCAGTCTGAATATCCTTATGGCGTTTTTCCATCAGCTTTTCAAGTTTGTTTCTTTCATGCTCGGATAAATATTCATCGCCTCCAATAACTAACTTTTGCATTCCTATCTCAAACAGCAAACCCGCTATTGCACCTAAGTCGTTGGACAATTCGGATTTGTGCGCATTGTTTTTTTCAACCAAGACCTCTCGTATTTTTAAATATTCCATCCATGAACCTAATTTTTTCTTGTCTTTGAATAAATAATTAAAGCCATTGATAATAGCAGTATTGAAAGGAGGTATAATAGTTGGGTGCAAAAAATAGAGAATGCTTGCAACAGCGGGGCCAAGTCCTTTAATTTTCAAAGCATCGAGCTTCAGTATTTCTTTTACAATCTGTTCTTCTGTTTTAGCATTCATACAGTTTTCTAAAAATTGTCCGAATGCCTGCTTGTTTTGTTGGTTCTCATAAATATCAGGAATCCTCAATTTAGGTTTCCAGTAAAACGGATGCGCAGCACCTACAAACACTTGCTTTTGTTCAGATATACAGGTCAAAACAAATTCTAAGGAAGACCCCTTAAAATCATTCGGAAATTTGTTACTCTTTATATCTTCAATAACCTGAATAACGCCCCTGCGAATAGAGCGAAATGCTTTCAGCCTTTCATCATTGTTAATGAACCAGGTATTGTAAACCGATTCTTTATCGGATTTATATTGAGTGATGATTTGTTCGAGATTTTTGCTCATGTTTTAATTGTCATTATTATTTACCCAATCCTTTGTAACTATATGTTGTATGGTATTCTTTTCCTTTGATTGTTACAACAATCAATGCGGTAAATGCCTTGGTTATATCTTCCACATTGCAGGATAATTTCTCTGTTCCAATAGTTAGCGTTTTCTCGGTTTCTTTTCCATCAGCGTATTGTATTTTCACCTTACCTGTAAATTCTTTTGGATCAATAACCTTTAAATTTGATTTTAAAATCCACACGCTTAATTTTTCGTTGGCAGTGAAGGCATCAAATACAATTTCAAAATGATATTTTCCTACATCCTTAATTTCACCACCGTGAGGCGGTTCCGCTTTATGTTCATGTGTGGCTCCATCATCATGGCTATGACTGGAATGATCGTGTTGAGCTTTTGCTGATGAAACTAAAAGCACCAAAAGCATGAGTATTTTACAGGATAATTTCATCTGCATTTTTTCAGTTTATACTACTAACCCACAGAGATAATTGCCTATAACCTAAATCTCTTTTTATGTTATAATTCGGCAACTATGGCTCTGTGGGGGTGGTATTTTATTTATTTATAATCAGTTTTTTATTTGTTAAAGTATTTTCGGTTTTTAATACCACATTGTAAAAGCCATTTGGTAGGTCAAGGTTTATTTCCTTTTGATACTGCCCTGATGCTTGTTTGTTGTTTTCAATAACAGAAACCTCCCGGCCTAACATATCTGTAATTACAATACTTAGGTTTTCTGTATTTCGTAGTTCATATTCGACAAAGAAGTTGCTGCTTGCCGGGTTGGGAAATACCCTGACATTATTAATTAAATTTTGCTCTTCTTTAATAACGGTTTGTAATCCTGAAAATTTAAAAATATAAAGCCCCTTATTTTCATCACTGGCTAAAATAGTAGCATCAGGGCTGAAAACATGTAACCCATAATTACCTCCATATCCAGGACCGCTCAAGGTGCTATCGGTATCATATTGGTCAACCATAAATATGTTTAACGGATTGGAAACATCGAACACTCTAAAGCCATTACGATAGTATGATACGTAAGCATAATTGTCAACTATATAAAAATTATGAATATAAGCCGAAGGATCCGCAAAGCTATCAACCAACATCGGTGCAGAAGGATTACTTATATCCCAAATCGTAATGTCATTTTCTGTTGGTGAAGACAATTCATCACAAACAAAAAGATAATTGCCATCTGAAGAAGGATATCCTGAATGGTGGAAAATACCCAATGAAGGTATCTGCCCTAAAAGTATCAGGGTATCAGGTTGAGTAAGGTCATAAATACGAGTACCACAATTATCTGAAAAATCATACAGCCTGTTGCCAACTATTGTAACATCATGTCCAATACAGGAAGGATCATTATAAACCAATTGCGGACTTAAAGGATTGGGATTAAGATCGTAAATTTTTAAGCCGGGTGATTCTAAGTACATATATCCGTTTGAAGTAACATTAACTGTATGTGCCCCAGGGAATATGCCTACTTGAACTGGTGCTGCCGGATTACTTAAATCAATGATTCTGCCGGTAGTTGATGTTATATTTTCGGCTACGGTATAGGCATATTGTTTCCAGGTTCCAACATCTACAACATTCACCCCACCGCCACTAATAGTTCCTGTTTGAACAGGGTTGGCCGGATTAGAAATATTAATAATTCTCATGCCTGAAGTGCTCGCACATAGTAACGCATAGGGGATATTTGTTGTCGTATCAACATAACGATTTACGTCATGGATAGGAATTCCACTATAATTTAGTTTTCCAATTAGCGAGATTGAATCTTGCGCAAAAGAATTGGATACAATAACAATTATGATTAAAATAAAATTTATTTTGATTCTCATTTAGTTTTAGATTTTTAATAGTTATTTGATGACAATTTTTTTATTTGTTATAGCATTTCCGGTTTTTAATACAACATTATACATCCCGCTTGGTAAGTCAACGTCTATTTCTTTTTTATACTGACCTGACGATTGCGTACTATTTTCGGGAATAAAGATTTCCCGCCCTAAAACGTCTATGATTTTTATACTTACTTCCGTATTATTTGACAAATTATAGTTTATGGAAAAAACTCCCATTGATGGATTAGGAAAAATGGAAACGCTATTAGAATTTAAGTTGTTTTCATCAATACCAATAACACTTCCATTGAATTGTAAATTATCAATGTAAATGTAACTTCCATCTTTAGGAATACTGCTACTTGAGGAAATTACAATAATAGCACTATCAGGATTGTTACCATTTACGTAATTCAAATATGTACTGTTATAAAACCAACTGTGCGCCATTGAGTTAAAATAGCTTGCACCAAAAGCTATCGTATCTCTTTTTAATTGTGTTTGATCCCACTTGGTCAAAAGTATTTTTACACTTGAAGAATCGCTTGGGTCGTAAGGCATAAATTGCATATAATAACTCAGGAATTGTGGCCGATTGGTATATGGGAACCCTGATTTAGGTTTATATGTTACCGTATCAATTTCGCCACAAACGGCAACACCTGGAACAATTCCTTTAACTGGTATTGTTTTTGTAATAAGGTACAAATAGGATGCGCCTGAATAGCCCGGAGTTCCTTTGATGCAGGTATAAATACCGCTACTATAAGTTATTTGGTTTAGATTATCCCAATCATTAGGGGATTGATACACACTGGTAGTTGTCCAAGTTTCAAAGTCATTATTCGGTATTTGTGCAAAAAATTTGACAAAAACAAATGAAACCAGCAGAATTGAGAATGCAATTTTTTTCATGTTAAGGGTCTTATTTATTTATTAAAATTTTCTTAGTCATTATCTGCTCACCAATTTTCATTTTTACATAATACATCCCAACTGCGAATCCGGTCGTTTGAATAGCAACTTTGTGAATACCTATTGGCTGTTTTCCTGCTTCAGATAAAACAATTTTTCTGCCCGTAACGTCCATTATTTCATAAGAGACGATTTCGGATTTTTGAAGTTGATACTCGATAGTGAAAGAAGTGTTTGCCGGGTTGGGAAATAACAATACCGAATGATCTGTGCCATCTTGGTCTTCTATCCCTGTTGGAATAGCGCCCAGGTTAATATTGTCGATATAAAGATTGTTTCCTCCATCGGTTACGTTTACAATTTTGATTAACACATTGGTGCTTGTAGAATATGTGCTTAAACTAACATTCGCAGTTTTCCATACTGTATTTGTATCGGGTATGTAAGGCGTGGTTTGAGTTGGTCCGGTAGTCATTGCCGTGCCTGTTCTATAAAATTTTTGTGTCCAGTTTACACCGCAATCGCTTGATACCAAAACAATCAATTCATCTGAATAATTTATATCCGATTTTGCATACGCCCATTTAAAATTCAAATAGGGTGTGCCTGTGAACGTGGTGAAATCGAAGCGGGGCAATAGCATGGCATCTGACTGCCCATAATTTGTATTTATAAGATTATTGATTTTGGCAGATCCAGTTCCAGCATATTGAACAGCAACAGTATCACGTTCCCATGTAATACCGGCATCAGGATTATCAATTGTGATTCCATTTGGAGGAAATACAGAAGTTTCAAAGCCTTCAAAAAAAGGCAAAGCCTGACCGACCGGAGGTGTGGTAACGTTAATGTAAGTTGATTGGATTATACTATCGCTGCCACTGCTTCCTGTTGCAACAAGTTTAACAGCGTATGTACCCAATGTATTATAAGTAACTGTTGGATTTAAAGCCGTTGATGTTGCCGGAGTTCCGCCTGTAAAATACCATTGGAATGTTAAGGGATTGTTCAACGTTTTGTTTGTAAAAAGAACCGAGTTCCCAATGCAAATATTTTGAGCATTTGATGTAAAGTCCGCAATTACATTACAAGCGGATGCTACGAAACCACTATCACAGCCCGTTGAATCAATATTCCATTGCTGCCATATATCGTAACGCAAACTTGTTAGTGAAGCGTGCATTCTTGATTTTTGTCCGTCAGAAAACATGCTTTTGCAGGCATCATCAGAATAATCAAGATAGTTTTGAACCTGGTCATTCACATTCGGAAAATCGTTTGAACAGCTATTTATTGTAGGGCAACCATAATTAGGATTAATAGCAGGGGGAGTATCGCATACGTAGTCGCCATCCGAACAAGTATCTACTCCGCATCCACCGTTAAATGTATGATAGAGGCCAAACCAATGTCCGATTTCGTGTGTTGTGGTTCTACCAAGTGAAGCTGCCGCTGTTCCTATACGTCCAAAATAATCATGTCGTAGCACTATACCATCTTCATCAGGTGGTCCTCCAGGGTAAGACGAATAGCCTAAAATTCCACTACTTCCATTAATGGTTTTAACTATATACATATTGAGGTATCGGGTGTTATCCCAATAGCTCAGGTTTTTCAATTGTGCCCGTTGATAGGTTAGATGGTTGCTAAGTGATGATTGTATCCGTACAATGCCGTTCGTACATTGTCCATCAGGCGTTTTCTTCGCCAAACAAAATTCTATTTCAGTATCTACACCATTACCATCTCCATTTGTTCCGGTAATTTTTCTGAAATCTTCATTCAATACTGTAATCTGACTTTGTATTTGCGCATCAGATATATTTTCTGTTCCGCCATTATGAATAACATGCACAACAACCGGAATAATTTTTACACTGCCTGATGCCGCTTTTTTATATACAGGTGTATTGCGGATTGCATCAGAAATAATTTTTTCTGCTTTTTCAACTTGTGCTTTATGCTGTCGTTGGTAATTGTCGAAATAGCATGGCTCGGTTTGTGCGAAATTTTTACAAACCGAAAGAGCTATAATTAGTGATATTAAAATAAGTTTCTTCATTTTTAGTAGTTATTATATTCTTGAAAATCATTTATACAAGTTTGACATAGTTCATGGCATTTCCGAAATGTATCACCCTGCTCATATTCTAAAATAGTGATGGAGCATAACGACCAGGATTCAATGCAACATTTTATGAGTGCTTTATCTAACAGTGATCTTCGTTTGATAAATTGATATAGCAAAACATTCAAATCGGCACAATCTCTCATAATTGCAGCATCTCGTTCATTTCCTAAATTCAGGAGCATAGATTCACATTGAAGACAATACTCCATGAATAAATCCAATTGTTGTATCAGCAATATTTTATCTGTCTTAATGTTCATGCTTGTGACCACGATAGCTTAGTTAAGAGCTTTATACAATGTTAATGTTCCAAAAATTGTAGAGTAGTTTTTTTTGACTTCTACCTTTTTAAAACCAGCGTTTTCAATGTATGCAGGCAATAATCCCTTTACGTTATCATTTGTAGTTTTAAATCCATCCAGTAGTTGAACAAAAAAGAAAAGCGAACGCATCAATACTGATGATGCTTTGCCCCAATCGGCAATATGTAACTCTCCATTAGGTTTTAATACACGCTTAATCTCCTTTAGTGAATTATGCTTCTGTTCAGCAGTCAGGTGATGAAATACAAGGCTGGTCAAAACACGGTCGAAACTGATGTCAGCGTATGGTAATTTTACTCCATCATACTTGGTTATGAATATTTTTGCTTTTGCTTTTTTGATTTTTTTCTCCGCAATGGTCAGTATCTTTTCATCCACATCAACTCCGTTTACTTCTGATAAGGGGTTAGTATCCTTTATCATAAGAGAAAGAGTTGCAGTGCCAACACCAAAATCAAGCACTCTGTGATTAGGTTCAATATGGGCTTGCTCAATTAGTGCTTTTTTAAATTTCGCTTCGGGCATGGTAAATGCGACCAATGGATTATACAATTTTGTTAACCAATTGAAACGCAATGCCGGGATGTAATTATTATTATCCATTTTTTAATTTTTTTATTTCTATTTAGTTTCACTTTCTTTCTTTTTAAAACCTAACAAGTAGCTTACTTGTAAACCATACAATATGTTTTTTCCCTGCATTCCGTTCATTTCCATCACACCTCCGAATACACTTTTAAAACCGGAGTTTGCCAATACCTGAACCTGTAAAACATCTTTACTAAAAACAGGTATATCTATACCGACACCTGCAAAAGCGCCCCAATCCACCATTTGCATATCATCCATTATGTTTACGGCATTGTAGCTATTGACACGGTAAGCATTAATTAGCGTGTGTTGTGAGCCACCAAGCGAAAAAAATAATTTTGATTTGCCGATTAATTTTTTTGTCCGGTATTTTGCTCCGAGCATTATGTCAATGTATGAGAAACGATAACGAGGGCTGTAATCGGCCATATCCATGTCAAACTTAGCTCCCCTTTGCATGTAACCGGCATTGAGTGATATTCCAATTTTTTCATTCAGAAAATATTCGGAACGAAGTCCAGCGCCTAAACTCGTTTTAGCGCCATGAGTCATACTGCTCATACTTGATCCCGTGTTCATGCCTGACATATTTCCACTCGTTTTGCTGCCGTAAATACTCGTTAATCCTAATATGTATGATGGGCCTATATTAAATTTAGTCTGAGCAAATGCCCATGTTCCCATTAAAGCAAAAACCATAATGGATACTGTTGTTTTTATTTTCATATTCATAGCTTAAATAATTTCATAATTTAACATCATACCGCTGTCTTCATGTTCAAGGTTATGGCAATGCAACACAAACTTTCCTTTGTTTTGAGGGAATGTCATAATTACTCTCACCTTTTCCTGTGGCATAACCAACACAGTATCTTTCCATCCTTTCTCTGTGGCTATAAGTGTATTTCTTCCACCTGTTCTGTCCAACACCTGAAACTGAACCCCATGAATGTGCATAGGATGAATT
The DNA here is from genome assembly GCA_030692515.1 of Bacteroidota bacterium. GTDB lineage: Bacteria > Bacteroidota > Bacteroidia > B-17B0 > Aurantibacillaceae > Aurantibacillus. The sequence continues at coordinate 133,172 of JAUXZS010000061.1, forward strand.
TCATCGCTGCCGGAGTTGTCAAATGTCCATATCTCCGTTGCACCTGCATTTACAGAAAAATCAATTCGGCTCATGTCAAATGATTTTCCGTTGATAGTGTGCTGCATTGCCATATTCATTCCTGAATGTCCACCATGATCCGCTTGTTTTAAATCAAAATTTCTGTTGTAGGATGATTGCGTTACAGATATTGGGACGATGGCTGAAAGCGAACTTGGCGCAATGAATGAATCTGTTTCCTGGCGATCAACGATAAACTTCATTATTTTAAAATTGTCGTTTCCCTGTGCTGTTCCTCCATTGAAGGAGTTGCTTTGTAAAAAGATTTCTGTTCCGATAGTATAAGAGGAAAAATCTATAAGAATATCCGCACGTTCACCCGGTGCAAGCAGAAGGTTGTTTACGTTTTCGGCTGTGGCAAGCACCCCCCCGTCAGCGCCAATCACAGTATATGAAGCTCCATTGCTCAATGAAAGATTATATATCCTTGCAGTTGAACCATTGAGAACTCTTACACGATACCATCGTGTTGCCACTTTGTGATAAGGGGAATAAATTCCATTAACGCAGATATACTGCCCTAAATACCCTGTCATCACTTCATCGCTTGTAGGAGAATAATTGAGACTGTAATCGAAATAAATTCTTTTATCTTGTATCACCAAAGGAATTTCGTAATCATTAGCTGGTAAATTCAAACCGGCTTCCTCAATATCATTAACGATGAACATCCCTGCCAGCCCCATAAATACCTGGTGCGAAGTTTTTCCATGTGGATGAGGGTGATACCAATATGTACCGGCTCTCTGATTAATTTGGTAATTAAAATTAAAAGAACTTCCTGCCTGAACTATATTTTCGGGGTGTCCATCCATGTTGGCAGGAACAAGTAAGCCATGCCAATGTATATTTGTTTCTTCGGCCAGGTTGTTTTGAAAATTAATATTAGCATTTGCACCATTCATCATTTTAATAGTTGGGCCGAGAATATTATCCTGGTATCCGAATACTCTTGACGTTTTTCCTTTTATTATGGATGCAGTTGTTGATTTGGCTGTCAGGGATGGATTGCTTACAATAGCTGGAATTGCTATGGCGGTATCAAAAGATCCTTCTATAACGGAGATACTTTTGCTCATATCCATTTTATCTTTTTTACAGCTTTGTAATAGCCATCCAATACCGCCAACCGCAGTAAATGCGGTTGTGGTACTGGCCAGTTTAATAAATTGTCTTCTTTGCATAGTTAATCGAATCTTTGATTATTGGACTGTAATCGTTTTAGATGTTTCATCATCTTTTTTGCTGTTCTTACTCATTGTCATCAGCTTTACGGTGTATGTACCGGCATTGGTATAAGCGTGTGAAGGATTTGCATCCGTTGACATTGAGCCATCACCAAAATTCCATTCGTAATGATGTGCATCCATTGAGCAGGTGGATGTAAAGCTGATGCTTTCATTAACTGCCGCTGTTGTTTTACTTGCATCAAAACAAGCCATTGGTTTTTTCATGCAGCTTGTAAATGCTATTGTTCCTATTAACAGGAGGGAGGCGACTGTGATTTTTGTTTTCATTTTTATTTATTTTTAGGGTTAATAATTAATAGTTATTGATTCATAAAAACTGATTTAATCTGATATGTTCCTGAAGTAACAACCCGTTCATTTTCCTTCAATCCATTCAGGATAACCGTAGTTTCACTATTACTTTCACCCAATTGAACGTAAACTACTTTGAATACTTCCGGTTCATGGTGAATGAAAACAACCGATTTGCCATTAATATCAGTAATAGCAGAAGTTGGTACAACCAGTTTCTTGTTTTCTGATTGAGCCATTACATCTACATTCACAAATTGACCTGGCTTGAACATGCCTTGTGAATTGTCTATTTCAAGAATGACTTGTGAGGATTGATTAACAGGGTTTACAACATTACCGAATGCCACAAGGCGGGCACTTTCAGTCGCATGATTTTGCTGCACACACTCAACAAAGAATTTCACATCCTTTGTTATTTTCCCCATATCCTTGTCGAATATCTGCGCTTCTACCTTCAACTTTTTTATATCAAATACATTGAAAATATTATCTCCCTGTTTCACCTGCTGGCCAATGGCAAGGTTAAAGTTGTCAACCACGCCATCAATGGGCGATTTAATGGTGATAAGTTTACTATTGTTGGAAGTTAAATTGTCATATACTTTTTTGTTAACTGCGGCAGTGTTGTAACGTATCTGTGCTTGCTGAAAATCTTTTTTAGATATAATGTCTTCAATGGATTTCAGCCGCTCAAATTCTTTTTTTGCTGCTTCGTATTCGGCATCTGCATTGCTTTTTTCGGTACTGATTTGTATTTGTTCCGAAGCATTCAGGTTTTGTTCGATAACGGCCATTACTTGTCCTTTTCCAACACTCTCGCCAATGCCAACATTGAGTGAAATAACGAATCCATTTTGAGGAGCAATGATTTGAGCTGAACCATTAATGGCAGGCATTATTTTTCCATATAGTTTTAACTTGTTATAGTAATCCGTATAACTTGAAGTTGTGGTTTGTATATCAAATAGAAACTGCGTTTCTTTTAATACTTCCACTTCATCGCTAAGACTGTTTCCGCTTGTTTGTTTCTTTTCGTCCCCGTGATCTTCACCACCATGAGCAAAGGCTTGGTAATTATTGCTTATAGGAATGGCTATTGCAATAAGCAGGATAAAGACGATGATTATTTTTTTCTTCATAATATTTAATTTTCTAATGTTATAGCTGGTTTATTCTGTTTCAATTATGTTTAACCTGGTTTTTAAGTATTTCTCTGCATCACCAACAGTTAGTAATTTTTCAATATCATCATCAGGAATAGTAATGTTGAAATTTTTCTCAAAGTCAATTACTACTTCAACCATATCCAATGAATTTAATCCCAAATCAATAAATTGCGCTTCGGGCTTTAGGTTCGCAAAGTCCACATTTCGTTTACCGATCAGCGGTGCGCTAAACTTTTCTTTAAAATCTTCTATCGTCATTGTATGCTTATTTTTTTCGTTATTTCTTTTCCGGCATTATTAATTCGCATTAAATACATTCCCCGTTCAAGCCCCGATTCTTTTAAGTTGAAGCTCCGTTTATAAAGCCCTTTCTGATTTTTTTCATTAGCCAATATTTTCAATAGTTTTCCATGAATATCAAACAGGCTTATAGTGTTTTGTCCCTCTTCTTTTATATCATAACTGATTTCAATATTCCCCTCAGATGGATTTGGAAATAAAGTAAAATTGGAAAACCCGCTTGAAATTTCGTTAATACCGGTAAGGGAAGGAGTTAACTGTATTTGTGTAGAGTAGGCATCGTCTCCGGTCGTACTATGATTGTGGTTGGTAGCTAAGGAGCCAACATACAATGTAATTGTACCAACATTAGTTGAGGGAGCCTGCCAGTTAAATGTCCATTGGTTTGTTCCAACCGTAGCAGCATCAGCTCCACAAGGTTTATGGCCGACATAGTTCCTTGTTCCATCCACATATAAACGGGTTCTTGGAGCATCAATAATAGAAAAAGCTCCTATGGTAGTATTATTACTGTCCTTTAATGCGAGACAGGAGAAACCAAACTTATTTACGCTGCTTTGTAACATTGTAACAGTGCCTATATATGTTTGTCCCGGAACATACTGTGTTATTCCACCACCAATGTCAAAAGTGAGTGTTCCCGGCCCCGAATTATTTGTACCTGCATGGCATCCGGTACAGTTGGTTTCTCCGGGAGCGCCTGTATGTCCTCCTACAAGCGGAGCATCGCAGGTAGAGGCAATATCAAATCCACTCGCAATAATTACTAAAAGCGAAAGGCCAAAAAGTAATAAGGTTATTTTGTGTTTCATGGTGTACTTATTTTAATTGTTTCTAATGTTGATGTCCACTATGGCCGTCATTTGATTTTACTGGTGTTGATCTTGGTTTTTCTGTTCCATCATAAGTATAAACCTTGCTTTTGTCTTTGCTGATTAGCTTTCCGTGATTATCATAAAGCAGCTCTATCATAGTTGATTTTTTTTGCACCTCTACTTTGTAAGTTATATTTTGCTGTTTGTCTGTTATTTTTAAAATGCTATTAACAGTATAAGTGATATATTTTTTATGCAATTCAGTATGAACCGCTGAAGGCAAACTGTCCTTTGATATTTTAGTTTCAGTTTGTGCAGAGCAAATACCTATTAAGGCAAGCATAATACTTGTGATAAGGAATTGTTTTTGGATCGTTGTTTTCATTGGCATTTGTTTTAATGAGTTATTGTAACTTTTTTTCTTCTCATAAGAAGCCAAAGAAAAAGCACACTAAAAATTATTCCCCCTAAAAATGCTCCGATGGTTTGCCAATTAAAAAAAGACGGTGCAATAGCTTCTTCTTTGGGCAATGAGATTTTTTTTCCTACTTCAATTCCTTCGAGCATCATTAAATCAGCGTTATCTCCAGCGGATATATTCGCAACAAGATTGTAAGATTTATTTTCAGGAAATGTGCCTTCAACTATATAAGTTCCTTTATCTATTTGCTTTACGACAAATTTTAATTTGTCATTATCAGGGGAAGTAATTTCAACTTTTGCAGAATCAACAGCCTTATTAGTTATGAAATCAGAAATAAAAAATTTCATTTGCGCTGTATGTCCTGCTTCAATCGGTTCATATCGAAGCACCATTTCAAATACATCCGAAACACTACTCAGCGTGAAGTAGGTTTGGCCAGCCTTATTTGATTCTTTCTTTTTCTCACCATGATCTTCCCCACCATGAGCAAATATGGACTGGCTACCGATTGCAAGAAGTAATAAAAATGTTATTTTTTTCATATTATATTGATTAAATATTGTATTTCCTGTTGGCGTTTATTGTACAATTACGACTCCTTGTTCCTGTGAAACTGACGAATGATAATTACAGTAGAAATAATAAGTTCCTGCATTACTGAATGTGTAAGAATAGGACTTGCCGCTTTCTATTTTTCCGCTATCAAACAATTTACTATTTGCAGTGGCCGTATGATTCGCATTATCCTTGTTAATAAAAGTTACCGTAGTTCCAATTTGTACCTTTAATTGTGTTGGATTAAACGTTTTGTATTGAAGGAACACTTCGTTCTTACCAGGGGTTCCTGGATCTGTTTTTTTGCAACCTGCAATTACTGTAAGGCTAAAAGCAAACCAAACTGATACGAAAGTGATGAATAATGTCTTTTTCATTTTATTGTCCTTTTAAATAGTTAAGCTCAATAATAGATTGATTATAATTTCTGATTGTTTCAAGATAATTGAGCTTTATTTCAAATGCCTGGTTAAGGCTTTGCATGTATGTTATATAACTGATCTCTCCGGCTTCATAAGAACGCTGTGCTGTGCTGATAATAGTTTCGGCTTGTTTCAGTCCGGTTTGTTCATAGTAATTCAGACTACCGGAATATTTGCTGAAATCGTTCAAGGCTTGCGTATATTCAGATGAATATGTTTTTTGAGCAATGGCGTATTGCGATTGCGACATTTGATATTGATATTTTGCGGCTTTGATTTGAGATGAATATGTCCAAAACCAAAGTGGAAGTGTAATTCCATAACGCATACGAAAGTTAGTAGGTTGGTCAGTGCCAACCTGGTTCAGATACCCGATAGAAAGTCCGGGTAAAACTTTAGATTTTTGTAAACGCAAATTCTGTTTATTCACCAATGTATTTTGCTCAAAATATTTGAGCAATGGACTTTGATTTATTGCTGTGGAATCCAATCTGATTTCAATTGGAATAGTTGTTGTCGTTTTTCCGATCTCGTCTTTTGAATGAATATTAGCATCCTTTAAACTAGTAATGAGTTGAAGTTGAAGCTGCGCATTCTGCAAATCTGCTTTTGCCTGTTTAAGGAAATTTTCAATTTCTTTTGATTTTGTTTCTGCACTCACTTTTTCAAGTAAGCCTGCATCACCAGCATTAAATCGTCTTTCGGCAGCAACAGATAGATTATGAAAAATACTATCCTGATACGATAACTGTTTTACACGTATTTCAGCATATTGCAGATTGAGATAAACGGTACGAACATCACGAATAAGCTGCCATTTTGTTATCTGCTGATTTTGTTCTGAAAGCAATACGTTTTGCTTTCCGAGTTTGGATTGCTGAATATAAATAACAGGATTTTGAATATTTTGTTGCACGGCAATCTCAAACTTTTTTCCATAGGGAGCTTCCGTTCCTACACTTGGATTTTCAAGGTTAAAACTTCCACGTTTGAGCGCTTTTTGCTGTTCAAGTTCCTGCTGTGAAAATTGAATTTGCGGATGTGTCCGCAAAGCATTTGCAATGGCGCTGTCCAGTGTTACTGAAACCTGCCCCTTTGACGAAAAGCCAATTATTAAAAAGAAAAAAACAAGATATTTATTCATTAAATAATTATTTAAAGAGAAAGGGGGGCATGTATGAAAAAGAATTGCGTATTAATCAATTCAAAACTACCATGCCCTTACCTTTCATTAGTTTAATCTGTTATTAATGTTTGTGATCGCCTTCGTTATGATGGTGTTCTTCTTTCTTCTCCACTAAATCCATACCGCACTTCGGACATTTTCCGGGCTTATCGCTCGTAACTTCATGGTGCATAGGGCAAGTATAAGTTTTAGCAACACTCTTTGCAGCTTTGAATTTTGCAGTAATGTTTGCTCCATCCGCTTTAAAGGTTACTATACAGGAAGTAAAACTCCCGGCTTTGTCATTTGCCACAGAGAAGCCATCATCTCCGCTTAGCACAAGTGCTACTGTGGCAGAAGTCTTATCTGCAAATTGTAGAATGACAGAACCCGTGATTCCTTTATTGCTCATAGCTTTACCTTTGCTATCTAAAAGATAAACGGTCATTTTTCCCTCTTTAACTAAAAGTTCGGCATGATGGCCATCCGATGCGTCCACCATTTGCCCTCCATGCGGCCCTTTTTCTTCGTGTGCTGTTGCTACCGTTGTGCCTGCAACCAGCATTAAGGCTGCTATGGCAATTGATTTTAATTTTCTCATTTGTTTGTTTTTAAATTGTTAAAGGATATTTGAATTACTACGGGTGATGGGGTGTATGCACATTATGCAAGGAATCTATCACATGATGATGCGATTGAGTGTGATGTGTATAATGGTGAATAGTATCTCCATGATGATATACATTATGATGATGCCAAAACAATGAATCATGATGATGATATACGCTATCGTAATGCAACTGGTGATAATGATTTGATGTATGAGCGAGAGAATCATCATAGATGCCCATTTTATTCAGGGCATCACTCATTGCATTTGCCGAAGTCAAATCTTCTTGTGGTTGATTTGTAGTGCTTGAAAATTTATCTTCAGATACATCTTTCTTACACCCATTGATAACTATTAACAATAAGCTGCTGAGAGCTAATGTTAAAGCAATTGATTTGATTGTTTTCATCTTGATTTGTCTTTGATTTTAATTGTTAAACATTGATTCTATCTCTTAAAAAAAATGTTACATTTTCATTCCCTTCATTTCACCCCCTTCTTTTTTCATCTTTGCAATTTCTTCAGGTGTGCCTTCTTTCACTATAATCACAAAATCAACGGTATGCAAAGTATCATCTGCTTTGAATTGTATCCATCCACGATATGTACCTGATTTTTCAAAAGTGGTATGCAAATCAAACCGACCTTTTTCAACATTAGGATGAACGTGCAAATAGTTTTTTTCATCCAAGCCAATCACAACCATGTGAGCTTTCGCACCGAGATAATCGCCAAGCGAATTAGCATCCATTTCTTTGTCTTTGTTCTTTAAAACAGCGCTAATGTGCATTAGTCCGCCTGTAATGAATTTACCTCCGTCCGGTTCAAGGGTCATTGAGTAATCACCCGATGATCCGGTCAATTTTTCTTTTGTAAACTTTTTTGGAGCAGGAGCATTTCCCTGAACAGTCAGGTTGATTTTATCAACGGTGTGATTTCCTCCCGTTGGCTTGTAATCAGCGAATAAAATATAATTGCCAGCGTTTTCAAATTTGGTTTCATGCTTTCCTTTTTTATCCGTGTATTCAATCCCTTTAGGAAGCACTTTAATTTCATAGTCACCGCTTGCCTTATATTCAGGGTGAATATGCTCGAAGTAGCTCAAATCTTCACTTACAATAATCAGGTGGATTTTCTTTTCGTGTTCTATATCTAATGGTACAAGCTCATTTTCTTTGCCTTTTATTTTCGGGGTGAAGAAAAGTGTACATTCTTTCCCTGCTTCCACCTTTTCGGGAGAAGTTTTGAACTCAATAAAACAGGAGAGATCACTTGGCTTTCCTGCATTATCGTTATGTTCTAATTTCATCCCGCATTTTGAACATGATTCTTCTTCTTTACCTGTTACTTCAGGGTGCATAGGGCAGGCGTATAGGTGGCCTTCATCGTGATGGTGATCGCCTTCTTCATGGTGGTGGGAAGTTTCTTCTCCAGCATTATTTTGATTTTCACTACCACAACTTATTAATGTAAAAGCCGAAAACAACAGGGCTATATAATTTATTTTTATCATTTCTTTATTTATACTAATGGTTAAATTGATTTAATAACAGCAAACACAACTATTGCTATCAGCACGATATAAATTATCGCCTTGAAATATTTTTTAAAACTATTTGGAACAGGCTCATTGCCTGTTTTACAACATTCTTTCATTTTTGACAAAAATTAAATGGGGAAAACTATCCTTTAGGTAAAAAGAATAATGAACAGTTCAGGTAATAGCGTAGCTACCCCTGGCTGTTCAGAGAAAAAGAAAAATCAAATAATAAATGACTGGATAAATACCCTTATATCGGGGATCTTCGGAGGTGGTAATTTATATGAAACATACCCCCTTGTATTATATACGGTAGGGTTAAACGCAATAAATGCACTAATAAAAATTAAATCAGCCTGAACCGGATTTTTTAAGTCAACAGAAGATGTAGACGGATTTCCCTGGCTTGCAAAGAATGAGGAAGTCTTATCGTTGCAACAGTTATTGTCATCCTTTTCACTTTTGCCATCGGGCTGATGATCGGGCTTATCATCATGGTGGTGTGGTGGAACACCTTCATTTGCATGATGGTGGTCATGACTATTTTGATGACTATGTGTTGATTTCGATTGGGTTTGAGTTTCCTCAAAAAGATGGGACAAATTACAAGAAGCCTGAGTTATAAAAACATTCAGATATGCAGCAAGAAATACTGCTGTAATAATGAAAGATTTTATGTTAAATTGCTTCTTCAATTCTTTAATTTATAATTGCAAATATACTGAAAATAACGTATATGGTTCAAATTTGTTTGAAATAACGAGAAATTCAGAGTATTATTGCTTTAACTTACATATTAAGGTTTGTAACTTATATTTAATTACCTGTTAATCATCTTGCTAAGATTTCAAAATTCCTGTTTTTGTATCCGAATTGCATTTAAAATGGCAAGCAAAGCCACCCCTACATCGGCAAATACTGCCTCCCACATAGTAGCCAGTCCTACTGCACCCAAAGCCAATACAATAACTTTTACACCAAAAGCTAATGTTATATTCTGCCAAACAATCCGTTGGGTAGCTTTGCTGATTTCAATGGCAGTAATAATTTTGGAGGGTTGATCGGTTTGTATTATTACGTCCGCAGTTTCAATAGCTGCATCACTGCCAAGAGCGCCCATTGCTATACCCACATCGCTCAAAGCAAGAACAGGAGCATCGTTTATTCCATCACCAACGAAAGCGATAACCCGATGACTTTCCTTTTTCAGGTCTTCTACTATCTGTACTTTCTGTTCAGGTAATAAACTGCCATAAGCATTTACAATGTTCAATTCTTTAGCAATCTTATCTACAACGCTTTGTTTATCTCCTGAAAGCATTACAATTTTTGAAATCGTTTGGTGCATCTGTGAAACTGCATCCTTCGTATCTTCTTTTAATTCATCAGCTATGGTTATGTACCCGGCATATTCATTGTTTATTGCAGCAACTACAATGGTATCCGTTATCGAATCAACTTCTTTAGGATAAACAATATTGAATTTTTTAAGCAGTTTGGTATTTCCTGCCAATACTTCTGATCCTTTAAAAGTCCCTTTTAAACCGTGTCCTGAAATTTCTTCCACATCACTTACCGGAACATCCTTATCTTTTCCCTTCGCATATTCAACGATAGCTTTTGCAATAGGATGAGTTGATTGGGATTCAATGGCTGCAACTATTGCCACAAATTCATCTTTAGAATGGCTTGCTGCATTTACTTCCTGAACTTTGAAAACGCCTTTGGTTAGCGTACCTGTTTTGTCCATTACAATGGTATTTATCTTTGTCATCAGGTCAAGATAGTTGGAACCTTTAAACAAAATACCATTTCGTGATGCAGCTCCTATTCCTCCGAAGTATCCGAGCGGAATGGAAATTACCAATGCACATGGACAGGAGATAACGAGAAAGATGAGCGCACGATACAACCATTCTGAAAACACATACTGCTCCATAAAAAAGTAAGGAACAAAGGTTAATAGCAAGGCCAATAACACCACTATCGGGGTATATATTTTTGAAAATTTACGGATGAATAATTCTGTTTTCGCTTTACGTGAAGTAGCGTTTTGCACCATATCCAAAATTCGTGCAAGTGAACTTTCTGCAAATATTTTTGAAACTTTTATTTCTACAACTTTATCGAGATTAATCATTCCTGCAAGAACCATTTCACCCTGTTTCATTGTATTTGGTTTGCTTTCACCTGTCAATGCAGCCGTATTAAATGAACTTCCCTGAGATTGCATTACACCGTCTAATGCTACTTTTTCTCCAGCTTTTATCTGTATGGTTTCGCCAACCTGAACTGTATCAGGTGCAACCTCAGTTAATGTTCCATTGCGTAATACGGTGGCTTTGTCCGGACGTATGTCGAGCAATGCTTTTATACTTCGTTTGGCACGTGTAACGGCTGCGGACTGGAATAATTCTCCTATTGCATAAAACAGCATTACCGCTACACCTTCTGGGTATTCGCCAATAGCAAATGCTCCTATGGTTGCAATACTCATCAGAAAAAATTCAGTAAAGAACTCTCCTTTTAAAATGGCTTTTACAGCATCTTTCAGTACAGGTAGGCCAACAGGTAAATAGGCAATAATATACAAAGCCATACGAATATATCCGGTATAAAAATCGGACTTAACAAAATTGTCTAATACTATACCCATCGCCAGTATCACGAAACTGATGGTAGCTGGTAAGTATTGCTTCCATACAGATTCGCTTTCATGGTCAAGCACATGTTCATTAGCGTGGATCTGAATTTCAATATCCGTTTTTGCATTTATTTTTTCTTCCAATGTGCAGCAAGTGATATTGCCTTGTGCATCGTATGTGTGCTTATGGTTTGGATCTGCGTTTATCATAATGTCATTTTTAATATGGTGGGCGAGAGACCTGGCTATGAAAAAATCCCTTTATTTAAGGAAAAAGAAACCAAGCCTCCGCCCATATATTGTTTAATGTGTGTGACCTTCTTCTTCCTCGCTATTTTTCAATTTAGCTAAAACATCAAATGCTCCGTTTATTACAATTGGATTATCTGCATTAACACCTTTTGGTAATTGAATTTCTGTGTAACCCAATTCGCTAATGCCTTTGGCAACTTGTACCATTTTAAAATGATGAGTTCCTTTTTCATCAGATGGAATACTAATAAAAATATAGCTATTGCCCTCAAAATTCACAATGGCATTATCGGGTAAAGCTGCTACACTTTTTGTTCCCGCTTCTACATAAGCTTTTAAATACATACCCGGCAACAACTCCTCATCCTCTTTATCTAAATGGCAATGAATACGAACGGTTCTATCTTCTCCTATTTCTCTCCCTATTAAGTAAACGGTAGCAATCCGTTCATCCGTTTCATTTGCGAGAGTAAAACGTACCTTTTGACCAATTTTTAATTTAGGTACATCTTTTTCAAACACCGTTAATTCTGCGTGTAAATGCTCTGTATCCACGATTTTAAACATTACATCAGTAGGGTTCACATACATTCCAATATTTACATTAACCTGTGTAACATACCCGCTTATTGGAGCATAAATGGTTATTGAATTTTGGAAATTGCCACTTTCGATTTGATTGGTATTAATTCCTAATAACGAAAGTTTTGATTTTAACCCGCTCACTTTTGCCATCATACTTTGGTATTGTGTTTTTGACTGCAAAAGTATTTTTTGAGAACTTACATTTTCTTTTGCTAACTCCTCCTGACGTTTGTATTCAGCTTCCAAATACTCTAATTGGCTTTTACTATCCACATAATCCTGTTGCAATTGTATATACTCTGCGTTTTGCATTACAGCGATTATTTCTCCCTTTTTTACTTTCATTCCCTGTAACAGTTCTGTGCTTTTTAAAAACCCTCCCAATGGAACTGATATGCTAACTAAGTTTTGAGGTGGCACATCTAACATGCCGTTTACTTTAATTGCACCGCTGAGTGTTTTCATTTCAATTTTACCCAACTTAATTTCTACCATTTTAAATTGCTCATCTGTTAATTCTATTGTATTGGTTTCTTCTTCGTGATGTTCTTCTTGTTTGGTTTCCTCTGATTTGTTTCCACAAGATGTTACTGCTATTGAAAAAAATAACAGGGCTATTGTTTTGTATATGATGATTTTCTTTTTCATGTTTTCTTTTTTTAATAATTATTTTTTACCTAATAAAAATTCGAGTGTTATTACGCTTTGGTTGTACTGGTTGAGGCTCTGTAAATAATTATTTTTAATAGCCAGGGCATTTTTCAAAGCTTGTAAATATTCTACATAACCAATCTCACCACTTTTAAAACCTTTATCCGCTTGCTTTATAATTAAATCCGCATTGGGCAAAGCATTTTTTTCATAATAACTTATAGTATTCTTATCTTTTAAAAACTCCTGTATTACTTGGTTATACTGTCCTTGAATATTAACCTGATATTGTTCATAATTGCTTTGAACAATTTGTTGGTTAATATTAGCAGCCTTCACTTTAGCAGTTTGCGGAACAAACCATAAAGGAATAGCAACACCCACTTGGATCCCTGTAAAGCGTTTTGACGCATCGAAATACTGGTCGTTACCATTATTGTTCTGGTAGCCCACAAGCGATTGATTGAAATAACCAATCGTAAAATCAGGTAACACTTTAGCGGCTTCAACTTTCTTTTGTTTGTCGCTGATTTCTATTTGCTGTTTTAAATACGCTAACAATGGATTTTGGTTAAAGGATGTACTATCCGTTGGAATTACCAGGTCAAGTTTTGTAATATTATCCCTGCTTATTTGTACCGGATTTTTAGTATTCATTAATACCTGTAATTGCGATTGATATATCTGAATATTAGATTGATTTTGCGCTAACAGATTGTGAGCTTCCATCAATTGCGTTTCGGCAGTAGTTTTTTCGAGTAGATTACTTTCACCTGTTTTAAAACGAAGTTCAGATGCCTTTGAAAACGAAGTGTATATACTATCCTGGCTCATTAGCAATTTTCGTTCAGCTTGTAGATATTCTAAATAATAATAAGCTGATTTTACCTGATTGATTAATTCATTTTGCGTTACTTGTAATTTTAACTCGCTACTTTTAATAACTGCATTACCTAATTTAACCTGACTTGTAAATAATGTAGGAAATGGAATACTCTGAGTAACTGTAATATTATTATCAGTATTTAAAGAATTAAACTGTCCGTAAGTTAACGAAACGTTTGTTTTTCCAACATCGGTAGCGGTTCGTTTTAGCATTTGGCTATAACCTACTTCGTAATTTGCCGCTTTAACACTTGCATTGTTTTTCAGAGCTTCGTCAATGGCTTGCTGGACTGTAATGCCTGAAGTAGTTGTTTGTGCGTTACTTAATACAGGTAATGATATTAATAGGATAATGATGACAGCAGTTGGAGCAACAATAATTTTAGTTTTTCCAATTCGTTCAAAAAAGAAATACAATACAGGAAGCACTAATAATGTTAGCAGGGTTGCGGTAAGCAAACCACCAATTACAACTGTGGCTAAAGGCTTTTGGACTTCTGCACCCGAACCATGCGAAAGAGCCATTGGCAAAAAGCCAAGTGATGCCACCAACGCAGTCATGATTACCGGGCGCAAGCGTGTGCTTGTTCCTTTTAAAATGATGTCTTTTAAATCTGTCATACCTTCTTTTTTTAAACTATTAAACTCTGCAATCAATACTATACCGTTTAATACAGCCACTCCAAACAAAGCAATAAAACCAACACCTGCCGATATACTAAATGGCATATCTCTTATCCATAGGGCAAATACACCGCCAATAGCAGATAAAGGGATAGCTGTAAAAATCAATACACTTTGTTTGAATGATTTAAATGTAAAATATAAGAGCATGAAAATTAATAGTAAAGCCACAGGAACGGCAATGGATAAGCGTTGACGAGCTTCTACTAAATTCTTAAAAGTGCCTCCGTAGGTTGGATAATAACCCGGACTGAATTTAATTTCTTTGTCAACTTTGGCCTGCATTTCTTTTACTACACTTTCTATATCCCTGCCACGCACGTTAAAACCTACTGTAATTCTTCGTTTAGCATCGTCACGTTGTATTTGATTTGGGCTGGTTTTAAACTCCACTTCGGCTAATTGAGAAACAGGTATTTGATTTCCGTTGGATGCTGTAATGAATAAATTATTGATGTCATCTAAACTCTGTCGGTTTTCTTTTTCCAATCTTACTACTAAATCAAACCGCTTTTCGCCTTCATAAACCAATCCGGCACTTTCCCCTGCAAACCCAGTTTTTATTACTTGGTTTACATCCTCAATATTTAAACCGAATTGGGCAATTTTATCTCTATCGAATTTTATGACGATTTGTTGTTGCCCTGTAACTTGCTCTACATACAAATCCTGCGCACCTTCAACCGTAGTAGATAGCTTACCTATTTTAGCAGCATATTGTGTAAGCATATTTAAATCTTCGCCATACACCTTTATTACTACATCTTGTTTTGCACCTGTCATTAATTCGTTAAATCGCATTTGGATGGGTTGCTGAAAACCAAAGGTTACACCCGGTATAACTTCCAATGCTTCCGACATTTTTTCGGCCAACTCATCACGGGATGATGCGCTTGTCCATTCAGATTTATCTTTCAGTATTACCATTAAATCACAGGCTTCAACAGGCATAGGATCGGTAGGTATTTCTCCTGAACCTATTTTACCAATTACTTCTTTTACTTCAGGGAATTTTTCTTTCAAAATTTTTGAAGCTCTTAGTGCAGCTTCAATTGTTTGCGAAATGGAACTGCCAGTTAATACCCTTGTTTCTACTGCAAAATCGCCCTCATCTAAAGTTGGGATAAACTCACCCCCCATATTCATAAACACAATTAAACTCATTACAAACAGCATAAAAGCTGACATTACGATTACCATTTTTCTTTTTAATGCTACTAATATCAAAGGGGTGTAAATACGTTGGAAGAACCCCATAATACGGTCGGAGATATTGCGTTTGTATTCTGTTTTTTTGCTTAAAAATAAAGCCGAAACCATTGGCACATACGTAAGCGACAAAATAAACGCGCCCAATATGGCAAAGGATACTGTTTGGGCCATTGGCTTAAACATTTTCCCTTCAACACCAACAAGTGCAAGAATTGGCAAATACACAATCAAAATAATTATTTCACCAAATGCTGCTGAGTTACGAATTTTTGAAGCTGATTCATACACTTCATTATCCATTTGATTTTGAGTTAATTTTTTATTTCCAAACTTTTCAAATAAGCGTTTTCCGGTTAGGTGATGTAATGTCGCTTCTACAATAATTACAGCGCCATCGACAATCAATCCGAAGTCAATTGCCCCCAAACTCATTAAATTTCCAGATACACCAAACAAATTCATTAGTGCAATGGCAAACAACATGGCTAATGGAATAACGGATGCTACTACTAAACCTGCTCTAAAATTTCCGAGTAATAGTACCAATACAAAAATCACAATCAATGCACCTTCCGCAAGGTTCTTAGTAACCGTTCCAATAGCGTTGTTTACTAATTTGCTTCTGTCAAGGAAGGGTTCGATGACAACGCCTTCGGGCAATGTTTTTTCAATTTGCACAATACGTTCTTTTACATTCCCAATTACTTTTGAAGAGTTGGCTCCTTTCAGCATCATAACAATTGCGCCAACTACTTCACCTTCATCATTGCGTGTCATTGCTCCATAGCGGGTAGCATAGCCATAATTGATCGTTGCTACATTACGTATTAAAACCGGTATTCCATTCGTATTAGTTTTTACAACAATACGTTCAATATCTTCAATGCTTCCAATTAAGCCTTCGCTGCGAATAAAATAGGCGTTCGGTTTTTTATCAATGTATGCGCCACCTGTGTTTTGGTTATTTTTTTGTAATGCCGTAAACACTTCACTGATACTGATATTCATACTGCGAAGTTTGTCGGGATTTAAGGCAATTTCATATTGTTTTAAATAGCCGCCAAAACTGCTTATATCGGCTACGCCTTCTGTCCCTAATAATTGTCTGCGAACAATCCAATCCTGAATGGTACGCAAATCCATTGCCGTATATTTTTTTTCGTATCCTTTTTTGGTATGAATAACGTATTGGTAAATTTCGCCTAATCCTGTTGTAACAGGTGCTAATTCGGGTGAACCAACTCCTTGTGGAATAATTGTCTTGGCTTCGTTCAAGCGTTCATTTACTTGTTGTCTCGCCCAATACACATCAATATTATCCTTAAACACAATGGTTACAACCGAAAGTCCGAAACGTGAAAAAGACCTTACTTCTTCAATACCCGGAATGGTGGCCATTGTTTGTTCAACAGGAAAGGTTACTAATCGTTCTATTTCCTGCGCTGCCAATGATGGGGAAGCGGTTATTACTTGTACCTGATTGTTAGTGATGTCGGGTACGGCATCAATGGGTAATTGCGTTACAGAGTAAACACCCCAAAGTATAAGAGCTAATGTGAACAGCCCTACTACAATTTTATTTTTTATAGAAAAGTGAATGATCTTATCTAACATGGTTAATACAATTAATGCTTCACGATAAAAATCGTTCAGCGGTAAATAAATAATGTGAATAATGCGGACAGAGTTTGTCCACATTTTTTTAATACAAGAAAAGATTAAGCAAGTTTAGGCGGTTGCCAAATTGGAATAACAGCAGCAGAAGTTTTTGATTCAGGGTGAACCGTATAAACTGTATTAATAACTGCAATTTGATTTTGTAAAGATTGAAAAGATTTAACTACAAAATGAGTTGCACAACAAGAGCAGACACAAAAGGGTGTACAAGCTTCATCAGAATGTGGTTCTTTATTATCAGCTTGTGAACATTGCTCATGTTTTATTTCATTACAATCATCTTTATCCCCGCATGGCACAATCGCAAGTGAGATAAAATAGATAGTAAATAATATGTAAAATGCTCTTTTCAACATTGCAAATGTACAAAATTCCGTTAATATCTCTTTAAAATTATATCAGAAATATGTGGAAAAACCAAACTGGAAGCCAGCAGTTAATGAAGGTGGATTTCCTAAAAGATCCTTTTGCCAGTGGTAACGGTAATTTGCACGAATTACTGTTTGAGCAGAAGGACGGAAACTAATACCGGGCACGATGGCAATAATATGGTCATACCTATTTTCACCTGTTTCCTTGAAAGTTCCAACATTATAATCCGTGTATTCCGTTCGGAAAGCAAGGTTAATAGTGCTGTTTTCCCATCCGAACATTTTACGTCTTACAATTGGTTGAACAATATCTAAAAATCCACCTTGCTGTTTATTTCCGAATTGTGGTGGGGAAGAATCAGGAACATCAACCATTGCCCAAACCCATTCTGCATTAAGGTATGTATTGATCTTAGGAATTGTGGTATTGAAGTCAATGGCAAAAGCATCTACCCTTTTTTTACTGTCGATTACTATACCGTCTTCCTCAAATTTATTGTAAACTCCACCCATCCATGAAATACCAACTTCTCCAATTTTGCGATGGCGAATGGCTGTTTTAGCTGTTATTAAAGGAATACCGTTAAAACTTTCTTCAAAGCGTTCAGGATTTTTTTTACTTTCCGGGAGCCACGTTCTGTTTTCTTCGTTGGCAATTATTTTATCGTCAAACCCATTGGTTAAATAGGCTTCGTAAGCCCACACCAAATTATTACGCCCGTATTTTCCAAAAACACCAAAGCCTACATTGCTCCAAGTGGACGGAATAATGGTTGTCGCTGATATAGGACGGCTGATGAACTCCCATTTCGGCCCATCGTGGTTTTGATTGAATGCACCGATAGGATTCATTAATACACCACCACGTAAATTAAATAAAGGATGAAGTTCAATGTCCATGGAAGCAAACTCAATTCCTATTTCTTTTCCTCCTTCTTCCAGCTCAATTTCGGATAAAAACTTAATGCGTTTTTTTATAGTGGATGATAAAAATATTGTCATACGGGGAATTTGAAATGATAACCCTTCCGAAACTCCATCTGTACCAAAATAACTGCTGTTTGCTTCTAAATACCCTCCTATTGATACGGGTAGTTTTCCCATTTGTAGAAAGGGGCGATTATACACAGCATCCATATTCATTTTCAGTTTACTGGTATCTGTTGGGATCCGTTTAAAAAAAGAGGAATCACTTTGTGAGAAAGCCTGAATGCTTAACACGGAAGTGAGTAAAAATAAAAATGTTTGTTTCATGCTGCTAATTGTATGTATATATTTTTTTCATCAGTCGTTACCGGAAACGATTTCAATTTTTGTTCTGCCGGGCCTTGTATAACATCCCCCTTATTGCTGAACTCGCTGCCGTGTGCCGAACAAGTGAGCAGATCACCATTTACATTTAATTCATTACCCTGGTGTGTGCAACGAAGTAATAAAGCAGAAAAATTATTCTCTGAAAAGCGATATACCACTATTGGATAATCTGAGTTTTCCAGCTTTGCAATGATGCATTTACGGAATGTTGTTTTATCATTTTTCAATAGGATGAAATCCGATTTATTTATTTGCAACCGGTTATTATCTGCAATCCCTTGTATATAATGAGTACTGCTACAACTTTCAAAAAGCAGCGATAGCCCCAAACAGGAAGCTCCTAATAATCCACATTGCTTAATAAAGTTTCTACGTTCCATAATTACAGCGATTCAAGGAATTTAATTAGTTGTTGTTTCTGCTGTTCTGATAAAGTATTAAAAGCCGTTCTTCTGCTGGCAGCTTCTCCACCATGAAAAGAAATAGCACCTTCAAAAGTGGTTGCCCTTCCATCGTGCAATAAAAATAACTGGCCTCCCTGCGAATCTTTTGCCAGGCCAAGTCCCCAAAGTGGTGGTGTTCTCCATTCGCTGCCTTTTGCATTTCCTTCAGGATAACTATCGTCAAGTAGTTGCCCCATATCATGCAATAAAAAATCAGAATAAGGGTGAAATGTTTGGTTGCTCAATGCCTCAATATCGGATTGAGCAGTAACGAATGTAGATTTGTGGCAACTGTTACAACCAATTTGATTGAACAGGTTTTCTCCTGCCATTACATCAGGATCATCTGTATTTCTTCTTGTAGGGGCTTTCAAAGTACGCATATAGAATACCAGGCTATAAACAAAACTTGCGGACACTTCGGGATCTGTAACATTGTCGCCTGTATTAATTCCAGCCTGCACATTATATAAATCCTGCATATCAAAATCAGAAGTAATTCCTATATCCTGTTTCAAGGCAAATACTACCTGATCTTGAATGGTAACCTTTTCAGCCTTTTTACCAAAACGACCAATATACTGGCTACCATTAGGAATGTGAATGGATTGAGGAATAAAGAAGCTCGTAGGGTTTACATAATTAATTCTGCCGGAAATACCATCTGCATCCACATCGTTAGAATCAACGTTAGCTAAAATAGAAGCATCTGATAAAGCAGCTATATAACCTAATCCCATTATTGCCGGAGCCATGCGCTTGCTAAACACATTTGCTTCGCCTGGTATTACTTCAGCCGGATAGCCCATAATAGAACTTTGTTGTAACTGCGGACCACCTTTACTTAATAAATAATCTACTATCGAACCGTTTACATTCGCAAAACGTGTAAGAACATTGGTGGGATGTCCTTTCCCATTACCTGCATGACAATTAGAGCAAGACGTTTGAACAAATATTGGTCCTAATCCCTGTTCGGGAGTAAAGATTTTACCAAATGCTATGTCTCCGACCAAATGTTCGTGTTCTTGCTGTGGAGTAAGGCCGGGAATTGTTCCTGCTAATATTTCTTCATCTTTTGGGGCAGGTGGAAGCATTTTTTCGCAGGCAACCATAGTAATTATAAATAGTGCAATGCCTGAAAGTAGTATTGTTTTTTTCATAGTCAATGTGTTAATTATTGGGCGCACCTGAGTTGATCCAGCACTTTATTTTTTTTCTGTCTTCTAATGAAAGGGGGCTTGTGGCTGGCATTGTTTTGTTTGTAACTACTCTGCTTTCTAAAGTTCCGGTGGAAGCAACGGCTTTCAAGCCGGTATAAGTAGTATAGTCTCCATTGCTGGAACCTGCATTGTGGCAACCGGATGAAAGGCAATTTCCATTGATGATTGGCTTTAGATCTGAATTATAACTTGGACTTACACCTGAACAATCAATAACTTCTTCCTTTTTTTTCTTTTTACAGGCTTCCATTACTGTCAATAATATGAAAGCCGAAAAAAGTATTTTTAACCATCTCATTTTATTAAATATTCAGGCAAATATAATACAAATATTTAGATTAGTCTAAATATTTAGTTTTACCAGCCAAATAGTTATATTTGTAAAAAAAATTGAGGGCATGAACTCGTTTACGGAAGAAAATTACCTGAAGGCCATCTTCAAACTGTTGGAAAAGGGGGAGAAAGCGGTTAGTACAACAGCGCTTTCTGCACGAATGACTACGAAGGCTGCAACCGTAACTGATATGATAAAGCGGTTAGCAGAAAAGAAATTGATTAACTATGAAAAGTATCAGGGGGTTACACTTACCGAAAAAGGAAAAGCCATAGCAATCAGCATTATTAGAAAGCACCGATTATGGGAAGTGTTTCTTGTAGAAAAACTTC
The DNA here is from genome assembly GCA_030692515.1 of Bacteroidota bacterium. Classification (GTDB taxonomy): domain Bacteria; phylum Bacteroidota; class Bacteroidia; order B-17B0; family Aurantibacillaceae; genus Aurantibacillus. Next base: position 154,380 of record JAUXZS010000061.1, read on the forward strand.
ACTTTAAATGGGACGAAGTGCATGAGATGGCAGAGCAGCTGGAGCATGTGAAATCAGAGGAATTGGTTAATCGGATTGATGCGTTTCTCAACTTCCCTAAGTTTGATCCTCATGGTGATCCCATCCCGGATGCCAAAGGTGTTTTTAACAGAAAAAAATCTGTTTTACTTGCTGAGATAAATACTGGTCAAAACTGCATAATGACAGGTGTTGTTGACCACTCGGTAAATTTTCTTCAATACCTTGATAAAGTGGGATTATCTATTGGAAAAGAAATTAAATTAATAGAAGTTGTCGGTTTTGATAAATCTATTCAGGTACAGCTAAATGGCAAAGAAAAAGTATTTCTTAGCCATGAGGTAGCAAAGAATCTGCTGGTTAATAAGCAATAACTATTAAAGAAAATTTCCCTTTTTTAGTTTTCTAATCGCTTTAAAAAGAATGAATTTTATTTAGAATCATTCTAAATACCTTTTTTTAGGTATTGCAACTCCATTTTTTACAACGTTGCTTTGCATCCGAATTTAATATAATCCCTCATGAATATAAAATACATAATTACCTCCGTTTTCTTATTTGTTTCTGCCTCTCTACTTATGGCGCAGGATGCTAAAATAAAAGGTTTAATAATTTCAGGTGAAGACAGTGCGCCACTCAGCGGTGTGTATATAAGTTATGGAGCCAACAAAGGAACATATACCAATGATAAAGGAGAGTTTCAGCTTACTCAACTTACAACCGGAATATATCCTATTGCTATTTCATCTCTTGGCTTTGGGAAAATTGATACGACTATTACAATTGATAACGCATCACAAATTATTGACCTCGGTAAATTAACAATTCAACCAAGCGCAATTTCAATACCAGAGATCGTTATTGTACAGCCATCCATTAGCTTAGGTTATTCCACACGTTATCAGGGGAGCAATACCATTGTTACTCAAAAAGAAATATTGCAAACTGCTCCTATTGGTACAGAAGAAGTATTGAAAAAAGTAGCGGGAGTGAATATATCAGGGGATATGGGGATTTCAAACAGGCTCAATGCCGGAATACGTGGATCATACCCACGCAGGGCTGTCAGTTTGTTATTGCTCGAAGACGGAACACCAATTGCACCTGCACCCTACCTTGCACCTGAAGCCTATTACAACCCGCCAAGCGACAGGCTTGACGGAATAGAAATTATCAAGGGTGCAGACATCCTCGCTTACGGAGCTAATACGGTATATGGTGTTATCAATTATATTACTAAACGTCCTCCATCCAAACCGACACTTGGTGTAAATCTTACAGGAGGAGGAAACGGATACAACTCACAATACCTTACCTATGGCGGAACATGGGATAAGATAGGAGCGGAATTGCAAGTATTAAATAAGAGCTTTGGTGGCTTTCAAGATAATTCAAGCTCGTCAATTTTTAATACTACTGCAAAAATGTTTGCGGAGTTTGGAAAAAAATCATCTGTATATGTTAAACTCAACTATCACCAGGAAAAATCTAAAGCAACTTACAGCGCACTCACTCCTTTTTCATTCAAACTTGATCCCACACAAAACCCTTTTGATGCTGATGATCTTAATACCAAGCGCTATGCGGTTGACATAATTCATAAATATCAATTTGGAAAAAATCTTGTTCTTTCATCAAAGGTATATGCCCATCAATTTAATCGTGACTGGTGGCGACAAGAGAACACACTGATAAAAGCATCTACTGCACGAACTTATTTAGGTGATGAAATTTATTTTGATCGTTACAGTTACCTGGAGGGGAAAACTTTTGGAACTGATGATTATGTACGTGTAGGTAAAGTGGTAAGTGGAAAAGAAAGCACACGTGCCCGTAACCGACAGTTCAGAGTGGCTGGTGTTCAGGAAACGATCAATTATAAATGGACAACTGCCAAAACAGAAAACATGCTGGAAATAGGAATAAAGGGGCATTCGGAATCATTCAAAAATCAGGAATTTAAAAATGATTCTTCACGCTTTTCCCGAAGTGGCACGATGGATAAAGATGAGCAATACGATTTGTACGCATTATCCTCACACATAAAACATTCCACCACTTTTAATAACAAATTCAGTGTTACACCCCTTATCCGCTTTGAGTTGGTTGATATGCGCAAGTATAATATGATCCAAATAGCACAATCTGCCGACAATGATGGTTCTCGTTTTTACGGCAGCAAACACAATACATTTACTTCATTTCTGCCAGGCATTAATCTTGGATATCTGTTTTTTAATCGGTTGAATTTATATGCCGGTGTTTACAAAGGTTATACAGCACCTATTGCCGATGTTGGTTTTTTGAATGTGAATAATGAAGGAGTTGTGGGTACGCCTGCTACCGATGCGGATATTAATATGCAACCTGAAACAAGTTTAAACTACGAAGCCGGTATCAGAGGTTATACAAAAAATAATTTCATCAACGGACAGGCAACTTATTTCAATAATAATATCAGTAATTTTTATTCAGCAGGAAGAAATGAAGCGTTTGAATCGTTGGGTAAAGTGAATATCAATGGTTTGGAATTAGCCACCAATTTCAATCTGCATGAACTTTACAAAAATCAAAAGCACAAGATCACTATTGGTCTTTCCGCATCCCTGATGAGAGGACGAGTATTAAGCGGAAGACTTAAAGACAGTGATTTGCTAAAGGCTAAACACACAAATGCCACTAAACAGGAATTAATAGATAAGATAAATTCAGAACGGGAAGGCTATGATGTTTACTTTACATCATCCAGTGGACAAGACAGTCTTGTAACTCGTGAACTAAATTCAGCCGATTTTTCTTCTATCAAGCGCCTCGACCTTAATTTTGGAGATGGATTAATCGAAAAAAATTCTATTCCGTACTTACCCCAATCAATTTTAAACGCTTCTATCAACTATAATGTAAAAGGGTTTACTGTTGGAGCGAACTACAATTACGTAGGCACACAATACACGGATTACCTTAACTTCGACAATGAAACAGCAGAAGGTGCAATTGGTAAGCTCAATGCTTTTAGCACTATTGATTTAAACGCTTCGTACTCGTTCGAGAATAGCAAGAAAAAATATTTGAAAGGACTTACTATTTTTGCGACAGGGAAAAACATTACCAACGAGATTTATGCAGCATCACGTTTACATAGGGTTTCATCGGGAATAATGCCAGGAGGGTTTCGTCAAATAAATGGCGGGATACGTTTTGTATTTTAAACTATTCCCGAATAAATTGTCTTCTGTGGATCAACCTTAGCTCCTGAAGGATCAGTTAGTGTGAGATGCAAATGTGGTCCGGTACTTTTGCCTGTGTTACCCGATAATCCAATAACGTCCCCTTGTTTTATTTTGTCTCCTTTTTTCACCAACGGTTTATTCAAATGAGCATATCCTGTTTTATAGCCGTTATCATGCTTAATGATAACCTGATTGCCACCATCCCCACCGGATGATACATTATCCACGATTCCCGGCATTGGGCTTTTAATAGGGGTATTTAAAGAAACAGCTAAATCAATTCCGTTGTGAAAAGCATTTTGTTTTCCGGTTTTAGGATCTGTCCGATATCCGAACTTGCTGGTGATTTTAGCAACTACGGGACTTAACCAGCTTTGAGCATCTTCCGCAATCTCTCTAATCTTCTTTCTGTTTTTATGAATTAAAATACCAATAGTCATTACTCCCGCAGTAATGCCAAGCCCCCAATAAATTTGTTTTCGTGTAATTTTCATATTACTTCAATTTTTTGACATGCAGAGTAGCAAGCGACTTCTTTTTTCTCCAGTGTCTTATAAGAAAAAACACGCCTACCCCCAAAGCAATTACTGTTAATCCTATGACAACTCCGCCTTTATGTTCCTTGACTATTTCTTCGGTATCAGAAAAAAAGCCTGCTGAATACATTGCGACTATTTTCGCCATGCGGTTAAAATAGCCCTTCTCATAAGTAAGACCCCTAAAAAAGTTCTTACGGATTTCCATTAAGGCATTAAAGAATTTATTATCGGGAAGACTGTTTATTTTTGATACTTCGTCATCCGATAATTTAAAAGACTTATACTCCTGTACCGTACCTGCGCCCATCAATTTATTAATGGCCTGACGGGTATGAAGCGGTCCATAGCTGCCGGAACCATATACGCTGTCAAATACCAAGTGCGCAACAGGCTGGCTTTTAATTCTATCTCCTTGAACGGGATCCCAGAATTTTGCTTTAGCAATTTTTTGAGCAAGCTCAGGGCTAAGATTTTTAATTTCTTCAGCTGTCGGGCATCGCTTAAAATAATCGCCATAGGCAATAGCCGAGATACCAAACTTTGTCCCGATCAGTTTACTCCCAGGTTTCCCTTTGGCGGGACAATAATTTGCAGAATCATTCGCTAATTGCTGATAACCTCCTTCAAAACCTTTTGTACCCGTCCATATTTGTGAGAAGCTACCCATTGTCCTATTTCTCTTTTTTACAATTACACTCAGGTTTTTTGGGTGCAAATCGGTCATACAAAGCAATTACAGTTCTCGCAGTTATAGCAAGAAGAAAAACCGCATAAAGCAATTTCATTCCCTTACTTTGCTCATTCATGGTCGTGCGTTTTTGATAATTCTTTCAGCTGATTTCGCAACTGGACATTTTCCTTTTCTACTTTCTCAACTTTCCCTTCCAGTTCGACAATTCGTTCCCGCTGGCTCTCGATCTGTTTTTTAAGGTCGTGATTTTCTTCGGCTACCGCTTCCAACTCTTTCACTCTTGCCTCCAATTTCTGCGACCACTGCACCCAATTTTCTACTATGTGCCTTTCAGATTGGGCATTGAGGTTTCTGATCTCTGCGGACTGCTTTCTTTTGTCCGAACGAAACTTAACGATCAGCTCTACCAGTTTCCAGAAACCGGTTGCGCTAAATAATACTGCTATTAGTTTAATGTAATCCATATTTTAAAGGTTTTAAGGCGTTTCGTAATCAATTTCAAGTGTCCAGTGTCCGGCAATAGCAATACTACCTGCTAATGCACTTAAATTGGCAAATTTCGCCAGGTAAGTGCCATTGCCCGTTGCAAGGTTTTTTACATCATCCTCTACGTACCTGAAAAAGGTTACCTGTTCAGGTCCTAATTGAAGTTTAGAAGTAACATTCAAGTAATTACTAAATGGTCCTCCATCCCTTTGCATGGCAATATTTCCGGTATCAAAGCTGTTGGCATTAGCAGCATCTAAATTTCTTATATAACCTTCCCATGAAAGGGATGCTTGCCTTATCGTGGATCCTATCGGGATGCCTCCTACGGCAATAATTCCAAAATGGTAATCAGCTGATCCGGCAGCTAACACCTGTGAATCCGGTAAGGAATCGGATTGAAAACGTATCTGTGTTCTCATTTTTTTGCTGTTTAAAAGTGTAATCAGCTTTAAAGGGGTAACGAATTTGGTATCGTCTAAACCTGCCGTAATTTCCGCTTGTGTTGCTATTCGTGCAACTCCGGCAAGAACTGTGGTAGCTTGAACTAAGTTCCCTTGTATTACATTCCAGGAAGCCCCAACGGTTAACTCTGTCCCGCCCGGATTGTTTGCCGTGCAATAAATTACATCACGGACTTGAACATCAGTTCCTACTGCACCACCCACCTTTCCAGCAACGCTAACGGTATAAGCATCCCCTTTTAAAGCAGCCGGATAATTGGGATTGAGGGAACAATCTAATATTCCCTTATCATCCCAAAGTCCCGTAACCTTATCGGCAACATATTGTGCGAGCTTCTGCGGAGTAACGGCTCTTTGATTGTCGGTTCCGGCATTCACTTCGGTTTGCGTTGCAATTTCAATTAGCCCCATCGAATTTTCTGAGGAAATTGGAAAGGCAATAATACCGGGAGAATAATTGTTAACGATCTGAAATGCTTGCCCGTCAAACACCAGCAAGTAAACCTTTCCGACAACAATGTCTTTTTTAGATACATCAACTAATACATCTTCAATAATTTTTTTGATTGCAATTTCACCTTGGTTGTCAACATTTATTGTTGCACTATCTTCATTGGTAACAGAGAAAATAACATTTAATGTTAATCCAATCCGGTAGTGTGTAATTGGAGGATTAAGAGTTAAATTGTATTTGTTGGTTTCCTGACTATCGGCAATACCATGACCTCCGAGAGAATGCTCTATCGGAAAATCTCCTAATAACCTAACGTTATTGAGATTAAGGTCACTATCATATCCACCTCCTGCCATATTCTTATCCGTTTTTTATGATGGTGGTTGTGTTGGATAAAACTCTATTGGGAATTTGGCAACATAAGGATTGATGTTAAAAAGCAATTCGTCATTTGCATCATAAAAACTTCCATACAAGAATACCCGGCCATTGCTGTCGATAGTGTATGAGAATTTATTAGTTGAATTAGCAATCAGTATCCCTGAAAAACCAGCACCACCATTTACGGGTTTTGGGAAGTTTAGCACATGGGTGGCAACTGTTACAGGAACAGTATTTGGCTTAAACCGGAAATCTCTTACAACAACAAGATTCCCGTTGATTATTGCTATCTGATTTCTTCCTGGAGTAAAATAGAAATTAGGGTTAACATTGGCGACAGGAAGTAAAAGAATAGATTCACGGTTAATGTAATTGGTCAGCCTTACCTGTAATTTAAGTGGTGTGATAATACGACTATCGTCCACTCCTGCATCCGCTTCTGCCTGAGTAGCAATTTCCGCAATACCTTTTATTATTTCAGTAGCTTGTTGCACCACAACAGCTAAGTGAGTAGCGAGTTTAAGTGGCGATACATAACGTGTATCATCGGCTCCTGCATTTACTTCTGCCTGAGTTGCTCTTTCTGAAATACCTGCCTGAACTTCCGTAGCGATCTGTGATGCGAACCACGTAACTAATTTTAAAGGAGTGATATGTCTTAGATCATCCGCCCCTGCATTTACTTCAGCTTGTGTCGCTCTTTCTGAAATTCCCGCCTGAGCTTCCGTAGCAAGTTGAGCAGCAAACCATGTTATAAGTTTTAATGGAGTAAGAAATTTCGTATTGTTTACTCCTGCCGTAACCTCTGCCTGTGATGCAATTTGAGCAAAACCAGCAATGGATTCAGTCGCTTGAACTAAATTCGATTGAATAATATTCCATGCAAAGCCTGCTGTTTCTTTATCGCCACCGGGATTGTTCTGAGTACAATAAATAACATCCCTTACCTGTACATCGTCACCAAATAAACCTCCAATTTTACCAGCCACGCTGATCGTGTAAGCATCCCCAACTTGGCCAGCCGGATAGTTTGGATTGGTTGAAGCATTTATTAAGCCCTTATCTTCCCATAAGCCCGTGAGCTTGTCTGCAACGTATGAAGCGAGCTTTGCCGGAGTAACAAATTTCATATCGTCTTCTCCGTCATTCACTTCTGCCTGACTTGCAATCATAGAGATTCCCGGAGTGGCTTCTGTCGCTACTTTGGTTAAAAACCAATTGGTCAATTTTAAAGCAGTAATGTGTCTTTCATCGTCCACACCGGCATTTACCTCTCCCTGTGTAGCTCTTTCTGTTACACCGGGTGCATTTTCATTTGCCAATGCTAAAGGGGAATTGTCGTCAAGGTTTACCACCTGGAATACATTTCCGTCAAAAATTAAAATGTATTGCTGGTTTGCCTTTAGGTCATTTGGCTCAACATCCACTAAATTATTATCCACTACTTTTTTAATGGAAATATTCCCTTTGCCATTCACATTGATAAGTGAAGCTCCTGTATTTGTATTTAGAAATTTGACTTCCAACCTTTGTCCATCACGGTATTGAGATAATCCCGGATTGAGTGTAAGCACATAACCGTTTGTTCCTGTTGCAATGCCGTATCCTCCGAGTAAATGTTCGGCTGGAAAATCCCCAACGTAATTTATATCGTTGAGATTTACATCGCTTTGATAACCTCCAATGAAACTCATATTTAAAGTATTAGTGAGTAAAAAATTATTTTAAAATGGCTAATGCCGCAAAAATGAATGTACCAGCAGCAAACAATCTTTTCTGCCATCGTTCATTCCGGTATTTCTTTTCGGATTGTTTTAAATCCGTATTTAGATTTTGGATAACTCCTTCCTGGTTGTTGATAATGTGTTGCTGGTTACCTGTTTTCATTGTGAGTACCAGTATGGAACTATCATTAACAGCTTGCAACTGGTTTAACAGTTCTACTTCATTTTCGGTTTGAGTTAAAACAGAATCACAATAGGTACTGTTCTCCAAATGCTTTGCAATGACTTTGCTTTGCGGTATTGTAAAACAGAAAAGCGTGTCTTTATTTTGTACCTGTACTTTCGGTATTAAACTTTGAGAAGAAACCGAAAAGCTCATCATTATTGAGAGCATCAATGGTATTAACTTTTTCATGTTGTTTGTTTTTTAATTGAACTATGATTTGTTTGGTACTGGAAAGTTTTTCCTGAAGGCTATCGGCTTTCTCCTGAAAGGTGTGATATTTTTCATCCAGCGCCAGGGTACTTCGCTTGAGTGAATCATTCTGTGCTTCCAATCGCTTTGTGTTTTCTCCACATTCTTTTTCCCCATCCTTACAAGGGACTTTCAACTCTAAGGCTACATAAAGCGCAAAGCAGATAAATAAAAGAATAGAGGTTATGATGTTATTTCCCTTCATTTCCAGTAATTTTTTTTAGTTGTTCTTCGTCCAATAAATGTTTTGAAATGGATTCGGGGAGTGCATGTTTCGCCAACCAATAGAGCAATGCTTCCACAATGAACTTGTGAAACACCAATGCAAAAATGAAGGACTGGAACAAGTTTTCGATGTGCTGTATTTTGTATCCACGCAAAAAGTATAATCCTGTTCCGTACACAATTCCAATAATGATAACACGGTAACGTGTCCGGGTTTGTGTTCCGGTAGCTTTCTGCAAACCTTCTTTTACCTTGTAATGGTTAATACCATAACAGATAATGATAAAAGTGATGATGTACTGCCAGTCCAGGGCGGTCATGTAATTTTTAATTTGTGCGATGATCTCGGTTAGTGTTTCCATTAGGGTTAATTTTAATTAGTAATTATGTGCCGAAAAGAATTGCATCTACTGATTTTAAGTCGGCTCTCTCCAGTATCTTTTTTTCTTTCAGCTTTGCTACTATTGGTGCAATTTCATTTTCAGGGGCACGTAGAATTGCTTTCTCTGAATAATTTGCAAGCAGCTTTACTTCCCATAAATAGAGCTTGTCCAATTCTTCTTTGAGTGATTTTATTTGTTCTTCACTCAATTCCTTGTTCTGTTTTTTCGATTCCACTATCCAGGACTTTACCAGCTTTTTAATGAAATAATCCTTCACCTGTGAGTAAGTCAGGTAAAGTGTTCCGGCTGTTAAGGAAATTGAAAAAACGGCTATAAGTGCTTTCTTCATTTACTATTGTGATTTACTGGTGAACATTGATTTAATCATGTAGTAGGCAACTGTGCTTAATGTTGTTGCTCCCACAACCGCAGCAACGAACTTGAAAATGGTATCGTTTGTGAGCGTGATTTTTACATCCGTTCTCAAGCCTTCATCTCCGAAAGTGTTATCGAGGTACTTTTTTAATAGTCCCTTTTTTTGTTCCTTATCTTGTGTTGTCTCTGCCATTGCTTATTTTTTAGGTGGTTCGGCTGTTCTGTACTGTGGAAGTTTTTTTGTGATATCCAGTATTTCTCCAACTTCTTCTTTGCTTAACCTGCTTTTCAGATCATCAATCAGGTTTATCTTTTCGGTGGATGTCTGGTAATACTGATAAGCAACTTGTGATACCTGTACCTGATCTTTTAATGCACGGAACACTCCTTTGATTTTATCTTCATCATCGTCAAATACTCCCCAGGAATCACGTATGTCTTTTGCAAATGATTTTGCGCTGGCCACTGTGAGCATATACATTGGCTTTTTTATTTTCTTACCAATGTTTTCCCAATAGCGCATATCAAAAGCATTGCTTTCAACAAGCCCAACTGAATCAGGGGCAATATCTCTTTGCAGTTCGCTGAAAAATGCAATAGCCAATCGGTCTCGCTTTTTTCTTTTGTTATTAAAAACAACAACGCCAATCCACACTCCGGCAATGGTTACAAGACCTCCGATGATGAGGACTTTTTTATTTGTCCGGGCGATATTTATAGCAGCAGCTTTCATTTTAATAGATTTGCCACCCTCCCTTGTGGAGTTAATGCTGCAACATCAGATGCAGACGTGTTCTGTGACACTTTTACAATAGCATACAGGATTGCCGCTATAACCGCAGTCAATACAATAGGAACTCCGTATGTTAGCACCTGGGTAATGCCTTTGCCAAGACCCATGATGCTTCCTCCTAAGTCCGCTGCGGATGCAACGGCACTTGTAGCCAGGTTAGTAACATCAATATCCTGTTTCTTGAAAAAAGCGTTAAAGTCTGGACGGGTAGTACAAGAAGCTGTTGAGCCATTCACCTGCCATGTCTTCAACCAAATTGTTTTGGCGTTTTCAGCTCCGAATTTTTCCTCCAGCTTTTTGAAATAGCTGATCCATTCCGAACATTCGGAACTTTTCTCCGGAATAATTATGTCCTGTATGATAGTTGCCATCTCGTTTTATAATGTATCTATGACACCTTTAATATATTTTCGACTTCCTTTTGCATTTCCTTTGGTTGAAGGGGGGGCAGATTTTCTTTAATAAACCTTTCCAGTTGTTTACGGATTTTCACTTCACGTTCTCTCGCTTGATTCCTGGATAGCGTTGTAAAGATTTCCCTGCCAATCCAAACTCCCGCAGCAAGTATTAATACCGTTCTCATGCCTCTGTTTCAGTAGAATTTGTTTCTGCTGTTTCTGTTTGCAAATCTTCTTTCTTATCTGCCTTCGCTAAAGCTCCGGCAGATAAGTCTTCAACTTGCTTGTTGTAAATGTTAGCATCATCCACTCCGATAGAGCGTAGCCATTCTCCTACATTGAAACTTGGGCAGGCTTTTCCATGTGCGTTTGGAGCTTCGTTGTGTCCAAGCACTAAGATTTTTGGATGACGTTTGATGGTGTATTTTACATACACTTCAAGCGCTTCCAATTGTTCTTTGGTTCTTGTGTCCTTCGGTTTTTTATTTTCCGTATCCATTCCACCTGCATACACGATATGACGGGAATTGCCGTTCAATCCTACAACACCGTTGCTGATTTCCCATTGATCCACAAAGTCGTCTGTGTTAAAAGGAATAACGTTTACCAAGTCTCCATTGAGATAAATCATGTCAGCATATCCGGGACGGTTCCATCCACGTCCACCGAGATGAACAGGGTTTGTATGCCAGCGAATTATATCATCTTTTGTTACTGGTCTGCCTTCAGGTGTTGCTGTGCAATGAAGCACTAAGTAGTTTAATTTGTTATTGTTCATGGCTATTGATTTTTAATTGTTGATTTATTTATTTATGATTTGTTGGGCTTAAAATTTCTCTGACCTCGAATTGGCGATACCATATCAGGATACTTACCGTATGCAGTCCCGGTAGCTTAAACCGCCAGTTCATTTTACCGTCAATGACGGTTCCGGCCAGCTCTGTAACTTCTGCAACATTCAGCTTGCTTTGAGGACTGGCGTACAATTCAAATGAGATGGGTTTACTTTTTATTGAACCAGTAGGGGTGAACTTGTTTACACGAAAGCTGTTTAAACGTTCTAATCCGGTTACAACAAATTTTGCATGTTGAATAACTGCCGGATTACTTTGCAGATCCTCCCGCATTTCAGCATAATCCGAATTAATGGAAATAGTGCTGCTTACTTGCAGATAACCAATAACATTAATAGTGTTATTGCTGGTATCGGAAACGTATATTGAATTATTGAAACTGTTGAAAGCTCCACCGATGTTTTGTTCACCGAAACTTAAACCATCAATTTTGCTATTGTCCGGACGAATGATTGTGAAGGTATTGTCCTCACGGTTCTGCACGTATAAAAAGCCATTGTAAGAATCAAAAAAACTATTATATGGTTTGTTGCCTGTGACAATACTTCCAACAATTGTATGCGTAAGCGAATTTATTTGATAGACAAAATTGTTATCGGTAGCTACTGCATACATACTGTTGTTAGCGGGATTGTATGTTACAGATACAGGGCGTTGACCAACTGCCGGAATTGTGGTTACAAGTGCATTGGTACTATCATAAACAGTAATGCTGTTCGCAAGTGAATTGGCGACATAGATGTCTCCGCTTATCGGATCAACTCCCACACCGATAGGATCCTGTCCAGTTGGAAGTGGAGAAATAAGAATTTCTGTTAAGGCTTCAGCATCAATAACACTTAAATTATCGCTGGCGAGGTTAGCCACATACACAAGAAGGTTTACAGGATTAAAAGCAACTGCAACAGGTCGTATGCCCACAGGTATAATAGCTGTTACGTTTAATGCTAAATCAATAACAGCAAGTGTATTTGCAACTGAGCAAACCACATACACAAAGCCGTATTTACTGCTTGTGCTTTTTGTGTTTACGGCAAGTGCCACCGGTGATGTGAAACCTGGAAAGGTTGGTTGGAGTTGGATAACTTTCACTACCTGGTTACCGGAATCCAAAACGGTTATAGTGCCGCTTAATTGATTGGCAATATATACCAATTGATTTGCAGGATTAACTACAATGCCCTGCGGATGCACTCCGGCAGGGGTACTGATTTGTGCAACGATGGTGTGATCCTGAACATCCCCCGGAGCTGGAGGACTAACGCCAACGGATTGATTTGCACCCCACAATACTACTTCTTTTTCTTCGGTAGATTTGTTTTGAACAGTTACCTGTGCTTTAGGAAAGGCACGGAATATATCTGAATAAGGATTAACGGAAAATGGAGTTACTTCACGAGGTTTCCATCTACTCATCATTGCTTTGTAAACTGCCTTGCTGAAATCTGTTGGAAAAGGTTTTTTCTTTTTCCTTTTTGCCGGATCATCATTCGACACATTTATAACACCTTGATGAGTTCCGAAGCGTTTTAAATCTTTCTCGTATTTTTCGTTGTATCGTTCATTAGTTGGCTTGGCTGGTCTTTTAAGTGGTAAAACTTCCTTGAAACGTTTGTTAGGAATTGCATCGTCCGCAACATCAATTACTTTGATGCGTGTTCCGAAACGTTTTAAATCTTTTTCGTAGCTCTCACTTTTTTTATCCAGGTTAAGTACTGTACGAAGGTTTTTATTTGCTTCTTCAAAAAAACTATCTTCCGTTTCGCCATAGGTTTTGCTCACAAAGTTTTCCTCACCGGATTTTTTCTTTTCAGAAAAAATCTTTTTGAGGCTTTGCGCCAAACCGTTAATACCTATGTTCCGACTACCTTTCATTAATTGGTTTGCATTTTTAAGTTTTCTCTGCCTGAATAATTGTCAATGAAATTCACAATGTCTTTCACCCGGTCTCTGTGTCCTTTTCCCACTGATTCAGGATGAGAGGTAAATATTTTTGTAGTGGCATAAACCGCTTCTGTTCTTGGAAATCCTAAATCCAAATAGAGGCGAAGCCCGTGCAGGTCGGCTGGTTTTTCCAGTCGTGTTGGAATCTGAAAATGATAGCGTTCATGGAATAGTACAACTACTCTTACCGGAATGGTATATTGAGCGAATGTCGATTGCGCTACTTGTATCCGTCCTGATTTGCGGTTGGTACGTGCTGGAGTTACCAGTGGGTTTCCTTCATCATCTTCGATAACAGGCATGTATTGGATAAGAAAATCCCCATCCTTGCTGTCATACACTCCGGTAGGCATATAGCCTGCTTTCGCGGCAAAGTCCTGTGCGAAATCAATGAAACGGTGCATTTCCGGTTCTGCCCAAATGCTTTTCGGTTCTATTTTCTCCAGTTCAAATTTCTCAATCCGAAAATTTCCATCATCACCATACGATTTATCGTACAATTCAACCATGAGTTGATCGGGTGAAAGTGGAAAGGGAAGGGTGAACTCTTTGTAACCGGGATTTTTACCTTTGAACAAATCCTCTGTAAAAGGAACACGTCTGCGGATATAATCGGTATTGGGTTTGGTAGCATCATAGCATTTTACGCCCAAAGCGCAAGGCTCAAAGGCACGTATGCCGACCTTTACTTTAAAGCGTTGTTGCTGAGATGGAATTGGTATGACCATGTTATTTATGCTGCTGCTTGTAAAACTGGTTCCGCTACAACCGGAGCTGGAGCAGGTGTTTGTATTTGTTGCTGAGCCTGTACGTTTTTATTTTTCATCATGCGGGACAATCCGTAAAGCCCTGCAAGAACAAGGAGCGCACCGCCTGCATAAACTGCTATCGGAGGAAGTCCCATAATTGTTTTTTCAGCTTTTGGATCTCCTTCACCTGATCCTCCAACATTCATTTCGTAATCGGAAGGCTCACTACTCTTAAAGTATTTCATCACGTTCTGAATAGTACTTTGAGCGCCTTCAATACCTCCGGCTTTATCCAACAGGTCTTTTGCTTTTTGACCGAGATGTTTCTTTTTATATCCTTCAGCTTCGGAAACCGTTTTATCGGCTTTGTCGGCTTCTGATTTTTTTTGTTGGGCTGCTGCTTTTTTTGCTTTGCGTTTCGCTTTCAGCTTATCAAGAAAGTTGTCATAATCACTTTCATAAAGCTGCATGATGCGTTGTGCTTTTTCGGCTCTTATCATTGCTTATGGTTTTAAAGGATGTAAAGTAATTTGAGGGTTGAGCCGTTGACTACATAAGGCAATGCTTTGTACCCTTTGCCAACAAAGGAGTAGCTCTTAGCTTCTCCGGGAGGCAGAGATACTCCATTAAAAGTGGCTATACTGGCTCCGGTGTTTTTCACCGAAACAAACAAAGCTCCTTGTGGGGTTGCTCCATCAACTGTTACTTCCTGTTCAATTGGATCTGCTAAAATGTCCATGTGTTTTATTTTTTACCGTCAGAGACGGAGTTTAATTTATGCTGTGACTTTCATTGGTTGTAGTTCCGAAATAGGTCTCTTGCCTCCCTTGACAACTGCAATTCCGGCCAACAAAAGGGCAATGCCGAGAAAAGCAAAACCTACCATTGGCCCGAAACCAGCTTCTTTAGGCTTTGCATTTTTGTCAAGCTCTTTTGCTTCCAGTTTTGCTGCCTCTGTTCCCGGTGCTGCTGATTCACTTCCAGGAGTACCTCCTTCGGATTTATCCTGCATAGCTGCTGCGCCTGCCATAGCTATCTTTTTTTCTTCGCTTGTTGAAGATTCAGACGTATCACCTGGCTCCTTTTTCGCAGATGAACTGTTTGAAGTATCGGAAGTGCCTGTGGCATTTTTCTTTTTGTTTTTATCAAACAAACCGAAATTTCCGAGTATCGGAAGCCTGCGTTTACCTCCCGATGCAGGATCCTGTTTCTGCTGTTTTTTGTCAGCTCGTTTCTCTTTTCTTTCAGTGCGCTTTTGTTGACGTTCTTCTTTTGTTTTGCGTTTGAACAGATAATCATAACTGTCTTCTTCGTATCCGTCATAATCGCTGTTAAATGTTTCTCCTATAATCATGGCTTTATTTTTTAATTGTTAGTGATTAAGCTGCTTTTACGAATACCGGAGCGGCTACCGGAGCTTGTTTTTTATTCATCATTACATAGCCTACGCCTGCAATGAATATTACTCCTACCACCGCAGCGACTATCATCATAGAGTTATCACCTCCGGCTGGAGGTGGTCCGGGAGGCATTGGTGCGCCTGCTTGACTAAGCAGGGAAAGTTGAGATTTCTTCTCATCAATCTGCGTTTGCTTCAATTCGTTTTTCAGCCTTTTCTTTTCGCTGTTTAGTTCACGCTTTTCCTGTCTTTCGGATTTTCTTTCTTCCTTTCGTGACCTTCTATCCGCCTTTTTTTCCTGCCTTTCTTCTTTTTTTTCTGCTCGTTTCTCCCTGAATCTTTTGAAAAGGCTGTCGTATGCTTCATCGTCATAACCTGCGTAAATGGATTGCCGGGTGAGGCCGAAATTGTTTTTTTGTAAAATCATGGTATTAGGCTTTTAATGGTATTGGTTGTTGCTGTGATTGTTTTTTTGAGAAAAAAGCCATTGCTGCTACCGCTAAACCAAGCACAACAAAAAGAGCAATGAGCATATACATTTTGTTTTTGCCTTTGCCTTGTTCATTGGCTGCCAGTTGCGACTTGTAAGCATATATTCCCTGGAGTGTTTTTGAAGTTGCTTCTTCTCTTGCTCTTTTTCCTGAACCAATTGAACCGGCAATTCCTCCAACTGCATTGGCTATTCCTGCCCACAAACCACCACCGCCTCCGCCACCGGAAGATGCTCCGCTTTCTTCACCACCCGAATCACCTCCTTTGTTAAACAGGGATTTAAAATCAAAACTGTCGTAGCTGCTTTCAAGTGTACAATCCAATATTACCCTCGCCAAGTCATTGTTAAATTCTTTGTTACATTCACCAATAGCGGAAAGTAATTTTTCAGTAAGCTCCTTATCTGTTGGATTTTCAGAAAGCTCAATGCTATATTCTTCCAGTATTTCAATAATGGCTTTAGGATTATCGGCAATGATGATCCCGATAATCTGAAGCAGAGCTTTCGATTTCTCATTGAGCTTAATTTCCGGCTCTTTCGGTTTTTCCTTTTCGTTATTTATTATTCTCACCATTGATTAGGAAATTTTTGCAATGACAACTCCGGCAAGAAAGAACAGTCCGAATTTTAACCACAGGCTTTGGGTACTTTCTTCGCTTTTCTTTTCCAGTTTTTCTGTTTGCTTTTTTCTTCGTTTGAGTTCATCCCACACGGTTTCTACTTCTGCCATTAAGGTTTTATCTTCCGGTTTCTCTTTGGATTTTTTCTTGGTGTCTTCATAGAGCTGAGTGAGGTCGTTCACGGATAGTTCTGATAGCTGATCGAGCAATTCCTTTGTTTCTCCTGAATAGGAACTGTGGCAACCGCAATAATTGCTTTCATCGCTTTTATGCCCGGTTACTTCCAGTATCAGTTTTCTTTCAGGATGAATGGCTATTAAATCTTTGATAATTGGTTCGCCTTTTTTCTTCACTAAAAGCTTTACTGCCTTCACCAGTTCTTCTACTTTCTTTGGCGGCTCATATCCGTACTTTTCAACTATTTTGGCTGCTTCTGTCGGCTTTTGCAGTACGATATAATCAATCCGGTTTTGTGCTTTTCCTTTACACATGGTTGATGTAATTAATGGTTTTGTGCTTTATTCTACTTTGTGAAAAAAGCCAAAGCTGAGAGGGTTTCCCGCTTTGGCTTTTTATGATAACCCTTAGCTGAAATTCAGCTTATCTGCGTTTTCTTAACAGCCTTCTTGGGCCTGCTGGTCTTCCTCCACCCACAGGTCTGCGAATAATTTTGCGGACCATTTTTTTAGGTTTTGGCCTTACTCCGAACACTTGTGTTGGCTTTTGTTTAGCCAAGTCAATTTGTGGTAAACCTGTTGGACGTGGTGCTGTGGAAATTTCCGCAACATTTTGTCCGGCCAGCACATTACCCATATCAACACGTGCTTTGATTGTGAAGGTGAGCGTAGTTTTTACACCTGCTTTTTGGAAATAGCGAATGCTATCCTGTCCAGTCACATCCATCTCGAATGCGCTGTCATCAATCAAATTAGGGTTAGTATTTTGAGGCGATGTGGCATTTCTTGGTTGATAGGGATGAGAGTTAAAGCTACCGGCTGCTGACTTACGTAGAATTTTCCATACATTATCAAATTGCAACGGATCCGAAACGGACATTTTCATTCCCTGGATTTTGAAAGGATTGGCTTTGCTTTCCTCTCTTACTTCATTGTGAGAGCTTTCCTGCACAACTACTAATACACCTGCCGGTTGAGCAGCACCTTCATTTCCACCGAAAATGATTGCTTCCGCATCAGCTCCGCTGGTGTTGGTAATAGTAATGGTGAGGGTACGGTCATTCGGATTAATTTTTCCGATAGAGTTTTGAGCGTAGCTATCGTATGAATCATCATCGTAGCTATCATCTTCGCCTATGTACTCTACTTCCTCATAACTGTCTTCGTCATAAGAATCCTGGCCTTCCAGTCCGGTATCGAAATTATCGTCATCATAATCATCGTAACGGTCTTCGGCCTCTTGCTCATACTTGCGAATTTCTTCGTTATATTTATTCATGGCTTTGAATGTTAATTGTTAGTAATTATTTTTTGTTGTTGTAATCTTTCGCAAGGCTTTTAATGCACATCAAGCCTTACTTTTTCGCAGCATCTTTTTCTTTGTCAGCTGCTTTTTTCTCCTTCGATTTGTTAATAGCTGGTATAATGAGCGTTTGAGCTACAATTACGGCAGCAAGGCAACCTACGAATGCTGTTACCAGCGTTACGCCTGCGGTGATGCCTACTTCTTTCCAGTCTATTTTTGAAACTTCGTTTGTCATGGCTTTTAAGTTTTTTAATGATTGTTGATTTTAATCTTGCCTTTTTGCATGAATTGGTATTTAAACCTTGCGAGGTCAAAATTGGGAGTAATGACAAGGGTTTAAAAGGTGGTTACTTGTGTTTTGCCACAAGTTCAAAGAAAGCTTATAGGAAAATCAGGCAGTTGGGAAAGCTTGCTGCATACAAGAAATTTTTCGGGAAAGTGATAGATTTTTGCGAAAGACACTGAAACGGTACTTGTCGTTACAAAATTTATCAAACATTTGGGAAGGAGTTAGAATGCTATTACAAATTATTGGCAATATTTTAAATTATTGCCAATAATTTGTTTTGCTTAGACGGCTTGTTTCAGATGGCTTAACGATAAATTAATTATGTAATCTGGGATTTAGAACATTTGCTTTCGGAATTTATTTTATGGAAAAGAAATTACTTTTAAGAAACCATCATGAAGGTGCAAAAACAGAACAAGTGTATAAATTCATTTCCGCCATAACTTATCTTTTTTTACTACTTATGGCGAAAATGAAATAAAATCATTTCCGCCATAAGTGTACTTTTTAGTATATTTGTGGCTAAAATGAAAATATGCTCATAATAGGAAGAAGTAAAGAAATCGAGATTTTAAATGAAAATCTGGCTTCGGATAAACCGGAGTTTGTAGCTCTATATGGAAGGCGTAGAATTGGCAAAACATACCTGATAAGAAATGTGTTTGAAGACAAATTCACATTCCGGCTTACCGGGGTGGCACAGGCTACTTTGCGGGAACAGCTTACCAATTTTAATATGGCCATGCAGGAGCAGCATCCTCAAGCTGGGCATAGAAACGCAACTAACTGGATGGAGGCCTTCCAACAGATAAAACAGGTTATAGAAAAGTCGAAGCAAAAGAAAAAAATCATATTTATAGATGAACTGCCCTGGTTTGATACTGCACACTCCAAATTTATTCCGGCATTGGAGCATTTTTGGAATAGCTGGGCTTCAAGCAGGAAAGATGTTTTATTGGTAGTATGTGGCTCAGCAGCTTCATGGATGATTAATAAACTCATCAACAATAAAGGAGGCTTACATAATCGTGTAACTCAGAGATTAAAAATAGAGCCTTTTACCCTGAATGAATGTCAAGATTTATTAAAGCACAAAAAAATTACATTAGAGCATTATCAGCTCATACAGCTTTACATGGCCTTGGGCGGTATTCCTTTTTATTGGGATGCTATCAAGAAAGGGCTGAGTGCTCCTCAACATATCAATAAACTTTGTTTTGAACCGAATGGTTTACTTAAAGACGAGTTCAACAAATTATTTAAATCCTTATTCGCTAAAGCTGAACGTCATGAAATTATTGTGGCTGCCCTTGCTAAAAAAAGTAAAGGGCTTACCCGTGAAGAAATCAGTAAAGAAAGTAAAATACCCACTGGTGGTAATCTCACAAACTTATTAGATGAGCTGGAAGAAAGTGGTTTTATCAGGCGATATGTGCCTTTTGGTAAACAGTCCAGGAATAGCCTCTACCAGCTATGCGATTTCTTTTCACTGTTTCATATAAAATTTATAAAAGGAAAAAAAACATTTGGTAAAGACCATTGGCTGAACATGATTGATAGCCCAAAGCATAGATCATGGAGTGGGTATGCCTTTGAGCAGGTTTGCCTTGCGCATATCCCTCAAATTAAAAAAGCACTTGGTATAAGTGGTATTGGAACAGAAACGTCTTCGTGGAAAAGTACTCAATCAAAAGATGGAGCACAGATAGACTTGGTTATAGATCGTAGGGACGGTGTTATCAACTTATGCGAAATGAAATTTTCAGTTAGCCCATTCATCATTGACAAAAGATATGATGCCGAATTGCGAAATAAAGTAGGAGCTTTTAGAGCTGAAACTCAAACAAAAAAATCCGTCTTCCTGACAATGCTTACCACTTTTGGGTTACAGGATAATTCCTATGCAGGCAATGTACAGAATGATTTAAAAATGGATGTTTTATTTGAACCTGTATAGGTATTCATCGGGTGATACAGGATAGATAGAACTAAGAAATATTTATAATGGTAAAAGGTATAAATTATGGTTGTTGGTACAATAGTAAAACTAAAAAGAGAATGTTTAGATAATCCTCCAGGCACAAGAGGAGTATGTTATGAAATATATGATAGAGGCAAAGGAGAAGAAGGGGTCTCAATTATATTTGAGAATGGAAAATGTGATGGCTTTTCTCTGAAAGACAGGGAAATACTGTTTCCTATTGGCATTTCAGAAGATTTAATGAATTATAAATATGAAAACATTAGTAAAGTGAATGCAGATTTTTGGAATGGAATATTTAATAGGGCTTTGGTAATAACTAAACCAAAGGATAAAGACCAATGATATGCTTACCTCAATAAAAATAAGAATTGATTTACCTGTGGATGCTGACAAAAGTTGGGATCCGGTCACTGATTTCAAGAAACACATCGAGAAGATCCCAGGAATTAAATATGAAATGTTGCCTTATGAGGAAGACCATACAAACTGTGTAGAAAAATTATTTGAATTGGGATTAACGAATGTGATTAATCCCGAACAGTATAGTGAAGCCCTCGGAACACCTTATGATACAAGAACAGATATTATTTACACTATCGGTAAATACTTAAAAAGAATTATTCTTGCCGATCATCTTGTAATAGTTGACAATTACATTTTTTGGGGTGAAAACAAAAAGGAATCGTACACTAATTTTATTTTGGATATTTTCCGTGACTATATTCCAAAACTTCAAAAAATAACATTTGTAACAAACAAAAGACACTATGATAAAGAATTGCATAATACAATATCAGAAGGTTTTCTAAATGTAAAGAAGCATATTTCTATCGATACAAAATTTTCAGATAATTTCCATGATAGACTTTGGGTTTGTGGAGATAGAGGGATATTTGTTGGGACTTCATTAAATGGAATAGGACAAAAATATAGCCTCATTGACTACATAAAACGTGAAGATTTGAGTGCCATTCAGAGTGCATTAAGAGCAGAGAAATTAATTTAAACAGAGCATTAGACATGCAAATCAGAATGAATCCAACAACTCAATACCATCTTTCACTAAGAGCAAGACACTTTCGTTATTTGTTTTTTGTTGAACACACCTGGTCATTAGACGAAATAAGAAAGTTAATACATACGAATTTAAAATTATGGGGCGGAAGATACAACGCAATCATTCCTGTTTACGATAATGTAATTTCAAAAGAATACATCGAGGTTATAAAGCATTATGATCCTGACTTTATTGGCCACACTGCAAACGTAAATCCTGAATTAATAAAGAATCTAAATATTTTTAATCCTGAAAAATATTTTAAGTTGGATGAGCCTTCGGAAAATATGCTTCAAGGTGTTAATGCAGGGTACTTAATGGGCAATCATATAAACCGAGAAATACCAACAATCATAAATGATAATCAAAAGGGGTTGGAAAATTTTTATTCGCTAAATTTCTGTGCAAATAAGGATACTTATACGCCAAAGCTCCCATTGGAAGGTATTACCACTATTGATACCTCACCTTGTTTTTCTATCTGCGAATACATTGTTAAAAGAAAGCCAAAATTGCGTAGTGTTTTGCCAATGATTAATATAAACACAATCGTTCTCCGTGATGAATCTCTTTCATGCAATCAATTTGAGTTGATAATTTCAAAAGGAAGTGGATCTGCTGAAGATTTCTTTTATTTCTGGAACAGGCAATTATTTATTGGAAACAATCCCGTATTAAATCAAATAATAATAACAGAGGAAGAACTTGAAATACTCATAAAGGATAAATCCTTTGGAGAATTGCTTTATCCTTTGGCAAAAGACCAAAATACAGTTATAGCAACTTCTTTTACCCTAAATGAAAGAGAGGTTCAAAAAATAATTGAAGAAAAATTAAAACCTCTCAATAAATACATCAGATTTGACTACAAAGGCCATAAGACATTTCCCTTTAAAATTTTAGATGCGAATGGTCTATATGAGAGAAATTATGGAGAGAATATATTTAAACAAGCATTTTTATCTGATAAAGGTCTTTTGCATTTTCCAGGATTAAGTTTTTCAAACAGTATTCAAGGTCAAAATAATTGGGTTGTGGATATTGAAGTTGAGAAGATCGGTGAGTATTCAAAGCAAGCGGAAAAGTTTTCTAAACACACAGAACATCAGTATTATTTTAATCTTAAAGGACGTATTAATCGACAAAATAATATTTCTGTATATATTGATAACACACAACAATCACTCGAAATAAGTATTCCATCCTTTAATCAAAGAATACGGCAAATAATAAGTTCTCCAAAAATTAATTCAAAAAAAATAGACACGCAATATAAGGATTTGGGTATTGGAGATTCAGGAGCAAGATTGTCTTCTTTCATAAGATTGTTTGAAGGAAATCTAAATGAGATGGGAGATTTTTTAGAAGATAAATTTTGGTTTGATATAATTTATGATCTTTCATCCAATAGACGCACTGAAGGCAACAATATTAGTTTTAATGAAATTAAATCGCGCTGTATAGCTGAAATGGAGAAGGATAGTGTTCAACTTGATCCAGCGACATATAAGAATGAAAAAAATCTTGAAGAAGGGTTGCGAAGGACTATGAATGAGTGGTGTGAAAAAAAGATTTTTTTTATGGGATATGTGGTGAAGTGTCCAAGTTGTTCATCAAAATTCTGGTATAGTATTAGTGAAGTGTCGCACGATATTAAATGTAAGGGATGCCAGGAAAGCACTTTACTTCCGGCAGAAACACCCTTTTCATATAAATTGAATGATTTAGTAAAAAACAATATTTGCCGGATGGAAGCAAGCGGCAAAATTCAACCGGATGGTAATTCAACGGTAGTGAGAGCCTTGCTTTCGCTTAATCGAAAAAGTAGAAGCAGTTTCAACTTTTCTCCACAAGTTGACTTGTATCCAAGTCCACAACCGGGAATAAAACCACTTACAGATTTGGATATTGTCTGCGAAGTTGATGGAAAACTATATATCGGAGAAGCCAAATATTCATCAGAGGCATTTATTGACGAGAGCAGAAAAAGTCTTTTAAATCTTATAGAGGTCGCTAAATCTGTGGTTCCCGACCATGTCATCATTGTCTGTACTAAGAATGAAAACAGCCGTATTGAAAATGAATTAAAATTTCTTGCGCATCATTTAAAAGACTTACCTATTACGTTGGAATGCCTAATCACGCATGAGCCGAGTTATGAATTTGCTTCATATAGATATTTCTACCGTTAATTACTGTAATAGATGGCATCTGTATATAACAGGCAAAACGCATTAAAAATAAACGATCAGGAACTTGATACGGTCTTAAAAATCGTTGAAGATACATTTGAGAAAAATTGGCTTTGTGAAAAGAAAGACAACCCATTGCAAAAACTTTGGGAGAGAAGGGATAGTTTATCAACGAACGAATTATTTTCACTCGGAATATGTTTGCAAAGGTTAAACGGTATTGATTCCAATTGGGTTAAGAAGCAGGTAAAAATTATAAAAACTGGTCCATCCAATAATAGAATAGGAGCGTTTTTTGAAGTGTTCGGATTGGGCTTCTTAGGATCAGAAAGTAGAATTATTCCTTCAAAAGAAAACCAGCCCGGATATGATGGTATTTTAAATTTGGATGCAGGTAAGTCTATGAGAATTTCTCTTAAAAATTATGGTATTTCAGCACATCAAAAAGATTTTATTAAGAACTCGGAACAAATAGAATTGCTGATTAAACAGTTGCTCAGTAAACATAATTTACCACCACTTCAAGTATTGATTGAAAGCCCCGAAAACTATCCTGTGCAGAAGGATTGGAACAATCTGAAAAAATATCTTCCAACTTTATTTGAACGTTTTAAAAAGAACAAGGAAGATAGGACAATGATAATTGACCGAAGCTGGGTTATTCTTCTGCCGGATTTGGGAAATAGAGGCCAGGCGTTTCATAAAATTCAGAAATCATATACTTTAATCATTACCTCAAAGTATCACAAGAACGAAGAAAATAATCTTTTTGATAAATTGAATGATGCCTGCCATAACTTAACTAAGCATTCCAATATCGAAACAAAAGATATTATCAATTTTGTATTTATTCATTTACCAACTTCTGCCTCAATAAAGAATTGCACTACTTGGGTTGAGAACTACTTCAGAGATTATCCTAACAAACCTATTTCCGGTGTTATTCTCTATCAACCTTGCGTTGCAAGTGATTTTTTAAATCAGAAAACATTTATTAGCCATTGTTTTTCTATTAAAATAAAAGCTGATAAATTTTTAGAATGGAATAATAATTTAAAACAAATTGATTTTGGAATACCTGTCGGAATAATCGCAAATGAACCAGCCACATTGAAACTTATTGTTGATGATTCAATGTCTGTGAGTATTGATGATAGATATATTTATCAAAGAGGAAATCATTATTTAACCGCAGTCAAAGGAACAGATGGTAGTTTAGGAGGAAATATAACAAAAGTCAGTTCAGGAATATTCACTCATCTTGCCATAAAACCATTTGAAGATCAACAGGAAGTTATTATTAGTGGGAGATTTGAACCTGAAGATGAGTTGATGATATTATGATGAGGAACTTAGCCGACATGATTTTCTTTTGCTTTCATTTTTAGCTACAAAGATTAATTCAATGGTGGTTTCATGCAGGTTTTACTAATTCTATACCACCTCAATCCATTCGCAATAATCCGCCAGGTCGGCAAGGTGAATACGACCATACTTAACCGATGAATAATATCCCTGTTTTTCATATCGCTTTTTCCACATCTTAAAATACTGGTCTCGCTCTTTGATGGAGTTAAATAGCGGCACACCAATACGAATACTAAAACCGTCAGGCGAAATGACATCGTATTTTTTGTTTTTAGATACTTTCTTTTCGGGAAAAGAATATTCAATATAGAATCCACCTTTAACTGTTTTCATGGTGGCTTTCCCGCCTCTCTTTTTAATTTTTTCAAAATGAGTTTCGGCTGCTTTTTTGTTACTGTGTGTTTTAGTATAGGTTTTCATGGTATAGTTTTTTGTTTATGCTGCTTTAGCTTGCGTTATCTTTTCAGTGGCGATAGGGCTTTTAAAATTTACTTCGTGATACCGGAGCAACTCGCCAATAAGCTTCACGACAACTTCATTTCTATTTTTATAAATCAACTTGCCGTAAAAATCTCTTTCCAACATCATACGTCTGACCATTCCGTTTTCTTCTGTATCGAGATATTTCTTACAAGCCCGGATATAGGCTTGCACACTGCATCCACGCAGTTTTAGCTTTCGCATGTTCACATACACAAAGAATCTAATGTTTCCGATCAGGTATTGCTCCTCAACTATTATCGTTGCAATACGGACCAGGAAATAATTGGGGATCCGGTTACGATACCGGGTAACGTCATCTACCTGTTTATGCAGCCGTAACCAGGTGCAATTCTGAAATTCCGTAGTGGTAATTTTGGCAATAGATTGGTGAGAAATCATTATATCCAGTCCGTGATGGCGATTGGTTGTGAGCAACCCCACAATAGTTTGTCCTTTTGCACCTGTCATGTATTTGTCAAGATCTTCTAATACAAGCAAACCGTCTGTGAATTGTTTTACCATCCGCTCAACGGTATCCCGTTTTTCTTCAATGGACATGGTTTCACCATACTTGGTGAGCGGACGTATCCTGCGGGCGCGAATGTTTTTTAAATCACGTATAAAGTCGGGACTAACAGTAGTGTAGCATTCGTAATCATCATCGTTCACATCAAAGATTAAAACCTTACGCCCTTTCCTACCTACTTCAGGGTGATCCCGGAGATAATTCTCAATTTCAAGAATATTACGGAATGTTTTACCAACGCCTGTTTCACCGCAAACCAGCATTAACATTGGCTGGCGTTCGTCCTGTTTATTCACCAGGACTATTCCCTGAAAAAGTTTGGGTTGTTCATTTGTTACCGACATCTCATCTTAAAGTGTTTCCGGGTAAGTATATTATTCGGAGGTCTCCAATACAGAATCAGGTAATCCGGTACGATTAGTTGTTTTAGAATTTTGTATTGTTTCTTCATAAACTACTTCAGCTTCTTCTTCCTCTTTTTTTTCTGTTTTGTTTTCCGAAGTGGTTGTGTGCTTCTCATTTTCTCTCTCTTGCTCATCCTCTCTGTAACTTGCAACTTCTTTGCGGATTATATCACGTATGCGCTCAACCAGCATTTCATTTTCTGCACGGATCTCCATTACTACTTTTGCTTTCTTAATAATGATAGACAGAGCCACGCCTAACAATTGCTGTTCAGGAGTAAGTACCTTAGCTTTTTTGCGCAGCACATGAATCAATAGTGGGCGTAACATCGCCTTATCTTCTTCATCCAGCTTTATCCGCTTAATGTTCTTGACATTCTGTTCTTCAATGACCTGAATCACTTCATCAAAGTCATAAAAATCTTTATGCTTGCGAATGGTTACAAAGTAACCTGCTCCAACTTCCAGAAGTGTATTGTTTACCACCCCTAAAATGGTATCGGCCATCATGGAGGCATGACCTATCGGAACGTTAAATTCACCTGGTTCTTCGGAGCTGGTAGAAGTTGTACCTGTATTTTCTTCTGTCGGCTCCGCATCAATTTCCTGCTCAGGCGCATCCAAAGGTTCTTCTTTAGGTTTATCCTTCGTCTGCTCTTTGCTTTCGTCTCCAGGCTTGTTTTCCTCCTTTCCAGTAGGATTCGCTTTGCTTTCAGTTTTAGAAGCGGTGGCCTCTGTTGATGGATTGTTTTTTTGAACAATCGGTTGTGCAAGTGGACTGTCGTTTTCCTCCGGTATTTCTTCAAAAGCAATATCCTGTGGATCCTTCTTTAAAACTTTTTCTATTAATTCTTTATTTTCTGACATGGCTGGCTTAATTAATTTTTCCGATAAAATCTATGAGCTTTGATTCGAGCAGTGTGTAATTGGAAACAAAGCGTGTGTTGCCTTTCGGCATGGATATACGTTCTTCGGATATAGAATAACCATACATCACAATCCGCTCACTACATTGGAAGGAAAGACCTATTTTTGAAAAAGTATCATCCGTGTACTTGCGAAGCAAGTGATAGCAACACATCCGGGCATCACGATAACTGCGCACATTACTGATATAAAAAAGTTCAGCATCCAATTCAAATACCCGTATAGCGAGGTTCACCAGGTATTGAGTAATCATTTTAATTTTTTCCTGCTCATTTTGTGTAACTGTTGTATTGCAGATAAAGCTGTCTAAAAGACAAATCGTTCGGTGAAGGCCGATTTTACCTATAACCTTATCTATGCTGATTTGCAGGTGGCCATAATCACTGGCGGTGTTAGTTTCGTTCACTTTCATTGAGTTTTTTTTGTTAAATTGAAGTTGCTAAATTGGCAATATAATACCAATTTAGCAACCAATCGAATAAATAAATTATTCACTTTTCAGGATGATTTTATAACAGGTATCGTACTTGCCTTTGTGCAGGCAAAACTTACCCACCAAAAGCCTTTTACCATTGAGGTCTGTTTTAAAGCCTTTTTTCTTCAGTTCAGCGGGTAATACGGTATGCTTCTTATCAGCCAAAAGTTCTTCGAGTATTTCTTCATCGGTAGGTTCCTTTACTGGCTCCGGTTCAGGGGTAGGTTCCGGTTCCGATGTTTCTTCCTGTGCTTCAGGAGCGGGTTCTTCAAAAGGCTCCGGGGCTGGTTCGGGTTGAACTTCTTCTTCCTTTATTTCAGGTTCCTGTTCCTGGATTTCCGGTTCAGGTTCCAAAACTGGTTCTTCTATAACTTCCTGGATAGGTTCGGGAATTGGTTCTTCCAAAGTTTCTTGGATTTCAAATCCCTGCTCCTGTAATACTACTTCCGGTTGTTCATCTTCTTCCCGGTCGTTATTCTCCAGGTGATCCTCAAAATGTTCCTCCAGGTCTTCGTCCAGTTCGTGAGAGAGCATTTCAAGTTTGTTCAATAGCTTTTCCTTGTCTTCATCGGTAGTATGCTGTAAATCTTCTTCCAGCTCGTCAAAGCCTTTGATACGTTTTTGCAGCATTTCGGGAAAAGTTTGGATATCTAAATTGTTATCCTCAATAAACTGTTGGTGCGGAAATTTTTTCATATTATTATTTGTTAATTGGTTTATACAGTTTGTTTTTCTTCATCGTTAAAACGGGATTCAATCATTCCCGAAATACCCGCAGTCAGTATTGAGGTAACTAATACTACTCCAACGGTTTTTAAAAACTCTTTTGTAGGTGGAATGTTGTAGGTGAACTTTCCACCCGCATTTTTTCCAAGGTTGTAATAGAGTAATGCTTCAGCTGTTCCTATTACAAGTCCAACAGTTGTTATTATTATGGTATTTTTATTCATGGCTTTGCAATATTTGTAACGTGATTATTCTTTTTCTGCTGCTAATTCCAACTTTTTGAATTTTTCTTTTATCTCATCCTGAATAGGCTTTATTTTATTTAGTCCCCAAATGGATTTCAGCTCATTCAGAAAATTAAGCACGGCTTTCTGTGTACGTTGAATAACACTACTATCTTCTTTTAGGTTTTTAGGGATGAGCGTTGCGGTTTTTACCAGCTCTTGTCGGAGCTTTGTTACCAGTGTCTTTTTCTTTGGCGGTTTAATTTCTCCACTTTCTATTTTTTGCTGACGATCTTCTCTTAACCTTTGACGGCATAGTGTTAAGTCGTCCAATACATTCTCTGCTTTTTCAACAACTTTCTTCGATTGAACCTTGCGTGTTTCCTTTTTAGAATTTTCTTCTATTTCATCGTGCGTTTCTTCTTTGATTCGCTCGATGTCCTCTTTCACCAACTCTATGGTTTCCTTGCCGATTTCTTCCGCTTCCTTTTTTAATTTTTTATCAGTCGGAAATTGCTCAAGATCTGCAAGGGTTTCATCAAATATGGAAAGTCCTTTGAGTACCCGATCACTCAATAGTTTTTTTGAAATTTTCTCTTTTTCCAATAAGTCGTATGGGTTATTTTTTAAGGTGGCCATGTGTTTAGTTTTTGGTTAGTGATTGTATTCTCCTTCAATGCCGAGATTTTTCAGCAAGCTGTCCCGGTCAGAAAGTGAAACACGAATAATGAATGTGTTGCCTTCGATTTTTGTAATCATGCGGTCAGTAGCTTCCATTTTTTCAATCTCAGTTTCAAATTCAACGGTGTTGTAGAACCGGGTATCTACTACATATTCTTCCGGCCTAAGCGAAGGATGCTTCTGTTCTTTTTCTATCTGTTTCCAATCTTCATAAAGTTGAAGTTTCACTTTGCTGCATCCGCTTTCTTTTGCTTTATTCAGCAGGTTTATTACGTTGTCAATAGTTGTCTTTACCATTTTACTTTTGTTTTTTTATGCTGCTTTTCTTAATTCTTTGATTTGTTCCAAACGGTTTTTCATTCGCTTGAACGATTCCCTGAGTTGGATGATTTTAGTTAAGCGGTCGGCTGTTCCTTCCAGTGCTTCTCCTTTTCTTTTTTGTTCGGATTGTTTTGCTTTGGCTTCGTCCGAAGCATCGTAAATCATCAACTCACTTAATAATTTCGGATTAAGTCTGGTAAATTCTTTTACCCTTTCCATTACTGTTTTTGGTTTATAGCCTTTCTTTATCCGATCCTGGATAATGGTTTGCCCTTTCTCCTGAACAGCTTTATCTCCGGTCTTTTCCTCCATGTACTTTTGCTTGCGTTCAACTTCCTTATCCATTTGTCCGGTTACCTTTTTCAAATCGAAACCAATGTCCAAGCCTCTCGGAGCCAGTATTTGCTCAATGCCTCGTTTAATTGCTGCATTAGCTTTACGTACCTGGTCATACACTACCTGATCCTGATAAGTGTATTCCGTATTCTCATCATCGAGGTAGTCTTTGTACAGCTTAAAAATTGTTTCGATGGTTCGGGCTTTGCCTTCTTCTTTCATCGGCTTGTAGCGGTTTACCACTTCCTTGACATGGCCGATATTTTTGTTAAATATTTCCCGTTGCTCAACAATTTCTTCCAATACTGTTTTCTGATTATTCAATCCCGTGATTTCATCCTGCAAGCGTTCTCTTTCTTCCATCAGGATTAATTCAGCCAAAGCATAAGGATCTGTTATCAAACCCATTTTTAATTCGGACGGATTAAATTCTTCCAGGTTAAGTGCATTTGTCTTGCCTGCACGATACCATATCTCGTTGATACGGCTGGTCTTTTCCTCCAGCTTTTGAAAAATGAAGGTGTCGATGCTGTCTTCCATCATGGGGTTCACAACACGAATGTTAGCATACATATTTCCGAAGCGCCATATACGTCCTTCGAGCTGTTTCACATCAGTTGGGTTCCAATCCAGCCAGCAATTGTAAAGCACCGTTGAACGATTTTGTAAATTGATTCCCTCTTTAATGGTTGCGCTGCCGATGATAATTTTCACACTGCCGGCTAAGAAGCGCTCCTTGATCCCCTCCTTTTTGGCTGCGCTCAAACCGCTTTTGATAATCCCTACTTCATCATCTTTATAACCGACTTTCTGTACGAGGTATTCTTTTATCAAC
The DNA here is from genome assembly GCA_030692515.1 of Bacteroidota bacterium. Classification (GTDB taxonomy): domain Bacteria; phylum Bacteroidota; class Bacteroidia; order B-17B0; family Aurantibacillaceae; genus Aurantibacillus. The sequence goes on from JAUXZS010000061.1 coordinate 185,385, forward strand.
GGAAAAAAGTGTACCCCTGCATTCATGTAGATCACCTGCCCGGATACTTCCTGATCGTTTTCTTCATGGTAACGCTTTACCGAACGTATGCACTCCATGATATAATTTAGCTTAGGCGAAGATTCTATGTACTGCGTATAAGTCGGATGCTTGTCCGGGTTGCAGGCATATAGGTAGGGGCTAAGTGCAAGCTGACGTGCGAATGACATTCCCCTTAAAATTCGTGTTCCTTCTTCTTCGTCTTCAGACAAATGTTTTTCATCCAATGCTTCTCCAGCACTTTCATCTTCTGCACCTTCTTCACTATCTTCAAAGCCTCTCGTATTCACACAAAAATTAGTAAGGCTTGTTTTTCCGGTTACATACAGTTCCACATCATCCATATATTCCTTTTGTCTTTGTGTCATTGGAAGGTTAGTAGAAATTTGTTCTTCCGTTGGCAAAGGAATTATTTGGTTGCCTTCTTTTTTGTTAAGCAGTGGCAATACAATCTTGTTAGGTCGCTGTATTTTAGCATCCTCTCCGGTTTTGTATGTGATGAACTTAAAGATTAGCTGTTGCAATGCAATGAGGTTGTTAAAGCCCATCACAATTTCTTTCCGTTCAGGTTTCAGCTTGGCGTTAATAACCAGCTCCATACTTGTTTTGATGAACGTATCAAAAAATTCTTTGATGTTTTTAATTCCTGCTCTTTCTAATTGCTGGTAACCGATTAATGCCAGTATGGAATAGATTTCAAGCGGGCTATTGGTGAATGGGGTAGCGGTAAGTAACACTACATTCCGCATTTTATTATTGCGTAAAATGTACTGGCTTATCATAAAACCACGCAATGCCGTCATGGATGGAGTACCTGACCGGATTTGATAGGAGGTTTTGGAACGGGTAGTATTTTCGCCATCGCCTTTCACTTCACCTTTTACCTGTGTGAAAGATTTTTTCATTGCATGAGCTTCATCTACTACCATGAAATCAAATCCTAAGTCCTCAATGTTCACAGAACCGCCTTTGATACCCTTTCCCATTATTTCGTTAATCTTCTCACCGAGTTTTACTATGTCCCGCTTTTCTTCTGTACCCTGATTGAGAATGTCATACATTTCGTTACCGATAGTTTTCCATGTATCATCATTGAATCCAAGCCGGTTAAATCCTTCATAGGTGAGGACAGAAATAGTGTACTCCGGCACGGGTTTTATATTTCCTTTTTCATCCCGAAGCTGGTCTATAAACTCTGTTCCTAAATTGTACAGGTCTATCACCTGATACTGTGGTAACAATCCTGAAAGCAATACTTTTCCTTTATCAACTACGCCTCGTAGTTCACTTAACCAGTTCTTGTATGTTTGATTGGGAACTACAATGAAGGGACGTTTGCATTGTCCGCTTTCCAATGCCTGTGCAAGGGAAAGAATGGCGGTCATAGTTTTTCCTAATCCCACATCATAGGCAACGCATCCTGAACCGTGTACGCTGATAAAGCCAATGCCTTCCCGTTGTGCAGGGCGAATGAATAAAGGCTTATTTTTAAATGTGCTGGAACAGGTAAAGGCAACGGGCACTTTGAAATAATTTATTTCTACATAACCGTTGTATTTAGAGTTCCATTGCTGTTCAATGCGTATCTGGTCTTCACGGGTTAAGGCTTCAGCAAGAAAGCGTACAAAAAATTTATCGCCTTCCACTTTTGCGTTTTGTTTCAAACGCAATTTTTCTTCTTTGTCATAGTGGCGTGAGGGTGTTCCTCCATCAAGGTAAAACTGGATAATATTCCAGTCGGTTGACTTTTTAAAATCATCTTTTGGCAATCCTCTTAACCATATTTTAAAGGCTTCTACCAGCGAATTGCTTCCTTCAGCATAATTACCTGTCCTGCTTACATACTCTTTAAAACTGGTTCCATCTGCAAGCTGGCTGATACGAATTTCTTTTGCGAAAGCAGAATCGGGTTTGATGAATAAGCGATTGGCCGTGTTTGGATCATTTAATGTGAGTTTGGGTGGCTTTACATTTTCAAGTCCAGTCCATTGGCTATCGTACTGCTGTTTTCCAAACTCTTTTATGATCGCTTCTTTGTCTTTTAAGAGCATACTTTGACGTTCGTAAATATTCTCGGCATAGTACAGTACGCTTGGAATAAAACTGCCATTATGAGAACAAATAACTCCGGCTTTTAACCAGCTCTTTAGATGCTCGGAAGCTGCTCCCAGCGGAACAACATATTTTGACCAACCATTTTTAGAATCAAGAATTGTTTTCTCATAATTGAATCCTCCGGTAGTACGCTTGTACCATATCCATGCTTTTATTTCTTCATCGGTGATGCCTTTGTTGTATTCCTTCATCACTTCATCAAAACAAAAATATTCCTCCGGACAGCCATCTTCATACTTGTCCTTTTCTCCGTTGAGCTTTCGGAGTGCCTTGTCTGCGTGAGCTTTTTTTGTTTCGTTAATAACACGCTCGATATTTTCCATTTTCATGGGATCATTTAATATTTGCTGCAAGGGTTCTTTGATTTCTGTTTGCAGGGCTTCTGTGGCTACTTCGGGAATATCTACGGAAGGCACATCTATACCCTGAATGATGTTGTCTGCCGTTCCTTTTACTTTGGTTACAGGCTTTCCGAAACGGTCAGTTGTTTGAAATTGCTCTCCCAAGATTTTCTCCGGGTGTTGCTTGAACCATTCGTCTCCGGTTAATAAACTAAGTGTGTTTGTAATCTTTCCGCTTGAAACGTTTTGTTTTTGTTCCTCTTTTAACCAGGGATAATCTTCCAGCACTTCATTAGGTACTGGCTTGCCTTGCTTCAATGCCCATGCTATAATTTTTTCGTGTTCGTCTCCATCCTTTGCATCCAATACGTTTGGCCTTCCGGTTTTTTGTATTGCTTTTATTTGCTGATATTCCAGTTGGCGCATTTCCCATGTGTGTTCGGCATTGGTAATGTCATTCTCTCCCACGTATTCTTTTTCTTCCATACTTTCCTGTCCGCTACCTGCAATCTTCACTACCGATACATTGGGAAGTTTATTAAGCTCTGATAAGGACTTTTCTGTAAGTGGCTGATCCAGCTTCAACAGGCGATACACTTTCTCCTTGATTTCTTCGGGGTGATTCAGGTCGCCTTCCCGGAAATAGTTATTGCTACCACCACTGTAATCCTTCATGTGTTTTATGCTGCGATAAAGAATGCCGGATTGCATACCATCCTTGTTCATAGAAATATAGATTCCATTTTCAGGAGTGAACATTCCCATGAGGGTTAAATCTCCGCTTACTGCCGGACCACCCGGATTGAAGTTTACATCGTATTGCTTTAAGCCGAGATATTCAGCCAGCTCTTTAAATGCTTTTTTGCCAAGTGATTTAAAATCTTGTTTAGCTGCTCCATTGGCAATTTCACTATCTCCGTTATCTCCCATGTAACCGTCAATATGACTGTGCCTTGAAAGAAACGAAGCGAACTTTTTAAGGTGATCTGTACTTGTTTTCATATTGTCTAAGTTTTGTTTCCGGTCACGCAGTCTTCTATTGGCCTCCTGTGCGATTTTTCGGAACATTTTATACCCTTGTGCCATGTTAAAGAATATGCGAAAGCTCCTGTTCAATAAGGGCAATGGCAGAACCAATCTGCATTCCTTCTTCGGCAACGTACCGGATTATCATGTCTTCCAGCTTTGCCCTGCCTTTGTCTGTGCTTTGCATTTCACACACCTTCGGCCATAAGAAACGGTTGCACTCTTTCATCTCACCATGAATGAGCTGTTTTAATTCTTCAATCTGGTTATTATCATTTGCCATTGCTCGCAGGTTTAATGTATTGATGTCTGTTTTGTTTTTGTTGTAAAGGATGCCCGATCCCACCAGGTAATTTGAAATCATATTTGTCTCTCTTTTTTATCATTTATTTTTTTCTTAATAACAGTATGTCGGTTCCTATATCTGTTGTGTCAAAGGTTCTGATGGGTAAGCGGTACGCATCCATTAAATCCACTTTGGAGGCAATCTTTTCTTTGACCTTCGCTGATTTTACATTGTAAGACAGGAAACTACTCGGAACAACAAATACCAGTAGTCCGCCTTTCTTTAGTAGATCCAGTCCACGCAGGATAAAATACTGGTCATATTCAGTTGCTCCAGTCCATTGTTTTTCTCCCATGCCTGCATACTTGCCTGTAAAATCTCCGTAAGGAGGGTTGCCTATGACCAGGCTGTAAAGTGGATGGTCGAAATCATCTTTCAGATGAATGTTGCCTGCAAAGAATAAACTCTCAAATGATTTTTCGTGAATGTGTGCGTTGGGATAAAGTATTTGTGCTATTCGTGCTGAAAAATGGTTGGTCTCAAAGCCGAATACGATTGCATCTTTGGGTGCGTATTTTAAAAAGTTACCTGTACCAACGGACGGCTCCAAAACCGAACCTCCGTCATATCCATACTTGAATGCCATTCCCCACATTTTTTGCACCACTACATCGGGTGTATAGTATTCATACAATACACCACGTCCCGCAGCGCCTTCTTTGATTAAACCACCGGAGCCGGTATATTGCCGGATATAATTTTTTTCTTCTTCGTTGAATGAGCTGCCTTCTTTGTCTTTCTTTTCAATGAAGGCTTCTATCTCCTTATTGAGTTCATGCTGACTTTGTTTTTTCATTTTTGATGGAGCTTGCTTTTGGGTATGCTGTGGCATATCCACGAACTTTTGTGAATCAGCGAACAGTAAGTCAACCATAAAAGTCATTACCGGATAATCGTCCTTATCGGTCAGATCGTTGTCCACAATCATGTTGTCCACGTAAATAGCAATCAAAGTGGCTTTTCTTTTATCCCCAGTTTTACCAATGGTTACATACCCTTTTTCGTAAGTATCGAACGCCCTTCTTTCTCCAAACTTTTTGGAAAGCTCATCTGCAATATTTTGAAGGGTGTCTAATGGTAATTTTTCCAGCTTGTCCTCAATGGCTTTGCGTAAGCGTGAGTGGTTAAATTCCATTCCATTGACAAAGGCTTTATTCTGCGGATATTTATTATCTTCTTTTGTCCAGTAAGCTGCTTCCAAACCTTTTATGATACCAGTTTCTTTTCCTTGCTTTTTTAAATACGCATCACTGGTTTTGTAAACCTTTTCATAGTAGCTCTTTGCATTGCTTATCATTTCAGGAAGTTCAAGGATTGCATGAGTTGAGCCTTTCACAATTGTCCAGGCTGCATCCTTGTAATAAAATAAATCCGTCTTTGAATTTTGCAGGAGCTTACTAATTTGTTTGTGGGTTTCTGCGGAAATGCGGTTTCTTTCTCCGGCTGTTGATAGATGTCCAAAATCAACATCTACTCCGGGAACTGGTACAATTTCATCAAGCTCTACTGCCATTTCTTTGCTACTGCTTTTCTTGTCAGAGAACGAATAACCTTCTACTATCTTCGCTGCTTTGCTTATGTCAGCATCCTTTAAGTGAGAACCCTTCAAAGGTTTCATTTGACTAATCGTAAGGTTATACTGGTAAACAAAATCACTAAGGGGATTCAGTTTCTTTTCATAGAGCTGTGCATTGAGTTGATCCAGCTTGCGTTCAAATGTTTCTCCGTCCTTCCATACTACTTTGAAATAAACAGTATCATTATTCCACTTTTTGTTTTTGATAAAATCATTGGCTTCCTTCCAGGTGTTTACAACAAGTGCTTTGGAATAATCTTCTTTCGCAGAGAGATAAATTTCTTTAAGTGATATTTCTTCATCGGGTACTTTGGGTGTATCGAGTACAACACCATTTTCTTTCGCAAAATCTCTCACCGCTTCCAATGCAAGAGTTAGATTTTTTATCTTTTTTTCTTCATTGCCAAACGAACTATCTTTTGCAATTAATAAAAGCTCCAACTTTAGTTCATGTTCCTTCAATGCACCTTTTAGGGCTGCCTCTCTTGAAGCATAAGACGAACCATCTTCGCTTGGGCTGTACATCATTCCATTATAATCCCCGAACTTTTTAGAAGCATCAATCCCGATCTTATAATCGTTGTCGCTTGTTTTTACAATTTTAATTGCTGCTTCGTATTGTGCTGTTTTCGGCATAGGAATTATGATCTTCTCGTAATTCTTTCCGGCTGTTTTTTCAGTGTACACACCGCTGTCATTTGTCAGGGGATCCTTCGATTTCTTTTCAACTTTTTTGGAATGACTGGCTTCAAGAGGGTTATCAATGTAATGCTGAATAACTTCTCTGCTGTCTTCCAAATTCTCAACGGTATGGTCAATATCCTGTGCCAATTGTTTGTATTCCAGTTTTGGTTTATTGGTTTTAGGATTGATAAGTCCTTTCTTCTCGTTCTTTTGTTTTTGGATTTGATGCTGGATTATTTCAAGTGCTTTCCCTGCATCCGCTATCGGACGGCAATGCTCGGCAACTGCCCACCATTCATTTCCTTCTTTGTTGTTATCGGATAGAATTTCTCCAAGTGGTTCAATACTTTCATAACCGAGATAAATGTTTATATAGGGATAAATATTATCCGTAGGAAACCCAAGTTCTTCAAACAGTTCCCTTCCACGTTTTTCCCATTCTTCCAGCATTTTCATTCGACTAACATTAATTCCGTAGTCTGTTGGATGCGCCATTTGAACAAGCTCAAACATTTCCAATGCGGATGCTTTGGAAAGATTATTTTCATTGATCTTTAGAAGGTGAGGAAAATTTGTTTTAAGAACGGACTTCATATCGAACAATTGAAAATTATGCGATAGGAAAGGCTCTGTTGTTCCTACTGGAACCAAGACATTCGGCAGAAATGTATCTCCCGTTTTGAGGTCTTCCGCAATAGCCGTTGCTGGTGGTTTACTGGATTTCATGTCAGGAGTAGTTTTTTCTTCTTTTGAATTGAAGTATTCATCAATGAGTTCATTTACCACTATCTGAACTGGATCTTTATGATAGTTTTCTATGGCACGATTATCAAGAATATTGGTAACAACATAATCCCGGAAGCTGCTGATGTTATCCTCAATCTCTCCGGCATACCCTCTTTGTTTACCCTTTTGCAGAATAATGGCAAAGAGGTCATCCTGAAAGATCAAGCTCTCGTCCTGAACCAATTTTTCAGCAAAAGTCATCTCTGCTTCCAGCTGCTCGATTTGTTCTTTGAGTGAGTTTTTCTGATCGTTCACACCTTTTTCACCTTTCAGGTTTTTTAATTCCTCTCGCAGCTCTTGTACTTTTTTCTTGCGTGGGGTTTCAATGTGATCCCTGAAATACTCCATTGATTCTACATAGCGGAAGGCCAGGTCAATCACCGGTAGGTTTTTATCAAATGCTTCCTGTGCGCTGAATGGCCTTGTAAAACCTTGCGCTAAAAATTGCTCAATGATTTCTTTTTCTTCTTCAGGAGTGTGTAAACGTTCAAATTCCGGTTTGGGATTTTCTTTTGCTTTGGAAGTGGCGAAGGATGTATCTTCTGATGAATTGGTAGCGTTTTCATCACCCTCTGTTTCACTTTCTTCTTGCGTTAAATCAATCTTGTGTCCTTGTTTGATGATATTGGTCAGCCATTGACTTAAAAACTGGTTAAGCTCTTTTTTGCGCCTTAAATCCACATACTCTTTTCCATCCCCTTTGTCAGGATAAACTTCCTGATAGCCATACTGATCCTGAAAGGTCATTGCTTCTGCCATTTCCATTTCGGGGAGGATGCGAATTTGCATATCAGGATCAGGAACCATATCACCATTCTGCTCGAATAAGTGTGAGAGCGCAATGAGATAATTTCCTTTTTTATCCTTACCGAGGTAATCAAAGTTTAAATTCATCAAGCCTCCTTCAGGATCCTTTACCGATTTACCGCTATCCTTTCCTTCTTCGATGTGTTTTACCAAATCAGGAATAATTTGTATTAGCTTTTTGTAAATGGCGCTATAAGGCTGTGCAAGCGGTTTACCTGTCGAGCGCTTTTCATACCGTTTAAAAGATTTGATAATCCGTTCGTGGCTTCGCCACATATTTTCAATGGAGCTGCTACCTAATTCAGGATAATTTTCTTTTAGCCAGTTATCAAAAAGCTCTCGGCTTATACTATCCGTTTTACCAGCGAACTCCGGTTTTCCGGCTGCCCATTTGTAAAATTTTTGAAGTACAAGATTTTCAAGCTCACGTTTTTTGTCGCCCTCAGTTTCATAAATTTCCTCAGAAGGTTCGGACGATTCCTGCTTTAACCCTTTAATAATGCTTTCTTTGTGAGTAGGTACTTTTTGTCCTTCGGGATAAATAATTTTCCCTTCATCAAACAGAGTGCGAGCCTCTTTGATATGAGTTTTTGGCAAGGCAGCAAGTGAGAGAAAGCTATCCCCAAACTCTTGTCGAGCAAAATTGCTTGCAATAACTTCCGCTTTAGGTTTTGATGCTTCAAAGATGATGTAGTTTTTAATTTGCCCATCCGTGAGCGTAATCATTACAAAGCTGAACTCCCTGTTCTCAATATTAGTTCGTACAGCTTCAACAGAGGGTGAGAGAAAAAGGTCGGGGCCTTCGGTTGAAGTGGGAAGTGTAGCTTTCACCTTTTCGGCAAATTCCAATGCTTCCGGTGTGCTGTCTCCGTACCACATGGTTTTCATTTTACTATGCCTGAAACTCATTGCCCTTAGCTTGGGCTGAAGTTGTGGGGATGGTTCGGCATTAAACCGAATCTCAATCCCTCTCTGTTTTGGGTTTTCAGTAATAGCAATAACTTCATCTGCCCATCGGTGGATAGATGCACTTTCACCTTTACCCGAAGTTTCCTGTTTTTTCCTGGTCATTAACTCACGTTGTAAAAATTGTCAATCGAATCTTTTTGCAAATTCCAAAGGGATATTTTCTGCGGTTCTTAAGGGCTTGAAAAAAAATCTTTTTTAAGAAATTTTAAATTCAGCTCCTTATAGGACTTTAATTTTCCCGGTCGTATAAGACCTCTTGAAAAGATGGATTCTTTAAAGGCTTTTGTTTTCTACGGCTCTTAAGGGCTTGAAAAAAAACTCTCTTTAAAGAAGTTTATAAATTCAGCTCCTTATAGGGCTTTAGTTTTTTCAGGTCGTATAGGACTTTTAAAAACTCGGCTTCTTAAGAACGTTACTTTTCTCAGGTCTTATAGGAGCTGAGAAAATTTGGCTTGTTAAGGACTTTCGTTTTCTCCGGTTCTAAATGACTTTTGCGAGGTAAAATTATTGGGAGATAATGGTGTATTTTTAGTGGTAATTTGTTGGTAGAAACAAGTTTTACAAAACTGAGAATGGGGTAGTTGTCAGAAACAGAACAACGTCAGGCATTTAAAGCCTGTGCTTCCTAAGTATAATAGACAAAAACACCAACAAAAAAATATTTGTGTTTTACTTTTTAATCTTGTGCAATTTTAATTCTGATTTAAGCTTATTATAAAGCTTATTTGCAAATTCATCGAATTGTTCCGGCTTTTCAAAAATATCAATGTGTAGATTTTTTTGCAATTACTGATTAAAGTCATTGTTTTTGGTTTATCTGTTCATATATTTGTGAACTATTAAACTTTATTATGCTGGACAAAACAGTTTACAAGCTACATGCGGAAGTATGCAAAGCCTTAGCCCACCCTTTAAGAATTGAGGTAATAGATCTCCTTCAAACGGGAGAATTGTGTTTTAGTGATATACTGGAAACAACTGGAGGGTTGAAATCCAATCTTAGTCAGCACCTATCAGTAATGGTAGACAGTGGTATTTTGAAAGTCCGAAAAGACAGCCGATGTAATTATTACAGCCTTTCTTCATCAAAAGTGGCAAAAGCCTGTTCACTTATGCGTGAGGTCTTAATTGAAAATCTTAAAAAGCAACAAAAACTTCATAAAAGTATTTTAAAATGAGTAAAACAATTTTAATATTAGGTGGTGGATGGGGCGGTTTAACCGCAGCCCACGCCTTAAAAGGTAAATTACCGTCCGATTATCGTATTGCTGTTATTGAAAAAAGACAATCATTTGTTTTTTATCCCTCATTCCTTCGGGCTATGGTTGGTGAAACAACCGGCTTAAATTATATTGAAAGCCCATTGAAAAACATTTTAAGAAAGGATTTGGAAATAATTAACGAAGAAATAATCCGTATCAATCCCGAAACAAAAACTGTTTATACCAACGCACAGAGCATTAATGCAGATTACATAATTGTCGCAATGGGAGCAGAATTATATCCTGAAACAATTCCGGGATTTAATGAACATTGCCTGAACCTTTACGATACAAAAGGAGCATTTGAAATTCATCAAAAACTGCAAAACTTTAAGAAGGGAAAAATCGCATTTCTCGTTACCCGTACACCGTTCCGTTGTCCTCCTGCACCATACGAAGCAGCCATGTTAGCCGAATGGTTTTTGAGAGAGAAAGGAGTAAAAAACGAAATAGAAATTTCCATTTACACACCTGAAAAATTTCCGATGCCTTCTGCCGGTGAACATGTTGGTGAAGCATTCCGACAAATTTTAAATACACATAACATCCGATTCTTCCCGGAGAATACTGTTACAAAAATCAAAGAGAATAAAATTATTTTCTCAAATAATAAAGAGGCGAGCTACGATTTACTTATTGGAGTTCCGCCACACGGTGCGCCTAAAGCAATTGTAGAATCAGGCTTAACCAATTCATCCGGTTACGTTCCCGTTCACCCTCAAACAATGGAAATACTCGATAACGTGGAAGAACTCACCACACATTTTCCGGGCATTTATGCCATTGGAGATAGTGCGGGTATAATGCTGTTAAACGGAAAGTATCTGCCGAAAGGCGGAGTGTTTGCCGAAGAAGAAGCGCAGGTTGTTGCACGAAACATAGCCTCATTAATTAAAGGAGAAAAGCCTGTGGCATCATTTAACGGGCAGGGTGTTTGTTATGTGGATGTGGGAGATGGAATGGCTGCCGAAGGAGCAGGAGATTTTTACGCATATCCCGATCCGGTTGTAAAACTCGCAATGCCATCTAAAGAAAGTCGGAAAGCCAAACATGAATTTGAACGAATTTTTGAGTGGTGGTTTTCAGAATATCAAAACAAATAACAATTAGCAATATGAAATCAAAAATCATTTTTCCAATCATTGCAATAGCTTTACTGGCTTTTGCTTTCAGAAGTATTACTTTTCAAACCGGACAAGAACCCTGGCGCAAAAACCAGTTAATAGAACCTGCTGAACTTGCGAAAATTATCAACAACCCTTCAGCAAAAAAACCGATTGTATATAGTATTGGTCCCGGTGGTAACATTAAGGGCAGTATCGAAATGGGGGCTGCACAGGAAAAAGAAAATTTAGACAAACTGAAATCGACATTGAGCAAATTTAATAAGGACAGTGAAATTGTTATTTTCTGCGGATGCTGCCCTTTTGAACACTGTCCGAATATTCGACCTGCATTTACATTGCTCAACGAAATGAAATTTACCAGTGCCAAATTACTTAATCTTTCGCACAATTTAAAAGTAGATTGGATTGATAAAGGTTATCCAATGAATAATTAACTATAAAAATAAATAACAATGAAAATCCTGATCTTAATTAACGATGCTCCTTATGGAACAGAAAAAGCCTACAACGCTATGCGTTTAGCTAATCAACTTGGCAAAGACCACGAAACAGTTGAAGTAAGAATTTTTTTAATGGCAGATGCCGCAACTTGTGCAATGGCAAATCAAAATACACCAAACGGTTATTACAACATTGAACGCATGGTGAAACTTGCCCTTACCAAGGGAGCAAAAGTGAAAATTTGTGGAAGTTGCGCAGATGCAAGAGGGCTAAAAAATGCACCCCTTATTGAAGGAACAGAAATGAGTACAATGGCAGAACTTACTAATTGGGTAGTGGATAGCGATAAAGTTCTTGTTTTCTGAAAATATTAGGCCCTAATTTTTTTGGCGCAAGAATAAGTAGAATAAATAAAAGAGAAGACTTTCATTCTTTGCTTTCGCTATCTGTTAATGCCAATTTTTTTCGGCTTCCTAAATCAACCACAAATAGCATTAACTGAAAACTCAGTTTAACCCGTGCGATAATGTCGTTCGGGTTTTTTATTAATATTTCTATGGTAATCAATGGCAGTAACACAATAAAAACCATTGTCATTATTATTTTCGGGATTGTTTTATTTTTCATGTGTTGTGGATTTATATTCACCAATCAATTATTTTTTAATTTCCGTAGTTTCTGTTCTTTTTTTAGCTTTCTGTAAATTTCATCACGGAGGTCATTCAATGGTTCACAACGACTTTCTCCTAAAAAATTAATGTTCATTACTTTCTCCGACCAATTCAAAAAGTCCTCAAATAATTTTTCTTCTTCTTCGCTGCTACCAAATCCCATCAAAGCAAATATGGTTTCGCCAAGACACAGGTCAAAATTTAGGACATCCAGGCCGGTTTTTTCAAGTCCCTGAACCAACCGGTAACCTACAAGGTGATCTCTTAACAATGCCATATCAGGTCTTTTTCGGAAAGTGGAATTATCTTCATAAATGAGATTAATTTTATTTGGTTTATAATTTATCATATTTAAACAAATAGTGCTGTAAAGATAAAATATTTTATCTTAATTATGAATAATCATATTTAAAATATAATATATAGCCTTTAATGACTAAAAACGAATAAAATAGCTTCTTTTATATTTGTTGCATTCTAAAAACAAACCCAAAGAATGTAATGAAGAAAAAACTAAAAAAAGCTCAGAACAGAATTAAAGTGGCCCTGGCTCAAAAAGGGAAAAGTAATAAATGGCTGGCAGAGCAATTAGGTGTCATTGAAACAACAGTTTCTTTATGGTGCAGAAATAAGGCTCAGCCTCAATTAGAAACGTTCTATGAAATTGCTGAGCTTTTAGATGTTGAAGTAAGAAAATTATTTGTTCCGACTAAAGAGAAGGATGAATAACAATTCAATTCAGTTGCAATTCCCGCTTTAATCCTTCTATAAGTTTTTTCGTAATGGCTTTGGTGTTGGAGGTCTTAGCGGATACTTTATCTAAAATACGGCTCACCCATAAATTATTTTTAACGAGTTCTACCATTTTTTTGTGGCCTTCTTCCGCTTCTTTCCAGGTGCGATACCTGTTCAGTGATTGATTCAGCTCTCCTTTAAAAATCATGCTCTCGAATAATACCGGTTTACCTTTGGGAGAATGGTTATGGTCAAGCACAAGGAATACAGTGGAGACCGTAATAGTGATGGCATAGTCTTCTACCATAATTTTATCCAAAGCAACAAGTCTGCCGTCTGTATCTACCAGCAAACGGTTTGCCTGTATCATGTCTTTAGCCGGAACAGGATTTTTATCTTTATCAAGTATGTACCACATTGGTCTCATAGAAGTTGGCTCACTTATTTTCTATTTGTTTTTTTGAAATTTCTACCGCCTGATGTAATTTCTGCTGCAATAATTTTTTGCTCGGTAGCTCGGTAAGATATTCTGCTATTTTAATACCTGACTTGTTTAGCTGCAATAATTCTATTTGTTCTTTATTTCCCTCGGCACAAAGTAGTAAACCTATTGGTGTCTTCTCTCCAGCTTGCATTTCGTTTTTCTCCAACCACCGCAGATATAACTCCATTTGAGATTTGTAACCGGCTTTAAACTCGCCTAATTTCAGATCAATGGCAATGAGACGTTTTAGCTTACGATGATAAAATAGTAAATCCAGTCTAAAATCCTTGCCATCTATTATCATTCGCTTTTGGCGTTCTACAAATGTAAAGCCTTGCCCAAGCTCCAGTATAAACCCCTCTAACTCCCTTAAAATAGCATCTTCAAGGTTTTTTTCGCTGAATGTATTTTTCAAACCCAAGAAATCGAGAAAATAAGGATTTCTGAAAACCAAATCGGGAGTAAGTTTATCCGCATCTCTTAATGATTTTATTTCTTGTTTTATCAGTTGTTCAGGCTTTTTACTAACGGCAGTACGCTCATAAAGCATCCCATCTATTTTTTTACTAAGAGTTTTTACACTCCAATTTTCTATACGGCACATTTCAGCATAAAACTCCCGTTGTAAAGGTTGTTTTAATGGGATTAACTCAACAAAATGAGACCAACTCAATTGTCGCATTGCTGACACAACAATTCGTTCATCAGGGAATACTTCGGCAAACTTCACCATTCTGGTAAGCCCGGAGTAGTTGAACCCTTTACCATAAGCTAATGTTAATTGTTGCGACAGTGTCGCAACAATTTGTTTTCCATAATCTGCTCGTTGATTTTGCAGAACTTCATGGTTAATTCGTTTGCCTATTTTCCAATATAATAATGTAAGAGTAGAGTTTACTGTTTGTGCAACGTGTTGTTTGCTCTCCTCGATAAGCCTTGCTACGTCCTTGAAAATCTGATCTTCGGAATTTATTTTTTTGAGTTTGGTCATTTTAAATGTTTCTTAATATCTGCAAATATGCCTTGCGAAAATGGTAAAGGACTTATTTAAGGGATAAAAATAAGCAATTAAATAAATATGCTCTTTAGCCTTTGTATTGCCTTCGGTGTATAGCTGAAGCCCTCCCAGGATGTTTTAAACGCATTATTGCCTATATCCTTACGAAGTTGAGCGTTGGTTATGAGTTGGTCAGTCTTATTGATCCAGTCTTCGTCTGAAGCTGCTATAAAGCCATTTTCAGCCTCTTTAACTATGTTGGTGAATGGAAAGCTATTTGGAACAATAGCAGGAATCATATTAGCCGAAAAATCAAGATACCGATTCAATGACCTGCCGGAAGCATTATAAGTATTATCGGCAAGAGGAAGTAAGGCAATGTCGAAGGCAAGGCTGTTTAAACGTTGATGGTGTTCCTGAAATGGCACAGGCTTTTCATAAGTTATACGAAGTTCATTGAGTAACCCATACTGTTCAGCAATCTTTTTGGACCAGCCAAAAATTATTATTTCAATCTTGTCCTTATGCTTTTCCAATAATGCGGTAATGGGCTTTTCAATTGTTTTAAGGTCGTTTCCTTGGCTGGCATCCAGTACAATCCCGACTCTTACTTTATCGGTTGAATTTCGCTGTATTTGCGTAATTTCTTCAAAAGTGAAATTGGATAACAGATTAGGAAAACGCTCGAAGTAAAGTAAAAATTCCTCATCATGTTTTTGTACCAAGTCATTGTAATAATTCAAGATTTGATTATTAGGAGCCGAGAGGATATCTACTTTGGACAAGTTACTCACCAACATCTTTTTTAGTTCAGGTTGCAGCTTTTTAAAGTCCGGGTGATATTCCGGCAACTCGTGATAATTTACTTCCATGTCCATCACAAATTCAATATCATCATTAATCTCTCTCATGCTTTTAATGATGTAAGTTGCATCTGTAAACATTACCGGAAGCACCACATAATCCGCCCATTCCACCAATCTGAAATCAATAGGCGTATCGTAATCATCAAACAACTTATTAAAGTCCCATTTGTGAATATGTCCAATAATCGCAGAATGTGTGTCTGTTCTGTTTAGCTCCAGCGCAGGTAAAATCATGCGGTAATAACCCGCTTCATTCATGCAAGGTGAAAGAAACAGCACATGAATTTTTTTATCATTCATGTTGAATTGCGGGTATTTTTCTTTGAAATTTTTTACTGTGTTTAAACGGTAGTTCAGTTCTTTTAAGGTTTTCATAGTATTAGTCGTTTTGTTTAATTCCATCGTAATATCGTTCCAATTCCTCTCCGCTATCTTTGATATAAATGATTGCTGTTTTTGCTTTTATTCCATAATAATTGATACGTTTTCGTAGCCGGTTCAGTCCTAACTGAGGATCCAGATTTTTAGAAAATTGGTGTGTCCAATCAATTGAAAATAGGGTGCGTGTATTGCCGTCAGCGAAATACACAATGCACTTATAGTGCGAATCTTTAATAAGTTTCCAAGCCATTATTTAGTGATGTAAAATTGAGTTAGTAAATCGAGCGTAGGTATGCGTTTTTTGTATTTAGTTTCATCGTAAAGATGCGCGCCCAGCTCGCCTTTGGTTTCGCATATCACTACGTTGAGTTTAGAAAGCCCTATCTGCTGGTCTTTCGAGAGCTGAACTAAATAATCGTAAACAGCAATTGTTTTACTTTCATCGTAATCCTTTCCGAAAAACTCTACGATAGATTTTAAACTAAGAGTTTTAATGTACTTGTGCTGCTCATAAAGATGAACAGAAACTTTTCCGATAATGATATTGATAACCAGCCGGGCTTTTGCCGAATCAATATTTTCTTCGGTTGATTTGTGAAGCAGGAATCGCTGAACCCTTTTGTTCGCCTGCTTTTCGATGTTAAAAATGTTAAGCATAGATTGTATTTATTTTAATTGATTAATAATTATAGTTATTCATAAATTCCGAATTGTTCGTAAAAACGGATGTTCTCAATGATTTCATCATTCTCCATTTCAAAGTAATCCTGCCAGGTTAAAACCACAGGATCCTGGTAAACAGATTCCAAATGTTCCTGACTGAAATCAGGGCATTCCACCACTATCACATCCTGTCTGTTTTTTAATCGTTCAGCAGCTTCATCCATTGTCAGATTATAATTTGTATGGTCAACAACTGTTACTATTCCGTCAGTAGCTTTCATTTTTTTATTGGGTATAAGAAATTTGCCGATATGTTTCGTGGTGCAATACCGCAGCATGAAAACGTTGTGTTAAAGAAGCATCATTAAATTTCCCAATGGTGTTTTCACACTCCCGGAATAATTGAAGTGATGATGTTTTGTTTACAGTATCTTTTTTCTCATTGTTTTGATACTTGCGGATTAAGCGGCTTACTACCAGCTCTCGTTCGACTTCTTTTTTTCTTTTTTGGTCATCCTGATGCCATTTTTTTGTGCCGACAAAACCCTTCGGATTGTTAGTATCGAAGTAGAGATAGGGCAATGTGACGAAACGTTTTTCGGGATTTTTTTTAATGTATTTTGAAACAAGCAAAATTCGTTCAACGTAATGTTGATGAGTATTTGAAAGGTTTTCGGTTAAAACAGGCTCATATAATTTTTGAATTAATTTTTTCGCAATTAACACCTGTCGTTCAGTTAAATCAGCGTTTTTGTAAAGCAGGTTCCTGGCCGTCATCCAAAACAAACTGACGTAAAGAATTAGGGAATTGTCACGGGCAGGATCGGGCGCAAAATTTTTGTAACCTGATTTATCTGCCCGTGAAGCAATTTCCCCTGTATTTTGAATATTTTTTTCTTCAATTTTTTCTTTTTTTTCGGAAAAAACCTTGGCAATTTCCCCTGTGTTTCCAGTCCTGTTGCCAGTTCCGTATCCTGAATTATTTTCATCTGTGAGCGGGAGCGAACTCCGCTTATCGTTGCCAGAGTTATCAACAGCTATTATTATATTATTTATTTTGTTACTTGTGTTACAAGAATATGTATCAGGACAATTTGTCTTTTGAATTTCTGAAAGGCTTGATTTTAGGTCGTTTTGCTTAGCCTGCTCCAGTGCCTCCTGGAACTGTTTTTTTACGTTATCAACATTTAATTTCTGCTTTACTAACAGTATTTTGGGGTTTATCAACAGCTCATAATTGGAGTTGGAGCCATGAAATATTTTATGTGTGATGATGCCGGCAGCCTGGAGTTTGAGGATATGTCGCTGAATGGTCCGGGAACTGCATTTAACAAGTTTGGAGAGCTGCTTGTTATTGGTTTGAAGGGAGGGGAGTTTCTCTTTATCTACTTCCTGATAGCCGTTTGCCTTCAGCAGAGAGATACCATAAATGCGTATAATCTCTTTAGCAGTCATCACAGCTCCGGTTCTTAATCGGTGAGTGCTTTTCTCTGCTTTTTCATTAAAGAGGTCTATAAAGCAATCTAAGGCTTTAAAGGCCGTTGGATAATGTATTACAATCATGTGAAATATTTTTTTTGCTACCTGGTGAATTGATAAATGAACATCATAAGCTGATAGTTGAGTTTAATTTTTCCTATCAGTGCAAAGAGCCATCTGAAAAATTCTTCGATAATGATGAAGGGAATTGCGACTGCTATTATCGCAATAAGCAGCAGCCATTTGAAAAGGTGAAATCGTTTCATGTTATGTGTTTTTATTTTTTAGTGAATAGTTGAACTCGCCTTTTGTAGGTGATTGCCATGTGTTCTTCCAGTTGTTTTATTTCTTCAGCCATGAACTGAAACAAGTCCTTTCGCATAGCGAAATGTGAAGGATAAGGCTGACCATTGCTTTCATTCAATTGCGGGTATTTGAGAGTGATTGCCTCAATGAAACGTGCCGCTTTCTGCGGCTCTACAAAACAGCAAAGTGTTTTGTATCCTTTGGCAACATCCATCTGATCCGCTGCCTGTGCCTGGTTAAATTTGCCTTCCATGTCGGAGTATTCTAATCGTATATTCATTTTTATATTGTTTTATATTCCACAAACACCGCTGCATTCAGAGGTGAACATATCGAGTTGGTTTTCCTGTAAGTCCACTTCTTTGAGAGGCTGAGTGCTTCGGTGGAGATAGATAGGTTTCTCTATCCCTTTTTGAGTACTGTTTCTAATTTTTTCATCCAACCTGATTAATTTTTTCCATTCCTTCGGATGGTTAAGTTTCATATCCCGCCACCGGTGGTCGGATTGAAAGGGACAAAAAATGCAGGCGCTTTTAGGAGGGATGGGGAAATTGTTTGCTCTCATCCATTCAACACAATCGGATCTGCGAAAAAGAGCAGTGTAAGGAACTTTGTTATGACCACTTTTTTTTGATTTTACATTCAGGAAAGGATACACGAATGTTAACCACCTGGTACGGGGATATTTCATCCGTTCAATTTCCTCAAGCGTGATACCGAGCCACATTTCAGTATCCGGTGTACGCTGTTTAAATTTTAATCCATAAATTTTTCTAAGGACTTTGTAGATCTCTTGCGTTTTATATTCTTCTGTGCATTGTCGTTTAAGTATTCCTACATTCCCGTTCTCGTCTTTCGTGAAAGCGGGTATGGAAGCAAAGCGATTGCCTGATTTGTTTGTACCGTGAATTAAGTCGCTGTACAGAGATTTCTTTCCCGTTTGAATGATAGGTATGCCATCGTTTTCTTTTTGCCAGTTTTTTAGCCATTTTAAATGTTCATAGGTTGCTTTACTTTCGGAGCCTGTATCGGAGAATATGGCAAAGTCTGCCCGTTCAACAAACCCGATACTGCTCATTAGATAAAGTGCTGTGGACTGTTGTCCTAAGCCCAACGAAATAACTTTATAGTTTTTCTTATCAGGTATGTTATAGCTTTTACGCATCCTAACCAGGTAAAATGTTTTATTCATTGTTGATACTATTGCTCTGAAAATATTTTTCATTGGAACATCATTCCGATTGCATAACTATTCAGTAAATCCTGCGCTTTCTTTTTTGTGTCCTCCAGCCCGATGCAGGTTTCATTGGGAATACCGTTGGTATCTGTTCGTATGAAATATTCCTCCGGATCCCGGCCAGTAAGTGTTATAAAAAACTGGATATGGCTAAACAGTCCATCCATCCTGCCAGTCCAGAGGCAATGCTCTTTTCCGATATAAGTCCATGTAAGTGTTTTTATTTGCATACTAAATTTGATTATTAAATAATTTGTCGGAAGGCCCGGTAAATACCAAAACGTTTGAGATCGAGGTTGGTCGCTTCTCTGACTAATCGAACTTTTCTAACCCAAATAATTCCCGGCAGTTCAATGATTGGTTCTTCACCATCTAATTCAACAACAAAAACCCTGTTAGTCTTCTGCATAAATTCTTTTGGATTTAAAACCAGCCAGGTTCCAATTCTGCAACCGGAAGTAAACCATTCTCCCTTTTTAACACCTTCAGGGAGAAACCATTTTTTCATTTCATTATCTAAATCCCGTCCTTCCGGTGTGAGGATTTTGAACCATGTTTGGCTGCGATTTTCTTCGTGCTTCATTAAACGTATTTTTTTTCAGTGTTGCTTTCAAGGAACTCAAACAGGCTTGGTTTGTAATACAGGATTTTCCTTCCATGTTTACTGACCTTAATTTTTTCATCCTCCCGCAGTTGCCGGAGTTTATCACCTTTACACTTTAAGATGAATTGCGCTTCTTTTCCATCTATCCACTGTTCATCATCGGTCATTTTTTTAGATTCCGTTTTAATTTCTTTAACAGCATCCTTTACAGTTCGCTTCATCTCTGCAAGCATCCTGTAATAAGTTTCTTTTTCAAATACAATTATTTCCATAGCGGATATTTTTAATAATTCAATAAATGATTAATCGGCATCAAAATTTTCGCTCAGAATCCTTGATCGTTGTTGTTTTATCCTTTGCGTTTTGATTTTATCCCGCTCAATAATTTTTAATGCGGCTATGTAAATGCGTTCCTGGAACCTGGAACGGATTTTATTACCTTTTAGGAACCTATAAATGGTAGGGCGGGAAATTCCTGTTTTCTTTGAAATTTCTATTACAGCGCTTGATGGCAGCTCGTTTGCAATGATATTAACATCCTCTTGTGTAAACATTTTTCTCAGTTTGGTAAAATACTATTTCTTTTTCTCTAAGTTTGTTGTATATTTGACAATATTTTGTTGCGTAAAAGGAAGCAAATGTATTGTATAAAAAGCAATATTTCCAAATAATATTTCCGAAAAAGAAATATTTTAAACATAACTAACTATGAAACAAACTGTTAGAAGTAAGAAAAATAATTCTGAAGTATCCATAAAACGGGTTGTTTCAGATAGATTTTTTAAAATGGTAGCTGAAGCGATAGAAAAAGATGTTGTAAGAAATCAACGAGAATTCGCAATGAGGATAGATGAAGATCAGGCAGAATTTTCAAAAATTAAAAATCCTTCTGAAAACAGGTATGTGGATATTGAGATGCTTTGGAAAGCTGTAAACCTGCTTGGTATAAATGCCAATCATATTCTTGTGGAAGATGGTTTAAAGACAGAAAAACTTCAACGGGAAGAAACTACCATTAACGGTGGAACTATTAATGGAGGACAAAACAATGTTCTTTTAACGGGCCAGGCAGTAGCTAATAACGGAGATGTCTATTACAAGGTAGAAAAGATAACGCAGGGAATACCTGCAAAGGACAGAAAGGAAATATTGAAAAACATTGATGATATTCAAAAGCGAAATACGCAAATGGCAAATGAGATCATGGATTTAAAAAAAACGGCTGACCGTTACGAGAGGGAAATAGCTAAGGATAAAAAAATAATTGAGATGCAAGAAAAGCTGATTAAATTCATGGAATCAGACAAAAATCAAAAAAACAATACAAAAGGATAAAATGGGGCTTCAATGCACTATAAACGCCCTTCTATTGAGAAATAAAATTTTAATTTGCTGCTAAAATTATACATGATGGCAAAAGACATTAAAAAAAAGTCTAAAAAATTTACCGGGGACTTTAAAGAGAAAAATATTGTAAGCCATAAGTTTATTGAGGCTTATAATAAGTTAAAGCAAAAAGGAGTTTTCGATACCTATGATGATTTTGCTGTGCAGTATGGTTACGGAAAGGTAGTAATGACTAAAATAGCAACCGGTGTCCAGGAAGTCCCTATGATATTGTTATGGGCCATGATTATAGATTATGGTGTTAATCCGGGATTTTTCTTTGACATCGAAAAAGAGCTGCTCCGCAAATAATAAATATTTTTTTCCAAAAAAGAAGCCCGATCAAATGAATGATCGGGCTTTTCTTTTTTGTAGCGAGAGAGAGACTTGAACTCTCGACCTCAGCGTTATGAATGCTGCGCTCTAACCACCTGAGCTACCTCGCCAAATTTTTTTTGCAAATATAGTACTTGCGACCTCTTATTTTTCTTCTTTAAATGAACTTTTTATTCTGTATTTTCAATTTCTAAACTAAAATCTTCTACGCCCCTTGCCCCTCATTGGTTGCAGGGTTATCCACCCTACCGATTTTCTTCAAAAAATGTGGAAACCATGTGGAAACCGCATCCTCTTAAAATCTATCAATCACCTGTAAAATAAGCATTATAAAGAACTTATCAACAGGGTTATGAATCCTGTGCTCTAACCAGCTGAGCTACCCCGCCATTTTTGTGAGGGCGCAAATATAAAACAAAGGTTTATAATAGCCAAAACAAAAAATTTATTTAATTTCTATTTGCTTTGTTGTGAAAAATTTATATATTTCACAAAATTTTGGAATATGTCGAATAAAAAGAAGGTTTCGTCTGTGAAAAAAAGCAACACGAAAAAAACTGCTAAAGCAACAAAAAAAGTTGTTAAAAAAAATGTAGTTAAAAAATCGGCTTCTAAGCCGGCGCCTAAAAAGAAAGCGGTAAAACCCGTGGTGAAAAAAACTAAAGTAGTTGCAAAGAAAAAAGTTGCAACAAAAAAACCTATCGCCAAAAAACCAATAAAGGTAGTTAAAGCAAAAGCTATTAAAAAAACATCTGCTAAAAAAACAATTGTTACTAAAAAACCTATATTGAAAAAAATCGAACCTAAAAAACCTGCAGTAAAAGTAATTCCTAAAAAAGTTGAACCAAAAAAAGCAGTAAGCAAAAAGGAAATTGTTAAGCCTGTTGTTATTAAAAAAACTTCTCCTACTGTTAAGGAAGAAAAAATATCAGAACCATTTACAAGAAAACAATTAAAGGAGTCTACTCCATCCACCGAAGTTTTAGCAATTACAAATACAATTCCAAAAAAAGAAAAAGTAGAAATTTCGCAGTCAAAAATCGCGTCTATTTCTAGTTCTATTACTAATCCTATAAAGAAAACAGACTCTTACGCAATTAAACCAGAAAAAGAGCCTAATGGCAAATTCGAATTAGAGTTTATTGTTCATGCTTCTGCAGACATGCTTTATGAATTTTTATCCACTCCAAGCGGTTTATCTGAATGGTTTTGTGATGATGTAAATATTCGTAATGGAATTTACACATTTATTTGGGATGGGCAAATGCAACAAGCTCGTTTATTAAAAACAGTTGATGTTGTTTTAGTTCGTTTTCAATGGGTAGATAAAAATGATGGAAGTTATTTTGAGTTTAAAATACAAAGAGATGAATTAACAAACGATATATCATTAATAATTACTGATTTTGCAGATACAAATTCAGAACGTGAATCAGCCAAATTACTATGGCATAGTCAGGTTGAAAAATTGATGCATGTAATTGGTTCTATTTTTTAGATTTAAATCAAAAAAATTCTTTTTAAAAACATTTAAACCACATCTAAAAAAGATGTGGTTTTTTTATTAAAAAAACTACGCTATCTGTTTTTATTATTATTTTCTAAACCTATTTAGAAAATTCAATTCGTTTTTTTTTGGTGAAACTACTCTTTTATCTATTGGAATATAAGTTTAGGTTATTTAATAAATATTAATCGTTGTTAATATATGGTAACTTAATAGAATAAAGTAACCTTATAATTTCTCTATTCTTTTTAGTTAAACATTAATTGTTTTTAAAAATGAAAAATCTCTATAAATCAATCACTTTTTGTATTGCAATTCTTTCAATACTTTGTGGCAAAGCACAAACATACACGTTAAATCCCTATATACCAGGAACGACATGTCCTACGTGCATAGTAACCAGTAATCCAAAGGGCGGTGGAAATAATTCAGTCATGAATGGTAACGGTACAATTGGCAATAGTTATGTTGCATCGGCTTGTGGAGTTAATTATGTTTTAGGGAAAGTAAAATTAGGGAAAAGGCTGCCTCAACCTGGTTTAAATCAACCGGCTGCTATCAGTATTTCTGGAATCCCAGTTTGCGCTGTAATTTTAAAAGCTTTTTTATATGTTGGTGGTTCAGGTAATGGTATTGCTATTAATGCCACTGTTTCAAATCCAGTTGCGACAGCTTCGGTATTCCCTATGACAATGATAGGTACACATGTTGATAAATGCTGGGGATATACTGGAACTTTTAACTACAGGGCTGATATTACAGCTTTAATAAGTGGTAACGGAAATTATAATGTTTCGGGTATTCCTACAAATCCGCCTGTTGCGGGTAATGATATGGATGGCGCGAGTATCGTAATTGTTTATCAAGATCTTACTCAAGCATACACTGGTCATATAGTAATTGGCGATGGTTGTCAAGTTGGTGTTGGAGGACAAATCAATAATAATATAACAGGTTGGAGCGCCTGTGCTGCTTCAACCTTCGCTAATGCTTTTATGATTGTAGGCGATTTACAAAATATTGGTCCAGCAAATTGCTTTATGAATAGCGCTGTTACAAATTTTGCTTATCCAACTGCAAGTCAAGATTGGTGGGATAATATTATAATGGCAGCAGCCCCTGCTGTTACTGCGGGCCAGAACACCACGGCGTTTGGACTTTCTAGTGGAGGAGATTGTTTTAATATAGTTGCCGAGGGATTATATTACAGAACAGCATGTCAGGTTTGCCCTGCTCCGGCAAGTGGCTTAACGGTTACCGCCATGAGTACTCCTTCTTGTCCAACTTCAAATGCAACTGTTACAGCTATTGGCGGCCCAGCACCTTTTACTTATACTTGGACTCCTTCAGCACAAAGTACTTCTGTAGCAACAGGTTTAGCTGCGGGTATTTATACTGTAACCGTAAAAGATGCAACCGGTTGTAAATTGGGAACAGCAACAGTTAATGTTATTACTTCTCCTCTATTACCAATAACCTTAAATAGTGGAACAATCTGTCCAACATTTAGTGCAAATTTAACCGCAGGAGGTGCTTCAACTTATACTTGGAGTCCACCAACCGGATTAAATACAACTAACGGCCCTAATGTTGTAGCAAGCCCTCCAGCAACACAAATATATTCTGTATCTTTTACAAATGCTTTAGGTTGCACCGGAACTCAAACTACACAAGTTATTGTTAACCCTACGCCTACTGTTACAACAGCCAATGCAACTGTTTGTGCTGGCTCAGCAATTAATCTAACAGCTAATTCGCTTGCAGGCTCAACCTATTCGTGGTCAGGGCCGGCTGGTTTTACATCAAACCTTCAAAATCCGGTAATAGTAAACTCCACAACTTTAATGACCGGTCCGTATACCGTTACTGTAACAAGTACTGCTGGTTGTAAAAACACAGCAATTGCAAACGTAACGGTTTTCGCAGTGCCTATTCCTATTATTGGAAGTAATGCGCCTATTTGTGCAAATAATAATTTAAATTTAACTGCTAGTGGTGGTGCAACATATAGTTGGTTAGGTCCAAATGGGTTTTCTAGCTTACTTCAAAATCCAACAATAACTAATGCTAGCACGCTAGCAACAGGAGTTTATACCTTAACTGCATCTGCTAATGGATGTTCTGCTTCAACAAGCAGTTTATTAACTATTAACCCTTTACCTAGTCCTACTTTAACCAGCAATAGTCCAGTTTGTAATGGACAAGCTTTAAATTTAAACGGAAGTGGCGGTAATACATATTCTTGGACAGGCCCATCTGCATTTACTTCAACACTTCAAAACCCTACTATTAATCCAGCATCACCAGTAAATAGTGGTATTTACACATTAACGGCGATTTCAATTAATGGCTGTACTGCAACAGTTACATCCTCTATTACTATTAATCCAACACCAACGATTAGTATAACAGGCGCAACGGTATGTTTAAATACACCTATAAATTTATTTTCGAATTCGCTAGCTGGTTCAACTTATACTTGGTCAGGACCTTTAGGATATAGTTCTACTTCGCAAAACCCTATTATTCCTAATGCAACTCTGGGAATGTCTGGTGTATATACCGTTACCGTTACAAGTTCTGTAGGCTGTGTTAATACAG